>NZ_CANKYS010000045.1 GCF_947488025.1 uncultured Nocardioides sp. | reverse complement strand
GAGCAGATCGCGTTCTGGATCGGCGAGCATCTCGAGCGGTGGCCGGCCGGTGAGCCGGTGCCGAGCCGGGCCACGATTAACCGGGTCCTGGATCGTCGGGGCCAGGTGGTGCGCGTCCCGCAGCGTCGACCTCGTTCCTCGCGGCACCGCTTCGAGGCCGTCCAGCCCAACCACCTGTGGCAGATGGATGGCTTCGACTACACCCTGCACGAC
>NZ_CANKYS010000044.1 GCF_947488025.1 uncultured Nocardioides sp. | reverse complement strand
GTCTGATTCTTGAGAACTCAACAGTGTGTTTGATTAGTCGACGAATTAGTTTGTTATGCCCCGTTGACATCATGTTTCTCATCGGCCTTTGGGTTGGTGGGTGTGGTGTCGCGGTTTCTTTGACAATGATTCTGGCTGATGCCCTGGCTCTTTTTGGGTTGGGGTGTCTTTCGCTAGTTTTGTTCAGTCATGGATGTGGCTCTTATTGATTGTCGCTTCTGCTGCTCTTTTGGGGTGGTGGGGGTTGATGTTTTTCGATGGAGAGTTTGATCCTGGCTCAGGACGAACGCTGGCGGCGTGCTTAA
>NZ_CANKYS010000043.1 GCF_947488025.1 uncultured Nocardioides sp. | reverse complement strand
TACCTCTTCGACGTACTCCCTGACATGACTCCATCCTTCCCAAGGAACGGAGTCTCCGGACTCGCCGGGGCGGTTCAATGCGCTCGGCCAACGCTGCAACCGGAACGCTCGCGCTGGGGGGTGGGTGCAGGTCGAGCCCAAGGGTTGAGGCGATGCTCGACACTCCGTTCAGATGTGTCGTGCGCAGCGGCGGGCGACAGCGGGGGAGCGTCCGACGCGCAGCTCAGCACCCAGTCGGGGGTGCACTCTCATGCTTGTTATGCACGTGATCCTTCAGGACATTTCGACCAGCCGTTGTGGCTGCCCGTCGACGGAGCTGGAGGCCC
>NZ_CANKYS010000042.1 GCF_947488025.1 uncultured Nocardioides sp. | reverse complement strand
TTTCCCAGCACGTAAGGGCATTCTCACTTCACGACGCGCTCACAACCCCAAGCCCATCGGTGGATCGAGGCTAAGACGATGCCGCTGACGGCTCCGAGGACTCCCGCCGCCAAGCACACCGCACCGGCGCGGCTCACCCAGACGGGAACCGTGGTCGCAGGCAACGTGCCCGCTTCAATCGGCGTCATGGTGAACGCTCCTCTTGTCGAGAGGGCAGCGCTCCGAGCGGAGTGTGCTAGAAACTATTCAGGTAACCTGAATACTCTGCGGATCCGGAGTTGTCAATGGCGAATGACCTGAACACCGTCTCGATGCTGGGCCAGGCCTACAGCCTGTTGGGCTTCCAGATCGTCGACGGCGTCGTCGGGGC
>NZ_CANKYS010000041.1 GCF_947488025.1 uncultured Nocardioides sp. | reverse complement strand
GCAGTGCACCACCGCCGCTGACGGGCGAGCCGTGCTGCTCGGTGAGCATCATCAGCTCCAACGCGAGCACCGCAAGCGAGCTGGCGAGGAAAGCTTCCAAGCCGTCTACCGCCAGCACCGGCCGATGGTCGAACGCACCATCGCCTGGCTCACCAGAGGTGCTCGCCGCGTGCCCTACCGCGGGGTCGAGAAGAACAACAACTGGCTCCACCACCGCGTTGCCGCGCTCAACCTGCGCCGACTCCTCACGCTGGGGCTCACCCACGACAACGGGGCCTGGCAACTGGCCTGACGCGGTCCGAAAGGGGACTCAAGCCCCACACGGACATCCACCGCCTGGCTCCAAGAGGTCGCACCGACCGCGTCGTCGCACCCAAAGTGCTGACTCAAACTCGCCGCTCGACGCCCCTGGCATCATTCCGCCCCCAGCCCACGCTGCCACGCTCGCCCAGATGACGCCTTGTTCAGCAGTCTCCTAG
>NZ_CANKYS010000040.1 GCF_947488025.1 uncultured Nocardioides sp. | reverse complement strand
GGATGGTCTGCGGGGACAGCTGACCTACTGATCGCCATAGTCTGAGGGGCCATGACACGTACGTGGGACACGACGATGACTGGGGTGCTGCGCCTGCCCTCGGGTCGCCTCGTTCGGGGCCGTGGTCTGCGCCGACCGCTGCCCGATGGGACGTGTCCCGACTTCGGACTGTACTTGCTCGGCAAGCCACCGGCCGGCATGCGTTGGGACACGCGATGGCTTCGCTGGCCGGACTTCCGGCTACCCGCCGACCAAGTGGACGCGCGAGACGCGCTGAGCGAGGCATGGCGCCGAGCCGAGGACGAACGAGTGGAAGTCGCCTGTGGCAGCGGGCGCGGCAGGACGGGCACCGCCCTCGCCTGTCTCGCCGTGCTGGATGGCGTACCCGCCGGTGAGGCCGTGGCCCTTGTCCGAGAGCACTACGACGCTCGAGCGGTGGAGACGCCCTGGCAGCGCCGCTACGTCGGGCGATTCAGCACCGCGTGACTTGGTCCTCAGCGCGATCC
>NZ_CANKYS010000039.1 GCF_947488025.1 uncultured Nocardioides sp. | reverse complement strand
CGGGCGAGCGTAGCCGCCCTCAACGCGGCAGATCCGGGCGAGCGTAGCCGCCCTCAACGCGGCAGATCCGGGCGAGCTGCTGCTCCGGGCCGGCCAACGCGGCAACGTGACCGTCACCTACACGACGGCGTGGTGAGCGTGACTGCTTCGGCTGCGCGACGCGCCAGCTCACCCTCGGATGACGGCCCCACCAGGTTTCCAACCACTGTCGATCGGGTAGAACTCGCTTCATGGCCGAGCTCACCTTGCCGCCGGTGGTCTACGCACCGACCATCGACCTGGACGGCTCCATCCGCATACGCATGCACGAGATGCGCGACGGGCGCACGGCCCTGTTCGTGTACTCCGCCATCGACCGGTTGCAGGACCAGTACGGCGACGACGCGTCCTGGGTGCTTCTCAGTGTCGATGACCTGCAGAGGGCTTTCGAGCAAGCTCCTTACGACCTGCTGTTCCTGGACCGTGAGCTCCACCCCCAGGAGGCAGCGTGAAGCGCCCCAGGTTTGATGCCGCATCCTTGTGAGTTGGAAGGATGCGAACCATGCCGAAGAAGATCGATCCGAAGATCAAGGAGCGCTGCGTTCGGCAGGTGCTGGAGCATCTGCCGGAGTACCCGTCGCTGACCGCAGCGGCTGAGGCTGTTGCTCGGCGCGAGGGCCTCGGTAAGGAGACGGTGCGCCGCTGGGTCGTCCAGGCCCAGATCGATGGTGGACAGCGCCAGGGAGCGACGAGTCAGGAGCTGGCCGAGATCAAGGACCTCAAGGCCAAGGTCCGCCGGCTCGAGGAGGACAACGAGATCCTGCGCCGTGGAGGCTGTCGCACGGATGGTCGCGGTGGCCGGACTACAAGTCGCCCGGTATCGATGGGGCCCGCGGGCTCCGGGCCC
>NZ_CANKYS010000038.1 GCF_947488025.1 uncultured Nocardioides sp. | reverse complement strand
CTAGGGCGTGTCTCCCAAAGATCGGCGGGGATGGCCGGGATTGTTGACGCATGTCGCGTTCTGCCGTGTTGAACGACGCCCAGTGGGCCCGGATCGAATCGTTGATGCCGTCCTCGGACGGCCAGCGGGGACGGCCCTTTCGTGATCACCGCCAGGTGCTCGAGGGCATCGTCTATCGCTTCCGCACCGGGGTCGCGTGGCGCGACCTCCCCGAGTCCTTCGGGCCGTGGCAGACGATCTGGAAGCGGCACAAGCGGTTCAGCACCGACGGCACCTGGGACAAGATCCACGCCCGCTTAGTCGCCGAAGCCGACGCGTCCGGTGACCTCGACTGGAACGTGTCGGTGGACTCCACGATCAACCGGGCCCATCAACACGCCACCACGCTGAGCCGCGCCGAGGAGCCCGCAGGCCGTCGACCCAAGCCCGCCACGGGGGGCTGACGCAAACTACAAGGACCTCCGTGCTGAGCCGCCTGATCATGCGCTTGGCCGCTCGCGCGGCGGGATGTCGACCAAGATCCACCAACTCGTCGACGGCCACGGACGTCCTCTGGTCGTGGTCCTCACACCGGGACAGGCCGGCGACTCGCCCGTGCTGGCGCCTTTGCTGTCACACCTGGCCGTCGGGCGGCTCGGCCCCGGCCGGCCCAGGACCCGGCCTGACGCGCTGCTCGGCGACAAGGCCTACTCCTCGCGTGCGATCAGAACGCTGCTGCGCAACATGCGGGTCAAGACCGTGATCCCGCAGCCCTCCGACCAGGTCGCCCACCGCAAACGTCGCGGCTCAGCCGGTGGTCGACCACCCGCGTTCGACCCCAAGATCTACAAGGGCCGCAACGTGATCGAGCGGTCCTTCAACGACCACAAGCAGTGGCGCGGCCTGGCCACTCGCTACGACAAGCTAGCCGTCGTCTACCGCGGCGGAGTCGTCCTGCGCGCCATCACGATCTGGCTTCGCCAATAGGGAGACACGCCCTAG
>NZ_CANKYS010000037.1 GCF_947488025.1 uncultured Nocardioides sp. | reverse complement strand
TCCGCATCGGTTTTCTTCGCGGCCGAACTCGACCGGCCACAGCGCTGATCGTGGCCTACATCGACGAGCACGTCGGTGTCCGCGACGGCGACGGTCTGCGATGGGGTGTCGAGTCGATCTGCGAGCAGCTCACCGAGCTGGGCGCGAGGATCGCCCCCGCGACCTACTACGAGCACCGTGCGCGCAAGGCGACGTCCCGCGAGGAACGGGACGAGGTACTGAAGCCGAGGATCGCCGCTGTGCACGCGTCGAACTTCGGCGTCTACGGCGCTCGGAAGGTGTGGCTGACCCTGAACCGCGAGCGCCCGGACGATGAGCCGCCGATCGCGCGCTGCACCGTCGAGCGGCTGATGGGCGAGCTGGGGCTTCAGGGCGCGGTGCGCGGGAAGGTCAAGCGCACCACGATCAGCGACCCGAAGGCGCCGAAGCCGCTGGACCTGGTGAACCGTAACTTCGCACCGCTGGCGCCAGATCGCCTCTGGGTTGCGGACTTCACCTATGTCTCGACATGGTCGGGCTGGTGCTACACCGCGTTCGTCATCGATGCCTACGCCCGGCGGATCCTGGGCTGGTCGGTGGCGACCACGATGACCAGCCAGCTCGTCGTGGACGCGGTCGAGCAGGCCGTGTGGACCCGCGGCCGTGAGGGCAAGGACCTCACCGGGCTGATCGCGCACCACGACCACGGAGTGCAGTACATGTCCGTGGCCTACTCCGAGCGGCTCGACGCTGCCGAGATCAAGCCCTCGACTGGGGCCGTGGGCTCCTCGTATGACAACGCCCTGGCCGAGTCCGTGATCGGGCTCTACAAGACCGAGCTGATCAAGCCACGTCGGCCATGGAAGGGGCTCGACGACCTCGAGATCGCGACCGCCGAGTGGGTCGACTGGTTCAACCATCGCCGGCCCTTCGAGTACTGCGACGACCTCACACCAGTCGAAGCCGAGGCCGCTCACTACGCTCACCACCAGACCCCAGCAACAGCTGGAGTCTCAAACTAGAAAGTCTCCGGACATGCCGGGGCGGTTCA
>NZ_CANKYS010000036.1 GCF_947488025.1 uncultured Nocardioides sp. | reverse complement strand
GGCTCATGTGACGCATCCGTGGGTGCCCTGCGCGTCTGAAACGTGAGCACGCCGTTCCCTGTCTAGGTTTCTGAGCTGTTGAGGAACAGGAACCGAGGAGCGGAGAACGGCGTGCAGAACGCCACCTTATGGCGCGCCCTGTTGGGGGTCGAGAAGACGGTCGTCGAGGACATCGAGTTCGACGAGGACGAAGAGCTGCTGGTGGCCCACGTCCGGCCCCGGGCTCGGGCAAGGGCCCGTGGCCGGTGCGGCCGCTGCGAGCGGCGAGCGCCGGCCTATGACCGTGGCGAAGGACGGCGGCGGTGGCGGGCGCTGGACCTGGGCACCGTGCGGGTGGTGCTTGAGGCCGAGGCGCCGCGGGTGAGGTGTCCCGAACATGGTCCGACGGTGGCCGCGGTGCCCTGGGCCCGTCATGGCACCGGACACACCTACGTCTTCGACGAGCAGGTCGCCTGGCTGGCCACCCAGTGCTCCAAGACGGCGGTGACCGAGCTGATGCGCATTGCTTGGCGCACCGTCGGGGCGATCATCACCAGGGTCTGGGCCGACGTCGAGGCCCTGCACGACCGGTTCGCCGACCTGCGGCGGCTCGGGATCGACGAGATCTCCTACAAGCGCGGACACCGGTACCTGACCGTGGTCGTCGACCACGACACCGGCCGGCTGGTGTGGGCCGCGCCCGGGCGGAACAAGGCCACCCTGGAGGGGTTCTTCGACGCCCTCGGCCCCGAGCGCAGCGTCCAGATCACCCACATCTCCGCTGACGGGGCGGACTGGATCAGCACCGTGGTTGCTGAGAAATGCCCGAACGCGGTCCGCTGTGCCGACCCCTTCCACGTGGTCAGGTGGGCCACCGACGCACTCGACGAGGTCCGCCGACAAGCCTGGAACGAGAGCCGTGGCGCCGTCACCCAGCGCCGCGCAGGCCGGGCCAGCGGGCACGCCAAGGCGCTCAAGGGTGCCCGTTACGCGCTGTGGAAGAACCCCGAGAACCTCACCAGCCGACAACAGGCCAAGCTGGCCTGGGTCGCCAAGACCGACCCCAGGCTGCACCGCGCCTACCTGCTCAAGGAAGGCTTGCGGCTGGTCTTCCAACTCCCCCACAGCGAGGCCAAAGAGGCGCTCGACATCTGGATCGGTTGGGCCCGTCGCTGCCGAATCCCCGCGTTCATCGACCTGCAACGCCGGATCGTCAAACACAGGGCCGCGATCCTCGCCGCCATCGAGCACGGACTCTCGAATGGACGCATCGAATCGGTAAACACCAAGATCCGGCTCATCACCCGGATCGCGTTCGGGTTCCGCTCACCCGAAGCGCTGATCGCCTTGGCGATGCTCAACCTCGGCGGCCACCGCCCCGTCCTCCCGGGCCGGAAATGACCCACGGATCAGTCAGGAGAGCCC
>NZ_CANKYS010000035.1 GCF_947488025.1 uncultured Nocardioides sp. | reverse complement strand
TCTTCAACCAGCTCCTCACCGGCCTCACGGAAGGCGAAGCATCATGAGCGACCGCCCCGACCCTGTGCATAATGCCGATGAGCGCGTACTCGTTCGCTAGCGTCAGTCTGTCGGCGGCTGCGCGACCAACGGGAGTCACGTGAGCGACGACCAAGGCGTTCGTCAGTCATTTGGAACCATGAGAGGCAGTCGTTCGTCCTAGTTGCTACTGCCAGAGTGAGGTGTCGTGTCTCTTCGAATCGCATCGTGTGCAGTTCTCGTATTGGCGGCATCCGCAGGCTGCACCAACCAGCGCGACTTGGTGGACGTCGATGGCTCCCCGGAGGGCGTGACGACGGCGAGCCCCACTGCTCGTGCGCTCCCGTCCGAGTGCACGCCGTTGGTCCGGTTCAAGGGAGTCGTCTATCAAGGACTGGGCTACACAAACCAGGTTGGCGAGAAGATCGGGTGGGCTCGGGAGGCCGAGTGCCTCGACGTGACCGGGGAGGGTCCTCTCTTCACGCAAGGGTCACCTGAGGTCCGCGTGAGTGTCGTGCGCGGATATCCCCCCACCGCCGTCCTCGCGGCCTCCTTGAGCAACTCCCTTTACAGCGTGTACATCGCCGACAGCGTGCCCCCAGCGGAACGCGAAGCCATCGTTCGCGATCTCGCTGAGTGACCGTCGAGCGAGAAATTGTGGTCAAATCCCGATCAAGGAGCCCTCGCCCATACGACCGGATCTGCCGCTGACCGGGTCAGGTGCCGGAGGCCATGTAGGCCGCCAGGACGTAGTTGGGGTGTCGGTCGAGGTTCTTGCGGGCGCGGTCATAGCGCATGGTGGTTCTCGGGTCGGCGTGCCGGGCCGCGATCTGGACGTCACGCAGGTCGACCCCGGCGTCGAGCATGGTGGTGACGAAGGTGTGGCGGAGCATGTGCGGGTGCATCCGATCGGTGGCGATTCCCGCGACCCGGGCGAGGGCTCGCAGCCGGCGGGTGGCGCAGTGCCGGTCCATCCGGTTGCCGGTGCGGCTTCTGAGGATCGGGCCACCGGTCCGGCCGTCGACCGCGCGCTCGATCGCGCGCCCCACCGCGGGTGGCAACGGGACCAGCGCGATCTTGTCGCCCTTGCCCCACACGCGGAGCACGCGATGTCCGTGCACTTCCTCAAGAGCCTCGACGTTGGCGCCGGTCGCTTCGAAGATCCGCAGCCCGAGCAGGCCCAGCATGGTCACCAGAGCGAAGTCGTTGATGTTGGCCGACTTCCTGCCGGCGGTGAGCATCGCCTCGAGCTGGAGGTGGCTGAGACCCAGCGTGGGTGACTCCGTGGAGACGCGGGGCCGGCGCACGTACTCCGCTGGGGAGTGCTTTAGCCTCGATCCACCGATGGGCTTGGGGTTGTGAGCGCGTCGTGAAGTGAGAATGCCCTTACGTGCTGGGAAAATC
>NZ_CANKYS010000034.1 GCF_947488025.1 uncultured Nocardioides sp. | reverse complement strand
CGGAGGCTGTCGCACGAATCGGCTCGTGCTTGGCGTGGCGTAGCAGCGCTGCGGGGTTGAGTCGAAATATTTGGGCGTGGCCTACAACTTCGCCCCGGTCGACCGCGAGCAGCTGCTGTTGATGCCTCCGTCGGTGGCCGAGTGGCTGCCTGACGATCATCTGGCGTGGTTCGTGATCGATGTCGTAGGTGAGCTCGACATGTCCTTGTTCCTCGCTTCCTACCGGCTCGATGGTCGTGGTGGAGCTGCCTACGACCCGCAGATGATGCTCGCGCTGCTGGTCTATGCCTACTGCCTGGGCGAGCGGTCCAGTCGCAAGATCGAGAAGCGTCTGGTCGAGGACGTCGCCTTCCGGGTGGTCGCGGCCAACCAGCAGCCCGACCACGCCACGATCGCCCGGTTCCGGGTCACCCACGAGAGCGCGATCGCAGGCCTGTTCGGCCAGGTCCTCGCGGTGTGCGCACGCGCTGGGCTGCTTCGGCCCGAACTGATCGCGATCGACGGCACGAAGCTGAACGCGAACGCGTCTCGCGATGCCAGTCGCACCGCTGAGCAGATCGCCAAAGAGATCCTGACCGAAGCCGCCGCGACCGATGCAGCCGAGGATGCTGACGAAGCCGCTGTCACTCCAGCCGACCACGACGGCTCGGACGCGGGTCTGCGCAATCGGGGTGGGCGTCGGGAGCGGCTACGGGCGCTGCTCGACGAGCTCGAAGCTGAGGCTGCGGAGAAGTCCTACGAAGCGCACTTGGCCAGGCGCGCTGAGAAAGTAGCAGCCACGGGCAAGCCGATTCGTGGTCGGCGTCCCACGCCGGAATCGGCAACGCATAAGTCACGCCGTCAGGCCAACCTGACGGATCCTGATAGCCGGCTGCTCAAGACAAAGGACGGCTACCTTCAGGGCTACAACGCCCAGGCGGTTGCGACCACCGACCAGTTCGTAGTCGCAGCCGAGGTCACCAACATTGCGATGGACGCCCCCGCCTACGCGCCGATGGTCACCGCGGCGAAGAAGAACCTCAATGCCGCCGGGGAGAAACGCCGGGTGCGCAGGGTCGTTGCGGACGCGGGCTACTGGAGTGTCGAGAACGTCGGCATGAAAGGGGTGGAGTCCTTCATTGCGCCAGGACGAGCCAGGCAGCTGAAGAAGATCGCCGAGACCGAGCAAGCCCGTGCTGCGATCCTGGACCGCGTCGAGTCCTGCGAGATCGACACGCTGGAAGCATCCGAGCAACTGGGAGTGACCAGGGCACGGGTCAACCAACTTTTACGACGACGTCGCGCGGGTGACCCCGACCCGCTGACCACCACGATGATCGCCAGACTGGACAGTCCGCGAGGCCGCAAGATCTACAAGAAGAGAGCCCCGAGCATCGAGCCTGTCTTTGCCCAGATCAAACACAACCGAAGTATCCGGACCATCTCCCGACGTGGCCTGAGCGCCGCGGACAGTGAGTGGAAGCTGATCTGCGCCACCCACAACCTGCTCAAGGTCTACCGACTGGCCTAACGGGCCAAGCCCGGGGCCCGGAGCCCGCGGGCCCCATCGATACCGGGCGACTTGTAGTCCGGCCACCGCGACCATCCGTGCGACAGCCTC
>NZ_CANKYS010000033.1 GCF_947488025.1 uncultured Nocardioides sp. | reverse complement strand
AGCCTCGATCCACCGATGGGCTTGGGGTTGTGAGCGCGTCGTGAAGTGAGAATGCCCTTACGTGCTGGGAAAATCGGACTTCTTCAGGGTCCCAATTCCACCAGCACGAAGGGCATCTCGTAGATGCAACTTTGCCACACGCCCCGCGCGACCTCTGCGGTGTTCGATGATCCGAATCTCGTGTCGTCGGCCGGACTGGTCCCGGTCCTCGCGTTGGCCCGATCCGCGGGACTCCACGAGCTCGCCCAGCAGCACCTGTCGGTGCCGACCGACAAGGGCGCGAACGCCGGGTTGAAGGTCACCTCTCTGGTGGCCGGGATGGTCGCCGGCGCCGACAGCATCGATGACATGGCGCTGCTACGACATGGCGGGATGGGTCGGGTGTTCACCCACGCGTACGCACCCTCGACGCTGGGATCGTTCCTGCGGACGTTCACCTTCGGTCACGTCCGCCAGCTCGATGCGGTCGCGTCCCGGTTCCTGACCCGGTTGGCCGTCCAGGCACCACTGGTCCCGGCGTCAGACGAGCTGAACCGACGGGTGATGGTCGACATCGACGACACCATCATCGAGGTCCACGGCTACGCCAAGCAGGGCTCGGGATACGGCTACTCCGGGGTCCGCGGCCTCAACGCGCTGCTGGCCACCGTGTCCACCAACGACACCGCGCCGGTGGTCGTGGCCCAACGACTCCGCAAGGGATCGTGCGGCTCACCCCGCGGTGCCAAGCGCCTGGTCGCCGACGCGCTGAGGACCACCCACCAGCTCACGGGCGCCTCCCGTCTGCGACCACTGGTGCGCGCCGATTCCGCGTTCTACGGCCACCCGAGCATCGCGGCCGCGCTCAAGGCCGGCGCGGACGTCTCGATCACCGTGCGCCTGGACAACCGCATCAAGGCCGCGATCACGGCGATCCCCGACGACGCCTGGACCCCGATCGAGTACACCGACGCCCTCTACGACGAAGCCACCCGGACCTGGATCTCCCGGGCCGAGGTCGCCGAGATTCCCTTCACCGCGTTCGCCGCGCAGAAGAAGACCAACCACGTCCCCGGACGGTTGGTGGTGCGCCGGATCCCCGACCTCAACCCGGGCACCAAGGACGGGCAGGACACCCTGTTCGACACCTGGCGCTTCCACGCCTTCTTCACCACCACCGCCCACGACGTGGCCGGCACGGTGGCCGCGGACAAGACCCACCGCGGTCACGCGATCATCGAGCAGGTCCACGCCGACCTGAAGCACGCAGCGCTCGCGCACCTGCCCTCGGGCAAGTTCACCGCCAACGCCGCATGGCTCGTGCTAGCCGTGATGGCGTTCAACCTGACCCGTGCCGCCGCGACCCTCACCGGCCCGGGACTCGCCAAGGCCACCACCGCGACGATCCGCCGCAAGCTGATCACCGTCCCGGCTCGTGTCGCGTCCTCCGCCCGCCGGATCACGCTGCACCTGCCGCAATCTTGGCCATGGCAGAGCGCCTGGACGGCACTGTTCGACCGAGTCAGCGACCCGCCGCCAGTGCTCACGTCCTGACCACCCAGCAGCGAGAGCGGCGCGACCAGGAACACCGTGGAACACCCCGGACACGAGAGGTCCGGCGAATCCTCACGCCACCGAACACTCACCCCACGACGGCGACAATCAACCCATCCCAACCGTGCCCATCGGTGGATCGAGGCT
>NZ_CANKYS010000032.1 GCF_947488025.1 uncultured Nocardioides sp. | reverse complement strand
CACTACGCTCACCACCAGACCCCAGCAACAGCTGGAGTCTCAAACTAGAAAGTCTCCGGACATGCCGGGGCGGTTCATGGCGCCAAGGCTAGCGAGCTGCTCACCGACCTCGGGATCGCAGTAGGAACTTGACTGAACGCTCTCCGGTCGCTTGCTGTCGGCGGGGTCGAGGTGCTCGCCTGACGGGTCAAGCGTCGCGGCCGCAGCCTCTCGATACGCAGCCACCGCCGCAGCGACCTCGGGGGCGCGCTGGCGCGCCTCGGCCACAGCGGTGCCGCCGTTGATCGTGCAGGGGTCCGTCGCCGCTGTGGGTCGTGAGGACGTGGGCGGCGAGCTCGTGCTGGAGGTCGAGTAGGCAGGGGTAGAGGCGGTGATAGTGCCGTCGCCACCGAAAAGTTGGAGGCTAGGAAAGGTCGTCGCAATTGCTGCGACCGCGACCAGCGCAGCGCTCACCCCAGCGACATCGCGGACGTGGCGGCGTCGGACGGCACGGCGGCCACGTCGGATGTCGAGGAGCGGGTCGGCTACGGGTACGGGTGCCCGCTGTGCGAGTTCGTCGAGTTGGTTGCCGAGCAGGTCGAAGTCGTCCATCAGGCTTCTCCTTGAGCGTTGCAGGCTCTGGTTCCCGAGTCGGCGGCAGATTCTGCGAGCAGGCTTCGACGCAGCGACGCAAGTGCCGCCGAGGTCTGACTCTTGACGGTGCCGGTGCCAACTCCGAGGTCGTTGGCGGTCTCCTCAATGGACAATCCCCAGTAGTGGCGCAGAACCACCGCGCGGCGCTGTCCTGCAGGGAGCGCTCGAAGTGCTACCCAGAGTTCGTCGGACTCCTCGCCCGGGCCAGGTGTTGTGGTCGTGTCTAGAGGCTGCTCGGTTGGCCGTTCGCGACGCCATGGCCGACGGGTTTCGTCAATGTGTCCGTTGACAAGCATCCGTCGGACGTAGGCGTCGAGGTTTCCTACGCGGCTGACTCGTGGCCACGCGACATAGAGTTTGGCTAGCGCCTCTTGGCGAGGTCCTCGGCCCGGTGCGGATCGCCGCAGAGCAGCCAAGCGCTCCGGAAGAGGTGCGGCCGTCGCCCAGCGACATACGCACCGAACTCCTCGTCTCTTGAAACGCCTTGCCTCCTGTCCTTCCTTCAATGACCTTGACGGAAGTCATCCTCCAAAAGGTTGGCGAGGTCGGCGGCTTCTTGCTCATTCCAGAGGGCCTACACGCGCGCGAGGGCGCAGGTGGTCGGGCGGGTCCGTATTCAGGCTAGGCCCGAAGGTTCTACGGTGTTGTCCGCCCAAACGAAGTCGACGGCGCCAGTTCGTCGTGCACACGCCTCGATCTCGTTCATTGGAACCGGCGCCTGGTGCGCCTCCGTCATGTCGTTCGCGCCGACCCAGCCGCCGCCCATGTGCACCCGAGAGCCGAGGGTCAACACGGTGCCGTCCTTGAACACGATGTCGGGGTCGCGCCACGTTGTACCGATGGAGAACACCGCGATGCTTTCATCGATGAGAAGGCACCCCTTGCGAAGGGTGAGCGTCCCGGTGACCCGGGCGTCAGGCCATGGAGGCGCTTCTCCAGTCAGGGTGATGACAGGGCTGGTTGCGTCCCGCCGCTTGGGCGGGGACTCCTCGGAGCACCCTCCCGCGCCACCGAAGGCGAGGGCGATCGCCAAGATTGTTGGAACGCGTGGCGCACGCCTGCTGTGCATAGTTGTATGACGCTAGAACCCGCCAGCACGTTCCGCAACGCTCAACCTCAACCGCTCGGCGGGAGCGCATAGACGCGCCGAACTTGGGGCGCTGCTTGGGCGAGCGGTCCGTGTGGGAGCGTCAAGTCGCGAAGCCTGATCCCGACGTTTCCGGCTACGCCACCCGCATCGCACGTGACTGGAACGTCAAGGCGAGCGGAGTCGGCTACGTGACCCGTTTTGACGTCGACAAGCGATTCCTCGACTCCTACGAAGTTCAGCAAGCAGGCGGCCAGACGATCTTGGAGTACTGGATTCCGGCCGAGGATTTGGACGAGTTCAACGCCCACATCGCCGGCCTCATCGAGGTCGTCGCCGAGTTCAGGTAGGCGCGAGACTCTAGGTGCCGCGAGCGTGCGGCCATTCCGCCGCCTCCCCCCTCCAGCGGCGCGATGCGCGCGCCGGACCCGGGGGGATGGTGCTCCGGGTATCGAAGAGGGATGGTCTGCGGGGACAGCTGACCTACTGATCGCCATAGTCTGAGGGGCCATGACACGTACGTGGGACACGACGAT
>NZ_CANKYS010000031.1 GCF_947488025.1 uncultured Nocardioides sp. | reverse complement strand
TGCTTGTTATGCACGTGATCCTTCAGGACATTTCGACCAGCCGTTGTGGCTGCCCGTCGACGGAGCTGGAGGCCCCGAGATGTCCCTGCTCGATCCGTGTCTGATTCGTTCTCGAGGACCGTCCGGTGAGGTGGTGGTCCGGCTCGGGGTGCCGTGGGTCGATGACTACCTGGAGTTCATGGAGGGCCGGTGCCGTCCGAACACGGTGCTGGCCGCGGCCTACGACCTGCGGGTGTTCTTCAGGGTGGTGGACAAGACTCCGGCCGAGGTTGTCCCGGCTGACGTGCTGGGGTTCGTCACCGCTCAGCGCACGGGCCGCAGTGGGGGTGCGGGGCTGCACCCGGTTGAGGACGAGCCGGGCGGGGTCGCGATCAGCACGGTGGCTCGCCGGTTGTCGCTCGTGTCCGGGTTCTTCGCCTACCTCCAGGCCCGCGGTGACATCACCGCGAATCCGGTGCCACGCGGGTTGCCCACTCGACGCGAACGCAACCGTCCCGGGCATGGAGTGCCGCTGACGAAACGGGTGCGTCGGCTGCCGCGGATCCTCACGCCCGAAGAGGTCGACGCGCTGAGCGCGGCGCTGCGCACCCATCGGGACCGGGCGATGGTCGCGGCGATGGTGTTCGGTGGGCTGCGTCGCTGCGAGGTCCTCGGGCTGCGGCTGGAGGACCTGCGGGTCGCCGAACGCCGGGTCTTTATCGCTGATGGCAAGGGCGGCCACCAACGCCTGGTGCCGGTGTCCTCGCGGTTCTTCGCCGCGGTCGCGGCCTACCTTGACGTCGAGCGTCCGCCCGGCGTGGACACCGACCGGGTGTTCGTGGTCCTCAAGGGCCCCACCAGGGGACGGCCGTTGTCGGTGCGCGGGCTGGATGAGGTCCTCGCCGGCGCCCGGCGGCGCGCCGGGCTGGACCATGCGACCTGCCACGAGCTGCGGCACACCTGCCTTACCCGGCTCCGGGAGGCCGGGATGGCACTCGAGGCGGTGCAGGCCCAGGCCGGGCATGCCTCGATCGAGTCCACCCGGATCTACCTGCACCTGGCTGATGACTGGCTCGCGGCGCAGTACCGCAAGGCCGCCGAAGTCCTTGACGCCCAGCTCTACGCCGGCCAGCCGACCCAGCCGACCACGATCGATGGGAGCGTCCGGTGAGCGGGCCGCTGCTGCTGCCCACCTGGGAGCAGCTGAGCGCTCGCCCGCAGATCGTGTCCACGATGCGGCGCTACCTGAACCAGATCGGCTGCGTGCTCAGACCAGGCAGCGTCACCAACGCCGACCAAGCACTGCGCGCCTTCGCCGGTTTCCTCGCCGAGACCTCACCAGAGGTCACCAGCATCGACCAGGTCACCCGCCACCACATCGAGGACTACAAACCCTGGCTCGCGAAACGACCCGGACAGAACAAGGCACGGGCCAGCACCGCGACGCTGGCGCACCGACTCGGCACGCTGCGGATGTTCTTCGTCCGCATCGACGAATGGGGCTGGCAAGAAGCACCACCGCGAGTGCCGATGTTTCCCGGCGACTTGCCCCGCCAGGACCATCCGCTGCCCAAGGCCCTCGACGACGCCGCAGCCGCGAAGCTGCTCCGCGCCGCCCAAGCCGAGTCCCGGCTGCTGATCCGGGTCACCGTCGAGGTGCTCCTACGCACCGGGCTACGGGTCAGCGAGTTCACCGCCCTGTCCGCCGACGCCGTCGTCCAGATCGGTGCCGCACCCTGGCTGCACGTCCCCGTCGGCAAGCTCCGCGAGGACCGCTACCTGCCGCTACACCCACACCTGGTGATCCTGATCGAGGACTACCGCACCGCACACGTCGACCCCGGGCACCCGCTGCTGCTGCCCCGCGAGAACGGGCGGGCACTCGACCGGCACACCGTCACCCGCATGCTCAACAAGGCCGGAGCTGCCGCCGGGCTGCCACACATCCACCCCCACCAGCTGCGGCACACACTCGCCACCCAGGCCATCAACCGCGGCATGTCACTCGAAGCGATCGCGGCAATGCTCGGTCACCGCAGCATGGACATGACCCTGCGCTACGCCAAGATCGCCAACCGCACCGTGGCCGACGAGTACTTCGCCGTCACCGATCAGGTCGACGCCCTCTACGCCAAGACCGAACCGCTGCCCGCCGACGCCATCGGACCCAAGATGGCCCGACTGCGCCGCGAACACCACCGACTCCTCGGCAACGGCCACTGCACCCGACCAACCGAGCTCGACTGCGCCTTCGAAGCGATCTGCGAGAACTGCAGCTTCTTCCAGACCAGCATCGAGTTCCGACCCACCCTGCAGGCCCAGCACGACGACGCCGCAGCCAAGGGCCAGCACCACCGAGCCGACCTCTTCAACCAGCTCCTCACCGGCCTCACGGAAGGCGAAGCATCATGAGCGACCGCCCCGACCCTGTGCATAATG
>NZ_CANKYS010000030.1 GCF_947488025.1 uncultured Nocardioides sp. | reverse complement strand
AATGTTTGTCCGGCGGCGTCCTACTCTCCCACAACCTCTCGGTTGCAGTACCATCGGCGCTGAAAGGCTTAACTTCCGGGTTCGGTATGGGACCGGGTGTTTCCCGTTTCGCTATGGCCGCCGTAACTCTTTCAACCCTCTCAAACACGGTGTGTTTGTTGGTTGGGAACTGCGTAGTGGACGCGAACAAGTGTGTGTTCGTTGGTTTGCGCGTGGTTCACGTGTCAAAACCGTGCACGCTCAGCGTGTGTGGTTTTGTACGTGGTTGGGACAAGCCCTCGGCCTATTAGTACCGGTCGGCTAGGCATTACTGCTGTACACCTCCGGCCTATCAACCCCATGTTCTGTGGGGGGCCTTACCCCATTATTGGGTGGGAAACCTCATCTTGAAACGTGCTTCCCGCTTAGATGCATTCAGCGGTTATCACTTCCGAACGTAGCCAACCAGCCGTGCTCTTGGCAGAACAACTGGCACACCAGAGGTTCGTCCATCCCGGTCCTCTCGTACTAGGGACAGCCTTTCTCAAGTTTCCTGCGCGCGCGGCGGATAGGGACCGAACTGTCTCACGACGTTCTAAACCCAGCTCGCGTGCCGCTTTAATGGGCGAACAGCCCAACCCTTGGGACCTACTCCAGCCCCAGGATGCGACGAGCCGACATCGAGGTGCCAAACCATCCCGTCGATATGGACTCTTGGGGAAGATCAGCCTGTTATCCCCGGGGTACCTTTTATCCGTTGAGTGACCACGCTTCCACATGCCGTGGCCAGATCACTAGTTCCGACTTTCGTCCCTGCTCGACATGTCTGTCTCACAGTCAAGCTCCCTTGTGCACTTACACTCGCCACCTGATTGCCAACCAGGCTGAGGGAACCTTTGAGCGCCTCCGTTACATTTTAGGAGGCAACCGCCCCAGTTAAACTACCCATCAGGCACTGTCCCTGATCCGGATGACGGACCTAGGTTAGACATCTAGTACGACCAGAGTGGTATTTCAACGTTGACTCCACCCACACTGGCGTGTGGACTTCACAGTCTCCCACCTATCCTACACAAGCCGTACCAAACACCAATACCAAACTATAGTAAAGGTCCCGGGGTCTTTCCGTCCTGCCGCGCGTAACGAGCATCTTTACTCGTAGTGCAATTTCGCCGAGTCCATGGTTGAGACAGTGGGAAAGTCGTTACTCCATTCGTGCAGGTCGGAACTTACCCGACAAGGAATTTCGCTACCTTAGGATGGTTATAGTTACCACCGCCGTTTACTGGGGCTTAAATTCTCAGCTTCGGCGCAGATGCGCCTAACCGGTCCTCTTAACCTTCCAGCACCGGGCAGGAGTCAGTCCGTATACATCGTCTTACAACTTCGCACGGACCTGTGTTTTTAGTAAACAGTCGCTTTCCCCTGGTCTCTGCGGCCCTTCACGCTTCCCCCAGCAAGTGGGTTCACGATCCGGGCCCCCCTTCTCCCGAAGTTACGGGGGCATTTTGCCGAGTTCCTTAACCATGGTTGTCTCGATCGCCTTAGTATTCTCTACTTGATCACCTGAGTCGGTTTGGGGTACGGGCGGCTCGTTGCTCGCTAGAGGTTTTTCTCGACAGCATAGGATCACCCACTTCGCCATATATGGCTCCGCGTCACGTCTCAGACTCCACACTGAAGCGGATGGTGCGGATTTGCCTACACCACGTCCTACGCGCTTGCCCACAGACAACCATCGCTGTGGCTGGGCTACCTTCCTGCGTCACCCCATCGCTTGACTACTACCAGCTCGGGTCCCACGCTCCGCTCACCAGCCTCGCCCCGAAGGGTCCGGTCCGATGAGTTTCGGGTGGTTAGCATCACCAGGTTCGTCATGGGCGCAACTTCGCCGGTACGGGAATATCAACCCGTTGTCCATCGACTACGCCTGTCGGCCTCGCCTTAGGTCCCGACTTACCCAGGGCAGATTAGCTTGACCCTGGAACCCTTGATCATTCGGCGCACGGGTTTCTCACCCGTGATTCGCTACTCATGCCTGCATTCTCACTCGTGTGGCCTCCACGCCTGGATCACTCCGACGCTTCACTGCCCACACGACGCTCCCCTACCCATCCAGCGCACTGAACACCCATCAAGTGGATGCTGATGTATTCGCTGAATGCCATAGCTTCGGCGGATGACTTGAGCCCCGCTACATTGTCGGCGCGGAATCACTTGACCAGTGAGCTATTACGCACTCTTTCAAGGGTGGCTGCTTCCAAGCCAACCTCCTGGTTGTCAATGCGACTCCACATCCTTTTCCACTTAGTCACCGCTTAGGGGCCTTAGCTGATGGTCTGGGCTGTTTCCCTCTCGACTACGGAGCTTATCCCCCGCAGTCTCACTGCTGCGCTCTCACTTACCGGCATTCGGAGTTTGGCTAACGTCAGTAACCTTGTAGGGCCCATCGGCTATCCAGTGCTCTACCTCCGGCAAGAAACACGCAACGCTGCACC
>NZ_CANKYS010000029.1 GCF_947488025.1 uncultured Nocardioides sp. | reverse complement strand
AAATGCATTTCGGGGAGAACCAGCTATCACGAAGTTTGATTGGCCTTTCACCCCTATCCACAGGTCATCCCCTCAGTTTTCAACCTAAGTGGGTTCGGTCCTCCACGTCGTCTTACCGACGCTTCAACCTGCCCATGGATAGATCACTTCGCTTCGGGTCTTGAGCGCGCTACTGAAACGCCCTATTCGGACTCGCTTTCGCTACGGCTTCCCCACACGGGTTAACCTCGCAACACACCGCAAACTCGCAGGCTCATTCTTCAAAAGGCACGCCGTCACCCACCCACACCACAAGGATGCGTCAGGCTCCGACGGATTGTAGGCACACGGTTTCAGGTACTATTTCACTCCCCGCCAGGGGTACTTTTCACCTTTCCCTCACGGTACTTGTCCGCTATCGGTCATCAAGGAGTATTTAGGCTTAACGGGTGGTCCCGCCAGATTCACACGGAATTTCAGGGGTTCCGTGTTACTTGGGAACACGCTCGGAAGCCTGCGCTTTACGTCTACGGGCCTATCACCCTCTACGGTACGGCTTTCCAACCGACTTCGACTTCCACACAGGTTTCTTACTTCCTCCACGCACGGCAGCACGTGATGAGCGGTCCCACGACCCCGCGTCTGCAACCCCTGCCGGGTATCACACAGACACGGTTTAGCCTCATCCGATTTCGCTCGCCACTACTCTCGGAATCACTGTTGTTTTCTCTTCCTGTCGGTACTGAGATGTTTCACTTCCCGACGTTCCCTCCACACACCCTATGTGTTCAGGTGCAGGTAACACGACATGACTCGTGCTGGGTTTCCCCATTCGGACACCCCCGGATCACAGCTTGGTTGCCAACTCCCCAGGGCTTATCGCAGGCTCCAACGTCCTTCATCGGCTCTTGATGCCAAGGCATCCACCATGTGCCCTTCATAGCTTGTCTCAACAACGTCAAAACAACACACGCTGCGTAAAACCAGAAACAAAACCAAAGAACACCCGACACACCCCCAATCAAAGGATGCGCCGGCAGACTCATTCAAGCCGCAACCCGTAAGGAAACAGGCCACGACCGAACAATAATTACACACTCACAACCAACACCCACCGGTTGAAAAACCACGGGTCCTGGTCGTGAAGATGCTCGCGTCCACTATGCAGATCTCAAACAACAACCCCACCAACACCCTCACCCCCACAACGGAGAGCTCAGACGAAGAGAGGAACCAACAAGGCCCAACCCAGGAACAGACCCACGACAGCCCACCACTCACGCAGCGCACTCCCATGACCTGCCCCTGACGGCTGATCCTTCAGGACCCAACAGTGTGTTCAACCACGTCCCCACCAACGTGAGGCCCATGACCAGGCAACGAGCACAGCTCGCACCTGACAGTCGACGTTCCACTAGTGAGACACCACCATGCGCCAGCGAACATTCGCCGCTGGTCGGGGTGTGTGCTCCTTAGAAAGGAGGTGATCCAGCCGCACCTTCCGGTACGGCTACCTTGTTACGACTTCGTCCCAATCGCCAGCCCCACCTTCGACGGCTCCCTCCACAAGGGTTGGGCCACCGGCTTCGGGTGTTGCCGACTTTCGTGACGTGACGGGCGGTGTGTACAAGGCCCGGGAACGTATTCACCGCAGCGTTGCTGATCTGCGATTACTAGCGACTCCGACTTCATGGGGTCGAGTTGCAGACCCCAATCCGAACTGAGACCGGCTTTTTGGGATTCGCTCCCCCTTACGGGATCGCAGCCCTTTGTACCGGCCATTGTAGCATGCGTGAAGCCCTGGACATAAGGGGCATGATGACTTGACGTCATCCCCACCTTCCTCCGAGTTGACCCCGGCAGTCTCCTATGAGTCCCCACCATTACGTGCTGGCAACATAGAACGAGGGTTGCGCTCGTTGCGGGACTTAACCCAACATCTCACGACACGAGCTGACGACAGCCATGCACCACCTGTACACCCCCAAAAGAAGCCCCATCTCTGGAGCGGCAGGGTGTATGTCAAACCCAGGTAAGGTTCTTCGCGTTGCATCGAATTAATCCGCATGCTCCGCCGCTTGTGCGGGCCCCCGTCAATTCCTTTGAGTTTTAGCCTTGCGGCCGTACTCCCCAGGCGGGGCGCTTAATGCGTTAGCTGCGGCACGGAATCCGTGGAATGGACCCCACACCTAGCGCCCAACGTTTACGGTGTGGACTACCAGGGTATCTAATCCTGTTCGCTCCCCACACTTTCGCTCCTCAGCGTCAGGTCATTCCCAGAGAACCGCCTTCGCCACCGGTGTTCCTCCTGATATCTGCGCATTTCACCGCTACACCAGGAATTCCGTTCTCCCCTGAATACCTCTAGTCTGCCCGTATCGAAAGCAAGCCAGGTGTTAAGCACCTGGTTTTCACTCCCGACGCGACAAACCGCCTACGAGCCCTTTACGCCCAATAATTCCGGACAACGCTCGCACCCTACGTATTACCGCGGCTGCTGGCACGTAGTTGGCCGGTGCTTCTTTACCTGTTACCGTCACTTGCGCTTCGTCACAGGCGAAAGAGGTTTACAACCCGAAGGCCGTCATCCCTCACGCGGCGTTGCTGGATCAGGCTTCCGCCCATTGTCCAATATTCCCCACTGCTGCCTCCCGTAGGAGTCTGGGCCGTGTCTCAGTCCCAGTGTGACCGGTCACCCTCTCAGGCCGGCTACCCGTCGAAGCCATGGTGAGCCATTACCTCACCATCAAGCTGATAGGCCGCGAGCACATCCCTGGCCGAAAAACTTTCCACAACCATCCCATGCGAGAAGTTGTCGTATCCGGTATTAATCACCGTTTCCGGTGGCTATCCCAAAGCCAGGGGCAGATTACTCACGTGTTACTCACCCGTTCGCCGCTCGAGTACCACCGAAGTGGCCTTTCCGCTCGACTTGCATGTGTTAAGCACGCCGCCAGCGTTCGTCCTGAGCCAGGATCAAACTCTCCATCGAAAAACATCAACCCCCACCACCCCAAA
>NZ_CANKYS010000028.1 GCF_947488025.1 uncultured Nocardioides sp. | reverse complement strand
CACTACGCTCACCACCAGACCCCAGCAACAGCTGGAGTCTCAAACTAGAAAGTCTCCGGACATGCCGGGGCGGTTCAAGCCGCCGGCGCAGTCGAGATGGTGTGGGAGCAGGGGCCGCCCCAACGGGTACACCGTGGGCGACCCAGCGACGCGAGTCCGGCTGGTTCATCGGCAGTCCGGCTTGAAGCCGACGAAGTTGCGACCTTCATAGACCTGCGCCTCGAGCTTGCCCTTGGCGGTGTAGGCCTTGCCGTTGCGCGCCGACTTCGCTCCGAAGGAGATCTCCTTGCCCTCGAGGAGAGCCTTGGCCTAGCGCGGCCCCCTGCGGCCCAATCGCTTTTGGTCAACCCAGACGCCGCGGCCAATCCGTCGAGCGCGGCGTCGAAGTCGACCGTGAGCACGGTGTCGAAGACATCGAGAAGGACAGCGCGGACGTTCGACACGCCCTGAGACTAGGCGGTGCCTGTGGAACAGTGCGGCCGCGCTCCATATGCGCAGCAGCGCGCGCCTGGTCGGAGACCGAGTGTGCCACGGTGACCTCCGCCCACATCGGTGAGCCATCCGGTCTCCCGGCAGCGGAACCGCCTTCGGCGTACAGCGCCCCGGCACGCGGACATGCACAGATCGTTCCGCAAGGGATCCCGTTCTGGTCACGCTCGGCGTGACACTCCCGTTCTGGTCACGCTCGTGTCGACACCGCGGCCAGCGGGACCGCTGCTCAGCGTCGCGACCTCGCTGTCGCTGCGTGTCTGATGGTGGGCGCGTTCGGCCGCGCCTGACCTGGCCGCGCAGCTCGCCGAGCGACGGTCGGTCACGGCTCGGGGCTCGACCGGCCACGCTGGCGTAAGACACCGCTGGCTGACCATCGTTAGCGCCAGCTCGCTCTTGCCGCACCTGTCTTCACGCTGACTACAGGCCCGCCGAAGGTCGACGGGCTCACGACCGGTGCCCCGCCTCACACGCCGTGACCGTCGAGATCGACGACGGCGCATCGGCTGGGGCGCTGCGACCGGTGGAACCGATGCTCGGGGCCGAAGCCAGCGGCAAACGCCGCGACCGCAATGGGAGAACTCGACGGCTACACTGCGGTCGCCCAGCGGCGGCGACGGAACGAAACGTCGAGGTGACGCGCTGCTGGCTAGCTCGGCGAGGACTCGTCGACCGCCAGTTCGCCTAGTTGGGCCCACTCGATCCCTGGCACTTGTGTATTGACGATCCGCGGGGTCTCGGCGAGGTATCCCGGGAGCTCACGCGTCGCGGCTTGAAAGTGCTCGGATTGGACATGGGACGCGCCCGCGTCTTCGTCGCGGAATGCTTCGAGGAGCACGTATTCGTTTGGGTCGTCCAGGCTGCGCGACCAGTCGAACCACAAGCACCCCTCCCCGCTGCGGGTCGACTCGGTGAACGAGCGCGAGACTTCCGGCCATGGTTACGGAGGTCTCAGTCGACACCGAATGCAGGTGCGGCTCGACACCGCTCGGTACTGGAGTTGCGTCGGTGTTGGTGAGTTGCGACATCACTCGCGAGGTGGGGCGCGGTGCCGGCATCGAGACCATCACTTCGATTCGGGCTCAGGCAGGCTCTCGATAGCGGTCCGCGACCGTTTGTGCACGAGCGTGCAGGGAGGTGCGGAGCTCTGGTGGGACGAGCGCTTCGGCGTTGGTGCCGAGTTGCCACAGCGCCCACTCTGCATGCCAGAGGTCTTGGAAGGTGACCTCGAGGCGCAGCCAGCCGTCAGGTTCGGGCTCTTCGGCGCGGACGGCTTCGGCCATGTCGAGTAGGTCATCGCGGCGCGCCGGGTTCACCCGTACCTGGACGGGGATGTGGCCCTCGGACAGGAACTCGGCGCAGCGTTGTGCCCAGATCTGTTCAAGGTCGACCTGATCTGGTCGCTGCGCAGGTTCGGGTAGCTCCTCGGCGGCGTGGATCCGCGATATCCGCAGGGTCCGGTCGGTGCCGCTGTCGGTGGCCAGCAGATAGCCCTTGTCTCGCACGGTGACCAGGCCGATCGGGTCGACCGTGTGCCACTGGGGTGGCTGGTCCCGGGAGGCGTAGTGGATCCGCAGCTTGCGGCCGGCGAGGACCGCGCGTCGCACCACCATCAGAGTGGCGTCGGGGAGTTCGTCTTGGGTGAGGCGACGGGAGAGTAGGTCGGTCTCGGGGTTGACGAGGAATCGCTGGACCGCGGCGTTCACGGCGGCCTGGTGGCTTTCGGGGAGCGCGTCAACGATCTTCCGCATGGCTGAGGCGAGCGGTGTTCCGAGCCCGAAGATCTGCTCGCCAGGTCCCGAGCCGGCGGTAAGCAGCGCGAGCGCTTCGTCGTGGTTGAGGCCGGTGAGCTCGGTCCGGAACCCCGGCAACAGCGAGAACCCGCCATGCCGTCCGCGTTCGGCGTAGACGGGGACGCCGGCTGCTGAGAGCGCTTCGATGTCACGCAGAACGGTGCGCGTGGAGACCTCGAGCTCCTCCGCCAGCGTGTCCGCGGTCAGTTGGCCGCGTTGACGCAGCAGCAGGACCAGGGACACCAGCCGATCAGCTCGCACCGACGGAACGCTACCGAATACCTGACACAACGTGTCGTGATTCACCGGCAAGGTTCACAGCGCGACGCCGAGCCGCGGCGGCGCGATCGGGGTGCATGCCCCCGCAGATATCTGATTGGAGCTGATGTGGCAATCGAGCGAGTGGCCGTCAACCCGGTGACGTGGTCGGTGGAGATGGGGTTCAACCAGGGCGAGGTGGTCACCGGCCACACCCGGACGTTGTACTGCTCTGGGCAGACTGCGATGGGGGCCGACGGAAGTCCCCAGCATGAGGGAGACATGGCGGCACAGGTCGCGCTCAGCCTGGACAACCTGGAGGCCGTGCTCACGGCCGCCGGCATGTCACTGGCCAACCTCGTCCGGCTCAACGTCTACACCACGGACGTCGACCTGCTCTTCCAGCACTACGGGGTGCTGGCTTCGCGGCTGGGAGCGGCCCGGGTCGCGCCGACCACCACCATGCTCGGCGTGACCAGGCTGGCGATTCCCGGCCAGATGATCGAACTCGAAGGGACCGCGGTCGCCTGAGCGACCCCTGATGCCCGCGCCGGCGTCCGGCGCGGGCATCAGGCAGAGGAGATGACTGTTGATGCGTGAGCTGAGGACGATCGGTGTCTACGGATTCGATGCCGCGTCGTTCCTGGAACGCCTGCGCAGCGGCGGGGTCAGCATGCTCCTGGATGTCCGTCAGCGTCGCGGAGTCCGGGGCACCGAGTACGCGTGGGCCAACTCGCAACGATTGCAGGCCTCGCTCGCCGCGGCCGGGATCACCTACCGGCACCACCGCGAGCTGGCCCCCACCACCGAACTGCGGCAGCTTCAGTACGCCGAGGATGCCCGCCAGGGCGTCGGGAAGCACACCCGTCGTGAACTCGCTGCCACTTACGTCGACCGCTACACCGCTGAGATCCTCGACCATGCCGACCTCCAAGTCACCGTGTCGGCGCTGCCGAGTACCGGAGCAGGCGCCTTGTTCTGCGTCGAACGCGATCCCGAGGCCTGTCACCGTTCCTTGATCGGCTACCGGCATGCCCAGTCCGGTGGGCCCAGATGGTGAACCGGCGGCCTTGGCCCCCATGCTCGGGCATCATGAGCGTGATGACTCGGAAATGGGACGCGACGATGGCCGGGGTGCTGAACCTGCCGTCCGGACGAGTCGTGCGTGGCCGTGGCTTGGGCCGACCGATGCCCGAGAGCACGATGCCGGACTTCGGGCTGTACCTGCTCGGGAAACCGCCGGCTGATATGCGCTGGGACACGCGGTGGCTTCGCTGGCCAGACTTCCGGCTACCCGCCGACGAGGCGGACGCTCGGGACGCGTTGCGTGAGGCGTGGACCCGAGCCGGGTACGAGCGGGTGGAAATCGCCTGCGACGGTGGACGCGGTAGGACCGGCACCGCTCTCGGTTGTCTTGCCGTGTTGGACGGAGTGCCGGCCAGGGAGGCGGTCACCTTCGTCCGCAAGCACTACCACCCCCGCGCAATCGAAACGCCCTGGCAACGCCGCTTCGTCGTCCGGTTTGGCGAGGAGTAACGATGCCCCAGTGCGGGATCCCCGAGCGGGACTCGATGTGTCGCCGGCGTCGGAGTTGCGCACTATCAGCGGCATTATGCACAGGGTCGGGGCGGTCGCTCATGATGCTTCGCCTTCCGTGAGGCCGGTGAGGAGCTGGTTGAAGAGG
>NZ_CANKYS010000027.1 GCF_947488025.1 uncultured Nocardioides sp. | reverse complement strand
CGGGGCCTCCAGCTCCGTCGACGGGCAGCCACAACGGCTGGTCGAAATGTCCTGAAGGATCACGTGCATAACAAGCAGATCCGGGCGTTCGGGGGTGAGGACGAGCGCGGGGGTGCACCCCGATGAACTACAGGACCTCGTCGAAGGCGCTGCGCTCCGTTTCGTCGGGACGCTGGCTCTGCATGAACTCGTGCATCGCAACGACATCCTCGTGCTTCATCGGAGGGTCCTCCATGCCCCGTTCCTCGATGCGCTTCCACAGCACATCCGCAGGGACGTCGAGGAAGAGCAGTTCAGTGCGCGCACCTAGCGCTGCGGCTTCTGCCCTCAGACGTTCGCGTTCGTCTCGGCCCCAAGTGCCCCACTCAATGATGGCGGTGCCCCCGGCGCGGAGCACGTCAAGAGCCATGTCCCATTGCAGCGCTTCCACGCGGGCGCGAAGTTCGCTATCCCACAGGTTCGCCCCTAGCGCGGTCATCCACTCGTCTGGGCAGAACCGGATGCCCGGCCTGTCGGCCTGCAACCTCTTGGCCTGCGTCGTCTTGCCGCTGCCGGGCAGACCCGAAACGACGACGAGGCACCCTGTGTCACTCACGGGGCACAGGTTACGAGAGCATCCGAACACGTCGCACGCTCATCGGCAGATCCGCGCAGTCGGCAGGCGAGGGCTGAATGTTGGCACGCTGTCTCGCTACGCCCTTCCGATGCACTTGACGGCCGGCTGTTGGCCGGTGCGACGTACTGGGATGGACACCACCACCCTCCCTGCCCTGCTGAACGTCGATGATCCGATGCTGCGCCTGGCCGTCGCAGCCCACCTGGCCCGCTACAAGGGACAGAGCCGCGCCCACACCGCCTCCGACCTCAACGCCTACCTGCGCTGGTGCCTCGAACGAGACGTGATGCCGCTGCAGGCTCAGCGAGCGCACGTCGAGCTGTACCTGCGCTGGCTCCAAGAGATACGGCACCTTCGCCCCTCGACGGTGTCGCGTCGGCTGTCGGTGCTGGCCACGTTCTACCGGACCTGCGTCATCGACCAGATCCTCGACCACTCACCGGCCGAGTTCGTGCGCCGCCCTCACGTCCCGCTCGAGTCACCCACCCTCGGTCTGAGCCACCTTCAGTTCGAGGCCATCCTCACCGCCGGCCGCGACTCCGCCAACCTCAACGACTTCGCACTGGTCGCGATGCTCGGACTGCTCGGCCTGCGCATCTTCGAGGCCACCGGCACCGACGTCCAAGCGCTCGGCGAAGCTCGCGGCCACCGCGTGCTCAGCGTTCACGGGAAGGGCGACAAGACGGCTGTGGTCCCACTACCGCCGGCTGTCGGTCGCGCCATCGACCGAGCAGTCGAGGATCGCGTGGACGGCCCGATCCTGCTCAACCGGCGCGGCCGACGGATGGATCGGCACGCCGCCACCCGACGGCTCCGAGCACTAGCCCGGTCCGCCAACGTCACCACCGCTCGCATGCACCCGCACATGCTGCGCCACACGTTCGTCACCACGATGCTCGACGCCGGCGTCGACCTGCGCGACGTCCAGGTTGCCGCCCGCCACGCCGACCCCGCACGACCATGCGCTACGACCGAGCTCGCAACAACCTCGATCGCCACCCGAACTACATCCTGGCTGCGTTCATGGCCTCAGCCACGTGACAACCGCACATGCCGAATTCCGGACGACCCGCTGTGGTGGTGGTCTTATTCCCCTAAACGAGCCCCACCGAACTCCAGGTCCGCTCTGTCAGGGATTGATCGCGCGACACCACAGGGGCCCACGGGTCCTCGGTCGCCCCGGCGCCGGATTCCCGTCGGCTACGCCTGCGCGGGCTCCAGAGTGGCCTTCTCCTGAGCCGTGTGAGGACCGCGGTGCCGCCACGGAAATACCCACCGGAACGGGCTCAAACCCGGGCGCTTGCACCAGCAGTCGTCGGCGCAGCCGCACGTCATCATGCCCGCTGCTTCCGCGACCTTGTTGCCGACCGCGACGAGCAGGTACCCCCCGAGAACGATGAGTACGAGGCGCTTCACGACAACACCTCCACCAACTGCTCGACCGTCGGCGAGCCACTCAGACCCTTCGGGGTCGAGTAGACCCGGCAGGCCAGCCCGACGTGCTGCTCACCGGTCGCGAAGGGGTCGCGGCCGTCGACCCGGATCGTCGGGGAGCCGGTGAAACCGAACTCTTCGGCCTGAGTAGTGGTCTCCACCTGGCGTCGTTCCACCGTGATGTCGTCACGCCTCAGGGTCGTCAGCGCCTGCGCCAGCCGCTCATCTGCCACGGTCCAGTTCGGGCAGCCCTCGAAGTAGAGCAACTCGACCTTCATGACCAACCTCCCGAAGCCGCGTGGTGGGTCACCCCGACCCCTTGACCTTTAGTATCTCCCGGGCTCCCTCGACGGGAGCGTGGCGCTCGACCTCCGATCCGGACACGTCCTGACAGCCGCGATGAGTACGTCTCTCCACCGCCTGTCGGCGTACCGGAACACCCGGAACTGCGATGAGAGCGCGTCGGCATTCTGTCGACCACACTCGCGGATGCGCGTCGAGCCAACGGCCGACATCGGGCAGGGCTACCCCCCACAGATCAACAGTTCAGCGACTGCTGTACTGTCTCGGCCATGTTGACCGTCGCCACGCGCCTGGACGTGATGAATCGGCTTGGTCGGGCAATGGCCGATCCGACCCGTTCGCGTTTGCTCATGATCCTGTTGGAGCGGCCCGCGTATCCCGCCGAACTGGCGGCAGATCTTGGCTTGACCCGATCCAACGTGTCGAACCACCTCTCGTGCCTGCGGGACTGCGGCATCGTTGTCGCGGAACCGCAGGGTCGCCAGATGCGTTATGCCATCGCTGACCCGCACCTGGCGCGAGCACTCGCCGCCCTGGTGGAGGTCACGCTCGCGGTCGACGAGAGTGCACCGTGCATCGACCCGGCCTGTTCCCTGCCGGAGTGCGGCAGCGGAGGGGTCGGCGCGTGATCCTGACTTCCGCACTTCAGGCGTTCGGGCTGTTCATTGCCACCAACATCGACGACATCATCGTGCTCTCGCTGTTCTTTGCCCGAGGAGCCGGACGAAGCGGGACCACAACTCGAATCTTGGCCGGTCAGTACCTCGGCTTCGCTGGCATCTTGGCCGCAGCGGTGCTCGTCTCATTGGGGGCAGGAGCCTTCTTGCCCGAGGAGGCAATCCCCTACTTCGGCCTCATCCCGTTGGCCTTGGGCCTCTGGGCGGCGTGGCAGGCCTGGCGTGACGGCGACGATGACGATGACGAGGCGAAGGTCGCGGGCAAGTCTGTGGCGGCCTGGACGGTCGCCGCAGTCACCTTCGCCAACGGTGGTGACAACATCGGGGTCTACGTTCCTGTCTTCCTCAACGTGGGTCCCGCCGCGACTGCCGCGTACTGCGTCGTATTCCTCATCCTGGTGGCGGCGCTGGTCGTGCTGGCGAAGTTCGTTGCCACTCGTCCGGGTATCAACGAGGTCCTTGAGCGTTGGGAGCATGTGCTGTTTCCGATCGTCCTCATCGGACTGGGCATCGTGATTCTGTGGGGCGGCGGAGCGTCCGGCCTCTGATGTGACGACGCGAGTTGGACTCTCAGGTGGAGGCCGTTGCGATGTCAGGTGGCATTTTCGACCGGTGCGGCCATCTGGATCTGCCGCGTTGAGGGCGGCTACGCTCGTCCGGATCCCCGTTGCGGGCATCGCATCCTGCTATGGCCGTGATCTGCGCTGACAGCTCGACGAGCGGGCTCAGACCCTCCCTGCGCCCCGTCGACGATCGGTCAGGATTCGGAGCGCGAGAACGTTGACAAGCGCTGCGCAGGTCAATGCGAGGACGCCGACGACGTCCGTGGTGACCACAAACCAGTGCGGCAGACCTCCTGTTGCCGATGAGTTGCACTCGCCAGCCGCCGTGCACGATGCAGAGCCCGAACTCCCAGAGGGGTTGGCACCGGGAACAAGCGCCAGTAGGCCGTACGCCAGGTAGTAGCCGGGCACGGCAATCATGCTTGCTGGAAGCGACAGCACTGCGGCGAGCAGAATCGTGGAAGTCGAATCGCCGACGAATCCCACACCCGCCACGACGGCCACGCAAAGGGCATACATCGCGCCGACCGACCGCTGCAACGGCGAGACTTGCCGCACAGTGCCTGCGAGGCCACCACCCATGCCGTGAGGCTAACTGGTAGTTCTCGACCTACCCCCTGCAACCGCAGGATCTGCCGCTGGGGTCTGCTGCACGAGCAGGTGACAGGTTGGCTGTCAGTGCCCTGAGTGGATCGTCACGCGGAGCGTGACCAGTGCGGGATGGGTTTGCGGGCTCGGCCTGAACGAGCGCTGGGGAGTCAGATTCCCCAGGAAGTGATAGCGGTTGGGTTCAACCGGATCGCGCCGATGGCATCGTCGTAGATCGCGTCTCCACGGACTATTAGCGCCCACGGCTTCCAGCCTTCCGTCTCATCGACCCCGTCGATGACGACGGCTGCCTTGGGCTTGTCCGCGAGGTGCTTGACGCGTTGTGTGGCGCCGACGTCGCGGCCAGTCAGGAGGAGGTCGCCATTCTCAGCGTCGAACTTCCAGCCGGTTGGGACTATGTGCGGCATTCCCGTTCGGTCGACGGTCGCGATCCGGGCGAGCCCACGCGGGGCAGCGAGGAACTCGTGCTCGACCTTGGTGAACGCCTGGCGGGTCATGACGAATGCATTTCCTTCGGAGAGTTGTGGCGGACGGCGTACCACCAGGTGGCGCCAGTCACCACGTGCATGACCGCGAGGGCCAGGCGCGCGCCCGTGTCGGCCTCGGCCATCAACGGGGTCGCGATCGTGACGATGCCAAGCCCGAGTCCCGTCCACGCCAGCGCAGACCAGGCTCGAGCGCGCCCTGACAGCGCGCGCAGCAGCAGCGTCCCCAACAGCAAGGGGACCGCGATGCTGACCAGGACGAAGGCCGCAGTGACGTCAGTGCCACGGGCGGCCCCTGCCGGCGTGATCTGGAAGTCGGTTCCTGCCAGCTTGGCCGCCGCGTAGAGCGCAAGGCTGCCGGTTGCTGCGATGAGGACGGCGTGCCCTCCGGCCCGCCAGGCAGCGCGGCCCGCATCGGGCGTTGTCGTCTTCTTGTTGGTGACAGCGTGTGTGGTGGGCAAGGTAATTCCCTTCACTAGTTCAATGATTGATGTGCTCATCGAACCGACATTCCTTGAAGTCGTCAAGGGTCGAGGACATCAAGTAGTCTGTTGTTCGTGACTACCAGGAGCTTGCGACTGGATGAGGCCCACCAATTGACTCGTCTGCTCTTCCAGGTCGTCGACCGGGCGCAGGAGGACTTCCGGGAGGTTGTCGCCGAGGAGGCGCTGACCCCACCGCTGGCGCGGATGGTGTTGATGCTCGAACAGCCGCAGCCGATGCGGGAGCTGGCGGATCACCTCCGTTGCGACGCCTCCAACATCACCGGACTCACCGACCGCCTCGCGGCGCGCGACTTCGTCGAGCGGGTTCCCGGTGAGGATCGGCGGATCAAGCTGGTCACGCTGACCGACCAGGGACGCCTGTTGCGATCCAGGCTGGTGGCAAGAGTGGCGGAAGGATCGACCGTGATGCGCCGGCTCAGTGACGACCAGCGTGCGGCCCTGCGGCCCCTGCTCGAAGCAATGCTCATCAACGACTGACGGAGGGCCCGAGACCACAAGCGGCGCCGCGCCCAAAGAGCTGCCACAACCGTTCTCCGTCCACGCGCGATGCTTGCCAGCGAGCTGGATGTGTCACAAGCGGATCGCGCTGAGGACCAAGTCACGCGGTGCTGAATCGCCCGACGTAGCGGCGCTGCCAGGGCGTCTCCACCGCTCG
>NZ_CANKYS010000026.1 GCF_947488025.1 uncultured Nocardioides sp. | reverse complement strand
CCTCACGCCACCGAACACTCACCCCACGACGGCGACAATCAACCCATCCCAACCGTGCCCATCGGTGGATCGAGGCTAAGCGCCACACCGCCGCGGATCACCTTCGACGCCCAACTGCCTGAGTCCTATCGCGTCTCGGACGTCGACCCGCTCGCGCCGACCAAGGGAAAGGATCGGCGCACGATCGTCATGGCTCCGCAGCTGTACGACTTGTTCACCGAGATCGGCGCCTCCTCGCGATGCACCAGCAGCACAGACCCGGTCCTCGCTACCCGTAACGGCACCTTCGTCACTCACGCCAACGTGCGAACGATGCTGCGCGACCTGGTGAAAGGGACCCACCTCGAGTGGGTCCACCCCCACTCACTTCGCCGCACCTACCTCACGGCCGCAGAAGCCACCTTTGGTCTCGACGGCGCTCAGATGCTGGGTGGGCATCGCGACAAGAGGACAACGGGGCTCTACGTCATCAAGGACGACATCGAGGTGCTCGACCCTCGCCGCATGTTCGCTGGCCGAGACAACGCCACCGGCTGACGGCTCAGGCAGGGTTCTGCGGGCGCGGCCGCCGTGTCACTCAACACGCACGACTCCAGAAGGCACACTGTCGGATCGAGGTGGCGCAAGAATGACCGTCGCCGCCCCCGTTGGTCCCGCCCCGTCCTGCGACACTGAACAAGGAGCTGCTGTGGCCCGGAAGACGATCATCACCTTGGTCGATGACTTGGACGGATCGGAGGCGGTCACGACCGTCACCTTCGGCCTAGACGGCCGCAACTACGAGATTGACCTCAGCGACAGCAACGAGGCAGCCCTTCGTGACGTCCTTGCCCCGTATGTCGACGGAGCTCGGAAGCTCGCCACGCGCGGACGTGCCTCCCGTCGCTCGAAGTAGCGGTCTCGGCAAGCACGGGCCCTTACTTGACCCTCGCGGAACTTCTGCATAGGTCACACTCTCTCGCGCCCTCTACGACCAACGCGCTCGGTGCTTATGAACGCGGGGCGCGGTACTTATGAACGCCGGGCGCGGTACTTATGAACGCCGGGCGCGGTGCATGCCGGCGAGCAGACCGAGGCGGAAACCGTTCTGGAAGTCCGGGCCCGCCGCTTCGAGGTGCGCCGCGAGGCGGGCCCCGTCAACGGTTCCCTCGTTAATCAGACGTTCGATGGCGCCTTCCGCGTCCGCTTCGGCTTCCTGAGATGGGTTGCCGCGCTTCATCGCCGCTCGCAGCGATGACTTCCGGCCTGACTCGCGGTGGTTCTCGTCGTAATTCATGTGCCTGCTCCTGCGCACGAGGGGGTGGCCGACGCGAACAAGTTCGGGCGGCCTGGACGACCTCGAGAAGCGCACCACAAAGGCGCCACTTCGTTAAAGCGGCGCAATTAGGGGGATCGCCCCTCGAGAGCGTGGTCCGTCCCTGCGCGTTTGCGCAGGTCAGGTGGGGTGTGGTGGAGCCGCCTGTCGGAATCGAACCGACGACCTAGTCATTACGAGTGACTCGCTCTACCGACTGAGCTAAGGCGGCGTGGCCTGCCGAGCGTGCTCGGTGGACCGCGGGCGAGTATACGGAGGCGGTCGGGCCGGACTGAAATCACGGCCCACCGACTAGGTTCGAAGGCGACCGCACAACCTTTGTCTCAGGAGGCACGATGCCCACTCGCACCGCACGCACTGCTTGGAACGGCGGACTCCAGGACGGCTCCGGCCAGGTCGAGCTGACCAGCTCCGGCGTCGGGACGTACGACGTCAGCTTCCCCAAGCGCGCCGCGGAGGACGCCGGCGGGACGACGAGCCCCGAGGAGCTCGTCGCCGCGGCCCACTCGTCCTGCTATGCCATGCAGCTGTCCAACCTCGTCGCCGAGGCCGGCGGCACTCCGCAGGCCCTCGACGTGACGGCCGACGTGACCCTGGGCGAGGACAAGGAGGCCGGCGGCTTCAAGATCACCGGCATCAAGCTCACCGTCCGCGGTGAGGTCGACGGCCTCGACGAGGCCGGCTTCAAGGACGCCGCCGAGAAGGCCAAGGCCGGCTGCCCGATCAGCAAGGCGCTCGCTGCCGTCGACATCACGCTCGACGCCGCACTCGAGGGCTGAGCACCGCCGCTGTCGAGGGCCCGTTCCGTCACCGCGAGGCGACGGGGCGGGCCTTCGGCTTGTCGAGAGCCTCGCGCCGGAGCTCGGCGAGCCGCTCGCGCAGCGCCGGGTCGCGCATCACCTCGGCGACGGTCGGGCAGTCCTGCGGCCCGGTGGCCCCGGGCACGCACAGGCTGCACATGTCACCCGGTCGCAGCGGGCACCGCGCGTCGACGTACGCCATGCCTCGACGGTAGGCAGCCGCTGGCGGGGCGCCACAGGGCCGAAGGTCCCTCGCGGACTCAGCAGGAGGTGCCGTCGGGGGGCACGGTGCCGTCGAGGAGGTAGTCCTCGACCAGGGTGTCGATGCACGCGTTGCCCGCGTTGTACGCCGTGTGGCCGTCGCCGTCGCGCTCGACGAGCACGCCGGAGTCGAGCTGGGCCGACAGGGCCTGCGCCCACTTCAGCGGCGTCGCCGGGTCGCGGCTGGTGCCGAGCACGACGATCGGCGCCGCGCCCGCGCCGCGGATGGTCAGCGGCTCCTCGCTCGACGTGACGTCGATGCCGCGGCAGGTCGTCATCGCCCAGGCGAAGATCCGGCCGAAGGTAGGCGACGCCTCCTCGAACTCGGGGAACAGCGACGGCACCTGGCCGAACGGCACCGACGACGGGTCGTCGAGGCAGTTGATCGAGTAGTTGGCCTCGACCGAGTTGTCGGCGTAGCTGCCGTCGGTGTTGCGCGAGGCGTAGGCGTCGGCGAGCGACATCAGCGCCGAGCCCTTGCCCTCCAGCGCCGAGGCGAGGGCCGTGCTGAGCAGGAACCAGTAGTCCCGGTTGTAGAGCGGCGTGATGACGCCGTAGAACGCGTTGCCGACCGTCAGCTCACGATCGCCCGCGGGCAGCGGCTCCTCCTCGATCGAGTCCAGCAGGTCACTGATGGTGGCCATGCCCTCGTCGACGGTGTCGCCCAGGAAGCAGTTGTCGGTGGAGTCGAGACAGTTCTGCACGTAGGCGCGCAGCGCCGTCTCGAAGCCGGTGGCCTGCTCCAGCGCCAGCGACTTCGCGTCGAGGGAGACGTCGACCGCACCGTCGAGGACGAACCGGCCGACCTCGTCGGGGAAGAGCTCGGCGTAGGTCGCACCGAGCTTGGTGCCGTAGGACGCGCCGAAGTAGCGCAGCTTCTCCTCCCCCAGCGCCGCGCGCAGCACGTCCATGTCTCGGGCCGCCTCGGTCGTGGTCACGTGGCCGACGACCGGCCCGGAGCCGGCGACGCACCCCGGGCCGAAGGACAGGACCGAGTCCTCGAAGTAGTCGACCTCCAGCGCGGTGTCGGGCGTCGGATCGCCGGCGAGGTAGGCGTCGAGCTTGCCGTCGCTGAGGCAGTCGACCGGCGCCGAGGCCCCGACGCCGCGGGGGTCGAAGCCGACGATGTCGAAGCCGTCGAGCAACGGCTCGCGGAACACCTGCGCACCCGCGGCGGCGTACGTCGTCCCGCGTGCGCCGGGCCCGCCGGGGTTCACCACCAGGGAGCCGACGCGCGACCCCTTGGCCGGGACACGGAGGAGCGCCAGGTCGACGGTCTCCCCCCGCGGGTCGGCGTAGTCGACCGGGACGGTGAGGAATCCGCAGTCGTGGTCGTCGTTGCTCTCGCAGGGCTGCCAGTCGATGCGCTGGGAGTAGATCTCCTCGAGCTCCGGGGACGGCGCCTCGGTGACGGCCGCCGGCGGCGGTGTCGTCGGCGAGGGCGTCGGCTCCACGACCGGGGACTCGGACGTGGATCCCTGGAGGGCGAGCCCGACCGCGACGAAGGCGGTGAGCGCCAGTGCGAGCACGGCGACCAACGCGACGACCTTCTTCATCCACGTCCTCCGGGCAGTCGCAGCGCGACCGTCATCGACTCCAGGGCCAGCTGGGGCGGCACGTTGAACTCGAGCATCTGCTCGCGGGCGGTGAAGATCGCGTCGATCATCCGCAGCAGCTCCTCCGGCGAGGCGGCGCGGGCGACGACCGCGACGTCGCCGCGCAGCTCCTCGTTGACGAGCAGGCCGGGAGCACCGACGGACAGCGCGATGGCGTCACGGTAGACCGAGACGAGGTCCATCAGCGCGCGGTCGATCACGTCGAGCACGCGGCGCTTGGCCTTCTGCTTCTGCAGCTTCTCCAGCCCGGCGAGGGCGGCGCGGTAGGAGCGGCTCGCGGTGTCCTTGCGCTCACTGCCGAAGATCGACTGCAGCTCGGCCAGCTCGCGCCGCTCGGCGTCGGCCGTGATCGCCTCGGTCTCCTGCTTGGCGAGCTCGGCGAGGGTGGTCGCCGCGGTCATGCAGGAGCCCAGCGACGTCAGGCGGGCCGGGATGCTGACCACCTCGCGGCGGCGGTTGCGGGTCTCCTCGTCGAGCGCCAGCGCGCGGGCGCGGCCGATGTGTCCCTGGCTGGCCCGCGCAGCGAAGCCGGCCATCGCCTCGGAGATGTCGTCGTTGCCGGTCAGGAAGGCGGCGACGTCACGGGTGCCGGGCGTCGCCAGGGTCAGCGTGCGGCAGCGCGAGCGGATCGTCGGCAGCACGTCCTGCACCGTCGGCGCGCACAGCAGCCACAGCGTCTTGGGAGTCGGCTCCTCGATCGCCTTGAGGAGGGCGTTGCCGGTGCGGGGGTTCTCCGGCGTGCCGAGCCGGTCGGCGTCCTCGATGACGACGATCTGCCAGCGCCCGATCGCGGGGAACTTCGCCGCCGACAGCACCAGGTCGCGCATGTCGTCGACGTAGAGGACCGACGTCTCGGACTTCACCCACGTGATGTCGGGGTGCGAGCCGCTCATGCCGAGCCGGCACGCCTCGCACTCGCCGCAGCCGGTCTGCCGCTCGCACTGCAGCGCCGCGGCGAAGGCACGCGCCACGTTGGAGCGGCCCGAGCCGGGCGGACCGGTGAACAGCCACGCGTGGGTCATGCCCACCCCCGCGGCCGCGTGCTGGAGCACCTCGATCGTCGGACGCTGGCCGACGAGGTCGGACCAGACGGTCCGGGTCGCTGAACTGGTCGGGGTGGTCACGGGCGCTCCAGGAGGGGCGCGACCCGCTGCTGGATCGCCTCGGCGATCTCCTCGATCGGCGCCCGCGCGTCCAGTACGACGTAGTGGTCGGGGTCCGCGGCCGCGAGCCCGAGGAAGCCCTGCCGCACCCGCTGGTGGAACTCCAGCGACTGCCCCTCGATCCGGTCACGGCCGGTGAACCGGCCGAACCCGGCCTCCGGCTCGAGGTCGAGGACGACGGTCAGGTGGGGGCGGAGGTCGCCGGTGGCCCACCGCGCGACGGCCTCGACCTCCGCGACGTCGAGGGTGCGGCCGGCCCCCTGGTAGGCCAGCGTCGAGTCGACGTAGCGGTCGGTGATCACGACCTCGCCGCGCGCGAGCGCGGGCAGGACGACGTGGTCGACGTGCTCGGCCTTGTCGGCGGCGTAGAGCAGGGCCTCGGTGCGGTCGGACAGGTCGCCGGTCGCCGGGTCGAGCACGATGCGCCGCAGCTCCTTGCCGACCGAGGTGTCGCCGGGCTCGAAGGTGAGCAGGACGGTCTCGCCGCGCTCGCCGAGCCAGTCGCGCAGCAGGCGCGACTGCGTGGACTTGCCCGCCCCCTCGCCACCCTCGAAGCACACGAAGAGCCCGGTCTCCGAATACACGCCTGCGCTCACGTCGCACACCCTACGGGCGGGGTGGGACACCGGGACCGGTGACATCGGTCCGATCGGACGTCTAGGCTCCGGACCAGTCGGAGGGGGTGGGCATGACGACCGAGCTGGTCTCGTCCGAGCCTGCGCGCCTCGCGACGCAACCGCCGCCCCGCCTCGACCGCATCGCCGCCTGGGTCCTGCTCGCCGGTCTCCTCGTGATGTACGCCGCTGCCATCGCGGTCGGCGAGCGTGAGACCGACCTCCCGCACCTGCGCGAGGCGATCGCCTCGGGCGAGGTCACCGAGGTCCGGCTCTCGGAGGGCCTGGACGACAGCTCCCGCGGCTACGTCGGCGTGCAGATCGCCTGGGAGCAGCACGGTATCTCCTACTCGACGACCATCACCCAGGCCTCCGGCGAGCGCCAGGCACGCCAGGCGCGGAGCGGGAACGCATCGACCCCTGTCGCGGTGGGTGATGTCGCGGACTTCCTCACCACCGACGGGCAGCAGGTGCGGGTGGCCGGTGCGACGGACCCTCCCTACGGGACGTCCACCGAGGTGCTGGGGTTCACCGTTCCGGGCGGGTTCTTCGTCGCGCAGCTCGTCATCACCTGCGCGACCCTGCTGCTGATCGGCGCCCGCGAGCCGTGGCGTGCCACACGGTGGGCGTGGGCCTGGCTCGTGCTCCTGACGCCGATCGGCGTACCCGCGTTCCTCGTTCTCGGCGGGAGCACAGGCCTGCTGCGCCCCCGGAAGCCGCACCGGCGGCTGACCGCCGGCTGGGCCTTCCTCCTGGCGCTGCTGATCTTCACGCCGGGGTCCTGAGCCGACAGTGGAGCCGGGGGCCCGACCTAAGGGCTCCCGGCTCCACTGTCGCGTCAGGACTTCTTGGCGGTCTTCTTCGCAGCCGTCTTCTTGGCCGTGGTCTTCTTCGCGGCGGTCTTCTTGGCTGCAGCCTTCTTGGCGGGGGCCTTCTTCGCGCCCTTCTTGGCCGCCTTCTTGGCCGGGCCGCGTTCGCGGCGCTCGGCGAGCAGCTCGGCCGCGCGCTCGAGGGTGATCGACTCGACGGTGTCGTCCTTGCGGAGCGTGGCGTTGTACTCGCCGTCGGTGACGTACTCGCCGAAGCGGCCGGCCTTGACGATCACCGGCTGGCCAGAGACGGGGTCGTTGCCGAGCTCCTTGAGCGGCGGGGTGGCCGCACCGCGACCGCGCTGCTTGGGCTGGGCGTAGATCGCCTTGGCCTGGTCGAGGGTGATGTCGAAGATCTGGTCCTCGGACGTGAGGCTGCGGGAGTCGGTGCCCTTCTTGAGGTAGGGCCCGTAGCGACCGTTCTGCGCGGTGATCTCGGTGCCGTCCTCGTCGACGCCGACGATGCGGGGCAGGTCGAGCAGCCGGACCGCCTGCTCAAGCGTGACGGTGTCGAGCGTCATCGACTTGAAGAGCGAGCCGGTGCGCGGCTTGGCCGACTTGGGGGCGTCCTCGGGCAGCAGCTCGGTGACGTAGGGGCCGAAGCGGCCGTTCTTGGCCACGATCTGCAGGCCGGTGTCGGGGTGGTTGCCGACCACCTGCTCCTCGCCGGCCGGGTTGGCCAGCAGCTCCTTGGCCTTGGCGACCGTCAGCTCGTCGGGCGGCAGGTCGTCGGGGACGTTGGCGCGCACCGGGGCGCCGTCGCCGTCCTCGGGCGCGGGGCCCTCGACGTAGGGGCCGTAGCGACCCACGCGGAGGTCGATGCCCTCGCCGATCGGGAAGGTCGCCATCTCCTTGGCGTCGATCTCGCCGAGCTCGGTGACGAGCGTCTTGAGGCCGACCACGTCACCGGCGCCGTAGTAGAACTCGCCGAGCTCGGTGGCCCGGTCCTTCCGCCCGCCGGCGATCTCGTCGAGGACGTCCTCCATGTCGGCGGTGAACTCGTAGGACACCTGCCGCGGGAAGTGCGCCTCCAGCAGGCGGATCACCGAGAAGGCCAGCCACGCCGGCACCAGCGCGGTGCCCTTCTTGTAGACGTAGCCGCGGTTGAGGATCGTGCCGATGATCGAGGCGTACGTCGACGGGCGGCCGATCTCGCGGTCCTCGAGCTCCTTGATCAGCGTCGCCTCGGTGTAGCGCGAGGGCGGCTTGGTCTCGTGGCCCTCGGGGCTCAGCGTCGCCGCCGACACGGCCGCACCCTGGGTGAGGTTGGGCAGGCGGGTCTCGGCGTCGTCGCGGCGCTTGGAGGCGTCGTCGATGTCCTCGACGTAGGCCTTGAGGAAGCCGTGGAAGGTGATCGTGCGACCGCTCGCGCTGAAGACCACGTCGCGACCGTCGGCGGCGGCGCCACCGATGCGGATCGTCACCGAGTTGCCGGTGGCGTCCTTCATCTGCGAAGCGACGGTGCGCATCCAGATCAGCTCGTAGAGACGGAACTGCTCGCCGGACAGACCCGTCTGGGCCGGGGTGCGGAACGTGTCACCGGCCGGTCGGATCGCCTCGTGCGCCTCCTGCGCGTTCTTCACCTTGGAGGCATAGGTCCGCGGGGAGTCGGGCAGGTACTCGGCGCCGTACAGCTCGCGCACCTGGTCGCGCGCGGCACCCACCGCGGCGTCCGAGAGCGTCGTGGAGTCCGTACGCATGTAGGTGATGAAGCCGTTCTCGTAGAGCCGCTGCGCGACCGACATCGTCACGCTGGCGCTCATCCCGAGCTTGCGGCTCGCCTCCTGCTGCAGCGTGGTGGTGCGGAAGGGGGCGTAGGGCGAGCGGCGGTAGGGCTTGGACTCGACCGAGCGGACGTCGTACGCCGTCTCGCCCAGGCCGGCGGCGAGCGCCTCGGCGTCGGCGCGGCTGAGGTGGACGCGCTCGCTCTTGCCCTTGAGCTCGCCGGTGTCGTCGAAGTCGGCGCCGCGGGCGACGCGGACGTCGTCGAGGCTGTAGAGCTTGGCCGGGAACATCCGCGGGTCGTGTCCGGTGCCGGCGTCGAAGGTGGCGTCGAGGTCCCAGTAGGAGGCGACGCGGAACTTCATCCGCGCCCGCTCACGGTCGACCACCAGGCGGGTCGCCACCGACTGCACGCGGCCGGCGGAGAGGCCGGACATGACCTTCTTCCACAGCACCGGGGAGACCTCGTAGCCGTAGAGGCGGTCGAGGATGCGACGCGCCTCCTGGGCCTCGACGAGGTCGTCGTTGATCTCGCGGGGGTTCTCGACCGCGGCGAGGATCGCGGGCTTGGTGATCTCGTGGAAGACCATCCGGTGGACCGGCAGGCCCTTCGGCGGCTTGAGCTCGTCGAGAAGGTGCCAGGCGATCGCCTCGCCCTCGCGGTCCTCATCGGTGGCGAGGTAGAGGGCGTCGGCGTCCTTGACCAGCTTCTTCAGCTTGGCGATGTGGCTCTTCTTGTCGCGCGGCACGACGTAGTAGGGCTCGAAGCCGTTGTCGACGTCGACCGCGAGCCGGCCCCACGGCTTGTCCTTGATCTTGGCCGGGGTGTCCGCGGCGTTGTTGGGCAGGTCGCGGATGTGACCGATCGACGACTCGACGACGTAGTCCGCGCCGAGGTAGCCGCCGATGGTGCGGGCCTTGGCCGGCGACTCGACGATGACGAGCTTTGCCACGTGTGTTTGCTCCCTCAACTTGTGCGCTGCGATGTTGCTCAGCGCCGCAACGGTAGCGCCAGTTCCCGAGATCGCCACTCCTCGCCGTCCACAGGAGCGGCCGGACAGCCCCCGGCACGGCTCGGGCCCCACGTCACGAGGACGTGGGGCCCGAGCGGGTCAGGCTGCCGGACGGGTCAGAACTCGGGCTCTCCTGACTGATCCGTGGGTCATTTCCGGCCCGGGAGGACGGGGCGGTGGCCGCCGAGGTTGAGCATCGCCA
>NZ_CANKYS010000025.1 GCF_947488025.1 uncultured Nocardioides sp. | reverse complement strand
ACGCCCCTGGCATCATTCCGCCCCCAGCCCACGCTGCCACGCTCGCCCAGATGACGCCTTGTTCAGCAGTCTCCTAGCGCCGCTCGTGCCACACAGCCAGCGCGGTGCGCGAGGCCAGACCGAGCTTTGCCAGGATCCTGCTGACGTGGTTCTCGATGGTGCGCTCCGACAAGGTGAAGTGCCGCGCGATCGCGGCATTGCTCATCCCCTGGGCGACCAGCGCCGCAACCTCTGCCTCGCGTGGGGTGAGCACTGGGTCTCCCTCGCCGGACCCGAGCAGCGCGTTGAGCTGGTCGACCAGCGGCGCCATGCCGAGTCGCCGAGCGAGTTCGAGGGCGGTGTGGGCGTGCTCGCGGCGGGCGCGCGAGCGAGTCGGTTCGAGGGCGGCGAGCTCGGCGAGCACGTACGCCTTCGAGGGGAGGGCGTGGACCTCCTCGACCTTTGCCAACGTGGACCGCAGATGTTCGTGTGCCGCCGTCAAGTCGCCGAGCACGCGAGCCAAGCGGCCAAGCGCCAGGCCCACGGGACCCTGGTAGGGCGCGTGGGCGTGAGCGACGACGTGCTGGTGCTCGTACGGCAGGAGGATGCTGTACAGCTTCGCTGCGTTGGCCTCGTCACCCAGCCAGGCGCAGACGTCTGCGCCGTCTGCGATCGCCATCAAGAACTCCGGCGCCTCCACCGGCACTGCCGCGACAGGGGCTGCGAGCGCTCGCCACTCGTCCGCGGCCTCGGCGCGGAGGCCGGCACTCTTGAACGCCACGCACAGCCAGGTGCGTGCGACGAAGGGGAGGTGCTCGACCTGCTCGCGCACCGCGTCGAGCAAGGGCTTCGTCGTGCCCTGATGGCGCGCAGCCTCGAACGCGAACGGCAGCCGCAGGAACGCCTCGTCGCTGTGCTCGCCGCCGATCAGGGCAGCCTCCTCGGCAAGGCGGACGCAATCGTCGAATCGGCCATCCACGAGTGCCTGTGAGGCCCGCACCAACAGCGTCCGCGACTGCCATGCCGGACCCAACTGCTCGGCCAGCACCGTCAGTGCCGCTAGCCCGCCCAATAGCTCCACGCGTCGGCCGTTGGCGGCGTGAACGTCCATCGACCACAGCCGACCCCACGCCTGCATCTCCCTGTCGCCGAGGGTGAGGCCCAGCGCAACGGCGCGGCGTGCGAGCGCCAGCCGGTCGTCCGCGAGTAGCGGGTCCTGAAGAGCGGCGACGCGCGCCTGGATCTCGACGAACTCGGCCTCCGCATCCGTTCCTCCTTCGACGTCAACCAGCTCGATGGCGCGAAACATGTCGCGGGTCGCCTCGACCTGGACTGCGACCCGGGCTGCCGCCTCCTGCCCTGCCGGTCCGGCGCGGAGTAGCAGCGCGAGCGCCTCGCTGGACAAGGCGTGCACTCGCGCGCGCAGCAGGGGATCGACTGGCCGGCGGACCAACGTGGCCGCAGCCGCTACGAGCGACGGGTCGGTGGTCTGGGTGCAGCCCTCGACGACCGCAACGCAACTTCGCACAGCGTCGGCAACGGCACCCGCGGCGTATTGTTCACGAGCCTAGCCGAGCCGCTCGCGGAGAGGTCCTCCATGCCCACCACCGTAGGGCTCACGAAGCCGCGGCTGCTGCCTAGTTGAGCGCCTACTTGAGTGGTTCCCCTCATGTGCGCCCATGGCGGGTCTTCCTAGCGTCGACAGCATCAGCAGCGCCGTCTCAGGAGGACCACCATGACGACCCACTCCGTGCAGCCAACCACGACAACCCGGCCGCTGCGCCGCGGCTTGCGCGCCGCCTTGGCCCCGGGCTTGTTCACCCTCATCGCTGGTGCTGTGCAGGGAGACGGCGCCCTCATCACGGCGGCCTACCGCAACGCCTCGCCGATCCCTGACGAGCAGCTGTCCTACCCGTGGGACGGCGGGACCGCGATCACGACGTCGCTGATCTGGGGTAGCACCCAGGTTCTGATCGTGGTCGGCCTCATGGCTTTCGCGCGTAGTGAAGCGGCGCCCACCCGGGCCGGCCGGGTTGGAGGGCGGCTCGCCGTGGTGGGCGCGGTGCTCTACGTGGTCGCGCACGCGCTGTCACTGGTCGCCTACGACGCCGCCTTCGACGACCCGATCTCCATCGCCGTGCTGTCGTGCTTCGGCGTCGGCACGCTGCTCACCGCGGTCGGCCTGATCATGGCCGGCACGGCGGCACTACGCTCGGGAGTGTGGGCTGGCTGGCGCCGATACACGCCGCTCGTGCTCGGAGTCTGGATGGTCGCGATGATGCCGCTGCAGTTCACCGCGGCACTTCCGGTTGCTGTCGGTGTCTACGCCGCCGCGACGATGGCCTTCGGCCTGGCCTTGCTCGTCGAGGGCTTGACGCATGAGTGGCAGCCGTGACCACGCGCTCGCCATGTATCGCCTCCGGCCTAACGCTCTCCTCCGCTGCGCCGGGATGGGACTCTGCATCCCGGCGCCTTCAGGCTCAGTCACAAATGCCGGACCGGGCGTGTCACCGCAGGCAAGCGCGAAGGGAGGCACCTCGATGAACCGGTCACGGAGGGCAGCGTTGGTGACCTGGGCATACTCCGCCATGTTCGGCGTCCCGGCAGTGCCTGTCGCGATCTTCCTCACCGAGCAGGGCAGACTTCCCTCGCTGTGGGGCCTGTTCGACATGTACGCCGGTCCCTGGTCCTCCCGGTTCGCTGACGACCGTGTCGTTGCGCTACTCCTGCTGTATTCCGGACTGGTACTGGCTGCGGTCGTGTCGGGTTGGCTGCTGTGGGAGATGCGCAAGGCCGGCGCGGTACTGAACCTGGCACTGCTGCCAGTGGAGGCAGTCTTCTGGATCGGTCTCGCTCTCCCCATTCCCTGGCTGTTCGGGTTCGCGAGAGTCGCGCTGGTGTCCCTGGCGTGGGCGGAGATCTCCGGATCGCGCCGTCAGGCGACTGCCGCGACGCCAGGCAGAACTCGGCCGCCGCCGACGTAGCCGAGATCACAGGTAGCGGCAGACGTCCTCGGCGTCGCATGCGGCCGGGTTTGCCTGTCCGGCTTCATCACGCAGCCGGGCGACGGTGGCGCGAAGCCCTTGGAGATCGGCGATCTGTCGGTCGATGTCGGTCAGTCGGATGGTGAGCAGGGCGTGCACGTGACTGCAGGGCGTCTGCCCGGTGTCGCGGATGTCGATGACCTCGCGGATCTGGGCCAAGGTGAGACCGGCGGCGCGGCCGCGGCGGATGAAGTCCAGGCGGGTCACCGCGTCGGGTCCGTAGTCCCGGTAACCGTTGCTGGCCCGGTGGGTGGGCGGCAGGAGGCCGGCCTCCTCGTAGAACCGCAGCGTCTTGGCGGTGGTGCCGGTCGCCTCGGCCAGCTCCCCGATTCGCATGATGTCCCTTCCGACGGCACTTGACCCTCCCCCGCGCTGGAAGGTTCAGGATGAGCACCGTACCCCCTTGAGTCGGCGTTTCGTGAGGAGAACCTTGACCGAGCACACCGGCACCAGCAGCACGGCCCGTGGCCGCTACGACGTGGGCCTGGCGGTCATTGGATCCGGCGGCGCGGCGATGGCGGCCGCGATCGAGGCCCGCCGGCGAGGTGCCACGGCCGTCGTCATCGAGCGCGGCATCCTGGGCGGAACCTGCGTGAACCGCGGCTGTGTCCCGTCCAAGGCGCTGCTGGCAGCTGCTGGCGCCAGACACGCCGCGCTGACCAACCCGTTTCCCGGCGTGCCCACCGGCGCGGGCGACGTAGACCTGGCGGCGCTGATGGACCAGAAGGACGGCCTGGTCTCGTTCCTGCGGCAGGCCAAGTACGCCGACGTCGCGGCCGCGCATGGGTTCAAGATCGTCGAAGGCGAGGCCCGGTTCCGCGACCCCGAGACGCTGGAGGTGGACGGTCGGCCGCTGCGCGCTCGCGGCTATGTGGTGGCCACCGGAGCCCAGCCGCACATCGATGGCATCACCGGGCTTGAGCAGGTGGAGTACCTGACCTCGACCACCGCGATGGAGCTGCGCGAGCTGCCGGCCTCGCTGGTGGTCATCGGTGGCGGCTACGTCGGGATGGAACAGGCCCAGCTGTTCGCGCACCTGGGTACCCGGGTCACCGTGGTCGGCCGGTTGGCGCCGCACACCGAACCGGAGCTCGCGGCGGTGATGCGCCGGGTGTTCGCCGATGACGGCATCACCATGATCGAGGAGCACGCCGTCACCGTCGCCAACCTAGGGGGCGGCGTGGTCGTGACCACAGTCTCGGGTGCCCGGGTCGAGGCCCAGCGGGTGCTGGTCGCGACCGGCCGCCGCCCGGACACCACCGCACTGAACCTGCCCGCGGCCGGCGTGGCCATCGACGACCGGGGCTTCGTCGTCGTCGACGAGCACCACGCCACCGGAAACCCCCGCGTGCACGCCGCCGGCGACGTAGCCGGCACCCCGCAGTACGTGTACGTCGCCGCCGCCTCCGGGCACGTGGCCGCCGCGAACGCACTGGAGCCGGAAGGGCAGCGGATCGTGGACTACACCGGGCTTCCGGCGGTGACGTTCACCCGTCCGCAGGTCGCCTCCGCCGGCCTGACCGAGGCCGCCGCACTCGGGGCCGGGTTCTCGTGCGACTGCCGGGTGCTCGACCTGGCCGACGTGCCGCGAGCGCTGGTGAACCGGGACACCCGGGGTGCGGTCAAGCTGGTCGCCGACACCGACACCCGCCGGGTGCTCGGCATGCACGCGGTCGCCGACGGGGCTGGGGAGATCATGTTGGCAGCCACCTACGCCATCAAGACCCGGATGACCGTCGACGACCTCGCCAACACGTGGGCGCCCTACCTGACGATGGCCGAGAGCCTGCGCCTGGCCGCCGGCCTGTTCCGCGACCAGATGCCCACCTCCTGCTGCGCGTGAGAGGAACCCGGAGCGATGACTGATGAGCCGCAGACCCCGACCTCGGGGCTGCTCGAGGTCGGTGACGCCGATGCGGCTCGGGTGCGCCGGGCCGCGTTCACGCGACTGCTGGCCACCGCGGCCCCCGTTCCCGCAGCCATGCTGGCCACCGAAGTCGGCCTCACCGAAGGACAGGTCGAGGCCGAGCTCAGCAGGCTGGCCGCTAGCGGCGCCATCAGCCGCGACGACTCGGGCGCGGTCGTCGCGGCCGGCGGCCTATCCGTCACACCCGCCCGGCACCAGCTGCTCCTGGACGGCCACGAGTACTGGACGTGGTGTGCCTTCGACGGCATCGGCATCCCCGCCGCCCTCGAGCTCGACGCGGTCGTCGACACCCGCTGCCCGACGTGCGGCGGAGGGCTCCGGATCACCATCACCGGAGGCAATCCGCCTTCGGACAGCCCGGTCGTCGGATGGCTCCCCGGCGGGCCGTGCATTAACGTCCAGGCCGACTTCTGCCCCGACGCCAAACTGTTCTGCACCGACGCCCACCTGGCCACCTGGCGCCAGACGACCGGCGACCCGCCCGGAACCGCCGCGCCCCCGGGCGAGCTCGCCGAGACCGGACGGCAGGTGTGGGCCGACCTCGCCCGACTGCCCCGTCAGCCAGACGCTTCGGTGGGAAACTAGCCAGGTGAGCGCGGCCCCGGACACCGACGACACCCAGCCCCACACCGATGGGTGCTGGTGCTGCGGCCAGCCCTACCCGCCTGATCGAATGGTGCGCCTCGGTGCCCACCCGGAAGTGACCGTGTGCGCCGACTGCGCCACGTTCCTGCATCGGCGCGCGGCCCTGCTCGGCGCACACGCCACCCCGGTCGCCCACATCCGCCGCGCCACCCAAACCATCCGCGATCAAGTGCTGTCCCGCCAGATCCATGAGCGACGAGTCATCGGGCCGCTTCTTCGCTGGCTGGACAAGTTTCTTCCCTAGCTGGGTCACCAGGACATCTCGTGGCACGAGGCCGGGTCAGTTTCGACCTGGAGGGTGACGTGCTCCACGCCGAACCGCTCGCGCAGCACGTCACGCGCCGCAGCGAGCACCTGGTCGTGTCGGCGGCGCTTGCCGCCACCAGGTGGGCCGTCGCGACGTTCATGCCCGAGGTCAGCGGCCACAGGTGCAGGTCGTCCACGTCGGTCACTCCCGCGATACCGCCTGGCTCGTCCTCGACCCGGGCTCAACGCCGGCCGGCGCATGCTGCCCTAGGACCGCCAGCACCTCGCGACCCAAGATGACGGCACGGATGGCGACGAAGACCGCGATGGCGAACGCGATGGCGGTGTCCCACCACGCGCTTCCCGTCCGGGCGACCAGCACGCCGGCCACGATCACCGCCAGGCCGATCGCGCCGACAATCAGCATCGCCCCGCTTTCGACCTCGACCGAGGCCCCGATCCGGCCGATCGCCGCGATCGAGACGTACGCCGCCACACCGAGCATCAACAGCACCGCCAGACCGGAGGCGAACACAAGGGCACGGTAGGAACCGAAGGTGCGCATGCCGGTGGTGTCCTTGCGGGTGGCGATCCTGGTCGCGGCCAGGGCGGCGCCCACGGCGACCACGTCGGCGGACATGTGCCCCGCGTCCGACAGCGGCGCCAGCGAGCCAGACCACAGCCCGAACCCGAGCTCCACCCCGAAGAAGCCGGCCACCAGCCCGAAGGCGACCGTCAGCCGCCACCGGTGACGACCCGAGGCACTCGCGTGCCCGTGGCCGTGCCCCGCACCCATCAGCGCCCCGCTCCTCGACGGGGAGCCGGTCGAGGCTCGCCGGCGTTCGAACACAGCACGGCGGCCTCCCCGGTGGCGGCGAGGAGCTCGTCGACGACCCCGAGCACACGGAGCACCAGCTCGGGCTCGGTCAGCGCGAAGACCGATGAGCGTCCGACCGGCCGAGAATCAACCAAGCCGCACCCGCGCAGGCAGGCCAGGTGCTTCGACACCGTCGACTGCGCCAGCCCGAGGTGGGCCATCAAGTCCACCACCCGATGCTCCCCCATCGTCAGTTGCTGAAGGATCACCAGCCGGGAGGGATCACCCAGCGCCCGCAACAGGCACGCCGCCGGTACCAGCGCCGCCCGCTCATCATGCTCGTCGGTTGCCGCGCCAACCGTGCTTATCATCGTCATCTAGCAATGATATGCCAAATGGGTTGGAGTAGCAGCGCACCGACCGCGGCTGACGTCCTCGTCGGGCATGTGAGGTCCAGGCTCCTGCGGGTTCGGGGAGCGCTCCGCGCTGACGCGGCTGGCTGTTCAGTGTCGCCGCGCGGAGATGCTCTGGATGCGATAGCCACCCTTTGGCAGGGCGGGGAGCCGGCGGTAGTCCACGGCGGCCAGCGGCGGCACCGGGGTGTAGGTCAGGTGCCTGGTCAGCTGGTCGAGTGCCGTGGCGATGAGGCGGGTGGCGACGGGCTCGCCGGGGCAGCGATGGTGCACGGCGGGGTCGCCGCCACCTTGGGGCACGAACGCGAATGGGTTGGGGTTCTCGCGCAGAAATCGTTCGGGATCGAAGCGCGTGGGCTGCTCCCACGTTCGAGGGTCGTGGTTGGTGCCGTACAGGTCCAGCAGTACGCGCCGGCCCCGGGGAAAGCGGTGGCCTCGCCATTCGAACTCCTCGCGCACGATCGCGGCCGCGGCGGGGAAGAACGGGTAGGTGCGCCGTACCTCCTCGATGAATGCCAGGTCCTCGGCGCCGTTGCCCTGGGCGAGGCGTTCGCGCCAGGTCGGGTGCGCTTCGAGGGCATGCGCGACGAAGGTGATGTAGACCGCCGTTGCGACGGTGGGGCGTAGCACGTTGAGGAGCTCCACCGCGGCGACCCGAGGTTCCATCGGCTGACCGTCGGGCTCCTGATGGTGGGCGATGACCGAGGCCGCGGACCAGTCGGGGACTGCCAGTCGGCCCGAGCGGATCCGTTCGATGACGTCGGCAGTCCATGCTTCTGCGGCCTTGCGTGCTGCCCGGGACCGCAGGTGACCCAGGCCGATGTCGCCGGCGTCGTCGAAGAGCGCGGTCAACTGCCGAGTGCGGTTCTCGACCTCGGCCTCCGGGAGCGGCACCCCTGCCCACTCGCAGACTGCCCGGGTCAGGAGCAGCTGGAGCTGCGGGTAGAGGTCGATCTGTCCGGCGACCGCCCAGTACCCGACTGCCCTTCGCCAATTTTGGGTCACGAGTTCTGCCAGAACCTCGACTCGGTCAGGCTGAATGATCTGGAGGAACATCGCCTTGCGCTTCCGGTGGTGCTCGCCGTCGAGGCCCTGCACGCCTCCCTGGCCGAAGAGGGTCTTCTGCAGTGGTGGCGGGGCGGCTCCGGCCCGCTGGAAGCGGGCCGGGTCGTAGAAGACACCGGCGGCCTCGGCGCCAGTCATGCAGGTGGTCTGCCGCAGGAGTAGTCGTGTCTCGAAGACGTCCTTACCCAGGTCGGCAGCCCGGCGGGAAATGTAGCGGTACGGGCCCCGAAGGAGTGCGATCGTGCTGTCGGCGGTCTTGAGGTCGGAGAATGTCATCAGATGGTCCCTTCTCGTGGCGTGGCTCGACGGTAGTCACAGTCACCGGTGACGAGTCCGGCACTCGGTCGGTCATCGGTTTGTGCTCGCGCAGTTGTGGGCGCTGGAGTGTGCGCTGGCAGCGGTAGGTCTCCGGAGGGGAATCCAGCCTCCCGGCCGCGATACGCAGTCGGGTGACCACCCGGCTCGGGCATTGGTAGGTCTCCGTTGGTCATGACTTCTGGGCGACGCCGGCGAGATAGTCGCTGCCGACGTAGGTACGCCAGTTGTCGGCAGGATCGAGTCCGTGGTCGGTAAGCTCGGCGAGGAACTGCCCGGCGGTGAACCGGTCCTCGGTCGGGTGGTCGAGAAGCCGTCGGTAGCTGGGCCGAGCGAGCGCGGCGGCGGTGACCTCGAGGAAGAAGAACCGGCCGCCGGGGCGCAGGACCCAGGCGACCTCGGCCACGGCATCACGCCAGTTGGTGATGTGGTGGATGATTCCGAAGTCGAACACGGCGTCGTAGCCTGCGTCACGTGCGCCCAACGCTGCCTGCAGGTCGTCGGCGCTGCCCTGCACGACGCGGACCTGGTCGGCATACCGGCGCAGCCGGCGGCGGGCCCGGGTCACCATCGCGGGGTCGAGGTCGACGGCGTCCACGGTGGCGGCGCCGAACTGGTCGATGATGAGCTTGGTGCCGTAGCCGGAGCCGCAGCCGATCTCCAACGCGTGTGCTCCGGGGGTGCGGCCGCCGAGCCGGCGTAGCATCGGGGCCTCGACGCAGCGCTGGAAGGCTCGGTTGGCGGGGCTGGTGACCAGGAGGGTCTCCACTCTGTTCATCAGCATCAGTCGGTGCTCCGATCCTCGGGGACGGTGCTGGCTTGTGGGGAGTGACGCTCAGGGCTGCCGGCGGAGGGGCTCCCGGCGGAGGGGCTCCCGGCGGTGGGGCTGCCGGGTAGGAGCAGCGCGGTGAGCACGGCGCTGAGCCCGGCGGTGATCGCGGTGGCGATCAGCACCAGGGTCATGCCGTGCAGGTAGGCGCTTGTCGCGCTGGACGCGAGCGCGGGGTCGCCGAGGCGGGTGGAGGTGGCGAGGGCTCCGGCGATGGATTCGCGGGCGGCGGCCGCCTCCTCGGCCGGCAAGCCGGCGGTGTTCACCCGACTGGCGTAGCCCTCGGCGAGGAGGCTGCCGAGCAGGGCGACGCCGAGGGCGCCGCCGGTCTGGCGCAGGGTCATGGTGATCGCGGTACCGCTCCCGGCTTGCTCGGTCGGCAGCGCGTCGAGCACCGCGTCCATGGCCGGCGCGAGCGCCATCCCGATCCCGAGTCCGGCCGTGGCGAGCCAAGTTGCGACTAACGCATAGCTGGACCGGAGGTCGGTGAGCGCGCCAATGGCCACTCCGGCAGCCAGGATCGCCAAGCCGGCCGAGACGGGCACCCGGTAGCCGGCGCGCGCGGCGAGCCGCTCTCCGGCCGGGGCGCCGACGACCAGGCCGCCGATCAGCGGGAGCAGCCGCAATCCGGTGCCGAGGGCGTCGTGACCGGCGACGAACTGCAGGTACTGCGGCACGACGAACAGCAAACCGAGCATGCCGAAGGTCACGAGGACGCCGGCGATGCTGGCCCACAGGAACTGGGGCCGGGTGAACAGGTGCAGATCGATCATCGGGTCGCGGACGCGTAGCTCCCAAGCCACGAAGCCCGCCAGCACCAGCACTCCGGCACTGATCGCCCCGATCGTGACCGAATCGGACCAGCCGCGACTGGGGGCCTCGATCACCCCGTAGACCAGCGAGGTGAGCCCGGCCGTGGACAGCACCGCCCCCAGCAAGTCGGGGCGGCGTGGCGTTGGGTCGCGCGACTCAGGGAGCAGGACCGCGATGGCGATGGCGCCGATGATCGCGATCGGGACGTTGATCAGGAAGATCGAGCCCCACCAGAAGTGCTCGAGCAGGTAGCCGCCGATGATCGGCCCGAGCGGGATACCGATGCCGAGCCCCATCACCAGCAGCGAGACCGCCTTGCCGCGCTCGGCGGGACCGAAGAGCGCGGCGAGGACCGCGAAGGCGACCGGCATGATGATGGCTGCTCCCAGTCCCATCACGCCGCGTGCGGCGATCACCAGGGCGGCCGAGTCGACCCCGGCGGCGATAGCCGAGGAGACCCCGAACAGGCCGAGACCGATGAGGAGCAGCCGTTTGCGGCCGTACCGGTCGCCCATGGCCCCGCAGCTGAGCATCAGGCCGGCGATGACCAGGACATAGGCGTTGACCATCCACTGCAGGCCATCGGTGCCGACCTCCAGCTCGGTGGCGATGGTCGGCAGGGCAACGTTCATGATGGTGATGTCGAACCCGAGGGTCAGCACGGCCAGGCCGAGCGCGGCCAGCGCCCACCAGCGCCGCGGGTCGTCGTACGCAGTCGCCATGATCCTTCTCCTTTCCGTGTGGCGGAGTCCAGTCAGTCGGTGAGGCCCAACCGGTTGTAGAGCCGTCGTAGCGGCGCGGGGGCCCACCAGTTGGCCTCACCGGCCAGCCGCATGATCGCGGGCACCAACAGGCCGCGGACGATGGTGGCGTCGAGGACCACGGCCAGCGTCAACCCGACGCCGATCACCTTCAGGGCGGTGAGATTCGAGGCGGCGAGGGCCAGGAAGACGGTGACCAGAATGGCGGCCGCGGCGGTGATCAGTCCGCCGGTGCGCTGCAGTCCTTGGGCCACCGCTTCGGTGGTGGTGGCGCCGGTGCGGTGGGCCTCGGTGATCCTGGACAGCAGGAAGACCTCGTAGTCCATCGACAGGCCGAAGGCGATACAGAACACCAGCACCGGCAACGTGGTCTCCAGGGTGCCGGTCGGGGTGAAGTCGCCGACCAGCCAGCGCAGGTGCCCCTCCTGGAACACATAGACCAGGGCCCCGAAGGTGGCGCTGAGGCTGAGCAGGCTGGTCACGATCGCCTTCACCGGGATCAGCAGCGACCCGGTGAACAGGAACAGCAGGACGAAGGTCGACAGCGCGATCACGCCTAGGGCGTGTCTCCCTATTGGCGAAGCCAGATCGTGATGGCGCGCAGGACGACTCCGCCGCGGTAGACGACGGCT
>NZ_CANKYS010000024.1 GCF_947488025.1 uncultured Nocardioides sp. | reverse complement strand
GCTTGCGGTGCTCGCGTTGGAGCTGATGATGCTCACCGAGCAGCACGGCTCGCCCGTCAGCGGCGGTGGTGCACTGCCCGCGCACCGGGCAGCCCCGGCAAGCAGCACCGAAGGTCACGGTTCCCTTCGCCGACGGTGCTCGGGTGATGCCGGCCGGGCAGGTCAGCGTGCCGGCCCCAGTGTCATAGGTGAAGTCGTCGATGGTGAAGCCGCCCACAACGGCGGGCCGTAGTGGCCACGGCTTGACCAGCGCGATCCAGTTCTTGCCGTCCAGGGTGTGGAGCATGTCGCCGCTGGCGTAGGCCGAATCGCCCAGCACCTCCACCGACTGGCCCTCGGCGATGGTGGGATCAGCAACGACGAGCTCGGCTCCCACGTTGGCGTCGGAGTTGGCTGGCCCGTTGGTCTTGGTCAGCTCGCACACGGTGGTCAGGCCGGTATCGGGCTCGACCACCACGTGGGCCTTGAATCCGTCCTGGCGACGTTCGCGGGTCTTGTGCGCGTGCCGCGTGTCGGGGTCCACGGTCGAGATCACCCGGTCCGGCGCGGTCTTCCGGGCGATCCGCCACCGCCCATCGGTGCCGTCGGAGTCCTCGGCCGGCTCCACATCCTGGCCCGCGACCAGCGCCAGCAGCGCGACCGCGTCGGCTGGCTTTTCGCCCGCCCTGGTGATCTGCTCGACGTCGAGTGCACCCAGCAGCGCCAGCGCGTCCCCCACGAGCGCGGACACGAGCTCGTCGCGCGCGGCCTGGTCGTCCCAGGCGATCGGCGGTTTCCCCGTGACGGTGTAATCCTGCCCGGTCAACGCCTCGAGCCGGGTGCAGTGCACGGCGATCAGGTCCTTCGCGCCGGGCACCTCACGGCCGACCCGGCGGATCTGGGCGACCAGCTGGGTCACGGTGTCCTGACGGGCCACCGCATCATCAAGGATCGTGGAGTCCAGCGCACGACGCTGCTTGCCCGCCACCGCACCCGTTTCGGCGATCACGTCGCGCACCACCTCGAAGATCCGCTGCGGACGGTCGCTGGCCGCCAGCCGGCGCCGCCAGTAGGTCAACGTCGAGGCATCGAAGCCCTTCGCGTCGATCGCGTACCCGCACGCCGCCTTCCACCGCAGGTCGAAGGTCAACGCATCGACCGCTTCGCGGTCCGAATGCCCAAAGAGCGCCTGCAGCACGATCACCGAGGCGATCACCTCACCCGGGATCGAGGGCCGGCCCCGCCCCGAGGGGAACAGGTCGACGAACAACTCCGCCGGGAACAACCGGTCGCGATGCTCGGCCAGCAGCGCGAACACGCTGCCCGGCTCCAGCAGATGCCCGGCCACCGACTCCACGTCCAGCAACTCCCGCTGCCGATCCGACTCACCCTGCATGGCCACAGGATTTCAGGCCACGCCGATCACCGCACCACGCCGCGCGGATTGTTCAGCAGTCTCCTAGGGCGATCAGCGCAACTCATAGGAACGTGCGAACGCGGCCGTCACCTGCAAAAAGGCAACTTCGTTCGCTATCAACAACCCTCCGAAGGTCGACGTCGGTTAGGTGATGATCGGTTACAGTCGGAAGTGTTTCGAGACAGCGAATGAACACCTCGCAGATACAAGCGATTCGGCTGATTCCGGCAACGCGCGGTAGCACCCCGGCAAGTCCCTGAGTGCCCAGTGGATTTCGGTTCAGATCCCTCCTGATCCCCCGCGGAACCTATCCACTGCTCGACGTCGGAGTGCTGTGAATCCGCGACCGGTTCCTTCGACCGACGTAGTCGGCCACCTGAACGACGAAAGCCTCGGCCGGTGCCGAGGGCCCTCATCGACTCGAACCAGCGAGTTCGAGCAATGCGTGAGAAGTGACTACAGGTCGTAGGTCAGCTCGAACTGGCTCCTTGCAGGGTGGGCAGCTCGTGCGCTCGCTGCGGACGCTTGCGACCGTCGGCGCTCGTCGGCAGGAGGGCTCGGATTGGGCTCGCTTTCATTCGCAATCACCCGCAGTTGGACGCCGACGCCGGCACGCTCCAAAACGGCATCGCCGCAGGTCACGGGCTCGTTCGGCCTCGTGAGCGCAGGCGACCGCACAGGATCGCACGTAGGCTCAGGGTCATGTACGTCTTCCCGATGACGCACCACGTCGAATGCGTGGCGCTCTTGACCAAAACCGGCTCTGACCTGCGGCCGTGAGCAGGATTGCCCCGAGCTTGGTTGTCAGCCCTCCAGACCGGGGGCAGTCCCGGCAGCACGGGCCGCCTACGGCAACGAAATTGCTCCTCCGATAGAACCCCCTCGCTTCAGGGCTGGAAGCTGTCGGGGTTCTCGGCGAACTCCCGTTTGCAGCCTTCGGAGCAGAACCAGATCGTCTGCTCGTGCCACTCGAGGTGGGCGCCGGTGCGTTCGACCGACATCCGGCAGACGGGGTCGATGGTCATCGAGGCGATCTGGCGGAACTGCCCGTCCTCCAGCCACAACACGCGGTCTGCGATCTCGCGGAGCCGGTCGTCGTGGCTCACGATCACGACCGAGCGGTGGTCTTCGTCGGCGAGTCGGCGCAGCAGTCGAGCGAGGTCCCGGCCACGGGAGGCGTCGAGGTTGGCTGTGGGCTCGTCGGCGAGGAGAACGGGTGGGTCGTTGGAGAGCGCGCGGGCGACGGCGACCCGCTGCTGTTCGCCACCAGACATCTGGGAGGGGCGCGCGGTCGCCCGGTGCTCGAGGCCGACGCGGTCGAGCAGTTCTGTGGCGCGGTGGTGGGCGGCGGACCCGGTGGTGCCGGCCAGGTTGGCGGCGACGGCGATGTTCTCGGTGGCGGTCAGTGCGTCGAGGAGGGCGTAGTCCTGGAAGATGAACCCGAAGGTGTGAGAGCGCAGGGCCGGGAGGTGCTTCTCGGGCGCGGCGGCGATGTCCACGTCACGGTTGTCGCGGCCGGTGACGGCGATGGAGCCGGCGGTCGGACGCAGCAGCGCGCCGAGCATCAGCAGCAATGTCGTCTTGCCCGACCCCGACGGCCCCATGACCAGCAGTACTTCACCGGAGGCGACGTCGAGGTCGACCGAGCGGACCGCGTCAACAGCGGTATCGCCGGAGCCGTAGGTCTTGGTGAGTCCTCGAACGGTCAGAACCGGTACGCGGCTGTGTCCTGCTGACACAGCCTGTGAGCCTGCAGCCGGGCCAGGGGTTCCGGCGGTGGCGGCGCTGGTGTTCTCGGTAGTGTTCATCGGGTCTCCCGGAAGGCGGTCGCAGCGTCGAGGGTTGCGATGCGGCGAAGCGGCCACAGGGCGGCGATCAGGCCGACCAGAAGCGCTGTGGCAGTGGTCTGCGCGACTGCGGTTGCGGTGATGGTTATCTGAACGGCAGGTTCGGCTGTCGGAAGCAGCCGGGCAAGCGCCAACGCAGCCGTCGTGGCGACCGCCGAGGCAAGTACGACGGTCAGCAGGACTTGCATGGCCACCGCCCTCGCGAGACGCGGGGTCTGGGCGCCGAGGGCCTTGAGCACGGCGAAGTCTCGCAGCCGGTTCAAGGTGGCGGTCATCAACCCGAGGGCGATGACGGCGAGCGCGATGACCAGCCCGATGGTCGACATCAGTCGCAGGAGGTCGGCACTCATGTCGGTGACGATGCGCGCCTCGGACTCGGTGAACTGCTCCCGGCTCTGCACGGTCACTTCGTCGACCCCGGTGCGGATCCGGTCGGCCACGGTGTTCGGGTCGGCACCTGCGTCGAGGCCCGCGAGCACGTAGGAGACTCGGTCGTCGTGGATGCGAGCGAACTCGGCGAGGTCCACGAACACGGTGGTGTTGGTGATGCTGCTGCCGCTGGTGGAGAACCCGACGGCGCGCACCGGCATGCCCATCACCGTGAACCGGTCGCCCAGACCGATGCCGAGCCGGTCTGCAGCCTGCTCGTCGAGGATCGCCTCACCGGCGCCTGGGAGGCGTCCGGCCACCAAGGCCCTCGGGCCGCCGCCACCGGTGCGGGTGTCATAGCCGACCAGGTAGGTCAGCTGCCGCCCTTGTGGCCCGGCTACCGAGCCGGACGCGAACGCGATCGGGGCGGCCCAGGCGACGCCCGGCACCTCGGCGACGCGGTCGGGAGCGTCGGCCGGGAGCGTGGAGACGGACATGTGCATGGTGCGCACCCCGGCCTGGGAGACGAACACGTCGGCCGGCGAGGTGCGGATGTAGTAGGTCACCCGGTCGACGGCGCCGGCGAAGATGCCGTCCAGGACAAGGACCAGCAGCAAGGACGCCGCCACGCCGAGGACGGTCAGCGTGGCACGCCGCCGGTCGGCGAACAGGAAGCGCCGTCCCACCGGCACGGCCCCTGTCGGGCGTACCCCTCGCCCGGGGTTGGGGGGCGCCGCCGTGGGGTGGAGGGACCGGGTGGTCATCGTCCGCTCCGGAATGCGGAGGCGGCATCGAGCCGGCTGAGCCGGTGTGCCGGCAGCCATGCGGCGAGCAGCGCCATCGCGGCGGCTGCGGCGGCGGTCTGCGCGATCGTGCCGGCAGTGAGCAGGACGGGGAAGGCGGGCCGCCACCACGCGAGGAGCTCCCTGGTGAGGAGCAGGAGGACGACGGCGGCGAGAGTGCCGAGCACCGTCAGGGCCACCGTTTCAGCCACGGCGATCCGCCGCAGTCGCGCCGGGGTGGCGCCGAGAGCCTTGAGCACGCCGAGGTCGCGCTGCTGCTCGGTCACGCGGGTGTAGGCAACCAGCGCGACGACGAGGGTGCCCGCGGCGAAGGCGACCCCGACCATGAGCCGGACCGGCGAGCCGTAGATGTCGGTGGCGAGATCGAGTGATGCCTGGTGCAGCTCGGCCGGGGTGCGCACCGTGTACCCGGCGCCACGAAGCCGTTCAGCGACATCGCCGGGGTCTGAGGTGGTGACCAGCACCGCGCCGGTGGTCCCGGTGGCCCGCAACATCTGGTCCATCCCGGTCGTGGTGGTGAACACCAGCGGGGTCATGAACAAGGCGGTGTCGTCGGTGAGCCCGACTACTCGCATCGGGTGTCCGAGGATCGGCAGCCGGTCGCCGACCGCGAGGGTGTGCTGGTCGGCCCACAGGGTGTCGACGGCGACCTCGTCGGCGGAATGAGGGGCCCTGCCGGCGCTGAGGGCCCACGGGCCGCCGAGACCGCTGGTGGGGTCGAAGGCGACCGCGGCGATCGCGGCCTTGCCGTGCGGCAGCTCGAGGATCTGGTACATCGTGCGAAGCGGCGCGGCCGCCGTCACGCCGGGTGTCTGGGCGATGGTGTCCACCGCGGGTGCGGGGAGCACGCCGGGGTCGGCGAACAGGCTGCGGGTGCCGGCCGGGACCACGACCAGGTCGGCACCGAGGTGGTCGTCGTAAGTGGTGACCCGGTCCTGGACGCCGACCCAGAGCCCGGCGAGCAGCAGCATCAGCATCAGGGCGAGCCCGATCCCGCCGGCGCCGGCGGCGGTGCGCACCGGCCGATTGATGAGGAAGCGGCGGGTGATCGGGACCGATCCTTCGCTGCGGCCCTTCATGTCGGCTCACGTTCCTTGGCCGAGCATTGGTTCGGCGCTCGTGCTACTTGTGGCCGCCGTGTCCACCGGGCATGGCGAACATCATGGCTGCCATCATCGCGGTGCACAGCAGTGCGGTGACGATGATGCCGGACCCGGCAACCCCGGTGAGGACCAGCAGACCGGCGATCACGAGCATCGGGATGCCGCAGATGATCATCATCAGCCGATGGCCACCGTGGCCACTTTGAGGCTGGTGCTCTGGGTGCTCTGTCTCTGTGGCCGCACGGTCGACTTGGGGATTGGTCCATGGCTGGGAACCGCGGCCCGGTTCCGGCTCCAACCCGTTCGGTGTGGTCATGACGTTCGTCCCTTCAGTGATGCCGGCACGTGGCCGAGCCTGGCGTAGAGCGGGCAGTGCCCGAGCGCGCCGGTGACGACGAGGTCGAGGCCCGCCAGCACGAGCAGCAGCTCGAGGGCGACGGCCAACGTGGAGGTGGCTCCGACCAGCAGGACGATGCCGACCACGGCTCCGATGCCGCCGATGATGATGCGGGCCGCCCGTTCGGCGGGGGTGATGTTGATGCTCCAGCGGCTACTCATGACAGTCCTCCAAGTTCTCGCGGACCGTTTCCTGGTCCACTCTCAGCGTCCCGCCCACGGGTGAAGGTGACCGCGGGGGTCGTGTGAAGGTTCGTTGAAGGTGCGCCTTTCACGGGCGTCAACCGCCGTGATGACCCTCGTGGTCGTCGGGGCTCGGCGTCTTCACGGGCGTCGGGCCCTGCTCTGGTTGGTCGTTGTTGATGGCGGGGCCGATGACGAAGGCGGAGAGGGAGAACATCAGCGTGAAGACCGTGAGGGCGAGGGCGGGCGCCTTCCAGGTGCCGAATCGTCGGTAGAGGCGCCGGAGCATGGGCAGGGAGAGGACGAGCCCCAGTACGGCGAACACGACGTTGCCGGTCGCCCCGGTCACCAGCACCGCTCCGCCGAGCAGTCCCACGTGGTGCAGCAGGTGGGGGAGCAGACCCATGATGCCGCCGACCACGGCGGTCACCGCACTCCAGGCGGTGGCCAGAACACTCCGACGCCGGGGAGTCTCGTCGGCGCGGGGCCCTTTGAGGCGCCGGCTCGCTACCTCCCCGGCCGCGGCCTGATGGTCGGACATCGTCACTCCTGGGCCTGGTAGGAGAGCGTGGTCATCATGCCGGTCTCGGCGTGGTAGATGTTGTGGCAGTGGGTGGCCCACTGGCCGGGGTTGTCGGCGTCGAGGTCGACTTCCAGGGCTTGCATGGGGCGGACGACGACGGTGTCCTTGCGAGTGCCGCCGCGGGTGAGCGCGAAGGTGTGCCCGTGGACGTGCATGGGGTGGAACATCATCGTCTGGTTGACGAACCGGAGGCGGACCCGCTCGCCCTGCATCACGGGCAGCGGTTCGCTGTCGGGGAAGGTCTTCCCGTTGAGGGTCCACCGGTAGGGCGCCATGGAGCCGCCCAGTACCAGGTCGTGTCGTCGGTCGGTCGACCTCCGCTCGAGCCGGACGGAGTCGCTCGGGAACAGGTCGGTTCCGAGGAGCGTCTGGCCCGACAGCTCGGGAACCGGGACGTCGGCAAACGGGCGACGTCCCGGGGCGGTGCGGATCACCGCAAGCCCTCGGCCCTTCTTGCCTTCCGCAGAGGCGACCAGCGGGAACACCCCGTCGGACAGCGTGAGGGTGACGTCGAAGCGCTCGCCCATCCCGATCAGCAGCGCGTCGGTGGGCACCGGCGTGACGGGGAAGCCGTCGCTGTGAGTGACGGTCATGCGGTGCCCGCCGACGGCGACCCGGAACGCCGTGTCCGAGCCGGCGTTGACGAACCGGACGCGCACGCGCTGTCCCGGCTTCGCTGCGAGCGTGACGGGGTCGGTGGCTGCTCGTCCGTTGACGACGTAGTGCGGGTAGGCGATGTCGCCGGCGCCGCCCAGGAGCGGGGACTGCATGCCTTCCATGCCGGGCATCCCGCCCATCATCGATCCGCCCATCATCGAGCCGTGGTCCATGCCCGCCATGCCACCCATGGATCCGTCGCCTCCGGCTTGCTGCAGGTCGGCGAGGACCTGGTCCGGGGAGCGGCCGGTGCCGTCGACCCAGTCGTCGAGGACGACGACCCACTCCTTGTCGTACCGTCCCGGCTCCGCCGGGTCGTCGACCACGAGGACGCCGTACAGGCCGCGGTCGAGCTGGACCCCGGAGTGCGGGTGGTAGAAGTACGTGCCCGGGTCCGGGACGGTGAACTCGTACCGGAACGACCCTCCGGCAGCGATCGGGTCCTGTGTCATGCCGGGCACGCCGTCCATGTCGTTGCGCAGCGCCAGGCCGTGCCAGTGCACGCTCGTGGCCGCGGGGAGCTGGTTGCCGACGTCGACGCGAAGCACGTCACCGGCGGTGGCGCGCAGCAGAGGCCCGGGTGCGGTCTCGCCGTACGCCCACGTCCGCACGGCGCGGCCGCCCAGGTCGAGGGTCACCGGTCGTGGGGTGAGCCGGGCCCGGACCAGCTGACCCCCCTTGACTCGGCGAGCCGCCTCCGCGGTGGCCACGGCGTCAGATCCCGGGCCGAGCACCGAGCCGGTGGATCGGCTGCACGACGCGAGGCCGCCCAGGGCGGCAACGCCGGCAAGGCCGGCGGCTCCGCGCAGGACGGCGCGACGGGTGATCTCGGACAAGACAGTGCTCCTGACAGTGCGGCTGGGCGTGACGAGACTCGAAGGGACGAGGGATCGCCTAGTGCACCGAGGCGCGCAGCACGCTGCTGCGGGCGTGGTACTCGTCCTCGTCGATCTCCCCGCGGGCGAACCGCTCGTCGAGGATCTGCATCGGGTCGCGGCGGTCCGGGGTGGACTCACCGGAGCGCTGGGTGCGGAAGAGGGCGAGGACGGCAAAGACCACCAGCGCCCAGAACGCGACCATGGCCACAGTCATGACGATCCAGCCGCCCCAACCCACGCCGTCGTGATACCAACCCATCATCGTCCTCAGCTCCTTCGCTTGCTTGGTGACTCCAGGGTGTCCCCGTCACCCGAGCCAGTTGATCGTGTTCGTGTGAAGGTTCGCTGAAGAACCCGCCGTCACCGGAGGTGGCCTACGGCTCGCCCGGCACCGGGCTGCCACCATGGCGGTATGGGTGATGAGGTCAGCGACGGACGCGACGGCTCGCAGGCCGCTGGTGCCGCGGGGGTTCGTCCCCGGTCGGGCCTGCGGGCGCTGGTGGTCGAGGACGAGACCAAGCTCGCCGAGCTCCTTGGCAGCTACCTCGCGCGCGACGGGTTCGACGTTGCGGTGGTCCACGACGGGCTGGAGGCGGTCGCTACCGCGCGCGCCGTAGATCCCGACGTGGTGGTGCTGGACCTGGGTCTGCCGGGCCTGGACGGCGTGGAAGTCTGCCGGCAGTTGCGGACCTTCTCCGATGCCTACGTCGTGATGCTGACCGCACGCAGTGAGGAGGTCGACACCCTGATCGGGCTCTCGGTCGGTGCCGACGACTACATGACCAAGCCTTTCAGTCCACGGGTCCTGATGGCGCGGGTCCAGGCCATGATGCGTCGCCCGCGGCAGCCGGATGAGGCCGACGCACTGGAAGGAGCGCGCACCTTCGGTGCGCTGGTCATCGACCCCCTGGGCCGGGACGTGTGGCTGGACGGGGAACTGCTGTCGCTCACGCGCACGGAGTTCGACCTCCTCGCCGCCCTCGCCGAGCGTCCACGGATGGCCTTCAGCCGCCGTCAGCTCATCGACGCCGTGTGGGGTCCCACCTGGGTCGGTGACGAGCACCTGGTCGATGTACACATCGGCCACCTGCGCCGCAAGCTCGACGACGACGCGACCCATGCCCGGTTCATCCGCACGGTGCGCGGTGTCGGCTACCGGATGGGCACTGGCCAGTGACCAGCACGCCGACCCCCACCGGCACGGTCCGTGCCCGGCCGCGTTTCGCCGCCCGGCTCCTGGTCGCCCAGGCGCTGGTGCTGGTGGGCGGTGCGCTGACCACGTGGCTGGTCGCCTCGGTCGTCGGTCCCAGCATCTTCAGCGACCACCTCCAGCAGGCGGGCGTGGCTCAGACAGCCGAGGAGACCCGGCACGTGGAGGAGGCTTTCGCCTCCGCACTGCTGATCTCGATCGCCCTCGCCCTGGTCGCCTCGGTCCTCGCCGCGCTGGCCGTCTCGTGGTACTTCAGCCGCCGGGTGCAGCGCTCGATCGGCAACGTCGCCGACGCCGCATCACAGATCGCCGCCGGACGGTACGACGCCCGCGTACCCGACCCGGGCCTCGGTGGTGAGTTCGCCACCCTCGCGCTGACCTACAACCGGCTCGCCGAGCGGCTCGAGGCGACCGAGTCGACCCGGCGCAGCATGCTGGCCGATCTGGCTCACGAGATGCGGACGCCGTTGGCAACCATCGACGCCCACCTGGAGGCCGTGGAGGACGGCGTCCGCACTCTCGACGACGACACCCTGGCCGTCATTCGGGGTTCGACCGGCCGCCTGCGGCGGCTCGCCGAGGACATGGCCGCCGTCTCGCGCGCCGAAGAGGAGGGACTCGACATCACGTTGCGGCCCGTGGCCGCAGTTGACGTCGCTGCGGCTGCGGCCGAGGTCGCCAGGGACCGGTACGCCGCCAAGGACGTGCAGCTGGCTGTGGAGCTCCCGGACGTGGGACAGGTGCGCGTCGACGCTGATCGCATCGGACAGGTCCTCGGCAACCTGCTCGACAACGCGCTAAGGCACACCCCCGCCGGGGGCACAGTGACCCTGGTCTGCCGCCGCGTGGACCGCTGGGTCGAGTACCGCGTGGCGGACACCGGCGATGGCGTGGCGGCCGACCACCTGCCCCAACTGTTCGACCGGTTCTACCGGGCAGATACCGCCCGCGACCGAGACCATGGGGGCTCGGGCATCGGGTTGGCGATCGCGAAGGCGCTGGTCGAGGCCCACGGCGGCGGCATTTCGGTGATCAGCCCAGGGCCTGGGCACGGCAGCACGTTCACGGTGCGGCTTCCCGATCACCGGTAGTTCCTGCGACCGAGCATCGCAGGACCACGTCTCGGCATCTTCAGCGAACCTTCACACAACCTCACCGCGTTTCCCCGAGGACCAGGCGAACGCTGGACCCTGACGAACCTCAACGCCTGAGGGGGCGAGGACCCTGCTCGACGAGGTCCGCAGCAAGCTCGACTCCTGACCACGAAGCCCTCGGACCGTCTGATGAAGGTTCGATGAAGGGATCCCCGGCGACCTTGCGCAGATACCCCTAGGGGGTACAGTGGCCCATGAAGAGATCGCATGAGGTCCTCGCTGCCGAAGAAGGTCGCCATGGCTGTCGAACCGGGATACATCACCGAGAAGCAGGCAATCCTGACGCGGCTGCGTCGCATCGAGGGCCAGATCCGCGGGCTGCAGCGCCTGGTGGACGAGGAGCAGCACTGCATCGACATCCTCACCCAGGTCTCGGCCGCCACCAAGGCCCTCGAAGGTGTCGCGCTCCTGCTGCTCGACCAGCACCTCGAGCACTGCCTGACGCAGACCACGGATGCTGCAGAGGCCCAGCAGAAGCTCAACGAGGCCTCAGCCGCAATCCGACGACTTGTCCGCTCATGATCGATCCGCACAACGAAGGAGCACCCATGCCCCCCACCGACACCAGCCGCAATCTTCAGCTGCTCGACACCTCGGCCGCAGCCGGTGGTTGCGGCTGCGGAGGCTGTGGCTGCGGATCCGACACCGACACAGGCAGTTCGGCTGACACCACCCCTGAAGCAACCGCCTCCGCCGCAACGAAGGAGATCACCATGACCACCAGCATCTACGCCGTCACTGGAATGACCTGCGGCCACTGCGCCAGCGCCGTCACCACCGAGCTCACGACCTTGGAAGGCGTCACGGACGTCGCCGTCGACCTCGTCGCCGGCGGAACCTCCTCGGTCACCGTCACCAGCACCCAGCCGCTGGAGGAGACCCAGGTGGCCGCCGCCCTCGACGAGGCGGGCGACTACCACCTCGCCTGAGTCCCAGCTCCCCGCAGAGCCCAAGCGCGATCCAGCCCGAGCAGGAGGCACAGTCATGACTCAGCAGACCACCCCCAGCGGCGTGAGCGACATCGAGCTCGCTATCGGTGGGATGACCTGTGCCTCCTGCGCAGCCCGGATCGAGAAGAAGCTGAACAAGCTGGACGGCGTCACCGCCATGGTCAACTACGCCACCGAGAAGGCCAAGGTCAGCTACCCGACCACGCTCACCACCGACGACCTGGCCAACGTGGTCCAAGCCACCGGCTACACCGCAACCGTGCCGACTCCGCCGCGCGGCGATCCGGCTCCGACCGACACCGAGCCGGACGCCCGCGACGCCGAGGCCGCCGGCTGGTGGCAACGGTTCGTCGTCTCGGCCGCCCTGACCGTGCCGGTGCTCGCGCTGTCGATGATCCCCGCGCTCCAGTTCGACAACTGGCAATGGATCTCCCTGACCCTGGCCTCACCAGTGGTCGTGTGGGGGGCCTGGCCCTTCCACCGGGCCGCGGTCACCAACGCGCGGCACGGCGCGGCCACCATGGACACCCTGATCTCGGTCGGGGTCTCGGCCGCCTGGCTGTGGTCGGTGTGGGCACTGCTGTTCACCCACGCCGGGATGACCGGGATGCGGATGCCGTTCGACCTCTTACCCGACGGCGAGGCCGACGTGCACATCTACCTCGAGGTCGCGGCCGCGGTCACCACCTTCATCATCGCCGGCCGCTACTTCGAGGCCCGCGCCAAGCGCCAGTCCGGCGCGGCACTGCGCGCCCTGCTCGACATGGGCGCCAAGGACGTCGCCGTCCTCCGCGACGGCGCGGAGGCTCGCATCCCGGTCAACCAGCTCGCGGTCGGCGACAGGTTCGTCGTCCGGCCCGGCGAGAAGATCGCCACCGACGGCGTCGTCGAGGACGGCACCTCCGCCGTAGACGCCTCCATGCTCACCGGCGAGCCGGTGCCCGTCGAGGTCGGGCCCGGCGACACCGTCGTTGGCGCAACCGTGAACGCCGGCGGCCGCCTGGTGGTGCGCGCGACCCGCATCGGCGCCGACACCCAGTTAGCGCAGATGGCCCGGCTGGTCGAGGACGCCCAGAACGGCAAGGCACAGGTCCAGCGCCTCGCCGACCGGGTCTCGGCGGTCTTCGTGCCCATCGTTATCGGGCTCTCCCTGGCGACGCTGGCCGGCTGGCTGCTGACCGGCTACAGCGTCACCGCCGCCTTCACCGCAGCGGTCGCGGTCCTGATCATCGCCTGCCCCTGCGCCCTCGGCCTGGCCACCCCGACCGCCCTGCTCGTCGGCACCGGCCGGGGCGCCCAGCTCGGCGTGTTGATCAAGGGCCCCGAGGTGCTCGAGTCCACCCGCGTGATCGACACCATCGTGCTGGACAAGACCGGCACCGTGACCACCGGGCGGATGGAGCTGGTCGAAGTCGTCCCCGCCGCCGGTGTCGCCGTCGAGGATCTGCTCCGACTGGTCGGGGCACTGGAGCACGGCTCCGAGCACCCGATCGGTCAGGCCATCGCCACCGGCGCCGCCCAACGACTCGGTGTGCGACTGCCTGACGTGGAGGGCTTCTCCTCCACCAAGGGCCTCGGGGTTGCCGGCGTCGTCGACGGCCACGCGGTCGTGGCCGGCCGACGCGGCTGGCTCGCCCGGGAGTGGAGCCAGCCCCTCGACCCGTCGCTGACCGAGGTGGTTGAGGCAGCCGAACAGCGGGGGCGCACCGTGATCGCCGCGGGCTGGGACGGCGCCGCCCGCGGGGTCCTGGTCGTCTCCGACGCCATCAAGCCCACCAGCGCCCAGGCCGTGGCTGAGCTCAAGGAGCTCGGACTCAGGCCGGTGCTGCTCACCGGCGACAATGAACGTGCGGCCCTTGCCGTCGCCTCGGAAGTGGGCATCGACGAGGTCATCGCGGAGGTTCTTCCCGCGGACAAGGTCGCCGTCGTGGAGCGACTGCAGCGCGAGGGCCGCACGGTGGCGATGGTCGGCGACGGCGTCAACGACGCCGCCGCGCTGGCCACCTCCGACCTCGGCATCGCCATGGGCACCGGCACCGACGTGGCCATCGAGGCCTCCGACCTGACCCTGGTCCGCGGTGACCTTCGCGCTGCCGTGGATGCCATCAGACTCTCCCGCCGCACCCTGCGGACCATCAAGGGCAACCTGTTCTGGGCCTTCGCCTACAACGTCGCCGCGCTGCCCCTGGCCGCACTCGGCCTGCTCAACCCACTCATCGCCGGCGCCGCCATGGCCTTCTCCTCGGTGTTCGTGGTGTCCAACAGCCTGCGCCTTCGCCGGTTCCAAGCGGTCTCCACGACATTGGCTGAGGCACCACACGCCACCGATGGCCCGATCGGCACCAACCTTCCCCGAGAAGAGGCCAGAGTTCGATGACCACGCACTCCCATCCCGGCAACCACGACCACGCCGACGCGTCGCAAGACGGTACGGCGACCGCCGTCCTGGAGGTCTCCGGCGTCCAGTGGGCAACCAGCAAGAACGTCGCCGAAGCCGCTCTGTCCCGACGAGCCGGCGTGCTCTCCGTTGACGCCAACCCCGTCGCCCAGACAGCCACCGTCACCTACGACCCCGACCGCACCAACCTGGTCGAGCTGCGGGAATGGGTCCGCGACTGCGGCTTCCACTGCGCCGGCCAGTCCGTCCCCAGCCACGTATGCGATCCGATGTTCGAACCGGGCCACGACCACCCCCACGACGCCGACGACGGCCACGACGGCCACGACGGCCACGACGGCCACGACGGCCACGACGGAACTCCGGGGCATGGCGCGGTGCCCGCATCGCCGGTCTCGTCGCCGCACGACGCGATGGGCCACGGCGGGCACGGCTCGATGTCGATGGCCGACATGGTCCGCGACATGCGCAACCGGTTCCTGGTCGCCCTGGTGCTCGCCGTCCCCATCTCGCTGTACTCCCCGATGGGCCGCGACATGCTCGGTTTCGACGCGGCCGCACCGTTCGGGCTGCGCGACGACATCTTCACCCTGATCCTGTCGTTGCCGGTCATCTTCTACTCGGCGTGGATCTTCTTCGACGGCGCCTGGAGGGCGCTGCGAGCCCGCACCCTGGACATGATGGTGCTGGTCGCGGTGGCCGTCGGTGCCGGCTGGCTCTACTCACTCGGAGTCACCCTCAGTGGCGGGGGCGAGGTGTTCTACGAGGCCGCTGTCATGCTCACCGTCTTCGTGCTCCTTGGCCATTGGTTCGAGATGAGGGCCCGGGGCGGCGCCAATGACGCGATCCGCACGCTGCTCGACCTGGCCCCCGCGAAGGCGATCGTCCTGCGTGACGGCGAACCGGTCGAGCTGCCCACCTCCGAGGTCCAGGTCGGTGACCTGCTGCTGGTCCGGCCGGGTGCCAAGGTGGCCACCGACGGGGTCGTCGAAGAGGGCGAGTCGGAGATCGACGAGTCCATGGTCACCGGCGAGAGCCTCCCGGTGCACAAGTCACCCGGCGACCAGGTCATCGGCGCCACCGTGAACACCAGCGGCACCCTGCGGGTGCGGGCAGCCAAGGTGGGCGCAGACACCGCGCTGGCTCAGATCGTCGCGCTGGTGCAGCAGGCGCAGAACTCCAAGGCCCCAGGACAGCGCCTGGCCGACAAGGCCGCGTTCTGGCTGGTCTTGGTCGCCCTGGTCGGCGGGGTCGGCACGTTCCTGGTCTGGCTCGCCGTGGGCGAGAGCGTGCAGACCGCGCTGCTGTTCGCCATCACCGTCGTCGTGATCACCTGCCCCGACGCCCTCGGCCTGGCCACACCCACCGCGATCATGGTCGGATCGGGACTCGGCGCCAACCGCGGGATCCTGTTCAAGAACGCCACCGCGATCGAGACCTCCGCCCGGATCGACACCGTCGTCTTCGACAAGACCGGCACCCTCACCAAGGGCGAGCCCGAAGTCACCGACGTCATCGTCGACGGGATCGACCACGACCGGCTGCTGGCCCTCGCCGGAGCACTCGAGCGTGAGTCCGAGCACCCACTCGCCCAGGCAGTCGTCCGCCACGTCGACGCGACCGACGTACCCCGTCTCCGGGCCACCGGGTTCCGCAACGTCACCGGCATCGGCGCCCTCGCCGAGGTCGACGGCCACACCGTGGCGATCGGCAACCGCCGCATGATGGAGTCCGAAGTCATCACGATCGGCGCCCTGGGAGACCGCCGCGACGAGATCGCCTCCGGTGGCCGTACCGCAGTGTTCGTCGGCGTCGACGGCGAGGCCGTTGCGGTCATCGGGATCGCCGACGCAGTACGCGAGACCTCCCTGGCCGCCGTGGCGGCCCTGCACGAGGCCGGCATTCGGGTCGCCATGCTCACCGGCGACAACCGGGCGACCGCCGATCGGATCGCCGAGGAGCTCGGCATCGACGACGTGATCGCGGAGGTGCTGCCCGAAGACAAGGCGCACCAGGTCCAGCAGCTCCAGGCTCAGGGCCGCGTCGTGGCGATGGTCGGGGACGGGGTCAACGATTCGCCTTCGCTGGTGCAGGCCGACGTGGGTATCGCCGTGGGCGCCGGTACAGACGTCGCCATCGAAGCGGCCGATGTCGTCCTGATGCGCTCGGACCCCCTCGACGTGCCCGTGGCGCTGACGATCGGCCGGGGCACGCTGCGCAAGATGCGGCAGAACCTCGGCTGGGCGGTCGGCTACAACGCGATCGCGCTCCCGATCGCGGCCGGCGTCTTCGAGCCAGCGTTCGGCCTGGTGCTCCGCCCGGAGGTGGCGGCGCTGTCGATGTCCGGGTCCAGCTTCCTGGTCGCGGTCAACGCGCTCCTTCTCAAGCGACTCCGCTTGCCCCCGCAGGCGACAGGCCCCACGCCCGCGAAGCGTGACGAGCTCCAGCCGCTCCGCTGAGGTTCGTCTGATGCCCGAAGCCCGAGCGCGTCACACTCGGGTGAACCCACGACGTCGGTCCAGGTCGCTCCGTCGTCGGTGGACGGCACTGTGGCCTCGGCCAGGGGCCAGGGGCCAGGTGCCGTCGGTCGCCGCCAAGGCCGTCGGAGTGCCCGGCACCTGACCGTCGTGCCTCCACTGGTCCATGAGCCGGCTGGTGCCGAAGAGCTCGCCACCGGAGGTGATTCCCACGATCCGACCTTGCGGAGTCGAGTCGATCAGGACGAGTTGTGTGCCCGCCAACGGCCGCTGCGTGCTATCGAGACGGACCTCGTGTACTGCTCCGGTCGGGGTCGTGGCCAGCACGCGACCAGGTTGCGACAGCCACGTCAGGCCGACCACCACGACGATGAATGCGCCAAGGGCCAGGTAAGCCATCCGCGCCTCCGATCCCCAAGTAGTCGTCGTGGCGGTAACCACGGCTCTGCAGCGGGCGAGCGGTAGGCCGGTTCCGAGGACGGTGTCACCCGTACTGCGGATCCTTCTGAGGACGCGACGTCACTTGGAAGCATCCGTCCCACCGGCGAAGGACGAGAAGACGGTGCGAGGTACCGGAGGGGGGTACCCTGCGAGTGACGTTTCCGACCCAGAGCCTGGAAGGCATCGCGATGACCGAAATCCAGCCGGCCGGTGAGCAGCAGCCAGCAGATCAGGCTGGGCACCAGCACAGCTACATCGCAAACAACACCAAGGACGACTACCTCAAGCGGCTGCGCCGCATCGAGGGCCAGGCGCGCGGCCTCCAGCGGATGGTGGAGGAGGAGCAGTACTGCATCGACATCCTCACCCAGGTCTCGGCGATGACGAAAGCGCTGCAGTCGGTGGCACTCGGCCTGCTCGACGAGCACATGGCCCACTGCGTGGTCGACGCCGCCCGTGAGGGCGGGCACGAGGCCGAGATCAAGCTCAAGGAAGCCTCCGACGCGATCGCCCGCCTCGTCCGCTCCTGACCCACCACATACCTGCCGTCCAGCCACATCGAGAAGGAATGAGAGCGATGTGCCAGTCCAGCACTACACCGTCACCGGCATGACCTGCGGCCACTGCGTCTCCTCGGTCACCGACGAGGTCCAGGAGATCCCCGGAGTCGTGTCCGTCGACGTGGTCCTCGAGACCGGTGCCGTGAGCATCAGCAGCGCCGGGCCCCTCGACGACGCCGCCGTCCGGTCCGCCGTCGAAGAGGCCGGCTACCAGTTCGCATGACCCGCTGCTGAGCCCGTGAAGCGCGCCATGCTCGAACGCACGGTCGCTGAGCGGATCTCGATCGCGATGCAGAGCCGCGAGCGGTGCTTGCAGTCCACATCGACCCAGCGAGAGGACTGCGGAGCGACGGAGGACGAGATCGAGCTGGCCCGCCGCGGGACGTCGTCGGATCCCCGCTATGCAGCGACGATCGCGTACGGGCTACAGGTCTATCGCGACCCCACCACGACTGTTGACGAGCAGATCGAAGCGCTGCGCTCCCATGGGTTTCAGTGACCTCGAGATCGCCGACGTGGTCGGCCTCGTCGCCCTCAAACATGCTGACTGGCGCGTTCAGCGTCGTCGCCGGACTCCGACCCGACCCTGGTCATGTCGCCCAGCCCCCAGAACGGCCAACGCATGGCGTCAAGCACCTGGTCGATACCATCGGGGCGTGACCCTGCCCGTGCCAGTCCCGACCTCAGCGCAGCACGTGCTGCGGTTGGCTGGGCTGATCCTGGTGCTCGCCGGCCTGTTCGGTATGCACGGACTCAGTGGTCAGAGCAGTGGTCTCAGCGGTGGTCTGAGCGGTGGTCATGGTGCGGCAGGCATGAACACGCAAACCACAGCTTCGCCGGCGCTCATGGCTGCGTCCGCGATGAGCATGGACGCCTCCGACCTTGCCGCGATCCCCGCCGGCTTCGTGTCGGATGCCGGGCTGTCGGCCGGCAACCAGGCAGAGGACCTGATCGATGACGCCTCCGGATCCGGTCATGGCGGCATGGCGATGGGCGCCATGTGCCTGGCCATCCTGGGCGCCGCCGTGCTGGCCCTGCTGCGGCTCCTGCAACGCGCACGGGTAGCACCGGTGGTGTGGACGTTGCCCCGTCCTGCCCGGGCGATCGTTCCGCGTGGCCGGGATCCCGACCCCCCGTCCCTGATCAAGCTGTCGATTCAGCGCTGCTGAGCAGCTGCGGAGCACCCCTGCGGTGGCTCCGCTGGCTCCGCATGCCCTCATTCGACAATTGACTCAGGAGATACACCCATGAAGAGAACACTCATGTCCATTGCCTTCGCGCTCGTGGCAGCACTGACCGTTGCCGGCTGCGGCAGCGACACCGATTCCAACGGGTCCACCGGGTCCACCGAGAGCAGCGACGCGCAGTTCAACGACGCCGACGTGACCTTCGCCCAGTCGATGATCCCGCACCACGAACAGGCCGTGGAGATGGCCACGATGGCCCAGGAGCGCGCCTCCAGCACCGAGGTGAAGCAGCTCGCCGACAAGATCGCAGCCGCTCAGGGCCCCGAGATCGACACCATGACCGGATGGCTCGAGGACTGGGGCCAAGAGGTCTCCTCCGACTCAATGAGCGGGATGGATCACTCCGGCAGCGACATGTCCGGAATGATGAGCGACGACGACATGGAGAGTCTCGGCACCGCTACCGGCGCCGAGTTCGACCAGATGTTCCTCACCATGATGATCGAGCACCACACCGGTGCCATCGAGATGGCCAAGACCGAGCAGCAAGACGGCGAGAACCCCGACGCCATCGCGTTGGCCGAGAAGATCGAGGCCGACCAGACCGCCGAGATCGCCCAGATGGAGGACCTCCTCGGGTCCTGACCACGGCCCAGCTGCCGACCCGGGTATCCACTCAGGCGTGGCCCGCAGATCTCGTGCGGGCCACGCCGCCCCGACACCCCCAGCGCTCGACGGTCGCCCCATCGGGCCCCTCATCGCCTTCCCTCTCCATCCGAAGGAAACCCACATGTCTCTGGCTCGCGCACGGAACAGATCAACACTTCGCCGGATGTCCGCCGGCCCGCTGATCGGCGCTCTCCTGCTTGGCCTGCTTCTGGGCTGCGGCAGCGACCCAGCGAACGACCCCACCTCCGGGCAGGGGGACAACTCAGGCGGATCGGTCGAGCTGGACGGGACCTCGACGCCCCCGTGGCCAGGCCCGACAGACGTACCCGCTCGGGTCGCCAGTGCCGGCCTGGACCTGGGACCCATGGGAACCGCCGAGCACTACCACCCACGGCTGCGGATCATCATCGACGGCAAGGACGTGCCGATACCGGCCAACATCGGCGTCGACCCCACCACCGGCGCCATGTCAGCCGTCCACACGCACGAGACCGACGGGACCATACACATCGAGGCCGACACCGCCGGGGAGACCTTCACGCTCGGCCAGCTGTTCACCCAGTGGGGAGTCACGCTGACCCCGACACAGATCGGCGGGGTGATGGCGCAAGACGGACAGAAACTGGACGTCACCAGCAACGGCGCACCCGTCGCCGGCGACCCCCAGGACCTCCGCCTCGAGCCCGACCAGAAGATCGTGGTGCGGGTGCCCTGACCACCTGCGTCGTTGCCGCGGGCGGAGGCTCCGCACTGGCTGGCCCTACCTACCGTCGGCCATCGGACCGGCGATGGGAGCTCCGACCCACTTGACTACATACCCAAGGGGGGTATGTTGGAGCCATGAGTGAACACCGTCAGCGCAGCGCATCGACCCCGACATCGGTCGTGAAGGATCCCGTCTGCGGGATGGACGTAGACCCGGCCGAGAGCTCTTACAGGACCGAGCGCGACGGGCAGACCTACCACTTCTGCTCGGGCCGCTGCCAGGCGAAGTTCGAGGCCAGCCCTGGGACCTACCTGGTCCCGCGCGCCGATCAGCCCGAGCACGACCACGGCGACCACGACCACGCCGAGCACGGGGATCACGGGAGTGATACGACCGCGGCGGCCGGTGAGACCACCGAGTGGACCTGCCCGATGCACCCGGAGATCCGGCGACCGGGGCCGGGCTCGTGCCCGATCTGCGGGATGGCCCTCGAGCCGGTCACGGTGACCGCGGACAGCGGGCCGAGCCCCGAGCTGGCCGACATGACCCGCCGCTTCTGGGTGGGCGTGGCCCTGTCGATCCCGGTCGTCCTGCTGGGCATGGGCGCCGATCTGGTCCCCGCGATCCATGACCTCATCTCTGCGAAGGCGTCGGCCTGGGTCCAGCTCGTCCTGGCCACGCCGGTTGTGTTGTGGGCGGGCTGGCCGTTCTTCGAGCGCGGCTGGACCTCGGTGCGGACCCTGAAGCTCAACATGTTCACGCTGATCGCGATGGGCACCGGCGTCGCCTGGCTGTTCAGCGTGGTCGCCACCGTCGCACCCGGCATCTTCCCCGACGCATTTCGGATGGACGGCGCGGTCGATGTCTACTTCGAAGCCGCCGCGGTCATCACCACCCTGGTCCTCCTCGGCCAGGTCCTGGAGCTGCGCGCCCGCGAGCAGACCTCGGGGGCCATCCGCGCCCTGCTCGACCTCACCCCCGATTCCGCCCACCGGATCAACCCGGATGGCACCGAGGAGGAAGTGACCCTGGACCAGGTCCAGGTCGGCGACCGGCTCCGGGTCCGCCCCGGCGAGAAGGTCCCCGTCGACGGGAGGGTCGAGGAAGGCCGCTCCTCGCTCGATGAGTCCCTGGTGACCGGCGAGTCGATGCCGGTCACCAAGACCACCGGCGACACCGTCATCGGCGGCACCATCAACCAGACCGGGTCGGTGATCATGCGCGCCGACAAGGTCGGTCGCGACACCATGCTCGCCCGGATCGTCCAGATGGTCGCCAAAGCCCAACGCTCACGGGCACCCATCCAGCGGGTGGCCGACCGGGTCGCCGCCTGGTTCGTGCCCGCGGTCATCGTCGTCGCCGTTGTCGCGTTCATCATCTGGGCCACGGTCGGGCCCGACCCACGCCTGGCGAACGCGCTGATCGTGGCCGTCTCGGTCCTGATCATCGCCTGCCCGTGCGCGCTGGGCCTGGCCACGCCGATGTCGATCATGGTCGGCGTGGGACGCGGTGCCGGGCTCGGCGTCCTGATCAAGAACGCCGAGGCGCTCGAGGTGACCGAGAAGGTCAACACCCTGGTCGTGGACAAGACCGGGACCCTGACCGAGGGCAAGCCGTCGGTCAACCGGATCGTCCCCGCCGCCGGGTTCGACACCGACGAGCTGCTCCGGCACGCTGCGGGCGTCGAGCGCGTCTCCGAACACCCCCTTGCGATGGCCGTCGTGAAAGCCGCCACCGACGCGGGTTTGGCGATCCCGGACGTCTCCGACTTCGACTCGCCGACCGGCAAGGGGGTCGTCGGCACGGTCGAGGGCCGCCGCGTCCTGTTGGGCAGCTCCACCTTCCTGGGCGACCACGGCATCGACACCGGTGTCCTCGCGGTTGAGGCCGACCGGCTCCGCGCCGACGGAGCCACGGTGATCTTCGTCGGCGTCGATGAGCAGGTCGCCGGGATCATCGCGATCGCCGACCCGGTCAAGGACACCACGCCAGCCGCTCTGGAGGCGCTTCGCGCCGAAGGCATCGGGGTCGTCATGCTCACCGGCGACAACCGGGTCACCGCCGAGGCCGTCGCGCGCCGCCTGGGCATCGATCGGGTCGAGGCCGAAGTGCTGCCGGACCACAAGAGCGACATCGTCACGAGGCTTCGTGCCGAGGGACGTGTGGTGGCCATGGCGGGCGACGGTGTCAACGACGCACCCGCGCTGGCCGCCGCCGACGTCGGTATCGCGATGGGCACGGGGACCGACGTGGCCATCGAGAGCGCCGGGATCACCCTGCTCAAGGGCGACCTCACCGGCATCGTCCGAGCGCGGAGACTGTCCCAGGCGACCATGTCGAACATCAGACAGAACCTGGTGTTCGCGTTCATCTACAACGTCGCCGGAATCCCGATCGCAGCCGGCGTGCTCTACCCCGCGTTCGGACTACTGCTGTCCCCGATGATCGCTGCCGCCGCCATGGCCCTGTCCTCGGTCAGCGTCATCACCAACGCCCTACGGCTCCGCGTCAAGCAGCTGTAGGCAGGGTTCCGCGACCACAAGATTGTGCTGCGAGTCCCACAGAAGCGCCCGGCGGCTCGCGAGAACATCACCGATTTCGGCCGTGCGTTCGGGGGCGACTGGGATCGTCTCGGCGCGCTCCCGGAAGTGGGGAGTGCGCCTGTATCGCAGGGCTTCAGGTGGTCGGGGGAGGCAGTCGCATGACCTGTCTTGCGGTCGGGAAGGGTCGCTCAGCGTGGTCACAGGCCGAACGCGCCGCCCTCGATCAGGATGACGAGGCCGAGCACGATGAGGACGAGCGGGAACAAGATGTGCTCCCAGCGCTCGAGCACCTCTGCGATCGGCTTGCGGGTGGCCACGAACTTGGCCGCAAGGACGAGGACGGCGACCAGGGCCAGGAACGCGATGAAATAGGGGCTCTCCTGACTGATCCGTGGGTCATTTCCGGCCCGGGAGGACGGGGCGGTGGCCGCCGAGGTTGAGCATCGCCA
>NZ_CANKYS010000023.1 GCF_947488025.1 uncultured Nocardioides sp. | reverse complement strand
CCTGCATGACTCCAAGATTTCAGGCCACGCCGATCACCGCACCACGCCGCGCGGATTGTTCAGCAGTCTCCTAGGCATCGCCGGCGCGCGGATGGTTCGGATGGTTGGGTACGCCGTCGAGATAGGGGCGCTCAGGCCAGCGGAGCCAGTTGTACGGCCGGTGCCGCCACTTCTGCGTGAACGGGTGCCATCCGGGGCCGTCCCAGCGTTGAAGCAAGCCCGGCTGGTACGGCGAGGGGTAGAACCCGGGCGGTGGGACGTCGCGGTCAGGCTCGCGGAGCACGGAACCGTTGCGCCCCAGCCGCCACAGACCCGGGTACGCCGTACGTGAGGTGTACCCCGCCTCGAACTCCTCACGCTCGCGGGCCCCGAGGCGCCCCATCATCCAGAACGCGCCACCGCCACCGACCGCCACCATGGCCGCGTACAAAGGCCCCGGCGTGGTGTCCGGGAGCACGATCACCAGCAGGATGGTGCCGAAGAACATGCCGATGCCCGTGAGCAGCATCGCGTGGGCGGACAGGCCGGGCAGCCGCTCTGGCGGAGTCGCCGGTGCAGGTGGTGGCAGCAGGCCGAGCCGCTGCGCGGCCCGGTAGCCGGGCGCCGTCTGCGGTGGGTGCTTGGCCCTCGCGCCGTAGACCTCCCACCCCTTGACCTGTTGGGCCTCTCCATCGGGCAGCGGCGGAAGCTCCGGCTGGGTCCAAGCGAGGACGGACGTGTCACCGCCACCACCGAACACCGTCAAGCGCATACCTGAAGCCCTTGAGCCAAGGTGTCCGTCTCGCGCCATCATTCCTCGTGCGAGCTCGGACCACTGGACCCCCGTTGCATCTGACCACCCTAGGTAGGCGCTTCAGGAGATTGTTGAGAACAATCGGATCTGATGGCTTCTGCCGGTCTGTTCCGGCAGTCTGGTTCCGGTAGCGGCCAGCGGGTCATTTGTCTCTGCAGACCCGGTGATGCGAGCAGCCGTGCTGGAGTCGTGGGCACTGCACGCGGAGTCACCGGCAGGCGCACATCCCTTGGGCGAGCCCCCGTGCGTCTTGGCCGATCAGACGCCGTGCGTCCCGGCCAAGACGTCGAGCACGAGGTACGCGATGACCGCCAGGGTCACCAGGGCGACGACCAGCCACAGCCACCACGGCCGTCGAGGGGATGGGCTCACCGGGTCCTCGTCCATGTCCGCTCCTCTCCGCCACCGGTTCACAGTCATCCGGCTCGATGCCTCGACTCAGTGTCCGCCGAGGGCCTCGCCGACGGCGAAGGCCACGACGACGACGACGAACGTGAGGGACGCGAGCACGACCACGAGCACCGAGCGCTCCTTCTCGCGGAAGATGGCCAAGCCCGAGGTGACGAGCGAGGCGAAGGCGAGCCCGATGATGGCGATGCCTGTGACAATGCTCAGCGCCCGCGGCAAGTAGGAGATGAGGAGCCATACAGGAAGCACCAGGTAGAGCACCACGGGGAGCAGGAGCCATAGCGCGCGACGGCCCATCGGGGTGCGAGGCAAGGCGTACATCTCGATTCCTCCTGTCCGGGCCGACCGGTCCGCTTCGTGGTGTCCCGAGACCCGGCTCAAGCCAATCGCGGGATCGATCGGCGCGGCAGAGACCGAGGTCACCAGATGGCCGGGACGTCCGCACTCACATGCCGCTGATGGTCCGCGGACATGCTTGCCATGCATGGAACGTGACGTGCCGGTGTCCCCGCCACCGGGTGGGTGGCGGGGTGCGGGGCGGGGTCATCGTCGGCGTGGACGAGGGATGCCGGGTGGGTCGATCGCTGTCGTGCCGTCGCGGTCGCGGCGGTAGCGGTGCCCGTGCGGGGAGGTCCACTCGTAGATGCCGGGTGCGACCATCTCGTAGCGCCAGCCGGTGAAGGTCTTCAAGCGGTGGTGGCCGCGGCACAGGGCGGCGAGGTTGTCGGTCTGGGTCGGCCCAGGCTGTGGTCTGCCCTCGGCTTCGGCGTCGGGGTCGTGGGGGATGACGTGGTCGACGTCGCAGCGTCGGGCCGGGCGGGTGCACCAAGGGAACACGCAGGTCTTGTCTCTGAGGACGACCTGTTCGCGGATCCGGTCCGGGACCTCGTACGCGGGTGTCGCGAGGGTGGCGTTGAGGTCGATGACCGGCTTGATCGTGACCTTCGTCCGGGAATCGGCACACCACGCCTTGATCTGGTCGAGGAGCACGAGGCGCTGACGCTCTTCGAGCCGGCCGGTGGGACCGAACACGGTCTGCTCGCCGGCCGTTGAGGCGTCGAAGTTGTCGTCGAAGTGGGCGTTGAAGTGGGCGTGGAGCACGACCTCGCGTGCGACGGGGAGCCCGTCCTCGGTCTTCGCGACGGTGCCTGCGCCCGTGGTGTGGAGGTCGAGGGCGGTCTGGGTGCGGGCGAGGTCGCCCAGCGCCTTGGCGCGGCGCACGTTGAGCGACTCGGTGGACCCGAGCGCGGCCTGGGTCGCGGCGCCCTGGGCGAGGACTCGGTCGAGGTCGATCGCATCGGCCATGTCGATCTCGGCCTCGAGGCGCATGGTGCCGGCGAAGTGGACCTCTTGGGTGTCGATGGTGACGTGGCGGGGGTCGACGTGGAGCCAGCCGTCCTCGGGATCGGCGGCCGGGTCGGGGGTGGCGAGGTCGAACCGCTTGATCGCCTCCGCCACCAGCCGGTCGAGCTGCGCGGCTCCGACCTTCCCCGCCACGGCGGCGACCTGCGAGTCGACGAACCCGGCCGCCTCCCGGGTCAACGAGGGGGAGGAGTGGATGGTGGTCTCCGCGACTGAGCAAGCCTTCCAGGCCGGGACGCGGCCGGCGTGGACCAGGGCCCACAACCGCGGGAGGCGGTGCCGCAGCTCCAGGGCCTGCCCGATCAGCTTCTTCGCCGCGACCGTCGACACTCCGAGGACGCCGCCGAGCTCCGCCACGCAGAACTCCGCCACCAACGGGCACCCCTCACCGGCGATGGGCTCCTCGTGCTCATGACCGGCAGACGGCACGGAGAACGACGCGGCGTCGTGGATCGACTCCGGCGGGTGCAGGTCCGCCCACTGCGCAGCCAGCAGCAGCTGGTCCGCGGCGGCCTGGTTCTCGACGGCGCGACGCTCACGGATCGCGGACAGCAGGTCCGAAGCGGTGAGGTCCTCGACCCCACCTGCCACCCGGCCCGCCACCCGGTCCGCCACTGATTCGCTCATGTGTTCGATTGTATCCGTCGGCTCCGACACTGGCCCCGGCGCGAACGGGACCTGTGGACACCCCCGCCGGCACGCCGTTCCTGGTCTCGAGACGGGACTCCGTCCCTCCTCGACCAACGGAGCGGGCGGGTCTCGTGACGGGACTTCGTCCCTCCTCGACCCACGGAGCGGGCGGGTCTCGAGACGGGACTTCGTCCCTCCTCGACCAACGGAGCGGGCGGGTCTCGTGACGGGACTTCGTCCCTACTCGACCAACGGGGGCAGAGATCGCGACCCGGGGAGGACGAACGTCGTCCCGTATGCCCTGCGGCACCCCTGACGCAAGTCGAGGGACCCCCGCTTCGGGTGGGTCTTCTCACATGTGCTAGCCGGCATTTCTCCCGTTTTGTTCTCCCGTTCACAAACTCCTACAGTGGCGGAGTCACGCGAGATTCGCGGACTGGAAAGAAGCAGCTGTGACCGCACGGACCCCCGACTCTGCCCGGGACATTCCCGAGGCAACCGTCGCTCGGCTTCCCGTGTACCTGCGTGCCCTGACAGGCCTGGCCGAGGGCGGCACCACGACGTGCTCGAGCGAGGAGCTGGCCGCGTCGGCCGGAGTCAACAGCGCCAAGCTCCGCAAGGACCTCTCCTACCTCGGCAGCTACGGCACGCGCGGCGTGGGCTACGACGTGGAGTACCTCCGCTACCAGATCGCCCGCGAGATCGGCGTGACGCAGGACTGGCCGGTCGTCATCGTCGGCATCGGAAACCTCGGCCACGCCCTCGCCAACTACTCCGGGTTCCGGAGCCGCGGCTTCCGGGTGGTAGCGCTCCTCGACGCCGACCCCGACCGCCACGACGAGGTCGTCGCCGGTCTCGACGTCCGCTCCTTCGAGGACCTCGAGTCGATCGTGACCGAGGACGCCGTCGCAATCGGCGTGATCGCGACGCCGGCCGTCGCCGCCCAGTCCGTCGCCGACCGCATGGTCGCCGCCGGCATCACCAGCATCCTCAACTTCGCCCCGACCGTCCTGACCGTGCCGGAGGGCGTCGACGTACGGAAGGTGGACCTCTCCATCGAGCTGCAGATCCTCGCCTACCACGAGCAGCGCAAGTCGGGTCTCCCCACGGCGGAGGTGACGGCATGAGCGTCCTCGTCGTCGGCATCTCCCACAAGTCCGCCCCGGTCGATCTGCTCGAGAAGCTCGCGCTCGACGGCGAGGGCGCCACCAAGCTCATCCAGGACGTGATGGGTGGCGAGCACGTCTCCGAGGCGACGGCGATCGTCACCTGCAACCGCCTCGAGGTCTACGCCGAGGTCGACCGCTTCCACGGAAGCGTCGAGGACCTCTCCGGCCTCCTCGTCGCCCGTGCGGAGCAGTCCACCGAGGCCCTGCTGCCACACCTCTACGTCCACTACGACGAGGGCGCGGTCTCCCACCTCTTCCAGGTCGCCGCGGGCCTCGACTCGATGGTCGTCGGCGAGGGCCAGATCCTCGGCCAGACCCGCGAGGCGCTGCGCGTCGGCCAGGAGCACGGCACCGTCGGCCCGGCGCTCAACACCCTCTTCCAGCAGGCGCTGCGCGTCGGCAAGCGGGCCCACGCCGAGACCGACATCGACCGTGCGGCCCCGTCGCTGGTCACCGCCGCCCTCGAGCGCAGCTCGGTCCCGGTCGACGGCGCCACGGCCCTCGTCATCGGCGCCGGCGCGATGGCCTCCCTCGCGGTCGCCCACCTGTCGCGCAACGGCGCCGCCAGCATCTCCGTGCTCAACCGCACGGCCGCCCGGGCGGAGCGGCTCGCACTCGAGTACGCCGCCACCTCGGTGCCGCTCGAGCAGCTGGTCGACCAGCTCGCCACCGCCGACATCGTCATCTCCTGCACCGGCGCCCCCGAGCCCCTGGTCCGCCTGGCCGACGTCGTCACCGCGCGGGGCAGCAGCGACCGGCCGCTGAGCGTCATCGACCTCGCGCTGCCGCACGACGTCGACCCGTCGCTGGCCGACCTGCCGGGCGTCGAGCTGATCAACCTCGCCGGCCTCGCCGACGAGCTGCGCGGCCTCGAGGCCACCGCGGGCGTCGACGACGTACGCACCATCGTCGGGCAGGAGATCAGCGCCTTCCTGGCCGTACGTCGCCAGGCGAGCGTGACGCCCACCGTGGTCGCCCTGCGCTCGATGGCCACCGCGGTGGTCGACACCGAGATGGAGCGCCTCGCCACGCGCCTGCCGGGCCTCGACGAGGCCACCCGTGCAGAGGTCCTCCACACCGTCCGCCGGGTCGCCGACAAGCTGCTCCACGAGCCGACCGTGCGCGTCAAGGAGCTGGCCGACGCCGAGCCGGCCGTCTCCTACACCGCCGCGCTGGCCGAGCTCTTCCGCCTCGACACCGACGCGGTCGACGCCATCTCCCGCGCCGAGGGAGGGCAGTCATGAGCACCCTTCGCCTCGGCACCCGCGCCTCCGCACTGGCCACCACCCAGTCCGGGCTCGTCGCCGACCTCGTCCGCGAGCGCCTCGGCCGCGAGGTCGAGCTCGTCGAGATCTCGACCGAGGGCGACCGCAGTGCCGCCCCGCTCGCCCAGATGGGCGGCACCGGCGTCTTCGTCAGCGCGCTGCGCGACGCGCTCCTCGACGGCCGGGTCGACTTCGCGGTGCACTCCCTCAAGGACCTGCCCACGACCCCCGCCGAGGGCATCGCGCTTGCCGCGGTCCCGATGCGCGAGGACCCGCGCGACGCCGTGGTGGCCCGAGACGGCCTGACGCTGGGCGAGCTGCCGGTGGGCAGCCGCCTCGGCACCGGCTCGCCGCGCCGCGTCAGCCAGCTCGCCGCACTGGGCCTCGGCCTGGAGCTGCACGGCATCCGCGGCAACGTCGACACCCGGATCCGCAAGGTCCGCAACGGCGAGGTCGACGCGGTCGTCCTGGCCCGGGCCGGACTGGCCCGCCTCGGTCGCCTCGACGAGGTCACCGAGGTCCTCGACCCCCTCCAGATGCTTCCCGCGCCCGGCCAGGGCGCCCTCGCCATCGAGTGCCGCTCCGGCGACACCGACCTGGTGGCGGCGCTGGCCCGGCTCGACGACCCCGCCACCCGCGCCGCGGTCACGGCCGAGCGCGCGGTCCTGTCCACCCTCGAGGCCGGCTGCTCGGCCCCGCTGGGTGCCCTGGCCGAGGTCGTGGAGGGGGAGGACGGCGAGGAGCTGTGGCTGCGCGCCGTCGCCCTGTCGGAGGACGGCGGCCTCTCGGTGCGGATGAGCACCACCGGCCCCGTCGCCGAGGCCGCACAGATCGGAACACGCCTCGCGGGCGACATGCTCGCCGAGGGAGCAGCAGACCTGATGGAAGCACCACCAGTGAGGAATCAGCACGCATGACGCGAGTACAGACCCCCCAGGCCAGCACCGCGCCCGCCCCGGCCCAGGGCTGGGTGTCGTTCGTCGGCAGTGGACCCGGTGACCCGGGCCTGCTGACGGTGCGAGCCGTGGAGCTCCTCCAGGGTGCCGAGGTGATCGTGACCGAGGCCCCCGACCACGTCGCCCTGGTCCGTTCGGTCCTCGGCCTCGTCGAGGGCCCCGACGGCTTCGAGGGAGGCCCCGAGATCGTCGACGGCGGCTTCGGCGAGGACGGCCAGCCCCTGACCCACGCGGCCCGCGCCAAGGTCGTCGTACGCCACGGCAAGAAGCAGCGTGTCGTCCGCCTGATGACCGGCGACCCGTTCCTCTACGCCTCCGGGCCCGAGGAGGCGCAGGCCTGCGTCAAGGCCGGCGTCGGCTTCGAGGTCGTGCCGGGCGTCTCCTCGGTGAGCGCGGTCCCGGCCTACGCCGGCATCCCGCTGACCACCAAGCGCCACAAGGAGATGGCCGTCGTCACCTGCGGCGACAAGGTCGACTGGAGCGCCTACGCCGACGACCGCACGCTGGTCCTGCTCTCCGGCGTCGGCAGCATCGGCGAGACCGCAGCCGCGCTGGTCGAGGCCGGTCGCTCGCCCGAGACGCCCGTCGCGATGACCCGCGTCGGCACCACGACCGAGCAGCAGACCCTCGTCTCCACGCTGGCCGACATCGCGGCCGACGCCCGCGCTGCGCGCATCGCGCCGCCGGCGATCACCGTCATCGGCGACGTCGTCGACCTGCGCCAGACGCTGTCGTGGTTCGAGACCAAGCCGCTCTTCGGTTGGCGTGCGCTGGTGCCCCGCACCAAGGAGCAGGCCGGCTCGCTGTCGCGTCGCCTGCGCGAGTACGGCGCCGTGCCCGAGGAGGTGCCGACCATCTCGGTCGAGCCGCCGCGCAACCCGCTCCAGATGGACAAGGCCGTCCGCGGCCTCGTCGAGGGCCGCTACGAGTGGATCGCCTTCACCTCGGTCAACGCGGTCAAGGCCGTGCGCGAGAAGTTCGAGGAGTACGGCCTCGACGCCCGCGCGTTCTCCGGCCTGAAGATCGCCGCGGTCGGCGACAAGACCGCCCAGGCGATCGCCGACTGGGGCCTGCGCGCCGACCTCGTCCCCTCCGGCGAGCAGTCCGCCGCCGGCCTGCTCGCGGACTGGCCGCCCTACGACGAGGTGCTCGACCCGATCAACCGGGTCTTCCTGCCCCGCGCCGACATCGCGACGGAGAACCTCGTCGCCGGCCTGGTCGACCTCGGCTGGGAGTGCGACGACGTCACGGCCTACCGCACGGTGCGCGCCACGCCGCCGCCGGCGCCGGTCCGCGACGCCATCAAGACCGGCAGGTTCGACGCCGTCGTCTTCACCTCGTCCTCGACGGTCCGTAACCTCGTCGGCATCGCCGGCAAGCCGCACCCGTCGACGATCATCGCCGTCATCGGCCCGCAGACGGCCAAGACCGCCGAGGAGCACGGCCTCCGGGTCGACGTGCTGGCCCCGACGCCCGACGTGGAGGTCCTCGTCGACGCCCTCGCCGACTTCGGTGCCTCGCGACGCCTCGCGATGATCGAGGCCGGCGAGCAGGTGACCCGCCCGAGCGAGCGCACCGCCTCGGGCCGTCGCAAGGCCCGCGCCAAGTAGCAGCCCGCACCCGATGCCGGGTGGACGCTGGGGAAGGATGGAGGAGTGACCGAGGAGACGCACGTCCAGGGACCGACCATCCGACCCCGGCGGCTGCGGCGCACTCCCGCGCTGCGCCGCATGGTCGCCGAGACCCACGTGGTGCCCAGCTCGCTGGTCCTGCCGGTCTTCATCCGGGAGGGCCTCGCCGAGCCGCACCCGATCTCGTCGATGCCCGGCGTCGTCCAGCACTCCCGCGACTCGCTCAGGCGGGCCGTCACCGAGGCCGCCGAGCTCGGCCTCGGCGGGGTGATGGTCTTCGGCATCCCCGAGCACAAGGACGCCACCGGTTCCGGCGCGATCGACCCGGCCGGCGTGCTCAACCTCGCCATCACCGACGTCGTCGCCGAGGTGGGTGACCAGCTCACGGTGATGTCGGACCTGTGCCTCGACGAGTTCACCGACCACGGCCACTGCGGCCTGCTCACGCCCGACGGCGAGGTCGACAACGACCAGACGCTGGCGGCGTACGCCGAGATGGCGCTCGCCCAGGCCGCGGCCGGCGTCGACATGGTCGGCCCCAGCGGGATGATGGACGGCCAGGTCGCCGTGGTGCGCAAGGCGCTCGACGCCGCCGGGCACTCCCACGTGTCGGTGCTCGCCTACTCGGCGAAGTACGCCTCCGCCTTCTTCGGCCCCTTCCGCGAGGCCGTCGACTCCTCGCTCGTCGGCGACCGCCGCACCTACCAGCAGGACCCCGCCAACGCCCTCGAGGGCGTCCGCGAGGTGCTCCTCGACGTCGCCGAGGGCGCCGACATCGTCATGGTGAAGCCGGCCCTGCCCTACCTCGACGTCGTACGCCGGGTGCGGGACGCCGTCGACGTACCGGTCGCCGCCTACAACGTCTCCGGCGAGTACGCCATGCTCGAGGCCGCCGCGGCCAACGGCTGGATCGACCGGGAGGCCGCCATCATGGAGACCCTCACCTCGATCCGTCGCGCCGGCGCCGACGTGATCCTCACCTACTGGGCCTCCGAGGCCGCCCGCCTGCTGCGCGCCTGACTGCTGGGCTTCGACACGCTCGCGCGACCTCGTCCCTCGGTCGCGTCGCTTGCTCAATCTTGACCGCCCCACGCGCTGACCTCGTGCCTCGATCAGCGCTGTCGGTCAAGGGTTCATCAGGTTGTCGATGCAGGCGTTGAGCGCCGGCAGGTCGAGCGCGGAGATCCCGCTGGCCAGGCACTGGGCCTGCGCCTCGGCGAAGGTCAGCGTCGCCGTGATCGTGTTGGTCGGGAGCGGCGGCAGCGTCGTGGTGAGGGACGGCAGGGGAGTCGTCGGGTCGACCGTGGGCACACCCGTCGGGTCCTTGGTCGGGTCCTTGGTCGGCGAGGGCGACGGGTCCTGCGTGGGGCTGGGGGTCTGCGTCTGGGTCGGCGCGGGGCTCTGGGTCTGGCTGGGGCTCGGGTCCTTCGTCGGCGAGGCGTCGTCGCCCTTGTCGCCGTCGTCGTCGTCCCGGCCCCCGCCGTTGCGCCCGCCGTCGCCGCCCTTCCCGCCCTTCCCACCGTTCCCGCCGTACGTGGCGGTGGCGTCGGGGACGATCACGCCCGTGGTGAGGGTCGTGGTGGGCACGGCGCTGAAGTCGCCGTCAATGTAGGCCTGCATGATCTCGAGGACCAGGTCGACGTAGGCGTTGGAGTGGTTGTAGCGGTAGACCGACGCCCGCTGGCCCTTCTCGGCGGAGAGGTCGTCGTCGCCGGAGCAGAGGTAGACGGCCGTCGCGAGGGCCGCGTCGTCGATGTCCTGCGGGTCGCGGGTGCCGTCGCTGTCGCCGTCGACGCCCACGACCGACCACGTCGAGGGGATGAACTGCATCGGCCCGACGGCTCGGTCGAAGCGGGTGTCGTCGTCGTACTGGCCGGCGTCGGTGTCGAGGATGCGCTGGGTGTCGTTCTTGCCGTCGAGGGCGATGCCGAAGATGCCGGGGCGGGCGACCCCTCGTTCGTCGAGGGCGTTGCCGCCGAAGCGGCCGTGGTCGGACTCGACGCGACCGATGGCGGCGACGAGCTCCCACGACAGGTTGCAGCCCTTGTCGGCCTTGTTGATCACGGCCTCCGCGCGCTGGTAGGCGGACAGGGCGGCCTGCGGGATGTCGCTGGCGGAGCCGGGGGTGAGCGCGGCGGCACGGGTCACCGGGTCGCCCACGCTGGCCGGGGCCTCGATCGCGGCGGTCGGCAGGACGGTGCCGTCGGGGAGGGTCTGCGAGCCGTCGGGATCGGCACTGGCCGGGTCGACGCCCACACCTGCGAGGTTGGCCGTCCACGCCGCGGAGAGGACTGCCAGCGGGATGATGGCGATCGCTCGGTGCAGCCGGGCCGAACTCGACATGAAGTGCACTCCCCTGGGTCGTCCCGTGCTCGGAATGGAGTCCTCGTACCCCGTCCGGGCACGTCCACACCTCGTCAACGACGATTCGTCCCACCAAGTTACGCGCGCGGCGCCTGTGCGCCAACCCACAACGGGGGGACCTGTGCGCGCACCGACTGGGGATCCTTTGCCCTCCTGCGTGACAATGACCCGGTGACCTCCGCGACCACCCCCACGACGACCGCGGCCAGCGAGGCCTGGTTCGCGCGTGCCCGTGCCGTGACGCCCGGCGGCGTGAACTCGCCCGTACGCGCGTTCACCGCGGTCGGCGGGACGCCGCGCTTCATCACCTCGGCCTCCGGCGCCTGGCTCACCGACGCCGACGGCAACGACTACGTCGACCTCATCTGCTCCTGGGGCCCGATGCTGCTCGGCCACGCGCACCCCGACGTGCAGGCGGCCGTCGCCGGCGCGGTGGCCCGCGGCACGTCGTACGGCACCCCGACCCAGCCCGAGGTCGAGCTCGCCGAGGAGATCGTCGCGCGCACCCCCGTCGAGCGGGTCCGCTTCGTCTCCTCCGGCACCGAGGCGACCATGTCGGCGATCCGCCTCGCGCGCGGCGCGACCGGTCGCGACCTCGTCGTGAAGTTCGCCGGCTGCTACCACGGCCACGTCGACCCGCTGCTGGCCGAGGCCGGCTCGGGTGTCGCGACGCTGGCGGTGCCCGGCACCAGCGGCGTTCCGGCGACCGCGGCCGCCGAGACCCTCGTCCTGCCCTACAACGACCGCGACGCCGTGCAGGCCGCCTTCGAGGCCCACGGGTCACGCATCGCGTGCCTCATCACCGAGGCCTCCCCGGGCAACATGGGCGTCGTCCCGCCGGCATCCGGCTTCAACGCCTTCCTCGCCGAGACCTGCCGCGCCCACGGCGCCCTCTTCATCAGCGACGAGGTGATGACCGGCTTCCGCGCCACGGAGCAGGGCGGCTGGGGCCTCGACGGCGCCGTCGAGGGCTGGACGCCCGACCTGATGACCTTCGGCAAGGTGATGGGAGGCGGGTTCCCGGCTGCGGCCTTCGGTGGCCGCGCCGACCTGATGGCCCATCTCGCGCCCGAGGGCCCGGTCTACCAGGCCGGCACGCTCTCGGGGAACCCCGTCGCCACCACGGCCGGCCTCGCCACCCTCCGCCTCGCGACGCCGGAGGTCTACGCCCACCTCGACGCCACCGCGCAGACCGTCCGGGAGGCGGCCTCCGAGCACCTCCGGGCCGCCGGCGTCCCGCACGTCGTCCAGGCCGCCGGTACGATGTTCTCGGTGTTCTTCCGCGACGGCGCGGTCCGCGACTTCGCCGAGGCCGGCCGGCAGGACACCGCCGCCTACGCCGCCTTCTTCCACTCGATGCTCGACCAGGGCGTCTACCTGCCCCCGTCGGCCTACGAGGCGTGGTTCGTCTCCGCGGCGCACGACGACCGGGCCGTGTCCACCATCATCGACGCCCTGCCGGCCGCCGCGAGCGCGGCCGCCGCGGCGGGAGGCAACTGACATGGGAGTCCAGACCACCGTCCACCTGCTCCGGCACGGGGAGGTCCACAACCCCGAGGGCGTGCTCTACGGCCGGATGGACGGGTTCCACCTGTCCGACCTCGGCCGCCAGATGGCGCAGCGGATCGCGGAGTCGATCGGCGACCGCGACATCGTCCACCTCCGTACGTCGCCGCTCGAGCGCGCGCGGGAGACCCTCGCGCCGTTGGCCGAGCGGCTGGGGATGGCGCCGCAGGTCGACCCGCGGGTGATCGAGTCGGGCAACAAGTTCCAGGGCATCGACTTCGGCGGCGGCGCGAAGACCTTCCTCAAGCACCCGGAGCTGCTGCGCCACATGTACAACCCGTTCAAGCCGTCGTGGGGCGAGCCCTACGACGAGATCGCCGGACGGATGATGGCAGCGGTCCACGACGCGCGCGAGGTCGCGGCCGGTCACGAGGCCGTCGTGGTCTCCCACCAGCTGCCGATCTGGACGACCCGGCTGTTCCTCGAGAGGCGCAGCTACCTCCACCACCCCAAGACCCGCCAGTGCACGCTGTGCTCGCTCACCAGCATCGTCTTCGACGACGACCGGGTGACGCAGGTCCGCTACTCCGAGCCGGCCGGCGACCTGATCCCGGTGGCTGACCGCTCCGCACCGTTCTCCGCCGGCGGTGCCCCACGGAAGGACCGGCCCTGAAGCTCGCCCGCCTGCCCCTGGCCCCTCTCCTGGCCCTCGCCTGCCTGCTCGCGCTGGCGGGCTGCTCGAGCCTGTCCGGCACCGGTGACAAGGGCTACATCTCCGGCACCGGGGTTCCGACCGAGGTGGCGCCGGCCGACCGGGGCGAGCCCGTCGAGCTCACCGGCACCGACCTCGAGGGCGGTGCCGTCGACCTCGCCGACCTGCGCGGCCGGCCGGTGGTCGTCAACGTGTGGGCGTCGTGGTGCCCGCCGTGCATCACCGAGCAGCCCGACCTCAACGAGGCAGCCGCCGCGCTGGGCGACGACGTGCAGTTCCTCGGCCTCAACATCCGTGACGCCTCGCGGGACGACGCGACCGCCTTCGTCCGCGACCTCGACGTGCCTTACCCCTCGATCTACTCCGCCGACGGCTCGGCGCTGCTCCCGTTCGCCGGCACCCTGACGCCGCGGTCCATCCCGAGCACGGTCGTCCTCGACGCGGAGGGCCGCGTCGCCGCTTCGGTCAACGGCCGGATCCCGACCACGCAGACGCTGGTCTCGCTCGTCGAGGCGGTGCTCGATGAGTGACTGGTTCCAGGAGATGGCGCTGTCCGGCTCGATGGTGCTGGCTCTCCCCGTCGCCCTCGCCGCCGGCCTCATCTCGTTCTTCAGTCCCTGCGTCATCCCGCTCCTGCCGGGCTACCTGTCCTACGCGACCGGGATCTCGGGCGGCGACCTCGACCAGGCCAGCCGCAGCCGGTTGGTGCTCGGCGCGACGCTCTTCGTGCTCGGCTTCTCGGTCGTCTTCGTGCTGCTGGGCAGCCTCACCGGCGCTGCCGGGTCATGGCTGTTCACCCACACGCGCCAGCTCAACCTCGTCCTCGGGATCATCACGATCCTCCTCGGCATCGCGTTCCTGGGTGCGTTCGGCTTCCTCCAACGTGACTTGCGCATCCACAAGGTGCCCGCAGTCGGCCTCGCCGCGGCACCGCTGCTGGGCTTCCTGTTCGGCGTCGGCTGGACGCCGTGCGTGGGCCCGACGCTCGCGGCGATCAACGTGCTGTCGGTCAACGAGGCGACCGCCAGCCGGGGGGCACTGCTCTCGGCGGTCTTCGCGCTCGGCCTCGGGCTGCCGTTCATCGCGGCGGCGTTCGCCTATCGGCGGATGCTCGGCGCGTTCGCCGTGGTCCGGCGGCACCAGGTGCTCGTCATGCGCCTCGGCGGGGCGATGATGATCCTCGTCGGCGTCCTGCTCGTCACCGGGTGGTGGGACCGCATGGTGCAGTGGCTCCAGCTCCAGGTCGTCCAGGGATTCGCGGTGCCGGTGTGACCGACCTCCAGCCCGACCTGCGCCAGCGACCGTCCGACGACCGCCAGGCGAGCCCCCTGCCTGCCGAGCTCACCACCCGCGAGCTGGCCCGGTGGTCGTGGCGGCAGGTCACCTCGATGCGGACGGCGCTGGTGCTTCTCCTGCTGCTCGCGCTGGCGTCGATCCCGGGCTCGGTCATCCCCCAGGACAACATCGACTCGCTGGCCGTCAGCCAGTGGCGCGACAACCACCCGCGGCTCGCCCCGATCTGGGACCGGCTCGACCTGTTCAACGTCTACGGCTCGGTGTGGTTCTCGGCGATCTACGTCCTGCTGATGATCTCGCTGGTCGGCTGCATCATCCCGCGGCTGTTCGTCTACGCCCGCGCCCTGCGGGCCAAGCCCCCGAAGGCGCCCCGCAACCTCTCCCGCCTGCCCGCGAGCACGTCGTACACGACCGACGAGGACCCCGACGTCGTGCTGGCACGGGCCGCAGATGTCCTGCGCGCGCGACGCTTCCGCACCGACCGGGGCACCGACGCCGTGGCGGCCGAGCGCGGTCACCTGCGCGAGGCCGGCAACCTGGTCTTCCACGTCGCCGTCATCATCGTGCTGGTCGGCGTGGCCGCGGGCAGCCTGTTCGGCTACAAGGGCGGGGTCATCCTGCTCAACGGTGACGACTACGGCTTCTCCAACAACCTCACGCAGTACGACGACTTCGCCCCGGGCGCGCTCTTCGACCCCGACGTGATGGAGCCGTTCTCCTTCAGGATCACCGACTTCCAGCTGGACTGGCTCACCGAGGGCAATCGTGCCGGGATGGCCCGCAAGTTCGTCGCCGAGCTGGCCTACGAGACGGAGCCGGGCGGCGAGACGAAGAACTACGACCTCGAGGTGAACCACCCGCTGAGCATCGGCGGCACCGACATCTTCCTCATCGGTCACGGCTACGCCCCGGTCATCACGATCCGCGACGGTGAGGGCGAGGTCACCAAGAGCGGCCCCGTGGTGTTCCTGCCGACCAACGCTCAGACGTTCGAGTCCTTCGGCGTCGTCAAGGCACCGTTCGCTCGACCGGAGCAGATCGGCCTCGAGGGCACGTTCTACCCGACCTTCGCGATGGGCCGCGACGCCGACGGCAACCTCACCATGCCGTCGTCGATCTTCGGCGCGCTGGGCGACCCGCTGATCTCGATGAGCCTGTGGACCGGCGACCTCGGCCTCCAGGACGGCACCGCCTCGTCGGTCTACGTGCTCGACAAGGCCGACGCCACGCAGGTGATGAAGCCCAACGGCCAACCGTTCCGGATGGACCTGCGCCCCGGCGAGAGAGTCACCCTGCCCGACGGGCTCGGCTCCGTGACCTTCGAGGGCGTGCAGCGCTGGAACAAGATCCAGATCAGCCGCTCCCCGGGCAAGATGGTCGCCCTGGCCGGGGTCGTGCTCGCGCTGCTCGGCCTGCTGGCCTCGCTGTTCATCCGACCGCGGCGGCTGTGGGTCCGCGCCCGCCGCCAGGACGACGGCACCACCCTGGTCGAGATCGCGCGGCTCGACCGGTCCTCGGGCGGCGACCCGGAGGACGGAGCCGCCGAGCTCGCCGCCGTCGCGGCGGCACTGCAGGACCCGACGGACCCCCGGACCACGAGCAGCACCAAGGAGGAGCAGTCGTGAACGATGCACAGTGGGAGGTGTTCAGCTACCAGGGCGTCATCGCCGCCGCGGTGCTCTACTTCCTCGCGATGATGGCCTACTTCTTCGAGCTGGCGAGCCTGCGAACGGCAGCGAAGGAGGTCGAGCTCGCCACCGTCGCCCACGGTCCAGGAGGTGCCGACGCCGGCGTCGAGCATCCCATCGCCCCGACCCGCCGCACCGAGCTGGCCGCCCGCCTCGGCCTCGTGCTGACCGGCTTCGCGGTGCTCGTCCACCTCGTCGCACTGGTCGCGCGCGGGCTCGCGGCCGACCCCAACCGGGTGCCGTGGGGCAACATGTACGAGTTCACCATCGCCGGCACCTTCGTGGTGGCGCTGATCTTCGTCCTCGCCACGCTGCGCATCGACATCGAGTGGCTCGGCCCGCTGGTGACGACCTTCGTCGTCGCCGCCCTGATGGCGGCCTTCCTCGGGCTCGACGACGCCGTGCTGCCGCTGCCCGACGCGCTCAACTCGCCGTGGCTCGTCATCCACGTGGTCTCGGCGGTGATCTCGACCGGTGCCTTCACGGTCGGCGCCCTGCTCTCGGGGCTCTACCTCGTCAAGGCACGCTCGACGGCGACCACCGGCTACCTCGCCCGGGTGCCGGAGCTCAAGGTGCTCGACCGGCTGTCCTACCGGATGCACGCCTTCGGCTTCCCGGTGTGGACCTTCGCCGTCCTGATCACCGGCCCCATCTGGGCCCACCAGGCGTGGGGGGCCTACTGGAACTGGGACCCCAAGGAGGTGTGGGCCTTCATCACGTGGGTGGTCTACGCCGCCTACCTGCACGCCCGCGCGACGGCGGGGTGGCGCGGGCGCAACGCGGCCATCCTGGCGCTGGTCGGTCTCGCGACGCTGTGGTTCAACTTCATCGGCATCAACTTCTACAGCTCCTCCAGCCAGCACTCCTACGCCCAGGGAGCCGGCCCGGAGACGTCAGTCGTCCTCGGGCTTGCGGGGCCGGTCGAGGCCGCGCAGGAAGTCGGGGTCGTCGTCGGGACCGATCGTCCGGGGGCGTGACGGGCCGCCGCCGTCGAGGCGGCGCAACGTCAGCCTGACCAGGAACCACACGACGACCGCGATCGCAGCGACCACGAGCAGGACCTTCAGCATTCCTCCAATGTAGTCCGGGGCGCCTAGTCTTGAGGCGTGAAGGAGTTCGTCGTCTACACCGTCATGCGGGTCCTGTTGTTCCTGGCGTCGTTCGGCGTCGTCGTGGGGGTGATGGCCCTCGCCTTCGACGGCCGCTACAACCTCTTCTGGGCCGTGATCCTGGCGTTCCTGATATCGGGCATCGCGTCCTACTTCATCCTCAATCGGCAGCGCGAGGCCTTCGCCCGGCGCGTCGAGGCGCGCGCGTCGCGGGCCTCCGCGGCCTTCGAGGAGCGCAAGGCCCGCGAGGACCAGGACTGATCCTCGGGACCGGCCCCGGCCTCAGAACCCCGTGAGGTTGTACGCCGGCTCGCTGAGGTCGGCCATCGCTGCGAAGCGGCGTACGGCCTCGGCCGCCCCGACGACGCGGCCCGCACGGTGCAGCGGCATGACGGGTACGTCGCCGAGGTAGAGCGAGCCCAGCGTCTCGCTCGTCAGCCGGACGTCGGCCGCAGCGTCGGTGCGGGCGACCGTGGCGACGCCGTCACGCGTGGCGACCTCGTAGCGCCCGGCCGCATGGTCGAGCGGGTCGTCGACCTCGAGCACGAGCGTGCCGTTCGCGGCCCACGGGCGGGCGGCGAGCGCGCGGGGGACGTCGAGGACCCGGAGCCAGAGGAACTCCTCGAGCTCGGTGGTCTTCACGCGGTTGAGGTCCGTCAGCGCCCACATCAGCGGGTCGTCGGGGTGGAAGAGGTTGAAGCCGACCGTGGTCACCCGGTCCAGCCCCGCGAGGAACGACCAGAGGCCGAGCTGCGCCTGCGGCGCGAGGGCGGCCATCTCGTCCACGCGCACGGCGTCCTTCTCACCGTGCTGGAAGATGGCGAAGCCGTCGACCTGCCCGTCCGCGCCGAGGTGCACCGCGACCCGGATCTTGCGGTTGGCGCCGGTGCCGTTGAAGTCGTAGGCGCCGGTGTGGATGTCCTGGTACTGCGCCGGCCACTCGACCGAGCCGCGCTGCCGGGCGTGGAAGGCGTCGAAGACCGCCTTCACGTGCGGCCAGGCGTCGACCGGCTCGAGGAGCTCGACGCGGCCGGGGTCGGTGAAGGAACGGAACGCGAAGCCGGGGGAGGTGTTGACGTCCACGCCGTGGCGGAACGTCGCCGGCCCGAACCCCCAGCGGCCGTAGATCGTGGCCTCGGACGCGGTCAGCGCCGCTACCGGGACGCCGTGCGCGACGGCGTCGGCGAGGTCGTCCTCGATCATCCGGCGCAGCAGGCCGCGGCGCCGGTGGGCGGCGCTGGTGGTGACGTCGGTGACCATCCGCAGGGGGAGCAGCTCGCGGCCGGCGTTGAGGGTCTTGTCGAGGCTGGCGTAGGTCGCCACCGGCATCGGGCCGGCGCCGAACTCGCCGGCGGGCAGCCACGCGCCGCGGACCGTCACCCGGTCCTGGCGGTAGTGCCCCACCCACCGGTCGACGAGCTCGTCGTCCGGCCGCGGGTCGCGGAAGCCGCGCAGGACCGCGCCCACCCAGCCGCGGCGCCGGGCCACGGCCTCCTCGGAGTCGTCGGACAGGTCGAGGATCGCGAAGTCGTAGTCCACCCGGCCACGCTAGTCAGCGCGCCGGACGCGGGCCATCGGTTATCCGGGTCAGCCGAGCGCCAGCAGGGGGACGGCGACCAGGACCGACCAGAGCAGCTCCGCGGCGCCGGTGGCGGCCAGGACGGGGATCAGGGCCGGGCCGGTCGCTCCACCGAGGACGGCGCGGGTGGGGGGGAGGGCGCGGGCCAGGAACGCGAGGCCGAGGAGGGCCCACCAGGTGGTGGCGACGGCCACGGCGACGACGGCGGCAGCGGCGACCAGGACGAGGAAGGCGTAGAGGGAGCGGGTCCGCTCGGCGCCGAGCCGCACCGCGAGCGTCCGCTTGCCCGACACGGTGTCGGTCGGGATGTCGCGCAGGTTGTTGGCGACCAGGATCGCGCAGGCGAGGGCTCCGATGCCGACGCCGGCGTAGAGGGCGGGCCACTCCCAGGTCTCCGTCTGCACGTAGGTCGTGCCGACGACCGCGACGAGGCCGAAGAACACGAACACCATCACCTCGCCGAGGCCGAGGTAGCCGTAGGGCTTCTCGCCGCCGGTGTAGAACCAGGCGGCCACGACGCACACCAGGCCGACCGCGACCAGCCACCACGCCGTGGTGGCGGCGAGGACCAGGCCGGCCGCCGCGGCGACGCCGAAGGAGGCGAACGCGGCGGCCTTCACCGCGCGCGGCGACGCCGCGCCGGAGCCGACGAGCCGCATGGGCCCGACGCGGTCGGCGTCGGTGCCGCGGACGCCGTCGGAGTAGTCGTTGGCGTAGTTGACGCCGACCTGGAGCGCGAGGCTGACGACGAGGGCCAGCAGGGCCTTCCACCACACCGCCTCGTCGACGTACGCCGCGACGCCGGTGCCGGCGAGCACGGGCGCGACCGCGGCGGGGAGGGTGCGCGGGCGGGCGCCGGCGAGCCAGTCAGCGGTGGAGGTCACCGGTGGATTCTGGCAGGGGCGCGTCGGGCTCCATCGGCAAGGGCTCCTGGGAGACAGCGGCGTCCACGTGCTCGGGCTCGCTCGCCCGCGCGTCGGCCAGGACGTCGGCGGGCACGTGCTGCTCGAGGAAGCGTCGGCCGGCGTGCGCGGACTTGTGCAGACCGGCCGCGGCGACGACGACGATCGCCGCGATGGTGAGCCAGCCGAGGGCGCCCCACTCCATCGCGAGGAAGCCGTAGGCAGCCGGCGCCCAGAACCGCCCGAGCGTGCCGCCGAGCTCGGAGACGCCTTGGTAGTCACCGCGGCGACGGGGGTCCATCAGCTCGGCCTCGAGCGTCCAGCCCGAGGCGGACAGGAACAGCTCGGCCCAGGTGAGGACGACGTGGCCGAGGAAGAACAGCACGATCGTCATCCAGCCGGTCGTCTCGTGCGTGGCCAGGGTGACGAGGCACGTCAGGACGAAGAAGAGGGTCGAGAGGCGCACGGCCCGCAGGGCGGTCTCGACGTTGCGGATGCCGCGCGAGGCGAGCCGCGGGAGCACGATGCACATGACCGTGTTGGTGCCGAAGAGGACCGCGACCAGCACCTTGGGCGCGTCGGTCTCGGTCACCAGCCACACCGGGATGACGGTGTGCAGCAGCACCTGGTTGGTCCACATGACGCCGGTGAAGAACGTGACCGCGATCCAGCTGCGGTTGCGGATGGCGGGGATGCCCTCGGGCTTCACCCGCGGCTCGGAGCTGCGGACGTCGTGGGAGGCGTCAGGGAGTCGAGGGATCGCGGCGCTGTTGAGCAGGAACAGCACGGCACTCACCAGCGGCGACCAGCGGAGCACGTCGGTGCCGAAGGCGATCGCGCCGCCGCCGAGGAAGGCGCCGATGCTGAAGCCGACGTTGAGCGCGGAGTAGAGGTAGGCACGCGACTCGACCCGTTCGGCCGGCGGCAGGATGTCGATGACGTAGGCCCCGTGCGCCGTCCCGCCGAGGGTGCCGGCGACCTCCATCGCGACCGCCAGGGCGACGTACTCGGGGAAGCTGTCGATGAAGGGCCACGCGAGGAACAACATGCCCTGCAGGGCAGCCGACAGCGTCCACATCCGCTTGGGGCCGAAGTGGTCGACCAGCTTGCCCATGGGCACGGCGACGATGAAGCTCGCCACCGCGGCGATCGTGAGGCCGATGCCCACCTCGGCCAGGGAGAGCCCGACGACGAGGGTGAAGAACACCGCCGACCCTGCGAGGAACGCGCCGTCGCCGGAGGCGAAGAGCAGGGACTGGACCGACAGCCTCCGAGCGAGGGGGGACGGGGGCGTGGCGTAGTTCTTCAGGGCGGTGAGCATCGCCGGTCATTCTCGCCCGTCGCACCGACACTGTCCTGCGGTTTTCGCCCCGGAGCCTCAGGCTCGCCGGCCGAGGCCCACCCAGCGCCGCGCGCCGCCGGAGCTGACCGCGATCAGGATGAGGACGGAGATCGCGGTGCTCGTCAGGACGAGGAAGTGGACCTCGGCGGCGGTGCTGAGGTCGACCAGCTGGGTCACGGCCTCCGCGGTGCACACGACCATGAGGGCGGTCCGGGCCCACGCGTGGTGGGCGAGCATGAAGACCCACAGGCCGATGAGGCACAGCGCACTTCCCCCCATCACGGCGACCTCGCGGGCCGTCGCAGTGGTCTCGAGGCTGTCGCTCAGGACGACGGCGACGAGCACGGTCGCCAGGGTGACGGTGGCCTTGGCCAGGCTCATCACGGCGGCGGCCAGGAGGCTCGGCGGCGGCACGCGGTGCGACACCGCACGCGACAGCGCATCGGTCTCCGGCTCGACCCGGTCCGGCTCGGGCGCCCGGAGGCGGGTGAGGTCGAGGATCGGCAGGCTCCCGTCGGTGCGTACGACGTCGCCTCCGCCGTTGCGGGTGGTGAAGGCGCTGGAGTAGTCCCGGATCATCCGCAGGGAGGTCTCCGGGACCGCGTAGCGGACGGTGTCGATGACGTAGTCGCGCTCGATGTCGATGTCGGCGTCGACCCGGTGCGTGACCTGGAGGGTGAACAGGGAGATGCCGACCGCCTTGTCGTACGTCGCGGCCGCCAGCCACTGCACCTCGAACCCGCCGGGCAGCTTCCAGCCGTCCGGGACCGGCCAGAACCGGACGTGGTGGCGCTGTGACGGGTTCCCGTCGACCTCCTGCTGGTAGGCGAAGGCCTGCCGCCGGCCGAAGAGGAACAGTGACGAGACCGGGGCCTCCGGGTAGGGGCGGCGCAGTACCGACGACACCACGATCCGCCAGGAGGAGCGGATGGTGAGCTCGTCGGCACGGGTCCAGCCGGCTCGCAGCAGGGCGGCGTGGATGTCGGCCTCGCTGCCGTCCAGTGCCAGGTTCACCGGGTCGCCGAGCACACCCACGTCGGTCAGGGTCCGCCCGATGAAGTAGTCGGGCACGTAGACCTTCGAGAGCACCTCCTGCAGGCGGGGCACCCCGACGTAGGCCAGCAGCACCCAGAACAGGAAGACCGCGCCGATCGCGTACCAGCCGTCGTCGAATCCGACGGCGATCACGATCCAGCCCAGCCACATCACGAGCACGGTGCCGATCACGAAGAAGACGCCGTCGACGATCTCGTTGACGGGCCAGAGCGGGATGCTCGAGACGTCGTCCGGGGCCAGCTCGAACGTGGGCGGTGACGTCGGGGGCGGCGTGTCCACGGCAGCACCGCGGCGCCAGTCGTCGGCGGGCTCGACCCCCATGGGCGACCCTCCTCGTTCTCCGTGGGACGTTCGCAGGCTACCGAAAGCCAGCCGGCGGTGTGTCCCCAGAAATCGCGATGCTGCTGCGCCGGCCGAGGGCGCGACCGGGTCCGAGCCTCTAGCCTCGGTCCATGAAGGCCCGCCGAGCACCAGGCGACGGCTGGGTGGACGAGCGGCTCCAGGTCGGAGGGACGTCGGTCCGCTACCGGCGCAGTACCGAGGAGGGCGGGGTCCCCCTCGTCCACCTGCACGGCTTCGCCATCTCCGGGGCCTACCTGATGCCGACCGCCCGCGCCCTGGCCGCTCGTGGGGTCAACGTGGTGCCGGATCTCCCGGGCTACGGACGCAGCGAGCGCCGGGACCGGGTGCTCGCCATCCCGGGACTGGCCGAGACCACGATCGCGCTCCTCGACGGGCTCGGCATCGACAGGGCTGTCCTGGTCGGGAACTCGATGGGCTGCGCCGTCGGCCTGGAGGTCGCCCACCGGGCACCCGAGCGGGTCGACCGGCTCGTCCTGGTCTCGCCGGCCGGAGGGGAGCACAACCAGCCCCTGGGTCGTGCCGTCGGGCAGCTCGCGAGGGACGTCTTCCGGGAGAGCACGAGGATGTTCCCCGTCGCGCTCCCCGACTACGTCCGCTTCGGGCCGCTGAACGGACTGCGTCTCTTCGCCGAGCTGACCCGCTTCCCGTCCCTGGAGCGGCTGCTGCACACACCCGTCCCGACCCTCGCCGTCCTGGGGACCCGCGATCCGCTCCTGCCGTCACCCGACCGCATCCGCGAGGTGGCCCGGCTCGCTCCGGACCACCTCACGGTCGCCGTGGTCGACGGGGCCGCGCACGCAGTGAACTTCAGCCACCCCGTGGAGCTGGCGGGCGTGGTCGGAGCGTGGCTCGACGACGCGATCGGGGACGGCTCGCTCCTCCCGCACGGCGTTCGCGTGGTCACGGCCACCTAGGGCGTGTCTCCCTATTGGCGAAGCCAGATCGTGATGGCGCGCAGGACGACTCCGCCGCGGTAGACGACGGCTA
>NZ_CANKYS010000022.1 GCF_947488025.1 uncultured Nocardioides sp. | reverse complement strand
GATGTCAACGGGGCATAACAAACTAATTCGTCGACTAATCAAACACACTGTTGAGTTCTCAAGAATCAGACGCACCCACATCGCGATCCGGTGAGGATCTCGGTTGCGTGAGGCAACTGGTCAAACCTAGCGAGCGACTTTCTGTCGTGGCAAATCCCCGACTGTTTCGCTCTGACCCGGTGGTGTCACCGTGACCGATGACCGCTTCGGGTTGTCCTGCCCGGGGCCGGGAGCCCGACCTGACCGGTCTTGCTCCCCGCCGCTCCCTGGCGACAAAGAGAACATTATGCAGATCCCGCGGATCGCGCAAATCGAAACGCTGTGACCGCGAGCACACTCGCGTTTGTGCAGGTCAGAGGCCTGTTGGGGCCCGTGGGACGACGCGGGAGGGGTGTCGGACGGGCTTGAAGCGCCCGTCCGACACCGTCCTCACGCCACCTCGACGCCGGCGAACTTCTTCTTGCCGCGACGCAGGACCAGCCACGACCCGGCGACCAGGTCGGAGCGGGTGGGCTGCAGGTCGGGGTCCTCGACCCGCACGTTGTTGAGGTAGGCCCCGCCCTCGGCGACCGTGCGACGCGCCTCGCCCTTGCTCTTCGACAGGCCGGAGACCACGAGCAGGTCGAGGATGCCGGGCAGCTCGCCGGCGGGGAGCGTCGTACCGCCGGCCTCCCTCAGCGCGGAGGCGAGGGTGTCGGGCTTGATGCCGGACAGGTCTCCCCCGCCGAACAGGGCGGCGGCCGCCGCCTTGGCGTGCTCGACCTCCTCGGGGCCGTGCACCAGCGCGGTCACCTCGTCGGCCAGGCGCTTCTGGCCCGCGCGCAGGAACGGCTTGTCCGCCGTCTGCTGCTCGAGCTCCTCGATCTCCTCCCGCGAGAGGAAGGTGAAGATCCGGAGCAGCTCGCCCACCTTCTCGTCCTCGACGTTGAGCCAGAACTGGTGGAAGGCGTAGGGCGACATCATCTCCGAGTCGAGCCAGAGCGCGCCGCCCTCGGTCTTGCCGTACTTCGTGCCGTCCGACTTGGTGATCAGGGGGGTCGCGAACGCGTAGGCGTGCGCCCCCTCCACCCGGCGGACGAGCTCGGCGCCGCCGGTGATGTTGCCCCACTGGTCGGAGCCGCCGAACTGCAGCACGACGCCGTGCTCGCGGAACAGGGAGAGGAAGTCCATCGACTGCAGCAGCACGTAGGAGAACTCGGTGTAGCTGATCCCGGACTCGAGCCGGCGCTTGACGGTGTCGCGCGCCAGCATCCGGTTGACCGGGAAGTGCTTCCCGATGTCGCGGAGGAAGTCGATCACCGACAGCGAGGCGGTCCAGTCGTAGTTGTTGACCGTCGTCGCGGCGTTGTGGCCCTCGAAGCTGACGAAGCGCGAGACCTGCTGTCGCACCCGCTCGGTCCACTCCTTGACCGTGTCGAGGGTGTTGAGCGTGCGCTCGCCGGAATCACGTGGGTCACCGATCATGCCGGTGGCGCCGCCGACCAGGATGTAGGGCGTGTGGCCGGCATCCTGCAGGCGTCGCGCGGTGGCGAGCTGGACCAGGTTGCCCATGTGGAGGCTCGGGGCGGTCGGGTCGAAGCCCACATAGAACTTGACGCTCCCCTCGCCCAGCGCAGCGCGGAGCGCGTCGCGGTCGGTGGAGTGCGCGACGAGGCCGCGCCACTCCAGCTCGTCGAGGACGTTGGGGCTGCTCACGTGGATTCCTTGGGGTGAGGTGGTCTGGTTTGCGGGCACTAGCCTAGGGCGAGGACGCAGGAGGTTCGGTACGTGATCGCAGGCAGGTACAGGCTCGAGAGGCAGATCGGCCGCGGCGGCTCCGGCACCGTGCACCTCGCCATCGACGAGGTCCTCGGCCGACAGGTCGCGATCAAGCGCATCGGGTTGATCCCGGGGTCGGACGCCGCCGAGCTCGAGCGTGCCGAACGGGAGGCGCGTCTCGCCGCGGCCCTCAACCACCCGCACGTGGTCTCCGTCTTCGACCTCGTCGACGAAGAGGACGTGCGCTGGCTCGTCATGGAGTACGTCGACGGCGAGACGCTGAGCGAGCGGGTCAGGAGCTCCGGCCCCATGGACGCCGTCGAGGCCGCGATGCTGCTGGGCCAGACCGCCGACGCCCTCGTCGAGGCGCACGACCACGGCATCGTGCACCGCGACGTCAAGCCGAGCAACATCCTCATCGCCGACGGCGCCGCGAAGCTCAACGACTTCGGGATCGCCCGGTCGGAGGACGACCCCTCGCTCACCCAGACCGGGCTGGTGACCGGGTCACCCGCCTACCTCGCTCCCGAGGTGGCGTCGGGCTCGTCGGCCACGACCGCGAGCGACGTGTGGTCGCTCGGCGCCACGCTCTACCACGCCCTCACGGGCAAACCGCCCTACGACGTCGGCGACAACCTGATCGGCGCGCTCTACAAGATCGTCCACGAGGACCCGCCGCGGTTGCCCGACGACCACCCGATGGCCGGACTGCTCACGGTGATGATGAACCACGACACGGAGGCGCGCTGGCCGATGCCGCGCGTGCGGGACGAGCTGGCCCGGATCGCCCGCGGCGAGCGCTCCACCGTCGTCCCGGCGCCCGCCCCGGTCCGGGAGGAGACGGGGGTGCTGCCGCCCGTGCAGCCGCCCGCCACGTCCTCCCCCGCGCGCCGGCACGGCGCCCGCTGGGGGTGGCTCGCGGCCGCGGCGGTGCTCGCGGTCGCGGCCGTCGCAGCGGCGTACGTCTGGGCGGGGCGCGGCACGCCCGAGGCACTGCCCGACGACCCGCAGCCGCGCTCGCAGCAGTCGTCGCAGCCCACCACCCCCACCGAGAGCACCAGTCCCCCGGTCACCGCGGAGGACACCCGCGAGCAGATGGACGCGTTCATCACCTCCTACCTCGCCACCGTGACGAGCAACCCGCGAGCGGCGTTCGAGCAGCTGACGCCGGAGTTCCAGGACGCCAGCGGTGGCTTCGAGGGCTACATGGGGTGGTGGGGCAAGGTCGAGTCGGCGTCGCTCGCCGAGGTCGCCAGCGATCCCTCGGACCTGACGGTCGGCTACACAGTCAACTACGTGATGAAGTCGGGCGACCGCACCACCCAGCGCATCCGGCTCCAGCTCGAGCGGCTCGACGACAGGCTCCTCATCGCCGGGGAGGGCTGAGGCCGGGTCACCGCACGGAGCCGCCGCGCTCCCCCGGTGCCGGGACCTTCCCCCGGGCCCCAGCGGACTTTCGCCCCTACGCCCGGCCTCGCCGGTGCGCGACCGTGGCAGCAGTTGACGGAGGAGCCCCACCGTGCCCGGACCCGATCGTGACCTCACCCCACCCGCCCCGCTGGGCCTCGGCCGGCTGCGCGGGGGGCCGGTGCGCTCCCAGCGACCCGTGTACGTCGACCTGCTGCCGCCGTGCAACGCGGGGTGTCCCGCCGGCGAGAACATCCAGGCCTGGCTGGCGCTCGTCAAGGCGGGCCGGGCCGAGGAGGCGTGGCGGCAGCTGACCGACGACAACCCGTTCCCGGCCGTCCACGGCAGGGTCTGCTACCACCCGTGCGAGAGCGTCTGCAACCGCGCGGAGCTCGACGACGCCGTGTCGATCCACGGGGTCGAGCGCCACCTCGGGGACCTCGCGATCGAGCACGGGTGGGCGTTCGCCCCTCCCCCGGAACCCACCGGCAGGCGGGTGCTGGTCGTCGGTTCCGGCCCCAGCGGGCTGTCGGCGGCGTACCACCTCGCGCGCCTCGGGCACGACGTCACGGTCCGCGACAGTGGGGAGCGACCGGGCGGCATGATGCGGTACGGCATCCCGGCCTACCGGCTGCCTCGCGACGTGCTCGACGCCGAGGTGCAGCGCGTCGCCGACCTCGGGGTGCACCTCGAGCAGGGGCACCGGGTGGACGACCTCGAGGCGGAGCGCCGGTCCGGGGGCTTCGACGCCGTCTTCGTCGCGATCGGCGCCCACCTCTCCAAGCGGGTCGACATCCCCCACCAGGACGCGGGCCGGGTGCTCGACGCGGTGAGCTTCCTGCGCCACGCGTCAACCGGCGAGCAGGAGCCGCTGCACGGCCGGGTCGCCGTCTACGGCGGCGGCAACACCGCCATGGACGCCGCGCGCGTGGCGCGCCGCCTCGGGGCCGAGGACACGCTCATCGTCTACCGGCGCACCCGCGACCAGATGCCGGCCCACGAGGAGGAAGCGGTGGACGCGGAGGAGGAGGGCATCCGGATCAACTGGCTCCGCACGATCTCCTCCATGGGCGAGGACGACCTGACGGTCGAGGTGCAGGAGCTCGACGAGGACGGTCGACCGCATGGGACCGGGCAGTTCGAGAGCCTGGCAGCGGACACGCTCATCCTCGCGCTCGGGCAGGAGAGCGACACCGCGTTGCTCCGCACGGTCCCGGGCGTCGAGATCGTCGACGAGACCGTCCAGGTGTCGCCGGCGACGCTGATGACGGGGGCCCCGGGCGTCTTCGCCGGCGGGGACGTCGTACCGAGCGAGCGCACCGTCACCGTCGGCGTGGGCCACGGCAAGCGCGCGGCCCGCACCATCGACGCCTGGCTCCGGGGCGAGGTGTGGGCGGCCGGGGACAAGCACCCGCTCGCCGGCTTCGACCTGCTCAACCCGTGGTTCTTCGGCGACCACGACCGTCGCCGCCAGCCGGAGCTCGACCCCGGGTCGCGGGTGTTCGCCTTCGACGAGGTCGTCGCGGGGCTGACCCCCGACGAGGCCGCCTTCGAGGCCGGCCGCTGCCTGTCGTGCGGCAACTGCTTCGAGTGCGACGGCTGCCTCGGCGCCTGCCCGGAGGACGCGGTCGTGAAGCTCGGGGAGGGCCTGCGCTACGAGTTCGACTACGACCGGTGCACCGGCTGCAGCGCCTGCTTCCGACAGTGCCCGGTGCACGCCATCGAGATGGTCCCGGAGGGGTGAGCGCCGTGCGCGCGACGATCGACGGCAACGAGGCAGCGGTGCGCGTGGCGTACCGGCTCAACGAGCTGTGCGCCATCTACCCGATCACCCCGTCCTCGACGATGGCCGAGCTCGCGGACGAGTGGTCGAGCCACGGCCGGACCAACGTGTGGGGCACGGTTCCGGCCGTCATCGAGATGCAGAGCGAGGGCGGCGCCGCCGGGGCGCTGCACGGAGCCCTCCAGGGTGGGGCGCTCAGCACGACGTTCACCGCGTCGCAGGGACTGCTGCTGATGATCCCGAACCTCTACAAGATCGCCGGGGAGCTGACGTCCACGGTGCTGCACGTGGCCGCCAGGTCCCTCGCGGCGCAGGGGCTGTCGATCTTCGGTGACCACTCCGACGTGATGGCGGTGCGCCAGACCGGTTTCGCGCTGCTCGCGTCGGCGTCGGTGCAGGAGGCGCACGACCTCGCCCTGGTGGCGCAGGCCGCGACGATGCGGACCCGGGTGCCGTTCATCCACTTCTTCGACGGCTTCCGCACCTCCCACGAGATGAACACCATCGACCTGCTCGACGACGACGTGCTGCGCGCGATGGTGCCGGAGGAGCTGGTGCGCGAGCACCGGTCGCGGGGCCTCACACCGGAGCGCCCGTTCATCCGCGGGACCGCGCAGAACCCCGACGTCTACTTCCAGGCGCGCGAGACGGTGAACCCGATGTACGCCCGGACGCCCGCCGCCGTGCAGGCGGCGATGGACGAGCTGGCCACGCACACCGGCCGCGCCTACCGCGTCGTCGAGTACGCCGGCCACCCGGAGGCGGAGCGCGTCGTGGTGCTGATGGGGTCCGGCGCCCAGACGGCCCGCGAGACCATGCGTCACCTCGTCGCGTCCGGCGAACGGGTCGGCGTGGTGCAGGTGCGCCTCTACCGCCCCTTCCCCGCGGCCGAGCTCGTGGCGGCCCTGCCGCGCACGGTCAGGCGGGTCGCGGTGCTCGACCGCACCAAGGAGCCGGGTTCGCACGGCGAGCCCCTCTACCTCGACGTCGCGGCCACGCTCGCAGAAGCCCACGTGGCCGGCACGCTCGAGCAGGCTCCGCTGGTCATCGGCGGCCGTTTCGGCCTGTCGTCCAAGGAGTTCACGCCCGGGATGGTCGCGGGCGTCCTCGCCGAGCTGGACGCGGCCGCGCCCCGGCCGCGCTTCACGATCGGCATCACCGACGACGTCGGCGGCACCAGCCTGCCCTGGGACGCCGACCTCGACATCGAGGAGCCGGAGACGCTGCGGGCCGTCTTCCACGGCATCGGCTCCGACGGCACGGTCGGCGCCAACAAGAACACGATCAAGATCCTCGGCTCCGACCCGGACGTGCACGCCCAGGCCTACTTCGTCTACGACTCGAAGAAGTCGGGCGGCGTGACGGTCAGCCACCTCCGCTTCGGGCCGCACGAGATCCGCGCCCCCTACCTCGTCTCGCGGGCCGGCTTCGTCGGCTGCCACGACATCGGGCTGCTGGAGAAGGTCGACGTGCTCGGCTCCGCAGGACGCGGCGCGACGCTCCTCCTCAACTCGCCGCGACCGCCCGAGCAGGTGTGGGACGCACTCCCCCGCACCGTCCAGGAGCGGATCCATGACCTGGACCTGCGGATGTTCGCGATCGACGCCGACCGCGTCGCGCGGGACGCGGGGCTCCCCGGGCGCACGAACACCGTGCTGCAGACCTGCTTCTTCGCGATCTCGGGAGTGCTCCCTCGTGCCGAGGCGATCGCCAAGGTCAAGGCTGCGATCCGCACGACGTACGCCAGGCGCGGGACCGAGGTCGTCCGCCGCAACGAGGCGGCCGTCGACGCCACCCTGGCGGCCCTGCACGAGGTCGCGGTGCCCACCGACCGCACGAACGGGCACGCGCTGGTCCCACCCGTGCCCCCGGACGCACCCGACTTCGTGCGCACGGTCACCGCGGAGATGATGGCCGGCCGCGGCGACGCCCTGCCCGTCAGCGCCCTGCCGGTCGACGGCACCTTCCCGAGCGGGACGACGGCGTACGAGAAGCGACGCATCTCCGACCTGGTCGCGCAGTGGGACCCCGAGACCTGCATCCAGTGCGGGACGTGCAGCTTCGTGTGCCCCCACAGCGTCATCCGCTCGAAGCACTACGACGAGGGCGAGCTCGAGGACGCGCCCGAGTCGTTCGCGTCCGCCCCCCTCAACGCGGTCGGGCTGCCCGGCGCGCGCTACACCCTGCAGGTCTACGCCGAGGACTGCACGGGCTGTGCCCTGTGCGTCGAGGCCTGCCCGGTGAGCCCGCTCGGCGAGCCGACCCGCAGGGCGATCAACCTCACGGAGCTCGAGCCGATCCTGGAGCCGGCGCGGCAGGACGTCGCCTTCTTCGAGACCCTGCCCGTGAACAACCGGGCACGCGTCGACTTCGGCACCGTGCGCGGCACGCAGTTCCTGCTGCCGCTCTTCGAGTTCTCCGGCGCGTGCTCGGGGTGCGGTGAGACGCCCTACCTCAAGGTGCTGACGCAGCTCTTCGGCGAGCGCCTGACGGTGGCCAACGCGACCGGCTGCTCCTCGATCTACGGGGGCAACCTGCCCACCACACCGTGGACCCGCAACGCCCAGGGGCGTGGACCGGCCTGGTCCAACTCGTTGTTCGAGGACAACGCCGAGTTCGGCCTCGGCCTGCGGCTGGCCGCCGACCTGCACACCGCGCTCGCGCGTACGCGGTTGGCCGAGCTGCGCGCGGAGGTCGGAGCGGACCTCGCCGACGCAGTCCTGGGCGCCGAGCAGGTCCGTGAGTCGGCGCTCGAGGCGCAGCGCGAACGGGTCGCCGAGCTGGGGCGGCGGCTCGAGGGACTGAGCGGTCCGGCCGCCCAGGACCTGCGCAGCGTGGCCGACCACCTGCTGCGGCGCAGCGTGTGGATCGTCGGTGGCGACGGGTGGGCGTACGACATCGGCGCCGGCGGCCTGGACCACGTCCTGGCCAGTGGGCGTGACGTCAACGTGCTCGTCCTCGACACGGAGGTCTACTCCAACACCGGCGGGCAGGCGTCCAAGGCGACCCCGCTCGGCGCCGTCGCGAAGTTCGCCTCCGGCGGCAAGGACCTGGCGAAGAAGGACCTGGCGCTCCAGGCGATCGCCTACGGCAACGTCTACGTCGCCCGGGTGGCGATGGGCGCCGACGCCCACCAGACCCTGACGGCGCTGCGCGAGGCGGAGGCGTACGACGGTCCCTCGCTCGTCATCGCCTACAGCCACTGCATCGCGCACGGCATCGAGATGCGCGACGGCCTCGACCAGCAGTACCGGGCCGTTGCGTCGGGCCACTGGCCGCTGGTCCGCTACGACCCCACGGTGCGCGCGAGCGGCGGCAACCCGTTCCAGCTGGACTCCCCGCGACCGCGCATCCGGCTCGAGGACTACGTCTACCGGGAGCTGCGCTACCGGATGCTCCGCGACGCCGACCCGGACGAGGCAGAGCGCCTGCTGGGCCTGGCGCAGGAGGCGGTCGACCAGCGGTGGGCGACCTACGAGGAGATGGCGGGCCGGGGCGCGGCCCGGTTCGCCACGGACGCCCGGAGGTAGGACATGGACCTGTCGACCCGCTACCTCGGCCTGGCCCTGCGCAACCCGCTCGTGGCGAGCGCGTCCCCGCTGGCCTCGACCGTCCCGGGCGTCCGTCGCCTCGTCGACGCCGGGGTCGCGGCGGTGGTGCTGCCGTCGCTCTTCGAGGAGCAGGTGCACCGCGAGCAGCTGCGTGACCTGCAGCTCGTGGAGGCGCACGAGCACGCCTTCAGCGAGGCCGCGACCTACTTCCCCTCGCCGTCCCCGTCGGCCACGCAGCCCGGCGGCGCGAAGCGCTACCTCCGCCTCGTCGAGCGGGCGGTGGCGGCGGTCGACGTGCCCGTGATCGCCAGCCTCAACGGGAGCACCCCGGGCGGCTGGTCACTGTTCGCGCACGCGATGCAGGAGGCTGGTGCGGCGGCGGTCGAGCTCAACATCACCTTCGTGCCCGGCGACCCCCGCACGACCGGACGCCAGGTGGAGGACCGCCACGTCGAGATCCTCGAGCGGGTGCTGGAGAACGTGTCGATCCCCGTCGCGGTCAAGCTCGGCCCCTATTTCAGCTCACCCGGCGAGCTGGCGTTGCGCCTGGACCGGACCGGAGCCCGCGGGCTCGTCCTCTTCAATCGCTTCGTCCAGCCCGACGTCGATCCGGAGGCCATGGTCGTGAGCCCGGGGTTCCCCCTCTCCACGCCGGTGGAGGCACCCCTGGCGCGGACCTGGATCGCCGTCCTGCACGGCCACGTGGGGTGCTCCCTGGCCGCGTCGACGGGGGTCGAGACCGCTGCGGACGTGGCGGCGTACCTCCTCGCCGGCGCGGACGTCGTCATGAGCACGTCGTCGCTGCTGCGCCACGGGCCCGAGCACGCGTCCGTCCTGCTCGACGGCCTCACCGACTGGCTGGCACGCAAGGGCTTCCCCGGGGTGGACGAGGCCCGTGGCCGGCTCGCGGTGCCGCGCGACGTGGACGCGTCGGCGTACGAGCGGGCGGGCTACGTGGCGGCGCTCGAGCACGCCCGCGAGACGTACGGCGGCGTCCCGGGCGCCTGACGGGCTGCCCGACTGGCCCCAACGGGTGTGAGGCCCTCCTCGTGCGGTGACTAGCCTTGACGGTCAGCCACGGAAGGAGGCCACGTGATCGCAGGCAGGTACCGCCTCGAGAAGGAGATCGGCCGCGGTGGGGCCGGAGTGGTCCACCTCGCGCACGACGAGCTGCTGGGTCGCCGGGTGGCGGTCAAGCGCATCGGGCTGCTGCCCGGGACCACGGCGGACGACGTGTCGCGCGCCGAGCGCGAGGCTCGGCTGGCAGCGGGGATCAACCACCCGCACGTCGTGTCGATCTTCGACCTCGTCAAGGACGAGGACTGCTACTGGCTCGTCATGGAGCACGTCGAGGGACGCACGCTCGCCGAGCTGGTCGCCGACGAGGGGGCGCTCCCCGACCGGCGTGCGGCGGCCATCCTGGCCCAGGCGGCGGACGGCCTCGTCCAGGCCGGGAAGGCCGGGGTCGTCCACCGCGACGTCAAGCCCAGCAACATCTTCGTGGGGAGCGACGACCGGGCCAAGCTCGGCGACTTCGGCATCGCGCGGGCCAGCAGCGACACCGTCCTGACGCAGACCGGCCTGATCACCGGCTCCCCCGCCTACCTCGCGCCCGAGGTGGCCTCGGGCGCGCCTGCGACCGCGGCGAGCGACGTCTGGTCGCTCGGCGGCACGCTGTACCACGCGCTCGTCGGACGGCCGCCCTACGACGTCGGGGAGAACCTGATGGGCGGGCTGTACAAGATCGTCCACGACGACCCGCCCCACCTGCCCGCCGACCACCCCGCCGCCGGGCTGCTCGCCGTGATGCTGGACAAGGACCCTGCCCGGCGCTGGCCGGTCGGGCGGGTGCGCGACGACCTGCGCAGGATCGCCCGGGGCGAGCCGTCGCAGGCACCCGCGCCGCACGGACGCGACGGGCAGGCCACGGCCGTGATGGCCACGCAGCCGGTGGCGCCCGCGGAGCCCACGCCGACCCCGACCCCGACGCCGGCTCCGACGCCGACGCCGGCTCCGACGCCGACGCCGGCTCCGGTTGCCGCCGCCCGCCCAGCGGCCACGGGACCGGCGGAGAGGTCTGGCGGGCGCTCCCTCGGCTGGGTCGCGGCCCTGCTCGCGCTCGTCCTGGTCGCAGGAATCGCCACGTGGGCCCTCTGGCTGCGCGACGAGGAGCCCGACGCCGGTGGCACCACCGACCCCAGCGCCTCGACCGAGCCGAGCCCGTCTCAGGACCCCACCTCCGAGAGCCCGCCCGAGAGCCCTTCTGAGAGCCCGCCGGAGAGCCCGTCCGAGCCCACGCCGTCGGACGAGGCCGGCGCGACGCCGGCCGCCATGCGCGCGTTCGTCCGGGACTACTTCTCCCGCGTCACCACCGACCCCGAGGCCACCTTCGAGCTCCTCACCCCGGAGTTCCAGTCCGCGAGCGGTGGGTTCGAGGGCTACTCGGGCTTCTGGGGCACGATCGAGTCGGCGACCCCGCGCGCCATCCAGCCCGACCCGCGTTCGCTCACCACGACGTACACGATCGACTTCGTCACCGCGTCCGGCCAGACGCGGACCGAGCAGGGCCGGCTGCAGCTCGAGCAGCAGGGTGACGGCTTCCTGATCGCCGGCGAGGGGTAGCCGCGCACCGCGGCCGTGGATGGAACTGCTTGGTAGGGCGGGTGGGGCTCGAACCCACGACCCAAGGATTATGAGTCCTCTGCTCTGACCGACTGAGCTACCGCCCCTCGGGGCGCACCCTAGGCGATGCGTGCCTCGACCTCGTACATGTGCTCCACCACGCGGAAGCCGAGGGCCGTGTTGGTGCGGTGCATGGCGGCGTTGGTCGGGGCGGTCCAGGTGTGGACGGACCGGACGTCGTCGGGCAGGTCGGCATAGTTGGCGGACTTGAGGGCGGCCCCGAGCCGACGGCCGCGGTGCTCCGGCATCACGAGCGTGTCGTCCTGCCAGCCGTAGTCGGTGCCGTGCGGGACGAACAGCAGCGAGTAGCCGCCGAAGGCACCGTCCGACCGGCGGCGGGCGGCGGCCACCCGGACGTCGTACGCCCGCATCAGCCGCTCCTCCGACGAGGCCAGCCGCTCGTCGTCGAGCACCTCGGGCTCGAGGTCGAGGTCACCGGTGGGCACGTCGGCGTTCATCCGGTTGCGCATCGCGAGGTAGGCCGCGCGGTGCTCGTCGGGGCAACGGCCGCGCCAGGTGACGACGTCGTACGCCTCGTCGACGCCCGACACCGGCACCGGGAGGTCGGCGACGAGGTGGTCCTCGCGGTGCTTGTCGACCGTGCCCATCGCGGCGGCGAACGCGCGACCCGGCCCCGGGTCGGCGACGTCGACGGTCACCTCTCCCCCGACCCGGGTGCGGTCGCCGGTCCGGGCGCGCTCCGCGACGGCCTGCCAGAGGGCGCGTCCGATGCCGCGGCGTCGGTGGGTGGGCAGGACCTGGACCTCCGTCCGGGCGACGTCGGTGTTCTCGCTCAGCGGCAGCTCGAGCTCGGCGACGCCGACGACCTCGCCGTCCACCACGGCCTGCAGCCACGTGCGCGCGTAGAACGTGCTGGGAGACGTCGCGGTGACCTCGAAGGCGGCCGCCGTGGTGACGAGCGCGTGCGGCCGGTCCGCCCGCACCGCCCGTTCCATCACCTCGTGCCACGTGGCCCGGGCCGCCGGGTCGGTCAGGTCGAGCTCCTCGATGCGCACGTCGGTGTCCACGGGCGCCATCCGACCGCACGGGCACGCACCGCGGCAACCGGGATTCGGCGTTCGGCTTCGTGTCCGGCGCCGGGCGTGGGACAGTGTGCCGTCTCGGAAGCGGCTCGGGTGCTGGGAGGACCTCGGTGGCCAAGGATCGGTCTGCTCTGCTGTCCCCGTCGCAACGTCATCTCGTGACGCGCTTCGGCTACGGCATCGACGACGCGCTCGCGCGCGACGTACGCCGTGCCGGCGGGGCCTCTGCGTGGTTCGAGCAGCAGCTCACGAGGCCGGGCTCGTTCGCAGACGGCTCGGCCGACGCCGTACGCCGGTGGTGGCCCGACCTCGACCGTCGGCCGGCCGACCTGTGGCAGCGACAGGTCCAGGAGGTCCGCGGCGGCTGGCAGGTGATGGAGGACTACGGTCGCTGGCTGCTCGTGCGACGCGTCCGCACGCGGCGCCCCGTGCTGGAGAAGATGACCGAGTTCTGGGAGGCGATGCTGCACGTGCCGGTGAGCGGCGACGCCCACTTCACCTGGCGCGTGAACTACGGCGACACCGTCCGGCGCCACGCGCTCGGTCGCTTCGACGAGCTGCTCGCCGCGACCACCACCCACCCGGCGATGCTGATCTTCCTGTCGGCAGCGACGTCGACCAAGCGCGCGCCCAACGAGAACCTCGGGAGGGAGCTGCTCGAGCTGCACACGCTCGGGGCGGGCAACTACGACGAGGACGACGTCAAGGCGTCGGCGCGGATCCTCACCGGCCACCACGTCGACCTCTGGGAGTCGTGGAAGGCGTCCTACGTCAAGGAGGACCACGCCACCGGCAAGGTGCGGGTCAAGGGGTTCACCCACAAGAACCGCAAGGCCGACGGCCGCGACGTCACCCGGGAGTACCTGCGCTACCTCGCGCACCACCCGCTGACCGCCCACCACGTCTGCGAGCGGCTGACGACCAAGTTCGTGCGCGACGACCCGCCGCGGTCGCTGGTGAAGCGGCTGGCGAAGGTCTACCTGAAGAACGACACCGCGATCGTGCCGGTGCTGCGCGCCCTGGTGGCCAGCAAGGAGTTCCGGTCCTCCGCGGGCGACAAGCTGCGCGACCCGGGCGAGGACGTCGTCGCCACCTATCGCGCCCTGGGCGTCGAGGTCGGCCGCCCGAGCCGCAACGACTCCGCGTCCAACGCGATCCTCTGGCAGGCGTCGCGGTTGGGGCTCACGCCGCACGCCTGGCCGCGACCCGACGGCACGCCCGTCACCGACGACGTGTGGGCCTCCCCCGCGCGCGCCCTCGGCTCGATGGACCTGCACTACTCGATGGCCGGCGGGTGGTGGCCCGCCGAGGGCATCCGCTACCGCGCGCCCCGCGCCTGGGTGCCGGCGAAGAAGCCGGTCCGCTTCGAGGACCTCGTCGACGCGGTGAGCCGCGACCTGCTGCACCGGCCCGCCAGCAAGCGACTCGTGCAGACGGCGACCCTGGCCACCGGCTGCAAGGCCAGGGAGAAGATCGACCGCGACCACGCCCTCTACCAGTGGGGCTTCCCGCGGCTGCTCGCCGCCGTCCTCGACTCCCCCGACCACCTGGCGTGCTGACATGACTTCTCCCCACACCCGTCCCTGCGGCTGCCCCGACTACGACGAGGCCCGACTGGCGCTCAGCCGGCGCGCACTGCTCGGCACCGCCCTCGCCGGCGGCGCCGTCGCGCTCGGCCCGTCGCTGAGCGGCGCGGGCCCGTCGGCGTTCGCCGTCACCGGGCGAAGCGCCGCCGGTCTGGCCGCCCCGGGCGGGTCCGTGCTCGTCCTGCTCTCGTTGCGAGGGGCCGCCGACGGGATGTCCCTCGTCGTCCCGCACGGCGACCCCGTCTACTACGCCGCCCGGCCGCGCCTGGCCATCCCGCACACGGCCCTGCTGGCACCCGACGCGATGTTCGGCCTGCACCCCGCGCTCGCGCCGCTGCTGCCGATGTGGCAGGCCGGCACGCTGGCTGCCGTGCACGCCACCGGGATGGCCACGCCCAACCGGTCGCACTTCGCGGCGATGGAGGCGATCGAGGACGCCGCTCCGGGCTCGCGCGAGCGCACCGGCTGGCTCAACCGGCTGCTCGGCGAGCTGCCCGGCACCTCACCGCTGCAGGGCACGGCGATGGGCAACCAGGCTCCGACCTCGCTCTTCGGCGCCCAGCCGGCCTTCGTCGTCAACCGGGTCGACCAGGCCAAGGTCGCCGGCGCCGACGAGGAGGGTCGCCGTCTGGCGTCACTCGCCCACGCGTGGCGAGGCAGCGACCCGATGAGCCGCGCGGTGCGTGACGCGATCGCGGGCGCGCAGACCTTCGGCGCCGCCCGCGACACCCCGGCCGGCCCGCCCACCACGGCCTACCCCGACAGCGGGCTCGGCAGGGCGCTGTCGGACGTCTCCCGCATCGTGCGGTCCGGCGTCGGCACAGAAGTGATCACCGTCGACCAGGGCGACTGGGACATGCACACCGACGCCGGCACGCTCGAGTGGGGCGACATGAGGCGCAACGCCGGCGACCTCGCGGCCTCGGTCGCGGCGTTCTTCGCCGACCTCGGTCCGGCGGCCGAGCGGGTCACCCTCGTGACGCTGAGCGAGTTCGGCCGGAGGGTGCGGGAGAACGACGACTACGGCACCGACCACGGCTTCGGCAACGTCATGCTGGTCGCCGGCGCCGGGGTACGGGGTGGCCGCTACCTCGGCTCGTGGCCCGGCCTGTCCGACACGCCCGACGCCGACCTGCTGGTCACCACCGACTACCGCAGCGTGCTCGCCGAGGTCGTCACCCGTCGGTTCGGGGTGTCGGTCGCGCAGGTCTTCCCGGGCTTCGCCCCGCAGGCCGTCGGCGTGATGGCCTGATCGACCTCCCCGGTGCCATGCTCGGGGCATGAGCGACGAGCGAGCCACGCCTCCCTCCTTCGATCCCCTGCCCGAGGACTGGCAGACCGCCCTGTTCGTCGTGGCGCACCCCGACGACATCGAGTACGGCTCGGCCGCGGCGGTCGCCCGCTGGACGGGGCAGGGCAAGAAGGTCGTCTACTGCATGGTGACCAGCGGTGAGGCCGGGATCGACGGCCTCCACCCCGACGAGTGCGCACCGCTGCGTGAGGCCGAGGAGATCGCGTCCGCGGCCACCGTCGGCGTCGACGACGTGCTCTTCCTGCGACTCCCCGACGGGATCCTGGAGTACGGCGTCGAGCTGCGGCGGGTGCTCGCAAAGGTCGTGCGCGAGCAGCGCCCGGACGTCGCGCTGACCATCAACTTCCGCGAGACCTTCGGCGGCACGAGCCTCAACCAGGCCGACCACATCGCCGTCGGCAAGGCGCTGCTCGACGCCGTCCGCGACGCTGGCAACCGCTGGGTGTTCCCCGAGCAGCTCACGGACGGCCTCGAACCCTGGGGCGGCGTGAAGGCGGTGTGGGCGGGCGGGTCACCGCAGGCGACCCACGCGGTGGACGTGACCGACACGTTCGCGGCAGGCGTGGCGTCGCTGAAGGAGCACCGGGCCTACATCGAGGGCCTGGGCTGGGAGGGCTGGGACCCCGAGGAGTTCCTCGACGGGATCCTCCGAGGCGGTGGCCAGGGGCTCGGCGTCACCCACGCGGCGACGTTCGAGGTGTTCCCCCTGGGGTGGGGCTGAGGTCAGCGGACACCGAAGCGACGTCGCCGCCCTCGGCGCTCCTCACGGTCACCGGCACCGGCGAACCGGGCACCCACCAGCGGCGGCGCGCTCGACGGGACCGGCTCGGCGACCTCGGGTACGGGCTCGGCGACGCGAGCGACTCCGGCAGCATCGGGACCGTCCTGCGTGGGCACCGTCGACAGGTCGCGGTCGGCGAGGATCGCGCGGACCTCGTCGATGGTCGTGAGCAGGACGTCGTCGTCCGTGTCGCCCGTGCAGGCGACCAGGGCGTGGCGGCCGAGCGAGGCGCCGACGAGGACGCCCTGCTCGAAGCGCAGCCGGACGAAGCCGGCGACGTGCTGGTCCTCCAGCGAGCGCAGGATCGCGAGCATGCGGGTGCCGACCTCCGCGAGGTGGCCCGTCGCGGCCTGCTCCCCTGCCACGGCGACGACCCTCGATCCCGCCGTGAGCACCGAGCTCCAGCGCACCCCCTCGACCGCGACGACCCGCTCGACGCAGTGGACGACGGTCGCGGTGGTGTCGGCCCCGCCGACGACCATGAAGGTCGGGACCGTCCGGGGCTCGGCGGGCTCCAGCACCGCCCGGTAGGTGCCCTCCCCTGCGGGGGTCCAGGTCACCCCGACCGTGAGCCTTCGCGTGCCGACCGCCTCCATCGCCCGCAGGTCGCCGACGTCGACGATCTCCCCTGCGCGGCGCGCGAGCCGGCCCGTGTAGGGCAGGGCTGCGGCGAGCGCGCTCGCGGCCCCGGCCTCACCGACCACGGTCCCGTCCGGGCGTACGACGAACTCCGCACGCTCGTGGCCGACGTCCATCGCCTCTGCGCTCATGGCGTCACCCTGACGCAGACCACCGCCGACCGGTGGCGACGTAACGCACAGTTCACACCGGCCGCCGAAGCGTTACGCCACGGCAACCGGGGCTAGGACGACTGGGCGACCGAGGTCGGCAGCGTGCCCGTCTCGACCACGTGCTCGGCCACGGCGAAGAGCTTGATGTTCTGCTGGGACGACAGTCGCTTGAGCACGGCGAAGGCCTGGTCGGAGGTCAGGGCGAAGCGCTCACGCAGGATCCCCGTCGCCTCGCCGATCAGCTGGCGGCTCGTCATGGCCGTGTGCATCTGGTCGTGCTGCACGGTGGCGCTCAGGGCGACCGAGGCGTGCGCCGCTGCCACGAGGCCGTCGAGCTGGTCGTCGTGGTCGAACGCGTGGGGCTCGTAGGCGTAGAGGTTGAGCATCCCGATGCTGTCCTCGTCGACGAACAACCGGAAGCCCAGGTAGGCACGCACCCCGGTCCGGGCGGCCACCTCGGTGGCCCACCGCGGCCACGGCGCATCCGTGGTCAGGTCGCCGATGGAGATCACGTCGGCGGTCGCCGGCCCGTCCATGGCCGGCCCCTCGGCGAGGTCGTGCTGCAGGTCGTCCATGACCTGGACCGACGCGTGGCTGTGGGCGCACGTGTCGTTGCGTCCCGGACGCAACACGCACACCCCGGCGATGTCACAGGGACCGATCAGATCGACGGCCATCGCTGCGATGCGCTCGAGGGTGTCGGCGGCGTGCCGGGTGCCCGCCATCGCGCGCGCGGCCTCAGCCAGCCGACTGCCGAACTCCTGTCGGTCCATGGTCACGACTTCCCCTCCCGGTGGGACGACCCCGGACGCATCGTATAGACAGGACCCCCGCCGTCCCGCCTGCCGTCCCCGTGAGGCGGCCCGGGTGGCCGCTTCTTGACCACCCGGGCCTGGATCCCCTGCGAAGTCGCGACGCCGCAGGGACCTGATCCGCAGTACCCGGATGTGCCGCAACGATCCGCACTCTGGACCAGTGGCCTGCATCACCCGAGACGGAGGAGGCGGAGGGCCCTCCTGAGGGCTAGCGTCAGCGGGCGTCGAGGTGCACCGGTCCAGTGACGAGAGGGCGCAGCCGCATGGTTGTCATGATCACGAGCACGGGCGTCTACCTCATCGTGGCGGTGGTGCTCATCGTCATCGTCGGAGGTGGCATCCTGGTGGGCTACCGCAAGTACAGCCGGCAGGACCGGCTGGAGGACCAGCAGAGGGCTGCGGGGGACGCAGAACCGCCCCCGACCTGACGTGCAGGTCGGGGGCGGTCTGGTTGGCTCCCCGGTTTGCCTCTGGTCCGCTCGCTCGGCTGGGTGGAGAGCTGGCCCGAGGTCGGTGGCTTGCGGCGAACCCTCGTCAACGGCGATTGGACCTTCGAGTCGACTGGAATGTCTACGCTCGGTGCGTGCGCATCTCCGAGGTGGCGACCAGGTCCGGCATTCCGGCCACCACGCTGCGGTACTACGAGACTGTCGGCCTGCTCGAGGCGCAGCGCGAGGCCAACGGCTACCGCTCCTACGACGAGTCGGTGCTCGAGCGGTTGTCCTTCGTGGAGTCCGCCAAGCACCTCGGGCTCTCGCTGCCGGAGATCGTGGACCTGCTGAGCGCGGTGGAGGGTGAGACGTGCACGCAGGTCCGCGAGACGCTGCATCCGAAGCTGCGTGACCGGTTGGCCGAGGTGGACAGGCAACTGGCGGGGCTACGGCTGTTGCGCCGCCGCCTGGCGGCTGCCACCTCGAGCGTCGCAGCGTGCCCCGACAGCGTCGCGTCCTGCCGGAGCGAGTGCATGCTGCTGGCCGAGGGTGCCGCAGGCACCGCACGCGGCGTGAGCACTGCGACCTGTGGGGGTCGACCGTGAGCACGACGCCGCCCTCGCGCACACATGTGCTGGTGGCGTGGTGGGACACACACCAGGTGCTCCTGTACCTGGCCGCCATCCTTGCAGGCGCGGTGCTCGGCCTGTCAGCCCCGGGTACAGCTCCGACGCTGGAGCACACCATCAACCCGGTGCTGGCGCTGCTGCTGTTCGCGACGTTCCTCGGCGTCCCGCTCATCGAGGTGGGCCGTGCGTTCGGCGACGTCCGGTTCCTGGGAACGGTGCTGGTGGGCAACTTCGTGGTGGTCCCGCTGCTCGCCTTCGGGTTGTCGCGGTTCGTGGCCGACGACCGCGGCCTGATGCTGGGGGTGCTGCTGGTGCTGCTCACGCCGTGCATCGACTACGTCATCGTGTTCACCGGCCTCGCCGGTGGTGCCCGTGCGCGGCTGCTCGCAGCCACGCCGCTGCTGATGCTGGCGCAGATGCTGCTGCTGCCGCTCTACTTGTGGATGTTCGCCGGCCGCGAGGTCCTCGACGTGGTCGACGTGGCCCCGTTCATCGAGGCTTTCGTCGTGCTCATCGTGGCGCCGCTGTCTGCTGCGGCGCTGGTGCAGGCGCTCGGGCGTCGGCACCGGTTCGGCGAGATGGTGGCGGCAGTGATGGCTGCGGCGATGGTGCCGCTGATGATGGCGACGCTGGCGGTGGTCATCGGCTCGCAGGTCGCTGCGGTGGGTTCTCGGGCGTTCGACCTGGCCAGACTCGTGCCGCTGTACGTGGTGTTCGTGGTGGTGACGGTGGCCTGCGGGGTGTTCGCCGGCCGTGCGGCTCGGCTTGACGCACCGGGGACCCGTGCCGTCGCGTTCTCGTTCGCGACCCGCAACTCGCTGGTCGTGCTCCCTCTCGCGCTCGCCCTGCCAGCTGCGTTCGACATCGCGCCGCTCGCGGTGGTCACGCAGACGATGGTGGAGCTGGTCGCGATGGTCGTCCTGGTGCGGTTCGTCCCCCGTCTGGTCCCTGAAGACGTCGATGAGCCGATGACGGTCGGCTGACACGACGGCTGACCCGCACCACCCACGTGCTGCGCTTCAGGGCAGAGGGCGCGCCGACCCGCTCGACGGTGGCCGGGTCGGTGTGGTCGGCCTGTCCCTTGGCCCATGTCAACGACCCCGCCGCACACCCCGGGTCAGAGTCTCGACGCTCACAACGGATCCTCCGGGAGGGATCCCCGGCCGTGGGACACTGCTGGCATGACCGCCGCACCGGGGCTGCGCTGGACGCGCGCCACGACTGTTGCGACGGCAGCGACGTTGGTGGCCGTCGCTGCGCACCTCAGTGCCAAGGGGCCTGCTCCGTCGCCTCCGGCGCTGGCGTTCCTCGTCCTTGCCCTGAGCGCGGCCCTTGCGCCGTTCCTCGCGCGTCCAGCTTCTGCTGCTCGTATCGTCCTGCTCACGGTCGGCGGCCAGTTCGTCGCTCACGCGACGCTTGCGTTGGCGGCTGCCTCCGATGGCGGAGCGAACTCGACTGCTCGTCTCACCTCGTCAGGCGCCCCCGGCGGCGCCCACGACGCGCACGCCATGGCCGCGGCCGACGGGAGCGTCATCACGCAACTGTCCGACCACGCCTTCCCGTCTGACGTTCGCATGCTCCTCGTGCACCTCGCGGCGGCCCTGGTGGTCGGCGCCTGGCTCGCGGCAGGTGAGCGCGCCGTGTGGACCGTGCTGACGCTCATCTGGCGCGCCTTGCTTCTTCCAGTGCTGACGCTGGCTACGCCGACCGCACCCACTCCAGCCGCGGTGCCGGCTCCCGTCACGTCGATCCTGCCGCGCATCGTGTCCGGCAGTGTCGTGCGTCGCGGCCCACCATCCCTCCTCGCCGCCTGACAGCTCCACGCCCTCGACCCCGCCCAGTGCTTCGCACCCTGGGCGGTCCGTCGACGCGTTCCGTCCTGCCCGGCCCTGCCGGGTCCATCGAGGAGACCCATGACCCAGCTCGACCCGCGCCCACGCGCGCGGCCAGCCCCATCACGCCCCGAAGCCCGCCCCACGTCCGGCGGCTGGTTCCGCGCCGTGTGGCGCTGGCACTTCTTCGCCAGCATCGTTGTCGTCCCCGTCCTGCTGGTGCTCGCCTCCACCGGCCTCATCTACCTGTTCCGGTTCCAGCTCGAGCCGCTGCTGCACCCCGACCTGTTCGGCGCGGACCAGCCAGCCGGGATGGACTTCCAGCAGCCCTACAGCGCCCAGCTCGACGCTGCTGAGCGCGCCTACCCCGATGCAACCCTCCTGGCCGTGGCGGAGCCGCGCTCGGAGGGACGCGCGACCGTCATCACCGCTGAGATGCCTGACGGGTCGCCCCGCGAGATCTTCGTCAACCCCTGGGGTGGCGAGGTCCTCGGGTCGTTGAACCCCGACACCACCCTCAGCGGGTACGCCGTCCGGCTGCACGCCGACCTGATGTCGGGGGTGTGGGGTGACCGGCTCATGGAACTCGGCGCCTGCTGGGCCCTGGTCACCGCTCTGCTCGGCTACTACCTGTTCTGGCGCGGACGCCGCGCGCGCTCGCGCAAACCGAAGTCCCTGCGTTCGTGGCACGCACGCATCGGCGCCGTGGCGGGGAGTGGGGTTGGTGACGCTCCTGGTCTCCGGGCTGCCGTGGACCGGGTTCTGGGGAGCCCAGGTCCAGGAGCTCGCCACCAATCAGGGCACCTCCATGTGGAGCCTCGACCACGGGGCCGAGTCCAACCCCGCCTCCACGCTCGATGAGTCCCTGCCGCACAGCCACGCCGTCCCGTGGGGTTCTGGCAAGACCGAGGTGCCCACGTCTGACGACCAAGGCCACCAAGGCGCCGTCGCGAACGTCGACACCGCCATCGAAGTCGCAGCCGGCGAGGGACTGCGGCACCCGATGACGGTCGCCCTGCCCGACGGCGACGACGGCGTGTACTCCGCCATCGGCTACGCCTTCGACGCACCCTCGGACGAGCAGACCGTCCACGTGGACCGGTTCGGCGGCGAGGTCGTGTCGACCTACGGTTACGACGACTACCCACTGCTCGCCAAGGTGGTCGCCCAGGGCATCGGGCTGCACGAAGGGCGCTCGCTCGGTCTGGTGACGTTCTGGGCGTCTGCGCTGATGTGCGCGGTCATCATCGCCTCGTGCGTGACCGGCCCGTTGATGTGGTGGCGCCGCCGTCGCCGCGGCGCCGGCCTCGATGCCCCGCGGGGACGGATGCCCGTGGCCGGGTCGCCGTGGCTCCTGGCAGGCCTGGTGGTGCTGGGTGTGCTGCTGCCGTTCTTCGGGGTGACGCTGCTCGCCGTCCTGGTGTTCGACCAGCTGGTGGTGCGTCGGGTGCCGGCCCTGACCAGGTGGTTCGGCGCCCAGTAGGCGAGCCCTGGAGCGCACCGTCGGAGGCGGCGGACAGGCAACCCCTGCCCGCCGCCTCCGAGTCACGCACTCGTTCCCTTCCGCCCTCCGTCCGGATGCTCGCGCGCTGCAGGGTGCAGACGTCAGTCGGACTTCGGAAGGAACCCCTCGTGCACAGCAAGAAGCGCGTCGTCACCACAATGGCGGCCCTCGCCGGCCTCGTGACCGTCGGCAGCATCGCCGCGACAGCAGCCATCCCCTCCCCCACACCCATCGGCTTCTCCCAGGAGCGCTCGGCCGAGCTCGCCCAACAGATCAACCCTGCCAAGCCGCGCAACGTCATCCTGATCATCGGCGACGGCATGGACGACGCCATGATCACCGCCGCTCGCAACTACGAGTACGGCGCCGGTGGCCGCTTCCCCGCCCTCGATGCCCTGCCGTTCACCGGCGCGATGACCACCTACGGCCTCAAGGTCGGCGCCGGCCCCGACTACCCCATCGCCTACGTGTCCGACTCAGCGCCCACCGCCAGCGCGTGGTCCACCGGCAAGAAGACCGTCGACGGGCGCGTCTCCCAGGGCCCCAGCACCGCAGCGAACGTGCCCGGTGAGGACTACGAGACCGTCCTGGAGAAGTACAAGAAGCAGGGCAAGCTCGTCGGGAACATCACGACCTCCGAGGTCACCGACGCCACCCCGGCCGCCGCCGGCGCCCACATCAACGCCCGCGCCTGCCACGGCCCCACCGACATGGCCAACTGCGCCCCGGCCCGCAAGACCAACGGCGGCAAGGGCTCCATCGCGGAGCAGCTCGTCGACAACAAGATCGACGTCCTCATGGGCGGCGGCGCAGCCCGCTACGCCCAGCCCACCGACGCCGGGCCCAGCGTGCTCTCGTACGCCCAGGACACCCACAAGTACCGCCTCGTCCAGGACGCCGCCGGACTCGACAACGTGACGTCGCTGGCGGGCGGCCCGGTCCTCGGTCTCTTCGCGGGCGGCAACATGACCCCGATGTACAAGCCGCTGGTCGCCACCGCCGCCGGCGCCGGCGGACCCGAGACCACGTGCGAGCCTGCGAACCGTGGGAACCAGCCCGACCTGTCCGCGATGACCGAGAAGTCGATCGAGCTGCTCGACAACCCCAACGGGTTCTTCCTGCAGGCCGAGAGCGCGATGATCGACAAGCAGGAGCACTCCTCCGACATCTGCGGCGCCATCGGCGATCTCAAGGAGCTCGACGAGACCGTCGCAGTCGCCCTCGCCTACCAGGACAAGCACCCCGACACCCTCGTCGTCGTCACCGGCGACCACGCCCACTCCACCCAGATCGTGGGCGGCAGCCCGGACGACGGCAAGCAGCTCGCGACCGTCAAGACCGCCGACGGTGACCCCATGACGGTCGCCTACTCGACCAGCGACGCCGGCTCCGACCACACCGGCGCCCAGATCCGCGTCGCCGCCTCCGGCCCCCAGGCCGCGAACGTCACCGGCGTCATCGACCAGACCGACCTGTTCGCCACCCTCCTCGGCCGCACCCCCAGCACCCTGCCCGGGACGCCGACCACGACGCCGCCCACCACCACACCGGCCCCGACGACCAGCCCGACGCCCGGTACGCCGGCTGCGGTGAAGCCGGTCGTCTCAGTAGCGGCGGCCTCGCGCATCACCAAGGTGGCCCTGGCTCGCAGGGGGCTCTCCGTCGCCGTGGCCGCGGCCGCAGGCGACAAGGTGACCGTGCGCCTGGTGCGCGACGGCAAGACCGTGGCCCGCAAGACGCTGCGAGCCGCCGGCGGCCGCGTCACGCTCAAGACGACCAAGGCGAGGGTCGGCAAGCTGACCGTGAAGGCGACCGTGAGCGGCAGGGGGGGCTCGGCGACCGACCGCCAGAAGGTCCGGGTGACCCGCCGCTGAGACGAGCTCAACCGACACGAGCCCTTTCGCTCATGACGCACAGCGCCGGGCGTGGACCACGCGGTCCGCGCCCGGCGCTCTGCGGCGTCGTACCGAGGAGTTCGTCGTTCAACGGCTCTCCCACGACCACTACGGTGGGACGTGACCTGGAGAGGTGGGACCGCCCTGCTGGCGAGCGCCGTCGTAGCCGCACTCGTAGCGGTCCTGCCGTCTGGTGCGACGCCTGGCCCCCAGCCGCCGTGGGCGGATCACCACGTCGATTCGTCGCACGCCTTGGTCGCACGCGACTCGACCTGGAGGGTGGCGTGCTCGATGTGGTGCTCGCGACGCATGACGCCCCGAGCCTCGTCGAGGACGGCCTGGGCTGAGGACTCGTCCGCAACCACGAGGTGTGCCGTGGCGACATACATCCCAGACGTCAGTGTCCAGACATGGAGGTCGTGGACGTCGGCGACGCCCGGAACGGACTCGAGGTCCCGGACGACCTGGTCGAGCTGCATCCCCTCGGGCACGTGCTGGCCGAGCACGGCAAGCACCTCCCGTCCGAGGACGACTGCCCGGACTGCCACGAACACACCGATCGCCAGTGCCACGACGGTGTCCCACCAGCCTTGGCCGGTGGTGGCGACGAGGATCCCGGCCGCGATGACGCCGACGCTGCCAGCAGCATCGGCCACGACCTCGTAGTAGGCGCCCTTGACGTTGAGCGACTCCTCAGAGCCGCCGCGCAACAGCACGATGGAGATCACGTTGATCAGCAGGCCGAGCACCCCGACGACGAGAACGGGCCCGGCCTGGATCTCGATGTCCTCGCCCAGCCGACCGACCGCCTCGATCACCACGTAGGCGGACACCCCGAGCATGATCAGCACGGTCAGTCCCGAGGCGAAGATCTCGGCCCGGTAGGAGCCATAGCTGCGTCTCCCGGAACGGTCCGGTCGGGTGGCGATCTTGGTCGCCGCCAGCGCCGCGCCCAGCGCGACGACGTCCGCGGCCATGTGGCCGGCGTCCGAGATGAGCGCCAGGGACCCGGAGATCAGCCCGAACACCAGCTCGATGACGAAGAATGATGCGACGAGCCCGAAAGCCACGACCAGACGCCACCGGTGGCGTGCTCCAGCATGACCCGTTCCATGTCCGTGTCCGGCACCCATCAGTGGTCTCCTCGTTGGTGATCGTCGTTGTGAAGTTGGTGCACCACAGCACCTCGGTCGGGATGGTTCGCATGGTCGGCATGGAAGAGCGCCTCGTCCAACAACCGATGCACGTGCTCGTCGGCCGCCGTGTAGTAGGCGAAAGTGCCCTCCCTGCGCACCTGGACAAGACCCGCGAGGCGCATCTTCGCCAGGTGCTGGCTCACCGCCGAGGAACTTGCTCCCACGCGCTCGGCCAGGTCGTTGACCGAGGACTCACCGTGCAGCAGCGCCCACAGGATCTTGATGCGCTTGCGGTCGGCGAGCATGCGGAATGCCTCCACCGCCAGGTCGACCTGATCGTCGGACGGCATGTCGAGGCGGTCGTCCTGGTTGCTCATGGGCCCCATCATATCTGCATGGTCGCGCATATACGCAAATACTCACCCAGTCACGCCAGAGGAGGTGCCTGGTCCTCGAGAGCTGCGGCAAGGGATGTGGCGCGACGAGAGCTGAGGAGCCAGTACGGCGCCGGGTCATGCGGATCCTCGATGGCGATGCGTACACCGGTAGCGACGTACGGCCGCAGCAACAAGTGGGCGCGAGCGTCGGCTTCGGGTCCGGCCTGCGACCGCATGGCCCGCGCGTCGAGCACCACGACCTCACCCAGGTGACGGCGCTCGATCTTGGCGCGTCCCGCCTGGAGCCACTCGTCAGACACAGCGATCGTGGGCGACCCGTAGCCGCGAAGCAGGACCACCATGAGAAGGAGGAGCAGCGCCGTGACCGTCCATGCGAGCCGGTCCGGCACGGCGACGACCATCGCCAACCAGAAGCTGGCGACCATCACCACCCACTGCACCCACCACCGGGTGGGGACCCGTAGACGCTCGCGATAGCCGATCATGAGCCGAGGAGCACGTAGAGGCCCATGAAGGCGCAACCCACCATGGCAGCCAGCAGCACCCGTCGGCCCACCCACGTGGAGACGTCGCGGCAGCAGCAGGGCACCAGGGACGTGGCACTCAGGCATGGACGGAGCATCAGTCCTCCTCGGGATGGCTGGCCGCCTCGAACGCAATGCGTACGCGCGACAGTGGGGTGCAAATACTAAGGCCGATAGTACGTCGTCGCGCCGCGATCACCTCCGCCCGCATGTCCATCGGCGAGCGCCGAGTGGTGGACCTCACGAGCACGCCCACCCGGTCCGCTCCGACCTACTATTGACGATAGTATGTAGCCGTGGAGGCCACATCGGCTCCTCCGCCTTCCTCCTCAACTTCTTCGGGGTCACCCTGGATCCCGAGGCCTCGACTCGTGCGCGGGAGTGTGACATGGACAGCAACACTGTCTCGACCATCATCGTGGGCCTGGTCGCCGCCCTCGGCACCGGCGCGGTGCTGTACCTCCTGTCGAGGGCGGATTGGTGAGCCGCGGCTGGAGGTGCGTGATCATGGTGGTGGGGGCCATGCTGGCTGCCGGCGCCTCGGTGACGCTGAGCGGCGCACCTGCAGGCGCACACACCGATTTCCTCGGCTCCGATCCGCAGGACGGCGCAGAGCTCCCCGACGTCCCGAGCGAGCTGTCGCTGGAGTTCTCCGACGAGATGGACCCGCAGCTCAGCACCGTCACCATTCGAGTCGACGGCGGTCGACCTACTCCCCTCGAGCTCACCAGCGGGGCCGACCGGAACAGGCTCGTGGCGGCCGTTCCAGACGATCTGGCCGCATCAGACGGCAGCACGACCCGATGGACGGCCACGTTCCGGGTCGTCTCCCGCGACGGCCATCCGGTGGTTGGGGCCACCCAGTTCGTCGTTCGGACCGCAAGCCCTGACGGCACGTCGAGCCCGTCCTCCTCGCCCACCTCCGGTGGGGACGAAGCGCGAGCCGGGTCGAACCGAGTCTCGACCGACGCCCCCGAGCCGGAGGCGGCCGAGGAGTCAGGCACGGCTGCGACGGACGGCCGAGAGGTGTGGCCTGTCGTCGCACTCGGTGTGGGTGCCCTGGCCCTCCTGGTCGTGGGGGTGGGTGCGATCATGCGGTTGGTCGGGCGGGACCAGGACGGATGAGCTCCTCGATGCGGCCCGAGGCGCGAGCGACGGGCGTGCGAACGCTGCTGCTGTCGGTACCGGTCGTCATGGTGCTCGTTGCTCTCGCCGCGATCGGTGCGACGGGAGGCTTGTCCCCTCTGGGCATCGAGGGACTGCCGGATCCGGGAGCTCTCACCCGAGTGGGGCTGCCCACGGTGCAGGTGGTCCGTGACCTGGCATCCATGGTGACGGTCGGCGTGCTGGTGATCGCCGCCACGTGTGTCCCGCCCACACCAGCGGAGGCCGAGGGGCTCAGTCTGGGGCGGGCACGGAGGCGGCTGGTGGCGTGCGCCCAACTGACCGCCAGCGTATGGGCGGTCGCCAGCCTCGTCCTGGTCGCGTTCATCTACTCCGACGCCTCCGGCTCTGGCATCGGCCGAACAGGCTTCGCCAGCGAAGCGATCTTCTTCGCCTTCGGGTTCGAGCTCGGCCAGTACGGACTCTGGGGGGCCGCGCTCGCCGTTCTCGTCGCGATGGGCTGCGTCCTGTCGACCCGCATCGGAGGTGTGGGCATCACGACGGTCCTTGCGCTCGTCGCGCTCTGGCCGATGGCGCTGACCGGGCACGGGGCCAGCAGGCTCAACCATGATGAGGCGGTCAACCTCCAGTTCTTCCACCTGATCGGCATCAGCGTCTGGGTCGGGGGGTTGGTGGCCCTCGTGGTGGCTCGGCGCCTCCTCGGTGAATCACTTGTCGTCACCGTGCGCCGCTACTCGACGCTCGCCGGCTGGTGCCTGGCGCTCGTGACCGTGTCGGGAACACTGGGTGCCTGGCTCAGGCTCCCATCGGCGTCGTCGGTCCTGTCCTCGTACGGCGCCCTCCTGGCCTTGAAGCTCGCCGCCGTGGTGGTGGTGGCGATGGCGGGTTGGTGGCACCGCCGTCGCACGATCGCCGACCTGGCTCGTGGTTCGGCCTCCGCCTTCTCCAGGCTGGTCGGTGTCGAGCTCCTGGTGCTGGTGAGCGCCGCAGGGCTGGGCGTCGCCCTCAGCCGGACCGCTCCACCTGCCCCGCCTGAGGCGCCGCGACCCCTCACGTCGGCAGAGTCCCTGCTGGGAAGGCCTCTGCCGGACCCGATCGACGCGTCCCAATGGTTCGCAGCGTGGAACGTCGACACGCTCTTCCTGCCTCTCGGTGTCGCTGGCATCCTCTGGTATCTGTGGGCAGTCGGACGCTTGCGCCGGCGGGGGGATTCGTGGTCGTGGTTGCGTACCGTGTCCTGGTTGGTGGGCTGCCTTCTCTTCGTGTGGGCCACCAGTGGCGCTCCCGGGACCTACGGGCGAGTGCTGTTCAGCATGCACATGGTCCAGCACATGACCATCGCGACCGGGGTTCCCGTCTTCCTGGTCCTGGGCACACCGATCACTCTCGCACTTCGCGTGCTGCGTCGGCGTGACGACGGGTCGAGGGGGCCTCGCGAGTGGCTGACGAGCCTGACCCGCTCGTTCCCCCTTCACGTGCTGGGGCACCCGCTCGTCGCCGCCGGGATGTTCGTCGTCAGCATGGTGGCCTTCTACTACACCTCGGCGTTCGAGACGTCCCTGGAGTCCCACACGGCGCATGTCGTCATGACCCTGCACTTCCTCCTGACGGGCTACCTCTTCGCCGAGAGCGTGGTGGGAGCCGACCCGGGACTCCGCCGACCCCCGTACCCGATGAGGGTCCTGCTGATCATGGTCACCTTCGGGTTCCACGCCCTGTTCGCCGTCAGCATGATGGCCAGCTCGACTGTCTTCGCCGCCGACTGGTTCCAGTCGCTCGGCCGGACCTGGGGACGTTCGCCGCTCGATGACCAGTACCTGGGCGCTCAGATCGGGTGGCTCATGGGTGAGTACCCCATCCTCGTCATGGCTGCCGCTCTCGTGGTCGGATGGGTCCGAGCAGACGGTCGCGAGCGCCGACGATTCGACCGGCGTGAGGCGCGCGAGGACGACAAGGAGCTGCACGCGTACAACGCATACTTGACCCGGTTGGGGAGCGTGGACCTGACGCGCACGGCAGGCCGTCCTACGATGGAGCGTCGTAGCCCGCAAACCGCCGGGGAGAAGGAGCAGCGCGAGTGAGACAGCTCGGTCAGCTCGAGACCGCCGTGATGCAGCACCTGTGGAGCACAGGGCGGCCGGTATCCGTGCGCGCCATGCTCGAGGCGCTCACACAGGAGCGTGCGCTGGCCTACACCACGGTCATGACGGTGATGGACAACCTGCACTCCAAGGGCCTGGTCGCACGCGAGAAACAGGGCAAGGCCTACCTCTACACCCCCGTCTCCTCGCGCGACGAGCACACTGCGGAGATGTTGCAGGAGGTGCTGGCGGACAGCGAGGATCGCACCGCCGCCCTGATGCACCTCGTGGGCAAGCTGGACGCCAGCGAGGCTGCGAACCTGATTGCGGCGTTGTCCGAGCGAGTGGACGACCCGGCGTGATCGCGGCGTTGCTGCTGGTCGCCTTCGCCGCCGGTGCCGCGGTCATGGGTAGTCACGTCTTGAGCAGGCCGTGGGTCCTGCGCTCGCCGCGTGTGGCGGTCCTCGGTTGGCAGGCGCTCTCGACGTCGGTCGTGACATCCATGCTGTTGACCGCCACTGCGCTGGCCCTGCCGTTCCTGCCCTTGAGGTTCTCGCTCGCCTCCTTGCTGGGCGCTCACACCCTGACGATCGTCGAGCACTACGAGACGCCCCTCGGGAGCTGGCCGGGCCTCCTTGGCCTCACCGTCGTGGCCGGTCTCACCGCGATGCTCGTCGCCACGACCGCCCGTGACTTCATCCGAACCCGACGGGTCCGACGATCACAGCGCAACGCACTGGAACTCGTCGGACGCCGACACCCCGGTGGCTTCACGGTGGTCGAGCACGACGTCCCCCTTGCATACTGCCTCCCCGGGGCCGGGACCGGCACTGTGGTGTTGTCCTCAGCGGCCCTGGCCCTGCTCGATGACCGCGAGCGTGAGCTGGTCCTCGGTCACGAACGCCGCCACCTGCGCGCGCGACACGACCTGGCCCTTGCCTACTCCGGCGCACTCGCCCGTACCTTCCAGTGGGTACCGCTGTTCGCCAGGGCGCACGCCCAGATCGCTGTCCTCCTCGAGATGGCGGCGGACGATGCAGCGGCCAGTCCCGCCGACCGTCGAGCGCTGGCCGCAGCGATCGTGGCCCTCGGGACCGGCATCCGCCCCGAGGCGGCCCTGGCCGCCAGCGACACCGCCGCGGTCATCCGCGTACGGCGACTCACCTCGACGAACCGTTCTCCCAGGTGGGGGCTCGGGATCGCGGCGATGGCCGGAACGGCGGTCCTGCTCTCGCTACCGCTGGGCCTGGCCCTGGCTCCCGCGGTCGAGGCCGCAGCACGTGACTGCTGCACGGTGGTGGACCTGTCGACTCGCAGCTGACGCGAGCCCATCACACCGCGACCTCCGGGGAGGCGGAACCAACCCGCGCGCCACCGGGCGATCGGTCTCGCGACGTACGACGATCAGCCGGGCACGAGAGGCAAGGAGCACGGCGTGAAGAACGTGTGGCCTCTCACAGCAGGGTCGACCAGTAGGCCCAGAAGCGTTGGGTGATCAACGCCAACAGCACCAGGAACGGCACCAGCAGCAGGGGCGCGTGCCACTCCCTGAGGAATGTCGTCGCTGGACTCCCCCGCAGGCGCTGCCCGAGAGCGCCCTCCGCCAGGTTGCGCAGAGTCACGTACCAGAAGATCGGGATCACCACCGACCACACGACCATGCAGTAGGGGCACAGGGCACCGATGCGGTAGATGCTCTGGAACGCCAACCACGACACCAACGCCAAGGCGCCCGTCACACCAACCTGGAGCCCGATCCAGTACCAGCGCGCCAGTCGTCCGCCAGCGAGGATGGCCATCCCCGTGGTCACGACCACGGGGAAGGCGGCTACGCCGATGATGGGGTTGGGAAACCCGAGCAGCGCCGCCTGCGGGGTCTCCATCACCGACCCGCAGCTCAGCACCGGGTTGATGCTGCAGGTCGGGACGTAGGCGCTGTCCTGAGCGAGCCTGATGCGCTCGATGAGCAGCACCGCTGAAGCGACGAACCCGACGAGGCCGCCGCCGACGAGTCCGAACGCGAGTCGCCGGTCGCTCACTCGGCGAGGGCCTCATCCAGCGCTGCGGAGAAGTCCTCGACCGTCTTCGGCTGGAAGAGCTCGCCGTCGACGTAGAAGGTGGGGGTGCCCGTGACCCCCAAGGACTCGCCGTCGGCCACGTCGCGGGAGATGCGTTCGTCGACCTCCTGCGAGGCGTAGTCAGCGTCGTACTGGTCCATGTCCAGACCGATCTCCTCGGCGAAGCTGCGGAACAGGTCGTCCTTGGGCTCCTGCGCCTCGCCCCATTCCTTCTGGGTCTCGTACATCTTGCTGTACATCGCGTCCAGCTCGCCCTGACGGGCCGCGGACTCCACGGCGCGCGCGGCCCGGCCGGCGTTGAAGTGCCCCGGAAGCGGGAAGTAGCGAATGACGAAGGTCACCTCGCCGGCGTACTTGGCACGAAGGTCCTCCACGATCGGGTAGGCAGCTCCACAGGCTTCGCATTCGAAATCGAGGAACTCCACGAAGGTGACGTCGCTCGAGCCTTCCTCACCCAAGATCCTGCTGTCCTCGCGGACGATGGCGCCGTCGGCGGTGGCTGCCGACACGTCGGCCGCCGCGGTCTGATCTCGTTGCTGCGACTGGCTGGCGATGATCACGCCGCCGATGGCGAGGATCACGATCACTGCTACGGCAAGAGCTGCCTTGGTCTGGCTTCGCACCTGTCATCTCCCTGAATGTCTACTATGAGAGATAGTAGCAATCCTCGGCCGGGTCGCCTGATCGTCGCCCGAGTCCAGCCATCTGCGCCCGCCGGTCGCGGATCCACCAAGGGCCCTGACCTGCGTCTCCGCAGATCAGGGCCCTTCTGTGGCTCCCCCGGTTGGACTCGAACCAACAACCCTCCGATGCCGCCGCGAGTGCGATGAGCGCATGACGCCAGTTGACGCTCTCTGCCGATAAACGCCACTTGAACTGGGCAAACGCTGGCGTCTAGTGGTGTCGCGCTGACGCTGGTTGACAGCCCTTGACAGAGTTTCTGGCCTGTTTATGGACACCTTCAAGTCTCCGCCGCGAAGCGCATCTCCTCGTCGTGTGCGTGCGCTGCCTGCCTGAAGGTTGCTGGCCACGCGTGTCAAGGAGGTCGCCGCGGTCGGTTTCCAGAGCCATCCAGAGACCGCCTCGGCGCCGATAAGAGATCGGACACTTGAGGTCGGGAGGAGGATCCGAAGAGATTTGAACCAGCGACCTCTGGTCATCCGGCGCGAGCGCTCTCATCTGGTCGAGCGTTTGCTGGCATATGAGCACTCGTGCGCTGACC
>NZ_CANKYS010000021.1 GCF_947488025.1 uncultured Nocardioides sp. | reverse complement strand
CACTACGCTCACCACCAGACCCCAGCAACAGCTGGAGTCTCAAACTAGAAAGTCTCCGGACATGCCGGGGCGGTTCACATCGTTGAATCTCAGGAGGTTTATGGGACCCAATCCGCGACATAAGGCGAATTGATTCAAAATGTTGAGTGGCCCCTGAACTGCGTTTCCGCAGGTCAGAGGCCACTTTCTTGTAGCGGGGGCAGGATTTGAACCTGCGACCTCTGGACCTCCAGCGCGTGTGCGTTCCGCCGCTGGCTCTTTTGACCTCACTTGCCGATGTGTGCTCTGACCTGCGCAGACGCGCACAACCCGGCGTGCCGACTCCAGATCCTCTTGACGGCTTCTGCTCGGATCAGACGACTTGCGCTGGCGTTTTCGGGACATAAGCGCGGCGTGACTCGAATCGCAGTCGGCCCGGAGGATGAGCCCCGATTCGTGCCTGTTCGTGCTAACTAAGATCGGCGGCATGCGGGATCTCCGAGCACCGGCCGGCACAAGCGGCGCGCGCGCTACGCGCTGGCCGCGGTGGCCGTAGTTGAGTCCACGGGCGTGGTGTACGAGGGGCCCGACCTGAGCGTGGCGTCCTGACACAGCGACGGCCACCGCGTGATCCTTCAGAAGGCCCGCGAAAGCACGACTGAAGGAGACATCACGATGACCGTCGACCCCAACTCTATTGACCTGCCCGCGTTCATGGCCGAGCACCTGCAGCGCGCCGAGCCCGACCTGCTCTGATCGATGCTGTCGACGTTCGTGCAGGCGTTCTTGCCGGCCGAGGCCGACGCGATCTGCGGCGCCCCGTATGGCGAACGCAGCCCGGAACGGACCAACTCCCGACGGCTACCGGACCCGCGACTTCGACACCCGCACCGGCACCGGCACCGGCACCGGCACGATGGAGGTCGCTATCCCCAAGCTGCGCGAGGGCTCGTACCTCCCGGACTGGCTCCTCGAGCGACGCCGGCGAGCCGAGCGGGCCCTGACCACCGTGGTCGCGGCCTGCTACCTGTTGGGTGTCTCGACGCGGCGGATGGAGAAGCTCGTCGAGACCCTCGGCATCACCCGACTGTCGAAGTCGCAAGTCAGCGTGATGGCCAAGGAGCTCGACGCGCACGTCGATGGCAGTGGGCAAACACCGAGGGCGTTGACGTCGGGTCCGAGGAGCGGCGTTGAGACTACAGTCGCCCGGATGGGATGGATGATCAGTGCGGCCGGCCTACTCGTTGTCTTGGTGGCGCTGTGGGACATCTTCCACACTCTGTGGCACCCGGGCGGATTCGGCCGGATCGCTCGGTGGGTGTTCCAGCTCGTGTGGTGGGCCACCAAGCACGTGTTGCCCAGCCACACCCGGCAGCTCGCCGGGCCGATTGGAATCCTCGGAACCGTGGCGTTGTGGACCGGTCTGGTGGTGATCGGCTGGACTCTGGTCTACCTGCCCCACATGTCGGACGGCTTCTACTTCGGGTCAGCACTCAGACCCGAGCAGTCTTCCGATGCCCTGACCGCCCTGTACCTGTCGTTGGTCACCGTGGCCACGCTCGGCTTCGGTGACGTCACCCCGGCCGACCCCGTCCTGCGCCTGCTGGCACCGTTCGAGGCGCTTCTCGGGTTCGTGCTCCTGACCGCCGCCATCTCCTGGATCCTGCAGGTCTACCCCGCCCTGGGCAGGCGGCGGTCGGTTGCGAAGCGGTTGAGCATTCTGAACTCAACGCATGCGTCGCACGTGGTGGCCGGCGGAGACTCATGCGTCGCCAGCCGCATGCTCGACGCCGTGACTGACGGCGTGATCCAAGCCGAGACGGACCTCCTGCAGTACGCCGAGTCCTACTACTTCATCGAGGAAGAGGAAGATCTGTCTCTGGCCGCGACCCTCTCCTATGCCTTGGAGATGGCGGAAGCCGGAAGGGGGTCGTCCTCGCGGGAAGTTCATCTCGCGGCCGGCATGCTCACGGCTGCCGTCGAGAGTCTCGCCTCGCGGTTGGACCGTACCTACCTCAACACCGGGGCGGCCGCACCGGAGGTGCTCGCGTCCTACGGCGCCGACCACGGATTCGAGCCCCACGCATGATGACGAGGACGCGGGGCACGGCGCTGCCATGACCCTCGACGTGCTGCTCATCGCGGCCGGCGCGCTCGGAGTGCTGGTGGCTGCGCTGTCTGCACGAATCAGGCGTCTGCCCGTATCCGAGCCGCTACTTGCGCTGGTGGTCGGCGTGCTCGTCGGGCCCGAGGTGCTCCGCGCTTTGCCTCTTCCACCGATCACCACCGAGCATGCGAGCGTTCACGACGCGACACGGATCCTGCTGGTGATCTCAGTGATGGGGGTCGCGCTGCGCTATCCGTTCGGTTCGGTCCGTGCACAGCTCCGGCCGGTCTCGATCCTGCTGTTGGTGGCCATGCCGGCCATGGCGTTGATCTCCACAGGTCTGGCCGCCGGGATCCTCGGGGTCACGCTGGCCGCTGCGCTGCTGCTCGGGACAGCGATCTGCCCTACCGACCCGGTCCTCGCCTCCAGCGTGGTCACCGGCGAGCCCGCAGAGGAGGACCTACCGGCCCGTGACCGACAGATCCTCTCGCTGGAGTCAGGCGCCAACGACGGTCTGGCCCTGCTGTTCGTACTGGCCGCGGTGGCGTTTGCTGGACCGATGACCGCTGGACAGGCAGCTGCGGACGCTCTCTGGCAGGTGCTGGGCGCGGTCGCTCTCGGTGGGGTCGCCGGCTGGCTCGGCGGTCGCGCACTGCGCGCACGGGGCGACAGCCCATGGTCCGATGCTGCTCTTCACCGTCTTGCTCGCTCTGCTCGTGCTGGGGGTGTCCGGGGTGCTCCATCTCGATGGTGTGCTCGCCGCGTTCGTCGCGGGGCTCGTCTTCAACTTGACCAGCACTGGCGCAGAGCGTACGGCGGAGGTCGAGATCGACGAGGCGGTCAATCGGTTCGCCGTCCTGCCGATGTTCGTGCTGCTTGGTGCCACCATTCCCTGGACCGTCTGGGGCGAGCTCGGGTGGGCGGCGATCGTGCTTGCGCTCGCGGTGCTCCTGCTTCGTCGACTCCCCGTGCTGCTTCTGCTCAAACGACCGCTGAACCTGGGCTGGCCGGATGCGCTGTACCTGGGGTGGTTCGGGCCGGTCGGTGTCTCGGCCGTGTTCTACCTGACGCTCGAGGCGGAGGAGCTCGGCCTCCCTGAAACCGTGATGGCCGCCGGAATCATGATCGTGGTCGTGAGCACCGTGGCCCATGGCGTGACCTCCTCGGCCGGCAGATTGCTCTACCGGCGCCTCACGGGCGAGACCACAACCCGGCGGTCGGCGTCCGGGGGTTGACCTCCCGATACGTGGGTGGGTGGGTCCCCACCTGGGATGCGGCTCAGACCGAGAAGACACTCCAGAGGGCGCCGGCTGCGATGCCGAGCGCGAGGCTGAGACCGGCGGTCACCACCGCCGTCGTCGCCGACCAGGTAGCAGCGACGAACGCCCCTGGCGGGGTTGGCGCGGGTGGCTCCACTCGGCCGTAGACGGGTGCGATCCACCGGAGGTAGTAGAAGAGGCTGATCACGGTGTTGACGAACACCAGCACGGCCAGCCAGGCAAGTCCGCCGTCCCAGGCGGCGGCGGTGGTGGTGAGCTTGCCGACGAAGACCACGGTCGGCGGGGTGCCCACGAGGCCGAGCAGCGCCACTACGAGGGATGCGCCCAGCCAAGGCCGGGCTCGGCCCATGCCGCGGTAGGAGTCGAGGTCGCGCCGGTCAGGGAAGGCGGTCGTCACCGCGAAAGCCGCGAGGTTCGTGACGGTGTAGCCGGCGAGGTAGAGCAGCAGGGAGGGCAGGGCGAGGTCGCTGCCCCCGGCGACGGCGACAGGTACGAGCAGGTAGCCGACCTGGCTGACCGTGGACCAGCCGAGCAGGCGCCGGGGGTCGCTCTGCCAGTAGGCGGCGAGGTTGCCAAGCGTCATGCTGGCGACCGCGAGGACGGCGACCAGCAGCGGCCAGGCGAGGGTGTCGGGGAGCATGGCGATGAGCCTGTAGGCGGCGACCATCGCGCCGATCTTGGGCACGGTGGTGAGGAAGGCCGCAACCGTTCCGCCCGCACCCTCGGCGGCATCGGGGACCCAGAAGTGCCCCGGGACACCGCCGGCCTTGAACATCAGACCACCCAGCACCGCCACGACGCCCGCCGCGACCACGCCCTGCGGCGCCTCAGCAAGTCGGTCGGTGAGCTCGGCGTACGACGTGGTCGCGGAGACTCCGTACAGCAGCGTGACCCCGAGCAGCAGGAGGATGCCGAACAGGGCACCCAGCAGGTAGGTCTTCATGGCCGCCTCGGCCCCGCGGGGGGTGCGAGCGATGCCGATCAGGCCGTAGAGCGGGATGCTCGCGAGCAGGAACCCGACCACTACGACGAGCAGGTCGTCGGCGCCGGCGAGGACGAGCGTGCCGGTGGTCGAGAACAGCAGCAGCGCGTAGGTCTCGCTCTCCCGTGGCGAGCCGGCGATCTCGTCGGAGGCCAGCGCGAGGACGATCAGCGTGCCGAGCGCGGCGACGATCCGCGCCACTCCGGTGGCGGTGTCGACGGCGAAGGTGCCCTCCATCGCCGCCTGGGCCGGGCCGGGGAGGTCCCACGCGGCCAGCGCGGCCGCTGCGACCAGCACGGCCGCGGCGATGACGCGGGTGACCCACTGGCGGGTCCGCGGGAGGAAGGACCCGCTCACCAGGACCGCGAGCCCGCCGAGGAACAGCACGATCTCCGGCAGGAGCAGGAGCGGCCGCATGGCCATGTCGGAGCCCACGGGCCTACCTTCCGACGAGCTCGACGACGACCTCGGCCGCGGGCTCGATCACGGCGAGCAGTGGCCGGGGGAACACTCCGATGAGCAGGGAGAGCACCAGCAGCGGGCCGACCGACCAGACCTCGGCGGCGCGCAGGTCGGTGAAGCCGACCGAGCGGCCGCGGGTCTCGCCGGTGAAGATCCGCTGCAGCGCGCGGAGGAAAAGCGCCGCGGTGAGGAGGATGCCCACGAGCGCGACGGCCGTGACGGGGGCGGCGGCGATGCTGCCGGTGAAGATCTGGAACTCCGCGATGAAGCCGGACAACCCGGGAAGGCCCAGGGAGGCGAAGGCGCCGACGGCGAAGAACGCGGCGAACCGGGGCGCGGGTCCGGCCAGGCCGCCGTAGGAGTCCATGTCGTAGGTCGCTGCCCGGTCTTGGAGAACCCCGGCGAGGAGGAACAGCGCACCGGTGATCAGGCCGTGGCTGACCATCTGCGTGACGGCACCGGTGACCGCGACGGACCGGGCCTGCGCGGTGTCGTCGGCGACGAGCCCCGCGGCGCCGACGGCGAGGACGATGTAGCCCATGTGGTTCACCGACGTGTAGGCGACCATCCGCTTGAAGTTCGTCTGGGCCAGGGCCACCAGGGCGCCGTACACGACAGAGAAGATGCCGACGACGATGATCACCCACGCCCAGTCCCGCCACGCCTCGGGCAGCATCGGCATCGCGATCCGCACGAAGCCGTAGGTGCCCATCTTCAGCAGCACGCCCGCCAGGACCGCCGAGCCGATCGCCGGCGCGTCCGTGTGGGCCGGCGGCAGCCAGGTGTGGAACGGCACGGTCGGGGTCTTCACCGCCAGCCCGATCAGGATCGCGGCCAGCACCAGCCCACCGGCCAGCGACGACCCGGCGAGCGGGGTCTGCTCGGCCAGCTCGACCATGTCGAAGGTGTGCGGGTCGGCGGCGATGTAGAGGCCGATGAACCCGACGAGCAGGGCCAGGGAGCCCAGGAACGTGTAGAGGAAGAACTTCATCGCCGACCGGGCGGCGTTGCCGTGCCCCCAGCCGGCGATCACGAAGTACATGCCGACGATCGAGAGGTCGAAGAAGACGAAGAAGAGGATCAGGTCGGCGGCGACGAACAGGCCCATGCTGACGCTCTGCAGGAAGAGGAACAGCGCCGCTTGGAGCCGCGGGCGGTCGGTCTCGCGCAGCGCGAAGATCGCGCAGGCGAGGAAGATCACCGCGGTCATCGCGATCAGCGGCAGGGACAACCCGTCGACGCCGAGGTGGTAGCTGCTGTTCACGCCTGGGATCCACTCGGCCTGCTCCTCGAAGGCGAGTCGTCCGGCCGTGGGCGTCTCGTAGCGCAGCCACGCCGCGACCACGAGGGCGAGGTCGGCGGCTGCGACGGCCACCCAGGTCCACCGTGCGGCCGCGTCGCCGAGCCGCGGAAGCGCGAGCAGGGCCAGAGCAGCAGCCAGGGGCAGGAAGACGATCAGACTGAGCACGTTCACCTCACCGTGACGAGGAGCAGGACGCCGATCGCGAGCACCGCGACGGCCTGGATGTAGTACTGGTGGAGCTGGCCGGTCTGCGGGCGACGTGCGAGCGTACCCAGACCGCGCAGCCAGCCGGCGACCGCCTCGACGGCCCCGTCGAACCAGCGGTCGTCGTCCCGTGCCGCACCTTCGGCGGCCCGCAACGACGCCCGGGACGTTGCCTCGACTGCACCGTCGAGCACCCGGTCGTCGAAGGTCGCTGCCCGACGCGCCAGATCGAGCGCGGCCGCGGCGGACCCGGCCACGCCACGGTCCAGGATGCGGTCGTCGAAGCGCGCCAGCGCCTCTGCCAGCGCAAGGGTCGGGCGTACGACGAGGGCCTGTGTGGCGCGCTCGAGGCCCAGCCAGGCCAGGGCCCAGCCCGGCTCCGGCACCGGCACCGGACGCCACCACACGAGCGCCAGCACCCCCAGTGCGATCACGACCGACGCGGCTATCTCCAGCGGCGTCGGGTGGAGCGGCTCCTCGCCGAGAGCGCGCGCGAGCGTGTCGCCGAACGGCGGCAGCGCCAGCACTCCGAGGACCACCGCGCCGAGCGCAAGCGCGACCAGCGGCGCCTGCTCCAGCAGGCCGACGTGGCGGGTGCCCGGCTCCTCCTCGTCGAGATGCGCCTCGACCTCGGCATGCTCCCGCTCGGGCAGCTGTCGCCACAGGATCACCAAGATCTTGCCGGCGTACGCCGCCGACAGCGCGGCCGCGGCGAGACCGACGGCGTAGAGCCACGGTGACTCCGCCAGCGCCGCGGCGAGGACCGCGTCCTTGGTCGCCCACAGCGCCAGCGGGGCGGCGCCCGCGAGGGACAGCGCACCGGCAGTGGCGGCCCAGCCGACCAGCCGCCACCGCCGAGCCACGCCGCGCAGGCCTGCGAGCTGCTTGGTGCCGAGCGCGGTGAGCCAGGCCCCGGCCGCGAGAAAGAGCAGCGCCTTGGTCGAGGCGTGTGCGACGAGGTGTGCCGCTCCCCCGCTCACCGAGGCCAGCCCGGCGCCCATCACCACGAACCCGAGCTGGGCGGAGGTGGAGGCGGCGAGCAGCTGTTTGAGGTCCTGCTGCGCCACGGCTACGGCGCCGAGCAGCAGCGCGGTGAGCGCGCCCACCCAGGCAGCGGCCGGTGCGGCCCAGCCCGTCGAGGCCAACAGGGGCTCGGTGCGCAGCAGCAGGTAGCCGCCCATGGCGACCATGGCGGCGGAGTGCAGCAGTGCGCTGACCGGGCTCGGACCCTCCATCGCCCGCGACAACCAGAACGAGAACGGCAGCTGGGCCGCCTTGCCGAGGGCTGCGACCAGGACACCCGCCGCGACCACGTGGCGCCACCCCTCGCTGCCCGCCGGCAGGTCGCCCAGTGCCAGGCCGGCTCCACCGGCGAGCGCTGCTCCGGCCGCGACATACAGCCCGACGTCCGCTGTACGCGTGGTCACGAACGCGGTCAGGCCCGCGGAGACCCGGTGGTCCTCGCGCCACCAGAACCCGATCAGCGCGAACGACGTCGCGCCCATCACCTCCCAGGCGAACAGCAGCGCGGGCAGCGTCTCAGCAGTGGCCGTCAGGAGAGCCGCAGAGGCGAAGAGCAGCATGAGCCCGTGGAACCGGGCCTGTGACTCCCGGATCTCGCCGGCCGAGAACACCAGCACGAGCAGGCTCACCACCGCAACCGTCGGTGCAACCAGTGCCGACAGGGCATCCACCCCGAGGGCGAGATCGCTGCCGGCCATGAACGGCACCGACACCCTCGGCCGTTCGAGGGCGACCACCACCGAGAGTGCGGCCGTGGTGACGGCCGTGGCCAGCGACACGGCAGCCGCCGCCCGCTCGAGGCGGGAGAGGGCGAGCCCGCCGCCCACCACGGCGGGTAGCAGCACGAGCAGCCAGAGAGCGGTCTCGGACATGGACCCGGTCACCGCGACAGGTCCGTGGCCATGTCGGTCATGTCGGCACCACGCTCACGATGCAGCAGCGTGGCGACCGCGAAGCCCATCGCCATCTCCACGGTCATCGCGGCGATGATCACCATGAGGAGGACCTGCCCGGTCGGGTCGGGCGCGAGGAACCACCAGAAGCCGGCAGCGGCGAGAACGACAGCGTTGATCATGAGTTCCAGGCCCATCATCACCATCACGACGACCTGCTGGGAGATCGCGCCGTACAGCCCGACGCTGAAGATCGCCGCGGCGATGAGCAGGGTCGCCTCCAGGGTCATCGGCCGACACCGCCCGGCTGAGGATCGTCTGCGGGGCGCTGCTTCAGGTCATCGCCGAACCGGTCGTAGCGGGTGCGGTGCGCGGCGAGCACGACGCCGGCCACGATCGTGGCGACCATGACCGGGCTGATCACGGCCATCACCAGCATCTTCGGGCCCATCAGGGCCTCGCCCAGCGCCATGGTGACGTCCGCCGGTGGACTGCCGCGGCGGGTGGGCCAGTCGACCATCAGGATGCCCGCCGCCAGCACGAGGAACGTGGCCACGGCGGCAGCGATAGCGGCCTTGTTGCTGTGCACCATGCTCATCGGCATCAGCGCGGGGTTCATCCCCATGAACATGACCATGTAGACGGCCATGATCGCCATCTCCATGACCATCATCAGGATCGTCACCACGCCGACGTAGTTCTGCTGCAGGAAGAGCACCTGCAGCCCAACCGCGACGAAGGACAGGGCGAGGGCGTACGTCGCTCGAGCCATCGAGTCGACGTAGAAGACCGCGGCGCCGCCGACCACCGCGACGAGCCCGACCCCCCAGAAGGCGATGTCACTGAGCACGTTCACGACCTCCAGACGGCAACGACGGCGACGACCAGGTCCTGCAGCAGCACGGCCGGGAGCAGCAGCATCCAGCCCACCTCCATGAACTTGTCGGGCCGGAAGGCCGGCAGCCGCCGCCGCAGCCAGACCAGGACCGCGAGCAGGGCAACGGTCTTCACCAGCACCCAGGCCCATCCCGGCAGCAGCGGACCGGCGCCGCCGCCGAGGAACATCGGGACCGCGAACGCCGCGCCGGCGGCCAGCAGCGCGTATCGCCCCGCCTCGAACACCAGCCGGTCCACGCCCGACAGTTCCGCCCGTGCGCCACCGGCGACGTCCGTCCCGATCGCCGGAGCGAACGGCCCCCACACGGAGAAGGCCGCGACCCCGAGCAGGTAGACGAGGAACGCCACCGGCATCCAGACCGCGAACCAGAGGCCCTCCTGGGCCGCCGCGACCGCGCCCACGTTCAGGCTCTCCGCGACGATCGCCGGAGCGACCAGGGCAAACATCAGCGGAAGCTCGTAACCCAGGCCGTGCGCGAGGAACCGGTATCCGCCGACCAGCGAGTGTGCCGAGTTCGCACCCCACCCGGTCAGCCAGACCAGCGCCCAGACCATCACGTCCATGGCGTTGAACCACATGACGCCCACGTCGAGGTCGAAGATTGTCCATTCCCCCAGCGGGACGACGGTCACCATCAGGGCTGCCGTGACCAGCAACCCGGCACCCCCGATGCGCCACAGCAGGCGGTCGGCTTCCACGGTGGTACGACGTCGCTGCCGCATCAGCCGGGCCGCTTCACCGAACGGCCGGACCAGCCCGCCCACTGTCCCTGGCCCGCCCCCCGCACGCGCGGCGAGGGCACCATCCAGCATCGCAGCCGCCACGACCAACACACCGAGGATGGCCAACGCGGCGATTGCCCAGCCGGGTGCCACGGTGGTGATCGGCGCGTCCGTCATCGGCATCGGGTCAGCCATGGGACACCTCGTGCTCCGCCTGTCCGGCGAGCAGCTCGTGGATGTCGAGGCTGGCGAGGACCAGACGTGCCGTCGCGAGATCCAGACCCGTCAGCAGATGTGCCAGGTGGTCGGTCGAGAGTGTCCGGTCGGCGTCGTTTGGCCGAGTGCCGGTGCCGCGGGCGGCGGTCGCGGCAACACCGGCGACCGCCCGGTCCAGCATGCCCATCAGCCGCTCATAGGTGTCACCGACCGCGTCGGCCGGCAACCCCCGGGCGTGGGCGTCCTCGTCGCTCAGCCGCCTGACGCCTCGCAGCGACCAGCGCAACGTCCTCGAACGACGGACCCTCCGGCGCAGACGCTCGACTTCCGACCCCGCCGCTCCGTCCCCGGGCTCCAGGGCGGTGTCGCGGATCCTTCGGGCCTCCGCCGCAGCGTCGTCCCACCCCGCCAACGCCAGCAGCGAGGCGATGTTGTCGATGCCGCGGGCCGGCCCGACAACTTCGTCATCCTGGCGGGCACGCCCGTCGACGAGCTCGGCCTGTGCCTTGACAATGACATCGCCCTGAAGCGAGCAGCGCAACACCAGACCGGCCGGCCAGTGCGGCAGCACAGGCCCGAGACGCACCTGCAAGACGTCCATCTCGAGGCCATCTCGGTCCTCACCGCCCTCCGCGAGAGGGATGCCTCCAGGTGACATCTCCATGTCGCCGTGGTCCATGCCTTCGTGGGCGCCGTGGTCCATGCCTTCGTGGGCGCCGTGGTCCATGCCCTCGTGGGCGCCGTGGTCCATGCCCTCGTGGGCGCCGTGGTCCATGCCTTCGTGGCCCTCGTGGCTGCCGTGGTCCATGCCTTCGTGGCCCTCGTGGCCCTCGTGGCCCTCGTGGCCGCCGTGGTCCATGCCTTCGTGGCCGCCGGCTGAACCGTGGTCCGTGTCTCCATGGCCGCCATGACTCTCGGCTCCAGGTCCGGCCTGCTCGGCGAGGAGTTCGGAGGCGGTGGGTCGCTGCTGCGCGTCACGGCGGTGGTGGTCGGTGTCGAGCAGGCCGGTGTGTGCTTCGTCCAGTCGAGCACCCACCTCGTCGCCCCCGTGAACGTCCACGCGCACCCGTGGTCCTGGCATCTGGTGCCAGACGCCCTCGATCGCCTCCGCGAGCCCCGGCCCGGGTTCGCCGCACACGACGAGTACGTCGGCGTCCGCGGGTGAGTCGGCAAGACGCCATCCTCGCGCGAACAAGTTGCGCTCCGCCGCCATTCGCGTGCGCCACGAGCCCGGCACCTCGACGACCAGAGCGTGAGCGTGCCGGGAAGCGCTCCGTGCGATCGCGTCACTCAGACCCAACGCAGTGCCCCCTCCCGCCATGCCCAGAGCACGGCGACGAACAAGGCAGCCAGGAAGAGGAACATCTCGACGACCGCGGTCACGCCGACCTGTGCGACGACGACCGCCCAGGGATACATGAAAAGCATCTCGACGTCGAAGGCAAGGAAGAGCAGCGTCGCGAGGTACCACCGCACGTGGTACCGCGACAGTGCGTGCTGCTCGGGGGCCCAGCCCGACTCGAACGGAAGCACGCTCAGCGGATCTCGCGCTACCGCGACGAGCCTGTGCAGTGCGTACAGCCCGAGCACGAGCACCCCAACGGCGCCCGTCATCACGACAACCCCTGCGTACATGGTGCTCCTTTCGGGTCAGATCCTCACCGCTCGCTGGCTACCTGTCGAGCAGTGGACGGTGCGCCGTACCTCAGGGGCTGGCCTCGAAGTCCGGGACGGGACGCTGCTGGGCCTCTTTATCGGTGCTGGCGACACCGTTCTTCTCGATGTCCTCGATCAGCCACTTCATCTCGGCGATCTCGATGCGCTGGGCCTTGATGATCTCGTCGGCCAGCTTGCGCACACGCACGTCCTCGATCTCGGACCGATCGCTGGTGAGGATCGCGATCGAGTGGTGCGGGATCATGCCCTTCATGTAGGCCTCGTCCTGCACGAAGGTCTGCGACCGGGACAGCCACAACGCGGAGCCCCCCACGACGAGCGCGGCAACGACGATCGCAACGTTGACCTTGACGTTCTTGTACATCATCCCCCACATGAAGCCGAGCATGATGAGCGCCATCGCCGACCCCATGAGGATGGCCATGTAGACCCGCTCCTCGCTGAACGTCATGTGCGACCAGGTGAAGGCGTTGGTGTAGGTGAGCAGGAACATCGTCACCGTCGACGTGGTGATCATCGCCGCGAACATGACGTACATCCTGCGTTCGTGCTTCTTGTGCTGCTCGTGCTCGGAGGACTGGTTCTGGTCGGACTTCGTGGTCATGCTGGGACTCCTCTCATCGGGGATACGTACCCACATCGCCGGTCGTGAGCCCGGAGCTTGTCGTCGGTGAACAGGACCAGGATGGTCCCGCCCGCGCCTATCGGTTGGTGTCGCCTCCGAGCTGTCGGAGACGGTCCTGGTACTCCTCGTCGGTGAGCTCGCCCCGGGCGTAGCGCTCGTCGAGGATCTCTTGCGCTCGAGTTCTCCCGGTCCCCGGTCCAGGCGGCGGGGCGCTGCCACTGCCGCGGTTCGTGCCTCCGCCGCTGCTGCGAACCAGCAGCACGACGACGAGGACGATGAGCAGGATCATGATCGGCCCGATGAACCACATCCAGCCCATGCCCGCTCCGTTGCCGTACATGGGTCTCACCACTCTTTCCGATTGTGGAGCCCCGAGGGCTCCGTTGTGTTCGTCGGTCGGCCCGCTCGGGGCAGTAACCGCAGACAGGGTCAACTGGCCAGGACGGTGCCCATCATTCCCCGGTCCTCGTGGTCGAGGATGTGACAGTGGTAGACGGTCCGGCCGCCGAAGTCCTCGAACGCGACCCGGACCTTGACCTGGCTGCGGGCGGGGACGTTCACGACGTCGAGCCAGACCGGCTCAGACAGCTCGCGGCCGTCGACCTCCAGCAGTTGCATCGGCCACACGTGCAGGTGGAAGGGATGGTCCATCGGGCTGTCGTTGCCGATGGTCCACTCCTCCACCGTGCCCATCCCCACTTGCTGGTCGATCCGGTCGGCGTCGAACTCCTCACCGTCGAAGGTGAAGCTCATCGGACCGTCGCCGCCGCCCATCATCCCGCCCATGCCCATCTGGAAGGTGATCGACCGACGACCGTCGACGTCGGCGGCACGCAGGTCGCGGACAGCCGGGCCCGCGGGGATCTCACCCGCGGCTCGGTTGCCGCTCGCGGAAACGCTCAAGCGGGCGAGGGTCACAAGCCCGCCGCTCCCTGGCATCGGGCCCCCGCCCATCATCTGGCCCATCATGCCGCCGCGGTCGACCGGTCTCGCGGTGAGCTCGCTGGTTCCCTCGGAAAGGTCGACCACCAGGTCGAGCCGGTTCCCGGGGGCGAGCACGACGTCCTCCAACGCCGTGTCCCGGGGCAGCCGACCCACGTCGCGGCCAACAGCCCGGGCGCGTTGTTCTGGCAGTCTCAGCGCGAGGTAGCGGGCGGTGCAGGCGTTGATGATCCGCCACCGTTCACGCTCCCCCGAGCGGCCCTTGAGGTCCGGCGTGGCGGCACCGTTGACCAGGACGAGTTCACCCTCGCGGCCCATCATCTGCTCCATGGTGGACGGGCTGACCAGTGAGCCGCCGGAGTCCAGGGTGATGTCGGAGACGACCATGACCCGTTCCCGGTCGACGGGGATCTCCTCGTCGTCCTCCACGATGATGGCGCCGTAGAGTCCGCCGAACACCTGGTCCGCGACCGTGCCGTGGTGGTGCGGGTGGTACCAGTACACGCCTGGTGGATGGTTGTCGGGCAACCGATACTCGTAACGATGCGCCTGGTCCGGTTCGACAGCGACGAACACGTTGTCGCCGTTGCCTTCGGGTGAGACGTGCAGCCCGTGCACGTGCAGGTTCGTGACCCGATCGAGCCGGTTCACCAGCTCCACCCGGAACGTGTCGCCCGGGCGGAGCCGCAACGTGGGGCCCGGCACACCGCCGTTGTACCCCATGGTCGTGGCCCGCCGGCCGGCGACCTCGTGGCTGCCCAGCGCAGCCTCCAGCCGTACCTCCAGCAGTCCGCCCTTGCTCCGGAGAACCTCGGGCTCGGTGAACAGTTCCCCGGCGACGGGGTCCAGGACCGAGGTGGACAGCTCTCGCCACAGGCCCGTGCCACCGACGACGGTGCCCACCAGGCCGGCACCGCCCATCGTCAGAGCCGTGCGTCGGCTGATCGGTTTCACGATTGCCCCTCCTTCAGGACGCGCGACCGGTGCTGGTACTCCTCCGTGCTCAGCTCGCCTGCCGCGTACCGCTTCTCGAGGATCTGTCGGGCACCACCGGTCCCGCTCGGCCGACCGGGCCGGCCCGAATCGGTTTCGAGGCCTCCTGCCAGCACCCGCACCGCCGTCACCGCCAGTAGCGCGACGCCGAGGACCAGCAGCACTCCGTAGAACAACGCGATCATGGGCGACCGACCTCGGACCACGTGGCACCAGTATCGGTGGACACGAGGACGCCGCCCTCCGTGGCGGCATACCACCGCGACTCGGTGGCGGTCAGCGCGTAAGGCACGTCCGGGAGTGATCCGACCTCCCGCCAGGAGTCCCCACCGTCGTCGCTGCGGTAGACCGACCCCTCGGGGCCGGCCCCGACCAGCAGGTCCTCGCTGTCCCAGTCCAGGAGCAACAACCGCGGCGCGGACTGCACGAGCTCGGGAGACCCGGAGACCTGGAGTCGGACGAGCGAGCCGCTGCCATCGGTCAGCAGCACAAGATCGGAGTTGCCTGGATGGGCAGCCACGTCGGCGGCGGGTAACTGGCCCAGGTCGCGCCACCGCCTGCCGTCCTCGGTGGACATGAGGCGCCCGCTCTGAGAGTCGACCCCGTACACGCGGTCACCGGCCGCCTCGAGCGCATGGAAGTCCGCCTCCCCTTCCAACGAGAGCGACCTCCACGTCCGACCGGAGTCTGTCGACTCGGAGAGTCCGAAGTGCGCGGGTCCGCCGGCGCCCGGCTCGGGGTGACCACTCATCAGGAAGCGGTCCGCGTCGGCGATGGTGAACGACATCGCATCGAAACGCTCCTCCCCCACACGCTCGAAGCCGTCGGCACCGAGAGCGAACACCCCGTGATGACTCGCGACGTAGAGCGTGTCGTCCGCGGGGTTCACGTCGAGAGAGTGGATATGGCCGAACTCCTCCTCGGCCGCCGCGGCGGCCGAGGCGGTCGGGTTCTCTGTAGAGCTACAGCTGGCGAGCAGGGCGGCGGCCATGGAGAGGCCGACGACCAGAGGGAGACCAGAAGACAGACTCAGCGATTTGCGCGTCGCGCACATGCGCATACTCCAAATGAGATCGAATGACGGGCAGGACAGACGCACCGGATCCATGCGGGTGGTGCGCCGGTGTGCCTGATCAGATCCGGAGTACGGTCAGCTGTCGTTCGAACGGCGGTGGCAGTCCCGCCACGTCGAGCGCGTCGACGACCCCCGTCATCAGACGCAGCAGACGCCATCCCCCGCCACGTGCCGCAATAGCGAGCAGCCACAAGCCTAGCGCCAAACCGGGCGTGAGCATCATCAGGCACAGCGCGAGCAACCCCCCGTCTTCCGCCGGCGGCGCCTCGTCCCCGGCAACGACGCCGAGGGATGCGACCACGCCCACCGTGGTGTCGGTGGTCATGATGATCGTCGGGGCGGCGTGGTGCCCGACGTGCTCGCCGGAGTCCGGCCCGGACGCCAGCCCGTGCATGCCAACGATTCCGAGCGCGACTGCGCACAGGAGGACGACCAGCGGAAGCCGCGTCCTCACGGCTCCCGGGAAGGTGCGGTCGGCAAGAGTCATCGCATCCTGAGTTTAGGCACAGCCACACCCGGCCGCCAGCCAGGCACCTTGATCCTGCCGCTGTGAGGGCAGGCAGCGCCGCCGGACCCGAGGAGCGATCACGTGCCATCGGCACTCGTCAAGAAGGAAGACCGCCTTTGACGTCGGCTGCGAACGCTTCACAACGATCCCGAGTTCCAACGAGCCGTGTCCGCAGCGCGACAACGTCGCGCGTCATAGTCCAGGACGGCCCTTTTCACAGGTCTACGACATCGAGCTCATATGCCCGATTCGCTCTGGCCCGAGCTCATCAACCCCATCCTCGCCGCCGTCCTCCTCGGCGCCCGAAACCAGACACAGCCGAAGGCCACCGCAGCCGATTGGCGACCTCGGCCGCACCGCGATGATCACCAAGGTCGCCGACCACCCAGGCTGAATCCAGGTGGCGAACCCGGCACCGGACCCCGCTGCAGAGGGGGTTTTCGGGTCACAAAGCGCGACACAAGCCCGAATGGCTCAAATGACAAGTGGCCCGTGTCCTGCGTTTCCGCAGGACACAAGCCACTTTTCAGTAGCGGGGGCAGGATTTGAACCTGCGACCTCTGGTCATCCGGCGCGAGCGCTCTCATCTGGTCGAGCGTTTGCTGGCATATGAGCACTCGTGCGCTGACCTGTGCGAACTCGGCACAGGACGGTGAACCGAGCCCGCACTTCTTGCTGGTATGTGACCTGACGAGGCGACTCTTGATGTGGTTTTCGGTGCCTAAGCGCGACACGGTTCGAATCCCAACTGCTCGCGTGCCAGGGCGTCAGCCTGCTTCGTCGACCGCGACCCGTGCCGCACTGGCCCAGCCCGATTCGGTGTCATCCACGGGCTTCGGAGTGTTCAGTGAGGGCTGTCCCGCAAGGGATGGGCGCGCGGAGCGACGAGCCGTTACGGCGAGATCACCCCAACCCTGAGCCCAAACGCCACGAGGGCCGTGCCGCTCGGTGCGACCCTCCTCGGTTTGAAGATTCCGGACCAAGGACGAGTCACGTGGCGCTGACCAGGCCTGTCAGCAGTCCCCCGACGAGCACCGCTGCCAATCCCAACCGGTAGGGGACGAAGACGATGATCGGGTGTCCGGCCACGAGGCGGAGTAGCCACGCAATTGATACGTAGGCCACGACGAAGCTCACCGCCGTCGCCACCACGGTGGGCCACCAGCCGACGGTGGTGGAGATCTGCGAGGCCGTGATTAGCCCCTCGTAGGCGCCGGCCGCGACCAGCGCTGGAATGGACAAGAAAAACGACACCCGGGTGGCAGTGACCCTGTCCAGTCCAAGAAAGAGCCCTGCGCTGATGGTGGCTCCGGAACGAGAAACCCCCGGCACCAGCGCCACGCACTGGACAATCCCGATCACCACCGCATCGCGCACGGTGAGGTCGCGGCCCGCTTGCCCGCGCCACGAGGAAGACCGCTCCGCCAAGACCATGACGAAGCTCCACGCCACGAGTGCGACGGCCACGACCCACAGGGAGCGTAGGGGGCCGGCGACCAGGTCCTTGGCGAGCAAGCCCACGACACCGATCGGGACGGACCCCGCAATGACGCACCAGGCCATCCGGTACTCGGGTCGGTGCCGCTCCCCGGGCACGACAAGTCCCCGACACCACGCCACCGCCAGTGTGCGGATGTCGGTGCGAAAGTAGACGAGAACCGCAGCGATTGCCCCGACCTGAATGAGAGCGGTGAAGGCGGTGACGCCGGGGTCATCAACCGGCAACCCGAGCAGCTCCTCGGCGATCGTCAGATGGCCGGTGCTCGAGATCGGCAGGAACTCCGTGACCCCCTCGACGATGCCCAGCAGCACCGCCTCCCACAAGTTCACCACCCGCTCCCGGAGGACGTGACCCGGAGGAGCAGCAGCCACCCCGCCAGAGCGATGCACAGCCCCAGCAGGTTTCCGGCGACGACATCGCTGAGGTAGTGGACACCCAAGAAGATCCGGTCCACCGAGATCACAAGGTAGACCAGCAGAGCGAGCAGCACGACCAGCCGCCGACTCCATCCCGGACCCATCATCGCCAGCGCCACGAGGATCACCGCGGCCGCGAAGGTCCCTGCCATCGCGGCATGCCCCGAGGGGTAGGACAAACTGTGCTCGACCGCGATCGGCTCGAGCCACTCCGGGCGCGGGCGGCTGAGCAGGAGCTTGGTCGAGGGGGCGATGACGTTCTCGGTCACGGTGACGGCGACGAGCCACGCCGCCAAGCACCAGTTGCGCTTCCGGGCCAGCAGCAGCGGGAGAAGCACCAGCGCGAGAAGCACCAGCACCGCACGCAGGACCATCGGCTGCCCGTAGGTCGCCACCGCGACCCAGAACGAGCTTCGACCGGCGTGGCCCCAGGTGGAGTGGTAGCCCCAGTCAGCGACCGTCTGGTCGAGCCGCGCGAGCTGCTCCGAGCCCACGGCCAACGCGATGGTCAGCACGCACAGCAGGACGGCCGCGACAGCCAGCAGCCATCTCACCCAGCGCGGCCGCGGTCCTCGGACCGGCGTCACCTCGCTCACAGGAGCGCGGCCGTCATCGCGTACCCGCCGGCGCACGCGCCCAGACCGACCGCCAGGCTCGCGAGGCAGTTCAACCCCGCGGCGAGGACCGAGCCTTCCTCGAGCAACCGGACGGTCTCGAACCCGAAGGTGGAGAACGTGGTGAGGGCACCGCAGAACCCGGTGCCGACCAAGGCCAGCACCCACGACGGCACCCCAGCGCCGGTCACCGCAGCCGCCGTGACGCCCAAGACCAGCGAGCCGGTCATGTTGACGGTGAAGGTTCCCCACGGGAAGACGCTGTCGTGGCGGGACTGGACGACCAGATCGGTGAGGTAGCGCAACGCAGCGCCGATAGCGCCACCCAGCAGCACCATCGCAACTGTCATCGCCGGTCCTCCCCCGGGCCGGCCGGGCCGGCTGGTCCTCTGCCCGCGTAGCGGATGACCTCGACCGGCTCCGCGATCACCATGCCCTCGAGCTCCAGCCGCTCCAGCTCGGGGAAGCCACGAATCTGCTCGTCGGTGTCCACGATGACCACCGCGACAGGCGGGTCCTTGCGGAGCGACCACACCTGGGGGTGCGGATGTGGTTCGACTTGCCGAACCCCTCGATGCCACGAAAGGCGCTGGCCTCGTCCAGCCCGGCCCGGTGCGCCAAATGCACGATCTCGGTGTAAACGGGATGGTGGTGCACCTGGTCGGACTCCCCCACCATGATCGTCAGCCTGCTCGCTGGACCCCGCAGCGTCATCGGTTCCTCACCTCGTCATCGTCGTGCGCGAACATGGAAGACTCGGGAGGTGCTAGATGTCGGCGTCGTGACCGTCTCGGCCTGAGTGCGATCAACCGTGCGGAGGCGATCCCGGCCCAGACGGCGAGCAGGCCGGCCAGGAGGGACCCTCCTAGATATGCGAACGCGGTGAGGACCTGTCCTTCGCCGAGCAGGAGGCGTGCGTCGAGCATGTAGGTCGAAAAGGTGGTGTAGCCACCGAGGACGCCGACGCCCAGGAACGGGCGCACGTACCGCTGCGACGGCCACACGTCCAGCACGAACACCATCAGCACGCCGAGCGCGAACCCACCAGAGACGTTCTCAACGAAGGTCCCCCACGCGAACTCGGTCCCGGACCATGGGAGGAGCTCACCGACACCCCAACGTGCCAGGCTCCCCAGTGCGCCGCCGGCGCTGATGGCGAGCAGCACGTCCCACTGCGACGTGAATAAGGAAGGCAACCGGTGGACCGTGCCGGTGAGCCTGTCACCGGACGTATCGGGATCGATCGGCAGATCGCCGACGTCGGGGTCACTATTTTCGGGCACACGAACTCCTACCTGTCTCAGGTAGGGACTGTTGGTGGCCTGCCGCCACGGTTGTCGGCGAGCCCCACCGCCATCGTGTGCGCTCATGCTAACCAACTGCGACACTCACCGGCGAACCCGGACACCCCGAACACATCAGCGCGGACCGCCCAGCGTTTGGGATCCCCGACGATCACGCCGAAGGGTCGGGCCAAGTTGGGCCAGGTTGGGCGCAGGAGCGCCCGAACCACACGACCCACCCACCGCGGGGTTGGTCGAACCGACCACCACCCCTTGCCCGTCATGCGCCGGTGAGCTGTACGCCGGCGTAGGCGACCCCCGCGACGAGGACCCATGACATGAGGCCGAGCACCAGCGCGCGGCCTCCGGTGCGCCGCAGCACCGGGAGGTGGATCCCGGTGCCCAGACCGACCAGGGCTGCGGCGAGCAAGACCTCCTGGAGGACCTTCGCGCCGTGCAGGACCGGATCGGGCAGGAGCCCGGTGCTCGCGACGGCGATCGCTGCCAGGAAGCCGGCGACGAACAGGGGAAGCAGCGGTGGGCGGCGCCCCGTCGCCGCCGCGGGGGTGCGACGCCGCAGCGCAACGGCGGTCCCGGCGACGAGCGGGGCGAGGAGCACGACGCGGCTGAGCTTGACGACGACCGCGGTCGTCAGGGCTCCCGGTACGCGGTCGGCTGTCGCGACGGTCTGGCCCACGTCGTGCACGCTTGCGCCGACCCAGCTGCCGAACGCAGCAGGGTCGAGCCCGAGGGGCTCACGAAGCAGCGGGAGCAGCACGATGGCCAGGCTCCCGCACAACGTGACGAGCGCGATTGCGACCGCCGTGTCGTCCTCGTCCCCGCCGGCGACCTCCTCCATCGCGGCGACGGCGGAGGCGCCGCAGATCGAGAAGCCGGTGGCGACGAGCAGGGACCGGGCCGGCGGCACACCCAGCAGCCGCCCAAGCAGGCGCGTTCCGGTGAACGTGACCGTGACGGTGGTGACCACGACGAGGGCACCGCGCGGCCCCAGGTCGAGCAGCTGTTGCAGCCCCAGCTGCAGGCCAAGCAGCACGACGGCCAGGCGCAGGAACCGGTGTGAGGCGACGTGGGTGCCGACGTGCAGGGAGGGGTGGTGCAGCCCGATGTTGACCGCGAGCGCGCCGATGACCACAGCGACGGTGGAGGGGTTCACCGCTGGGACCAAGGCATGCACGCCGAACGCGACGCCGGTGGCGGTTGCGACGGCGAGCAACCCAGGTACCGGACTGCGGTGCCCGGGCTCGGGAGTGGGCGGGCAGGACGGGCGGCAGCGGCTGCCGGTGCGGTGTCGGTGGACAGGGGCTTCGTGGGCCGTGGTCACAGGCATTCTCCTTCGTCGGTACTTCCAGCCTGCGCCGGCAGACGGGCGCTCGGTAGACATCCTGGATCGATGACGTCATCCACCGGACTGATGGCGGGCTCTAGAGTGGGTCGATGACTCTCACCCGGGTGCCCGACCTCGACACCCTGTCGCTGCTCCTCGAGATCGCTGCCAGCGGCAGCCTGAGCAAGGCCGGTGCCTCCCGCGGGCTAAGCCAGCCTGCCGTGAGCGCACGGGTGCGCGGACTCGAACGGCTGGTCGGGTTCGCGGTCCTCACTCGCTCAGCCCGTGGCTCGAACCTCACCCCCAACGGTGCACTGCTGGCCGAGTGGGCACGTGGGGTCCTCGCTGCTGCGGACGTCCTCGAGGCGGGCATCGCGTCCCTGCGCAGCGACCGCATCGCGCGGCTGCGGGTCGCGGCGAGCTTGACCGTGGCCGAGCATCTACTGCCGGGCTGGCTCGTCGTGCTGGCCGCCACGCATCCGGACACCGCCGTCAGCCTGACCGCAGGCAACAGCGACACCACGGCGGCCGCGGTTCTCGCGGGCGACGCCGACCTCGGCTTCATCGAGGGCCCCGACCTTCCCTCCGGCCTGTCCGCTCAGGTCGTGGCGACCGACCGGCTCGTGGTCGTCGTCGCGCCCGCTCACCCGTGGGCCCAGCGCCGTAAATCGGTAGAGGCTGAGGAGCTGGCCGGAACGCGGCTGGTGCACCGCGAAGCCGGGTCGGGGACCCGCACCGCGCTGGACCGAGCCCTGACCCCGTTCGGCACCCCCACCCAACCCCTGCTCGAGGTGTCGACCAGCAGCGGCGTCCGCTCCGCAGTCATCGCCGGAGCCGGCCCGGCCGTGCTCTCCGACCTGGCAGTGCACGACGACGTCGCAGCCGGCCGCCTAGTCCAGGTCCCCGTTCACGGAGTCGACCTCGACCGCTCGCTACGTGCCGTCTGGCTCACCGGCCAGCGACCGGTCGGCCCGGCAGAGGACCTGCTTCGTCTTGCAGTCCCCGAGAGGCCACGAGCCCGGCGTCTACCCCGGAGCAGAGCGCGAGTTCGTTGAGGATCGCTGGCGCTACCGTGACTCGCGCGAGCTGGTCAACGCGCCACAAACTACTGGTCACACAGAGCGCGACCGCAGCAGGATTGGCTCGCGGAGCGCGCCAGCGCAGGATGGGCTCGCGGAGCGACCCGGTGCGGGATGGGCTCGCGGAGCGACCCGGTGCGGGATGGGCTCGCGGAGCGACCCGGCGCGAGATACTCGACCGGTGAAGGTCGACTTCAAGAAGTCGCACGACGCGTACCGCGCGCGTGCCGGCGAGTTCAGGGTCGTCGAGGTGCCCAGGATGAGGTACCTGATGATCGACGGTCGGGGCGACCCCAACACGTCCCAGAAGTACGCCGACGCCCTCGCATCCCTATACCCGGTGGCCTACGGATTGAAGTTCACCAGCAGGCGGGAACTCGATCGCGACTATGTCGTCCCTCCTCTAGAGGCGCTGTGGTGGGCCGCAGACATGACCTCCTTCACGTCCGCGCGCGATAAGTCCCAGTGGTGCTGGACCGCGATGATCATGACGCCTGACTGGCTCACGGAGCAGATGTTCGCTGACGCTGTGAGCGCGGCGGCCGCGAAGCAGCGCGGGGTGAGGCTTGAAGACGTACGGCTGGAGAGTCTCGAGGAGGGTCTCTGCGTGCAAACGTTGCACGTCGGGTCCTACGACGATGAGGTCGACGTCCTGGCTGAGATGCACGGGCAGTTCGTTCCCGGTGCAGGTCTGCGGATGACCGGGAAGCACCACGAGATCTACCTCAGCGATGCGCGGCGGGTCGAGCCGTCGAGGCTGCGCACGATCTTGCGACAACCTGTCGAGCGGGCGTAGCGGCTGCAGGGTGGGGCCGTGGGATCCCCCACACGCTCGTCAGTCTTCCCGGCATCTCGACAGAAATATCGCCGAGGACCGCTAGCGCTTGCCGTCGTAACCAGGAGCTAGTGAGCGCCCGAAGGCCCGGCGGGAACCTTCGGTGAGATCTGGCCCAAGCCTCTCCACCTAAACGCCGGGACCAGTTCGGGATCCCGCAGCGGCTGCAGCTACACGGTGCCGAATCGCACGACGTAGCGCCTCTGCCAGGGCGTCTCGACCGCCCGGCGGTCGTAGCGCTCGCGTACGAAGGCGACGGCATGATCGGCCGGTACGCCATCCAGCACCGCAAGACAGGCGAGCGCAGTGCCTGTCCTGCCGCGCCCTCCACTGCAAGCGACCTCGACTCGCTCGCGCCCAGCTCGACGCCACGCTTCACACAATGCGTCCCACGCGTCAGCCTTGTCGACAGGCAACCGCAAGCCCGGCCAACGAACCCAACGCTCTTCCCAGTCCATGGGCGGCGCCGGGGGCCTGCTCAAAAAGTAGAGCCCAAAGTCCGGAGACACACCACCCGGCACCGGCTGCCGCAGGCCACGGCCCCGGACCGTTCGACCGGACGGCAGACGAAGCACGCCTGGAGTGGTCGGGCACCAGGTTTGGGTCACAGCCTCAGCGTATGCAGCGGACCGGCTCGTGGAGCGCGCCAGTGCAGGATCGGCTCGTGCCAGTCGACGCCGAGTCACACTCGTCGCGCAATCAGACTGTCGGGGTGTCCACCGACGACCTGTACGGCGGCTCCGCGCATCTGTTTCTCGATTCGAGGTCGCTCCGTCGGAACTGTGAGCCAAGAGTGGTACAGGCCTCGCAGTGTGGTGATCTGGTGACCATAGGGGTCGTCAGGAAGGCGGTAGGCGCCATACCAACAAACGCACGCCGACGCGATGATGGGCGGGATCTCGTCGCGGACGAGCCGGCTCAGGTGCACGCGGTCGGCCAGCATGAGTGCGCCGACTCGACCCGGCGTTGCCACGAGTGTCCCCACCAGCTGATCGCGCAAACCCTCAACGGTTCCCTCCGAGGACGGGTCGGAGTCAGCGATAGCTGTGCGCAGCGGGCCACTCAGCCCCTCCTGAAGTTCGTCACGGGCAATTGAAGGCAGCGCCGTCACGCCCGCTTCGGGCAGCAGCGTGTGAGCCGCTTGGAGTACCAGCGCTGCCCTTGCCGGCTGAGCCAGACGAGGGTCCACAAAGCTGACCCCGCGTCGGCGCGTCAGGTCCCGCCATACACCCTTCTCCAAGTTCAAGAGCATGCGCTCACGGTGCCACCCGCCGGCCAGTGGGCGCATCAGGGAAGTCACCCAATCGGCTTCGGCGTTCATGGAATGTGTCGCCAGAACCTCCCCCGAAGCACCTCGTCGTGGGTGTCTGCGACCCGGTACGGGATCGTCGCGCGGGACGCGCGCAGCGGGATCGTCGCGCGGGACGCGCGCAGCGGGATGGGCTCGCGGAGCATCCCGGTGCGGGATCGTCACCCGGAGGGTGACCGGAGCGGGATCCCCTGCCGGGAACGGGGCGATCTCCGTCCCGATTGTCGACGGCGCGCACGCATGACCGCGGGCGGTTCGCCAAACGGGGACGTCTAGACATGCCGGCGAGCGGGAGCAGCCAGGATGTCGTCGCAGCGAGAATGGGCCCTCGCTCGGTCAGTGCCCGTAACGTGGCTTATCAACCGATTGACCAATCGTGTCGACCGGCGTCGCCTCGGCCGGTGTCGCGATTTCGTCAGGTGCCGAAGGGTGGCGCAGGTAGATCGAGCACCTTCGAGCGGCGCAGGCGGTGGCTGAGGTAGGCCAGGCCGAGGCGGGCACGACCGAACCCGTCGAGCGGGTCGAAGCCCAGGGCAGCGGAGATGACATCCACCCGGGTGCTCAGCGTGCTGTGGTGTACTCCAGCCCGGCGCGCTGCCTCGCGCACCGACTGGGTCGCCAAGATGGCAGCCACCGTCGTGAGACCCCACGGGTGCTTCGCCACGTCATCCATCCGCGCGACATCGGGCTGGTGAGCGTCCTCCGGGGTGTCGGCCAGCATGTCGATCAGTCCGCCGTAGACGTCGGCGCAGACGAGGCCGTCGTCCGGTGGTGCGCACAACCGGAGCGCGACCATCGCGGTGCGGAACGAGTGGTGGAGCTCGTCGACCGAGCTGACCATCCCGACCCCGCAGGGACTGGCCTCGAACGCGTCGTAGGACTCGGGCAGGACGATCGCGTGGATGGGCCCGTGCCGGGTGGGAATGACGTCCTCCGGACCGTCCGGGTGGCGCACCCACACGGCGAACAGCGGCGCGGCCGCCACGCGGTAGCGACCGGTGGCGCTGAGACCGAGGGCGACCGCCGCGGCGATCCTCTCCTCCGCGGCCACGTCGAGGTCGGTGAGCAGCCCGAGGTGGCGCCGGTTGTCGTGGTCGCGCCGACCGCGACCGTGCCGAATCCGGACAGCCAGCGCGAGCCGTTCAAGTGTGATCGCGTCGTTGGGCAGCGCCTCACCCTCGCGCTCGAGCCAGACGACCAGGCCATCCGAGGCGGGGGCCATGAACTCGGCGTCGAGCTCGGGCGGATCACCGTCCACCACGCTCCCGCGCGGACTCACGCGCAGCACCCGACGCGGGTGCTCCTGGCGGAAGCCGGCCGAGCACCCGGCCAGCGATGCAGCGGCGGCGAGGAGGCCACGCGTGTTGACGTTGCCGACGACCAGCTCGTCGAAACAGGCGATCACCCGCAACCCCAGACTGGCGCTGGGATCGAGACGCGCGATGCGGCCCAACAGCTCCTGCACGTCAGCTCTTCTCCCGCTCAGTCACCGAGGATCTTCTCCACCCACGTGTCGCGCGCCTGGATCATCGAGCGCCCGACTGCTGTGTGCGGGGCGAAGATGTCGCAGGCGTGGAACGCGCCTGCCCACACGTGCAGCTCGGCGTTGCCGCCGGCCCGCCAGATGGCGTCGGCATAGTCGATGGCCTCGTCGCGGAAGATCTCGGCGGCCCCGACGTCGATGAAGGCCGGCGGGAGCCCCGACAGGTCGTCGGCCCGCGACGGTGCGGCGTACGGCGACACCTGATCGCCTCCTCGCTGCGCCCCGAGCAGGGCGCCCCAGCCGGTCTCGTTGCTCACCCGGTCCCACACGCCGATCCCGTCGAACTGACCTGTCGACGCTGTGGTGCCCCGGTCGTCGAGCATCGGGTAGTCGAGCACCTGGCCGCACAGCCGCGGTCCCCCACGGTCGCGTGCAGCGAGGGCGAGGCCGGCGGCCAGCCCGCCACCGGCACTCGCTCCGGCCACGAGCAGCCGGTCGGAGCGGATCCCGAGGTCCTCGCAGTGGGAAGCGGTCCACTCGAGGGCGGCGTACATGTCCTCGCGGGGATAGGGATCGGGGAACTCGGGGGCGAGGCGGTATTCGACGGTCACCATGACCACGCCCAGCCGGTCCACCCAGTCGAGGACCAGGTCGATGCCGCTGAACCGGTCGCCGAACATCAGCCCGCCGGAGTGGGCGTAGAGGACTCCGGGGCGACCGGAGGTGGCCCCGGCCGGTCGCAGCACCGAGACGGCCAAGGCAGTCCCCTCGTGCCCCGGCACCTCTAGGTCGACCCGTCCGATCCCGCGCTCGGCGAGGAGGTCGTCGAGTGGGGCCGAGGCGTAGGACACCCGCATGAAGTCGATGAGGTCGGGCGTGATCGTGGGCGGGAACATGCCCCCCACGATGGCCAGTCCGGCCTTGAGCTCGGGGTCGAACTCGGGGCGTACGACGTTCGTCACCCTCGTCACGCTAGCCCCGGACGGACGTCCGCGACAGGGGTCGACCCGACGAATGTGCAACTCGCGAGATGCGACCCGCCAGATGGCGGTCCGAGCACACCGAACTGCGTCGCGACGGCGGTTCCCTGCGCGCCGCCGGAGGAGCACGGTGAGCCACAGCGACCGGTAACGCCGGCGCCCACCACGAGGAGGACGCATCATGACGAGGACCATCGACGGCGCGGCGATCGACGCCGTGCTTCGGCAGGGCGTGGACAACGGGGCGGTGCCGCACGTCGCCGCCATCGCCGCGGATGCCGACGGCGTCTTCTACGAGGGTGGGGCTGGCGTGCGGATCGCCGGCGAGTCCGACGACCCGGTCGGGACGTCTACCCAGTTCCGGATCATGTCCATGACCAAGATGGTGTGCACCACCGCCGCCCTGCAGCAGAAGGAGCGGGGCGACCTCGACTTCGACGCCCCCGTCGCGGACTACGTGCCGGACTTCGCGGACGTGAGGGTCCTTGAAGGCTGGGACGGCGACGAGCCGATCCTGGTCGCTCCACGTACTCCGCCGACCGTCCACCAGCTTGTGACCCACACCAGCGGCTTGGGCTACTGGTTCTGGAACGACGACCTCGTGAAGTACGAAGCGGCGACCGGGATCCCCAACGTGGTGCCGGGCTCGATGGACGCCTTCAAGGCGCCCATGACCGCGCACCCCGGCGAGAAGTTCGTCTACGGGATCAACACCGACTGGCTCGGCCGGGTCGTCGAGGCGGTGGCTGGGAAGCAGCTCGATGAGGTGATCGAGGAGGGCATCGCCGGCCCCCTGGGCATGAGCAACACGACCTTCCACCCCAGCGACGCCCAGCGCGACAACGCGGTGACGGTCCACGTCAAGGGCGAGGACGGGTCGTGGGGCTCGGCCGGCAGCATCCTCAACCCCGAGCCCGACTGGTGGGCCGGCGGCCACGGCCTCTACTCCACCCCGCGCGACTACATCCGCTTCGAGCGCGCCCTGCTCCGCGGCGGGGAGCTCGACGGCACCCGCATCCTCGAGGAGGGCACCGTCGACGCGGCGTTCAGCAACCAGATCGGCGACCTCGACTTCCCCGCCGAGATCGCAACCGCCGACCCGGCGATCACCGACACGCTCCACGCCGGTCCCGGCTGGAAGTGGGGCTACGGCCTGATGCTCAACGGCGCCGACTCACCCGGCGGCCGCAAGGCAGGCAGCGGCGCCTGGGCCGGTCTGTTCAACACCCACTTCTTCATCGACCGGAGCACCGGGATCTGCGCCTCGATCTACACCAACTCGCTGCCCTTCATCACTGAGCATGAGGCCTGGAAGCTCTACGGCGACTTCGAGAAGGCGTTGTACACGGCACTCTGACCACCGGCTGAGTCACGCCACCGCTGGAGTCGTGGGGTAGCCGGAGCGAGCGCGGCGGTCGAAGCACAACGGTGCCGCTCCGGCCGCCGCGTAGTCCTCGATGCGTGTGATCGTGATGCGAAGTCGTGTTAGGTGCCGGCGTGCTGGGGCGGGTTGTAAGTCCGGCTGGCGTTGAGTGCGCGTACCGATGACGGATCCTCTCAGAGACGGTCCGGGGCATGGGGAGCGCGAGGAGTTGCCGGTCGTCGTTCCGCCTTGCGGAAGGGCCGGATCTGGACCCGGCGTATTGGTCGGCCTATGCCGCAGTACCGGACTACTCGCGTTTGATGTGGACGGCGGCCGTCTGGACTGCTGTGTGAGGTCGTCGCCTGTCCAGGAGTAGGCGTCTATCGCGGTGTCGGCCAGCTTGATGACGTGTTCGTCGCCGTGGTGGGCGGCAAGGGCGAAGGCGTCGGCCGAGGTCGTCGGTGCGGTGGCCGGAGGTTTCCCGGCCGAGGCGATGTAGGCGGCGTGGATGGCGGCCGAGGCGGGACCATGCGGCTGCGGCGCTGGCTGCCCACTGCTCGTCCGGTGAGGCCGGGGAATCCCTGCCGCTGGCCCGTACGCTGCCCGCGTGGGTATCAACGACTTGCGCAAGGAAGACTTCCGGCGCCTATACGGCCCGTGGGCTAGGTGTACTGACCACGGACGTTAGGTACGGCGTGCCTGCTGGACGATGACGAAGACCTCCGAGTGAGGTGTGGAGCTACCACGCAACCACTCCTCAAACCTCGGAGGTCTTCGTGTCCCACGCTAACGCTCAGCTCACCCCAGCCGGACGTCTGCGCCTGGCCAAGCTCGTCGTCGACAAGAAGTGGACCTTGCGGCGAGCGGCCGAGCGGTGGAACTGCTCGGTCACCACCGCGAAGCGGTGGGCCGACCGGTATCGACTCAACGGCGCGGCCGAGATGGTCGATCGCTCCTCACGCCCCAAGACCTCCCCGCGCCGAACCCCGTCTCGTGTGGAGCGGCGCGTCATCGGCATGCGCGTCACGCGCCGCTGGGGGCCGGCACGGATCGCCTATCGACTCGGCCTGCAGCCCTCGACCGTGCACAAGATCCTGCGCCGCTATGGGTGCCCACCCCTGGCATGGACCGACCCCGCCACCGGCGTCCGGCTGCGATCAGTGCGGCGCAATGTGAGGCGCTACGAGTGGGCCAACCCGGGCGAGCTGGTGCACGTCGACATCAAGAAGCTCGGCCGGATTCCCGACGGGGGCGGCCACAAGGTCCTCGGACGTGCCGTGGGCAAGCGCGACCGACGCCGCGGGATGGGCTATTGGTACATCCACAACGCCGTCGATGACTGCACCCGTCTGGCCTACAGCGAGCTCCTCACCGACGAGCGCAAGGAGACGGCGGCCGGGTTCTGGACGCGCGCCAACGCCTACTTCGCATCCGTCGGGATCACCGTGCAACGGGTCTTGACCGACAACGGAGCCTGCTACCGGTCCAAGCTCTTCGCCGAGAGTCTGGGCGATGTGACCCACAAGCGCACCCGGCCCTACCGACCCCAGACCAACGGCAAGGTCGAGCGGTTCAACCGGACCACACTCGAGGAATGGGCCTACGCGAGGCCCTACGCCTCAGAGTCCGAGCGAGCAGCCCTCTTCGCCGACTGGCTCCACACCTACAATCACCACCGCGGCCACACCGCACTCAGCGGCAAGTCACCAGCCGACCTCGTGCCCAACCTGTGTGGTCAGTACAGCTAGGCGCACGCCGACGGACGTAGCCGCGCTCATGGACGGCTACCCAGGCGTGTGGTGGATAGCTGGCGGCTGGGCTCTGGAGGCGTTCACCGGCGTGGTGCGCGAGCACGAGGACACTGATGTAAGCGTTCTGCGTGACGACCTTCCCGTGCTCAGAAGGCACCTCGCCGGTCAGCTCGATGTCTGGACAGCGACGGGTGGCGCGCTCGGCCCGCTGCTCCCCGAAGACGACCCGGACGGCGCGCCCGACGACGTTCTCCCGCCAGGCTGCGGACAGGTGTGGACCCGGTGTGCGGCGATGCAGCCGTGGGAGTTCGACATCCTGCTTGTTCCCGGCACGACAGAGCGGTGGGTGTACAAGCGGGACGAGTCCATGAGCATGGCGATGCGCGACGCGTTGTGGCAGCGCGATGGGATTCGCTATCTCCAGCCCGAGATCCAGTTGCTATACAAGGCTAAGCCTCGATCCACCGATGAGGTTGGTCGGGTGAGCGCGTCGTGAAGTGAGAATGCCCTTACGTGCTGGGAAAATCGGACTTCTTCAGGGACCGTTTTCCACCACCACGAAGGGCATCTCGTAGATGCAACTTTGCCACACGCCTCGCGCGACCTCTGCAGTGTTCGATGATCCCAATCTCGTGTCGTCGGCCGGGCTGGTCCCAGTCCTCGCGTTGGCCCGGTCCGCCGGCCTGGAGGAACTGGCCCAGCAGCACCTGTCGGTCCCGACCGACAAGGGCGCCAACGCCGGGTCGAAGGTGTCTTCGCTGGTGGCCGGGATGGTTGCCGGCGCGGACTCCATCGACGACATGGCGCTGCTGCGCCACGGCGGAATGGGCCGCGTTTTCGCTGGCGCCTACGCGCCCTCGACACTGGGTTCGTTCCTGCGCGCGTTCACCTTCGGTCACGTCCGTCAGCTCGACGCAGTCGCCTCCCGGTTCCTCACCCGTCTGGCTGCCCAGACGCCGCTGACGTCTTCGCCGGACGGCAGCGGTCGAGTGATGGTCGACATCGACGACACCATCATCGAGGTCCACGGCTACGCCAAGCAGGGCTCGGGGTACGGCTACTCCGGCGTCCGGGGGCTCAACGCCCTCCTCGCAGTCGCGTCCACGAAGGACAACGCGCCGGTGGTCGTGGCCCAACGCCTGCGGAAGGGATCGTGTGGCTCACCCCGCGGCGCGAAGCGGCTGGTCGCCGACGCCCTGAAGACCATTGGCACGATGACGGATGCCAAGACCTTGGTGCGCGCCGACTCAGCGTTCTTCGGCCACCCCACCATCGCGGCCGCACTCAAGGCAGGTGCGGACGTCTCGGTCACCGTGCGCCTGGACAACCGGATCAAGACCGCGATCTCCTCGATACCCGAGGACGCCTGGACCCCCATCGAGTACACCGACGCCGTCTACGACGAGCAGTCCAGCCGGTGGGTCTCCCGTGCAGAGGTCGCCGAGATTCCCTTCACCGCGTTCGCGGCACAGAAGAAGACCAACCACGTGCCCGGGCGTCTGATCGTGCGCCGGATCCCCGACCTCAACTCAGCGAAGACGGCCGGCCAAGAGACGTTGTTCGACACCTGGCGCTTCCACGGGTTCTTCACTACCACCGACCCGGTCGTGGCCGACACGGTGGCCGCGGACAAGACCCACCGCGGTCACGCGGTCATCGAACAGGTCCACGCCGACCTGAAGCACGCAGCGCTGGCGCACCTGCCCTCCGGCAAGTTCACCGCGAACGCCGCCTGGCTGGTGCTGGCCGTCATGGCGTTCAACCTCACCCGAGCAGCCGCGACCCTCACCGGCCCGGGACTCGCCAAGGCCACCACCGCGACCATCCGCCGCAAGCTGATCACCGTGCCCGCCCGGATCGCGTCATCAGCGCGACGAGTGACCCTGCACCTCCCGACCGGATGGCCCTGGGAGGCCGCCTGGAGCGACCTGTTCAACCTCGCCTGCGGACCACCAACGACACCGACACCCTGACCGCCCACGCCGACACCGGCACGACGACCAACCCGGAACGACCTGGCAGCAAGGCCAGACCAACAGCCACGCCCACACACCCGATGACCACTCGTCACAGACGGCGCGCGCTCAGCCCCGGCTCATCGGTGGATCGAGGCTAAGGGCCTACGCGAGAAAGACGCGGTCGACTTTGAAAGCACGCTGCGCCACCTCAACCAGAGACAACGGGTCTGGCTTCGTGCCGGGCTGGAGCGAACCCTACCGGGCCATCCCTGGCTGACGAACCTCTAAATGGATCTCGTCCGACAGCCGCGGTAGTTCATGGCTCGCTTGGCGTGCCAATGCGGGATCCCTTATGGAGAGACGCGAGCCCGTCGCGGCCGCCTACGCTCAGAGCGTGAGCAAGGATTTGGACATGCGTCGGCCTGAGCTTCTTGGCGTGGACCGCACCGGCACGGTGCGGTGGTTCAAGGAGGAGAAGGGCTACGGAAGAATCACCGCTGACGACGGCGAGGTGCTGTTCGTCCACTACTCCGACATCGTCGCCGACGGCTACCGATCTCTCATGGCCGATCAGAGGGTGCGATTCATTTGGAAGGGCGGGATCGTAGATCACGGTCGTCACCACGCCGAGGATGTGCGCGTTCTCCCATGAGGCCTTCAGTGCGAAGAGCTCAGTGACGTTTCGCAAGCCGATCCCGCTGCGCGCGTGCCGCGCGACGATCCCGCTGCGCGCGTCCCGCGCGACGATCCCGCTGCGCGCGTCCCGCGCGACGATCCCGCTGCGCG
>NZ_CANKYS010000020.1 GCF_947488025.1 uncultured Nocardioides sp. | reverse complement strand
GTCGTTCAACACGGCAGAACGCGACATGCGTCAACAATCCCGGCCATCCCCGCCGATCTTTGGGAGACACGCCCTAGATGCCCTCGGCCTTCCTGCGCCGGTTGTAGTCGCGCATGCGCTGCGGCACCCCGACCACCGCGGCGTCGTACGACGGCACGCGGTTGCGGTTGGCGAAGTCGTGCGCCCACTTCACGCTCGGCACCCGCCGGCGCGTCCACTCACCGTCGTGGGCGACGAGGAGCAGCGTCACGTCGTTGACGGCCGTGCGCGGCTCGACGAACCCCTCGACCCCCTGACGGCTGGCGACGAACGCCTCGAGGTGTCGTGCGTCCTCGCTGTCGGAGGCGCGCACCCGCGTCGAACCGGTGCGGGTGGCGTCCTGCGCCGGGGCACTGGTGCGGCCCTTGCGGCGGAATCGGTCGAACAAGCCCATGGCGCACATTCTGCCGGGACGTTCCTCATCGCGCTCGCCGATCGCCTGAACGGCCCACCCGACCCGGTGTGGACAGCGTCGCGAAGAGTGCAAAGATGGACGCGCTCCGAGGTGGTCGGTGCGAGTCGAGCGTGTGGAGGGAATCAGTGGCGGACGGTGAGTTCGACGTCCTCGTCCTCGGGGCTGGTTCGGGCGGATACGCCTGTGCCCTGCGAGCGGCCCAGCTGGGCCTGAGCGTCGGGTTGGTCGAGAAGGGCAACCTCGGAGGCACCTGCCTCCACGTGGGCTGCATCCCGACCAAGGCCCTCCTGCACGCCGCCGAGGTGGCCGACTCGGCCCGCGAGGCTGCGCAGTTCGGCGTGAGCGCCACCCTCGACGGCATCGACATGACCGGCGTCAACGCCTACAAGGACAAGGTCGTCGACCGCCTCTTCAAGGGCCTCACCGGGCTGATCAAGTCGCGCGGCATCACCGTCATCGAGGGCGCCGGCACGCTGACCGGTCCCCGCGAGGTGACCGTCGACGGCACCGCCTACACCGGCAAGGCCGTCGTGCTCGCCTCCGGCTCCTACAGCAAGTCGCTCCCCGGTCTCGAGGTCGACGGCGTCAAGGTGCTCACCTCCGAGCACGCGCTGCGCCTCGACCGGGTCCCGAAGTCCGCCATCGTGCTGGGCGGCGGCGTGATCGGCTGCGAGTTCGCGAGCGTGTGGAAGTCCTTCGGCTCCGACGTCACGATCGTCGAGGCCCTGCCGCGGCTGGTCGCCGCCGAGGACGAGGCCGCCTCCAAGGCGCTCGAGCGCGCCTTCCGCAAGCGCAAGATCAGCTTCCTCACCGGGACGCCGTTCCAGAGCGTCAAGCCCACCGACACCGGCGTCGCCGTCACCGTCGAGGGGGGTGACGTGATCGAGGCCGAGATCCTCCTCGTCGCGGTCGGCCGCGGGCCGTCGACCGACGGCCTCGGCTACGCCGAGCAGGGCATCGAGATGGACCGCGGCTTCGTGCTCGCCGACGAGCGGTGCCGCACCAACGTCGAGGGCGTGTACGCCGTCGGCGACATCGTGCCCGGGCTCCAGCTCGCCCACCGCGGGTTCCAGCAGGGCATCTTCGTGGCCGAGGAGATCGCCGGGCTCGACCCGCGCCCGATCGACGAGGCCGGCATCCCGCGCGTGACGTACTCCCACCCCGAGATCGCGTCGGTCGGCCTCGACGAGGCGAAGGCGCGCGAGCTCCACGGCGACGCCGTCACCACCGTGACCTACGACCTCGGCGGCAACGGCAAGAGCCAGATCCTGCAGACCCAGGGATTCGTCAAGCTGGTCGGCCTGGTGGACGGCCCGGTCCTCGGGGTCCACATGGTGGGCGATCGCGTCGGCGAGCTCATCGGCGAGGCCCAGCTCATCTACAACTGGGAGGCACACGCCGACGACGTCGCGCCGCTCGTGCATGCCCACCCCACCCAGAACGAGGCCCTCGGCGAGGCGCACCTCGCGCTGGCCGGCAAGCCGCTCCACGCGCACTCCTGAAGCACCTCCTCGAACCACCCCGAGAATTCCCCAACCACACGCGAGCGAAGGAACCACATGGCCTCCGAAGTCACCCTCCCCGCACTCGGCGAGTCCGTCACCGAGGGCACCGTCACCCGCTGGCTGAAGCAGGTCGGTGACACGGTTGCCGTCGACGAGCCGCTGCTGGAGGTCTCCACCGACAAGGTCGACACCGAGATCCCGTCCCCCGTCGCGGGCACGCTGCTCGAGATCAAGGCCGAGGAGGACGACACCGTCGAGGTGGGCGCAGTCCTGGCCGTCGTCGGCGAGGAGGGCGAGTCCGCGGGCGACGCCTCCGACTCCGCTGAGCCCGAGGCGCAGCCCCAGGACGAGGGCGAGTCGGAGAAGAAGGCCGAGCAGGAGGAGCAGGTCGCCGAGGAGACCGGCGAGCTCCCCGACGGTGACGAGACCCCCGAGTCGGAGAAGGACGACGCCCCGGCCCAGTCCGAGCCCGCCGCCGAGCAGGCCTCGTCCGGCGACTCGTCCGGCGGTGGCGGTGGCGGTGGCGGTGGCGGTGGCGGTGGTACGCCGGTGACGCTGCCCGCGCTGGGTGAGTCCGTCACCGAGGGCACGGTCACCCGCTGGCTCAAGCAGGTCGGCGACGACGTCGCCGTCGACGAGCCGCTGCTCGAGGTGTCCACCGACAAGGTCGACACCGAGATCCCCTCGCCCGTCGCCGGCACGCTGCTGGAGATCAAGGCCGAGGAGGACGAGACGGTCGAGGTCGGCGCCGAGCTCGCGATCATCGGCTCGGGCGACGCCTCCGGCGGTTCGTCGGAGCCCCAGTCCGCCGAGGCGCAGCCCAAGGACGACGCCAACGCCGAGAAGAAGGCCGAGCAGGAGGAGCAGATCGCCGAGGAGAAGGGCGAGCTGCCCGCCGGCGACGAGACCCCCGAGTCCGACAAGCAGGACTCCCCCGCCGCGTCGCAGGAGTCGGAGCAGCCGAAGGAGACCGAGCAGCCGAAGCAGGCCGAGCCCGAGGCCAAGGGTGACGCGCCCTACGCGCCGGCCCCGGCCTCGTCGGGTGGATCGACCGGCTCCTCGGAGGGTGGCCGCGACCAGTCGGCGTACGTCACTCCGCTGGTGCGCAAGATGGCCGACCAGCACGGCGTGGACCTCGGGTCGGTGCAGGGCACCGGTGTCGGTGGACGCATCCGCAAGCAGGACGTCCTCGACGCCGCTGCCGCTGCCCAGCAGGCTGCCGCTGCTCCGGCCGCTGCCGCTCCTGCCGCGGCCCCCGCGGCTGCCGGCGCCCCGCCGGCCGCTGCCGCTCCGTCGTCGGCCTCGCCGTCGCCGCTGCGGGGCACCACCGAGCCGCTCTCGCGCCTGCGCAAGGTGATCGCCTCGCGCATGGTCGAGTCGCTGCACGAGTCCGCCCAGCTGACGCAGGTCATGGAGGTCGACGTCACTGCGATCGCCCGTCTCCGCGAGGCGTCCAAGGCCGACTTCCTGGCCCGTGAGGGCGTGAAGCTGACCTACCTGCCCTTCTTCGCCAAGGCGGCGATCGACGCGCTCAAGCTGCACCCCAAGCTCAACGCGGCGATCGACAGCGACAAGGGCGAGGTGACCTACTACGACCGCGAGAACATCGCGTTCGCGGTGGACACCGAGAAGGGCCTGCTGACGCCGGTCGTCAAGGAGGCGGGCGACCTCTCGATCGCCGGGCTGGCGAAGAAGATCGCCGACGTCGCCGAGCGCACCCGCACCAACAAGATCACGCCGGACGAGCTGTCCGGCGGCACGTTCACCATCACCAACCTCGGCAGCTTCGGGGCGCTCTTCGACACCCCGATCATCAACAAGCCGCAGGTCGCGATCCTCGGCCCCGGTGCCGTGGTCAAGCGCCCCGTCGTGATCGACGACCCCAACCTGGGCGAGACGATCGCGGTGCGCCACATGGTCCACCTGTCGCTGACCTACGACCACCGCCTGGTCGACGGCGCCGACGCCGGCCGGTTCCTGCAGGAGGTCAAGAAGCGCCTCGAGGCCGGACAGTTCGAGGTCTGAGGCCAGTCGCCCGGAGCGAAGCGACGGGCGACGTGGGCCGAAGAGGTTGAGGGACCGGCGCCCGGCGAGCCTGCGAGCCGGGCGCGCCGGTCGTCTCGAAACCCCCTGAGGACAACCGCCAGCCTTCACGACGACGCCCCGCCCGCACTCCGCGGGCGGGGCGTCGTCGTACGTCCGGACGGTCGCTCGGGTCACACGAAAATCGGGCGCGCGATGTCGGTGCCGCCACGTAACGTCCTGTGTTTGTGACGGTGACCGGGACGCAGACGCAGACAGCACCGGCGACCACGTCCGCGACCGAGGGCCTGGCGCCGGGGCGGGTGCCGGTCGACTGGCGTCGCGTCCGCCGTCCGCTGACCTATCTCTGCTTCTCGATGTCACTGATGGGTGCCATCGCGGCTTCCCTCGGCTCGATGGTCGCCGGACGGCTCGCCGACGACCCCACCCAGTCGCTGCTGGCCCTGCTCGCGCTGTGCGTCGTGGGCGGCGCGGTGATCGACACGGTCGCCAAGACCATCTGGGCCACCATCTGCGACCGCGCCGAGGGCCAGCTGCGCGCCGACCTGCTCGACGCCGCAATGGCACAGCCGCTGTCGGAGCTCTCCGAGCAGGCCGTGGGCGAGGTCCTCGACCGCATCGACGACGACACGTGGGAGGTCGGCCAGCTGATGCGCTGGGGCGTGTGGCAGGCCGCGCGCACCTTCCTCGCCTCCGGCCCGCTGTGGGTGGTCGCGTCCCTCACCTGGTGGCCGGCCGCCTTCCTGTTCCCGCTGACCGCGGTCGTCACCTACCTCGCGATCCGCCGGCTGCTCCCGCAGATCGCGGAGCGCAAGGTCCTCGAGGAGGCCGCCTGGACCGACCACGCCGCCTCCACCGAGGAGGGCGTTGCCGCGCGCGACGACCTCCGCACGTCGCTCGGCCAGGCCCACGTGCTGCGCCGCAACGCCCAGCTCGCCGCGGTCGTCCACCGCACCCTCGACGCGGTCCTGGCGATCGAGGTGCGCGTCACCCGGCGCAGCGGCGGGCTGCTCCACGGAGCCCTCGCCGCCGTCGGTGTCGTCGGCGTCGCACTGGTCCTCTCCGGCGACCTCACGACCGCGCGCCTGGTCACGCTCTTCCTGGTCACCACGATGTTCGTCGGCGGCGTCGACATGCTTGCCCGGCACCTGCCCGACCTCCAGGAGGGCTTCGGCGCCGTGATCCGGCTGCGCGGCATGCTCGCCTCGCCCGCCGAGCCGACGGGCGGGCTCCCCGTCCCCGACGGACCGCTCGACGTCGAGTTCCGCCACCTCGAGTTCAGTTACGGCACCGGGCCGTTCGCGCTCCGCGACGTCGACCTGCTGCTGAGCGCCGGGCACACCTGCGCCCTTGTCGGTCGCACCGGGTCGGGCAAGTCCACCCTCGCGTCCTTGCTCTCGCGCGCGGTCGAGCCGCCGCGCGGCATGGTCTTCCTCGGTGGCGTCGACGTCCTCGACCTCGATCTCCAGCAGCTGCGCTCCGCGGTCGGCGTGGTGACCCAGCGCACCGAGGTCCTCGCCGGTTCCCTGGCCGACAACATCGCCCTCTTCGACGACGTGCCCCGCGCGGTCGTCGAGGCGGCGGTGGCCGAGCTCGGCCTGACCGAGTGGGTCGTCGGGCTGCCCGCCGGGCTCGACACCGTCCTCGGCCCGGGCGGCACGAGCCTGTCCGCCGGTGAGGAGCAGCTCGTCGCCTTCGCCCGCCTGCTGGTGCGCGACGTCAGCGTCGTGGTCCTCGACGAGGCCACCGCCCGCATGGACCCCGTCACCGAGGCGCGCGTGGTGCGCGCGGCCGACCGCCTGATCTCGGGCCGCACGGGCATCCTGGTCGCGCACCGGCTCTCCACCACCGAGCGCGCCGAGCAGGTCGCCGTCCTGGAGTCGGGTCGGGTCGTCCAGCAAGGACCGCGCGCACGACTCGCTGCCGAGGACGGCCCCTTCCGTGAGCTCCTCGCCGCCGCGGCCCACGAGGCGGTCGTCGAGGAGCACCACCACGACGACTCCGCCATCGGCTCGGTGCGCCGCAGCACCACTCCCCCGGCGCCGCCGGAGCTCGTTCCCACGCCGAGCCTGGCCCGCCAGGTCCTCCACACCATCAGCATGCAGCCGCAGTGGGGTCTCCTCGGCGCGGTCCTGTTCCTCGTCTCGTCGCTGACCGGCGCCTTCGGCGCGGTGACGGGCTGGGTCTGGGGACACATCGTCACCGACCTCCAGGCAGGTCAGCGTCCCGGGTTGCTGGTCCTCGCCCTGGTCGCCTCCCTGCTCATCGGCCCCCTCCTCCTCGCCCAGGCGTTCCGCACCTACCCCCACTGGTGGGTGGAGGTACGCCTCCGCGTGCGCGCCGCCGTGCTCCACGGGCAGACGTCCCAGCGCCGGCTCCTGCGCACCCCACCCGGCGAGGTCGTGGCCCGCACGATGGACGCCGACCGGCTCGCGCGCTACACCGACCGCTGGGTCGACTTCGTCAACGGCCTGGTCATCGCAGCGGTGACCGCCCTCATCGCCCGCACGTGGGTCGCGGGCGCGGTCCTGCTGGCCGTGATGGTCGCCTCCGCCCTCGCCTCCACCCTGGGCCGGCGCGTCGCCGGACGCTCGGCCGCGGCCGCGTCGACCGCCCGGGCGCGGTTCGGCCAGTCGCTCGTGTCCGCGCTCGAGTCGGCACGCACCGTCAAGCTCGCCGCAGCCACGCCACAGGTCCACCAGCACCTGCGCGACGTCGACGGGGGCCGCGTGGACGCCGCCGTCCGCGAGCACCGTGTGCAGGCCCTGCTCGAGGGCGTCCCGGTCGTGATGGTCCAGTGCGGCGTCGTCGCGGCGTGGGGCGGGCTGCTCACCGGTCAGTGGGAGCTCGCGACCGCGCTGCTGGTCGCCAACGCCGTCAGCGGGTTCGACTGGTTCGGCCGGGTCGCCGGCACCGTCGTGACCGAGGCACCCGGCACCCGCGCCTGGATGAACGCCACCAGCAAGCTCGCCGGTGGCGGCGACCTGATGGACCTGCCGCCCGGCGTCGACCTCGTCCACGGCCTCGGCCCCGAGCCCACCACCCCCCACCGCGACCCGTTGCGCACCCTCGCGGTCCGCGACCTCTCCGCGGTGCACGACGACGGCACCGTCGGCGTCCACGGCGTCGACCTCGACGTGCGGGCCGGCGAGCTCGTCCTGCTGCTCGGCCAGGTGGGGTCGGGCAAGTCCAGCCTGCTCAGCGCGCTGGCCGGCCTCGTCGGCAGCACGGGCGAGATCCGCTGGAACGACCGTCTCGTCGACGACCCGCAGACCACCCTCCGGCCCGGACGCGTCGCCCACGTCGCGCAGGTGCCGCGGGTGCTGTCCGGCACGTTCACGGGCAACGTCGCGCTCGACCACGTCGACCGGACCGTGATGCCGGCGCTCGAGTCCGCGCGCATGGGACGCGACGTCCACGAGGCCGGCGGCCCCGACGCCCTCGTCGGCCACCGCGGCGTACGCCTCTCCGGCGGGCAGGTGCAGCGCCTCGCGCTGGCACGCGCGCTGGCGACCGACGCCGACGTGCTGCTGGCCGACGACGTGTCCTCAGCACTCGACGCCGCGACCGAGATCGAGCTGTGGCAGGCGCTGCGGGCCCGCGGCACCGCCGTCATCGGCGCCACGAGCAAGGCAGCGGCGCTGGCGCAGGCCGACCGTGTCGTGGTGCTCGACTCCGGCCGCGTGGTCGACGACGGGCCGTGGCACGAGCTGTCCCCCAGGTGGGCCCACCTGGCCGGCTGAACCCGCCTCGCACGCTTGGGCCGCGTGGTTGGGTGGTGGCATGCGCGTCGTCATCGCCGGGGCCTCGGGCTTCCTCGGGACCCACCTGTCCGACCACCTCCGGGTGCACGGGCACGAGGTGACCGCCCTCGTCCGGCGCGAGGCCTGCTCGGCGCACGAGTCCCGGTGGGACCCCGCTGCCGGCCGGGTCGACACCGGGGTGATCGAGGCCGCCGACGCCGTCGTCAACCTCGCGGGCGCCGCCATCGCCGGCAACCCGCACTCGCGGAAGTGGGCCCGCGAGGTGCTCGAGTCCCGGGTCTCGACCACCCAGTTGCTCGCCGAGACCATCGCCGCCTCCGAGCGCCCGGCGGCGTTCCTCGCCGGCAACGGCATCGCGTGGTACGGCGACCACGGCGCCGCGCCGGTCACCGAGGACACCCCCAGCACCGGCGACGCCTTCCTCACCACGGTCTCCCACGAGTGGTCGGCGGCAGCCGACCCGGCGCGCAAGGCGGGTGCTCGGGTGTGCGAGCTGCGCACCTCCCCCGTCATGGACCGGACCTCGCCGCCCCTGAAGCAGCTGCGCCTGCTGTTCCAGGCCGGGGGCGGCGCGCGGCTCGGGTCGGGCAAGCAGTTCATGCCGATGATCTCGCTGCGCGACTGGATCGGCGCGGTGAGCTACCTCATCGAGTCCCGCGACGTCTCGGGCGCCTTCAACCTCTGCTGCCCGCACACGCCCACCAACGCGGAGTTCACCAAGGCGCTCGCCGGAGCCCTGCACCGCAAGGCCTTCCTCGCCGTGCCGGCCCCCCTGATGCGGGTGGCCGCCGGGGACCTGGCCCCCGAGCTCCTCGGGTCGGTCAACGCGCGGCCGGCGGCGCTCGAGCGCGCCGGCTACGACTTCGAGGACGAGGACGTCCGCGAGGTGCTGGCCGCCGCGCTGTCCTGATCGCGCACCTCCGCCACCAGCCAGCTCCCGTCCTCGCGGACCAGCACCACGCGCCGCGTGGACGGGCGAGCGACCGGCAGCGCGACCGGCTCCCCGGCCCCGACGGCCTCGGCCCCGACGACGCGGTCGGTGACCACCAGCTCCAGCCGCTCGGACGACCGCGCGTCCACGCGGAGGGCCAGCACCTGCGTCGCAAGCCCCTCGACCCGGAGCCCACGACGGCGGTAGTCCCGCAGCAGGCGCACGTCGGCCGCGCCCGCGCCGGACCCGTCGACGTACAACTCCTCGAGCGCCGCGACGTCACCCTCGGCCCAGGCGGCGGAGCGACGCTCGTCCCACGCCGCCAGTACCGCGGCCGGTCCGGCCCGCGCGGGCCGCGCCGCCGGCGCCGGCGGGTCCGAGCTGCCCGCGTCGAAGCGCGGGCGTGGCGGCGGATCGGGACGTGCCACGACGACCACCAGGGTCGCCACGACCAGTGCGCAGGCGACCGCGGTGAGCACGGGGAGCAGGCGTCGCGGGTCCACCACCCCACCCTCGCCGATCTCCTCGCCTGCTGCAGGCGTCATCCACAGCCCTCGTGTTCCCGCCCCGCCCCACCCCTCGCCCCGCCCCACCCGATATCTGAGGACGCCGCGTACGGGATTCGCCGCCCATCACGTCCACCGCGTCCTCAGATACCCGAGGCGGGGCGGGCGGCGCAGCGGCGTACGCTCGGGGGCATGTCGTCGGACCAGGTCGTCACGCCCGCGCTGGACTTCGAGGTCGCCGGTCTCGGCGACGACGCGGTCGACTACCTGGCCGCGTGGGACCTCCAGCGGCGGGTCCACGAGGAGGTCGTCGCCGGCTCGCGGAGCGCCACCGTGCTGCTGCTCGAGCACCCGCCCGTCTTCACCGCCGGCAAGCGGACCGACCCGCACGAGCGCCCGCTCGACCCGGGAGGCGCGGCGGTGATCGACGTCGACCGTGGCGGCAAGATCACCTTCCACGGTCCCGGCCAGCTCGTCGGCTACCCGATCGTCGCCCTGCCCGACCACGTCAAGGTCGTCGACTACGTCCGCCGGCTCGAGGAGGCGCTGATCGCGGTGTGCGCCGAGCTCGGCGTCACGACGGCTCGCATCCCCGGCCGCAGCGGCGTGTGGCTGCGCGAGGACGACCGCGGCCCCGAGCGCAAGATCGCGGCCATCGGCATCCGGGTGAGCCGCGGCGTGACCATGCACGGCTTCGCGCTCAACTGCGACGTCGACCTGGGCTGGTACGACCGGTTCGTCCCGTGCGGCATCGCCGACGCCGGCGTCACCTCGCTGTCGCAGGAGCTCGGCCGCGACGTCACCATCGACGACGTGCTGCCGAGCGTGCGGCAGCACCTCGCGACGTACCTCTCCTGGCAGCCCTACGAGGCCACCCCCGACTACGACGCCCGTCCCGAGCCCGGGCGCGGTCCGCGCATCCAGCTGGTGACGCCCGGCGGCTGACCCCGGCCCGCGCCGAGGGGTGGTGCGTCGGCGTACGGCATCTGGTTCGCTGGCGACATGAGTGGCGTGCCCGTGACCGTGACCGTCAACGACGAGAGCCGCTCGGTGGAGGTCGACCCACGCCGCTCCCTGCTCGACATGCTGCGGGAGACGCTGGGGCTCACCGGCACCCAGAAGGGCTGCGACCAGGGAGCCTGCGGAGCCTGCACCGTGCACGTCGACGGACGTCGGGTGCTCTCGTGCCTCACCCTCGCGGCGCAGGTCGACGGCCGTGAGGTCACCACCGTCGAGGGGATCGGCAGCGCCGACGCGCTGCACCCGGTCCAGCAGGCGTTCCTCGACTGCGACGCCTTCCAGTGCGGTGCGTGCACCGCAGGCCAGGTGATGTCCGCTGCGGCCCTGCTCGAGGAGGACGGGTGGGAGACCGCCGAGGACGTCCGCGAGCTGATGAGCGGCAACCTCTGCCGGTGCGGGGCCTACCCGCGCATCGTCGACGCGGTCCTCGCCGCCCGCGCTGTCCGGGAGGCCTGACGTGCGCCCCTTCACCTACACCCGCGTGGACGACGTGGCCACCGCCAGCGCCGCGGTCACGACCGACGCCGTCGCCCGCGCCGTCCAGGGACCCGGCGACACCGCCTTCATCGCCGGCGGCACCACCCAGCTCGACCTGATGCGCGACGGGGTGTGGTCCCCGGACGCCCTCGTCGACATCAGCCGGCTCCCGCTGAACGACGTGGAGCTCGACGACGGTGTGCTCGTGGTCGGGGCCTCGGTGACGATGGCCGACCTGGCCCGGCACCCCGAGGTCGTGCGCTGCGCGGTGCTGCGCGACTCGTTGCTGCTCGCCGCCTCTCCCCAGCTGCGCACCATGGCGACGATCGGCGGCAACGTCCTCCAACGCACCCGCTGCCGCTACTACCGCGACCCGACGGTGACCCAGTGCAACAAGCGTGAACCCGGCAGCGGCTGCGCGGCGGTCGAGGGCACCGCGCGCACCCACGCCGTCCTCGGCGTCGATGCCGGCTGCATCGCGCTGCACGCCTCCGACCTCGCGGTGGCCCTGGTGGCGCTGGATGCGCAGGTGCGCCTCCACGGCCCCGGCGGCCGCCGCACCATCCCGGTCACGGACCTGCACGTCCGCGCCGACGACGACCCCTCGCGCGACAACGTGCTGGGCGTCGGGGAGCTCATCACCCACCTCGAGATCCCCGTGCCGGACGCCCGCTCGGGCTACCTCAAGGTGCGCGACCGCGCGTCCTACGAGTTCGCCCTGACGTCGGCGGCGGTGGTCGCCCGGGTCGAGGACGGCGTGCTCGCCCACGTCGGCATCGGTCTCGGCGGTGTCGGCTCCGTGCCCTGGCGCGCGAGGCGCGCCGAGGAGGTGCTGCGCGGCCAGCGGGCGTCGATGGCGCTCTTCGAGGAGGCGGCGGCCGCCGAGCTGGCCGACGCCTTCACCGTCACGGGCACCGACTTCAAGCCCGAGCTGGCCCGCCGCACCCTGGTCCGGCAGCTGCGCGACGTCACGGAGGTGACCGCATGACCACCACGACGGCTGCCCCCACGACCGGCGTGCCCGTCATCGGCGCCGGAGTGACCCGCGTCGACGGACCGCTCAAGGTCACCGGCGCCGTGCCCTACGCCGACGACCTCGCACCGCGCGACGCCCTCGTCGGCGTGTTGGTCGGTGCCACGATCACCTCGGGCCGCGTGGAGCTCGTCGACACCACCGATGCGCTGGCCGCACCCGGCGTGGTCGCCGTGCTGTCGCACCACGACGCGCCCCGCGTCGTACGCCCGGACGAGGCGTCGTCCGACGAGCGCGCACCGCTGCCGCCGTTCCAGGACGCGGTCGTGCGCTTCCGCGGCGACTACGTCGCGATGGTCGTCGCCCAGACGCGCGAGGAGGCGCTGCACGCTGCCGACCTGCTGCACGTGACGTACGACGTCGACGAGCCGGTCGTGGACATCAACGACCCCCGGGCCGACCGGGAGGACGACGACCCGGCGGGCGCCGACAGCGTGCGCGGTGACCTCGAGCGCGGTCTCGCGGAGGCCGAGGTGGAGGTCGGGGCCGACTACGTCACCGGCGACAACACCAACAACCCGATCGGGCTCTTCGCCGCGAGCGCGGAGTGGGACGGCGACGCGCTGCACATGTGGGCCACCACCCAGTGGCCCTTCAACGTCGCGGACTGCCTGGCCGAGGCGTGGGGCATCCCGCGCGAGGACGTGCGGGTCGAGTGCCCCTACCTCGGCGGAGGGTTCGGCTCGGGCCTGCGGCCGTGGCCCTACATCCACGCGGCGGCGATGGCCGCGAAGGTCGTCGACCGGCCGGTGCGGGTGGTGCTGAGCCGCCCGCAGATGTTCACCGGGGTCGGCCACCGGCCCGAGACCGTGCAGCGCGTGCGGCTCGGCGCGCGCCGCGACGGCACGCTCACCGCCGTCGAGCACACCGCGACGATCCCGGTGGCCGTCGACGACGACAACCCGGAGAACGTGGTCTCCGGCACCCGCCAGGGGTACGCCGTCGAGCACCTGCGCGCCGACGTCGACCAGGTGCGCCTGCACATCTCTCCTCCGGGCTCGATGCGGGCGCCCGGGGAGGCGCAGGGCAACTTCGCCCTCGAGACCGCACTCGACGAGCTCGCCGTGGAGCTCGGCATCGACCCCGTCGAGCTGCGGCTGCGCAACGAGGCCGTCACCAACCCCGACCAGGACGACCTGCCGTGGTCGAGCAAGGCGCTGGACGAGTGCCTGCGCCGCGGCGCCGAGCTGATCGGCTGGGACGAGCGCGATCCGTCGCCCCGCGCGACGCGCGAGGGCGACCAGCTCATCGGCTACGGGATGGCGGCCGTGTCGTTCTTCTACTTCCAGGAGCCCTGCACGGTGCGCGTCGTCGTACGTCGCGACGGTTCGGCGGCGGTCCACTGCGCGGCCATGGACATCGGGACCGGCACCTACACCATCGTCACCCAGGTGGCTGCCGAGCGGCTCGGGCTCGAGGTCGGTGACGTCGAGGTCGTCCTGGGCGACAGCTCGCTGCCCGCCTCTCCCCCGGCCGGCGGATCGGGTCTGGCGACGGCCATCTCCAACGCCGTCGCGCTGGCCACCTCGGCGGTGCTGGCCGACCTGCAGCTGAGCGGTGCGCCTGGCCGCGAGGCGCTGGCGCGGGCCGTCGGCGACCGTGACAAGGTGACGGCGGAGGCCACGGCGGACAAGCCCGACCCTGCCGAGCTGGGGATGTCCCCGTCCGGTGCCTTCGGTGCGAAGTTCGCCAAGGTCCGCGTCGACGCCGACCTCGGCCTCGTGCGGGTCGAGCGGCTGGTGTCGGTCATCGACTGCGGTCAGGTGCTCAACGAGCGGACCGCGCGCAGCCAGGTGGTCGGCGGCACGGTCGGCGGCATCGGTCACGCCCTCCTGGAGCACACCGTCACCGACCTCCACGCCGGACCTCAGACGGGTCGCATCACCAACGCCCACCTCGCCGACTACCTGATGGCCGTCAACGCCGACGTCCCCGACCTCGAGGTCGAGTTCGTCGGCGGTCCCGACCGCCTCAACCCGGTCGGGGTGAAGGGAGTCGGGGAGGTCGGCCTGTGCGGCGTCGCCGCCGCCATCGGCAACGCCGTCTTCAACGCCACCGGCCGTCGCATCCGCCGCCTCCCGATCACGCCCGACCTGCTCCTCTGAACCGCACCGGGCGAAATTGGGTGGCCTCCGGACGCGGCGTAGGGTGGCGGATGTGACGACTGCTCCCGCACCTGAAGGACGCAAGCTCCTCCGCCTGGAGATCCGCAACGCGGAGACCCCGATCGAACGCAAGCCGGAGTGGATCAAGACCAAGGCCAAGATGGGCCCTGAGTACACCGCTCTGCAGAACCTGGTGAAGGGCGAAGGGCTGCACACGGTCTGCCAGTCGGCCGGGTGCCCCAACATCTTTGAGTGCTGGGAGGACCGGGAGGCCACCTTCCTCATCGGCGGCGACCAGTGCACCCGTCGCTGCGACTTCTGCCAGATCGACACCGGCAAGCCCCAGCCCCTCGACCGCGACGAGCCGCGCCGCGTGGCCGAGTCGGTGCAGAAGATGGAGCTCAAGTACGCCACCATCACCGGCGTCGCCCGCGACGACCTGCCCGACGGCGGCGCCTGGCTGTACGCCGAGACGGTCCGCGCGATCCACGAGCTCAACCCCGGCACCGGCGTGGAGAACCTCATCCCCGACTTCAACGGCAAGCCCGACCTCCTCCAGGAGGTCTTCGAGAGCCGTCCCGAGGTGCTCGCCCACAACGTGGAGACGGTCCCTCGGATCTTCAAGCGGATCCGCCCGGCCTTCCGCTACGACCGCTCGCTCGACGTGATCACCCAGGCGCGCGACTTCGGTCTGGTGACCAAGTCCAACCTCATCCTCGGCATGGGCGAGACCCGCGAGGAGGTCAGCCAGGCGCTGCGCGACCTCCACGAGGCCGGCTGCGAGCTGATCACCATCACCCAGTACCTCCGCCCCTCCCCCCGGCACCACCCCGTCGAGCGATGGGTCAAGCCGGAGGAGTTCGTCGAGCTCAAGGCCGAGGCCGACGAGATCGGCTTCGCCGGCGCGCTCTCGGGTCCGCTGGTCCGCTCGTCCTACCGCGCCGGACGGCTGTACGGTCAGGCGATGGACGCGCGCGCCGCTGCGAGCGTCTGACCCTCACCACCCCGCACGACCCCGCACCTGATGAACACCTGACCGGACAAGGCCACCTCATGTCGACCCCCGCCACCACGCCCAGCTCGCGCCGCGGGCAGATCATGCAGACCTACACGATGGCCAAGCGGAGCGACCCGCGCATCGGCCTGATCGTGATGGGCGTCTTCGTGCTCGGCGCCGCCCTCGGTTTCGCGCTCATGTGGGTGCTGCCCGGTGACGGCCTGATCGGCTGGATCATCTCGGTCGTCGGCGCGCTCCTGATCGGTGCGCTCTGCGCGCTGCTCGTCTTCGGCCGCCGCGCCCAGAAGGCGGCGTACACGCAGATGGAGGGCCAGCCGGCCGCCGGAGCGGGCGCCCTGCAGATGCTGCGCCGCGGCTGGAAGGTCGACCCGGTCGTCGGCTTCACCAAGCAGCAGGACGTCGTGCACCGCGTCGTCGGTCCCCCCGGCATCGTGCTGGTCGGCGAGGGCTCGAGCCCCAGCCGCGTCAAGGCGCTGCTCGCGACCGAGCGCAAGAAGCACGAGCGCGTGGCGTACGGCGTCCCGATCCACGAGGTCGTGTGCGGCCGCGGCGAGGGCGAGGTGCCGCTGCCCAAGCTGGTCAAGCACGTCCAGAAGCTCGGCCGCAACGTCAAGCCCGCCGAGATGACCGACATCCTCCAGCGCCTCAAGGCCCTCGACGCCCAGCGCGGCAAGCTGCCGCTGCCCAAGGGGCCGATCCCGACCTCGATGAAGGGCATGCGCTCGCAGCAGCGCGGCCGCTGAGGCTCCGCCTCAGAGCGTCACGCTGCGGGTGCCGGCCGCGACATCGTGCAGGCCGCGGCCGTCGAAGGTCAGCAACGGCGGGATGAGCAGCGCGACCAGCACCGAGCGCAGGAGGGCTCGCAGCAGCGAGGGAGGCTGGCCCGAGCCGTCGCGGCGTACGACCCGGATCCTCGTCGCGAGCTTCCCGAACGACCCGCCGGCCAGCGCGGTGAACAGCGCGGACTCGAGGACGAAGAGCGCCAACGTGCCGAGGCCGTTGGGGTTGCCACCGATGACGCCGGCCGCCACGAGTCCCTCGACGACGGCCAGGCAGGTGATCCAGTCCACGAACAGGGCGAGGATGCGCCTTCCCCACGGGGCCGACTCGAGCTCCGGTGTTACAGCGCTGGTCACGCACCCAGCCTAGGAGGCGTCCGGGGACGGCCCAGCGACCGGTCACCTGTAACACGGGCGAAACAAACGGGATACGGTCTGGAAACTGCTCCCACCTAGCGTGGCGGCACGGTGCAACGAGGCTCCGCTCCCGAACGCTGCAAACTCGACGTGCGCACGTCGCCGTCAAGGAGGAACCGAATGTTCAACAACTCCGATGAGCTCCTGAAGTTCATCAAGGACGAGGGCGTCGAGATGATCGACGTCCGCTTCTGCGACCTGCCGGGCGTGATGCAGCACTTCACGGTCCCGGCATCCTCCTTCGACCAGAGCGTCTTCGACGACGGCCTCGGCTTCGACGGCTCCTCGATCCGCGGGTTCCAGGCGATCAACGAGTCCGACATGTCGCTCTTCCCGGACCCGACGACGGCGTACCTCGACCCGTTCCGCCGCAGCAAGACCCTCAACGTCAACTTCTTCATCCACGACCCGATCACGGGCGAGGCCTACAGCCGCGACCCGCGCAACATCGCGCGCAAGGCGCTGGCCTACCTCGACTCGACCGGCATCGCGGACACCGCCTACTTCGCCCCCGAGGCCGAGTTCTACATCTTCGACAACGTCCGCTACAGCACGGGCGTCAACGAGGGCTACTACCACATCGACTCCGTCGAGGGCTGGTGGAACTCCGGCAAGGACGACGGCCAGAACAAGGGCTACAAGACGCGCCTCAAGGGCGGCTACTTCCCCGTCGAGCCCTACGACCACTACAGCGACCTGCGCGCCGACATGGTCAAGAACCTCGAGGCCTGCGGCCTCCTCGTCGAGCGTGCCCACCACGAGGTCGGCACCGCCGGCCAGGCGGAGATCAACTACCGCTTCGACACACTGCTCAAGGCCGCGGACGACGTGATGAAGTTCAAGTACCTCATCAAGAACACCGCGTGGGACCAGGGCAAGTCGGTCACCTTCATGCCGAAGCCCATCTTCGGCGACAACGGCTCGGGCATGCACATCCACTCCTCGCTGTGGAAGGACGGCGACCCGCTGTTCTTCGACGAGACCGGGTACGCCGGCCTGTCCGACATCGCCCGCTGGTACATCGGCGGCATCCTCGAGCACGCCCCGTCGCTCCTCGCGTTCACCAACCCCACCGTGAACTCCTTCCACCGGCTCGTGCCCGGGTTCGAGGCGCCGATCTCGCTCGTCTACTCCTCGCGCAACCGCTCCGCCTCGGTCCGCATCCCGATCACGGGTGCCAACCCCAAGGCCAAGCGCGTCGAGGCCCGCTTCCCCGACCCGTCGGCGAACCCCTACCTCGCCTTCTCGGCCCTGATGCTCGCCGGTCTCGACGGCATCCAGAACAAGACCGAGCCCGCAGCGCCGATCGACAAGGACATCTACGAGCTGCCGCCGGACGAGATGGCCGACATCAACCAGGTGCCGACCAGCCTCGACGCCGTGCTCGACGCCCTCGAGGCCGACCACGAGTACCTGACGGCCGGCGGTGTCTTCACCGACGACCTGATCGAGACCTGGATCCACTTCAAGCGCACCCAGGAGATCGCCCCGGTCCAGCAGCGTCCGCACCCGCACGAGTTCGAGCTCTACTACGACATCTAGGATCGCGAAGATCACGGAAACGGCTCCTGACCTGCGGAAACGCAGGATCGGGGGCCGTTTTCTCATGCCGCATGTGGCCCAAATTCCGCAGGGACTCCGCAGGAGAATCGCTCGACTCGCTGTTCGAGCCGGCAGCGCCTCCCGCGGGAGCCCGTGACAGCGGCTCTGGAGACTCCCGGGGCAGGAGCATTGGCGGCGGTTTGACGCGCCAGGTGGGCGAGCTTCAGCGGTTCGCCAGCCGCTGGGCGAGACGGTCGAGGTCTTTGCCCATTGCGCTCTTCATCGCCTTCGCCATCACGGGTGCGGCAACCTTGGCGAATCCGCTCGGAGCACCGCGGTTGCGCAACCTCATCAAGGTCCCTCCAGCCACCTGCTCCCAGGTGCAGGTGGTCTCCATGGGAAACGGTCCATCCGCAGTGCGCATCACCAGCCGCCGCCCCGGCTCGAGATCCACGACTTCGTAGGTGTAGGCGAGACGGCGGCCGAGAAACCTTGTTTCGAAGTCCATCTTCGACCCGAGTGCTGTCGGGGGCGGTGTGCGCCAGCGCACCGATTGGATGTTCGCGTACCACTCTGGAGCGTTCGTGGGGTCTCCCGCGTAGGCGGCGACTTCTTCGCAGGGGAATGGGATGACGGCTTCGACCTCGACGTCCACATGCACTTTTCAAGTATGCGCGCTGGATCGATAGCCCGCGGTATCGACGGCACGTGAAAACTGACCCCCGGACGCCGCGGTTCAACCTCAGGTGGCTCTGTCGGCCGTTGCCAGTCGGATCGGGTAGCCGCCGGCCGGGAGGGCCGGGAGGCGACCGAAGTCGAGCGCAGTGGGGACCGCCAGCGGCGTGTAGGTCATGTGCCTGACCATCCGATCGAGAGCGACGGTCATGAGCCGGGTTGAGATCGGCTCGCCGGGGCACCGATGGTGCACGGCGGGCTCGCCTCCGCCCTGGGGCACGAAGGCGAACCGATCGGGTTCTTCACCGAGGAACCGGCCGGGGTCGAAGCGGTCCGGGTCGCGCCAGTACCGGCTCTCGTGGTTGGTGCCGTAGAGGTCGAGCAGGACGCGGCGGCCCGGGGGGAACCGGTGGCCTCGCCATTCGAATGGTTCGCGGACGACGGCGGCCACGGCGGGGAAGAACGGGTAGTGGCGGCGCACTTCTTCCACGAACGCCAGGTCCTCGCCGCCGTCGCCGTTGGCGAGCCGTTCTTTCCAGGCCGGGTGCGCATCCAAGGCGTGGGCGACGAACGTGATGTAGACGGCGGTGGCGACTGTGGGTCGTAGCACGTTGAGCAGCTCCACCGCGGCTACGCGGGGGGCCATGGGTCGACCGTCTCGTTCGCGGTAGTGGGCGACGACGTACGCCGCAGATGAGGGGGGTGGGTCCAGCTTGCCCGCACGAATCTGGTCGATGACCTCAGCGGCCCACCGGTCAGCGGCCTTGCGGGCGGCTCGCGACCGAAGGTGACCGACACCGATGCGCCCGGCGTCGTCGAAGAGGGCAGTGAGCTGACGGGCGCGGACCTCGACCTCCGCTTCTGGTAGCGGGACACCAGCCCACTCGCAGACGGCCCGGGTCAGCAGTACCTGGAGACGGGGGTAGAGCTTGATCTGCCCGACCGCGATCCAACCGTCGACGGCACGCTGCCACTCGCGGGTGACGACCTCGACCAGCGCTTCGACCCGGTCGCGTTCGACGATCTGGAGGAACATCGCCTTGCGCTGCCGATGGTCCTCGTCGTCGAGGCCTTGGACGCCTCCCTGGCCGAAGAGGGTCTTCTGCAGTGGAGGTGGGGCGGCTCCGGCCCGCTGGAACCGTGACGGGTCGTAGAAGACACCGGCGGCCTCAACCCCGGTCATGCAGGTGGTAGGCCGCAGTAGTAGCCGGGTCTCGAAGATGTCCTCGCCCAGTTCGGCAGCCCGGCGAGAGATGTAGCGGTAGGGGTCGCGAAGGAGTGCGATCGTGCTGTCGGCGGTTCTGATGTCGGGCAGTGTCACAGGAGTGGTCCCTTTCTTAAGGTGCCGCTCGACCGTACTCACCGTCACCGGTGCGGCCAGGACCGTGGCTATGTGCGGCCGACGTCGCGGCGTCGGAACCCGAGCAGTCCGGCAACCACGAGCGCCGCTGCGATGCCGAGGACCAAGCCGAGCGGGGTTGTGTCGAGGTGTCCACCGGGCAGCTTCGGCAGATGGGTGAACGGGGACAGGTCGAGCAGTGTCTGGCTGACCCAGTCGAACGCGTCGAGGAGCAGCAACACGCGGAACGCGAACCAGGTGGCCCAGGCCGCGAGCGCAAACCGGGGGATCAGGCCGAACAACGCGACCACGACGCCGGTGAGGACCCAGACGCCGATCACCTGCACCATGGCGGCCCCAGCAGCCGGGGTACCTGTCCTCCGACGTCATCGACGGTGATGCCGTAGACCAGCCCACTGACCAGGCCGGCCGCGGCCAGTGCCGCCGCTGGAGCCGCCAGGCCAGGGTGAGTGGTCCACGCAGCCCCGGGGTCGCCCCGGCCGGGCCGAGTCCGGGTCGGACCAGCCCGGCGCCGACGTCGCGTCGGGCCGACAGCGCCACCGCCGCGGCGGTGAGCCCGACGACCAGTAACGCGAAGAGGCCGAGGAGCCACCATCGTTCTGCGGCGAAGGGTCGGATCTCGTTCGCCAGGCTCAGCGGGGAGAGCCACGACGGCGACGGACCGCCGTCGTCGGCGCCGATGACGTCGCCGACGGCGCGGAGCACGAACGCGCCGCCGAGCACGACCCCACCGATGCCCCGAGCGGCCGTCGCGCTCTCGGTGAGTTGGGCCACCACTGCCCCCCACTGCGGCGAAGGTCCACCCGGCACGCGACAATGTGCCAGTGAACCGGCCGACCCTGCCCTCGTACGGGTCACCGATGGCGCCGAGCCAGGGGCGATGCGGACTCCGTGAACTTCCCGGGCGCCTTCTCGTCGGCATGGCGACCTGATCCCCAGCTCTTTCTGGTCCCCACCGGCTGAGCAAGCCCGGCTGCCACACCCTCGCCCACCCACGGACTCGGGCGAAGCACCGTCAGGTATCGACTCGCTCGCGCGGCGTGCGCCATGACTTCAGATGATGCCCTCGCAAGGGGAACTGGCGGCGGGAGGACCTCACTGCCGCCGTGATCGCGGCGGCGACGCCCATCAGGCACAGGACCAGTTTGATGAGGGAGCCGTGCCGAACCGCGGGGGTCTGCGAATCCACCAGCGCCACCTCGGTGACGGCAATATCGGTCGTCCGGGGTTCCAGCTGTTGGCGGACCGTCCCATCGGGGGCGATCACGCCGCTGATGCCGTTGGTAGAGGCCACGATCACGGTGCGGCCGGTCTCCATGGCCCGAGCCCGGCTGATCGTGAACTGCTGCTGCTGTTGCGACGTTCCGGTGAAGGTCGCGTTGCTGGTCTGTACCGTCACCATCTGCCCGCCGTTCTGGACCTGGGCGATCAGCGAGTCGTCGTAGGCCACGTCGAAGCAGATCAGGTCCACCACCCGGGTGCCGGCGACGTTGAGCGGCCGGCTACGGGCGCCGGCGATCATGTCCCGGGGAATCATGTCCAGGCGCCCGATCTGGAGGCCGGCGAGCTGGCTGCGGAAGGGCACGTACTCGCCGAACGGCACCGGGTGACGTTTGGTGTACCGCTCGTCGGTCGAACCGTCCGGCAGCCACACCAGTCCCTGGTTGAGGACGGCGTCCGGGCGGGGCCCGTCCACGATGGCGCCCACCAGCAGCGGCACGTCGATGGCCGCCACTGCCCGGGAGATTCCCGCATTGGTCTCCTCGTCGCGGAACGGGTCGACGGCGGTGGAGTTCTCGGGCCACAGCACGAAGTCGGGCTGCGGGGCGGCCCCGGCTTCCACTCGCCGGGCGAGGTCGAGGGTGGCTTGGACGTGGTTCGCAGTGACCTGCTCGTGAACGGCGACCAAGTCGTTGCCGGCACCGGGCACGTCGCCTTGCACCGCGGCGACCGTCACCGTGGGTCGGCCGGTTTCCCAGGACGATGTCAACGATTCGGGCCTGAACAGGGCGGGCACTGCCCCGACGAGGAGTGCGGCGACGATGGCTGCGGCAGCTCCTGCGGGACGTGCCTTGCCTTCGTGGAGCACCCAAGCAAGTGTCGCACCGGCCAGGGCGACCAGGAAGCTGACGCCGGTGGCGCCGATCCAGGGCAGCCACAGCGCGAACGGGGTATCGACGGTGGCCCAGGCCAGCCTCGTCCACGGGAACCCGCCTAGCGGCCAGCTTGACATCGCGGCCTCGACCGCCACCCACACGCACGCGGTCCACCACGGCCAGCCGCGTAGCCGACCCACAAGCGCGATGGCGACCGCGGCCACGGCGTAGTAGGCGGCGACCACGGGACTCAGCAGCAGCCAGGCGTCGGTGCCCACGGCCCGCATCCACGACGTCAGGGCCAAGGTGTAGGCAAGCCCGAACAGCAGCCCCAGGACAACCGCGTAGCGCACCGACACCCGTCGCAGTAGAAGCACCAGCGCAGCGACCGCCAACGGCAGGAGCCATCGCTGCTCCCACGGAGCGCTGGCCCCCGCCGCAGCGAAACCGGCCAGGGCGGCCGCCGGGGGACGCGCGAGGAGAGTGCGGCGCCCAGGCTGGCGGGTGAGGGAGGCGGCCGTCGTGCCAGCTTCGGCCGATCGGACCCGAGCCGAAGTCGCAGGAGCAGGTTGCACCGGTCTACTCCCCCTGACTGAGCGAGTCCAGCAGCGTGGCGAGCTCCGAGCTGGAGAGCTCGCCGATCACCCGGTCCACGACCCTGCCCTCCGCATCCACGGCGAGCGTGACCGGCAATCCCGGGACCCGGGTGTCGTCAAGCACGACCGCGTCGACGTCAACCAGCTGCGAATAGCTGACGCCCGTCTGGGTCAGGAGGTCCGCGGCCGCTTCCTGGCGGTCTTGGGTGTTGATGCCGACGAACTGGACCTCAGGGTGACGCCGGGCTGCCTTCGCGAGCATCGGCATCTCCTTTCGACACGGACCACACCACGACGCCCACAGGTTGACCACCGCCGGACCAGCCAACCGGGACACGTCTACCCTTCTTGTCTCGTTGAGACACGGCAGCTCCACCTGTGGCAGCCGATCGGAGCCGTCGCCCGTGGATCCTTCGTCCTCCAACCCGGTGCAGTCGTCGAGCCCCTGCAACGCGATCGGCTCGACTGGCGGAGCGGCGAAGTCCTCGGCCGCGTAGTCGCCGGAGGGTCCGCCGCACCCACCCAGCAGGGCGGCCACCGCGATTCCCGCGACCGCGCCCGCCGATAGGCGACCGCCGCCACCGAGTCGTCGCACGTACTACCTCATGTCCCGTCGCAGGTGCCAACGTTTTGAACTCGATGGCTGGTACGTACAGTACGAAACCGGCGGCGACGCGAAGAAGACGCACCCCTGCCTACGACGCGCTAGAGGAGCAGCCCACATGACCAGCCGGCCGAGATCCCGGACACGCACCGCGGCCTGTCTCATCGCCGTGGCGATGTCCCTATCGGCCTGTGGCGCCGGCCGCGGGACCCCGACCGCCACCGACCGGGTCGTCGAAGTCATCGCCCCTGAGGACCGGCGAGATGTCGAGCCGTTCACGGGCGACCTGCTGGACGGCGGCCGTTTCGACAGCACCTCGATGGCCGGCAGCGTGGTCGTCTACAACGTCTGGGGCTCGTGGTGCGCGCCGTGTCGAACCGAGGCATCCGCCCTGCGACGAGTGTCGGAGGAGACCGAAGAGCTGGGAGTGCGGTTTGTCGGGATCAACGTCCGCGACAACGACGCCTCGGCCCGGGCGTTCGAGGACAGCTACAACATCGAGTATCCCAGCATCACCAGCGACACCTCCAGCGCTGCAGTGCTGGCGTTCGGACCGGCTCTGCCCCCCAGCGCGGTGCCGAGCACCCTGGTCGTCGACGCCCAAGGTCGCCTCGCTGCCAGGATCGTCGGGCCCACCGACTACGCGACGCTCACCACGATCGTCACCGAGACCGCCGCGGAAGCAGACACCAGCCGGTGACTGACCTCGACACGAAGACCACGGTCCGGAGCCACCCATCAACCGGGCAGGCTCCGCCGTCCTGGGGGTGGCTGCGCTGGGCGTGGCGGAACCTGACCTCGATGCGCACCGCGGTTGTCCTGCTCGCGCTTCTCGCGCTCGCCGCCATCCCAGGGTCACTGTTCCCGCAGCGCAACGTCGCCAGCGACCCAGCAGCAGTGATCAACTACACGCGGGACAACCCACGCATCTCGCCCTGGCTGGACCGCATGGGGATGTTCGACGTCTACGCGTCTCCATGGTTCGCCGCCATCTACGTCCTGCTGCTGATCTCCATGACCGGGTGTGTGCTGCCTCGGTCCCGTCGCCTTTGGCAGTCCGTGCGTAGCGATCCTCCGCCCGCCCCGCGCAACCTCGCCCGCCTGGAGGGCCACCGCACCTGGGAAACCACCCGAGAGCCGGCCGAGGTCATCGCCGCCGCTGTAGCTTACCTACGCAGCAATGGGTTCCGCGTCGTCGCCACCGGTAAGGAGGTGCGCGCTGAACGCGGCTATCTGCGCGAGGTCGGCAACCTAGCCTTCCATCTGTCGTTGCTGGTGTTCCTGGTCGGGATCGCTGCCGGCAAGCTGGTCGGGTTCGAAGGGCGGGTGGCGGTCGCCGAGGGCGGTACGTTCGCCAACGACGTCTCTCAGTACGACGCCTTCTCCCCCTCGGCGTGGACCGACGTGGACAACCTGGAGCCGGTGTCGTTCTCCTTGGAGCAGTTCGACGTCTCCTACCAGACCAGCGGACCCAACATGGGTCAGCCGACGGAGTTCGCCGCCATGCTCGCCTATCGTGCCGGTGGCGGCGAGGAGCAGACCATCACCGTCGAGCCCAACCACCCGCTCGACGTCAACGAGACAAAGTTCTTCCTCACCGGCAACGGCTACGCCCCCGTCGTCACCGTCCGCGACGGGCGCGGCCAAGTCGTGTCCACCGGGCCGGTGCTGTTCTTGCCGCTGGACACGGACAACGCCTCCGAAGGGGTGATCAAGGTGCCGGACGCCCAGCCCACCCAGCTCGCCTTCGAGGGCCTCTTCCTGCCGACCGCCGCCGTCGGGCCACAAGGCCCCTACTCCATGTTCCCCGACGCTCTCGACCCCCAACTGGTCCTCACCGCTTACACGGGCGACCTCGGCCTCGGTGACGGAGTGCCGCAGTCGGTGTTCACCCTCGACAAGGACCAGCTGAACCAGGTGCGCCGCAACGGGCAACCCATCACCCAGGCGCTGTCCGTCGGGGAGACCATGAAGCTTCCCGGTGGGCAAGGCACGCTGACGTTCGACCGGGTCTCCCGCTTCGCCAACTTCCAGATCGCCCACGACCCTGGCAAGGAGATCACCCTCGTCGCCGCGGTCGTCCTGCTCGTGGGGCTCACCACATCGCTGGTCATCCGCCGCCGCCGGCTATGGGTCCGAGTTCGGGGCGCGGAGGGCGGCGAGTCACGGATCGAGGTCGCCCGCTACTCCCTCACCCGCCGCGAACCGCCTCGCGATGAGATCGAGGAGCTCGTCACCGCCCTGGGCGGAGCGGCGCCGTCCCCCGCACCTAGCAAGGAGTCCTCCGCATGATCCCCGACGAGCAGACCCTGGCCCAGCTCTCCGACCGCTTGGTGTACTCGGCAATCGCGGTCTACGCCCTGGCCATGCTCGCCTACGCCGCGGAGACTGCTGGCCGGGTGGCAGGCGTCAGTCGGATCGCAGGGGCCGGCACGGTCGGCACCGCAGTCACAGGCCCCCACGACCGCAGCCGCCTGCTGGGCGCGGTGGCGACATCCCTGACCGTGCTGGCGTTCCTGCTCAACCTTGGCGGTGTCGTCACCCGCGGTCTCGCGGCAGGACGGGCGCCGTGGGGCAACATGTATGAGTTCGTCCTGGTGTGCGCACTCGCCGCCGGCGCCGCGTACTTGGCGTTCCTCTCCAGGCGCCCGGTACGCGCCTTCGGCGTCTGGGTCGTGGCCATCGTCCTGCTCGCCCTCGGCCTGGCCGTCACCGTCCTCTACACCCCCGCCGGCGACCTGGTGCCGGTGCTGGACTCCTACTGGCTGGTCATCCACGTGGCCGCCGCGATCACCGCCGGAGGCGTCTTCACCGTCGGCGCTGTCGCGACCGCCTTGTACCTGGTGCGCCACCGCCAGGAGCGGCGCAGCACAGGGGATGCACCCAAGGGGCGTTACGCCGCCAGTCTCCCTTCCACGCGCACCTTGGAGCAGGTCGCCCACACCGCCCACATCTTCGCCTTCCCGATCTGGACCTTTGCCGTGATCGCCGGCGCCATCTGGGCCGAGAACTCCTGGGGCCGCTACTGGGGCTGGGACCCCAAGGAGACCTGGGCGTTCATCACCTGGGTCTTCTACGCCGCTCACCTGCACGCCCAGGCAACCGCCGGGTGGCGCGGCGTGCGCGCCTCCTGGTTCGCCCTCGCCGGCTACGCCGCCTTCTTGTTCAACTTCTTCGGCGTCAACCTGTGGATCACCGGACTCCACTCCTACGCCGGCGTCTGATTCCCGGGGCGCCGATCCATTGGTCGTAACCTGAGTTCCTACCGAACCTGAACCAGACGTCACACTAGGAAAGAACAGGACCGAGATCATCGTTGCCATGAGCGCCAGCGACCTGGTGATGTCTGGCCCGCTCGTGCTCGCCGCACTGTTGGCGGTCGCGGCGGGCCTGGTCTCCTTTATCTCCCCTTGCGTCCTACCTCTCGTGCCCGGCTATCTGTCCTACGTCGCCGGGATGTCCGGCGCGGAGAACCACCACGCCACCGATGCGTGCGCCGCCGAAACGCCCAGCCAGGTCGCAACCGGAACCAAGACCCAGACCCACACCGCCGGCCGCACCCAAGGCACACACCGGGTGGTCCTCGGCGCAGTCCTGTTCGTCGCCGGGTTCGCAGCGGTATTCACCAGCTACGGGGTCCTGTTCGGCACCTTCGGTGCTCTGCTGATCGCGCATCAAGAGACGCTGGTCCGCATCCTGGGGGTGCTCACCATCGTGTTCGGCCTGACGTTCACTGGGCTGTTCTGGCGACTCCCGATCGCCAGCCGCAGCCTGCGGCTCGGCTACCGCCCGCGCGCCGGGCTGGCCGGCGCACCGCTGCTTGGCGTCATGTTCGGCCTCGGCTGGACCCCCTGCATAGGCCCCACCCTCGCCGCCGTCCTCACCCTGGCCACCAGCACCGCCGGGGCCGGCCGCGGCGCTTTCCTGTCGTTCGCCTACAGCATCGGCCTGGGCATCCCGTTCATCATCGCGGCCTTCTCGGTCTCGCGGGCGATGACCCGCCTCCAGTGGGCGCGCCGCCGCGCATCAACAGTGATGCTCATCGGAGGACTAGTCATGATCACGCTCGGCATACTCCAGGTCAGCGGACTGTGGCTCGACCTGATGACCCGGCTCCAAGGCGTAGTCGCCAATTGGCAAACGCCGATTTGACTAGTCCTGCGCATCGCTCGGTTTGGTCCCATCGCCGCTAGGTCCTTTTGAAGGTCCAACTCCCGGCATAACGCCCACTTTCGACCCCGCCGCAAGATGCACGACGGCACCACCTCGTTGGACGTCAGTTGCGTGTCGACGACGCGTGGAAGCGAGGCCACCCAGAAAGATTGAATGGGTGGTCGCAGTCGAGGTTGGTCTCTGATTCGGCGCGGGGGGCCCCGAGGCTGTGTCGATGAGTGCCCTGTGGACTGCATCTACGAGGGCTCGCGCAGGCTCTACATCCATGCCGACGAATGCGTTGACTGCGGGGCCTACGAGCCCGTGTGCCCGGTAGGGCGATCTTCACGAAGATGACGTGCCGGTTCAGTGGGCCGGCTACACCGCAATCAACACCGAGTTCTTCACCAGGGTCGGCTCTCCCGGCGGCGCGGCCAAGACGGGCGGGTCCTCGTCCGACCATCCAACCGTCGCCGCATTACCCGGGGAGGACGACGCTGAGCAGCCCACGCGCAAGGCCGCTCGACATCAGCTTGGACAGGTACATCGATCGGGTGCTTCAGCGTTCTAGCTGCCCGCGCGCCGGGAGGCCCCGGCAAACGAAGGGCGGGCGCTCGAGGCGGCACCGCACGTCGTCGGCGTTTGCGCACCACAGGAGCGATTCAAGGCTCGGACCTTGGATGCCAGGGTCTACTTCGGGGACTACCGAAAGTAGGTCAGCGAATCTCGAGTTGGACGATGGTCTGGCCCAGGTCCTCTTCCTCCACTTCGACGACCCCCGGGAGCTCGATGGGAGTGAGACGGAAGGTGCTGGTGCCCGGTTCGTAGTCGAAGCTCTGTGCCGGGTCGGAGTGCACGTGCAGCTGGCCCGAGGTGTCGGCGGTGACGTCGAACTCGATCGGCTGCCCGCGCTTGACGTCGATCCGCTCGCCGCTCGGCGTGACGTCGCCGCCCTCGATGGTCACCGCGATCTCGATGGGAGTGGTGTTGTCGGTCGACCTTTCGTCCTGAGCGCAGCCTGCCAGCAGCAGGACCAGGACCAGCGACAGGGCGCGCGCCGTCAACGTCCAGCAGCTCTTGACCATCATGCTCCACATTCTCCATCCGTATGACCCGCCAGCCATCGGCGCAGTGTTGGGCAACGACCGGGTGGGTCCCGCACCCCCCGTGAGCTGCTCGAGGTCGTAGTCAAAGGCCGAAGAGCAGGTAGAGCCCGCTGAAGGTGTAGGCCACCATGACTGCGAGCAATGGCAGCTGCCCGCTGGTCTGGCTGTTCGCTGGCAGGCGGGCCAGTGCACGGTCGTGCGCTGCCACGGCGCCGATCACGTGCCCGGCGACGATGGCTACCACCTTGAGGCTGGCCAGGAACGACGGATGGAGCGAGAGCCAGATGTCGACCTGGCGGTCCGCGATCCCGAAGATGTCGGCTCCGTTGCCGAGCGGGTCGCTGGCTTGGATGAGGGTGAGCTGGCCGGTCTCCACCAGGAGGGTGACGTAGTGCGCCACGACGTAGCCGACCACGATGGGGACGATCGAGTGTGCCAACGCGACGGGTAGGTCCCAGCGGCTGACACCCGGTCTTGGGCGGGGGGCGACCGTGGCGGCGACGTACATTGCTCCGACGATCCCGCAGGCGAGCAGCAGGAGCGCGGTCTCGACGAAGGTGACGTTGCGGTCGGTCGACTGGGTGAACCGGAGCCAGGTCACGGACCCCGCCACGCTGTCGAACGCCGTGGAGCCGAGGAGCACCGCGACCACGGCGATCAGGCCGGGCCCGGATCTCACCCGTGCGAGGTTGCGCAACGGGCTGCGGATCACCAACCCCCCATCGGCTCTGCGGCCCCAGATGGAGAGATGACCCACGAGCGTGGAGTAGACCTCGAAGGGGTCGGACTGTCCGAACCACTTGGCGCCGAAGACCAAGGCGCCACCCACCATCAGCACCAGGTAGGCGCTGATCGACCAGCGCAGGGTGTTCAGCTCGATCCCCGACGGTGAGACCAGCTCGAGCCAGACGAAGGCCAGCAGGCCGGCGGCGGCAGGCCACTTGCCGACGCGAGCCGGTAGCCGAACCAGTCCGTGTTCCCGATCTACTGGCAGGACCGCGGTGAGCACGTAGTGCAGGGTGCGCACCGGGCTCAGCGCTCGCACGACCGGACCGAGGAGCAAGGACGCCGGGACCAGGCCGACCCACAAAAGGACATAGACGATCCCGAAGACCGGGTTGCTCAGGTCGTCCTTGCCCGCGACGGCGCACAGCACCACGAACCCGAGGCCCGCCAGTCCCAAGGTGCGCAGGACGACCGTGTACACCGGGTGATCGACCAGCCGGGCAAGCACCGCGGGTGCGGGTCGTCCGTCGGCACCGCTCTCGTAGCGGGGCGTGCGCCACGCCATGGCCAGCACCGCGAAGGAGACGACCAGGGCGGCCATCCCCCCCAGGATGGCCATCGAGGCCGGGATCGGCAGGTCGCTGCCGCCCCCGACTCCGTGGGCGGACAGCATCTACTTGACCGTGATGACGGCGACGACCGCGCTGGTGTCGTGTTCCTCGGCCTCCACGACGCCAGGGGTCTTGATCACCAGCTCCTGCTGTGAGGTGCCGGCCTTGAAGTCCACGTACTGCTCGGGCTTGGAGTGCACATGCAGCTGCCCGGGCCGGTCGGAGGTGATCGTCATCAGCAGCGGTTCGCCCCTGCGCAGGTCGATCTCCTTGGCGTTCGGCGTGACCTTGTCGCCCGCGATCTTGATGGTGATCGCGGGGCCGGCGGGCGCCGTCGACGTCGGAGTGGGTGTGGGCGTCGGCTCCGAGGACGGGGAGTCAGAGGTCGTCGTCGCCGACGGCGTTGGGGTCGACGCCGGGCTCGAGGACTGGGCGCCCGGTGACGACTCCTCGTCGGCCGGCCCCGCGCAGGCCGACATGGACAGGACGAGAGCCGACGCGAGGGCGGCAGCGAGCAGGGGTGAACGAGGCTGGGACATGGTGGTTCCTTCGGTTGATGGCTCGGGGTGTCGGAGGCGCGGTCGCGCCGGACGCCGCCCGAGTGACTCAGCCGGACGGCGAGGTGAGAAGCGAGGGGGCGCGCCCGAGCGGAGGGCCGCGCCGGGAGGTCGTACCGGCAACCGGTGACCGGAGGGCGCGCACGTGGCTGACGGCGGTGCTCGTCACCCCGCGCGCGGGGTGCGGCAACGTCGTCATCGAAGCAGGAAGGGTCCGGCACGCCATCTCCATCCGGGACCGGACCCGAGCGCCCAGCAGGGCCATCAGGCCCCACACCGCCTGCTCACCCTTCCAGAGCCACACCGAGACCAGCGCCGCAGCGACGAGGTGCCCCAAGGCCATGAGCGCGTTGAGGCCCGTCATGTCGTCGAGCAGGTGCTGCACCCAGTGCGGAGGAGCGCCAGCGCCCTCGACCCCGGATGGGACCTGCCTCATCACACGGGCGTACCCACCGGCCCCGTCGGCCGTGGTCATCGATGCCGGTGACAAGGCTGTCGACGCCGGCGACATGGTCCCCGACGACGCGGTGGGTGCATGAGGGCTGCCGTGTCCAGCTGTTGCGGTGAGGAGCAGGTGCACGCCCGTCTGTCCCCCCGCCACGAGGCCGGCGATCACCGGGTACGACGCGGGACGACCGAGCGCGGCCGCGGCGACGACCATCACGACGGCGAGGATCACGACCAGCCCCGGCCAGGACGGCAGGAGGCCTCCGGCCAAGACATGCGCAATGACCCCGAGCGAGGTGGCCACCGTCGCCACGACGGCCGCGCGCAGCCAGCGCAGCTCCGCCCCGGCTGTGGTCATGGCCACCATTCTCGCTCAGGACAGGAAGTCCGGTGCGAGTGGGGAAGGACCTGACCGCGGCATCGCCGGTGTTCTAGCGCGACCAGGACTCGGACTGGGTGAGTTTGTAGAGGTAGCCCAGTGCCGGTAGGACCAGGAGCGCCGCCAGACCCGCGGCGACGAGCAGGGCCCGGAGAGTGGCGGGGGCGCCAGCGGCCTCGGTGATGGTCACCTCGTCGACGAGGAGCCAGGGATACTGTCCGACGCCCCAGCCGGAGACAACGCTGGCGACGGCCACCACTGCGGTCAGCCTCGCAGTGGCGAAGCGCCGTGTCGCGATCAGCACTACAGTGGCGACCCCTCCGATCGCCGAGACCGCGACCAGCGGCGCGGCGCGGCCCTGCAGGCCCGTCGCGAGCGTGGGGGCGTCCTGCTCGAGCGGGACCAGGGCCGCGAACACGACGGCGCCGGTGACCACTGCGACCGCCAGCGTGCGTCGTCGCAGTTCCTCGGTCAGGCGGTCCTGCCCGGCACGGCGGGCGTCCGCGCACAGAAAGGTCCCGGCGAGGACGGCGCACGTGCCCACCGCGATGACTCCGCCGAAGATCGAGGTCGGGTTGATCCAGGAGGTCCACAGGTCACCGCGCCCGGTCGCGGGCACCCTCCCCGATGCGATCGCGCCAGCGACGGTGCCGAAGAAGAACGGCGTGATGACCGAGGAGATCGCGAAGACGACCCCAAACACCCGCGCCTGGCCGAGCGTGGCGGCGTACTTGCGGAACGCGAAGCTTGCCCCACGGAGCACGATCCCCAGCAGGGCCAGCAGCATCGGCAGGATCAGCGTCGACATCGCGGCCGCGAAGGACTCCGGGAACGCCGTCCACCAGGTCACCAGCACGTAGATCAGCCAGACGTGGTTGGCCTCCCACACTGGTCCGATGCTGTGGTCGACCAGGGTCCGCAGCTCGGCACCGCGAGCGCTCCCACCGGCGGTGAGGTCGTAGAACCCGGCCCCGAAGTCGGCGCCGCCGAACAACGCGTAGGCGATCACCCCCACGAACAGCGCCGCCGCGACCACCACAGCCAGGCTCACCGGCGCACGCCCTCGTGCGGACGCTGCGCCTGGGGTCCGTAGGGGCTCGGGAGGTCGACCTCTCCGGACCGCCAGCGCCGCGCCATGGAGCGCAGCACGATCACCGCCCCCGCCGTCATCGCGGCGTATACCGCTGCGGTCGCACCAAGTAGCCACCACAGTCCCGAGTTCTCACCGGCCGCCTCCGGGGTGCGCATGAGGCCGTAGACGATCCACGGCTGCCGGCCGACCTCGGTTGCGATCCATCCCGCCTCCATCGCCAGGATCGCCAGCACACCGGCCAGGGAGGCGAACCGCAGGAACCACCGGCGCTCCAGCAGGTCCCTCCCCCGCCAGCGGGCCACCCAGAAGACGACCGCGGCCACCGCCAGCAGGGTCCCGATCCCGACCATGCTCTGGAAGGCCAAGTGGGTGATGTTCACGGGAGGTCGATCCTCGACCGGGAAGCTCGCCAGCCCTTCGACCGGCTTGCTGAACGAGTTCCGCGCGATCAGCGAGCCCAGGTAGGGAATGTCGATCGACCACCTCACCTCCCCATCGACGAGAATGCCGCCCAGACGGAGCGGCGAGGGGCTCTCGGTCTCGGTCGCGAGTTCGAACGCGGCGAGCTTGGCCGGCTGCGTCTCGGCAATCCGGCTGCCCAGCAAGTGGCCAACGACTGGCTGAACGACCGCCGAGCCGCTCGCGAACGCGAAGGCGAGCGTGAAGCCGAGCCGATGCGCCCGGTCACGTCGGCCCCGCAGCATTCCTACGGCGTAGACCGAGGCGATCGTGAACCCGGCGACCATGTAGGCCGCCACCCACATGTGCAGGAACTGCCAGAACGCGTCTGGGTTGAGCAGCACCGCCCACGGATCGACGTTCGTGACCTCGCCGTCGACGAGGTCGAAGCCGACCGGGGCGTTCATCCAGGCGTTGACCGCGATGACGCAGAACGTCCCGACGACACCGGTGATCGCCATCGGCAGCACCATCATCAGGTGCTGCTTGGGTGGCATCCGGTCCCAGCCGTAGAGATAGATCCCGAGGAATATCGCCTCGACGAAGAACGCCAGTCCCTCGAATGCGAAGGGCAGGCCGAGGACGTCGCCGTAGGTGCCCATGAGGCCCGGCCACAGCAAGCCCATCTCGAAGCTGAGCACTGTCCCGGAGACCGCGCCGATTGCGAACAGGACAGCGGAGACCTTCGCCCACTTCCTCGCCAGCAGCAACGCATCCGGGTCGTTGCGCCGGATGCCGATCAGGTGCATCGCAAAGATCATTGCGGGGAATGCGACCCCGAAGCACGCCAGGATGATGTGCCAGCCCAGCGACAGCGCCATCTGCTGTCGAGCGGGCAACAGGCCGGCGGGATCGGCGTTGGCCAGCCCCTGGACGCCTGCTGGTACGGCATCGGCCAGGCTCAGGAGGGTCAGCGCGGGATCGATCACTCCTCCACGCTACGTGCGCCAAATGACCACCCGCGGGAATTGTGAAAGTTTTCACAACTTCCTTTCGAGCGGATGGGCAGGCCACATTTTCGTGGCCACCACCCTCCGCCCTCGGCAGCGGGTGACCCGGGGGCTCTCGGCCGGCGGTCCGGCTGGCGTCAGTCCCCCAAGACCAGGATGGCGACGACGAGCCCGGTGCGCGCCAATCCCAGCAGCGGTCCAAAGGGCAGCCCGAAGCCGGTCCAGAAGACGAGCTCGAGCGGCAGCAGGGCGAGCGCCAACCACGGGGCGATCATGGCGCCGCGCCACAGCAGGACACCTACCACGATCTCGGCTGCGCACACGGCGACGAAGCCGAGGAGCAGCGCGGTGCTGGTCGGGATTCCCCAGCGATCGAAGGGCCCGTCGCCATAGGTGGGGAAGCCGAAGAACGTCCACACCTGGCCGTGTCGCGCGTAGTGCCACGCGCCGTAAGAGCCCGGGAGGCCGAAGCCCAACCCGAGCACGAGGGAGCAGACGGCGGCCGCCTTGGTCACGGCCTTCCTCGGTTCACACGAGCTGCCGGCCGCGGACCGGCGTGATGTACCTGCCGTACCTGCGTTTCCCGATCAGGTGCCAGAGCACCTTCACCGGCGGCGGCAGCGTGCCGAACATCATCACCGCCTCCTCGGGCGTCGCGACCTCGAGCAACTGTCCGAGGGCGATCCACCGCTGGGCCCGAGTGAACTTCTCGAAGCCGCGCTCTCCGACCTCCTGCCACTCGGCCTCGGTCAAGAAGCGGTCGATCAGCGGCACGACGACCTGCTCTTCCTCGTCGAGATGCGCTTCGAGACCGACGAGAAACTCCCCGATGCCATCAGCGAGCGCCGAGGACGACGCCGGCGTCGGATCCGATCGCCACACCGACATCGCCGCGCGCACCTCGGCGACCGACACGTCGATCTGCTGGTGCTGCTCCTCCATCCGCTCCACCAACGGCGCATCGAGCCCCACGCGGACGAGCAACTTCGGCCAGATCAGATCGTCCTCCGTGGTGTGGTGCATGTGCAGCTCGTCGAGCAGGAACCCAAGGTGGTCGGCGATGGCACCCACTCGCGGCGCATCGGCAGCCGGCGTCTCCTGCACCAGCATCCGCACCTCGGCGATCTGGTGTCGCAAGATCCGGTGGATGATCGGCATCTCGCGCGCCGCGGCTCCGCCTCTTCGCGGGAGGTCACCAGTCCGCCGTTCCACGGCATGTCTCAGGTGGGTCATGTTGGCCTTCTCCTGACGGCGCGCCATCACCACGAACGCCGGGAACACCAGACGGAACCAACCGCTCGGGCGTGCGTCGAACCGGGCACGGAGCAGCGACCCGCCGTCGACCGGCTCTACGGTGCCGGTGAAGGTGACCGCGATCGGCCCGCCATTGTTGTGGACCCAGCGAAGGGGCCGTTCGAACTCGAGGCACTCGACCTCGATCGCCGACGGCGCACCCTTCCAGCGGGCCAGGAACCTCGTGCCGATGGCCACGGGGCCATCGGTCAGCTTCTCCATTGACTTCGCCGTGGGGTTCCACTCCAGCTCGTTGCGGATGTCGACGCAGTAGTCGAAGAGCTCCTCCGGCGGACAGGCGACCACTGTCTGATTAGTGATGACGACCATGTTTGACGCTCCTTCTCCTAGGCCGGGCTGTCGCCCGGGCGCCATCGCGGCCGGCACAACCCAGCGAGGCCGCGGACGATGTGAGCGATGGTGTGTGTCCACGCGGTGCGCTCGCGCGGTATTGGTTCCGCATCTCGTGACAAGCACTGCGGTGCGGTATCGAACAGCCGAGAGCCAGCACGGGGTACAAGAAGGCCGCCAGCATCGCCGCCCAGGCACCTCGAGGGTCGGTGAAGGACTGCGGAGGGTCCGTCATTCCGGCAACAGCTGCGGCGAGTGCGGCCGTGAATTCCCCGCCTGCCGCACCGCACACCACGCGGGGCCAGGGCCGACCCCGTCCGGACAAGGCGTATCCGCCGACGATGCCCATCAGCCCGAGCGCGATCGCACCACTGCCCATACCAGTTGTCGCGAGTGTGGTGACGGCGCCGGGTATCAGCATGGGCGCGACGGAGAACGTCAGCGGCGCCAGAGCCAGCAGCCGCCATCTGCGCGGTGGGCCGGCGCGTCGCAGGCGCTCGGCCCATCCCAGCAGGCCGCCGGTGACCGCGCCCGGAAGAAGGCGTGCGTCGAACGTCCCGCTCCAGGTGAAGGTCGACTCGGCCCCCACGAGCTCGACCACGTAACCACGCAGTGCAGCTGACCAGGCGAGTCCGCAAACCGCGCCCCCAGGTACTCACATCCATGGCGATGATGCACCGCGTGGATGGCATGTGACGGAGACATTGACAGGTGCCTCCGCCACCGACGGGCGGGCTGCTCATTGCTGGTCGGCCTTCCACAGCGCGTAGCCCAGGGCCGTGAAGAGCAGCATCCATACCGTGATGGCGAGGCGCGCAAGAATGAACGGTCCCATCAGCGCAGGCATCATCGGCACGAACACGAAGATTCCGGCGACCAGCACCACGAGCCCGCGCCAGCCCGTCCAGCGTCCCCCGCGGCGGACCGCGATGCCGGCCAGAATCAGTCCCACACCGACTGCCACGCTGGAAACGCCGTAGAGCGCGTCGGCAAGGCCGGTGCCGTCGCCGGGATAGGTCGATCTGCGTGCCAAAATCGCGATCAACTCGGTGACCGCGAGCAGTGCCATGCCGGTGACGGCGAGGCCGACGCCCCAGAGGGCGCTGCGACCCTGGACCATGATCCCCGCGCGGGCCAGTGCCGCGATGCCCGCCAGCAGACCAACATGCTGGACGAAGAACCAGACCTGAATGACGGTGAACCCGCCTGCGGTGAGCGGATAGCTGAACATGTCCTCGGACACCTGGGCCGGATACACCGCTAAGCCTCGATCCACCGATGGGCACGGTTGGGATGGGTTGATTGTCGCCGTCGTGGGGTGAGTGTTCGGTGGCGTG
>NZ_CANKYS010000019.1 GCF_947488025.1 uncultured Nocardioides sp. | reverse complement strand
GTCCCGCGCGACGATCCCGCTGCGCGCGTCCCGCGCGACGATCCCGCTGCGCGCGTCCCGCGCGACGATCCCGCTGCGCGCGTCCCGCGCGACGATCCCGCTGCTATCCCGGGAGCGTCAATAGGGCGACCGGTTTCGATTTCGATGAGCGGGCCGACTCCTAGCGGAAGGACCTCGGAGCCCCATAGCTGCTGTCGCGGTGCTCGACGAGCTCGTCGGTCTATTCCGCAACGATGCCATCTGGACCACCGGCGCCGACAGCCTGCTGGTGGGCGGCGACGCGATCGGGTGCTGCGACCAGCGAGGCCGAGGCGCGACGAGTGGCGCTCGTGCCAGCGCCGTGAGGAGGTCCTCGGTCATCGCAGCTGGCAGGTGATCTTCTCCTACGCGTTCGAGACGCTCGAGGAACGCGCCCGGCGCGAGGGCTTCACCGCCGACTAGCGTCGTCGGGGCTGTCGGCTGGCGCCCCGCCGTAGGACGAGCGGTCAAGGAGCCGCGCGACGTCCGCTCGGCCAGTCGGGAGCGCAAGACGACCCTCAGCGGCGGACAACGCCTCGAGGAGATGATCACGCGGGACCTCGTGTCCCCCCACTCGCTGGCAGTGGGCAGTGGGCCACTGAAGGTTGATCAAGCGCACGCCAGCGGACTCGGCGCGCGCGCTAACGTCGGCGACCGCCGCGCGAGAACCGTCGTCGGCCCGGGAGAAGAGGGACTCCAGAGTCAGCACCTGGCCCCACCCGAAACCGAACCCTCCCCCGACGAGGTCGTCTCCGTCCCACACCTCGATGCTGTGCGCCCAACCGTCGTCGAAGAGCTCGCCCAGCACCGCGCGGTAGCGCGGGGTGATCCACGACGGACGGCGGTCCTGCGAGCACTCGTCGAGCACCCGCTCGAAGGCGCCGTCCACCGTCGAGGTCCAACCGTTGCGACGCAGGGCGCGGCGCAGGCTCGTCCCGACGCGGATGGCACCGGTGTCGATGACGCACGCGGGAGTGGGACGCCACCAGACGTATTCGAAACCCGTCGGCTCGTCATGGTCGTAGTCGACGAGGTCGACCCCGGCGAAGCGGTGCCTGAGCACCTCGCTCCACTTGGGACTCTCGCTCGGCAGCACGACCTCGCCGCGCCTGACTCCAGCCATGATCCGCTCCGCGTCGATGTGCGTGCTGATCGCGTACGGGACCTCCTCGGGCCCCGGGCCCGGTCGGGCACCCGGCAAAGGTGTCGTCACCTGTCTGCTCCTTGTTCGTCGTGCGCAGTCGACCCCAGCGGCCGCTGCGCGCCTTCCACGAGCGCCAGCACCTGACCCGCGCCCATCCAGTCACCCGACCGGCCGAGCACCTTGGCCACGCGTCCGGCCTTCTCCACGAGCACCGGGATCTCCATCTTCATCGACTCCAGGAGCGCGACGTGCTGGCCCTCGGTCACGTGCTCCCCCTCACGCACGCCCACGGAGAGGATGACTCCCGGCACCTCGGTGCGGATGTGGACGTCGTGGCCCGGACTTGCCACCCCGATCGCGCAACCGCGACAGGGGTCGCCACCGTTCATGTCAGGCTCTCGTAGTCCAGGTCGAGGGAATCCGCTCCGCCGGCGACGCGTACGGCAAGCGTCGCGCTGAAGTCCTCCGGAACGTCGAGCTCGCGCAGGACGAGATCGTCGACCACGTCCGGGCGGGTGTCCCAGCGCACCACGACCGGTCCTTCTGGCCTGAAGGCGATCGCCAGGTCCTTGACCGGCGCCATGAGCCCCACGGCCAGGCACTTCACCACCGACTCCTTGGCCGTCCAGACGCGCACCTCCTGGCCGGGGAACGGGATGGGCTCGTCGTCACCCACGACGACTCGCACCATCTCCGGCGGCCAGGGCTCGGCCGGCACCCGTTCGATGTCGACACCCACCTCGCAGCCGGTGCCGAGGGCGACCGCGACCCCGCCACGCGTGTGGCTGAGCGACAGGTCCAGTCCGCTGTCCACGAACTGCGGCTTGCCGTGCTCCTCCGAGCTGCAGTGGATGCAGGTGCGGACCACCCGCAGCTGGTCCACGTCGGTCTCCATGCGATCGGCCACCATCCTCGACGCCACCGCCCACGCCGCGAGGAAGGACAGCCGGTCGTCCTCTCGCCGACGCTTGGCGAACCTCGCGTGCTCGCTCTCGGGGACCAGGGACAGGTCCAGTCCGTCGAGCAGCTCGGGCGCGGCGTGCGCGACGGCGACGGTGGCGGTCATCGCGTGACGAGCGCCGTCGCGAGCTCGCCCAGTCGCCGGTTGTCGAGCACGGTCTGCATCGGCACCTCGCGCTCGAGACTCTGCTCGAGGTGCTCGGCCACGAAGAGCGCGAGGAGCGAGTGACCGCCCATCAGGAAGAAGTCGTCGTCATCCTCGAACTCCTCGTCGGTGCCGAGGACGGACCGCCACGCCGTGGTGATGTGGGACCGGATCTGTTCGCCGTCGTTGCTCATGCAAGAGCTCCTCTCGATTGGTCTCACCGTAGGCAGGGCCTGCGGCGCTGCGTTCGCGGCCCAGGACCCGCTGGTCGAGCAGCTCGTCCGCACAGGCGCCTCGGACGTGCTCCTGCACGAGCGCCACGATCGCTGCTGAGCCTGGCTCGCCCGGCTGCGAGGGCTCAGCGCGACACGGCGTCCTCGCGCTCCGCGGCGCCGAGCGTCTGCTCGCCGTCGCACCCCGGGAGCTCGTCGATGTGCTTCGCGCGCCGGAGCTGCGGTGAGAACAGCACCGGCAGACTGGCCACGCAGACCACGACCGCGGCAGCGCCGAGGGAGAACTTGGGGCCGTACAGGTCGCCGAAGAAGCCGCCCAGCAGTGCACCGATCACCATGCTGACCGCGATGCCGAGCCGGATCGACGCCGTCATCCGTCCGAACATCTCGGGCGGGCAGGCCGACTGCCGGTAGACGTACTGGGCGATGTCAAAGGTGACGAAGCGCGCAGCGGTGCAGAAGATGTAGACCGTGATCAGGTAGGGCGCCGTGGCCGGGGTCGCCAGCAGCGGAAGGAACGCGAGCGGGGACATCATCGCCGCGATCCACATCATCCGCGCGCCGCCGTAGGTGGTCATCAGCTTGGACGCCAGCGCAGCCGCGATGAGCCCGCCGGCCTCGCCGATCGCGAAGACCGCGCCCAGGACCCCCTTGGACACGTCGAGCACGCTGACCATGTAGTAGATCAGCACGGCGTCCACCATGGCGAGGGCCATCATCGAGCCGATGGTGGTCAGCGCGGTCTGGGTCAGCGTCGGGTTGGCGAACACGACGCGGACACCGTCGCGAGCCTCAACCCACATGCTGGGGCGGGGCTCGTCCGCAGCCCGCTTCTGGTGCCTCTCGGGCGGGGTGAAGAACCACGTCAGCACGGCGCTGAAGAGATAGGTGAAGGCGTCGAGGACCAGGGTCAGCGCGGCTCCGATCCACGCGGCCATCGCCGCACCCAGAGCAGGCCCCGAGATCCTCGCGGCGGACTCGGTCGCAGCGATCTTGGAGTTCGCGTCCTGCAACAGGGCGCGGCCGACGAGCCGCGGCACGTAGGCGTGGTAGGCGATGCCGTAGATCATCCCGAAGACACCGTTCACGAACGCCACGACGTAGAGGTACGGCATCGTCAGCACGCCGTAGTGCGCCATGACGGGCACCGAGGCCAGGGACGCCGCGAGCACGAGGTCGCAGCCCACCATCACGTGACGCTTGCGGGCGCGGTCGACCATGACGCCGCTGGGGGCGGCGGCGATGATCGCGGCGAAGGCGAACATCGCGCGCAGGATGCCCAGCTCCTGGGGACCGGCGCCGAGCTCCTCGATGGCGAGGAGCGGCAGCACCAGGACCGTGAGCGCTGAGCCGATCTGCGAGGCAGTCTGCCCCGACCACAACGCCATGAAGGGTCGATGGCGCCACAGGGTGGCAGGAGTCGTCGTGGTGCCCGAGTCAGACATGCGGGCGAGTCTAAAGTCTGGATCTCCCCGGCACCTTGGTGGGCGAGCCTCACGACTCTTGGGATGCGTCCCATGAGCGAAGGCCCGGTCGTGGTCCCACCATATCCGGGTGGACACCGTGGTGCAGACCCTTGACGGCATGCTGGCGCGCCGGTCTGACGAGACCCCGGACGCTCCGGCCGTGGTGGAGCAGGGACGTCGCTGTCCGACGTGCTCGACCTGGCCCAGCAGGAGCTCGACAACCTCGTCGGGCGCACCGGGATGCCAGGTGCGCAGCTGGCCATCGGCGACGCACACGAGACGTGGACGGTCTGCTCGGGCGCGGTGGCGGACGGCGGTGCACCGATCACCCCCGAGACCCGGTTCCCCTTCGCCTCCCTCACCAAGACGGTCACAGCAGTGGCCGGCATGACCGTGGTCGACGAGGGCCGCCTGAGCCTGGACGCACCCCCCTCGGAGTACCTCCCCGGCCTCGCCCTTCCGGACGGCCCCGACGGACGACCCGTCACGCTCGGCGACCTGCTCTCCCACTCGTCGGGGCTCGTCGGGTCCTTCGACGCCGACGGGCCCCCGTCGGCGGTCGAGGCCGTGATGCAGGGGGCGAGCCACCTCGAGCGCATCGCCGAGCCGGGCGAGACGTACTCCCTCAACAACCATGCCTTCCTCATCGCTGCCGCGTGCATCGAGCGGGTGCTCGGTCGCGGCTGGCACGACTACCTGCCCGACCGGGTCCTCACGCCCCTCGGCGCCGTCGGCGCGACCACCGACGACAGCGTGCGCAGCGCCGCCGGTACGGCTCGCGGGCACGTCCCGAACCGCGCGGGGACCATGCTGACCCTCCCGGTCCCCCTCGCGCCTCGGGCGATCGCGGCGACCGCGTCCCTGTTCGGCTCCGCCGCCGACGCCATCGCCGCCACGCGCGACTGCCTCCGGGGCGCCCACGATCCCGATCGGCTGCTCACGGCCGCCGCCAGCGACCGACTCTGCGAGCCCCGCGTGCAGATGCACGACCCCTACTGGGCCGACGCCGGCATCGGATGGATCGGCTCGCGCTGGCAGGAGCGGGTCCTGGACTCCCGCGGGGCCGACGCCGGCCAGGAGACCTACCTGCGCATCGCTCCCTCGCGCGGCACGGCACTCGCGCTGTTCGCCAACGCCTGGACCCGTCGCTGGCCGTACTTCGACCTCCTGCCCGAGACATCCGCCGCCGTGCTCGGCGCGGTCGCGCCACAGCTCGACGAGACCCGGCTGCCCCGCGCCCGCGACCCCCGTCTGCACGGCGTCTACCAGTGGGAGTCCGCCGAGTTCGTCGTGGACGCCGACGCCAGCGGCGCGACGGTGCTCTCGAGCCGCAACCGCGGGGCGCGCGGCGGCCTGTTCATCGAGCTAGAGCAATGCCCCGTATGGGAGGCCTCGCCGGGTGTGCACGCGTTCCGGATGCCCAACGTCGAGGTGCTCGTCGGGCTGGGGTTCTCTCACAAGGACGCGTCCGGGCGGCCCGGACTGGTCCACCTCCTGCAGCGGAGCGCCCGGCGTTCGCAGGAACCCTGAGGGACCGGAGCCAGCGACTACCTTCGGCAAGGGGGCCTGCACAAGCGAATGCTTGACCTGCGGCTCCTAAGAAGCCACTGAGCTGCCCCGGCGCAAGGGGGGACCGGGGCAGCTGTGACGGCAACCCACTTGAAATTCCCACCGCCTGAGCGTAGGAGACTGTCTCAGGACCACTCTCTTGTCGCCGCCCCGTTGGCGTGTGCGGTTCCCCGACATGACTTGGTTTCCTCCGACGGCCGCTCACAGCCGCCTGTGGGGGCCTGCTTTCACGAGGTCGCCAAGACGGGCCGCTTGAATCATGACCAGACAGTCGCGACTGTCCACCCCGCCCGCTTGATCGACTTCTTCGCACCCATCTCAGGAGCAGCTATGCCCTCCGCGCGCCCTTCCGTCAACGCACCCCAGATCGACTCCATCCGGTTCGGCCGGCTCGAGGACGGCGACTTGGCCCACCTCACTGAGAACGCCGACCTCGAAGGTGTCCGCTATGCCGACCTGACCCTTCGCGAACTCGCACTTCCCGGCGCGGCGGTGTCGGCAACCCAGTTCACCCGGCTCAACGCCGACCAGGTCGACCTCAAAGGGGCTCGGTTCAGCGAGGTCGAGCTCGACCAGGTCCACATCCCCATCGTCCGGGCACCGCGTACCGTGTGGCGAGACGTCCGGGTAGGCGCCCGCGTCGGCGGGCTCGAGGCCTACGAAGCTCAGTGGCGCTCAGTGCACTTCGCCCACTGCAAGATCGACTACCTCAACCTGCGCGGCGCCGAACTCGTCGACGTCGCCTTCACCGACTGCGTCATCGGCGAACTTGACCTGCTCAGCGCCGTCGTCCGACGGGTCGAGTTCAAGAACGTCCGCATCGCCAGCCTCAACGTCCAACACGCGAAGCTCGAGGACTTCGACCTCCGGGGTGCGAACCTCGAGACCATCGATGGGCTGATGGACCTGGGTGGCGCGACAGTGGACTACCAACAGTTGACCCAGCTGGCTCCGCTGTTCGCGCAACAGGTCGGACTTAGCGTCGAGGACTGACCCCGTGGCAGGCACGTTCGGTCTGCTGCACGGATGGGTCACATCTCTACAGGGACGCATACCCCGGTCTTCGTGCTCTCACCCTGATGGTTGACGGTCCGTCGGAGTAGCCGCTCATTCGGCAGGTCCGGACGTGCCGCAGGGCGAACGGCTTGCGGCGATGGACGGCGTGATTCCGACGCGGCTGCGCCCGCAACCGTGCCATCGGTGAGCTCGTCCTCGAATGCCCGCCCTCGCTCGTCGCGAGGTACTCGGCTACTGCACCCAAGTCGCTTTCCTCCACGCCAAGGCCGCCGAACCGTGGGCCCGGTATGCCGGCCGGTCCATCAGGTAGACCCCCGTACTTTGGCACCCGCGCCGGGAGACGATCACGGCGTTGAGCGCCAGTTTCAGCTGTTCTGGGCGACGGTCCAGAAGTCCGACGACACGCCGTTGCACTCCGGAACGATGGCGCTTTCCAAAACGGCCGAGTCCTGGGGGGTCGCGCTGCCGCCCAGAGAGATCGTCTCGCCCACCCGAAAGGTTTGGTCGTCGTATACCAGCGTCTCCTTATCCGGCGCGGTTACGTGATCGGTCGGGAAGAGCGGGAGATACGTCATGGTGTCGGTGTCGACGAGGAAGCAGCCACCACGCACTACAAGCTTCCCCGAGAGTTCAGCAGCATCGCCGCCCTCACCCGTTGCTTCATAGGTTCCGAAGTGCGCCTCGACCTGGGACGACGGTCCGCTGCCGGGCGATCCGGCGCAACCGGAAAGCATCAGCGCCGCCGCTAGCATCATGATCCGCATGATCAGCCTCCATGGGTAGGTTTGTCACCTATTGATCTGACGCGCAGACCGGCGGGCTTCGCTTCCTACAGAATCTACTCAGTTCGTCAGCAGGCTTTGCTGCGTCGGGAGGTAGAGGTACTTGCTGTAATACGCGACTTGGCCAGGTATGGACCCGTTGTACTGACCGCCCTTATGTACCCCGTAGATGGTGGAATCTCGGTACCACGGGCCGCCACTGTCGCCGGGAAGATTCTTGAGGTTTGACCCGAAGACTCTAACGAAGGACGAGTTGCACGTGCTCGGACATGCACCAGCGTACGTCGGCTGGTAGCTCACGCTGGTGACGTCTCCACAGGAGTAATCGGTGGTCTTGCCCTGATGGCACAGATGCGACCCCACGCCGGCCGCACCCCAACTAGTCTGTTCGGTTCCCTCACCGCCGCGGATGGCGCCGTAGAACCGCGGCCGGACCTCGTGCGCAGGGGTTCCGTACCAGGCGATGTCGGCGTTGGCGTCACGGACCTGGCCGCGGAAGTTCATCGTGTGGTAGACCCCGTCCGACGGCTCCCACTTCGTGTACTGCTGGAACGAGTCAGCGCAGTGCGCGGCGGTGGCGACCGACTTGTTCAGCGTGCTGGAGTTGATCACCGTGAAGCCGGTCGTGCAGGAGGTCATGCGGAGCCCGCCTTTGTTGCTATCACCGACGGTTCCTTCCGCGTACTCCACGCGCACGTTCGACAGTCCAAGCCGTTCTTCGGTTTCGGCAGACGTCATGCGGGAGCCGTTGCTCAGCACGACCACGATGTCGTCGGACTTAACATCTGGGTAGAGGCCCACCATCTCGGGAAGCGCCTTGATCCACTCACCGTTCGCGGTATTGGTCAGGTCGATCCGCTTCGCCAGAGTCGTTTCAGCCGTGTAGGTCGCCTCGATCGGCAACCCGACCGCGACCAGAGCTGTATGAGGATCGAGAACTTCCGGACCCGCAGTGAAGCGGACGTGCACGGCGAAGGTATCCGCGGTGTTCTCAATCCACGCGCCCGCGAAGCGGTCGGGATGCGTCCTTTCCATTGAAGTCATGTACTGCTCCGCTGCGGTCATCAAACCCAGACGTCGCAGCGCCTCGACCTCGGTGACGTTGTAGTCCTTGGCGTAAAACTGTGCGTGCCGGAGGAGCTCCTCACTCGGCGTCGAGATCGCTGCTACCGATGTTGATGGTCCGTGGGCCGTCGCCGAATGTGTCGGTGGGCCAAAGAAAGTGCCGACGAGTGCGACGCCCATCAAGGCACCGCCAAGCCGAACCGCGATAATCCCCCGCATAATTCCTCCCCGAGATACACGATGGTGAGCGCAGCCTGCGTCGATTTCGCCCCGACGTCAACCAATTCCGTACAAGCCGTCGTCAGCGGCGAGAGCGCGGGAAGGCTAATCAGCTCCAGACCCGTCCAGGGTGGACCACGGCTCGGCGAAAGGTGGTCAGCGGCTAAGTCGACCTCGGGACGTTCGGCCCGTCCCGCAGGCCGAACCCCACTGGGCAAACCGCTGTGGTCGAGACCGGCTCCGATCAGTTCCGCTCATCGGCGTCCCGCCGAGGTGTCGGTTGCGGGACGCCAACGAGGTGACGATCAGCGTCGTGTGGAGGCGTCAGCAAGATCGGCCTTGGCCGCGATTCGTTGGCGCTCGATGGCGCGATAGACCGTCGAGCGGCCGATCCCGAACAGCTCAGCTACCTCGAGGGTGCTGTACTCGCCGCTGTGCACTAGCGAGACGAGGTGCGCTTCCTGCTTGCGGCTTAGCTTGGGCTGCTTGCCCTTCAGCCGGCCCTTGGCCCTGGCGACCTTCATGCCCTCGACTGTGCGAAGCCTGATGAGGTCGGACTCGAACTCAGCGACCATCGCGAGGACGTTGAACAGCAGCTTCCCGACAGCATCGGTGGGGTCGTAGACGGACCCGCCGAGGCTGAGGCTGATCTGGCGGGTGGTGAGCTCGTCGGCGATCGCCCGGGCATCAGGCAGGGACCGGGCCAGCCGGTCGAGCTTGGTCACGACCAACGTGTCCCCGGCACGACAGGCGGCCAGCGCCTCGCGCAAGCCGGGGCGCTCGCGGTTGGTGCCGGTCAGGCCGTGATCGACGTAGATCCGCTCGGCCTCGACACCGAGTCCGAGCAGCCCGTCACGCTGCGCGGTGAGGTCTTGTTGATCGGTGGAGCATCGGGCGTACCCGACAAGCAGTGCGTTCATGGCGCACCTCCAATGGGGTTGGTCCGGCCGATCCAGGGCTGTGGGTCGGCTCGGGCATCGAGCAGGGCTCGACCTCACCAGGAACTCGCTGCGGGCCGTCTTCGACAAGCCCCCTCTGCCACCTCGGCGGCGAGCTGCCAGTCTCGTGTTCAGCGGGGGCGCTGAACGAGGACCCGGGTGACTCGACTGGTCGCGCTCAGGTGCCGGCCGAGGTCGGGATCGAGCAGGCCGGCGACGGTCGCGATGTCGGTGACGCGTCCCGCGATGTCGTACCTGAGGAGTGGCTCGTGGTGGGCCACTCGGTTGCGCAGACCGTGCAGACGTCCGATGGGGCGGTCGACGTCGCGCCGGTCAGTGCCCGGTGCGAACGCCTGGTGGAGGGATGGCACCCACAGCGACTTCTCATGGGCGGAGGAGCTGAGGAACCGCCAGAAGCCGAACATCAACTCAGCAATGACCTTGCCGGGTGGAGCGGCGGGGCCGCCGGCGGAGTCCACGGCACGGTGGAGTGACTCACGTGTCCGCAGGTTGACGTCGACTCGTCGACCACGACGGGTGCGCCACAACGGCGCGAAGGCCGGGATGTTGGCCGTGGTCCAGTGCGGGGGTCCGGGCCACCGCGCGCTGAGCGCGCGGTCGTAGGCGTTGCGTAGCCCGACTTCCAGGTGGGCGAGATCTCGCAGCAGGGCGGCGCTGATCTCGGCGTTCCACTCGTACAGGTCCAGAGCCAACTGCGGGTCGCCTTGGCTGGCGGCCAGGTAGACACCGTGTCGGGGCTGGCTCAGCCAGCGCTCTACCCATGGCCCAGGCGCGGGTGGCCCAGGACTCGGCGGAGGCGGTGGCGACGTTGTCATCGCCCCCATTCTCACGTATCGTTCCTCTTGAAAGCCCCGGTGGACCGCTGGCCTTGGCCATGTCGCCGGGGCTAAGTCATGCCCTCTCAAGTCTTCGCTCATGGCCGCAGACTCGACGACACCACCGGCTAGTGTCGCGGGCTACCTCTTGCGGCGGGTACCGGTCCCGATCACCGATCCCGTACCGGTCACCGATCCTTCAGGGCCGACAGTGGTGATCGAACCGGGATAAAGGCGGCGAGCAGGGCAGTCAGAAGCGCCGTGCTGGTGCAGAGGCCGACGTTCCCTACGACCGAGGGCCACATCAGGTCGGGGTCCACCTGTTGGGTCAAGCCGACGTTTGCCGCCAGGGTGATGGATACCACTGACGCGGTGCCTAGAAGTAGCAGTACCTCGGACACTCGGATGATCGCCCTTATCGCCAACCCCGCTCCGAGCGTGGAATAGAGCGCATCTTGGTCTCGCCGAGTCCAGCACAACAACACCCACAGCATCCCGATGCCAATTCCGGCTGCTGTGGCAGCACGACTAGAGAGACGGTTCTGGTACTCCTCCGCGAAGTTGCGTACGAACCGACCTGACAAGAGGCGATCGGAGACAATTGTCGGGGTGCCGGTTCGCGGAGCGCCCAGCAGCGCCGGCAGGGCATCGCGAATGGCCGACTGGGAAAAAGTGGTCGGTTGGACGACGCAGTAGGTTGCGCGTCCAACGGCAGCGGCCGGCAGGATCGCTCCGCCGGCGACGTCCTCTCCGAGTAGCGACAGGCCGTGTGCCGTGCGTACTCGCAGTGTCGACGGCGGAAGCAGCTGTTCTGTGGCGGCCGCGTTCGTGGGCCCGTCTGACGTGTCGGCTGCCTGCAGTCGTACCAACGAAGAGTCGATCAAGCCCAGCCTTCGAGCGGTGTTGATGTCGAACAGAACGGCGTCTCCAAGTTCGTCGATGCCCATGAGACGACTGATGCCGGCAGTGGCTGTTGCGATCGGGATGTTTGCGTCGGGCGATGATGCGAGCCCTGCGGGATTCTGCTGCGGCGTGATCGCCGCTGCACCTGCGACGCCTGACACGAGGTTCAGGGACTCACACGCTCGCTGTGAGACTCCGGCGTCCTCGTTCGTGGCGACCAAGGTACGACCACCGGAAGCGTCGTACTCCTGCTGCTCACGGACGATGCGAGCAGTTGTGTGTGTATCGAGCCATGCCACACATGTGAAGGATGCAGTCGACATGATCAGCATGAGCCACGTCGTCACCTGTCCGCACAGGAAGTTCATAGCTCCCTCGTGAGCTGCGACGCGAACGCCCCAACCAGCTACTCCTCCATCTATTGTGTCGCCTCTCATGCGGGGCTGAGCCCCCCGTCGGTGACAGTGAGTTGGGTTGCGCACCTTTCGGCAACGGCCGGATCGTGAGTAACGATGACCAGGCCACGGCGTTCGCCTTGTTCGTCGGACCTGGTCCGTAGCAGGGCCTGCACGACGAGCTCAGTGTTGTCGCGGTCGAGTTGACCAGTCGGCTCGTCGGCCAGAATGAAGGGTCGACCGCTTACGAGCGCTCGAGCGATGACGGTTCGTTGCACTTCGCCGCCGGAGAGTTCTCTGATCGGGCGATAGGCTCGATGCCTGATCCCCAAGCGCTCGATCGCCTCGTGTGCACGCTCACGCGCCGAGACGTAGTCGAGGCCTTCACTCAGTGCTCCGAGCGCAACGTTGTCGACGACGCTGCGGTGAGGCAGGACGTTCATCGTTTGAAGGACCCAGGACACTCCGGCCTGCACGTGCGTGAAGCCTGGTTCATCGATAGTTACGACCCCGAACTGTGGTCTGATCAGACCACCCAGCAGGCCGAGCAATGTCGTCTTCCCACTCCCGGAGGGACCGACGATCGCCACTGAGTCCGTGCGGTCGACCCTCAGCGATAGATCGCGGAACAAGCTGCGCTCGCCGTACCCGAAGGTGAGCTGAGCAGCCGTCAACGGCATTCGGGCTCCTCGATCACCTGCAACGGGTTGACGAGAACTGCGTCAATCTGTGTAGCTTCCGGTACGTCGACGGTACCGGCTGATCCACCGCCTAGAGGCTCCACCAGGATTGGCTGCGATGAAGCGGAGGTGTAGACGCACATCGAACCTGCTTCCGTCGTAACGACTGCGCTAGCTGGCAGCGTGAGCACCCGCGTCGGGCGACGAGTGACGACTTGGCCAACTCCTTCGCCGCTTGTGCCAAGAACGGCCGCGATGCGTGACACCGACCGTTGCTGCGTGATGAGTCCAGAACCGCGTCGATACGGCGCCTGTGACCCTGCGACTTGCAGCAGGTGGCCTCCCGGCGTGTCTGCGATGCCACCAGCCGGCTCACTTACAGCAATTGCGATCGCCTCACGCATGCCGGTGGCCAGTACGGTGCCAGTTGCTACGACGCTGTTGGGGCGTGCCTCTACTCGTGCCACCCTGATGCCTCGCGGACCCACCCATACCACCGACGCAAGTGGGAAAGTGCTTGCGTCACCGGAAATGCCATACCGCCGCTTGAAGCGCCCGATGGCCACCGCGGTAGATGCGTCGTATGACCCCGAGATCTCTTTCTCCGCAAGGAGATTGAGCACCCGCAGGAATCCCTGAAGGCGGGCGACGTCACGCCCGGTGTCTCCGCTTGCCAGGTCTCTGTACAGCGGAGCGGCAGACTCCATGGCCACGACGGACACGTCGTTGATCCTTGCAACGACATGGCCCGATTGAACGCGATCACCGGCGCGTAGCCGCATTGATGTCAGGCGGCCACTAGCGTTCGAGCTGAGGGCCAACCCGGGGTTCTGCTCGACCGTGACGCCCACGCCAATGGTCTCTGTGCGGTCGTTCGCCTGGACCGGAACCACGGTCGGCTCGACCTTGCGGCCGGGGCGCAGCACGTCGGGAGCAGCGGTTCGTACGAGGTAGGTCGACACGACTAGAGCAGAGAGCGTCAGGAACGCCAAGACCGCCAGCAGAAGGGCGGGGGTTCGGCGGACGGACCCACGATCGTTGGAGTCAGGCTCAAGGTGCGTACCCGACTTCGTCAATGCAGTCTCGTCCTTCTGTTGTCGCCGCCTCGGCGGCCGCCACGAGTATCTCTCCGCGAGTGGCATCTGTTGGAAGTTCGACGCCCAGCTCAGCCAAGCATGTTGTCAGCGCTGAGCGGTAGGGATCGAACTGGAGTTCCTTAGCCTCGACCACGCGAGGCGACGTTAGGTATGCCTCCTCCACCCATCGAGAGTGCTCAGCTACGCAGGCATCGGCTAACGCTAGCGTTTGCTCATCGCTGCGGCCGGCAGAGCTGGCCGCGAATGAGTAGGCGATTTCTGGGTAGCCGCTATCGCGCACGACGGAGTCTCCGATGACATCTATTCCGGCGCGCCTGATGCATGCCAGAGCTTTATCCACCGCTGTCTGGTACGACTCGAAGGTCGGCGCCTGGGTTCTGAGCACGTCCAACTGCTCCTTCGAGGCGCCGCCCTCTCGGGCCAGTTCCAGAATGGACCCCGCCGGAGGACTTTGGCCCCCGCCTGCCGAGCCTGCAGCTGAGGTGTCGTCGTTCGAGGATTGACACGCGCCGCAGCTCAAGAGCAGGGCAAGCAGGGGCACAAGTGCTCGGCGTACGCGCCGGTGCGTCGGAATCACGCTCTTCAGCCTCGGCTACTGGTTAAAGAGATTGTCCCAAAGGTAGGCCACCGAATTGCGGGCACTCTGCGCAACGTCGGCATCGACGTCGTAGGCCGTCCAGTAATCGTTGGCGCTCCACGGCGGGTCATACTTGTGACGCGCCTTCACGGTCCCGCATTGACCGTTGCCGTCGATCGTTCGCGCGTACTCAGACGTATTGCCGGTGCTGCCGCTGCACGCGAGCGCCTGCGCCGGGCTGACCGTTAGACCTGGCAACAACGACGTAGCCACCACTACGATCGCCAAAACAACTCTCTTCATTTGTCCTCCCCGAGTTGGCCGCGTCCCCGTGGCGCGGGCCTTAGGGCTCTTGATAGTCCTCACCCTCTCGGGTGTCAAGAGGGATCTGACGACTTGGGGGTCTTGAGCCCACCGGCCAGTTGCTCGACGAGTTAATTGACACAATCGGGCCGTCACAGTGTTCCGCATTTGGAACGCGATGCGGCGAGTGAAGGCGCTCAGTGATCCCGCCGACATCATCACCGCAAGCGGATCGTCACGCGGAGCGTGCCCACATGCCGACCCTCGTTCGGTTCGTTGCCTGGCTGCGGGGTTGGCCGGTGAGATGAAAGTTCAGAGGGGGTCGGCCGCGAGGAAGGTGCGCACTGCCCATCGGGCGCGGTCGGTGATTTCACGTGAGCTGGGGGCGGGCTCGCCCAGGAGCGTCCTGATCTGGGTGTCCTGCACGACCAGCCCGTAGAGGAAGGAGAAGGCCGCCGGGGCGTCGGCGTGTGGGCTCAGGCCGGCGTCGTACAGCCTGGCGAGATAGGCCACGGCGATCGGACCGACTCGGTGTCGACCTGAGTGCAGCAGCTCGGCCGCGAGCACGGGCGCGGTCATCGCCGCCCGATTGAGCGCGATCGAGACTTCCCCCGTCAGCAGCGTCAGCAACGCGTGGGCGTAGCCCTCGAGCGTGGTGCGCGCGGTCGCAGGATCGGTCACCGGCTGGTCGAGGGAACGGGTGAGGTCGATGGCGGAGGCGTCAGCGTTTGCCCGGATCAGTGCCGCGATCAGGGCGTCGCGGTCGCCGAACCATGAGTACAACGTCTCCTTCGAGGCGTGTGCCTCTTCCGCGACGGCCTGCATGGTGGCGGCCGCGGGGCCTTGGTTGACGATGACCCGCATCGCCGCGTCGAGCACCTCGTGTTCGCGTCGGGCACGCTCATGGACCGGCAGGCGCCCGCGCCTGGTGGGTGCGTTCGACGACTCCTTGGGCGGCATGGTTGACAACCGTACCCCATCGTTCGGATACTTGCCACATGGAACCGAACGCACAAGTACGCTTCTCTCCGCCTCGAGCCACCGATGGCGGGCTGACCCCCGCGTTAATCACTGCGTGGGTCGGCGTGCTCTTCGCGGGCGCGATCTTCGGGTTCTTCTATGCCTGGGTGTGCTCGACGATGTGGGGCCTGGACGAGGCCGACCCGCGCGTGGCCATCGCCGCGATGCAGGCGATGAACGCCTCGGTGCGCAACGCGGTCTTCTTCCCGGCCTTCTTCCTCACTCCTGTGGTGCTGGGTCTGGCAGCGGCGCTGGCGTGGAGGGAGCGACGACGTGTATCAAGCCGATTGCTGCTTGCCGCCGCCGCGGTGTACCTGCTCGGCGGACTGATCCTGACCATGACGGTGAACGTGCCGATGAACGAGGCCCTCGGCGACGTGGCCGTTCCGTCCGACCTCGACGAGGCCCGCATGGTCTGGCGTGACTACTCCGGCCGCTGGCAACTGTTCAACCAGCTTCGGACCGTGGCCAGCGGAGTCTCCCTCGCTCTCGCCAGCGCGGCACTGGTTCTGCTGCATCGCAGGTCGGGCCACGAGGCGGACCGATGACCGCGGAGTTCCTGATTGTGACGGTGTTGGTCGCGGCAACCCCAGGCACCGGGGTCATCTACACGCTGACCCACGCTCTCGCCCACGGCGTCGGCGAGGGGATCCGGGCCGCGGCTGGTTGCGCGGTGAGCGCCGTACCCCACCTCGTCGCGGCCGCCACCGGGCTCGTCGCACTGCTCCAGGCCAGCTCTGCTGCCTTCCGGGGAGTCACGCTCGCAGGGTCGGCGTACCTCCTGCTGCTTGCCTGGCGCCTGTTCCACGATCGCAGTGCCCTCCTCGAGTCGGACCGGCCCACTCGCCCATCACCCGGCAACGTCATCCGAACGGCCGTGGCCATCAACCTGCTCAACCCCAAGGTGTCGCTGTTCTTCGTCGCATTCCTGCCACTGTTCGTGGACCCTGGAACCGACGGTGCGGCCCTGCGCGTGGTGCTGCTGGGTGGCGCCTTCATCCTCGTCACCTTCGTCGTCTTCGCCGTGAGTTTGTCAACCGCAGCTGGCCCCGGTGTGACGGTCTGACTTGGCACCAGGGAGTTATCCCAAGGCCCCTTCAGTTGCGGCATTTCTGTGGGGTGGACCAGTGGCGCCGTGGAGGCCAGATTCGTCCAGCTCAAGATCAGAGGTGGGCCCCGCTACCGATGCGAGCATGAGCGCCTGCTTGACTGCCTGATCGCTTCAAGATCTGCGGCCGGTTTCTGGAACCCTTGCCGAGGCGCGGACACTAACTGATGTGACCGAGCGACAGATCGACGGGTGCGAACTGTGGTCCGGCGTGCGTGCTGGCGACGCGATTGCCTTCGAGACGCTCTACGCCGAGCTGTCTGATCCCGTGTTCGGGTTCTGTTTGAGACGCACCGGCGAGTGGGAAACGGCGCAAGACTGCACCTCGCTGGTGTTTCTTGAGACTTGGCGGCTGCGCGCGACGCTCCGCGCCGAGTCCGCGGGTCTTGCATGGGTGTTCGGCATTGCGCACAACGTTGTTCGCAACACGACTAGGGCCAAGCGACGCCACCGCAGCCTGTTGCAACGTCTCCCGCTCGGCGTGCTCACCGACGATGTTGAGGGCGACGTGGCGGCAAGGGTCGATGCAAAGGCCGAGGCTGCCCGTGTGCTGGTCGCGGTGGATCGACTGCCCGAGAACGAGCGCGACGTCATCGCCCTGAGTTTGTCCTCTGAGCTGACCTACGAGCAGATCTCCATGGCCCTCAACGTGCCAGTCGGCACTGTGAAGTCGCGGCTGTCTCGGGCTCGCATGCGGCTCCGCGACGCCCTTCAAGCCGAGCTCCCCGCTCCTGTGACTCCACCCGGCCCCCCGGCCGCGGCACGGAAGCCGGCCACCAACCTCGGACCAGGAGAAGCACCATGAGACACGACATCCCCGGGCGGCTCCCGCCCCTACCTCCCGATCGCAAGCGCGCCGACATCGCCCGTCTTCGCCTCGCAATGGCACTGGAATCCAGTGCTTCCTCATCTGGGCACCAGCGCTGGTCCCGACGCACGGCTGTCGTTGCTGGAGCGGCTGTCCTGACCATTGGAGGTGGCGCCGCAGCCGCCACGACGATCATCGAGTATCTCAAGCCCGCAACTGTCACTACTTCCGGCCGCTGCTATTGGGAGGTCAGCCGGAACTTCGACAACGACTTCCCTGGCTCCACGGCAGCCAACGCGACCCGCAGTAGCGATGGATGGACACCCGATGTCGTGTCCAACTTGGTCGAGATGTGCGCAGCAGAGTGGCGTGCTGGCGCTTTTTGGCAGGACCGAGGCGATCCCATGCCCGAGCCCTCACCAACAGGCGAGTACCCCATCCCCGAGCTGGTTCCCTGCGTTCTGCCCAATGGGCAGGCAGCAGTCTTTCCAGGCGACTCCGCGACCTGCAACCAGCTCGGGTTGCCCGGCCTCTTGGTGCTGGACTGAACCTCGACATCTCGTCACGGCCCCGTCCGGGAGGCGACATCTTTCGCGAAGCCACCTCCCGGCCAGGCGCAGACGAGGGACGTTCCGGGTCGGTCTGGCTCGCAGCCCGGCTCGCAGCCCCGGGTTCAGTAGAAGCGCGCTGAACTCGCCTTGTCATTCATTGCACCAACATCGTTGCTGCTGGCATAGGGTCCATAGGTGGCGCCGGGAGAAGCGTTGAAGGAGATGTTCTCGAACAGCTTCACGTCACAGTTGGAGTAACCCTGGAACGAGCTGATCTCATTGTTGTAGGTCGCGGAAAACGTGTCGAGCTCCCATTCGTAGCCCCCGGTGTTGTCGCAGGGCCCATCACCGAAGATCGAGTAGATCCCGCCTTGCTTGTTCTTGTCTTCGTAGAGCCGCGCCAGCAGGAACGACGACAGAGCGGATGACTCTGTGCCAGCGGATAGCGCGCTCGAGGCTTGCGCGGTGTCTTGCGCCCACGAAGTCGACTCCTCGAAGGTCAAGAAGCACGCCTCGTCGCCTGTCGGCAGATAGATGCTGCAGTACAGGTCCGGAGCGTCGTCCGCCTTGCTGTCAGGCGCGGACGCGGACGCAGGCACGGCAACGCCCAGCGCAGTGGTGAGCAGCATTGCCGAGACGAGCGCGATACGGTGAAGCAACTTCATGTCTCCCCCCTTGTTGTGTGTGTCCTTGCGGTTCCTTGGACGGTCGTTGACGTTCCACCGAACACGTCCGGAATCTCGCCATAGGGCAACAAGTACGAGGCGACCGAACTGGCGGAGTCCAGTGGTCGAAGCAACGCCGAGTGTGAGGCGGTGTTGTGGATGGCGAAGAGGGCGATCTCGTATGAGGAGCAGGAGGAGTTCTTCGATCTGGTGTGCTCGGGGCTGTCGCTGCAGCGTGCAGCGACAGGTTCGGGCGTGTCGGTGAAGGCCGGGACGGGCTGGTGGCGACGATCAGGGCTCATGAGCCCTGTGATCCAGCTCGGCCGCGATGGTGGCCTGCCCGGAAGCGCGCCGGCCAGGGTGCCGGACGAGCCACGCCCCGACGGCCGGCCGCGGCAGCGGCGAGCATTGACCAGTGAGGACCGGTCCGCGATCGCGGTCGCGCTACGGTGCGGCTGCACCTACCAGGAGATCGGTGACCTGATCGGGCGCGACAAGTCGGTGATCTGGCGTGAGGTCAACCGCAACCGCGGCCCGGACGGCTCGTACTGGGGACCGGTCGCGCACCGCGCCGCGCATGAGCGCCGCCGGCGCCCCAAGCAGCACAAGCTTGCCCGCAATCCGGGGCTGTGCCGGTGGATCGAGGACCAGATGGACGACGGCTGGTCACCCAGGCTGATCGGGCAGGTGCTGCGCCGAGATCATCCACACGAGAGCATGAACCGGGTGGGCCACGAGACGATCTACCAGACGCTGTACGTGCAGGGCCGCGGCGAGCTGCGCAAGGACCTGCACCAGCAGCTGAGCCTCAAACGCAACCAGCGCAAACCCCGCGGGCACAACACACGGACCACGTCGCCCTACGCCGAGGCGTTCAAGATCAGCGACCGGCCCGCCGACGTCGAGGACCGGGCGGTGCCCGGACACTGGGAGGGCGACCTCATCGTCGGCCCGGCCAGCAAGTCGGCGATCGGAACGCTGGTGGAGCGCTCGACCAGGTTCACGATCCTGCTGCACCTGCCCGGGCGCCATGACGCCGCCAGCGTCGCGGAGGCGATGATCCGCGAGATGAGCCAGCTGCCCGAGCACCTGCGCCGCTCGATCACCTGGGACCGTGGCGGCGAGCTCGCCGAGTGGCAACGCATCCAGCTCGAGCTCGCCACCACGGTCTACTTCTGCGACCCCCGCTCGCCGTGGCAGCGCGGCACCAACGAGAACACCAACCGGCTGCTGCGGCACTGGTTCGAGAAAGGCACCGACCTCAGCATCCACACTGCAGAGGACCTCCGCCGAGTTGCCGACAGCCTCAACCGTCGACCCCGCCCTACCCTTGAGCTGCAGACCCCAGCCGACCGGCTGGCTGCGCTGCTGACCAACCCGTCAGCAGCATGACCGTTGCTTAGACCGCTGGACCTCGCCACTCACCCGAGAGAACTTCCTCCCGTCCTACGCCACCACCACCCCGTCAGGGTAGACCCGGTGGATGGCCTTGCCGGAACGCGAGAGCCACAGCACGAACATGTGGCACTTGGTCCGAACCCCGTCAATCACCACCCAGACCTCACCGAAGTCGACCTCAGCCTCTTCACCCGGACCGTGGCGCTGGGCGATGAATGCCTCCACCCGGCGGCCGGCCTCACGGTCGATCTGCGCGCGGCGTACCCGGACGTAGTCGCGCACCGTCGAGTACGACAAGTCCTCCGCAGCGTGCTCCTCGACCAGCCGAGCCAAGATCCGGGTCGCGGTGTGCCGCTGCTTCCTCGGCGCGTCCAAGTCGGTGCGCAGCATGGCGTCGATGAGGTCCTTGTACGGATCGAGCCGCGGCGCCGACCTCGTCGGCTTCTTCCGTGGTGGCGGCTCGGCGGCCGCCAGCGCCTGGCGAACCGTGCGCCGGTGCACCCCGTGACGACGCGCCAGTTCCCGGATCGACACCTCCTCGATCCTCGCGTCCCGGCGAATCGCAGCGAACAACTCCACACGTGATCCCATCCCAACCCCACCCGTCCTCGAGAACCATCAGGTGGAACCAAGGCTTGGGTGGGGCCAGATCAAACCGTCACAACCACCCCGGCGAGTCGCCCGTGGGGCCAGATCAGGCCGTCACGATGGGGCCAGAGCAACCTGTCACAGCCATCGCGGGGTACGCCGTCGCCGCCGCCGCGCTGCGGCACCACCTCACCCAAGCCCGCTGGGATCGACTGCGGTGGGGTTTCGCCGGGTCCTACGTGCTGCTAGCCGGCCGAGCCGCAGCCGAAGCCGCGCGATGAGTAGACCTCCCGAGCCGCACGGACGACAACCTCCTCAACCGCCCCGAGGCCGGATGCGAGGCCGACGACTGTGTAGGCCAGCGCAGCGCCCCGCGGTGAGACGCATGGCAGGTTGCAGCCCGCCCGTCCCTTTGATCGATCGGCCTACGGAGAGGGTCGGTGCCCTCGATGCGGACGAGTTAGGCGTGGCCCGCTGGCGCGCCGCGTTCGTCAACCGGTTTTGGTGCTTGCTGTGCTGGGAAGGGGATGTGGCTCCCGACGGCCTCAGCGGATGGCCAACGAATGTGAGGGGAAGTCACGACTCGACTCGAGCACTGGATCGGCATCCTCGCCTTGGCAGGAGCCGTCGTTGTTGGTTTGAACCTTGGCCAGATCTTCGAGGGGATTGACCTGTTGACGCCCGGCATCGGCACTGCCCTCGGCGCGGCTGCCGGGACCGCGGTGCACGCCGCGAAACAGAGACAGTCTGGCGATGACTTCGACGCGAATCGAGTCGATGCAACTCTTCTGCCGTTTGCGCTGGAGGGCAACAGGAGCGAATTCCATGCTTGTACACAGGCGGGATGAGCTCACGACGGGACTGGGCGAGCCGGCGCGACCCGCTAGTCGCAGGTTCTCTCGAATTGATCGCGCGGCACGGTCTCGCCCGAGTCGCCGACCAGTACGTGGCCGGCACTGAGCTGCGTGAGCCATCGCGGTGCGACGACCACTCCGCTGCCGTCCAGTTCAGTGGTGGTCGAGGCGGCGTCGACGCTGACCTCGCCCCGCTGCGGCCATGAGATCCCAGCGCCGCGCCAGAGCGGGGTCGGAGCGGCGGGATCCAGAGTCGTCAGCCCTGACGTGGTCAGGTCTGTGGCCCATCGGCCGATCTCGCCGGTGGCGTCCGTCACGATGACTTCGTCGAGGACTCGATCACACGAGATCACCACGAGCACCGGCTGCCCCCGGTCGTCCAAAGCGACACCGACCCGGCCCGAGACTGCGCTGGCACACCCGGCTGTCAGGAATGCCGCCAAGCCGGCCAGCACCGCCAGCGCGAGGCTGAGTCGAACACGTGCAACTATTCGGAGGGCGAGGGTGCGAGCCGAGACGCGAATGGGCATCGGCTACTTCACCTCTGATCGGCGAAGCAGGGTCGGGCCGACAGCGAGGGGCACGATGATCCAGATCGCGGTGGTCGATCCGAGCTGAGTCCGTTCCTGTGGTGGAGGCATGCGATGTGGCTCAACTTCTCTCCGATCACCGAGGTTTAGCGCCAGCGGTGCGCGACACGAACGACCGTCACGAGCAGCACGAGTTCGACGCAGCTACCGATCAGGTAGTACACCCATGTCTCGCCCAGCATCCCGCCGACGATGGTCAGCGCATAGATGGGGGCGAGCGTGAGGTTGGCGAGTCGGTTCGGTCGGCGCGGGAGCAGGAGGCAGCCGGCCACCATCAGGCTCGGGATCAGGATGTACAGCGTCGTGAGGGTCAAGAAGGTCTGGTCGATTGCGAACCCCGGTCCCGACACCTCGCCGGCCAGGGCGCCGTTGATCACGTCGGCGCGGAAGAAGCCGAAGATGTCCACGTAGGCGAACACCAACAACATCGAGGTCCACAGCCCGCTGAGGACCAGTCGGCGGTCGAGCGGTTCATGAGTCGGAGCGGCAGTGGCGGGCGTTGGCGTGACGGGGGCGTGGAACATGACTGGGATGTTTCCTCTCAAGTAGGACCGAGTTCGGCGCCGGTGCACCGAGGGTGAATGTTGACCTGGTTGTCGACGTCCTCGCCCGCTGGCACGAAGCAGCCGGACCCGGCCGTGGCTAGGTGCACGGATGACCGCTCAACCCAGCACCAGGAGCAGCGTCAGTGCCCCCAGCACGACGGTCTGCACGCTGTGTACGCAGATGCCGATGAGTGCGCTCCGGTAGCGACTGGCGGGATAAGAGACGAGGAACATGTCGAGGAGGCTTGCTGGGATGGCCCACGGGACGTGGAGGTGGTAGACGGCGAAGAGGACGCCGTTGGCACACCAGTCCCCACGGCCGAACGCTCCTCGCATGCGAGGCAGCAGCAGGCCGCGAAACAGGAGCTCTTCCCCAAGGACGGTGTTGAGGATCATCATGGTGAGGATCAACGCGAACCAGGGCCAGTTTCCCGCCATGAAGTCCTGGCCGGCGCTGGACTGGAGGAACGTGCCGAGGTCGCGGTGGTCCGGTGATGGCAGGCTCGGCAGCTCCTCGGTGGCCGCCACCAGCAGGACCAGTGGGACGAGAAGCCACCAGAGCCGACCACCGCTGCGGCCACTGCGGGGGCTACGCGGGGACCGCAGCCACAAGGCCTCTTTGGCGACCGACCAGCGCAGCGTCCCCTGCTCATGGCGCAGGGCGCCCATGACGAGGATGAACTGCCAGACCAGGCCGGCGGTGAGACAGACCAGGATCGCGCGGGGCCAGGCGCTCGGCCCCTCGAGTGCGTCGGCCAGGAGGGGACCCCCCACCCAGGCGAGCGCCGCCATCGGCAGGGCTGCCGCTGCCCACGTGCCGAGAATACGACGGCGCGAGTACTGCGGGACCGATGGCAGGGCACCCGCGCGAGCAGGGTCTGGCGTGACTGTGGCACGAGGTACCGGTCTCGTCGTTCCGAATGCGGGGGTTGCGAGCCCTCTCCCATCGTCGCGGGTCGTCGTCTCCTGAGGCAGGTCCATGCCGGCGACGCTAGGAGCGAAACAGGGTCCGGTGCGTCCTCCGAAGGCCGTCTCCTCGCTACGACCACCTGAGGACCCGGCGTCCTACCAACGTAGGACGCTGGACGCCGGCGAGGGCGATACGTTGGCCGGGTGCACCGACTGCGGGTCTTCCTCCTTGAGCACGGGTTGGATGCAATCATCGTCTGCCTGGCCGCCGCGGCGGCCCTGACCATCGTGACGCACACCGGCTCGACCGGCACCGACGACGTCGGCGTCGTCTTCCACGCGGTCGCCGTGGTCGTCATGAGTCTGGCCCTGACGCTTCGCCGTCGAGCGCCCTTCGCGATCCCGGCGGGTACGTGGCTGTCGAGCGCCACCTTGTCCATAGTCGACGGCTCGTTGATCGCGGGGCAGGCCCCGCTCTCCATCGTGGGGATGATCGCCGCGGTGCTCCTGGGTGATCTGAAGGACCATCGGCAGGCCCGTGCGGGGCTTGCCGTGGTGGTGGCGTCAGCAGCGACCGTGGCCTACCAGGACCCAACCCACACGGCGGGCGATCTGTTCTTCATCCCAGGACTCTTCGCTGCCGGGTGGCTGGTGGGGTTCACCCTGCACGCCCGCACGGAGCAGGCCGAGGCCGCAGAGGAGCGTGCGGCCAGAGCAGAGTGGCAACGTCGCAACGAGGGAAGGGTGGCGGTCGCAGAGGAACGGGCCCGGATCGCTCGCGAGCTGCACGACATCGTCGCCCACGCAGTGAGCGTGATGGTCCTGCAGGTGGGGGCACTGAGACACCGGCTGCCGGTTGAGGACGTGACGAGTCGGGAGACTCTGCGCAACGTGGAAGAGGCCGGCCGCGACGCCCTGACCGAGATGCGCAGGCTGCTGGAGGCGATGCGCCGCGACGGCGACCCCCTGGACCTGGCCCCCCAGCCCGGCCTCGGCGGGATCGCTGCGCTCCTGGACACCGTGCGCGCTGCGGGGATCGACACCGATCTTCACGTCCATGGCGAAGCCGTCGACCTTCCCCCCGGGCTAGCACTCTCGGCCTACCGCATTACCCAGGAAGGCCTGACCAACGTCATCAAACACGCCCACACCCACCGTGCCGAGGTCCACCTGCGCTACTGCACCGATGGCCTCGAACTGGAGGTCCGCGACGACGGCGGCGGACCGACCACGACAGACAGCCTCGGTCACGGTCTGGTCGGAATCCGTGAACGGGTCGCGCTCTACGGGGGAAGCATGACCGCGGGCCCCACGGAGACCGGCGGCTTCGCCCTGCGCGCACGACTCCCGCTGGGCCCGGGCTGACGGCGTGAGCATCAAGACGTTGATCGTCGACGATCAGGGGATGGTCCGCGCGGGTCTGCGCATGTTGCTCGACGTGGAGCCGGACATCGAGGTCGTAGCCGAGGCGGGCAACGGCATCGAAGCAGTCGCACGTGCCGCCCGCCACCGACCCGACGTCATCCTCATGGACATACGCATGCCCGAGCTGGACGGCCTCGAGGCGACTCGCCGGATCTTCGCCGCAGACGAGGACGCCAAGGTCCTCATCCTGACGACGTTCAACCACGATGACCTTGTGTACGAAGCACTGCGTGCCGGCGCCAGTGGTTTCGTCCTCAAAGACGATCCTCCCGAGCAACTCATCGCTGCGGTGCGCACAATCGCGGCCGGAGCCGCGTTGCTGTCGCCCTCGGTGACCCGCAGCCTCATCGCTCACTTCACGAAGGAGCGTCGAGAGCCACGACCCGTCACGCTCGACACCCTCACCGCCCGGGAGCTAGACGTCTTTCGACTCATCGCCCTCGGCTTGTCCAATGCCGAGATCGGGCGCGAGCTCTTCATCAGCGACACCACCGTCAAGACGCACGTGACCCGGCTCCTGCGCAAGCTCCAGGTCAGGGATCGCGCGCAAGCGATCGTGTTGGCCTACCACCACCACCTCTTCGATACTCGATGACAGGGAAGGACCCCATGGACCTCGTGGACGCTGAGCGCCACCTCCAAGCAGCCCAGCGCCGGGGAGACCTCGACGCACTTGATGCCCTCCTGCACCCGCGTGTCGTCGGCGCCGGCCCCGACGGCGCGCTCTTCACCAAGACCGACGACCTCATCGCCTACCTGTCCGGGTCGCTCCGGATCCTCCAGCTTGAGGAGGAGGCGGTCACCGTCCGTGACGATGGCAAGACCGGTGTGACTGATCTCGTCGCCACCGTGGTAGCGATCCACGACGGCTCGGAGACTGCAGCGCGGCTGCGCTACACGCGACTGTGGGTCCAAGAGGAAGGCCGGTGGCGCGTCATCGCCGCGACGTTCGCCCCCCACGCCGCGGGGCCGGGTGCGGGTCCGGACATCGTCGTTGTGTAAGGACCTCGGTCCGGACAGCCCCCCGTTGCCGAATGTCATCAGGCGCAGTGCTTACTCATGCCTCCCGCGGAGAGAGTGCGGACGCCCAGGTGTTCGCCGTGTCGATTCGAGTCGCCACCAAACGCTGGCCGGGGCTGGTGCCAACGACTCGACCAACCCCGCCCGCCAACGGCGACTCGAGCGGCTCGGTCACATCGAACGCTCGCAGCTCTACGTGGCCACTGGCGTCTCCGCGAGGGTCGAACCTGATCTTGTAGGTCTCCGATGAAGCTGCCTCGTACGGCAATTCAACGACGCTCGACCACTCCTCCGCTTGAGCAACAATTGCCCCGCTCGAGTCGAGTAGCTCAACGGCCGTGTTGACACCGCCGAAGTCAGGGTCCTCGGGGTCGTGGTAGTAGTCGGTCCCAGAATGTGTCGATGTCGTGATGAAGACCTTCTGCCCGGCTGAAAGCTCAAGGCCGAGGAGAGCGTTCTCGCCCGGGGCGAGGGCATGCTTCCATGGGCTAGGACTGTCGGACGCCACGATCGTTTCGTGCACCGTGGCCGCGGCAGGCGACACTTGCACGATGGAAGCGCCGGAGCCCGACGTGAGCTCGACGGCGTACTCCCCGGCCTCGGGCAGAAGGATGGGTTCGACGAAGGCCTCGCCCCAGTCCTGACTCTCGCCCAGAACTACGTCACTCGGAGAGATTAAGCGAACGAACCCCTATCCAGGAGTAGCCGTCAGCGGCGCGCGCGCTGAGTGCGACACGTTCGCCCTCGTTCGCAGCAAAGGTCGCCATGACCGGCTGTGCCGCTCCGTCTTCACCGACGGTGACGGGTTCACCCCCGATGAATAGCTCAGCTGAAGGGGTGTTCGCCGCCGCAGCCACTCCAGCTGATGACGACGTACCCACCACCGCCAGCTGAGTCAACACCACAAGGGCTGCAGCCCACATCGACATAACGACACGACCAACTTGCACGTGCGACTCCCCCGAGACGTTTGCCGGCCCTTCCCAGTTCAGGATGGTTCGGGTCTGATCGAGGGACGGCGTCGGTAGGGACGTGAGCCGTCGGCGGCGAGCAGGATCCGGATCCGGTAGTTGGTGAAGTTGCGGAAGCCGTGGGCCAGGCGGCGGGTCTTCTCGATGACGCCGTTGAGCGCCTCGGTCGGCCCGTCGCTGGTGCCGGGTCCTTCGAAGTAGGCGAGCACGTCAGCGGCTCGCTTCTTCAGGGTCCGACAGGTGGCTCCGGCGAACCGCCCTGACCTGCGGAAACGCAGGGCAGGGGCGGTTCGGTTCTGGTGGTCGCGCGATGCGCTGACCTCGTGGCTCTGCCCGACACCGACGTCGCTCTCCTCTGCGACGGACCCCTCGCCGGCTGATCGCTCGCGGCCGGCATCCTGTCCGTGTGCCGATAGGCCTCACACCGCTCGGCAACGCAGCGTGGCGTTGCGTCGCGACCTGGCGACGGCTCGGCGGGCCGCGATGATCTCGTGCGTTGGCGGACTACGGGAGCTTGGACGCGAGGACGTCGGCCGCCAGGATCTCGGGTGCTGCGCCGAGGAGGTGCTGGTTGGCCGTCAGGGCTGCGACGATGGCGCCGTTGGCGTGGGCGTCGCGAGCGGCCTCGTCGGGGAATGCATCGAAGATCCAGAAGGTGTCGGCGTGGGTCCTGACCGCGAACCAGACAATCGTTCCTACTTCTTCGTTGGCGAGTGCGACAGCGCCGGCGAGCAGATCGGCGAGCGCGTCGTGCTGTCCATCGGCCGCGACGATCTTGGCGACGAAGGCATACGGAAGTGATGCGGGTGTGGACATGAGGGGTTCTCCTTGAAGTCGGGGTTCTTCGTGGGGGCAAGTTCAGCGTATGACGAGCGAGGGCCGATGGGGAGTGGCGTATACGACAGTATTGCTATTGTTCGCGCCATGCGTATCGGGCTGATCGCGATCGACGGCTGCTTCGGTTCGGCTGTCGCGTCGGTCATCGACATCGTGCGGGTGGCCGACGGGGCCCGCGGCGATGTCGACCCGCGGATCGACCCGATCGAACTCGCCATCCTCGGACCGAAACGGCGAGTGACCACGACGGCATCGATGACCCTGTCGGTTGACCACCCGCTGTCGGAGTCCGCAGAGTTCGACGTGGTCGTCGTCCCTGCGCTTGGAACCCTCACGGCCGCCGCTACCAACGACGCCCTCCAGAGCCGAGATGCTCGTTCGGTCATCGCCTCGCTCGGGCGCCTCGACGACGCGACCACCCGGATCGCCGCGGCGTGCACCGGCGTGTTCGCTGTCGCTGAGACCGGACGGATGCATCATCGGCGGGCGACGACCAGCTGGTTCCTGGGGCCGGAGTTCCTGAAGCGCTATCCGACCGTCGCCCTCGATCTCGACACCATGGTCGTCGTGGACGGGAACCTCGTCACCGCCGGCGCCGCGTTCGCCCACATCGACCTCGCGCTCTCACTCGTGCGATCGATCAGCCCCGACCTGGCCCAACATGTCGCCAAGCTCCTCATCATCGACGAGCGTCCGTCGCAGGCGGCCTTCGTCGCATACGAACATCTCCGGCACGAGGACCCGATCGTCGTCGAGTTCGAACGCTTCGTGCGCGCCCGCCTGGACGAACCGTTCAACGTCGCCTTCGTCGCGCAGTCGCTCGGCACCAGCCGGCGCACCCTCGAACGACGAGTCCGTGCGGCGCTCAACCTCACTCCGCTCGGGTTCGTCCAACGGCTTCGCATCGAACGAGCTCGGCACCTCTCAGCAACCACGGACCTCACCTCCGCCGAGATCGCGCTACGGGTCGGCTACGCGAACGCCGAGACTCTGCGCTCCCTCCTGCGTAGGGAGCGACGCCGTTCCTGACCTATCGCCATGCCTGTAGCCGGTGTCCTAGCGCCCGGTTGGAACCACCTCTCAGCACGTCGCGTCGACGCTCCTGCGTCGCCCCTGGACGACCCACTCGACACGCCCGCAGGGCATCGCGGCAGTAGGCCGTGACGTGGGCACGCCGCTCGTGAACCGGACGGGCGCCGGGTCCGGATGACCCCCGCCGGTCGACTGCTCGCCGACCTCGACGGCACCACCTCGATCATGGGGTGCAAGAATGACGGGACCATGCACGCCGAGGAGATCATCGTGGCCGAAACCGCCGGCGCGGAGCGCCTCCTTGAGTTTTCTCGGGCCGCAGCCCATGCCACGATATCTGCAAGCCGCTGCTGAATCGCTATGCGCCGGGCGCGCAGATCACCTATGCGGTGAAATACAGGCCAAATTTCCGGCGCGAGCCGCAGAATATTCTCGACGGGTTCAAATGACCGAATTCTTCGCCCGTATCGAAAAGGAACTGGACGGGCTGGCCGGTGCCAGCCTGTCCCGCTTGCTCAAGCGCAAATACGATACAACCACCGTCAAGGCGAACTGGCTGGCGGTACTGGAAGATTACCCCAAGTCCAATTTCCACTTTCCGCGCTTTCCCGATCAATGTGTCGAGGTGACCTGGCAGGGCGGCCGCTATCTGGCGTTTGGCACCTCGGGCGAGGGCGTTCTGGCCGAGGCCGCCGATGGCACGATCCGGCTGCTGAACCCAGTGGAGGAACTCTTCGACGAGGAAAGCGTCTTCGTGAACAGCAACTCGGATGCCTTTGTCCGCTGTTACTGCCTGTTCATGGCGGCGGTGTTCACGGCCAAGGGCTATCCGGGCGATCTGATACAGCACATGCCGGCGATCACCGACCCGCTGCGCGATCAGTTGACCGATGCCGACCCGCCGGCGATGGCCGAGCCCGCCTTCTGGTCGCAACTGCACTATATGCTGGACGACCTCATCTTTCCGCTGGCGGTGCCGATCCTCGATTACCTCGAGACCGGGCGTATGGGTTGATCCTTTGCCAGGCCACCGTGTCGACGTGGATCCGCCCGACCAACCTGCCCAACTGGACCACGCACGTCCAAATCGGCAAGGACACCTCGGACTTCCTGCTGCTGCAGTAGGGAATACGCCGCCGAGCTCGTTGTGCACGGCAGAAATGTTTTGCAGTTTGTACTCCACGGATCCACTCGAACGGTCGATTTTCTGGAGCGGTCCTGCCGGAAGGCCGTTTTGCTGAACGGTGTGCCGTCAAGTTCAAGGCGCAGCATCTCGAAGTAGGTGTCGATCGTCAGGTCGACCTCGCGCTTCTCCCAAGCCGCACCAGCCATCGCATTCCGCCTCCTGGTTGGCTCAAGGTACTAGCCAAGGGACACGAGCCGTAAGCAATTCGCTAGGGCCGCTTTGGCGGCCCCGCATCCGATTACGCGGCGTGAGCGGAGCGTATCGGCGCATCATTCGTCCGAGGCGCCCATGGTCGAATTGAGTTCATTGGTCTAGACCAGTAGCCATCGCTGTGCGCGGCTCGGTTGACATTCATCCGCGCCGGTGAATTGGCGCCAATCCACCGACACTGTTAGGCGCGACATCAACAACTCTGCACCTGGTAGACCTCACCCCGATGGGCGGCGTCGCTCGGCCCGAGGTCGGCTCGGTCGCGGCGCGATGGAGGTGAAGTCGGCTTTCCGCACCTGGCATCATTCGGCGTCCCGCATGCCGAACCGCCTACGGAAATGGCGCGATGCGTGAGCGGCTCCGCTCAGTTTGGATCGTCGGCGTCCCGCGAGGGAGTGGGTTATGGGACGCCGACGAGGTGGCGATCAGCGTCGTGAGGAGGCGTCAGCGAGTTCTGCCTTCGCAGCGGTGCGTTGGCGCTCGATGGCGCGGTAGACGGTGGAGCGGCCGACGCCGAACAGTTCGGCTACCTCCAGGGTGCTGTACTCGCCGCTATGCACCAGCGACACAAGGTGCGCTCCTGCTTGCGGCTCAGCTTGGGCTGCTTGCCCTTGAGTCGACCCATGGCCTTCGCGACCTTCATGCCCTCGACCGTGCGTAGTCGGATCAGGTCGGACTCGAACTCGGCGACCATGGCCAAGACGTTGAACAGCAGCCGCCCGACGGCGTCGGTCGGGTCGTAGACCGACCCGCCGAGCGAGAGGCTGATCTGCCGGGTGGTGAGCTGGTCGGCAATCGCACGAGCGTCGGGCAGGGACCGGGCGAGGCGGTCGAGCTTGGTGACAACCAAGGTGTCTCCCGCGCGGCAGGCGGCCAGTGCCTCGCGGAGTCCGGGGCGTTCGCGGTTGGTGCCGGTCAGGCCATGGTCGACATAGATCCGCTCGGCCTCGACACCGAGGCCGAGCAGGCCATCACGTTGCACCGTCAGGTCTTGTTGCTCGGTGGAGCATCGGGCGTAACCGACAAGTAGGGCGCTCATGGCGCACCTCCCAAATGGGGTTGGCCCGGCCACGCACGGGATGTAGTCGGCTCGGGCGTCGGGCCGAACCCGACACCACCAGCGACTGCCCTTCTTGCCCGGTCCGCAAGTACCGTCACTCCACCCTTCCCTCGACTCGCTTTTCGTAATACGATTTTCGCCATGGTCAGCGAAGAGCAAATCCAGCAATGGGCGGACGAGGCCGAAGTTGGCTACGCCGTCGAGGAGATGAAGCGCCGCGGACGCGGTCGGCCCGGACGTGGCGCCGAGCCGATGCAGGTTGTTGCCGTGCGCCTCACAGCGGAGGAGCTCGCTGCGGTCGACGCGATCGCCGAGCGAGAGCACATCTCGAGATCCGAAGCAATCCGCAGGGCGCTGGCCGGCTCTGCGGCGTGAAGGTCCACGACAGCGCGCTCAGACACGGGGTGCTTTCAGAGGACGTAGTTCAAGCAGCCGACTGGCCGCTCTGGGTCGAACCGATTGATGACGAGGACTGGCCGCACCGCGAACTACGGCTCGGCTTCGACACCCAAGCCCGCCTACTGGAGACCGTCGTCCTGATCTTTGAGAGCGGCGACGAGATGGCCATCCACGCCATGCCGGCCCGTAAGCAGTACTGGGATCTCCTTCCCTAAACTGGCGGCTCACGCACCCACAAGCGGATCGGTACGCGGAGCGTGACAATGCGGGATGGGCTCGCGGAGCGACCGGTACGGGATGCACTCCGCCAACCGATCGAGCGGTCATAGATCCGGGGAAACGGCAACCCAGTAGGACGTGCTCGTGCAGCCGTCCGGAATCGATGCCGCCGGCGCCTCAGACGCCTCGCGGTATCCCCCGCTCAGGCTGACGGCCTCATCTCGGCGTGTCTGTGTTTCGAGCGCGGAAGAGTCCAATGCCCACGCATCATCATCAACAACGACCACCGAGTCTGCCGGCCACAGGACAGCAACGAGATCCTCGGTGCCATCCATGCGTACGGCCACGCAGCCCTCGTTGTCCACGAGCTTCCCGTTCAGGAGGGCGTCATCGCTCTCGAACTGTTCGTCTTTCAACACGGCCAGGTCGGGACCAGATGGGGTTACTGGCTCATCGCTCGAACAGCCGCTTACACATGCGGTCAATGTCAGCAGCAGTGGCAGCAAAGGGCGACAAGTCATGAGACGCACCCTAGAAGATCAGGTTGACTCGCAAGTAGTCCCCAATCTGCCCAGTCATGTAGGAGAACTGGTCCCGGCACCCCACCGCGCAGACGCCGCCTGAATGGATGCCAACGGCTCGGGCGCCGTCGAACCACGGGCCGCCACTGTCCCCGCCGTCGGCTCTGCGGTTGTACATCTCGACCAAGTTGCAGTACGGCCCGCGACAAGCGCCAAAATTACGGACGGTGTCGCAAGACTGCCCTGTCGTTCTACCGAACTTGCAGAGGGCCTGGCCCAACGCCGGCGCCATCGGATGAGTAGTGACGGTGTTGTATGTCGAGAAGGATCGCCAGAACGTCGGCGACGCGGTCTCAGAAGAGGAGAAGAAGCTGATGTCGCCGCGGCTCGCCGCCAGCGACCGTCGATAGTTCAAGCTCCGCCCCTCGTAACTTTGCGACGTGCCGCAGTGGTCGGCAGTCAGCAAACCGCGAAGTCCTGAATCGAGATCTCTGACAGTGAAACCGGACGTGCATCCAGACATCTGACCGCCGCCGCGAAGGATGTCATTCTGCGCGGACCCGCCTAACGCAGCCACGACCTCCACAGCGGCCTGCGCTCCGCGGCTGCAAGAGGCATCCGATTCACCGCCGCGATCGCATGCGATTGGATGGCGTCAAGTGCAACCTCAGGCACCTTCGCGGTCGAGCCAAGCAGATGCACAAGGACGGTTCCGGATACCCGGTCGTACTCGCTGGCCACCGCGTTCGAGGAGAGACCGCGCGCCTTCAACGAAGCCCTGGCGGCATAGTGTGCTGACGATACGGCGTCAACGTAACTCTTCTCGGATTGCGGCGCACCGCCTTCGATCGTGACGGGCACGGGCACCTCTGAGAAGAGGTCAACCACACCGGCTGGCGGCTCACCGACGAACGCCACCGTGGCGCCGACTTCTCCAGACGGATTCATGGCGCCCCACGCGAACGTGTCACCGTGTACTCCCTTGACGCGAGCAAGAGCGTCCGAGAATTCATCGGACCAGGCATAGCGGGCGACGGCATCCTCCGAAGGAATGCCGAGTTCGGAGGAAAGGGTGTTGAACCATTCCTCGTCGTGTCCGTCCTCTGCCGACTTCGGAGTGCTGGACGCAGTAGCGCTTGGCTGGATTTTCGGATCCGATGCATTAGAGACTGGTCCGATCCCCGTCAGCAGAAGAACCGAGACAGCTGCAAGACTGATGCGTCCGCGCATGAGCGAAGCATTCCCCCGTATGTGTTGTGTGGTCGAATCAAAGCGGTTTCCCCTACATGCGTCAACAGGGCCTTCCCCCGCCCAGTGCGGGTAACGGGGTCGGGGCTTGGACGAACCGCATGACCCGACGAACAATGCCCAGGCGATGGCCGACATGGGGACCCAAGCTCGCAACCGTTTGGCTGCTCTGTAGATGTGGCGCGGGGACACTGGGAGGGTGCACATGACGTGCCGCACCATTCCGCGTGGCCCGACCATGCGCCTGGCGCCTCGGGGAGCGCTTCTGACAGGCGCGCGGAGGTCCGAATCAAACCTCGGATTGTTCACTGGGCCGTTGTGATTGTTCACTGGGCCGTTGTGTAAACGCTCGCCGTAATGGTCCCGGTCCGGATAAGGAAGGGTTAACGGCGCCGGGTTCCCCAGGTCCAAGTTCCTCGAGGACTTCGACTACACCGCGAACCTCAACATCAATCCCGCCACCATCCACCAGCTCGCGAGCGGCGAGTGGGTCCGCAAGGGCCACCCGCTGTGCCTGATCGGGGACTCCGGCACCGGCAAGTCGCACCTGCTCATCGGACTGGGAACCGCCGCGGCCGAGAAAGGGTTCAGAGTGAAGTACACCCTGGCCACCCGCCTGGTCAACGAACTGGTCGAAGCCGCCGACGAGAAGCAGCTTGCGCGCACCATCGCCCGCTACGGCCGCGTCGACCTGCTGTGCATCGACGAACTGGGCTACATGGAACTCGACCGCCGCGGCGCTGAGCTCCTCTTCCAGGTCCTCACCGAACGCGAAGAGAAGAACTCCGTCGCGATCGCCTCCAACCAATCCTTCTCCGGCTGGACCAACACCTTCACCGACCCCCGCCTGTGCGCCGCGATCATCGACAGGCTCACCTTCGGCGGCAACATCATCGAAACCGGCAGCCACTCTTACCGCCTAGCAAGCACCCAACACGAAGCCAGATGAGAACACCTTCCCCGGGGCCGAATATCTTCGTCCGGGTGGAGCCAGTTTGGGTTGACACAGCCAATGAACAGTCGAAGATCAGGAATGGTAATGAATGAGCGCTCGCGAGTAAACTCGAGCGTCACTGGAACGTCGGTCGCACATAAGAGACGCTCGGCGTCGTCTACCGCTTACGCGCAACGGAAACCGCTTTTGCGCCTCTGCCCGCACACACACGCGCCGACCTCCAGGCGGAGGTCGGCGCGTGCACTGATGTGTGGACGTGGCACCACGGGCTCAGGTGGACACTCCACCCACGCTGCCGGTCACCTGTCCGAAGACTTCTCCGGTGGCACGACACGACCGACGTTCAACCGGCCGATGACAGTCTTGCCGTCTTCGAGGTAGAGCGGGATCCAGATATTGCCATCAGCATCGACTCGCTCGGCCATCAACTTCGCGGCCTCTTCCGGATTTGCTGCAACCGGACCCTCGTAGTCGGCCGAGTACACGAAGGCGACGCTCTCCCCGGCAACCTGCGCAGCCACGTCGTCGCCAGGAAGAAGGTCGACGATGCCCTGGTCCAGGGCAACCTCCACGAGATCGGGCGCCTCGGCCGCGACCTGCACCTGTCCGATGGTCTGCCCGTTCGCGTTCTGGTCGAACCTCGGAAGGTCCACGCCGGCCGCATAGGCACCCGCCCCTGCAGCAAGCCCCACGCTGAGGACAGCGGTCGGGATCAGGACCCTGCGAAGCCTTGAACTGTTGTCAAGCATGGTGTCTCCTCACCAGAACCTGAGGTGGTCGGAATACGTGGGTCCCGATGAGACGTACCCTCCGAGGCCCTCGTTCCACCGGGACCCACTCCCGCTCGCGTGGTAGTAGTCTCCCGACTTCTTCCTGCATCCGGTCTGCTGGACATAGTAGGCCTCGACATGGACTTCCGAGTTGTAGCTCGTGTTGTAGACCGTTCCAGTGTTCCCACACACGAAGCTGCCGTTCTCACTGACGAGCTTCACGCTCGCTGTCATGTAGTAGGCAGGCATGTTCGACACCGGGTTCGCCACGCTGCAGGGACTTCCCGAGTACTTGGCGAAGTTGCGAGTATTGGCGACGGCCTTGTAGGTGCTGTTGTTCACGTGGTTCCGGTAATACCCGCAGGCCGCTTGAGTCGTGTCGATGTAGTTCCAGCTGGAGTACGCAGTTGCCGCAAGTGCTGCACTGCCCCATCCAACGATTGAAGCCACGATCGCCAGGGCCGTGAACCGAATGACGCCTTTCAATTTTCCTCCCCCATCAAGCATTGATCTTGAACGGAGGCTTCACCACTGTTAGGAAACGTGTCAAGAGTTCAACGAACAGGATTGACAAATCGCTTGTTCGTCCACTCTGTTGAATTTCTGTGCCACGACCGTTGCCACAGATGAGGGATCGGTTGAACAGCGCCCCGTGCCGAGCCGTGCCCGGCCGACCCCCGATCGACAATCGGTCTAGACTAGTCAGTGGCCGGGCTGCTTGCCCACCATGCGGCCAAAGGCGATCAGACGATCGTCGGTTTGGAACAGCTCGGCGCACGTCGTGAGCGTTATCAGGCGCTGCCCGGGCTCCTGTGCCGGTTCGATGCCCCCAGTGCGCGGGTTGTCCGGCACCTCACCCACCACCCAGCCCTGTGTGAAGGGCACCGAGAGCGCGTCGCCGGCCGTGTCCAGCCGGTAGGTGTAGATCCACCTGGCCGTCTCGACGACCATTTCGTCGCCCACCTCGAGCTCAGGCATCCGCCGCAGTGGCTCACCATGAGTGACCCTGTGAGCAGCGAGTGCGTAGTTGCCGACCGCGCCGGCCTCAGCGGTGCCCGCGAAGTGGCCGTAGCCCACGGACAGCACGTGCTCCGAGGTTCCGGCGAGCACCGGGACCGCGTAGTCGTCGCCGAAGCGAGGGATGCGGATGACCGCCTCGACTGGGCCGTATCGGCTCGTGAACGAGCCACGCCCCTGCTCCGACGTCCTGTCGATGGCTGTCTGGCGGTCCCAGTGAGCCTCCGCCTCGAGGACCAGCTCACGGTGCGCGCGCTCGGAGACGATGTTCGTGCCGTGCATCTGCCAGAGCACGTAGCCACCGAGACCCAGCCCTGCGAGAAGCAGAAGGCCCCCGACGAGACCGAGCGGCCCGAGCTGAACCGCCCCGGCGAGTCCGGAGACTCCGTTCCTTGGGAAGGATGGAGTCATGTCAGGGAGTACGTCGAAGAGGTA
>NZ_CANKYS010000018.1 GCF_947488025.1 uncultured Nocardioides sp. | reverse complement strand
ACGCCACCGAACACTCACCCCACGACGGCGACAATCAACCCATCCCAACCGTGCCCATCGGTGGATCGAGGCTTAGGGGAGGACCTGGCTGTAACCGTCGCGTGAGAACGTGGATATGGGGGAGATGTGGCTGCGCGCCATACCGTGGCCGACTTGGCTGTCGAGGCAGGCCTCGACATAGACGAGGCGCTCGTGACCCTGTGGGATGCAGGACTCGACAGTGTGCGGCGTCCAAGCGACGCGATCCGTCCGGCAGTGCTGAGCCAGGCTCGGAGTGCCTTGGGGCTCGCCTCGAAAAGAGAACTCAACTCTGTAAATTACTGGTGCAACCGCCTCGACATCGACGATCGCAAGCTCCGCGAGCTCTTGGCCGGCGAGGGTCTCGAGTTGTCAATTGGCGCCCGCACGCTTCCGAAGGGGGGCGTTGCCGCGATGCGGAAGTTCGAACGGGCGGGTGCCTTCGTAGTCGAGATCGCCAAGGCGGAGTCGGTTCGCGCGAGTCGCAAGCGCCACGGGATCGATAGTGCTCCACCGCCCCCGGTCGAGTGGAGGTGCGTCGGCCGTCCCAGAGACCTCCATTACTTGGAGGACGCGGAGGTCCGAGACATCCACCAGCAGCTGTTCGACGACTTCCTTCAGACAGACAACCCCATCGACACCCCGGGTACTCGTTCAGACGACCTGCTGTCTTCCGCATGCGAACGACCCCGGACAGGTCTCGATGGCACGCTGAAGTACCCCTCTGTTGAGCTAGCAGCTGCGGCGCTGGCTCACTCCTTGGTCAACAACCACGCGTTCTGGAATGGGAACAAGCGAACCGCGCTCGTTGCGTACCTCGTCTTCCTAGATGAGAACGGGTTCGTCGTCACATGCAGCGACGAGGACCTCTTCCGGTTCATCTTGAAGGTGTCTCAGCACCGCCTTGTCCCGCGCGATTGGCCGGAGTTGCCAGACAGAGAGGTGCTTGCCATGGCCGAATGGACCAAGGCGAACACCCGCCAGCTGTCGCACGGCGAGCGGATTATCAAGTGGCACCAGCTGCGGAAGATGCTGGGCGAGTACGGAGTTCGGTGCGAACAGGCAAAGAATGTCGGCAACCGAATGAACCTCTACCGCGACGTCGAAGAGCGCCGGTCCCTCGGGTTCGGCAAACGGAAGCGGACCCTGCAGTGCCAGGTTGTCTACGGCGACGAGGGGCGAGAGGTGAATCGCGGCGACCTGCGACGGCTGCGAACCGCGTTGCAGCTCGACGATGAGCATGGAGTGGACTCGAGCGCCTTCTACGACGGTGACCCTCGACCCGCGGGCGAGTTCATCTTGGAGTACCGCAGGATCTTGCGCCGCCTGGCGAAGCTCTAACCCCGGAGCGTTGGGTTGAACCTCGCCCGAAGCCGTCGCGTTCTCGCTCTAGGAAGCGAAGGCGCCTAACAAGGGCAGTCAGTTCAATCTCGCCACCCAGGTACCTCTCGCAGGTCAGGCGCATCTCTGTCCGGAGGTCATTTAGGCGCTCTCTTCTGGCGACCGAGTCGGGCTCCTGAGCGGCCCGCTGCGCGGCGAGCACCTTGAGTTTCGCAATCAGTTCCTCTGTGGACTCCAGGCTCAGCGGGGGTGCGCTCGCAGCGACTTCTCTCGCTGCTGCCGCCCACGGCGCTTCGTCGTTCATGCCCCGAGACTATAGTCTCGGTGACAGATCGCGCGGCGTATCCCTAGCGTCCTCCAGTGACCTCCCGCGATGCCGAACTCTCCCGGCTGATCGCGGGGCGTCTCGCCAGTGAGCGGCGCGAACTCGGTTGGTCGATGGAGAGGCTTGCAGACGAGGCAGGCGTGCACCGGACCTCAATCGGCTTGATCGAACGTGGTCAGCGGAGCATGACGCTCGATGTGGCGGATCGGCTCGCCCAGAGCCTGGGACTCCGCCTGTCGGAGCTCCTGAAAGATGCCGAGCGTGCGCGCATGCCTTGACGCGCATAGCGAGTTCTATTGGATGCGCAAGAGCCCCGCGCCGCGATGGGTCTTCGCCTGTCACCGCCGCCCCGGCGGGTGCTGCTGGCCGTTGGATAGTGTGCGAGCGTGACCTTCGGATGCTCGCAATCTCATAAGCTGACGCGACGAAACCTAGCTCTGACCTGCGGTTATGGGCGGATGGCGTCGTGACAGAACGAGTGAAGGGTCCAGTCGTCGAGCGACGTGGACAGATCCACGATGAGAGCACCACGGATCAACGGTTGCTCGATTCAAGGGGTTCTACGGATTGGCTTCATACCGATCCATGGCGCGTGCTGAGGATCCAGGCGGAGTTCGTCGAGGGCTTCGGCGCCCTGGCGGAGACCGGCCCGGCCATCGCGGTCTTCGGCTCCGCCCGCACCCCGGCCGACCACCCGTTCTACGCGATCGGGGAGGAGGTGGGCCGCAAGCTGGTCGAGGCCGGCTTCGCCGTCATCACCGGCGGCGGCCCCGGTGCGATGGAGGCCGCCAACAAGGGCGCCTGCGAGGCCGGGGGTGCCAGCGTCGGCCTCGGCATCGAGCTGCCCTTCGAGTCCGGTCTCAACCAGTGGGTCGACAAGGGCATCAACTTCCGCTACTTCTTCGCGCGCAAGACGATGTTCGTCAAGTACTCCCAGGGCTTCGTCGTCCTGCCCGGCGGCCTCGGCACCCTCGACGAGCTCTTCGAGGCGCTGACCCTGGTGCAGACGCGCAAGGTGACGTCGTTCCCCATCGTGCTCCTCGGCACGTCCTACTGGTCGGGCCTCATCGGCTGGCTGCGCGAGACGGTGCTGGCCGAGGGCAAGGTCAACGAGGCCGACCTCGACATGATGGTGCTCACCGACGACGTCGACGAGGCGGTGTCGCTGATGGTGGCCGCGCGCGAGGACCGCTGGCCCACGCCCGAGCCGGAGCAGCCCGAATGATGATGTGGTTCTTCGCGGTCCTCGTCGTCCTGGCCATGGGGGGTGTCGCGATGGTGGCCTCCGGGCGAGGCGGTTCGATGCCCCCTGCGTACGACGACCGTCCTGACCTCGCGCTGCCCGCCGACCGCCCCCTCGGGGCGCAGGACCTGCGCACCGTGCGGTTCCCGCTGGCGCTGCGCGGCTACCGGATGTCCGACGTCGACGTCCTGCTCGCGCGGCTCGCGAGCGAGCTCGAGGACCGGTCCGAGGACGAGCCCGGGGGTGAGCCAAGGGACGAGCCCGGCGCCGGTCCGGACAGCTCCGCCTCGTCTGGCGAGCCACCTCGCGTCTAGGGCAGACTGCCCCGTCATGTCGTTCCCGATCGTCGTCTGGATCCTCACGGCCCTCGCCGCCGTGGCGATCGTGCTGACCCGGCTCCGTCTCCGGGGCGAGGCCGCGGCGGGCCGCTTCTCCATCAGCAGCCGCGTGCCGCTGACGCACTTCGTGGCGGGGGTGGTCGCCCTCGTCCTGTGGCTGGGCGTGCTGCTCGCCCCGGAGGACTCCTTCGTCGGGGGACCGTTCGTCGGGATCCTCGCGATCGCCTTCTGGTGGGTGACCGCCATCTGCGGGCTGCTGATCCTCATGCGCTGGCTCCCGGCCAGGGGTCGGCACGCGCCCGCGGCTGCCGGGGACTCGTGGAGCGACGGCCCCGGGCTGTCCCTGCTGGCCCACCTCGGCATGGTCGTCGGTGTCCTCGTGTTCACCTACGCCTACCTCACGGCAGCCGTGTGATGGCGGCCCTGCGCCACTGGTCGGCGTACGCCGTCGCGCTGGCGCTCACCGCCACCGGGCTCGCCCTGCCGGCCCAGGCAGCGGTCGTCGGCGCCGGACCCGGCGCCCGCCCGGCCGTCGTCGAGGTGCGCACGATCGGCCACTCGGTGAAGGGGCGCCCGATCCGGGCGTGGCGCCTCGGCGAGCCGGGCAAGCGGCGCATGGTGCTCGTCTCGACGATGCACGGCGACGAGCCGCACACCCGCCGGATCCTGGAGACCCTGCGCGACGGTCGACCGGTCCGCGGCGTCGACCTGTGGGTGGTGCCGACGTACAACCCCGACGGGCTGGCCCGCGGCACCCGGCGCAACGCCCGCGGCGTGGACCTCAACCGCAACTTCCCCTACCAGTGGGCCGACCTCGACGGCACCTACGAGTCCGGCCCGCGGCCGGCGAGCGAGCCGGAGACGCGGGCGGTGATGACCTTCCTCGACGAGGTCGACCCGCGCCGCGTGATCAGCTTCCACCAGCCGCTGCACGGCGTCGACACCGACACCAAGGACGCCGGCTTCGCGCGCCGCCTGGCGCGGGCGCTGCGGCTGCCGCGGACGTCCCTCGACTGCGGCGGGCTGTGCCACGGCACGATGACGATGTGGTTCAACCGCCACTTCCGCGGCTCGGCGCTCACCGTCGAGTACGGCGGCCGGCCCCCGCGGCACCGGATGGCCGTCCAGGCGCCCCGGCAGCTGCTCGGCGCGATCGGCGCCCACCGCGCGCGCCGGGACTGAGCTCAGCGGCCGTGGAAGGCCGGCTTCTGCTTGGCCATGAACGCGTCGACGGCCGCGAGATGGTCCTCGGTCCCGCCGGTCAGCGCCATCTTGTCGGCCTCGAAGGCCAGCGACTCCTCCAGCGGGTGCGCAGCGGCGTACGCCACCGCCTGCCGGATGGAGCCGAAGGCGACGGTCGGGCCGGACGCCAGGCGGGACGCCAGCTCGGCCACGGCCTGCGGCAGCTCCTCGGCCGTGACGACCTGGGTGGCCAGCCCGAGCTCGAGTGCCTCCTGGGCGGACACGGTGCGCGGGAAGTAGAGCAGCTCCATGGCCTTGGCGCGGCCGACGAGGCGGGGCAGCGTCCAGCTCGACCCGGTGTCGCACGAGAGCGCGACGCCCGCGAAGGAGGTGTTGAAGCCGGCGGAGTCGACGACGATCCGGAAGTCGGCGGCGAAGGCCAGGCTGGCCCCGGCGCCGGCCGCGACGCCGTTGACCGCCGCGATCACGGGCTTCGGCATCGTCGAGAGGGCCAGCACGATCGGGTTGTAGTGCTGCTCGACGGTGTCGGAGAGGGGGACGTCCGCCTCGCCCTTCAGCCCGGCGAGGTGCTCCTTGAGGTCCTGGCCCACGCAGAAGGCGCGGCCGCTGCCGGTGAGCACCACGCACCGCACCTCCGGGTCGTCGGCGACCCGGTGGACGGTGTCGCGCAGGAGGTCCTTCGTGGCGACGTCGAGGCCGTTCATCGCCTCGGCGCGGTTGAGCGTGATGGTCGCGATGCCGTCCTGTACGTGGAGCAGGACGGGGGCCTCGGAGGTCGTCATGGGCGCAGTCTGCCCGACGAACATCGGGTGTCGGTTCGCCCTGTGGTGCCGATCACGCGGGTCATGGGGGATAATGGACGTCGTACGACGCCGATCGAGGTGGCCAGCACGACTCAGCCGCCTCGTTTCGCATGTGAAGAGCCACATCCAGTGATGGCTGAACCAGGAAGAGGGTGCGCCGATGGCCGCCATGAAGCCCCGCACGGGCGACGGACCGCTCGAGGTCACCAAGGAGGGGCGCGGCATCGTCATGCGGGTCCCGCTCGAGGGCGGGGGACGGCTGGTGGTGGAGCTCAACGCCGATGAGGCCACGGCTCTCGGTGATGCCCTCAAGGGCGTCGTCGGCTGATCGTGCCCACCACCTCGCTGCCGCCTCAGGTCTCCCCGCCCGGGTTCGCGCTGAGCCCCGCGCTGCCGCACCAGATCGGGGGCGCGGAGGTCTGGGCGTTCCCGGTCCTGCCGGGAGAGGACGGTCCGCTTCTCGGGCCGGGTGCCGACGAGGCCGGTGAGGCCCTCGGCGTCGACCTCCTCGCCGCGCTCGAGGCGGCGCGGGCGACCGGCCGCACGGGCGAGCTCACGACGGTCCCGGTCGGTCGCGCGACCTCCGGGGCCCGAGCCACGGCCGGCTCCGAGGACGCGTCCGACGGGCCCGGGCTGGTGCTCCTGGTCGGCGTCGGTGAGGCGACCCCCACCGACCTCCGCCGGGCCGGCGCCACGCTCGCCCGCGCGACCAAGGACCGCGCCAGCGCCGCGACGTCGCTGGCGGCGATCGCTCCCGTCGAGGGCCTCGGCGCCTTCGTCGTGGGAGCGATGCTCGGCTCGTTCGGCTTCCACTGGCGCTCCACCGGGCCCAGGGAGCGTCCGGTCGCCCGGATCGTGCTGGCAGGTGTCGACGACGACGGGGCCGACGACGAGCTCGCCCGCGCGATCGCGCTGGGCGGTGCCGGTTGGCGCTCGCGCACCCTGGCCACGGTCCCGGCCAACCTCAAGACGCCGGCATGGCTGGCCGAGCAGGCCATCGAGGTCGGCGAGGCCGCCGGCCTGGACGTGCAGGTCTGGGACGACGCGCGGCTGGAGGCCGAGGGCTTCGGTGGCATCCGTGCCGTCGGCGGCGGCTCGGTCAACGAGCCCCGGCTGATCCGCATGGACTACACCCCCCGCGGGGCCACCAAGCGCATGCCGACGGTGGTCATCGTCGGCAAGGGCATCACCTTCGACACCGGCGGCCTCGACATCAAGCCCAGCGAGGGCATGCTGACGATGAAGCGCGACATGAGCGGCGGCGGCGCCGTCATCGCGACGATGGCCGCGCTCCGCGACGTCGACTGCCCGGTCCGCGTGGTCGGCCTCGTGCCCGCCGCCGAGAACGCCGTCAGCGGTTCCGCGATGCGTCCCGGCGACGTCATCACCCACTTCGGGGGCCGCACCTCCGAGGTCAACAACACCGACGCCGAGGGCAGGCTCGTCCTGGCCGACGCGATGGCGTACGCCGTCAGCGAGCTCGCCCCGGCCGCCCTGGTCGACATCGCGACGCTGACCGGTGCGATGAAGGTGTCGCTCGGCCAGTGGACCGGCGGCTACTTCGCCAACCACGAGGGCCTCGCCGACCACGTGAGCGCCGCTGCGACCGCGTCGGGGGAGAACACCTGGCGGATGCCGCTGGTCGCCGACTACGAGGACAAGGTCGCCTCCAAGATCGCCGACGGCGACAACGCCGCGGGCGGCGCCGGCGCGATCACCGCGGCCCTCTTCCTGCAGCACTTCGCCGGCGACGTGCCCTGGGCCCACATCGACTTCGCCTCCGCCGCGGAGTCACCCGCCGACCGCTACGAGTGGACGGCCGGGCCCAGCGGCTGGGGTCCGCGCCTGCTCCTGGCCTGGTTGGGCTCGGACGACCCGCTGGCCGGGATCGCCTGATGCTCGGGCTCACCGTCCGCTGGTCGCTCCTCGACGCGCCCGCGGGGGTGGAGGAGCAGCTGGCGTCCTACGTCGCCGAGACCTCGCACGCCCGGTTCACCGGGATGGCCGGGCTGCGCTTCAAGACCTGGCGCCAGGTGCCGGGCGAGTGGTTCGAGGGCTGCTACGTCTTCGCCACCAGCGAGGCGCGCGAGGAGTTCCAGCGCACGTTCACCGAGGGGGCCGCGGAGGCTCCCGGCACCCGGATCATCGGCAGCCCGCCGATCCTCGTCGAGGCGTGCGACGTCGTCGCCGTCGCCGAGGGCTGGGACGGCTTCACCGCCGCCCCGCGCCTCTGACGCCCGGACCTGGACGGTTCGAGCCGGGTCGAGCCGGGTCGAGCCGGATCAGGCCTCGGGGGCCCACTCCTTCTTCGCCGCCAGCAGGCCGTCGCCGACGGGCAGGAGCACGGGCACCAGGTCGTCGTGCTCGAGGATGGCCCGGCCGAGGTCGCGGATGGTGACGGTCTCCTCGTCACGCTGTGCGGGGTCGGCAACCCGGTCGTGCCACAGCGCGTTGTCGAACGCCACGATCCCGCCCGGGCGCAGCAGGCGGAGCGCCTCCTTCAGGTACGCGGCGTACTCGCGCTTGTCCCCGTCGCAGAACACGAGGTCGTAGTGGCCGTCGGTGAGGCGGGGGAGCACGTCGAGCCCGGCGCCGGCGATGGTGCGCGCACGGTTGCCCGGGATCCCGGCCTCGGTGAAGGTCTCCTTGGCGAGGCGCTGGTGCTCGGCCTCGATGTCGACGGTCGTGAGCACGCCGTCGGCGCGCATGCCGCGCAGCAGCCACAGGCCGGAGACACCGGTGCCGGTGCCGACCTCCACCACCGCACGTGCGTCGAGCACGGAGGCGAGGAAGCGCAGGGCCGCGCCCACGCCGGGCCCGACGGGGGCCACGCCCACCTCCTCGGCTCGGCTGCGGGCGGCGGCCAGGAGCTCGTCCTCGGCCACGAACGTCTCGGCGTAGGACCAGCTCGCGGGCTTGATCGGGGGGGTGTGGTTCGGCACGCGGCGACTCTATCGCGCAGCAGCCGTGCCACGTGGCCGGGAACACACGGGCCCCCTCGCTCGTTGGAGGCGGTGACCCGGGCAGGAGTTCTTGGCCGGACCGCATGGTGTTCACAGGGAACTCTCAGGCGGGGTACCTACCGTCAGGAAGGACATCGAACCGTTGCAGCTGCGGTCGAGGAAGACGAGCCAGGGAGCGCCCGTGGGTGATCAGGTCGATGCCACGTCGGAAGCCGTCGACGTACCCACGTGGGACGAGGTCGTGGAGCAGCACTCCGACCGCGTGTTCCGCCTTGCCTACCGCCTGACGGGCAACCGGCCGGACGCCGAGGACCTCACCCAGGAGGTCTTCGTCCGGGTCTTCCGCTCGCTCGACGGCTACACCCCCGGGACCTTCGAGGGGTGGCTGCACCGCATCACCACCAACCTGTTCCTCGACGGGGCGCGCCGCAAGCAGCGGATCCGGTTCGACCCGCTCTCCGACGAGCGCGCCGCCCGGCTGACCAGCGCCGCGCCGGCCCCCGAGCTCGCGGTGGCCGACCAGACCTTCGACGACGACATCGAGACGGCCCTGGCGACGCTGCCGCCCGACTTCCGGGCAGCGGTCGTGCTGTGCGACGTGGAGGGACTCAGCTACGAGGAGATCGCCGAGATCATGGACGCCAAGCTCGGCACCGTGCGCTCGCGCATCCACCGGGGGCGCACGATGCTCCGCAAGGCCCTCGCCCACCGCGAGCCGGCAGCCGGACGCTCGCGCTACTCGGGCCCCCTCGCGCCCCGGCCCCGCGGACCGGTGTCGTGATGAGCCACCTCGGATCCCGGATCAGTGCCCTCCTCGACGGTCGCCTCGCGCCGGACGAGGAGGAGCGGTGCTGGAACCACGTGCACTCCTGCCACTCCTGCCGTGACCTCGTCGAGCAGGAGGGGTGGGTCAAGACCCAGCTCGCCCAGCTCTCCTTCGGCCCCGGCGAGCCGTCGCACGACTTCAAGTCCGCGCTCGTCGGTCGTTGCTCGGCGATGCAGCCCGGGCCCAGCCACGGCCTGGTCCCACCGCAGTTCCCGACCGCACGGCACCGCCCGCGCCGTGGCCTCGTCGCCATCGGCGGGGGCGCGGCGAGCGCCTGCGTCGTCGGCGTGCTCGCCCTCGGCGTGGCCGGCACCCCGCGCGTCGAGCCCCGCCCGCCCGTCACCGACCTGAGTCGGCCGACCGGTCCCGCGACCCCGGCCGTCACCGACGACCGTGGCGCCCGCGGCCCGGTCACCCCCTCCCGGACGCCCCTGGCCGAGCGCCTCGTGGCGATCCGGGAGAAGATTGCTCCGTGAGCGACGAGCACAGGCCCGACGAGCAGGTCCCGGACGAGCAGGGCACCGACCGCCCCGAGCCCGGCCGGCAGCACGACGAGCCCACCCAGCCGCTGGCCGGCTGGCACCCGACCGGTGCCGACGATGTCGAGCCCGATCCTGTTGAGCCCACCGCCGCTGGGAGTGCCGACGTCCAGCCCGAGGGCCGCCCGTACGGCGCTCCTGACGACGTCGAGCCGGACCGGCCCGGGATGCTCGCCGGCCCGCCGCCGCACCGGACGCCGTACGGCGAGCCGCCGAACCAGCAGCCGCGCGCGGGTCACGGCCACGAGGCCGCGGCTCCGACCGTCTCCTACCCGACGCAGGGGCCCTATCCGCAGCAGTCCGGCCAGCAGCAGCCCGGCCAGCAGCCCGACCAGGCCTGGTTCGGCCCGGGGCCCTACCCGCGCCAGCCGTACGCCGGTCCGACGACCGTCGCCCGCCGGATCCCGCTGTGGGTCTGGCCCGCCGTCGCCTGCCTCGCCCTGGTCGTCGGCATCCTCGGCGGCCTCGCCGGGGGCGCGATCCAGGACGAGCTCGCTGCCCGGCCGGGCACCAACGACAACGGCCTCAACGGCGTACGCACGCAGACCGCGGCACCGCTGGAGGTCGACAACGGGTCGGTGGCCGCGGTGGCGCAGGCGCTGCTGCCCAGCACGGTCCAGATCGTGGCCGAGCTCGACGGCCGGAGTGGCGGGGCCACCGGCTCCGGCTTCGTGCTGGACCGCGATGGCCACGTCGTGACCAACGACCACGTGGTCGCGTCCGCCGCCGAGGACGACGGTCCGATCGTCGTCATCGACCACACGGGGGAGCGCCGCGAGGCCACGGTGGTCGGCCGCAGCTCGGTCTACGACCTCGCCGTGCTGTCCGTCAAGGGGGCCGGGGACCTCGAGCCGGCCGCCCTCGGCTCCTCGCAGGTGCTGCGCGTCGGCGACCCCGTGATCGCGTTCGGGGCTCCGCTCGGGCTCAGCCAGACCGTCACCTCCGGCATCGTGAGCGCGCTCAACCGGCCGGTCACCACGTCGGGGCAGTCCGACGACGACTCGTCCTACATCAACGCCGTGCAGACCGACGCCGCGATCAACCCCGGCAACTCGGGTGGTCCGCTGGTGAACCTCGCCGGAGAGGTGGTCGGGGTGAACTCCGCGATCGCCACCAACGGAGGCGCGTCCGGTGAGGCCGGCAACATCGGTGTCGGCTTCGCGATCCCCATCGAGCAGGTGCGCACGACGGTCGACCAGATCCTGCGCACGGGCGAGGCGGAGTACCCCGTCATCGGCGCCCAGGTGCGCACGGGCGGCGAGCCCGACGCCAACGGGGCCACCATCACCGAGGTCATGCCCGACACCCCGGCCGAACGCGCCGGCCTCGAGAAGGACGACGTCATCACCGCGGTCGACGACCAGCCGGTCAGCGACGGCATCTCCCTCATCGTGGCCATCCGCACCCACCTCCCCGGCGAGACCGTGGAGATGTCGGTCGTCCGCGGTGGCGAGGAGCGGGTCGTGCAGGTCGAGCTCGACGGCAAGGTGGGATAGTCACCCCGACGCGACCTAGGTGTCGGACGATTCGGTCTCAGCGTCCACGAACGGGTGCTGGTCGACGAACGTCCTGGTCTCGGCGTACATCCGCTGGATGAACTCCTCGAGCTGCACCCGCTCCACGCGCCACTGGCCGCGGCCACCGATCTTGATGGCCGGCAGCTCGCCCCGGCGGACGAGCGCGTAGACCTGCGCGCCGGAGGTGTTGAGCACCTCCGCGACGTCGGCGAGCGTCAGGAAGCGGGGGTCGTCGGCCATGGGGCCATCGTGCCACCGCGGGTGCGGCTCCCGACGCCGCCCGGCCGTCCCTGTGGAGAGACAGGTGTGAAGTCCGGCTCGTGCGGCAATGATGTCGTCGTGCCTCGGACCAGCTCTCGGACCTCCTCCCGTCACGCCCGTCCGGACGCGGCCGCGCCGCCCGGCCGCGCCACCGACGTGCCGGCCGCGACGCGGGCCACGACCCCTGGGTGGCGCGACCCCCGGCTGTGGGTCGGGGTGGTCCTGGTGACGGGCTCGGTGGTGGCCGGTGCCCGCATCCTGTCCGGCGCCGACGACCTGACCCCGGTCTGGGCCGCGTCGTCCGACCTGGTCGCGGGGCAGACGATCACCGCCGCCGACCTCGAGCCCGCTCGGGTGCGCTTCGCCGAGTCCGCCGACCACGACCGCTACCTCGGCGTCGACGACGAGCTCCCGGCGGCGCTCACCCTCACCCGGCCGCTGTCTGCCGGTGAGCTGGTGCCGGCCGCCGCCCTGGGGGACGAGCCGGCCGACGACACCGTGTCGCTGTCGATCGCCGTGGCGGCCGAGCACGTCCCGACCGACCTGGTCCGGGGGTCCCGGGTGGACGTGTGGGTCGTGGCCGACCGCACGGTCCTCCAGCGCCGCGGTCGGCCGGCCGCCGAGCTGGTGCTCGGGGACGTCGTGGTCCTCGACGCGCCCGTGGTGGCCGACGCCTTCGCATCGGCGACGAGCCGACAGCTCGTCCTCGCCGTCCCCGAGACCGACGAGGAGTCGCTGGGGGTGGTCCTGGCGGCCGTCGGCGACGACCGGGTCCGCGTCGTGGGGAGGGGCTGACGACCGTGATCTGCGTGCTGCTCCTCGCGGCGGGCGAGGCGTGGGAGTCGCCGGCCATGGCCGACCTCGAGGCCCATCCCGGTGTGGTCGTGCTCAAGCGCTGCGTCGACGTCGACGACCTGCTCGCAGCCGTCACCAGCGGCCAGGCCGACGTGGCCGTGGTCTCCCTCGACGCCCCGGGCCTCGACCCGACCAGCGTCGCCCACCTGCGGCGCCATGCCGTGCGGCCCGTCGCCGTGACCTCGGCCCTGGCCGACGACCTCGACGCCCGCGAGCACGCCGCACGCCTGGGCATCACCGCACTCGTCGGGAGGGGACAGCTGGCCACCCTGCCCCGGGTGGTCACGACGGTCGAGGACGTCGCCGACACCCGTGCACGGGGTGACGACCTGTCGGTCCTCGACCCGGTCGCCGCCGCTGCCCCGCCCGCGGCGGAGGCGGGCCGGCTCGTGGTCGTCTGGGGGCCGGCCGGCGCCCCCGGCCGTACGACGGTCGCGACCAACCTGGCCTGGGAGCTCGCCCGGCGCGACGTGGCCGTGGTCCTTGCCGACCTGGACCCCTACGGTGGTGCCGTCGCGCAGCAGCTCGGCATCCTCGACGAGGTGTCCGGCCTGCTGTCGGCCGCGCGCCTCGCCTCCGCCGGCCAGCTGGACGACCGGTTCGCCTCGGTGTGCCGGAGCGTGGGGGACCGGCTGGCGGTCGTCACCGGCCTCCCGCGGGCCGACCGGTGGCGCGAGGTGAGGGCGGCGCAGGTCGACCAGCTGCTCGAGCGCGCGCGGGGTCACGGCCAGGTCGTCGTCGACACGGGCTTCAGCCTGGAGGACGACACCGGCTCCGACCTCGGCGGCCGTCCCGGTCGCAACACGCTGACCCTCGCGACCCTGGAGCAGGCCGACGAGGTGGTGGTCGTGGGCTCGGCCGACCCCGTGGGGCTCACCCGCCTCGCCCGCGGGCTCGTCGACCTGCGCGACCTCACGGCAGGCACCCCCGTGCGGGTCGTCGTCAACCGGATGCGTTCCTCGATCGGGTGGTCGGAGAAGGAGATCGCCGGCATGGTCGAGGGCTTCAGTCGGGTCGCCGGCCTGCACTTCCTGCCCGAGGACCGGCCCGGTCTCGACCGGGCGCTGGTCAGCGGCCGTCCGGTCGCCGACCTCGGCGACTCGTCCCTGGTGCGGGCCCTCGCCGCGCTGGCCGACGCCGTGCTCCCGGCTCACAGCAGTGGAGGAGCGGACCGCTCCTCCGGACGAACCCGCCACCTTCGGCGTCAATTCGGGCAAGTCAAGAGGGCAAAATTCTGAAAACCATCAAGATTTGACGTAATTTGGGCCCCGAACCCGAGGGGGAACTTCCATGTCGCGTCACTTCCGCATCGCCACCATCGCCACCCTGGCGGTCGTCCTGTCCGCAGCTCCGGCGTCTGCCAAGCTCTTCCAGGGCACCACCGGTCACGACACCATCAAGGGCAAGAACCGCGCCGACAAGATCATGGCGATCGGTGGCCAGGACAAGGTCACCGCCCGTGGCGGCAACGACAGGGTCTACGCCGGCAACGGGCACGACACCGTCAGCGGCGACGACGGCGACGACTGGATCACCCTGCAGCCCGGCAACGACTGGGGCTCCGGCGGGCTCGGCAACGACTCCCTCGACGGCGGTCAGGGCGACGACGTCATGTACGGCGGCGAGGGCAATGACAAGCTCACCGCCGGAGCCGGCATCGACGTCGTGCACGGCGAGGGCGGCAACGACCTGGTCGGCGGCGGTGACGGTGACGACCAACTCTTCGGCGGCGACGGCATCGACAAGCACATCGGCAACGACGGCAACGACTGGATCGACGCCGGTCCCGGTGACGACGGCGCGATCCAGGGCGGACCCGGCAACGACGTGCTGATCGACGGGGAGGGCAACGACGTCAAGATCAAGGGCGACGAGGGCGACGACGCCGTCTTCCTCGGTCCCGGCCGCGACAAGGTCTTCACCGAGCAGGGCAACGACACCATCTACGTGCTTCCCGACGGCGACGAGGACCGCATCCACTGCGACGACCCGACCCTGGGCGGCGTCGGCAACGCCGACCGGGTGATCTTCGTCGGCTGGCGCGACCCCGCCGACGTGATCGACTACCGCGGTTCCTGCGACATCATCGAGGTCACGTCGGCGCTGCCGGCCGGGTGGCCCTACGGCTCGATCCCGTCGCAGCGCTAGGTCATGCAGCGAACAGCAGGTACAGGCCTCCCACGGTGAAGCCGACCATCGCCACCAGCAGCGGCAGCTGACCTGTCAGCTGGTGCCGCTTGGGCAGCAGCTTGACGGCCCGGTCGTGCGCCGCGACGACGCCCACCACGTGGCCGAGGGTGACCGCGCACACCTTCATGACCGCCAGGAACGTCGGGTGCTGGGAGAGCCAGTAGTTGACCTGGAGGTCGGCGGTGCCGAGGTAGTCGTCGCCGCGGCTGAACGGGTCGCTCAGCTGGATGAGGGTCTGCTGGCCGTACTCGACGAAGTAGGTCAGGTAGTGGGCCGCGATGTAGCCCACGATGATCGGGATGACCGAGTGGGCGAACAGGTTGGGCAGCGCGCGCCGCGGGACGTCGCTCGTGACGCCCGTCGCCATGGTGGCCACCGCCAGCGCGAGTGAGACGCCGGCCGAGAACGCGATGAGCGCCAGGGTGTCGGGCCACACCCGCGAGGTCGACATCGACTGCACGAGCTGGAGCCAGGGCGGCGAATCCCGGAAGGAGTCGAAGGCCGTGCTCCCGAAGAGGACGCCGACGACCGCCACCAGGCCCGGCCGCGGCACGACCGTGTCGAGGTTGGCGAGCGGACTGCGCAGCACGAGCGCTCCGTCACGGCGACCCCAGACGGACAGCTTCGCGACCAGCGAGGAGTAGACCTCGAACGGGTCGGCCCGGGCGAGGAACGTCGTACCCCACAGGGCGGAGCCGATGAACATGATGCCGAGGTAGGCCGCGAACCAGAGCCGCACCGGGCCGAGGTCGGTGGAGTAGGGGTAGACGAGCTCGAGCCACACGAAGGCGAACAGCCCGGCCGCGGCCGGCCAGTAGCCGAGCCGAGCGGGATAGGCGTAGAGGCCCTCGCCCTCGGGAGCCCCGGAGATCTTCGCGAACAGCATGCTGATGGTCCGCGCCGGGCTGATGGCCCGGAAGACGGGACCCAGCAGCAGCGAGGCGGGCACGAGGCCGACCCACAGCAGCACGTAGACGGTGCCGAGGAACGGGTTGATCAGGGTGTCCTCGCCGAGCACCGCGGCTGCGGCGAGGTAGAGGAAGAAGACCATGCCGAACACCCGCGCCGCGACGGCGAGCGCGCGGGACGACACCAACCGGTCCAGCCACGGGGGTGCCGGACGGCCGCTGGTGGCCGCGTCGTAGCGGGGCTCGCGCCAGGCCACGGCGAGCACGGTGAAGGAGACCACGAGCGCGGCGACGGCGCCCGCGATCGCGAGCTCGGAGGGGATCGGCAGGTCCTTGGCGCCGCCGAGGCCGTGGGCGGAGATGGAGCCGCCCACGGTTGCGGGAAAGAGGCTCACCGGACTTCGAGCTGCAGCAGGATCACGTCGGGGTCGTGGCTCTCCACCTCGAGCACGCCCGGTCGGTCGACGACGATCTCGTGCTCGGACGTGCCGGCGTCGTAGGCGATCGTCTGTTCGGGCGTGGTGTGCACGTGGAGCTCGCCCGCCTCGTCGGCCTCGATCGTCAGGACCAGGGGCTGGTCGATCCCGAGCTCCACCCGCTCGCCGTTGGGGGTGAAGGAGTCGCCCTCGCGGGTGACGGTCAGGGCGACGGCGTCGGACTCCGTGCCCGAGTCGGACGGGGACTCGGAGGGGGATTCGGAGGGGGACTCGGAGGGGGTCGCGGCCTGGTCGGCGGCCGGCGGGTCGGTGTCAGCGTCGCCGCCGCACGCGGTGAGCGACGCGGCCAGGACGAGCACGACGGGGGCGAGGCGCGTGAGGACGCGACCGGACACGGGGGTTCTCCTTCGACGACTGCACGGGCAGGCAGCGACCGCGGCACTCGCGGCGTCACTGCCTCTGCCAGAATCCCATGCGGGACAAGATCACCGACGAGAGGGCACCACATGAGTGAGCGCAGCGAGTGCGTGCATGAGTGAGCGGCTCCGGCCGCGGGACCTGGCCATCCTGGCCGCCGAGTCCCCCACGACGCCCATGCACAACGCCACGGTGGAGATCTTCGACCCGGGGGAGTCCGGGTTCGACCACGACCGGCTCGTGCAGCTCATCGCCGACCGGATCGCCTTCGTCCCCCGCTACCGCCAGCGCCTGCAGCTGGTGCCGGGGCGGCTGGCGAACCCGGCGTGGGTGGACGACGAGGGCTTCGACCTCGGCTACCACGTACGCCGCTCCGCGCTGCCGCGACCGGGGTCGATCGACCAGCTCCGCGAGCTCGTGGCGCGCATCGCGTCACGGCCGCTCGACCGCAGCCGCCCGCTGTGGGAATGCTACTTCGTCGAGGGCCCCGAGCACGGCCGCGTCGCCCTGCTGACCAAGAGCCACCAGATCCTCGTCGACGGGCGCGAGACCGTCGACATCGGCCAGGTGCTGCTCGACACGTCCCCGGACCGCTCCACCCTCGGGCACGACGACGACTGGCGACCGGGTCGCCCGGCCGGTCCGGTGGCGGCCGCGCTCAACGCGGTGACCGACAGCCTCGAGAGTCCCCGCACGCTCTGGATGACCACCCGCGCCAACGCCGAGTCGCTCGGTCGCGCGGCCTCCGCCTCGGGCGCCCGCGTGGCCGAGGTGGCCAACGCCCTCGCCGGCCGTGGTCCGGTCCACTCCACGCCGGTGCACAGGCGACTCTCCCAGCAGCGCCGCTTCGTGACCGCGCGCACCGAGCTCTCCGACTACCGCGCGATCCGCGAGGTGCACGGCGGCACGGTCAACGACGTCATCCTCGCCACCCTGGCCGGCGGTCTCCGCGGCTGGTTGATGGCCCGTGCGGAGTCACTCGGCGGGCTCCGCACGATCAAGGCCATCGTGCCGATGTCGGTCATCGACGACGAGCTCGAGCCGACGTCGCTCGGCACCCAGATCACCGGCCACCTGGTGAACCTGCCCATCGGCGAGCCCAGCCCCGTCGTCCGGCTGCACCAGGTCAGCTACGACCTGCGCGCCCACCGCGACAACGGGCGCAACGTCTCGGCCCGCCGGCTCTCCGGCATCGCCGGCTTCGCCCCGACGACGTTCCACGCGCTCGGGGCGCGCCTCGCGACCGCCGAGCTGCGACGCGGGTTCCACGTCTCCATCACCAACGTGCCGGGTCCGCAGTTCCCGCTCTACGCCGACGGCGCCCGGATGCTCGAGTCCTACCCGGTGCACCCGCTGCTTCCCGACCACCCGCTGGCCATCGGCGTGACGTCCTACGACGGCAAGGTGTTCTACGGCATCACGGCCGACCGCGACGCCGTACCCGACGCCGACGTCCTGGGGCAGTGCGTGCTGGAGTCGCTCGAGGAGCTGAAGGACTCGGCGTCCGACACCCGGCCGCGCGCCCCGCGCGGTCGCAAGAAGGCTGCCGGGAAGGGGGAGAAGTGACACGCCGCTACCTGCCGTCGTCGTTGCCGCGCCTGGCCGACGACTGGGCGGCCGACGGTCCCCGCGTCGTCGACGCGGTCCTCGCCGCCGACGACGCCGAGGAGAGCGAGTACGACGCCCTGATGACCGCCGCGGACGCCTCCACCGAGCTGGTGGCCGGGCTCTCCGACGGGCAGCGACGGCGCGTCGTCGTGGTCGCCGAGACCGCCACGGCCGACGCCCCCGTCCGCTGGCGCGACGTCGTCGCGGTGCACGTCGACACCGAGGACGACGCGGACGCCGACGACGACCTCGCCTGGTGGGCCACCCAGGAGATCGGCGACCTCGTCGCCGCCCGCTGACCGAGCCGCCTGGTCGGGCCCCTGATCCAACACTTTGAGGCGCGCAAGCGCGTCTGACACGATCAGCCGCATGGACGCGATCACTTTTCCTCCGGCGCCGACCAACGAGCCGAACCTGACCTACGCGCCCGGCGCCCCGGAGCGCGAGGCCCTGGTCACCGAGCTCGCCCGTCTCGAGGGCGAGCAGCACACCTTCCACGCCGTCATCGGCGGCGAGCACCGCGAGGGCGGCGGCGCGGAGACCCAGGTCGTCCAGCCCCACGACCACCAGCACGTGCTGGGCACCCTGCGCGGGGCCACGACGAAGGACACCGAGGACGCCATCGCGGCCGCGGCCGCTGCCGCCCCGGGTTGGCAGGCGATGCCCTTCGACGAGAAGTGCGCGATCATCCTCAAGGCAGCCGACCTGCTGGCCGGCCCGTGGCGCCAGCGCCTGAACGCCGCGACCATGCTGGGCCAGTCCAAGACGGCCTTCCAGGCCGAGATCGACGCGGCGTGCGAGCTGATCGACTTCTGGCGGTTCAACGTCCACTACGCCAAGCAGATCCTCACCGACCAGCCGATCGCCAACAGCCCCGGCATCTGGAACCGCACCGACCACCGCCCGCTCGAGGGCTTCGTCTACGCGATCACGCCGTTCAACTTCACCGCGATCGCGGGCAACCTGCCCACTGCGCCCGCGCTGATGGGCAACACGGTGCTGTGGAAGCCCTCGCCGACCCAGCAGCTCGCCGCGTCGCTGACGATGGAGCTGCTGGAGGAGGCCGGCATGCCGCCCGGCGTCATCAACATGCTTCCCGGCGACGGTCTCGACGTCTCCAAGGTCGCCCTGGCCCACCGCGACCTGGCGGGCATCCACTTCACCGGCTCCACCCCGACGTTCCAGCACCTGTGGCGCACCGTCGGTGAGAACATCACCGGCTACCGCGCCTACCCGCGCATCGTCGGCGAGACCGGGGGCAAGGACTTCATCGTCGCCCACCCGTCGGCCGACCCCGACGTGCTGCGCGTCGCGATGATCCGTGGCGCGTTCGAGTTCCAGGGCCAGAAGTGCTCGGCCGCCTCGCGCGCCTACGTCCCGCGCTCGGTGTGGGTGAAGATCAAGGACCAGCTCGTCGCCGACACCGAGGCGCTGGCGATGGGTGACGTCACCGACCTGTCGAACTTCATGGGAGCGGTGATCGACGACCGCGCGTTCGCCAAGCACCGCAAGGCGATCGCCCGCATCGAGGGCACCGACCACCTCACGCTGCTCGCGGGCGGCCAGACCGACGACTCGGTGGGCTACTTCGTGCGGCCCACGATCGTGGAGTCGAGCGACCCGACCGACCAGATGTTCTCCGAGGAGTACTTCGGGCCGATCCTGGCCGTCCACGTCTACGACGACGCCGACTTCGAGTCCGTGGTGGCGCAGATGGAGTCGTTCGCGCCCTACGCCCTCACCGGCGCGATCATCGCGCAGGACCGCGCCGCCATCGCCTGGGCGCGCAAGACGCTGCGCTTCGCAGCGGGGAACTTCTACATCAACGACAAGCCGACCGGCGCCGTCGTCGGCCAGCAGCCCTTCGGCGGCGGTCGTGCGTCGGGCACCAACGACAAGGCCGGCGCCGCGGTCAACCTGCTGCGCTGGACCTCGCCGCGCTCGATCAAGGAGACCTTCGTGCCTCCGAAGGACCACCGCTACCCGGACCAGGGCTGACGTCCGGGCGCTCCGCGGAGTGGGGGAGGATGGGGTCGTGCTCGACCCCGTCCTCCCGCTCCGGCCCCTGTGGCACATGGGGTCTCTCCACCCCTACGAGCAGGCGCTCACGCTGCTGCTCGCCTTCGGCCCGTTCCTGGTCCTCGGACTGGTGATCTGGCGGCGGCGCCGCGAGGACGACGCCGAGTGAGCCAGCCGTGAGCCAGCGGGTGAGCTAGCGGGTCAGCCACTCCTGGCCCACGCGGTGCTCGACGTCGAGCGCGTGCCCCAGCAGGTCGACGACCATCGTCTCGATCCTGCCGCCCAGGAGCGGGACCCGGACGGTGACGGCCAGGTCGACCTGCTGCGTCGTCCGTCCCCCCGACTCGGTCAGCCCGATCGTGCCGGACGCCTCACCGGGCTTGCCGGCGATCGCGATCGCCACGTCGGCCGTGGTCGCCGAGGTCCACGTCTCGGTCTGGACGACGACGATCTCCTCACCCACGAAGGAGCGCGCGAACGACGGGACGTCCCCGGCCGAGCGCACCTGCTCGATCCGCACCACGTCGCCGTCCACGTCCGCCGAGCCGCGTACGACGCGCTGCCGGCGCAGCACCTCCTCACGGAACGCCGGGTCGTCGAGCATGGCCCCGACGGCGTCGGTGGAGGCGTCGTAGGTCAGCGTCTTCGTGAGCTTCTTCATGGCGCTCATCATGGCCCAAACGGCGCTCGCACCCCCATGTTGTGGCCGTCACACCCGGGTTCTAGGGTCGGAGCGTGGCGACGTCTGAGAAGACCAAGGAAAAGCAGCTCGACGCGGCAACGGCCGCACGTCCGGAGTGGGGCGACCTGGTGCGCGACTACTACCGCCACGTCGCTCCCGACGAGGTCGCCGAGCGCTCCCCGCAGGACCTGCTGGGAGCCGTGGCCTCGCACCGCGAGCTCGCGTCCTCCCGCCCGCAGGGCACCGCCGCAGTGCGGGTGGTGACCCCCACGATCGCCGACGCCGGCTGGTCGGCGTCGGGACGTTCGGTCGTCGAGGTGGTCACCGACGACATGCCGTTCCTCGTCGACTCGGTCACGATGGAGCTCAACCGGCTCGGGCACACCGTGCACGCGGTCTTCCACCCCCAGCTCACCGTCGAGCGCGACATCACCGGCGAGCTCCAGGAGGTGCACGCCCACGAGCCGACGGGCGGCGGCCGGGCCGCCGTGCAGGCCGAGACCCGGCCCGCCACCCAGGAGGGGGCGGAGTCGTGGATGCACGTCGAGATCGACCGCACCGACGACGACGAGGCGGCCGAGATCACGGAGGGCCTCCAGCGGGTGCTGCGCGACGTACGCGAGTCGGTCGAGGACTGGGAGAAGATGCACGCCCAGGTCCTCGCGGTGGTGGCCGAGCTCGACCAGGACCCGCCGCCGCTGTCAGCGGAGGAGCTGCGCCAGGGCCGTGACTTCCTGACGTGGCTTGCCGACGACCACTTCACGTTCCTCGGCTACCGCGAGTACCAGCTCGAGGCCGAGGAGGGCGCGCCCGAGGAGTGCGGGCTGCGCGCCGTCGCCGGATCGGGCCTGGGCATCCTGCGCCACGACCAGGACCTGTCGGCGTCGTTCGCCAAGCTGCCGCCGCTGGCCAAGGCGAAGGCCCGTGAGAAGAAGCTGCTGGTGCTGGCCAAGGCCAACTCGCGCGCCACCGTGCACCGTCCGGCCTACCTCGACTACGTCGGCGTCAAGACGTTCGGCCCCGACGGAGAGGTCGTGGGGGAGCGCCGCTTCCTCGGCCTGTTCTCCAGCGCCGCCTACACCGAGTCGGTCACCCGGATCCCGGTGCTGCGCGAGAAGGTCACCGAGGTCATGCGCCACGCCGGCTTCGACCCGCGCAGCCACGGCGGCAAGGCGTTGATGGACACGCTGGAGAACTACCCGCGCGACGAGCTGTTCCACACCTCACCCGACGAGCTGGCCCCGGTCGCGCAGGACGTGATGGGCGCCCGGGAGCGGCGCCAGCTGCGGGCCTTCGTGCGCCGCGACACCTACGGACGCTACGTCTCGGTCCTGGTCTACCTCCCGCGCGACCGCTACAGCACCGCGGTGCGTGAGCGGTTCTCCGACATCCTGCGCGACCAGCTCGGCGGCGAGCACGTCGAGTTCACCGCACGGGTCAACGAGTCGACGACCGCGCGCGTGCACTTCGTGGTCCACCCGCCGAAGGGCGCGCACGTCTCCGAGATCGACGTCCCCGACCTCGAGCGACGGCTGATGGAGGCCTCGCGGTCGTGGCGCGACGACTTCGTGACGGCCGTCGTGTCCGAGTTCGGCGTCGACGAGGGGTCGCGGCTGGCCCGGGCCTGGGCCAACGCGTTCCCCGAGGCCTACAAGGAGGACTTCCAGCCCCAGCGCGGATCGGCCGACCTCGGTCGGATCGAGGCCATCCAGGGCGACGTGGGCATCGACCTCGCGCTCTTCGACCAGGACGAGCAGCGCGGCACCTACCGCCGCGGCGAGTCGCGGCTCAAGGTGTTCCGCGTCGGCGAGCCGCTGTCGCTGAGCGCGATGCTGCCCATGCTGACCTCGATGGGCGTCGAGGTCGTCGACGAGCGCCCCTACGAGCTCAGCGGGCTCCCGCGGCCCTCCTACATCTACGAGTTCGGCCTGCGCCACGGACGCACCCTCTCGCCGGAGGAGCGCACCCTGTTCGCCGAGGCGCTCCGCGCGGTCTGGGACGGCTTCAACGAGATCGACGGCTTCAACCAACTCGTCCTCGCCGCCGGGCTGACCTGGCGGCAGGCGACCGTGCTGCGCGCGTACGCCAAGTACCTCAAGCAGGGCAACTCGCCCTTCGCCCTCGACTACATCGAGGAGGCGCTGCGCAGCAACGTCGACATCACCCGGCTGCTCGTCGAGCTGTTCGAGTCGCGCTTCGACCCCGGGCGCGGCGACCGGGCGCTCGAGCACGACGCCGAGGCGCGGGTGGCCAAGGTGGAGGCGATCGAGGAGCGGCTCGCCAAGGCCCTCGACGACGTCGTCAGCCTCGACCACGACCGCATCCTGCGGTCCTACCGCACGCTGGTCCGCGCGACCCTGCGCACCAACTTCTTCCAGCGCTCGGCCGACGGCGAGGTCCACCCCTACATTTCCTTCAAGCTCGAGCCGTCGGCCATCCCCGACCTGCCCGAGCCGCGCCCGCGCTTCGAGATCTTCGTCTACAGCCCGCGCGTCGAGGGCTCCCACCTGCGCTTCGGAGCCGTCGCGCGCGGCGGCCTGCGCTGGTCGGACCGTCGCGACGACTTCCGCACCGAGGTGCTGGGCCTGGTCAAGGCGCAGATGGTCAAGAACACCGTGATCGTGCCCGTCGGCGCGAAGGGCGCGTTCTTCTGCAAGCAGCTCCCCGACTCCTCCGACCGCGATGCGTGGCTGGCCGAGGGCGTGGCCTGCTACAAGACCTTCATCTCCGGCCTCCTTGACATCACCGACAACCTCGTCGACGGCGTCACGGTCCCGGCGCGCGAGGTGGTGCGCCACGACGGTGACGACACCTACCTCGTCGTGGCCGCCGACAAGGGCACCGCGACCTTCTCCGACATCGCCAACGGCGTGGCCAAGGACTACGGCTTCTGGCTCGGCGACGCCTTCGCGTCCGGCGGGTCGGTCGGCTACGACCACAAGGCGATGGGCATCACCGCCAAGGGCGCGTGGGTCTCGGTGCAGCGGCACTTCCGCGAGATGGGCGTCGACTGCCAGGCCGAGGACTTCACCGCGGTCGGCATCGGCGACATGTCCGGCGACGTCTTCGGCAACGGGCTGCTCTGCTCCGAGCACACCCGGCTGGTGGCGGCCTTCGACCACCGCGACATCTTCATCGACCCCTCGCCCGACGCCGCGTCGTCGTACGCCGAGCGGCGCCGGCTGTTCGACCTGCCCCGCTCGAGCTGGAAGGACTACGACACCTCCCTCATCTCCGAGGGTGGCGGCGTCTGGCCGCGCTCGGCCAAGTCCATCACGATCTCGGCGCAGGTGCGCGAGGCCCTCGGCATCCCCGCCGGCACCACCGCGATGACCCCCGCGGAGCTGATGAAGGCGATCCTGCTGGCGCCGGTCGACCTGCTGTGGAACGGCGGCATCGGCACCTACGTCAAGTCGTCGGAGGAGACCGACGCCGACGCGGGCGACAAGGCCAACGACGCCATCCGCGTCAACGGCGAGGACCTGCGGGCCCGGTGCGTGGGCGAGGGCGGCAACCTCGGCTTCACGCAGCTGGGCCGGGTGGAGTACGCCCGGTTCGGCGCTCGCGGCAACGGCGGACGGATCAACACCGACTTCATCGACAACTCGGCCGGCGTCGACACCTCCGACCACGAGGTCAACATCAAGATCCTGCTCGACCGCGTCGTACGGTCGGGCGCGATGGGCGAGGACGCCCGCAACGAGCTCCTGGCGGAGATGACCGAGGAGGTCGGCGGCCTCGTCCTGCGCGACAACTACGAGCAGAACCTCGCGCTCGCCAACGCGCAGGCCCACGCCCCGTCGCTGCTGCACGTCCACGAGGACTGGATGCGCGCCCTCGAGAAGCGCGGCGTGCTCAACCGGGAGCTGGAGGGGCTGCCCAGCACCCGCCAGGTCAGGCGCCGTCTCGACCGCAAGCAGGAGCTGTCGGCTCCCGAGCTGTCGGTGCTGCTGGCGTGGACCAAGATCGTGCTGGCCGAGGAGCTCGTCGCCTCCGACCTGCCCGACGACCCCTACTTGCGCGAGGACCTGCTCGCCTACTTCCCCAGTCGCATGAAGCCCGACCTCGAGACGGCCATCGAGGACCACCCGCTGCGGCGCGAGATCATCGTGACGCAGGTGGTCAACGACCTGGTCAACGGCGCCGGCATGACCTTCTGGCCGCGCCTGCAGGGCGAGACCGGTGCCAGCCCCGCCGAGCTGACCCGTGCCAACTTCGTCGCCCGCGAGATCTTCGGCTCGCTCCCGCTGCGCCAGGAGATCGCCGCCCTGGACAACCAGGTGCCCGCCGAGCGGCAGACCCGCATGCGGATCGAGATGCGCACGCTCGTGGAGCGCGCGTCGCGCTGGCTGGTCACCAACCGGAGGCCCCCGCTCGACTCGAGCGCCACGGTCGAGTTCTTCCGGGGTCCCGTGCAGGCGGTGATGGCCGAGCTGCCCCGCATCATGAGCGGGCGCGAGCTCGACGACTACCGGGCCCGCGTGAAGCGGCTCACCGACCAGGGTGTCCCCGACGACCTCGCCTCCCGTGTCGCGGTCCTGGCGTCGGCCTACGCCCTGCTGGGCATCGTCGAGACGGCTGACCGGCTCGACCTCGACCCGATCGAGGTGGCCCGCGTCCACTTCGCCCTGGGCGAGCGGCTGGGGCTTCCGGCGCTCGTCCAGCGGATCTTCGCCCTGCCCCGTGACGACCGGTGGCAGACGATGGCCCGGGCCGCGGTGCGCGACGACCTCTACGGCGTCCACCAGCAGCTGACCGCCCAGGTGCTCGAGTCCACCGACGCGAGTGACTCCGCGCCCGCCCGCGTGGCGCAGTGGGAGGACTCCGACGAGCAGCTGGTCGGCCGCGCGTCCAGGACGCTCGAGGAGATCTGCCGCGAGGAGACCGCCGAGCTGGCGCGCCTGTCCGTCGGGCTCCGGGTGGTGCGGGGCCTGCTGTCCTGATGGGCCTGCTGCTCACCACGCCCCGGGCGCGGTTGCGGCGCCTGGTCCGGCCGGGCGCGCCCAGCGTCCTGGCCGGTCGCACGGTCCTCGTGACCGGGGCGAGCTCCGGCATCGGCGAGGCCACGGCCGTGGCGGCTGCGGCGAGGGGTGCCCACGTCGTGCTGGTGGCCAGGCGGCAGGCCGAGCTGGACCGCGTCCGGGCGACGATCGAGGCCGCGGGCGGACGGGCGTCGTCGTACGCCGTCGACCTGAGCGACCTCGCCGCGATCGACGTCCTCGTCGAGCGGGTGCTGGCCGATGTCGGCACCGTCGACCACCTCGTCAACAACGCCGGCCGGTCCATCCGCCGGTCGCTCGAGCTCTCCCACGACCGGTTCCACGACTTCGAGCGCACCATGGCGATCAACTACTTCGCCCCGGTGCGCCTCACGATGGGCCTGCTGCCGACGATGCGGGAGCAGGGCTTCGGCCACGTCGTCAACATCGTCACCTGGGGCGTGCAGGTCAAGGCGCCGAAGTTCGCCGCCTACATCGCCTCCAAGACCGCGCTCGACTCCTGGGCGCGCATCGCGGGCCGGGAGACCTACGCCGACGGGGTCACCTTCACCAACATGCGCTTCGCCCTCGTGCGGACCCCGATGGTGGTGCCCACCGACGCGTACGACGGTCGCGCGAGCATGACGGCCGAGCAGGCAGCGGCTGCCGTCGTCCGCGTGCTGGAGGACCGTCGGGTCACCTGGGACACTGCTGCGGGACGGATCGGCGCCGTGGTCAACGTCGTCGCCCCACGGCTCAGCGACGCGCTGATGTCCCGCTTCCACCGGGCGGTGCCGGACTCGGCCGCCGCCCGGGGCGCGGTGCCGGGACGAACCGGCTCGTCGTCCGGGTCAGAACAGCAGTAGCGCCGCCACCACGCCCGCCGCGACGACCGCCCACCGGAAGACCGCGTCCGGGAGCTTGCGGCCGATGCGGGCACCGACGTAGCCGCCCACCAGGGAGCCGGCGGCGAGCAGCACCACGACGTCCCAGCGCGGGTCGGCCACCACGATGAAGATCAGGCCGGCAACGACGTTGCCCACCATCAGCGCCAGCGTCTTGAGGCCGTTGACGATGCGCAGCTCGAGGTCGGTGCCGATGCCGAGCACGGCCACCATCATCACGCCCGCGCCGGCGCCGAAGTAGCCGCCGTAGACGCCCGTGATCGTGGCGAAGGCCGTGGTGGCGGGGGACATGTGCCGGCGCTCGGCCAGGGCGACGCCGTGCCGGGTCTCGTGGCGGGCCCGCAGCCACCTCGCGATGCGGGGCTGCACGCCGACGAGCAGGCAGGTGAAGAGGATGAGGTAGGGGACGATCGCCTCGAAGACGCCCGGCGGGAGGCCCAGCAGCAGGGCGGCTCCGATGACGGCCCCGAGGGCGCAGACGAGGACGATCGTCTTCGCGATCGGGCCCGCCTCGCGGACCTCGCTGCGGTAGCCCAGGACGCCACCCATGCCGGCGGGGATCAGGCCGAGGGTGTTGGAGACGTTGGCCACGACCGGCGGCAGGCCGAGCGCGACCAGCACGGGGAAGCTCAGCAGCGACGCCACCCCGACCGTCGAGGAGAGCACCCCGGCGCCGAACCCGGTGGCGAGCACCAGGAGCGCCTCGAGTGAGGTCACTGTGCCTCGCGGATGAGGGCGACGTCGCTGACCATCGCGACGTGGGCGTGCATCGCCTCCGCAGCCGCGGCCGGGTCGCCGGCCCGGATCGCCTCGGCGATCGCGCGGTGCCCGGCCAGGGAGTCCTGGGGTCGGCCGGGCTGGCCGAGCGACTCGAGCCGGGTCTCCTTGATCAGGTCGCCGATCTCGTCCATCAGCCGGGCGAGCAGGAGGGAGTGGGACGCGGCGGTGACGGCTCCGTGGAAGCGCTCGTCGCCCTCCACGCCTCGACCGCCGGCCTCGACGTCGGCGGCCATGAAGGCCAGGGCGTCGTCGATGCGGGCGAGGTCGTCGTCGGTGCGGCGGACGGCGGCCAGGGAGGCGATCTTGGTCTCCAGCGCGTCACGGGTCTCGATGATCTCGGGCAACCGGTCGGCGTGGTTGCGGATCGCCTCGACGATGCGGCTCGTCTTCTGGTGGCCGGCGGTGACGACGGTGCCGTCACCGTGGCGCACCTCGACCACGCCGACGACCTCCAGCGCGACCAGCGCCTGGCTCAGCGTGGCACGGCTGACGCCGAGGCGCTGGGCGAGCTCGCGCTCGGGCGGGAGCCTGTCGCCGGCCTGCAGGCCGTTGTCGTCGATCCACGTCGAGATCTGCCCGGCCACCTGCTCGTACAGACGCGTGCGGAGCAACCGCGGCGGAAAGGGGGACGACTCGGACATGGCACCACAGTATTGACGATCGGCTCATTGTCCTATTGGCTAGGCCACTGAGCCAGCACTGTGACGAGGGCCACCCCCCGCGGCCCCGCTGTGCGGACACTCGACTCGGAAGGCAACAACTATGGGTCCGGAATGGATCGCGATCATCGCGCTGGTCGCCCTCTTCGCCCGATCGCGATCCCGCTCGTCGCCGAGGGCGGGCTGTCCGCGGGCCTCTTCGTCGCCGCGCTCGCCGTCAGCTCCACCATCGTCGACGTCAGCCCCTTCAGCACCAACGGTGCGTTGATGCTGGCCAACAGGCCGGACACCATCGACGAGAACACCTACTACAAGCAGATCCTCGGCTACGCCACGATCGTGACCCTCGTCGGCCCCCTGCTCGTCTGGGCCGCCCTCGTCCTCCCAGGATGGTGAACACCCACATGACCTCCCCCTCCACGACTACGGCCACGAGCGGGCCGCTCTCCGACCTCCTCGTCGTCGACCTCACCCGAGCGCTCGCCGGCCCTCACGCCACCCAGATGCTGGGCGACCTCGGCGCCCGCGTCATCAAGGTGGAGGCACCCGGCAGCGGCGACGACACCCGCGGCTGGGGGCCGCCGTTCGTCGGCGAGCCCGACGCCCGGCAGTCGACGTACTTCCTCTGCACCAACCGCAACAAGGAGTCCATCGCCCTCGATCTCAAGGACGCGGGCGACAAGGACGTGCTGGTCGGCCTCGTCGAGCGCGCCGACGTGCTCGTCGAGAACTTCCGCACCGGCGTCCTCGAGCGTCTCGGCCTCGGCATCGAGGAGCTGATGCGGCGCAACCCGCGCCTCGTCGTCCTCTCCATCACCGGCTTCGGCCACGACGGCCCCGAGGGCGGCCGCGCCGGCTACGACCAGATCGCCCAGGGCGAGGCGGGGCTGATGTCGCTGACGGGCTCCGGTCCCGACGACCCGCAGCGGGTCGGCGTACCCATCGCGGACCTGCTCTCGGGCATGTACGGCGCCTACGGCGTCCTCGCCGCGCTCCACGAGCGCGAGCGCACCGGCAAGGGCACGGTCGTGCGTACGTCGCTGCTCGCGTCGGTCGTCGGCGTGCACGCCTTCCAGGGCACCCGGTGGACCGTGGCCGGCGAGGTCGGTCGCGCCCAGGGCAACCACCACCCCTCGATCGCTCCCTACGGGCTGTTCCACTGCCGCGACGGCGCCGTGCAGATCGCGCTCGGCAGCGAGGGGCTGTGGAAGAAGTTCTGCGCGGGCTTCGGGCTCGACCCGGACGCCGACGGGATGGCCACCAACGGCGAGCGGGTCGCCCGCCGCGAGGAGGTCATCGCGGTCGTCGAGCAGGCGTTCGCCGACTGGGACGCCGAGCCGCTGCTGGCCCGGCTCGCCGAGGTCGGCATCCCGGCCGGCAAGGTGCGGACCCTCGACGAGGTCTACGAGTGGGACCAGGTCGCCAGCCAGGGCCTCCTCGTCGACGTCGAGCACCCCACGCTCGGTGGGCTGACGCTGCCCGGCCCGCCGCTGCGGTTCTTCGACGCCGAGGGTGCCGAGGTGACGCGCCGCGACCACGTCGCCCCGCCGCTGCTCGACCAGCACGCCGACGAGATCCGCGCCTGGGTCGGAGGCGGGGGAGCGTGACGACCCCGGTGAGGGCGAAGCGCTGGACCGCCCACGAGCTGCTGGACCTCGTCCTCGACCCCGGGACCCACGCCTCGTGGGACGAGCCGGTAGACCTGAGCGGGGTCGACGCCGGCTACCGCGCCGTCCTCGAGGCGGCTGCAGCCAAGGCCGGCACCGACGAGTCGGTGCTCACCGGCCGCGGCGAGGTGCGCGGGCGTCCGGTGGCGTTCGTCGTCAACGAGTTCGGCTTCCTGGCCGGCTCGATCGGTCGGGTCGCGGCGGACCGGATCATCGCGGCCGTACGCCGCGCCACCGAGGAGGGCCTGCCCCTGCTCGCCAGCACCGCGTCGGGCGGCACCCGCATGCAGGAGGGCACGCCGGCGTTCGTCCGGATGGCCGAGATCTCCCGGGCGCTGATGGCCCATCGCGCGGCCGGGCTGCCCTACCTCGTGCACCTCCGCCACCCGACCACCGGCGGCGTGTACGCCTCGTGGGGCTCGCTCGGGCACGTGACCGTCGCCGAGCCGGGCGCGCTCGTGGGCTTCCTCGGGCCGAAGGTCTTCGAGGCGCTCAACGGTCGTCCGTTCCGACCCGGCGTCCAGGTCGCCGAGCACCTCGCGGCGTCCGGCGTGATCGACGGGGTGGTCGCGTCGGAGGACCTCCCGGCCATGGTCGACCTCGCCCTCGGCGTGCTGGTCGACCGGCCCGGCCCGGGAGGGCTGCGACAGCGGCCGAAGCGCCTGCTGGGCGACCACCCGGCTTGGGACAGCATCGAGCGCACCCGGGCGGCGGATCGCCTCGGCCTGCGCGACCTCCTCGCGCACGGGGCCACCGGCACGGTCCGGCTGCGTGGCACGGACGAGGGCGAGCGCGACTCCACCGTGACGGTCGCGCTGACCCGCATCGACGACCAGCCCTGCGTGGTCGTGGGACAGGATCGCTCGCGCCAGACGCCGGGTCACCTCATGGGGCCGGGGGCGCTGCGCGAGGCGCGCCGCGGCATGCGGCTGGCCGAGGAGCTCGGGCTGCCGCTGGTCACCGTGATCGACACCCCCGGCGCCGAGCTCTCGCCCGAGGCGGAGGAGCGCGCCATCGCCGGCGAGATCGCGCGGTGCATCGCCACGCTCACCACGATGCGGGTGCCGACGCTCTCGGTCGTCCTCGGCCAGGGCTGTGGCGGGGGAGCGCTCGCGCTGCTCCCGGCGCAGATGGTCATCGCCACCGAGCACGCCTGGCTCTCGCCGCTGCCCCCCGAGGGCGCCAGCGTGATCGTGCACGGCGACGTCACCCACGCGCCCGAGATGGCCACCCAGCAGCGGGTCCGCGCCGTGGATCTCCTGGCCGACGGCATCGTGCACCACATCGTCCCGGAGGTCGACGGCGAGTCGCCGCACGACCTCGCGGTCGCGGTCGCGGCCGAGGTCGGGGCGCGGCTGCGCGAGCTCGGCGGCCGGGTGCCCGTGGCCCACGCCTCCTGAGGCATGCCGCCGCTGAGCGGTGCGTGGCGCAGCTTCTGGCGCCCGGGAACGTGCCTCACGCACCGCTGCGTGGGCGTTCGTCGCTGAGCGGTGCGTGGCGCAGCTTCTGAGGCCCGGGAACCTGCCTCACGCACCGCCCAGCCGCGTGTCGTACGCCGACCCGCCGGGCGGCGGTGGCCAGCCCACGGTCCGCACCTCGAGAAGGTGGGTGGACCACCGCTCGAGCAGGCGCCTCGAACGGGCGGCTCGAGCAGGCGGCCCAGGACCGGGGGGTCAGCTGGCCTTCTTGGCCTGCTTCTTCGCGGCGGTCTTCTTGGTGGTCGTCTTCTTGGCAGCGGTCTTCTTGGCCGCAGCGTTCTTCGCCGGCGCCTTCTTGGCCGGCGCCTTCTTGGCGGCCGACTTCCGGGCCGTCGACTTCTTCGCCGGCTTGTCGGAATCGTCCGAGGAGTCGTCGGTGGAGTCGTCGGACGAGTCCGCCTCACCCCGCGCGGTCTTGGCGGCGGCGACGGACTTCTGCAGCGCGGCGAGCAGGTCGACGACCTCGCCCGAGGTCCTGGTCGAGGTCTCGGTGCGCTTGATCTCGCCGCCCTCGATCTTGGACTTCACGAGCGCCTCGACGGCCCCGGCGTAGTCGTCCTCGAACTCGGTCGCGTCGAAGTCGCCGGCGAGGGTCTCGACGAGCATGTGGGCCATCTTGACCTCCTGCGGCTTCGCGTCGTCGATCTCGACCTTGAAGTCGGGCACGCGCACCTCGTCGGGCCACATCATCGTCTGCAGCACGATGACCTCCCCGGCCTCGGTCTCGCGCACGCGCAGCACGGCGATGGTGGTGCGCTGGCGCAGCGCGACGGTGACGACGGCCATCCGGTCGGCGTCCTTGAGGGCCTGGCGCAGCAGGGCGTAGGGCTTGGCCCCGGCACCCTCGGGCTCGAGGTAGTAGGACTTCTCGAAGAGCAGGGGATCGATCTGCTCGCGGGGCACGAACTTCTCCACCGCGATCTCGCGCGACGACGTCGACGGCAGCTCGGCCATGTCGTCGTCGGTGAGGATGACCATCTCGCCGTCCTCGGTCTCGTAGCCCTTGGCGATGTCGGCGTAGGCCACCTCCTCGCCGTCGAGGGAGCACACGCGCTGGTACTTGATCCGGCCGCCGTCCTTGGCGTGCACCTGCCGGAACGACACGTCGTGGCTCTCCGTGGCGGCATAGAGCTTGACCGGCACACTGACCAGGCCGAAGGAGACGGCACCCTTCCAGATCGCACGCATGACACGACGATAGCCGTCACTCCAGACACTCGTCTCCCTCCAGATGGGGGGACGCAGGGATGCCAGACTGCACGCGTGCGCCCGATGCTCGCCAGCAAGACCGACCGCGTCCCCACCGGCGCGCAGTGGCTGCACGAGGTCAAGTGGGACGGCGTGCGCGTGCTCGTCGACGTCCGCGACGGCGTCGTACGCATGACGAGCCGCAACGACAACGACGTCACCGCGGCCTGGCCCGACCTCGCCGCAGCGCCGCTCGGCGACCGCGACCTCCTGGTCGACGGCGAGGTGATCGCCCTCAACGAGCGCGGCGTCCCCGACTTCCGCGTGCTCCAGCACCGCATGCACGTGCGCAATGCCCGGGAGGTCGCACGGCTGGTGAGGTCGGTGCCCGCCACGCTCATGGTGTTCGACCTGCTGCGCCTCGACGGGGAGGACCTGACCAGCCGCCCGCTGGAGGAGCGCCGCGCGCTGCTGGAGGGGCTGCCGCTCGCGGACTCGACGTGGCAGGTGCCAGCGGCGTACGACGACGGCGACATGCTGTTCGACGCCACCCTCCAGCAGGGGCTCGAGGGGGTCGTGAGCAAGCGCCGCTCCTCGCGCTACCGCTTCGACGCCCGCAGCGAGGACTGGCGCAAGCTCGCCCACCGCCACCGCGGGTCGTTCGTCGTCGGCGGCTGGCGCCCGCAGGTCGGTACGACGGACCGGCTGGCGTCGCTGCTCGTGGGAGAGCCGACCCCCGACGGCCTGCTCTACCGCGGGCGCGTGGGCAGCGGCATCGCCGGCGCCACCAGCACCCGGCTCGCCGCGCTGCTGGCGCCGCTGGCGACGGGGGAGTCCCCGTTCGGCGACGAGGTGCCGCGCGTCGACGCCGCCGGCACGTTCTGGGTCGAGCCGCGGGTCGTGGTCGACGTCGACACCCACGGGCTCGGCTACGAGCGCCTGCGCCAGCCGTCGTTCCAGGGCGTCCGCGACGACCTGTCTCCGGAGGACCTTCAGTGAGCGAGCTCCAGGTCGACGTCGAGGGCCGCACGCTCACGATCAGCAACCTCGACAAGGTGCTCTACCCACGCACGGGCACCACCAAGGGCGAGGTCCTCAACTACTACGTGCAGGTCTCACCCGTCCTGCTGCCGCACCTGAAGGACCGGGCGGTGACCCGGATCCGCTGGCCGCACGGGGTGGAGGGCGCGAGCTTCTTCGAGAAGAACGCTCCCGCGGGTACGCCGTCGTGGGTGCGGACGCACGAGGTGTCGACCGCGGGCTCGCGGTCCGGCAAGGGAGACGGCACCATCCGCTTCCCGATCTGCGACGACCTGGCCACCCTCACCTGGCTGGCCAACCTCGCCGCGCTCGAGCTGCACGTGCACCAGTGGACCGTCGACGCGAAGGGCCGGCCGCGCAACCCCGACCGCCTGGTGATCGACCTCGACCCCGGCGAGCCGGCCGGGCTCCACGAGTGCGCCCAGGTCGCGCTGATGGTGCGCGACGCGCTGGCCGCGCGCGACCTCGGGTGCACGCCCGTCCTCAGCGGCAGCAAGGGCCTCCACCTCTACGCCCCGCTGCCCACCGGACGCGGCAGCCTGGACAGCGACGGGACCACGGCGCTCGCGAAGGAGGTCGCCGAGGAGCTGATGAAGGAGCACCCCGACCTCGTCACGAGCGTGATGACCAAGGCCAAGCGGCCCGGCAAGGTGTTCCTCGACTGGTCGCAGAACTCCGGCTCGAAGACGACCATCTCGCCGTACTCGCTGCGCGGTCGGGAGCGACCGACCGTCGCCGCCCCGCTGACGTGGGACGAGGTGGAGGAGGGCGCCGAGGACGACCTGGCGCTCGAGCAGCTCACCATGGACCAGGTGCTGGAGCGGGTGGCCGAGCTGGGGGACGTCTTCGAGGCCTGACCCCGGCCCGACCCCCCGTGCGGGTGCCCTGGTCCGACGACCCCCGGGATTCGGGCCCCCGCGTCAGGACCTGCATCTATGCTCATCGCCATGGCTCACGACGTGCTGGTGGTTGAGGACGAGGAAGACATCGCCGTCCCTCTCATGCGCACGCTCGAGCGCGAGGGCTACGAGGTCAATCGCGTGTCCGTGGGCGCCGATGCCGTGTCGTTCGCCGTGAGCGAGGGGCCCGCCGTGGTGATCCTCGACCTGGGCCTGCCCGACATGGACGGCATCGACGTGTGCCGCCAGATGCGCTCGGGGGGCTACCTCGGCGGCATCATCATGGTGACCGCCCGTGCCGGCGAGCTCGACCGCGTCGTCGGCCTCGACGTCGGAGCCGACGACTACCTCGCCAAGCCGTTCGGTCTCGCCGAGCTCCTCGCGCGCGTGCGCGCGCTGCTGCGACGCAGCGGCAGCGCCCCCGCGCCCGACGACTCCACCGTCACCACCTCCTCGGGCCTGCGGATCGATGCCGGCTCGCGCCGCGTCCACCTCGGCGACCGCGAGATCGCGCTGACCGCCAAGGAGTTCGACGTCCTGGCAGTCCTGGCCAACAACCACGACAAGGTCGTCCCCCGCGAGACCCTCATGAACGAGGTCTGGGACCAGAACTGGTATGGCTCGACCAAGACCCTCGACGTCACCATCGGCCGCCTGCGCAGCAAGCTCGAGGCCGCCGCGGCCGGTGAGAAGGTCGTCGCGATCCGCGGGGTCGGCTTCCGCCTCGAGACCGGGGTCTGAGCCCCTTCGCGACGCCGGGGCTAGTTTGGGAGCGTGCCCGACAACCCGCAGCACCACGACGTCCTGGTCATCGGGGGCGGCAACGCCGGCACGTCCCTGGCCGCCCGGCTGCTGCGCGACGGCGCGCCCGACGTGGCGGTCATCGAGTCGCGGCCGGTCCACCGCTACCGGCCGCTGCTGAGCTACGTCGGCGGGGGCGAGGCGCGCATGTCGTCGCTCTCGCGCCCGGCCGACACCGTCGTCCCGGAGGGAGGTACGACGCTGCGCGACGAGGTCGTCTCCGTCGACCCGGCGGGACCGTCGGTCCTGACCCGGTCGGGGCGCCGCTTCACGTGCAGGAGCCTTGTCGTGTGTCCCGGGCTCGACGAGGACTGGGACGCCACCCCCGGCCTGCGTGAGACGTACGACGCCGGCTGGGCGGCGTCGACCTTCGACGACGACACCGCGGCACGGGTCTGGCCGGCGCTGCGCGGCCTGCAGTCCGGGCGGGTGGTCTTCACCGTCCCGCCCGAGCCGGCGCCGTGCGGCGCCACCGCGCTCAAGCCGCTCTTCATGGCCTGCGACCACTGGCGCCGCGCCGAGGTGCTCGAGGACGTCGACGTGCACCTGGTGCTCCCCGGCGCCTCGCCGCTCGGACTCGACGGCCCGGACGCGCGGCTCGAGGCGGCGCTGGCGTCGTACGGCGTCCGCGTCCACCGCGGGTCGACGGTCGCCCGGCTCGACGGCCGCGGCGTCACCCTGGCCACGCCGACGGGGGCGGAGACGATCGAGGACGTCGCGTTCGCCCACGTGGTGCCGCGCTACCGGGCGCCCCGCTGGGTCGTCGACGCCGGGTTGGCGGGCGAGCACCCGGCCGGTCTGGTCGACGTCGACCCGGAGACGATGCGGCACCACTCCTTCCCGGACGTGTGGTCGCTCGGCGACGTGGCCGACCTGGGCACCCGACCGTCCGGGGGAGCGCTGCGCAAGCAGGTGGCGGTCCTGGCGCCCAACATCCTGGCTGCCCGCCTCGGCCGCCCGCTGCAGCGTTACGACGGCTACACCGTCATGCCGATCACGACGGGGCGCCGTCGGCTGATGCTCGTCGAGGTCGACCGCGACGGCCGGCCGCGACCGACCGTGCCGTTCCCCGACCTGACCGTGCCGCGCGCGGTCACGTGGTGGGTGGACCGCTACGTGCTGCCGCAGGTCTACTGGCGTCGGATCCTGCGCGGTCGGGTGTGACGAGCCGGCGCAGCGCGTCCAGTTCGGCCTCGACGAGCGCGACCAGCCGTTCCGGCTGCGGCACCGTGGCTGCGTCGACCTTGAAGCCGACCCGCACCGTCCCGGCGTAGCTGAAGATGCACACGCCCAGCGTCTGACCGCCCGAGCCGGGCACCCACCCGAGCACGCCCGTCACCTCGACGCCGGCGAGGTAGCGCGGCTGCTGCGGTCCGGCCACGTTGGTGGTGACCCCGACCGCCTTGCCGGCGAAGAAGTCGACCAGCGGCTTCTCGACGGCGTGCAGGTGGCCGATCCCCTCGGCCACGGCCGAGGTGATGAACACCTCGGGGGAGTGCTTGATGTGCTCCATGCGCCGGTGCACCTCATCGAGGCGCTGCCGCGGGGACATGTCGGCGGTGGGCAGGTGCAGCATGACCAGGGCGAACTTGTTGCCGAGCTCACGGGGCAGCGGCTGGTCGGGGGGCCGGATGTTGACCGGGACCATCGTCGTCAGCCGGTCGACCGACTCGTCGAAGCTGCGCAGGTAGCGGGTCAGGGCGCCCGACAGCGCGGCGATCAGCACGTCGTTGACCGTGCTCCCGGTCGCCCTCCCGATCGCCTTGACGTCGGCCAGCGGCTGGGGGCGGGTCCAGGCCAGCCGCTTCTCCACGCCGGGCTCGTGGCTGAACCGCGAGTCGGGCAGCACGTCGAGCAGCAGCTTGCGGGTGACCCCGACCCCCTTGAGGGCCGTGACCGGTGCCGTCGGGAGGCTCGCGGTGGCGCGCAGCAGCCCGGTCGCCGACGAGACGAGCGAGCCGAGGCGCCCCGCCCGGTGGACGTCGACCTCAGGGGGCGGGTCCTGCCCGTCGGGGGTGGGGTCGGTCAGGGTCAGCATCACCTGCGCCAGCGCGATCCCGTCGGCCATGGCGTGGTGCAGCCGCGAGAAGACGACCGACCCGCCGCCGTACCCGTCGATCACCCACGTCTCCCACAGTGGTCGGGTGCGGTCGAGGGGCCGGCGGACCTTCTTCTCCAGGAACGCGCGCAGCTGGGCGTCGCCACCGGGCTTGCGGAGCTTCGCGTGGTGCAGGTGGTGGGACAGGGAGAAGTCGGGGTCGTCCTCCCAGCCCGGCAGCTCCCACGGGTGCGCCGGGGCCGCGGGGCGTTGGTGGAAGACGGGGTAGACGTCGACCAGCCGCTCCTGCACGGTGCGTCGCAGGCGTGCCGGGTCCAGGGGTTCGGCGGTCCACATGATGCCGTCGATGACCATGAGGTGGTTGGGGCGGTCGGCGTGCAGCCACATCGCGTCGGCGCCGCTCATGGTCCTCCGGGTGTCGGTGCCGCTCCCTCGCGTGCCGCTGCTGGTCATGGCACCGCTCCGGCGAGGTCGCTGGGCGCGGTCCCGGCGCGGGCCGCCAGCGCGAGTGCGCGCACCTGCTCGAGGTCCTCGGCGGTGACGACGCCGTTCACGCCCGAGATCGTCGCCAGGCGCATGCCGTGCCTGAGTCCGAGCCGGTAGATCTCCTTGACCTTCTCCCACTCGATGTTGCGCCCGACAGTGAAGGACTCGTAGCGGCCCTCGAGGGCCAGCACCACGGTCTCGGCCAGGCAGGCGTACACCACGCCGTCCGGCAGGCCGATGTCGCGCATCCGCACGTGGCCGGGGAGCTCGATCTCGCCCGACTCGATCACCAGGACGTCCGGCCGCTTCGCGACGTCCTCCGCCGAGAGGTCCAGCGGGCGGGCGACGTCGGTGATGACGCAGCCCGGCTTGACGGCCGTGATGTCGAGGACGCGCTTGCCGGCACCCGACGTGGCGGTCACGACGAGGTCCATCCCGGGGAGCGCGCCGTCGGGGCTGGTCGCGACGTGGACCTCGGTGCCGGGGTGCTCCCGCTCGATCAGCGCCTTGAGCGCCAGCAGCTTCGCCGACTCCGGGGACACCAGCCACAGCCGCGCCCCGGCGACCGCCAGCAGGCGCGCGCAGACCGAGCCGATCGCTCCCGTCGCCCCGACCACCATCGCGTTGCCCTCGAGGACGCCGTCGGCACCGACCTCGACGAGGTCGAGCCGGTGCAACGCCTCGTGGGCCGCCCAGAGCGCCGCGGACGCGCTGTAGCTGTTGCCGGTGGTGACGGGCAGCGGCGCCTGGCGGGCCACGGTCACCCCGGCGTCGCCCACCACCTTGGTGAAGGCGCCCAGCCCCATGATCTGGGCGCCGAGCTTGCGGGCCGTCTCGGCCGCCGACAGCAGCCGGCGATAGGTGAACTCGGGGTCGTGGGCCATCATCTCGCGCGGGGTGCCGCCCACGGTGATGAGCCAGCCCTCCGCCTCGGCGCCGGTCGGCGAGGTGATGCCGGTGACGTGGCTGTAGGTGAACGGCGGACTGTAGGCCACCACCTTCTCCACCAGGTCCATCACCGGCTGCGGGGCCAGCCGGGAGACCGTGCGCAGGGGCTCGACGTTGCGGAAGTACTGCTGCGACAGCGGGTGGATCACGAAGGCGAACCGGCTCTTGCGGCGCGGGCCGTTGGGGTGGAGCAGCCGGGGCTCCAGGTCGGCGCCGACGATCATGTCCAGCAGGTCGTCGTCGGTGAGCGCGTTGCCGTCGACCGACGCGATCATCAGTGCCTCGAGCACGGCTGCCTCGACGACCACGGCGAACGGCTGGGGCGTGATGTCGACGACCAGGTCGACGCCCCGGTCGCCGAGCTCGGCCAGGCGGTGGTCGTCGATCGCCGAGGTGATCAGCGTCTTGCCGGCCAGGTCCTCGAGCCCGAACCCCGCCAGCTCGGCGTACGTCGCCACCAGCACGTCGCAGTCCCGCGCGGCCCGGCGCGCCATCGCGTGGGCCGCCTGACGGGCGGGCGAGAGGAGCCGGGTGCGCAGGGCGTACGGCACCATCCGTGCCGGCAGGGCGCCGACCTCGCCGAGCACGTCGGCGGCGAGCCCGACGACCGGGTTGGCGTGCAGCCGGTCGGACAGGTCGAGACGCAGGAGCGGGTCGGCGAGCTCGATGTTGTCGGTGTGCTCGCGCAGGATGCGGGTCGTGCGCTCGTGGTTGCGTCCGCCCAGCACGACCGTGCGCGCGTTGGTGAGGTGGCCGGGCAGCTCGGTGTCGACGCGTCGGACGGCCCACTCCTGCAGCACCTCGAGGAGTTGGTCGCCCTCGGTGACCGGGGTGGACCCCGCCTCGCGGGTGATGCGCCTGCGGGCCGCGTCGGCCGGGCCGGCGTACCGGCCCGCCGCCTGCGCCTCGCGGATGCCCGTGAGCGCGACGGCACGCGCCGTCGGCGCCCACTCGCGGACCAGCTCGGTGGCCGCGTCGAGATCGCCCGACGTGCCGCGGCGGACGATCCGGAAGCGCTGCCCGAGGAAGGTGACGCGGGTGTCGTGGTCCCGTTCGGGGCCGTCCAGGCTGAGCTCGAGGACCACGGTCGTGCTGGGTGTCATGTCGGTCCTTCCGAGGTCGGGTGGTCGGTCCGCTGGTGGGTCGGGTGGTGGGGCCGGTTGCGCGCTGCCGGGGTCACGCCATGGCCGCGGAGTCGTGCTCGGGGTGCGCGAGCATGAAGTCGAGCAACCGGTCGGCGTAGTCCTCGAAGCGCGGGCAGCTGAGGCCCGTCCCGGCGAGGTCGGTCGTGGTGCGCGTCGTGTCGTAGGTGGTGGGGGAGGCGAAGTAGTCGAGCGCCTCGACCGGGAGCCCCATCAGCCGCTCGGCCAGGGGCAGCGACACTGCGGCCCTCGTCACGCCCAGGGGGAGCGGCACCCAGACGACCCGCTTGTGCAGGCGGCGGGCGAAGGCGTCGACGAGCTGGCGGGCGGTGGGTGGGTCGGGGTCGGTCAGGGCGTACGTCCGGCCCTCCGACTCGGGCAGCACCGACAGCCGGTCCATCGCGTCGATGACGAAGTCCCGCGGCACCAGGCAGAAGCGGACGGCGTCGGGATCGGCCACGGCGGGCACGACGGCGACCGGGAGCTGGCGGCGCAGGAAGGTGGCCAGGAAGTAGGGGCCGTCGTACTTCTGGGTCTCCCCGGTGCGGGAGTCACCGACGACGATGCCGGGGCGGTAGATGGTCGCGGGCAGCCCGGCGGCCATCGCCTTGCGGACCAGCAGCTCCGCCTCGTGCTTGGTCGACTCGTAGTGGTTGCGGAAGGTCTGTCCGACGTCGAGGTCGTCCTCGCCGAACTCGCCGTCGTACCGGCCGCTGACGTAGCAGGTGCTGACGTGGTGCAGCCGCTGGAGCCCGGGCAGGTTGCGGCAGAGGTCGAGGACCCGGTCGGTGCCGTCGACGTTGACGCGGTGGGCCACCTCCTCGCCGACGGCGAGGTCGTAGACCGCGGCGAGGTGCCACACCTCGGTGACGTCCTCGAGCAGGCCCTCCTCGCCCGCGTCGAGACCGAGGCCCGGTGCGGTGAGGTCGCCGACGACGAGCCGGACGCGGCCCGCGACGTGCGGTTCGTCGAGCTCGATCGCCGCCAGCCGCTCCCGGGCGAGCGCCAGGTGGCGCTGCGGCACCAGGCAGGTCGCGGTGGTGCCCGGGCGCCGTGCCAGCAGGCGGCCGAGCAGGGCGGATCCGAGGAAGCCGGGGAACCCGGTCATCAGCAGTGCGCTCATGGGTCGCTCACACCTCGTGGTCGTCGGTACCCCCAGCCTTTCGGCCCCGCGGGGGTCGTCACCAGTGCCGAACGTCCCGGCCGCCGACGGCATGGGTCAGGTTCTCCACAACCTTTGCTTCACCCCTGTTTCCGGACGGCTCGCGCTGGGTAGCGTGACAAAGCACGTTCTCGGGGAAGCAGGTGCCGCACGATGGCCGTTGATCGCATCACGCGACCGCACGCCGACGACCTCGTCGAGCGGCTCGACCTCCAGGTGCGCGAGCGCGTCCGACGCGAGGGCGTCGACCCGCAGCGCGAGGCCGGGGTCGTTCGCCGCATCGCCGAGGACGTCGTCCGCGACCACGACGACCTCAGCCTCACCGGCGCCGTGGCGCCCGTCGCCGACGACGGCGCCATGGTCGGCGAGCTGGTCGCGCGGGTGTCGGGGTTCGGCCCGCTCCAGCCCTTCCTCGACGACCCGGAGGTCGAGGAGATCTGGATCAACGACCCCAGCCGGGTCTTCATCGCCCGCCGCGGCCGCCACGAGCTGACCAACCTCCGCCTCGACGCCGCGCAGGTCAACGAGCTCGTCGAGCGGATGCTCAAGTCCAGCGGGCGCCGGCTAGACATCTCCACCCCGTTCGTCGACGCCATGCTGCCCGAGGGCCACCGCCTCCACGTCGTCCTCGAAGGCATCACGCGCGGCTTCACCGCGGTCAACATCCGCAAGTTCCTGCTGCGCGCCCACCGACTGTCCGACCTCGTCTCGCTGGGAAGCCTCACGCCCCAGGCGGCGCGCTTCCTCGAGGCATCGGTGCGGGCCGGGCTCAACGTCCTCGTCGCGGGCGGCACCCAGGCCGGCAAGACCACCATGCTCAACTGCCTCGCCGCCGCGGTGCCCGGTGGCGAACGGGTGGTGAGTGCGGAGGAAGTCTTCGAGCTGCGCTTCTCCCACCCCGACTGGGTCGCGATGCAGACCCGGCAGGCCGGGCTCGAGCAGACCGGCGAGATCGTGCTGCGCGACCTGGTGAAGGAGGCCCTCCGGATGCGGCCGAGCCGGATCCTCGTCGGCGAGGTCCGTGCGGCCGAGTGCCTCGACCTGCTGCTGGCCCTCAACTCCGGCCTGCCCGGCATGTGCACCCTCCACGCCAACAGTGCGCGCGAGGCGCTGGTCAAGATGTGCACCCTGCCGTTGCTGGCCGGTGACAACATCTCCGCCCGCTTCGTGGTGCCGACGGTGGCCACGAGCGTCGACCTCGTCGTCCACCTCGGCCTCGGCGCCGACGGCGTACGCCGCGTCAACGAGATCGTGTCCGTGCCGGGGCGGGTCGAGGCCGACGTCATCGAGGTCGAGCCGATCTTCGTGCGGCACGGCGCCGACCTGAGACGCACCGGAGGGGTGCCGGCGCAGGTCGAGCGCTACGAGCGGGTCGGCATCGACGTCCACGAGCTGCTCGCCTCCGGGGAGGTGGGGCGCTGATGGGCGCCCTCGTCGGTCTCGGGGTGGGCGTCGGCCTGCTGCTGATCTGGTCCGCCTTCGTGCTCCCGCGGCGCCCGCGGTCGACCGCTCCGACCTCCACGGCGCTGGGCCGTCTCCTCGGCCGGGCGGGGCTCGCCGACGTCACGCCGGCGAGCGTGCTGTCGTTGTGCGCGGTGCTCTTCGCCGTGGCGTTCGCGCTCGTCCAGGCCGTCTCGCGGACCGTCCCGGTCTCGTTCGTCTTCGCCACCATGGCCGCCTACCTCCCGGTCGCCGTCCTGCGCCAGCGAGCCGCCCGTCGGCTCCGTGACTTCGCCGAGGTGTGGCCCGAGGCGGTCGACAACCTCGCCAGCGCGGTCCGCGCCGGCCTCTCCCTGCCCGACGCCGTCGCCGCGCTCGGCACCAACGGGCCCGAGGCCCTGCGCGCCGACTTCGCGCAGTTCGCCCTCGACTACCAGGTCACCGGCCGGTTCGGCGAGTGCCTCGACCGGCTCAAGGACCGCCTGGCCGACCCCGTCGGCGACCGGGTCATCGAGGGGCTGCGGCTCGCGCGCGAGGTCGGCGGCGGCGACCTCGGCCGACTGCTGCGCAACCTCTCCGGCTTCCTGCGCGACGACGCACGCACCCGCTCCGAGCTCGAGTCGCGCCAGGCCTGGACGGTCAACGGCGCCCGCCTGGCCGTCGCCGCGCCGTGGATCGTGCTGCTGCTGATGTCGTTCCAGACCACCGCGATCCGGCAGTACGCCACGCCCGGCGGCGTGCTCGTGCTGGGCATCGGGTTCGGCGTCTGCGTCCTCGCCTACGTCTCGATGATGCGCATCGGGCGGTTGCCGACCGAGAAGCGGATCCTGTCGTGAGCACCGCCGTGTGGGGTGCCCTGCTCGGAGCCGTGGCCGGAGCCGGGCTGCTCCTCGTCGGGCTGCGGGTCGCGGTGCTGCGCCGCCCGCAGCTCTCGGTGCGGGTCCTGCCCTACCTGCGCGACGTGCCGCGCCTCGACGAGACCTCCGTCCTGCGGCCCGTCACGTCCACGCCCACCTCGGCGGCCGCGGGCATCTTCGGCCCGCTGCTGCGCCGGGCCGCCGACCTGGTCGAGCGGGTGCTCGGCGGCAGCACGTCCGTACGCCGCCGCCTCCAGCGCGCCGGCCTCGACCGCACCGTCCAGGACTTCCGCATCGAGCAGGTCGTCTGGGGGCTGGTCGGCTTCGCGGCCGCTGCCGCCGTCGTCCTGCTGCGGGCGCTGGGCGGCGTCGGCAGCGTCGGCTCGGGTGCGGTGTTCTGCGTGCTCGGATTCGTCTGCGGCGTCTTCCTCCGCGACAACCGGCTCAGCACCCAGGTCAAGAACCGTGAGCGTCAGGTCCTCGTCGAGTTCCCCACGGTCGCCGAGCTGCTGGCGCTGTCGGTCGCGGCAGGCGAGAGCCCCGTGTCCGCGCTCGACCGGGTCGTACGCCGCAGCAACGGCGCCCTCTCCGACGACCTCGCCCAGGTGCTGGCCCGGATCCGCACCGGGGAGCCGGTCGGGGCCGCGTTCGAGTCGCTCGCCCGCTCCACCGGCCTGCCGATCGTGGCCCGGTTCGCCACCGGCATCACCGTGGCCATGGAGCGTGGCACCCCGCTGGCCGACGTCCTGCACGCCCAGGCCGCCGACGTACGAGAGGCCGGTCGGCGCCTGCTCATCGAGACCGCCGCCCGCAAGGAGATCGCGATGATGGCGCCCGTCGTGTTCTTCGTGCTGCCCGTGACGATCCTGTTCGCCTTCTACCCGGGGGTGCTGGGCCTGCGGCTCACCACCCCCTGACGCCTTCCCTGACGACTCCAACGAAAGGACACGCCATGCACCCGTCCCTCTCGGGACTCCTCCTCCTGCTGACGGCACGCCCACGCGACGAGCGCGGCGACGTGCCCGGCTGGGTGATGGTCACGCTGATGACCGCCATCGTGGTCGCCGCGCTCACCCCGTTCGTCAGCGACGAGCTGCGTGCGCTGCTGTCGCGGGCGTTCGCGATGGTCAGCGGCTAGGCCGACGTGCCTCGCCGCTCCCGCGCCGGCGAGCGCGGGGCAGCGGTCGTCGACTTCGTCCTCGTCCTGCTCGTCCTGCTCCCGCCGGTCATCGGCATCCTCCAGCTCGCGCTGGTGCTCCACGTGCGCAACACCCTCGCGTCCGCAGCGGCCGAGGGGGCCCGGCACGCCGCGGTCGCCGGTTCGTCGGCGCCGGCGGGCCGGGCGAAGGTGCAGGAGCTGGTGAGCGGTGCCCTGTCGCGGGACTTCGTCCGTTCGGTGACCGTGCGCCCAGCGCTCGTCGGCGGAGCGCCGGGCTACGAGGCCGTCGTCACGGCTGACGTGAGCCTGCTCGGGTTCGGCGGAGCGGGCGTGCCCGTCCGGGTGTCCGGGCACGCCATCGCGGAGGTGGCGCCGCCGTGACCCGGCCGCGCCCGACCGCGAGGACGCGCGACGAGCGCGGCTCGGCCCTCGTCGAGCTCAGCTGGCTCGCGATCATCCTGCTGGTACCGCTCATCTGGATCGTGATCTCGGTGTTCGAGGTGCAGCAGGGCGCGTTCGCCACCAGTGCGGCCGCCCGTGCCGCCGGACGGGCCTACGCCCTGGCACCCGACGACGCGACCGGGGCGACCCGGGCCGAGGCCGTCGTACGCCAGGTCCTCGCCGACCAGGGCACCCCCGGCCAGCGCGCCCGCGTGAGCGTCACCTGCGACGCCCCCGCCGGCAACTGCCACGTCGGGACCTCGGTCATCACGGTGCGCGTCGACTCCGGGGTGGAGCTGCCGTTCTTCCCGGCGATCCTCGGCAAGGGTGCCGCCGTCTTCTCGCTCGACGCGACCCACACGGTGCCGATCGGGCAGTACGTCGAGAGCGGCTCCGACGGTGGGTCCGACGGCGGGACGGACGGGGCGGACGAGCGATGAGGCGCCGCGACGAGCAGGGGCAGGTGACGCTCCTGATCATCGGCTTCGCGAGCATCCTGCTGATGGCGATCGTCGTGGTCATCGACGCGTCCGCGGCCTACCTCCAGCGCCAGGGACTCGACAACCTCGCCGACGGCGCTGCCCTCTACGGCGCCGACCTCGGCGCGGCCGGCATCTACGAGCAGGGCCTCGACGGTGACCGCCTCACCCAGCAGGAGGCGGCGGTCGAGGCCGCGGTGCGCGACTACCTCGCCCGCGCCGACGCGGGCGCGAGATACCCCGGCATCGCCGTCGGCGTACGCGTCGACCCGGTCGGTCGTTCCGTCACGGTCCGGCTGAGCGCACCCCTCGAGCTGCCGCTCACGATCCCCGGCTCGCCCCGCAGCCCGACCATCGGCGCCAGCAGCACGGCGGCCGTCACGGTCGTGCCGGGCGGCTGAGGCGAGCCGCGACCACGGGACGTCATGAGGACCGTCGGTCCGAACCTCGTGTGATGTCTCAGGACATCGGTGACACATATGTCTCAGGACATCGGTGACACTACGCGGTGCGGGCGTGGCGTCT
>NZ_CANKYS010000017.1 GCF_947488025.1 uncultured Nocardioides sp. | reverse complement strand
CGGGGCCTCCAGCTCCGTCGACGGGCAGCCACAACGGCTGGTCGAAATGTCCTGAAGGATCACGTGCATAACAAGCAAATTCGGATGTCCCCGACAGGCGGCGGAGTGGGCGCCTGTTCGCGGCAGCCGTCCCCGCCGCGACACGACCGGCCAACGACGGTCCAGCGGGGCCACCTGCCTGCGAGTGGGATCTACCGGATGTGCAGGAGTCCGCCGTTAGCCGTCTGAGTGGCTCCACCACTGATCGATGAGCTCGTTCCGAGCACGGACGAACGCCAGCTGATCAGTGACGTATGTGCGATACGTGGCCATGTCACTAGCTGGCAGCGCGTCCTTAAAGGCCAACGGCAGCGTCCCGAACGGCCTTACCGATCCGTCAACGTCGAGCAACGGCGTCAAGAAGAAGAAGTCAGCGTAGTTGCGGAACCCATCCGTTCCTTCTCCGAAGAGGTCGAACCACCATCGATACGCTTCGAGGACGTCTCCGATCGGGTTCAGTGCACGGTCGACTGTCCCGGCGTAGAACATGCTGATGGCCACGAGGGTCAGGTCGAATCTGTCCGCGATGCGGCGATCCATCCCGCGAGCCTGGTTCACGGTCCAGCGTCGTGCGTCCTGATTGACCCGAGTCGATGATTGCTGTGCGAGACCGTTGGGAAAAATGATGTAGCCGCCGATCGTGCAGAACGCGCACAAGTGCCCTTCAGCGAAGTCGTCGAGGCCGCGAGACAACGTCGAGAGGGCGTTCGCATGCGTGGTGGCAAAGTTGTCACTACCGAGAGTGTGGCGACCTGGGAGCGAGACGATCTTCAGGTATCCCGATCGATCTGTCTCGAGTTCGAGGGGCTGGCCACTGGGAAGGAGTTTGCTCCACAGGACTCGATGAGATTCGCGTAGGTCAGCGCTGTACCAGTCGGGATCACCGCCACGACCCGCCCGGGCGGATGCAGTCTCGCAGGCAAAACACCGATGGCTACCACCCGTTTGCAGCCACGGAGCCGATGTCATGCAGCGAGTGTGCCACTCGACGGTAGGTGTCCCATCCCTGCAGACCGGATATATCGGTTGCAACCCTTCTTTTGACTTCAAGGACGGTGCCTGACGGCTCCCCCTGCGCCCGCCGACTACTGACGCCTCAAGGGCATCCGACGCTCGCATGCGGCGGATTGACGCTCCAGCGCGGACCGACCCTCGCGCTACGCAAGGCCTTCACTCGCGCGCCCGACATTCCGCTCGCCGACCTTGGCGGCAAGCTGTTGACGTCGGCACTTTCCCGCGACCAGAGTGCTCATCATGATCCGTCTTCTTGACGACATGCCAGCCGGGGTCCTGGGGTTCGAGGCCATCGGAGACGTCGAGCTTCACGACTACCTCAATGTGTTCGTCCCCGCGATCGAGAGCGCGGTCGCGGAGCACGGCAAGGCGCGCCTCGTCTACGTGCTCGGTCCCGAGTTCGACGAGTACGAGGGTGACGCCGCGTGGGAGGACCTCAAGCTCGGCCTGCGCCACCCAGCATCGTTCGAACGAATTGCGATCGTCACCGACGCGCGGTGGGCCAGCCCGGCCATCAAGATGTTCAGCATCCTGTGGCCGGGGCAGGCGCGGGCGTTCCCCCTCACCGACCTCGCAGCTGCAAAAGCCTGGGCGGCTGAGGGCGACGCCTGACACGGGCCGACGGCCGCGGACTGATGGGCCTTCGCCTCTGAGTGATCGTCGAGCGGGCTCGACTGGCGGCGTAGGGACGCGCCCGCGCGCCTTCACGGCGCTGTGCAGCAACCCTTTGGCGCACCGCTCGGCGGTGCGCGAGCGACCGGTGTGACTACCAGCCAATGGGGAAAGTGAAGAACCTGCGGACCACCGGCCTACGTCCTCCTGGCGAACGACACCTTGTTGTCGGCGTGGACGGTCATGGCGTAGCGGGAGCTGTGGGCCAAGCGGTGGTGGCGGGGGCAGAGGAGGCGGCCGTTGGCCAGGTCGGTGAGGCCGAGGCGGGACCAGGGATCGTCGTGGTGGGCGTGGCAGCCGGACGCCGACGTCTGACAGCCCTTGGCCGTGCAGCCGCCGTCGCGCAGGCCGAGGGAGACCCGCTGGGCCTTGGTGAAGAGCCGGGCCGCGCGGCCCAGGTCGAGGGGCTGGGAGTCCGAGCCGAGCACGGCGGGGATGATCCCGGCCTCGCAGGCGATCCGGCGCGCCTGCCCGGCTGACATCCGCGAGCCGTCGTCGAGGAGGGCCGTGGCGTGCTCGGCCAGCAGCTGCTCCAGCGTCATGGTCACCACGATCGTGGCGTTGACCCCTGCGGTCTGCGGGGTGGCTGCGACCGGGTAGCGCTCGACGTACTCGATGAAGGCCTCACCGAGACGCCGGCGCAGGGGCTTGAGGTCGCCGGACTCGTCGCGCAGCTCGGCCTCGGTGTGCCGCGCCGGGTTGGCGAGGGCCAGGAGGTGACGCTTGAACATCGCGCCGATGTGGGACGGCACGGTGAAGCGACCGTGGCACCGGCCGTTGCCGTCGTCGCTCAGGGTGAGCTCGACACCGGCCACCGCTCGGGCTTCCTCGGCCTCGAGGACCGCCTCCTCGTGCGACTCCCCCACCTCGGGAGCCACGACGTCCAGGATGCGCTTGCCGATCTGTCGCAGGTCGCGGGCGTCGTGCTTGCTCGCGAACCCCAGCATCGCCGCCTCCGCACGCCCGCGGGTCTCGGCGTCCACCCGGGCCGGGAGGGCGTCGACGGACTCCGCGATGACGCGCGCCTGGTCGACCCGCACCTCTCCGTCGGCGAGCGCGGCTGCCACAGGGGCGTGGACGTCGCGCTGCAGCGCCAGACCGAGCCTGACCATCCGGGAGGCCTCCGCCCGCGTCAGCCGACTCAGGCCGGACCACCACTGATGGGTGTGCTGGGCACCGGTCACCTCGCCCAACCGCCGTCGGTCGGCCTCCGCAGCGCTCCGGCACTCCACCGCCGCCAGCCGGCTCGACGCGACGGTCGTCGCCATCAGCAGCCGCTCCACGTCGGGGTCGACCAGCCCGCCCATCGCCAGCTCCTGCAGATCCCCCAGCACGTCGTCGAGACGTCGCAGCAGTGCGGTCACCCGTGGCGACGCCTCGGCGTCGACACCGGGCGCCCGCCACACGGCGTCGTCCTCGGCTGGGATGGCACTCACGGCTCGACCTCTCCACGCCACGCAGGCGCGTCGACAACAGGAGGGGCCAGGTGTCAGGAGGTGTGTGCAGCCGGAGGGTCGGCGATCAGGTGGGGCCCGAGCTCGCTCGCTCGAATATGTGTTCGATTGTACACCCGATGGTCGGGCCCATCAACCGGGCGAGGGTCTGGCGGCACCCCGCGGCCGCGATCACCTGAAGCGGGTGAACACACGCCTCATCCATGCCCGCAGGATCCGGACGTGACCCCGATCAACGTGAACGTCGACAACTTCGCCCGGGCCGAGACCCACCGCATGATGACCGACCTCCAGCGCGAGGCCGGCGGAGTCAACAGGTTCGCGCACAACCGCACTCCGGCGCCGGTCGACCGGCAGACCGTCATCCGCATGAACCGGGACACGCTCTACAGCTTCGCGGTGGTCGACGTCGGCGACGGAGCGACGCTCACGGTGCCTGACGCCGGCGGCCGCTACCTGTCGGTGATGGCGGTCAACGAGGACCACTACATCAACCGGGTCATCCACGAACACGGCACGTACGAGCTCACGGCCGCCGACCTGGGCAGCGACCATGTCGTGCTCGCGGCTCGTACCCTGGTCGACCCGCGGGACCCCGGCGACCTCGCCACAGTCGCGGCGTTGCAGGACCAGCTCAGGCTCGAAGTGACCGGCGGCCGCGCCTTCACCGCACCCGACTACGACACCGCGAGCCTGGACCGCACCCGCCAGGCCTTGTTGAGCCTCGCCGCCGACATGACGTCCTTCGAGTCGACCTTCGGGCGCGCCGAGGACGTCGACCCGGTGCACCACCTGATCGGCTCCGCTGCCGGCTGGGGCGGGCTGCCGGACGCCGAGGCCACCTACGTCGGGGTCTCCCCCGGCCTGCCCGTGGGCGAGTACGAGCTCACTGTGGGCCCCGACGTACCGGTCGACGGTTTCTGGTCCATCTCGGTCTACAACGCCGAGGGCTACTTCGAGCCCAACGAGCGTGACGCCTACAGCCTCAACAGCATCACCGCTGCCCGCAACGACGACGGCAGCGTGACGGTCCGCTTCGGCGGCGACGGCGACCCGGCCCGCAACTCGCTCCCCATCACCGACGGCTGGAACTACCTGGTCCGGCTCTACCGCCCGCGACCCGAGGTCCTCTCACGGGCGTGGAGCTTCCCCTCGCTCGCCGTGTGAGAAAGCGTTCGCCGCGCGAGGGGAGCAGCGGCGTCGGTGCTAGTAGTCGTCGCCGCTCGCGTCCGGGTCGGGCTCGCGGGTGATGTGCATGGCCGCCTCCTCCGCGGAGGCGCCGGCGCCGTCGATGCCGACGTCGTGGGCGACCTCCTGCTTGTCGACGTCCGCCCCCAGTCCGGAGTCGGGGGCGACGAGGCGGCCGGTGCGCTCGTCGGCCTCGTCGAGTCCGAGCTGCTCGTCGAGGGCGTTCTCGTCCTCGCGGTCGTCGTCGCGGTCGTCCTCGGCATACGGGTCGATGTCGGGCTCCTCCTCGGCGAGCTTCTCGTCGAGGGACTCCCCCTGCCTGCGCTCGGCCTCGGTCGGGTAGTCGTCGTAGCCCTTCGGCGCCCGGTCGGGCGGCGAGTAGCCCCGGTCGAGCACGTCCTCGAGGTCACCGTCGTCCAGGGTGTCGCCCGGCTGGAGCTGGTCCTCGTCGTCGATCGACATGTCGAGGTAGGTCTCGCGTTCCTCACTCATGCCTACAGGCCTACCGGAGCAGACCGGCCCGGACAAGGGCCGAGCGACCTCATCAGCCGAGCTCGCGCTCCAACGCGTCGGTGAGCAGCGCGACCAGGGCCTCGGTCTGGATGTTGGCCGAGGACCCGACCTCCTCGTCGGAGCCGTCGAGCGCACGGGCGGCGAGGCCCGCCTTGGAGTCGATCAGCTCGGCGATGCGGGTGTCGATCGTCTGCGCGGCGATGATGCGCCACGCGGTGACGGGGTCGCTCTGGCCGATGCGGTGCACGCGGTCGATCGCCTGGGTCTGCTCGGCGTCGGTCCACGAGAGCTCGGCGAGCACGACGTTGGAGGCCACCTGCAGGTTGACGCCGACACCGGCCGCGGCCAGCGAGCAGACGATGACGTGCACGTCGGGGTCGTTGACGAACGCGTCGATGGCCCGCTCACGGGCGCGGGGAGACTGGTCGCCGCGGATCGAGGTGTGCTTGAGGCCGCGGCGGGTGAAGGTCTCCTCGGCGATGTCCATGACGTCGACGTGTCGGGCGAAGAAGACGACCTTGCCGACGTTGCGCGCGAGCTGGGCGGCGTAGTCGGCGGCGAGGCCGCCCTTGGCGCGACCGATGCGGCGGAACATCGAGAAGACGTTCTCGCCGCCCGTGCCCTGGTCCATCTCCTCGCGCTCCCACGTCGCGACGCGGCGGACGAGCTCGTGGTCGATGCCGTCGACGACGGACCCCGTACGACGGGTCTCGAGCGCTGCCTTGTAGCGCTGGACCAGCCGCCGGGCGAGGTCCTCCTCGGCCGCCCGGATCGAGCGGGTGTCCTCGTCGTCGAGCTCGACGGGGATGTCGGCGATGCGGCGCGCCGGGATGTCCTCGGCGACGTCGACCTTGCGACGCCGCACGATGCCCATGTCGATGACCGCCTTGCGGGCCGCGGGGTAGAACGCGTGGTCCGCAGGGGTCAGGTCGGTCTCCTCCAACGACTCCATCAGCCGCGCCAGCGGCTTGGTGTCGTCGACCCAGCCGAGGAACTGCCAGATCGCGCGGAAGTCCTCGATGTCGTTGATCAGCGGCGTGCCGGTCAGCGCCATCAGCAGCGGGCGGGCGGTGCGGGCGCGGAGCCGCTCGGAGAGCTCGAGCACGTGGCGCGAGCGCTGCGAGGTCTTGTTCTTGATGAAGTGGGCCTCGTCGACGACCATGCTGCGGAAGCCGAACGAGCCCAGCCAGTCGACGTGGCGATCGAGGATCTCGTAGTTGACGATGATGACGTCGGCGAAGGCGTCGACCCGGTCCCCGTCACCGTGGATCACGGTGGCGCGGCGGCGCGGCGTCCAGCGCTCGGTCTCGCGGGCCCAGTTGGTCTTGACGACGTTGGGGCACACCACGAGGAGCGGGTAGGCGTCGGCGGCCTGCGCGGCGAGGAGCGCCTGCGCGGTCTTGCCGAGGCCGGGCTCGTCGGCCAGCAGGAAGGTGCGGTGGCCCTCCGCGGCCGCGGCGATCATCCGCGCCTGGTGCGGCATCAGCTCGAGCTTGCCCGGAGCATTGAGCGAGGTGGCCTCGGGCAGCTCCATGCACGAGGAGGAGCCGCCGAGCTCGAAGGAGCGGAACAACGGGCCGAGCAGCTCCCACGACGACAGCCGGCCGTGGACGGAGCGACGCTCGCGGCCGATGCCGAAGTCGGGCTTGAGGAACGGGTTGGCCAGCTGGTGCTGGAGGACCGACTGCGGCACGACACGGCGCTCGCCGAGCCCCGGGCCGGCCTCGTCGTCGGGCTTCGGCTCCTCCGGCGCGACCTCGACGCCGGCCTTGCGCAGCATCTCCAGGCGCAGGTCGCGGGCGCTGTCGGTGACGACGGACTCCTCCGAGAGCAGGCCGAAGAGGGAGGGGTCGCGGGTCGCGGTCTTGGCGAGGATCGTCGCGATGCCGTCGAGGCGCTTGAGCTCGTCGGCCTTCTGCGCGTCGGTCAGCTCGGTCGAGGCGCGTACGTCGCTGCGGTGCTCACGCACCAGGAGCGCGACCACCTGGAAGCGCACCCGCTGGCCGGGAGCGAGCGGACCGCGCTGCACGGCCGACTCGAGCTCGCGGACGGCTCGCGCCAGGACGGGGACGATGCCCTCGTTGTCCTTGTGGCGGGCGTGCGCAGGGGTGCGGCGGTTGCCGCGTTGACGCTGGCGCTGGGCCAAGGTGTCCTCCCGGACTCGGGTACGCGTCGTGGACAGGCGAGCCCGTGCGGCTCTGCCTGCACGCCACGGCGTGGAGGTGTGGAGCGGGCGCCAGGTGCGCGGTGTCCGGCGGATCGGGGGTGATCACAGCGACACGGCGTCTGGAACGCTGGTCCCCACTGTAGCCCCCACCGGCCCGTTGCCGGTAAACATCCCCCGATCAGCGTGCCGCGCGGTGGTCGACGATGCGGCGCATCTTGCCGACCGACCGCTCGATGGAGGCGACGTCGACGACGTCGACCCCGACGCTCACGCCGATGGACGCCTTGATCCGCCTGCTCAGCTCGGCCTGCGCCGCGGCGGCCTCGGCGTCGGTGGTGGCGTCGCGCCGCTCCACGCGGACCGTCAGGGTGTCGAGGTTCCCGGCGCGGTCGAGGTGGCACTGGAAGTGCGGCGACAGGGTCGGGATGCCGAGCACGATCTCCTCGATCTGGGTGGGGAACAGGTTGACCCCGCGCAGGATGATCATGTCGTCGGTGCGACCGGTGATCTTCTCCATCCGCCGCATGCTGCGGGCGGTGCCGGGCAGCAGCCGGGTCAGGTCGCGGGTGCGGTACCTGATGACGGGCATCGCCTGCTTGGTCAGCGTGGTGAAGACCAGCTCGCCCTCCTCGCCGTCGGGCAGCACCTCACCGGTCACGGGGTCGATGACCTCGGGGTAGAAGTGGTCCTCCCAGACGTGCAGGCCGTCCTTGGTCTCCACGCACTCGCTGGCCACGCCGGGACCGATCACCTCCGAGAGCCCGTAGATGTCGACGGCGTGCATGTCGGTGCGCTCCTCCATCTCGCGCCGCATGTCGTTGGTCCACGGCTCCGCGCCGAAGATGCCGACCTTGAGCGACGTCGAGCGCGGATCGACGCCCTGTGCCTCGAGCTCGTCGAGGATCGAGAGCATGTAGGACGGTGTCACCATGATGACGTCGGGCTCGAAGTCGAGGATCAGCTGCACCTGGCGCTGGGTCATCCCGCCGGAGACGGGCACGACCGTGCAGCCGAGCCGCTCGGCGCCGGCGTGTGCCCCCAGCCCGCCGGTGAAGAGCCCGTATCCGTAGGCGTTGTGCAGGATCATCCCCTTGCGTCCGCCGGCGGCCCGGATGGAGCGCGCCACCACGTCGGCCCACATGTCGAGGTCGTCGCGCGTGTAGCCCACCACGGTCGGCTTGCCGGTCGTCCCGCTCGAGGCGTGGAGGCGTACGACGTCCTCGCGGGGCACCGCGAACATCCCGAACGGGTAGTTGTCGCGCAGCGTCGCCTTGGTGGTGAACGGCAGCCGGGCCAGGTCCGCCAGCGACCGTACGTCGTCGGGGCCGAGGCCGGCCTCGTCGAAGGCCTGCCGGTAGTGCGCGACGTGGTCGTAGGCGTTGCGCACCGACCAATGGAGCCGCTCGAGCTGCAGCGCGCGCAGCTCCTCGACCGGTGCGGTCTCGATCGGGTCGAGGTCGCCGGGCTGGGGAGTCAGGTCGAGCACGGTGTGGTCCTCCGCTCGCGCGTGGTGGGTCGTGAGAACGTTCATCCATGTCAGAGCCCGTGCGACGGGGCCGGCCCGGCCACGACCAGCAGACCGTGCTGCGCGTCGCGATCGAGCTCTTCAACCGGCAAGGCTACGACGCCACGAGCATGGGCGACCTGGCTCGCGAGCTGGGGCTGACCAAGTCGGCGATCTACCACCACGTGCCGAGCAAGGAGCACCTGCTCGAGCGCGCGCTCGACGAGGCGCTCGACGAGCTCGCGGGCGCCCTCGACACCGTCCACGCCGACCGGTCCCGCACGCCCGAGGAGCGGCTGCGGGCCGCCGTGCGCAGCAGCGTCGTCGTACTGGCCGAGCACCTGCCCGCCGTCACCCTGCTGCTGCGGGTGCGGGGCAACACCCCGGCCGAGCAGCACGCCCTCGCGCGCCGGCGCGAGATCGACCACCGGCTGGCGGAGATGGTGCGCGAGGCCGCGGACACCGGCGCGATCCGCCCCGACGTCGACCCGCTCCTCGCCAGCCGCCTCGTCTTCGGGATGGTCAACTCGATGACCGAGTGGCTCCGCGACGGCAGCGACGGCGCCGCCCTCGCCGACACGGTCACCTCCCTCGCCTTCGACGGACTGGTGCGGCACCGCGACTGACGCCGTTCAAGGCTCCGGGTCAGGGCTCCAGGCACGCCGGGGTGGAGTCGCCGGGCCCGTCGGGGTCGAGCGTGCTCCCGGTCCGGTCACGCAGGACGACGCGGTCGACGGTCGGCAGCTGCTTCAGCGTCGGGAGGACCTCCCCGGCGATGCTCACCGTCGAGCCGCCGCTGCGGCACCGGCCGGTGAGGCGCAGGTCGGCCACACCGCCGGAGACCGTCAGGTCGTCGTAGCCGGTCGCCCCGGAGCGCAGCAGCCGCAGACCGCGGGCGCGCTCCCCCGGCAGCGGGCCGGCGAAGAGGCGGTCCATCAGGCCGGTGGCGGGCGTGCCGGGCCGGACGGGTCGCGTCCGGGCGACGAAGAACGGCTCGCGGTTGTCGACGAACCGGGCGCGGTCGAAGAACCACACCTTGCGCGGCACGGTCGCGAAGCCGGCGCCGACCTCGACGACCACCCGGGGCGGCGCCTGCAGGGTCGTGACCCGGACCGGCGTCCGCTTCGCGAGCCCGATGCCGTACGTCGTCACCGCCTCGAAGTCGCCCGCGCGGACGGCGGTCATCACGTTGGGCAGGGCGTACGCCACGCGGCGCGGGGCCGCGGTCGGCGACCCGTCGTCGGTGTGGGCCTGGGCCGGCTCGAAGCGCACCCGCAGCAGCGCCTGCCCGGCGATGCGGACGCGGCGACCGGACCCGTCGGCGAAGATCCGGTCGACGTAGCCGACCTGCCGCTTCGCGGGCAGCCCGCCGCGGAACTCGAACACCACGCGGTCGGCACCGTCGCGGTGGGCCGCCCGCACGGCGACCAGCACCGGCGTCGGCGGCGGCTCTGCGGCCACGGAGGCGGGAGGAGCCGCCCCACCCGTCGACGGGGCGACCAGCGCGGGGGCGAGCACCAGCGCCGACACGAGCAACGACGACAGCTTCCACGAGGACCTCATGACGCGCCTCCAGACGGACCCGCGCACCCGGCGCGTCCTGCTCCGAGGTTAGGGACTCCGTCGCCGCCCGGGTAGGGCCGACGGACCCACCGTCCAGGCCATGTGCGTCATCCGAGCGAGCGGCTCCTGCCACGGAACTCGGCGATCACCGTGTCGCCGGCGCGCACCGTGACGTCGTACAGGCCCGAGCGTCCCCGCAGGACCACCTCGCGCGCGTGCGCGTCGAGCACCTGGCCCAGGCGTGCCGGTTCCAGGAAGTCGACCGCGAAGCCGGCGGCGACGGTGACGGGGCCGCGGGAGTTGCAGGCGAGCGCGAACGCCGAGTCGGCGAGGGTCGCGACCAGGCCGCCGTGGCACAGGTCGTGGCCGTTGACCATGTCGGCGCGCACGGCCATCGACACCCGCGCCTCCCCCGGCCCGAGCTCGACGAGCTGCATCCCCAGCGCGGCGCTGGCGGCGTCCGCCGCCCACATGTCGCGGGCCTGCTGCAGGGCGTCAGGCATCGAAGTCGACGGTGACGGCGTCGCTGACGGGGTAGGTCTGGCAGGTCAGCACGAACTGCTGCTCGACCTCCTCGGGCTCGAGGGCGTAGTTGCGCACCATCTCGACCTCGCCGTCGACGACCTTCGCCCGGCAGGTGCCGCAGACGCCGCCCTTGCACGCGAAGGGCAGGTCGCTGCGCACGGCCTGCGCGGAGTCGAGCACCGTCGCGTCGCGCGGCATCGGCGTGGTCGTCGTACGTCCGTCGAGCACCACGGTCACGTCGCTGGTGACGCCCTCGACGACCCGGTCGGCGTGCCGCAGCTCGGGCGGCGGCTCGTCGACGTAGAAGAGCTCGAAGTGCACCTTCTCCTTCGGCACCCCGAGCTCGGCGAGCACGGCGCGCGCGTCCTCGATGAGCCCGTGCGGCCCACAGAGCCAGACGTGGTCGACCGAGGCGAGGTGCACCTTCAGCGGGAGCAGGCGACGCAGGCGGTCGGCGTCGAGGCGGCCGGAGAACAGCTCGACGTCGCGCGGCTCGCGGGAGAGCACGTGGACGAGGTCGAAGCGGGGGCCGTGGAGGTTCTTGAGGTCGCTCAGCTCCTCGGCGAACATCACCGAGGTGGTCTCGCGGTTGCCGTAGAGGAGCGTGACGGTGCTGGCCGGGTTGGCCAGCACGGAGGCCGCGATCGAGAGCATCGGCGTGATGCCGGAGCCGGCGGCGATGCACACGTGCCGTCCCGGGCTGGCCGGGTCGGCACGGAAGCTGCCGGTCGGCGCGGCCACCTCGACGGGCTCACCCGGGCCCACCTCGCGGATCAGCCACGAGGAGAACATCCCGCCGGGGATCTCACGCACGCCGATGCGCGGCGCGGCGCCGGCCGGGGCGCAGATGGAGTAGGAGCGACGGTGCTCGACCCCGTCGACGACCCGGCGCAGCGTCAGCGACTCCCCCGGCTCGAAGGCGAAGAGCTCGCGCAGGTCGTCGGGCACGTCGAAGGTGACCGCCGCGGAGTCGTCGGTCAGCGGCTCGACGTCGCGCACGGTCAGGCGGTGGAAGGTCGTGCTGGGACGGGAAGCCACGGCTCAGATCTCCTTCACGTGGTCGAACGGCTCGAGGCAGGAGGTGCAGCGGTACTGCGCCTTGCAGGCCGTCGAGCCGAACTCCGAGACCAGCTCGGTCGCCGGGGAGTCGCACTGCGGGCAGCGCACCTGGCGGGCCGTGGGCAGGAGGGTGAGCGGGATCGGTCCGGACGTCGACGGCGCCGGGCCGGGCGGCGAGATGCCGGCCGCCGCGAGCGCGGCGCGGCCCTCGGGCGTGATCCAGTCGGTCGTCCACGCCGGGTCGAGGCTGACCCGCACCTCGACGCGGTCGAAGCCGGCGCCCTGCAGCTCGCGCACGAGGTCGTCGCGCATCGTCGCCATCGCGGGGCAGCCGGAGTAGGTCGGCGTGATGTCGACGACCACGTGGGAGTCGGCCACGACGTCGACGTCGCGGAGCACGCCGAGGTCGGCCAGGGTGAGCATGGGCAGCTCCGGGTCGGTGACCCGCTCGGCCACGCGACGCGCGCGCTCCGTCGTACGACTCATCAGCCTCATCCCCATCACCACTGGCCCCTCGGGTGGGCGCGGGCCACGGACTGCATCTCCGCGAGCATCCGGCTCAGCGGCTCGCCGTGCATCCCGTCGCGACCGGTGCGGCCCAGCACGCCGGCACGGCGCGACGCCTCGGGCCGCGGCACGTCGGCCGCCGCGAGCACCTGGTCGAGCACGCCCTCGGCGGCCTCGCGGACCGAGGCCGGGTCGACGCCGACGCCGGACTCGGCGGCGGCCGCCTCGACCGGGTGGGTGTCGAAGAGCTCGGGCCACAGCGGCCACAGCTCGTCGAGGGCGGCGAGCAGCCGGCGACGCGACTCGTCGGTGCCCTGCGCGAGCGTGACGAACCAGCGCGCCGAGTAGTCGCGGTGGTAGGCGAGCTCCTTGACCCCCTTGGCGGCGACGGCCGCGAGCACGTGGTCGCGACTCGAGCGCAGCCGCTCGAACGTCGCCAGCCGCCAGACCGAGAACAGCAGCACCCGCACGGTCGCCTCGGCGAAGTCGCCGTTGACGAGCTCGGCGAGGCGCACGTTGCGGAAGTCGTGGGCCTCGCGGAAGAACGCCAGTGCGTCCTCCGGCGGGGCGGGCGATCCGTCGGGCAGCCGCGGGACGACCGACTCGTCGGCCTTGGCGGCACGGGCGAGCAGCAGCCGCGCCTGACCGAGGAGGTCGAGGGAGATGTTGGACAGCGCGATGTCGTCCTCGAGGTCGGGCGCGTTGCTCGTCCACTCCGAGATCCGGTGCGACATGACCAGCGCGTCGTCGCCCAGCATCAGGGCGTACGCCGCCAGCGTGGGCGCGTCGACGCCCTCGGGGATCGTCGTGTCGACGCCGGCCAGTGGGTCCTCGAAGTCGGTGCCGAAGGCCCAGTGGGCGTCGTTGACGAGCAGGCCGGCGTAGGCGTTGTCGTGCTCGTCCTCGGGTGTCGTGTGCACGTGGTCTGCCATCACATATGGGGGACGTTGTCGGGGATGTCGTAGAACGTGGGGTGGCGGTAGACCTTGTCGCCGCTGGGGGCGAACATCGGGTCCTTCTCGTCAGGGCTCGATGCGGTGATCGCGTCGGCGCGCACCACCCAGATGCTCACGCCCTCGTTGCGGCGGGTGTAGACGTCGCGGGCGTGGAGCAGGGCCATCCGGTCGTCGGCGGCGTGCAGCGAGCCGACGTGGACGTGGTTGAGCCCGCGCTTGCCGCGGACGAAGACCTCGTAGAGCGGCCACTCCGGCTCGGGAGGGGTCACCCCCTCCCCGGTCGGGACGTCCTTGAGGGGTACGGCGCCGTGGCCGCCCTCGGCGGAGAGCTCGCTCATGCCGACACCGCCCGCTGCTTGGCGGCGTACGCCGTCGCGGCCTCGCGCACCCAGGCGCCGTCCTCGTGGGCGCGGCGGCGGTGGGCCATCCGCTGGGCGTTGCAGGGGCCGTTGCCCTTGACGCCCTCCATGAACTCGTCCCAGTCGGGCTGGCCGAAGTCGTGGTGGCCGCGCTCGTCGTTCCACCTGAGCTCGGGGTCGGGCAGCGTGACGCCGAGGGCCTCGGCCTGCGGCACGGACATGTCGACGAACTTCTGGCGCAGCTCGTCGTTGGTGTGGCGCTTGATCCCCCACGCCATCGACTGCGCGGTGTTGGGCGAGGCGTCGTCGGGCGGGCCGAACATCATCAGCGCCGGCCACCAGAAGCGGTCGACCGACTCCTGCACCATGGCGCGCTGCTCGTCGGTGCCGCGCATCATCGTGGCGAGCAGCTCGTAGCCCTGGCGCTGGTGGAAGGACTCCTCCTTGCACACCCGGATCATCGCGCGGCCGTAGGGGCCGTAGGAGGTGCGGCACAGCGGCACCTGGTTGCAGATCGCGGCGCCGTCGACGAGCCAGCCGATCGTGCCGACGTCGGCGTAGGACAGCGTCGGGTAGTTGAAGATCGAGGAGTACTTCTGCTTCCCGGCGATCAGCAGCTCGGTGAGCTCGAGGCGGGACACGCCGAGGGTCTCGGCCGCGGAGTAGAGGTAGAGCCCGTGGCCGGCCTCGTCCTGCACCTTGGCCAGCAGGATCGCCTTGCGTCGCAGGCTGGGCGCGCGGGTGATCCAGCTGCCCTCGGGCTGCATGCCGATGATCTCGCTGTGGGCGTGCTGGGCGATCTGGCGCACGAGGGTCTTGCGGTAGCCCTCCGGCATCCAGTCGCGCGGCTCGATCCGCTCGTTGCGCGCGATCGTGGCCTCGAACCCGGCCTCGAGATCGCGGGCGGGCGGCGTCTCCGTGAGCGTCATGCGTCCTCCGACGTGGGTCTGCGACCACTGCTGGCGACCGATTTACTGACCGATCGGTCTGCTATTAGTGTGTCACCCGTCACCCCGGGCGCGCAAACACCGTCGCCCCCACCCGACTTCGAGGGAGTCCCCCGTGACCCGTCTGCTCGAGAGCTACGCCGCCGGACGCTGGTACGCCGCCTCCGCGGAGGGCCACCCGCTCCTGGACGCCGCCACCGGCGAGGAGGTCGCCCGGATCTCCAGCGCCGGCCTCGACCTCGGCGCGATGGCCCACCACGCCCGTACGGTCGGCGGCCCCGCGATCCGCGAGCTCACCTTCCACGAGCGCGCGCTGCTCCTCAAGGAGCTGGCCACGCACCTCACCGGCCTCAAGGACGAGCTCTACGAGCTGTCGCTCGCCACGGGCGCGACCAGGCGCGACTCGATGATCGACATCGACGGCGGCTTCGGCACCATGTTCAGCTTCTCCTCCAAGGGCCGCCGCGAGCTGCCCAACGACACCGTGGTCTGCGACGGCGACCTCGAGCAGCTCGGCCGCACCGGCGTCTTCCTCGGCCAGCACGTCTACACCTCGCGTCCCGGCGTCGCGGTGCAGATCAACGCCTTCAACTTCCCCGTCTGGGGCATGCTCGAGAAGCTCGCGCCCGCCTTCATCGCGGGACTGCCGAGCATCGTCAAGCCCGCCAGCCAGACGGCCTACCTGACCGAGCTCGTCGTACGCCGGATCGTCGAGTCGGGCATCCTCCCCGAGGGCTCGCTCCAGCTGCTGTCCGGCTCGGCCGGCGACCTGCTCGACCACCTCGGCGTGCAGGACTCGGTGGCGTTCACCGGCTCGGCCCACACCGCCGGCATCCTCCGCCAGCACCCGTCGGTGCTCCACGGCGGAGTCCAGCTCCAGGTCGAGGCCGACTCGCTCAACTGCTCGGTGCTGGGCCCCGACGTCACGTCCGACGACCCGGAGTGGGACCTCTTCGTCAAGGGCGTCGTCACGGAGATGACCGCCAAGGCCGGGCAGAAGTGCACCGCCATCCGCCGCGTCATCGTGCCCTCGGCCGTGGCCGACGAGATGACCGATGCCATCGCCGCCAGGCTGGCCACCATCACGGTGGGCGACCCCGGCGACGAATCGGTTCGGATGGGACCCCTCGCCTCGCTCGGCCAGCGCGAGGAGGTCCGCAAGGCCGTCGAGGCCCTGCGCTCCTCGGCCGAGGTGGTCCTCGGCGACCCGACCGCGACGACGGGCTTCGCCGGCGACGGCGAGCGCGGCGCCTTCATGACGCCCGTCCTCCTCCGCGCCCGCGCCGGCGCGGTGGAGCCGCACGACGTCGAGCCCTTCGGCCCGGTGTCGACGGTGATGTCGTACGACTCCCTCGACGAGGCCGTCACCCTGGCCGCGCGCGGCAAGGGCTCGCTCGTCGGCTCGGTCGTCACCCACGACCCGGCTGTCGCCCGCACCCTGGTGCTCGGCCTGGCCCCGTGGCACGGCCGCATCCTCGTCCTCGACCGCGACGACGCGCCGGAGAGCACCGGCCACGGGTCTCCCCTGCCGATGCTGGTCCACGGTGGTCCCGGACGCGCCGGCGGCGGCGAGGAGCTCGGCGGCGTACGCGGCGTGCTGCACCACATGCAGCGCTCGGCGATCCAGGCCTCCCCCGACATGCTCACCGCGATCACCGGCCGGTGGACGCGCGGCTCCCAGCGCACCGAGACGCCCGAGCACCCGTTCCGCCACTCCCTCGCGACGCTGCGGGTGGGCGACACGATCGCCTCGCAGCCGCGGGTGATCTCGCGCGCGGACATCGACCACTTCTCGGAGTTCACCGGCGACACGTTCTATGCCCACACCGACCCCGAGGCGGCCGCGCAGAACCCGCTCTTCGGCGGCATCGTCGCCCACGGCTACCTCATCGTGTCGATGGCCGCCGGGCTCTTCGTCGACCCGGCCCCGGGGCCGGTGCTCGCGAACTTCGGCGTCGACAACCTCCGCTTCCTCACCCCGGTCAAGGCCGACGACTCGATCCGCGTGACGCTCACCGTCAAGCAGGTCACCCCGCGCTCCTCGGCCGACTACGGCGAGGTCCGCTGGGACGCGCTCGTCACCAACCAGCACGACGAGCCGGTCGCGACGTACGACGTGCTGACCCTCGTCGCCAAGGAGGCCTGAGCTCCGTTCCCCGCGAGGAGCGGTGCGTGACGCAGGTTCTGCGGCCCCAAAAGGTGCCTCACGCACCGCCCCACGCCCGCTAGCGTGCCGCCATGAGCCGGTCCGCACAGCGCCTCCTGGGCATCGTCGTCCTGCTCGTCGCCGGGATGCTCAGCCTGCCGGCGACGGCGTACGTCCTCGACGACCCGGGCACGGAGAGCTGGATCGTCCCGGTGCAGCTGCTCGCGATGGCGGGCATCGGTGCGGCGATCACCGTCGCGCTGCCCGGGCTGGCCCGCGAGGGCGCGCCGACCGGGCGGCGGGCGATGACGGGCGCATGGTGGGGGCTGATCGCGGCCTTCGCCGGCGTGGTCGTCTTCTGGATCGCGATCAACGGCTACAGCGGTGCGTAGGCCGAGCCGCCCCGAGTACGGTTCGGTCATGGCACAGAAGAAGTCCTGGGGCGACATGACGCCCACGCAGAAGAAGCTCGTCGCCGTCGCCGGGATCGTCGAGGTCGCCGTCACCGCCTGGTGCGCCAGGGACCTCAAGCAGCGCCCCGCCGAGCTCGTGCGCGGACCCAAGCTGCTCTGGGCCCCGGCCCTGACGGTGCAGCCCGTCGGCCCGATCGCCTACCTGCTCCTCGGTCGCAAGCGCTGATCCCGCGCGGGCAGCCGGTCAGCCCGCGAGGTCGGTGTAGCCACCGCCGTTGACGACGTCGGTGAAGCCGAGCTCGCGCATCTGCTCGACCGCGCCGGTCGCGCGCCGCCCCGACGCGCAGTAGACGACGTACGACGCCTCGCGCGGCAGCTCCTCGACCCGGTCGGCGAAGTCGTCGGCCTGGTAGTCGATGTTGACCGCGCCGTCGAGGTGCCCGGCGTCGAACTCCTCGGGGGTGCGTACGTCGATCACCTCGGCCCCGTCGGCCACCAGGGCGAGCGCGTCCGCAGCCGGGATCGGCGCCGCGGTGTCGGCCGCCGACGTCGAGGCCGAGTCGGCAGGCTCCGCGGGGTCGTCCGCGCCGCAGGCCGCAGCGCCGAGGAGCAGGACCGCCACCGCCGCGAGCGCGGCGAGACGGGTGGTCGGGCGACGGGTGGTCGGGCGGCTGGACTGCACGTCATCAAGACTAGCCACCGTAGGGAACCTCGCTGCGCCAGTCGGCGTCACCGGTCGCGACCGCGTCCCAGATCGCGTCGGCCACCCGGTCAGGGGTGAACACGCCCTCGCGCGCCAGCGCCCCGCGCACCGTCACCGACACCGCCCGGATGCCGTCGGGCGCGAGGGTCTTGTCGATGCTGTGCACGAGGTTGCGCACGCCGGCCTTCTGCACCCCGAGCGACGCCGCGCGCTCCCACGGCTCGTCGGCCGCCATGCTGCCGGTGACGCTGATCCGCCCGCCGGCGGACATGAAGGGGCGCGCGGCCTGCACGACCGTGAGCAGCGCCCCGACCCCGAGCGCGACGTCCTCGAGCAGACCGGCGACGGTGAGGGTCAGCGGGTCCTCCTCGCGGAAGGCGCTGGGGTTGAAGTGCAGGACGTCGATGCGCCCGGTGTGCTCGCCGAAGCGGCGTACGGCGTCGCGCGCGGCCTGCTCGTCGGTGACGTCGACGACCGCATGGCCGACCGTGGCCCCGCGGGCCCCGAGGTCGACGGTGAGCTGGTCGAGGACCTGCTGATCCTGGCCGAGGAGCGCCACGTCGTAGCCACCGTCGGCGAAGCGGCGCGCGACCGAGCCGCTCACCCCCGGCCCTGCCCCCACCACCAGGATCACCGGCCTGCTCATGAGCGTGTCCTACCGCACGTCAGGGCTTGTGGGGGTGCTCGCCGGTCGGGTCGTCCGGGACCGCGTTGGGCCCCTGAGCGCCCTCGTCGACCTCGTCGGGGTGCGGGTCCGGCTGGCCGGCCACCGAGTCGCCGGAGCTGATCTCCTCGGGCGCGTCCTGCGCCAGCTCGGAGACCTGGCCCTCGCTGTCGTCCTTGCCACCCATGGCAGTCCTCCTCGGTCGTGGTGTGTCCGTCAGTCTCCACACAAGCAGCGCACCCCAAGCACACCTCACCTCGTCGGGTGGTGGGTGTCCCCGGACGGCTGGCTACGGTCGCAGCATGACGCGCTTCGGATACACGCTGATGACCGAGCAGAGTGGCCCGCGGGAGCTGGTGTCGTACGCCGTCGCCGCCGAGCAGGCGGGCTTCGACTTCGAGGTGATGAGCGACCACTACTCGCCGTGGCTCACCGAGCAGGGGCACGCGCCGTACGCCTGGGCGACGCTCGGTGCCGTGGCGCAGGCGACCGAGCGCGTGGGCCTGATGACCTACGTGACGTGCCCGACCCTGCGCTACCACCCCGCCGTCGTGGCGCAGAAGGCCGCGACGCTGCAGATCCTCGCCGAGGGCCGCTTCACCCTGGGGCTGGGCAGCGGGGAGAACCTCAACGAGCACGTCGTCGGCGACGGCTGGCCGGCGATCGCCGAGCGTCAGGACATGCTCGCCGAGGCCATCGAGGTGATCCGTGCGCTCCACACCGGCGAGCTCGTCGACCACCGGGGCGACTTCTTCCAGGTCGACTCCGCCCGCATCTGGGACCTGCCGGAGCAGGGCGTGGACATCGGCGTCGCCGTCGGCGGCAAGCGCGCGATCGAGCGGTTCGCCTCGCTCGCCGACCACCTCGTGGCCACCGAGCCCGAGGCCGACATCGTCGACGCGTGGAACGGGGTCCGGGACGCCCCGCGTATCGGCACGGACGCCCGGGCGATCGGCCAGATCCCGATCTGCTGGGACCCCGACGAGGACGCCGCGGTCGCGCGGGCCCACGAGCAGTTCCGCTGGTTCGCCGGCGGTTGGTCGGTCAACGCCGACCTGCCCACCCCGGCCGGCTTCTCCGGCGCGACGACGTACGTCCGGCCCGAGGACGTCGCCGAGTCGATCCCGTGCGGTCCCGACCTCGACAAGATCGTGGAGGCCGTCTCGGCCTACTGGGACGCGGGCTTCACCGACGTCGCGCTCGTGCAGGTCGGCGACGAGGGGCAGGACCGGTTCATCAGCGAGGCGGCTGGCCCGCTGCTGGAGAAGCTGCGGGCGGCCGCCCCGTCGTGAGTCCTGCTCGGCTGCGCGTCAGCTGATCGCGGTGAACCGTCCTCTGCGATGCGTCGGCGTCTCGATCTCGTCGACGATCGCCAGCGCCAGGTCGTCGGCCGAGATCGTCGACGCACCGTCGGCGTCGCGCAGCAGCACGTCGCCGCCGAGGACGTACGCGCCCTTCGACTCCGTGCCCAGCCACGAGCCGAAGTCCGCAGGCGGGCTGACGTAGAACCAGTCGAGCGACTCCGGGCTGTCCTGCAGCATCGCGAACGCGTCGAGGCCGGTCTGGACCTCGGGCTTCACCTCGTCGGGCATCTGGTCCTCGGTGACGTCCCACAGCCGCGGACCGCCCTCCTCGGTGAGCAAGGAGGACGCGCCGCCGACGTAGCCGAGGCGCGTCGGGGTGCCGGCCAGCCGGGCGATGAGGTCCTCGACGACGCCCTCGACCTTGCCGGCCATGTCGCCGCGGGGTGACACCGCGACGAGCACGACGTCGCGGCCGGTGGTGGTGCGCTCGAGGACGTCGGCGTCCAGCACCGAGCCGGTGACGTGGTCCGCTCCGGGGACCGGTGAGGACGGTGCCGTACGACTCACTGCCGTCACGTCGTGCCCGCGCCTGCGGGCCTCGGCGACGACCGCCGCGCCCGCGTATCCGGTACCGCCGAGAACAGTGATGCGTGCCATGGGATCAGCTCCTTCGTGTGGTGGGTGGTGGCTCAGCGCCAGCCGAGGTCAGGCGCCACCTGGGTCAGCACCGACTCGAGGACGTGGGCGTTGTAGTCCACGCCGAGCTGGTTGGGCACCGTCAGCAGCAGGGTGTCGGCCGCCGCGACGGCCTCGTCCTCGGCGAGCTCCTTGACCAGCACGTCGGGCTCGGCGGCGTACGTCTTGCCGAAGACCGCGCGCAGGTTGGCCTCGATCTGCCCGAACTGGTCGGAGCTGCTGCCCTCGTGGCCGAAGTACATCCGGTCGAGGTCGGTGGTGATGGGCATGATCGAGCGGCTCACCGACACGCGCGCCTCGCCCTCGTGGCCGGCCTCGCGCCAGGCCTCGCGGAAGACCTCGATCTGCTTGCGCTGCTGCACGTGGAAGGGCTCGCCCGTCTCGTCGGCCTTGAGCGTCGAGCTCATCAGGTGCATCCCCTTCTCGGCGGCCCAGCGGGCGGTGGCGTCGGACGCGGCACCCCACCAGATGCGGTCGCGCAGGCCCTCGGAGTGCGGCTCGATGCGCAGCAGGCCGGGCGGGTTGGGGAACATCGGGCGCGGGTTGGGCTGGGCGAAGCCCTCCCCCTCCAGCACCTGCAGGAGCACCTCGGTGTGGCGCCGGGCCATGTCGGCCTGGTCCTCGCCCGCGGCGGGGGCGTAGCCGAAGTAGCGCCAGCCCTCGATCACCTGCTCCGGTGATCCCCGACTGATGCCGAGCTGCAGCCGCCCGCCGGCGATCAGGTCGGCGGACCCGGCGTCCTCGGCCATGTAGAGCGGGTTCTCGTAGCGCATGTCGATCACGCCGGTGCCGATCTCGATCCGGCTGGTCCGCGCGCCGACGGCGGCGAGCAGCGGGAACGGGGAGGCGAGCTGGCGCGCGAAGTGGTGCACCCGGAAGTACGCCCCGTCCGCGCCGAGCTCCTCGGCCGCGACCGCGAGGTCGATCGACTGCAGCAGCGTGTCGGACGCCGACCGCACCGCGGACTGCGGCGAGTCGGTCCAGTGGCCGAAGTTCAGGAACCCGATCTTCTTCATGACTGGTTCAACACTCAACCACCCTGGTTGTTCCCTCGGCTGCGTCGACCCCTTGACCGAAACCCACGAACGATGTGCAATATATTGCATGCCGGTCCCCGCCTCCCCCGCTCCGCTCCGCACGGCGCTGCTCCGCGACTCGGTCCACGACCGGCTGCGCGACGCGATCGTCGACGGCACGCTGGCGCCGGGCGAGGTGGTGCGCGACACCGAGCTCGCCGCCTGGCTCGGCGTGAGCCGTACGCCCGTGCGTGAGGCCCTGCTGCGTCTCGGCGACACCGGCCTGGTCCGGGCCGCGCCGGGACGCTCGACCGTCGTCGCCGAGATCGACCTGGCCGAGGTGCGCGACGCCCACGCCGTCGTCGTCGCCATGCACCGTCTCGCGGTCACCGAGGCGGTCGCCCGCCTCACCACCGGCGACCTCGACCGGATGCGGGAGGCCAACGCACGCTTCGCGGCGGCCATCGACGCCCGTGACACCGACGGCGCCCTCGCCGCGGACGACGACTTCCACCGGGTCGCCGTCGAGGTGTCCGGCAACCGGGCGCTGGCCACCGTCCTCGACCAGTTCACCCCGGTCGTACGCCGCCTCGAGCGCCGCCGCTTCGCCAGCCACGCAGGCTCGGAGTCGGTCGACCTGCACGCCCGGCTCGTCGAGGCCTGCGCCAGCCGCGACGAGCAGGCCGCGGCCGACGTCGCCTCCCGCACCTGGCAGAACCTCGCCGACCTGATCCCCGACCCGGCCGACCGGCCCGACCAGCAGGAGACCCCGTGATCCTCGACCAGTTCCCCCGCCACCCGCTCACCTTCGGCCCCTCGCCGGTGCACCACCTGGAGCGGCTCAGCGACCACCTCGCCGCGCAGGGCGGCGGCGCGCAGGTGTGGGCCAAGCGCGAGGACGTCAACAGCGGCCTCGCCTTCGGCGGCAACAAGGTCCGCAAGCTGGAGTACATCGTCCCCGACGTGCTCGCCTCCGGTGCCGACACGCTCGTCTCCATCGGCGGCTTCCAGTCCAACCACACCCGTCAGGTCGCCGCCGTCGCGGCCCACCTCGGCCTCAAGTGCCGGCTGGTGCAGGAGAAGTGGGTGCCGTGGGACGACCCGACCAACACCCAGGTCGGCAACATCCTGCTCAGCCGGATGATGGGCGCCGACTCGCGGCTCGACCCCCACGGCTTCGACATCGGCATCCGCGACTCGTGGAAGGACGCCATCCGCGAGGTCGAGGAGTCCGGCGGCACGCCGTACGCCATCCCGGCCGGCGCCAGCGAGCACCGCCTGGGCGGCCTCGGGTTCGCGAACTGGGCCTTCGAGGTGGCCGAGCAGGAGAAGTCGCTCGGCATCACCTTCGACACGATCGTGGTCTGCACCGTCACCGGCTCGACGCACGCCGGGATGATCGCCGGCTTCGCCGCGCTCGAGGACCTCACCGGCGTACGTCGTCGGGTTCTCGGCATCGACGCCAGCGCCACGCTGGAGAAGACCCGTGACCAGGTGGCACGCATCGCCCGCCACACGGCCGAGCTGATCGAGCTTGGCCGCGACCTGCGCGACGACGAGATCACCGTGCTCGAGGGCTGGGCCGGCGAGCTCTACGGCCTGCCCGTGGACTCGACGATGGAGGCGATGGCGCTCGGCGCCCAGCTCGAGGCGATGATCACCGACCCGGTCTACGAGGGGAAGTCGCTCGCCGGGCTCATCGACCTCGTCACCTCGCGCGACATCCCCGCCGACTCGCACGTGCTCTACGCCCACCTCGGCGGGCAGCCGGCGATCAACGCCTACCACTCCCTCTGGCCGGCCCAGGGCTGAGCCGGCCGGCCGGGCCGCCGCACGTCCGCTAACGTCGCCGCGTGCCCGATCCGGACGTCGACATCGCAGCCGCGCTCGACTGGGCGGCCTCCGCGCTCGGCGCAGGGGTCACGTCGTACGACGCCCTCGACGGCGGCGTGACGTCGACGATGCTCGCGCTCCAGCACGACGACGGTGCCGAGTCGGTGCCGTACAGCATCGCCCTCGACGCGGACGGGACAGCCGCCGGCGCCGCGGCCCACCTGATGTCCCGGCTCCCGGGCGCCCCGCTCGAGGAGGGCGAGGCGCTGGGCGAGCAGCGGCTCCAGGCGATGGTCGATCTGCTGACGACGATCCACGAGCAGCGTCCGGCCGAGCCCTTCCGCACCTTCCAGTCGTGGGCGTGGGAGGCGAAGTGGGTCGTGCCCGCCTGGACGCGGCACCCGGAGTCGTGGCGACGTGCGTTCGAGGTGCTGGCCGGGCCCGCGCCGGCGTACGAGCCGACGTTCCTGCACCGCGACTTCAGCCATCGCAACCTGCTGTGGCCCGGCGAGGCGATCACCGGGGTGGTCGACTGGGTGGAGACCTCGACCGGTCCGGCGTGGCTCGACGCGGCCCACGCGGCGTCCAACCTCGCGCTGGCGTACGGCACCGGCCCGGCGCTCGACCTCCTCCGACGCTACGCCGCCGCGACCGGCACGACGGCCGACGCCCACTGGCTCGTGATGGACGCCGTGGGCTACCTCCCGCCGCCCGGCAAGCGGCCGCTGTTCGGACGCAGCGACCAGCTCGAACGGCTCGACAGCTGGCTCGAGGTGGTCGTGCGGGACCCGGACCTCAGCTGAGGGCGAGATCGAGCGCCGCCAGCGCGTGCAGCCGCGTGGTGGCGAAGACGGGTACGTCGACGTCCTCCGGTCGGAGCAGCAGCTCGATCTCGGTGCAGCCGAGGACCACGCCCTCGGCACCGTCGGCGACCAACCGGTCCACCACGTCGACGTACGCCGCCCGCGACGCCTCGCGCACGACTCCGTGGACGAGCTCGCCGTAGATCACCTCGTGCACCAGCTCGCGGTCCTCACCCGGCGGGACGAGCGCCTCGACGCCGTGGGTGGCGAGCCGGTCGCGCACGAACGCCTGCTCCATGGTGAACCGCGTACCGAGCAGCGCGACCCGCGACAGGCCGGCCGCCCGCACGGTCGCGGCGGTCACGTCGACGATGTGGACCAGCGGGACCTCGGTCGCCGCCTCGATCGCGTCGGCGACCTTGTGCATCGTGTTGGTGCACAGCACGAGGCACTCCGCGCCGGCCGCCTCGAGCGCGGCGGCCTCGGCCGCGAGCAGCGCGCCGGCGGCGTCCCACTCCCCCGCGGCCTGCATGGCCTCGACCTCGGCGAAGTCGACCGACGACATCACCACCCGCGCCGAGTGGTAGCCGCCGAGGCGCTCGCGCACGGCCTCGTTGAGGATCTCGTAGTAGAGAGCCGAGCTCTCCCAGCTCATCCCGCCCAGCAGCCCGATCTTGCGCATCCTCGGTCCGGCCATGGGGCATTCCAGCACACCCACCCGCCCTCCATCCGCTGCCCGTCCGCCGCTCAGCCGTCCAGGTCGGTGGTGCGGGCGACGAGGTCGGCGAGGAGCGCGGCCATGCCGCCGGCCGCGACCACCCGCCGCTGGCGGTTGGGCTCGGTCTCGCCGGCGAGCGCGCGCTCGATCACTTCGAGCGGGGCGTCGAGACGGTCGCCGGCCAGCACCTTCCCGGCCTCGGCGACCACCCGCGCGACCACCTCGCGCATCGGGCGCAGGGAGCGGTCGACGTCCACGACGCGGGTGTCGAGGCCGTAGCGCGCGGCCCGGTGGTCGTTGACGGCCAGCACGTCGTCGTCGAGGTCCACCTCGTCGGGCAACTCCACCGCGCGACGGGCGATGCCCTGCACCAGCGCGGTCAGCGCAGCGACGGCGGCCAGGGACGGGACGGCGTCCATGACCCGCACCTCCAGCGTCCCCAGCAGCGGTCGTGGACGCATCTCCCACCACACGTAGGTGTGGTCGGACGCCTCCGCCGCCGTCATCAGCGCCTCGGTGCGCGCGACGTAGTCGTCCCACGAGCGCAGCAGCGGCGGCATGGTGGTGCGGGGGTAGGACCGGATGATGGCAGCCCTGGCCGTGGCCTGTCCCGAGTCGAGCCCGTGCCAGTACGGCGACCCGGCGGCCAGGGCGCGCAGCAGCGGCAGCCGGTTGCGCAGGCCGCGGTAGGCCAGCATCGCGGTGTGCTCGTCGGGCAGCCCGACGTGCACCTGCAGGGCGGCGGTCGGCGTGCGCAGCAGACCGGCGTACTCGTCGATGATGCGGTCGTAGCGCGGCGAGGCGGCGATGTCGGGGACACCGACGGGCGCGGTCGGATGCACCCCGGCGGCCAGCACGCGACCACCCTGCTCGGCGACGAGGGCACGAAGGTCGCGCAACGAGGTCCACGCGTCCTCGGCGCTCCGGCACACGGGGGTGTTGAGCTCGACCTGGTCGACGTAGATCTCCCCGGTGACCACGCCCGCGCCCGACGCCGCGTGCGACATGGCCTCGACCAGCGGGCCCGCCGCCGCCCCCATCAGCTCGTCCGCGTCGCCGACGAGCATGAGCTCCTCCTCCACGCCGACCGTGAACTCACCGCCCGGCACGTGCGAGGGCACGCCCGCGTACGTCGTCATCCGCGGGTCAGCCGCGCGGCGGCAACGACAGCCGGAGGACCTTGTGCCAGGCGCTGGCGACCTGCCGCCACAGCGGTGCGGTGTTGTAGGCCAGGCCGTGGCGCTCGAACAGCTCGCGGACCGGTCCGGCGATCTCGCGGTAGCGGTTGCTGGGCAGGTCCGGGAAGAGGTGGTGCTCGATCTGGTGCGAGAGGTTGCCGCACAGCACGTGCAGCAGCGGCGGACCGGAGACGTCGGCGGAGCCCAGCATCTGGCGGACGTACCACCGCCCGCGACTCTCGTCCTCGTCGAGCTCGGCCACCTCGAACGTCTCCACCCCCTCGGGGAAGTGACCGCACATGATCACCGAGTGGCTCCACACGTTGCGGGCCAGGTTGGCCACCAGGTTGGCGGTCAGGGTGGTGCGGGCCGAGCCGGTGGGCGCGGACAGCAGCGGGTGCAGGACGTAGTCGCGCAGCGCGTGGCGTGCGGCCCGGCGCGCCGTCGTGCGCATCTCGGCCTTCTGCTCCTCGGAGAAGCCGGCACCCGTGCGGAGCGACTCACCGAGGTCCAGGTCGTACATCGCGATGCCGTACTCGAAGATGCACGCGTTGACGAGGTTCCACAGGGGCTGGGCGAGGTGGCGGGGCTCCCACTCCTGGGCCTCGTCGACGCGCAGGATGCCGTAGCCGAGGTCGTTGTCCTTGCCGAGCACGTTGGTGTTCACGTGGTGCCGGTCGTTGTGGGCGCGCTGCCACTGGCCGGGGTCGGAGGCGTGGTCCCAGTCCCAGGTCGAGGAGTGGATCCGCGGGTCGCGCATCCAGTCCCACTGCCCGTGCAGCACGTTGTGCCCGACCTCCATGTTGTCGAGCACCTTCGACAGCGCCAGCGAGGTGGTGCCCAGCCACCACGCGGTGCGGCTGCGGCTGCCGAGGAGCACCACCCGCCCGGCCACCTCGAGGCAGCGCTGGACGGCGATGACCCGTCGGACGTACGCCGCGTCGCGCGCGCCGCGGTCGGCGAGCACCTCCTCGCGCAGGGCGTCCAGGGTGCGGCCGATCTCATCGACCTCGGCCTCCGTGAGGTCGGCGTACGACCGACGTGTGGGCGGGTGCTGGAAGAGGGCGACCATCGCTCCCAGTGCCCCGCTCCGGCTGGGCCCATGCATCTCGCAAATGCCCTCCGTACGGGTGGACTGCGACGCAATCCGGTGGGTACGGAGCCCGCATGACCGAGCAGTCCCACCACGACCAGGACGCGGATCCGGATTCAGGCACCACCCACACCCACTCCGAGGAGGACGCATGACGACCTACGGAAATGACCCACTGAGCACCACCCCCAGCACCACCGGCACCACCGGTGGCTACTCGTCGGGGACCGACTCCGACGCGAGCACCACCGACAAGGCCAAGGACACTGCCGCCACGGCGACCGACCGGGGCAAGCAGGTGGCGGGCACCGCCAAGGACGAGGCGCTCAACGTCGCCGGCACCGCAGCCGAGCAGGCCCGCAACGTCGTGGGCGAGGCCAGGCAGCAGGTCACCACGCAGCTCAACGACCAGGCCACCACCGGTCGCGACAAGCTGTCGGAGACGCTCAGGACGCTCGGCGACGACCTGCAGAAGATGGCGCAGGGCGAGGGCCCGTCCCAGGGCATGGCGACCGACCTCGCCCAGGAGGTCTCCGACCGCGTCCGCGCCTTCGGAAGTCACCTCGAGAACCGTGAGCCCGGACAGCTCCTCGACGACGCCCGCGACTTCGCGCGACGCCGGCCCGGGACCTTCCTGGTCGGCGCCCTCGCCGCGGGCGTCGTGGCCGGCCGCATGTTCCGTGCGACCGCCGACGGCGCGGCAGCGGCCTCACTCGGCGAGTCCGGCGGCACCACCGGCACCACTGGCACCACTGGCACGACGTACGGCACCACCGGCGTCGGCGCCGGACCCATGGGCACCGCCAGCGGCAACGCTCCCCTCGCCGGCCAGCCGGGCCAGTCGAGCACCACCAGCCCGGGCACCACGGGGTACGACACCCCGGCGGAGCACCCCACGCAGGCGATGCCGTCGAGCCTCGACTCGAGCTCGACCGGGCTCTCCGGCCAGCGCACGCAGGACGCGCCGTGACCGGGACGCAGGGCTACGACCCCGTCCCCCCGGCCAGCCCGACGAACCCGGTGGGCTCGCACGTCGCCGGGGAGGAGGGCGAGCGCAGCCTCGGCCAGATCGTGGGCGACCTGAGCCACGACCTGACGACGCTGGTCAAGCAGGAGCTCGAGCTGGCACGCACCGAGCTCAAGGAGGAGGCGGCCAAGGCCGGGAAGGGTGCCGGGATGCTCGGCGGTGCCGGCGTGTCCGGACTGCTCGCCCTGATCCTGGGCTCGTTCGCCCTGGCCTACCTGCTCGACAACTGGATGCCCGTCGAGCTGGCGTTCCTGATCGTCACGATCCTGTGGGCGATCGTCGGCGCCGTCCTTGCGGCGAGGGGCCGCAAGGAGCTCAAGAACACGAACCCGCAGCTGCCGGAGACGCAGCAGACACTCAAGGAGGACGCAGCATGGGCCAGAGCACAGAAGAGCTGAGGAGCGAGATCGAGCAGACGCGGCAGTCGATGACCGCCGACGTCGACGCCCTGCAGGACCGGGTGAGCCCGTCGGCCATCGTCGAGCGGCGCAAGCAGGCCGCCCGCGGCCGCATGCTCGGCGTCCGCGACAAGGTCATGGGCACCGCCCACGGCGTGAGCTCGTCGGCGTCCGGCACGGCCGGGTCCGCCAAGGACTCCGCCAGTGGCGCCGTCGACTCGGTCAAGGGCACCGCCCAGGGCGCCGTGAGCGGCACCCAGGACAAGGTGCAGGGCGCTCCCCTGGCGGCCGGCCTGGTCGCCTTCGGCGCCGGCATGATCGTCTCCGCGCTGATCCCCGCCTCCGAGAAGGAGGCCGTCGCGGCCGGTCACGTCGTCGACGCCGCCAAGGAGCACGGCCAGCCGGTCGTGGACCAGGCGAAGTCGGTGGCGCAGGACGTCGCCGAGGGCGTCAAGGAGACGGCCTCCGAGGCCGCGCAGGAGGTCAAGGGCACGGCCACCGACAGTGCCGCCAAGGTGAAGGACGAGGGCCAGTCGGGAGTGGACCAGGTCCGCTCGCAGACGCAGTCCTGACCTGAACCGTCGCAGAACCGGCCCGTCCCCACCGGGGCGGGCCGGTTCGTGCGTGCGTCGTCCGTCCTCAGCGACCGACGGCGTTGGCGCCGGGCCGCTTGGCCAGCACGACACCGAGGGCGATCATCCCGACGCCGAGGGCGAGGTGCAGCCAGTCGTCCGCGGTGTTGAACGGGACGAAGTTGGCCTCCGAGTCCTGGTCCACGACCAGCCCGTAGACGAACAGGACGAGGTAGACCGCGCCACCGCCGAGGAGGAAGGCGCGCGCGCTCGACGGCCGCCGCGCCAGGGCGATCCCGGCCACGCCGAAGAGGAGGTGGACCATGTTGTGCAGGACGGACACCTGGAAGAGCCCGAACAGCTCGGCGTGCGAGCCAGGGCCGGCGGCCTCGAGGCTGCCGCGGTCCGTGGTGATGCCGGGGATGAAGCCCATCACCCCGACCACCAGGAAGAGGGTGCCGACGAGGGCAGCCGCCGCCTGGACGGGGGTTCCGGACGCGGTGGACCGGGACCGCACGCGCGTGTTCTCTGTCATGGGTGCTCCTCTCACGACGCCGGACCTCGGCGCGGAGGTCGCTCCGTACCCTCTGTCCTGAGTCGCACGCGTCGCTTCACCCGGAGTGACGTGCTTGCCGTCGTGGCGCAGGTCACGGTCTGGTGCGGCACCGAACGGGGTACTGAGCCGTCCCCGACGTAGAACCCGACGAGAGGATCCGCTGGTGAACCCCACCCGCCTGCTCACGCTCCCCGCCCACGCCGCCGCCGCCGTCATCGGCACCTCCGTGGGCGTGGCCACCACCGGAGTGCGTACGACGGCCCGCGTCGTCGGACGGGTGATCGAGCAGGTGTCGGGCTCCGGCTCCGCGCCGTCGCGCCCGTGGCCCGGTGAGCGCACCACCCCGTCCCCGGTCGCCCCCGTCCCCAGCACCCCCACGACCGCAGCGGGCCGCGCCGCCGCGGAGGCTCCCGCCACGACGACGGCTGCCACCACGTCGGCGGCGAAGACGACGACTGCAAAGAAGGCGCCTGCCAAGAAGGTTCCCGCGACGAAGACGGCTGCCAAGAAGACGGCTGCGAAGAAGACGGCTGCGAAGAAGACGGCACGCAAGGCACCCTCCAAGCAGGCCGCGGTGCTCGCTCCGGCCCTCGGCCTGAGCGAGGACGAGGTCGAGGCCGTCACCGGCGACGGCCCGGTGACCCCGTCCGGCATCCCGGCCGCGGGCGAGGGGGTCAACCCCGACACGACCGAGACCGACCTCCACCAGCCGGGCACCGAGCCGCTGATGGACCCGTCCACGGTCAAGGCGGCCGTCAGCGAGTCCGACATGATGCGCCGGGCCGCGGACACCGACAAGGGCTGATCCCGCCTATCCTCGACAGCGTGCACCGGATCTTCACCACGAGCGTGGCCTCGGTCTACCCCCACTACGTCGCCAAGGCGGAGCGCAAGGGGCGCACCCGCGCGGAGGTCGACGAGGTCATCGAGTGGCTGACCGGGTTCGACCACGCGCAGCTGCAGGCCCACCTCGACGGCGGCACGACGTTCGAGGAGTTCTTCGCCGGGGCGCGGCTCAACCCGCACGTCGACCAGATCACCGGCTCGGTGTGCGGGGTCAAGGTGCAGGAGGTGGAGGACCCGCTCATGCGGCAGATCCGCTACCTCGACAAGCTGGTCGACGAGCTCGCCAAGGGCCGTCCGATGGAGAAGGTGCTGCGGGCCTGAGCGGCTGGAGTCCCGCGTCCGGGGTACGGGGCCACATGGCCCACCATCCCGACCCGCACGTGTCCTGGCGTCGACGCACCGTCCGCGGCGACGGCGTCGACCTGGCGGTGCACGAGACCGGCGCCCCCGACGCCCCCGTGGTCGTCCTGGTCCACGGCTATCCCGACACCCACCGGATGTGGCTGCCCGTGGCGGAGCGGCTGGCCTCCCGGCTGCGGGTCGTGCTCTACGACACGCGCGGCCAGGGCCTCTCCCCCACCGATGCACCTGACGCGGCGTTCACGCTCCCCCACCTCGCCGCCGACCTGATGGCCGTGGTCGACGACGCGAGCCCCGACGGCCCCGCCCACGTCGTCGGCCACGACTGGGGTTCGGTGCAGGCGTGGGAGGCGGTGTGCGAGCCGGGTACGGCCGACCGCATCGCGTCCTTCACCTCGATCAGCGGGCCCAACCTCGACCACGTCGCGGCGTGGACCCGACGCACGCTCCGCCGCCCCTCCCCGGCCGCAGTCGCGCGGCTCGCCGCCCAGGGCCTCGCGTCGTCCTACGTCCCGTTCCTCGTCTCGCCGCTGGCGCCCCCGGTCCTCGGGGTGCTGGGCGGGCGCGACATGGTCTCGGGGCTGCGCTACTACCGCGGCAACGTCGCCCTGCACCGCCGGCCTCGAGAGCGTCGTACGAGCGTGCCGGTGCTGCAGCTGGCCCTGACCCGCGACCCGGCGATCCGGCGGTCCGCGCTCGAGGCCAGCGATCCCTGGTGCGACGACCTGCGGCGCCACGACCTGCCGTTCGGGCACTGGGCGCCGCGGTCGCACCCGGACGTCGTCGCCCGGGAGGTCCTCGGCCACGTCACCGAGCACCCGGGCCCGATCAGCCGGTGACCAGCCGGTCGGTCACCGCGCGCAGCGGCGGCCAGCCGCCCCGCCCGCGTCGCGTCACCGCGAAGGCGCGCAGCCGCACCTCCGGGTCCCGCAGGCGTACGACGCTGACCCCGCGCCGCGACGCCCGCCCCCGCGGGAGCAGGGCGACGCCGCGCCCGGCCACCACCAGGTCGTCGACGAGCTCGAGCGCGTCGATGCGGTGCACCACGTGCGGCGCGAAGCCGGCGCGCGAGGCGAGGGTGCGCAGCGCGTCCTCGTCGGCGGTGTGGCGCGAGTTCACGATCCAGTCGCGGTCGGCGAGGTCGGCGAGCGTCAGGTGCCGGTCCCGGGTCGGCACGCCGATCCCCCACTCGACGTCCCAGAGCGGGGCCACGACGTGGTCGTCGCGCCACTCCGCGGGCGCGAGGTCGTAGTCGTAGACGAGGGCCAGGTCGACGTCGTCACGGGCGAGGAGGTCGAAGGACTCGAGCGGCTCGTACTCGTGGATGCGCACCTCGATGCCCGGATGGGTCGTGCGCAGGTCGTCGATGGCGGGCAGCAGCGACCTCCGGATCGCCGAGGCGAACCCGGCGACGCGCACCACGCCGGCGGGTTCCGCCGCCGGGTCGAGGTCCAAGCGGGCGGACTCGACCGCGGCCAGGATGGTCACCGCGTGGTCGGCCAGGCGTCGTCCGGCGGGGGTCAGCCGCACCCGTCGGCCGTCGGGCTCGAGCAGCGGGCTCCCGACGTCGCGTGCCAGCGCGGCGATGCCCTGCGAGACGCTCGACGTCGTCGTCCCGAGCGCGTCGGCGACCTCGTGCATCGAGCCGAGGCGCGAGAGCTCGAGCAGCATGCGGAGCCGGCGTACGTCCATCGCCCCATTGTGTCGAAATGACGAACGAACCGTCCAGCAGAATCACGTGGACGTGAACGGTCTGGGCGCCGTCTACTGGGGTCATGCACTCCTCCACCTCGCGCTCCGCGGCCCGCACGGGCGCGTCGATGGCGGTCGCCTCGATGCTCTGCGTGCAGCTCGGTCTGGCCGCCTCGGTCGGCCTCATCGACGACATCGGCGCGGCTGGCGCGGCCTGGATCCGGCTCTTCTGGGCCGGGATCCTGCTGCTGGTCGTCGTACGACCCCGGCTGGCGCTCTACTCCCGCGAGGCGCTGTGGTCCGGTGCGGCGCTCGGCGTCGTCACCGCCGGGGTCACCCTGCTCTTCATGGCCGCCGTGGCGCGCCTCCCCCTCGGCACGGCCAGCGCGCTCGAGTTCCTCGGACCGCTGACGATCGCCGTGTGGCGCAGCCGCGGCGTGGGCCGGTCGTGGGCCGCCGTGGCCGCGGTCGGCGTCCTGCTCCTCACCCAGCCCTGGACCGGGGCGGCCGACCCCGTCGGCGTGGCCTTCGCCCTCGGCGCCGCGGTGTGCTGGGCGGCGTACATCCTGCTGACCCAGCGCGTCGGCGACGCCGTCAGCGGGCTCGGCGGCCTCGCGATCTCGATGCCCGTCGCCGCCCTGGTGGCGACCGTGGTCGCCGGGCCGGGTGTCGTCGGGCACCTCACGCCGCAGCTCCTGCTGTACGGGCTGGGCCTGGCGATCCTGCTCCCGGTCGTGCCCTTCGCGCTCGAGCTGGTCGCGCTGCGCCGACTCACCACCGGCGCCTTCGGGACCCTGATGGCCCTCGAGCCGGCCTTCGCCCTGGTGATCGGCTTCCTCGTTCTCAGCCAGGTGCCCAACGGGGTCGCCGTCGTGGGCATCCTCCTCGTCGTGGCGGCCGGCATCGGCGCCGAGCGCACCGGCGCTCGCGCGGCGCCGGCGTCGTCCGTGCCCGAGCCCGTCACGGCGTGAGGACGTCCTCGGAGGCCCCTTCCCCCGAGGACGTCCTCGTTCCCCCCATGCCCGACGCACGTCGGGCAGTCCTCACCAGCGCCGGTCGAGGAAGTACGGCGCTGCGTAGCCGTCCTCCCAGAAGGGCGTGTAGCCGAAGTAGCTGTAGACGGGGCCGTAGTCGACCGGCCCGGGCAGCTCGGGGTCGTAGTCGAACCCCGACGCGACATGGAGGTCGCTGCGCTCCAGCCGCACGTGGGCGCGGACGCGCGAGACCGCGTCGACCGGGACCAGCCGCTTGTGCTCGCCGATCCCGAGGATGCCTCCCGACGCGACCACCAGCAGCCGCGCGCGGCGGTCGACCGAGTCGACCAGGATCTCCTCGACCTCGCCGACGCGGTGCTCCCGCACGTCCAGCACGGTCATCCCGCGCACGTCGTCCTGCTCCTCGGCCAGGCTCATCCGATCGTCGGTGAGCGGCAACAGCTCCAGCGTCGTGGTCATCGGCGCGTCCTCCCGTGAGTGTGGCCGTCGAGCCTCGCACCCACGTGTGACGAGCGGTCGTGTCGACGCATTGCAGTTGCGTGACAATGGCCGCGCCGCGCGCTCCGTGCAGCAGCGCTGAGCCACGATGGCACGATGGACGACATGCCGACGCGAGTTCTGGTCCTCGAGGACGACGCCGGGCTGCGCACGTCGCTGCGGCTCGTGCTCGAGGACAGCGGCTACGCCGTCGTCGAGGCCGACGAGGCCGAGGCCGCCCTGGAGCTGGTCGAGCAGGGCGTCGACGTCATGCTCGTCGACCTGATGCTGGGCGGGGTCGACGGGTTCACCTTCATCAGCCGGGCACGGCCCCTGACGCAGGCCCCGATCGTGGTGATCAGTGCGCGCGACGGCGTGCAGGACATCGTGTCGGCGCTGGAGGCCGGCGCGGACGACTACGTGACCAAGCCGTTCGAGGTCGAGGAGGTGCAGGCGCGGCTGCGCGCGATGCTGCGACGTCCGGCCCTGGTCAGCTCCCCGGCCGCGACCGGCGACGAGACCCGGCTCGAGGACGGCAGCCGCGCCAGCGACGTGGTCGTCCTCGACGCCGTCGACGGTCCCCTGGTCTTCCACCGCGCCGGCGCCCAGCTCGTCCGCGGCGACCGCGACATCCACCTGACGATGACCGAGTACCGCCTGCTGTCGGTGCTCACCGAGAACATCGGACGCGTCCTGAGCCGCACCGCCCTCCTCGAGCACGTGTGGGAGCGCGGCTTCTTCGGCGACGAGCGCATCGTCGACGTGCACGTCCGGCGGCTGCGCAAGAAGCTCGAGCTCGACCCGGCCGAGCCCCGCACCCTCGTCACGGTCCGTGGACTCGGTTACCGGCTCGACGCACGGTGACCCGCCGGTTGCCCCGCCCGGGGCTGCGCGCCTCGGTGACGGCGGCCTTCGCCCTCGGGGCGCTCCTGCTCTCGGTCGCCCTGTCGGTGGGCACCTACGTCCTCGCGCGACACCTCCTGCTCGAGCAGCGTGAGCGGACCGCCCTGCGACAGGCGTACGCCGACGCCGCCCTGGTCAGGAGCGGCCTCGGCACCTCCGGCACACCGGTCAGCGAGGTGCTCGGGGGCGTCGCACCGCCCGCCGGTGCCTCGATGTACGTCCGGCAGGACGGCAGCTGGTACTCCTCGACCCTCGACCAGTCCGGCGAGGACCTCACCGAGGTCGTCCGCCCCCTCGTGGCCGAGGGCGAGGTGGGGGTGGGGTGGACGTCCCGGACCGAGCCGCACGCCGTCGTGGTCGGCGTACCGCTCCCGGCCGTCGGCGCGGAGTACTACGAGGTGTCGGTCGCGCGGGAGCTGGACGCCACGCTGCACACGCTGGCCGTGGCGCTGGCGGTCGGCGCCGCCCTCACCACCGTGGCGGGCGCCGGCCTCGGCCGGGCCGCCAGCAGGCGGGTCCTGGCCCCGCTGACCGACGTCACGCGCGCGGCGGTCGACATCTCGGCCGGCGACCTCGAGAGGCGGCTGCGGGACACGCACGACCCCGACCTCACGTCGCTCGTGAGCTCCTTCAACGACATGGTCGACGCCCTGCACAGCCGCATCCAGCGCGACGCCCGCTTTGCCGCCGACGTCAGCCACGAGCTCCGCACCCCGGTCACCACGCTGACCACCAGCCTCGCCCTGCTGGAGCGCGCCGACGACCTCAGCCCGCAGGCGCAGCAGGCCGTGCGGCTCATGTCGGCCGAGCTGTCGCGCTTCCGCCGTGCCCTCGAGGACCTCCTCGCCCTCGGCCGCCTCGAGGCCGGGATCGACGAGGCGAGGGTCACCACGACCGCAGCGCACGAGCTGGCCCGGCAGGCGCTCGTGGCCAGCGGCCGGCGCGCCGACCTGCTGGAGGACCTCGACGGGCCCGGCGACGCGCCGGGACCGCTCGTGCTGGTGGACCGTCCGCAGATGGTGCGCGCGCTGGTGAACCTCTACGACAACGCCGACCTCCACGGTGACGGCCTCGTCGCCGTCCGGGTGGCCGCGCGTGGCGGTCGCGCCGAGATCAGCGTCCGCGACCGCGGGCCGGGTGTGCCGGAGCAGGACCGTCGCCGCATCTTCGAGCGCTTCGCCCGGGCGGGGGGCTCCAGGCCCGGGACCGGCAGCGGACTCGGCCTCAGCCTCGTCGCGGAGACCGTGCACCGGCACGGTGGCGACGTCCGGTGCGACTCGACCGGCAGCGGGGCCGAGTTCGTCGTCGGCCTTCCCCTCGCCGACTCTCTCGCCGACCCTGCGGGCGGTGCCGCATGAGGTGGCTGCTCGCCGTGGCCGTACTGCTCTCCGTGACCGCGTGCGGCCTGCCGGACGAGGAGCGGAACCGGACGGTCGATGCCGCCTCGGTGCCCTACAACCTGTTGGCCCCTCCCGAGGAGGAGCGGGCCGACGCGACCGGACTGGCGGTCCCGCGCGGCGTGCCCGTCGTCTTCTGGTTGCGACGCGACGACCGGCTGACGCCCGCACCGGTCACCACGACGTGCGACGACCCCACCGCGGACGTCGTGGAGGACGTGCTCGACACGCTGGCCGAGCCGCCGACGTCGGAGGAGCGCAGCGCCGGGTGGACGTCGGCGGTCCCGCCCTCGGCACGTCTGGAGCTCGTCGCGCTCGAGGACGGTGTCGCTGTCGTCGACCTCGACCCGATGGCCCTGGGCGACGCCGAGCGGCTGCCTCTCGCCGTGGGACAGCTGGTGCTCTCGCTGTCCTCCGCGCCCGGTGTCGACGGGCTCCGCCTGGTCACCTCCGGCGAGGCCGTCGACGTACCCCTGCCGGACGGCGCGCTCGCGGACCGTCCCGTGACGGCGGACGACTACGTCGAGCTGCTGCCGCCGGCCCTCGTCGCGGGCACGGGCCCCGCCCGCACGCTGTCGCGCGACGTCGGCTGCCCCGCATGACAGCCACGTGACGACGACGTGACGCCACCCCGACGGTCTGCGAGCAGCCGCGTCGAGGTCCTTGTCCGAGCCCGCCGCGGGTGACTCCATGGAGGGAGACCGACGAGAGGAGCCCGACATGTTCACGATGACCCACGAAGCACGAGCCGTCGTCCGCCGGGTGACGGCACACCCCCGTCTCGGCGAGGAGTCCGGGTTGCGCATCGCGTCGCAGGACGAGCAGACCGACGCCCTCGGCGTCGGGATGGCAGCGGGTCCCAGGCGCGGCGACGAGGTCGTGGAGCACGACGGTGCCCGCGTGTACCTCGACGAGGAGGCGGTACCCCGGGTCCGGGGTCGGCTCCTCGACGCGGTGACCGAGGACAGCGGGCGCGTGCAGTTCGTCGTACGGCGCGCCGGCTGAGGCCGACAGGAGGGGTGGGGGCGGGCCGCCCCCACCCCTCCTCGTGCGCTCCTCAGCGTGCGTGTCGGTCGGTCATCGTCGCGAGCGACCGCTCGAAGTCGCCCGGCTTCACCTGGCCGCGTCCCGGGTGCCCCGGGGCACCGTTGACGGTCGAGGTGTCGTAGGCGAACGTGAGGACGGACGTGGCGATCGCGTCCGAGTTCACGTCCAAGGCGTCCACGTTGACGTTGCCGATCAGGGTGTAGTCCTCACGCAGCTGGTCGTAGAGGGCGACGTCCTGGCCCTCGCCGGTCAGGTTGTCGCACGGCGCGTGGTAGCACGGGTCGTACGCCGCCCCGGCCACGCCGCCGTAGAGCTCCGCCTCGGCTGCGGTCTTGGTGGCCTCGGCGCCGGTGAAGAGACCACCGGCCGGGATGCCCACCGCGATGAAGGGCCCGTAGTCCGAGCGACCCGAGAACTCGGTGTCCTGGAACGGCTCGCCCCGGTCGGCGTAGTACTTCTCGAAGACGTCCTCGATCTCGGCCGAACCCTCCGGGATGAACCCGGGAGCGGCCGTCCCGCCGGAGTTGTCCCCGTCGTAGACGCCGAACATGTAGTTGGCCGAGGCGATCATGTCGAAGTTGAGGTAGAGCGCGATGTCGTCGGCCTGCTCCTCGCTCAGCTGGGAGACGTAGTACTCCGAACCCAGGAGGCCGTCCTCCTCGGCTCCCCACCAGGCGAACCGCACCGTGTTGGTGGGCTTGACCTTCGCCATCTGGATGGCCGTCTCGAGGAGGGCGGCGGCGCCGGCGCCGTTGTCGTTCATGCCGGCGCCGTCCTGGATGCCGTCGAGGTGGGCGCCGGCCATGACGGTGTTGGCGTCGTCACCAGCCTCAGTCTCCGCCAGCACGTTGTACGCCGTGCGGGTCTCGGCGGTGTAGTCGACCGTCACCGTGACGGTGGCGCCCGGGGTGCTCGCCAGGTCGGCGCCCGCCGCGAAGGTGGCGAACACTGCCGGGATCGTCAGGCCGGTCGCGTCGCCGATCATGTTGAGCAGGCCGGTGCGGCCGGGCTGCCCCTCGTTCATGATGACGACGGCGGCCGCCCCAGCGGCCTGCGCGTTGAGCGCCTTGACCGCGAAACCACAGCTGCCCCGCTGCATGAGGGCGACGCCCCCGGCGGGGAAGCCTGCGAAGTCGGCGGCCTCGCAGCCGCTCGTGTTGCTGTTGGGCGGCAGGCTCGGGTTGATGACGAGCCCGACCGGGACGAGCGCACCCGACGCCGTCCCTTCGGGGCTCCCGGAGTCGAAGGCGTTGCGGAGGAAGTCGGTGCCGTTGACGAACGTGCGGGGGTTCGGCGAGACCCTGATCAGCTCGGAGTTCTCCTCGAAGTAGGGGAAGTCGAACTCCTGGACCGTCGGTGCGTACCCGGCGGCCTCGAGCTGCTCGACGACGTAGTCGACGGACGCCCGGTCGCCGGGTCGACCGGACGCTCGGTCTCCGTTGGCGTCGGCGATCTCCTGGAGGGCCTCGAGGTGGTCGACGACGCCGTCCACCGTGACCGCCTCCGTGAGCTTGCGGACGGTGTTGTTGTTCGGGTCGGCGTACGCCGGTGGGCTGGTCATGGCGCCGAGCAGCGCCGCTGTCGCGGCCGCCGTCACAGCCACGTGGAACCGTCTGGGCATGGGGGTCTCCTTCGCCTAGAGAGGGGGTTCTCGACACTAGGGGCGCGATCCCTACCCCGGGCATGGCCCGGACGGGCTAACCGTCGGCGTCAGCCTCCGTGCGCCGCCGCATGGACCGTGTCGCGGTGGGCACAGGACGGACACCCCCCGAGCCGAGAGGACGACCAGATGACCCACACGATCAGCGCGATGATGGACAGCTCCCCCGCCGAGGTCGCCGTCGACCAGCAGCTGCTGGCCGAGTGCATCGAGGCCTGCCTGGTGTGTGCCCAGACGTGCACCGCCTGCGCCGACGCCTGCCTGAGCGAGGAGTCGGTGGCCGACCTGCGACGCTGCATCCGCACCGACCTCGACTGCGCCGACATCTGCGAGACCACGGGCCGCGTCCTGTCACGGCAGACGGACCCCGATGTCGCCATCATCCGCGCCGTCCTCGAGGCCTGCGCCCGAGCCTGCAAGTCGTGCGGGGACGAGTGCGCGCAGCACGCCGAGATGCACGAGCACTGCCGGATCTGCGCCGAGGCCTGCCGCCGGTGCGAGGAGGCCTGCACCAAGCTCCTGGCCGCGCTGTGACCACTCTCTCCACTGCGACGGACGGGACGTCGAGCCTGCTCATCGAGCCGGGTCCGTCGGACGACCTCCAGTGAGGAGGTTCTGGACGCGCCTGCGGGACAAGTTCTGGGTGCTGCCCCTGGTCTTCGCGCTCGCCGCCGTGTTCCTCGGCCTCGGGCTCACCGCCCTCGATGCCTGGCTCGACACCTCCCTCGAGCTTCCGCTGCTGTTCGCAGGCGGGCCCGAGGGGGCCCGATCCCTGCTGTCGGCCATCATCACGTCGATGATCTCGTTCACCGGTCTGGTGTTCTCGATCACCATCGTCGTCCTGCAGCTCACGAGCAGCCAGTTCTCGCCGCGCGTCCTGCGCACCTTCCTGCGTGACTGGTTCAACCAGGTCGCGCTCGGAGTCTTCGTCGCTACCTTCGTCTACTCGCTCGTCGTGCTCCGCGCCGTGCGGGGGACGGCCGAGACCGACACCTTCGTGCCGCAGCTCTCGGTGACCGTGGCGTTCGGGTTCGTGCTGGCGAGCGTGGTGGTCTTCCTCCTCTACATCGACCACATCGCCCAGTCGATCCGGGCTGCGACGATCGTGACCCAGATCGGCGAGGACACCCGCGTGGCGATCGAACGCACGCACCCGTCGGACGCGGAGCCGCGCACTCGCGTCCCCCCGCCTGCCACCGCAGGGCGCCGCGTCGCGTCGGACGCGTCCGGCGTCGTGCAGCAGGTCGACGACCGAGCCCTGCTCGAGCTGGCCGAGGAGCACGGGGTGACCATCACGGTGCTGCGAGCAGTCGGCGAGTTCGTGCCCGAGGGCGCTGCCCTCCTCGAGGTGCACGGCGCGGACCTTCCCGACGAGGCATCGCTCCGCGCGGCCGTTCACCTCGGCAAGGAGCGGGTCCTCGACGACGACCCGGGGTTCGGTCTGCGCCAGCTGGTGGACATCGCCGAGCGAGCCCTCTCCCCCGGGATCAACGATCCGATCACCGCCGTCCAGGTGATCGACCAGCTCCACGACCTGCTGCGGTTCCTGTCCGCCCGTCCCCTGCCAGGACGCCAGACGTTCGGCGAGGACGGACGACTGGCGGTGCACGTGCCCCAGGCGACGTTCGAGGACCACGTCCGCCTGGCCGTCGACGAGATCGCGCACTGGGGTGCTGACTCCCCGCGCGTGCAGCGGCGTCTACGGGCGATGTTGGTCGACGTCCAGGAGGCGGCGCTGCCGGAGAACCGGGATGCCGTCGCTCGAGCCTTGCAGTCGCTGGGCCCCAGCTCGCACCTCGCCGCCCGGGCACCCGTCCCTCAGCCCACGGACGACCACCTGCGCTGAGCCCCTGCACTCCCCGTCACCGGACCGTTGCGCGAGCGCATTGATCCCGTCCTGAACGGGCACGGAACGAGCCGAGACGGGGACCGACGACCTGATCGAGGAGACGCCGCCATGGCAGAGGACTCCGCGGGGCACCGCGACACGACGACCTCCGGTTCCGAGGAGCAGGAGCAGCACGACGTATCGGGCAACGGCAACGGCAACGGACGCATGTACCTGCGGTTCGGACTGATGATCCTGACCTCGACCGTGCTGATGTTCGCCCTGACGTACACCAACGTCTTCAGCATCGATCACGTCCGCTTCAGCGAGGAGCGGGTCTACATGGCCGTGCTGATGGGCTCGATGATGGCACTGGTGATGCTCGCCTTCATGGCCGGGATGATGTATCGAGACCGGAGGCTCAACGCGATCGTCGTCGTGGTGGCCCTGGTACTGGGGGGCACGGCGCTCTACCTGTCGCGCTCGCAGGCCCTGGTCGAGGACGAGAGCTACATGAACGCGATGATCCCACATCACTCCATCGCGATCCTCACCAGCGAACGCGCCGGCATCGACGACCTGCGCGTCCGCGAGCTGGCCGACGCCATCGCCGCCACCCAGCGCAAGGAGATCAAGGAGATGGACTGGCTGGTGCAGGACATCGAGGAGCACGGACCGGCGACCACCCGCGAGGAGGCCGATGCCCGGCCGGTGCCCGACTTCAGCTCTGCCAGCGCCTCGGCGACGAGCATCCGCCTCCTGTGGGATGCGCTCGGCGCGGTCTCCGCACGACCCCTCGGCCTGCCTTGAGTGACCTCGGCAGCTGGGTCGTGAGCAGCCTGGGGCTCATGGTGGTCGCTGCGACGCTGCGCGACATCTTCCACACGCTGTGGCACCCCAGTGGCTTCGGCACCCTGGCTCGGACCGTCCTGCGGCTGAGCTGGAGGGCGAGGACCCGGTGCCTGCCCGCGGGCAGTCGCGACCTGGCGGGGCCGCTCGGGCTGATGGCTGTGGTCCTGGCCTGGACCGGGCTCGTGGTGGCCGGCTTCGTGCTCGTCTACTGGCCGCACATGCCGGACGGCTTCCACTTCGGCACGTCCCTGTCGCCCGAGCGCTCGTCCGGGCCCACGGCCGCGTTGTACCTGTCGCTGGTGACCGTGGCCACCTTGGGCTTCGGGGACATCCTGCCCGCAGATCCGGCGCTACGCCTGCTCGCACCCGCGCAGGCCCTGGTGGGCTTCGTCCTGCTCACGGCGGCGATCTCATGGGTCCTGCAGGTCTATCCCGCCCTGGGCCGTCGCCGCGCCTTCGCACGCCGGCTGAGCGCCATGCACTCCCACGACTCCGACGAGGTCATCCGGATCGCGGACGCAGCCACCGTCACACGGATGCTCGACTCCTTGGCAGACGGGGTGGCACAGCTCGAGAGCGACTTCCTCCAGTACGCCGAGTCCTACTACTTCTCCGAGCGGGACCGATCGCTCTCCCTGGCCGCGACGCTCCCCTACACCCTCGATCTGGTGGCCGCTGGCCAGCAGTCGGATGCCCACGCGGTGCGCACCGCCGCCGCGGTCCTTGCCGAGACGATCGAGTCGCTCGCCGCCCGGCTGGATTCCAGCTACCTGCACACGGGCGGGGGCACGGCGCAGACCCTGGAAGCCTTCGCTCGCGACCACGGCCACGAAGACGTCGCGACGACGCCCGCGGGCGACGGCTGATCGCGACTGGCGCTGAGGCGCGTTCCGCGACGGACCGGCACGGGCCTCGCGCCTGCGATCGGCATGGGGATCGGCGCGATGTGCGCCGCCATGCTGCGCCCCCCTCACCTCTACGCTCCTGGCCATGCTGCTGCTCGGCGCGGACGGCGTCTCGGTGACCCCACAGGTCGTGGTGGCCGTGGTCACCGCCTTCCTGGTGACCACCCTGCTCCCGGTTCCGCGGCGAGGAGACGTCGTCACGCCTCGAGTCGGCGTCGCAGCCCCTTGAGGTAGAGCCGCGTCCATGCGTCCTCGAAGTCCCGGACGGCCGCTTCGGCATGCACCTCCTCGAGCTGGTGCAGTCGGCCGTAGGTGAAGCCGTTCTGACCCTGGACGTGTGCGCGCGCCCCGTAGTCACGCAGGACGCGCCGTGACATCACGGTGTCCTGGAACTCGCCGAGGGACTGCTGGATCCGCTCGACCGAGACAGCCAGGTCGTCGGCCTGCTTCCCGAGGACCGGAGACATCGACTCGGCGGCATAGCGCAGCCGCTTCGCCTTCTTGCGAGCCTCGTGGAGAGCGAGGTCGCGGTGCTCACCGTCCTCCGCGCGCTGAACCCCCTTCACGGCACGTCGCAACCGTCGGGCATCTCGCACCAGCAGGCGTGCGAAGACGCTCCGGGCCGGTTCCTCACCTTCGGCAGTGAACGACGGCGATCGCACGATGTCATCGAGGTGGTCGAGGAGCCGGAAGTACCGCGCACTCCCGAGAGCGGCCATCGTCTGCTCCCGCGCGTCCCTCTCGACCGCCCTGAGGTCGTCGTCGATCAGACCGGCCACAGGACCGAGCACCAGGTCCTCCGGCTGAGCCGCCACCAGGCAGTGCAGCCGCTGTCGGAGCACCTGGGCATCCCGCGCCGGGCCGAGAGCCTGGCCGAGCCACCGCAGCTCCGCCGCCAGCGACTCCGCGGCTGCAGCGTCATCGAGGAGTGGTCCGTACGTCTTGAGCGCCGAGCGCAGTCGCCGCGCGGCGATGCGCATCTTGTGCACGGACCCGGCCTCACCGGCCCTGAGGAGCCGATCCCGCTCGAGGAGCTGGTCGAGCTGGCGCCCCAGCACGTCGGTGAGTGCCCCACCTGCGGTTGCCCGTCGGAGCTCCTCCTCCCCCATCGGCGACGACGCGGGTGCAACGAGACCGGTCATGGTCCTGGCCAGCTTGGAGGTCGCCTGACCCCGCTGCGCGCCGGCGTCTCGCCACACCTCCTCCACCAGACCGAGGAGGACGTCGTCGCCGGACGCCAGCTCGACCTCCCACTCCCGCCACTCGCGGACCTCGGCGCCGACGTGCAGCTGCTCGCCGCGGACGTGGTCGTCGCAGATGCGGGCCAGCACACCGCCGGCGGCGTCCAGGAGCTCGCTCTCCAGACGACGGGTGGCGATGCGAGCCACCGGCACCAGGGGGCGGCCCCGCACGACTGCTCGGACCGGCTCGAGCAACGCGTCGGGGACCGACCGCGTGGCCCGGCCCAACGGCCTCCGCAGCTCGGTCCGGGCATCGTCGACGCCGGGCAGCTTCATGTGCCACCCCGCGTCAGCGCCACCTGTCCGGCGCCGCAGGGTGACACCCCGGCGAGCCAGGTCGAAGTCGGCCGTGTCGAAGTACACCGCCTCGAGGTCCACCTCGACCGCCTGGCCCACTCGCGCCACGCCATCGATGCCGACGAGGACAGGTAGCACCGTCGCGGAGTCCACGTCGAAGGTGCGCTCGATCTCGGTCGTCGACTCGGTCGTCATGACCCATTGTCCGCCCGTTGCCAGCTGTGGGCCAAGTGCACCTGTCGCACATGCGAAAGACCCCCACAGCCAGGCTGTGGGGGTCTTTCGGTTTTTGTAGCGGGGGCAGGATTTGAACCTGCGACCTCTGGACATCCAGCGCGAGCGGGCACGAGGCGTCCAGAGTTTGCCGGACTTTGAGCATTCGTGCGCTGACCTGCGCGAACGCTGCAAATGAGGGTGACGCAGGGCCCGCACTTCTTGCTGGGATGTGACCCCACGAGGCGACTCTTGCTGTGGTTTTCGGGGCCTATACGCGACACGACTCGAATCAAAGGTTCTCGCGGGTCGCGACCTCACTCGGCTTCGGCGAGCGCTGTCGATGCCTCACCAAAGAGGCCCTGTAGCGAGACCTTCCACGCCGGCAGATCTCTCGAGAGCGTCAGCCAGGTGAGCTCGCGGTTGATCTCGTCGTACTGATGAATGATGAAGTTGCGGTTGGCGACTGCGAGTGCCCACTCGACGCCGTCCGGCGCCAGGACGTCGAGCCGGGACAGCCGGTTGGCTGCTTCACCGAGCTTCATCATGAGTGAGTCCCCCGCCTCTTGGAGCAGGTCGTCGGCGAGGTAAGCCTCCTTGCCGCGGCGCACGATCTCGTCGACGCGGGTCAGCCAAGCCTGGATGTGGAGGAGCTCCTTGGCGGCCTTGAGCTCCATCAGAGGAGTACCGCTTCGCGACGGACGTCGTCATCGAGGGTTGGAGTCAGGCCGCCGTAGTCGACCAGGTCGATCTGCCGGCCGAGCACCCGCTCGAGCAACTGCTTGAACCGGATGAAGCCGAACGACGACGTCCCCTCGGGCGCCTCGACCAGCAGATCGATATCGGAGTCCTGACCTGCCTCACGACGGGCTACCGAACCGAAAACCGCGAGCCTCCCGTACCCCGCATCCTCGGCAAGACGCCGGAGCACAGGCGCAGCCGCGTCGATGAGTTTCTCGGGATGAACACTCGACAGATCCGACGCCGCCCTCAACTGCTGACTCACCGCAGGCTGACTGACCCCAAGCGCCGTCGCGATCTCCCGCTGGCTCATCCCGGTCGCCACCATCGCCCTCAGGGCGAGCACACGCCGAAGCCGCGCGACATCCTCGTCATGTCGCGCCTCGCGGTACTCGGCAACGAGCGTCATAAGGGTATCTTATCACCCCCGTAGTGGCCGCCCGTCTCCCAGGACGGAATACCTGCGCAGGAGGGTCACACACCGACGATGACGCAGCTCGGACGAGCCCGGATCTGCCGAGATCAGCGCATGGCGGCTGCCAGAGCCTCTGGCAAAGCGGCGTCGGTGGAAAGCCTGGAACGCCCCGCGGGCCAAGTGCTGAACCCATCGTCCGGTCGCCGTGGCACGACGTGGAAGTGAAGGTGTTGCACGGACTGCTCTGACCCAGGTCCGCTCGCGTTCAAGACATTGACGCCGGTAGCGCCCAGGACGGACTGCATCGCCACGCTGAGTCGATGGACGAGAGTCATGGCGTCGGCCAGGTCCGCTGGTTCAGCGTCTTGCACGCCGACTACGTGTCGCGCAGAAACCACGAGCGTGTGGCCAGGGGCCAGCGCTCCCTCCGGAAGCGGCAGAAAGGCCACGGCGTTGGCATCCCTCGCAACCCAGCGCGCCGGGGCTTCTCCTTCCAAGATCTCGCAGAAGACGCATCGCTCAGTGCCCATGCCGACATCGTGACAGCGCAGGCTGACAGGACCCCCGGACCCTGTTCCGGCGCGTCCAAATCTGCCGCTTTGAGGGCGGCTACGCTCGCCCGACCATGCCGCTGAGCGTGCGCTCGCAGACGCACGCTCCTGCCGCAGAGCGGATGGCGGCATAGCGTCCGCTACTGCCGCTGTGAGGGCATGGTCGTCGAGAAAGCGTCCTGCCGCTGCCGAAATTAGTAGCCTCGCTGGTATGTCCAGCAAGTCGGAGCGGAGGGCCGCACGCGAGGCGGTTGCGGAGTATCACCAGGCTCAGTTGGCTGCACTTGTCCAACATGTCGGGGAGGCCGTTGACCGCTTTCGTGCCGGTCAGCTCGATGTCTTCGAGGTCGATCAGGTCGTCTTTCATTACGGCCGCGCGGCGAAGGAACTCTGGAAGTTCTGCAACGCTTCGGACGTCGAGTTCACAACCAGCCTGATTGGTAACGGTCCGCCTGTCGACTGGTGGGAACGCGGCGCACCCAGGCGCCGATGACGACGGCTGCACAGCGGTGGCGTTGACGGCGCCTTCTACGAGTGACGCAGTGGGGCGATGAACACCGCCCAACTCATCGTCCCTGGCGAAGACGCCAGCGCAACGCTTCGCATCGCCGTCGCGGCCTACCTCGCACGGTTCAAGGGCCAGTCCCGGATCCACACCGAGTCCGACCTACGCTCCTACCTCGGCTGGTGCGGCCGGCAAGGACTGGAGCCGTTGGCGGCCCAGCGCCCCCACGTCGAGCTCTTCCTCCGCTGGATGCAGGAGGTCGGCCTCTACAAGCCCTCCACCGTCTCGCGTCGGCTCTCGGTGGTCGCCGGCTTCTACCGGACCTGCGTCATCGACGGCCTCCTAAGCCTCGATCCACCGATGGGCACGGTTGGGATGGGTTGATTGTCGCCGTCGTGGGGTGAGTGTTCGGTGGCGTGAGG
>NZ_CANKYS010000016.1 GCF_947488025.1 uncultured Nocardioides sp. | reverse complement strand
TTTCCCAGCACGTAAGGGCATTCTCACTTCACGACGCGCTCACAACCCCAAGCCCATCGGTGGATCGAGGCTAAGACACCTCTGCCGGCAGCTCCTTGACACAGAGGGGTGCCAGATCCGGTAACTCGGGTCGGCGCCATCAAGCGGCGCAATGTCGCGCCCCGCACGGTATGCGACGGTGTGACGCACGTTTCGATGCGTCGCCGGCCACTCGTGACAACGGCGAGGGTTCTGAGCATGCCAAATCATTCGCCGGGTTTGTGCGTGGTCGAGCCACGTTTGGCTACTTGATCGCAGCTGCGCCGTTCGACGCGGACGAAGCGCGACCTTCGTGGAGCAGTCTGCGCGTCTGGTGTGGCTACTCGCAGGCAGCGAGAGCGTCGCCGAAGGCCGCTTCGAGTGCAGCGAAGTCCAGGTGAGCGATTGCCTTGTTGCCGCCCGTTGGACCGGCCATCAGGCCATGCGCGTTGATCAGCGTGCTGGGCGTCACGCCCACGGCGTCGGCGAGGACCAGAACGCCTGCGGGACAGAACCCCTCACTCGCAGCAATGACCCCGAACGACACGAAGCCATTGGACCCGGCGCGCCCCGCGTCGCCGTTCGGGTTCGGGTCGGTGAAGTAACAGAAGTGCGCGTTCGCTGCCGCGGCTGAGAGCGCAATGACTGCGGCCGCTCCAACAGCGACGGTGGACATACGACGAATGAACATTGAGGACTCCTACATATCGGACGGGTGCCTTTCAGGCTCCGCCCCTCGCTTCGCGCTGTCTAGCCGGCTCAGAGCTATTGCCACCTGCTGTCTAGACCCCGGTCGGATCTGCTTGCACGGAAAGGCACGTCAGACCTGTCACCCGTTCGTGCACTAGACCCCTTCGTTGCAGCGTCAATCTGGGCGCTTTGCAGCACCTTTCCTGCGTGCTCCATCTGGGCGGCATTCCTGTGACGTGGTGGAGTCGGTTGAGCCTCTACTGCTGTCCTCCCAGCCCCAGGTCCAGCCCAGTTGTGACCGCGGCCGGGCACCAGCGGACGCGCTTGCCGACGCGGAAGTGCTGAACGGCGTGGTTCGCGGTAGCCCAGGGTCAAGCGAGCGACGAGGTTCGCTACTGAGTAGCGCATCTTCAAGCGGGCAGGTCGAGGCGGCTCGCCAGGCTCGACGATGGGATCGCTTCGGCGAGGGCGGAGCAGCAGCCACACGTGGCCGGCGATAGCAGGCTGTGTCGACCGGCCGGGCAACCCTGCGAACTGCCCACAAAGTGCCCGGAAAGTCCGGCGGAACGGGTTCACGCGACATGGGGCGACAGGCACCGGAGATCGACGAAAGCGCAGGTCAGGGGGCTAATTGCCGCAAGTGCACGTCGACGTTCACTGCCCCAGAGAGTTCTCAGCGGGTTCGGGGTTCAAGTCCCTGATGGCGTACAGAAGCGAAGGGCCGGTCCACCAGGACCGGCCCTTCGTCGTTCTCCCGCAGGGGTGCTGCTACGTGAACAGGCTGACTCCACCGGGGCCGACGAGCAGCCCGACGATGATGAGCACGATGCCCCAGAGCATCTGACCCCTGATCAACGAGACGATGCCGGACACCACGAGGATGACGGCGAGGATCCACAGCAGAAATGCCATTGCATGCTCCCTTCGGTTGAACCCTCAACCTAGCCTTCACGGTTGCCGAGCGACACCGAGCCACACCCGGATGGGCGTGTCGTCGGCTCAGGCCGGGCCCTCCTCGCGCAACCGCGGAGGCGTGAAGTTCTCCGGCCTGATGCCGGTCTTGTCCGCGTAGAACCCCCGGACGAGGTCCATGTCGGCCTGCACGTCACCGGTGGGTCGGAACGTGGGTCCCCAGCCGACCGTGCGCGACGGGGCGTCGATGAAGGCGAGGGTGATCGGCAGGCCGGTCTGCTGGGCGATGCGGTAGAAGCCCGACTTCCAGTGCGTCCCCCGCGAGCGGGTCCCCTCGGCGGCGAGGCCGATGAGCCACGGGGCGTCGCCCTCGGACTCGGCCAGCAGGTCCTTGATCGTGCCGCCGGGGTTCTTGCGGTCCAGCTCCACCGCCCCCGTGCGACGCAGCAGCCACCCCAGGGGGCCGACGAAGAGCTCCTTCTTGACCAGCAGCCGGATGGTGATGCCGTACGTCCAGGCCAGCAGGATCGTCAGGACCCAATCCCAGTTGGAGGTGTGCGGCGCACCGACCAGGACGCCGCGCTGGGGCACCTCGCCGACGGTCCGCCACCGTGCCGCACCGAGCAGGACGCGCGCGACCATGGGTCGCACTCCCCTGCTGGTCGCCGGCTGCGCAGCGGGCTGGCCGGTGGTGGTCGAGGCGGGACGGCTCGCAGCCCGCGCACGTCCGGCCCTGCGCTCCCGATCGAGGTCCCACAGGTAGTGGTCGAAGTCGACCTCCATGGTGTGGCGTGGCGAGGCGTAGAACTGCTTCTTGTCCCGGCGGTGCTCCGCGGCCATCTGGCGTCGTACGACGTCGTCCCCCGGTGGCACGTAGCGACCGGCGAGCGTCTCGGTGACCCACGCCGACTGCGCCTCGGCGATCGGCATCACCGCGCCGATCGCCTGCACGAGGCCGATGAAGTAGAGGCCGGGGAGGTCGGGGTGGACGGTGCGCTTCCACAGGGGCAGCTCGTTGCCCTGCGCCGAGACCAGGTCGGGGGCGAGGAACGGGAACGTCACCTTGTAGCCGGTCGCCCACACGATCAGGTCGGCCGGCGCGGTCGAGCCGTCGACGAAGACCACCCGGTCGCCGTCGAGGCGCTCGATGCCGGGCCGCGCCGTCATCGCGCCCGCGTCGAGGCGCTCGCGGATCTGGTCGGACTGAACGGGGTGCGACTGCCCGGGCTTGTGGGTCGGTGCGGGCAGTCCGTACTTTGTCATGCTGCCGGCGTACGTCGCCCCGATCCGCAGCCGTGCGGCGGTCACCCACCACGGCAGCCAGCCCGGCAGGGCGACCTGGTCGCTCGGCTTGCCGAGGAGGAACTTGCGCAGCACCCACTCCGTGCGGCGCACGGACCACGTCGTCGTACGCGCCACGCGGGACGACTCCACCGCGATGTCCATCGCCGAGTTGCCGGCGCCGACCACGACCACGTCACGCCCGGCGAGCTGGTCGGCTGAGCGGTAGTCGTGGGAGTGGATCTGCTCGCCGGCGAAGGCGCCGGGATAGGCCGGCTCGGGCCAGCGCGGGTCCCAGTGGTGGCCGTTGGCGACGAGGACGGCGTCGTAGGTGCGGGTCTCGGTGCCGTCCGGACCGGTGAACCGCACGTCCCAGCGGCCGTCGGCGGACCGGGTGACCTGCTCCACCGTGGTGTCGAAGGTGATCTTGTCGCGGAAGCCGAAGTGGTCGACGTACTGCTCGAAGTAGGCGTGGACCTGGTCGTGGCGCGCGTAGGGCGGGTAGTTTGCGGGCATCGGGAAGTCGGAGAACGCCATGCGGGGGCACGAGGTGTTGATCTCGAGCGTGTCGTAGCAGGCCGACTGGCCGTTGGAGTTGTCGAGGACCCAGGTCCCGCCGATGTCGCTGCCCTTCTCGAAGCAGTCGAACCCGATGCCGGACGGGTGGAGCTGCTTGGCCGCCGCGATGCCCGAGGAGCCGGCGCCGATCACGCAGGCACGCGGCAGCGACTCGTCGACGGGCACCGGGGAGGTCACCGCCGGAGCGCGGTGGGACTGCTTGACGAGGTAGGCCATGGGCCGAAGCCTAGGGCTGGCAGCAGAACGAGCGGTCAGAGGTAGAGACCGGTCGAGCCGCCCTCGAGGCGCTCAGCGGCAACCGCGTGGACGTCACGCTCGCGCATGACGACGTAGACCTCGCCGTGGACCTCGACCTCGGCCTTGTCCTCGGGGTCGAACAGCACCCGGTCGCCGACCTCGACCGCACGCGCGTGCGGGCCGACCGCGATCACGCGCGACCAGGCAAGACGCCGGGCACCCATGGCCGCGGTGGCGGGGATGACGATGCCGCCGGTGGAGCGCCGTTCGCCGGCCTCCTGGTCGACCTCGACGAGCAGGCGGTCGTGCAGCATCTTGATGGGCGCGGCCCTCGGATCGCCGCCCCCACCCGCCAGGCTGCCGGAGGACGCGCTCAGCTCGCGACCTTGCGGACGAGGGCGAACAGCACCACGACGCCGAGGACGGCACCGGCCGCCTTGAGGATGTTGTCGGTGCGCGGGGCGCCCGTGTCGGGCTCGACGAACTGGGACTTCACGGTCGCCACCTGCCGACCGACGATCGTCTTGGGGTGGGCGCGGTAGGCGAGCTGGTCGATGGTCGAGGCAAGCCGCTCACGCGTCTCCTCGATCTCGCGCTCGAGCGCGCTCATGTCCTGGGTCACCCGGGAAGGCTATCAATGCGCCGCGGGTCGAAACCCCAGGGCAGCTCGAGCCGGTGGGCGGCCATCAGCTCGTCGTCGGTGAGGACGTCGAAGGTCGGCCGGTCGGCGACCACCACCCCCTCGCTCAGCACGACGCTGCGCGGGCACAGCTCCAGCGCGTAGGGCAGGTCGTGGGTGACCATCAGCACGGTCACGTCGAGGCTGCGCAGGATGTCGGCGAGCTCGCGGCGTGAGGCCGGGTCGAGGTTGGACGACGGCTCGTCGAGCACCAGGATCTCCGGCTCCATCGCCAGCACGGTGGCGACCGCCACCCGACGGCGCTGGCCGTAGGACAGGTGGTGCGGCGGTCGGTCGACGAAGTCGGCCATCCCGACCCGGTCGAGCGCGTCCATCACGCGCCGGTCGAGGGCCGCGCCCTTGAGGCCGAGGTTGGCAGGACCGAACGCGACGTCCTGGCGGACGGTGCCGAGGAAGAGCTGGTCGTCGGGGTCCTGGAAGACGATCCCGACGCGACGGCGGATCTCCTTCAGGTGCTCCTTGGAGACCGGGAGGCCACTGACCGTGACGGATCCCCGCCCCGCGGCGAGGATGCCGTTGAGGTGGAGCACGAGGGTCGTCTTGCCGGCACCGTTGGGGCCGAGCAGCGCGACCCGCTCGCCCCGGTGGACGTGGAGGTCGACCCCGAAGAGCGCCTGGTGGCCGTCGGGGTAGGCGAAGGCCAGCCCCTGGACGTCGAGCACCGGGGCGGTCATCGCGCTTCCCCCGACTGCGGCAGGCGGCCGTCGTACCCTCGCGACAGCATCGCCAGGTGCACGCGCTCGCCGCGCTCGTAGGACCGGATGAACAGGGCGCCGAGCGAGCGGGCGAGCACCGGCCAGTGCCGCGGGGAGCGCGGGTCGCAGCCACGCGAGCGCAGGGCCGTCATCATCCGGCCGAGCTCCGCGGTGACCACGTCGAGGTAGCGGATCATGAAGCCCATGATCTGGACGACGAGGTCGGGCGCCCGCAGCCGCTGGAGCCCGCGGAGGAGGTCCTGCGGCTCGGTGGTCGCGGCCAGGGTCAGCGAGGCGAGGACACCGATGGTGCCCTTGACCAGCAGCGCCACGCCCGCGACCAGGCCGGGCTCCGACACGGTCATGCCCAGCACCTCGGTCCGCGGCCCGTGGGCGATGAACGGCATCAGCGCCGCGAAGACGACGAACGGCACCTCCACGACCATCCGGGGAAGCAGGTAGCGCAGCGGCACCCGCGACAGCGCGATGACCGCCAGCAGGACGGCGGCCTCGACGGCGAAGAGGGCGTACGCCTGGCGGGGGGTCGCGACGACCACGAGCATGAACCCCAGCAGGGCCAGGACCTTCAGGTGCGCGGGGGCGCGGTGCACCGGGCTGTGGCCGTGGAAGTGCAGCCGGTGCCCGTGCCCGGCGCCCATGTCAGGCCTCCGACTGGGCGCGCTGGTCGGCGTCGGCGTCGCGCGGCTCGCGCCGCCGGACGAGCCAGAACAGGCCGGTGCTGAGCACCAGCATCACGACGACGCCGATGACACCGGCGAGTCCCCCGCTGACGCGGGCGTCGTCGACGCCGGAGGTCTGGTAGTCGGCGAGCGGGCTGTCGGCCGTCGCCGAGTCCTCGGCGGCGTCGCTGAACCCGGTCTGCTCGGCGACGTACTCGAGGCCGTCGGGGTGCGCGCTCGCGTAGTAGCTCGCGACACCGGCGAGGAGCAGGCTGACGACGAGGGCGACGGCGAAGAGGCGGCGGGTGCTCACGGGCCGACTCCCGTGCGGAGCTCGAGCTCGCGCTCCTCGAGGAGCGGGCGGGCGCCGTGGACGAGGTCGGGACGTGTGGCGACGACGCTCCCGACGACCAGACCCGTGATGAGCGCCTCGCCGATGCCAATCGCCGTGTGCCAGCCGAGCATGGCGGTCATGACGGCGCCGAGGTCGACCGAGACGTTGCCGCCGACGGAGAAGAGCAGGGTGAAGACCAGGGCCGCCGCCGGGACGCTGACCAGCGCGCCGACCGCGGCGGCCGGGGCCACCATGCTGACCCGCTTGGGCAGCACCCGGCGCAGGAGCACGAAGACCGCCCAGCCCACGGCGACCGTCACGATGCCGATGAGGGTGATGTTGGTGCCGAGGGCCGTGATGCCCCCGTCCGCCATCAGCAGGGCCTGCACCACGAGCACCACCGACAGGCACAGCACGGCCGTCCACGGCCCCACGAGGACCGCGGCGAGCGCGCCGCCCATCAGGTGGCCGCTGGTGCCGGCCCCCACGGGGAAGTTGATCATCTGGGCAGCGAACACGAAGGTCGCGACCAGCCCGGCCCGGGGCGCCGTACGGTCGTCGAGCTCGCGTCGCGCGCCCCGCAGCGACAGGGCCACCGCCGCCACCGCCACCACGCCGGTCGCCGCCGACGTGGGGGCGTCGAGGAAGCCGTCGGGCACGTGCACCTGGTCGCTCCTGCTCCTGGGATGTGGCCTGGATGAGCCGTGGATGTGGCTGGTTGGATGTCTGGTGGCCGGCACGGATCCCCCGATGCCGGGCCGGCACACCTCGACCTTATTGCAAACCCCTTGCAACAACCAACCGGACGCCTCGTCCGGACCGACCGCGCACAGGAGCCCGCATGTCCGACCGCCTCGCCGCCGGCGACACCGCACCCGACTTCACCCTGACCAGCGACACCGAGGAGCAGGTCTCGCTCGCGGACCTGCGCGGCCAGAAGGTGATCCTCTACTTCTACCCCGCAGCCATGACGCCCGGATGCACCAAGCAGGCCTGCGACTTCTCCGAGTCCCTCGACTCGCTGCGCGGCGCGGGCTACGAGGTGCTCGGCGTGTCCAAGGACAAGCCCGCCAAGCTCGCGAAGTTCCGCGAGCGCGACGCGCTCACCCTCACGCTGCTCTCCGACGAGGACCTGGCCGTGCACCGGGCCTACGGTGCCTTCGGTACGAAGAAGCTCTACGGCAAGGAGGTCGAGGGCGTGATCCGCTCGACCTTCGTGATCGACGAGGACGGAGCCGTCGAGCTCGCCCAGTACAACGTCAAGGCCACCGGCCACGTCGCCAAGCTGCGGCGCGACCTCGGGTTGGACTGACAGAACAATGTCGGTGCCGAGTTCTAGCGTGACTTCATGGGGACCAGACGCAGGTACACGCGAGAGTTGCTGGCAGAGGCCGTAGCGACATCCACCTCCATGGCGGGTGTCATGCGCTCGCTCGGGCTGGTCCCGGCTGGCGGCACTCATGCGCACCTGAGCCGTACGGTCAAGGCTTTCGGTCTCGACACCTCGCACTTCCGACGAGGGCTCCCCCTGGCGCACCACCATGCTCGCCTCGAGCCAGATCAGATTCTCGTGCTGCTTCCTGAAGGAGCCAGCCGTGCGCGTCCACACATGCTGACGCGCGGGCTCATGGAGTCAGGAGTCCCGTACGAATGCGCCATCTGTGGCTGTGACGGAACCTGGCAAGGCGTCGCCCTTACGCTGGAGGTCGACCACATCGACGGTAACTACCGCAACAACCTGCGGGAGAATCTGCGCTTTCTATGTCCCAACTGTCACCGGCAGACGCCCAACTTCGCAGGGCGGAGCCGGGGCAGGAACGCGACCACCGACCGAAGCGCGGCAGAGTCCTCCTAGACTTCCTCGTTCGAGCCGAAGTGGTGGAACGGCAGACACGCGGCGCTTAGGACGCCGTGCCTCAGGGCGTGCGGGTTCGAATCCCGCCTTCGGCACCGAGCTCGACGTTCACTCGCATCCGGTGCGGGTGAACGTCGACTTGAGCAACCTTCTCCGCGAGTCCCGCCCATGTGACGCCCGTCACCACTAGGGTCCGCGCATGGACTCCGCGCTGACGACCGTCGGACTGCCGCTCGCGCTGGCGATCATCATGTTCGGGCTCGGCCTCGACCTGACGGTCGGCGACTTCAAGCGGGTCGGCCGGGCACCGAAGGCCGTGGGCGTCGCGCTCGCCTGCCAGATCCTGCTGCTGCCGGCGATCTGCTTCGGGCTGGTGGTGCTCTTCAACCTCCCGGCCCTGCTCGGCATCGGCATGCTGCTGCTCGCGGCCTCGCCGGGCGGTACGACGGCGAACCTCTTCAGCCACCTCTTCCGCGGCGACGTCGCCCTCAACATCACGCTGACGGCGATCAACACCGTCATCGCCGTCGTGACGCTGCCGCTGATCACCGGCCTCGCCATCGCCTACTACGACCGGCAGGACGACGTCTCGATGCCGCTGGTCGAGATCGTCAAGGTGTTCGCCCTGATCCTGCTGCCGGTCGGCGTCGGGATGGTCGTCAATGCCCGCGCTCCCGGCTTCGCACGGCGGATGGACAAGCCGGTGCGGATCGGGTCGGCCGTGATCCTCGCGGTCCTCGTGCTCGGCATCCTGCTCGACCAGCGCGAGAACGTCGCCGACTACCTCGCCGACGTCGGCCTGGTCGCCGCCCTCTTCTGCGCGATCAGCCTGGTCGTCGGCTACTACGTGCCCAAGGCCGCCGGCGTCACCGGCCCGCAGGCCATCGCGTCGTCGATGGAGGTCGGGGTGCACAACGCCACGCTCGCGATCTTCGTCGCCGTCGAGGTGCTCGACGAGGTCGAGATCTCGGTGCCAGCGGCCGTCTACTCGCTGGTCATGTTCGTCTTCGCCGCCCTGTGGGGCATGTGGGTCAGCAGGCAGGTCGGCGCGCGCGAGGAGGCGTCAGTCGGATGACCCCGCGCCCGGCTCCGTGCCGGCGAGGTCCGCGGCGACGTACGGCGCGAGCTCGCGCAGCGCCCGGCCGCGGTGCGAGATCAGGTCCTTCTCCCCCGGGCCGAGCTCGGCGGAGGTGAGGTCCTCGGCGTCGTGCTCCACCGCCACGAAGACCACGTCGTAGCCGAACCCGCCACTGCCGCGCACCTCGCGGATGATGCGGCCGTCCATCCGGCCCTCGACGACGCGCTCGCGCCCGTCGGGCAGCACCCACGCCACGGCGCACGCGAAGTGCGCGCCGCGACGTTCGTCCGGTACGTCGTGGAGCTGGTCGAGCAACAGCTCGTTGTTGCGCTGGTCTGCCCCCTGCTTGTCACCCAGCGAGGACCCCGACCACCGGGCGGACAGCACGCCCGGCATCCCGTTGAGGGCGTCGACGCACAGGCCGCTGTCGTCCGCGACCGACGGGAGCCCGGTGGCCGCGACACCGGCGCGCGCCTTCAGCAGCGCGTTGCCCTCGAACGTCGGCTGGTCCTCGACCGGCTCGACGTAGCCGTCGACATCGGCGATGCCGAGCACCTCGATGCCGGGCACGTGCTCGGCGAGGATGCGCTGCATCTCGAGGATCTTCTTGGCGTTGGCCGAGGCCAGGAAGATCTTCACCGGGCCAGCGCCTCCTGCTGCAGGCGCGTCAGGTCGACGCAACCCTTCGCGGCCAGGTCCAGCAGGGCGTCGAGCTCGGCGCGGTCGAAGGCGGCGCCCTCGGCCGTGCCCTGCACCTCGACGAAGGTGCCCTCGCCGGTCATCACGACGTTCATGTCGGTCTCGGCGCGCACGTCCTCGACGTAGGGCAGGTCGAGTCGGGGCGCGCCGTCGATGATGCCGACGCTGACGGCGGCGACGGAGCCGGTCAGCGGCTCGCCCGCCAGCGCGCCGCTGGCCCGCAGGTGCGCCACCGCGTCCGCCAGGGCGACGTACGCCCCGGTGATCGCGGCGGTGCGCGTGCCGCCGTCGGCCTGGAGGACGTCGCAGTCGAGCACGATGGTGTTCTCACCGAGTGCCTCGTAGTCGATGACCGCCCGCAGCGAGCGGCCGATCAGCCGTGAGATCTCGTGGGTGCGGCCGCCGATGCGGCCCTTGACCGACTCGCGGTCGGAGCGGGTGTTGGTGGCCGCGGGGAGCATGGCGTACTCGGCGGTGACCCACCCCAGCCCCGAGCCCTTGCGCCAGCGGGGCACGCCCTCCGACGCGGAGGCGGCGCACAGCACCTTGGTGCCGCCGAACTCGACCAGCACCGATCCGGCCGCATGGTCGAGCCAGTGGCGGGTGATGGTGATGGGGCGCAGCTCGTCGTCGGCGCGGCCGTCGGCCCGGGGAGCCGGAGTCGGGACAGAAGTCATGGGCACGACCCTAGACGTGACTGAGCCGGGTCCGGTCACCCCCGTGTGTCACCGGACCCGGCTCGAAGCCCCGTCCCCAGTGGGACCGTCCGGTCGTGCGCGGCCCCACGCCGCGCAGCTCCCTCCGCGCGGTTGGTGCCACCACCATCGGCCCCCGCGAGCGCCCGGCGCATCGGCCCTGAGGCCATGACGATGCGACCAAAGTAGGAAAAGTGCTCGTTACCCTGAGGGCCGTGGAGCCTCGACCCGACACCCAGCCCGAGCTGACGTGGGTGTCGCACGCCTGGCGGTACGCCGTGTGCGCGGTGTTCTCGGCCGCGATCTGGCAGACGGTGGCGGGGGCCGAGTGGCGCGAGCACCGCCTGCTCTTCACCGCCGAGGTGGTCCTGGGCCTGGCCGCCTTCGTGCTCGTGTACTTCCGCCGCCGGGCGCCGGTGCGCGTGGCGCTGGTGATCGCGGCGATGAGCGCCCTCTCCGGGATCGCGGCCGGTCCGGCCACCCTGGCGGCGGTCTCCGTGGCCACGCGGCGTCGCTGGCGCGAGGTGGTGCTGGTCGGCAGCGCGAACTTCGTCGCTGCCCAGACGTGGACGACCCTCGCACCGATCGAGGACAACGACTTCCTCGTCACCACGCTGGTCAACCTCGCCGTCAACACCGGGATGATGGGTTGGGGTCTCTACATCGGCTCGCGGCGCGAGCTGCTCTGGAACCTCCGCAACCGGGCCGAGCGGGCCGAGCTCGAGCAGGAGCTCCGTCTCTCCCAGGCCCGGTCCACGGAGCGTGCGCGCATCGCCGGCGAGATGCACGACGTGGTCGCGCACCGCATCACCCAGGTCTCCATGCACGCCGGCGCGCTCGCCTTCCGCGACGACCTCGACGGCGACCGGCTCCGCGAGGGGCTCGGACAGATCCAACGCCAGGCCAACGACGCGCTCCACGAGCTGCGTGACGTGCTCGGCGTGCTCCGCGAGGACGACACGAGCCCGTCCACCGCGCGCCCGCAACCGACGTACGACGACATCGCCGCGCTCGTCGACGAGGCGAGGTCGCACGGCCTCGACATCGACTGGACCGACCACGTCGACGGCGACGCGCCGGTGCCTCCGGCGACGGGCCGCACGGTCTACCGGATCGTCCAGGAGGGCATCACCAACGTGCGCAAGCACGCCCCCGGCGCCGAGGTGGCGATCCGCTCCTCCGGGGACGAGCGGGGTGGCATCACGGTGGTGATCAGCAACCCGCTGGGCGACCGGCCGAGCGCCGCCCCCGGCTCGGGGCTGGGGCTCGTCGGGCTGCGCGAGCGCACCGAGCTCCGAGGCGGTCGGCTGCACCAGCGCACGGAGGGGGCGCGGTTCGTGCTGGAGGCTTGGCTACCGTGGACCGCGTGATCCGCGTGCTGCTCGTCGACGACGACCCGCTGGTCCGCTCGGCGTTGACGCTGATGCTCGGCGGCCAGTCCGACATCGAGGTCGTCGGCGAGGCCCCCGACGGCGAGGCCGGCCTGGCCCAGGTCGCCGTGCACCGGCCGGACGTGGTGCTGATGGACATCCGGATGCCCGTGATGGACGGCCTGGAGGCCACGCGCATCCTGCACTCGAGGCCGTCCCCACCGGCCGTCGTCGTGCTCACCACGTTCGACGCCGACGACCACGTGCTGAAGGCCGTGGCGGCAGGCGCCGACGGGTTCCTGCTCAAGGACACCCCGCCCGGTGACATCGTCGGTGCGATCCGCACCGTCGCGGCCGGCGACGCGATGCTGTCGCCGTCGGCAACGCGCAGCCTGGTCTCACGGCTGCGCAGCACCTCGACGAGCGACCGCACCTCGACGGCCGCCGACCGGCTGGCCGTGCTGACCGAGCGCGAGGTCGAGGTCGCCGTGTGCGTGGGACGCGGGCTCAGCAACTCCGAGATCGCCTCGGAGCTCTACCTGTCGATCCCGACCGTGAAGTCGCACGTGTCCCGCCTGCTGACCAAGCTCGACGCCACCAACCGCGTGCAGGTGGCGATGGTCGTGCACGACGCCGGCCTGGTCTGAGGCTGGTCTGGGACCCGCCTACAGGTCGTACGTCGCCCCGGCGCGGGCCAGCTCGACCGGGCCCGACCACTCGGCGCGTGCCTCGGCCTCGGCGTCGGCCGGGTCGTGCCACGGCGGGACGTGGGTCAGCACCAGGCGCCCGACCCCGGCGTGCTCGGCCGTGCGTCCGCAGTCGGCGCCGGTCATGTGGAGGTCGGGCGGGTTGTCGTCACCGGTGCGGAAGGACGCCTCCGCGAGCAGCAGGTGTGCGCCCTCGGCCAGCTCGTCGAGCTGTGGGCAGGGTCCGGTGTCGCCCGAGTAGACGAGCGTGCGACCACCGGCGGTGACCTTCAGGGCGTAGGCGGTGACGGGGTGCACCACCTGTCGGACCTCGACCCGGAACGGTCCGACCTCCACCACCTCGCCCGCGGCGTGGTCGTGGCCGCCGTACTCCGCGAAGGCGAACTCCTCCGTCATGCCCGGGTCGAGCGGCAGGTCGTAGGCCCGCGCCATCCGCTCGGCCGTCCCGGCCGGACCCCACACGGGGATCTGCGGCTGCGGGCCGGTGGGGTGGTACTTGCGCATCACGTAGTAGCCGCAGAGGTCGAGGCAGTGGTCGGCGTGGAGGTGGCTGAGGAACACCGCGTCGATGCCCAGCGGGTCGGCGTAGCGGTGCAGCTGGCCGAGGGCTCCGTTGCCGAGGTCGAGCAGGATGCGCCACGTGCGGCCGTCCGCCTCCTCCTCGAGGAGGTAGCAGCTCGCCGCGGACTCGGGGCCGGGGTAGGACCCCGAGCACCCGACGATGGTGAGTCTCATCTGCGACCCCCGGCGAACTGCGTCGCGCCGAGCAGCTCCGCGCCGAGGAAGCGGCGTCCGGTCGTGGCGAAGTCGTCGGGGCTGCCCGTGGTGGAGAACGTGTAGCTCGCCTCGCCGTCGGGACGCATCAGACCGGTGCGGGCCAGCATCTTGTAGACGTCCTTCGCGCACTCCTCCGCCGAGCTGACCAGGGTGACCTGGTCGCCCATCACGTAGGAGATCACGCCGGTCAGCAGCGGGTAGTGGGTGCAGCCGAGGATCAACGTGTCGACCCCCGCCTCGGCCAGCGGATCGAGGTAGTCGTGGGCCGCGGCCAGCAGCTCGTCGCCCCCGGTGACGCCCTGCTCGACGAAGTCGACGAAGCGCGGGCAGGCCCGGATGTGCAGGTCGAGGTGGGGCGCCGCGGCGAAGGCGTCGTCGTACGCCATCGAGCTGGCGGTGGCGCGGGTGCAGATCACGCCCACCCGCTGGTTGCGCGTGGCAGCGGCCGCACGCCGTGCTGCGGGCAGGATCACCTCGACGACGGGTACGTCGTAGCGCTCACGGGCGTCGCGGAGCATGGCGGCGCTCGCGGAGTTGCAGGCGATGACGAGTGCCTTCACGCCCTGCTCGTACAGGTGATCGAGGCACTCGAGGGCGTACTCGCGGACCTCGCCGATGGGCTTCTGGCCATAGGGCTGGCGGGCGGTGTCGCCGAGGTAGACGACCGACTCGTGCGGAAGCTGGTCGATCACCGAGCGCGCCACGGTCAACCCGCCGAAGCCGGAGTCGAAGATGCCGATCGGGGCGTCGGCGGTCTCTCGCGGCGTGGACGTCGGCACAGGAGGAAGGCTAGGCGGTCGGGCCGCTGCGGGTCACGCGGTCGCGTGCGTCGGCCCCGTCACACGGCCCGTGCCGGGTTAGGGTCGCCGCGTGACACTGCGTACGGCCCTCGCCTCCCTGCTCGCCTGCACCGCCGTCGGCCTGGTGCCGATGTCGGCCCCGGCCCAGGTGCCCTCCGGGGACCCCGCGCCGCCCACCGCGCGCGCCTCCGCGGACAACGCCATCGACTCCGTCGTGGCGATCTCCGTCGACGGGCTCAACACCGACGCCCTCGGCAAGCTGGGCCGCGAGCGCACGCCGCGCCTGCACGACCTCATGGAGTCCGGCGCGTCGACCCTCAACGCCCGCACCGAGCACGAGCTCACCGTCACCCTGCCCAACCACACCGGGATGGTGACCGGTCGCCGCGTCGAGGCCACCACGGGTGGCCACGGGGTGACCTGGAACGACGACCGGCGCCGGCCGTCGACGGTCCAGGCGGCCGCCGGCGAGCGCGTCGAGTCGGTCTTCACGCAGGTCGCCGCGGCGGGCGGCTCGACCGCGCTCTTCGCGAGCAAGACGAAGTTCTCCCTCTGGAAGCGCAGCTGGCCGCTGGCCATCGACACCACCCGCATCCAGCTCGACAACGGGCTCCTTGCCCGCTCGGTGCGGCGTGACCTGCGCGACCACGAGCGCGCGTTCCGCTTCGTGCACCTCTCCCTGCCCGACGCCGTCGGCCACGACCACGGCTTCATGTCCCCGCGCTACCTGCGCGCGGTCGAGCAGGTCGACCGCCTGGTCGGGGTGATCGTCGACGCCGTGCGCTCCGACGCCGAGCTCGTCGGTCGCACCGCCATCATCCTGACCAGCGACCACGGCGGGCTCGGCGACGGCCACTCCGACTCCCGCAGGCTGGCCAACTACCGCGTCGCCTTCATGGTGGCCGGACCGGGCGTGCCCGCCGGCGCGGACCTCTACGAGCTCAACCCAGACGACTACCGCGATCCCGGCAAGCGGCGCACCACCTACCGCCAGTCGCCGCAGCCGGTGCGCAACGGCGACCTGGCCAACCTGGCGCTCGACCTGCTCGACCTCGGAGCCGTCCCGGGAAGTGAGCACAACTTCCGGCTCGATCTCGACGTCTCACCGCCACCTGCCTGACCCAGTTGCCCGCACGCCGGGCTGAGGAGACCCATGTCCCTGTTGACCAAGCCCGTCCTGAGACGCCTCGGCGTCGCGACCGCCCTCGTCGTCGCGGCGTCCACCGCGGCGCTCGCCCCGGCCACGGGCCGTGAGCCCGCGAGCACCGAGCGCGCAGCCGCAGTGATCGGCTGGCCGCCGGCCCCGCCGGCCCAGCTGGTGATCGACACCGCGGGCGTCACCGTGGGGCGCGAGGACTACGTGCCGGGCACGGTGACCCTCGACGGCGTCACCCGGGTCACCGAGGTGCGCGGACGCGGCAACTCGACCTGGGGCTGGGACAAGAAGCCCTTGAAGCTCAAGCTGGAGGAGGACGCCGCCCTCGTCGGGTCGCGCGACTACGACGAGTGGGTCCTCCTCGCCGGATACGCCGACCGCAGCTCGCTCCGCACGGCCGCGGCGTTCGCCGTCGCGGCGCAGACCCGCCTGAAGTGGACCCCCCGCTTCCGCTTCGTCGAGATGGTCCTCAACGGTCAGTCGCAGGGCCTCTACATGCTCACCGAGCAGGTCGAGGAGGGCAAGGGACGCGTCAACCTGCCCGACGACGGCTACCTGCTGGAGTTCAACAAGCGCTACCTGCGCGACGACGAGCCCGGCTTTCGCACCCGCTGGGGCTCCGCCATCGCGTTCAAGAACCCCGACGAGGTGACCAAGAAGCAGCGACGCGAGGTGCGGCGCGCGGTCACGCGCTTCGAGAAGGTCCTCTACGGGCCCGACTTCGCCGACCCGGAGACCGGCTACGCGGCGTACGTCAACGTCCGCAAGCTCATCGACTGGTACCTGGTCGAGGAGCTCTTCTCCAACCAGGACTCCAACTTCCAGTCCAGCGTCAACGTCAGCTGGGTGCCCGGCAAGCGCTTCGTCTTCGGCCCCGTGTGGGACTTCGACCTGAGCGCCGGCACCCGTTGGCGCGGCTCCTCGCAGCCCGACACCTGGCACACGCGGGTCGGGCGCCACTGGGTCGCCCGGATGCTGGAGGACCCGGCCTTCTCCGCCCGCGTGAAGAGCCGCTGGGCCCGCCTCAAGCCGATCGCGCGCCAGGTCGTCTCCGAGATCCCCGCCGCAGCGGCCACCCTGGCTCCCGTCGCCGACGCAGACTGGGCGCAGTGGCACGCCTCGGGCGACCTGGACTGGACCCACCGCGGGAGCACGCGGCAGGCGGAGGTCGACTTCCTCGGCGACTGGCTGACCAAGCGCATCCAGTGGCTGAGCAACAACGAGGTGCGGCTCGGCGGGATCCGGCAGCGCACGCCGGAGCGCGAGCGCACGGTCTGGGTGCCGGTGCGCCTGCAGTCGCCGGCGAACGGCACGGTCGACGTATCCTGGACCGTCCAGGCCGGCACCGCGACCGCGGGCGAGGACTTCGTGGCCGCGACCGGACAGGCGACGTTCGCCGCCGGGCAGGTGGAGCGCTACGTCCCGGTCCAGATCCTCGACGACCGGGTCACCGAGGGCCGCGAGACGGTGCTGGTCTCCCTCACCGGCGCCAGCCGCGACATCGTCGTCGGCTCGCCGTCGTCGACCACGGTGGTCATCGACGCCAACGTGCGGTGACGCCAACGTGTGGTGGCGCCTAGCGCCGCCTGACCGCCGTGGCCTCCCGGGCGAGCGGCCACGGGTTGAACCGGCACCCGCCGGTGCCCTTGGACTGCTGCATCATCACCGGCGCCCGGCCACGTCCGCGGCACGAGGTGTGGGGGCGCCCCAGCCAGTGGCCGGTCTCGTGGTTGACGACCATGTGCCGGTAGTCGCGCCGCGACCGACCAGCCGCGTTCCAGGCGGGCGAGGCGCGCGTCCAGCGCAGCTGGTTGATCACGACGTGCCGACCGACACGGCACGACCACTGCACCGAGCAGCCCGACGAGAACGACGGCAGCGTGCCCGCCGCGGCGAGCACGAGGGTGAAGTCGCCACCCCGGCGCACCCGGCGGAACTGCACGCCGGCGGCGCGCCAGCCGCGCGGGTGGTCGAAGGTCTCCCGGGCATGCCGGCGGAAGACCTTCATCGAGGCCGTCACCCGCCCCCGGGTGGTGACGGAGTAGGTGACGCGGCGGCTCACCGGGACGGCGTACGTCGCTGTCGTCCGTTGGACAGACGTGGCGCGCCGGTGCTCCCCGGCGTCCTCGACCGTCGCGTGGGCGGGTGCGCCCAGGAGCGTGAGGACGAGCGGCACCAGCACGACGAGACGTCGCAGGGGTCGGGGCACGCGGTCCACCGCACCAGCCTAGGCCCGGATCAGGACCGGATCAGGCCCAGAGCTGTCCGTCGAGCCGGTCCTCCGCCTCGTCGACGGTGCCCTCGTAGGCACCGGTCGAGAGGTACTTCCAGCCGCCGTCGCACACGACGAAGGCGATGTCGGCGCTCTCCCCTGCCTTGACCGCCTTCGCGGCCTGCCCGAGCGCCGCGTGGAGGATGGCACCGGTCGAGATGCCGGCGAAGATGCCCTCGAGCTCGAGCAGCTCGCGCACCCGGCGTACGGCGTCGCGCGGGCCGACGCTGAAGCGGGAGTCGATCAGCGAGGCGTCGTAGAGCTCGGGGACGAACCCCTCGTCGAGGTTGCGCAGGCCGTAGACCAGCTCGCCGTAGCGGGGCTCGGCCGCCACGATCCGCACGTCGGGCTTGGCGCTGCGGAAGTAGCGGGAGACGCCCATGAGGGTGCCGGTGGTGCCGAGGCCGGCGACGAAGTGGGTGATCCCCGGGAGGTCGGCGAGGAGCTCGGGACCGGTGCCCTCCTCGTGCGCGAGGGCGTTGGCCTCGTTGCCGTACTGGTAGAGCATCACCCAGTCGGGGTGCTCCCCCGCGACCTGCTTGGCGACCCGGACGGCCTCGTTGGACCCGCCGGCCGCGGGCGAGGAGACGATCTCCGCGCCCCACATCCGCAGCAGCTGGCGTCGCTCCTCGGAGGTGTTCTCCGGCATCACGCAGACGATGCGGTAGCCCTTGAGCTTGGCGGCCATCGCGAGCGAGATGCCGGTGTTGCCGCTGGTGGGCTCGAGGATCGTGCAGCCGGGACGCAGCGTGCCGTCCTTCTCGGCCTGCTCGATCATCTTGAGGGCCGGGCGGTCCTTGATGGAGCCGGTCGGGTTGCGGTCCTCGAGCTTCGCCCAGAGGCGTACGTCGGGGCTGGGCGAGAGCCGCGGCAGCCCCACGAGGGGGGTGTTGCCGACGGACTCCAGCAGGCTGTCGAAACGCATGGCTCCAGCATGACATCCACCGATCGATGGATGGACGACACCGCTGGTTGCCCGATGTGCGAGACGCGGTCGACCGCGAGGCTGGACGCATGATCGAGAACAGCCACGCGCCGGCCGTCGAGGTCGACGGCCTGAGAAAGACGTACGCCGACAAGGTCGCGGTCGAGGACGTGTCCTTCCGTGTCGAGCCCGGCGAGGTGTTCGGCATCCTCGGCCCCAACGGCGCCGGGAAGACCACGACCGTGGAGTCGGTGTGCGGCCTGCGCGTCGGAGACGCCGGAACGGTCCGGGTCCACGGGATCGACCCATGGACCGACCATGAGGCGATCACCCGGATCGTCGGAGTCCAGCTGCAGGAGAGCCGGATGCAGCCGAAGCTCACCGTGCGGGAGGCGCTCGAGCTGTGGACGGCTTTCTACGACGACCCGATGCCGTGGGCGGATCCGGCCGAGAGGCTGGGCCTCGTCGACCACCTCGACCAGCGCTTCGGCACTCTCAGCGGAGGCCAGCAGCAGCGACTCTCCATCGCCCTGGCCCTGATCGGCCGCCCGCGCGTGGCCATCCTCGACGAGCTCAGCACGGGCCTGGACCCGCGCGCCCGTCGTGAGGTCTGGTCCCTCGTGCGTGACCTTCGCGACCGGGGCACTACCGTCCTGCTCGTCACCCACGGCATGGAAGAGGCCGAGGCGCTGTGCGACCGGGTCGCCATCATCGACCGCGGGCGCGTGCGCGCGGTGGGCACCCCGTCCGATCTGGTGGGTGGGGCCGCGGCAGCGACTGTCACTTCGTTCGAGCCGTCTGAAGCGGTCGACCTGGTCGCGCTGCGTGAGCTGGAGGGCGTGGCGGACGTCCGGGCCGATGCCGGCCGGGTGACGGTGACCGGCGCCGAGGACGCGGCGGTCGCGGTGCTCACCCGCCTCGCGAGCCGGGGCGTCGTACCCCATCGACTCCGGGTCGTCGACGGCTCGCTCGACTCGGCGTACCTGGACCTGACCCTGGACAACCAGGGCGCCGCTCCCGAGGAGGTAACGGCATGAGCACGGCGAGTCCCACAGCCGCCGTCATCCGGACCGAGTCGCGGCTCTTCTCCCGCGAGCTCGGCTCCGTGTTCTGGATCGTGCTCTTCCCCACGATCCTGGTCGTGATCCTGGGGTCGGTGCCGAGCATGAACGAGCCCGACCCGAACCTGGGCGGGCAGCGACTGGTCGACGTCTACTCCTCGGTCGCGGTGCTGCTGTCGATCATCATGGCCTCGCTGATGGCCATGCCCGCGGTGATCGCGGGCTACCGCGAGGCGGGCATCCTGCGTCGCCTCCGCACGACGCCGGTGCACCCGGGCTCGCTGCTGCTCGCGCAGGCCGGGCTGCACGCGTTGGCCGTCCTGGCGTCGCTCGCGCTGGTGCTGGTCGTGGGCCGGGTGGCGTACGACGTGCGCCTCCCGCAGGACATCTGGTGGTACGCCGTGATCGTGCTCCTGGCGACCGCCGCCGCGTTCTCGATCGGCGCGGTGATCACGGCCCTCGCCCCGTCGGCCCGGCTGGTGCAGACGATCGGCACGATCGTGTTCTTCCCGAGCATGTTCGCCGCCGGCGTCTACTTCCCGGTGCAGGCCATGCAGGGCTGGCTGCACACCGTGGTCGTCTCGACGCCGATGGGAGCGGCCACCGAAGCACTCAACGACGCGGTCGTGGGCCGCACCCCTGACCTCGTCGACCTCGCCGTGATGGCCGGCTGGACCGTCGTCCTGTCGCTGGTCGCGGTTCGCTCCTTCCGCTGGGAGTGACATGGGCGCCGGCTGCGAGGATGTGTCCGTGACCGAGGACAAGTGGCTGACCTGGCTGCCCCTCGGGCTGCTCGGCCTGGCCACCGTCGTCTCCACGGCGGCGGCCCCCGCACTCGGTGACGCAGCGGCCGACGTCCGGTGGACGCTCGCGCTCACGGCCGTCACTGCGGCGTGGATGCTCGCGACCCCGCGGCCGGGACCGGTCAACTACACCGGCCGTACCGCCCTCGCGTTCGTGCTCACGTGGATGAACCCGTTCTACGCGATCTTCGGTGTCGCCGGCTTCTTCGACGTCTACGACTCCCTGAAGGGCCGTTGGGTCTACGTCGCGATGCTGGCCGTGGGCATCACCCAGGCCGGGTCGCAGTCCGGCGGCTTCCCACCCGACGACGCGGCGCAGGCATGGGTGTTCGTCGCCCTCATCGGGCTCAACGCCGGGCTCGCCACTGCGTTCATGAGGATCTCGCTCCGCACCGAGCAGCGCACGGTGGACCTCGAGCAGCTCAACGCCGACCTCGAGGCGGCGCTGCTGGAGAACCAGGACCTGCAGGAGAGGCTCGTCTCCCAGGCCCGCGAGGCGGGGGTTCAGGAGGAGCGCGCCCGGCTGGCGCGGGAGATCCACGACACCCTCGCGCAGAGCCTCGCCGGCATCGTCACCCAGCTCGAGGCGTCCGTGGGCGGCGAGCGGCAGGAGCGCGCCCTGGGCCTCGCCCGGCACGCGCTCGCCGAGGCGCGTCGCTCGATGCTCGACCTCTCCCCCGGCGACCTGGAGGGCGCCATGCTGCCCGACGCCCTGTCCTGCGTCGTCGCGGCCTGGTCGGCGGAGCACGCCGTGCGGGCCGACGCCGTCGTCGTCGGCGACCCGGTGCCCCTCCACCCCGAGGTCGAGGCCACGGTGATCCGCATCGCCCAGGAGTCGCTCACCAACGTCGCCAAGCACGCCGACGCTGCCCGCGTCGGCGTCACACTGTCGTACGACGGCGACGAGGTCGTGCTCGACGTGCGCGACGACGGTGTCGGCTTCGACGTCGACGCCCCGCCCGGGTCGAGCTCGTTCGGGCTGCGCGGCATGCGGCAGCGGGTCGCGCGGCTGGCCGGCGAGCTCACACTCGAGTCCTTGGCGGGGCGCGGCACGGCCGTCTCGGCGCGACTCCCGGCGCTCGCGAGGGAGGCCGCATGAGCATCACCATCGTCGTCGTCGACGACCATCCCGTCGTGCGCGACGGGGTCCGTAGCATGCTCGCAGGGGTTGCAGGCTTCGAGGTCGTCGGTGAGGCCGCGAGCGGTCCCGAAGCGGTCGAGCGGGTGCTGGCGACCGACCCCGACGTGGTGGTGATGGACCTCCGGATGCCGGATGGGGGCGGCGTCGACGCCGTACGCGCGCTGCGCGAGCGCGGCTCCCGGGCCGCGGTCCTCGTGCTGACGACGTACGACACCGACTCCGACACCGTTGCGGCGATCGAGGCCGGCGCGACGGGCTACCTGCTCAAGGACACGCGCGCCGAGACGCTCTTCGACGCGGTCCGCGCGACGGCCGCGGGTGAGACGGTGCTGTCGCCCGCCGTGGCATCACGCCTGGCCTCGCACGTACGCCGTCCGGCCACGTCGGGCGTGCTCAGCGCGCGCGAGCGCGAGGTGCTCGCGCTGGTGGCACGGGGCCGGTCCAACCGGGTGATCGCCGAGGAGCTGTTCGTCAGCGAGGCGACGGTCAAGACCCACCTCGTGCACGTCTACGAGAAGCTCGGTGTCGGCGACCGCGCTGCGGCGGTGGCGACGGCGTACGAGCGCGGGATCCTGGGGTGAGGGACCGGGTCAGCCGGCCCCGCCGGCGACGGCGGGGAGGACAACGACCTGGTCGCCGTCGGCGAGCTCGGCCTCGAGCCCACCCATGAAGCGGACGTCCTCGTCGTTGATGTAGACGTTGACGAACCGGCGCAGGTCGATCGAACCGGACTTGTCCTCGACGAGACGGTCCTTGATGCCGGGGTGGTTGCCGTCGAGGTCGTCGATCAGCGCGGACAGCGTGCCACCCGAGCCCTCGACCGACTTCGCGCCGTCGGTGTAGGTGCGCAGGATGGTGGGGATCCGGACGTCGATGGCCATCAGGGGGTGCTCGCTCTCTGGTGCTCGGGGGTCGGGGTGATCGTGACGTCCTCTTCGGTCACGACACCGTCGATGATTCTGTAGGACCTGAACTCCACCGGGCGCTCACTATTCCCGCGCTCCCGTGTGCTGACGAGCACGTAGTGGGCGTTGGGCTCGCTGGCCAGGCCGATGTCGGTGCGGCTGGGATAGGCCTCCGTGGCGGTGTGGGAGTGGTAGATCACCACCGGCTCCTCGTCGCGCGCATCCATGTCCTTGTAGAGCGCCAGCAGCTCGGTGGAGTCGAACTCGTAGAACGTCGGGCTGCCGGCGGCGTTGACCATCGGGACGAACCGCTCGGCGCGGTCGGTGCCCTCGGGGCCGGCGACGACGCCGCACGCCTCGTCGGGGTGGTCGCGCTGGGCGTGCGCCACGATGGCGTCGTAGATCTCCTGGGCGATGGTCAGCACGCGGTCAAGGGTAGGCAGGCGCCCGATGCGGTCCGTGCGCGTCTCACGACATAGTCTTGACGTCGAGAGAGTTCGGGGGTCCACCAGATGTCGTTGTCGCACGCGCAAGCGCCCCTGACCCGCCGCGGCATCCCCCTCGAGCGGGACCTGCGGGTCCTGGCGATCGGCTCCTTCGCCAACCGGTTCGGCGCCGGCGCCGTGATGACGACCAGCGCGCTCTACTTCACCCGGCAGGTCGGCTTCACCGCCGCCGAGGTGGCCCTCGCGCTGGCGGTGGCGGCCGTGGTCGGGATCCTCGTCCAGGTGCCGGCCGGCCAGCTCGGCGACAGCCACGGCCCGCGCCGGGTCCTGACCGTCTTCATGGTGGGCGCCGCCCTCACGAGCGCCCTGCCCGTCCTGGCTCGTACGCCGTGGCAGCTCGCGCTGCTGCTGGCCCTGCTGACCCTCTTCGAACGCTCGGCCGGCTCCGTCCAGCAGGGCGTGATCGCCCAGCTCGCGACCGGCGGGCGCGGCGTGCAGTTCAAGGCCTACCTGCGGGCGGTGACCAACACCGCGATCGGACTCGGCTCGGTCTTCGGCGGCGCCGCTCTCGTGGTCGACGAGTCGTGGGCCTACGTCTCGGTCTTCGTCCTCAACGCGGTGTTCACCGGCTTCGCCGCGTGGAACAGCACCCGGCTCCCGGACCTTCCGGCCTACGTCCGGCTGGAGGGCGAGCCGCGCCTCGCCGTGCTGCGCGACTGGCCCTACGTCGTCGTGGTGGCGCTGACCGGGCTCTTCTCGCTCCACTTCTTCGTGATGGAGCTGGGCCTGGCGCTCTACATCTCCGAGCGCACCGCCGCGCCGCCCGTGATGGTCGCGGTGCTCCTGATCGTCAACACCGCCTGCGTCGCGCTCTTCCAGGTGAAGCTCTCGCGTCGGGCCGACTCCGTGGAGGCCGGTGCCCGGGCGCTGGTCCGCGGCGCCGTCTGGATCGCGGCCGGCTTCGCGATCGTGGCGCTGGCCGACCGCGGCGACGCCACCTTCGCCGTCGTGGTGCTCGTCGTCGGGTCGCTCGTGCACGTCGTGGGCGAGATGATCGGCTCGGGCGGTCAGTGGGGCCTGCAGATGGGCCTGGCCCCTCACGAGCGGCAGGGCCAGTACCAGGGCTTTGCCGGGCTCGGCTTCAGCGTCATCGCCGTCGTCGGCCCCCCGGTCGTGACGCTGCTGTGCGTCGAGATGGGCGAGACCGGCTGGCTGGTGCTCGCCGGCCTGATGCTGGGCGTGGCGCTGGTCTCGGTCCCTGCCTCCCGGTGGGCGCTCGCCTCCCGCGAGCGCTACGGCGTGCTGACGCACTCGGGCTGACCTACACCCAGATCGCGGCGGGGATGCCGTCGGAGAAGACCTCCGGCACGTCGGGGAACGACTCGGAGACCCCGAGCGAATGACGTACGGCTGTCCAGGCGACGGCGCAGGCGTCGAGCAGGTCGTCCTCGCCGAACCCGGCGCCGCGGAACCAGGCCGGGGCCACGATCCCGTGGGCGGCGAGCGCCTCGCGGCGGGCGCGGACGCCGTCGGCGTCCTTCTTGCGCGCCAGCACGGGAGCCCCGGCCATCCGGGCGAAGCTCACCTCCGGGTGCACCTCGATCACCCGCGTCCCGGGCCGGCCGCGCACCCACGCGTCCACCTGCAGCACCTTCTCCCGCAGGGCGTAGGCCTGGGCGCTGACGCTGGTGCGCCCGCCGGTCGCGGCGAGGTTGGCCTCGCGCGCCTCGGCGTAGGTCGCGGCCTCGACCGCGGAGCGTACGGGCGTGGAGAACACCGAGGACGCCTTGCCGACCAGCGCCCGGCGTGCCTCGGCGTCCGCGAGCCGGCCGCCGCGGTCGGGCAGGCCGATCGGGATGTCGACGGCAACCACGGGTACGTCGTGCTGCTCGCGCACGAGCTCGATCAGCCCGGTGATGTCGGCGGCGACGAAGACGGACGCCCGCAGGCTGGGGTCGAGGACGACGCCGACCCAGCCGGCCGGGCAGGCGTCCACGCCGAGGACCGGGGCGGGCGGCCCGAGGACGGGTGGCGGCTCGACCTCGCCCTGGTCGGGCGGGGCCGTGAAGCGTGCCTCGCGCTCGTCGCCCAGCGCGGCGTCGATGCGGGCGAGCAGGACGTCGCTCATCGGGGGCAGCGAGGTCAGGGGCCACCAGCGCACGTCGCTGGACTCGTCGTCGGCGACGTGCGCCTCGCCCTCGAGCCACGTGCAGGCGAAGGTCAGGTCGAGGTAAGCGGCCCGGTCGCCGTTGGCGTGGACGACCTCGGGATGCACACCGGTCGACGCGAGCCGGTCGACCCGGACACGTACGCCGGTCTCCTCGGTTACCTCGCGGGCCGCGGCCAGCGCCGGCTCCTCGCCGGGGTCGACGATGCCGGTGACCGGGGACCACTCACCGTTGTCGGAGCGCCGCACCAGCAGCAGCTGGTCGCCGCGGCGTACGACCGCGGTGACACCGGGCAGCCAGAGCAGGTGGTCGCTGCCGATCTTGTCGCGGAGGGCGACGACGAAGTCGGGGACGGGCGTCATCCGGCCGTCAGCGCCTCGACCACCGTCTCCTGGAGGTAGCCGACCCACTCGTAGATGTCGTGCGCCTGCGCACGCGGGTCGTCGTCGGGCAGGGAGTGCCAGTAGTCCTCGTCGCCGGCCTCGACGCCGAGGCGGGTGGCCAGCGCGAGCCGGATGTCGGTGAAGGCGCGCATCCAGGTCTCGGCCTGGGCGTGGGTGAGCTCGACGTCGATGACGAGGCCGTCCTCGGTCAGCTCGGGCGGGAGGCCGGCCTCCTCCACCGCGTCGATGATCGCCGCGGCCGCCGCGGCCTTGCCGTCGCGCAGCCCGCCCTCGGTGAAGCGGCGGAAGTCGGAGGCGGCCTCCACGTCGTCGGGGTAGGCCGTGGGGAACAGGCGCGCGAGCACCGGGTCCTCGGGGATCGTCGTGGCGCCGGAGAACTCCGCCATCATCGCCTCGAAGGCGTCGGCGGTCGGCGCGGCGGGCTCGGCCCGCTCGTTGCGCAGCAGCTCGACCATCTGCGAGGCGAGCGAGCGCAGGAGGTCGGCCTCGAAGCCGGTGAAGGTCGCGATGACGTGGCCGGACCTGCGGTGTCGTTCGAAGCCGCTCACCTCAGGACGCCTTCTCCATCGTCGCCCAGAGCCCGTACTCGTGCATCGCCTGCACGTCGCGCTCCATCTCCTCGCGCGTGCCCGTCGAGACGACCGACTTGCCCTCGGTGTGCACCTCCAGCATCAGCTTCTCGGCCTTCGCCTTGTCGTAGCCGAAGTACTTCTGGAACACGTAGGAGACGTAGGACATCAGGTTGACCGGGTCGTCCCACACGAGGGTCACCCACGGCTTGGCCAGGAAGGTGATCTCGTCGGGGGTGAGGGTCGGCTCGACCTCTACGGGACTGGCGGCTGACACGAGGTCCATCGTGGCACAGTGTCGGTCGTGACGAGCCCACCCCGTAGGTCGACGGCGCTCCTGACCGACCACTACGAGCTGACCATGGTCCAGGCGGCGCGCCAGTCCGGCACGGCGGACCGCAGGGCGGTCTTCGAGCTCTTCCCGCGGCGCCTCCCGGCGGGTCGCCGCTACGGCGTGGTGGCCGGGGTCGGGCGGGCGCTCGACGCACTGGAGGACTTCCGTTTCGACGCCAGCGTGCTCACCGCGCTCGAGGGCGTCGTCGACCCCGACATGCTCGACTGGCTCGGCTCCTACATCTTCTCCGGCGACGTGTGGGGCTACGCCGAGGGCGAGGCCTACTTCCCCTACTCGCCACTGCTCGTCGTCGAGGGGACCTTCGCCGAGGCCGTCCTCCTCGAGACCGTCCTGCTGTCGATCTACAACCACGACTCCGCGATCGCCTCGGCGGCGTCGCGGATGACGCTGGCGGCCGGTGCGCGGCCGTGCATCGAGATGGGGGCGCGCCGCACCCACGAGGAGGCCGCGGTGGCCGCCGCGCGGGCGGCGTACGTCGCCGGGTTCGACGCCACCAGCAACCTGGCCGCGCGTGCCCGCTACGGCGTGCCGTCCACCGGCACCGCCGCCCACTCCTTCACCCTGCTCCACGACGCCGAGGCCGACGCCTTCCGCGCCCAGGTGCAGACCCTCGGGGTCGGCACGACGCTGCTGGTCGACACCTACGACGTCGCCGAGGCCGTCCGCCTCGCGGTCGAGGTGGCCGGCACGGGGCTCGGCGCCGTCCGTCTCGACTCCGGCGACCTGGGCGAGGTCGCCCGGGAGGTCCGCGCCCAGCTCGACGGGCTCGGCGCGAGCGCGACCCGGATCGTGGTGACCAGCGACCTCGACGAGCACGCCATCGCCGCCCTCGCCGCAGCCCCCGTCGACGCCTACGGCGTGGGGACCCAGCTGGTCACCGGCTCGGGCCACCCGACGTGCGGCTTCGTCTACAAGCTCGTGGCACGCGAGGACGCGACCGGCGAGCTGGTCTCGGTGGCCAAGAAGTCGACCGACAAGCAGTCCATCGGCGGACGCAAGTACGCCCTGCGCCGGCGTGGCCCGAGCGGCGTCGCGGAGACCGAGGTCGTCGGGATCGGCGCGGCGCCCGAGGACGACGGCGACGACCGGCCCCTCCTCGTCCCGCTCGTCCGCGACGGCGAGGTCGTCGGCCGCACCACGCTCGAGGAGGCCCGGGCCCGCCACCGCGCCTCGGTCGCCGAGCTGCCCCGCTCGGTCACGATGATGTCGGCCGGCGAGGCGGCGATCCCGACGGTGCACCTCGGTCCCTAGTGACCTCGGGCCCCGCTAACCTCGGACCATGGCCCGCGCCCTGATCGTCGTCGACGTCCAGAACGACTTCTGCGAGGGCGGCTCGCTGCCCGTCCCGGGCGGCGCACGGGTCGCGGCCGACATCAACGACCTCCTTCACCGCTGGCACGCGGGCGGCGACGACGCACCGGCCTACGACGTCGTGGTCGCCACCAAGGACCACCACGTCGACCCCGGGTCGCACTGGTCGCTGAAGCCCGACTTCGTCGACTCGTGGCCGGTGCACTGCAAGGTCGGCACCGAGGGCGCGGCGTTCCACCCCAACCTCGACCCGCAGCCCTTCGACGAGGTGTTCAGCAAGGGCGAGCACGAGGCGGCCTACAGCGGTTTCGAGGGTCGTACGACGTCGGGCGAGCCGCTGGCCGACTGGCTGCGGGCCCGTCAGGTGGAGGAGGTCGACGTGTGCGGCATCGCCACCGACCACTGCGTGCGCGCGACCGCCCTGGACGGCGCGGGCGCGGGCTTCACGACCAGGGTCCTGACCGCGCTGTGCGCCGGGGTCGCGGAGGAGTCGACGGCCGCCGCGATCACCGAGCTGGCCGGCGCCGGCGTCGAGATCGCCTGAGCAGTTGAGATCGGGTGGGCATCAGCACCACTTCTCGGTGACGGTGCGCAGCACCTTGACCGTGCGCGCCGTGCCCAGCCCGAGTGCCGCCAGCTCCTTCGAGGCGAGGAGCCTCGAGGTGTGGATGTTGCCGTCGAGCAGCACGTAGGCCGCGCGCCCGTCGACGACGACCACCTCGCCGTCGTGCTCGAGCGCGCGGGCAGCCTCGACGGCCGCGGCGGGCGGCGCGGCGGCGTACAACGTCACGTAGTGCTGCCCGGCGGGGTCGTGCTCGGCGTGCAGCTCCTCGGCGCGCGCGGTGAGCGCGGTGAGGTCGCGGGTCGTGAACACTATCGTCGGGACGTCGAAGCCCGCCTCGGCGGCGTACGCCTCCTCCAGTGCCTCCCGCACCTTCGCCACGGAGCGGGCCGGGTGGGTCAGGCGCACGTTGCCGGTGTTGATGTAGGTCGCGACGTCCGTCCCGCCGGCGGCCTCGGTGGCCGCCCGGATGGCGTCCTTGGGGAACTTGCGCTTCGCGCCGAGGTTGATGGCGCGCAGGAAGGCGACGTAGGTGGGCACGCGCCGATCATGCCTGTCGAGGTCGGGGCGCGGCAGGTCTAGGGTTGACGGCATGAACACTCGTGCACGTGCCATCGGAACCAGCCTCGCCGCCCTCACCCTGCTCGCGTCAGGGTGCGCCAAGGACGACACCGCGACGACCACCGAGTCGGGCGCCTCGCTCGTCGAGGGCGGCACGCTGACCATCTGCACCCACCTGCCCTACGAGCCCTTCGAGTTCACCGAGGGCGGGGAGGTCGTCGGCTTCGACGTCGACGTGCTCAAGATCGCCGCCGACGCCGAGGGCTGGGACACCAAGGTCGTCGACATCGGCTGGGAGACCATCGTCTCCGGCGAGGCGCTCAACACCGGGCAGTGCGACGTCGCCGCGGGCGCCATGTCGATCACGCCCGAGCGCGAGGCCGTCATGGACTTCTCCGACCAGTACTTCGAGGCCAAGCAGGCGCTGCTGATGAAGGCAGGCGCCGGCTACACCACCCTCGACGACCTCGCGGGCAAGACCATCGCGGTCCAGGACGCCACCACCGGCGCCGACTACACCCGCGAGAACGCCCCGGAGGACGCCAAGATCGTCTCCTTCGAGGACTCCGCCCTGATGCAGCAGGCCGTCAAGACCGGCAAGGCCGACGCCGGCGTCAACGACAACGGGCTGCTCAACTACTTCGCCAGCCAGAACCCCGACGTCGAGGTCGGCGCGGAGTTCGAGACCGGCGACGTCTACGGCTTCTCGGTGAAGAAGGACAGCAACGACGAGCTCCTGAGCATCGTCAACGACGCCATCGCCAGCGACGACTACGACGCCGCGTACGAGGAGTGGTTCGGCACCGCTCCGGAGTGACCCCGGCCCGCCCGTCCGTGCCCTGACAGGAGTGATCCATGGCGAGTCCCCGCCAGCGTGCAGCGAGGCTGCGCTACGTCCAGTACGCCGTCCTCGTCCTCGTCCTGCTGGCGATCGCGCTGCTGGCCGACTGGGACCAGCTCAAGCGCGCGTTCTGGGACTGGGAGGTCGTGAAGGCGCAGTTCCCCGACGTGATCACGATCGCGTTGAAGAACACGATCATCTACACCGCGTGCGGGTTCGCGTTCGGCCTGGTGCTGGGGCTCGTGCTGGCCCTGATGCGCCTGTCCAGCGTGGGCCCGTACCGGTGGATCGCCACCGGCGTCATCGAGCTCTTCCGCGGCCTGCCCGCCCTCGTGGTGTTCATCGCCCTCAGCGTCGGCTTCAACCTCGCCTTCCCCGACCGGCAGATCCCCTTCGGCAACCTCGGCATCGTCACCCTGGCGCTGGGCCTCGTCGGCGGCGCCTACATGGCCGAGACGATCCGCGCCGGCATCCAGGCGGTGCCGAAGGGGCAGATGGAGGCCGCCAGGTCGCTGGGCATGTCCCACAGCCGCGCCATGATCAGCGTGGTCGTCCCGCAGGCCTTCCGGATCATCCTGCCGCCGCTGACCAACGAGCTGATCCTGCTCACCAAGGACTCCTCGCTCGTCTACATCCTCGGCCTCGCGCTGGAGGACTACGAGCTCACCAAGTTCGGCCGCGAGGGCATGAACACCGCCGCCAACCTGACCCCGATCATCGTGATCGGCCTGTGCTACCTGCTGATCACGGTGCCGCTGTCGATCGTCGTACGCCGCATGGAGAGCCGCGCGGAGAGGGCCCGCTGATGACCACCCACCCCACCCCCGACGGCGCCACCGACCGGTCCGCCGCAGCGATCGACGTGCAGGACCTGCACAAGAGCTTCGGCGACAACGAGGTCCTCAAGGGCATCGACTTCCACGTCGGCCACGGTCAGGTCGTCTGCGTCATCGGCCCGTCCGGATCCGGCAAGTCGACCCTGCTGCGCTGCGTCAACATGCTCGAGACGCCGACCAGCGGCCGGATCTTCGTCGAGGGCGACGAGATCACCGATCGCGACGCCGACGTCGACAAGCTGCGCTCGCGGATCGGGATGGTCTTCCAGCAGTTCAACCTGTTCCCGCACATGACGGTCCTGCGCAACCTCACGATCGCGCAGCAGAAGGTCAAGGGCCGCAAGAAGGACGAGGCGGTCGAGGTCGCCCGCGCCAACCTGGCGAAGGTCGGGCTGGCGGAGAAGGAGTCGGCCTATCCCGCGCACCTGTCGGGAGGCCAGTCGCAGCGCGTCGCGATCGCGCGCGCGCTGTCGATGAGCCCCGACATGATGCTCTTCGACGAGCCCACGTCGGCGCTCGACCCGGAGCTCGTCGGCGACGTGCTGGCGGTCATGAAGGACCTGGCGTCCGAGGGCATGACGATGATGGTCGTCACCCACGAGATGGGCTTCGCGCGCGAGGTCGGTGACAACCTCGTCTTCATGGACGACGGGGTGATCGTCGAGGAGGGCGACCCGCGCCACGTGCTGGGCGACCCCCAGCACGAGCGGACGCAGTCGTTCCTCTCGAAGGTGCTCTAGCGCGGGCGCCGGGGCCGGCGCCTCAGCCCCGCTTGCACTGGCTGGGCGGGGTGACGGCGGGGTCGAAGACGTGGCGGGGCGGCGTGATGCTCGAGCCGTCCGGCGACTCCTTCATCGTCATCGCCCACCAGCCCGCCTTGCGGGTCTCGATGGCGGCGAGATCCTCCTCGGGGAGCGCGTTCCACATGTTGAGGACGTCGACGCCGACCTCGATCAGGGGGCCGTGTGGCGTGACGACCGCCCTGGCCTCGATGTCGTCGAGCGCTGCAGGCACGGTCGGGAAGAGCCCCCGCGGCATGCCGGTCAGCACGGCCTTGGCGGGCACGCCGACGGCGACGCCGTCCCCCGCCAGCCGGACCGCCCGTGCCGCGGTGACCGGCCAGGTCGGGTCGAGGTCGGTCGGCAGCGCCCAGCTGCGGGACTGGTCCTCGGTGATGTCGGCCCAGCAGTCGGCGGCGTTCGGTCCCCACACCTCGCTGTTGAAGTAGGTACGTCCGGCGACGACGAGGTAGTCGACCTGCTGCACGTTGCCGTCGATCGCGGAGTCCATCGACAGCTCGCTGTAGCCCGTGGAGGGGCTGTAGCGGCCGTCGAGGTCGAAGATGCGCCTGCCGCCGTTGTCCGGGTTCTTGGTGAGGAGCTGGCCGTGCCACTCCACGATGCCCATCTTGGCGACCTGGCTGTTGATCGCCTCGAGCTGCTCGCCCTCGAGCAGGAAGTCGTCGCCCTTGGTCGCGGCGGCCTCCCCCGAGCCCCCGCACGCACTGAGGGTCAGCGCCAGACCGGCAGTGAGCGCGGCGGCCCACGATGCGCTTCGACGACGTGCCACTGGGGTTTCCCCGATCAGGTCGTGACGAGCTCCGTGCTCGATCTCGCTCGGAGCCTAGGACCGGCTCGGGGGCCTGTCAGGGGAATCACGGATCTCGTCGCGCCGGCCGGAGCCGGTGCGTCAGCCGGACATCCAGCCGCGGGCCGCGCCCACGACCGCGTCGGTGAGGTCGTCGACCAGTGCCGACCCCAGCCGCCAGTGCTGCCAGAACAGCGGCACCTCGGGCCGCCGGCCCGACACGAGCTCGACGAGCTCGCCGCGGTCGAGCTCGTCGACGACGTCGGACTCGGGCAGCAGGCCCCACCCCATGCCGACCCGGATCGCCCGGTCGAACTCGCGCACCGACGGCACGTACGTCACCGGGGGCGCGAGGTGGCGGCGGGTCACCCGGCGGATGAAGTCGTGCTGGAGCGAGTCGCTGCGGTCGAAGGCCACGATGGGCGCCTCCCCCAGAGCACCGGACCCGACACCGTCGGCGAAGTGGGTGCCGTGGAAGTCGCGGGTCGCGACCGCGGCGTAGCGCAGCCGGCCCAGGCGCACCACGCGGCACCCCGGCACCGGCTTGGGCTCGCCGGTGATCGCCGCCACCACCTCACCGCGCCGCAGGCGCTCCGCGGTGCGGGTGTGGTCCTCGCGCACCACCTCGAACACCACGCGGTGCCGCGACTGCACCTCGGCGAGCGCGTCGACGAACCAGCCGTAGAGCGCGTCGGCGTTGACCGCGATCGGGAGCGAGGCGTACGTCGTGCCGCCGACGTCGGGCTCCTCGACGAGCTCGGCGACGGCCTCCCGCTCCAGGAGCTCGGTCTGGGTGGCGAGCCGCACCAGCACCAGGCCGGCCTCCGTGGGCTCCAGCGGCTTGACCCGGTGCAGCAGGACGCGGCCGATCCGCGTCTCGAGCGCCTTGATGCGCTGGCTCACCGCGGACGGGGTGACATGGAGCTCGCGCGCGGCCGCCTCGAACGTGCCGAGGCGCACCGCGACGGCCAGTGTGCGCAGGGCCACAGGGTCCAGCTGGGTGATGTCTTTCATACTGAGAGATTCTAATGATTCCTCAGAATCGTTCGCTGGATTGAACACACTCAGCGACCTAGCGTTGTCTTCATGTTCCAGGTTGCTCTCACCGGTCTGCTCACCGGACTCGCCCTCATCGTCGCCGTCGGCGCACAGAACGCCTTCCTCCTCCGGCAGGGGATCCGCGGCGAGCACGTCCTGCCGATCGTGCTGACCTGCCTGGTCTCGGACGTCGTCGCGATCACGGCGGGCGTGGCCGGCCTCGGGGTCGTGCTCGAGCGGTGGCCCGCCGTCCTGCCGGTGGCCCAGGTGCTCGGTGGGCTCTACCTCATCGCCTTCGGCGTGCACGCCGCGATGCGGGCATGGCGACCGACGGCGCTGGAGGCGGGCGAGGCGACGGCCCTCACCCCCGGCCGGGCGGTGCTGCTGACGCTGGCCCTGACCTGGCTCAACCCGCACTTCTACCTCGACGCCGTCCTCATGCTGGGCACCGTGGCCAACAGCTTCGCGGCCGACCGCTGGTGGTTCCTCGCCGGCACGCTCGTCGCCAGCGTGCTGTGGTTCTTCGGGCTCGGCTACGGCGCTCGGCTGCTGCGCGGCCTGTTCGCCCGCCCCAAGGCGTGGCGTGTGCTCGACTCCGCGATCGCCGTGGTGATGGGCGCCCTCGGCGTGGGGCTGCTCGTCCACTGAGCCCGCGCGGTCACTCCCCCGTCAGGGCAAGACCCCGCTCGGCCAGCGCCTCGCGCAGCCGGCTGATCGCCATCGGCCCGACGCCGTGCATCGCGGCCAGGTCCGCTGCGGAGTAGGACACCACCTGCTCGAGCGTCGTCACCTCCACCGCGCGCAGTGCCCGGGTCGCGGGCGCACCGATGCTCCTCGGCAACGGCGTGCCCGCCTCCCGGGGCTCGCGCACCCGGGGCTCCGGCAGTCCGGCATCGACGACCGCCTCGCCGCGTGGCGAGAGCAGGTAGCCGATGGCGAGCGACTCGGTGAGCCCGAGCTCCTTGAGCTTGCGCACGTCCTTCTTGAAGTCCGCCGTCTCGCGCCCCACCTGGGCGGCGAGCTCGGGCGCGCGGACCGTCGGGTTGAGGTCGATCAGGTCGAGCGTCTCCCGCGTCCACGTGCCGTACGACGAGGCCGCGTCGAGGCGGTCGAGCCGGGCGTTGATCGCCGCGATCTCCGCAGCGTCCGGCACGGCGGCCCGCAGCGCCTCGCGCGGGTCGGGACCGGCGTACGCCAGGCCGATCCGCCAGAGGGGGTCCTCCGGGCGGGCTGCCAAGGCCTCCCTGAGCGCCGCCAGCGAGGGCGCACCGGCCCGGCGTGCGTCCTCGGCGCGCAGGCTCGACACGCTGACCTGCTCGAGGCTGGTCACCTCGATCACCCCGACCCCCGTGCGCATCCGGGTGCCGACGACGACGCGGGGCTTGGCCCACCGGCGGAACGCGAGGTCGACCACCCCGGCCTTGATCGCGGCCAGCTCGGCCGGTCGGATCATCATGGCGCCCAGCCTGTCAGTCCACCCGCAGGATGTCTCCCGGCTGGCACTCCAGCGCCCGGCAGATGCCAGTGAGCGTGCTGAACCGCACCGCCTTCGCGCGACCGTTCTTCAGCACGCTGAGGTTGACGACGGTGACGCCCACCCGGTCGGCAAGCTCGGTCAGCGTCATCCCCCGGTCGGCCAGCACCGCGTCGAGGTGCACCGTGACACCGTGCGCCTCGTCGGCCTCGGACTCGGTCTCGGGCTCGGGCTGCGCGCGCCGCGCCATCAGATGGTGGCTTCCACGTCGCGGCGCATGCCCACGGCCTCCCCCATCACGCGCGCCAGCGCCAGCAGGGAGATGCCGAGGAGCACCGGGAGCCACGGCACCGTCGCGGTGAGGATCAGGGTGCTGTCGGTCATCCGGTTGAGCAGCGCTGCGTTGACCCACCCCGACAGCACGAAGTCGAGCGCGGGCCACATGAGGAGGATTCGCCCGAGGGTCCTCAGCTGACCGGGCACCCGGTCGGCGAAGACCCCCTCGCGCCGGGCCCGCCGCAGGAAGAGCCACAGCATCACGAAGAACACCATCGGACCGCCGACCCAGACCACCAGGCCGGCACCGGCCAGGGCTCGGGTGGCGCCGTCGGGGTCGGGGTCGCAGACCTGGACCTCGTCGACGCGCCAGGTGATGCCGTCACGGAGGCCGACCGGCCCGGTCGTGTCGCCGTCTCCCCTGCGGAAGGCCGCTTGGTCCCCCGAGCCGGTGGCGCAGACCTCGGCGTTCAGCCCGGGCACCGTCCCGCTCCCGAGCACGGTCCCGGCCAGCGTCGCGGCGGCGAGGACCGCCATGACCGCGACCACCAGCCCGACCAGCACTTCGAGGATCCTGAGCGGATCGTTGCTGCGCGAGCGGTGCGTGAGGCAGGTTCTGCAGCGGCAGAAGCTGCTCCACGCACCGCTGGTCCGCCAGGAATGGGTCGAGCGGTGAGTGAGACAGGTTTTCGGCTCACGGAACCTGCCTCACTCACCGCTCGGGCGCGGGGCAACTCGGGTCAGAGGTTGCCGCGGGCGTCCTGCTCGCGCTCGATGGCCTCGAAGAGCGCCTTGAAGTTGCCCTTGCCGAAGCCGAGCGAGCCGTGTCGCTCGATCAGCTCGAAGAACACCGTGGGCCGGTCGCCGAGCGGCTTGGTGAAGATCTGGAGGAGGTAGCCGTCCTCGTCGCGGTCGACGAGGATGCCGCGCTTCTTCAGCTCCTCGATCGGCACCCGCACCTCACCGATGCGAGCGCGCAGCTCGGGGTCCTCGTAGTAGGAGTCGGGGGTGTTGAGGAACTCCACCCCGTTGGCGCGCAGGGCGTCGACGGTGGCGAGGATGTCGCCGGTCGCCAGCGCGAGGTGCTGCGCGCCGGGGCCGTTGTAGAACTCGAGGTACTCGTCGATCTGCGACTTCTTCTTCGCGATGGCGGGCTCGTTGAGCGGGAACTTCACGCGGTGGTTGCCGTTGGCGACGACCTTCGACATGAGCGCGGAGTAGTCGGTGGCGATGTCGTCACCGATGAACTCGGCCATGTTCACGAAGCCCATCACCTTGTTGTAGAAGGTGACCCACTCGTCCATCCGGCCGAGCTCGACGTTGCCGACGATGTGGTCGAGGGCCTGGAAGAGCCGCTTCGGCTGGTCGGCCTTCTTGTCCCAGCGCGGCTCGACGGCCACGTAGCCGGGGAGGTAGGGGCCGGCGTACGTCTCGCCGTCGACGGTGCGCTGCACGAGCGTGTGGCGGGTCTCGCCGTAGGTCGCGATGGCGGCGATGCGGACCTTGCCGTGGTCGTCGGCCACGGTCTCCGGCTCGACGAGGACCGTCGCACCGGCCTTGCGGGCCTGGGCGATGCACTGGTCGACGTCGGGCACCTCGAGGGCGATGTCGACGACGCCGTCGCCGTGCTTGGCGTGGTGGGCGATCAGGTCGCTGTCGGGCGCGACGGCGCCGCTCAGCACGAACTTGATCGAGCCCGACTTGAGCACGTACGACTTGTGGTCGCGGTTGCCGTTCTCCGGGCCGGAGTAGGCGATGAGGTCCATCCCCCAGGCCGAGGCGTAGTAGTGGGCGGCCTGCGTGGCATTGCCGACCACGAAGCAGATCGCGTCCCACCCGGTCACCGGGAACGGGTCGGCATCGGCGTCGTACTCCACGAGGCCGACGAGCTGGCGCAGCTGCTCGAGGGAGAGGTCGGCCTTCATCTCGTCCACGGTCAGGGCGCCACCGGTCGAGGCGATGTCAGTCGTCATGGGGAAAACCCTGCCCAGTCGCGGCAAGATGTGCAACAGTACGTCGAAACGTCGGACAATCTGCACAGTCGAGGAGCCCCGATGGACGAGATCGACGGCAAGGTGATCGACCTGTTCGCCAGCGAGCCCCGCCTGGGCGTGCTGGAGGCGAGCCGCCGGCTCGGCATCGCCCGGGGCACCGTGCAGGCGCGCCTGGACAAGCTCACCGCGGCGGGCGTGATCACCGGGTGGGGGCCCGACCTCTCCCCCGAGGCGATCGGCTACCCCGTCACCGCCTTCCTCACCCTCGAGATCCGCCAGGGCTCGGCCGACCGTGGCGGCCACGACGCGGTCGCCGCCCACCTCGCCGGCATCCCGGAGGTGCTCGAGGCCTTCACGATCACCGGCGCCGGCGACATGTGGGCCCGCGTCGTCGCGCGCTCCAACGCCGACCTGCAGCGAGTGATCGACCTGGTGCTCACCGAGCCGGGCATCGATCGCTCGACGACCGTGATCGCGCTCGCGACCCAGATCCCCTACCGGGTCGTGCCGCTCGCCCGCGCCGCCCTCACCTGAGCCGCGGCCCTCACCTGAGCCGCTGGGCGACCTCGGCCGCGGCGGCGATCACCTGCGGCGCGACGACGTCCTCGTCGATGACGCCGTCGAGGGTCACGATGCCCACACTGGCGCGGAGGCCCTCGACCCCGCGCACCGGGGCGGCCAGACCGCGGGCGCCGGTCTGGAGCTCGCCGCTCGTGACGGCGTACGCCGCCTCGTCCACGTCGACCAGCCCGATCGCCTTGCCCGCCGCACCCTGGGTCAACGGGTGCCGGGCGCCGACCCGGTAGGAGACGTGGAAGTCGGTCCAGGACGGCTCGACGACCGCGAGCGCGAGCGCCTCCTCGCCGTCGGCCACCGTGAGGTGGGCGGTCGAGCCGAGCGACTCCGCGAGCCTCCGCAGCACCGGCATGGCGAGATCACGCAGCAGCGGCTGCACCCCGCTGGCCAGGTGCAGCACGCCGAGACCGACGAAGAGCCGTGAGCGCGCGTCGCGGCGGACCAGCCCGTGCTGCTCCAGGGTGCTGACCAGTCGGTAGACGACCGTGCGGTTGACCTGGAGCCGATGCGAGAGCTCGGTGACCGTCAGCCCCTCGGGGCTCTCCGCCAGCACGCGGAGCACCCGCAGACCGCGGTCGAGCGTCTGGGAGGTCTCGGAGGGCACGCCCTCAATATGGCAGGAAGGTCAGGAGGTCTTGCGCACGGCCCACTCGCGGATCCGGTTGATCCGCTCGTGCAGCTGCTCGGCGTTGGCCACCGCGGCCGGCGGGCCGCCGCACTCCTTGCGGAGCGCGTTGTGGGTGATGCCGTGCGCCTGCCCGGTGCGGTGGTGCCAGGCGGCGACGAGTCCGTTGAGCTCGCGCCGGAGCACCCCCAGCTGCTGGTGGGTGCTGAGCTCCTGCACCGAGTCCACGACCCGGTCGCCCACGCCGTCGGCCTTCTGCTTGCGAGCGCGCTCGCTCTGGCGCGAGTGCAGCAGCTCGCGCACCTGGTCGGGCTCGAGGAGGCCGGGGATGCCGAGGAAGTCCATCTCCTCCTCGGACCCGGACACGACCTCGCCGGAGTGGCCGAACTGCGCGCCCTCGTAGAGCACGTGGTCGAAGGACGCGGTGGAGCCCAGCGCCTCCCACGACATCTCGAGCTCGTCGGAGGCGCCCTCCTCGGAGTTGGCTGCGGCGAGGAGGTCGTCCTCGGCCGCGAAGATGTCGTCCTCGTCCTGCACGCGGCGCCCGAGCACGTGGTCGCGCTGGGCCTCCATGTCGGAGGCGAACTCCAGCAGGTGCGGGACCGACGGCAGGAACACCGACGCCGTCTCGCCGCGGGACCGCGCGCGGACGAAGCGGCCGACCGCCTGGGCGAAGAAGAGCGGCGTCGAGACGGTGGTCGCCCACACGCCGACGGCCAGGCGCGGCACGTCGACACCCTCGGAGACCATCCGGACGGCGACCATCCACCGGTCCTCGGAGGCGGTGAACTTCTCGATCTTCTTCGAGGAGCCCTTCTCGTCCGACAGCACGACGGTCGGCGACTCGCCGGTGATCTTCTTCAGCAGCGCGGCGTAGGCGCGCGCGGTCTCCTGGTCGCCGGCGATCACCAGCCCGCCGGCGTCGGGCACGTGGCGACGTACCTCCGACAGGCGCTTGTCGGCCGCCTCGAGCACCGCGGGGATCCACGACCCGCGGGGGTCGAGGGCCGTACGCAGCGCCTGGGCGTGCATGTCCTTGGTGAGCGGCTCCCCCAGCCGGGCGACGACCTCGTCGCCGGCGCGGGTGCGCCACTGCATCTCCCCGGAGTAGGCCATGAACAGCACCGGGCGCACGACGTGGTCGGAGAGGGCGTGGGCGTAGCCGTAGGTGAAGTCGGCCGCCGAGGTGGGGATGCCGTCCTCGCCCGGCGCGTAGCTGACGAACGGGATGGGGTTGATGTCGGAGCGGAACGGCGTACCGGTCAGGGCGAGCCGCCGGGTGGCCGGGTCGAACGCCTCGCGCACGCCCTCGCCCCACGACAGCGCGTCTCCGGCGTGGTGGATCTCGTCGAGGATCACCAGCGTCTTGAAGCGCTCCGTGCGGATGCGCATGGCGAGCGGGTTGACCGCGACACCGGCGTAGGTCACGGCGATGCCGACGTAGTCGTCGGAGGTGCGGCCCTTGCCCGCCGAGTAGGTGGGGTCGATCGGGATGCCCGCACGCGCAGCGGCCTCGGCCCACTGGGTCTTGAGGTGCTCGGTGGGCGCGACGACGGTGATCCGGTCGACGACGCGGCGGCTGAGCAGGTCGGCCGCCACCGTCAGCGCGAACGTCGTCTTGCCGGCGCCCGGGGTCGCGACCGCGAGGAAGTCCTGCGGCTGCGCGGCGCGGTACTTGTCCACCGCCGCCTGCTGCCAGGCACGGAGGGAGGGCGCGGTGCCCCAGGCGGCCCGGTCGGGCCACGCGGGGGGCAGCGGCGCGTCAGGCCGCGCCGTCACGCCTCGGGACCCGAGCCGTCCGAGCCGGACCCGCCGCCGGGCTTGTCGCCCGACTTCATCGAGTCCCAGATCTCCTTGCACTCGGGGCAGACCGGGTACTTCTCCGGGGCCCGTGACGGCACCCAGACCTTGCCGCACAGCGCGATGACGGGCGTGCCCATGACCATCGCCTCGGTGAGCTTGTCCTTGGGCACGAAGTGCGAGAACCGCTCGTGGTCTCCCTCGTCCGTCGGGACGGTCTGACGCTCTTCGATCGTCTGGGTGCCCGGGGAGAATCCGATGGTGCTCATGATGGGCAAGCCTAACGCGGAGATCAGTTCATGTCGGGATCGACGGGGCGGTTCACGTGCCAGGCGAGCATGCCGGGCTGGCGCCGCATCACGTCGCGCCACAGCTCGCCCGGGTCGTCGCGGAAGGCGTCGGCGGCCTCGCTCGTGACGACGTACCAGCTGCCCTCCTCCACCTCGCCGTCGAGCTGACCAGCGCCCCAGCCGGCGTAGCCCGCGAACACCCGCATCGCGCTGAGCGTGCCGTCGACGAGCTCGGTCGGGGTGTCGAGGTCGACCATGCCCAGCAGCCCGGCGACCGGACGCCACCCCACGGGCGGGTCCTGCGGGTCGCGCAGGGCCCCGACGGCCAGGGCGCCGTCGGTGCCGACCGGTCCCCCGCGGAACAGCACCTCCGGCTCGGCCACCACGTCGCGCCACGGCTCGAGGACGTCGGCGACCATGATCTGCGAGGGGCGGTTGAGGACGACGCCCAGCGCGCCCTCCTCCGTGACGTCGAGCAGCAGCACGACCGTGTCGGCGAAGTTGGGATCCTGCAGTGCCGGCGTCGCCACCAGCAACATCCCCGAAGCGAGCTGCATGCCTCCACTATGGCCGACCTCGGGTCATGGCACACCACCCCGGCGACGCCCCCTCGACCGCGCCGGGGTCACCTAGGCTGCGGGCCATGGAGAACCGCGGCCGGCAGCGCTACTCCGACGCGACCAAGCGGGCGCTCGTCGAGGTGGCCGAACAGCTCTTCACCGAGCACGGCTACGCCGCCACCTCGCTCGACGCGATCGCGGCCGGCGCCGACGTCACCAAGGGCGCGCTCTACCACCACTTCAGCGGCAAGCAGGCGATCTTCGAGGCCGCCTTCGAGCGCGTGGAGTCACGGGCGACGTCCGGCATCGCGCAGGCCACCGAGGGACACCGCGACCCCTGGGACAAGGCGCGAGCCGGGTTGCGCGCCTTCCTCGCCGCGGTCCAGGAGCCGGGCTACCGCCAGGTCGTGGTGTCCGACGGACCCTCGGTGCTCGGCCACGAGCGCTACCGCGAGCAGGAGGAGCGCTCGACGTACGCGATCGTGGACGAGATCGTGCGGTCCGTGCTGACCGCCGACGACGGCACCCTCGGCGACGCCCGGCTCGACGACACGATGCTCGACACCTTCACCCGCATCTTCTTCGGGGCGATGTCGGCCGCGGGCGGCTCGGTCGCCGTCAGCGACGACCCCGCGGCGGCAGCCCAACGGGTCGAGACGGCGGTCGGCGTCATCCTGGCAGGCCTCCAGCGCCTGCTCGACGAGGACGCCGGAGCGCTGCGGGCGACCCCGTCCGCCGCCGGGACTACTTCGCGAAGGTGACGTTGCCGTTGGCGGCCGGGACGAGCTCGACCCACACGCGCCCCGCGGGCACGGTGAGCTCGCCTCGCTTGGTCGAGAGCTCGATCGGGCCCTTGAGGCCGTCCTTGCTCCACGTGCCCTTCACGACGCGACCGCCGTGGAAGAGCAGCGCCGAGCCCTTGCCCTCGAACTTGGTCTCGGGCACGGGGTAGCCCGCCGGGTCGCGGTAGCCGGCGTCACCGACGCGCACCCGCAGCACGAGCACGGAGTCGGCGGGGAACTGGTCGCCCTCGGCGGCGTAGGAGTCGGTGTTGACGTAGCCGCCCTTCTGGAACTGCCAGCTCGTGGAGTGCGCGCCGAAGTCCGCGGTGAGCGTGCTGGCCTTCGCACCCTTCGGCAGGTCGGCCTCGTCCCCCCACGGCAGGTAGGGGGGCGGCTCCTCCTCGGCCTTGAGGCGCTTGGCGATGTCGCCGAGGCGGGCGAAGAGGTTGTAGGGGGCCGAGCGCGTGGTCTCGCGGTAGACACCGGCGTCGCCCTCGGTGATCCAGGGGATGCCGGCACCGTTGACGCGCTGGATCGTGACCGGGGCCGCGCCACTGGTCACGACGGTCGCACCCTCGGGCACGATCCCGATGTCGCTGGCGCGCATCGAGCGGACCGGGCCGATGCTGGCGGGAACCTTCGAGTAGTAGAACGCGGCGAGACGCGTGTAGCCACCCTCGACGAGCTCCTCGACGACGAGGTCGGCCGAGCCGAGACCCACCTGAGGGGCGCTGGACGAGGTGTTGTCGACCTTGGTCACCATGACGGGGTGCCGGGGGGCGTCGGCCTTGCGCTCGAGCCCGGTCAGGGGCCAGTACGTCGGCTCCGGCGGCTCCTCGGTGGGCTCCGAGGCGGTCGGCTCGGAGGACGCAGAGGCGCTCGGGGCCGGGTCGTCGTCCCCACCGCTGCACCCGGCGAGGAGCAGCGTGGCCGCCGCCAGGGTGGCGACGATCGCGCGGGACGAGGGGTGGCGACGGTGACGCACGGGGGACTCCGATCGAGCGGGGGTGTCGAGCCAAGGAAAGTCTGGGGGCGCGCCCTCCCCGATCGGGGAAGGCGCGCCACAGGGTAGATCAGCAGGAACGACCTACCAATCCTGCCCTGTCACCCGGCATCCGGGCACCGTTCAGGCGCGGCGGAGGGTCCCGGCGAACCACGCGGAGGTCCACGGAGCGGCGACGTGCACGCGCGAGCCCGGCCGCGGGGAGTGCACCATCAGCGCGTGCCCGCGCGACCAGCGCAGGAAGATCGCGGCGTGGTAGATCCCGCCGCCGTCGTAGAAGAACATCAGGTCACCGGGACGCATGTCCTTCTTCGCGATGCGACGAGCAGCACCGGCCTGGGCGCTCGAGGTCCGCGGCACGGCGATGCCCGCTCGACTGTAGGCGTAGCGGATCAGGCCGGAGCAGTCGAAGCGATCCGGGCCGGCGGCGCCGTACGCGTAGGCGTCGCCCCGCTGGGCCATGGCGATGTTCCGCGCAGTGAGCACCCGGTTGGCCACCCGACGCTTGGCGCTGACCCGCGCCGTCTTCTTCGTCGTGGTGGTCGTGGCGGAGGTGTTGTCGGACGTGCTGCCGCTGGGCGCGGCGTTGGCGGGCAGGGCGCTCATCGTCGATGCGGTGAGGCCGAGCCCGGCGAGGGCGAGCGCGGAGGCTCGCACGATGCGAGGGGTCGCAGGCATGGTTGGTCCTTTCCCACGCCTGTGAGGTGAGCTGTCGGGCTAGGGCTGGAAAGTGCCCTGCCACCGCGCTCCCGTCATGCTGACGGAAGCTGGGCGGCTTCGCCCCGAGCCGGTCGATGACCGGCAGTGGAACCTGTGGGTCCCCCACTCCTGCCCCGGTGTGTCTCGGGGGTCGTCCCGGCCGGGCAGGACTCGGCGTAGTCCGGGACGGTTGGGTCTCTCGACCGCCATCCAAGGTGACAGACGACCCCCCGACACGCAAACCGGCGGGCTCAGCCCAGCTTGCGCCCGCCGTCGACGTACAGCGTCTGACCGGTGATGAACGACGCCTCGTCGCTGCACAGGAACGCCGCGGCCGCAGCGATGTCCTCGGGCTGGCCGACGCGCCGTACGGGCGTCGCCTCGGCGTTGAGCCGCTGCAGCTCCTCGGGCTCCATCTTGAGGCGGCGCGCGGTGGCGTCGGTCATCTCGGTGGCGATGAAGCCGGGCGCGATGGCGTTGGCGGTGACGCCGAACGGGCCGAGCTCGATGCCGAGGGTGCGGGTGAGGCCCTGGATGCCCATCTTGGCCGCGGAGTAGTTGGCCTGGCCGCGGTTGCCCAGCGCGGAGACGCTGGAGAGGTTGAGGATCTTGCCGTACTTCTGCTCCACGAAGCGTGACTGGGCCGCCTTGGTCATGTTGAAGACGCCCTTGAGGTGGACGTTCATCACCAGGTCCCAGTCCTCCTCGGTCATCTTGAAGAGGAGGTTGTCGCGGGTGATGCCGGCATTGTTGACGAGCACGTGGATGCCGCCGAGCTCGTCGACCACCCGCTGCACGGCAGCCTCGGCCGCGGCGGCGTCGACGACGTCACAGCCGATGCCGACGGCGCGGGCGCCCTCGGCCAGCTCGAGCCGGCCGGCCGCCTCCTGCGCGGCGGCCTCGTCGAGGTCGAGGACGGCGATCGAGGCACCCTCGCTCGCGAGACGCTGCGCGATGCCGAAGCCGATGCCTCGCGCTGCTCCGGTGATGACGGCGACGCGGCGGTCGAATCGACCCATTGCGATGACTCCTCAGGCTCGGTGACGTCTGGCCTTGGTGAGGGTAGTGCGTGCGCGAGGAGGGGCGTCACCCGACTTGTGGAGATCCCGCGCAGGACGCTCGCGCCGGCGCCTCAGGTGGCCTAGCGTGCCAGTCATGGGACGGGGGTATTTCCGTGGCGCGATGGGCGTCGCCGCCGCCATGGCGGTGGTGACGTGCGTGGTCGCGGCCGCCTACGACCTGCCGGTGCGCGACCCCGACGGGGTCTCCGTGCCGACCTGGGTGCGGCTGCCGCTGATCGTCCTGGCCGCTGTGCTCCTCGACCTGGTCGCGCGGTGGACGGCGTACACTCGCACGACGCCGCGTCCCGGCGCCTGGCAGGCGCTGCGCACCGTGCTGCGCGAGCGGTGGACCCGGGAGCAGGTGTGGTTCACGGCCAGCGGTCTCGTGGCCTGGTACGTCGCCTACGTCGCGTTCCGCAACCTCAAGGGCTACCTGCCCTTCGTCAACGACCGCCTCTGGGACACCGAGCTGCACCGGCTGGACCGCCTGCTGTGGCTGGGCCACGACCCGGCCGTCGTCCTCCACCACCTGCTCGGCACCGGCTGGGCCGCCTGGCTGCTGTCCGGGGTCTACGTGCTGTGGATCGGGCTGGTCCCGGCCGCGCTCGCGATCGCGCTCGTGTGGACCCGGCGCTCGGTCACGGGCGCCCTCTACGTCACGGCCGTCTCCTTCAACTGGCTGCTCGGCGCGGCCGTCTACTACCTGGTCCCCTCCCTCGGACCGATCTACTCCCGGCCGCAGGACTTCGCCGACCTGCCCCGCACCTTCAACACCGCGGTGCAGGAGGTGCTGCTGCGCGACCGGGTCGCCGTGCTGACCGACGTCTGGGACACGCGCGCGGTCCAGACCGTCGCCGCCTTCGCGTCGCTGCACGTGGCGATCACGATCACCACCTGCCTCGTCGCCGAGCTGCTCCGGCTCCCCCGGTGGGTACGGCTGTCCGGCTGGGTCTTCGCCGGGCTCACCTGCCTGTCGACGGTCTACCTGGGGTGGCACTTCTTCGTGGACGTGCTCGGCGGGGTCGTGATCGGCACGCTGGCGCTCGTGCTCGCCGCCTGGACCACGGGCCACCCCCTCCGGCGCCGGGACCGGACGTGGACGTTGCGCGGGGCCCGGACTCGCGAGGAGGAGCAGGTCGGCTCCTGACTTGCTGCGTCCGTCGCCCGCTCAGCCGGACGCGAGCGCGTCGCGCAGCTTCTCGGCGTACGCCGCCGCCTCGCCGTCGGCGTACTTCGTGCGGGGCCAGAAGAAGCCGCGCAGCCCGTCGCCCCTGGTGCGCGGCACCACGTGGAGGTGCAGGTGCGGGACGGACTGGCTGACCGTGTTGTTGATCGCGAGGAAGGACCCCTGGGCGCCGAGCGCGTCCTTCACCGCCGTCGCGAGGCGCTGGGCGGCGGCGAGGAACCCGTCGCGCTGCTCCGCCGGGAGGTCCGGCAGGGTCTCCAGGTGCGTACGCGGGACAAGCAGGACGTGGCCCTTGAAGAGCGGCCGGGTGTCGAGGAAGCCGACCAGGTCGTCGGTCTCGAGCACGAGGTGACCGGGCAGGTCACCCGCGACGATCTGGCAGAACACGCATCCGTCCACGTCACGGATCGTGCCACGCCGTCGTGTCGGGCACCGGCGGTCGGGGCGGGGCGTGCCTGGCCTCGACGGCGACTTGGCCCGTTCCGCCCACATGCAGGCCCCGCCGGTGTGAGGCTTCGGTGTCAGCACCGAGGACTTCCGTGGGGGAACACATGCACCACCAGCTCATCCGCGCGCTCACGCTCGCCATCATCGCCCTGGGCCTCGGCGTCTCGGTCCAGGCGCCGGCGTCCGCCGTCATCGACCGCGACTGCGGCGACTTCGCCAGCCAGGCCGCCGCCCAGAACTTCTACCTGAATGCCGGCGCAGGTGACCCGCACCGCCTCGACGACGACGGCGACGGCGTCGCGTGCGAGTCCAACCCCTGCCCGTGCATCGGTCGGGGCAACACGGCGCCGCAGCAGTTCGCCAACACCGGCACCACCCAGACCCAGCCCCAGAACCAGACCCAGCAGGGCCAGCGGACCTACCGCGAGACCGGCAACGTCGTCCGGGTCACCGACGGTGACACCCTGCGCGTCCGTCTGCGCGGCGGGGCTCACGTCTCGGTCCGCATGCTCGGCATCGACACCCCCGAGCGGGGCCGTTGCGGCGCGGACGCCGCCACCGCCAACCTGCGTCGCCTCGCCCCGGTCGGGTCGACCGTGCACCTCGTGTCCGACCGGACCCAGGCCGCGAAGGACCGCTACGGCCGCCTGCTGCGCTACGTCGGACGCAAGGGCGGCTACGGCGACCTGTCCTTCCGGCAGGCCTGGGACGGCTACACCCGCCCCTACGTCTTCGGCGGCAAGCCCGTCGCGCGGCACCGCGAGTACGTACGCGCCATCGGCCACGCCAGCAGCCACGCACGCGGTGCGTGGAAGGGCTGCTGGTGACGCCTGCCTGAGCAGTCCCTCTAGGCTCGCCGGATGCGCATCGTCTCGCTGATCCCCTCCGCCACGGAGATCCTGTTCGCGATCGGGGCGGGTGACGACGTCGTCGGGGTGACCTTCGAGTGCGACCACCCGCCGACGGCGCGCGAACGGCGCGTGGTGTCGACCTCGGCGATGCCGGAGGGCCTCGCTCCTCAGGAGATCGACGACTTCGTGGCCGCCGCGATGACCGCGGGTGAGGACCTCTACCGGCTCGACTCCGGGGCCCTTGCCGAGCTCGACGCCGACCTCGTCGTCACGCAGGACCTCTGCGCGGTCTGCGCGGTGGACGTCGGCACGGTCGACGAGGCGCTGGGCTACCTGGGGTGCCGCGCCGAGGTGGCGACCCTCGACCCGCACTCCCTCGACGACGTGCTGGCCTCGATCACCGAGGTCGGGCGCCTCACCGGCAAGGCCGAGGAGGCGGACGCGGTGGTGGCCAGCCTCGAGGCGCGCCTGGCGGCGGTCGCCGACCGGGTCGCCGGTCTCGAACGACCCCGCGTGCTCGTGCTCGAGTGGACGGACCCGCCCTTCGCGCCCGGGCACTGGATCCCGGAGATGGTCGCCCGCGCCGGCGGCGAACCTGCCCTCGGTGTGGCGGGCACCCGTTCGGGCCGCATCACCTGGGAGGAGGCGGTGGCCTCACGGCCGGACGTCGTGGTCTGCGCCCCGTGCGGCTTCGACCTCGAGGGCAGTACGACGCTCGCGCAGGACGTGCGCGACCGGTTCCCGGGCGTGCCGGTCTGGGCGGTCGACGCCGACGGCCACTTCGCCCGCCCCGGCCCGCGCCTCGTGGACGGTGTCGAGGTGCTCGCGGGGATCCTGCACCCGGACGCGGTCGCGCCGTCGACCCACTGCCGTCAGGTCTGAGGACGCTCCACCCGCACCAGGACGTCGAACATCCGCCCGTCCCGCAGCGCGGCGAACGAGCCGACCTGTTCGAAGCCCAGCGACTCGACGGTCCGGCGCGCCCGGGCGTTGAACGACGCCACCGTCACCCGGAACGCCGCGGGCGCGAACGTCGTACGCCCGAAGTCGAGACCCGCCGCGATGACCGCGCGCCCGAGCCCCACCCCCTGGCCGGTGAGCGAGGGCCTGATCCCGCCGCCGGTGTCGAGGGCGGTGTCGTCGTAGTCCCAGCCGGGGACCTGCCCGTCCGGGCCGAAGGAGCGGAAGCCGATCAGTCGCTCCCCGACGAGCACGGCGTGGAAGCCGAGGGCCGGGTCGAGCAGCTCGTCCGGGTCGGCGCCGGCGAGGTCGTAGACGGCGTACGGCGGGTCGTAGCGCCAGGTGGCCAGGTCCTCCGCGTGCTCCCGCGTCAGAGGGGCGATGCGGATGGCGGCGGCGTCGATGTCGTCGTGGCGCATGCGCGCAGTGTGCACCCGCCGCTACATTCGAAGGGACGTCGACCGGAGGAGCGCGCCCGTGATCGAGCTGGCCAAGGGGCAGGAGCTCACCCTCACCCACGAGGACGGGTCGAGCCTGACCACCGTGCAGATGGCCGTCGGCTGGGACCACTCCCCCACGGCCGGCTTCATCGGCAGCGGCGCACCGCCGATCGACCTCGATGCCTCGGCGGTGCAGTTCGCCGGCGACCAGTTCTTCGACCTGGCGTACTTCAACCACCTCGCCACCCGTGACGGCTCCGTGGTGCACCTCGGCGACAACACCACCGGCAAGGGCGAGGGTGACGACGAGGTGATCACCGTGGACCTGGGTCGGGTCTATCCCCGGGTCGACTCGATCCTGCTCATGGTCAGCAGCTACCAGGGCCACTCGCTGGAGTTCATCCGCAACGCCTACTGCCGCCTCGTCGACCACGACGACACCGAGCTGGCGCGGTTCACCCTGACGCTCGGGGTCCGCGAGACGGGCCTCGTCATGGCGCGGCTGTTCCGCGACGGACCGGTCTGGAAGCTCCGCACGATCGGGACGGGCATCGCGCTGAAGACGCCCACGGACTCGCTCGAGGCGCTCGTGCCCTTCGTCTCGTGAGGGACGGGCCGCCTCGTCCCACCGAGGCTCGCAGATCGGGGGTCCACCGTCCCAGTGAGTGCGGAGGTCAGCCGCCGGCCACCCGGAAGACAGGCCAGCCGATCTCGGTGCGCCAGGCGGACGCATCGGCCGTGTTCCGTGGTCCGACCAGGTAGGTCTCCCGGATCGGGCCGGCCACGGCGAGCGCGTTGGTCACCACCCACGTGCCGACCTCGCCGTAGGTGACCTCGATGTCGTCGTGGCTGCCGACGTGGGTGGCGACGGCCAGCTCGACGGCCGGGAGCACCACGGGGTGCACCCGCCCGACACGTGGGGCGTCCTTCGTGGGCACGTGGACCAGCACGTGGCCCCGGCCCTCCTCGAACAGCGCGTTGTCGTAGACCCCGCCCGGGGCACCGATGGGGTCCACGACCACGGCGTCGAGCTCGGCCATCGCTCCGGCGTACCAGCCGAGGACCTCGTCGTGCGCCACGTCGGCCTCGACCGCAGCGACCTCGGTCGCCGGGACCGCGCGCAGCTCGACGTCGACGGGAGCGGGTTCGGGAGCGAGCAGCCGGCGCAGGGACGCCACGGCGGCGCGCGTGCGGTCCAGCTCCGACTCGAGGCGGTGGAGATGGTCCGCGACGAGCCCGGCGCGCGCTCCGGGGTCCGCCGACGACACGATGCGCCGGACGTCCGGCAACGGGACGTCGAGCTCGCGGAGGCGGTGGATGACCTGGGCGGTCGGGATCTGGTCGACGCTGTAGTAGCGGTAGCCGCTGGCGGGATCCACCGTGGCGGGGACCAACAGGTCCGCGTCGTGGTAGCGGCGCAGGGTTCGCACGCTCAGGTGGGTCAGTCGTGAGAACTCGCCGATCGCCAGCATGCGCGAAGTGTGCACCCTCCCCCCGAGGGAGAGTCCAGCGCTTGACCCTCCCGCGGGCGTACGCCGCACCGTGATCGGCATGACCACCACTGATGTGACACCCGACCAGCTGCCGTCCGCAGTCCGGACCTACCTTCGCGCTCACGCCGCTCGCGACGTCGACACCGCCCTGATGGTGTTCGCACCCGACGCTGTCGTCCGGGACCAGGGACAGACGTTCCGCGGCACCGACGAGGTGGGCGACTTCCTGCGCCACGCAGGGGCTGAGTTCACCTACACCACCGAGCTCATCGGCGCACGGCGGGTCGACGACACCCGCTGGGTCGCCGTCAACAGGCTCCAGGGCGACTTTCCCGGCGGCCTCGCCGAGCTCGACTACCGCTTCACCCTCGCCGACGACCTCGTCACCGAGCTGGTCATCGGCTCCTGACGCGCGACACCCGAGGTCCTAGCCGGCTGACCGCCCTGAGCCCTCTCGGGCGGAGGGGTGGGGCAGCCAGTCGTAGACGACCGAGGTGTGGAGGGCCAGGTCCTGGAGCGACCGACGGTCGCGGTCGACGGCGCACCACAGCAGGCCCACGGGGAAGAACGCGCACGTCACTGCTCGGGCGAACGACCGGACCAGTCCCAGCCGCCCGCCGTTCCTGGACGTCACCCGGACCCCCCAGACGTGGTCGCCGATGCTGCGACCCGCCATCCACCACGCGACGGTCAGGTAGAGCACGAGGTAACCGATGAAGAGGGTCACCGACCACAGGAGCGACGGGTCGGGCATGCGAAAGCTGCGTGGCTCGAGCACGAACCGGACGCCGACCAGGGCGGCGTACGAGCCGACGAGCGCGGCAGCGACCACGAGGGCGTCGACGACGGCAGCTGCCACGCGCGTGACGACACCGGCACTGGCTCCCTGGTAGGAGCGTGCCTCGCGGGGGACGCTCAGCATCTCCGGATCGCTCACGGCGGCGCCTCGGGAGGGACGCGCTTGCGTCGGAGCCGGAAGAGGTGGTTCTCGAGGCTCCTGCTGACGGCCTCGTCGGCCGATATCCCCGTCATCCGTGCGCCACGGATGGTCTCCGACGCCATGGAGCCGCTCGAGTCACGGATGATGGCGGGCAGGTCGATGGCGTCGATCACCTCCTCGACCATCGCGACGAGGTCGACGCGAGCGATCACTGCGTCGATGTCGAGCCGGGCGGCGATGGCGTCGATGTCGACGCCGGCCACCGCTGCGTCGAGGTCCACGCCCGCCACGGCCGCGTCGAGGTCGACCCGTCCCACGATGGCGTCGAGGTCGATGGCGTTGATCACCTCCTCGACCATCGCGACGACGTCGATCCGGCTGATCACGGCATCGATGTCGAGCCGGGCGGCGACCGCGTCGACGTCCACTGCTCGTACGACCTCGTCGAGGGCGACGTGGTGGAGGACCAGCCCGGTCAGGTCCAGGCGGGAGACCACCCGCTCCACGACGACGGGCGCCCACTGGTCGAGCAGCGCCTGCGCCGCCCGCACCAGGTCGGCGCGGCGGGCGGCGCCGTGCCGGGCCGCATCCTCGAGCAGCGTGGCCGGCTGCCACCGCTCGGGGACGAAGCGGGGGCGCCAGATCATCCCCTGGTGCAGCAGGGGCAGGTCCACGACGGCGCGCCCCAGGGCCACGCCGGTGCCGACGACCGCACCGGCCACTCCCAGGGCGACGTCGACGACCTGCTGAGGCTCGTGCAGGACAGCGCCCTCGACAGGCACTCGTGGCGCTTCCGCCAGGCGTGTCATCCCACCAGCCTGCTGCTGCGCCGCCGGGGCCGCCTCACCCGTTCGGGATGAGTGAGGCGGCCCGGCGGTGTCAGGACGTGAGCAGTCCGACGACCTTCTGCGCGGCCTCGGTGCTGGAGGCGGGGTTCTGACCGGTCACCAGCTTGTCGTCGACGACGACGAAGGGCTCCCACGATCCTCCCGAGGAGAAGGTCGCACCGGCCTCACGCAGACGCGACTCGAGCAGCCAGGGCGCCTTGTCGGCCAGACCGGCCTGCTCCTCCTCCTCGTCGGTGAAGGCGGTCAGGTTGCGCCCGGCGAACAGCCAGGAGCCGTCGGCGCGCGTGGCGGGGAGGAGACCGGCCGGGCCGTGGCACACGGAGGAGACGACCTTGCCGCCATCGAGCATGGTCACGAGGATGCGGCCGAGGTCGTCGCTGACGGCGAGGTCCTCCATCGGGCCATGACCGCCGGGCACGAAGACGGCGTCATAGGAGTCGAGGTCGACATCGGCGAGGACGAGCGTCGACTCGAGCCGGCCTGAGAGGGCCTCGAGGGCCTTGCGCTGCTTCGCCGACTCCTCCTCGCCGATGGCGTCCGGAGCCAGGCTGCCCTCGTCCACGACGGGCGTCCTGCCCTCGGGGCTGGCGAGGTCGACGTCGATCCCGGCGTCGGAGAACACCTGAAGGGGAGACAGCAGCTCCTCGGCCCAGAAGCCAGTCGGGTGCGTGGTCCCGTCGTTGAGGGTCCAGTGGTCGGAACCGGTCAGGACTACCAAGATCTTCGGCACGTGCGTACTCCTCGAGGTCGGGGGCTCGGACGCCGTGCGGCGCCTTCGACGACGCTACCCACGAGGTGGTCGGTTCGATGCGCACGCACGAGAGCCGCCCCGACGGGTGTCGGGACGGCTCTCGTCAAGAGGGCTGTGCGCGGTGGATGCGTACGTGCGTGGAGCTGCGGGGAATCGAACCCCGGTCCTCGAGCGTCGATCCAGGTCTTCTCCGGGTGCAGTCAGTGATGTCGCTTTTCTCGGCCTCGGCGCTCCCACAGACAGGTCGCCGACAGGCCCAGTCAGGATCAAGTCCCGGTCACCCCTCCTGACAGAGAGTGACCAGCAAGTCTCCTAGATGAGGCCTGGGTCCGGGACGGAGACGGGTGCCCGGTCAGACCCTTCGATCACTGCTCAGGCAGCGAGAGCGAAGTCGTTGCGATTGGTGTTGGCAACTATGGATTTCCAGCGGTCGTTTACGAGATGACGCTGGCTTCTCGACCCGCTTCCCCTGGAACTAACGTCCCAAGTCGAAACCGATCAGCCCCTCTTGTGTTGTCAAGCAGGCCCGAGCCCACGGCTCCAGCCTACTGGTCCCAACCGACAACCGGCGAACGCTATTCCTTGAGGGCGTCCGCGTCCTCACGGCCCGGGGCCCTGCTGGCCTGACCGTCCCCCGTCCCGTCGGACTCCCCGTCCGGCTCCTCCGCCGCCGGCACGGGCGCGGCGTGGAGGCGTACGCGCATGATGCGGTGGCCGTCGATCTCGACGACCTCGAGCCGGCGGCCCTCGACCACGACGGAGTCGCCGAGGTCGGCCATCCGGGCGAGGCGGTGGAGGACGTAGCCGGCGACGGTCTCGTAGGGGCCGTCCTCGAGGCCGACGCCGGTGCGCTCGGCGAACTCCTCGATCGTCACCCCGGCGTCGACGGTCGTCGGGTCGGCGGCCGCGGCGACCTCGGCGTCGGTGTCGTACTCGTCGTGGATCTCGCCGACGAGCTCCTCCATGAGGTCCTCGAGGGTGACGATGCCGTCGGTGCCGCCGTACTCGTCGACCACCAGCGCGATGTGGGCGCCGAGGCTGCGCAGCTGGTCGATGGAGGGCAGGACGCGGTTGGTGCGGGGCAGCACCGGCAGCTCGCGGGTGATGTCGGCGACCGTCGTGGAGCGGTCGTCGGCGCGGCCGAGCACGTCGCGCAGGTGGAGGTAGCCGAGCACCTCGTCGAAGGACTCCCCCGTCACCGGGTAGCGGGTGTAGGGCTGGTCGACGATCACGGCCACCGCCTCCGCGAGGGTGAGGTCGCCGGCCAGGAAGACGACGTCGCCGCGCGGCTTCATCACCTCGCTCAGCGACCGGTCGCCCGCCTCGAAGACGTCGTCGACGAGCCGTCGCTCACCCTCCGGGATGTCCTCGTGGCCGGAGATCATCATCCGCAGCTCCTCCTCGTCGACCTCGTCGCCGGCGGCGTCGGGGTTGCCGCCGAGCAGGCGGACGAGCAGGTTGGTCGAGAGCGACAGCAGCCAGATCACCGGCGTCATCACGGTGGCGAACCTGCCGAGCGGCGGTGCGAAGAGCTTCGCCACCCCGACCGAGCGCTGCAGGGCGAGCCGCTTGGGGACGAGCTCGCCGAGGACCAGCGAGAGGTAGGACACGACCAGCGTGGTGACCACCAGCGAGACCGTGTCCGGGGCGGGCAGGCCGAGACCCTCGAAGACGGGAGCGAAGGACGGTGCGAGCGTCGAGGCGCCGAAGGCGGCGGAGAAGAATCCCGCCACCGTGACGCCGATCTGCACCGCGGAGAGGAAGCGGTTGGGGTCACGGGCGAGCGAGGCGACCGCGTGCCCGCGCCCTCCCCGAGCGTCCAGCCGCTCCACCTGGCCGGAGCGCAGCGACACCAACGCGATCTCGGTCGCCGCGAACACACCGCCCACCAGGATGAACGCGAGGACGAGCAGGACGTCGATCCAGGTACCGGCTTCCACGGCACCAACGTAACGAGCGGCTGGGAAGCAAGCGGCTGGGAACCCTCAGGACGCCGTCAGCAGACCTCCTCACGCCCCCTGCGGTCGTGGACGACGCGACCCCCGACGACGGTGACGACTGGCTGCAGGTCGGCGTCGACGAGGGTCAGGTCGCCGCGCAGTCCGGGCTCGAGACGGCCGCGGGTGGGGTCGCCGACGAGGTCGGCCGGCGTGGTGGTCACGGTGGCGACAGCCTCCTCGAGGGAGCACCCGGTCGTGGCGTGCAGCAGACGCAGGCAGTCCATGACGCCGGCCGCCGAGCCGGCCAGCGTGCCGTCGACCAGCCGGACGGTGCCGGCGGAGACCACCACCTCCTGGTCACCGAGGCGCGCCCGCCCCTCGGGCAGCCCGAGGCCGGCGGTGGTGTCGGAGACGGTCAGGAACCGCGACGGGCCCAGCGCCCGCCACATCGCCGTCACCACGTCGGGGTGCAGGTGGTGACCGTCCACGATCACGCCGGCCACGAGCCGGGTGACGTCCGGTCGCGTGCCGCCCAGGGCGACGCCGACCGGTCCGGGCTCGCGGGCGAGCATCGGGGGCATCGCGTTGCCGAGGTGGGTGAGGCTCGTGGCGCCGGCGTCGACCGCGGCCACCACGTCGTCCGCGGTGGCGTCCGTGTGCCCGATGGCCACGCGCACCCCGCGCCCGACCAGCTCGCGGACGAGCTCGATCGCGCCCGGCAGCTCGGGTGCGACGGTCGCCATCAGCACACCGGCGTCCCGCGACCAGCCCTCGACGAGCTCCGGCGAGGGCAGTCGCAGCCACTGCTCGGGGTGCGCGCCCTTGCGGGCGGGCGCGATGAACGGGCCCTCGAAGTGCAGCCCCAGCGGCGCCGAGCCCCGCCAGCCTGCGGGCGGGCCGGCGGCGTACGTCTCGAGTGCAAGGTCGCGGGCGTCCGGGTCGGAGGTGATCACCGTGGGCAGCCATGCCGTGACGCCGTACGACGCCAGCGCGGCGCCGGCCTCCCAGAGCCGGGCCGGCTCGGCCGTCAGGTCGATGCCGGCGACGCCGTTGACCTGGAGGTCGATGACGCCGGGGAGCACCGTGAGGCCGCTGGCGTCGAGCACGGGCGTGTCGCCGGGCACGGTGGGGGCGACCAGGCCGCCCGCGATCGCGACGTCACGCGAGCCGCCCCTCACCAGCAGGTCCGGCTTGGGGCCGGTCATCGGCTCATCGTCGTACACCGCGCTCATCCTGTCACCGCGCCCGACGTGAGTCCGCTCGCCACCCGGCTCGGGGTGCGTGGCGCAGCTTTCCGAGCGCCAGAACGTGCCTCACACACCGCTGGGGGGCGGAAGTCCGGGCGGTTCAGCCCAGCAGGGCGGCGGAGCTGTCCCAGCACACGGCGCGCAGCCAGTCCTCCCCCAGCCCGAGCCGTTCGAGCGCCTCGAGCTGGACGACGTAGGGGTAGGGGATGTTCGGGAAGTCGCTCCCGAGGTGCACCCGCCCCGCCATCCCGAGGTCACGCAGCCGGGGCAGCAGGTCGGCGGGGTACGCGCCGCCCATCTCCTCGAAGAACGGCGTGAAGGCCATCGTGGTGTCGAGCGCCACCCGCTCGTGGGACTCGGCGAGCGCGAGGAAGTCGGCGTATTCCGGGGCGCCGGCGTGCGCGATCACCAGGCGCAGCCGTGGGTGCCGGGACAGCAGGTCGGCCACCGGCCCGGGGCCGGTGTGCTCGGTGGCGACGGGCCCGCTCCCGGCGTGGAGCACCACGGGCGTCCCGGCGTCCGCGACGATCCCCCACGCCTCGTCGAGCAGCGGGTCGGTGACGTCGAACGCGCCGACCTGCACGTGCACCTTCCAGACCTCGACCCGGTGGGGCGAGTCGGCCGTGCGGGAGGCGACGTACGCCGCCACACCGGGCTCGGGGAAGAAGGTGCCGCACACCGCCGCCTCGGGCACGCGCTCCGCGAACCCGGCCGCCCAGTCGTTGAGGAACTCGGCCATCCCGGGTTTGTGGGCGTAGGGCAGCGCGGTGAAGCGGCGTACACCGAAGGAGCGGAGCACGTCCACGAGCGCGTCGTCCTCGTCGCGGTAGTGAAGCGGCCACGGCCGGCCGATGAGCGGGCCGGCGGCGTCGAACTGAGCGCGCACCTTGGCCATCACCCGCGGCGGCAGGAAGTGCGTGTGCAGGTCGATCAGGCCGGGCAGGCCCAGGGCCCGGGCGAACTCGACGGGGGTCACCCCGCGCTCAGCCCCGGCCTCAGTCCCCGCCTCACTCCCGGCCTCAATCCCGGTGGCCCTTGAGCCGCCGCTGGACCGCCTCGACCTTCTCGCGGTTGGCCGTGCGCTCGGCGAGGGTGTGGCGCTTGTCGTAGGACTTCTTGCCCTTGGCGAGGGCGATCTCGACCTTCGCGCGACCGTCCTTGAAGTAGAGCGAAAGCGGCACGACCGTGTAGCCCTTGTCGGTGAGCTTGCGCTCGATCTTGTCGATCTCGGTGCGGTTGAGCAGCAGCTTGCGGCGTCGGCGGGCCGAGTGGTTGGTCCACGTGCCCTGGCTGTACTCCGGGATGTGCACCCCGAGCAGCCACGCCTCGCCGTTGTCGATCTCGGCGAACCCGTCGACCAGCGACGCGCGACCCTGGCGCAGCGACTTCACCTCGGTCCCCATCAGGACGAGGCCGGCCTCCCACGTGTCCTCGATGTGGTAGTCGTGGCGCGCCTTCTTGTTCTGCGCGACCATCTTCTGGCCCTGCTCCTTCGCCATGGAGTCATTCTCTCAGGCGGTGTCCAACGCCCTACATCCAGTTCATCGGGTCCACGGCCTGGCCGTTGGCCATCACCGTGAAGTGCAGGTGGCACCCGGTCGACCAGCCGGTGCTGCCCTCGAAGCCGATGACCTGCCCCTCCTGGACCTGGTCGCCGACGCCGACGTTGTAGCCACTGGCGTGGTTGTAGATCGTGGCGATGCCCTTGCCGCCGAGCACGCCGTGGTCGATCACCAGTCGGTTGCCGTAGACGCCGCTGAAGTAGGAGGAGACGACCTTGCCGGGCGCGGAGGCGCGCAGCGGAGTGCCGCAGCCACCGCCGAAGTCGATGCCGTCGTGCAGGCCCCAGTACTGGTAGATCGGGTGGGTGCGGAAGCCGAACGGCGAGGTGACGTAGCCCTCGACCGGGTAGGCGAGCAGCCCCGGGCTCGGCGTGGACGCCTGCGACCGGGCCTGCGCCCTGGCCTGCGCGCGCTGGCGGCGGAGGGCGGCGAGCGCGCGCTTGCGGAGCATCTCCTCGATCTGCTGCTGCTCCTTCTCGAGCTTGCGCAGCTTGGCGAGGTCCTTCGCTCGGGCCGCACTCGCGCTCGCCCGGGCGTCGCGGCGCTCGATCACGAGGGAGACGACGGAGTCCTTGGCCGCCTGCTCCTCCGCCTCCAGGGCCTGCATCAGCTCGAGGTGCTCGGCGGCGGCCTCCCGCTTGGCAGCCACGACGTCGCGCGCCTCGGCGACCTGGTCCTGGCGCACCTCGAGGAGCACCTCGGAGGCCTTCAGCTCGTCGTACTCGCGAGCCTCCTGGCCGATCACGACGTCTCGTACGCCGTCACGGCGGGTGAGCTCCTCGGTCGACTCGGCGTCGAGGAGGGACGAGAACGCGATCAGCTCGGGATCGCCCTCGGCGTACATGTCGGCGACGGTGCCGGCGACCTTCTCGCGCTGGGCGTCACGGTCGACCTGACCCTGCGCGAGGGCGGCCTCGGCGGCAGCGAGCTCGGCCTCGGCGTCCACCAGCTCGGCCTGCATCTGGGCGTCGCGCTCGCGGGCGACCTCCACCTTGCCGCGAGCCGTGGCGAGTCGGGTCTTGGCGACGCCGAGCTGCTCCTGCGCGGCATCGAGGCGCGCCGCGGCCTTGCGCAGCTGCGCGCTGGACGCGTCGAGGTCCTGGCTGGCGCCCTTGAGCTCGCGCTCGACCTGGTTCTTCTTGTCCTTGAGGTCGTCGGCATGAGCGGCGGCGGACACGCCCAGCGCCATGACGGCAACGAGAGCTGCGGCCATGCGGCGATGGGCGGCACGGGGGAAGGTACGCACCGGGGGAAGCCTTTGCGTCGGGGAAGCGGGGAAGGGTGCCCCTCCCGACGTGGTGCCGAGCGAGACGCCTAGACGCTAACCCCCGATGCTCAGACTTTGAGGTATTTGCGCGTCAACACGAGTGTCGGGACCACCGTCAGCACCGGCCCGAGGATCGCGACCGCGCCGGCGGCGAGCCAGAACTCGTCCCAGCTGATCCACGGGACGAATCTCAGGTTGTTCGCGAGGTCACCGATCGCGAAGCGCAGGAACGCCGCCAGCGCCCCGACCGCGAGGGCGACGCTGATGAGCGCGGTGACGAGCGCCTCGAGGAGGAACGGCAGCGCGATGTAGAGCGTGGAGGCACCCACCAGGCGCATGATGCCGATCTCCTTGCGGCGCGCGAAGGCCGCGAGCCGGATCGTGTTGGCGACCAGCAGCAGAGCGGCCAGCACCAGCAGGCCGGCGGTGCCGAGGGCGTACGTGCGCATCTTGGTGATCGTGGTCAGGATCGGACCGACCTGCTCACGGAGGTCGCGCACCCGGGACACCCCGTCGAGGCCCTGCACCGCGCTGCTGATGCCCTCGTACTCCTCGGGGTCCTCGAGCGTGATCCAGATGGTCTGCGGCATGTCCTCCGCGGTCAGCGCGGGGTTGTCGCCGGAGAAGAGCTCCTCGCCGTAGAGCTCCTTGGCCTTCTCCAGGGCCACCTCGCCGGACTCGAAGCGATAGCTCGCGACCTCCGGGTTGGCGTCGACCACGGCCTCGATCTCCGCCTTCTGCGCCTCGGTCACCGGGTTCGGGCAGACCGGGTTGGAGTCGTTGAGCCGGCAGAGGTAGACGGTGATCTGGAGCTGGTTGCCGAAGTGGTCGGCCGCTCGTGTCGCCTGCTGCTGGAAGAGCAGGCCGATGCCGACCAGCGTCAGCGACACGACGAGGGTGAGGATCACCGCGAGGTGCATCGTCAGGTTGCGTCGCAGGCCCTGGCCGAGCTCGGAGTAGACGTAGCGCAGCTGCATGGGGTCGGGATCTCGATTCGTTCGGGGTGGCGGATCGGGTGTGGCGGGTCCGGAGCGGTCGGGGCCCGGTGTCAGTTCTGGTGGCCGTAGACGCCCTGCGCCTGGTCACGCACGACGTGCCCGTTCTCGAGCTCGATGACGCGCTTGCGCATCTGGTCGACGATCCCGGCGTCGTGGGTGGCCATCACCACGGTCGTGCCGGTGCGGTTGATCCGGTCGAGGAGCTTCATGATGCCGACCGAGGTCGTGGGGTCGAGGTTTCCGGTCGGCTCGTCGGCGATGAGGATCATCGGGCGGTTGACGAACGCCCGGGCGACGGCGACGCGCTGCTGCTCGCCGCCGGAGAGCTCGTCGGGCATCCGGTCGCCCTTGCCGCTCAGGCCGACCAGCTCGAGCGTCTCGGGGACGACGTCGTTGATCTCCTTGCGGGACTTGCCGATCACCTGGAGCGCGAAGGCGACGTTCTCGGTGACGGTCTTGTTGGGCAGCAGGCGGAAGTCCTGGAAGACGGTGCCGATGTCGCGGCGCAGCCGCGGCACCTTCCAGCCGGCCAGCCGGTTGATCTCCTTGCCGGCGACGTAGACGCGACCGGTGGTGGGGCGGTACTCCCGGAGCACCAGGCGCAGGAAGGTCGACTTCCCCGATCCCGACGAGCCCACGAGGAAGACGAACTCCCCCTTCTCGATGTCGACGGAGATGTTGTCGAGAGCGGGGTGGGGGTGGCCGGGATAGGTCTTGGTGACCTTCTCGAAGCGAATCACGGCGTCGAGGCTACGTGAGGGGTGGACGCGACGCCGAAACCCGCCGTGCGCCCGACCCAGCGTCCGGCCGGCACCGAGGAGAGGACCGAGCCGTCGGGTGGCCAGGCGACCGCGCCGGAGTCTTCGGTGTGGCCGGTGAGCTCGCGCGGTCCCGCCGTCAGCGTGTCAGTGCCTGACCTCTACCCCGGGGTCACCGTGCGAAACGCCTCAGGCGTCGACCTTCTCGGCCCCCCGGCGCCAGCGGATGCCGGCCTCCATGAAGTCGTCGAGGTCGCCGTCGAAGACCGCGCTGGGATTGCCCGACTCGTGGCCGGTGCGGAGGTCCTTGACGATCTGGTAGGGGTTGAGGACGTAGTTGCGCATCTGGTCGCCCCAGCTCGCGGCGACGTCGCCCTTGAGGTCCTTCTTGAGCGCGGCCTCCTCGGCCTTGGCCTTGGCGAGCAGCTTGGCCTTGAGGACGACCATCGCGGACGCCTTGTTCTGCAGCTGCGACTTCTCGTTCTGGCAGGACACGACGATGCCGGTCGGGATGTGGGTGAGACGGACGGCGGAGTCGGTGGTGTTGACCGACTGGCCACCGGGACCGCCGGAGCGGAAGACGTCGACGCGGAGGTCGTTCTCGTCGACCTCGATCTCGTCGGTCTGCTCGAGGACGGGGACGACCTCGACCGCGGCGAAGGAGGTCTGGCGGCGGCCCTGGTTGTCGAAGGGGCTGATCCGCACGAGGCGGTGCGTGCCGGCCTCGACCGACAGGGTCCCGTAGGCGTAGGGCGCGTGGATGGCGAACTCGGCGGACTTGATGCCCGCCTCCTCGGCGTAGGACACGTCGTAGACCTCGACGCCGTACTTGTGCTGCTCGGCCCAGCGCGTGTACATCCGCATCAGCATCTCGGCGAAGTCGGCGGCGTCGACGCCACCGGCGCCCGAGCGGATGGTCACGATGGCCTCGCGCTCGTCGTACTCCCCCGCCAGGAGGGTGCGGATCTCGAGGGACTCGACGGACTTCTTGATGCGCGCCAGCTCGGCCTCGGAGTCGGCAAGCGTGTCGGCGTCACCCTCGTCCTGGGCCATCTCGACCATCAGGCCGAGGTCCTCGATGCGGGTCTCGAGACCGGTGAAGCGGTCCAGCTCGCCCTGGAGGGCGGAGAGGCGGCCCGTGATGCGGGTGGCGCTCTCGACGTCGTCCCACAGGTCGGGGGCAGCGACCTGCTCGCCCAGGTCCGCGATCTCGTCGCGCATGCGGTCGAGGTTGAGCACCTGGCCGACGGTCTTCATGGTCGCCTGGAGCTGCTTGATCTCTTGGTCGAAGTCGATGCCTGCCACAAGGAGCAACAGTACGGCTCGCGCGGGAAAGGTGTCGAAAGCAGCGGTCGGCACGGCAGTGATCCGGACAGCAGCAGCGGCGAGCACTCCCGGGCCTGTGACCCCGGTCGTGCCCGCCGCTGCCGGATCGGGCGCGCGTCAGCGCGTGCAGAGCACCTCCGGCGTCGCGACTGCGGCCACGGCGGCGGGCGTGGCGGTGGTCGACAGGTCGACCTTCAGGCGGAACACGTCGGAGACGTCGAGGACCTCGTCGGCGACGACCGTGCCGACCGACAGCGAGTGCGTGGCCAGGACGGCGCCGTCGGCGCTGACCGTCACGGCACCGCTGGAGCCGGTGGCGGCGCTGTCGGTGAGGGCGTACGTCGCACGCAGGTCGGTGCACTTGCGACCCAGGGTGTACTCCACCGAGGACGGCGTCCCGGCGATCGTGGTGGCCAGGCTCTGGCCGTAGTACTCCGCGCCGATGAGGACGCCCGCGGGCTCGACGTTCACGCGGGGGCCGCTGGGCCGGTAGACCAGCTTCTCCCACTTGTAGACCTCGACCGGCATGGTCTTGCTGTAGCCCTTCTTGATGCCGCGGCTGCCCGGCTTGAGCACGCGGTACTCACGCGCGCCGGGAGTCGTCGGCTTGTCCTTGAGCACGTAGCTGCCGTTGCGCTTGACCTTGGCCTTGTCCGTGGACTTCCACTTCTTCTTGTTGCCCACGCGCTGCTGGAGGACGACCTTCTCGCCGGCGGCCTTGGGCTTGACGCGCCCGCGGATCTTGACGACGTCCTCCTTGGCGACGGCGACCTCGGTGCTGGCCTTGGCGGTGACCTTGTAGGTCCGGGCCTTGGCAGGAGCCGCCTGCGTCGGCGTGGCGAGCGCCAGCGAGCCGGCGGTCAGGGCCAGGGTGGCGGCGAGTGCGGTGATGCGGTTCATGGTTCTGTTCCCCGTCATGTGGGGCCCGGGAACGGGCCGTTCACGAGGGAGACGGGGGTGGGCGGCAAAAAGTTGTCGGCGGATCCCCGAGGATCCGCCGACCAGGGTGTGGATCAGCGCAGCAGCGCGCCACCGTGCGGCGGGAGCGCGAGCGTGCCGCCCTCGAGCGCCGAGCCGGAGGGGGTGTCGAAAAGGACCTCCCGCTCCCCCACCTCGGCCGTCACTGGCTCGTCGCCCGCGTTGACCACCACGAGGAGGTCGCCGCGGCGCATGGTGAACAGACGGCCCTCGACGGTGCAGGAGACCGCGTCGAAGGCGGGATCCGTGAGCTGCGGCAGCTCGCGGCGCAGCCGGCCGAGCCGCCGGTAGCAGTCGAGCACGACCGCGTGGCGGCCTGTGGCCAGCTCGTCCCAGTCCAGCTTCGAGCGGCGGAACGTCTCGACGTCCTGGGGGTCGAGGACCTCGTCGGGGTCCCAGCCCATCCTCTCGAACTCCGCGATCCGGCCGTCGGCGGTCGCCTTGCCCAGCTCCGGCTCGGGGTGGGAGGTGAAGAACGCGAAGGGCGTCGAGGCGGCCCACTCCTCCCCCATGAAGAGCATCGGCGTGAACGGGCCGGCGAGCGTCAGGAGTGCCCCGCACGCGAGCTGGTCGTCGTCGAGGTGCTCGGCGAGCCGGTCGCCGCGGGCGCGGTTGCCGACCTGGTCGTGGTTCTGGTTGGCGACCACGAGCCGCCAGGTCGGCATGTGCTCGGTGTCGACCGGCGCGCCGTGGTCACGCTCGCGGAACGAGGAGAACGTCCCGTCGTGGAAGAAGCCCCGCTCGCACACCTTGGCCAGCGCCTCGAGCGGCTCGAAGTCGGCGTAGTAGCCGGTGGTCTCGCCGCTCAGCGCGACGTGGACCGCGTGGTGGAAGTCGTCGCTCCACTGGGCGTCGAGGCCGTAGCCACCGGCTTCGCGCGGACGCACGAGCCGGGTGTCGTTGAGGTCGGACTCGGCGATCAGGGTCAGCGGGCGGCGCAGGTGCGCCGACAGCGCGGCGGTCTCGATGGCCATCTCCTCGAGGAGGTGGACCTCCGAGGTGTCGTGCAGCGCGTGCACGGCGTCGAGGCGCAGCGCGTCGACGTGGTAGTCCTCGAACCACATCCGCACGTTGTCGAGGATGTAGCGCCGCACCTCGTCCGAGTCCTCGCCGTCGAGGTTGACCAGGTCGCCCCAGGTGTTGCGGCCGGCCTTGAGGTAGGGGCCGAACACGGGGAGGTAGTTGCCCGAGGGGCCGAGGTGGTTGTGGACGACGTCCTGCACGACACCGAGGCCCGCGGCGTGGCAGGCGTCGACAAAGCGCTTGTAAGCGTCGGGGCCGCCGTACTGCTCGTGGACGGCGAACCAGGCGACGCCGTCGTAGCCCCAGTTGTGGGTGCCGTTGAAGGCGTTGACCGGCATCACCTCGACGAGGTCCACGCCGAGGTCGACGAGGTGGTCGAGCCGCTCGATGGCCGAGTCGAGGGTGCCGGCGGGCGTGAACGTGCCGACGTGCAGCTCGTAGATGACCGAGCCGGCCAGCTGGCGTCCGGTCCAGGCCGCGTCGCCCCACTCGTAAGTCGTCGTGTCCCGTCGCGACAGCCCGTGCACGCCGTCGGGCTGGCGGCGCGAGCGCGGGTCGGGGCGCGGGTCGGGGTCGTCGTCGACGAGGTAGCCGTAGTCGACCGGACCGTCCGTCGGCACCGGACCGGCGGGCGTCCACCAGCCGTCGGCGTCGCGGGTCATGTCCACGACGCCCTGCCCACCGGGGACCGCCACGCTCAGCCGTACGCGCTGCGGGCGCGGCGCCCAGACGTCGAAGGGTCCCCGAGAGGGCGTGGTCATCGTCAGTCCTTCCTCAGTTCTTCTGCACCAGCAGGGCGACCGGGTGGACCGCGAGCAGGGTCTCGAGCCGGCCGTCGGTGTCGAGGCCGGTGAGCACGTCGTGCCAGCGGCCCTCGGGCAGGTCGAGCGACGTGTCGCCCCAGCCGTCGGCCGCCAGGCCGACGGGGAGCCGGGTCGCGACGGTGATCGCGCCGCCGCGGTCGAAGGCGACCACGTGGCCCGCGGCCGACCCGGTGGCCCGCACCGGCGCGTAGGTCGTGAACAGCTCGGGCCGCTCACGGCGCAGGGTGAGGGCGGTGCAGGTGACGTGCAGCTTGGTCGCCGCGTCGTCCTCGGCGGTGCCGGCGAGCACGGCGGCCCGGTGGTCGAAGTCCACCGGGCGGCGGTTGTCGGGGTCGACGAGCGAGGTCTCCCACAGCTCGCTGCCCTGGTAGACGTCGGGCACGCCCGGCATCGTGATGGCGAGCAGCTTGGCCGCGAGCGAGTTCGCCTGCGCGGGTGCGTCGACGCGGGTCGCGAGGTCGAGCAGCACGGAGCGGACGTCGTCGGAGTCGAAGACCGCGTCGACCGCGGCGTGCACCTGCGACTCGTACGCCTCGTCGGGCTCGGTCCACGTCGTCCGGTCGCCGGCCTCGCGCATCGCCTTCTCCGCGTAGCCGTGGAGCCGCTCGCGGAGGTCGGGCAGGTGGTCGGGCGTCCACGCGCCCAGCACGGCCTGCCAGAGCAGCGAGCCGAAGCCGGGGTCGGGCACGGGCGCGAGCCGGAGCAGCTCGTCGAGCGCCCGCTCCCAGTGGCCGGGCTCCTCGGCGAGCACGGTGATGCGGGCGCGGACGTCCTCGCCGCGCTTGGTGTCGTGGGTCGACAGGGTGACCATCGCGTCGGGCCAGTCGCGCTGGCGCGCGGCCATCGCCTCGTGCCACTCGTCGACGCCGATGGCGAAGATCGACGGGTCGCCGCCCACCTCGTTGAGCGACGTCAGTCGTGACCAGCGGTAGAACGAGCAGTCCTCGACGCCCTTGGCCATCACCATGCCGGAGGTCTGCTGGAAGCGCCGGGCCGGCTGGCTCCACTCGTCGTGCAGCAGCGGCTCCAGGACGTCGTACGTCGCTGCGAGGTCGGGGCGCGTCTCCCGCGCGCGGGCGAAGGCCTGGTCGAGGTGGTCGCGGCCCTCGGGCAGGTAGGAACGGTAGACCGGGAAGCAGGCGATGAGCTCGGCGATCGCGTCGGCCACCTCGTCCTCGTCCGCGCTCTCGTCCACCTCGGCCTGGCCCGCGTGCAGGACGCGCTCGACCTCGCGGGTGATGCGCCGGACCTCGGAGTGGAGGATGCCGTCGGCGACGGCGCGCTTGTTGTCGTGGACCATCTGCTCCCAGTCCACGGACGTGCCGCGGAGCCGGTCCTCGAGCGCGGTCAGCGGCGCCTCGCCGGCGGGGTCGGTGAGCACCCGGTCGATGAGCGCGAGCGCGTCGTAGCCGGTGGTGCCGGCGGTGGCCCAGTCGGTGGGCAGGAGCTCGCCGGGCTCGAGGATCTTCTCGACCAGCACGTAGGCGCCGCCGGTGAGGGCGGCGAGGTCGTCGAGGTAGCGCTTGGGGTCTCGCAGGCCGTCGGGGTGGTCCACCCGCAGGCCGTCGACGAGGCCCTCGTCGAACCACCGCTTGACCTCGACGTGGGTCTCGGCGAACACCTCGGGGTCCTCGACGCGCACGGCGGCGAGGGTGTTGACGGCGAAGAAGCGGCGGTAGTTGAGGTCCTCGTCGGCCGCGCGCCAGCTGACCAGCTCGTAGTGCTGCTCCTCCAGCGTGGACGTGCCGGGAGCGAGCGGGAAGCGCTGGTCGTGGTAGCGGACCTCGCCCTCCCCCTTGCCCGGGCGGACGACGCGGATCGCGCCCTCGTCGTCGTCACCGATCACCGGGATCACGATGCGCCCGTCGCCGGCCGCCCAGTCGACGTCGAAGGCCGATGCGTGCTCGGACCCGCGCCCCAGCTTGAGCACGTCCCACCACCACGGGTCCTCCGACGGCGTCGCGACACCGACGTGGTTGGGGACGATGTCGACGAGCACGCCCATCCCGAGCCGTCGCGCCTCGGCCGACAGCGCGGCCAGGCCCTCCTCGCCGCCCCGCTCGGGGTCGACGTGGTCGAACGCGACGACGTCGTAACCGTGCGTGCTGCCGGGCTCGGACGCCAGCAGCGGCGACAGGTAGACCCAGTCCACGCCGAGGTCGTGCAGGTAGGGCAGCACCTGCGCGGCGTCGTGCAGCGTGAAGTCGGGGCTGACCTGCAGCCGGTAGGTGCTGCGCGGCGTACGTCGCTCGGGCTGCTCGGGCCGGTCGGACGGGGAGGCGTCGGTCACGTGAGGTCCGTACCCGAGCGCGCCGCGAGCGATGCAGCGACGGAGTGGTCCGGGCTGACCTCGGGCTCGGTGTGCTCGCGGAGCACGACGAGGCTGTGCGTGCCGAGGTCGAACGTCCCCCCTGCCTCGAACGTCGGGCCGGCGTCGGCGTCGCCTCCGGTGTCGATCACGACGTCCCACGCAGCGGCGTACTCCTCCGTGGGCAGGGTCACCTGCGCCGGGCCGTCGGCGTTGAAGTAGAGCAGGAAGTGGTCGTCGGTGATGGCGGCGCCGCGGGCGTCCTTGCCGGCGATGCCGTTGCCGTTGAGGTACATCCCGATGGCCTTGCCGCCGGCCCAGTCGGCGTCCTCCATCGGCTCGCCGTCGAGGTCGAGCCACACGATGTCGTTCAGTCGCTCGCCGTCGCCGGTGCGCACCGTGTTGCCGGTGAAGAAGCGCTTGCGGTGGAACGTCGGGTGGTCGGCGCGCAGCTTGGCCACCGCCGCGGTGAACTCGATCAGCGGCTTGTCGGCGTCGTCCCAGTGGACCCAGCTGATCTCGCTGTCCTGGGCGTAGGTGTTGTTGTTGCCGTCCTGGGTGCGGCTCAGCTCGTCGCCGTGCAGCAGCATCGGCACGCCCTGGCTGAGCAGGAGGGTCGCGATGAAGTTGCGCTGCTCGCGGGCACGCGCCTCGAGGATCTCGGCGTCGTCGGTCGGGCCCTCGACGCCGTGGTTCCACGAGCGGTTGTGGCTCTCGCCGTCGTTGTTGTCCTCGCCGTTGGCCTCGTTGTGCTTCTCGTTGTAGGACACGAGGTCGCGCAGCGTGAAGCCGTCGTGGGCGGTGACGAAGTTGATGCTGGCGAACGGGCGGCGACCGGAGTGCTCGTAGAGGTCGCTCGAGCCGGAGAGGCGGGAGGCGAACTCGCCCAGCGACGGCTCGCCGCGCCAGAAGTCGCGGACGGTGTCGCGGTAGGCGCCGTTCCACTCGGTCCACTGGGGCGGGAACCCGCCGACCTGGTAGCCGCCGGGGCCGATGTCCCACGGCTCGGCGATCAGCTTGACCTGGCTGACGACCGGGTCCTGCTGCACCATCTCGAAGAAGGTGGACAGCTTGTCGACGTCGTAGAACTCGCGGGCCAGGGTGGCGGCGAGGTCGAAGCGGAAGCCGTCGACGTGCATCTCGGTGACCCAGTAGCGCAGCGAGTCCATGATCAGCTGCACTGAGTGCGGGTGGCGCACGTTGAGGGTGTTGCCGGTGCCGGTGTAGTCCATGTAGTAGCGCTGGTCGTCCTCGACGAGGCGGTAGTAGGCCGCGTTGTCGATGCCCTTGAAGCTCAGCGTCGGACCGAGGTGGTTGCCCTCGGCGGTGTGGTTGTAGACCACGTCGAGGATGACCTCGATGCCGGCGGCGTGCATCGCCTTGACCATCGCCTTGAACTCCTGGACCTGCTGACCGAGGCCGCTGGCGGAGTAGTCGGCGTGCGGGGCGAAGAAGCCGAGGGTGTTGTAGCCCCAGTAGTTCCGCAGGCCCTGGTCGAGCAGGGTCGAGTCCTGGACGAACTGGTGCACCGGCATCAGCTCGATCGCCGTGACGCCGAGCTTCTTGAGGTGCGCGGTGATCGACGGGTGCGCCAGGCCGGCGTAGGTCCCGCGCTGCTCCTCCGGCACGTCGGGGTGCAGCTGGGTCAGGCCCTTGACGTGCGCCTCGTAGATGAAGGACTCGTTGTAGGGGATGGCCGGGCGGCGGTCACCCTCCCAGTCGAAGAACGGGTTGATGACCACGCCGTGGGTCATGTGCGCCGCGGAGTCGTCGTCGTTGCGCGAGTCCTCGTCGCCGAAGTTGTAGGCGAAGAGCGACTGGTCCCAGTCGATCTCCCCGGCCGTGGCCTTGGCGTAGGGGTCGAGGAGGAGCTTGTTGGGATTGCAGCGCAGCCCGTTGTTCGGGTCCCACGGGCCGTGCACGCGGTAGCCGTAGCGCTGGCCGGGCTGCACGGTCGGGATGTAGCAGTGCCAGACGTAGGCGTCGACCTCGGTGACCTCGAGCCGGGTCTCGGTGAACGAGCCGGGGTTGTCCGGGTCGGGGTCGAACAGGCACAGCTCGACTCGCTCGGCGACCTCGCTGAACAGGGCGAAGTTGGTGCCGGTGCCGTCGAAGGTGGCACCCAGGGGGTAGGCAGTGCCGGGCCAAGTCTCGGTCATGCGAAGAAACTACCGGCGAGGGGTGGGTAGCCGTTCTTCCTGACCATCCACCGGGGTGGGGGTGGTGACGACCGTCACCGGACCTGACGTCATGGCAATCCGAGGTTCGGACCGACTGTCGAGTCTCAGGACATCGGTAACGGGATATGTCTCAGGACATCGGTAACACCTGATCGGTTCTCGTCCATGCTG
>NZ_CANKYS010000015.1 GCF_947488025.1 uncultured Nocardioides sp. | reverse complement strand
GGAAGTTAAGCCTTTCAGCGCCGATGGTACTGCAACCGAGAGGTTGTGGGAGAGTAGGACGCCGCCGGACAAACATTTGGCAGGGGCCACCAGTGATCTGGTGGCCCCTGTGCCATTTCATGGCACGGTATGAGTAGCGTTGACCCCGAGCGGGGACGACGCGTGGAGAAGGGAAGTGCGGCTGTGGCCGAGGACCGTCGAGGACAGCGACCGTCACGAGGCGGCTCGGGCGCCGGACGAGGAGGCTCGTCAGCCGGCAGCCGCAGCGGCGGCTCCAGCTCGCGCGGAGGTGGCCAGCGCAGCGACTCGCGCGGCGCCTCTGGCCGCTCGGCTGACTCCCGTGGCACGTCGGGCCGTCCCGCCTCCGGTGGCAAGCCGTCCGGCGGCAAGCGTCCCGACCGCTCGCAGGAGCGTGGCTTCAGGGCTCGCTCGGAGCAGGTGACCCGCACGGCCGACCAGGCTGCGTACGACGGTCCCGACCTGCCCGAGGACATCACCGGCGCCGAGCTCGACCGTGGCGTCCGCGCCCAGCTGAAGGGCCTGCCGGAGAAGCTGGCGGCCCGCGTCGCGCGACACCTGGCAGCAGCGGGCGCGTTCATCGACGACGACCCCGAGCTGGCCTACCGCCACGCGCTGGCCGCGCGCGCCCGTGCGTCACGCATCGCCGTGGTCCGGGAGGCGGCGGGCGAGACCGCCTACGCCGCCGGCCACTACGCAGAGGCCCTGGCCGAGCTGCGCGCGGCGAAGCGGATGAACGGCGCGACCGACTACCTGCCCATCATGGCCGACTGCCACCGTGCCCTCGGCAACCCGGAGCAGGCCATCAAGCTCGCCAAGAGCCCGTCGGTGTCCAACTTCAGCTCCGAGGCCAAGGCCGAGATGACGCTGGTCGAGGCCGGTGCCCGGCGTGACATGGGCCAGCTCGACGCCGCGCTGCGGACCCTCGAGCTCGCCCCGCTCACCTCCAAGAGCCGGCAGTCGTGGGTGGTGCGGCTGCGCTACGCGTACGCCGACACCCTCGAGGCCGCTGGTCGCGAGACCGACGCCCTCTCGTGGTTCCACCGCACCCACGCCATTGACTCCGACGAGCTGACCGACGCTGCCGCCCGCGCGGAGGCGCTCGAACGACGCCAGTCCTGATCGGCGTGACTGCTGGCGCTCGGGCGCCACATGCGTCACAATGGGGCCACTAATCACATACGTGTCACTCGACTCTTGTTGAGCACTGACGACAGAACGCTGGGGAAGGCGCATCTGGAGCGTCGGAACTCAAGGAGGTCACAGTGACCACACGCATTGCTTCCCGTCCGGACGGTCCGGCCACGAGGGGCATTCTCTACGTGCACTCTGCTCCCTCCGCACTCTGCCCGCACATCGAGTGGGCGGTGGGCGGAGTCCTCGGAGTGGCCGTCTCGCTCGACTGGACGCCTCAGCCTGCCCAGCCGGGTTCCTACCGCGCCGAGCTGTCCTGGTCCGGCTCCGCCGGCACGGCCGCCGCCGTGGCATCGGCGCTGCGCGGGTGGAACCACCTGCGCTTCGAGATCACCGAGGAGCCGACCAGCTCCACCGAGGGCATCCGCTTCTCGTGCACGCCCGACCTCGGGATCTTCCACGCCATCACCGGCCCGCACGGGGACATCCTGATCCCCGAGGACCGGCTCAAGGCCGCGGTCGTGAAGGCCGCACTGGGCGACACCACGCTGCTGCTCGAGATCGACAACCTGCTCGGCAAGCCGTGGGACGACGAGCTGGAGACCTTCCGCCACGCCGGCGAGGGCGCCCCGATGCGCTGGCTCCACCAGGTGGTCTGAGCGCCCCAGCGGTCGCGTCGTGCGTGACGTCGACCGACGTCAGAGCGGGATGTTGCCGTGGCGCCCGCGGCGTACGCCGGCGGTGTCGATCTCGTGGCGCATCGCCTGCGCGATCGCGCTGCGGGTGCGGGTGGGCTCGACGACCTCGTCGACGACCCCGATCTCGACTGCCTTGTCGACGCCACCGGCGATCCGCTCGTGCTCGGCGGCGAGCTCGGTCTCGACCTGGGGCCGGATCTCGGGTGAGACCTCGGCCAGCTTGCGGCGGTGCAGGATGCGGATGGCCGCCACGGCGCCCATCACGGCCACCTCGGCGCCCGGCCAGGCGAACACGCGGGTGGCGCCCAGCGAGCGGGCGTTCATCGCGATGTAGGCGCCGCCGTAGGTCTTGCGAGTCACGAGCGTCACCCGCGGCACGACGCACTCGCCGAAGGCGTGCAGCAGCTTGGCGCCGCGACGTACGACGCCGTCCCACTCCTGGCCGACGCCGGGGAGGTAGCCCGGGACGTCGACGAGCACGACCAGCGGCACCCCGAACGCGTCGCACATGCGCACGAAGCGGGAGGCCTTCTCGGCCGAGAGTGAGTCGAGGCAACCGCCGAGCCGCAGCGGGTTGTTGGCGACGACGCCGACGGTGCGGCCGCCGAAGCGGCCGAGGGCCGTGACGATGTTGGGGGCCCAGCGGGCGTGGAGCTCCTGCATGGTGCCCTCGTCGAGGAGGCCGTCGACGAGCGGGTGCACGTCGTAGGCGCGCTTCTTCGACTCCGGCAGCAGCGCGCCGAGGTCGCGGTCGTCGACGGAGTCGACGGCGAGGCTGCCCTGGGCGCCGAGGAGCGAGGCGACGGTGCGGGCCCGGTCGAGCGCCTCGCGCTCGGACTCGGTGAGGATGTGGACGACGCCGGAGCGCCGCCCGTGCGGCTCGGGTCCGCCGAGGCGGAGCATGTCGACGTCCTCGCCCGTGACGGAGCGGACCACGTCGGGGCCGGTGACGAAGATGCGGCCCTCGGGCCCGAGGATCACCACGTCGGTGAGGGCGGGACCGTAGGCGGCGCCACCGGCGGCCGGGCCGAGCACGACCGAGATCTGCGGGATCACGCCGGACGCCTGGGTCATCACCTGGAAGATCCGTCCGACGGCGTGGAGGGAGAGCACGCCCTCGGCCAGACGGGCGCCGCCGGAGTGCCAGAGCCCGATGATGGGCACCCCGTCGGTGATCGCGCGGTGGTAGGCGTCGACGACGACGCGGCACCCCAGGTCGCCCATGGCGCCGCCCATCACGGTGGCGTCGCTGCAGAAGGCGACCACGGACGTGCCGTCGACGCGGCCCACCGCGGCGAGCATCCCCGAGTCGTCGTCGGGGGTGATCAGCTCGAGCGTGCCCTCGTCGAGCAGCGCGGTGAGCCGGTGGACCGGGTTGCGCGGGTCCTGCTCGCGGGGCAGCTTGGCGGGCTTCGTGGCCGTCGTCGTCATGGGGTGTCCTTCCGGTTCTCAGGCGCTGCCGAAGGCGACCGCGACGTTGGCGCCACCGAAGCCGAAGGAGTTGTTGAGCGCGACGACGTCGCCGTCGGGCAGGTCGCGCTTCGACGTCGGGATGTCGAGGTCGACCTCGGGGTCCTTGTCGTCGAGGTTGATGGTGGGCGGGCTGACCCGGTCGTGGAGCGCCATCACGGTCGCGACGGCCTCCAGGGCCCCGGCGCCGCCCAGGAGGTGGCCGGTCATCGACTTCGTGCTCGTCACGACGCACCGGTCGACGTGCTCGCCGAGGACGGCGTGGAGCATGAGGCCCTCGGCGATGTCGCCCTTGGGCGTGGACGTCGCGTGGGCGTTGACGTGGATCACGGTCGCCGGGTCGACGTCACCCTCGCGCAGCGCCATCTTGATCGCCCGGGTGCCGCCGCGACCCTCGGGGTCGGGTTGGGCGATGTCATGGGCGTCGTTGCTGATGCCGGCTCCGCGCGCCTCGGCGTAGATCCTGGCACCGCGGGCGCGGGCGTGCTCCTCGGACTCGAGGATCAGCACGGCACCGCCCTCGCCGAGGACGAAGCCGTCGCGGCCGGTGTCCCAGGGGCGGGAGACGGTGGTCGGGTCGCCGCCCTCCTCGCTGCCGGTCTTGGACAGCGCCATCATGTTGGCGAACGCGGCCATCGGGAGCGGGTGGATCGCGGCCTCGGTGCCGCCGGCGATGACGACGTCGGCGCGGCCGAGCCGGATCATGTCGATGGCCATGGCGATGGCCTCGTTGCCCGAGGCGCAGGCCGAGGTGGGCGCGTGGACCGCAGCGCGGGCGCCGTACTTGAGGCTGACGTTGGCCGCGGGAGCGTTGGGCATGAGCATGGGGACCGCGAGGGGGGAGACCCGGCGCGCACCCTTCTCGAGGAGGATGTCGTAGTTGTCGAGCAGGGTGGTGACCCCGCCGATGCCGGACGCGAGTGCGACGGCGAGACGCTCGGGCTCGAGGCCGGAGTCCTCCAGGCCGGCGTCGGCCCACGCCTGGTCGGCCGCGACCATGGCGAACTGGCTGGACCGGTCGAGCCGACGGGCCTTGACGCGCTCGAGCACCTCGGACGGCTCGACCGCGACGCGGCCGCCGATCTTCACGGGGAGCTGGTCGACCCACGCGTCGGTGAGCCGCCGGATGCCGGACGTGCCGGACAGCATCGCCTGCCACGTCGAGGCGACGTCCCCGCCGACGGGGGAGGTGGCGCCGAGGCCGGTGACGACTACGCGGGTCGAGGGCATCAGATGAGGTTCCGTTCTCGCGGGTGGATCGGGGTGGATCGGGGTGGATCGGGGTGGACCCGAGATGGAGGTCGGGGCCTGGGTCACGGGGGCCGGGGCTGGACGCCGGCCACCCGTGACGTCAGGACGAGCGTCAGCCCTGCGCGCGCTCGATGTAGGCGACGGCGTCGCCCACGGTCTTGAGGTTCTTGACCTCGTCGTCCGGGATGGTCACGCCGAACTTCTCCTCGGCGGCCACGACGACCTCGACCATGGAGAGCGAGTCGACGTCGAGGTCGTCCACGAAGGACTTGTCCAGCTGGACGTCGTCGGCGTCGACGCCGGCCACCTCGTTGACGATCTCGGCGAGGTCGGCGCGGATTTCTTCGGTGCTGGCCATGGGGCCTTCCCTTCTTCTGTGTGGGTGCTGCTCGGGCTGGTTCTGGGTTGGTCAGGAGATGGTGCTGGGGTGGTGCTGGGGGTGGTGCTGGTCAGGGGACGGTGACGACCTGGGCGGCGTAGGACAGCCCGGCGCCGAAGGCGATGAGCAGTGCCGTGTCGCCGGACCTGGCCTCACCCTCGGCCATCATCCGGTCGAGCGCGAGCGGGACCGATGCGGCCGAGGTGTTGCCCTGGTCGGCGACGTCGCGTGCGATGCGGACCGATGCGGGGAGCTTCATGGAGCGCGCCATGGCGTCGATGATGCGCATGTTGGCCTGGTGGGGCACGAAGACGTCGAGATCGTCGAGGGTGATGCCGGCCGCGTCCAGTGCCTGCTGGCCGATCTTCGCCATGGCGAAGGACGCCCAGCGGAAGACCGGGTTGCCCTGCATGGTCAGGTGCGGCATCACGCCGGAGCCGGGCTGCGTGTCGGTGCCGACGACGTCGCGCCAGTCCTCGCGCTGCCGGATGAGGTCGAACTGCTCGCCGTCGGAGCCCCACACGACCGGTCCGATCCCGGGGGTGTCACTGGGTCCGACGACGGCTGCTCCTGCGCCGTCGGCGAAGATGAAGGCGGTGCCGCGGTCGGTGAGGTCGAGGATGTCGGTGAGCCGCTCGACCCCGACCACCAGGACGTGGCGGGCGCTGCCGGCGCGGACGATGTCGGAGGCCAGGGCGATGCCGTGGCAGAAGCCGGAGCACGCCGCGGAGATGTCGAAGGCGGCGGCGCCGTCGGTGCCGAGCTCGTGCGCGATCGCGGTGGCGACGGCCGGGGTCTGGAGCAGGTGGCTCACGGTGGCGACGACCACGCAGTCGATCTGGCCGACCTCGAGGCCGGCGCGCTCGATGGCGATCCGGGACGCCTCGACGGACATCATCTGGACCGACTCCTCGGGACCGGCCCAGCGGCGCGTCCGGATCCCGGAGCGCTGCTGGATCCACTCGTCGCTGGAGGCGATGGCGTCGACGACCTCGGAGTTGGGGACGACGCGGGAGGGGCGGTAGGCGCCGACGCCCATGATGCGTGCGTGTGCGGCACCCGTGCCGCCGGTGATGGCAACCATCAGAGCGTGGCCTCCGGGTGGAGTCGCAGGAGGGGCTGGCCGGGGGAGACGAGGTCGCCGTCCTCGACCAGCCACTCGACGACGGAGCCGCCGTGGGGCGCGGTGATGTCGGTGCGGTCGCGCAGGCTGGCGACGGCGCCGATGGTGGCGCCGGGGGCGAGGAGGTGCAGCTGCGCGGCCTCGGCGGAGATGTGGAACGTGCCCTTGGCGGGCGAGACGACCATCCGCCACGTCGGGGTGGTCTCGATCATCGAGGCCTCGCCGTGCTTGTCGCAGAAGTCACGGGCGGCGTCGAGCTGGTCGGGCGTCTTGAGGGCGAAGGTCTCCACCCCCTTGAGGGCACGCTTGGCGATCCCGGTGAGCGTGCCGGCGGGCGGCATCTCCAGGATGCCGGTGACGCCGAGGTCGCTCATCGTCTCCAGGCACAGGTCCCAGCGGACCGGGTTGGAGATCTGCCCGACCATGCGGCGCAGCACGTCGCGGCCGTCGTGGACGACCTGGCCGTCGCGGTTGGAGATCACCGGGGTGCGCGGGTCGTGGGTGGAGACGGAGCGGGCCAGCGAGGCGAGGCGGTCGACGGCCGGGGCCATGTGGACGGTGTGGAACGCCCCGGCGACGCTCAGCGGCATCAGGCGCGCCTTGGCTGGCGGGTCCTCGGCGAAGGCGGCGAGCTGCTCCGTCGTACCGGCGGCGACGACCTGGCCGGGGCCGTTGTCGTTGGCGGCGGTGAGGCCGTGTCGCTCGATGGCCGCGAGGACCTCGTCGCGGTCGCCGCCGAGGACGGCCGTCATCCCGGTGGCGGTGGTGGCGGCCGCGTCGGCCATCGCGTTGCCGCGCTCGCGCACGAGGACCATGGCCTGCTCGGCGGTGATCACCCGGGCACCGGCCGCGGCGGTGAGCTCGCCGACGCTGTGCCCTGCGACCGCACCGATGCGCGCGAACGCGTCTGCCGGGTGCGGGAAGAGGTCGAGGGCCGCGACCAGCCCGGTCGCCACCAGCAGCGGCTGGGCGATCTTGGTGTCGCGGATGGTCTCCGCATCCGCCTCGGTGCCGTAGTGGGCGAGGTCGATGCCGGCCACGGTGGCGAGCCAGTCGAACCGGGCGGCGAAGGTCGGGTCCTCCAGCCAGGGCGTGAGGAATCCGGGGGTCTGGGCCCCTTGGCCGGGAGCGACGATGACGAGCACATGACCACTGTGACGGGTCGCGGTCGATCCCCGCGGGTCCGACGCCGACGAAACTGACCCCCAGATCTTTGTAGGGTTCCTACAGTTCCGTCCGACCCGACTGGCGCCCTAGGATCAGCGCCAGCTGGAGGGCGAACGCCTCACGTGGTCGGGTCGGTGACCACCCGGTCGTGTCGGAGATCTGGCGGAGCCGGTAGCGCACCGTGTTGGGGTGGACGAAGAGTGCGCGGGCCGTCGCCTCGATGGACGAACCGTGCTCGAACCACGCGGCCAGCGTCTCGAGCAGGGTGCCGCGCGCTGCCATCAGCGGAAGGTAGACCTCGTCGACGAGGTGTCGTCGCGCGTGCCCGTCGCCGGCCAGGGCGCGCTCGGGGAGCAGGTCGCGGCTCGCGACCGGGCGCGGGGCGTCGGGCCAGCCGCTCGCGGCCCGGTGCGCGGACAGCGCGGCCCGCATCGACGCGCTGGCGTGGGCCAGGTCGGCGGTGACGGGGCCAACCACCACGGGGCCGTCGCCGAAGTGGTCGAGCAGCCTGGTGGCGGCTGCCAGGGGGTCGGTGACGCCGCCCAGGACGACGACCAGCCGGTCGCCCTGCGTGGCGCACAGCGCGTCCATCCCGCCGGCGCGCGCGGAGCGTCGTACGGAGTCGAAGACGTCGAGCTCGGCCCGGTGTGGGGGCGTGGCGCCCAGCACGACGGCCACGTCGCCGTGCGCACCCCAGCCCAGCGCACTCGCCCGGGACAGGACGCTCTCGTCGGCCTCCGCGCGGACGACGGAGTCGACCACGAGCGCCTCGAGCCGCGCGTCCCACGCGCCGCGCGACTCGGCCGCGCGGGCGTAGACGGCGGCGGTGGCGAAGGCCACCTCGCGGGCGTAGAGGAGGACCGCGTCGTGCACCTCGCGGGCGTCGTCGGGGTCGAGGAGGGCGTCGATGGTGGTCTCGACGACCCGGATGCTCAGCCGCACCAGCTCGACGGTCTGCTGCAGCGAGATGACGCCGGTCAGCTCGCGCGGCGCGGCGCCGAACACGACGACGTCGAGGGGGTCGTGGGCCGACGCCTCGACCTCGCGGTCGTACCAGTCCACGAACCCGCGGATGCCCGCCTGGACGATGAGGCCGACCCACGAGCGGTCCTGCGCGCTCAGGTCGTCGAACCAGGGGAGGTCGGCCGACATCCGCCCCGTCGCGGCGGTGCTGAGCGCTCCCGTGGAGTTGCGCAGGGCCTCGGCTGCGCGGCGGCGGGACGGGGTCACGGCACGACTGTAGTGGGGTGCGTCACGTAGTGGGATTCCCACGAACCGAGCGGGCCGTCGGGCGCGCGGGCGAGGTCACGACTTCGCATCGGGGCGAGGCGCGTGGGGTACCGGGGGACACGCTCTGGTTGAATCCGGACAGTCCCAGCCCGAGATCGAGGGAAGAGGTCGCGTGAGCCGTCGCACCAGCCAGCACGTCGAGCACGTGACCGTGCACGGACACCGGCGCGCTTTCGTCCGGGCCGGGTCGGGGCCCGTCGTGCTGCTGCTCCACGGCCTCGGCTGCGACCACACGACCTGGGCGCCGGTCATCGACTCGCTCGCTCGGACGCACACGGTCATCGCACCGGACCTGCTCGGTCACGGCGTGTCCGACAAGCCGCGCGCCGACTACAGCGTGGGCGGCTACGCCAACGGGATGCGCGACCTGCTGACCGTGCTGGGCATCGACACCGCGACGGTGGTCGGGCACAGCTTCGGCGGGGGAGTGGCCATGCAGTTCGCCTACCAGTACCCCGAGCGCACCGAGCGCCTCGTCCTCGTCGCCTCCGGGGGACTGGGACCCGAGGTCAGCCCGGCCATCCGCGCGATCACCACCCCCGGCTTCCACCAGGTCATGGGTGTGCTGGCGACCCCCGGACTGCGCCACGCCGCCACGACGACGATGCGGGTGCTCGCCCGGAGCGGGATCAGCCAGCTGCGCGACCTCGGCGAGGTCGCCACGATCTACGACTCCTTCAAGGACCCCCGGGCGCGTGCGGCGATCCGGCACGTGGTCCGGGCCGTCGTGGACTGGAAGGGCCAGATCGTCACCATGGCCGACCGCGCCTACCTCACCGAGGCGATGCCGATGTGCGTCGTCTGGGGCGCCGACGACCTCGTCATCCCGGTCAGCCACGCCAGCAACGCCAGCGCGCTGGCGCCGACCGCCCGCGTCGAGATCATCCCCAACGCCGGTCACTTCCCGCACCGCGACCACCCCGAGCGGTTCGCCAAGATCGTGCGAGACTTCATCCGCACCACCGAGCCGAGCCGCTACGACCGCGACCACTGGCGCGACCTCCTCGACGAGGGGGCACCGGTGCGTCCGGCCGAAGCGCGCGCCGGCGAGCCGCCCGTCGGCCCGCTGGACGACGTACGACACGCAACACCCGCCTGACCCGGGCGGGTCAGGCGGGTGTCAGCGGGTGGTGACGTCCCTCAGGCGTCGCCGCCCTCCTGCTTGATGTCCTTGGTGGCGGTCGGGTCGTCGATCCGGTAGCGCTCCGCGGCCTCCACGGCCTTCTCCACCGGGAGCTCGCCGGCGTCGGCGAGCGCCTGGAGGGCCTGGACGACGACGCTCTGCGCGTCGATGTGGAAGAAGCGACGCGCTGCCGGGCGCGTGTCGGCGAAGCCGAAGCCGTCGGCACCGAGCACGCGGTAGTCGGCCGGGACCCAGCGGGCGATCTGCAGCGGGACGGCCCGCATGTAGTCGGACACGGCGACGACCGGACCCTGGACGTCGGCGAGCTTGTCGCTGACGTAGGCCGTGCGGTGCTCCTCGCCCGGGTTGAGCAGGTTCCACTGCTCGGCGGCGGCGCCGTCGCGGGCGAGCTCGTTCCACGAGGTGACCGACCACAGGTCGGCCTGGACGCCCCACTCCTCGGCGAGGAGGCGGGCGGCCTCCTCGACCCAGGGGAAGCCGACGCCGGACGCCATCAGCTGGACCCGCGGGCCCTCGCCGTCGGCGGTGGCGACCTTGTGGATGCCCCGGAGGATCCCGTCGACGTCGACGTCGGAGGGCTCGGCCGGCATCGAGACGGGCTCGTTGTAGACGGTGAGGTAGTAGATGACGTCCTCGCCGGTGCCGTCGGGCCCGCCGGTGCCGTACATCCGCTCGAGGCCGTTCTGCATGATGTGGCTGATCTCGTAGGAGAAGGCCGGGTCGTAGTGGACGATCGCCGGGTTGGTCGCGGCCAGCAGCGGCGAGTGTCCGTCGGCGTGCTGGAGGCCCTCGCCCGTCAGCGTCGTACGACCGGCCGTGGCGCCGATGAGGAAGCCGCGGGCCAGCTGGTCGGCCATCGCCCAGATCGAGTCGCCCGTGCGCTGGAAGCCGAACATCGAGTAGAAGATGTAGAACGGGATCATGTGCTCGCCGTGCGTGGAGTACGACGACCCGGCAGCCGTGGCCGACGCCATCGCGCCCGCCTCGGAGATGCCCTCGTGGAGCATCTGGCCCTGCGCGGACTCCTTGTAGGAGAGCAGCATCTTGCGGTCGACCGACTCGTACTGCTGGCCACCCGGGTTGTAGACCTTGGCGCTCGGGAACATGGAGTCCATGCCGAACGTGCGGTACTCGTCGGGGGCGATCGGCACCAGGCGGTCGCCGATCTCCGGGTCCTTCATCCAGTCGCGGAGCAGTCGGACGACGGCCATCGTGGTGGCGAACTTGTTCTTGCCCGAGCCCTGCTTGAGCTCGGCGTAGAGCTCGTCGCCGGGCAGCTTGAGCGCGGTGGCGCGGTTGACGCGGCGCGGGATCGAGCCGCCGAGGGCCTTGCGGCGCTCGAGCATGTACTCGATCTCGGGAGCGTCGGCGCCGGGGTGGAAGAACGGCGCGCCGCCGGTCTTCTCGTAGGACTCCTCGAGGTCGCGGTCGCTGATCGGGAGGTAGAGCCGGTCGCGGAACTTCTTCAAGTCCGGGAGGGTCAGCTTCTTCATCTGGTGGGTGGCGTTCTTGCCCTCGAGGGCGTCGATCGTCCAGCCCTTGATGGTGTGGGCGAGGATCACCGTCGGCTGACCGGTGTGCTTGCTCGCGGCGTCGAAGGCGGCGAAGACCTTGCGGTAGTCGTGGCCGCCGCGGGGCAGCTTCTCGATCTGGCTGTCGGACATGTGCTCGACCATCGCGCGCAGGCGCTTGTCGCCACCGAAGAAGTGCTCGCGGACGTAGGCGCCGTCCTCGGTGGAGTAGGTCTGGAACTGCCCGTCGGGGGTGGAGTTCATCCGGTTGACCAGGACACCGTCGACGTCGCGCGCCAGCAGCGCGTCCCACTCGCGGCCCCACACGACCTTGATGACGTTCCAGCCGGCGCCGCGGAAGTTGGCCTCGAGCTCCTGGATGATCTTGCCGTTGCCGGTGACCGGGCCGTCGAGCTGCTGGAGGTTGCAGTTGATGACCCAGGTGAGGTTGTCGAGCTCCTCGCGCGCGGCGACGCGGATCGCGCCGAGCGACTCGGGCTCGGCCATCTCGCCGTCGCCCATGAAGGCCCACACGCGCTGCTGCGTGGTGTCCTTGATGCCGCGGTTGTCGAGGTAGCGGTTGAAGCGCGCCTGGTAGATCGACCCGATGGCGGTGAGGCCCATCGAGACGGTGGGGAACTCCCAGAAGTCGGGCATCAGGCGGGGGTGCGGGTAGGACGGCAGGCCGGCGCCCTTGCCGTGCTGGACCTCCTGGCGGAAGCGGTAGAGCTGCTCCTCGCTGAGGCGGCCCTCGAGGAACGCGCGGGCGTAGACGCCCGGCGAGCCGTGGCCCTGGATGTAGATCTGGTCGCCGCCGCCCTCGTGGTCCTTGCCGCGGAAGAAGTGGTTGAAGCCGACCTCGTAGAGGCTCGCCGAGGACTGGTAGGTGGCGATGTGGCCGCCGACCTCGAGACCCTTGCGGTTGGCCGACGACACCATCACCGCGGCGTTCCAGCGGATGAACGCGCGGATGCGGCGCTCGGCCTCCTCGTCGCCGGGGAACCACGGCTCGCGCTCCGGCGGGATCGTGTTGATGTAGTCGGTCGAGCGCAGCGCGGGGACGCCGACCTGCTTCTCGCGCGCACGCTCGAGCAGGCGCAGCATCACGTAGCGCGCGCGGTCGCGGCCGCGGTCGTCGAGCATCGCGTCGAACGACGCGAGCCACTCCTGCGTCTCGTCCGGGTCGATGTCGGGCAGCTGGGTGGGAAGGCCCTCGTGGATCACCGACGCGATCGCCGGGCTCTTGCTGTTGTCGGACTTCTCGGCGTCACTCACCCGCTCATCGTGTCACGCTCGTCCGCGCCACGAAATCTACCCACGGGTAGTCCCATGACGCGTACCGGGGTTGCGGCGCCTGCCGTGTTCCTGTGGACTGTGCGCACCAAGCCTGACCACGCCGGTCGGGACCCCAGGACACAGGAGGCACTGCGTGAGCTCGACGGTGGGCGATTCTGCCCCGGTGACAGGAACGGGGGATCGGCTCGGGCTCAAGCCCGGCATGGTCGTCCAGGAACTCGGCTGGGACAACGACACCGATGACGAGCTGCGCATCGCCGTCGAGGACTGCATCGACGCCGACATGGTCGACGGCGACTACGGCAACGTCGTCGACGCGGTGCTGCTGTGGTGGCGCGCCGATGACGGCGACCTCGTCGACGGCCTCGTCGACGCGCTCACCGACCTCGTCGGCGGCGGGTCGATCTGGCTCCTGACGCCCAAGGTCGGCCGACCGGGCACCGTCGACGCGTCCGACGTCACGGAGGCGGCGCCCATCGCGGGGCTGTCGCAGACCACGACGGCCGCGGTCAGCAAGGACTGGCAGGCCATCCGGTTGGTCGCGCCGAAGACCCCCGCGTGACCGTTCGCGACCTCCCGTCCACCCTCGCGGCCCGGGCGTCCGGGGTCGCGACCACCGTCCGCGTGCTGGGTCGCGCGGGCGTGATCCGGCCCCACGGCCCACGGACCCTGGTCGACATCGGACGCCTGGTCCTGCGCTGGGGCACCGGTCCGGCGGGCGGTTTCGCCACCCTCGCGGCCCGCGACCCGCACCAGGTGGGCGTGGTCGACGAGCTCGGCGAGCTCACCTGGGGCGAGCTGCAGCGTCGTACCAACTCCCTCGCGCGGGCGCTCGCCGAGCGCGGCGTCCGCGAGGGCGACTCGGTCGCGGTGATGTGCCGCAACCACCGCGGATTCGTCGACGCCACCGTCGCGGTCGCCAAGCTGGGCGCCGACATCCTCTACCTCAACACCGCCTTCGCCGGACCGCAGCTGGTCGACGTGCTCCGGCGCGAGGCGCCGAGCATGGTGATCCACGACGAGGAGTTCACCGGTCTCCTCGCCGGTGCCGACCTCGAGCGCCGGGTGCTGGCGTGGACCGAGGGGGAACCGGGGACCGACGAGATCCTCGAGCGGCTCGTGACGGCGTACGACGAGGGCGAGCTGCACCCGCCCGCCCGTCACTCCCGCGTGGTGATCCTGACCTCGGGCACGACCGGCACCCCCAAGGGCGCGCCGCGCAAGGAGGCCGGCATCGACGCCGCCGTCTCGCTCCTGTCGAGGATGCCGCTGCGGGCGGGCTGGCGCACGCACATCGCCACCCCGCTGTTCCACACGTGGGGGTTCGCGCACCTGGCGCTGGCGATGCTGCTCGGCTCGACGGTCGTGCTGCGGCGCACCTTCGACCCGGCGGAGGCGCTGCGGACCACGCAGGCCGAGCGCTGCCAGTCGATGGTCGTGATCCCGGTGATGCTGCAGCGCATCCTGGCGCTCGACCCCGAGCAGCTCGACGGGTTCGACCTCTCCCGTGTCGAGGTGGTCGCGTCGTCCGGCTCGGCGCTGCCCGCCACGCTCGCGCAGGCGTGGATGGACCGCTTCGGCGACAACCTCTACAACATCTACGGCTCCACGGAGGTCGCCTACGCCTCGATCGCGACGCCGGAGGACCTGCGGGCCGATCCGACGTCGGCGGGCAGGCCGCCCTACGGCACTGTCGTGAAGATCCTCGACGATGGGGGCGGCGAGCTGCCGCCGGGCGAGACCGGCCGGATCTTCGTGGGCAACGGGCTGCTGTTCGAGGGCTACACCCACGGCGGCTCCAAGGAGGTCGTCGAGGGGCTGATGTCGTCTGGCGACGTCGGCTGGTTCGACGAGGCCGGTCGGCTGCACGTCGCGGGCCGTGACGACGACATGATCGTCTCCGGCGGGGAGAACGTCTTCCCCCAAGAGGTCGAGGACTGCCTCATCGCCCACGAGGGCGTGCGGGACGTCGCTGCCGTGGGTGTTGCCGACGAGGACTATGGTCAGCGTCTGCGCGCCTTCGTGGTGCGCACCGGCAAGGTGTCGGAGGACGACCTGCGCGAGCACGTGAGGACCAACCTGGCGCGGTTCAAGGTGCCGCGCGAGATCGTGTTCGTCGACGAGCTGCCGCGCAACGCGACCGGCAAGGTCCTCAAGCGGGAGCTCGCCGGGTGGGGCAGCCAGGACGACCAGGATGACCGAGACGACGAGAAGGACGGCGAGGGACCAGCGTGACGGGCAAGGGACTGTGCATCGGCGACGAGGCACCTGACTTCACGCTCCGTGACCAGTTCGGCCAGGACGTCCGGCTCAGCGACTTCCGCGGTCGCAAGGCGGTCGTGCTGATGTTCTTCCCGTTCGCCTTCACCGGGGTCTGCACCGGGGAGCTGTCGGGCGTGCGCGACCGGCTCGACGAGTTCCTCACCTTCGACACCGAGGTGCTCGCCGTCTCCTGCGACTCCGTATACGCCCTGCGCACCTTCGCGGAGGCCGAGGGCCTCAACTTCCCGCTGCTCTCCGACTGGTGGCCGCACGGAGCCGTCTCGCGGAACTACGAGGTGTTCGACGAGGTCAAGGGCGCGCCGCGGCGCTCGTCGTACGTCGTCGACCGGGAGGGCCGGCTGCGCTGGTCGGTGCACAACGCCGGCCCCGACGGCCGCGACCTGGATGAGCACCTGCGCGAGCTCCACGCGGCGGTCGATCAGCACCTGGTGTAGGTCGCGGACAGCCAGTGGTCTAGACCGATCCGGGCTGATTTCGCGATTCCTCGTACGCCCTTGGGGAGGGGTGTAATCTTCTAGTTGTTGAACCGCTGGTGACCCGAGACGCCAGCGGTTCAACTCATTTCCGGACCCGATCGGGCCGCCGCCGACGGTTTGCCGGGCGGGGCGCGCGGTCCCGTAGTGTGTGCCCCTGCGCGTCGGTAGCTCAGCGGTAGAGCACTCGGTTTACACCCGAGCGGTCGGCGGTTCGAAACCGTCCCGACGCACCCTGGCCCTTCCCGTGAGAGCCCTCTCATCCGGGCCTCACGGACGGCTCACACCGCCGCAGCACTCTTCTCGTACAGCGGGCCGCACCGGCCCCCGACGAGAGGAACCATGATGAGGAAGCTGCTTCCCACCACCCTGCTGGGTGTCGCCGGCCTGACCGCCTTCGGCCTGATCGCCATGTCGTCGCCGGTCGTCTCCTCGACGCCCGACGAGGCCACCAAGCGTGAGGACGACGCGCCGTCGCTCGTCCTGGTCGCCGATGACGACGACGACGACACGAACGACGACGACGACGATGACGACACGCGCACCAACAGCCCGTCGTACACCGACCAGAGCCGCGACACCAACGACAACACCAACAGCCGCGTGACCGACGTGAGCCGCGACCGCGACAAGAGCCGTGGCGACAAGACGCGCGACTGGACCCGTGACGGCGGCGACAAGACGCGCGACAAGACGGCCAACAGCACCAACGACCGCAGCCGCAACGACACCCGTCGCTGACGGCGAGCGGTGAGGGAGGCGACCATGGGCAGGAACGACGACGGCTGGCACCTCGCGGAAGGGGAGCTCCTCGCGCCCGGGCTGAGCGCGCTGCGCCGCCTGGGCGGGGGCGCCGCCTACGAGGCGTGGCTGTGCTTCGACGAGGTGACCTGGTCGCCCGTGGTCGTGAAGGCGCTGCGTCCCTCGCAGCTCGAGGACGAGTCCTCCCGGCGCGGCCTGCGCCGGGAGGTCCTCGCCCTCGCCACGGTGAACCACCCGGTCGTCGTCCGCGGGCTGCGCGACGGGCAGGACGGCGACCGCCCGCACGTCGTGCTCGAGCACGTCGACGGACCCCGGCTCTCCAGCCTGGTCCGCCGCTACGGGCGACTGCAGGAGCAGCAGTACCTCCCGCTCGCCATCGACGTCGCCGCGGCCCTGCACTACTTCCGCCACATCGGGTGGACCCACCTCGACATCAAGCCGAGCAACGTCATCATGGGCGCGCCCGCACGGCTCATCGACCTGTCGGTCGCCCGCCCCGAGGAGGACGCCCGCCGCCTCCGGCACCCGATCGGAACCGACGCCTACATGTCGCCCGAGCAGTGCGACCCGGGTGCCTCGCGGGAGGAGGGCGGACCGGTGCCGTCGTACGCCTCCGACGTGTGGGGGCTCGGCGCCACGCTGTTCCACGCGGTCGCCGGCCGGCGGCCCTTCGAGCACGGCGACCCCGACGCGGACGACGTACGCCGTCGCTTCCCGCAGCTCGTCGACGCTCCCGGTGCGCTGCCCGACGACGTGCCCGCGGTGGTCGCGGACGTCATCGCGGCGTGCCTGCGCGTCGATCCCGACGCGCGCCCGTTGCCGCACGAGGTGGCCGAGGCGCTCGAGCCGGTGCTGGCCGGGCTGCCGCGCGGTTCCCTGGCCGGCTTCAAGATCAGGGGCTGAAGGATCAGGGGTTGAGCCGGTAGCCGACGCCGCGCACCGTGGCGATCGACCCGGTGCCGAGCTTCTTGCGCAGGTAGCCGACGTAGACGTCCACGACGTTGGACCCGGGGTCGAAGTCGTAGCCCCAGACCAGGTCGAGGAGCTGCTCCCGGGTCAGGACCTGGCCCGGGTTGAGCAGGAAGATCTCGGCCAGGGCGAACTCGCGCGCCGACAGCTCGGACTCGCCCTGCGGTCCGGAGATGCGGCGCGTGCGCCGGTCGAGCCGCAGGGCGCCGACGACCAGGTCGTCCCCGCTGGTCGGCGCGTCCGCCGGCGCGAGGGCCCGCAGTCGCAGCCGGATGCGGGCCATCAGCTCGGCAAAGCGGAACGGCTTGGCCATGTAGTCGTCGGCCCCGTTGTCGAGGGCAGTGACGGTGTCGGTCACGGAGTCGCGGGCGGTCAGCACGATGACCGGCATCCGGCTCCCCTGGGAGCGCAGCTGGTCGAGCACCTCGAAGCCGTCCATGCCGGGCAGGCCGATGTCGAGGACCATCAGGTCGAAGCGCCCCGACAGGGCCTCGTCGAGCCCGCGGGGACCGTCGCCGGCGACGGTCGGGTGGTGGCCCTCGGCGCGCAGGCCCTTGGCCACGAACGAGGCGATCCGCTCCTCGTCCTCCACGATCAGGATCTGGGCCATCGGGTGTGCCTCCTCGGCTGGTCGGTCATCGGTCGATCGCGCGGTCGGGCAGGACGATCTCGACGTGCGCGCCGTGGGGCTCGGCGTCGGTGATGCGTACGACGCCGCCGTGGGCGTCGGCGATCGCGCGCACGATGCTGAGCCCGAGGCCGAACCCGTCGTCACCCGCGCGCACCTGGCTGCGGCCGAAGCGCTCGAGGACGGCGTCGCGGTCCTCGGCGGGGATCCCGTCGCCGGAGTCGCGGACCCACAGCCGCACCTCGCCGTCGGCGCGGGCGGAGCCGATGACGACCTCCGCGCCCGGGTCGGTGTGCTTGACCGCGTTGTCGGCCAGCTGCAGCAGGGCCTGGGTGATGCGCTGCTCGTCGAGCACGGCGCGTCCGCGGGCCACGTCGTCGAGGCGCCACGCACGGTCCCCGAGGGCGGTGGCCTTGGCCAGCACCGACTGGGTGAGGCCGGACAGCTCGACCTCACCGAGCACGAGGAAGTCGGGGCGCCGGCTCTTGGCCAGCAGGATCAGGTCGGTCACCAGCCGTGACATCCGGTCGACCTCGTCGAGCAGCAGGTCGCGGGTCTCGGCCAGGTCGTCCGGGTCGCGGGGGTCGAGGAGCTCGAGGTGGCCGCGGACCACCGTGAGCGGCGTCTTGAGCTCGTGGCCGGCGTCGTCGAGGAACTGGCGCTGGGCGGCGAACCCGGAGTCGAGGCGCTCCAGCATGCCGTTGATCGTGCGGGTGAGCGCGGTGATGTCGTCGTTGCCGCGCTCGGGGATGCGCCGGGACAGGTCGGTCGTGGTGATCTCGCGCGCCGTCTCCTCGAGCGTGCGCAGGGGAGCGAGCAGGCGGCCGGACTGGAAGGCGGCGATCGTGGTGATGAGTCCCAGCGAGAGCAGCGCGATGAGGGTGTAGGTCTGGAGGGTGCGGTCGAGCTCCTCGTGCTCGTCGCGCAGGAAGTTGACGATCACCAGCGCACCCTCGCCCTGGGTGTTGGTCACCGGGACGAGCGTCACCCACGTCTCGCCGAAGGTGGGGGACTCGATGACGCGGGTCCCGCCGGCCCCGGCGAGGTCGGCCAGCGCCTCCCGGTAGGCCGGCTCGTCGAGGACCTCCTGCCCGTAGCGGTTGGCGGTGCGCTCGGGCGTCTCGCCGCGGACGTAGCCGACGAGCATCTCGTCGTCGTCGGGCACGTTGCGGGTGAGGAAGACGTTGAGCACCCGGCCCACGTCGTCGAACTCCTCGCCGGTGTTGGGGTCGACCCGCAGCGCGCGGAACTCGGCGATCTCCTGGCTGATCTGCGCGGTGACCTGGCGCTCGATGCGCGCCGACTCGAGGGCGTAGACGAGCAGTCCGGCGCCGGTCATCGCCACCGCGGTGAGGAGGGCGATGACGACCGTGAGGCGGGTGCGGACCGAGATGCGAGCGAAGCGGCGACGGGCACGGTCAGTCGTCTCCGTCTCCGTCGTCGTCGGCGTCGTCGCCGTCGTCCGTGTCGTCGTCATCGTCGTCCCCGTTGTCCCACTCGTCGTCGTCATCCTCCCCGATCGGTGTGGGCTGAGGGGTCACGACCACGGCATCACCGCCACCGCCGCCGTTGCCGCCACCACCACCGCCGGTGCCACCGCTGCTGCCACTACTGCTGCTGCGGTCGTCACCGTCGTCGTCAGGCGACGCGGTGGTGGGGGGTGGAGCCGGCGGGGCGGGGGCGGGGGACGGCGGTGTCGTCGCGGAAGGCTCGGGCGGGGTGGTGCGCCCGTCCCGGGGCCGGTCGCCTCGTCCGTCCCGGCGACGATCGTCGCGGCGCTCGCGCTCGCGCGTGCGGTCGGTGGCCGGCTGCTCGTCTGCGACGTCGGGGGCGTCGCGCAGGATCACCGGGCTGTGGTCGGTGGGGGACGGTGCGCCGGGCGAGGCCAGCGACCCGGCGACGTACGCCGTCACCGGCACCACGACCGCCAGGAGGAGGAGCACCCTGGTCACCTGTCCCATGCCGGCGATCGTCGTCGCGCGGGGTGGGCGCAGCGTGAGACGCGGATGAGAGCGTTCTTAGGGTCCGCTCGTCGGTCCGTCACGCCGTTCGTCGACGTCGACGTGCCGTCCGTCGCACCCGCCGTCCGACCCCTCGCAGCGGCGGGTGACGCGTGCCACAGTGGGCGCATGATCGTCCCCTTCAGCGTCACCGACTTCATCGAGCGCGCCGCGGCCGTCTACGGCGAGCGGCCGGGATTCATCGACGAGCCCGACCAGCCCGCCGCGTCGCTCGGCACGCTGACCTACGCCGAGGCGTACGACCTCTCCCGCCGCCAGTCGGCGCGGCTGGACGAGCTCGGGCTCGAGGTCGGCGACCGTGTCGCGATCATCAGCCACAACTCCGCGCGGCTGCTGACGTCGTTCTTCGGGGTCTGCGGGTCGGGCCGGGTGCTGGTGCCGATCAACTTCCGGCTGCGGCCCGACGAGATCGCCTACATCGTGGCCCACTCCGGCGCGCGGGTGCTCTACGTCGACCCGGAGCTGGTCGACTCGCTGAGGGGCGTCGACGTCGAGCACACCTTCGTGCTCGGCGAGGACGACACGATGTTCGCCGCGCCCGGTGTCGAGCCGCGCCCCTGGGAGCCGGACGAGAACGCGACGGCCACGATCAACTACACCTCGGGCACGACGGCGCGCCCCAAGGGCGTGCAGCTGACCCACCGCAACCTGTGGACCAACGCGGTCACCTTCGGCCTGCACGCCGGCGTCACCGACCGCGACGTCTACCTGCACACGCTGCCGATGTTCCACGCCAACGGCTGGGGCATGCCCTTCGCGATGACCGGCCTCGGTGTGCCGCAGGTGGTGCTCCGCAAGGTCGACGGCGCGGAGATCCTGCGCCGGGTGCAGCAGCACGGCGTGACCGTGATGTGCGCGGCGCCCGCCGTGGCCGCCGCCGTGCTGGAGGCCGCGCAGGACTGGGAGGGCGAGATCCCCGGGCGTGACCGGGTGCGGATCATCATGGCCGGCGCCCCGCCTCCGACGAAGACGGTCGTGCGCGTCGAGGAGGAGCTCGGCTGGGAGTTCGTCCAGATCTACGGCCTCACCGAGACCTCGCCGCTGCTGACCGTGAACCGCTCGCGGGCCGAGTGGGACGACCTGCCGGCCGAGGAGCGGGCCGCGAAGCTGGTGCGGGCCGGCGCGCCCGCGATCGGCGTACGCCTGCGCACCGACAGCGAGGGCGAGGTGCTGGCACGCTCCAACGTCATCCTCGAGGGCTACTGGGAGCGGCCGGACGAGACCGGGAAGGCGCTCGTGGACGGCTGGTTCCACACCGGTGACGGCGGCGTGATCGGCGACGACGGCTACCTCACGATCAGCGACCGCAAGAAGGACGTGATCATCACCGGTGGCGAGAACGTCTCCTCGATCGAGGTCGAGGACGTGCTCTTCTCCCACCCGGCGGTCGCCGAGGTCGCGGTCATCGGCGTCCCGAGCGACAAGTGGGGCGAGACCATCAAGGCCCTGGTCGTGCTGGCCGACGGGGCCAGCGGCAGCCCCGACACGGAGGCCGAGCTGATCGCCTGGTGCAAGGACAAGGCGGCGGGCTACAAGGCCCCGACATCGATCGAGTTCCGCGACGGGCTGGCCCGCACGGCGACCGGCAAGCTGCAGAAGTTCAAGCTGCGCCAGCCCTACTGGGAGGGGCAGGAGCGCCAGGTCAACTAGCGCCTGCTCGATACTGGGCCGCATGCCCACCCTCGCCGACGTCGTCGACCTGCTGCACGCCTGGTACCCGCCCGGCACCGCCGACTCCTGGGACGCCGTCGGCCTCGTGGCGGGGGACCCGTCGGCGGAGGTCGAGCGGGTGATGTTCGCCGTCGACCCGACGGTCGAGGTCGCTCACGAAGCCGTGGAGTGGGGCGCGGACCTGCTCGTGGTGCACCACCCGCTCTTCCTGACGCCGGTCAGCTCGGTCGCCGCGGACACGCCCAAAGGGCGCACGCTCCACACGCTCACCGCCGGGGGGTGCGCCCTGCTCGCCGCCCACACCAACGCCGACCAGGCCGTCGGGGGAGTCTCGGAGTCGCTCGCGCTGGCGCTCGGGCTCACCGACCTCGCTCCGATCAGGCCGGCGCCGGCGGCCCCGCTCGACAAGGTCGTCGTGTTCGTGCCGGTGGGCTCCGCCGACGCCGTACGCGCCGCGATGACGGAGGCCGGTGCGGGTCGGCTCGGCGACTACGACTCCTGCACCTGGACCGGGACCGGCGAGGGGCGCTTCCGGCCGCTGGACGGGGCGACGCCCGCCGTCGGCGCGGTCGGCGACCTCGAGGTGGTCGAGGAGGCGCGGGTCGAGGCGGTGGTCCCGCGCTCGCGTCGTACGGCGGTGGTGCGGGCGTTGCTGGCCGCGCACCCCTACGAGGAGCCGGCCTTCGACGTCGTCCCGCTCGCCGACCCCGGTCTCGCGGCGACCGGCACCGGACGGGTCGGCAGGGTCGAGGAGACCACGCTCGAGGGGTTCGCCGCGCGGGTCGGCGCCGCGCTGCCGGCCACCGCCCACGGCGTACGCGTCGCCGGCGACCCGCAGCGGCGGGTGCGGCGGGTCGCGGTGTGCGGCGGCGCGGGCGACTTCCTCCTCGACGAGCTCGCCCACAGCGACGTCGACGCCTACGTCACCAGCGACCTGCGGCACCACCGGGCGGCGGAGTTCCTCGAGCACGGCGGCCCGGCGCTCGTCGACGTCGCGCACTGGGCGGCCGAGTGGACGTGGTTGCCGGCGGTGGAGGCTCGGCTGCAGCAGGCGCTGGGCGATAGGGTCGGCACCCGGGTCAGCACACGGTGCACCGACCCGTGGACGTTCCGCCCCTGAACCCCCCGAATGTCGAAGCAGGAGAGCCGTTGAAGGCCGATCCCACCCACCAGCTCGCGCTCCTCGACGTCGCCGAGCTCGACCGCCGCGCCGCCCAGCTGCGCCACCAGCGAGGCCACCTGCCCGAGGCGGCCGAGATCAGCACGCTCGAGGCCGAGCGCACCGAGCTCACCGACCGGGTGCGCGACGCGCGCATCGTCGTGGACGACCTCACCGTCGAGCAGGCCAGGGCCGACCGCGAGGTCGAGCAGGTCAAGGCACGCCGCGAGCGCGACCGCAGCCGCATGGACGCCGGGCAGATCACCAACCCCAAGGACCTCGAGCGCATGCAGCACGAGCTCGTGTCGCTCGAGCGGCGCATCTCCACGCTCGAGGACGCCGAGCTCGAGGTGATGGAGAAGCTCGAGGAGGCCCAGCAGGTGCTCGACGGTCTTGGCATCCGTGCCGAGGACATCGACGCCCGGCTCGCCGAGCTGGTCGCCGCGCGCGACGAGAAGCGCGCTGCGATCGACCGCTCCCTCGACGAGGTGGCGTCCGCGCGTGGCCCGGCGATCGAGGGCATCCCCGACGACCTGATGGCGCTCTACGAGCGGCTGCGCGAGCAGAAGGGCATCGGGGCGTCGCTGCTGCGGTCGCGCCAGTGCGGCGGCTGCAACATGACCCTCGACGCCTCCGAGCTGTCGCGCATCCGCTCGGCGCCGGACGACGAGGTCGTCCGGTGCGAGGAGTGCCAGCGCATCCTGGTGCGCACCGACGAGTCCGGCCTCTGAGGGACTGACGCGTCGTGCGCCTCATCGACGCGGAGCTCGTCGCCGAGCGCAGCCGTACGTCGCTGCGTGCCCGCGTGGCCCGGCTGCGGGCCAAGGGGTGGGTGATCGGCCAGTGCGCGGTCGCCGCCGGCGTCGCGTGGTGGCTCGCCGCCGACGTCTTCAACCACCGGCTGCCGTTCTTCGCGCCGATCGCGGCCGTGGTGTCGCTCGGGATGTCCTACGGCCAGCGCCAGCGGCGGGTAGCAGAGGTCACCGTCGGCGTGGCGCTCGGCGTCTTCCTCGGTGACGCGGCCACCCACCTGATCGGCTCGGGCGGGTGGCAGATCGCGCTGATCGTGGCCGCCGGCATGTCCATCGCGCTGCTGCTCGACGCCGGGCAGCTGATGATCATCCAGGCCGCCGTGCAGGGCATCGTCGTCGCCGCGCTCGCGCCGGCGCCGGGCGACGCCTTCATCCGCTGGACCGACGCCATCATCGGCGGAGCGGTGGCGCTCGTCGCAGCGACCGTGGTGCCCCGCGCCCCGCTGCGCAAGCCGCGCGACCAGGCGGCCGTCGTGGTGCGCAAGATCGCCGAGCTGCTCCGCTCGTCGGCCGACCGGATCGGGGACGGCGACGTCGACAAGGCGCTGGCCGTTCTGCGCGACGCCCGGTCGACCGACTCGCTCATCGCCGAGCTGCGTGCGGCCTCGTCGGAGGGCCTGTCGGTGGTGAGCTCCTCGCCGTTCCGGCGTCGCCACGGCGAGCACCAGCGCCAGCTCGCCGAGCTCGTCGAGCCGCTCGACGTGGCCCTGCGCAACACCCGCGTGGTGGTGCGCCGGGTGGCGGTGGCCAGCTATCGCCGCGAGCCCGTCCCGTCGTCGTACGCCTCCCTGATGCGCGACCTGGCGGCCCTCGCCGAACGGGTCGCCGACGAGCTGGTGGCCGACCGGATGGCGGTGGCGGTCATCGACGACCTCATCGCGCTGGGGCACGCCACGGCGCAGGTCGAGCACAGCGACGACCTGTCCGCGGAGGTGATCCTCGCCCAGGTGCGCTCGATCATCGCCGACCTGCTGGCGCTGTGCGGGATGGACCCGCTCGAGGCGACCGACGTGATCCCGCTGCGCTGACCGCTCAGACCTCCGTCACCACGACGTCGAGCTGGGTGCCCTTCGCGGTGGGCGCGCCCGTCTCGACGGCCCAGCCGAGCCGGGTGAGGGTGTCGGCGAGAGCCGTAGGGGTGCGGGGATTGGCGCCGTCCTCGAGCAGGGCGCGGACGATGCGGCCCTTGGTCGCCTTGTTGAAGTGGCTCACCACGCTCCGCTTCCCACCGGACTCGTGGAGCACGCGCACCGTCGCGACGCGGCGGGCGACCTCCGCCGGCGGCCGCCAGAAGGCGGCGTACGTCCCGGAGCGGAGGTCGACGAGCAGGCCGGTGCCGACCGCGTCGCTGACGGCCTCGCCGAGGACCTCGCGCCAGGCGCCGGCCACCGAGCCCGTGCCGGGGGCACCGGGAAGGGTGGCGTCCCCGGAGAGGCGGTAGGCCGGGATCCGGTCGCCGGGTCGGACGAGGCCGAACAGCGCGCTGGTGATCGCCACCCGCGCCGTCGCGCGCCGACGGGCAGCGGGGGAGAGGGTGTCGAAGCCGAGGGCGTCGTAGAGGACCCCGGTGTAGATCGCGTCGGCGCGGGCCGTCGGCGCGTGGTGAAGGTCGGCGTTGCGCTGCACCAGGTCGCGCTGGGCCGGGCCCAGGCCGAGCACCGCGGCCGCCGTGTCCGGGTCGTCGCCGCAGAGCTGCACCAGCGCCTCCAGCAGCGTTGCGCGGGTCGGCGTCAGGGACGGCGAGGACAGCGAGGCCAGGTCGAGCGGCTTGCCACGTCGGGGAGCGGTCTTGCCCTCGCTGGGCGGCAGCAGGATCAGCACGCGCGCAAGCGTAGGCAGCGCGCGCCGCGACCTCCCGGCTAGGGTCCGGGTATGCCCAGCAACCGCGTGGTCAAGGTCCGGTCGACAGGCGACAGCGTGACGGCGCAGGAGATGCGCGACGGCATCGCCGCCATCCAGGCCGACCTCGAGGTGACACCCAACTTCCCGGACGCTGTCGAGCGGGCTGCCGCCGAGGCAGCCGCAGCGCCCCGCCTGCCCGAGCTCGACCGCACCGACATCCCGTTCATCACCATCGACCCCGAGTCGGCGCGTGACCTCGACCAGGCGATGCACATCGAGCGGGACGGGTCCGGCTACGTCGTGCACTACGCGATCGCCGACGTCGCCGCCTTCGTCACCGCTGGTGACCCCGTCGACGTGGAGGCCAACCGCCGGGGCGAGACGCTCTACGGCGCCAACTCCAAGATCCCGCTCCACCCCACCGTGCTCAGCGAGGGAGCCGCGTCGCTGCTGCCCGACGAGGTGCGCCCGGCGCTGCTGTGGACCATCAAGGTCGACGAGACCGGCGAGGGCACCGACGTCGAGGTCGAGCGTGCGCTGGTGCGCTCGCGCGCCAAGCTGTCCTACGAGGGCGTGCAGGCCGACCTCGACGCCGGGAGGGCCGACGAGCTCATCGGCCTGCTCAAGGAGGTCGGGGAGCTGCGCCTGGCCCGGGAGGCAGCTCGCGGCGGGGTGTCGCTGCCCCTGCCCGAGCAGGAGCTGGTCGAGAACGGCGACGGGCACTGGGAGCTGGAGTTCCGACGGCTGACCCCGGTCGAGACCTGGAACGCCCAGATCTCCCTCCTCACCGGGATGGCGGCCGCCTCGCTGATGGTCTACGCCCGCGTCGGCATCCTCCGCACCCTGCCGCCGGCGGATCCCCACGACGTACAGCGCCTGCACCGCACCGCCCGCGCCCTCGGCATCTCGTGGCCGGCCGAGCAGCTCTACCCCGACTTCGTCCGCACCCTGGACCCGTCGAAGCCGACCCACGCCGCGATGATCGTGGCGTGCACGCGCCTGCTGCGCGGTGCCGGCTACGTGTCCTTCAACGGCGAGCTGCCCGAGCTGGCGCAGCACTCCGCGCTCGCCTCGGAGTACGCCCACGTCACCGCGCCGCTCCGCCGCCTCGCCGACCGCTACGCCGGCGAGGTCTGCGTGGCGCTGTGCGCCGGCACCGACGTGCCGGCGTGGGTGATCGAGGCCATGCACGAGCTGCCCGACACGATGACCGAGTCGGGGCGCCGCGCCAACCGCTACGAGAACGCCATCGTCGACCTCTGCGAGGCCGAGCTGCTCCACGACCGGGTCGGCGAGCGTTTCACCGCTGTGATCGTCGACCTCGACGAGAAGAGCAAGCAGAAGGGCGACATCACCATCCAGGACCCCGCCATCGAGGCGCGGGTGACCGGCTCGGGCGACCTGCCCCTCGGCGAGGAGGTCACCGTCGAGCTGGCGACCGCCGACCCGAAGATGCGCAAGGTGGAGTTCCGGCTGGCGTGAGCCACGTACGGCGGCGCGTCGGACGACCACAACTCAGCCGGCAGCAGCCGCCTGAGCGGGGCTGACGATGACGGCCGCGACTTCTGGTCGTCCGACGCTCCGGGCGACCTGGGCCAGCACCCAGCGCACGTAGGCCTGGTCGTGCATCACCTGCTCCCAGGTGAACCGCAGCACCCGCCAGCCGTTGATCACCAGCAGGTTGTAGCGCGCGCAGTCGCGTCGGTGGGCCTTGCGCGAGGCGTGGAAGGACCACGAGTCGGCCTCGAACGCCAGGCGGAGCGCGTGACACACCAGGTCCGGGTGGATGGTGCCGGTGCCGAGGTCGACGGCAGCCTGGGGCTCCACGACGATCCCGGCCTCGACGCAGAGGGCGCGGAGGACCGACTCGAAGGGGTTGGCCGCACGGCGATCGGCGTGGCGCAGCACGAGCCGTACGGCGTCGGCGCCCGCACCGCGTACGTCGATCGCGTCGAGGTCGGCACGCGTCACCAGCCCGGACCGCAGGGCGGAGTCGGCGATGGCGAGTGCCTCGTCGAACGGCAGGATCCGAGCACAGTCGACCACCGTGCGTAGCGGCGTCGTCACACCGTCGACGACCTGGTCGTCGGCGACGTTCGCCCAGTGGATCGAGACCCCCGCGCGCTGCTCCGGTGAGAGCTTGCGGCCGCGCCTGACCATCAGCTCCGGGACGTGCGGTTGCGCCTTGAGCGCCCATCCGTGATGGGCTGCCGCGCTCCGCAGGCACACGATCGCGGTGAGCCGGGACGCCACCTGACGGGCGTCGTCGGCCGTCGGCAGCGCGTAGTGGCCCCGGCTGAGCCGCACGACCCGGCCGCGGGCGAGGCCCGGCGGAGCCGCCGACGGGTCGTCAGCCGCAGCAGGTCGCGAGCGCCGGCGATCCCGCCGAGACGTTCGAGTGCTGGAGCGGCGTCCATCCGGTCAGCCTGCCGCGAGGAGGTCCCGCTCCGCTCGCGTCATCCACAGGCGCGTCAGACGACCACAACGTCGTACGGCCGCCCCCTGACACGCTCAGGCAGCGGTAGGCGTGCGACTTCGGGTCGTTCGACGCGCCGGGCGGGGGAGTGGGTCGGCCTGTAGGCCGGGGAGCGTTCTCGCGTAAGTTGATGCAGTTGGAATTCAGCGGAAATGCCTTCTGACCTGCGGAAACGTGATTTGGAGTGACTGTCCGGAACGGTAGTCCCCGAAATTCTTGCGGACTCTGTGCGGACTGAATCGGCCCGTCACAGGCCCAGCGTCCGGGTTCGGTTGCGCTCCAACAGCCCGAGCAACTTCGAGCAAGCTGGGCACTCCGTCTGCGTGTCTCGGCCACGTGAAATAGGGTGGCGGCGCTGGCTCAGGAAATGGGGAATGGATGGCGCCGCAGGGGTTCTCGGACAAGGTCGCGTTCGTGTGGAAGGTGGCCGACAAGCTTCGCGGCACCTTCAAGCAGCACGAGTATGGATCGGTCATGTTGCCGCTCCTAGTGCTGCGCCGCATGGACGCTGTGCTCGAGCCGACGAAGCAGGCAGTGCTCGACGCCTCGAAGGGCATGAGCGACATCGGCCCCGGGCAGGAGGCGATTCTGAAGAAGGTAGCGGGACAGCGCTTCTTCAACGCCTCGCCCCTGACGATCGCGTCGATGCTGAACGACGACAAGAACCTCGACCAGGCGCTCGCTGGCTACATCCGCCGGCTCTCGCCCGACGCGTACGCCGTCATGGAGGCCTACAACGTCGACGACAAGATCGCCCGGATGCAGAAGGCCGGCATTCTTTACGCCGTCCTGGCCGATTTCGCGGACCTCGACCTGCGCCCGAGCGTGGTCAGCAACGAAGCGATGGGCTACATCTTCGAAGAGCTTCTCCGGAAGTTCTCCGAGATGTCCAACGAGACCGCGGGTGAGCACTACACGCCACGGGAGGTCATCGACCTGATGGTGCACCTCATGCTCACCGGCAGGACGGCAGGCGAGCTGACCGAGAACCCCAAGCCGGTGCGTACGGTCTACGACCCGTCCGCCGGAACCGGCGGCATGCTCATGGGCGCGCTCCACCGGATCGAGGAGCTCAACCCCGGCGCGGTCGTCAAGGTCTACGGCCAGGAGCTCAACGACGAAACGTGGGCGATCGCTCAGTCGGACCTGATGATGCAGGACATCGACCCGAAGCAGATGGCCAACGGGAACACGCTGGTGGACGACGCGTTCGCAACGCTCCCGGGCTTCGACTTCATCCTCGCCAACCCGCCCTACGGCGTGGACTGGAAGGGCTACGCCGGTCCGATCAAGGACGAGCATTCCAAGCGCGGCTTCGACGGTCGATTCGGTGCTGGTCTGCCGCGTGTCTCGGACGGGTCACTGCTGTTCCTCCAGCACATGCTGAGCAAGATGAAGCCCGGCGGTTCCCGGGTCGGGATCGTCTTGTCGGGCTCGCCGCTCTTCTCCGGCCAAGCGGGCTCGGGGGAGTCGGAGATCCGGCGGTGGATTCTCGAGAACGACTGGCTTGAGGGCATCGTCGCGCTGCCGGACCAGATGTTCTACAACACCGGTATCTCCACCTATGTCTGGATCCTCACCAATGACAAGGCCGAACAGGACCGTGGAGTCGTCAAACTCGTCGACGGCCGCGAGCTCGGCACCAAGATGCGCAAGTCGCTCGGCGACAAGCGCAAGGAGCTGACCCCGGACGCAATCGCCCAGCTCGTGCAGCTGTACGGCGGCGCGCTGGGGGAGCACGCCGCCGACCCGCGCGTGAGGGTGCTGTCGCGCGAGATGTTCGGTTTCCAACGGATCACCGTTGAACGGCCGTTGCGTCCCCGCTGGGAGGTCACCTCGGCCGTCCTGGGTCGCCTCGACATGGATGGTCGCGAGGCTACCGACCTGCGGCGGCTCATCGGTGTCCAGGCCGACTCGGAGGAGGTGTTCCGTCAGCGCCTCTTCGACGCGTACGTCAGGCACGGCTGCCTCCCTGACCACGAGAGCCACTTGCTGCCGCTCTCGTCGGAGTACGACGGCTGGGAGGCGCACCTCGGCATCGACCGAACCCACTACGACATCGGCTTCGACGAGGAGCGCGACACGTGGATCGCCACGCGCGGCGGCACATGGGACGACGTCGTGATCGAGGGCGAGGTTGATGCCGCCGCTACGGCGAAGGCCCTTGAGCACCTGGTCCATAAGGCGTGGTGCGAACCTGGGTGCAGTCGAGCGTTCGAGCCCGGGCCGGGTCTGATCAGGGACGGCGCACCGGTACAGGCCGACATGATGCCGCCGCCCGTCGGGTTGTTCGACGGCTTGGTCTCACTAGGGGAGGGCACGTCGCCGAACGCACCGGCTCTCGAGAAGCGGGGCAAGGTGGTCGCTGATCCTAAGCTCCGCGATCAGGAGAACGTGTCACTGCCTGCTGGCTTCCTCGACCTGGGCGACGAAGAGCGCGCGAAGGTGCTGCGGGAGGCCGCGGAAGAGCACCTGGTCAACGAGATCCACCCATACGTCGCCGACGCTTGGATCGACCACACCAAGTCCAAGCTCGGCTTCGAGATCCCTTTCACCCGTCAGTTCTACGTCTACACGCCTCCACGTCCCGTCGAGGAGATCGCCAGCGAGATCAGGGAGCTCGAGGACCAGATCCAAGAGTGGATGCAGGGGCTCGGGCTGTGAGGTTGAAGCACGCCTGCGAGGACGCGGGGCAATATGGACTCAACGTTTCGCCCGACGAGTACACAACGGACGGTATTCGGCTGTTGCGCACCAGCGACATCTCTGCGCTGGGGCTCAAAGGTGCAGATCAAGGCGTGTTTCTTACGGGCCCGATCGACACTCGGCATGTACTGCGGGAGCACGACATTCTGCTGTCACGCGCTGGAACAATCGGTCGTTCCTATTTGGTAGGACCTGACGGAGCCGGATCGACATTCGCCGGATTTCTTGTCCGGTTCCGACCAAACCGCGCCGCGGACCCGCGCTTCCTTCAATACGCGCTGGATTCACGTCCCGTGCAGGAAGCTATTCGGTCCGAAGCGGTCGTTAGCACGATCCAGAACTTCAATGCCGACCGCTACGCGAATTTGATCCTGCCGGACCTTCCCCTCGCGAGGCAGCGACGTATCGCGGACTTCCTCGATGACCGAGCAGGCCGGCTTGATCAAATCATCACCGCTCGTCGCAAGCAGCAGGCGGCAGCGGTCGAACAGTTCGAAGCGGCCCGAGCGGCCGCGGTGTCGGCGCCCGAATGGCCAGAACGTCGCCTCAGCCAAGTCGCACGTATGGGAACTGGTCACACACCGAGCAGATCAAACGACGAGTATTGGCAGGACTGCACGATCCCGTGGCTGACAACAGGCGACGTCCATCGGTTCAGGCAGGACCAGATCGACGTGTTAGAGAACACGAGCGTGAAGATCAGCGACGTTGGTCTGAGGAACAGCGCCGCCGTTCTCCATCCTGCCGGAACCGTGGCGCTCAGCCGCACGGCGTCCGCTGGCTTCTCGATCGTGATGGGAGCGGACATGGCGACGAGCCAGGACTTCGCAACGTGGACCTGCGGCGACGACCTCGTCCCGGAGTTCCTGCTGCATGCGCTGCGCGCCCGCCGCTCGTTCCTCCTCGACTATCTGTCCATGGGCTCAACCCACAAAACCATCTACTTTCCTGACCTCATGGACCTGACAGTGGGCCTACCGACAACGGAGGTTCAGCGTTCGGTCGTGGCAGAAGTTGCTCGCTGCGGTCAAGCGCGTGACCGGATGCTCGCCGACTTGGGGAGGCAGACTGCGCTGCTCGCGGAGTACAAGACGTCCCTCATCACCGCCGCGGTCACGGGCGAGCTCGACGTCACGACCGCGAGAAGCGGGATCCCCGCATGAGCGTCCACAACGAGGCCGCGTTCGAGTCCAACATCGAGGCGCACCTGCTCACCCATGACTGGTTCAAGCTCGATCCAGCGACGTACGACAAGCAGCTCGCTCTCTTCGGCGGTGAGCTCGTGGCGTACGTCCAGGATTCCCAGCCGAAGGAGTGGGAACAGCTGATCACCCGCCACGGCGGTGAACAGATGGCCGCCGCGAAGTTCGTCAAGGTCGTCGCCGATGCGATCGACCACCGCGGCAGTATCAGCGTCCTGCGCGGGACGGTGAAGGACTCCGGCGTGACGGTGCGGATGTGCTGGTCGAAGCCCGCCAACAACCTGACGCCAGAGCTGGCCGAGCGATACGCCGCCAATCGGTGCGGGGTCGTCCGACAGCTGCACCACTCGGAGTCCAACCCTGCCGACTCGCTCGACCTGGCGCTGGTGGTGAACGGCATCCCGGTCGCGACCGCAGAGTTGAAGAACCCGCTGACCCACCAGAACATCGAGCACGCGATGTCGCAGTACCGCACGGACCGCAACCCCAACGACCTGATCTTCGCCAAGCGCACGCTGGTCCACTTCGCCGTCGACCCGCACAGGGTCGCGATGACAACCCGATTGGCCAAGGACCAGACCAGGTTCCTGCCGTTCAACACGGGCTCCAATGGCCCGGGACGGCCCGGCGCCGCAGGAAACCCGACGGGCGACGGCTACCAGACTGCGTACCTCTGGGAGCAGGTGTGGCAGCGCGACGCCTGGCTCGACCTGCTCCACACGTTCGTGCACGCCCACGACGTTGCCCAAGGATCAGGCACCGTGCTGTTCCCGCGTTACCACCAGTGGCACGCGGTGCGGTCGATCCTGTCCGAGACAAGAGCATCCGGCCCCGGCGTCGATCGCCTCGTCCAGCACTCCGCCGGCTCAGGCAAGTCGAACACCATCGCGTGGACGGCGCACTCGCTCTCGCGCCTGCATGGCGACGACGACGCGCCGATCTTCGACAAGGTCGTGGTCATCACCGACCGACGCGTGCTCGATCGGCAGCTCCAGGAGACTGTTTCGGGGCTCGACCACACTCCGGGCACGATCGTGCGCGTCGACCAGCACTCCAGCCAGCTCAAGGAGGCGCTCGAGGGCAACGCGGCCCGCGTCATCATCACGACGCTCCAAAAATTCCCGGTGATCGCGGAGACCGCGAACGCGGTGGTGGGTCGCCGGTTCGCGGTCGTCGTGGACGAGGCGCACTCGTCGACGACGGGCGACGCGGTCAAGAAGCTCAAGAAGGTGCTGGGCGACGGGCTCGCCGAGGCCGAGGCCGCGGAGGAGGAGTCCGAGACCTCGCCCGAGGAGAACGCGCTGCTGGCGAGCGCCCGGGCGCGGGGGAAGCAGCAGAACCTGTCCTTCTTCGCCTTCACCGCGACTCCGAAACCGAAGACGCTCGAGACCTTCGGCCAGCTGGAGCAGGACGGGCACAAGCGGCCCTTCCACACGTACTCGATGCGCCAGGCGATCGAGGAGGGGTTCATCCTCGACGTGCTGGCCAGCTATACGACCTACTCCACCTACTACAAGCTCGCCAATTCCCACCCCAAGAACGATCCCGAGATGGATGCGGGCAAGGCCAAGGCCGCGCTCGCACGGTTCGTCTCGCTGCACCCCTACCAGCTCGAGGCGAAGGCCGAGGTCATCGTCGAGCACTTCCGCCAGAAGACCGCTGCCAAGCTTGATGGCAACGCGAAGGCGATGGTGGTGACGCGCTCGCGACTGCACGCTGTGCGCACCAAGCAGGCGCTCGACGCCTACATCGAGCGCAAGGGCTACGACCAGGGCGATGCTCCGCTCCGGGTCCTGATCGCGTTTTCCGGAACGGTGTCCGACCCCGAGGCGCCGGACCTCGAGTTCACCGAGGCGGGGATGAACGGGTTCGGCGAGGGTCAGCTGCCGAAGAAGTTCCGCGAGGACGGATTCCAGGTCTTGGTGGTCGCCGAGAAGTACCAGACCGGCTTCGACGAGCCCATGCTCCACACGATGTACGTCGACAAGAAGCTCGCCGGGGTGAAGGCGGTGCAGACACTGTCGCGGCTCAACCGCACCCACCCGGGCAAGGAGGACACCTTCGTCCTCGACTTTGCCAACAGTGCCGAGGAGATTCAGGAGGCCTTCGAGCCGTTCTACGAGGAGTCATTCGCGGCGCCGACCGATCCGAATGTGCTTTACACGATGGAGCACGACCTGCTCGCCGCCGGCGTTCTCGCATCGGGAGAGATGGCAGCCGCGGTGGCAGCCCTCCTGTCCGAAGACCCCACGCAGCAGTCGGTGATCTACGCCAACCTGCATCCGGCAGTGGGGCGGTTCGCGCTGTTGGAGGTGGACGCGGCCGAGGAGTTCCGGGCCCAGCTCAACCACTTCTGTCGCGCCTACGCCTTCGTCGCCCAGGTCATGCCGTGGACCGATCCCGACCTGGAGCGCCTGTTCCTCTACGGCAAGGCACTGCTGACCGAGCTCCCGACCGGGGACTCCGACCCAATGCCGCAGCTGAGCAAGTCGGTGCAGCTCACCCACCTGCGCCTCTCGGTCTCGGGCGATCACGTCATCGAGCTGACTGCGGCAGACGAGGCAAGCGTTGCGCTACCCGGCGAGGGCAAGGGCAAGGAAGCCGACCCCGTCCTCGACAGGCTCTCGGCCCTCATATCGGCCATGAATGACAAGTACGGCGCAGACCTGGGCGACGCCGACAAGATCTGGGTCGACCAGCAGTGGGTAGTCGTCAAGGACGACGACGAGATGCGCGACGTCGCACTCCACAATGACCGCAGCCAATACGAGTTGGTGCTGGCCGAGAAGATCAAGGAGTTCTTGGTGCAGCGGCATGACAAGAACGGACAGCTGTTCGACCTGTTCTTCGCCAACCCGGATTTCCAGACGATGATGCTCAGTTATCTGGCCGGGACCTACGACGAATTTCATGCGGAGGCCGAGACCGCTTGAACGGGGAGGCACGTCCGCTCATCCCTCTTAACCTGCCTTCGCCTTGCCTCACCAAGCGCGACCGTCCGTCTGAATCAGGCGGCGGGCGGCTTGGCCTGTCCGTTGAGATAGATGCCGGACAGTAAGCCAAGGCTGTGCTCGAGCCAGCCGAGGACCACGTGAACGAATAGGCCTGATACCAATCCGTACAGCACGGCGAAAAGCGCGAGGTCCGATGACGCCAGCGCCATGAACAACGTACCGAGTGCAATGAGGGCCAGCAGCGCAATGCGAGTCCCCCTGATGGTCCTCACGAACCGCCCAACTTCACCGGCGTAGTTCTGCGCTGGCGTGCGACTCGCTGCTTGGCCGGCCGGCGCGGGCTCATTGTTCCCCCATGTGCTCATGAACCGAGCGTAAGCGCAGGCTAGGGGCGCCGTCCCGCAATCAGTCGCTTCGAAATCGCCCTGTGACCGCGCACGCATTGATCCAGCCAAGCCAGTCGCCTGGGCTCGCTATCAGCAGCCATTGCTACACATCAACGGGCCCTCGATGCCTCCCTGCTAAGCGTCTCTCTTCCCCACCAAATAAGCGGCACGCATGCTACGAATTTCCGTGAGGGATAGCACGGAAAAGGCCGTCTGACCTGCGGATTCGTGGTTGTCGATGGATGTCGATGGGGGCGTCTCGGGTGCACGGTGGGATGAAGATCTATCGCGGCAGTGCCGCAGCCGCGCGCACCTACGTCGAGGCCGACCGGTCCCGAGCAGATGACTACTACCTGGCAGAGGGGACCGGCCTGGCGCAGCGTCTCGTCGCCCGGTCGAGCCTCGTGCAGCGACGCGACGACATGGATGGCCCAACGTACGAGCGGTGGGTGGCGGGATACGACGTCGAGTCCGGTGCAGCGAAGGGCCGGCTCCGCTCTAACGCCCAAGCGGTCCGGTTTGTCGAGGTCACCGTCAACGGACCCAAGACCTGGTCGATCGCCGCGGCGCTGCACCCTGAGGTCGCGGAGGCGTACGACGCTGCGCAGGATCGCGCTGCGGCGGAGATCATCAGCTGGCTGGCCCAGCACGCGACCACTCGCGTAGGACCGCGCGACCGCCAGGTGCAAGTCCCGGTCGAGCAGATCGAGGCTGCCGTTGTACGTCACTTCACTTCACGTGCCGGTGATCCGCACCGGCACCTTCATCTCCAGATCAACGCGCGGGTGAAGGCGGCCGGATCGTGGCGCGGACTGCACACGGTGGGGATCCGCGACAGCCTCGAGGCAATCAACGGGATCGGGCACGCCGCGGTGATGACTGACCCTCAGTTCCGAGCGGCGCTGGCATCGCACGGCTACTCCCTCGACGACGGCGGCGGCGAGATCGTCGAGCTGAAGGCGTACGCCGGAGCGTTCAGCGCGCGGGCACGACAGATTGAGACCAACATCGACCGCTACGAGGCCAGCTGGCGTGCGGACCATCCCGGCGAGGAGCCGGGTCCGACCCTGCGGCAGTCGTGGGACCGGCGCGCCTGGTCCGAGGCCCGCCCGGACAAGGTCATCCCAGTGTCGGGCGACCAGCTGCGCGAGCGGTGGTCGGACGAGCTCGACGACCTGGGATTCGTTGCACCCTCCCGGCCGCGTCATCTCGTCACGGTCCGACCGGGGGAGCTGGACCGAGAAGTCATCGTCGACAGGGCGCTCACGAGGCTCGGCTCGCGACGGTCGGCGTGGAACGGTGCGGACGCTCGCGGTGAGGTGGAGAAGCTGATTGCGTCGGCCGAAGTGGTCGTCGACGGCGCTGTCCGCCGAGAGCTGGCCGAGGACCTCGCAGCGCGGGTGCTCGAAGCCTCCTCGCTGCTGCTCGGTCGCAACGACGTCCCGGCGCACGTCAGAGCCCACACGTCACCTCGCGTCTTGGCGGTTGAGCGTGAACTCGTTGCCCGCATCACTCAACGCGCCGACGAGAGGACGATCACCGTGGTCGAAGGTGCCGCCGGGGCCGGCAAGACGCGTCGGTTGGCTGCGAAGCGAGCAGAGGTCGAGGCACGCCGTGGACGGATGTTGATCGTGACGCCGACCCGCAAGGCTGCTCAGGTCGCGTCGGCCGAGGTCGGCACCGCGGCGTACTCCGTGGCTTGGCTCCTGCACCAGCACGGCTACCGCTGGGACGAGGACAGGCGCTGGGGGCGCGCGGAGCCGGCACCCGACGCGCCGCGCCTCGATCGCCGCACCCTCCTGGTCGTCGACGAGGCCGGGATGCTCGACCAGGACGCGGCCCGCGCACTGCTCGAGCTGGCCGACGCCACGGGTGCTCGGGTGACGCTGGTCGGCGACCGGCATCAGCTACCGGCGGTCGGACGCGGGGGAGTGCTCGACCTGGCGGCCCGGTTCGCGCCGAGTCGGCTGGTCGAGCTCGAGGGCGTCCATCGCTTCGCCGATCCGGAGTACGCCGACCTGTCGCTGCGGATGCGCACTGGCGCCCGACCTGACGAGGTGTTCGACGAGCTGGCGCGTCGTGGGCTCGTGGTGGTGCACGCCAGCGAGGTCGAACGGGTCGCCGCCCCTCGCCGCGCTTGCCTCGAGCGGCGAGCTCGTCGTAGCCGACACCCGCGAGCAGGTCACGCGGATCAACAGTCTGGTCCACCACGTGCACGCCAGCAGAGGGGAGGACCCCGACGTCCTCGTCACCTCCGCGGGCGAGCGAATCGCGGTGGGAGACCGGGTGGCAACTCGTCGCAACGACAGCGAGCTCGGGGTCGCCAACCGGGAGAGGTGGACCGTCGTTGCTGCGCGACCGGACTCGGTCGAAGTCTTCGGCGACGCAGGACGTCGCGTCCTCCCCGCGACCTATGCGCGTCGGCACCTCGAGCTCGCCTTCGCCACCACGGCGTACGGCGCGCAAGGTTCGACCGTCCCGACCTCGCACGTGCTGGTCGGCGAGCACAGCGGCGCCGCGTCGACGTACGTCGGGATGACCCGCGGGCGCGAGCGCAACGTCGCGCACCTGGTCGCTGAGACCGAGGACGACGCGCGCCGTCAGTGGGTTGAGGTGTTCGGCCGCGACCGCGCCGACCTCGGACCGACGCACGCTGCCCGTCGTGCGGCCGAGGACATCGACCGGTACGGCCCCACTGCACCGAGGCGGGCCGCGCTCCGACCGCCGGCGCCGGTAGCGCGTCGCCCGGAGGAACTGCGCTATCCGCAGGCGCAGCCAGCGCAGGGGTCTGGCGTCGGACGGTGAGGCACACAGACCTCACCGACGGTCGCACGCGGACGTCCGAATCCATCGGCGTGGGGTTGCTACTCCAACGGACCATCACCACACCTACGGAGGAACCCGTGACCACCACAACGACCCATGTTCCGTTTCCCGAGCGCGATGCTGAAGAGCTGATGACACTGTCCGAGGTCGCTGACATCCTCAGGGTGCCGATCAACACGATGCGCTGGTGGCGCCAGCGCGGGGTCGGCCCTGAGTTCTTCAAGATCGGCCGTCACCTCGTCACCACGGTCGGCGACGTGCGGCGGTTCATCCGCGAGCAGCGCCGCCAGCAGCAAGGCGCTCTCTGACAACTCACCCACCTCGTTCCGAGGAGCCATGGCCAACATCCAGAAGCGGCCGGACGGCAGGTGGCGTGCGCGCTACCGCGACGAAGCCGGCCAGGAGCACGCAAAGCACTTCACCCGGAAGCTCGACGCGCAGCGGTGGATCGACGAGGTGACGACCTCCATCGTCATCGGCCAGTACGTCGATCCCCGCGCCGGCAAGATCACCTTCAAGGAGTACGCCGAGCAGTGGCGAACCGCTCAGGTGCACCGACCCACCAGTGAGGCGTACGTCGAGTCCGTGCTCAGGCGACACGTCTACCCGATCTTCGGCGCCCGGCCGATCGGCAGCGTCCTGCCGTCGGAGGTGCAGGCGTGGGTCAAGCTCCTCGGCACGGGGGACCGGGCCGCCAAGCGGAAGCCGCTGGCGCCTGCAACCGTCGGCGTGATCCACGGGGTGGTGTCGGGGATCTTCCGCTCAGCGATCCGCGACCGCAGGATCATGGCTAACCCCTGCGAGGGCACTCGGCTTCCGCGCGTCGAACGACGGCGGATCATGCCGCTCACCACCGGCCAGGTCGAGACCCTGCGCGAGCACCTGCCCGATGACCTGAAGGCGCTGGTCATCTTCGCCGCTGGCACCGGGATGCGCCAAGGAGAGATCTTCGGGCTGACCCGCAACAGGCTCCGCCTGCTTGGCACGAACCCGGTCGTGACCGTCGACCGACAACTCCTGACGCGACTAAATCGCGTCACGGAGTTCGGGCCGTTGAAGACGCGGGCGAGCTATCGCACGATCCCGTTGCCGGCAACCGTCGTCGACGCACTCAACGGTCATCTGGCGGCGCGCGACATCGGCGACGACGACCTCATCTTCACGCTCGACGGCCGCCCGATCACCCGCCAAGCGTTCGGCCATGTCTGGCGTCCTGTCGCGAGGGTGGCTGGACTCAACCAAGCCACCGGTCCCGGCATGCACGCCCTGCGCCACTACTACGCCTCGCTGCTCATCCGGTACGGCGAATCAGTCAAGACGGTCCAGGCACGCCTCGGACACGCTTCTGCATCCGAAACCCTCGACACTTACAGCCACCTCTGGCCGGACTCCGACGACCGAACCCGAGAGGCGATCGACTCCGTACTTGGTCGCCGCATGGACGGTGATACTGAGGCTGACGCGCTATAACAGTCGATTGCACGCGCTATTTAGGGCCAGCGATCCGCCATCTCGGATCTGCGCTAGCGGAGGACGATCCCAATACGGTAGGACTGCGCGTCCTTGCTAGAGACACTCTGCACGATGGCATCAACAGCACGCCCAGCATCCATTTCAATTGCGATTGCGTCGCTTTCGGACCGCGGCAGACGCGATATCACCTTGTCATCGACGAGCAGGACTACCCCGTTCCGGTGTGCTCCCTCGTAGTCTCGACGAACTTCAACTGGCATGCCCGCCGTGAGCCCTGCAAGAAGACCCTTCGTCTCAATCCTAGCCCGAGCAAACACGGTCACAGTGAGGGGAAATAGGTCTTGGCCGCCGTAGTAACTACGCATCAAGTCGTTACCACTTGCGCGCAACGCCACCTGACGAACGGTCGGCAGTGCTGCCAACGAAATCTCGAACTGGTCTGCAAGGTCTTCCACGTCCAGGCTGGTCAGCCACCTCCGGAGTGCACCCGGCGATCGGGCACGCCCGGTGCGCTCGAACGCGTCCGCGAGCGTGACCGCAAGCACCCGCGAGTCAACTCCTAAGGCCATCACCCACGACGCAGTCAGGGAAGGGACGCCGTAGCGGATCTGCAGCGGCAGCTGCTCAAGATGGCCAGGAACAGATTCGAGTTGCAGAACATGCGCACAAATTCTCAGGTAAGCGGAAAGGCCCCAAGGAAGTCGATATCCAAAGAAATCCTCAACGAACGTGGTCAGACGGATCGGGTCGACATCGAAAGTCTTGGCGATGTCAAACACGCTCCTCCCCGTCAGCCAATGGTCGAGCACCTGCTCGTGACCCGCGTCGATAGACGTTCGTGGGTTCATTTCTCTGCACGCAACTAGACCGTCCAGCAGAAGCTCGCGGACACTCTTCCAGTCCTGTACGGACTCGAAAGCCGCCGCGAGTTCGTCTTGGTGTGCCGCAATGTGGCGGCTTATCTCGGTACAGCTCACTGCTGACAAACCGGTGCTGGCATAAACCGCTCTGAGATCATCGTCTGTCACCATGGCCGAGATCGCTGACGAGGTATCGGCCATCACCCTCCACAGCGGATCGGACGAGCGGTGCTCCGTGCGCCCCTGAATCTCGAACAGCGTATCTCCAAGGGCTTCTTTAAGCCCCTCCGGGGTAAGCGCAGATTCGCCTTCTTCAACCAATAGCGCGAGCATTTCAGCGTCCAGCTTACGTGCGATCGAAGTTCTGGAGATCCGGTTGGTAACTAGGTCGTTGAGCATCCGGAAAAGCGCACTTGTGACCCTTTCGACATCATTCCTCGAGGCCTCGAAGTAGCGGTAATCTTCTTCGTCGTTTCGGCCAAAACTTAAGAACACAACGGTGCCTTCCGTCTCGGCACCAGCGCGGCCGACGCGGCCGGCGATATTCCAAAAATCGCGCGCCGTTAGGGATATCTGCTCACTTGCCTCATCATCATATCGTCGCGTTGTATGGACGATGAGCGTCCGAATTGGCAGGTTCACGCCCTGGGCAAGCGTTGGAGTCGCGGCCAGAGCTGCAAGCTTGCGGTCCCGGAAGTCCTCTTCGATTGCTGCTTTCACAGGGCCAGGCAAGGCTGCATAGTGGACGCCGATTCCGTTGCGGAGGTACTGAGTGACCTTATGGTCTCCTCCCAGCCACTCTTCGGCGACGAGGGCGCTTCGAGGTATCCCACGCGGGCGGAGCGGCGTTGGAACCTCCCCTTCCGTCAGGTCTGCGTACTCGATGCGCTGCATGAGCGCTCCGGCGACTGATGTTGCATACGCCCTGGTTGTGTGTATACAAGGTCGCCGCTCGAGCCCTTCCAGCGCAGAAGTGCCAGACGCTGTTCCGTGGGCCGCCATTGTGACGACACTGGGTTCTCGGACGCGCGGAGCCACTCGCTGAATTCCCGTAGAGTCTCATCAGGCACCACTGCGCTCAGCGCCACGAACTTCGTGTCGGGACGACGTTGTCGAAGGCGACTGATTACCAACTCGTACTTTGGGCCACGATTGTCTTCGCCCACGACGTGACCCTCGTCCAATACAACGACGTCGATCTCGTCGATAAACTGGCTGTTGGAACGCAAGAGCTGGTCTAGTTTTTCAGGCGTTAGAACCAACAAGTCGTCGTCCAGAGCATCTTCGTCTACTGCCGACAGTTCGTAGTTTCCTGGCAGAGACGAAACCGACAGCCCAAGGTCTACGAAGAGATCGTTGAGTCCAGCAGTGACCTCGTTAGTAAGCGCGTTGAACGGCCCGACGTATAAGGCCTTGGCCCCGGGTCGGACCGCCAAGGCGTGAACGATCGCCATCTCGGCGACACGTGTCTTGCCGGCGCTGGTGGGCATCCTGACCACCCGAGAACTTGGGCTCAAAATCCCTTCGTTGAGGGCCCGCAACTGTGATGGCCACAACTCACTAATTGAGCGCGCATCCAAAACGCCTCCTGATCCCATGCCTCGGCCCAGAGTCATCAGATACCGATTCCACAAACGGCTCTCGGGTAGGCGGGGCCACAGATTGGACCAGATGCTGGTGGTTTCAAGACGAGGCAAGATTGACCGAAGGCCATTTACGAGGAGGCTCTGCGGAGCCGCGCCGATTTCGACCATCGCCCCGTGGACTACTTCTAGGTCATCTTTAGCTTCGAGCAGAGCGCTAGCTTGGCCATTTAGAAAGTATGTGCTGGCCTTAGCGAGCGCTTGTTGCGTCAGAAGGTTGGCGGCCTCGAGGACGGTCCCCGCCTCAACAGTTACGTCTCGAGCGACTGTCAAGGAGTCCGCGCTGCGGCTCAGCCTAAGGAATCTCCTCTGCAGGAACAGGGATACCAACTGCTCGAGATCTGGTGTCTGAGTGAGGGGCAGCCTCGAAACATCGGACGCGAGACGGGCCAACGTGGCTGCGTTGGCCTGGTAGCCAGCAAGTTCGTAATTGACGGCGGCAAGCATCAGCATCGACGACCGGTTTACGGACCGCGCTTCCGCGAGCTGCTCGTAGCTGCGCGCGACGAACCTCGCTGCGTTTCTTACATCACTGTCAGGAACGCCTTCGGTGCTGGCTGCCGCGCGACGAACCGCGCGTGCGAGCGAAACTAGGTTTCGCTGAAGCCTCGAAGTGTTGAAGGTTTCGACGTCCATAGAACGTCCGAGCATGCGACGCTGCAGTGCCGAGATACGCAGGGCCTCGATCTCGGCACGTAGGTATCTGTCCTGTAGCAGAGCGGTAGCTGCCTCGCTAATCGGCATCCGTCGCTCCTGACAGCGGCAACCGCTTGGCTGGGTCGGCGGCTACGCGCTGCGCCACAATCGGCCAAGTCTCTTCAATCAATGCTCGAAGTTCCGCAACGTGGACGATATCTAACTCGAGTGGTTCTTGTAGGTCTGGCGGTTCCGGTATCCGTTCGATTACGGTCGGGTCGTAGATGCTTGGATCCGTGAGCAACAAAATTCGGTAGGACCCATCCATGCCGTCCTCGCGAGATGCGAGAAACTCCTCGAATGCTTCCGCGACGCTTGGGTTTACATCGTCCAGACGTTCGGCGAGAAATTCTAACGTGTCGGTGAAGTGCAACGCGCGGTCGTCAGCGAGTTGCTGATGAGCTGCGCCGACCGCCGCTCGCGCGTTGGACTTTGTGCTGGTAGCTGTTTTGACCTCGCAAAAATGTAGCGACACTAGGTTGTCGTCTTCATCGAACTCGAACCCGACGATGTCTGTGCCATGTAGGCTCTGGTCCTTGTCCATCTGATAGCGAAGCTTTACCACTGGGACGTAGAGACCTTTAAAAACCTCTAGTACGCCAATGGCAACAACTTCGCCGAAATCGCCGAGCTGGTTTTGGACAGTGTTTGGAATGTCGAGCCGAGCGCTTGACGAGATCCAGTTGACTCGTTGTAAAAGCCTCTGCAGGCGATTTCCTGTCGTCTTTGACCGATATAGTATCTCCGCGAGCAGGTCGGCGGCTTCCGCTGGACGATCCTTTTCTGTGTGAAAAGTGGTGCCGTACGGGGTGTTTTGGGTCCTGTTCGCTTCCAGCCAAGCGTCGAACCAAACGGTCGGAAGTTGGCTATGTGCCTTGTGAGGCATTCAAATCACTCTCGGCATGAATCTTGGCATTTGCAATCAATCTTTCTCGGGCTCCGGTCCCACTTGGGGTTGGCGTCGTCATACCGATGGAGGCAGCCATCCTGTCTAACGTAGCGCCGCTCGGGGACATCGCCGCTCAAGCTCGACTGCGCGGTGCCGACGACCAGATCTGGTTCATCTGTGCGTCATACGCGGTGCATGGCGTGGGTGGCCCAATACAGAATGGGCGCATCGTTGGGGTCCACGTATCGCAAACAGAAGGTAACTGCGCCTCCGGCACTCTGTGCGTCAGGTCGGTGCCCCACGCCTTCATCGCGTGTGGTTCACGGGTGACGGGGAGGAACGACCCGCCGAGCCTCGGGTGCTGCTCGCCGGACGCGGGCTTCGCGCTAGGGGCATGGCGGCGTTCGCTACGCGCGGCGGGCTGAGGCGCCCGGGGTGCTGGGGTCGAGGGGTTCGGGGTCTCGTGACGGGCGCATAGCGCTCTCCTCGACCAGCGGTGAGGCAGGGGAGCCGAGGTGGGGGAGCGGTCCATGCAGCGGGCGGTCTCGGCCGCCCGCTCGTAGATCGCCTCGACCCGGGCCGGAAGATCCGTGTCGCACACCCGGCAGACGCCGGTGAACCGGAGCTTCATCCGCTTCTCGTCGGCACCTTCGGACACACCGCGACCCTAGGCCGGGAGGCCTCGGCTCGGTGGCGATTCGAGCCGATCAGCGACGGTAGTTGAAGACTCAAGAGTTTTTCTCTTGCGGACTATCTGCGGACTACAGCGGTGTCGTGATCACGTTTTCGCAGGTCAGAGGCCTGTAGGGAGTGGGTCGGCCTGTAGGCCGGGTTCTGTCCCGCTCACGCGGGGGCGACCATCCATCTGCGACGACCGTTGCCGGCCGCCTGGTGCGATCTACCCGGATGCTCGGGCGGGCCGCCCTCGAACGCATCCTGTCTGATCTTGCTCCGGGTGGGGTTTGCCTAGCTGCGCCGGTCGCCCGGCGCACTGGTGGTCTCTTGCACCACCGTTTCACCCTTACCGCCCGGCACGCCGGGAGGCGGTCTGTTCTCTGTGGCACTGATCCCGCGGGTTTCCCCGGGTGGCTGTTGGCCACCACCCTGCCCTGTGGAGCCCGGACCTTCCTCGACGCCTCACCGAAGGTGTGGTGCCGCGGCCGCCCGGCCGACCCACTCAGAGCCGAGTCTAGGGGTGCGTCAGCACCTCGGCGCCATCCTCGGTGACGAGGAGGGTGTGCTCGAACTGCGCGGAGCGGCGGCGGTCCTTGGTCACGACCGTCCACCCGTCGTCCCACATGTCGTAGTCGGGCGTGCCGAGGTTGAGCATGGGCTCGATCGTGAAGGTCATCCCGACGCGGATCTCGTCGTCGAAGCGCTCGTCGTCGTAGTGCGGGATGATCAGTCCGGAGTGGAACGCGGTGCCGATGCCGTGGCCGGTGAAGTCGCGCACGACGCCGTAACCGAAGCGCTTGGCGTACGCCTCGATGACGCGACCGATGATGTTGACCCGGCGGCCGGGCTTGACCGCCTTGATCGCCCGGTCGAGAGCCTCCTTCGTGCGCTCGACGAGCAGGCGGGACTCCTCGTCGACGTCGCCGGCGAGGAACGTGGCGTTGGTGTCGCCGTGGACGCCGCCGATGTAGGCGGTGATGTCGATGTTGACGATGTCGCCGTCCTCGACGACCCGCGCGTCGGGGATGCCGTGGCAGATCACCTCGTTGACGCTGGAGCACAGCGACTTCGGGAAGCCGCGGTAGCCGAGCGTCGAGGGGTAGGCGCCGTGGTCGCAGAGGAACTCGTGGCCGATGCGGTCGAGCTCGTCGGTGGTGACACCGGGTACGACGTGGGAGCCGACGAGGTCGCGCGCCTGGGCGGCCAGACGGCCCGCGACCCGCATGCGCTCGATGGTCTCGGCGTCCTTGACCTCCTCGCCGGTGAACCGCTGCGGCTTCGGCAGGTCGACGTAGTCCGGGCGGACGATGTGGGCGGGCACGGCACGACGCGCAGATACCTCTGCGGGGGATACGACAGGCACGGCGCGAGTGTAGTTTCGGCGCATGAGCGAGAACGAATACTGGTTCTGCCTGACCCACCACACGGTCGAGGGCAGGGACGGCTGCAAGAACGCCGACCGCCTCGGGCCCTACGCCTCGTCCGCGGAGGCCTCGCGTGCGCTCGAGAAGGTCGAGGAGCGCAACGAGGAGTGGGACAACGACCCGAAGTGGAACGACGACGGCCCGGGCTCCGGCGACGGCCTCACCGACGGCACCCCGGACAACTGATCACTTCTTCTTCTTGCTCTTCTTGCCCGTGACGGGGTTCGCCGCCTGAGCGACGTCGGCGGCGGCACGGACGCTCTTCAGGGCGCGCTTGGTGTTCTTGTCGAGGGTCTTGGTCAGCTCGGCGATCGCCGCCTCGTACTGCTTGCTCACCCGGGCCGCCGTCTCGGCCGCGACCCGCTCGGCGGTGTCCTGCGCGACCTTCTGGACCATCGCGGCGGTGCTGATCGCCTGGCTGCCGGCGTCGGCGGCCCGCCCGGCAGGGGAGCGCCGTGCCGAGGTCGCCACGGGCTTGGTGGACGGCTTCGTGGCGGTCGTCTTCTTGGTCGTGCTCTTCGCGGTCGTGGTCTTCTTGGCTGGGGTCTTCCTGGCGGTCGACTTCGTGGCGGTGGACTTCGCCGCGGTCTTCTTCGTGGCGGGCGCCTTCTTCGCCGTTGTCTTCCTGGTAGTCGTCTTCTTGGCCGCGGTCTTCTTCGCGGGCGTCGTCTTCTTGGCCGTCGTCTTCTTCGCTGGAGTCTTCTTGGCTGGAGTCGTCTTGGCGGTGGACGTGGTGGCTGCCGTCTTCTCGGCCGGGGTCTCGCTCACGGAGGGCTCCTCGCGTCGTCGGGAAGCCCGATCCTGCCGCGCCGGACGCGGGTTGTCACCGACCCGCGTGTCGGCGCGAGCGTCAGAACGTGTGCTCGGCGCCCGGGAAGGTGCCGCCGCGGACGTCGTCGGCGTACGCCCGGGCCGCCTCGAGCAGCACCCCGTGCACGTCGGCGTACTGCTTGACGAAGCGCGCCATCCGGCCGGTGCGCAGGCCGAAGGCGTCCTGCCAGACGAGGACCTGGCCATCGCAGCCGGCGCCCGCGCCGATGCCGATGGTCGGGATGGTCAGCTCCTTGCTGATCCGCTCCGCGACGTCGCCGGGGACCATCTCCATCACGACGGCGAACGCGCCCGCTTCCTGCACGGCACGGGCGTCGGCGATGACCCGGTCGCTCGCGTCGCCGCGACCCTGGACGCGGTAGCCGCCGAGGGTGTGCTCGGACTGCGGGGTGAAGCCGATGTGGGCCATGACGGGGATGCCGCCCTGCGTGCACTTCTCGATGACGGGGGCCATCTCGGCGCCACCCTCGAGCTTGACGCAGTGGGCGCCGGCCTCCTTCATGAAGCGGACCGCGGTGAGGTAGCCCTGCTCGGGCGAGGCCTGGTAGCTGCCGAACGGCAGGTCGCCGACGACCATCGCGCGCTTCACCGACCGCGCCACGGCACGGGTCAGGGGGAGGAGCTCGTCGACCGTGACCGGGAGGGAGGTCTCGTTGCCGAGGACGTTGTTGCTGGCGGAGTCGCCGACGAGCAGCAGGTCGATGCCGGCCTCGTCGAAGGTCGCGGCGGTGTACATGTCGTACGCCGTCAGCATGGTGATCTTCTCGCCCCGCTCCTTCATCTCCCGCAGGTGATGGGTGCGGACCCGCTTGACCGGCGCAGCCGGGGCGGTCGGGCCTGAGCCGTAGGGGGCCGTCTCTTCAGGCATGCTCACTCCTCGTCATCTCGCGGCTCCCTGATGGAGTCCACGGACCGTTCCTCAGGCTAGTCGCGACCGGCGGGTAGGGCGCTGTGGCGACGGTCACGCTCAGCGCGGGGACACCCGTACGACGCGGTCGCGCGCGCCGTTGTCGGTGGTGACGAGCAGGTCGCCGTCGCGCGCCGACGTGATCGACCGCAGCCGGCCGAGCCGCTGCAGCCGGGGCGGGCGCGTCACCGAGGTGAGGGCGCCGGCTGCGTCGAACCGCATGAACAGCACCTCAGAGCCCTTCAGCGCAGCGACGGGCGAGGGTCCCCTCGAGCGCGCCCCACCGCGAACCACGGACCCACGCAGCTCCCGAGGTGGCGATCGTCGGGGTACCGGAGGACCAGGCGGCGTCCTGCTGCTCGCCGGCCAGGGACTGATCGGTCATCGGGACCGTCTCGTCGTAACCCGGGACCGGGTTCCAGCCGTAGTCACCGCCGGCGACGAGCCGGTTGACCTCGTCGTCGCGGTGGCTGCCGTGCTCGACCGACCACACCGAGCCGTCGTCGCGCTGGGCCAGGCCCTGCACGTTGCGGTGGCCGTAGGTCCACACGAACCGCCGCGCGCTGCTCGCACCGACGAAGGGGTTGCCGGACATCGGCGCGCCGGTGCGGCGGTGCACCCGCAGGACCTTGCCGCCGAGCGAGTCGAGGTCGCGCGGGTTGGTGCCGACCGCGGCGTCACCGGTGCCGACGAGAAGGGCGTCGCTGTCGCGGTCGAGCAGCAGCCGGCAGCCGCCGTGGCGGCCCGACGTCGAGGGCAGGCCGGTGAGAAGGGTGCGACGGCTGCTGAGACGGGTCCACCTCCTGTCGACGCACCAGCGGCTCACCTGCACGTGGGTGCCGCCCCTCGCGCTGCCGTGGCACGCCCACAGCGTGCGCGCGGCGGGGTCGACGGCGAGGGACATCAGCCCGGTCTCGCCGGAGACCCACATCAACCGCGACAGGTCGGCCAGGGTGCGTCGCTCGCCCTTGCGTACGACGCTGATGCGGGCGCGGTCGCGCTCGGAAACGACGAGCCGGCCGGCCGTTGCCTGCTGGACGTCCCACGGGTGCTGCAGGCCGCGCGCCACCGTGCGGACCCGGAGCTGCGGGGCGCGCACCTCGCGATCGCTCACGGTGTCGGCGGCCGCGACCGAGGGCGGTGGCCCGGTCGGCAGGCCGCCGGCGAGGCTGCCGGTGACGAGGAGGGCGGCGAGGGACACGGACGCGCGGGTCCTGCGGACGGTGAGGCGCACGACGTCGACGCTAGGGCCGGCGGCGATGCCGGGTAAAGGTCTCTCGCGCGTCAGCGGTCCAGCGGCCGCGCGAGCTGGATCCCGACGCGGGTCGTCTCGTAGCCGAGCCGGGTGTTGAGCGTGCGCATCGCGGCGTTGCCGTCCTGGGTCCAGGTGTAGACCTCGGCGATGCCGTGCTCGGCGGCCCAGGCCAGGGTGACCAGCTTGAGGTGGATCGCGAGGCCGCGGCCGCGCCAGTCACGGCGTACGGCCGTCAGCCCGTTCTCGGCGCGGGTCGGCTCGTCGGCGTCGCGACCGAGCCCGGCGCACCCGACGACCTCGCCGTCGTGGAGGGCGAGGAACATCGGGTCGACCAGCCAGTCACGCGCCCACCGCTCGGGGCTGACGTCGAGCGGGGTGTCGACGGCGAAGTCGGCGAGCGCCTCGAGGCCGAAGCGCTCGTACGCGGCTTCCCACAGGCCCGGCCGCTCCTGGGCGGTGACGACCTCGACGCCGTCGGGGGCCGGGGGCGGTTCGACGGGACCCGACAGGCGACAGGTCTGCTCGACCTCGCGGTTGACCTCCTTGAAGCCGAATCGGTGGGCGAAGGCCAGGGCTGCGTCGTCGTCGGCACCGGCGCGCAGCGTCGGCAGACCGAGGTCGGCGACGTGTGCGACGAGGCGCTCGAGCAGCGCCGTACCGACACCTCGGCGGCGATGGCCCTCCAGCACCCGCGGGATCACCGAGCCGCCGCCGCTCGTGTCGGACGGCTGGGCCAGTCCGTGCCCGACGACCTCTCCGTCGACGCGCGCCAGGAGCATGAGACGTGCGGGCTTGTCGCCCTCCCGCAGCTCGGCGAGCGACTGGGTGCGCTCGTAGGGCACGACGGCGATCCGGACGCGCCGCCACTCCTCGTAGTCGTCGTCGGTGACGCAGGGGCTGATGTCGAGGGCCATGGGGGGAGCCTGTCGCGTCGGGCTCGGGGTGGTCCACCGAGTTCCCTAGAGTGACCGCGTGGACTTCTACTCGGCCTACGCCCAGGGCTTCGCCCGGATCGCCGCCGTCACCCTGCCGGTGCACCTCGCCGATCCCCTCGCCAACGCAGCCGCCGTGCTCGAGCAGGCGCAGGCCTGCCACGACGACTCGGTCGCGGTCGCGGTGTTCCCGGAGCTGTGCCTGACCGGCTACTCGGTGGACGACCTCTTCCTGCAGGACACGCTGCTCGCGACGGTCGAGGAGGCCCTCGCCGAGATCGTGGCGGCGAGCGCCGACCTGATGACGATGCTGGTCATCGGCGCGCCGGTCGTGCACGGCAACCGCGTCTTCAACGCGGCCGTCGTCGTCCACCGTGGCTCGGTCCTCGGCGTCGCGCCGAAGTCCTACCTGCCCAACTACCGCGAGTTCTACGAGCGCCGGTGGTTCGCCCCGGGCGACGACCGCGAGCTGGAGTGGATCTCCGTCGCCGGGCAGGACGTCCGCTTCGGGCCCGACCTGATCTTCCGCTGCCTCGACGTCCCCGGCCTCGACCTGCACGTCGAGGTGTGCGAGGACATGTGGGTGCCGGTGCCGCCGAGCGCTGAGGCCGCGCTCGCGGGCGCCACCGTGCTCGCCAACCTCAGCGGCTCCCCGATCACCATCGCGCGCGCCGAGGACCGGAAGCTGCTCGCGCGCAGCGCCAGCGCGCGGTGCTCGGCGGCGTACGTCTATGCCGCGGCCGGGCAGGGCGAGTCGACGACCGACCTGAGCTGGGACGGCCAGACGATGGTCTACGAGTGCGGGTCCCTGCTGGGCGAGAGCGAGCGCTTCCCCGACGGGCCGCGGCGCACCGTCGTCGACGTCGACCTCGACCTGGTGCGCCAGGAGCGGATGCGTCAGGTCAGCTTCGACGACAACCGGCGTACGCACCACGAGCGGGTCAACCGCTTCCGCACCGTCGAGTGGGAGCTCGAGCCGCCCACCGGGGACATCGGCCTGCTCCGCAAGGTCGACCGCTACCCGTTCGTCCCCGACGACCCCGAGCGGCTCGCGCTCGACTGCTACGAGGCCTACAACATCCAGGTCTCGGGCCTCGAGCAGCGACTCAACGCCATCGGCACGCCCAAGGCCGTGATCGGCGTCAGCGGCGGCCTCGACTCCACGCACGCGCTGATCGTCGCCTGCAAGGCGATGGACCGGCTCGGCCGCCCGCGCAGCGACGTGCTCGCCTTCACGATGCCCGGCTTCGCGACGGGGGAGACCACCAAGTCGTACGCCACCCGGCTCTCGCAGGCGCTCGGGGTGACCTTCGAGGAGCTCGACATCCGGCCCGCGGCCGAGCAGATGCTCAAGGACCTCGGCCATCCCTACGGTCGCGGCGAGAAGGTCTACGACGTCACCTTCGAGAACGTCCAGGCCGGCCTGCGCTACGACTACCTCTTCCGCCTCGCCAACCAGCGCGGCGGCATCGTCGTCGGCACCGGCGACCTCTCCGAGCTCGCGCTCGGGTGGTGCACCTACGGCGTCGGCGACCAGATGTCGCACTACACGGTCAACGCCGGCGTGCCGAAGACGCTCGTGCAGCACCTGATCCGCTGGGTGATCAGCCACGGCGAGTTCGACGAGGCGGTCGGCGAGCTGCTCGGGGAGATCCTCGAGCTCGAGATCACCCCCGAGCTGATCCCCGTCGAGGAGGGCAAGAAGCCGCAGGCCACGCAGGACACCGTGGGGCCCTACAACCTGCAGGACTTCACGCTCGCCCTCGTGGTGCGCCACGGGTTCCGGCCGCGCAAGATCGCCTTCCTGGCCTGGCACGCGTGGAAGGACCTCGAGTCGGGGGAGTGGCCGCCGGGGTTCCCCGAGGACGCGCGGGTGGCGTACTCGCTGGAGGAGGTCCGCACCTGGCTGCAGGTCTTCGTCAAGCGGTTCTTCGCCAACCAGTTCAAGCGCTCCGCGCTGCCCAACGGCCCCAAGGTCAGCCCCAGCGGCACGATGAGCCCGCGCGGCGACTGGCGGATGCCCAGCGACGCCAAGGGCACCGCCTGGCTGGCGGAGATCGACCGGGACGTGCCGGCCTCCTGAGGCGACTTGCGGGGGAAGTCCGACACCTGGAGGGGGTTGTACACCCCACGAAGTGACGGACTCCCCGCATGAGCGGGGACTCTGCGAAAGATCGATGCAGGCCTTTGCCTGTCCTTAACGGCGGGCTGGAGCGCGGTTAGCCGCGCCCGCGCGAACCTCCTTCCACGGCGCCGCACCCGGCGTCGGACGACGGAGGAGGAAGCGTGCAGAAGAAGAAGGCAGTCATCGGAGGCGTCGTGGCAGCGGCGGTCGTGGTCGGGCTCGGGTCCTGGTGGGCCGTCGGCAACGCCGTGGAGGCCCAGACCAGCGAACGCGGCACGTGCGGCGGCGCGACGTGGGAGCTCAGTGCCGAGGCGGAGGACGGCGGCACCGAGGTGAGCGCCGAGCTGCAGTCGGCCGGCCCCGGTGAGGAGTGGGAGGTCGAGCTGACGCGCGACGACACGTCGCTGCTCGCCGGCACCCGCACCACCGACGAGGACGGCGAGATCGACGTCGACGCCTTCAGCGACGGCAACCCCGGCGACGCGACGTACGCCGTCACGTTCACGCCTGCCGACGGCGAGCCGTGCACCGCCACGCTCGGCTCCTGATCCACCCACCCACCGCACCCAGCCACCACATCCAGCCCCACCCGAGGAGACACCCCATGAAGAAGACGCTCATCGCCACCACGCTCGTCGCGACCGCCGCGGCCGGTAGCACGGTCCTCGTCGCCGGCCCGGCCAGCGCCGACGTCGAGCGCCGCGGCACCTGCGCCGGTGCGATGTACGAGCTCAACGTCGATCGCGAGCGCGGCGGCTTCGAGGTCGACGCCGACATCGACAACGCGCGTCCCGGCAGCGAGTGGCGCGTCGCCATCCGTCACGACGGCACGCTCGCCACGTCGCGGGTCCTGCGCGCCGACGGCGAGGGCGAGCTCGACCTCGACACGTTCCGCCGCAACACGGCCGGCAAGGACACCTTCAAGCTGACGGTGACCCCCGCCGGCGGGTCGTCCTGCTCGCTGAAGGTCACCCTGCGCTGAGCCACCGCAGCAGCCCTGCACCGGAGCCCGGGTCAGGCCGTCCGCAACGTGACGGCGACCCGGGCTCCGCCCATGTCCGAGGCGCCCGTGGTGACCACCCCGCCGGAGTCCTCGGCGGTGCGCGCGGCGATCGAGAGGCCCAGGCCGGTCGAGCCCGATCCGCTCTCGCCACGTCCCGTCGCGTCGAGGTCCGCGGGCAGGCCGGGGCCCGCGTCCTCGACGACCAGCTCGACCGCGTCGTCGTCGGCGTCGAGCGTGATCCGGACGGCGGCGTCGTCGGGGGTGTGGGAGAAGACGTTGTCGAGCAGCACGTCGACCATCGCCTCCAGGTCGGTGCGGCTGGCGCGCAGCAGCGGGCCGGACGTGGCCAGCCGCAGGTCGTAGGCGCGGCCCTGGTCCTCCGCCAGCGCCTCCCAGTGGCGCACGCGCTCGGCGATCACCGCGACCGCGTCGGTGCGGGGATCGAGCCCCTCGCGCTCGGACCGTCGGGCCTCGCGGACGATCTCGTCGACGGTGGCCTGCAGCGCGTCGAGGTCCCCGGCCAGGCGGTCGCGCAGGGCGGGGTCGTCGACGGTCTCGACGCGCAGCCGCAGCGCCGTGACCGGCGTGCGCAGGCGGTGGGAGAGGTCGGCGACGCTCTCCCGCTCGCGGGTGAGGAGCAGCTGGATGCGGCCGACGAGGCGGTCGACGGCACCGGCCAGCTCCTGCACCTCCGGCGGCCCCTCGAGGTTCGCGACGGGGGTGACCGCGCCCGGTCGGCCGAGCGTCTGGGTGTGCTCGGCGAGGCGCCGGATCGGCAGCACGAACGACCGCCCGAGGCGGTCGACGACCACGAGGGATCCTGCGAGCAGCGCCAGCGCCAGCAGGGCCAGCAGGCCCCAGGCCACGCCGACGGCCGAGTCGAGGCCCGGCTCGTCGACGACCACCCGGATCACCGGCGTCTGCGACGGGAGGGCGGAGTTGCCGCCGCGGGAGACCGGCACGAGGATCTGCGACCCGCCCGGTACGTCGTCGACGCGGGCGCGGCCGGTGTTGCGGGCGTCGAGGACCAGCTCGTCCTGCCCGCGGTCGGGGCCGATCTCGAGGCCGTCGGGGTAGAGCACCGTGACCCGGGTGTGGCGTTCTGCATCGTTGAGCCGGTCGACGTACTGACCGACGGCGCCGGCGTCCTGCCCGGACACGACCGTCTCCACGGCCTGCACCTCCAGCGCCGCCCGGGCCAACCGGTCCTCCAGCGCATAGCTGCGCACGAGGATCGCCATCGGCACGAGCATCGCCAGCAGCACCATCGAGACGGCCGCGGCCGCGGTCAGCAGGAGGCTGCGGCGCACCTCAGTCGTCCCAGGCCGTGTCGTCGGCCGGGGCCGCGAGGCGTACGCCGACGCCGCGCACCGTGGTCAGGTAGCGCGGGGCGGCGGCGGTCTCGCCGAGCTTGCGGCGCAACCACGACAGGTGCACGTCGACGGACTTGTCGGAGCCGCCCCAGGGCTGGCGCCACACCTCGACGAGCAGGTCGCGCTTGGTCACCACCTCGCCCGGTCGCTCCGCGAGGTGGGCGAGCAGGTCGAACTCACGCGGCGTGAGGTCGACCTCGGTGCCGTCGAGGTGGACGCGCCGACCGGCGAGGTCGACGGCGAGGCCGCCGACCGTGATGGTCGAGGGCCGCTGCCGCCCGGCGTCGACCCGGCGCAGCACGGCGCGGATGCGGGCGTCGAGCTGGGTGCTGGTGAAGGGCTTGACGACGTAGTCGTCGGCGCCCGCGTCGAGGGCCCCGACCAGGGACGGGTCGTCGGCGCGGGCGCTGGCGATGATCACCGGCACCTGGCTGACCGCGCGCAGCATCGACAGCACCTGGGTGCCGTCGACGTCGGGCAGGCCCAGGTCGAGCACGACCAGGTCGGGGGAGGAGTCGACGGCGAGCTGCAGGCCGCCCATCCCGGTGGGCGCGGAGGTCACCGTGTGCCCGCACTCGCGCAGGCCACGCACCAGCAACGGCCGGATCCGGTCGTCTCCTCGATGATCAGCACCTCGGCCACGCCGCGACCGTACCGCCCGCAGGTGCCACGATCCGTGCGGCGGGCGAGCCTTAGCACTGCCTTAACCACCACCTCACCTCGCGCTGACGTGGCGGCGGGCACGATGGGCCCGTGAGACGTCGGATGCTGCTCGTCGGCCTGTGGGCCGCCACCACGGTCGTCGCCGTGCTCGTGGGCGTCTTCGCGGTGTCGACGGTCGGCGCCACCATCCGCGACCGCGGACCGGTCGGCGACGAGGTCGCACGCGACGTCTCGGTGCCGCCCTCGTCGGTCCCCGACCCCGAGGGCCCGGCCGTGTCGGAGGAGATCTCCGGGGAGTGGGGGGCCTTCCTCGTCGAGTGCCGCGACACGTGGGCGTACGGCGTCGGCATACGACCCGACAAGGACGCGGGGTGGCGCATCGTGAGCTGGGAGAAGGGTCCCGACGACGACGTCGACGCGGTCTTCAGCGACGGCCGCAACTCCGTCGACCTCGAGGTGTTCTGCAACCGCGGTCGACCGACGCTCGCCGAGCTGGAGCGCAACACCCTCGGCGAGGACGACTGAGCTCCTGCCGGATGCAACCTCCCCGGCCGCAGGTGCGTCCAGACAGCGACACACCACTTCACGGGGAGACGAGATGACCCACCGCACCACCCGCACCCACCGGCCGTACGGCCTCACCTTCCGCTCCGGGCTCTCCGGCGCCGCGCTGCTCGCGGGAACGCTGGCCGCGACGACACCGTCGGCCCATGCGCAGGTCGAGGACCGCGCGGCCGCCCGCACGACGCTGACCTTCACCGTCGCCGACTGCGAGGGCTGCGAGGTCCAGCTCGTCAACGCGCGCAGCACGCTCGATGCCGACGTCGTCCACGTCTGGGAGTCGCGGACCAGGGAGGTGCGCGACGGGAGGGTCTCCTTCCGGATCCCGACCCGCCGCACCTGGGGCATGTCGGCCACGGTCCGCGCGCCGTGGGAGGGACACACCGGCTACGTCACCACCGTCGCCTGGCGCTACAACGGCGAGGGCGTCGGCGACCCGGTCACCCTCGAGGAGGCCGTGACCAAGAAGAAGGCGTCGGCCTGCTGGGAGGGCGTGCGCAGCCGCGCGGTCACCGTGCCGCTCGTCGTCGAGAAGGTGCGGGTGGACGGCGTGCGCCGGGAGGTCGACGGCAGCATCGCGTTCGTGCCGACGACGCAGAGCTGGCTCGCGCCGATGCGACCGGCCCCGGGCGGCGTGCTGGGCTCGCAGGACGTCGACATCTGCCGCTGAGCAGCGCGCCTCCGAGCTCGGGTGCCCACCCTGCGGCGGGGGTCGTCGCGCACGGCACGGTGACCCCTAGGGTGGTGCCATGGGCAAGCAAGAGGACTTCGTGCTCCGGGCGCTCGAAGAGCGTGACGTCCGGTTCGTGCGGCTGTGGTTCACCGACGTGCTGGGCTTCCTCAAGAGCGTGAGCGTGGCCCCGGCCGAGCTCGAGAACGCCTTCGACGAGGGCATCGGCTTCGACGGCTCGGCGATCGAGGGCTTCGCCCGCGTCTACGAGTCCGACATGCTCGCCCACCCCGACGCGTCGACGTTCCAGATCCTGCCCTGGCGCACCGGCGACGACGAGTGGCCCGCCACCGCCCGGATGTTCTGCGACATCCGGATGCCCGACGGCAGCCCGTCCTACGCCGATCCCCGCCACGTGCTCAAGCGCACGCTGAGCGCGGCCGCTGACAAGGGATTCACCTTCTACACGCACCCCGAGATCGAGTTCTACCTGTTCAAGGACGTGCCCGGGAAGGGCGACGAGCCCCAGCCGGTCGACCGCAGCGGCTTCTTCGACCACACCGCCCAGTCGCGCGGTGCGGACTTCCGCCGCGAGGCCATCACGATGCTCGAGGCGATGGGCATCTCGGTCGAGTTCAGCCACCACGAGGGCGGCCCGGGCCAGCAGGAGATCGACCTGCGCTACGCCGACGCGCTGACGACCGCCGACAACATCATGTCCTTCCGGACCATCGTCCGCGAGGTGGCGCTGGGCCATGGCATCTGGGCCTCCTTCATGCCGAAGCCCTACACGACGCACCCGGGCTCGGGCATGCACACGCACGTGTCGCTCTTCGAGGGCGACCGCAACGCCTTCTTCGAGGCCGGCGCCGAGTACCAGCTGTCCAGGACGGGCCGGCAGTTCATCGCCGGGATCCTGCGCCACGCCAGTGAGATCAGCGTCGTCACCAACCAGTGGGTCAACTCCTACAAGCGCCTGCTCGGCGGCGGCGAGGCCCCCTCCGGCGTCTGCTGGGGCCACAACAACCGCTCCGCGATGGTCCGCGTGCCGATGTACAAGCCCAACAAGGGCCAGTCGACGCGCGTCGAGCTGCGCACCATCGACGCCGCCTGCAACCCCTACCTCGCCTTCGCCGTCGTGCTGGCCGCGGGCATGAAGGGGATCGAGGAGGGCTACGAGCTGCCGCGCGAGGCCGAGGACGACGTCTGGTCGCTCACCGAACGCGAGCGCAAGGCGCTGGGCATCGCGCCGCTCCCGCGCAGCCTCTGGGACGCCATCGGGATCGCCGAGGACTCCGAGCTGCTGGCCGAGACGCTCGGCGAGCACGTCTTCGACTTCTTCCTGCGCAACAAGCGCGCCGAGTGGGAGGAGTACCGCACCCAGGTCTCCGCCTACGAGCGCGACCGGATGCTGCCGGTCCTCTGAGGCGACGGACCTGACGGAGATGGGCAGCCCGCGCGTGCTCGTCGTCGAGCACCAGGAGTCCTGCCCGCCCCGGCTCGTCGGCGACTGGCTCGAGGAGGCCGGCTGCACCCTCGAGGTGTGCCGCCCCTACGCCGGTGACGACCTCCCCGCCCTGACGTCGTACGACGCCGCGGTGGTGCTGGGCGGCGAGATGAGCGCCAACGACGACGACACCGTCCGGTGGCTGGCGCCGCTCAAGTCCGGCATCCGCGACGCGGTCGCCGGCGGCACCCCGCTGCTGGGGATCTGCCTCGGTCACCAGGTCGTCGCTGCGGCGCTCGGCGGGCGGGTCGAGCGCAACCCGCGCGGCCAGATCGTCGGTCTGCAGCCGGTCGGGTGGACCGCGGCAGCCGCCGACGACGTGTGGGCGAGCGCGCGCACCACGACCGAGACCGTCATCCACTGGAACAACGACGTCGTGGTCGAGATGCCCCCCGAGTCGGTCGTCCTGGCGCGGAGCCCCGGCGGAGAGGTGCAGGCGGGGCGCTTCGGCCCGCGGGCGTGGGGCATCCAGGCGCACCCCGAGGCCGACACCGACGTCGTACGCCGCTGGGCGGAGTCGGACCGCGAGGACCACGTCGCGCTCGACCTCGACCAGGACGAGGTGCTCGCCGCGATCGAGTCGGCCCGGCCGGCGCTGGCCGGCCACTGGCGTCCGATGGTCCAGCGCTTCGCCGCGATCGCCGCCGGCGCCGAGGCGCTGCGATGACGTCCGCCGGGACCTACGTGCGCAAGGGCTTCGTCGACGGCGCGGTCGCCGCGCGCGGGATCGAGCGCCTCGGCGACGCGGGCCTGCCGCTGACCGACGAGCTCGCCGCGTCCGCCGATCCCGACGCCGCCCTCGACGGGCTGCTGCGGCTGGTGGACGCGCTCGACGAGCAGGCGGCCGGAGCCGGCCAGCAGATGCTCGCCGAGCTCGCCGACGACGAGGGCACCGCGATGCGGCTGTGCAGCGTGCTCGGTGCGAGCCCCGCGCTGGCCCACCACCTCGTGCGCCACCCCGAGCAGTGGCACGAGCTGACCGACCCGACCCTGGGCAGCACCCGTCCCGCGGCGTACGCCCTGCGCGAGGCGATGCTGACCGCGGTGGGCGCCGACCCGCACGCGGACGAGCCGGTGTCCGGGCTGCCGGACAAGGAGGCCGTCGACGCGCTGCGCGTGGAGTACCGCCGTCACCTGCTGCGGCTGGCGTCGCGCGACCTGGCCCACCACGTCGGGCTCGACGACGCGGCCGCCGAGATCTCCGACCTCGCCGCAGCGACCCTCGACGCCGCGCTCGCCGTGGCGCGGGTCCGGGTCGGCGAGACGGCCCACGCGGCGCGCCTCGCGGTCATCGCGATGGGCAAGTGCGGCGGCCACGAGCTCAACTACATCTCCGACGTCGACGTGGTCTTCGTCTACGAGGCGGCCGAGCCGGAGCCGGGGGAGCAGGCCGACGACGGCGTCGCCCTGCGGGCGGCCACCCAGCTGGCCTCGCAGCTGATGCGGGTCTGCTCCGACCACACCCGCGAGGGCACGATCTGGCCGGTCGACGCGAACCTGCGGCCCGAGGGCAGCCAGGGGCCGCTCGTGCGCACGCTCGCCAGCCACCAGGGCTACTACGAGAAGTGGGCCAAGACCTGGGAGTTCCAGGCGCTGCTCAAGGCGCGGCCGGTGGCCGGTGACGCCGACCTGGGGCGTCGCTACTGGGAGATGGTCGCCCCGATGGTGTGGAGCGCAGCGGGCCGCGACGGCTTCGTGTCCGACGTGCAGGCGATGCGGCGCCGGGTCGTCGACCACATCCCGGCGCACGAGGCGGAGCGCCAGATCAAGCTCGGCGCCGGCGGCCTGCGCGACGTCGAGTTCGCCGTGCAGCTCCTCCAGCTGGTGCACGGGCGGTCCGACCCGACCCTGCGCGAGGGCGCGACGCTGAGCGCGCTGACCCGCCTCACCGAGGGCGGCTACGTCGGGCGCCAGGACGGCGAGAAGCTCCACGAGGCCTACGCCTTCCTCCGCACCCTCGAGCACCGGATCCAGCTCTACCAGCTGCGACGCACGCACGTCCTGCCGGACGACGAGGCGTCCCTGCGTCGGCTCGGTCGCTCGATCGGCATCTTCTCCGAGCCGGCCGCCCAGCTCGAGCGGCAGTGGCGCCACCACCGGCGCGAGGTGCGCCGGCTCCACGAGAAGCTCTTCTACCGACCGTTGCTCGGTGCCGTCGCCAAGCTCCCGGGCCCGGAGGCCCGGCTGTCGTTGGAGGCCGCGGAGGCCCGGCTGTCCGCACTCGGGTACGCCGACCCGCGGGCCGCGCTGCGCCACCTCGAGGCGCTGACGAGCGGGGTCTCGCGCACCTCCGACATCCAGCGGACCCTGCTGCCGGTGCTGCTGGAGTGGTTCGCCGACTCGCCCGACCCCGACGCCGGGCTGTTCGGGTTCCGCCGGATCAGCGAGAGCCTGGGGCGCAGCCCGTGGTACCTCACGATGCTGCGCGACGAGGGCGAGGTCGCCCAGCGCCTGGCCGTCGTCCTCGGCACCTCGCGCTACGCCACCGACCTCCTCGAGCGCGAGCCGCAGGGCGTGAAGATGCTGGGGGAGTCGCTCGTCCCGCTGAGCGCCGAGGCCGCGCTGGCGGAGATGCAGTCGCTGGTCGAGCGTGCCGAGACGCCCGAGGCCGCGGTCGCGGCGGTGCGCGCCGTACGTCGCCGTGAGCTGCTGCGGGTCGCGTGCGGCGACCTCGTCGCCGGCACCGACGTGGCGGTGGTCGGGCAGGGCCTGAGCCGCCTCACCGACGCGACGCTGCAGGCCACGCTCGACATCGCGACCGAGTCGGTGCGCCGGCAACGCGGGCTGGACGCGCCCGCCAGCCGGATCGCGGTCATCGCGATGGGACGCTACGGCGGGTTCGAGCTGTCCTACGGCAGCGACGCCGACGTGATGTTCGTGCACGATCCGGCCGACGGGGTCGAGGCTCAGGCTGCGTCGTCGTACGCCACCGCAGTGGTGACGGAGGTGCGGCGCCTGCTGTCGCTGCCGGCCAGCGACCCGCCGCTCGAGGTCGACGCCGACCTGCGGCCCGAGGGGAAGAACGGGCCCATGGTCCGCACCGTCGATTCCTACGCCGCCTACTACGCCAAGTGGTCGAGCGTGTGGGAGTTCCAGGCGCTGCTGCGCGCCGACGCGGTCGTCGGTGACGAGGCGCTGCGCGCCCGCTTCACCGAGCTCATCGACCCGCTGCGCTTCCCGGTCGAGGGGATCTCCGAGTCGGCCGTGGTGGAGGTACGCCGGATCAAGGCGCGCGTCGACGACGAGCGGCTGCCGCGCGGGGCCGACCGCCACACGCACCTCAAGCTCGGTCGCGGCGGCCTCGCCGACGTCGAGTGGACCGTGCAGCTGCTGCAGATGCGGCACGCGGGCCGGGTCGAGGCCCTGCGCACGCCCCAGACGCTGCCGGCTCTGCAGGCGGCGGCCGACGCCGGCCTGATCTCCGAGGACGACGCCGCGACCCTGGCCGAGGCGTGGCGGCTGGTGAGCCGGGTGCGCAACGCCGTGACCCTGGTCCGCGGTCGGCCCTCGGACCAGCTGCCCCGCGACGCGCGCGAGCGGGCCGCGGTCGCGCAGGTGCTGGGCTACCCCCAGGGGGCGTCGGACCAGATGGTCAACGACTACCTGCGGACCACCCGGCGGGCGCACGCCGTGGTGGAGCGCGTGTTCTGGGAATGAAGATCTAGACTTCATCTGTCGCAGAAGAAGGTATGGTCTTCATATGTCTGACATGAAGGTGGAGTCTTCAGTCACCGTGATCGGCGATCTGGTCGGCTCGCGGCGCAGCGAGGATCGCGCCGCAATGCACGAGCGTTTCGCGCGGGCGGTCGCCGACGTCAACAGGGCGTACGCACCACCGGTCCCGCTGCGCATCGGTGTCGGCGACGAGTTCCAGGGGATCTTCGCCTCGCTCGGCGACGCCATCGCGGCGACGTTGCGACTACGAATGGCCCTCCTGCCCCGCGACGACGTGCGGCAGGGAATCGGGAGCGGGCGTGTGGTCGTGCTGTCCGAGGAGCCGCGGGTCGAGGACGGCCCTGGTTGGTGGGCCGCGCGCTCAGCGATCGAGGAGGTGGAGGGGTACGAGCGCAAGGCAGCGCTGCGTGCGGTCCGGACGGCGTACGTCGCGGCCGAGGCGGACCAGGGACCGGACCCGGCGCTGGTCAATGCCGCCCTGATGACGCGCGACCAGGTGGTCTCCGGCCTGTCGGAGCGGTCGATGTCGGTGCTGCGTGGTCTGCTGAGGGGGAGGCAGCAGCAGGAGATCGCTGCCGACCTCGGCATCAGCCCGTCGGCGGTGTCGCAGCGGATCCGGGCCGGCGGCATCGGCGTGGTGCTCGCGACCGACGAGATGCTGCGCGACCTGTGAGAGGAGTGGACGGATGAGCTGGCTCGGGATCCTGCTGATCGGGTTCGCGGTGACCGACCTGACCCACTCGGTGCGCCGCACGCGCTACCTGCCCGAGTGCGTCGGGGCGCTGGTGGCGCTCTGCGTGGGGCTGCTGGCAGGGCTCACGTCGGGGCGCGACGTCGCGGCGCTGCTCGTCATCGCCGCCGTCGTGCTGGTGTGGGGCCTCACCGTCACGTGGGGCTTCGGCCACCCCGAGCCGAAGGCGGCCTGGCTGCCCCTCGGTGTCTTCCTCACCACGCTCATCGGGGCGATCGCGTGCTCCGGCCTCGCGCCGGAGGCCGGCGGGCCGCTCGCGCGGTGGCTGGAGTCGCTGACCGTCGCCGACCTGGGCGAGGTGTCGGCCGACCGGTTCCTGATGCTGCTCGGCGCCTTCGCCATCCAGCTCTCCACCGGCAACGTGCTCGTCCGCCTGGTGCTGAAGGCCACCGGCACCATCAATCCGCGGGCCGATGGAGCGATGCCGCCCACCCAGCTCAAGGGCGGCCGGCTCCTCGGACCGCTCGAGCGGGTCTTCATCCTCGCCCTCGCGCTCGGTGGCCAGGTCACCGCGGCCAGCGTCGTCGTCGCGGCCAAGGGCCTGCTCCGCTTCCCCGAGCTCTCCTCGCGTCACGAGCAGCAGACCGTCCACGAGATGACGGAGTACTTCCTGCTCGGGTCGTTCGCCTCGTGGCTGGTGGCGCTGGGGTCGTTCGTGCTCGTGGTGTGAGGGCGGGTGGTCCGGGCGGCTCGCCCCGCTCCCGGCATCGCTGGACACGTCGGTCCCTGCCTAGGCTGGGGCAGCCATCCCCGAGCACGAACCGAGGTCCCTGTGCCCGCCAGCCGTTCCGCCCGACAGAGGAAGGCCGGTGCCGAGGCAGGAGCGCTGGCCGTGGTCCGCATCGACGTCAGCCCCGACGACTCGTTCGCCTACAAGATCTCCTGCACGCAGTGCGAGGTCCCGCGCCCCGGCACGGGCACCCGCGCCTGGAGCACACGCCGGGCGGGTGAGGACAACGGCTACATGGCGGCGATGGATCGCTGGATCCTCCACCTCACGTCCAGGCACCCTGACGCCGAGGCCCCGTGCCTGGCCTACCTGCCGGAGGCCCGCGCGCGTCTCCAGGAACGACGCGACGCCCGGGACTGACGAGCGCGCCCCGCCGCTCAGCGCTGGGGAACGACCTGCAGGCCCCTCGGCCCGATCTGCCTGCGTCTGGTTCCCCAAGGGCCCGCCTCAACGCCGGGCGAGCGCTACAGGGCCTCCAGCCACCGATGCCCGGGATGGGCGAGCTCGAGCGCCGAGCGGAGCCAGGAGCGAGACCCGGGGTCGAGGAGCGGCGCGCACACGTCGAAGTCGGCCTGGTCCTTGGGGCGTACGACGCGGGCCTTGTGGAGCAGCTGCACCTCGGGACGGAGGTAGGTGATGCCGTCGTGGGTCCAGAGGATCTCCGCGAGCGGGCGGGTGATTCGGCCGTCGCGCTTGTAGGTCCAGGTCGTCGGGGTGGCGTGCATCAGGATGACGTCGTACTCCCACGGGTCGGCGCCGCTCGGACGCAGCCAGAGGTTCTCGCAGCTGTCGGCCAGCGGGACCGTGTCGTCGACCATCGCCGTCAGCGTGCCGCTGTCGGCCTGCCACACGTCGAGCCGGCCGGCCAGGTGCCGGCGCAGGTGCGCGACGTCGGAGCGCAGGATGCTGGGGTCCACGTCGTCGTGCGCGCGGGGGACGCCGGTGAAGGCCTCGACGGCCCAGCCGCCGGCGATCCACCACGGGCGGTCGTAGCCGTCGAGGAGCGCGGCGGCGTCACGAGGTGTGCGGGAGCGCCAGGGTCCGTAGAGGCGGACGACCTCGTCGTGGTCGGGCACGGCCCCTGCCCGTCAGAGCCGCAGGACGCGGCCGGCGACCACGAGGTGTACCTCGTCGCAAGCGGCGGCGACGCGCTGGTTGACCACACCGAGCAGGTCGCGGAAGAGCCGGCCGGAGCGGTGCTCGGGCACGACGCCGAGACCGACCTCGTTCGTCACCAGCACGACGTCCTGCTCGCACCGCACCAGGGCGGCGACGACCTCGTCGGTGCGGGCGAGGACGAGGTCGTGGACGGCGTCGGAGTCGTGCTCCCAGGCGTCCTCGGCGTCGATGATCGCGGTCAGCCAGGTGCCGAGGCAGTCGACGAGCAGGGGGTCGCGGGCCTCGGCGAGGACGCCGGCGAGGTCCTGCGTCTCGACCGTGTCCCAGGAGGCGGGACGTCGGTCGCGGTGGGCGTCGATCCGGGCGGCCCAGTCGGGGTCCTGCTCGCGGTCGGGCGGCGTGCCCGTGGCCACGTACGTCGCGGGCGCGCCGCCGATCAGGTCCTCGGCGTGGGTGGACTTGCCCGAGCGCACGCCGCCGGTGACCAGGATCCGCATGGCGCGCATCCTGTCAGAGCCGGCGGGTCAGGCGCTCGCGGCGGCCAGCACCAGCACGGCGAAGGAGACCTCCACCGCCGCGCCCAGCACGTCGCCGGTGATCCCGCCGAGTCGTCGTACGCACCGCAGCAGCAGCCCAAGCACGACCCCGACCACCACCACCAGCCCTGCGAGCAGCGTCCACACGGAGCCGAGCCCGTGGCCGGCGAGCCCCACGACCACGCCGCACACCAGCAGCGAGGCGACCGCGGCGGCGACCGGCACCGAGCCGACGTGGGTGACCCCGAGCCCGTCGGCGCGGGCCGCCGGCACGCCGCGCACGCAGGCGAGCGCCAGCGAGAGCCGGGAGGCGCACACCAGCAGTCCCACGACCCACCAGCCGTGGTCGTGGCGCACGACCGCTGCCAGTCCGGCCGCCTGGAGCCCGGCGACGAGGACGACGGCGACGACACCCGCCGGTCCCACCGGCCCGGTGCGCATCACCTCGAGCGAGCGCGCAGGGGAGTAGGACGCGGTCAGGCCGTCCGCGGTGTCGGCGAGGCCGTCCCAGTGGAAGGCGCGGGTGCCGAGCGCGAGCGCCACCAGCACGACGTACGCCGTCGCGAGGGGCGGCAGCCCGATCCAGCCCCCGACCAGGACCACGGCCGCAGCCGCGAGCGCGAGGGGGAGCACGGCCAGCGGGGCGAGGACCATTGCCAGGCCCGCGACCTGACGGTCGACCCGGCTCGGCGGGGGGACGCGGACGGCGGTGAGCGTGCCGGTGGCGAGCAGCCACGCGTCGCGGACGGTCACGAAGGCAGGATCTCCGCGAGCAGGGCCACGTCGCGCATCACGGCGACGGCGGAGCGCAGCACCGGCAGGGCCGCCACGGCACCCGAGCCCTCACCGAGGCGCATGCCGAGGTCGAGCACCGGCTCGAGGCCGAGGGACTTCAACGCGTGCGCCTGCGCCGGCTCGGTCGAGCGGTGGCCGGCGAGCCACCAGGCGGCAGCGCCGGGCGCGTGGGCCTCGGCCACGACCGCGCAGGCGAGCGACATGAGGCCGTCGAGGAGCACGGGTACGCCGCGGGTGGACGCCTCGACCAGGAAGCCGACGGTGGCGGCGAGGTCGGCGCTGCCGAGGGCCGTGAGCACCTCGACCGGGTCGGACGTGCGGTCCTCGGCCCGGGCGAGGGCCTGCGCCACCACGTCGCGCTTGCGGGTCCAGCCGTCGTCGTCGATGCCGGTGCCCCGACCGGTCACCTCGTCGGCCGGCAGGCCCAGCGTCGCGGCGACGAGCGCGGCCGCGACGGTGGTGTTGCCGATGCCGAGGTCCCCGGTCATCAGCAGCTGGGCGCCGTCGTCGGCCAGCTCGCCGACCAGGTCGGCGCCGAGGGCCAGGGAGCGCTCGGCCTCCTCCCGGGTCAGGGCGTCGGTCAGGTGGATGGCGCCGGAGCCACGTCGCACCTTGCAAGCGGTGACCTCGGCCGGCAGGTCGTCGAGGTCGGCGTCGACGGAGACGTCGAGCACGGTCACGGCGACGCCGTGCTCCCGCGCCAGCGCGCTGACCCCCGCCCGGCCGGCGACGAGGGTGCGCACCATCGCCTCGGTGATCGCGGCGGGGTAGGCCGAGACGCCGTGCCCGGCCACGCCGTGGTCGCCGGCCAGCACCACGAGGCGTACGTCGGTCAGCGGACGCGGCGGCACCACGCCCTGCGCCGCCGAGAGCCAGACGCCGAGCTCGCCGATGCGTCCGAGCGCCCCCGGGGGCGTGGCCAGGCCGTCGAGGCGTTCCCGCGCGAGGGCAGTGATCTCGGGGGAGGGCGGGGCGATGCGGGACGCTTCGTTCATGGCGGCAGCAGCCTAGTGACGGCCCGGCCGGGGCGGCCTGCCAGTCTTGCCCGCGTGACCGGCCACACCGTCCTCCAGCTGCCGGTGCCGGCACTGGAGGCGTGGGTGCGCGAGCGCACCGCTCACTACGACGCCGGGTTCGTGTCGGCCGACCCGCGCTTCGGGCACGCGCACATCACGGCGCTCGGGCCGTTCGCCCCGGCGCCGTCGGCGGCCGACCTCGAGACCGTCGCGGCCCTGGCCGCGGACACCCCGCCGATCGAGGTGCGCCTGGCCGACCTCGGCCAGTTCCCCAACGGGATCATCCACCTCGTGCCGGACCCGGACGATGCACTGCGGGACCTCACCGCACGCCTGGTGGCCGCCTTCCCCGCGTGGCCGCCGTACGGCGGTGAGTTCGGCAGCGACGTCCAGCCGCACCTCACCGTCGACGCGGCCGCCGAGGACGTCGACCTCGCCTCGACGGCGGTGCTGCTCGCGGGCGTCGTACCGGTCGACGTGGTGCTCGACCGGCTGCAGCTGGCCTGGTGGGAGACCGACCGCTGCCACGTGGTGGCGGAGTGGGCGCTGGGTCGACGACCGTCGTGTTGACGGGGGTGGCAGGATCGCCGCATGGCTTCATGGGCGCACCTCGAGATCACCGTCGACGACCAGGGCAACGTGGAGGTCGGTGGCTACAACGCCGACCCCGAGGCGCTCGTGGAGGGCACCGAGTCGTGGGAGGACCTCCTCTCCACCCTCGGCGTGAACGGCTGGGAGCTGGTGCAGGTCATCCCCGGCGTGGAGACGACCTACTGGTTCAAGCGTCACGCCTGACCGGCCCCGGCCACTCGGTCCTGACGTGAGCGAGCTCCTCGACCGCTTCCGCGCGGTCTCGGCGTCAGCAGACTGGATCTTCCACCGCCCGCCGTCGACGCCGGCGGCCATGCTCCGCGAGCTCGCCGACTTCGCCGAGGACCACGACCTCGCGTGGGACCGCTACGGCGAGCGCGGCGCGGTCGCGCAGCTCGAGGCCGAGGTCGCCGAGCTGCTCGGCAAGCCGTCCGCCGTCATGTTCCCCAGCGGCGTGATGGCGCAGCAGGCGACCCTGCGTGCGTGGTGCGACCGCGCCGGCTCCCGCCGGGTCGCGCTGCCCGACCTGTCGCACCTCGTGCACCACGAGCAGGACGGTCCGCGGCGGGTGCTGGGCCTCGAGCTCGAGTGGCTCACGACCGGCCGGCGCACCGCCACCGCCGACGACCTCGCCGCCGTGGGCGGTCGGCTCGGCGCGGCGATGATCGAGCTGCCGCTGCGCGACACCGGCTGCCTGCTGCCGTCGTGGGACGACCTGGTCGCGCTGTCCGAGGCCGCCCGCGAGCGTGACGTGCGCCTGCACGCCGACGGGGCGCGGATCTGGGAGTCGGTGTCCTACTGGGACCGCAGCCTGGCCGAGGTCGCCGCACTGTTCGACTCGGTCTACGTCTCGCTCTACAAGGGGCTCGGCGGCTCGAGCGGCGCGCTCGTGGTCTGCCCCGAGGACCTCGCCGGGGAGCTGCGCTCGTGGCGGCAGCGCATGGGCGGCACGCTCTTCTCGCTGACCGCGCCGGCAGTGGGCGGGCTGATCGGCCTGCGGGAGCACCTCGGCCGTTTCGGCGACTACCGCGCGTGGGCCGTCGAGCTCGCGGCGGCCCTGCGCGAGCAGGGGTTCCGGACCTTCCCCGACGAGCCGCACATCGGCACGTTCCTGGCCTACGCCCCCGGCACGGCCGACGAGGTCAACGAGCGCGTCGTCGCCTTCGTCGAGCAGCGGGGCGTCCTTGCGTGCGGACTGTGGCGCGACTCCGACGTGCCGGGCTGGGTCGAGACCGAGCTGACCTGCTACGAACCGGCGATCCGCCACGACCCGGCCGAGGTGGCTGGTGTGATGGCCGCGGCCGTCGGAGTCTCGCGCGGGTTCTGACCACCGCCCGCGGGTGCCCTACATTCCTCCCGTGAGTGCCCAGGCCCCTTCTGCAGTGATCCTCGTCCGCGCGACCAGCTTCGTCCCCAACCCGGCGACGGCGGCCGACAACGCGTTCCAGGCCGATGCGCCGGCCGGTCAGACCGAGCAGGCGACGTCGGCCCGGGCGATGGCCGAGATGGATGCGCTCGCCGAGGCGCTGCGCGCGGTCGGCGTACGGGTCCACGTCTTCGACGACGACGACCACACCCGCCCAGACAGCGTGTTCCCCAACAACTGGGTCTCCACCCACGCCGGCGGCGCGGTCGCGGTCTACCCGATGTACGCCTCGAACCGGCGCCACGAGCGTCGCGCCGACGTGCTGGAGATGCTCAAGTCGGAGTACCGCGTGCAGACGATCGTCGACTACTCCGGCCTCGAGCCCGACGGCGTCTTCCTCGAGGGCACCGGCGCGATGGTGCTCGACCACGTCTCCCGCGTGGCCTACACCGCCCGCAGCCACCGGGCCGACGCAGCGGTGCTGGAGCGCTTCTGCACCGACTTCACCTACGAGCCGATGGCCTTCGACGCCGTGGACTCCGACGGCGTGCCGGTCTACCACACCAACGTCATCGCCTGCATCGGCACCGACGTCGCGATGATCGCGCTGGGGATGATCCCCGACGAGCACCGGCGCGAGCAGGTGCGCGAGCGCCTCGCGGTCACCGGCCGCACCATCGTCGAGCTGACCGAGGAGCAGATCCGTGAGTTCGCCGGCAACGCGGTCGAGCTGTGCGGTCGTACGCCGGACGGCCGCCGCCGCTACGTGATGGCCATGTCCGCCCGGGCGAAGCGCTCACTGCGTCCGGAGCAGGTCGCCGCGATCGAGGAGTCCTGCGAGATCGTCGCCGTCGACATCCCGACGATCGAGCTCGCCGGCGGGTCGGTGCGCTGCATGATCGCCGGCATCCACCTCGACCGCCGTCCGCCGCTGGCCCAGGCCGAGCTCACCGAGGCCGTCGAGGCCATCAACGAGGACAACCCGGTCACCCCCGACGGCCGCTACGTCGACGGCAACGCCTGAGCCGACCGGCCCCGGGTCACGCCGCGAGCTGCACGAGCAGCACCACGTTGAGGACGATGATCGCCCCCGCGGCGGCGACGCCCGCGACCGTCGTGACGCGCCGGTTGACCAGCGAGCCCATCACGTCGCGGCGTGCGGTGAACCACACGAGCGGCACCAGTGCGAACGGGATGCCGAACGACAGCACGACCTGCGAGGCGACCAGCGCGGCCGTGGGGTCCACGCCGAGGGCGAGGACGACGACCGCCGGCAGCAGCGTGACCAGGCGCCGCACCGCCAGCGGGATGCGGCGTCGCACGAACCCCTCCATCACGACCTGGCCCGACAGCGTCCCGACGCTGCTGGAGGCGAACCCCGACGCGAGCAGCCCGAGCGCGAAGAGCAGGGCGGCACCGGTGCCCAGGGTCTCGCCCAGACCGGCGTACGCCCCCTCGATGGTGTCGATGCCGCGCCCCGAGAGCGCCGACGCGGCGACCAGCAGCAGCGAGAGGTTCATCAGCCCGGCGATCGTCATCGCCGTCACGACGTCCACCCGCTGAGCGCGCATGACCGCGCGCCGGGCCGCGTCGGTGCGGGCGTGCAACCGCTCGCTGGTGAGGGCGCTGTGGAGGTAGATCGCGTGGGGCATCACGGTCGCGCCGAGCATGCCGGCGGCGAGCACGACGCTGTCGATCCCGTCGAAGCGCGGGAGGGTGCCGTCGAGCACCGCCATCGCGTCGACGCCGCTGATGGCGATGTCGTACACGAAACCGACGAGGATCACACCGAGCAGGCCGATGATCACGGTCTCGAAGTGCCGGTGCCCGGCGCCCTTGACCGCCAGCAGGGCGAATGCGACGACGGCCGTGATGGTGCCGCCGACCAGGAGCGGCAGGTTGAAGAGCAGCTTGAGCGCCAGCGCGCCGCCCACGACCTCGGCCAGGTCGGTCGCGATCGCGACCAGCTCGGCCTGCCCCCAGAGTCCCTTCACGACCGGGCGGGGGAGGTGCTCGCGGCACAGCGCCGGGAGGCTGAGGCCGGTGGCGACGCCGGCCTTCGCGGAGAGGTACTGGATGAGCATCGCCATGACGTTGCTGACCACGACGACCCACACCAGCAGGTAGCCGTAGCCCGAGCCGGCCGCGATGTTGGTCGCGAAGTTGCCCGGGTCGACGTAGGCCACGGCCGTCACGAACGCCGGGCCCAGCAGCGGCCAGATGCGTCCGGGACGTGCGGACGTCACCTCGGCATCGGCGCTCCGGCGACGCGTCGGGGGAGCGGCGTACCTCGTGGTCTGGAACACGTCAGTCCCCGATCCGCACCTGGGCGAGCGCGCGGGCGGCGCGGCGTCGGTCGACGGCGCGGGTGATGACCTCCGCGACGAGGAAGAGCACCATCATCGGGACGGCCAGCATGAGCATCGAGAACGGGTCGGTCGACGGCGTCGCGATCGCCGCGAAGACCACCGTGGCCATCATGATGATCGACCGGTGCCGCCCGAGCTGCGCGCCGGTCACGACGCCGGCGAGGTTGAGCAGCACCAGGAAGAAGGGCAGCTCGACGGCGAGGCCGAAGACCAGCAGCATCCGGGTGAAGAAGGAGAAGTAGTCGCCGAACTCGACCAGGTTCTCGAGCCCGTCGGGGGTGAAGCCGATCAGCACGCCGAGGCCCTTGGGGAGCACGTAGTAGCCGAGGGCGACGCCCCCGATGAAGAGGGGGCCGGCGACCAGCGCGAAGACGCGCGACCACCGCCGCTCGCGCTCCAGCAGCCCGGGGACGACGAACGCCCAGGCCTGCCACAGCCAGTAGGGACTGGCGGCCATGAGGGCGGCGACGCCGCAGAGCTTGAGGTGGAGCATGAGCGGACCTGTGGCCCCGGCGACGTACGCCGAGGTCGTGGTGTCCGCCCCCACCAGGTCGCGAGCCTGGTTGTAGGGGCCGAGGACGAGCGCGAGGAGCGGGTCGAAGAAGAGCAGCGAGACGCCGAACGCCACCACGAGGACGAGTGCGGACCGGATCAGCCTCGCCCGCAGCTCGCGGAGCTGGCCGGCCAACGACATCGACCCAGGGGTCGAGCCGGGATGGCTGGGTGCGACACGGAGCATGTCGGTGACACTGGCGATCGACATTGCTGGTCCTCTCAGCCGCGCGAGGCGTCCTGGCCGCGGGGCGTCTCGACGACGATCGGGTCCACGGCCACGTCAGCCGGAGCGGCCACGTGCTTCGGCTCGGCCTCGTCCGACGTGTCCTTGGTGTCCTTCCCGTCGTCCATCAGCCCCTTGGTCTCGGACTTGAAGATGCGCAGGGCCTGGCCGGAACCGCGGGCCAGCTCGGGGAGCTTGGAGGCTCCGAAGAGCAGGAGCAGGACGGCCAGGATGATGAGCAGCTCCATGCCGCCCAGCCCTCCGATCAGGAGGGGCGTCGTGGTGGAAGTCATGCGGTCTTCCTTTCATCGGGTGTTGCGGGGGTGAGGACCTCGTCGACGATCTCCTCGACGGTCTCGTCGTCGACCTCCTCCTCGTCGCGCTCGGCGAGCGCTTCCTCGACCTGGCGGCGGATGAGCTCGCGGGGGTTGAGGTCGCGCAGCTCGAGGTCGGCGTAGTCGTCTCCGAGCGAGGAGCGCAGGTCGTCACGGACGGAGTCACCCATCCGCTTGGCGGTCTTGATCCCGTGGGCCAGCTGCTTGGCCAGCCCGGGGAGCTTGTCGGGCCCGAGCAGCACCACGCCGAAGAAGGCGATGACGGCGAGCTCAGGAAGTCCGATGCCGAACATGTGGTGTCCTCTCAACTGCCCCGGGGCGGCCCGGACGCCAGGTGGCGCCCGGACCGTCCGGGAAGGGGAAACGCTCAGGCCCGGTGCTTCTCCGTGCCGCGGCTCAGCACGCGGTCGACCTCGGCGGACCAGTGGGCGGGCCGCATCGCGGCGTGGTGCACGGCTGGGTGCGTGGCGAGCCACGCGGCGCGGAGCACCACGAGGCCGAGCAGGAGCACACCCAGCAGCTCGATCCCCGGCACGACGATCACGCGCTCTTGTTGATCGTGCCGTTGACGCCCTTGGGGAAGAAGCCGCCCTTGGTGACCGACTTCGGGTTGAGGTAGACCACGTTGAGCACCTCACCCGCCGAGCGGCTGAACGCGATGCCGCTGCCGTCGGTCGGCGTGATGTTGGCCGACTTCGCCGTGCCGATCGGCTGGTCGCGGTTGCCCTTGCCGTCGAGGCTGTCGCGAGCGTTGGAGATGGCGCGCGCGGCGTCCTGCAGGTCCTTGGAGTAGAGCGCCGAGCGGACCAGCCCGGCGTGGTAGGCCTCGACCGCGAGGATGCCGGCGGCCGCCTCCAGGTAGGTCTTGTTGGAGATCAGCGGCGCAGCGCCCTTGTAGGCCGTGACGCCGACGTCCTCGAAGAGGTAGGCGGCCAGCAGGAAGTTGTTCTCGTTGGCGAACGGGTCGAAGGTCTGGCCGGGCTGGATCAGGCCGGCCGCCGTCGCCGCGGCGGTGAAGCTGTTCTGCAGGTCGATCTGCGGCCGGGCGACCTTGGCGCCGCCGAGCGCCTTGCGGAGGAACTGCACGTGGTGAAGCTCGTCCCAGGCGATCTCCTTGGCGTAGTTGTAGATCGCCGGCGTCTTGAAGTCGACCTTCTTGCCGCCGATGACGCCGCCCTTCTTGCCCTTGCCGGACGTCAGCTTGTCGCTGATGCCGTGGCCGTAGAAGGCGTAGGAGTAGAACTCGGCCTCGAGGTACTCCAGGTTGAGGGCGAAGTTGAGCACCGCGCCGTCGCTGATGCCCGCGGCCCCCGCCGGTGCGGCGGTGGTCGCGCCGAGCGCACCCGCACCGACCACTCCGAGACCGGCGACGCCGGCCGACTTGAGGAACAGCCGGCGGTCGGTCTCGTTCTCCGCGCTCCGGTTGATCATGTCTGTGACTACTGCCTTGCCGAACATGCGTGCTCCATCCAGGTGTCGCTGTGCGTTCGAGGACGCCGCGCCTCCGACGGCCCGCCGGGACTGAGGCCCGGCTGGTGTGACTCAGCTCATTCGGGGCGGCCGACGGGGTCGGATGGGTGGAACGGCCGATCACACCCCCGCGGGTGAGCGGACCGCACGTCGTTCGGAGGCGTAGAGCCGGTAGAGCCAGTAGGCCGCGACCGCGCACAGCAGGTGCCACGCCGCGTGGCCCTGCAGGAGCGAGTCGGGGTCGCACCAGCCGGCGTTGCTCAGCAGCCAGATGGTGAAGGCGACCAGCATCGAGGCCAGCGCGACGACGCCGTGCCGGAAGACCCGGCTGGTCTCACCGCGCCGCCACAGCGCCGTCTCCAGCACGACGGCGCCGGCCAGTAGCACCGCGAAGGCGAGGTTGCCGGAGTAGTGGACGACGGGGACCGGGTCGGGCCACAGCCCCACGAGCTCGCACGCCGCGACGCAGACGATGTACGCCGTCACGAACCAGGCGGTGCCGCGCCGGGTCCACCGGACCCAGGCCCAGGCCGCGGCGAAGCCGGCGACGAGGTACATGCTCAGCATGTCGAGGTGGCCGCCCCACGCGCTCTGGGTGGCGTGCATCGCGGCGGACCCGGGGCCGAGCAGCACCACGACGCACGCGAAGAAGGTGGCCACCGCCGTCGACATGACGTCCCGGGCGTGCGCGGGGTCCTCCTGGCGTTGCTGGGCGTGCCTGGCGACCAGGAGGCCGGCGACGACGAAGCCGAGGTTGGACAGCGTGTTGGCCGGCTGCGCGACCGCGCCGTCGTACGCCATCTCGCAGAAGTTCGCACCGCGCCCGACGTCCGGGCCGAGCCATCCCTCCGCGACGGCCAGGACCAGCAGCGCCGTCGACCCGGCCGCGACCGCGACGGTGGTGGTGAGGGGCCGCGGCACGGGTCGATCGTAGGTGCGCTAGCTGCGGGTCACCTGGACCACGGTCGGCCGGGGGCCGGCGAGCTGGCCGGCGGGCGCCGTGGCGCCGACGGGCACGTAGTCGGGGAAGCGCGACTGCGGGGCGGCCCAGGAGCCGTCCTCGCCCGGGTGCTGGACGGCGACGAACACCGAGTCCTCGCGGTCGCGGATGACCGGCCCGCAGGTCTCGGCGCCGGACGGCACGGCCAGGAACTGCTGCACGTGGCCCCGCTCGGGACCCTCGACCGGCACCTTGAACAGGCCGTCGTTGACCTTGATCGCGCTCGGCTGCCCGTCGGTCGAGACCCACAGGTTGCCGCGGCTGTCGAAGGCGACGTTGTCGGGGCAGGAGATCGGCGAGACCGGACCGGTCCAGCCGCCGAAGTAGCGCCCGGCGGAGGCCTCGTCGCCGCAGATGAGGAACAGGTTCCAGCCGAACGTGTCGGCCGTGTGGTCGCCCCCGGTCGGGATCATCTCCACGACGTGGCCGTCCTTGTTGGCCGGGCGCGGGTTGGGCTCGGTGGGGCCCTCCTTGCCGACCTTGCCCCGGTCGGTGTTGTTGGTGCAGGCGACGTAGATGCGGCCGTTGTGCAGGTTGGGCTCGACGTCCTCGGGGCGGTCCATCTTGGTCGGCTGCACCGCGTCGGCGGCGAGGCGCGTGTAGACGAGGACCTCCTCGAGCGTGAAGCCGGGCACCATCGACTGGCCGCCGCGGGTGAGCGGGATCCACTCGCCGGAGCCGTCGCTGACGCCGTCCCCGAGGCCGTCGCCGGTGAACCGCGCGACCGACAGGTCGCCCTCGCTCAGGAGCGTCAGGTTGTGGCGCCGGGCCTTCGGGCTGTTGCCGGGGCGCATCGTGTCGCGGGAGACGAAGCGGTAGACGTAGTCGAAGCGCTCGTCGTCGCCCATGTAGGCCACCGCGTGCCCGTCGCGGTTGACGATCACGTTGGCGCCCTCGTGCTTGAAGCGGCCCATCGCGGTGTGCTTGACCGGCGTCGAGGTCGGGTCGCTCGGGTCGAGCTCCACGACCCAGCCGAAGCGGTTGGGCTCGTTGCGGTAGTCGGCGGTGGTGGCGTCCCAGCGCGGGTCGAGCGAGCGCCAGTTGCGCGAGTCCTGGGTCGCGGAGAGGCCGTAGCGGGTCTCCTTCGGGTCGGTGCCGGTGGCGCGGAAGTACTGGTTGAAGTTCTCCTCGCCCGACAGGACCGTGCCCCACGGCGTCGTACCCCCCGCGCAGTTGTTCATCGTGCCGCGGACGGTGCGACCCGTCGGGTCGGCCGCCGTCTTGAGCAGGTCGGACCCGGCAGCGGGCCCGTCCACGGCGAACGGGGTGTCGAGCGTGATGCGGCGGTTGAGGCGCGCACCCGGGACGTACGACCACACGTCGCCGCGCCGGCGCCGCTTCAGCTGCACCACCGACATGCCGTGCGCGGCCCACGCGGTGCGGATGATCGTCGCCGGGTCGGTGCCGGGCGGGAACATGATGCCCTCGTTGGTGTACTCGTGGTTGCACACGAGCAGCGCCTCCGTGCCGGAGCGGTTGGTCTCGATGATGTCGAGGTAGTCGTTGTTGTAGCCGAACTGGCCGGCCTGCGCCTCGGGCGTCTGCGCGTTGGGGTCGAACGCGGGGGCGCCGGGGAGGATCGGGTCGCCCCAGCGCAGGATCGGGTCCCAGCGGTAGCCGACGGGCACGGTGACGTCGTCGACGGTGGTGGCGGCGGGCGCGATCGGCGTGAAGGGCAGGGTGCCGGGCTTGCCGTGACCGCCCTTGCCGGGCTTCGGTCCGGGGGCCGGTGCGGCAGCGGCGCGGGCCATCGGAACGGCGGTGAGCGCGGCGACGGAGAGGCCGGTGCTGACGACCGAGCGGCGGCTCAGCACGGTGGCGGCGACGTCGCGGAAGTAGGACGTCTCGGTGGTGTTGGGCACGGCCTGGAAGCAGGCGTCGCCGCAGCGCAGGTGGCAGGTGACGGCGCTGCGGCTGCCGTGGGTCTGACCGGCCATCGGCAGCAGCGTGCGGGTCGGGCTCGGGGAGGGGCTGGTGCTCGTCGAGGGGCTGTGCGGCATGGGGGGAGTCTCCGGAGATCTGAGGTCGGGCGGACACGCCGACTCTCGTCACCCGGGTGGCCCCCCGAGGGGCCGGCGGATGGACGTCAGGTGAACGTCCGCCGGCCCCTCGGCGAAGCGGCTGCGGGTTCAGCGACCGTGCGGTCGTTCGGTGCCCAGGTCCAGCCACACCAGGCGGTGGTCGGTGACCGGGAAGGGGAACGTCCCGATCAGGCGGGCGAACAGCGGGTCGCTCGACGTGGGCCAGAAGACGCCGGTGTCGCGGACCACCAGTCGCTCGCTGGGCAGCACGTAGTCGACGCGGAGGTTGCCCGGCGCGCCGTCGGCGAAGTCGGCGGTGTCCTGCTCGGCCGGGCCCTCGTGGGTGAGGTTGATGCGCTGATCGCGTTGGGTCGCGTCGACCGCGCCGGCCGAGGTCGGCATCGGGTCCTGGACCCGCGGGTGGTCGAGCAGCTGGAGGATCGCGTCGTCGTACGAGTCACCGTCGAACGGGTCGGCGTTCTGGTCGCCGGCGATCACGAAGTCCTGCCCGCGCCCGAGGCCGCCGGTGCCGCCCTGGTCGTCGTAGATGTAGGACGCGGTGCGCCCGCCGGTGACGTAGTCGGCCCAGAAGCGGATCTCGTCGTGGTTGCGCCGGCCGTTGCGGTCCTCGGTGCCGTCGAAGCTGGGCGGTGTCGGGTGGGAGACGAGGAAGTGGACCGGCTTGCGACCCGGCAGCTTGATCGGCACGTCCCAGTGCGACTTCGAGGACAGGCGGAAGACGTCGAGCTCCTCGGCGGAGTACCAGTCGGCCGGCGCGGGTGTGGCCGGGTCGTCGGGCAGCACGGCGCCCGGCATGTCCTTCCAGAGGAACTCCTGGAAGGTGCGGACGTCGTCGGTCGCGATGGGGTACTTCGAGTAGACGACCATGCCGTACTGGCCCGGGAAGAGGCCGAACCCGAGGGAGTCGTCGCCGCCGGCCTGGGTGCCGGGCTCGCCGACGACGCCGTTGTTGTTGAGGTCGAACCCGCTCGGCACGCCGGTGTTGGACGGGGCGACGTAGTAGTAGGGGTAGTCGACCGGTGCGGCGCCGTTCTGCCCGACGGCGAGGTAGTTGTCGCGGAACAGCTCGGCTGCCTCGCCGTCCTCGGCGTAGTCGAACTCGTTGACCAGGACGACGTCAGCGTCGGCGCGCTGGATCGTCTCCGCGGCACCGGCGGCCTGGGCGTTGCCGGGAGTGGAGAGGTCCGCCACGAGCTGACCCTCCGCCCCGCGGTTGAGGGAGGCGTTGAAGGTGGCGAAGCGGACCTCGCTGGGCTTGCCGGTCTTGCCCGGGTGGGCATGGCCGGCTCCCGCGGCTGCGGGGGAGGTCAGGGCGGGCGCGCCGAGGCCGGCGACGGCGAGGGTCGCGACGGTGGCGAGGGCGAGGCGGGTGGGACGAGAGCGCATGGGTGCTGCCTTCCGACGTGGGGGGATCGCCAACGTACGACGGTGTCCGCCCGGTGTGGAAGGCCGGTCCGGACGGGTTCGGCGGGCGGTCGCCGGGTGTTCACCGGGACGGACGCCGAGGAGGCGGGCAGGGGCGCCTGAGATGCTGTCGCCGTGATCCCCAGCCCCCGGCGTACGGCCATGCTCCTCGTCGGATGCCTCGTCCTGGGCACCGGCGTCGCACTGCTGCTGGCGGCCGACCTCGGCTCGGACGGCTACTCGACGTTCGTCAACGGCCTGACCCTCACGACCGGGGTCGACTTCTGGGTCGTCAACCTCGTCGTCGGCGTCGTGCTGGTGGCCCTGGCGGCGCTGCGGAAGGTCTATCCGGGCATCGGCACGGTGGTGCAGGTCGTCCTCGTCGGCGTGACGGTGTCCGTGGTGCTCGACGTCCTCGACACGCCGGACGCGCTGGGGTGGCAGGTCGCCCTGCTGGTGGCGGCGTTCCCCGTGCTGGCCGTGGGCATCGCGCTCTACCTCGGCAGCCACACCGGCGCCGGGCCGGCCGAGGCGGCGGCGCTCGCGTGGGACCCGCCGGTGCCGTTCCGGTGGAGCTACAGCGTGGTCCAGGGCGGGGGAGCGCTCGGCGGCTGGCTGCTGGGCGCGACCGTGGGCGTCGGCACCCTCGCGGTGATCCTGCTCCTCGGTCCTGCGGTGGACCTCGCCGCGCGCCTGATGTCGCTGGACCTCCACCAGGAGAGGGATCCGCAGGCGGGTCAGCCCGACCTAGCCTGAGGGGATGCTGATCTCCGAAGAGCTGTTCCTGCTGCTCCGCCGCGACGACGGCAAGCCCGAGAGCGCGATGGCCCAGCGGGGCTACGGCCTCGCCGCCGCGGTCATCACCGACCTCGTCGTCGCCGAACGCATCACCCTCAGCGACGACAAGGACCCCCGCATGACCGTGCTCGTGCCGGGTCCGGTCGGACACCCGGCCCTCGACGCTGCGATGGCGCGGCTCGAGCAGCGCGATGGCAAGAAGCTCTCGTCGCTGGTGACCGACGGCAAGGTCAGTCGCGAGAAGGAGGTCGCCGAGGCGCTCGCCGCGGCCGGCGTCATCCGGGTCGAGGAGAAGCGTGCTCTGGGCCTGGTGCCCGAGCGCTACCCCGTCGTCGACCCCGAGCCGGAGCGACGCGTCCGCGAGCGGCTGCGGACGGTCCTGCTCGGCGGTACGCCGACGTCGGCAGACTGCAGCCTGCTCGCCATCCTCCAGGGACTCGAGATCGCACCGAAGGTGCTCGAGGAGGAGAAGGGCACCCTCGGCAAGAAGGAGCTGAAGCAGCGCATCGAGGAGGTCTCGGCGGACGCCGAGACCGGCGACGCGGTGGCGAAGGCGGTCGCCGCGATGAACACGGCCATGATGACCGCGGTGATCGTCCCGATCGTGGTGTCGGGCAGCAACTGACCCCGCAGGTCGGCGCGGCCGCGGCACACTGCGCAAGGGCTGCGGCCGGCGCCGACCGGGCGGGGACCAGGTTGGGATCAGACGGGCATCAGGCAGTCAGCTCGGCGCGCTCGCTGCGGCCCGAACCCGACTGCGAGATCTCGATCTTGCGGGGCTTGGCCTTCTCCGCGACCGGGACGACGAGCCGCAGCACCCCGTCGGCGTACGCCGCCTCGATGCGGTCGAGGTCGAGGTTGTCGCCGAGCACGAGCTGGCGGCTGAAGGCGCCGCGCGGGCGCTCGGAGGCCAGCGGCTCCCAGTCGCCGTTGCGGGCCACCCGCTCGGCGCGCACGGTGAGGACGTTGCGCTCGACGTCGAGGTCGATGCTGTCGGTGTTGACGCCGGGCAGGTCGAACTCGATCACGAAGCGGTCGCCCTCGCGCCACGCGTCCATCGGCATGACCGCGGGACGGTTGGTCGTGCCCATGAGCTGCTGGGCGATCCGGTCGAGGTCACGGAACGGGTCGGTGGTTCGAAGCAACATCGTCTCCTCCTGGATCTGCCGGGTGGACCTCCGAACCGTGAGGTCCACGACCTGTATTGATGGTTACAGGTTTTTTATACTCATCCAGTCAGGCAGGATCAAGTCGTCCCGGCGTGAATTTCGTGAGACCCAGGAGGTGCCCGTGACGGACAGCGACGACGGCGTCTACGCGATCTCCGTGGCGGCCTCGATGGTGTCCATGGAGATCCAGAACCTCCGGGTCTACGAGCGTCGCGGGCTCCTGACGCCCGACCGGACCGCAGGCGGCACCCGGCTCTACAGCAACGACGACGTCGTCCGGCTCGAGCGCATCCGTGACCTGCTGGCCGACGGGCTCAACCTGGTCGGCATCGCCCGCGTCCTCGAGCTCGAGGCCGAGGTCGACGAGCTGCGTGCGCGGCTCGGTGAGGGAGACGGCGCCTCAGCCTGACGCCGGCCTGCTGGTGAGCACCCGCACGGCGAAGTCGGTGGTGAAGTCGTTGTCGAGGAAGCCGACCACCTGGGTGACGCGGTCGAGGTCGAGCGGCAGGAGCCCGCGCGAGCCGGGCACGTCGGGGGTCAGGCCGAGGTCGAGGTCGTCCTTCCCGGACATCATCTGCACGTTGAACTCGTAGCGCTCGCGCGCGCCCGGTGCCGCGAGGCGTCGTACGACGGTGGCGCCGACGCGACGCCCACCGGTCTCGGCCGACCAGTCGTCGAGGGCGGCGAGGAGGTTGCGCCCCTCCTCGTGGTCGATGTCGGCCCACGCGGCCTCCATCGAGCCGGCGACGTCGAGGAGGATCGCCGCGGTCTTCTCGCCGATGCCCTGCACGCCGGGCAGGTTGTCGCTGCTGTCGCCGCGGAGCGCCGCGAAGGCGAGGTAGTTGGCGGGCCGGACGCCGTACATGTTGAACAGACGGGCCGGGTTGAGCATGGGCGATCCGTGGATGCCGCCGTCGATGAGCCGGAGCACCTGCGTGTGGTGGCTGATGTGCGCGAAGGCGTCACGGTCGGAGGTGATGATCACGCAGTTCCAGTCGTGGGCCTCGGCCCACGTCGCCCCCGAGGCGTTGACGTCGTCGGCCTCCAGTCCCGGGGGCGTGAGGGTCGCCAGTCCGAGCGCCTCGAGCAGCGCGCCGGCCCGGTCGAGCTGGTCGACGAGCTCGGGGTCCTTCTCCGCCCGCCCGGCCTTGTAGTCGGGGTAGAGGTCGCGCCGCACCGACCCCGTACGGTCGTCGAGCCCGAAGACGATCGCGTCGGGGGCGAAGGAGTCGATGGACTCGAGGATCTGGCGCAGCATCCCGTGCAGCGCCCAGATCGGGCGCCCCTGCCGGTCGCGGAGCCCGGTGTGCGACCGCGCGTGGTGGTTGCGGTGCAGCAGCGACGGCGCGTCGACGACGAGCAGCAGCCGGCGGGCGCGGGTGGTGGGGGTCATGGCGATCGCCGACAGCCTAGGGGAGGCTCGTAGGGTCGAGCGCAGTGAGCCGAGTCCGCACGAGTCGAGGAGACGTCTTGATCTTCATCACCGCCAAGTTCCACGTCCTGCCCGAGCACGCCGAGGACTGGCCGCAGCTCTCGCGCGCCTTCACCGAGGCCACCCGCGCGGAGGTGGGCTGCCTGTGGTTCGAGTGGTCGCGGAGCCTGGAGGACCCCGAGGTGTACGTCCTCGTCGAGGCGTTCCGCGACGGCGAGGCCGGCGGGGCCCACGTCTCGTCCGACCACTTCCGCGCGGCGCAGGCGGAGCTCCCGCAGTACCTCGCCCGCACCCCCGACATCGTCAGCACCGAGGTCGACCAGGACGGTTGGAACGAGCTCGGGGAGATGAAGGTCGGCTGACCGCTCGGCGTTCCGGCGTCAGGCCCCGAGGCCGTCGAGGTAGTCCGCGAAACCGCCCGGGGCGCGGCCGGCCCGACGCCCCGACGTCACCACGGGGACGGCGCCGGTCGCGAGGGACGGCACCCCGGCCTGCCGCATCGCCGTCACGAGACCCACGTCCTCGTGCGTCGGCAGGCGGGGGAACCCGCCGGCCGACCGGTAGGCGGCCAGGGTGAAGCCGAGGTTGGCGCCGTGCACGTGGTCGTGGCCGTCCGCGGTCGTGTGGCGCTGGTGCCAGGCCGACAGGGCGGCCGGGGACAGGTCGCCGGGTCGGGGCTCGACGGTGCCGACCACGAGGCCCAGACCGTCGGCCGCCCAGTCCAGGTGCGCGGTGAGCCAGTGTGCCGGTACGACGCTGTCGGCGTCGGTGCTCGCCACCCACAGCGACCGGGCGCCGACGTCCGCCGCCCACGCCGCGGCGGCCTCGACGCCCTCGGACCGGGCCACGCCCACGCACCCGGCGAGGGTGGTCAGCGCGACGACGTCGTCACGGTCGTGCACGACCTGCGCCGAGCCGTCGCGACAGGCGTCGAGCACCACCAGGACCTGCGTGCGGACGAGGGGGTGGGTGGCCCGCAGGGCGTCGACGGCGGCCGCGACCGCGTCGAGGCACCCGGGCAGGAGGTCCTCCTCGTCCCGGGCGGGCACGACGACGGCCACGGCGTCGGGGCGCGTCACGACGACCGTCCCAGCACGTGGAGCAGGAAGTCCGGCTCCTGGTGGTCGACCAGGACGTGGCCCCCGGCGGCGAGGAAGGCGTCGACGAAGACGTCGTGGACCGCCGGACCCGCCAGCGGCCACCCGACCGGCTGGTGGCGCCAGTGGCACAGGAGCAGGTGCCCGTCGTCGGCCAGGGAGTCGAGGCAGAGCCGGACGAGCTCGGCGAGGCGCGCCGGGCTGAGGAAGTAGCCGACCTCGGACACCGACACGAGGTCGTAGCGGTCGTGCGGCCACTCGCCCGGCACGCAGGCGAGCCGGAGCTCGAGGCCTGCGGTGTCCGTCGTACGCCGTCGGGCGAGGTCGAGGGCCGCGGGGCTGCTGTCGATCGCGAGCAGGCGGTCGCAGCGGGTCGCGAGGTCGACGGCGAGTGCCCCGACCGAGCAGCCCACCTCGAGCGCGGCCGGGTAGTGCTCGCGCGGGAGGCTGGCCAGCGTGACGGCGCGCTTGCGGCGTTCGTAGAAGGAGTCCACGTCCCAGGGGTCGGGCCGCTCCAGGTGGACCCGGTCGAGGGACTCGTCGTCGGCCTCGGGTCCGCCGGCCAGGACGACCTCGTGGTCGCGGTCGAAGTGCGCGAGCAGGTCGGGACCGAGGAGCACCTCGTCACCGGGCGCGGCCGAGAGGGGCCGGACCTGGCTCGCGTGCGCGCCGACGGCGGCACGCTTGGCCGCCACGGCGTCCGCGCCCAGGCCCAGGCGCGCTGCGTGGTCCTCGGGGAGGTCGCCCGGGCGACCCCAGTGCCACAGCCAGACGGGGTACTCCCAGAGCAGCGCGTCGGTGCGATGTGCGGCGACCGCGGCTGCCCGCCCGACGGCTTCGTGGTCGGGGTGGCCGTCGTGCCGCCACGGCGCGCAGAGCAGGACGTCGCGGCCTGCAGTGCCGATCGTCTCGACGAACGCCGCGACCAGCTCCTCCTCGTGCTCGGCCACGGAGCCGTCCGGCAGGTCGAGGCACCGGACGCGTGCGTCCAGGGCGAGGAGCGAGGTCGCCTGCCGCAGCTCGGCCCGGCGCACCTCCGCGAGCCGGGCGGGGGAGTGGGTGGGCGAGTGCGGGTGCGAGCCCTCGCCCGCCGTCGCCGTCACGACCTCGACCTGTCGTCCCGACCGGGCTGCGGTGTGGAGGAGGCCGCCCGCGCCCAGGGTCTCGTCGTCGGGGTGCGCCCCCACGACGACGAGCCGGCTGCGGGATGCAGGCAGCTCGACGGTCGGCAGGCCGGCCAGCGTCGACGACCACTCAGTGGCCGGCGTACCCGCGCGGTCGTGCCGGAAGTCGGGGGTCGTCACCAGCTCGACGCCGGGTCGTCCAGGAGCAGCCGGCCGAGGGAGGCCTGGTCGCGCTCGGCGTGCCACTGGCGCAGGTAGAGCTCGAGGTCGGCGACCCGGCGTGCGTGCGTCTCCTCGGTGGCCAGGGGGCCGGGGCCCAGCCCGTGCGCGGCCCGCCGCAGGACGTCCTCGCAGGCGGTGGCGACGACCTCGCGCACCCGCAGGGCGGCCCGCCAGCCGTCCGGTCCGGTCAGGTCGCCGGCATCGAGGGCGCCGGCTGCCTGCTCGAGCGCGGCCCGGGCGCCGTGCAACCGGGCGTCGACGGCGCCGAGGTGCATCAGCGCGACCTGGTCGGGCTCACGCGAACCGGGCACCCGCGCCATCCGGCGCGCGACACCCACCGCGCCGCCGAACCACACGGCGGCCACGCCGATCGCGCCCCAGGCGAAGCCGGGCCGGTCGAGGTACCAGCCCGGTGCTCCGACCGGACGGGCGTCGACGGCGACGAGGTCGAGCGGACCGGAGTCGACCGCCGTGAGCCCGCGCGCTACCCAGGTCCCGGCCACGGGCGTGACGCCGGGGTGGTCGAGGTCGACGGCGAAGAGCTGCCGTTCGTCACCCACCCGGGCGCTGATGAGGGCGTGGTCGAGGACGCCGCCCAGCGAGCACCAGTGCTTGCGCCCGTCGAGGACGTACGACTCGCCGCGCGGCGTCGCCCGCAACGGCTCGCCCGGTCCTTCGGCGGCGAACACGCCCCACGTCCCGTCACCGGGCTGCACTCCGGCTTGTTCCTCGGCCTGGGCGAGGATGGCGTGGGCGTCCAGGTGCGGCTCCAGCACCCGCGCCACGGTCAGGTCGACCGCGGCAACGGTGGCCAGGGCGGACCACAGCAGCGCCGTGCCGCCGTCGCCGGGCCGGGGGAGCCGCGCACCGTGGTCACGGGCGAGGGCGAGCGCAGCTCGTACGTCGCCGGCTGCCGCGTGCGCGTGCTGGCCCAGCTCGAGGAGCCCGCGCCGCTGGTCGCTGGAGGTCCGTCCCACCTCGACGGGCCGCACCTCGGCCGCCCGTGGGTCGCTCAGGTGGTCCTTCGTCATGGGTCCCCTCGGTTCGCGGCGCCGGGCGCGGCTGCACCCACCCGGACGTTAGGAGCGACCGTGCCTCGGGCGGGACCTCCCAAGGGCTGGTGATGTGTGGCCCGGCTCGTTGGTCGAGTAGAGACGGAGGGCCGTCGCGAGACTGGGTTCTGCCGGTCGAGCAGCGACGAAGTCGCGTCACGAAACCCGCCCGCTCCGTTGGTCGAGGAGGGACGAAGTCCCGTCACGAGACCAGGAACGGCGTGCCGGCTGCGCGTCCACGGGCCCGGTTCGCGCCGGGTGCCAGTGTCGGACCCCTCATCTACAATCGAACACATGAGCGAAACGCTGGCAGACCGGGTGGCAGGTGAGGTGGACGACCTCACCGCCTCCGACCTGCTGCGCGTGATCCGTGAGCGCCGTACCGCGGAGAACCAGGCAGCCGCGGACCAGATGCTGCTTGCTGCGCAGTGGGCGGACCTGCACCCGCCGGAGTCGATCCACGAGGCGGCCACGTTCTCGGTGCCGTCTGCCGGGTGTGAGCACGAGGAGCCCATCGCCGGTGAGGGGTGCCCGCTGGTGGCGGAGTTCTGTGTCGCGGAGCTCGGCGGCGTGCTGGGTGTCTCGACGGTCGCGGCGAAGAAGCTCATCGGCCAGTCCCTGGAGCTGCGGCACCGGCTGCCGCGGTTGTGGGCCCTGGTCCACGCCGGCCGGGTCCCGGCGTGGAAGGCCCGCGCGGTCGCGGAGACGACCATCCACTGCTCACCCGCGTTGACTCGCGAAGCAGCCGGGTTCGTCGACAGCCAGGTTGCTGCGGTGGCCGGGAAGGTCGGCCCCGCGCAGCTGGACCGGCTCGTCGCGGAGGCGATCAAGCGCTTCGACCTCGCCGAGCCTGACCCGGCCGCCGACCCCGAGGACGGCTACCTGCACGTCGACCCCCGCCACGTCACCATCGACACCCAAGAGGTCCACTTCGCCGGCACCATGCACCTCGAGGCCGAGATCGACATGGCCGACGCCATCGACCTCGACCGCGCCGTGGCCCAAGGCGCCGCCACCCAGGCCGCCCTCGGGTCCACCGAGTCGCTCAACGTACGCCGCGCCAAGGCCCTCGGCGACCTCGCCCGCACCCAGACCGCCCTCGACCTCCACACCACAGGCGCAGGCACCGTCGCGAAGACCGAGGACGGCCTGCCCGTCGCACGCGAGGTCGTCCTCTACGTCCACTTCGATGCCCATTTCGACGTCCCCTTCGACGACTCAACGGTCGGCGAGCAGACCGTGTTCGGTCCCACCGGACGGCTCGAGGAGCGTCAACGCCTCGTCCTGCTCGACCAGGTCAAGGCCTGGTGTGCCGATTCCCGCACCAAGGTGACCATCAAGCCGATCATCGACCTCAACACCCAGCTGAAGACTGACGCCTACGAGATCCCCGACCGGATCCGCGAGCAGGTCGTCCTGAGAGACAAGACCTGCGTGTTCCCGCGGTGCACCCGGCCGGCCCGACGCTGCGACGTCGACCACGTCATTCCCCACGACCCCGACGCCCAGGCAGAGGGACGACCGCAGCCCGGGCCCACCCAGACCGACAACCTCGCGGCGCTGTGCCGGTCCCACCACCGCTTGAAGACCTTCACCGGCTGGCGCTACGAGATGGTCGCACCTGGCATCTACGAGTGGACCTCCCCGCACGGATACCGCTATCGCCGCGACCGCGACGGCACCACCGCGATCGACCCGCCCGATCCACCCGGCATCCCGCGTCCCCGCCGACCATGACCCCGCCCCACACCCCGCCACCCACCCGGTAGCGGGGCCACACGGGTGTCCAAGGGAGTGCCTGATACCTGGACGGGTCGGCTGGTCACCGTGCGGGGCATGCCGAAGTCCTGACCGATGAGCAGCGGGCCCTGCTGAAGCTTGTGCTCCTCGCCTCGCGCACGCTCATCGCGGCAGATCCGGGCGAGCGTAGCCGCCCTCAACGCGGCAGATCCGGGCGAGCGTAGCCGCCCTCAACGCGGCAGATCCGGGCGAGCGTAGCCGCCCTCAACGCGGCAGA
>NZ_CANKYS010000014.1 GCF_947488025.1 uncultured Nocardioides sp. | reverse complement strand
ACCTCTTCAACCAGCTCCTCACCGGCCTCACGGAAGGCGAAGCATCATGAGCGACCGCCCCGACCCTGTGCATAATGCAGATGACAGGACGAGAGGCGAAGACCCGAGGATGGGAGGATCCACGTCATGGCCGTCACTGTGTGGGGACACCGGTCGATCCAGAGCGATCTGCACGTCGCGGGACCTACGGGAGTCGTACGTCGTGGGTGACCTCTACGAAGGCGTGTCACCGGACGGAACCATCCGGACAGGCGTACGTCGCGACCTCGTGCCCGACATGTTCGAGCAGATCATCGCCGACGCAGTGAGGCTGCTCGACGACAGCGGAGCATCGCTCTACGTCTACGGATCGGTTGCCACGGGCAAGGCGCGTCCGGAGTCGTCTGATGTCGATCTGCTCTCCATCGACCTGCAAGGCGCGGCATCGATCGGTGGACGACTTTCCGTCGCCTACGCCGACAGGTGTCGAGGCGTCGAGATCGCCGACACGGCTGCAACAGACTACGAAGCTGACACAGACGCGGCGTACGGAAACCGGGTCTTTCTCCGCCACTACTGCGTCCACCTCGCCGGGCCAGATCCCTCCACCGCGCTCCCGCCGTTCCCTGCGGACGCGCGTGCGGCCCGCGGCTTCAACGGCGACCTCGACCGGCACCTGGCGCGATGGCGACACGAGCTCACAGCGGGGACCACGGCGACGCCAGAACTCGCTGTCCGCACCGCACGCAAGACCCTCCTCGCCACTGCCGGGCTGGTCAGCGTCCATGACCACACCTGGACGACCGACCGAGCGCGGGCCTGCCAGCGGTGGGGCGAGATCGACCCCCGCCTTGCCGTTCCCCTCGCACTGCTGCAGTCGTGGTCGGACGGGAAGCAAACGCCCGCGCGTGGAGAACTGGAGCGGGCCCTGGGTCCCGACGGAGTCGTCACGGCGGTGGTCGCGCGCTTCGCCGACATCGTCGGGCTCTGGACCGAAGAGCGCTGAGCGCCCCCGCGACGACGAGGTCGTCAACGCTCGACGCCGGGTGCGCTAGGTTCGCGCGCATGGACGGGTCCACCGCGGCGGGCTGGCAGCCGGAGCCGGGCTGGCAACGGCTGCCGGGGTCCGGTCCCGCGACCGTGGGCCTCTGGTCCGCCACCCACCAGGGACGCGACGTGGTCGTCAAGCGGCTGCAGGCGCCCGATCCGCATGATGCGCCCGGGCTGCGGGCGCCGCGCGACGTGAACTACTGGCGGCGGGCCGCCGACGTCGCCCTGAGCGGGGTGGTGGCGGACGCGCCGGGTCTGCGGGAGGCGCCCGTCGTCCGCGTGGACGAGGACGACGAGGGCATCACCCTGGTCCACGAGCGGGTGGAGGCCCACGACCAGCCCGGCCTGTGGCTGGCGGCCTGCCTCGGCCGCTTCGCCGCCGCCGACCTGGGCGAGCACCCGTGGTTGGCGCGCGACCAGCTGCGGAGCAGGCTGCGCCTCGTCGAGCGCCGAGGCGGCTGGCGCACCCTGGCCCGCACACCGGTCGCCGACATCGCCGACCACCTCTGGTCACGCCGCGAGCCGTGGCTCGACCGCTGCGACGCACTCCCGCAGGTCGCACAGCACGGTGACCCGTCGGCGGCCAACATTCCCGGCCGGCACGGTGACGGGGGCGTGGCGATCGACTGGGCGCACCTCGGTCGGGGGCCGGTCGGCGCCGACCTCGGCTACCTGTCGCTGGCGACCCGCGAGGACGTCGAACCCCTCGTGGAGGCGTACGTCGCCGCGCTGCCCGCAGGCCTCGCGGATCCCGCCGACGTGGTGACCGGCGCCCGCGTCATGGCCGTCTACACCGCCCTGACCCGCCTGGACTGGGCGCTGGCCCGGGTCGCTGACGGCGAGGGCGCGCTCGCCGGGAAGTTCCGTCACCCCAGCGTCGCGCCGTACATCCGCGCGATGCAGCGCCAGGTCAGACAGATCGAGGCGCTGCTCGGCGACGGCTGACCCTGTTTGGGACGGCTCAGAGCGACGAGGCGGAGAAGGTGTCGCAGGCCTCGAGGGTGCCTTCCTCGTAGCCGCGGGTGAACCACGCCATCCGCTGCTCCGACGAGCCGTGGGTCCAGCCCTCGGGGTCGACGCCCTGCCCGGACTTCTGCTGGATCCGGTCGTCCCCCACGGCCTTGGCCGAGTCGAGGGCCTCGGCGATGTCGCCCTGGTCGAGGTCGGCCAGGATGCCGTCGCCGTCGCTGGCGTCGCGGGTCCACATGCCGGCGTAGCAGTCGGCCTGCAGCTCGAGGCGTACGGCGTCGGAGTCCGCGCCCTTCTGCGTGCGGACCTGGCCCATGGTGCCCATCAGGTTCTGGATGTGGTGGCCGTACTCGTGGCCGAGGACGTAGGGCTCGACGAAGTCGCCGCCCTGGCCGCCGAGCTGGCCCTGGAGGACGTCGGCGAAGAAGGTGGTGTCGAGGTAGATCTGCTGGTCGGGCGGGCAGTAGAAGGGCCCCACCTGGGACGACGCCTGGCCGCACCCGGTCGACACGGCGCCGGCGAAGGTGTTGATGGTCGCCGGGGTGAACTCGGTGCCGGCCTGCTCCGGCAGCGTCGCCGCCCAGTACTGCTCGAGCGAGAGCGCCACGGCCACTCGGGCGCAGTCGGCGTCCTCGTTGGCGTCGGCACCGGTCTTGCAGTTGGCGTAGCGCTCGTCGCCGGTGTCGACGCCCTCGGGCTGGCTCTGGCCCTGCGAGCTCGTGCCGCCGCCACCGCTGCCGCCCGGCAGGCCGCCGCCCATGCACTGGGTGAGGACCACGAACAGGATGATGATGATGAGGCCGCCGATGCCGCCGCCTGCCCGCGTGCCGCCCGGCAGCGGGATCCGCATGCCGCCGCCGCCACCGCCGCCTCCGCGGCCTGCGTCGTTGACCCGGCCCCCGCTGATGTCGGCCTTCGGGTTGAAGCGCATGGGTGTTGCCTTTCCGCAGGTCGTGACGGTCGGAGCGACCTCGTGCGCAGGTTAGCGCGTGCGTCGCCGATGGGGCTCTCGCCTCCACCCCTTCGTAGGATGTCGTCCGATGATCACCGCCCAGAAGCTCGAGGTCAGAGCCGGCGCGCGGCTCCTCATGGAGGACGTCACCTTCCGCATCGCCGCGGGCGACAAGGTGGGCCTCGTGGGGCGCAACGGAGCCGGCAAGACGACCCTCACCCGCATCCTCGCCGGCGAGGGCCAGCCCGCCTCCGGACAGGTCCTGCGCAGCGGCGAGGTGGGCTACCTCCCGCAGGACCCCCGGGTCGGTGACCCCGAGGTCATCGCCCGCGACCGGATCCTGTCCGCCCGCGGCCTCGACGACGTCGTACGACGCCTGCGCGAGGCCGAGGTCGACATGGCGAGCGAGGACCCGAAGGTCCACGAGCGCGGCATGAAGCGGTGGACCCGCGCCGACGCCGAGCTGCACGCCGGGGGCGGGTACGCCGCCGAGTCCGAGGCGGCCCAGATGGCGGCCGCCCTCGGGATCGAGGAGCGGCTCCTCGCCCAGCCGATCGGCACGCTGTCCGGTGGCCAGCGGCGCCGCGTCGAGCTGGCGCGCATCCTGTTCTCGGGCGCCGAGATCATGCTGCTCGACGAGCCGACCAACCACCTCGACGCCGACTCGATCGTCTGGCTGCGCGACTTCCTCAAGGCCCACCGCGGCGGCTTCGTGGTCATCAGCCACGACAACGCGCTGCTCGAGGCGACGGTCAACAAGGTGTTCCACCTCGACGCCAACCGCGCGGTCATCGACGTCTACAACATGGGCTGGCACAACTACCTGACCCAGCGCGAGGACGACGAGAAGCGCCGCAAACGCGAGCGCCAGAACGCCGAGAACAAGGCCAAGGTGCTCACCGACCAGGCCAACAAGATGCGCGCCAAGGCCACCAAGGCACAGGCCGCGCAGTCGATGCTCAAGCGCGCCGAGAAGATGATGGCCGGCATCGAGACCGAGCGGCAGGCCGACAAGGTGGCGCGCATCGCGTTCCCCGAGCCCGCCCCGTGCGGCAAGACGCCGCTCATGGGCACCGAGCTGTCCAAGTCGTACGGCTCGCTCGAGGTCTTCACCGCCGTCGACCTCGCGATCGACCGGGGGAGTCGCGTGGTCATCCTCGGGCTCAACGGTGCCGGCAAGACCACGATGCTGCGGATCCTCGCCGGCGTCGACCAGCCCGACACCGGCAAGGTCGTGCCGGGCTACGGGCTCAAGATGGGCTACTACGCCCAGGAGCACGAGACGCTCGACGTCAACCGCACCGTGCTGGAGAACATGCACTCAGCGGCGCCCGAGCTCACCGACACCCAGGCCCGCTCCGTGCTCGGCTCGTTCCTCTTCTCCGGCGACGACGCCCACAAGCCCGCCGGCGTGCTGTCCGGCGGGGAGAAGACCCGGCTCGCGCTCGCAATCCTGGTCGTCTCCAGCGCCAACGTGCTGCTGCTCGACGAGCCCACCAACAACCTCGACCCGGCCTCCCGCGAGGAGGTGCTCCACGCGATCCGGAGCTACACCGGGGCGATCATCCTCGTCACGCACGACGAGGGTGCGGTGCGTGCCCTCGACCCCGACCGCGTGCTGCTGCTGCCCGACGGCGACGAGGACCTGTGGACCGACGACTACGCCGACCTCGTCTCGCTCGCCTGAGGGCGTTGCCTCCCGTGGTTACCCGCGAGTAGTAACCTGCTCGGCATGACTCCCGAAGAGCTCGCCGCGGTCGGCCTCCGCCTCGACGTCGAGGGGGCGATCGCCACGATCACCCTCGACCGTCCCGAGGTGCGCAACGCCCAGACGCCGGCCATGTGGCTGGCGCTCGCCGAGCTGGGTGCCGCCCTGCCCGACGACGTACGCGTGGTGGTGGTGACGGGGGAGGGCGACACCTTCTCCGCGGGCCTCGACCGCGCGATGCTCGACCCGGCCAACGCCGGGGAGGGCACGGTGCTGGGCCTGCTGGCGCTGAGCGACGAGGAGGCCTCGGCCCGGATCGAGGAGTTCCAGCGCGGCTTCACCTGGCTGCGCGACCCGCGCTTCGTCTCGATCGCCAAGGTGCGGGGGCACGCGATCGGCGCCGGCTTCCAGCTCGCGCTGTCGTGCGACCTGCGTGTCGTGGCCGACGACGTGAAGTTCTCGATGAAGGAGTCCGCGCTCGGCCTCGTGCCCGACCTCACCGGCACCAAGCCGCTGGTCGAGCACGTCGGCTACGCACGGGCGCTGGAGATCTGCGCGACGGCGCGCGTCGTGCCCGGTGAGGAGGCCGTCCGCATCGGCCTAGCCACCGCCTGTGTGCCCGCAGTCGAGCTCGACGCAGCGGTCGCCGACCTCGCGGCGGCCCTGTGCGCGCCGATGGCGGGCGTCGTACCGGAGACCAAGACCCTGCTCCAGGGTGCTGCCGACCGTGATCTCGACGAGCAGCGGCGTCTCGAGCGGGAGGCGCAGGTACGCCGGTTCCGCGCGTTGGCGGCCGCCTTCGCCGGCTGACCCCCACACTGGACCGCGTGATGGCGCTGGTGCGGGTCCTCGGTGTGGCGGCGCTCTGGTCGGTCGGGGTCGCGAGTGCGCTCGTCCCGGTGCCGTTCGGCGGCACCTACGTCGCGCTGGCACTCTCCGTCGCGCTCTGGCTCGCGCTGGCCGCCGGCTCCCGCGCCCTGCTGCGACCGCTCGGCGACCGCGCGGGGACCGTCGTCGGTGTGCTCACCCTCGTGCTGGCGCTGCCGCTGCTCAACTGGGTGTCCGTGGCTCCCCAGCTGTGGTTCCAGGCGCACCGTCCGGCGTACGACGCAGCGCTGGAGGTGTCACCGGGCGCCGGGGACGGCTACTACGGCACCGACCTCCCGCCCGAGTGGCGCTGGCTCTCCGTGGACGGTCGCATCGTCGAGAAGGACGGGATGCTGTTCTTCCCGCAGTGGTACGGCATCCCCGACGACGGTGGCGGCTACTTCCACTCGCGGACCGGTTCGCCCGCCGGCACCGACATGGCGGGGATGCTCTGCCGGGCCCCGGTCAACCTCGGTGACGGTTGGTGGATGTGCGGGATGGGCTGAACGCCGGCACCCGGGAGGAGGAACAATCACCCGCTGGTGACGGTTGTGGCCGGTGAGCAACGAAGGAGTGGGCATGTCGATGGGACCGGGCGCAGGTGGCCCGCCGTGGCGGCACCTGCGCAGTGACCGGAGCGTCGTCGACAACAAGATCGAGCGACGCACGCTGCGCCGGGTGCTCGGCTTCGCGCGCCCGCACCGACGGCTGATCACCGCCTTCCTGGGGGTCACGGTGGTCGACGCGGCGCTCGTCGTGGTGCCGCCGCTCCTGCTCAAGGCGATCATCGACGACGGCGTGCAGAACGGTGACACCTCGCTCGTCATCTGGCTCGCCGTCCTGGTGGCGCTGGTGGCCGTGCTCAGTGCCGGCTTCGGCCTGATCACCGGCTGGCTGTCGAGCCGGATCGGTGAGGGGCTGATCTACGATCTCCGCACCCGCGTCTTCGCCCACGTGCAGCGGCAGTCGCTCGCCTTCTTCACCCGCACCCAGACCGGCGCGCTCGTCAGCCGCCTCAACAACGACGTGATCGGCGCGCAGCGGGCGTTCACCTCGACGCTCCAGGGCACGGTCTCCAACATCATCGCGGCCGTCGTGGTGGGCGTGACGATGCTGTTCCTTAGCTGGCCGGTGACCGTGCTGTGCCTGGCGCTCTTCCCGATCCTGCTGATCGCCTCGCGCCTCGTGGGCAACCGCCTCGCCGACCTCTCGCGGCAGCAGATGGACGGCAACGCCGACCTCGGCAACGCCATGACCGAGCGCTTCAACGTCGGCGGCGCCATGCTGCTCAAGCTCTTCGGTCGCCGGGAGGCCGAGGACGTCGCCTACGCCGAGAAGGCCGCGGTCGTGCGCGACCTCGGCGTGCGGATCTCGTTGCTCACCCGCATCTTCTTCGCCGCGATGACGCTCGTGCCGTCGTTGGCGACCGCGCTCGTCTACGGCATCGGCGGCTGGCTGGCCATCCGCGGCGACCTCTCGGTCGGCACCATCGTCGCGCTCGGCGTGCTGCTGACCCGCCTGCTCGGCCCGCTGCAGGGCCTGTCCAACGTGCGCATCGACGTGATGACCGCGCTGGTCAGCTTCGACCGGGTCTTCGAGGTCCTCGACCTGCCGTCGCTGATCCAGGAGAAGCCCGACGCCCTCGCCCTCGCACCTTCGGCGTCGCGCCTGGAGTTCGACCACGTCGCGTTCACCTACCCGCGCGCCGACGAGATCTCGCTCGCCTCGCTCGAGACCGTCGCCCGCACCGAGTCGCGCGACACCGGGCAGGTGCTCCACGAGGTCACGTTCACCGCCGAGCCCGGCCAGATGGTGGCCCTCGTCGGTCCCTCCGGCGCCGGCAAGACGACGGTCACGCACCTCGTCGCCCGGCTCTACGACGTCGAGTCCGGTGCGGTGCGCGTCGGCGGCCACGACGTCCGCGACGTCACGCTCCAGTCGCTGGAGGACGTGGTCGGCTACGTCACCCAGGACGCCCACATGTTCCACGACACGATCCGCGCCAACCTGCTCTACGCCCGCCCCGCCGCGTCCGAGGCCGACGTCTGGGCCGCGCTCGAGGCCGCGCAGATCGCGTCGCTCGTCCGGTCCCTGCCCGACGGCCTCGACACGGTCGTCGGCGACCGCGGCTACCGGCTCAGCGGGGGAGAGCGCCAGCGCCTCGCGATCGCGCGCCTGCTCCTCAAGGCACCGGCCATCGTGGTCCTCGACGAGGCCACGGCCCACCTCGACAGCGAGTCCGAGGCTGCCGTCCAGCAGGCCCTCGACGCCGCGCTCGAGGGACGCACGTCGCTGGTCATCGCGCACCGGCTCTCCACGGTCCGCAACGCCGACCTGATCCTCGTCCTCGACGACGGTCGCGTCGTGCAGCAGGGCACCCACGGCGAGCTCCTCGCCTCCGGCGGCCTCTACGCCACCCTCCACGCCACGCAGTTCCGGGCGGAGAAGGTGGACGTCCCCGGCTAGGGTCGCGGCATGGACCTGCAGCTGGCCGATCGCGTCTTCATCGTCAGCGGCGGGGCCCGCGGGCTGGGCCGGGCAAGCGCCGACGTGCTGGTTGCCGAGGGCGCACGCGTCGTGCTGTCCGGCCGCTCGCAGGACTCGCTCGACGAGGCGAGCGCCGCGCTCGACGAGCTGGCCGGGCGCCGTGCCGCGGTGGGCGTGGTGGCCGACAACGCCGACCGCGAGACCCCGCGGCGGCTCCTCGCGGCTGCCGGCGAGACGTTCGGCCGCGTCGACGGGGCCCTGATCAGCGTCGGAGGACCGCCGAAGGGGCCGGTCACCGGCATCTCCGACGACCAGTGGACCGCGGCGTTCGAGTCGGTGTTCCTGGGCGCCGTACGCCTGGCGCGCGAGATCGGCGCCGCCCTGCCCGCCGGCGGGTCGCTGGGCCTGGTGCTGTCCTCGAGCGTCCGGGCGCCGCTGCCCGAGATGGCGATCTCCAACGGCCTGCGCCCCGGCCTGGCGATGGTGGCCAAGACGTTGGCCGACGAGCTGGGGCCGCGCGGCGTACGGGTCAACGGCCTCCTGCCCGGCCGCATCGCCACCGAGCGCGTCGCGGAGCTGGACGCCTCGACCGGCGACCCCGAGGGGGCCCGCCGGGCGGCCGAGGCGTCGATCCCGCTCGGTCGCTACGGCGCCCCGGAGGAATTCGGTGCGGTCGCGGCGTTCGTGCTGTCGCCCGCGGCGTCATTCCTGACGGGCGTGATGCTCCCGGTCGACGGCGGCCTGCTCCGCGCCCTCTGAGGGGTCCGGCGGATCCTCGTCCGAGTCGAGCCGCTCGCGCCAGGTACGCCGTCGAGCGCGCGCGGGCTCCGGGGTCGGGGGAGACTCGTTGCCCCACGGGCCGCGGCCGCCGCGCCACTCGTCGTAGATGAGGTAGAAGAAGCCGAAGATCGCCAGGGCGCCGAAGAACCACCACTGCAACCCGTAGAAGAAGTGCGGTCCGTCGTCGAGCTCCGGGAGCTCGACCGGCTCGAGTGGCGTCGCGGGCTCGGGCGACTCCGAGCGGAGGTCGACCCAGCCGCCGAGCACCTCGCGGCCCAGCGCCTCGCCGATGCGCTCGCTGTCGATGGCGCGGGTGGACTGGTCGGCGACCGCGGTGCTGTCGCCCTCCGCGTCACGGCGTACCCAACCGGTGACGTCGACCTCGCCCTCGGGCGGCGCGGGCACGTCGGCGGTCGACGCACCTCGGTTGTCGGTGGCGAACCAGCCGCGGTCGACCAGCAGGCTCGTGCCGTCGTCGAGCTCGAGGGGGACGACAGCGTCGACGCCGGCCTCGCCCTCGCGGGTGCGGTAGCGCACGATGACCGTGTCCTCGACGGCGTAGGTCCCGGTGGCCTCGACGATGCGCCACTCGTCGACCGCGTCGACCGGCCGGCCGGGTGCCAGGACGTCGGTGACCGGGTCTGCACCGGCCTTCTCGTTGCGCTGGATGATGTCGTTGCGCTCCTGGCGGTCGGTGAGGCGGTTGAACTGCCACTCGCCGAGCCGCCACGCGACCCATGCCAGGAAGACGACCACGAGGGCGAAGGCGATCCAGCGGCGCGAGACGAGGAACCGCAGCTTGTGCACCCCGTGAGGTTATCCGCCCCTCCTGAGCGCCCGGCGGGTGGTGCGGCCCCCGTCGTTAGACTTGTGACCGTGACGACACCCCTGGCAGATCGCTTCGGCCGCGTGGCCACGGACCTGCGGGTCTCGTTGACCGACCGGTGCAACCTGCGGTGCAACTACTGCATGCCCGCAGAGGGCCTCGACTGGCTGCCCACCGAGCAGACCCTGAGCGACGACGAGGTCGTCCGGCTGATCACGATCGGCGTGGAGCGCCTCGGCATCCGGGAGGTGCGCTTCACGGGAGGCGAGCCGCTGCTGCGCCGCGGGCTCGTCGACATCGTCGGGCGCACGCACGCGCTCGGCGTCGAGACCTCCCTGACCACCAACGCCCTCGGGCTCACGCGCACCGCGCAGGCCCTCGCCGACGCCGGCCTCGACCGGATCAACGCGAGCATCGACACGGTGCGGCCGGAGACCTTCGCGACCATCACGCGTCGTGACCGCCTCACGGACGTCGTCGCCGGCCTCGAGGCAGCCAAGGCCGCGGGGCTCGGGCCGATCAAGCTCAACGCCGTGCTGCTGCGCGGCACCAACGACGACCAGGCCGCCGAGCTCCTCGGCTGGAGCATCGCCCACGGCTACGAGCTCCGGTTCATCGAGCAGATGCCGCTCGACGCCCAGCACGACTGGAGCCGCGCCGCCATGGTCACCGCCGACGAGATCCACGAGGCGCTCGCCGCGGAGTTCACCCTGACGCCCCACGGGGCACCGCGCGGCAGCGCGCCGGCCGAGCTGTTCGACGTCGACGGCGGGCCGGCGACCGTCGGGATCATCGCGTCCGTCACCCGCCCGTTCTGCGGCGACTGCGACCGCGTACGCCTCACCGCCGACGGACAGGTGCGCAACTGCCTGTTCGCGCGCGAGGAGTCCGACCTCCGCACGTCGCTGCGCTCCGGCGCCGACGACGAGGAGATCGCCGAGCGCTGGGTCATCGCGATGCGCGGCAAGCGCGCCGGCCACGGCATCGACGACGAGACCTTCCTTCAGCCCGACCGTCCCATGTCCGCGATCGGTGGATAGCGGAGACGCGCCAGCGGATCCGCTGATGGTGGTCGAGCAAGCCGCGCGACCGAGGAACGAGGTCGCGACCGGCGTGTCGAGACCCGGTCAGCCGACAGGCGACCTCAGCCAGCGGGCGTGTGCGGGACGACGTCCTTCAGGAACCCGCGGGCACCGAGGAAGTCCGAGAGCGAGGCCCGGTGCTCGTCGCAGGCGAGCCAGGACTTGCGCCGCTCGGGCGTGTGGATCTTCGGGTTGTTCCACTGCAGGTTCCATACGGCGTCGGCCTGGCAGCCCTTGGCCGAGCAGATGTCACGGTCGAGGTCCATCGTCGTCCTTCCTGCGGGCCGAGAGGCCGCGCGAGCGAGGCCCGGACATGAGAAGTGCCGGACAGCCACGGGGGGAAGCTGTCCGGCACCTCGGGTGCTGGCGCAGACGGGGGATGCTGCGCTCGCACCGAGAATCATTCCATGGGACTGGGTGAAAACCAAACTTTCGACACACCCGATTCGGGCCGTGTTTCCTCAGTCTTCACCGTCGTGTGCCGTCAGTTCGTAGGCGCTGGGGTTGCTGGGAAGGCTGAATCCGTCGTCGCGCTGGTCGCCGGCGTTGGCCATCACGACTGCGAAGAGCGGCACGAACACTGCGGCGGCCGCAAAGACCCAGCTCCACCAGCTCGGCCAGGCGACGACCGCGGCGATGAAGCACACGAGCCTGATCGACATCGAGATGGCGTAGCGACGCTGACGCGATCGCATGTCGTCGGCGGCGCTGTTGCGCGCCGTGGTGATGCGTACGGCATCGGACTTGGCCATGCCCGGAGTCTACGTCGCTAGGCTCGCAGATCCACGGGCCCCTGTTGGCCCGCACCGCAGTCGAGCAGGAGGAATCATGACCAACCGCACCTACCGCGTCACCGAGATCGTCGGCACCTCGCCCGATGGCATCGACCAGGCCATCCGCAACGGCATCGAGCGTGCCGGCCAGACGCTCCGCCACATCGACTGGTTCGAGGTCACCCAGGTCCGCGGCCAGGCCAAGGACGGTGCCGTCGAGCACTTCCAGGTCGGCATGAAGGTGGGCTTCCGCCTCGAGGACGAGTGATCGGATTGACCGATACCCCCCGGTAATCACTAGCGTCGGGAGCGTGAGCGAGATTTCCGGATCCAGCACCCCGCCCGCACCCCGCTCGGTCCTGGTGACCGGCGGCAACCGCGGCATCGGCCGCGCCATCGCCGAGGCGTTCATCGCCCAGGGCGACAAGGTCGCGGTCACCACCCGCAACGGCGGCGCGCCCGACGGCGCCCTCGACGTGCGGTGCGACATCACCGACACCGCCCAGGTCGAGGCCGCCTTCGCGCAGGTCGAGGAGGCGCACGGCCCGGTCGAGGTCCTGGTCGCCAACGCCGGAATCACCAAGGACACGCTCCTGCTCCGGATGAGCGAGGACGACTGGTCCTCGGTGATCGACACCAACCTCACCGGCACCTTCCGGCTGGCCAAGCGGGCCGCGAAGGGGATGCTCCGACTGCGTCGCGGCCGCATCATCCTCATCTCGTCGGTCGTCGGGCTGCTCGGCTCGGCCGGCCAGGTCAACTACGCGGCGTCGAAGTCCGGGCTGGTCGGCATGGCGCGCTCGCTGGCGCGCGAGCTCGGCAGCCGGTCGATCACGACCAACGTCGTGGCGCCGGGCTTCGTCGAGACCGACATGACCGACGTCCTGACCGACGAGCAGAAGAGCGCCATCAAGACGCAGGTGCCGCTGGGCCGCTACGCCTCGACGGCGGAGGTGGCCTCGGCGGTCACCTGGCTGGCCTCCGACGGCGCGTCCTACGTCACCGGCGCCGTGATCCCGGTCGACGGCGGTCTCGGCATGGGCCACTGATCCTCCCTCGAGCCACGACCACCGACCACGAAAGGTCCAACGACATGGGAATCCTCGACGGCAAGCGCATCCTCGTCGCCGGCGTCACGATGGACAGCTCCATCGGCTTCGCGACCGCCAAGATCGCCCAGGAGCAGGGCGCCACGGTGCTGATCTCCAACTTCGGCCGCGCGCTCGGCATCACGCGGCGCATCGCCAAGCGGCTCCCGCAGGAGCCGCCGGTGCTCGAGCTCGACGTGACCGACGAGAGCCACCTCGCCGGTCTCGCCGACCAGGTGCGCGAGCACGTCGACGGCCTCGACGGCGTCGTGCACTCGATCGCCTACGGCAACCCGGAGACGCTGCTCGGCGGGAAGTTCCTCGACGGCCCGTGGGACGACGTCGCGCAGGCCGTGCAGGTGTCGGCGTACTCCCTCAAGTCGCTCGCGGTCGCCACCCGGCCCCTCCTCTCGCGCGGCTCCTCGATCGTCGGGCTGACCTTCGACGCGACCACCGCGTGGCCGGCGTACGACTGGATGGGTGTCGCGAAGGCGGCCCTGGAGAACACGAGCAGGTACGTCGCCCGCGACCTCGGCCCCGACGGCATCCGCTGCAACCTCGTCGCCGCCGGGCCGCTCAAGACCCTCGCGGCCAAGGCGATCCCGGGGTTCGAGGACCTCGAGTCGGCGTGGAAGGACCGCGCGCCGCTCGGGTGGGACGAGTCCGACCACGCGCCGACCGCGAAGGCCGTCGTCGCGCTGCTGAGCGACTTCTTCCCGGCCACCACCGGTGAGATCGTGCACGTCGACGGCGGCTTCCACGCGATGGGCCTGTAGCGGCTCGACCACGGTCCGCTAGTTTCCCCGGGTGACCTCCCTCGTCGAGCTGCGCGTCCTCGAAGGCCCCAACCTCTACTTCCCGCGTGCCGCGGTGAAGCTGACCCTCGACGTCTCGACGATCACCGAGGCCGGTGACGAGGCGGTGCTGCGGTTCGCCCGCCGGATCGGTCTCCGCACGACGCGCCCGGGCGCGGCCGGGTCGGGCTTCCGTCAGCGCTTCGCACTCCGGGCCGTGGAGCGCCTGGTCCGCGCGATCGCGGCGGAGGCCGGCACGCGGCGCCTCGCGGTCCGCGTGCGCCCCACGTCCGACCCGGACGTGGTCATCGTCGCCTTCCCCTGGCGCAACCGGGGCCGGGCGCGGGCCCTCGGCGGGGCGGTCGCGCACGCCCTCGACGCGCTGCCGACGCCCGACGTCGAGGCGGCCGTCAGCGCCGCCGCCGCAGAGGTGGCCCGTGCGCCGCGCGGTGACCGGCCCGCCACCATCACGCCGACCATCCCCGTCGTCGCGGTGACCGGCACCAACGGCAAGACCACCACCAGCCGGATGGTCGCCCACATCGCGCGCACGAGCGGCCTGGTGGTCGGCTGGTCGAACACCGACGGCATCTACCGCGACGGCGTGCTCGTCGAGGCAGGGGACTACTCCGGGCCCTCCGGCGCCGGGCGCGCGCTCGGGCTGGACGGCGTCCAGCTCGCGGTGACCGAGACCGCGCGCGGCGGCATCCTGCTCAAGGGCATCGGGATCACCCGCAACGACGTGTCGGTGGTGACCAACGTGACGGCCGACCACCTCGGCCTGCAGGGCATCGACACGGTCGACCAGCTCGCCGAGGTGAAGTCCGTCGTCCCACGGATCACCCGCAAGGACGGCTGGTCGGTGCTCAACGGCGACGACCCGCGGGTGCTGGCCATGCGCGCCGTGATCTCGGCGCAGCCGTGGATCTTCAGCCGTGACCCCGACTCGCCGGCCGTGCGCGAGGTGCTCACCGACGGCGGCCGGGCCACGACCGTGATCGACGGCTGGATCACCGTGCTGGCACCGGGCGCCGACCCCGACCCGCTGGTCGAGCTCGTGGACGTCCCGATGACGCTCGCCGGGCTGTCCCGCTTCAACATCGAGAACGCGCTCGCGGCCGCGTCCGCCGCCCTCGCCGTGGGCCTGCCCCGCGACGCCGTGGTTGCCGGCCTCACGTCGTTCCGTCCCGACGCCGAGCACAACCCGGGCCGGATGAACTTCTTCTCCGTGCCTGGTGCGGACGGCCCCGCCGACGACGGCGACAGCATCTCGGTCGTGATGGACCTCGCCCACAACGAGGCCGGCCTCGAGGCGCTCCTGGAGATCATGGCGGGCGTACGACGCCCCGGCGCGCGCCTGCTGCTGGGCCTCGGCGCCGTCGGGGACCGCACCGACGAGCTCATCGACGCGCTCGGTGAGATCGGCGCCAAGGGCAGCGACGTCGTCGCCATCGGCCACAAGGAGTGGTACCTCCGCGGTCGCACGATGAAGGAGATCGACGACCTCCTGCGCGCCGGCGCCGCCCGGGTCGGCGTCACCGACATCGACACCTTCGGCACCGAGGTCGAGTGCCTCGCCGCGCTGGTCGAGCGGGCCCGGCCCGGTGACGTCGTCGGCCTCATGTGCCACGCCGAGCGCCAGGAGGCCTACGACTGGATCGCCGAGCACGGCGGCACGCCCGACTCGCCCGAGACGCTGTCGCAGAAGGTGCGGGCGGCGAGCGCATGAGCGGCGGCTGGGCGCAGGCGTACGACGCCTTCCCGCCGACGTACGGCGACGTTGCGGAGCGGTGAGCAGGACAACTTCCGGAGGCTCAGAACATGTCTCACCCACCGCTGGGTCATCGAGCGACCGGCCAGCGGTGAGCAGGACATCTTCCGGAGGCTCAGAACGTGCCTCACCCACCGAACGACGGACCGTCAGACGTCGCCCGGGTCCACCTGCTCGCCGGGCGCGCCGATGTCGAGGTCGCCCTCGACGATCATCGCGGACATGCCCGTCGGCGAGCGGGTCTCGTGCAGCTCGCCGGGCTCCCAGACCGCGGCCTGGCCCGGCACGATCCGGTGCACCTCGCCCTCGGCGCCGGCGACCTCGCCCTCACCGTGGAGTACGACGAGCAGCTGGCGTCCGACGGCCGGGTGACGACCGATCACGCCGCCGGGAGCGAGCGTGACGGCCACCAGGTGGGTGTCGGCGCCGAGTCCGAAGGCGCCGATCGAGAAGCCACGGCTCCCGTGGGCGTCGATCGGTCGGTGGGGCAGCGCCGCGAGGTCGAGGATCCTCACGCGTCGGTGGCCGGCGGCACGTAGTCGGGGTCCGCCGACGGCGCGTCGGGGTTGGCGACGGACCCGGCCTGGGCGACGTCGGACCAGTTCTCCAGCTCGGCCATCACCTCGGCATGCTTGTCGACGCACACGACCACGAGGTCGCCACGGTTGGCGCGGCTCATCGCGTGGCGCACGGCCTCGATCTCCTCCAGCACCAGCTCGGCCTGCTTGCAGCGGGCGCCGTCAGCCATCGCGGCGCGTACGCCGTCGAGGACGAGCTGGGCGGTCGCGCCGCGGTCGCGGCCGCGGAGGGCCACGTCCTCCCGCACGATGCACACGTCGAAGTGTTGGGCCGCGATCTGCCCGAGCTCGCGCATGTCCTGGTCGCGGCGGTCGCCGGCGGTGGCGATGATGCCGATCCGCGAGGGGCGGGCGAGGTCGTGGGAGGACTCGAGCGACTCGCCGATCCGGTCCACGAAGTCACCGAGCATCTTCATGCCCGGCGCGTTGTGGCAGTAGTCGACGATCACGTTGACGCCGTTGACCTCGACCTCGTTGAGGCGGCCGGGGGAGAGGTAGTAGTTGGTCGAGAAGGTCCGCAGGCCCTGACGGATGTCGTGGAGCGGGGCACCGGCGGCGAACGCGGCGGCTGCTGCGGCGAGGGCGTTCTGCACGTTCATCCGGGCCCGGCCGCTGAACGTCGCGGGCAGCAGGTGGGTCCACGCCAGCTGCATCTCGCGGCGGCCGTGCAGCACCACCATCATCTCGCCGCGGTCGCTCGGGTTGAGCACGATGGCCTTGCCGCCGCGACGGCAGTGCGCGTCGATCATGTCGCGCACCTCGCTGCCGGGCTCCTCCATCGAGAACCACACGACCTGGCCCGAGCACTTGCGGCGCATCTCGCGCACCAGCGGGTCGTCGGCGTTGAGCACGGCGTGGCCGTCGCGCGGCACGGCCTCGACGATCACCGCCTTGACGTCGGCGAGCTGCTCGACGGTGTCGATGCCGCGCAGGCCGAGGTGGTCGGGCTGCACGTTGAGGACGACGGCGACGTCGTTGCGCTCGTAGCCGAGACCCTCGCGCAGGATGCCGCCGCGGGCGACCTCGAAGACCGCGAAGTCGACGCGGGGGTTCTGCAGCACCATCCGCGCGGACCGGGGGCCGGAGGCGTCGGCGCGGATCAGCAGCCGCTCGTCGATGACGACGCCGTCGGTCGAGGTCATGCCGACCTTGCGGCCCATCCCCTTGAAGATGTGGCTGATCATCCGGCTGGTGGTCGTCTTGCCGTTGGTGCCGGTCACCGCGACGATCGGGATCCGCGACGTCGCGCCGGGCGGGAAGAGCATGTCGACCACGGGCTTGGCGATGAACTGCGGCTCACCGATCGTCGGGTGCGTGTGCATCCGGAAGCCCGGCGCGGCGTTGACCTCGCAGATCGCGCCGCCGGCCTCGCGGACCGGCTCGGTGATGTCGGGGCAGATGAAGTCGATGCCGGCGATGTCGAGACCGACCATCCGGGCGGCCTCCTCGGCGATCTCGACGTTCTCCGGGTGGGCCTCGAAGGTGCGGTCGATGGAGATGCCGCCGGTGGACATGTTGCCGGTGAGCGCGAGCTTGACCATCTCGCCCTCGGCGGGCACCGAGTCGAGCGTGTGGCCCTGGTCGGCGAGCACCTCGATGGCTGCCTCGTCGACCTTGATCCGGGTCAGGACCTTCTCGTGGCCGACCCCGCGGCGTGGGTCGGCGTTGGTGAGGTCGACCAGCGCCTGCACCGTCGACGTACCGTCACCGGTCACGGACGCCGGCACGCGCTCGGCGATCGCCACCATCCGCCCGTCGATGATGAGGCAGCGGTAGTCCTTGCCGGTCACGAAGGACTCGACGATGACGTTGCCGCGCCGCGACTGGTCGTGCGCCACCGGGAACGCGGCGCGTACGTCGTCCTCGTCCTGCATGTCGAGGCACACCCCGCGTCCGTGGTTGCCGTCGAGCGGCTTGAGCACGACGGGGTAGCCGATGCGGCGCGCGGCCGCGACGGCGCCCTCCTCGGTGCGGACCGACTCCTGCTTGGGCACGGGCAGCCCGGCGGCACCGAGCAGCTTGGTGGTGAGGTCCTTGTCGGAGGCGATGTCGACGGCGATGGACGACGTCTCGGACGTCATCGTGGCCCGGATGCGCTTGGCGTGGACGCCCTGCCCGAGCTGGACGAGGGAGTACTGGTTGAGCCGGATCCACGGGATGTCGCGCGACACCGCCTCGTCCACGATCGCCTGCGTCGACGGCCCGAACGCCGTGCGCTCGGCGCGCCGGATGAAGTCGTCGCGCTCGGTCTCCCAGTCGAAGTCGGGATCGCCCTCGACCAGGTGGTTGACGAGCCGGACGGCGAGGCGGCCGGCGGTGAGGCCGACGTTCTCCTCGATGTAGCCGTAGATGATGTTGTAGCGACCGGGCTGGCCCTTGACCTGCCGGGTCTTGCCGCGCCGGATGTCGTGGCCGACGAGCTGCTGCAGGGCCAGCGCGACGTGCTCGGCGACGTGGCCCAGCCAGGTGCCCTCGTTGAGGCGCTCGAGGAAGCCGCCACGGCGGCCGCGCGAGCAGGAGTGCTCCCGGAGACCGGGCAGCATCGCGACCAGGTCGTCGGTGAACCCGGGGATCGTGTTGCTGGGAAACTGCTCGAGCGAGCCCAGGTCGACCACGAGGTGGATCGACTTGTCGTAGGACCAGACGTTGGCACCGCGGTAGACGCGCGTCTCGACGATCTCCAGGTCCGGGGTGGGGCGCTCGCTCATCAATCGTCTCCCTGGGTCGGGTCGGGGGTCTGGGGGGTCGAGCCGCGGCGCAGCTTGAGGCGGCGGCGGATCGCTGCGGGGGTCGCGTCGGCGGCGGCGATGTCGCGGACCATCTGGCGCAGGTCACGGGTCGCCTCGGCGACCTCGTCGGCGTCCTCCGGATCGACGACCGGCTCCTGCGGCACCAGCGCCCGGGTGGAGAGGTTGAAGACCGTGCCCTCGGGAAGCGTGTGGAACAGCACGCCGCTGGCCAGGAGGGGGGAGGAGCGGGTGGCCTCGTAGGCGTTGGAGACCATGCGGGAGCCGTCGAAGATCGTCACGGCCCCCTTGCCGAGCACCCGCATGACCAGGTCGCCGTCGATGTCCTCGACGAGCCCGCAGGTGTCCTCGTCCACGCCGATGCCGAGCAGCTGCGGGCTCTGCGCGACGATCATCAGCAGGCGCCCGTAGCGATTGCGCTGGTCGAAGTGCTGGTCGATCACGGCCGTGTCCACGAGGCCGAGGCCTGCGGCCACCTGGGTCATCCGCTGCTTGGGGGTCGACCCGCCGACGCCGAAGGCGACCATGTGGGACGACTGGATGCTTGCGCCCGCCGACGTGCCGGCGACGACCGCACCACGCTCGTGGGCGCGCATGATCGCCTCGCCCACCGGGGTGCCGCACACGATGGACGACAGCTTGAGCTGGTTGCCGCCGGTCATGAAGATGCCGGTGGCCTCGTCGAGGGCCTTCACCAGCACCGGGTCGTGCGCCTGCTCGCGTGACTCCGGACGTACGGCGTCGACGCTGGCCGCACCGAACTTCGTGAAGAGCGCGTCGTAGACGTCCACCACCTCGCGTCCGAGCGAGGAGGCGGTCGGGATCACGGCGATGCGCGCGTCCTCGCCGCCGCTCAGGGCGACGAAGTGCTTGAGGATGGTGGGCTTGCGCACCTTGTCCTCGGCACCCCCGATGATCATGAGTGGTCCCCTGGGCATGACAGGCAGGCTAGCGGCTGGAAGGCTGGACCAATGCAGGAGTCAGTGAGGGAGGCGTCCGGCGCGGGTCGGCGCAGGCTCGTCGTCATGCGCCACGCCAAGGCCGAGCACAGTGCGAGCACCGACCACGCGCGCGCCTTGGCCGACCGCGGCCTGGGCGACGCGGAGGCCGCCGGACGCTGGATGAGCGACCACGGCATCGACCCCGACGTCGCCCTCGTCTCCGACGCCCTCCGCACGCAGCAGACGTGGGAGCGGGTCGCCGCCGGCGCCGGGTGGGACGAGGACCTCGCCGTCCTCTCCGACGCCCTCTACGCCGCCGGCACCGACTCGGCGTTCGACCTCGTCCGCGAGACCGCGCCCGACGTCCGGACCCTGGTGGTCATCGGCCACAACCCGACCGTGGGCTCGCTCGCCGAGCTCGTCGACGACGGCGAGGGCGACGCGGAGGCGACGACCACCATGCTGACGCGTGGCTTCCCCACCTCGGCCGTCGCGGTGTTCGCCGTCGACGTCGACTGGGCCGACCTCGGGCCCGGCGCGGCCCGCCTCGAGGCGTTCCACGTCGGGGCTGCGTGAGCGATCCGCAGGTCGCGGCGCGGCTCCGCGCAGCCGGCTGTGTGTGGGCCGAGGACGAGGCTGCGCTCCTCGAGGACGCGGCCGACTCCGTCGCAAAGCTCGAGCGCCTCCTCGCGCGCCGGGTCGCGGGAGAGCCGCTGGAGACCGTGCTCGGCTGGGTCGAGTTCCTCGGCAGGCGGCTGGTGGTCGCCCCGGGCGTCTTCGTGCCCCGACGCAGGACGGAGCTGCTGGCCCGGCTGGCCAGGGACGGGGCCGACGCCGCCCCAGCGGGTGGGCGCTCCGTCGTGGTCGAGATGTGCTGCGGGGTCGCGCCGGTCGCCGCCACCCTGGAGGGCACGGACGCCGAGGTGCACGCGTGCGACGTGAGCGCGACGGCGCTCTCCTGCGCGCGGTCCAACTCCCCGTCCGCCGCGCTCCACCGCGGTGACCTGTACGACGCGCTGCCGGGCCACCTCGTCGGCCGGGTCGCGGTGCTGGCGGCCAACGCCCCCTACGTGCCCACGGCCCGGGTCGCCGACATGCCGCCCGAGGCGCGTGACCACGAGCCCCGGGTCGCGCTCGACGGTGGCGCCGACGGTGTGGACCTGCACCGGCGCCTCGCGGCGGACGCCGTCCGCTGGCTGGCGCCCGGCGGTGCGCTGCTCGTCGAGACCAGTCCCGCCCAGGCGGGGCTGACGACGGGCGCGATGGCAGCGGCTGGGCTGGCGACGTACGTCGAGACCGACGACGAGGTCGGGGGGTGCGTCGCGATCGGCGTCAGCCGGTGAGCGGTGGCGCGGGCGTCGTGATGCCGACGGCCGCGTCGGCCTCCTCGATCTGCTCGCGCGAGATGCCGAGCAGGTAGAGGATCGCGTCGAGGTAGGGAACGTTGACGGCCGTGTCGGCCGCGTCGCGGACCATCGGCTTGGCGTTGTAGGCGATGCCCAGCCCGGCGGCGTTGAGCATGTCGAGGTCGTTCGCCCCGTCGCCGATGGCGATCACCGCGTCCAGTGGTACGCCGACCTCCGCGGCGAACTCGCGCAGCGCCACCGCCTTGCCCGCCCGGTCGACGACGTCGCCGACGATGCGTCCGGTGAGCCGGCCGTCGACGACCTCGAGCTCGTTGGCCCGGGCGAAGTGGATGCCGAGGTCGGCCGCGAGGCGGTCGGTGATCTGGGTGAAGCCCCCGGAGACGATCGCGAAGCGGTAGCCCAGCCGGCGCAGCGTGCGCACCATCGTGCGGGCGCCGGGCGCGAGCTCGATCGAGTCGTAGACCTCGTCGAGCGCCGACTCCGGCACGCCCTCCAGCAGGGCGACCCGCTCGCGCAGGGACGCCTCGAAGTCGAGATCCCCACGCATCGCCGCCTCGGTCACCCGGGCGACCTCGGCCTCCTGGCCCGCGTGCGCGGCCAGCATCTCGATGACCTCGCCCTGGATCAGGGTGGAGTCGACGTCCATCACGATCAGCCGGATGCCGCGGCGGTGCAGGGAGTCGCGCTGGACGGCGAGGTCGATGCCCTGCTTGACGGCCTCGACCGCGAGGAGCGGGCGCAGCGTGTCGGCCGGCGCGCCGGAGACGTGCAGCTCGATCGCGGTGACCGGGTAGCGCGCCATCCGCTCGATCTTGTCGATGTTGGCGCCCGAGTCCGCGATGCGGCCGGCGATCGCGGACATCGCCGAGGCCTTGAGCGGACTGCCGATGATCGTGATGTGCGAGCGCTCGCCGCGGCGGCTGCGGTTGTCGCCGGCCCCGCGCTCCACCTCGACCACCATGTCGAGGTCGGTGGCGGTGCGCTCGATGACGTCGCGCAGCTTCTTCCAGTCCCGCGGCGCCGTGACGAGGATGCCCAGCACCAGCCGACGACGCAGCACGATCTGCTCGATGTCGACGACCTCGACGCCGGCGGCCGCCAGTGCGGCGAAGATCGCTGAGGTGACGCCAGGCCGGTCCTTGCCCGTGAGGGTGACCAGGAGTGTCTTCGGCTCGTCTTCCATCGTGACGAAAGGCTAGCCGCGTGGAGCCTGCGCGCGCTGCCGGGTCCGCTCCTCGGGTGGTCCAGCGGTGCTGGCGGGCGGCGGTCCGGATGCCCTACGTTGGTGGCGCCGGCGGTCCGGAGCCACGCGATCGCCCTCATCCAGGGGGTTTCCGATGGACTTCATGACGGCAGTGCGGACGTGCTTGTCCAAGTACGTCGACTTCTCGGGCCGCGCACGGCGATCCGAGTACTGGTACTTCGCGCTCTTCTCATTCCTGGTGAGCCTCGCGGCCAGCATCGTCGACGCCGTGATCGGCACCGACTACGACGGCGCCGCCAGCGGTGGCCTGATCCAGACCGTCGCGAGCCTCGCGCTGTTCCTGCCCAGCCTCGCCGTCGGCATCCGCCGGCTCCACGACACCGACCGCAGCGGCTGGTGGATCCTCATCGGCCTCATCCCGATCATCGGCTGGATCCTGCTCATCGTGTGGTTCTGCACCGACTCCAAGCCCGACAACGCCTACGGCCCCAACCCCAAGACGGGTCCGTCCGGTGTCGCCGGTGACTACCCGCCGCCGCCGCCCTACGGCAACGGCTCCTACGGCGGCTGACCGCTAGCCTTCCGGCCACACCTCGGGGGAGCAGGCCGCGACGATCGCGCGCCGGGCCGCCCGCCCGAGCGGCTGGAGCAGGTCGCGGCGCCGCTCCACCTCGTACGACGACAGCGCCCCGCCGTCGTCGACCAGCGCGAGGTCGACGATGGCCCACGCCTGCAGCCCACGCGCGGCCAGGTCGACGCACCGCGGCGGGGTGCCGAGCGGGGCGTCCACCGAAGGACGGTGGTGCAGGTTCATCAGCGCGTCGGCGGCCTCGGGTCGCCACCGGGCGACGTCGAGGTCGGCCAGGTCGCCGGCCGCGCCGAGGAGGGCGGCGCGCAGGGTGCGGTCGGCCTCCCCGACGTCCGGGAGCTGGCGGCGCGAGGCCTCGTGGGGCCGCCACTGCACCGTCTCGCCCTGCTCCTCCGGCACCAGCCCGAGGTCGCCCACCACCACGGCCTGCCCGGCCTCCAGCGCCGCGGTGTTGAAGTCGCGCGGGCCGCCCAGGCCGAGTGGGTCGCCGTCCACCGGCAGGGCCAGTCCGGCGTACGACGCCCCGGTGCCTCGCGCGCGCACCAGCAGGTCGAGGGCCGAGCCACCCTCCAGCAGGTGGGTGTCGTCGGCCAGCACGTCGAGGACGTGGTCGGTCTGCTCGTGACCGCGCAACCACGCGGTGAGCCACCAGGCGAGGGTCGCGGAGTGGGGGAGGGCGAGGGGCGTGCGCGACATCGCGGCGAGGTTACCCGCCATCCCCACCGGCCGTGTCAGGGCCGGAGGGGCCCGAGGTGCTGGATAGGGTGACGCCATGGTCGCCGTCATCGAGCTCGCAGGGGTCACGGTGCGCCGGGGCCGGTCGCTGCTGCTCGACGACGTCAACTGGCTCGTCGAGGACGACGAGCGCTGGGTGGTCCTCGGCCCCAACGGCGCCGGCAAGACGACGCTGCTGCAGGTCGCGGCCGCGCAGCTGCACCCGACCTCGGGTGTCGCCGGCATCCTCGACGAGGTGCTCGGCACCACCGACGTCTTCGAGCTGCGCCCGCGCATCGGCCTCACCAGTGCGGCGCTCGCCGACCGCATCCCGCGGTCCGAGCTGGTCAAGGACGTCGTCGTCTCCGCCTCCTACGGCGTGCTGGGCCGCTGGCGGGAGGAGTACGCCGACCTCGACCACGACCGGGCCGCCGCGCTGCTCGCGGAGGTCGGGGCCGACCACCTGGCCGAGCGCACCTTCGGCACCCTGAGCGAGGGCGAGCGCAAGCGGGTCCAGGTCGCCCGGGCGCTGATGACCGACCCCGAGCTGCTGCTGCTCGACGAGCCGGCCGCGGGTCTGGACCTCGGTGGCCGCGAGGACCTCGTCGCGACGCTGTCCCAGGTGGCCCTCGACCCCGACTCGCCCGCGACGGTCCTGGTGTCCCACCACGTCGAGGAGATCCCTCCCGGCTTCACCCACGCCCTGCTGCTGCGCGAGGGCCGGGTGGTCGACTCCGGGCCCGTCGAGGACGTCGTGACGGCCGAGTCGCTCTCCGAGACGTTCGGGATGCCGCTGGTGCTGACGCGCGCCGACGACCGCTTCGCGGCGCGCCGACGCCCGGCGGAGCGCGTCGTTCACGCCTGACGTCACGCCCGACTGGATAGGGTCGGACCATGGACTGGATCCGCGACCACCTCTGGGAGACCTGGCTCGGTCTCTCGATCGTGCTCGGTGTCGCAGAGATGTTCAGCCTCGACCTGATCCTCGCGATGCTCGCCGCGGGCGCCGTGGTCGGCATGGTCGCCGCCATCATCGGCCTGCCGGTCTTCGTGCAGATCCTGGCGGCACTGGCCGCGTCCACCGCCATGCTCGCCTTCGTCCGTCCGGCCTTCGTCAAGCGGCTCCACGGCGGTCCCGAGCTCGCGCTCGGCCACGGCAAGCTGGTCGGCACCCGCGCGCTCGTCACCGAGGAGATCACTGGCCTGGCGCCGGGTCGCATCAAGGTGGCCGGCGAGGTCTGGTCGGCGCTGCCCTACGACGAGCACCTCAGGATCGCACCGGGCGAGACCGTCGAGATCTTCCAGATCAAGGGCGCGACCGCCTACGTCCACCCGGTGGGCACGCTCGAGCCCTGACCCGGCGGTCGTACGCCGCCTCACCACCGCTCCACGCCAGCCACAGCAACTCACAAGATCGGGGGGAACCCATGGGGACTGCTCTACTGGTCCTGCTCCTGCTCGTCGTCCTGTTCGTCGTCGTCATGCTCGCCAAGACGGTCCGCATCGTGCCCCAGGCACGCGCGGGCATCGTCGAGCGCTTCGGCAAGTACAAGGGGACGCTGCCGGCAGGACTCAACATCGTCATCCCGTTCATCGACCGGTTGCGCTACCTCATCGACCTGCGCGAGCAGGTCGTGTCCTTCCCGCCGCAGCCCGTGATCACCGAGGACAACCTCGTCGTCTCGATCGACACGGTCATCTACTTCCAGGTCACCGACCCGGTCGCCGCGACCTACGAGATCGCCAACTACATCCAGGCGATCGAGCAGCTCACCATGACCACGCTGCGCAACATCGTCGGTGGCATGGACCTCGAGGAGACGCTCACCAGCCGTGACTCGATCAACTCCGGCCTGCGTGGCGTCCTCGACGAGGCCACCGGCAAGTGGGGCATCCGGGTCAACCGCGTCGAGCTCAAGGGCATCGACCCGCCGCCGTCGATCAAGGACTCGATGGAGAAGCAGATGCGCGCCGACCGCGAGAAGCGTGCCGTGATCCTCACCGCCGAGGGCCAGCGCCAGGCCGCGATCCTCACCGCAGAGGGTTCCAAGCAGTCGCAGATCCTCAACGCCGAGGGTGATCGCGAGTCGCAGATCCTGCGTGCCCAGGCCGACCGGGAGGCGCAGATCCTGCGTGCCCAGGGTGAGGGACAGGCGATCCAGACGGTCTTCCAGGCCATCCACGACGGCCAGCCCGACCAGTCCCTGCTGGCCTACCAGTACCTCCAGATGATGCCGAAGATCGCCGAGGGCAGCGCCAACAAGGTGTGGGTCATCCCGTCGGAGATCACCAAGGCGATGGAGGGTCTCGGCTCGTCGATCCACGAGATCGCCGGCATCCCGAAGGACGCCACGCCGCGCAACCGGGTCGACATGGGCTCCTCCGAGCCCCTGCTGCCGCGCTCGTCGGACGACCCGGAGACCCGGGCGACCAACGAGGCCGTGCAGCAGGCGATCGCCGAGGCCGAGAGTGCCGCCAACCCGGGCAAGAGCGCCCGGTCGATCGATCCCCCTGAGCCGGGAGCGCCTGCCGGCCAGTGAGTCCCCTGGAAGCTGTGCTGATCGCCCTCGCAGGAGTGGCGGCCGGCACCATCAACACCGTGGTGGGGTCGGGAACGTTGATCACGTTCCCGACCCTCCTCGCGTTCGGCGTACCTCCGGTGACCGCGAACGTCAGCAACACCGTCGGCCTCGTGCCGGGCAGCATGTCGGGGGTCTTCGGCTACCGCCGCGAGCTCGCCGGGCAGGGTGCCCGCGTCCTGCGCCTGGGGTCGGCGTCGCTCCTCGGCGGGGTCGTCGGTGCGCTGCTCCTGCTGTGGCTGCCGTCGGCCGCCTTCGACGCGATCGTCCCCGTGCTCATCGCGCTCGGTGTGGTGCTGGTCCTCCTCGGTCCTCGCATCCAGCGCTCGGTCGCGACACGCGCCGCGTCGCGCGGCGGCATCCCCGACCACGGTGTGTGGTGGGTGTGGCCCGCGGTCGCCGCCACGGGTGTCTACGGCGGCTACTTCGGGGCCGCCCAGGGCGTGCTGCTCATGGCCGTCCTCGGCATCGGCGTCGCCGACTCCATGCAGCGACACACGGCCACCAAGAACGTCCTCGCCCTCATCGTCAACGCCGTCGCTGCGCTCGTCTTCATCGCCGTCGCCGACATCGACTGGGTCGTCGCCGGGCTGATCGCGCTCGGCTCGGTCGTGGGCGGGCAGATCGGCGCCGGCGTCGGCCGCCGCCTGCCGCCCGTCCTGCTCCGCACGGTCATCGCCACCGTCGGCGTCGTCGCGCTCGCGGTGCTCCTCCTCTGACCTGCGCTGACGACGTCAGCGCTCGAACCCGGCGACGTCCCAGGCGGTGCTGTGGTGGTGGAAGCGGGGGGTCAGGCCCTGATCCCGCAGCACCGCGACCATGGCTTGCGGTGGATGGACGTACCCCCGGAAGTCGTTGCGGCGCAGGCGCTGCGCCAGGGTCTCCACCCCGAGCGCGAGGCGGGTGACCAGGTTGCGGGGCGGGTACGAGAAGACCAGCAGCTGTCGGGCATGGCTGCCCGCAGCGGCGAGAAGTCGTTCGTAGTCCGGATAGCAGCAGACGACGCGGTGCAGCACCACCACGTCGGCGTCCTCCACGTCGTCGGGAGCGGTGGCGATGTCGAGCATCCGTCGGGTCGCCCGGCCTTCCAGTCCGGCCTCGTCGAGGAGGCGACGGGCCTCCTCCTCGTAGTGGGTGGAGATCTCGAGGTTGGTGGCGGACGCCGCGCCGCGCCGCATCAGCTCGATCTGGAGCTCACCGACGCCTCCGCCGATCTCCAGGATCGTGGCGCCGTCCAGGCCCCGCTCAGTGAGGAACCCGAGCATCCGCTGCTGCGTGCGGTCGAGCCCCCGCTTGCGGTACCGCCGGGCCATCCGTCGGGCAAATCGTTCCCCGAACGTGGCCTGGTAGGCGGCCGGGTCGCAGCAGCTGCTCACCACCCGATTGTCGCCCTGCCGACCGACGAAGCCAAGGACGTCCTGCGCCTCGCGTTCCACGTCATTCCATTGTTCTGTGGAATGACGTAGCATCTACGGTGCTCGTTCGACGTGCCCCGGAGGTGCCCCCATGGGCGACATCAGCGTCATCCCGCTCATCGACGAGGGGTTGGGCAACTCCGCCTACCTGCTCGACCTCGACGACGGTCGCGCGCTGGCAGTGGACGTCAGTCGTGATCTCCGCACCGTGTACGACGCCGCGCAGCGCCGTGGGTTGACGGTGGCCTTCGCCGCCGACACGCACCTGCACGCGGACTTCCTGACCGGTGCGGTGCAGCTCGGACGCGCGTTCGGGGCGCAGGTGCTGGCCTCGGCGTCAGGGAACCGGGAGTACCCGCACACGGGTCTCGCCGACGGCGACGAGGTGGACCTGGGAGGTCTGCGTCTGCGCGCCCTGGCGACCCCCGGGCACACGCACGAGCACATGGCCTACGAGCTGCTCGACGGCTCGCGGACACTCGGGGTGTTCACCGGCGGCTCCCTCATCGTAGGCTCCGCGGCCCGCACCGACCTGGTGTCGCCGGACCGCACCGAGGAGCTGGCTCGGGCGCAGTACCGGTCCCTGCAGCGGCTGGCGAGGCTCGACGACGACGTCTCGGTGTGGCCCACCCACGGTGCCGGCTCCTTCTGCTCCGCTCCGCCGGGTGCGGAGCGGACGTCGACGATCGGGACGGAGCGCGCCACGAACACCCTGCTGCGTGCCGAGTCGGAGGACGCGTTCGTCGCGCAGCTGCTCGACTCGCTGGGCACGTTCCCGCCGTACTTCCTGCGACTGGGTGAGATCAACCGTCGGGGTCCCGCCGCGGTCGAGGGGGACACCCTCTCCGCCCTCACGGCGGCCGAGGTGGCCCGCCTCGTCACGGCCGGGGCGCAGGTCGTCGACGTGCGCCCGTTGGCGGACTTCGGTGCCGGCCACGTCCCCGGGTCGGTGTCGATCCCGCTGCGGCCGGTGTTCGCCACGTGGCTCGGCTGGCTCATCGACGCCGACGAGCCGATCGTGGTCGTCCGGAACCCGGACCAGGACCCGGCCGAGATCATCTGGCAGGCCCGCAAGGTCGGCTACGACCAGCTCGCCGGGGAGCTCGACGGGGGCCTCGACGCCTGGACGGCCGCCGACCGGCCGACGGGCTCGATCCCGGTGGCAGGCCCGGAGGTGCTCGACGGAGCCCGGGTCCTCGACATCCGACAGGGTGGCGAGTACCAGGCGGGGCACGTCCCCGGCGCGGACAGCATCGAGCTCGGGGCACTGACCGCCCACGCCATCGATCTGCCGGACGAACCGCTGGTCGTGATGTGCGGGCACGGGGAACGCGCCATGGGTGCCGCCAGCCTGCTCGCCCGCGCCGGCCACCAGCACGTCACTGTCCTTGCAGGCGGCCCCGACGACTGGGCCGACACGACCGGCGCTCCTCTGGAGACCGGCCGGTGAGCTCCGCCACCCGATCCCCGGGAAGCGGACGCCAGCTCGAGCTGGGGCTGCGCCAGAACGCCGCCCAGTTCACCCTGCTGGTCGTCGTCAACGCCCTGGTCGGGGGCATGCTGGGCCAGGAGCGGACCGTGCTCCCGCTCCTGGGTCGCGAGGAGTTCGGCCTCACCGCCTACACGGCCGGCCTCAGCTTCATCCTGGCCTTCGGCATCGCCAAGGCCGTGACCAACTACTTCGCCGGCACCTGGTCGGACCGCTTCGGACGCAAGCCGGTCCTGGTGGCTGGTTGGCTCGTCGCGGTGCCGGTGCCCCTCATGCTCATCTGGGCGCCGTCGTGGGCCTGGGTCATCGTCGCCAACGTGCTGCTGGGCATCAGCCAGGGCCTGACCTGGTCGACGACCGTGGTGATGAAGATCGACCTGGTGGGACCTGCGCGACGCGGACTGGCGATGGGCCTGAACGAGGCCGCGGGCTACGCCGCGGTCGCGGCCACCGCGCTGGCCACCGGCTACGTCGCGGAGTCCTACGGCCTGCGCCCGGAGCCGTTCTTCCTCGGCATCGCCTTCGCCGCCCTCGGACTCGGGCTCTCGACCCTGGCCGTGCGCGAGACCCGCGACCATGCCCGCCTCGAGGCCGCCGGCCACGTCGCCCGAGCCGACGGCAGGCACGACCACCTGCACGGCGAGCTGAGCGACCGCCAGGTGTTCGTGCAGACCAGCTTCAAGGAGCCCGCCCTGTCGTCGGCCAGCCAGGCGGGCCTGGTCAACAACCTCAACGACGGGCTCGCCTGGGGCCTCTTCCCGATCCTGTTCGCCGGCGCCGGGCTCTCGGTCGGCAGGATCGGCATTCTCGCCGCGCTCTACCCGGCCGTGTGGGGCGTCGGGCAGCTGCTCACCGGAGCCTTGTCGGACCGGTGGGGCAGGAAGTGGCTCATCGTCGCCGGCATGTGGCTCCAGGCCGCTGCGCTCGCCCTGATCGCCCTCGCCGACTCGTTCGCGGCCTGGGCCGTCGCCGCCGCACTCCTCGGCGCCGGCACCGCGATGGTCTACCCGACGCTCCTCGCCTCGATCGGCGACGTGGCGCACCCCGCCTGGCGCGCCCGCTCGGTCGGTGTCTACCGGCTCTGGCGCGACGGCGGCTTCGCCGTCGGAGCAGTGCTGGCAGGCGTCGTCGCCGACGCCCTCGGCGTCGAGGCCGCCGTGTGGACCGTCGCCGCGCTCACCGCCGCGTCCGGGCTCGTCGTCGCGCTGCGCATGTACGAGACCCACCACCGACCGGACAGGTCGACCACGGAGGTGATCGGGAATGGGTGACCGAGCCAGGAAGGACGCGTTGTTCGCGGAGTTCGCAGCCGTCGGCAAGGTGCTCGGCAACGCCACGCGGCTCGAGCTGCTCGACCTCCTCGGCCAGGGCCCGCGCAGCGTCGAGAGCCTCGCCGACGCCGCCGACCTCGGCATGAGCACCTGCTCCGCGCACCTGCAGACGCTGCGGGAGGCCGGACTGGTCGAGTCCCGGCGCGACGGCAAGCGGGTCTACTACTCGTTGACCGGCACCGACGTCGCGGGGCTCTGGGACCACCTCCGACGTGTCGCGCAGGCCCATCGTCCCCACACCGAGCTCGCACGGCGCGCCTACCTGGGGCCGGAGGACACCGCAGCGATCGACACGGACGAGCTGCTGCGACGACTCGCCAGGGGTGACGTGGTCATCCTCGACGTACGACCCGCGACCGAGTTTGCCGCGGGCCACCTCCCCGGCGCGGTCCACATCCCGCTCGAGGAGCTGGCCGAGCGGATCGGCGAGCTGCCCCGCGACCACGAGGTCGTCGCCTACTGCCGCGGCCAGTACTGCGTGCTGGCCCACGACGCCGTACGACTGCTCACCGCCGAGGGACTCGACGCCCGCCGAGCCACCGACGGAGTCCTCGAGTGGCGACTCGCGGGTGTACCCATCGAGGCCGGGGCGGCCTGATCGTCCCCGACGAGGGACGTGTCGGGTGACTCCCGGCTCTTCGGTGCGAGCTGCCGTACGGGTGTTCCTCATGGGGGACGCGGTGACGTGCGCCGTCGCCGGCCAGAAGACCCCTGACGGCTACGACGCCCTCGACAGGATGCTCACCGGCTTCGTCCGTCACGGCGGCCAGGTCGCCTGCTGCGGCACCTGCCTGGACGCCCGCGGTCTCACCGAGGACAACCTCATCGACGTCGCCCCACGCTCCACGATGGATGCCCTCGCACAATGGACCGTCGAGGCCGACGACGTGCTGACGTTCTGAGGGCAGCTCACCCCGTCGGCTGTCCCCGCTCGTCCACCCATGCCTCGAGCCACCGGCCGAGGACGTCGTACGCCTGCGTGCGGACGGGCGGGCGCGACAGGACGACGTCGTGGATGGCGCCCTCGATGGCGATCGAGGTGACGTGGCGCCCGACGGACGACGCCCAGCGCCGGATCTGCTCCACGTCGAGCACGATGTCGTGCGTGGCGGCGGTCTCCTCGGTCTGCTCGCCGAAGAAGGACCGTGCCGAGGACAGGACGAGCGTGGGGGAGTCGATGTCGAGGCCGGCGTGCAGCAGCGCGTGCCCGCGTCGTACGGCGCGCAGCCACCCGACGTAGACGGGGCGCGACTCGAGCGGCTTCCAGGTCAGGTCGTAGTCCCACTCGCCACCGTGCTCGCGGTGCAGCGACCGGCCGTAGACGTCACTGATCCGGCGGGGGATCTCCTGCATCGGTCGGCTGGTGCCGAGGCGTTCGATCGCCAGGCGCGTCGCCGGGCTGCGCAGCCACGCGGCCCCCTGCATGTCGAACCAGGGGGAGTTGAGCACCATCGCGCGCAGCTCGGCCGGCCGGCGCTCCTGCACCCACAGCGGGACCGTGAGGCCGCCGGTCGAGTGACCCGAGGCGATCACCTCGCGGTGCCCGTCGCGCTGGGTGATCCGCCACCACGTGAGGTCGATCTCGGCGAAGTACTCGGCCAGGTCCGCGACGTAGTGCGGGGTCTGGTGGTCGCGGAGCGAGCGGCCGTACTTGCGGAGGTCGAGGGCGTAGAACGCATAGCCGCGGTCCGCCCACCACCGGGCGTACTCGGTGTGGAAGAAGTAGTCGGCGAAGCCGTGCACGTGCAGCACGGCGCGGCCGTTGGGTCGCTCGGGCTCCAGCGTCACGAGCGTCGCGACGACGGGACCCTCGGGATCAGGTGGGAGCGAGATCGTCTCCACCCGGAAGTCAGGACCGAGGACGTCGGCCTGCAGCGGGACGAGAGGCATGCGGCGAGCCTATCGAGCGGCGGCGCCGACTTTCCCGGTTCCACCTCGGGGAAGCTCTGTCGAGCCCTACCCTTTGGCGGTGTCGAACGCGCTGGGGTCCGTGGCGCGCGGCATCACGTCGTACGTCCAGCAGCGTGTTGAGGGCTGGCGCACCGGATCGCGCGCGAGCCAGGCGTTCCTCCTGCTGGTGCTCGTCCTCCTCGTCGGGGTGGCCGTGGGCATCGGCGCCCTGGCCCAGGTCGTCGTCCCGGTCTCGCTGTGGTTCCTCTTCCTCATGCTCGGCCTGATGCTGCTGCGCTTCGTGCCCCTCCTGCTGCTGACGGTGGTGCTGGGGGTCGCCGCCTTCTGGACGTCTGTCGAGACCGGCTTCAGCACCCCGAGCCGGGAGGCGGCCCTGGCCATCCTCGCGGTGGGTGTGCTGCTGGCGATCTACCAGGGCAGCCGTCAGCGCTCCGGCCTGCCGATGGCGCTGAGCGAGGCCGTGCTGACCCAGCTGCGTGACCGGCTGCAGCGCCAGGGCGTCGTCCCGCCGCTGCCCAACGGCTGGCGATCCGAGTCCGCCACGATCACCGCCAACGGCCCCAGCTACGCCGGTGACTTCCTGGTCGCCGACCTGCGCGAGGGGCGGTGGCTGGAGATGGCCCTGGTCGACGTGTGCGGCAAGGGCACCTCGGTCGGCCCGCAGGCGCTGCAGTTCGCCGGTGCCCTCGGCGGCCTGATCGGGGCCCTGCCCCCGGCCGAGCTGATGGCCGCGGCCAACCACTTCCTGCTCCGGCAGGAGTCCGACGAGTCGTTGGCGACGGCCGTGCACATCAAGGTCGACCTGGTCACCGGCGACTACACGATCACCAGCGCCGGCCACCCGCCGGCCCTCCACTGGCACCTGGGCCAGCGGGGCTGGGCGGTCGACAACGCGCGCGGCATGGCGTTGGGCGTCATCGACGACGCCGAGTTCACCCCGAGCAGGGGACGCCTCCACCCCGGCGAGGCGCTGATGTTCTACACCGACGGTGTCATCGAGTCCGCCGACCGCGACCTCGACGAGGGCATCGACTGGCTGCGGGACCAGGCGCTGCGCGCCGTCGACGCCCGCGGCTTCACCGGCATGCCGAAGCGGGTGCTCAAGAAGGTGCCGCGCGGCGACGACGACCGGGCGCTCCTCGTGCTGGAGCGGCAGCCGCTCACGTCACCCGATCGTGACGTCGAGCGGTCGCGCAGCCTCGCCGGCTAGCGTCGGTCGAGGGGCTCGGGGCCGCGCGAGTAGAGCTCGCGGATGACGTCCTCGATGTCGGGCTCCTGGATCGACAGGTCCGCCACGTCGTACGACGCCGCGACCGCGGCCACGATCGGCGCCGCGCTCGCGTCGGCCGGGAACGACAACCACTGCCGCGGCCCCTCGACCCGGCGCACGGTCGCCCCGGGCACGACGACCGGCGGCGCCTCGTCGACGAGGTCGACGACGAGGGTGCGCGACGAGCCGCCCTGCGCGTGCAGCCCCGCCAGCGGACCGTCGTACACCGAGGTCCCGTGGTCGATCACGATGACGCGGTCGCAGAGCGCCTCGATGTCCTGCAGGTCGTGGGTCGTCAGCACCAAGGTGGTGCCGCGCTCGTCGTTGAGCGCGCGGAGGAACTCGCGCAGCCGGCCCTTGCTGACGACGTCGAGGCCGATCGTCGGCTCGTCGAGGTAGAGCACCTCCGGGTCGTGCAGGAGTGCCGCGGTGATGTCGCCGCGCATCCGCTGGCCGAGGCTGAGCTGGCGCACCGGGGTGTCGAGCTGGTCGCCGAGGTCGAGCAGGTCGACGAAGCGATCGAGGTTGTCGCGGTAGCGGGCGCGGGAGATCCGGTACATCTTCTGCAGCAGCTCGAACGAGTCGCGCAGCGGCAGGTCCCACCACAGGGTCGAGCGCTGGCCGAAGACCACGCCGATCCGCCGCGCCAGCTCGACCCGGTCGCGGTTGGGGTCGAGGCCGGCGACCCGCACCTGTCCGCCCGTGGGCACCAGGATCCCGGTGAGCATCTTGATGGTCGTCGACTTCCCGGCGCCGTTCGGCCCGATGTAACCCACCATCTCGCCGGCCGCTACGGCGAAGGTCAGGTCGTGGACTGCTAGCACCGAGTCGCGGACCCGGCGGCGTCGGCCGTCCACCCGACGGCGTACGGCGAAGGTGCGCTCGAGGTCGCGCACGTCGATGAGTGGGCCGGTGGCAGACATCGTCAGCTCCCCGTGGAGGTGTAGTGGCGGACGCCGGAGCGCCACACGAGCAGGGCGGCGGCCATGGTCAGCACGCCCGCCACCGGTGAGGCGAACTGGAACGCCTCGGGCATCCCCGCGGGGTCGGTGCGGCCGAGCAGGTAGAGGCAGGGGTACCAGTTGACGAAGGCGACCGGGATCACGAACGTCAGCCCCACGATCACCTCGCGCGGGAAGATGTTGAGCGGGTACTGCGTGACCGTCGCGCCGCCGTAGGTGAAGGCGTTGGCGAACTCCGTCGCGTCGGTGGTCCAGAACTGGACGCAGGAGAAGCCGACGAAGAGCCCGAAGAACACCAGCCCCCCGCTGAGCAGCATCGACACGGCCACCAGCACGCGCGTCGGGGTCCAGTCGACGTAGGTGCACGCCCACCCGAACACGATCGCAGCCTGCGTCAGCCGCCCGAGGCGCCGCAGCGTGAACTGGTCGGCGCACACCTGCACGAGCAGCGGCACCGGCTTGGTCATCATCTGGTCGAGCCGACCGGTGCGGATGTAGGTACCGATCCGCTCGACGCTGCCGATCGCGGTGTCGGCGATCGCGAGCGCGAGGGAGGCGCTGCCGTAGAGCAGTGCCACCTCGTGGAGGGTGAACCCGGCCAGGTCGTCGAGATGGGCGAACATGATCCAGAGCCCCACGAAGTCGAGGCCGGTGATCAGCCCGTTGCCCACCGCGAGCAGCACGAACGACGTCGGGTACTGCCAGGCCGCGCGGATCCACAGCCACGCGATCTGGAGGTAGGTGCGCAGGTGGAGCACGGCTCGCGGTTCAGCCACCCTGGACCACCACCTTGCGGGTGGCCAGGCGCAGCACGCCCTGGCAGGCGGCCAGCAGCACCACGGCCCACATCACCTGGAAGCCGAGCGCGGCGAGGAGGTCGAGGCCCGTGTGCTTGCCGAGCCACACGTCGGCGGGGACCTGGACGTACGACGCCCACGGCAGCGCGCGGGCGAGCGTCCCGAGCCAGCCGGGGAAGAGCACCAGCGGCAGCATCATCCCGCTGAAGAAGATCGCGAACGCCCCGCTCATCACCTTCACGCCGGACTGGTCGAGCAGCCAGAAGGCGGTGCTCGCGACGAGGAAGCGGATCGCGAAGCTCACCACGACCGCGAGCACCAGCGACACCGCGAAGGCGAGCGCGTTCAGGGGCGAGGAGGGGAGCGAGATGTCGAAGACGAGGAAGCCGATGAGCGTGGGGCCGACCCCGCGGGTGAGGAGGTGGTACGCCGCCCGGCCGAGGTCGCTGGCGAGGTACCACCCGACGAGCCCGACGGGCCGGTAGAGGTCGATCGCCACGTCACCGGTGCGGATGCGCTCGGCGAGGTCGTCGGTGGTGCCGCCGCCCCACAGTGCGATCGTCATCAGCAGCGCCTGGCCGAGCCAGACGTAGGTCACCGCGTCCTGGGCGTCGTACCCGCCCGCGGTGGGGTTGGCCCTCCACACCGCGAGGTAGGCGAAGGAGTAGATGATCCCGAACACCGAGTTGGTGAAGATCCCGGCGAGGGTTGCGGCCCGGTAGGTGGAGTAGCGGCGGAACGCGCGGGTCGCGATGGCGACGTGCAGCACCTGCTTCCCCCTCACGCGACGACGGTCCCCGGTCCACCCACGAGGGGGCCGGGGATCGTCTCACACCGGAGCGGTGCCGTGCACCTCAGCCGTGGCGGACGAGGTTGACCACACCGATGGTGCGGCCCTGGGCGTCGCGCGTGATCGCGACGCCGGCGCGCTTGGCGCGGCGGCTCAGCAGGATCTCCCGGTGGCCGGGGGAGTCGAGCCACAGCTCGACCATCGTCTCCGGGCTCAGGCCGGTGCCCCGGACGAGCGTCTCCCCGGCCCAGGAGTTGTCGCACTTGCGGATGACCTGGCGCTGGTCGCGGTGCTCGAGCACCCCGGTGCGGGCGATCCGGGCGCCCCACCGCTCAGCCAGCTGGTCGGTGCACACGTCGAAGTTCCTGATCTTGCGCAGACCGTGCGCGGCGCGCGCCTGGTTGATCCGGACCATCAGGGCGTCCTCGAGCTGTTCGCTGCTCGCGCTCGCGTCGACCACGGAGGCGCTGCGGGGGACGGACCAGGTCGCCGCCTCGGCGGCGGCTGCCGGGACGCCGGTCAGGACGGCGGCGGCGAGCGCCGTGGCGGCCAGGCGGGAGAGGCGACGGGGATGGTGCACGGGGTTCCTCCGGGAGAGATCCGCACGTCGGGGGTGCGGCAGATCTTGATGGAATCTTTCGGAAACAGGGATTGACCCTAGGTTCGCGCCGTGCGTCTGTCGAGTCCGGACGACATCTCGGAGGTTCATGCGCGGTGTTTCATCAATTGTTGGCACTCTAATCGCCGATTTCGTCCAGGCCTGATGAAAGCGCCTTGATGGTTTCTATGGGCGAGAACGCAAAAAACGAGACCCGTGGTCTGGACCTGTCGGTCCGGATCACGGGTCTCGTGAGGTGGGTGGGGCAGGTGACGGGTGGTACGGGACAGCGGCAGCGCCGCCCCGGCCCCGCTGGGTCAGTGCTGGTACGTGCCGTGCAGGATCGCGCGACCGAGCGTCTTGAAGGCGAGGTTGAAGGAGACGACGGCGGCCGAGGCGTCGGCGTCGACGCCCAGGCTGGCGTCCTTCACCGCGTGCACCACGAAGAAGTAGCGGTGCGGGTGGTCGCCCTCGGGCGGGGCCGCTCCCATGAACCCGGCCTCGCCGCCGTCGTTGCGGATGTGGAACGCGTGGCCGGGCAGGTCTCCCGATGCCGCGCCGGTGTCCAGGGAGGTGACGTCGGCGGGGACGTCGACCAGGCACCAGTGCCAGAACCCGCTCGGGGTCGGCGCATCGGGGTCGAAGCAGGTCACCACGAAGGACTGCGTGCCCTCCGGGGCTCCTGACCAGCTCAGCTGCGGCGAGGTGTTGCCGAGGGCCGCCACCTGGTCGTCCTTCAGGGGTGCGCCGTCGGTCACGTCCGTGCTGGTGACGGTGAAGGACTCGGTCGCGGGCAGGTAGTCGTAGGGATTGGGGGCCACGGGCCGCTCGATGCTCATCCCTCGAACGTAGCCACCTGCCCGTGAGCCCGAAAGGGACAATCGGGGCATGACCCAGCGCGGTGCCGACCCCCATCCCTACCTGGCGGGGCTGGTGCTCACCGGTCGCAAGGTCGTGGTCATCGGCGGCGGGCACGTCGCCCAGCGACGCGTGTCGGGGCTGCTCGGCGCCGGTGCCGACGTGACCGTCGTGAGCCTCGAGGTGACGCCGGCGCTCGAGGGGCTGGCAGGCGAGCTGACGCTGGTGCTGCGGGAGTTCACCGAGTCCGACCTCGACGGCGCCTGGTACGTCGTCGCAGCGACCGACGACCCGGCCGTCAACGCCCGCGTCGTCGCGGCCGCCGACGCCCGCCACACGTTCTGCGTCCGCGCCGACGACGCCCTCGGCGGCACCGCCTGGACCCCGGCGGTCGGCCACCACGGCAGCGTGAGCGTCGGCGTGCTCGGCAACCGCGAGCCGCGGAAGTCCGCGGCCCTGCGCGACGACATCGTCACCGCGCTGCGGGACGGGCACCTGACGGCCTCCGATGCCCACGACCGCAGCCCGGGCGTCGTCCTCGTGGGTGGGGGGCCGGGCGAGCCGGAGCTCGTGACCGTGGCCGCCCGCCACGCCCTCGCCACCGCCGACGTCGTCGTGGCCGACCGGCTCGCTCCCCGGGAGCTCCTCGACGAGCTCGGTCCCGACGTCGAGCTCATCGACGTCGCCAAGCTGCCCCGTGGCCGATCGGCGTCGCAGCAGACGATCAACGAGGTGATCGTCGACCGGGCGCGGGCCGGCAAGCGCGTCGTCCGCTTCAAGGGCGGCGACAACTTCGTCTTCGGCCGCGGCTTCGAGGAGCTGCTCGCCTGCGCGGCCGCCGACGTGCCCGTCACCGTCGTACCCGGTCTCAGCTCGGCCATCGCCGTGCCCGCCCGGGTCGGCATCCCGGTCACCCACCGCGGGATCGCCCACGAGTTCACCGTCATCTCCGGTCACCTCCCGCCCGGGCACCCGGAGTCCCTGGTCGTGTGGGACGCGGTCGCCGGGCTCCGGGGCACGCTCGTCCTGCTGATGGCGGTCGACAACGCGCCGGCGATCGCGGACGCCCTGCTCGACGGTGGACGCGACGCGGCGACGCCGGTGGCGGTGATCGTCGACGGCACGATGCCGACCGAGCGCACCGTCCTCAGCACCCTCGGTGCGCTCGCCGACGACCTGGTCGCCCACCGGGTCGCCCCGCCCGCGATCATCGTGGTGGGCGAGGTCGTCGCCGTGGCCCGTCCGGCACACTACGACCGTGCCTGACCTCGTCGAGATCTCCGACCCCGACGACCCGCGCCTGGCCGACTACCGGGACCTGCGCGACGTCGAGCTGCGCAAGAGCCTCGAGGCCGAGCACGGTCTCTTCCTCGCGGAGGGGGAGAAGGTGGTCCGCCGGGCCGTGGAGGCCGGCCACGAGGCACGATCGTTCCTGATGGCGCCGCGCTGGCTCGACGGCCTCGACGACGTGCTCGCCCGCAGTGCCGCTCCCTGCTACGTCCTGTCCGAGGCGGCCATCGAGCAGGTCACCGGCTTCCACGTGCACCGCGGGGCGCTCGCGTCCCTGCGCCGGCGGCCGCTGCCGTCCGTGGACGACGTGCTCGACGGCGCACGCTCGGTCCTGGTGCTCGAGGACCTCGTCGACCACACCAACGTGGGGGCGGTCTTCCGCTCCGGCGCCGCGCTGGGCTTCGACGCCGTGCTCCTGTCGCCACGGTGTGCCGATCCGCTCTACCGTCGCTCGATCAAGGTCGGCATGGGAGCAGTGTTCTCGACGCCGTGGACCCGGCTGCCCGACTGGTACGACGCCCTCCCGGAGCTCGCCCGGCGCGGCTGGACGACGGTCGCGCTGACCCTCGGTCCCGACTCGGTCCCGATCGAGGAGGCCGTTGCCGGCGTCGACCGCCTCGCCCTGGTGCTGGGGTCGGAGGGGCACGGTCTGTCCTCGCGCTGGGAGACCGCGGCCGATCGCCGTGCCGTGATCCCGATGGCGGCCGGGATCGACTCCCTCAACGTCGCGGCTGCCAGCGCCGTGGCCTGCTACGCCGCGGCCCGTCGCTGACCCGGCACTCAGGTCAGACGGTGCCGCAGCCGCCGGGCCGCCACGACGACCACGGCGACGCCGATGAGCAGGTAGACGACGTTACTCGCCGGGCCGACGTACCCCTCGACGACGTGCCACCGCTCACCGAGCTCGTATCCGGCCAGGATCAGCGCGGCGTTCCACACGAGGCTCCCGGCGGTCGTGAAGAGGCAGAAGCGCGCGAGCGGCATCCGGTCGATGCCGGCGGGGATCGAGATCAGGCTGCGGACCCCGGGCACCAGCCGGCCGACGAAGACCGCGGTGCGTCCGTGCCGGCCGAACCAGGCCACGGCCCGACGGACGTCGTGGGCGTGCATCAGCGGGATCCGGTCGGCCAGCGCGCAGATGCGCTCCAGCCCCCAGGCCGCCCCGAGCCAGTAGAGGACCAGCGCCCCCACCAGCGAGCCGGCCGTCGCCCAGGCGATGGCCGCGAAGACGCTGTAGTAGCCCTGGCTGGCGGTGTAGCCCGCCAGGGGCAGCACCAGCTCGCTCGGGACGGGCGGGAACACCGTCTCGAGGGCGGTGGCGAGACCGACGCCGGGGGAGCCGACCGTGCGCATGACGAGCACGACCCAGTCGAGCACTGCTTCCATGTCGTACGACGCCCCGTCAGCCGCGCTGGCGCAGCGAGTCGTGCAGCACGATCGACCCGGCCACGGCGGCGTTGAGGGACGAGGCGGTGCCGACCATCGAGATGGCGACGACCTCGTCGCACGCGGCGCGCCACCCCGAGGACAGGCCGTGGGTCTCGTTGCCCACGACGACCACGAGGCGCCCGCCGAGGTCGACGTCCGCGAGGGCCCTGCCGTCCTCGTCGGTGCCGACGATGCGGTAGCCGTGGGCGTGGGCGTGCTCGACCACCGGGCCGGGGCCGGGCACCCGGAGCACTGTCAGGGCGAAGAGCGAGCCGGTGCTGGCCCGCACCGCCTGCGGGTCGTAGGGGTCGGCCGCGTGGCCGGTGACCACGAGCGCGGACGCACCGAAGGCGTCCGCCGAGCGGGCGAGCGTGCCGATGTTGCCCGGGCTCGTCGGGCGGTCGAAGACGACGACCGGGCCGTGCGGGCGCCGCGAGTCCTCGAGGCGGGCGACGCCGTCCTCGGGCATCTCGACGACCGCGACGAGCTCGGCGCCCTCCTCGCGACCGCTGAGCCGGGCGTGCAGATCGGGGGACAGCAGTACCCGCTCGGCGTCGGTCGTCGACCACAGGTCGTCGGACCAGGTGGAGGTGGCGCCGTCGGCGCGCAGCAGGGCGCGCACCGTCCAGCCCTCCTCGACGGCCCGGGTGATGGGCCGGACGCCCTGCACCAGGAACTCCCGGTTGCGGTGCCGCTTGGAGCGGTTGGTCAGCAACGCCTCCCACTGCTGGAAGCGCGCGTTCTCCCTGGTGATCCTCAGGTCGTTCATCCGGCCGGCCAGGTGAGCGGGTAGTCCTCGGCGGCCGCGTCGTGCTTCTTGGACAGCCGCTTGCGCGCCTTCGCGGAGAGGCGGTCGCCGAAGACGGTGCCGAGCGTGTGGTCGGTCTCGTGCTGCAGGCAGCGGGCGAGCAGGCCGTCGCCCTCGAACGAGACCGGCCGGCCGTCGAGACCCTGGCCCTCGACGCGTGCCCAGTCAGGGCGGGGGCAGGGCTCGAAGGACCCGGGGAAGGACAGGCAGCCCTCGTCGTCGTCCTCGAGCCGACGGTCCTTGCCCTCGGGGAGGGTGACGACGGGGTTGCAGACGACGCCGACGGTGCGCACGCCCTCGTCGTCGGGGCAGTCGAAGACGAACATCGCCACGTCCTCGCCGACCTGGCAGGCGGCCAGGCCGACCCCCTCGGCGGCGTACATCGTGGCGACCATGTCGGCGGCCAGCGCGGCGAGTGAGTCGTCGTACGACGTCACCGCGGCCTGGGGACGGTGCATGACCGGCGTGCCCCAGCGGGTGATCGGACGGACCGAGCCGCCGTCGGGGAGGGGGCCGTGGGGCGCCCGCACCCCGGCGTCGGTGCCGGTCTCGGTGCCGGTCTGGGATTCGGTCGGCTGCTCGTCGGGCATGCGGGGATCCTAGCCAGCCGGGGGTGCGGCACCCGCGGGGCGGCTGGGTGCTGGCCATGGATGTAACTCGGAGTTACATTTGAGCCATGTCCTTCATCAGCAGCCTGCGGCCCGGTGGCCGCCACGGGTTGTCGTCCCGGGAGTCACGCGACGCGATCGGGCTCGCCGTCGCCGCGGTGAACCGGCTGGCACAGAGCGAGCTCCTCGACCGCGTGGGCCTGCGCAAGCAGGCCGAGCAGGCGGTCTACACGACGACGCGCAACGGGTTCCGGGTGGCGACCGCCGCCGGTCGCACGTTCGCCCGGGCCGGCGGCCGGACGGCCGGGGCCCGTCCGGCGAGCGTCGCGTCACGCGGGGTCTTCGACCTCACGCCCACCGAGGACGAGGAGATGCTGCTGGAGGTCGTGCGCGAGCTCGCGGCCGAGGTGCTCCGACCCGCCGCCTCCGCGGCCGACGACGCGTGCGCGCCCCCGCCGGAGGTCCTGGCCGCCGCCGAGGAGGTGGGGGTGCCCGTCCTGGGCGTCCCCGAGCAGCTCGGCGGCATCATGGAGGAGCGGTCGGCCATGGCCGGGGCGCTCGTCGCCGAGGCGTTGGCGCACGGCGACATGGGGCTCGCCGTCGCGACCCTCGCGCCCGGGGCCGTCGCCACCGCGATCGCCCTGTGGGGCACCGATGCGCAGCAGCAGACCTACCTGCCCGCGTTCACCGGTGGCACCACCGGATCGGGGGTCCCGGTCGCGGCGCTCGCCGTCGCGGAGCCTCGGGTGCTCTTCGACCCCTTCGACCTGGCGACCACGGCCCGGCGCGACGGGGACGGCTTCGTGCTCGACGGCGTGAAGTCCGGGGTCGTCCGCGGTGCCGATGCCGAGCTGTTCGTCGTGTCCGCGGTGCTCGACGGCACTCCGGCGCTGTTCCTCGTCGAGTCCGGCGCCGACGGGCTCGAGGTGGAGGCCGACCCGTCGATGGGGGTGCGCGCTGCCGGGCTGTCGCGCCTGCACCTCGGCGGCGTACGGGTGGGCGCCGACGCGTTGCTCGGTGACACGGTCGGTGTTGCCCACGCCGAGTGCGTACGCCTCTCCCGCCTGGCGTGGTGCGCGCTCGCGGTCGGCACCGGCCAGGCGGTGCTCGACTACGTGAAGCCCTACGTCAACGAGCGCGAGGCCTTCGGGGAGCCGATCAGTCACCGCCAGTCGGTGGCCTTCATGGTCGCCGACATGGCGATCGAGGTGCAGGCGATGCGCCTGCTCACCTGGAAGGCGGCCTCGCGCGCCGCGCGCGGCCAGGACTTCGCCCGCGAGGTCGGCCTGGCCCGTCAGCTGTGCGCCGAGAAGGGCATGCGCATCGGGCTCGACGGCGTGCAGCTGCTCGGCGGCCACGGCTTCGTCAAGGAGCACCCGGTCGAGCGGTGGTACCGCGACCTGCGGGCCGTCGGCGTGATGGAAGGCGCGGTGATGATCTGATGGCGATCAACCTCGAGACCCCCAGGAAGCTCGTCGGGTTGATCGATCAGGCCCACCAGCTGGCGATGAACATGTTGCGCCCGATCTCGCGGACCTACGACCGGGCCGAGCACGCGTACCCCAAGGAGCTCGACATGCTCGCCGCGCTCATCGACGGCGTGTCCGAGACCGGGGCGACCGGCGGCGCCGGTGCGGGGGGCGTACGCCGTGACACCTCTGCCGACGGCGACAGCGGGACGGTCCGCAACGGCGCCAACCTCGCGTCCGTGCTCTCCGTCGCCGAGATGTGCTGGGGCGACACCGCGCTGCTGCTGTCGATGCCGCGCCAGGGACTCGGCAACTCCGCCATCGCGTCGGTCGCCGACGAGGAGCAGCTCGAGCGCTACCGGGGCACGTGGGCGGCGATGGCGATCACGGAACCGGGCACCGGGTCGGACTCGGCCAACATCACCACCACGGCGGTGAAGGACGGCGACGAGTACGTCATCAACGGCGAGAAGATCTACGTCACGTCCGGCCAGCGCGCCGACTCGGTGGTGGTGTGGGCGACCCTCGACAAGGACCTCGGCCGCGCGGCGATCAAGTCCTTCCTCGTCCGCAAGGACAACCCCGGCCTCACGGTCGAGCGGCTCGAGCACAAGCTCGGGATCCGCTCGTCCGACACCGCGGTCATCACCTTCACCGACTGCCGGGTGCCGGCCGAGGACCTGCTCGGCTCGCCGGAGATCGACACGAAGTCGGGCTTCGCGGGCGCGATGGCGACCTTCGACAACACCCGCCCGCTGGTCGCCGCGATGGCGGTCGGGTGCGCCCGCGCCTCGCTCGACCTGACCCGCGACCTGCTCGAGCAGGCGGGCGTGGTGATCGACTACGACCGTCCCGCCCAGGTGCAGTCCGCGGCGGCGGCGACGTTCCTGCGCCTCGAGGCCGACTGGGAGGGCGCGCGGCTGCTGATGATGCAGGCCGCGTGGATGGCCGACAACCGCAAGCCCAACTCGCTCGAGGCCTCGATGGCGAAGGCGAAGGCCGGACGCGTCGGCTCCGACGTCACGCTGACGTGCGTCCAGCTGTGCGGCACCCTCGGCTACAGCGAGGCCGAGCTGCTGGAGAAGTGGGCCCGCGACTCCAAGATCCTCGACATCTTCGAGGGCACCCAGCAGATCCAGCAGCTCATCGTGGCCCGCCGGGTGCTGGGGCTGAGCAGTTCCGAGCTGCGCTGACCGGCGCTTCCTTGCGCATGAACGCGCCGACCGGGCGCTTCCTGCCACAGGAAGCGCCCGGTCGGCGTGCGGATCAGGAGACGGACTTGAACGGGTCGTGGTCGGAGAGGATCTTGTCGACGCGGGCCTGGTCGATGCGGGAGACCACGTAGCTGTCCTCCTGGGCGTCACGGACGCACTTGGCGAGGGTGAAGCTCGACGTGGTGAGGAACATGGTCCCGAGGCCGAGGAAGGCGCGGATCCACGGGTCGACCGGCAGGTAGAAGATCGCGAAGATCATGGTCAGCAGCGCGACGGCGAAGGAGACGCCGGCCTGCAGGAAGAAGGCGTTGGTGTTCTTGGTGGGAGTCGAGGAGGCCATGGGTCAACCGTCGTCGTCCACGAGCGTCGCCGGAGCCGCAGGCCTACCCGATCCGGGCTGAGTACCCGCGCTCAACCGTTCCGAGTACGTTCTGCCCATGCCGGACCAGCCAGCCCACATGACGCCCGAGGAGTTCCGCCGCCACGGGCACGCCGCCATCGACTGGATCGCCGACTACTGGGCCTCGCTCGACGACCTGCCGGTCCGCGCGCAGGTCGCGCCCGGCGACGTACGACGCCTCCTGCCGGCGTCGGCGCCGGAGGACGGCGAGCCGTTCGACGCCCTGCTCGCCGACCTCGACCGGGTCGTCGTGCCCGGCCTCACCCACTGGCAGCACCCGCGGTTCTTCGCCTACTTCCCGGCCAACTCCTCACCCGCCGCGATCCTCGGCGACCTCCTCTCCAGCGGCATCGGCGCGCAGGGGATGATCTGGGCGACCAGCCCGGCCGTGACCGAGGTCGAGCAGGTGGTGCTGGACTGGTTCGCCGAGGCGCTCGGGCTGCCGGAGGCGTTCCGGAGCGACGGTCCGGGCGGCGGCGTCATCCAGGACACCGCGTCCACCGCGACCTTCACCGCGCTGCTGTCCGCGCTGCACCGCGCCAGCGCGGGCGACGTACGACGTCACGGCGTCGGCGACGCCGGCTGGCGCGTCTACGGCTCCACGCAGGCGCACTCGTCACTGGTGAAGGCGGCGATGATGGCGGGCCTCGGCGAGGACGCCGTCCGCACGATCGCCGTTGACCCGGTGACCCAGGCGATGGACGTCGAGGAGCTGCGCGCCGCGGTCGTCGACGACGTGGAGGCGGGGCTGCGTCCGGTGATGGTGCACGTCGCCGCCGGCACGACCTCGACGGGTGCGATGGACGACATCGCCGAGGTCGCGGAGGTGGTGCGCGAGTGGGGCGTGTGGCTGCACGTGGACGCCGCGTGGGCGGGCGTCGCTGCGGTGTGCCCCGAGCACCGCGACGTCCTGGCCGGCGTCGAGGCCGCGGACTCGTTCGTCACCAACCCCCACAAGTGGCTGCTGACGACCTTCGACTGCAGCACCTTCTGGGTGCGTGACCGGGCCGCCCTGACCGGGGCCCTGTCGATCCTCCCGGAGTACCTGCGCAACGCCGCCACGGAGTCGGGCGAGGTCGTCGACTACCGCGACTGGCACCCGCAGCTCGGACGCCGGTTCCGGGCGATCAAGCTGTGGGCGGTGCTGCGCACCTACGGGCTCGAGGGCCTGCGCGCGCACGTCCGCAGCGGCGTCGCGCTCGCCCGGCACGTCGCCGACCTGGTCGCGGCCGACGACCGCTTCGAGATGGTCACCCAGCCCTCGCTCTCGCTCGTGGTCTTCCGGCTCGCTGCCGGCGACGAGCAGACCTTGGCCGCGATGGAGGCCGTCAACGCCTCGGGGGAGGCCTACCTCTCGCACACCACGGTCGAGGGCCGGGCGGCCATCCGGCTGGCGGTGGGCAGCTGGCGCACGACGGAGGCGGACGTGGACCGCACGTGGCGGGCGCTGCAGCACGCGGCCGGCGCGCAGGGGTGACCCGGACCTGATCCGGACTGGCAGGGTGGCGTCATGAAGCTCTTCGCCGACACGCCGCTCCGCCGCACGCTGCAGGTGCTCGCCGACCTCCTGTTCGTCGCGTGGCTGGTGCTCTGGGTCTGGATCGGGATGGCCGTCCACGACGGCACGGCGCAGCTGGCCGAGCCCGCCCGCCAGACCGACTCGGCGGCCACGTCGATGGCCGAGCAGCTGCGCGACGCCGGGGGTCAGCTGGGGGAGGCGCCGCTGGTGGGTGACGAGCTGGCGGTGCCGTTCGACCGGGCGGCCGCCGCGTCCGACGGTCTCGCCGCCGCGGGCCGCGACACGGTCGAGGCGGTCGAGCAGCTGGCGCTGCTGCTCGGCCTGTCGGTGGCGCTGATCCCGATCCTCATCGTCTCGGCGATCCACCTGCCGCTCAGGTGGCGCTTCATCCGCGAGGCGACGGCCGGCGCGAGGTTCATCGACGCCTCGGAGGACCTCGACCTCTTCGCCCTCCGCGCGCTCGCCCACCAGCCGATGCACGTGCTGGCGAAGGTGAGTGACGACCCGGCCGGGGCGTGGCGCCAACGGGACCCCGACGTCGTACGACGTCTCGCGGCGCTCGAGCTGGCGGACGCCGGGCTGCGGCCGAAGCACCTGCCGGCCGCGTAGAGTCCAGACACGTGCAGTTCCTCGACGGCGCAGCGCCGCCCCACGACCTGACCTATGACGACGTCTTCATGGTCCCGCGCGCCTCCTCGGTCGCGAGCCGCTACGACGTCGACCTCGCCACCGACGACGGCACCGGCACGACCCTGCCGCTCGTCGTCGCGAACATGACCGCCATCGCCGGCAGGCGGATGGCCGAGACGGTCGCGCGGCGCGGGGGCATCACGGTGATCCCGCAGGACATCCCGATCCCCGTGGTCACCGACGTCGTCCGGTGGGTCAAGCAGCGACACCGGGTCTTCGACACCCCGATCGAGCTGCGACCCGACCAGACCGTCGCCGAGGCGCTCTCACTGATCCCGAAGCGGGCGCACAGGGCGGCCGTGGTGGTGCAGGACGGGCGACCGGTCGGGGTCGTCTCGGAGGCCGACTGCGCGGACGTCGACCGATTCGCCCAGGTGTCGAGGGTGATGAACCAGGACGTCGTGACGGTCCAGGCCGACGCCGACCCGCGCGAGGTCTACGACGCGATCGAGCGGGCCAAGGCGCCGCTCGCGGTCGCCGTGTCCGCCACGGGCGAGCTGGTCGGCGTGCTGACCCGGCTCGGCGCCCTCCGCGCCACGCTCTACACGCCGGCCGCCGATCCGTCCGGGGGGCTGCGGATCGCCGCCGCGGTCGGCGTCAACGGTGAGGTCGCCGACCGCGCCGCCATGCTGCTCGAGGCGGGCGTCGACTGCCTCGTCGTCGACACTGCCCACGGCCACCAGGACCGGATGGTGCAGGCGCTGCGGGCGGTCCGCGCCCTGTCGCCGACGGTTCCGGTCGCCGCCGGCAACGTCGTCTCGGCCGAGGGCACCCGCACCCTGATCGAGGCCGGCGCCGACATCGTCAAGGTCGGCGTCGGGCCCGGCGCCATGTGCACCACGAGGATGATGACCGGCGTCGGTCGGCCGCAGTTCTCCGCAGTCCTGGAGTGCGCCACCGCCGCCCGCGAGCTCGGCAAGCACGTGTGGGCCGACGGGGGAGTGCGCCACCCGCGCGACGTCGCCCTCGCGCTGGCCGCGGGCGCCTCGTCGGTGATGATCGGCTCCTGGTTCGCCGGCACGCACGAGTCGCCGGGCGACCTGATGCTCGACGCCGACGGCCGGCCGTTCAAGGTGTCCTTCGGGATGGCCTCGGCCCGGGCCGTGGCCAACCGCACCTCCGGCGAGTCGTCGTACGACCGCGCGCGCAAGGGCCTCTACGAGGAGGGCATCTCCTCCTCGCGGATGTACCTCGACCCCGACCGCCCCGGCGTCGAGGACCTCATCGACCAGATCTGCTCCGGCGTCCGGTCCGCCTGCACCTATGCCGGTGCGAGCGACCTCACGCAGCTCCACGAGCGCGCGCTCGTGGGCGTCCAGTCCGCCGCCGGCTTCCACGAGGGCCGCCCGCTCGAGAAGTCGTGGTGACGTGCGCGAGCTGGAGCACGTCTTCGTGATGACCTACGGCCGGTCGGGCTCGACGCTGCTGATGGGCATCCTCAACTCGATCCCGGGCTGGCTGCTGCGCGGGGAGAACCGCCACGCCATGCGGCACCTCTACGACTTCCACCGCAGCGGCCTGACCGAGCGGGCACGCGTCGACCCGGCCCGTGCGAGCCAGCCGACGCACCCGTGGTTCGGGATCGAGGCGTTCCCCGAGGCGGCGTCGCTGCAGCACATCCGTGCGCTGGCCGAGGCGACCCTGCTGCGGCCCGAGCACGACACGCGGGTCACCGGCTACAAGGAGATCCGCTGGTACGACGACGACCTGCCCGACTACGTCGACTTCCTGCGCCAGGTGTTCCCCGGCGCACGCTTCGTGGTCAACACCCGCAACCTCGAGGACGTCGCGGCCAGCAACTACTGGACGCACAAGGACGACCCGCTGGCGCAGGTGCGGGCGATCGAGGACAAGATCCTCGGCACGGTGGCCGGCCTGGGCGACGCCGCCTACCGCGTCCACTACGACGACTACGTGGCCGATCCCGAGGTGCTGCGCGGGCTCTTCGACTGGTTGGGCGAGGTCTACGACCAGGACCGCGTCGAGTCCGTGCTCGCCACCCCCCACTCGCGCCGGGGCAAGCACCGGGACTGACTGCGTCCGCCCTCGACTGGGCGTCGATGGTCGAGTCCTCCGCCTTCGCACACCGGCCTTCCTGGTCACCGGCAAGGGGCCCCGGTCCGGACGCGGCCCCGTACGCAGCGGGTTGTGCGAGGCTGAGCCCATGCTCATCAACCCCGGCAGCGACCGACCGCAGGGTCCGTGGGACCCGGACGAGAAGAAGAAGTGGATCGACACGCAGTACTTCTGGGTGCTCATGCCGCTCCTGCTGCTGATGGTCGGGACCATGGTGCTGGTGTCCGTCCTCGGCTCCTGACCGCGAGCTGGCGCCCGTGCGCCCTCACGGCTCCCGGCGGCGACTGACCGGTCCGCGACGCAGGGCGCGGAGGAGACCACCCGCGACACTGCGCGGCCGGAGGACCGGCGTACCCGACGAGGCGGTGTCCTGCATGCCGGCGAGGGTCTCGGCCAGGACCGACGTCGCGTCCGCCGACGGCGCCCACCCCAGCTCCGTCCGGGCCCGCATGGTGTCGAGGAGGGGCACGGCGAAGCCCATGTCGATCCAGCCCGGGTCGAGCGGCTGCACCCGCGCGTGCCAGCTGGCCGACACGGCAGCGCGCACCGCGCGGGACGGGACGTGGACGAGTCGAGCGCCGAGGACGTCGGCCACGTCCTGTGCGGTGACCGGCGGCTCGGCGGCCAGGTTGAACGCGCCCGCTGTGCGGGCCCCCAGCACCCGGGCCAACGCATCCGCGACGTCGTCGGCGTGGACCATCGGGATGACGAGGCCCTCGTCGATCGGCAGCACCGGCACGTGGCGCAGCAGCCCGGCAGGGACCAGGGCGGGCAGCCCGTAGCGCAGCAGGGCACTGCCGGCGCTGCGCTGGCCGATGATCCCGGGCCGCACCCGGGTGACGACCACGTCCGGCGCGTCGACCTCCAGGGCGTCGAGCAGCCGTTCGGCGGCGGCCTTGTGCCGGCTGTACATCGACGTCGGGACCCCGCCGGTGGGCCACGTCTCGTCGACCGGGGCGTCGTCCCGCTTGGGCGAGTAGGCGCCGACCGACGACATGTGCACCAGGTGCGGGACCCCGGTGGCCACCACTGCGTCGATGACGCGACCCGTGCCACCGACCCCGAGCTCGCGCAGGTGCTCCTCCCGGTGCGAGGGCTGGAACCCCCACGCGAGGTGCACGACTGCGTCGGCGCCCCGGCACGCGGCGCGCAGCGCGGGCGTGTCCGACTCGTCGGTCAGGTCGACGGCCACCCACTCCATCGCGGGCAGCACGTCGTCGTCCGGCGGTCGCCGGACGACGCCGACGAGCTCGTGCTCGCCGTCCTGGGCCAGCCGCCGGACGAGGGCCGAGCCGACGTTGCCGCTGGCTCCGGTGATGACGATGCGCATGCGCGACCTGTACCCCGTCCCGCGCCGCGCAGACCTCCGGCCCCGGGAACAGCCTCAGCGCGACGTGTTGGCCGTACGTCCCTTGGTCACGCCGACGAACGTCTGGGTGACCTCGTCGTCCCGGTCGATGCGCCAGACCAGCGCGATCGCGCTGGGCTCGAGGTCGGTCACGACACGCGTGACGACGTCCTTGCGCTGGTGGAGCCGGGCCACCGACATGGGTACGACGACGATGCCGGTGCCGGCGGCGACCGTCTCGATCGCCTCCCGCTCGGTCATCGGCGGCCAGTCGAGCTGGTCCGCCGCAGGTGTCCACCCGCTCGGGTGCGGGCGGACCAGCTGCTCGTCCACGAGGTCGGCCGTGGTGACCTCCTCGTCGGCTGCGGCGAGCACGTGGTCGCGGGAGGCCACGGCCACCTGCAGCTCGTCGTAGAGCCGGACGCAGTGCAGTCCGTCGCGGTCGACCGGGAGCCGGACGAGAGCCATGTCGAGGCTGCCGTCCCGCACCCCCTCCAGCTGGTCGGCCTCCGTCACCGGCACGAGCTCCAGCGGCTCGCGCCGGCGCTCGCGCCAGTGCCGGGCCCACTTGTCAGGAGTCGCGCCGGTGACGAAGCCGATGCGGAGCGGGTCGGTGGTCATGGGACGGAGCCTAGGCCTCGCTCTTCTCGACCGAGAGGACGAAGTCGTCGCCGTGCTCGGTGACACCGGTGATGACCGCGGCCTCGACGGCCTCGATGGCGTACTTGCGACGCACGACCAGCGGGTCCTGGGCGAGGTCCTTCACCAGGGCCACGGCCAGGCCGATCATGATGAGCACGAAGGGCAGCGCCGCGATCACCGTGATGGTCTGGAGCCCGCTGAGGGCGTCCTGGCCACCGACGAGCAGCATGACCGCCGCGACGGCACCGGTCGCGACGCCCCAGAAGATGACGGTCGGACGGCTCGGGTGGATCGTGCCGCGCTCGGAGAGCGAGCCCATCACGATCGAGGCGGCGTCCGCGCCGGAGACGAAGAAGATGCCGACCAGGACCATGACCACGATGCTCGAGACCGTGGCGAGGGGGTAGGCCTCGAGGGTGCTGAAGAGCTGGTTCTCCAGCCCACCCGCGCCCGCGATGTCGGTGCCCTTCTCCTGCAGGTCGATGGCCGCACCGCCGAAGATGCAGAACCACACGACGCTGATCATGCTGGGGACGAGGAGCACACCGGTCACGAACTGGCGGATGGTGCGACCACGGGAGATGCGGGCGATGAACATGCCGACGAACGGCGTCCACGACAGCCACCACGCCCAGTAGAAGACGGTCCACGTCGAGAGCCAGGTGCTGACCTCGTCGCCCTCGGCAGCGGTGCGCGCGGCCATCATCGGCAGGTCGGCGAAGTAGCTGCCGATCGAGGTGGGGACGAGGTTGAGGATGAAGACGGTGGGGCCGACGATGAACACGAACAGGGCGAGGGCCACGGCGAGGACCATGTTGATGTTGGACAGCCACTGGATGCCCTTGGCCACGCCGGAGACGGCGGAGAGCACGAAGGCTGCCGTGAGGACGGCGATGATGCCGACGAGGACGGCGTTGCCGGTGTCGCCGAGCCCGGCGACGATCTGCAGGCCGGACTCGATCTGGAGGGCGCCGAGACCGAGCGAGGTGGCGGAGCCGAAGAGGGTCGCGAAGATGGCGAACATGTCGATGGCCTTGCCGCCCAGTCCGTGGGCGTGGCGACCGAGGAGCGGCTCGAAGGCCGAGCTGATCAGCTGGAGGCGTCCCTTGCGGTAGACGCCGTACGCGACGGCGAGCCCGACGACCGCGTAGATCGCCCACGGGTGCAGGGTCCAGTGGAACATCGTGGTCGCCATCGCGTGCTGCGCGGCCGCGGCGTCCCCGGCCTCACCGGTGCCCGGCGGGGGCGTGACGAAGTGGCTGATCGGCTCGCTGACGCCGTAGAACATGAGCCCGATGCCCATGCCGGCGCTGAACATCATCGCCACCCACGAGATGGTCCGGAACTCCGGGTCCTCGTCGTCGCGGCCGAGCGGGATGTTGCCGAACTTGCCCAGCGCCAACCAGATCACGAAGACCACGAAGGCGCTCGAGGTGAGCACGAAGAGCCATCCCGCGTTCCTCATCGTCCAGCCGAGGCCGGTGCCCGAGGCGTCGGCGAGGCTGTCGGTGCTGAGGAAGCCCCAGACGAGGAAGGCGAGGCTGACGACAGCAGTGACGCCGAAGACGAGCTTGTCCACGCCCGTCTCGCGAGGCACGGTGGGCTCGATGGCCGCGTCCAGGGCGGGGTGCGGGTCGTCGACGAGGTCAGGTGTGGGCAGGTCTCGGGGATGCTCGATTCCGGTGGCCATCCGAGGACCAGACCAAAGAACGACGCGATGGCGCAAACCGGGAGTATGGGCCCCCGCTCACACTGAGACGAGGCCCACAGCGGAGCCGCGGTCGAGCGCCCTACGCACGTGAGGCCAGGGCCCGGCCCCACGCTCGCGCCCGCTCCAGCTCGCCGTCGACGAGCGGACCGGGGGCGTCCGCGACGTAGAAGGACTCGGTCGCCACCATCGTGCCGAGGCGGTGGCGCGACACGAACCGCCCGGCTGCGCGGGCCGCCGACCCGGGCAGCCGGCGCACCTGCTGGGCACGCGTGTCGAAGGTCGCGACGGCGCACGAGGTGTCGCCGGCGGGCAGGGTGGCCAGCCACTCGCGGATGCCGGGGCCCTCGTGCCCGGCCTCCGCGCCGCGGTCGTGCGCGTCGCGCCGGGTCGCGGGCCGGCTCATGGAGAAGGCGTGGGTCGGGCCGCCGAGCACGACGAGGTCGACGCCGTCGGGCAGCGGGGACGGCGCAGCCGCGACGTCGACGACCTGCACCGGTCCGCCGTCGCCGTCGGTGAGGCCGTCGGCGATCGCCTGCGCCACCTGACGGGTGTTGCCCCAGTGGGCCTCGTGGACCACCAGTGCGGTCATGGTGTGCTCCTCTCGGGTGCGGGGACGGGCCGTGGACCAGGTGGGAAGGACCGCAGCCACCGTGCCGTGAGCCACGCGCTCGCCGCGAGCAGCAGCAGGCTGGGCACCGCATCGGGTCCCAGGTGCACGTCGGCGTCGGTGACGAGGGCCAGGACGGGCCCGGCCCACAGCGCGGTGAAGAGCGTGAGGATCTTGAGGAGGGCGACCGTCGCCAGCGCACCCGCCACCGCCCGACGCCGCAGGAGGAGGACTCCCACGGCGGCGATCGCAGGCAGGACCGCCGCGAGGTCGAGGATGAAGACGGGGTACGGCGTGCCGCCGACGCCCTCGGGCTCGGGTCGGGGCCCGCCCAGTGCGTACGGCAGGAGCACCGAGAGCCACAGCCCGGCGAACAGCACCGCGGTGACGACCAGCACCCACCCGGTGGCGCGGGTCAGCCGGGGCGAGGCGGTCGAGGTCGGCGGCCGCTCGACGAGGCGGTGCAGTCCGCCGAGCAGGCCGGCGCCGGACAGAAAGACGATCACGACGTAGACGAGGAAGACGCGGTTCATCGGGACGCCGGTGACGTAGATCAGGTAGCTGTAGAGGAGGTAGGCGAGCAGCCCCAGCCGTGCGAGGTGGGATGCGTTGGACGACACCGTGGGGCGCACGAGGAGGACCAGGAGCGCGGCGACCACCATGCTGCAGGCGTCCTGGGCCCGCGCCGACACGACGGTCGCCTCGGGCAGCGACCGGTACGGCGTCTCGGCGAGGAGGCCGTAGAGCGATGCGCCGACCACCGCGGCGGCGAGCGCCCACGTCGACCAGCGCGTCACGGTGCTGGTCGGGCCTGGCGCAGCGTCTGCGGGCGGGGGAGGAGCCTCCCGGGCGGTGGGGGCGGAGGTCGCGGTCGTCTCGCCGGCCAGCGCGGGCCAGTCCGCGCGCGCGACCGGCACGAGCAGCAGCAGCGCGGGGACGCACCACAGCCAGAAGCCGAACCCGAACGACATCAGGAGGACGTGGAACGCGATCACGCCGGCCCAGCCGACCCGGGCCGCCGGCCCACCACGCAGCAGCAGGAGACCGAGCACGACCTCGCCCGCAGCCAGCGCCAGGATCCAGGCGACCGGGTGGGCCATCACCACGGACCGCCACGTGTCGGTGACGAAGGGCCAGAAGGACTCGTCGGCGAAGGTGCGGTAGGCCTCCGGGTCCGCCGCGACGATGCCGGCGTTGATGCCGCCCATCACGAGGTAGAAACCGCCCACGAAGCGGCGTACGACGGAGGCGCGCGTGCGGCCGCTCGGCACGACGGCGGGGCTCGTGCGGGGCTGCAGGATCGTGGTCTCCGGCACACCTCAAGGCTCCGCCTCGGTGTGGACGACGGTCAGGGGCGAAGGTCGGGGCGGGCGGGGACCTAGGTCCCCGGCTTGCCGGCGTCGGCGTAGGAACGGACGACCGCGATGGTGAGCGGGAAGTCGACCGGGTGCTCACGGAACAGCAGCCGGCCGGCGGTGGCCGCTGCCTCGGTCATCTCGGCGGCGACCGCGTCGGCGAGCTCGACCGGGGCGTGCACGACCACCTCGTCGTGGAGGAAGAGGACGAGGTGCGGCCGGGACTCGAGGCTGCCGTCGCCGAGCCGCCAGAGCCGGTTGCGGAGCTCGGCGACCCAGCAGAGCGCCCACTCGGCCCCGGTGCCCTGCACCACGAAGTTGCGGGTGAACCGGCCGAAGGAGCGACGATGACGGTCGAGGGTGGCGAGGTCCGCCGGAGGCGCCTCGGGCGACTCGTCCCACGACCCGCCGAGGGCCGGGCTGCCCCGCCCGAGCAGCGTCCGGACCGCCTGGCCGCGCTCGCCTGCGCGAGCCGCCTCCTCGAGCAGCCCGAAGGCCTGCGGGTAGCGCCGGGTCAGCTCGGCGACCATCCGTCCGCTCTCGCCGCTCGTCGCGCCGTACATCGCGCCGAGCAGACCGAGCTTGGCGTGCTGGCGCGTCGCGACGGCCCCGGCCTCGACCATCCCCTGGTAGAGGTCGGTGCCCCGCGCGGCGCCCGCCAGCGCGCGGTCGCCGCTCATCCCCGCGAGCACCCGCGGCTCGAGCTGGGCGACGTCGGCGACGACGAGCGCCCAGCCCTCGTCGGCCACGGCCGCCGACCGCACCTGCACCGGGAAGGACAGCGCGCCCCCACCGTTGGACGACCACCGACCCGTTGCCGAACCGGCGGGCTGGTAGACCGGGCGGAAGCGCCCGTCGCGCACCCACTCGTCGATCCAGGCCCAGCCGTTGGTCGAGAAGAGGTGTGCCAGCGACCGGTAGCGCAGGAGCGGCTCGACGGCCGGGTGGTCGACCGTGCGCAGCGTCGAGGCGCGTGTGTCGACGACCTCGATGCCGGCCCGGCGCAACGCGGCGAGCAGCTCAGGATGGGAGTCGGGGTTGAGGCCGGGAGCACCCAGCAGGGCGCGTACGTCGTCGGCGCACTCCGCGAGCAGCCGCGGTCGTGCCCCGCGGGGCGGGCGCGGACCCAGCCGGTCGGTCAGCAGCGCCTCGTGGACCTCGACGCTCCACGGCACCCCCGCGTGCGTCATCTCGGCGGCTGCGAGGGCGCCGGCCGACTCCGCGGCGACGAGGAGCCGGAGACGCGCGGCGTCGGGAGAGGCGTCGATCGCCGCCAGCTGGCGCGCGTCCTCGAGGTCGGCCCGCAGGTGGTCGACCGCGTCGTGCCCGCTGAACAGGACGGGCTCGGAGACGGTCGCCGGCCCGAGCTGGTCCCAGAGGTCGGCGTCCTCGCCGGCCAGGAGCGTGATGTCGACGGCGGGCGCGCGCGACAGCAGTCGACGGGACAGACGCAGGTCGTGGCACCGCGCCACCCGCACGCCGGCCGCCAGCAGCGAAGGCGCCCAGCGGGCGGTGTCGTCCCAGACCCATCGGGGACCGTCCGCCTCGCGCGCGGCCACGTAGGCCGGCAGGTCGGCGAGCGCGACCTCGTGGCTCGTGCGGCCATCGGCCACCAGGGCGCGCTCGCCCGGCAGGCGGGACAGGTGCACGCGCGTCATGGGGGACAGCCTCCCCGACGCGGGTCAGTCCAGCTCGAGCACCTCCGACACGGGCCGGCGCGGGGTACGGGCCGGCAGGGGTCGCCCGGTCGAGCGCCACCCGACCCGGACGAGCAGGAGCGGGTGGGCCAGGCTGCCGAGCACCTCGGCCTGGAAGGCGGTCCGGGTCTCGGGCACCTCGATCACCTGGCTCAGCGGCACGAGTGCGAGGCCCGCCGTCGTGGCGGCGAGCCACATGGCGCCGAGGCCCTCACCCGCACGCAGCCAGGCAGGCGCGTCGTCGTAGGTGTCGAAGAAGACGAGGAGTCCGTCGGACGTCTCCAGGTCAGGGGCTGCGCGGTCCTCCCACGCCCCCTGGAAGCGGTGGGGGTGAGCGCCGGCGAGGTCGTCCGCGCCGGGCAGGGCGCCCGCAGGCACGCCGTCGTCGGAGCCGCGGCGCTGCCAGCTCGCCTGCTCCGCCCGCGCTGCCGGGTTCACCCACTGCAGCTGGTGGGCCCTCCGCACCAGCCGTTCGGCGATGAAGCGCTCCGACTCGTCGGTCAGGGCGACGGCCCTCGCTCCCCAGTGGTTCGCGAGGCGGGCGAGGTGCGCCTGCCGCTCCTCGGGCACCGGCCAGGCGGTGAAGCGTCGCCGGTCGGTGCAGCGCCGGTCGAGGGCCGTGAGCGTCTCCTCCGCCGTCGCGGGCAGGTGGCCGGGGGTGAGGTCGAGGAAGGCCAGGAGGTCGGGCTGCGCCGGGTCGGGGTGACGGGCGACCCGGGTCTCCCAGCCCAGCGCACCGGCCGCGACCTGGGCGTGGTGCAGGGCCACCCCGCAGCTCAGCGTGAGGTTGCGGCCGTCGGGGTCGGTCTCGCGCAGCTGGCGCGAGGTGTCGGCGTACAGCTCGAGGGTGTGCGCGCCGCCGCGCCACCGCCACGGCTGGGTGTTGTGCACGCTGGGCGCTCGCGACGCGACCTCCACGATCCGGTGCAGCGTCTCCACGGGGACGAGGCGGGTGCTGGTCATGGCCGGCTCCTTGCAGGTGTGGTTCCTGCTCCGAGGGTGCTCGCCCGCGACGTCGTACGTCAGTGCCGTTGGTCCCGCACGGCTGGGCCGTCGGGCTCTGCCGGTGCGGACCGCCGGCTCCTAGCGTCGGGTCATGAGGACCGAGCACGACCCCACCTCCACCGCCGCCCTCACGTTCCTGGGCGCAGTGGACACCGTCACGGGCAGCAGGTTCCTGCTGGAGACCGGCGGCGTGCGGGTGCTCGTCGACGCCGGTCTCTACCAGGGGCTGGCCACCCACCGTCGACGCAACTGGGAGACATTCCCGGTCGATCCCGCGGGCATCGACCACGTCGTGCTGACGCACGCCCACCTCGACCACACCGGCTACCTCCCGCGCCTGGTCAAGGACGGCTTCCGTGGCCGCGTGACGTGCACCCTGGAGACCGCCGAGCTGGCGGCCATCGTGCTGCGCGACAGCGCGCACCTGCAGCAGGAGGACGCGCGCTACGCCAACGACGCGGGCTTCTCCAAGCACCACCCCGCGCTCCCGCTCTACGACGACCACGACGTGGAGGCGGCGCTGCAGCTGATCGAGCCGGTCGACCTCGAGCACCCGCTCGCGCTGGGCCCCGGCGTCAGCGTCACCCTCCGCTCGGCCGGGCACATCCTCGGCTCCGCCACGGCGGCGGTGCGGGCGGGGGAGCACCGGGTGGCCTTCAGCGGCGACCTCGGCCGTCCGCACCACCCCCTCCTGCGTCCCCCGGCCGACCCCCCCGAGGCGGACACCCTCGTGGTCGAGTCGACGTACGGCGACCGGCAGCACCCGCCGCCGGACCCGATGCGGCTGGCCGAGGCCGTCCGGCGCACGGTCGCCCGTGGCGGGAGCGTGCTGGTGCCGGCCTTCGCCGTCGACCGCACGGAGCTGGTCCTCCTCGAGCTGCGCCGGTTGATGGAGCGGGGCGACATCCCCGACGTGCCCATCTTCGTCGACAGCCCGATGGCCCTCGCCACGCTGGACTGCTACCGGCGGGCCGCCTCGCGGGGTGGGCCGCAGGTCCGACCCGAGGCACGCGATCTGCTCGCCGACCTCGACGGTCCGGACGTGCGGTCCGTCCACGACGTGGAGGGGTCGATGCGGCTCAACAGGCCGCGCACCCCCAGCATCATCATCTCCGCCTCGGGGATGGCGACCGGTGGTCGCGTCGTGCACCACCTGGCCCACCAGCTGCCCGACCGCCGCAACTGTGTCGTGCTCACGGGGTACCAGGCCGAGGGCACGCGCGGGCGCCAGCTCGCCGAGGGCGCTCGCCAGGTGAAGATCCACGGACACTACGTGCCGGTGCGTGCGGAGGTCGTCACGGTCACCGACTTCTCCGTCCACGCCGACGCGCACGAGACGATCGACTGGCTCAGCCGGGCCCCGGTGCCGCCGCGCACCGTCTACGTCGTGCACGGTGAGCCCCGCTCGGCGGTCGCGCTCGCCCGGCGGGTGTCGGAGGAGCTGGGCTGGACCGCCGTGGTGCCGTCCTACCGCGAGCGGGTGCTGGTGGACTGAGATGAGCACCCTGCGCCCCACCCCCGCGGCGGCCGGCCCGAACAAGGCCGTCGGCCCCGCCACGCGTGCGGCGCCGGTCTGGGTCGTCGCGGCCGACCTGCTCGCGAAGACCCTGCTGTTCCTCGCGGTCACCCGCGTGGCGGTCGATCCCGGTTGGGGCAATCTCGAGGGCAAGGCGCCGGGCACACGTGCCCTGACCTACCCCATGCTGGCCCTGCTGGTGCCGGCCCTGCACCTCGCATCCAGACGCGGCCGTCCCTATCCCTGGGGCGCGGACCTGTTGGTCACCGTGCCCGCCTTCTCCGACGTGCTGGGCAACCGCTTCGACCTCTACGACCGGGTGGTGTGGTTCGACGACGCCATGCACCTCGTCTCCACGGCCGCGCTCAGCGCAGCGGTGCTCGTGCTGACCGGCACGGACCGGGCGCCGTTGCGCCAGCGGCTGCAGCTCTCCGTGGCGGCCGGGGTGACCCTGTCGCTCGCCTGGGAGCTGTGGGAGTTCTACGCGTTCGTGACGCGCTCGGGCGAGGCATCGACGGCGTACGCCGACACGCTCGGCGACCTGGTGCTCGGCTGGCTGGGCGCGGTGCTGGCCGCCGTGCTCGTCGGAGCGGCCGGTGGGGGTGGGCGGGTTCGCCAGGAGGGGACTCGTGCGCCCGGTCGGAGGGACCTCTGACCCTGCCCCGCGACGCCGCCGGGGAGCACGGTGGAGGTGGAGGCACGGGGGAGGGAAACAGGAGGCACACGATGGACACCAGCACCACAGGGGCCGTCGTCGTCGGCGTCACGGGACGTGGACGAGAGACGTCGGCGCTGCGCTTCGCCGCCGAGCACGCGCGCCGGGAGGGAGCCCGCATCGTGCTGGTGCACGTGGGCCGGGTGTCGCTGCCGACCGTGCCCGGTCTCGTGATCACACCCGCCGAGGCCATCGCGGTGTCGGCCCGGATCGTCGCCGAGGTGGCCGAGGAGCTCGAGGAGCTCGTCGGCGGCCCTGTCGCCCACGACACCGTGGCGGTCGCCGGAGTCCCGGCGCAGGTGCTGGTCGAGCTCAGCCGCGACGCCCGGCTGGTCGTCGTGCAGCACCGGTCGTCGTCCTCCTTGGAGCGCCTCTTCGTCGGCTCCACCAGCAACGGGGCCGCTGCCCGGTGCCACTGCCCGCTGGCGTCGGTGCCCGCGGGCTGGGAGCCAGCTCCGGGCGGCCCGGCCGAGGTGGTGGTCGGGGTCCACGAGGCCGGCGTGCCGCGGCAGGTGCTCGAGGCGGCCTTCACCTGGGCCGACCGCACCGGCGCCCCGCTCCGCGTCGTCCACGCGTGGCGGCTCGACGCGGCCTACGACGAGATCATCACCCGCCGGGTGGACGCGGGGTGGCGGGAGAAGCAGAAGCGGTTGCTGGCCGCCGCCGTCGCCGACCGCCGCGACGCCTGGCCCACCGTCCCGGTGGAGGTCGAGGTACGGCACCAGTGGCCGGCCGACGTGCTGGTCGACGACTCGCGCAACGCCTCCCTCGTCGTCATCGGACGACGCGGTGCCCGCGGCTGGATCCCCGAGCACCTCGGCTCTCTCGCACGGGCGGTCCTGCGGTCGTCGCTGTGCCCGGTCATGGTGGTGCCGGTCGACACGGACGCTGCGGACGTCGACGACTGGGAGCTCAGCGCCGACGAGGTGGCGCCGCAGACGTGAGGGACGCGTCCTGCGTCACGACCCCGGGGCGACGTCGACGGTGCTCCCGAAGGCGGTGAGGAGCTGCAGCCGCTCGTGGCTCGGGCTCCCGGGTGTCGCCGTGTGCACCAGCAGCGCGTGTGACTGGAACGGGTCGTGGAGGACCTGGCAGCTCAGCTCGAGCAGCCCGACGGCAGGGTGCACGTAGCGCTTCAGCTCCGCCGGTCGGATGCCGACCTCGTGCTCGGCCCACCAGTGCGTGAACTCCTCGCTCCGGGCGGTCAGCAGCTCGGCCAGGTGCGCCGCCCGCGAGCCCGGCCCGCGCACGGCGAGCACGCCGCGCAGCCCGGCGGCGTACATCCGCGAGTAGTGCTCGTGGTCCTCGGGCGGGTGCAGGCGTCGGGCGGCGGGGTCGGTGAACCAGCGGTAGCCGATGCTGCGGGCCGGACCCCTGAACCGGGTGTTGTCGCCCACCAGAGCGGCGCTCAGTGGCGTCTGGCGCAGGGTCTCGCCGAGCTCGGTGACGATCTCGGCGCACGTGTCGGTCAGGCGGTCGAAGATGCGCAGCATCCCCGGCCCGACGTGGTCGCCTGCCGCCTCCCGCACCGGCGGATGGTGGCCGGCGAGACGGAAGAGGTGGTCCCGCTCGTCGAGGGACAGGTGGAGGCCCTGGGCGATCGAGGCGACCATCTGCTCCGACGGCTGCGGACCTCGCTCGCGCTCCAGCCGGGAGTAGAAGTCGGTCGACATGTGGCTGAGGGCCGCGACCTCCTCGCGCCGCAACCCCGGCGTACGGCGCCGCGCACCCCGGGGCAGCCCCACGTCCTCGGGCTGCAGCGCCTCCCGACGACGGCGCAGGAAGTCCGCCAGTCCGACGCGATCGATCATGCGGCCATCCTGACGGGTCGCCCCAGCCGTAGCCACGGATCGTCAGGCCGTGGATGGGACCGGCCGCGGCGGGCAGCCTCGAGGTACACCGACCCCGAGCCGAGGAGCACCCGTGCCCCGCAAGACCTACGACCTTCCCCTTCCCGACCTCGACGGCACGCGTGCCGTCGTCACCGGCGCGAGCGACGGGATGGGCCTCGGCATGGCCGCCGCCCTCGCCGGTGCCGGCGCCGAGGTCCTGATGCCGGTCCGCAACCGGACCAAGGGCGACGCGGCAGCCGAGCGCATCCGCTCCCAGGTCCCCGGGGCGAGAGTGGTGCTGCACGACCTCGACCTCTCCTCGCTGGCCTCCGTCGCGGAGCTGGGCGGGCGGCTGGTCGCCGAGGGCGAGCCGATCCACCTCCTCATCAACAACGCCGGCGTGATGACCCCGCCCGAGCGACAGGTGACCACCGACGGCTTCGAGCTGCAGCTGGGAACCAACCACCTCGGCCACTTCGCCCTCACCGGTCACCTGCTGCCGCTGCTGCGGGCCGGTCGCGGGCGGGTCACGTCGCAGGTCAGCATCGCCGCCCGGCGCGGCGGGATGAACTGGGACGACCTCGGCTGGGAGAGGTCGTACGACGGCATGGCCGCCTACCGCCAGTCGAAGATCGCCTGCGGCCTGTTCGGGCTCGAGCTCTCCCGCCGCAGCGCGGCGGCGGGCTGGGGCGTGACGAGCAACCTCTCCCACCCGGGCGTCGCACCGACCAGCCTGCTCGCCGCCCGGCCCGAGGTAGGACGCAGCGCGGACACCACCAGCGTGAAGGTGATCCGCTGGCTGTCCGCGCGCGGACTGGTCGCCGGGACGGTCGAGAGCGCGCGGCTGCCCGCCCTCCTCGCGGCCACGGCCGGTGAGGACGGCGGCTTCTACGGGCCGCAGTGGCCCGGCAACGCCGGCGGCCCTCCGGGGCCGCAGCAGCTGTGGCCACCGATGCGGCGCGACGCCGACGCGGCCCGCCTCTGGGAGGTCTCGGAGGAGCTCACCGGCGTCAGGTTCGCGTGAGGCCCTCAGGGTGAGCACTGGATGATGGCGCCGTGCTGCACCGCCACCCGTTCCTCAGCCTGCTGACCCTGCTCTACCTCGGCTTCGTCGGGCTGGTGACGCTGACCCCGGGCAACGAGCAGCCCGACTACGCGGGCCTGGCCGGACGCGTCCTGGCCCGGCTGGAGCGCTACCCCGACCTGGAGCCGCTGACCAGCCGGCTGAGCGTCGAGCGCATCGAGTTCCTCGCCAACATCGGGCTCTTCGTCCCGCTCGGGGTGTTCCTGCTGCTCCTCGTCGGCACCCGGCTGTGGTTCGTCGCGTTGGCGGCCGGGATCGTGCTGACCTCGATGATCGAGCGCGTCCAGAGCGAGATCCCCGGGCGGGTGCCCGACCCCCGCGACGTCGCCGCCAACTCGATCGGGATGTTCCTGGGCATTGCCGTGGCGATGGTGCTCACGCTCCCGGCCACCCTGCGCCGGCGGCGCGAACGGGCGCAACGCGCCTGATCGGATCCACCCCGACAACGACTGAGCCCCAGGTCGATGACCTGGGGCTCGCTCGTGTCCTTCTGTGTCCGAGGGGGGACTTGAACCCCCACGCCCTAATACGGGCACTAGCACCTCAAGCTAGCGCGTCTGCCAATTCCGCCACCCGGACGAGTGCTGGAGAAATGTAGCAAAGCCCCACCGTGGCAACGAATCGGGGCCGGTGCTCGCTCGTGGGGCAGGATGGGTGGCATGGACCAGGCGCCCCAGGACAGCTCGCAGGACCGTTCCGACGACCGCTCCTACGACCCCGCCGCGGAGGTCGTGCAGCTGTGCCAGGACCTCATCGGGATCGACACCTCCAACTACGGCACCCACGACGGGCCGGGGGAGCGCAAGGCGGCCGAGCACGTCGCCGCGCTGCTCGACGAGGTCGGGATCGGCGCCGAGATCATCGAGGGCCGGCCCGGACGGGCCAACGTGGTGGCGCGCTGGGGTGGTGGCGACGGCCGGCCTCCGCTGCTGCTCCACGGCCACCTCGACGTCGTACCCGCCGAGGCATCGGACTGGCAGGTCGACCCCTTCGCAGGGGAGATCAAGGACGGCCAGGTCTGGGGCCGCGGCGCGGTCGACATGAAGGACTTCGACGCGATGCTGCTCAGCGTCGTGCGCGCCCGCGCGGCCGCCGGCGCGGCCCCCGACCGTGAGGTGGTGCTCTGCTTCACCGCCGACGAGGAGGCGGGTGGCCACCACGGCGCCGGGATCCTCGTCGACCAGCACGCCGACTGGTTCGCCGACTGCACCGAGGCCGTCGGCGAGGTCGGCGGCTTCTCCGCGACCGTGCGTGGTCGCCGCGTCTACCTCATCGAGGCGGCCGAGAAGGGCATGGCCTGGATGCGCCTCACCGCGCGGGGCCGGGCCGGGCACGGCTCGATGATCAACGACGACAACGCCGTCACCCGGCTCGCCGGTGCGGTCGCCCGCATCGGCGCCCACCGCTGGCCCGTGCGGCTCACCCCGACGATGGAGGTACTGCTCGCCACGGTGGGAGAGCTCGCCGGCACGGAGGCCACGCCCGACAACGCCGAGGCGCTGGTCGAGGAGTTCGGTGACGCCGCCCGCATGCTCGGCGCGGTCATCCGCAACACCGCCAACCCGACGATGCTCCGCGCCGGCTACAAGACCAACGTCATCCCCACCGACGCGCAGGCCACCGTCGACGGGCGCTTCCTGCCCGGCTACGAGGACGAGTTCTTCGCGACCCTGCGCGAGCTCGCGGGAGACGGCATCGAGATCGACTTCGAGTCCCACCAGCAGCCCTGGGAGACGCCGTACGACGGCGACCTGGTCGACGCGATGACGCGCAGCCTGATCGCCGAGGACCCCGACGCGCTCGTGGCGCCCTACACGATGAGCGGCGGCACCGACGCCAAGCACTTCCGCAAGCTCGGGATGCGCTCGTACGGCTTCGCGCCGCTGCGGCTGCCCGCCGACCTCGACTTCACCGCGCTGTTCCACGGCGTCGACGAGCGGGTGCCGGTCGACGCGCTCGAGTTCGGTGCACGGGTCTTCGACCGGTTCCTCGACCAGGTCTGACCCACCAGGTCCGGTCCTCGACGGACGGACGGACGGACGGACGGACGGACCGCGGCGCGGGAATGGACCGCGCTGTGGCAGAGTTGCCACCACGTAGAGCTTGCGTGCTCTGGGGGCGGTGGAACTCCGCACCGGCGGTCACAGTCCGCGACCCGACCACAGCCAGTGGCCGGTTGACCAGGTGGAACTCCTGGACCGACGGTCACAGTCCGGATGAGAAGTGCACGCTGACGGTTCGCACGCCACCCCTCGCGTCCTGCGGGGGAGTGCCCCGTCGCCCGCCCCCCTGAGTCCCACCCGGACCGGAGGCGGAGATGACGACCAGCAAGGCAGAGCGCCGCGCCATGCAGCGCGCGCTGCAGCTCGCCGCGACGCCGGGCGTCCCCCTCGGGCCCAACCCGCGCGTCGGCTGCGTGCTGCTGGCCCCCGACGGCACCACGGTCGCGGAGGGCTTCCACCGCGGGGCGGGGTCGCCGCACGCCGAGGTCGACGCACTCACCGCCGCCGGTGACGCAGCCCGAGGCACCACCGCTGTCGTCACGCTCGAGCCCTGCAACCACACCGGGCGAACCGGTCCGTGCAGCGAGGCACTCCTCGCCGCGGGCGTACGACGAGTCGTCCACGCGCAGGCCGACCCCAACCCGGTCGCCCGGGGCGGCGCCGACCGCCTGCGGGAGGCCGGCGTCGAGGTCGTGGGCGGGCTGCTCGCCGACGAGGCCGCCGCGGTCAACCGGGTCTGGAGCTTCGCCATGGAGCACCGCCGACCCTTCGTCACCTGGAAGTTCGCGGCCACCCTCGACGGGCGCAGCGCCGCGGCCGACGGCACCAGCCGCTGGGTCTCCAGCCGGGCCGCCCGCCTCGACACCCACCGTCTCCGCGGCCTGTGCGACACGATGCTCGTCGGCACCCACACCGTCGAGGTCGACGACCCCGAGCTCACCGTGCGCGACGAGCTGGACCAGCCCCTCCCGGTCCAGCCGCTCCGCGCGGTGATGGGACTGCGCGAGCTGGGCAGTGACCGCCGCGTGCTCAACGAGCGTGCCGAGACCGTGCGCCTGCGCACCCGCGAGCCGGGGGAGGCGTTGGAGCAGCTGTTCGCGATGGACCGCCAGCACGTGTTCCTGGAGGGCGGTCCCACGCTCGCCCGGGCCTTCCTCGACGCCGGACTCGTCGACGAGGTCGTGGCCTACGTCGCCCCGATGCTGCTCGGCGCCGGCACCAGCGCAGTAGCCGACCTGGGCATCACCACCATCGCCGACGCCCGGCACCTGCACGTCGACGACGTGCACGTGCTGCAGGGCCACGACGGCGAGGACACCAACGTCCGCCTCACCATGACCCCCCGCACGACCACCCCTCTCCCCAGCAGGAGGAACTGAATGTTCACCGGGATCGTCGAGGAGCTCGGCACGATCGCCGAGGTCCTCGACCAGGGTGACGCCATCCGGCTCACCGTCCAGGCCGAGACCGTGCTCGAGGGCACCGGGCTCGGCGACTCCATCTCCGTCAACGGGTGCTGCCTCACGGTGTCCGAGCTCGGTGAGGACCGGTGGACCGCCGACCTCATGCAGGAGACGCTCGACAAGACGTCGCTGCGCGGCGTCGAGCCCGGCGACCGGGTGAACCTCGAGCGCGCCGTCACCGTCGACAAGCGGCTCGGCGGGCACATCGTCCAGGGCCACGTGGACGGTGTGGGCGAGGTCCTCTCCCGCACCCCCAGCGAGCACTGGGACGTCGTCGAGATCTCGCTGCCCGGCGACCTCGACCGCTACCTCGTCGACAAGGGCTCGATCACCGTCGACGGCGTCAGCCTCACGGTCGTCGAGGTCCGCGAGGACAGCTTCACCGTCAGCCTCATCCCCGAGACCCTGGCCCGTACGACGCTCGGCAGCCGCCGCGTCGGCGACCTGGTCAACCTCGAGGCCGACGTCATCGCCAAGCACGTCGAGAAGCTGCTCGGCGCCTACGCCCCGAACCCCACACCCACCAGCACCCACACCCCCGACAGCGACGAGGAAGAATGATGGACCTGCTCCAGTGGCTCATCCACGGCACGATCCCGGTACCGGGCGGAGAGCTCGGTGCCCGCGAGGTGGTCGGCAACCTGTTCGGCCTCGCCAGCGCGATCCTCGGGATGAAGCGGCTCGTGTGGGCCTGGCCGATCGGCCTGGTCGGCAACGTCCTGCTCTTCACCGTCTTCGCGACCGGTGAGCTCTCCGGCCAGATCGACGAGCCCCTCTGGGGGCAGGCGGGCCGGCAGGTCTTCTTCGCCGCGGTGTCCGTCTACGGCTGGTGGCGCTGGACGCACGTGCAACGCTCGGGCGGCGCGTCCGACGGAGGCGCCATCGCGCCGCGCTGGGCGACGGGTGCCGAGCGCGTCCAGCTGCTCGTCCTGGGCGTCGTCGGCTACGCAGCGGCGTACGTCCTGCTGACCCAGGTGCTCGGCTCGTGGGGCCCGACCACCGAGGCGTGGATCCTCACCGGATCGATGCTCGCGACGTACGGCATGGCCCGTGGCTGGGTGGAGTTCTGGCTCATCTGGATCCTCGTCGACATCGTCGGCGTGACCACGCTGGTGCAGGCCGGCTACTACCCGACGGCTGGGATGTACCTGTTCTACGCCGTCTTCGTGGTGATCGGCTTCGTGGTCTGGCTGCGCGCCAGCCGCACCGTCGTCGACACCACCGATGCCGGACGGACCACCGAGGCGGTGTCCGCGTGAGTGCCGAGCACCGGGTGCGGCTCGACTCCGTCGAGCGGGCCGTCGCCGACATCGCCGCCGGCAAGGCGGTCGTGGTCGTCGACGACGAGGACCGCGAGAACGAGGGCGACATCATCTTCGCCGCCGCGAAGGCGACCCCCGAGCTGATGGCCTTCACCATCCGGCACTCCAGCGGCGTCATCTGCGTGCCGATGCCGGGCGACATGCTCGAGCGGCTCGAGATCCCGCTGATGACCCCGCACAACAAGGACAAGCTGCGCACGGCCTACACCATCTCCGTCGACGCCCGCGACGGCGTGAGCACCGGCATCAGCGCCGCCGACCGGGCCCGCACGGCGCGGACGCTGGCCGACTCCGCGACCGAGCCGTGGGAGCTCACCCGCCCCGGTCACGTGTTCCCGCTGCGCTACCGCGAGGGCGGCGTGCTCGTACGTCGCGGACACACCGAGGCGGCCGTCGACCTCGCCCGGCTGGCGGGGCTGACGCCCGCCGGAGTGCTGGTCGAGGTGGTCAACGACGACGGCACGATGAAGCGGGCACCCGAGCTTCGGGCGTTCGCCGACGAGCACGGCCTCGCGATGATCTCGATCGAGGACCTCGTCCGCTACCGCCGGCGCCACGAACGCCACGTCGAGCGCGTCGCCGAGACGCGGCTGCCCACCCGGCACGGCGACTTCACCGCCTACGGCTACCGCATCACCATCGACGACAGCGAGCACGTCGCGCTGGCCTACGGCGACATCGGCGCAGCCGTCGAGTCGGGCGAGCCGGTACTCACCCGCGTGCACAGCGAGTGCCTGACCGGCGACGTCTTCGGCAGCGAGCGCTGCGACTGCGGCCCCCAGCTCGACGAGGCGCTGAGGGCGATCGTCGCCGAGGGCAGGGGAGTGGTCGTCTACCTCCGCGGCCACGAGGGCCGCGGCATCGGCCTCGTCGCCAAGCTGCAGGCCTACCAGCTCCAGGACGGCGGCCGCGACACCGTGGACGCCAACCTCGACCTCGGCCTGCCCGCCGACGCCCGTCACTACGGCACGGCGACCCAGGTGCTGCGCGACCTCGGCATCTCCTCGGTGCGCCTGATGACCAACAACCCGGACAAGACGGCCAGCCTCGAGGACTTCGGCATCCACGTGGCCGAGCGGGTCCCGCTCAGCATTCGTCCGACCGAGCACAACCAGGCCTACCTCCGCACCAAGGCGGAGCGGATGGGCCACCACCTGCCCTCGGTCGACCTGCCCGACGTGGCGATCGACCACCAGGCCGAGCACCCCGACCAGCACCCCGAGCACGAAGGAGAGACCGCATGAGCGGCGCCGGAGCACCCACCTCGCAGCCCTACGACGCCAGCGACCTGCGGATCGCCGTCGTCGCCGCGAGCTGGCACACCCAGGTGATGGACGGCCTGGTCGGCGGTGCCGAGCGCGCGCTGGCGGCGTACGGCATCACCGAGCCCGAGGTGATCCGGGTGCCCGGCACCTTCGAGCTCCCGGTGGTCGCGGCAGCGCTCGCCCGCGAGGGGTACGACGCCGTGGTGGCGCTCGGCGTCGTCATCCGGGGCGGTACGCCGCACTTCGACTACGTCTGCTCCGCCGCCACCGACGGCCTCACCCAGGTCAGCGTCGACCACGCCGTGCCGGTCGGCTTCGGCGTCCTCACCTGCGACACCGAGGAGCAGGCGCTCGACCGTGCCGGCCTCGACGGCTCGGCCGAGGACAAGGGGTGGGAGGCGACCGCAGCCGCGCTCGACACCGCCCGCGTGGTGCGGGCGGTGCGGGCGGGCTAGCTCGTGCGGTCGCTCGCCGACTGCAGCCGGTCGATGTGCTCGGAGGCCTCTGCCTTGGTCAGGTCGGCGGGCAGCTGCTCACCGGCCTCGCGGGCCAGGGTGTCGAGGTAGCTGCGCTGGGCGCCGGTCATCGGCTCGTCGCCGGTGACCCACTCCTCGGGGTCCTTGCGCGTGCTGTCGCCCTGGGGTCCGCCGAGGACCTCCTGCTGCGGGTCGCCGGGTGCGGTGTCGGTGGTCCGGTCGATGGTCGGGTCCGTGGTCGGGTCGGAGTTCGAAGAGATGTTCGATTCGCTCATGCTGCGACTGTAGCCCGCGGCGCCGACAGCGCCACCACTCCGACGGGTGGTCCGCGCCCGGGCCCCGTGGACGGCGCCACGGGTGCCAGCGCCTAGGCTTGCTCCTCGTGAAGACGTTCGAGGACCTGTGGGCGGAGCTCTCCGCCAAGGCTGAGGAGCGCCCCGAGGGCTCCGGCACCGTGCAGCAGCTCGACGCCGGCATCCATGCCATCGGCAAGAAGCTGCTCGAGGAGGCCGCCGAGTCCTGGATGGCCGCCGAGCACGAGGGCAAGGACGCGACGGCGCTGGAGATCAGCCAGCTGCTCTACCACGCGCAGGTGCTCATGCTCGCCTCCGGCCTGACCCTCGACGACGTCTACGCCCACCTGTGACCCCAGCGACTGTGACCCAGTGAGCCAGCCATGACCCTCCGTATCGCCGTCCCCAACAAGGGGTCGCTGTCCCAGGCCGCCACCGACATCCTCCGCGAGTCGGGCTACCGCCAGCGCAGCGACTCCAAGGAGCTCGCGCTCGTCGACTCCGAGAACGACGTCGAGTTCTTCTACCTCCGCCCCCGCGACATCGCGCTCTACGTCGGCGAGGGCACCCTCGACGTCGGCATCACCGGCCGCGACCTGCTCCTCGACTCCGGAGCCAAGGCCGAGGAGGTGATGAACCTCGGTTTCGGCCGCTCGCGGTTCCACTTCGCCGGCCCCGCCGGGCGCTACTCCTCGCTGGAGGACCTCCACGGCCTGCGCGTCGCGACGTCGTACGTCGGCGTCGTCGAGGACTACCTCTTCCGCCACGGCGTCGACGCGACGGTCACCCGCCTCGACGGGGCGGTCGAGACCAGCATCCAGCTCGGCGTCGCCGACGTCATCGCCGACGTCGTGGAGACCGGGTCGACGCTGCGGGCCGCCGGCCTGGAGACCTTCGGCGAGGTGATCCTCGACTCCCAGGCGGTGCTCATCACCCGCGGCGGCGAGGTGTCCGAGGACTTCGAGGTCTTCCGGCGCCGGATCGAGGGCGTGCTCGTGGCGCGCAGCTTCGTGATGATGGACTACGACATCGAGGAGCGGCACCTCGACCGCGCGACCGAGCTGGCCCCGGGTCGTGAGGGTCCGACCATCTCCCCGCTCGGGAAGCCCGGATGGGTGGCCGTACGTGTCATGGTGCCGCGCGCCGGGTCACAGCGCCTGATGGACGACCTCTGGTCGATCGGCGCCCGCGCCATCCTCCTCACCGACATCCATGCCTGCCGCCTCTGAGCGCGCCGCGCCGGCGCTGCCCCACACCTGGCGACCGGTGGGCGTGCGGTTCGCGGTGATCGGGTTCGGGCTCATGCTGCTCGTCGTCTGCGCGGCTGCCTGGTTCGGCTTCGACGACGAGACGCGGGCCAAGTTCAACATCCTGCAGCGGCTCACCCTGCTCGTGATGGGAGCCGGGTCCGCCGTCATCGGCTGGGCCCTCGGCCGGGCGCGCGTGACCGCCGAGCAGGCCGCCCTCGTGGTCGTCAACGGGTTCCGCACCCGTCGTCTGGAGTGGGAGCAGGTGCTCGGCGTGCACCTGCCTGCCGGTGCGCCGTGGGCCACGCTCGACCTCGCCGACGGCACCACCATCCCCGCGATGGCGTTCCAGGGCTCCGACGGCAAGGTCGCCCGCGACGGCGTACGCCAGCTGCGCGCCCTCATCGACCGCGGCGGATCCGGCAACCGCTAGCCACCCTGCCGTCGGTCGCCCGTCGCCGGCTCGTCACCCACGGCGGCTTGGCTCGGCACATGACCCTCGGACACCGCGCCTCGGCGCTCGCGGCACTCCTCGCCGCCACCACGCTCGTCCCGGCCCTCGCCCCCGCAGCCGCCCACGGCGGGAAGCCCGGCCGCCCGGCCGGCCCCGACGTCCCGGTGCTGGCCGCCTGGTCCGTCCTGCCCGCCACGACGTACGTGCCCAGCAGCGAGCCCAGCGGCCACTGGACCACCGGCAACGCGGCGGTCCCCGCGCCCTACCCGGGCCAGCCGGTCCAGGGCTTCTCCGGGACGCACGCGCTCGCCGACGGCTCCTTCCTCGTCCTGTCCGACAACGGGTTCGGCGCCAAGGCGAACAGCGCGGACTTCCTGCTCGCGATGCATCGCATCACCCCGGAGACCGATGACGTCGACGGCTCCGGCGAGACGTCGTACGACAGCACGGTGCTGACGTTCAGCGACCCCGACCGCCTGATCCCGTGGACGACGTGGCGCGACGGCGGGTGCGCGTCGGCGGCGTCGCTGCCGCCCGGCTACACCTGTCCGACTCCCGACCGGAAGCTGACCGGCTGGGACTTCGACCCCGAGTCGCTCCAGGTCGCCCCCGACGGCACGCTCTGGGTGGGTGAGGAGTTCGGTCCGTACGTGCTGCACTTCGACGCCGGCGGCCGCCTGCTCGAGCCGCCGATCCCCACGCCGGGAGTACGGAGCCCGTCGAACCCGACCCTGGGCGACGCGACCCCCAACCTGCCGAGCTCGAAGGGCTTCGAGGGCATGACGATCAGCCCGAACGGCAAGGTGCTGCGCCCGATGCTCGAGGGAGCGACCGACGAGGACCGGGCCGCGGGCATGGCGGACGCCCTCCGGATCTACACCGTCCGCAGGGGGGCCTTCAAGGACGGCTTCCTCCGCTACCGCATGGACAGCCCGGCGCACGCGCTCGGTGACGTCATCCAGGTCAACCAGCACCAGGCCATCGTGATCGAGCGCGACAACGGCCAGGGCGACACTGCGGTGTTCAAGCGACTCTTCCTCGTCGACCTGCGCGACCGCGACGACGACGGATGGGTGGAGAAGGAGCTGCTCGTCGACCTGATGGACCTCGCCAACCCGGCCGGCCTGTCACCGCACGGCGACCCGTTCACCTTCCCGTTCTTCACCATCGAGGACGTCGAGGTCCTCGACGCCCGCACCCTGGCGGTGATGAACGACAACAACTTCCCGGCGGCGGGGGGCCGCTCGGCCTCGACCCCCGACCAGAACGAGTACATCGAGATCACCCTCCCCGAGCCGCTACGCGTCGATCGCAAGCTGCTGCCTCGGGGCTGACCGCCGCGGAGGTCCGTCAGAGCGCGTGGATGCCCCACTGCGCGGACAGCTCGTCGCCGGCGGTGCCGGCCGGGGCGAGAGTCGTGAGGTCCGTGCCGGAGTTGAACGCATCGGCCGGCGCCGTCATCGGCTCGACCGCGAGGGCGGGACGTCGTCCGTCGGCAGGCGGCGTGAACACCTGCAGCCACGGGTGGTGCTCGTCGACCCAGAGTGCGACGCCCCGTCCGCCCGACGGGTCGACGAGCGTCACCCGGGCCCGTCCCTCGACGTGCTGCAGGTCGCCGAAGCCGTGGTCCAGCGCCCGGTCGCCGATGCGGCGCCCGGAGGTGAAGTCGAGGTCGTCGGGGACGGGCTCGACGCCGGTCGGGAGCTGGCGCTCGTCGAGCACCAGGCGGGCCCGGGCCGGCAGCGTCAGCTCGAGGTCCTCGATCGAGTCGCCGACGCACAGGTAGGGATGCGCCCCGCTGGCGTAGGGCGCGGGATCCGCCGCGAGGTTGGTGGCGGTCTGGGTGACGACGAGGCCGTCCGCCGACAGGTCGTAGAGCACGTGGAGGTCCAGCGCCCACGGGTAGCCGGTCTGCGCCATCAGGCGGTGGACCAGCGACACCGAGGTCGCGGTGTGCTCCTCCACGGTCCACGGCGCCCAGCGCGCGAGTCCGTGCGAGGCGTTCCCGGTGCGCGGGTCGGTGAGGCCGAGCTGGAGGTCCTGCCCGCCGAAGGAGTAGCGACCGTCGCGGATCCGGTTGGGCCACGGCATCAGCAGCTGGCCCCTCCCGCCGGTGGACATCCCGGTCTCCGCGAAGCCGTGCACCAGGTCGCGTCCGTGGTGCCGGAGGACGCGCAGCGCCGCCCCGCCCTCGGTGACGACCGCGGTGTATCCCGCCGCCGAGATCTCGTACTGGTCGCCGCTGGGAAACACCATGGCGGCCACCCTAGACATCGCCCGCCGCGTCAGCCGGTGACGACCACCCTGTCGGCGCGTGAGCGGGTCCCGAGCCGGGCGAACAGCGCGTCCTCGTCGATCCGCCACTGCTCCCACTGCGGGCGCATCTGCTCGCCGTCGCGCGCCATGCCGCGTCGCAGTCGGAGCGACGACTCGGCCTCGACCCAGACCAGGACGCCGACGAGGGGCGCGATCGCCGGTGACCAGCAGCCCACGCCCTCCAGCACGAGCAGGCCGCCCGGCTCGACGGGGTGCGTCTCGGCCCAGTCGTCGGCGGCCCAGTCCCAGCGCCTCCACCGGCCCCGCTCGCCGCGGGACAGCGGCTCGAGCAGCTCCTGGACCGTGCGGGCGAGGCCGGGCAGCCCGCGCCAGCCGTGCAGCAGCTCGTCGCAGTGGACGACATGGGCCCCAGGAGCGAAGGCGGCGAGGGCAGCCGCGAACGTGGTCTTCCCCGAACCGGCGGGGCCGTCGACGCACACCAGCCGGCCGCTGCCGAGCGTCGGCGGAGCGGCCAGCACCCGCTCGGCGACCTCGCCGGCGACGGCGCAGGTGTCTGCGTGGGGGTCGGGGAGGGCCTCAGAAGGCACGGTCGCAGCCGCGGTAGGACGGCACGACCTCGGTGACGGTCTCCCCGCGCACGAGGTGCACGTCGCGGACGTGCTCGAAGAGCTCACCCGACTTGGCGTGGCGGAACCACGCGAGGTCGCCGATCCTCAACAGTGCTGCCGGGTGCCCGGTCAGCGGGGTCTGCACCTCACCGGCGCCCTCGAGGCCCGTCAGGTGCAACCCGGGTGGTGCCCACGGGACGGGGGAGCGGTCCGCGCCGGTGGCGCCGCTCGCGATGAGGCCGCCGCCGTGGACGGTGGCCATCTCCGGGGTCGGCTTGCGCGTCACCCGCAGCCCGAAGTACGCCGCCGGGCGGGGCTCGAACGACGCGTAGTGGTCGAAGATGCCCGGCACCAGCAGGCCCGAGCCGGCGGCGATCTCGGTGACCGCGGCATCGGCGGCCGTGGCCTCGACCGATCCTGACCCGCCACCGTTCCAGAACTCGAGCGACACGACCTCGGCGAGCGCCTCGGCGATCTCGCGGCGACGCACCGCGAGCTGGGACATCGACGCCTTCTTGAGACGTCGTACGACGCGGGAGCGGGCGCGCTGGTCGGGCACCGAGTCCTGGACGCCGGCGACCTGGCCCTCGTACGTCATCACGCCGACGAGCCGGAAGCCGTCACGGTCCACGACCCGCCGCGCGGTCGCGAGGACGTCGGCGGTGTCGAAGAGCGGCGAGCGCTTGGGTCCCACGTGCTGCCCGCCGAACCGGAGCCCGGCGTCGACGTCGAGCGCGACCCGGACCGGCACCACGGGCGAGGAGCGCGTCGAGTCCACGACGTCGAGGTGGGCCGGGTCGTCCACCATGAGCGTGATCGCGGCCGCTGCCGAGGGTGACGAGGTGAGACGTCGCAGGGCCGCCACGTCGACCGTGGGGTAGGCCACGACGATGTCGTCGCTGATGCCGGTCTCGTGCAGCCACAGCGCCTCGGCGAGGGTGTAGGCCAGCACGCCGGCGAACCCGTCGTGCGCCAGCGCCCGCTCGAGCAGCGCCGGCACCCGCAGGGACTTGGACGCGACGCGGATCGGCTTGCCCCCTGCGCGGCGCACGAGGTCGTCGGCGTTGGCGTCGAAGGCGTCGAGGTCGACGACCGCGATCGGTGTCGACGGCGGTTCGGGCAGGCCGGCCACGGCGGCGTCGAGGCGCGACCACAGGCGGTTGCGGTCGACGAGCCGGTCGCTCACTCGATGCCTCGTCTGCGCAGCAGCGCCTCGATGTCGGCCATCTCGTCGTCCACGGCTGCGCGCGAGGTCGGACCGGTCCGGGTGGAGGAGGCCTCCGGCAGCGCGTCACGCTCGCCCGACGTGCCGGCCTGGCCCGTGGCCTGGGCGCGGGCGAGCTGGCGGTCCCGGATGATGCCGCTGACGAACCACAGCACGACGGCCAGCCCGGCGAGCCCGACGCCCACCCACGTGCGTACGTCGAACACGAGGGTGGTCGCCCAGTCGGTGACGGAGCCTGCGATCTCGGTGACCATCTCCAACGTCCCGGTCAGCCACGCCGCTGCCGGGAGCAGCGTGAAGCCCATGGCGCGGAGGCCGTTGGCCGCTCCTCGACGGCGGAACGCGATCCACGTCCAGATGGCGCCCGCCACGGTGAGCGCTGCGGTCAGTGCTGCCCAGGTAGTCCCTTCCACGTCCCCAGACTCCCACAGCGCACCACGCCCGGGAGAGGATGGAGCCGTGGCCCACGACGATGATTCCCACGAGCGCACCATCCCCGACCCGGGGTTCGCCGACGACGCGGGGGACGCCGATCCGCGGCTCGCCCACGCGCTGGCCGCCCACGCGACGGGTGCCACGACCTCCGGTGCGGTGCTCACGCTCCTGCAGGACGCGCGCCTGCTGGTGCCGGTGGTCGCGGTGCTGGGTGAGGTGGAGGTCGACGAGCACGGCCTCGCCCATGACAAGACCTCCGACATGGCGGCCGTCCTGGTGCAGGCCGCCGACGGCAGCAAGGGCCTCCTCGCTTTCACCTCGACCGCCTCGATGGCCCGGTGGGACCCCGAGGCGCGCCCGGTCCCCGTTCCTGCGGCGACGGCGGCCACCGCGGCCATCCAGGACGGCGCCGAGGCGCTGCTGGTCGACCTGGCGGGCCCCGAGACGTACGTCGTCGACGGTGACGACCTCACGCGGCTCGCTGCCGGCTGGCGGCTGGTGGCGATCGGCGACGGCTCGGGCGGCCACGGCTGGATTGGCCCCTCGGCGGAATGATCCGCTAACCTTCTGTGTTGACCGATCAGTGACACCACGCTTCACGGTGCCACTGATCCCGCCAAGCGGAGGCACGCACCACCCGTCTCCCACCCGCACCGATCGCCCAGCACCACAGATCGTCGGGTCCCGGTCCAGAGCCACCACCGTCGCAGGACGGAGGTGGACACCTCAGTTTCCCCGAGAGGGGAGACGTGTCGTGACTGGCTCCCGCTTGGCAACAGCGGGAGCCTTCGTCCATTTCCGGCCGTGCATGAGTCGGTGCGACAGGGACTCCCACCCACCCGAACCACTGGAGGACCCATCAGCACCGAGCTGCGCATCAACGACCGGATCCGCGTACCCGAGGTCCGGCTCGTAGGACCCAACGGCGAGACCGTTGGCATCGTGCCGACCGACCAGGCACTCAAGCTGGCCGTGGAGGCCGACCTCGACCTCGTCGAGATCGCTCCCCAGGGACGCCCCCCGGTCTGCAAGCTCATGGACTACGGCAAGTTCAAGTACGAGAACGCCCAGAAGGCCCGCGAGTCGCGCCGCAACCAGACGAACGTGATCATCAAGGAGATGAAGCTTCGTCCCAAGATCGACAAGCACGACTACGAGACCAAGAAGGGTCACGTCGTGCGGTTCCTGGGTGCCGGCGACAAGGTCAAGATCACGATCATGTTCCGCGGTCGCGAGCAGCACCGCCCCGAGCTGGGCTTCCGGCTGCTGCAGAAGCTGGCCGAGGACGTCCAGGAGCTCGGCTTCGTCGAGTCCTCGCCCAAGCAGGACGGGCGCAACATGACCATGGTCCTCGGCCCGCACAAGAAGAAGGCCGACGCCAAGATCGACGCCGACGCCGCCCGCGCCACCAAGGAGCAGGCACGTGCGGACCGCAAGGCCGAGGAGGACGCCGAGCGCGAGGCGGCCCACGCCGCCGGCCCGGTTGCCCAGAAGAAGGAGCGCCGCCGCTCCGAGAACCTCGATCCTGAGATCGAGGCCTGAGCGAAGCGAAGGGCTCGATCGAGCACGTCGCGGCGAAGCCGTGAGAACGACCCGAGCACGCTCGTTCAACCAGAAGCACCAGCACCACCCCCCGAACCATCACGCACAAGGAAGTTGAGGCAGACACATGCCGAAGAACAAGACCCACTCGGGCGCGAAGAAGCGCTTCAAGGTGACCGGCTCGGGCAAGATCATGCGTCTGCAGGCGGGCCGCAAGTCCGGCGCTGCGTTCGCGTCCGCGCCGACCACCGGCAGCCGCAAGAAGCACCGCCGCAACGCCGGCATGGTCGAGCTCGAGAAGGGCGACGTCGCACGCGCCAAGAAGATGCTCGGCATCTGAGCCTCACCCACCGCACCACCCCGGTGGCTCAGCCGCCGTCCGTCTGACTTTCCCCTGCAACAAGGAGTAGCACCATGGCACGCGTCAAGCGCGCAGTGAACGCCCAGAAGAAGCGTCGTACCACCCTCGAGCGCGCCAGCGGTTACCGCGGCCAGCGCTCGCGCCTCTACCGCAAGGCCAAGGAGCAGGTCACCCACTCCCTGGTCTACAGCTACAACGACCGGCGCAAGAACAAGGGCAACTTCCGCAAGCTCTGGATCCAGCGCATCAACGCTGCGGCCCGCGCCAACGGGATGACCTACAACCGCTTCATCCAGGGCCTCGGCCTGGCCGGCATCGAGGTCGACCGCAAGATCCTCGCCGAGCTCGCCGTCAACGACGCGCCGGCCTTCGCCGCGCTCGTCGAGGCCGCCAAGGCCGCGCTGCCCGAGGACGTCAACGCGCCCAAGGTCTCCGCCTGAACGACGTGATGCCCCTCGCCGCGAGCAACGCTCGCGTCAAGGAGGCTCGCAAGTTGAGCCGCCGTTCGGTACGCACCGAGCGGCGGCTCTTCCTCGCTGACGGCCCGAAGGCCGTCGAGGGGGCGCTGTCCGTCGCCGGGTGCGTCGTGGAGGTCTTCGCGACACCGCTCGCGGTCGAGCAGCACGCCGACCTGTTCGCCACGGTGCCGGTCACCCTGGTCGACGACCGGGCGCTCGCCTCGCTGTCGGACTCGGTCTCGCCGGCCGGCGTGGTCGCCGTGTGCCGGCACCTCGACGCGCCGCTCGAGCACGTCCTGCGGGCCTCGGCCCGGTTGGTGGCGATCTGCGCCGACGTCCGGGACCCCGGCAACGCCGGCACCGTGATCCGTACGGCGGACGCGGCCGGCGCCGACGCGGTCGTGCTGGCCGGCCAGTCGGTCGACGCCTACAACCCGAAGACCGTGCGCGCGACCGTCGGGAGCCTCTTCCACCTGCCCGTCGCGGTGGAGCCCGACCCGGTTGCGGCCGTGCGGGCCGCCCAGGCGCGTGGCCTGACGGTCCTGGCCGCCGACGGGGCCGGCGAGGTGGACCTGTTCGACGCCGACCTCGGCGGGCCGACGGCCTGGCTCTTCGGCAACGAGGCCTGGGGTCTGCCCGAGGAGCTGGCCGCCCTGGCCGACCACCGCGTCGCCATCCCGATCCACGGCCGGGCCGAGAGCCTCAACCTGTCCACGGCCGCCGCGGTGTGCCTCTACGCCAGCGCGCGCGCCCAGCGGTCCCGGACATGATCCTCATCGACCCGCCCGCCGTGCCGCGCTGGGACCGGCTGTGGTCGCACCTGGCCAGCGACACGTCCTACGACGAGGTGCACGCGTTCGCCGCCGCCCACGGCATTCCTGCTCGCGGCTGGGACCGCGACCACTACGACGTCCCCGCGGACGCGTACGACGCCCTGGTGGCCGCCGGCGCCCTCCCGGTCTCGTCGCGCGAGCTCGTCGTGGCGCTGCGCGAGGCGGGCCTGCGCCGGCCCAAGGCGGCGGCGCGGGACCGGTCGGAGCGGTAGGCGCGACGACTAGGGTTCGGGGCGTGTCAGACGACGACTACGCCCCGCGCCACCGGGTGGACTCCGCCCGTCCGAGCCGGCTGCGTACCCTCGCCGACTTCTACCCCGACGGCATCCTGGGTGCCAGCCGCGAGGGCGTGGTGACGATCCTCAACGCCCAGGGCGCGGCGCTGCTGGGCGTCGACGCCGAGCAGGCGCTCGGCCTGCCCCTGCCCGACGTGCTGCGGCTGCTCGACCAGGACGGTCGCACCTGGCTCGACGTGAACCGCCCCTTCGACGCCATCTCGATCACGCGCGGTGCGCCGGAGCAGGCGTGGCTCAACGCCTCCGGCGACGAGGTCCTCACCACGGCGCGGTTGGTGCGCGAGGAGCCCTTCGGCCGGATCGTCGGCATCGCGATCGGCCTGCGGAGCGGTCGCGGCCGGGCACGGCTCGACCGCGAGCGCTCCGACCTCGTCGCCACCGTCGCGCACGAGCTGCGCTCGCCCCTGACGGGCGTCAAGGGCTTCGTGCAGGCGCTGCTCAACCGCTGGGACAAGCTGAGCGACGACCAGCGCAAGCTGATGCTCACCACGGTCAACGCCGACGCCGACCGGCTCTCCCGGCTGATCGCCGAGCTCCTCGACGTGGCGCGGATCGACACCGGCCGGCTCCAGCTGTACCCGCGCGAGGTCTCGGCGGAGGTGCTCGTGCGCCGGGTCGTCGACTCCATCGAGGCCGGGACCGCGCGCGGCATCAGCCTCGAGGTCGAGCCCGACCTGCCCGAGGTCTTCGCCGATCCCGACAAGTTCACCCAGGTCGTCACCAACCTCGTCGAGAACGCCGTCCGCCACGGCCTGGGCCAGGTCCGGGTCCGGCTCGCCCGGTCCGAGGACCTCGACGGCGTCCGCATCACGGTGGACGACGAGGGGGACGGCATCCCGGTCGAGCTGCGCCGGCGGGTCTTCACGAAGTTCTGGACCACCGGCGACTCCGGCGGCAGCGGTCTCGGCATGTACATCGTCGGAGGCCTGTCTCGGGCGCACGGCGGCTGGGTGACCATCGACGACGCCCCCGGTGGTGGCGCGCGCGTCATGGTCGACTGGCCGCGCGAGGACCTGCGCCCGGAGTGAGCGGGCGCCGACCTCCACACAACCTTCACGAGTCGTCCCCGCCCCCGACCCACCTGCGCTCCTAGGGTCGTGGCATGACCTCCCGCACGAGCCCCGCGTCCCGGCAGAGGACCGCCCTGGTGGTGGAGGACGAGCGCACCATCAATGACGCCCTCGCCCAGCGGCTGCGCGCCGAGGGCTACACCGTCGAGCAGGCCTTCGACGGGCCCTCCGCGGTCGAGGCGGCGGCAGCGGTGAGGCCGGACGTCGTGCTGCTGGACGTGATGCTGCCGGGGTTCGACGGCCTCGAGGTGTGTCGCCGGATCCAGGCCGCGCGGCCCGTGCCGGTGCTGATGCTCACCGCACGCGACGACGAGGCCGACGTGCTCGTGGGCCTGGGCGTCGGCGCCGACGACTACCTCACCAAGCCGTTCTCGATGCGCGAGGTGGTCGCCCGGGTCTCCGCGCTGCTGCGACGCGTCGAGCGGGCGGCGGCGCTGGCAGACGAGCGGCCCGCCACCATCGAGGTGGGCGGCGTGCGCATCGACCCCGGCTCCCGGCGTACGACGGTCGCCGGGGAGGCCGTGCACCTGACCCCCACCGAGTTCGACCTGCTGCTGTGCCTGGCCCGGACGCCCGGTCAGGTCCTCAGCCGCGAGCGGCTGCTGCGCGAGGTCTGGGACTGGGGCGACGCCTGGGCGAGCGCCAGCGCGACCCGCACCGTGGACAGCCACGTCAAGGCCCTGCGCAGCAAGGTGGGGGCCGCGCGCATCCGCACGGTCCACGGCGTCGGCTACGCCCTCGAGGACCTCGGATGAAGACCCCACGCCGTTCTTCTCCGCCGCTGCGCTCCCCCGAACAACGCCGCGGGGGCCCCGAGTGAGCGCCTGGCTCGACTCCGTCTCCAGCCTGAAGGCCAAGCTCGGGCTGCTGGTGGTCGCCTCGGTCGTCACCGCGGTCCTGCTCACGCTCCTCGGCTCGGCCGCGGACGTCCCGGCCCTGCTGGTGCTGCCGGTGAGCGTCGCGCTGGCGCTCGGGGTCACCCAGCTGCTCGCCGCCGGCATGGTCGCCCCGCTGCGTCGGATGACGGAGGTGTCGCGGGCCATGGCGCGCGGCGACTACACCGGACGGGTGCGCACGTCCGCGACCGACGAGGTCGGTCAGCTGGCCACCGCCTTCAACCGGATGGCCGACGACCTCGCGACGGTCGACCGCGAGCGCCGCGACCTCATCGCCACGGTCTCCCACGAGCTGCGTACGCCGCTCACGGCCATGACCGCGCTGCTCGAGAACCTCGCCGACGAGGTGGTGCCGGCCGACCCCCAGCACCTCGCCGCCGCGCTCGAGGAGGCGGAGCGCCTGGGTCGGTTGGTCGAGGACCTGCTCCAGCTCTCCCGGCTCGAGGCCGGCGTGGTCGACCTCGATCGGCAGGACGTGGCGCTGGGCGCGCTCGTCGAGGACTCCGTCGCCCAGGTGCGCGCCACCGGCAGGGCCACCGACGTCGCGGTCGAGATCGACGAGGACCTCGTGGTGGCCGGCGACCCGGCCAGGCTGCGCCAGCTGCTCGTCAACGTGGTGGACAACGCCGCGCGCCACGCACCCGCCGAGACGCCCGTGCGCATCACCGCTGGGAGTGCCGCCGGGAGCGCCGACGGCGCGTGGTGGCTCGAGGTCGTCGACGCCGGCGTGGGAGTGGCGCCCGAGGACCGCGAGCGCGTCTTCGAGCGCTTCGGCACCGACGGTGCCGGCGGCACGGGCCTCGGCCTCGCCGTCGCGCGGTGGGTGGCGCAGCTCCACGGGGGGACGCTCCGCTTCCTCGACCCCGAGGCCGGGAACGGCGCCCGCCTCCGCCTCGAGGTCCCCGCGACGCCGACGCCCGCCACCTCCGAGGAGCGTGAGATGCCCACGACCACCGCGCCCGTCCCGCAGCCCGGGGGCGCCACGGCGTCCGTGGCACCCGGCGGCCAGCAGCCCGGGCTGGACGGCCTGTTCGGCCGGTTCTGGCCGGACCGGGGCGGCCCGCACGGGCTCCGGACCGTGGCTGCCGCGGCGGCAGCCGGGATCGTCGCCGGGATCGCCCTGTCGTTCACCGCTGTCGGGATCACGTGGACGCTCGTCGCGCTGACCTGCGGAGCGGCCGCCCTGGCGACCGCCCGCCGGCGCCGCGAGCGCTGGACGCTGCTGTGTGCCGGGCTGGCTGTGCTGCTCGTCCTTCCGATGACCCTGCTCGACGCCTGGTGGGTGCAGATGCTCGGCCTCGTCGTCGCGGGAGCAGTGTTCCTCTGCGGCGTCACCGGCGCCCGCACGATGCCCGGCATCCTGCTGTCCGGGGTGGCGTGGCCGCTCGCGTCGCTGCGTGGCCTGCCGTGGTTCGGCCGGTCCCTGCGGATCGCCGGGACCGGCTCGCGCACCCCGGCCGTGGTGCGTACGACGGGGTGGTCGCTGCTCGGCCTCGCGGTCTTCGGCACGATCTTCGCCAGCGCCAATCCCGTCTTCGGGTCCTGGGTCGACCAGCTCGTGCCCAACCTGACCTTCAACGACCTCGTTGGCCGCGCGTTCGTGGCGTGCTTCGTCTTCGCCGCGACCCTGGGCGCCGCCTACCTCGCGCTCAACCCGGCCGACGTCGAGGTGCTGGGCGGGCGGCGCCCGACCGCACTCGCCAACCGCTTCGAGTGGCTGGTGCCGGTGCTGGTCGTCGACGCCGTGTTCGTCGCCTTCATCGCCGCCCAGGCGCGCGCGCTGGTCGGCGGCCGCGACTACATCGAGGCCACGACGGGCCTCACCTATGCCGACTACGTCCACCAGGGTTTCGGCCAGCTCACCCTCGCCACCGCGCTCACGGTGCTGGTCGTGTGGATCGCGGCGCGCCGGGCCGGGGACGATGCAGGAGACCGTCGCTGGCTCTTCGGCTCGCTCGGCCTGCTCTGCACCCTCACGCTGCTGGTGGTCGCGTCCGCGCTGCGTGGGATGTCGGTCTACCAGGACGCCTACGGCTTCACCACGCTGCGCCTGTTCGTCGACGTCTTCGAGGGCTGGCTCGGCTTCGTCGTGCTGGCGATCATGGCCGCGGGTGCACTGGGCCGCGGTCGCTGGCTGCCGCGCGTCGCGCTCGCCTCGGGTGCGGTGGCGCTCATCGGGCTCGCTGCGATCAATCCCGATGCCTGGGTCGCGGAACGGAACCTCGACCGCTACGAGGCGACCGGCGACCTCGATCTTCGCTACCTGCAGACCCTGTCCGCCGACGCGGCGCCCGTGATCGTCGAGCGGCTCCCGCAGGACGTCGCGGCCTGCGTGCTGCAGGACCTGCCCTCCAACTCGCTGGCTCCAAAGGTGCTCGAGGACGCCCGGGCGTGGAACCTGGGCCGTTCGCGGGCGAGCGACGCCGTGACCGACCTCGACCTCGACGCGGTGCGCCCCGGTCCGGCCGACGAGTGCGCGGACGTCTGGGCGGCGTACGGGGAGTAACATCCTCACCGTGGACACGAGCCTGCGATTTCTGCGCCCCGGACCTGGTCTGTCGGGCAGCTGACGTCACCGGGTCCGGGGAGTCCCCGTCCGACCCGACGCTCATCCACTTCTAGACTGCGGCGAACTGCTGTCGCCGCGCGAGAGAGAGCCATGTCCGGCCCCAACACCGACTACGACCCCGTCGAAGTGACCCCGCTCAAGGCCGACCAGGTCGAGGCGATGCGTGAGGCGGCCCTCGCCGCGATCGCCGCCGCCGCCGACCTCGACGCCCTCAAGCAGGTCAGGCTCGACCACGCCGGCGACCGTTCGCCGCTCGCCCTCGCCAACCGCGAGATCGGAGCACTGCCTCCGCAGGCCCGCAAGGAGGCCGGCCAGCGCGTCGGCCAGGCCCGCGGCGCGGTCAACCGGGCGATCGCCGCCCGGCAGACCGTGCTCGAGGCCGAGCACGAGGAGCGGATGCTGGCCGAGGAGACGGTCGACGTCTCCCTGCCCACGACCCGCCGCCGCCGCGGTGGACGGCACCCCCTCACGCTGCAGTCCGAGCTGATCGCCGACCTGTTCGTCGCCATGGGCTACGAGATCGCCGAGGGCCCGGTCGTCGAGGCCGAGTGGCTCAACTTCGACGCCCTCAACCTCGGTCCCGATCACCCCGCCCGCACCATGCAGGACACCTTCTGGACCGAGCCGGCCGAGGACCACGTCGTGCTGCGCACCCAGACCTCGCCCGTCCAGGCCCGCACCATGCTCACCCGCACGCCACCGATCTACGTCGTGTGCCCGGGACGCGTGTTCCGCACCGACGAGTACGACGCGACGCACTCGCCGATGTTCCACCAGGTCGAGGGCCTCGTGGTCGACAAGGGCATCACCATGGCCCACCTCAAGGGCACCCTCGACCACTTCGCGTCGCAGCTCTTCGGTGACGACATCACGACGCGGTTCCGGCCGTCCTACTTCCCGTTCACCGAGCCGTCGGCCGAGGTCGACGTGAAGTGCTTCGTATGCCGCAACATCGAGCCGCAGTCCTGCCGCACCTGCCGTGGCGAGGGCTGGATCGAGTGGGGCGGCTGCGGCGTGGTCAACCCCCGCGTCCTGGTGGCCTGCGGCGTCGACCCGGAGGTCTACAGCGGCTTCGCCTTCGGCATGGGCATCGACCGTTCGTTCATGTTCCGCCACGACCTGGAGGACCTGCGTCCGCTCTTCGAGGGCGACGTCCGGTTCAGCAGCGCGTTCGGCACCGAGATCTGAGAGGGGAGAACGACCGATGAAGGCACCCCTGTCCTGGATCCTGGACCTCGTCGACGTACCCGCGGGCACCACCACCGAGGAGATCACCGACCGGCTCACGCTGACCGGCCTCAAGCTCGAGGCGATCGTCAGCCCCGGCCGCGAGATCACCGGTCCGCTGGTGATCGGCCGCGTCCTCACGATGGAGCCGGAGCCGCAGAAGAACGGCAAGACCATCAACTGGTGCACCGTCGACGTCGGTGCTGAGCTGAATGCTGCCCACGGCACCGGCGAGCAGTCTGGTGGGGTGGGCATCGTCTGCGGGGCCCACAACTTCGCACCCGGCGACCTCGTCGTCACGGTGCTGCCCGGCGGCGTGCTCCCCGGCGGCTTCGAGATCGGCGCCCGCAAGACCTACGGCCACCTCTCCGCCGGCATGATCTGCTCGGCCCGCGAGCTCGGCCTCGGTGAGGACCACGACGGCATCATCGTGCTGCCGCCCGACGCCGGCGAGCCCGGCCAGGACGTCCGTCCCGTGCTCGGGCTCGACGAGGAGACCATCGAGTTCGAGGTCAACCCCGACCGGGCCTACGCGTTGTCCTTGCGCGGCATCGCCCGCGAGGTGCTCGTCTCGGTCGAGGGGGCGAGCGGCTTCCGTGACCCGACCCTGCGCGACACCCCGGCGGCCAACGACGAGGGCCACCCCGTGGTCGTCGAGGACGCCGAGGGATGCCCGGTGTTCGTGGCCCGGCGGGTCGACGGGTTCGACCCCGCGGCCGCGACGCCGGACTTCATGGTCCAGCGCATCACCGCGGCCGGGATGCGGCCCATCTCGCTCGCCGTCGACGTCACCAACTACGTGATGCTCGAGACCGGCCGCCCGATCCACGGCTACGACGCCGACACGTTGCAGGGCGCGATCGTCGTACGTCGGGCGCGCGAGGGCGAGAAGCTCACCACCCTCGACGGCACGGCCCGCACGCTCGACCCGGGCGACCTCGTCGTGACGGACGACTCCGGGATCATCGGGCTCGGCGGCGTGATGGGCGGCGAGACGACCGAGATCTCCGGCACCACCACGTCGATCCTCGTCGAGTCGGCCCACTGGGACGCGGTGTCGATGTACCGCACCGGACGCCGGCACAAGATCACCTCCGAGGCCGGCAAGCGCAACGAGCGCGGGGTCGACCCGACGATCTGCGAGGCCGCGGCCGACCGGGTCGTCGAGCTCCTCGTCGAGCACGGCGGCGGCACCGCCCACCCCGGCGTCACGGTCGTCGGCACCCCGCCGGCCATGCCGGTCGTCGAGGTCGCGGGCGACCTGGCCGCCCGGGTGTCGGGCATGCCGATCACCGAGGAGCAGTCCGTCGAGTGCCTGCGCGCGGTCGGCTGCGACGTCAGCGGCTCGGGGACGCTGTCGGTGACCCCGCCCCCCTGGCGTCCCGACCTCACCGACGCCCAGGACTTCTCCGAGGAGGTCGTCCGCCTCGTCGGCTACGACAAGGTGCCGTCGGTCCTTCCCACGCCGCCGTCCGGGCGCGGCCTGACCCGCTCGCAGCAGCTGCGGCGCCGCGTCGGGCGCACGCTCGCAGGCGAGGGCTACGTCGAGGTGGTGAGCTTCCCGTTCGTGGGTGAGGCCGACCTCGACGCGCTGGGGCTCGCAGCCGACGACCCGCGCCGCGACCTGCTCCGGCTGTCCAACCCGCTCAACACCGAGGCCGGGTTCATGACCTCGACGCTCCTGCCGGGCATCCTGCGCGCGGCCGGCAAGAACGTCGGTCACGGCACGACCGACGTCGCGATCTTCGAGACCGGCACCGTCACACTGCCCCGCCACGCCGGGCCGGCGGCGATCCTGCCGGTCGACCGGCGTCCCACCGACGCCGAGCTCGAGGCGCTCGACGCCGCCCTGCCCGCCCAGCCGCTGCACCTCGCCGTCGTCGCCGCAGGCGACGCGGTCGCGGGCGGCTGGTGGGGCGAGGCGCGTCCGGTCTCCTGGTCCGACGCGGTCGACGCGGTCCGCTCGGTCGCCGACGCGCTCGGTCTCGAGGTCACCGCCTCCGCGGTCGAGCTGGCCCCCTGGCACCCCGGCCGCTGTGCCGAGCTGTCGGTCGCCGGCGAGGTGGTCGGGCACGCCGGCGAGGTGCACCCCACCGTGTGCCAGGCCTTCGGCCTGCCGAAGCGCACCGTCGCCGCGGAGGTCGACCTCGACCTCCTGATCGCGCGGGCGGTGCACCTGCGCACGGCGCCGACCTTCTCGTCCTACCCGGTCGCGAAGGAGGACGTCGCGCTGGTCGTCGATGCCTCGGTGCCGGCCGCGGACGTCGAGACCGCGCTGCGCGAGGGTGCCGGTGAGCTGCTGGAGTCGATCCGGCTCTTCGACGTCTACACCGGCGACCAGGTCGGCGAGGGCAAGAAGTCCCTCGCCTACGCCCTGCGGTTCCGCGCGGCGGACCGCACGCTCAAGGAGGGTGAGGCGGCGGCGGCCCGCGACGCTGCGGTCGCCCGCGCGGCCGAGCGCACCGGCGCCGTCCAGCGCGCCTGAGCAGTCAGCTCCGCGCGACGGTGGAGCGTACGGCCCGACCTACCGGCCGCACGCTCCACCGTCCACGGGTCGCTGCGCGTCGCGCCCCTCAGTCGATCGGCGACGCCACGATCGCGGTGAACCGATCGAGGACGCCCCGGTCCCCGGCGACGGCGATGTCCTCGTCGCCCGCGCGGTTCCACAGCCACAGGTCGAGGGCCGCCGCCGGCCCGTCGACCACCACGTCCGGCTCGACCTCGGTGTCGTCGGGTGCCGGCACGACGTGGAAGTCCTCCTCGTCGGCGTACGACGTTCCGCTGTCGGGGCTGGTGCCGGAGAAGGTGCCGAACTGCAGCCAGAACGAGACACCGGTGTCGGTGATGTCGACCCGCACCAGACCCTCGCCGGGCTCCCACACGCCCCACGGCGGCATCCCGCCGTACATCACGTCGAGGCACTCGTGCACCCCGTCCGCGGCCAGCCGCGCGTCGACCTCGCTCGCCACGCCGGCGGCCTGCTCGGCGTCGACGCGGTGGACGAGCGCCTCGTGGGCCTGCCGGCGCAGGATGAACCCGACGGTGTGGTCGTCGGACCAGTTCCACGCCTCCTCCTGCGGGTCCGCGCCCTCGAGGGCAGCGGCCAGGCCGGCCGACCAGTCGTCGTAGGTGCGCAGCAGGTCGTCGTACGCCTCGGGCCGGGGTGGTTCGATCTCCTCGGGGTGGCCGGGCCGGGCCGCCAGCACCTCGGTCCACCACCGCTGCACGGTGGCGAGGTGCCACAGCAGGTCGGCGGCGTCCCAGTCGGGGCAGGCCGGCACCCGGGCTGCCGGGTCGCAGGCGGCGAGCACGTCACGGAATCGGGCGGACTCGGCGCGCAGGTGCTCGAGGTGGACATCGGGTGCCAGACGGGTGTGGAGTGAGGTCACCCGTGCACCGTAGGGGAGACGACCGACGCTCCGCCTCGCATTGTCGGACCCGAGTCGTCGCATACATGCAGTCCTATGTATAGTCATGCACATGACCGCATCAGTCGCCGTCGCCGGAGCCAGTGGGTACGCCGGGGGTGAGGTCCTGCGCCTGCTCCTGGGCCACCCGGGCGTCGAGATCGGCACGCTCACCGCCGGCTCCAACGCCGGGGAGCGGCTCGGCTCCCTCCAGCCGCACCTGCTGCCGCTGGCCGACCGGGTGCTGGCGGACACGACCGTGGAGACGCTCGCCGGCCACGACGTCGTGGTCCTCGGCCTGCCGCACGGCCAGTCGGCCGCCATCGCCCGGGGCCTCGGCGACGACACCGTGGTCATCGACTGCGGAGCCGACTTCCGGCTGACCGACCCGGGGGAGTGGGAGGCGTTCTACGGCGGCGACCACGCCGGCTCGTGGCCCTACGGCCTGCCCGAGCTGCCGGGACAGCGCGAGCTGCTGCGCGGCGCGCGGCGCATCGCCGTCCCCGGCTGCTACCCCACCGTCTCCACCCTGGCGATCGTCCCCGCCCTCGCGGCAGGCCTTGTCGAGCCCGACGTCACCGTCGTCGCCGCCTCCGGCACCAGCGGCGCGGGCAAGGCCGCCAAGCCGCACCTGCTCGGCAGCGAGGTCATGGGCAACGCCAGCGCCTACGGCGTCGGCGGCGCGCACCGGCACACCCCGGAGATCGTCCAGAACCTCGGCGGCGTCCACGGCGCGCCGGTGCGGGTGGGTTTCACGCCGCTCCTCGTGCCGATGTCGCGCGGCATCCTCGCCACCGTCCAGGCGCCCCTGCTCGACGGGGTCACCCCCGCCCAGGTCCGCGACGCCTACGCGACGGCGTACGACCCCGAGCCGTTCGTGCACCTGCTGCCCGAGGGGCAGTGGCCGCAGACGCAGTCCGTCCTCGGCTCCAACGCGGTGCAGGTGCAGGTCACGATCGACGAGCGCGTACGACGACTCGTGGCGGTGGCCGTGGTCGACAACCTCGCCAAGGGCACCGCCGGCGCCGCCGTCCAGTGCATGAACCTCGCCCTGGGCCTCGACGAGGCCGCCGGGCTCACCACGATCGGAATCGCACCATGAGCGTCACCCACCCCAGCGGCTTCACCGCCTCCGGTGTCGAAGCCGGGCTCAAGACGAGCGGCGGCAAGGACCTCGCCCTCGTCGTCAACCAGGGCCCCACCTTCGACTCCGCCACCGTCTTCACCGCCAACCGTTGCAAGGCCAACCCGATCCTGTGGAGCCAGGAGGTCGTCAAGGACGGCGTCGTGCGCGCGGTGGTCCTCAACTCGGGCGGCGCCAACTGCTACACCGGTCCGGAGGGCTTCCAGACGACCCACGCCGTGGCCGAGAAGGTCGCCGAAGGCCTGGGCATCGGCGCGATCGACGTCGTGGTGTGCTCCACCGGGCTCATCGGCCTCGCCAACGACCGCGACGACCTGCTCGCGGGCGTCGAGGCTGCGACCGCTGCGCTGTCCGCCGACGGTGGCCAGAGCGCCGCCGAGGCGATCATGACCACCGACTCGGTCAGCAAGAGCACCGTCGTCGAGGGCGCGGGCTGGTCGATCGGCGGGATGGCCAAGGGCGCCGGCATGCTCGCGCCGCAGCTCGCCACCATGCTCGTCGTGCTGACCACCGACGCCGTCGTGCCCGCCGCCGAGCTCGACGCCGCGCTCCGGGCCGCGACCCGGGTCAGCTTCGACCGGCTCGACTCCGACGGCTGCATGTCCACCAACGACACCGTCACCGTGATGGCGAGCGGGGCGAGCGGGATCACCCCGACGCCGGAGGACTTCACCGCCGCGCTCACCCAGGCCTGCACCGACCTCGCCATGCAGCTGCTCAAGGACGCCGAGGGCGCCGACCACGAGATCGCCATCACGACGCTGCACGCAGCGACGGAGGACGAGGCGGTCGAGGTGAGCCGCAGCGTGGCCCGCAGCAACCTGTTCAAGGCCGCTGTCTTCGGCAACGACCCCAATTGGGGACGGGTGCTCGCCTCCATCGGCACCACCCAGGCCCAGTTCGACCCGGCCGACCTCGACGTCGCGATGAACGGCGTCTGGGTGTGCCGGCAGTCCACCCCCGCCGAGGACCCGGCGTCCGTCGACCTCACGGGCCGCGAGGTCAGCGTCACCATCGACCTCAAGTCCGGCGACGCCCGCGCAACCGTCTGGACCAACGACCTCACCCACGCCTACGTCCACGAGAACAGCGCCTACAGCTCATGAGTGACGAGATGACGAACCAGAACCCCCGCCGCCCCGACCCCGCCAAGGCCCGCACCCTCGCCGCCGCGCTGCCCTGGCTCAAGCGCTACCACGGGCGCACGATCGTGGTGAAGTACGGCGGCAACGCGATGACCGACGAGTCCCTCAAGGTCGCCTTCGCCGAGGACATCGCCTTCCTCCGCTTCGCCGGGTTCAAGCCCGTCGTCGTCCACGGCGGCGGCCCGCAGATCTCCCGGATGCTCGACAAGCTCGGCATCGAGTCGGAGTTCCGCGGCGGGCTGCGCGTGACCACGCCCGAGGCGATGGACGTCGTCCGGATGGTGCTCGTCGGCCAGGTGCAGCGCGAGCTCGTCGGCCTCATCAACCAGCACGGTGCCCTGGCCGTCGGCCTGTCGGGCGAGGACGCGGGCCTGTTCCGGGCCGTGCCCACCAGCACCATCGTCGACGGCGCCGAGGTCGACCTCGGCCTGGTGGGCGAGGTCGCCGAGGTCCGCCCCGAGGCCGTCCTCGACCTCATCGAGGCCGGTCGGGTGCCGGTGGTCAGCTCGGTGGCGCCCGACGTCGACGGCGTGGTCCACAACGTCAACGCCGACACCGCTGCCGCGGCGCTCGCGGTCGCGCTGGGTGCCGAGAAGCTGCTGGTCCTCACCGACGTCGAGGGCCTCTACCGCGACTACGGCAACTCCGACGACCTCATCCAGGAGATCAGCCCCGAGGCGCTGGGGGAGCTGCTGCCCAGCCTCGACGCCGGCATGGTCCCGAAGATGCGGGCCTGCTACGAGGCGGTCACCGGGGGAGTCCCGCGCGCGACGGTCGTCGACGGACGCGAACCGCACTCCGTGCTGCTCGAGATCTTCACCGACGAGGGCGTCGGCACGCAGGTGCTGCCGGGCGTCGCGACCCGGATGCGCAAGCCCTACGGCAGCGAGGACCAGGCATGAGCATCCAGGAGCGCTATGCCGGTGCGGTGATGAACACCTTCGGCCCGCCCGCCCTCGCCCTCGCCCGCGGCGAGGGAGCACACGTGTGGGACACCGACGGCAAGGAGTACGTCGACCTGCTCGGCGGGATCGCCGTCAACGCCCTCGGCCACGCGCACCCAGCCCTCGTCGAGGCCGTGACCCACCAGCTGAGGACGCTCGGCCACGTCTCCAACTTCTTCGCCACCGAGCCGCAGGTCGCCCTCGCCGAACGGCTGGTCGGCCTCCTCGGCTGGTCCGACGACGCCCGCGTGTTCTTCAGCAACTCCGGTGCCGAGGCCAACGAGGCGGCGCTCAAGCTCACCCGCCGCACCGGCCGCACCCGGCTCGTCGCGGCCGAGGGGTCCTTCCACGGCCGCACGATGGGGGCCCTCGCGCTGACCTCCAAGGCCGGCTACCGCGAGCCCTTCGAGCCCCTGCCCGGTGACGTCACCTTCGTGCCGTACGACGACGTGGCCGCGCTCGAGGCCGCTGTCGACGACACCGTCGCCGCGATCGTCCTGGAGCCGATGCAGGGCGAGGCCGGCGTCGTCGTGCCGTCGGCCGACTACCTCGCCGCCGCCCAGCGGATCGCCCACGACCACGGCGCGCTGCTGTGGCTCGACGAGGTGCAGACGGGCATCGCCCGCACCGGTGCGTGGTTCGCCCACCAGCTGGTCGACGGGGTGCGCCCCGACGTCGTCACCCTGGCCAAGGGACTCGGCGGCGGCATCCCCATCGGCGCCACGGTCGCGCGGGGAGCGGCGGCGGCGCTGCTGCAGCCGGGCAACCACGGCACCACCTTCGGCGGCAACCCGGTCGCGACGGCAGCCGCCCTGGCCGTCCTCGACACGATCGAGGCCGACGGCCTCATCGCGGCAGCGGTCGACCGAGGCGCCCAGCTCGAGGCGCTGCTGCGCAAGCAGCCCGGCGTCCTCGAGGTGACGGGTGCCGGGCTCATGCGGGGCGCCGAGCTCGACGGTCCCTACGCCACCCAGGCCGTGGCAGCCGGACGCGAGGCGGGCTTCATCCTCAATGCCACCGGTCCCACCCGGCTGCGGTTCGTGCCACCGCTGGTGATCACGGCCGCCGACCTCGACGCCCTCGACGCCGCCCTGCCCGTCATCCTCGACACCGCCCGCGCCGCCGCACAGGAGGTCAACCCATGAGCACCCCACGACGTTCTTCTCCCCCGCTCCGCTCCTCCGAACAACGCCCCGGGGACCCCGCATGACCCGCCACTTCCTCCGCGACGACGACCTGTCGCCCGCCGAGCTGGTCGAGGTCCTCGACCTGGCCGACCGGATGAAGGCCGAGCCCTTCGACCACAAGCCGCTCGCGGGTCCCCGGACCGTCGCCCTGGTCTTCGACCGCCCGACGCTGCGCACGCAGGTGTCCTTCGCCGCCGGGATCGCCGAGCTCGGTGGCAACCCGATGACCGTCGACGGCGGGCTCGCCGCGATGGGGTCGCGCGAGGGCGTCGAGGACGTCGCACGCATCCTGGGCCGCCAGGCCGCAGCGGTCGTGTGGCGCACCGCCCACCAGGCCGACGTGGTCACCATGGCGGCGTACGCCGGTGTCCCGGTGCTCAACGCGCTCACCGACGAGTTCCACCCGTGCCAGCTCCTGGCGGACCTCCAGACGGTGCGCGAGCACAAGGGCACGCTGGCCGGCCTCCGGGTCGCGTTCGTCGGCGACGGGGCCTGCAACATGGGCAACTCGTGGGTGCTCGCCGGCGCGTCCGCGGGGCTGCACGTCGTCGTCGGCGCGCCCCAGGGGTTCACGCCCGACGCCCACGTGGTCGCCAGGGCCCGCGAGATCGCCCAGGACACCGGCGGCTCGATCGACCTGACGACCGACCCGCTCGAGGCGGCCGCCGGGGCCGACGTGGTGGTCACCGACTCCTGGGTGAGCATGGGCCGCGAGGAGGAGTCGGAGGAGCGGCTGCGGATCTTCCCGCCCTACGGCGTCACCGACGACCTGCTCTCCCACGCGGCGCCCGACGCGATCGTGCTGCACTGCCTGCCGGCCTACCGCGGGAAGGAGATCTCCGAGGAGGTCATCGAGGGACCGCACTCGGTCGTCTGGGACGAGGCCGAGAACCGCCGGCACGCGCAGAAGGCGGTGCTGACCTGGCTGCTGGAGCACTCCGCATGAGCGCCATGACCCCGCTGACCAAGAGCGCGCGCCACCAGCGGATCATCGACATCGTGACGGCCCACCCGGTGCGCTCCCAGACCGAGCTGGCCGACCTCCTCGGCGACCACGGCGTCCGCGTCACCCAGGCCACGCTGAGCCGCGACCTCGTCGAGCTCGACGCCGTCAAGGTGCGCAGCGCCGACGGCGCCCTGGTCTACGCCGTGCCGGGGGAGGGCGGCGACCGCAGCGTCTCCGCGCCGCGCGAGAGCGGCGCCGGCCGCGACCGCCTGGCCCGCCTCTGCGCCGAGCTGCTCGTGAGCGCCGAGGCGAGCGCCAACCTCGTCGTCCTCCGGACCCCGCCCGGCGCCGCCCAGTTCCTCGCCAGCGCCTTCGACAAGGCCGACCTCGGTGACATCCTCGGCACGATCGCCGGGGACGACACGCTCCTCGTCATCGGCCGCGACCCCGCCGGCGGCGACGCCCTCGCCCAGCGGTTCCTCGACCTGGCCAACGACGTCAGGCACACCCCCACCCCTTCCCCGAACACCACCACTGCAAAGGACTCCCAGTGAGCAAGGTCCTCACCTCCCTCCCGGTCGGCGAGCGCGTCGGCATCGCGTTCTCCGGCGGCCTCGACACCTCGGTGGCGGTCGCCTGGATGCGCGACAAGGGCGCGGTCCCGTGCACCTACACCGCCGACATCGGGCAGTACGACGAGCCCGACATCTCCGGCGTGCCCTCACGTGCCCTGCAGTACGGCGCCGAGCTCGCCCGCGCGGTCGACTGCAAGACGCAGCTGGTCGAGGAGGGCCTCGCCGCCCTGGCGTGCGGCGCCTTCCACATCCGCTCCGGCGGCCGGGTCTACTTCAACACCACGCCGCTCGGGCGAGCCGTCACCGGCACCATGCTGGTGCGCGCCATGCACGAGGACGGCGTCAACATCTGGGGCGACGGGTCGACCTTCAAGGGCAACGACATCGAGCGGTTCTACCGCTACGGCCTGCTCGCCAACCCCGACCTGCGCATCTACAAGCCCTGGCTCGACGCCGACTTCGTGCACGAGCTCGGCGGTCGCCACGAGATGAGCGCCTGGCTGACCGAGCACGGCCTGCCCTACCGGGACAGCCAGGAGACGGCCTACTCGACCGACGCCAACATCTGGGGCGCCACCCACGAGGCCAAGACCCTCGAGCACCTCGACGTCTCCCTCGAGACCGTGGACCCGATCATGGGCGTGAAGTTCTGGGACCCCTCGGTCGCCATCGAGGCCGAGGACGTCACCGTCCGCTTCGACCAGGGCCGGCCGGTCGCCATCAACGGCACGCAGTACGACGACCCGGTCGCGCTGGTCCACGAGGCCAACGCGATCGGCGGTCGCCACGGGCTGGGCATGTCCGACCAGATCGAGAACCGGATCATCGAGGCGAAGTCCCGCGGCATCTACGAGGCGCCGGCGATGGCGCTGCTGTTCAGCGCCTACGAGCGGCTCGTCAACGCCATCCACAACGAGGACACCGTCGCGCAGTACCACAACGAGGGCCGCAAGCTCGGTCGGCTGCTCTACGAGGGCCGCTGGCTCGACCCCCAGGCGCTGATGATCCGCGAGTCGATCCAGCGTTGGATCGCCTCGCTCGTCACCGGCGAGGTGACGCTGCGGCTCCGGCGCGGCGAGGACTACTCGGTGCTGCGCACCGACGGTCCGGCGTTCTCCTACCACCCCGACAAGCTCTCGATGGAGCGCACCGACAACGCCGCCTTCGGCCCCACGGACCGGATCGGCCAGCTCACCATGCGCAACCTCGACATCGCCGACTCGCGGGCCAAGCTCGAGCTCTACGCCGCCCAGCCGCTCGACCAGGGCCAGGTGCTCGTCGAGAACGGCACGCTCTACGGTGCCATCGAGGCCGGCGGCTACGACAAGATCACCGACAACCCGGCCGCCGCGACGGCCGACGAGTCCGCACTGGAGCACGCAGCGATGGAGTTCGGGACCGACTGATGGCTGACCTGACCGGCACACCGACGGGCGGCGGCAGCACCAACGAGGGCTCGCTGTGGGGCGGACGCTTCGCGAGCGGGCCCTCGCCCGAGCTGCAGGAGCTGTCGCGCTCGACCCACTTCGACTGGCAGCTGACGCCCTACGACCTCGCCGGTTCCCGCGCCCACGCCAACGCGCTGCACCGCGCCGGCCTGCTGACCGACACCGACCACGCCGAGCTGCTACGCGGACTGACGGTGCTGGGGGAGAGGTACGACGCCGGCGACCTGCTCCCGGCGCCCACCGACGAGGACGTCCACGGCGCCCTCGAGCGCCTGCTGCTGGACGAGGTCGGACCCGAGGTCGGTGGCCGGCTCCGCGCCGGACGCTCGCGCAACGACCAGGTGGCGACCCTCTTCCGGGCCTACCTGCGCGACCACGCGCGCACGATCGCCGGCCAGGTGCTCGACCTGGTCGACGTGCTCGCCGGGCAGGCGGGGGAGCACCTCGTCCCGGGTGCGGAGACCGTGATGCCGGGGCGTACGCACCTCCAGCACGCCCAGCCCGTGCTCCTGGCGCACCACCTGCTGGCGCACGCGTGGCCGCTGCTGCGCGACGTCGACCGGCTGCGCGACTGGGACGCACGCGTGGCCGGCGACTCGCCGTACGGCTCCGGTGCCCTGGCCGGCCAGACGCTCGGCCTCGACCCGGAGGCGGTCGCCGCGGAGCTCGGGTTCACCGGGTCGTCGGCCAACTCCATCGACGGCACGTCCTCGCGCGACTTCGCGGCCGAGTTCGCCTTCGTGACCGCCCAGGTGGGCGTCGACCTCTCGCGGCTGGCCGAGGAGGTCATCCTCTGGACGACCCGGGAGTTCGGCTTCGCGACGCTGCACGACTCCTGGTCGACCGGGTCGAGCATCATGCCGCAGAAGAAGAACCCCGACATCGCCGAGCTCGCACGCGGCAAGTCGGGCCGGCTGATCGGCAACCTCTCGGGACTGATGGCGACCCTCAAGGGTCTCCCGCTGGCCTACAACCGCGACCTGCAGGAGGACAAGGAGCCGGTCTTCGACTCGGTGCGCACCCTCGAGGTCCTGCTGCCGGCGATGACGGGCATGGTCGCGACGCTGACCTTCGACAGCGCGCGGATGGCCGAGCTCGCGCCGCAGGGCTTCTCGCTCGCGACCGACGTGGCCGAGTGGCTGGTGCGCGAGGGCGTCCCCTTCCGTGACGCCCACGAGGTCGCCGGTGCCTGCGTACGCCGCTGCGAGCAGCTCGGCTGCGACCTCCCCGACCTCACCGACGAGCAGCTGGCCGCCATCTCGCCGGCCCTGACGCCCGACGTGCGTGCCGTCCTCACCGTGGAGGGGTCGGTCGCATCCCGGTCCGGCCGAGGCGGCACCGCGCCCGAGCGCGTGCGCGTCCAGCTCGACGAGGTGCGCGACGCCACCACCGGGCACCGTGACCGACTGGGCTGAGGGAGACCCGCTCGAGGTCGCGCCCCGCCTGCTCGGCGCGGTCCTCACGCACGGCGGGGTCTCGGTCCGGCTCACCGAGGTCGAGGCGTACGCCGGCCCGCTCGACCCGGGCTCCCACGCGCACCGGGGGCAGACGGCGCGCAACGCGGTGATGTTCGGTCCCCCCGGACACCTGTACGTCTACTTCGTCTACGGGATGCATTTCTGCGCCAACCTGGTCACCGGTCCCGAGGGAGACCCGGGGGCGGTCCTGCTCCGAGCGGGCGAGGTGGTGGCCGGCCTCGACGTCGCCCGCGAGCGCCGTCCCGCGAGCACGGACCGCGACCTTGCCCGCGGTCCCGCGCGGCTGTGCCGCGTGCTCGGCATCGACCTCTCGCACAACGGGATGCGCCCCGAGCTCGTCGCGGGGGAGCCTGTGACGGCCCTGAGCACCGGTCCGCGGGTCGGTCTGCGGCTCGCAGCCGACCGTCCGTGGCGCTTCTGGATCACCGACGACCCGACGGTCAGCACCTACCGGCCGGCCGCGCCGCGACGCCGCGCAGGCCGCTGACCTGCACGTATGCGTTGAGGGCACCCCCGGTTTTGCATGGTCCGGGAGGAAGGTCTAATGTTCTTCCTGTCGCCGCAAGCGGCGCCGCTCCTGGCCAGAAGGCCAGACGGAGCGGAGACCAGCTGCGACCACCGAAGCACGAAGTTCCGCCGAGTTTGACGCGGGATGGAGCGCCCGGTAAGTTTCTGCAGGTTGCCCCGCGACCGAACCGGCTCAACCGGCGAGGATCGGGTGCGTCTGATTCTTGAGAACTCAACAGTGTGTTTGATTAGTCGACGAATTAGTTTGTTATGCCCCGTTGACATCATGTTTGCTCGCCGGCTCTTTTGGGGTTGGTGGGTGTGGTGTCGCGGTTTCTTTGACAATGATTCTGGCTGATGCCCTGGCCTTTGGGTTGGGGTGTCTTTCGCTAGTTTTGTTCAGTCATGGATGTGGCTCTTGTTGATTGTCGCTTCTGCTGCTCTTTGGGGTGGTGGGGGTTGATGTTTTTCGATGGAGAGTTTGATCCTGGCTCAGGACGAACGCTGGCGGCGTGCTTAA
>NZ_CANKYS010000013.1 GCF_947488025.1 uncultured Nocardioides sp. | reverse complement strand
CTGAACACCGTCTCGATGCTGGGCCAGGCCTACAGCCTGTTGGGCTTCCAGATCGTCGACGGCGTCGTCGGGGCCGGTTATCCGCAGAAGCCCAAGCACTCCGCCGTCTTCGCCCAGATCTCTCCCGACGGGTCCCGGCTCACCGAGCTCGCACGTAAGGCCAACATGACCCCGCAGTCCATGGCCGAACTCGTCGACGAGCTCATCGACATGGGGTACCTCGTGCGTCGTCCCGACCCCAACGACGGCAGGGCCAAGCTCATCGTGCTCACCAAACGCGGCCGAGGCGCTGTAGCCGCCGGTCGCCAGACGATCGAAGGCCTCGAAGAACAGGTGACCGAAGTCCTCGGCGAGCGCGGACACCGCGAACTCCGACGACTCCTATCGAAGCTGCTCGACGCCACGACTGCCTGAAGCGGAGTCAACCTCCGAGAATGCGAGCTCATCGCCCGCTACGACACCACTTGACGATGTCCCGGTGCGCCGGTCGTGGCGAGGGGTGGGGCTGTGGCGGAAGCGGTGACGCATCCAGTTGTCAGTTCGGCGCTCGTGCGTCGGCTGCCGTGGCTGCGGCTGTCCTCGCGAACGCGGGCTTCGGTGTCCGTGGACGCGCTCGCCCTGGAGCACAGAACACGCCGGTATGCCGCCGCGGGTGGCGAGCGAGCTGCTGGACGGCACCGTCCGGGCGTTCCGTGGCTACGCCCTGGGACTCACCCAGCTCCTGGTTCGGTTTCGGCGGCCCGTCGGACATGCTGGCGGCGGCACGTGCCGCTACCGGTTTGGAGACCGACGGCCGGTCGGCCCAGTTCGCGATTGCGCAGGCGGCTCTGGGGCGCGCCCACTACGTCCAGGGAAAGCTGGAGCAGGCGGTCCCGCCGCTGCGGGCAGCCTCGCGGGCTGAGGGGGCGCCCGGGATGATCCGCATCGTGGCGTTGTCGTTGGAGTGCTTCGCCGAGAGCGAGCGAGGCAACACCATGCACGCACGTGAGTGCGCAGACCGGGCGATCGAGGTGCTGGACAGCCGGGGGTTGGGGGCTTCGCCGCAGGTGTCGTGGGCGTACGTCGCGTTGGCGTTGGCGCAGGCCGATGCGGGGAAGTCCGACGACGCGATGCGCACCTTGGAGCTCGGCCTGTCGACCCGCGAGCAGGGCAGCACGCAAGCGGTGTGGGGCCCCATCCATCACCTCCTGGTGAGCGCACGCATCGCTGCCCGGCTCGGTCACACCGCGCTCGCGCGGGAGCTGTTGGCGGACGTGACCGAACGGATGAGTCGCTTCTTCGACGGGATGTCGACGATGCTGGCGCGGGTCGATGAGGTCCGCAGGCTGATCAAGGACCACGACGCGGTCGACGTCGTCGGGGAACCGTTGACCGAGCGGGAGCTGGACGTGCTGCGGCTGATGCAGAGCTCACTGAGCTTGCAGGAGATCGCGGTGGAGCTGTACTTGTCCGCAAACACGGTGAAGACCCACGCGCGGGCGGTCTACCGCAAGCTCGGCGCCCACTCGAGAACCGACGCCGTGGCACTGGCCCGCCGGCGCTCACTCATCTAGGGCGTGTCTCCTAAAGGACGCGGGGTCGAGCCGTGATTGTTGACTCATGTCGCGTTCGGCAGTGCTGACTGACGCCCAGTGGGCTCGGATCGAGCCCTTGATGCCATCGTCCGAAGGGCAGCGCGGACGGCCGTTTCGCGACCACCGGCAGGTGATCGAGGGCATCGTCTACCGGCTGCGGACCGGGCTGGCGTGGCGAGATCTGCCCGAGTCGTTCGGCCCGTGGCAGACGATCTGGAAGCGCCACAAGCGGTTCAGCGCCGACGGCACCTGGGACAAAATCCACGCCCGCCTGGTCGCCGAAGCCGATGCTGCAGGCGCCGTCGACTGGAACGTCTCAGTCGACTCCACCATCAACCGCGCCCATCAGCACGCCACCACCTTGAGCCGGATCGAGGGCCCAGCCGGGCGCCGCACGGGGGGCTGAGCCGAACTACAAGGACCTGCGCACCGAGCCGCCCGATCACGCGCTCGGTCGCTCGCGTGGCGGCATGTCGACCAAGATCCACCAGCTCGTCGACGGACAGGGCCGCCCGCTGGTCATCGTGCTCACTCCCGGCCAGGCCGGCGACTCTCCGATGCTCAAGCCACTCATGTCGCACCTGGCGGTCAAGCGCCTCGGGCCAGGGCGCCCGCGCACTCGTCCGGACGCGGTGCTCGCCGACAAGGCCTACTCCTCCCGTGCGATCCGGACCGAACTGCGCTCACGAGGAATCCGAGCGGTCATCCCACAACCCTCGGACCAGATCGCCCACCGCAAGCGCCGCGGATCTGCCGGCGGACGCCCGCCCGCCTTCGACGCCACGACCTACAAGGGACGCAACGTCATCGAGCGATCCTTCAACGACCACAAGCAGTGGCGGGGCCTGGCAACCCGCTACGACAAGCTCGCCACGGTCTACAGAGGAGGCGTCGTCCTACGCGCCATCACCATCTGGCTGCGCGAATAAGGAGACACGCCCTAGCTGTGCTCCGGGTCGGGCGAGTGCACCAGAGTCCACGTGCCCGGCCGCGGCGTACGGCGTCCACTCGGCGGTTGACACCGAACCTGCCGAAGATGCCCTTGTGGTGGGTCTTCACGGTGCCTGGTGGGTATTGCCGCCACGGGCACGGGCATGCCGGGCGTCGCGGCGCAGAGGAGGAAGCAGCTGCAGGAGGCTGAGGACGACGAACACCAAGGTGTTGAACGCCACCCAGATGCTCAGGGCCCGGTACCAGTCCGTCAGGAGCAGCGAGCTCGGGAGCACGATGCCGAACGCGACGACGTACGCAGCGAGCACGGGAAGCATCGCCGCCTGCATGGCGGCGCGAGGGACGTAGTTCCACCCGGCTTTGCGGCCGGTGGCGATCTGGACGATTGAGGTGACGAAGCAGGCCTGGAGGAAGAAGGCGTAGACGAGCTCGACGACCACAGGCGCGGCCAGTGCGCGGGCCCGCCACCCGACTGCCCACACGGTGACCAGTCGTTCGAGGAGGAACACCAGGCCGATCGTCACCCAGAAGGGCGACCATCGGATGCTGTCGGCGGCCAGCAGCGTGATGACCAGGAGGAGCGCATAGGACCACAGGGCGACCACGCCGTAGCCCAGCGCGAGCTGTTGGGTCCAGTACATCGCGGTCGCGCGCGTGAACCCGTAGGCGCCGATGTTCTCCAGCGCTCCTCGGTGCCAGCGCAGACGCTGCCGCCACAGGTCACGCCAGCGGGTCATGACCTCGGTGGTGACGCGGCAGTGACGCGGGGAGGTCATCCGTGCGCCCAGGGTCTTCAGGGCGAGCGTGAGCTCATTGTCCTCGGTCAGCGCGAGCGTGTCGTACACCTTGCCCGGTGGGCCGGGGATCAGGGAGCCCCGGGCCTGGGCCACGGCGCTGAGGGCGAATCCGCGAATCACCGAGGCGGTACCTGTCAGCACGAAGACCCGGTCGAGGCGGCGGGCGACGATTCGCTGGTAGCGGCCGAACTCGTTGCGCTGGAGCTGTCCCACCAGTCCTCCGCCCTCCTCGCCGAAGAACAGCCCACCGACCGCCATCAGGTCTGCGTCGTCCTCGAGCAGGCCGAGCGCGGTCTCCAGGAAGTCCGCGGAGAGCGTCGAGTCAGCATCCATGACCATGACGACGTCCTCGGCGTCGAGCGAGGGCAGGAGCAGCGCGAGCTGCTGGTTGAGCGCGCCGGCCTTCTTCTCGGTGTTGCCGACCGTCTCCACCACCTCGGCTCCGCATGCGCGCGCCACCTCTCCCGTTGCGTCGGTGCAGTTGTCAGCGATCACGATGATCCGGTCAGCGCGCCGGGTCTGGTCGGCCAGCGAGCGCAGTGTGGCGCCGACGACAGCCTCCTCGTCGTGGGCGGGCACCAGGACGGTGCAACGCAGACGGGTACCCGGTGGCAGGTACTGACTCGGAACGGCGAAGGCCGGCCACTCCGGTGGGTGGTCCATGGCCAGGCTGCGGACGGCAACCGGTCCCAAGGTCCATCTGCGGGCCTGCTGCAGGTGCGCCGGCAGGGGCGCAGGGATGCGGCGGTCGCGGTTGAGGACCTGCATCGCCGTGGCCGTCTCGAGAGCGGTGAGGGCGGTGAAGGTCGCCGCGACCAGCGCAACGGCAGCCAGGAGCACCGCCAGCCCAGGTGATCTGAACTCCACGCTCAGGGGGAGGACAGCGGTGTCCGGGACCGTCGTCCGGCCGTCCGTCGTGGTGAGCTGCCAGGCCGCGACCGCGAGCAGCACCAGGCTGAGCATCACGAGCCCGCCCGTGACCCACCCCAGCAGCGCGGCGCGCCCCCGCAGGCTCGCACTCCGAGTCGTTCGGGCGGCCGGATCGTCCATCGCCACCCATCCTCAGCGTGGTGCACGCCTGACCGGTTGACCCGCAGCGGGTGAGTCCTGTGACGGGCGCCAGCGTCGTCGCCGAGTGGTCCGGCATCGCCCCAGAGTGGTCCGGCGCGGCGCGCAGTCGCGGCGGACCGATGCGTGTGCCCTAACCTCGTGGGGTGACGGCATCGCTCACGCGGATCCTGCGGAGGGATGACCGCCCCTGGCTGAGGCACCCTGCCCAGGTCGTCGTCGTCGCCTTCGCACTGGCAGTCCTGGTCGGCACGGCCCTGTTGATGCTCCCCCTGGCTCGCGTGGGAGAAGACGGCGCCCCGTTCATCGTCGCCCTCTTCACCTCCACGAGCGCCGTGTGTGTCACCGGGCTCGTCGTGGTGGACACCCCGTCGTACTGGTCGACCTTCGGGGAGGTGGTGATCCTCGCCCTGATCCAGGTCGGCGGGTTCGGGATCATGACGCTGGCATCCCTGCTGGGGCTGCTGGTCTTCCGCCGCCTGGGGCTGAGGTCGCGCCTGACCGCTGCTGCTGAGACCAAGGCAACGGGACTGGGCGACGTCCGGACCGTGGTGAAGGGCGTCGTCGCCATCAGCCTGCTCTTCGAGACCGTCACCGCGGTGCTCCTCACGCTGCGGTTCGCGTGGGGATACGAGGAGGAGTGGGGACGCGCGACCTACCTGGGCGTGTTCCACGCAGTCTCGGCGTTCAACAACGCCGGGTTCGCGCTGTACAGCGACAGCCTGATGGGGTTCGTGTCCGACCCGTGGATCTGCCTGCCGATCGCGTTCGCGGTGATCGCGGGCGGACTGGGATTCCCGGTGTGGCTCGAGCTCTACCGCCGCTTCCATCCCACGTGGGCATGGAGCATGCATACCAAGATGACACTCGCCGTGACAGCCGGCCTCCTGGTACTGGGCACCGTCTTCGTGACGGCCAGCGAGTGGAACAACCGCGCAACCCTCGGCGCGCTGAGCACCCCCGACCGTCTCCTCGCGGGCTTCTTCCAGGCTGTCATGCCGCGCACCGCCGGCTTCAACAGCCTCGACTACGGCCAGATGGCCGACGGCACACTGCTGGGCACCGAGATCCTCATGTTCATCGGTGGCGGGTCGGCGGGCACTGCGGGCGGCATCAAGGTGACCACGTTCGTCCTGCTGTTCTTCGTGATCTTCGCCGAGGTGCGAGGGGAGGCTGACGTCACGGCCTTCGGCCGGAGGATCGACCCGCGCGCCATCCGCCAGGCGCTCACCGTGGCGCTGCTGGCACTGGGTGCCGTGGTGGTGTCGACGCTGGTCATCCTGCAGCTGGGCGACGTGGCCACCGAGGACGCCCTCTTCGAAGTGGTGTCCGCCTTCGCCACCGTCGGACTCTCGACAGGCATCACCGCCGACCTCCCCGCAGCAGCCCACCTGGTCCTGGCGCTGCTGATGTTCGTCGGACGCCTCGGCCCCATCACTCTTGTGTCCGCGCTCGCACTGCGGGACCACTCCCGCCTGCACCGTCTCCCGGAAGGAAGGCCACTCATTGGCTAGGAACAACTCCCAAGGCGTGGTCGTCGTCGGGTTGGGCCGGTTCGGCCGCTCCCTGGCTCTCGAGCTCACCAAGGAAGGCGTCGAGGTCCTCGGAGTCGATTCCGATCCCAAGGTCGTGCGCACCCTCGCAGGGCGTCTGACCCACGTGGTCGAGGCCGACTCCACCGACCTGGACGCCATGCGCGAGCTCGGAGTCGCCGAGTTCGACCGCGCCGTCATCGGCGTCGGCACCAACCTCGAGGCGAGCATCCTCTCGGCGTCAGTGGTCCTCGAGCTCGACGTCCGCAACGTCTGGGCCAAGGCGATCAGCAAGTCACACGCCCGGATCCTCAACCAGATCGGCGTCCACCACGTCGTCCGACCCGAGCACGACATGGGCAAACGGGTGGCCCACCTCGTCACCGGCAGGATGATCGAGTACATCGAGTTCGACGACGGCTATGCCTTCGCCAAGACCAGGCCGCCCCGCGCCCTGATGGGTCGCAGCCTGGCCGGCTACGGCGTCAGGCAGGAGTACGGCATCACCATCGTCGGGGTGAAGCCCTACGGCGAGGACTTCACCTACGCCACCCCGAGCACCGTGCTCCGCGAGGGCGCCGAGATCGTCATCTCCGGCCCCAAGGACAAGGTCGAACGGTTCAGCGCACTCGGCGACGACAACGGACCCCGAACCGAGCGCCGGAAACCCGGCGCGGCCTGGTGAGCTCCCTCGAGGAACTCGCCCGAGAAGGGTGACCCCTCCGGCGACGGTCGGTCCTACGTTCGCGGGGACACGGACCGAGGAGGACACTGTGGCCGACCGACCCGACAGCCTGACCACGTGGTGCGACGACATGGAAGTCGTCGACCCCGACCGCTGCTCCAGGACCACTGGGGTCGCGCCATGTTGATCCTCGCCATCATCCTGTTCGGCATGGTGGCCGGCGCCCTGGCACAGATGGTGCTCGGCCAGTCGATGCGCGACGTGAACTGGACGATCGCGATCGTGACCGGTCTGCTCGGCTCCTTCGTCGGCGGCCTCCTCGCGAGCCTGCTCGCCGGCGACGGTCTCGAGCTGCGCCCCAGCGGCATCATCGGCTCGTTCGTCGGGGCCCTGCTGCTCACCCTCGCCTGGGGCTGGTACGACAAGCGCCGGGCCTGAAACCGCTACTGCCGGTCGGGCGGCGGCGGCTCGAGGCCGACCGCCGTGCGGAGGAGCTCCGGCCCGTCGTCGGGCAGGTCCGCCCGCAACAGGGTGACCTCCCCGCTGACGATCCGCTGCCGCACCGACGGGACGACGACCGAGAGGTCCTCGACACCGGAGAGCACCAGCAGGGCCGAGGTGCGAGGGACGAGTCGTGCGGTGACCGCGTCGAGCAACGTGGGCTCCACACCGGCTGCGGCGATCCGGTCGACCACGTCCGCAGGAAGCGGATCACCGTTGTGCGAGGCGAGGAGCGCGGTGCGGAGCAGCGCGACCAGGACCGACGGCACCCGCGCGCCCACGTCGGCCGGAGGCCACAGGCGCGTGACGCGGGGGCGGTGCGCGCCGGGTGCCCAGGACACGACGATGGCGTCGATGACCTCGAGCGCACGCGCCTCCTCCAGCCGCCGGAGCCGCACCGACCCGGCAGTGGCACCGAGCGGAGTGCCGTAGCACCACACCGTCAGGGTCGGCACGACGACCGGACCCGACGACGTGGCAGGCACCCGCAGCACTCAGTCGTCCGCGAGGGCCTCACGGATCACGCGCTCCTGCTCGTCGCTGGAGCTGGTGCAGATGCGTTCGCACAGATGGTCCCTTCGGTGGCCCGAGACGACGATCGTCATCCGACGGACGGGGCGGCGGCTCCCCCGGCACAGGTGATTCCTACCCGTGCCGCGAGCCCACCCCGGCCCTTCCGGCCGGGGACTTTCGCCCCGTGACCACCCGGGGCGACCGGGTGCACGCTGGATCGATGAAGACCGAGGCACTCACCGTGCGTCCGTCCGCCGACGAGCAGCTGAGCGCGCTCGGTCACGCCGTGATCGCCACGGACGTAGCCGGGACGGTCGTGGCGTGGAACGCGGCAGCGGAGCAGCTCTACGGCTGGCCCGCCGCGGAGGCCGTGGGGCGCAACATCACGGAGGTGACCGTGCCGGGGGTGTCGCAACAGGCGGCGGCCGAGATCATGAACGCTCTGCGCGAGGGCCGCTCGTGGTCCGGCGGGTTCACGGTCCAGCGGCGCGGGGGCCAGGTGCTGCACGCGCTGGTCACCGACAGCGGCGTGCACCGCGACGGCCAGCTGATCGGCATCGTCGGCGCCTCGCTCAACCTCGGTGACGCCGTCCGGCACCTGATGGAGCGTTCCAGCGATGCCGCCGTCCTGATCGACGAGCACCAGGTCGTCAGCTATGCCAGCCCGGCGGTCGCGAACCTCTTCGGCTGGCCGGTCGACGAGGTCGTGGGTGCACCCCTGACCGATCGCATCCACCCCGAGGACCACCAGGAGTTCGCGGAGCTGCTGGCCGCCGACCCGACCCGCGCCGAGCGGGTCGGCGAGCTGCGCATCCGGACGGACGCCTCGTGGACCTGGGTGGAGGTGGCGGTGACCGATCTCTACACCCAACCCGGGTCGCAGAGCGTGGTCTGCAACATCCGGCGCAGCGAGCGCCTGGCCCGCATCGAGGAGCGCGAACGCCTCATCGACGCGGTGCACTCCGAGGTGCTCCAGGACCTGTTCGCGGCCGAGCTCGAGCTCGACCGCGCACTGACGCGCGCGGCACCCCCGATCGCGGCGCGGATCGACGCCGCTCGCGACGCCGTCGGGCGAGCCATGGCAACCCTCCGCGAGGTCGTCAAACCGTAGCGAGGACCGACCGCCACGCCTCGGCGACCTTCGCGGCGAGGACCTCGACGTCGGGCGTGCTGGTCCCGTCCGCCGTGATGCCGAAGACCAGGTGGTCGCAATAGCTGAGCACCGCGAACCCCAGTCGTACCCGGTCGGCGATCGGCACGACCGGGAGCAGCTGCCGGACCGGTCGGCCGAGGCAGGTCAACGGGGTGCGGGGGCCGGGCACGTTGGTCGTCACGGTCGAGACCTGCTGCTGGGGCACGCGCAGCCCCCAGCGCAGGCCGAGGTCGAGGACCGGGAACGGCAGCAGGCCCGCCAGCGCCTGCAGCACCACTCCCGCCTCGGGCTCGTGCGCCCGGCGCAGGCCGGCCACGCGCTCGTGGACCTGCAGCACGCGCTCGACGGGGTCGTCGATCTCGACCGGCAGCATCGACAGCATGAGGGTCACCTGGTTGCCGGGGACGCCGGCCGTGCCGGGTGCTCGTGACGACACCGGCAGCAGGGTGCGCAGGGCGTGCGCGTCCGGCTGCCGTCCGCGCTCGAGCAGCAGCTCGCGCAGGCCACCGCTGATCGCCCCGAGCACGAGGTCGTTCACCGTCACGCCGAGCTCGCGTCGTACGACGGCGGTCTCGGCGATGTCGACCTCGGTCCACGCGTAGCGCCGGGTGCCGTCGAGCGGGCCGAGCAGGCCCTCGCGCGTCACCGGCAGCATCGCCGCACCGAGCTCGACGACCCCCCGCGCCGCAGCCACCAGGCTCCGCCCGGTGACGCCGGGCGCGGTCCCGGGCGGTGTCGGCGGCGGTTCGTCCGCGGGAGCCTCAGAGTCGAACACCACGCGGTAGAGGCCCGTGCCGGACACCCCGTCGGCCAGGGTGTGGTGCACGCGGGAGAGCAGCCCCCAGCGGCCGTCGGCGAGCCCCTCGCACAGGGTGACGTCCCAGAGTGGTCGATCGCGCTCCATCCGCTCCGCCATGGAGTCCGCGACCAGCCCGGCGACCTCCGCGCGGCCTCCCGGCGCCGGGACCCGTCGTACGACGACGTGCCGGCGCAGGTCGAGCCCGGCGGCGGCCTGCCACGAGGGAGCACGGAGCCTGAACCGGCCGGGCACCACCCGCTGCTGGTAGCGCGGCACCGTCGGCAGCCGCGAGGCGACCAGCGCGCGGAGGTCGTCGACGTGCGGCGCCGGTCCGTCGAGGACGGCCAGCGAGCCGATGACGAGGCACGCGGTCGGGTCGACGTCCTCGGCCGCGAGGAAGGCGTAGGACAACGGACTCAGGCGTTCCATCGGGACCTCCTCCTGCGGTCCAGTCTGGTGGATCCGCGCGGATGGAACCGCGGTCAAGGGTCCCGGATCGGGCGTGACCTACGGCCCTTCGTCCCCCTGCGCCGGCGCCGGGAGGATGACGCCATGACCGGTGCCCGGCACGCTGTGCGGCCCGTCGACGACGTCTGGCTGGCGATGGACCAGCCGGACAACCTCATGGTGGTCGAGGGGTTGATGGTCGTCGACGGCGAGCTCGACCGCGACACCTACGTCCGGCTGCTGCGCGAGCGCGTGCTCGACCGGTTCCCGCGGTTCCGCCAACGCGCGCGGCACGCCTGGCTGCCGTGGCCGGGGCAGTGGTGGGAGGACGACCCGTCATTCGACCTCGACCGCCACGTCCGGGAGGTGCGGCTGCCCGCACCCGGCAACGACGCCGCGCTGGAGGACCACGTGTCGTCCTGCCTCTCGCGCGCCCTCGACCGGCAGCACCCGCCGTGGGAGGTGCACCTGGTCCAGGGGTACTCCGGCGGCACCGCGATCTACACGCGGCTCCACCACGCACTGGCCGACGGCACCGCCCTGCTCCGGGTCATCCTCTCGCTGGCGGACGAGGAGCTCGCGACGGAGGCGGACGACGACCGTCCCGGGCTCCTGGAGGTCGGACGGTCGGCGCTCCGCGCCCTCCCTGGGACCGCCCGGCTGCTGCGGACCCCGATGGTCGCCCAGCACCTCCTGCTCGCACACCGTCCGGCGTCACCGCTCTCGGTGCCGCCGCGCAAGCGTGCGGTGTGGACCCCGTCGATCGACGTGGCGGACCTGCGCGAGCTGCGCCGCGCCACCGGTACGACGGTCACCGACGTCGTGATGGCCGCGCTGGCAGGTGCGCTGCGCCGGTGGCTGCTCGCCCACGGCGCCGATCCCATGGTCGACGCCCTGCCCACGATGGTGCCGGTCGACCTGCGCGGCTCGGCCGCGCTGCGCGCCGAGGACCTGGGCAACCAGTTCGCACTGGTGCTGCTCGACCTGCCGGTCGGGCTCGACAGCGCGCTCGCCCGGCTGGAGGAGACCGCGGCGCGGATGCGTGCGATCAAGGACTCACCGGAGGCGTGGTTGACCTACAGCCTGCTGGAGGGGATGGGCCTGATGCACCCGTTCCTCCGGGTCCACGCCACCAACTTCTTCGCGAGGAAGGCCACGGGCGTCACCACGAGCGTCCGGGGCCCGGACCAGCCGCTGCACCTCGCCGGACTGCCCATCACGCGCCTCTGGGCGTGGGCACCGATGTCGGCCGACCAGAGCCTGTCGACCTCGATCGTGGGCTACGCCGGCAGCATCCACGTCGGCTTCAAGGTCGACACCGTCGCCGTGCCGGACCCGGAGACCCTGGTGAGCGGCCTCCGGGAGGAGCTCGAGGAGCTCACCGCGCTCGCGCGGCAACCCTAGGGGCGTCCGGTCGGGTGTCCGGACGCTTCCGGTGCGGTCCCCCCGCGCGTCGGAGGACCCGGGGAGACAGAGGCCGCGATCACGTGCGCGACGCGGAGGGTGGTGCGCCGATGCCACCGCCGGACGCTGCTGGTGCGGGTCGGTGTCGGTGCTGGTGCGGCGGGACGAGACACGTGCGCTCCTCGGGGAGGACTCGAGCGGGAAGAACGGGTCGACCCGACGCTAGGCGGCACCGTCGGCCCACGGCAGGGCCCAACGTCCCGGCTCGGCTCGGGACCTACGGCGGGGGTCGGTGGTCGGACGCGGCGGCCTGCTCCGGGCCGGCGTACCTGACCACCAGCATCGCCAGGTCGTCGACCAGCTCCTCGCCGTGGAAGGCGCGGACCGCGTCGAGCACCGCTCCCGCCAGCCCGTCCGCGGAGAGCTCGCGGTGGGCGTGGAGCAGCTCGGCGACCCGCTCGGAGCCGAACTGGTCCCGGCCGCGCCGCGCCTCGACCAGACCGTCGGTGAAGACGCACAGCACCTCGCCGGGCGCGAGCTCGACGTCGGCGTCGTGCAGCTCGGGGTCGTCGAACAACGCGAGCGCGGTGCCGAGCGTGCCGACCTCCTCGACTCCCCCGTCCTCCCGCAGGACGAGCGGACTGTGGTGGCCGGCGAGGGAGAGCGTGATGCGCAGGGGCGCGTCGAGGACGTCGTCGGAGCGGGGCGGTCGCAGGTGCCCGTGCACGAGCGTGCAGTGGCGCTCGGACTCCGTCTGCGCCAGCAGCACGGCGTTGACCTCGCGCAGCGTCGCCGCGGGAGTGACCCCGGGCACGGCCAGGGCACGCAGCGTGTAGCGCGTCGCCGCGCTGACGGCGGCAGCCTCCGCGCCCTTGCCGCTGACGTCGCCGAGCACGAAGGCCCATGTCTCCTCGTCCAGCGGGAACACGTCGAGGAAGTCACCGCCGATCTCACCCCCGTCGCCGGCCGGGACGTAGCGGCTGGCGAGCTCGACCCCCGGGACGGCCGGCAGCACCGCAGGCACCATGCTCGCCTGCAGGGTGGCGGCGACGCGGGAGCGGTCCTCCAGCACCTGCTGGAGGCGCTGCTGGTCGCGCACCCGCTGGGTCACCTCGCGCAGCACGACGAGCTCCCCGGCGGTGCGGCCGGAGATGTCCGTGAGGGGCTGCTGGCTGACGTCGAAGGTGCGTCGCTCGCCGCTGACGGGGTCCGCGAGCACGAGCCCACCGGGACCGACCTCAGCGACCTCCGAGGTGTCCATCAGGTCGCGCACCAGCCTGCCGACCAGCTCGCCGCGGGGCCGGTTCGAGAGGGCGACGGCAGCCGGGTTGACGTCGACGACCCGCTCGAACGCGTCGAGGACGAACACGGCGTCGGCCATGCTCTCGACCACCGCGCTGCGAGCCAGCGGGGCCAGGTCGACGAGGCGCTCCTCGAACAGCCCCCACACCAGCAGCCCGCCGGTGAGGATGAACGCGAACGGCGTCAGGTCGATCCGGGTGAACCAGCCGACCTCCAGGTTGTGCAGGACGTTGGCCGCCCACGGCAGCAGCGCCGAGGCCAGCAGCACGACGGCCATCCGGCTGTAGGTCCGCGCCAGCCTCACCATGCTCGCGACGAACAGCACGGTCGCCCCGACGAGCAGCACGTTGTTGTAGGCGAAGATCGCCCAGAACGCCGGCCCCGTCTCGACGATCGGCAGCCTCTCGGTGTGGGCCGTCGGCGGGTAGGACCGCACCAGGTCGTGCGTGGCCGGGACCGCCAGCAGGGTCAGCGCGACGATCGGCGGGACGGCCAGCAGTCCCACCAGGCGACGCGTGACCCGGTCGCCCCGGCCGGTGTACTGCAGCACGAAGACCAGCCAGGCGGGCGCGAGCGCGACGATGCCGACGTACTTGAGGTCGCCCCACGTGCTCTTGAGCGCGACCTCGCCGACCGAGAGCTCCACGGCGTACGCCGTCCCCCACCACGCGACCGCGACGAGGAGAAGCGCCAGGCTCCAGCCCATCCGCGTGCCCCGGCGCCAGGCGACGTACGCCGCCAGCGCGGCGAGCACCAGCCCGGCGCCGGCCATCAGGGTCGCGAGCAGCGTCAGCACCCGGGTCCCTCCGCGTTCGTGCTCCTCCACGCGAGGTCGCGTGATGGGACCTCCACGCTAACCGGCGGGCTCATGTCTCGTCCGGCATTCCGCTCGCGCGTGCCTGCTTTGGGTGAGCCGCTCGAGGGGGCGGCGAGCAACCCCGAGGTCAGCGGGCGTCGCGGGCGGCCTGGCGGCGCGCGCCCATCGAGCGGGAGGACGCGTCCTTCTTGACTCCCCCGCTCGTGCGCACCCGGCGCACCTTGGTGCTGGGCACCTCGGCGGGACCGGAGCCCGCAGGGTCGACGGCGGGACCGGCGGACCGGTCGGCGCGGGCGTCGGCGAGCCGTTCGCGCCGCAGCTCGTCCGACGAGCGCCTCGCCGCGACAGCGACCTGCCTGCTGACCCGGGCCAGCAGCGACTCGAAGACCTCTGCCTTGTCCCGCGCCTTCTGGTTGCGGGCGTACGCGCTCCCCCGGCCGCCGGTCTGCCCGACCGTGAGCGCCGCGCCCCTGCGGTAGACCTTCAGGTGCTTGGAGCGTGCTCGTCGTACGCGCGTGTGCAGGTCCAGCAGCTCGTCCTCGGTGAGGTCGCGCAACGCTGCCGGTTCGGACTCTCGCACGAGCGACAGCTCCGGCTCGGACAGGGTGCGGAGCACGGCTTGGTTCACGACGACCTCCCGGTGGACTGTGGCTGGACCCGACCGTACGGGGCCGGCGGCCCGGCCCACATCACCCGTTGCTCGTGAGGCGCGCTCTGCTGGCTGGGCGACGTCAAGGACCGACCTCGGCGTCGGCTGGCTCGCCCGGCAGGCGACGTGGCAGGTCCTTGGTGAAGGCCAGTGAGAGCAGGGCCAGGAATCCTGCCACCAGCAGCCCGGTCTTGAGGGCCTGCAGCTGCGCGGACTCGTAGTCGTCGACGAGCGCCTCGGAGGTCGACTCGTCGAGGCCCGCCTCGAGGGCGGCGGCTCGGATCTGGTCCGAGGACACGAAGTCGATCCCTCCCCCTACCCCGACGCCGACCTGCTCGGACACCGCGCTGCTGATCTGGTCGTCCTCGGAGACGTTGTCCAGGAAGTTGGCAGTCAGGCCGGACAGGACGATCGCACCGAGGAGCGCGACGCCCAGGGAGGAGCCGAGCTGCTGACCGGTGAACTGCAGTCCGCCGGCCTCTCCCCGTCCGGAGGCATCGACCGAGGACTGGACCACGTTGCCCAGCTGCGAGGCGATGAGCCCCATCCCGACACCGAGGACCGCCATCGACAGGAGGAAGCTCGGGTTGTCCAGCTCGGGCTCGATCGTCGCCATGAGCAGGGCAGCTGCCAGCGCCGCAGTCGCCAGACCGACCCGCACGATGGAACGGATCGAGAAGCGGGCCGACAGTCGCGAGCCCACTGCGGAGGCGATGAACATCGTGATGGACACCGGCAGCATCTGGATGCCCGTCTCCAGGGCGTCGAGGCCGACCACCAGCTGCAGGTAGAGCGGGATCGTGAAGAAGATGCCCATCAGGATCAGGTTCTGGCTGAACAGACCGATCAGTCCGGCACGCAGGGGTGCGATCTTCAGCAGTGCCAGGTGCACCAGCGGGTCCCGACCGGTGCGCTCCCGCCTGTCCAGCCACTGGGTGAACCCCCAGAGCAGCAGCAGGCCGGCGCCGATGACGAACACCGTCAGCGAGAAGCCGAACGGCGCCGCCGGCGAGTCCTCCTTCGGCTTGATCCACCCCCAGACGCTGGACTGCAGCACCCCGAGGACGACCAGTCCGAGACCCGTCGCGGACAGGACCGTGCCGACGGTGTCGAGCTTCGGTGCCGGGCCGGTCCGTGCAGCGTCGGCGACCTTCGGGGTCATCACCAGGATCAGTGCCACGAGCACCACCTCGCCCGCGAAGATGATCCGCCACGAGTACTCCGTCGTGGCCCACCCGCCGAGGATGGGGCCCACCGCGATCCCTGCTCCGGCGACCCCGCCGATCACGGCGTACGCCACCTTGCGCGACGGCCCCTCGAAGTTGCCGGCGATCAGGGCCACCATCGCCGGAAGCACCAGTGCCGCGCCGATCCCTTCGAGGATCGACCATCCCAGCGTCAGCACGAGGACCGTCGGCGCCAGTGCCGTCATCGCCGACCCGCAGGCATAGATGACCAGTCCGACGACGAACGCGCGCCGCCTGCCGATGATGTCGCCGATCTTGCCGCCGGTGAGCATGAACATCGCCATCACCAGGCAGTACAGCGTGATGACGGCCTGGATCGTGGTCACGGTCGTGTCGAAGTCGTCCACGAGGGTGCTGATCGACACGTTCATCGCCGACTGGTCCAGCACCATCACGAACTGCGCCAGCGCCAGGGCGACCAGCGGCAGCCAGCTCGTCCTGGCCGCGACGTCGGTCTGTGTCGACATGACCCTCCACTCCCACCCTCGGTGCGGCGAGGGTCCCGCGCCGCCGTCGCTCTGCGCATCACCCGCCGCGGGTGTCCGTCCGGAACGCACGACGCCGGCCTCCGGGGTGGGGACGAGACGTACGACGTGGCGGCCGGGCGACCGGGCGCGCTTCGGGGTCCACGTCATCCGGCCCTTGCGGGCGTCGTAGCGCACGCCCCGGACCCGCTCGCCACCGACGAAGAGCTTCAGGTCGCGCGCGCGGACCTCGGAGTGCCGGTCGACGACCTTCGCGGAGAGCTTCGGCGTGCGGTCACGCGTCGTGATCGAGCCGTGCCGGAAGCCGGTGGTCTTGCTGAGGACGAGGACGTCGTACGTCGGCTCGGCGAGACGCTGGCACCCGGACGCCCGCTCTGGCACCTTGGGCACGTGACCGACCAGCCTCCGGAACTCGCTCCGCGGGACTGGAACGCCGAGCCCGCTGACGTGCTGCTCGCCGACGGCACGGTCGCGGTGATCCGGTCGCTGCGCGAGGACGACCGCGACGCGGTGCTCGCCCTGCACGAGTCGGTGTCGGTGGACACGCTCCGGCTGCGCTTCTTCTCCCCCAGCCGCGAGGCGGGCCGTCTCTACGTCGACCACCTCTTCGCCCGGGACAACACGTCCTCGGCGGCGCTGGTGGCGCTGGTGCGCGGTCGGGTCGCCGGGCTCGCGACCGCCGAGCTGCTCTCCCCCGACAGCGCCGAGGTGGCGTTCCTGGTCGCGGACGAGGACCGCGGCCGGGGGCTGGGCAGCCTGCTGCTCGAGCACCTCGCCGCACTGGGTCGCCGGCACGGGGTCAGCCGGTTCGTGGCCGAGGTGCTCGGCGACAACTACGGCATGCTCGGCGTCTTCCGGGCGGCCGGCTTCGCCGCCACGCGGCGCGCGGTGGCGGGCGAGGTCGACGTCGAGCTGCACACCGACGCCTCCCGCGAGGCCGTGGAGGCGGCGGACCGACGCGAGTGGCGCGCGGCCGCCCGGTCCCTCCGCCCGCTGCTCCACCCCGCGAGCGTCGCGGTCGTCGGCGTACGACGCTCGGCGGGCGGCTTCGGGCACGGCGTGCTGGAGGCGATCCGCAGCTCGCCCTACGCCGGCGCCCTGCACGTCGTGCACCCGGAGGCGGACGCCATCGACGGACTGCCGACCGTCCGCAGCCTGGCCGACCTCGACGACCCGGTCGACCTCGTCGTGGTCGCTGTCCCGGCCGACGGCGTGGCCGACGTGCTGCGCGACGCGGCCGCCAACGGGGCGGGATCCGCGCTCGTGATCTCCTCGGGCTTCTCCGGGACCGGGCGCGACGAGCGGCGCCGCGAGCTGCTCGGCCTCGCCCGGGCCCACAGCCTGCGCCTGGTGGGTCCGAACTCCCAGGGCGTCCTGGCCAACGGCGACGGGCTCGACGCGACGCTGCTCCACGACGTGCCGGAGGTGGGTGGCCTCGCGGTCGCCTCCCAGTCGGGGGGCATGGGGTTCGCCCTGCTCGACCTGGCCCGCGACGTCGGGCTGGGCGTGCAGGCCTTCGTCTCCCTCGGCGACAAGGTCGACGTGTCGAGCAACGACCTCCTCGCCGCGTGGATGGACGACGAGTCGGTCGCCGCCTGCGCGCTCTACCTCGAGTCGTTCGGCAACGCGCTGAAGTTCGCCCGGACCGCCCGCCGCTTCGCCGAGCAGAAGCCCCTGCTCGCGGTGGTGGGCGGCCGGTCGCGGGCGCGCCAGGACCCCTCGGTCTCGACCGTGGGCGTCGGCGTCGACGCCCTGCTGGACCAGTCCGGGGTGATCGCCTGCCCCACCGGAGCGGAGCTGACCGAGACCGCGCTGCTGCTCGTGGAGCAGCCGCTACCGGCCGGGCTCCGGGTGTGCATCGTCTCCAACACCGGCGGCGTGGGCGCCCTGACGACCGACCGGGCCGACGGCCAGGGGATGGTCGTCGAGCCGACGTCGTACGACCTCGGCGCCGCCCTGCGTGCGGCGGTCCCGGGCGCGGTCGACGTACGCAACCCAGTGGACCTCGGCGCCGACGTCACCCCCGACGAGCTCACGGCCGCGCTCCGCGCCGTGCTCGACGCCGGTGAGACCGACGCCGTCCTGGTGCTGCTCGTGGCCAACCGGCTCACCGACCGCGACGCGCTCTTCGCCGCGGTCGCCCGGGCGCGGCCCTCGGGCGCCGACGTGCCCCTGCTCCTGGTCACGCCGGGTGCGGCGTTCGAGGCGGCGCGCGGGCTGCCGGGCGTCACGGTCTACCGCTCGACCGACGCCGCGATCGGGGCGCTCGGCCGGGCCATGCGCTACGCCGCCTGGCGCCGCGTGCCTGCCGACCAGCCGGAGGTCGAGCTCGGCACCCGCGGCGTCCACGCCCGCACCTGGGCCCGCTCCCGGCTGACCGACCGCCACGGCGAGCCCGAGTGGCTGGCGCCCTCCGCGCACGGGGAGCTGCTCGCGCCCTACGGCATCCACCTCGTCGGCCGGCTCGCCCACGGACCCGACGAGGCGGAGACGGTCGCGGCGGAGATCGGCTACCCCGTGGCCGTGAAGGTCGCCGACCCGACGGTGCTGCACAAGTCCGACCGAGGCCTGGTCCGGATCGACCTGCGCACCGGCCGGGACGTCGCGGACGCCGTACGCCGCTTCACCGACGAGCTCGGCCGGGACCACGTCGACGTGCTCGTCCAGCCGCTCGTGCTCGGGCACCTCGCCTCGGTCGGCCTCGTGCGCGACCCGCAGCTCGGTCCGCTCGTCCGGGTCGCGAGCGGCGCGGGACCCGTCGGCAGCTGGGCCGAGGAGGTGCTGCTGCTGCCGCCCGTCGGGGCCGCCGACGCGGCGCGGGCGGTGCGTGCCCTCCGGCTGTGGCCCCAGCTGGTCGGCGACCACGGTCTCGAGGAGGTGGACCTCGCCCCGCTCGAGGCGCTGGTGATGTCGGTGGGCCGGCTGGCCGTCGACGTGCCCCACGTCGCCGACCTCACCCTCGAGCCGGTGGTCGTCAACGCGCACGGGCTCTTCTGCGTCGACGTGAAGCTCCGCCTCGCCGAGCCGCCCGAGCTCGACACCGGCATCCCGCGCAGGCTCCGGTCCTAGCCGGCTCCCGCCGAACCACCCGTCGCGGGTGGGGTCCGGCCCGGCCGCCCGGATGACGATCGAACCAGCACCCGTCGCCCGGACCGAGGAGGAGCCGACGTGCACCCTGCCGCCGGAGAAGTCGACCACACCCCGCACGCCCCACGGAGGTCAGCGCGACACCGCCTGGTCCTCACCGGGCTCCTCGCCACACTGGCGCTGGTCGTCTCGGCGTGCAGCGACGCCGACGACGGATCCGCGGACGAGCCGACCGCGGCCGAGACGTGGGCCTCCGACGTCTGCTCGACGGTCGGTGCGTGGACCACCACGGTCGAGGACGCCCGCACCACGCTCAGCACACCGCGCGACCTCAGCGTCGACGAGCTCGAGGCGACGGTCACCGAGGTCAGCGACGCCACCTCCACGCTGGTGGACGACCTGGGCGGTCTGGGCACCCCGGACACGGAGTCCGGCGACGAGGCCGAGCAGCGGATCGCGTCGCTGTCGGAGCAGCTCCAGGAGCAGGCTGCCGTCGTGGAGGACGGCTCCGGTGGCGAGCCGCAGGGGATGGAGGAGCTCCTCACCCGCGTCTCGACCGTCACCGGCGCCGTGGCCCAGATGATCTCGGACACGCAGGCAGCCGTCGCCGACCTCCGCACGCTGGACGGGGCCCAGGAGCTGGAGGACGCCTTCTCCAGCGCGGCATCCTGCGAGGACCTCAGGTCCTGACGTCCGGTCCGCTGACCTGGATCCGGGACTCGGTGGACTGGTCGCGCTCGCGCCGCAGCCAGCTGCCGAGCCATCCTCGGTCGACCGCGATCGCCCGTCCGAGGACCGCCGTGAGGAGGACGCAGAAGGACACGACGTAGAGCCAGGCCAGGTAGGTGAAGGCGACCCCGATGGTGCCGTACCTGCTGGCGCTGGCGTCGAGCGCGTGCGGCAGCCACACCGCCGAGGCCGGCCGGACGACCAACATCAGGCCGGCGAAGAGGACGGCCGCCGGCAGGAGACAACGGGGCCTGACGGCGCCCGACAGCAGGAGCCACGGGACGAACGTCACGATGACCAGGTCGCACGCGAACGCCACGATCCGTTCCCACACGTCCCCCGGCGGGACCGCGGAGGCGAACTGGCTCAGGGCTCGCACCACGAACAGCGAGAGTGCCAGCGCGACGACCACCGCCAGCCACCTCCACGCCGAGCGCAGCGTGCTGCGGGGACGCGGCAGCTCCCAGATGGCGGCGTAGGCGCGCGTCAGCGCACGGAACAGGCTGGTCGCCGATGCCAGGACGATGAGCACACCCACGACGCCGAACCCGGCGCTGGCGGACGCCTCGACAGCCTGGTCCAGCACCGACCGTGACTCCTCGGGCATGTCCACGGCGTCAGCGATCGTGTCCGCGTGCCGGCTGCCCACCCAGCTGGCCAAGAGGATCAGGATGGGGAACACCGAGGTGAAGAACTGGGCTGCGATGGTCATCGAGCGGTCGAAGATCTCGATGCGGACACAGCCCTCGGCGCTGTTGAGCGCGATCCGACCCGGCCATCTCGCGACCAGCCGCCTGACCGGCCCACGCGATCGCGCAGGCAGGCGGTCGATCGCCCGGTGCGCGAGCTCCTCCGGTGACCACGCCGCGGGGAGATCGCCCTCGGGCGACACGTCCCCGTCGGGGGCTGGACCGCGACCACCGACCTGGCTCATGGCTCGATGCCTACAGCAGGAAGGACGCCGCAACCTCACCTCACCCGGATGAGTCGCTCACGACGCGACGGCTCGTCGCGGGCTCGACAGCACTCTGGGGCCGACCCACCGGGCCGGGCGGTCCGATCCTCACTCGTTACGGGTGAGGAAGTGCCCCGAGACCTCCGCCACGCTCGCCACACCCCCGATCAATCCGCCTCGGGGGTCAGGACCGAAAGGACGAGATCATGGACTCCATCACCACGGACTTCTGGGACGTGCTCCTGTGGAGCTTCTGGTTCTTCATCTGGATCGCAGCGCTGATGGTGTGGTTCCGCTGCCTGGTCGACCTCTTCGGCGACGACTCGCTCAGCGGATGGGGAAAGGCCGGGTGGGCGATCCTCCTCATCCTCGTGCCGTGGCTCGGAGCACTGATCTACGTGATCGCCCGCGGCCGGAGCATGACCCAGCGACAGATCGCATCGGCGGAGAAGGTGAGGGCCGACCAGGAGCAGTACATCAAGCAGGTGGCGGGCTCCGGCCCGAGCCCGGCCGACCAGATCGCCCAGGGAAGGGCGCTGCTCGACGCAGGCACGATCACCCAGCCGGAGTTCGACGCCCTGAAGGCGAAGGCACTGGCCTGAGCAGCAGGCGTCCGCGGGGCGCAGTCAGCGTGACGCACGACCGCCTTCCCACCCCTTCGGGTCGGGCGGCGACGCACCGTCGTGAGCGTCGTTGTTGAATGGCCGCCGTAAGAGAATCCCGACGATCAGGAGATCACGTGAACAAGACCGAGCTGCGCGACGCCATCGCCTCGCACGCCGAGCTGAGCAACGCCCAGGCTGACAAGGCCCTCGAGGCCGTCATCGCCTCCATCACCACCGCTGTCGCAGGTGGCGACAAGGTCACCGTCCCGGGCTTCGGGACGTTCGAGTCCCGCGAGCGCTCCGCCCGCACCGGCCGCAACCCGCAGACCGGTGAGACGATGGAGATCGCTGCGAGCAAGGCTCCCGCCTTCAAGCCGGCTGCTGCGTTCAAGAACGCCGTCAACGGCTGACGCACAGCCCCACCGTCGACCGAGTGGGGAAGATCGTCCGCGACATGTCAGGACGATCTTCCCCACTGTCGGCTGCCCCACTGTTGACTGCCCCACTGTCGACTGGCGCGCGGATCGATCAGGTGGAGCCGTGCACGACCTCGAGCGCCTGGCGGGCGATCTCCCACTCCTCGTCGGTGGGGACGACGAGGACGGCGACGCCGGAGTCGTCGCTCGAGACCGCGCGGGCGCCGTTGTCGGGCGCGGCGTTGCGGGCGGGGTCGAGGACGATCCCGAGCCGGTCGAGGCCGGTGAGGGCCGCGGCCCTCAGGTCGGGGCTGTGCTGGCCGACGCCGCCCGTGAAGACCACGGCGTGCAGCTCGCCGAGCGCGGCGTAGTAGGCGCCGACGTACTTGCGCACGCGGTAGGCGTAGACGTCGAAGGCGAGCCTCGCCGCCTCGTCACCGGCCTCCATCCGCCGGGTGAGCTCGCGGAAGTCGTTGACCCCGGAGAGGCCCCGCAGGCCGGACTCGCGGTAGAGCGCGCGGTCGATCTCGTCCAGCGACCAGCCGAGTTCGCGGTGCAGGTGGCCGTGGATGGCCGGGTCGAGGTCGCCGGAGCGCGTGCCCATCACCAGCCCCTCGAGCGGGGTGAGGCCCATCGACGTGTCCACGGACCTGCCGCCCCGGACGGCGGCGGCCGATGCGCCGTTGCCGAGGTGCAGGACCACGAGGTTGGTCTCCTCCACCGGGCGGTCGAGGAGCTCGGCGGCACGGCGGGACACGAAGGCGTACGACGTCCCGTGGAAGCCGTAGCGCCGGATCCGGTGCTCCTCGCGCCAGGCCAGCGGGACGGCGTAGGTGTAGGCGTGCTCGGGCATCGTCTGGTGGAACGCGGTGTCGAAGACCGCGACCTGCGGCACCTCGGGGAAGAGGCGCCGCGCGACCCGCAGCCCCTCGAGGTTGGCGGGGTTGTGCAGTGGCGCGAGCGGGACGAGGTCCTCGACGGTGGCGAGGAGGCGGTCGTCCACGACCACCGGCTCCGCGAAGAGGTCACCGCCGTGCACGACCCGGTGGCCCACCGCCGCCAGGTCGTCCCGGTCGATCGCCGGTCCGTGCCGGTCGAAGGCGTCGAGGGCCGAGCGCAGCGCGTCCTCGAAGTCGGCGACGTGACGCTCCTCGGTGTGGTCCTCGCCGTCGACCGAGTGGGTCAGCGTGCCCGTGTCCTCGCCGATCCGCTCCACCGTGCCGGACGCCTCGGCGATGCCGGTGCCACCGTCGAGGAGGCGGTACTTCAGCGACGACGACCCCGTGTTGAGGACCAGCACCCGCTGCGTCACGACCGCTCCTGCGCCTGGATCGCGGTGATCGCCACCGTGTTGACGATGTCACGCACCAGCGCGCCTCGCGACAGGTCGTTGACCGGCTTGCGCAGGCCCTGCAGCACCGGTCCCACCGCCAGCGCGCCGGCCGAGCGCTGCACGGCCTTGTAGGTGTTGTTGCCCGTGTTGAGGTCGGGGAAGACGAAGACCGTCGCCCGCCCGGCCACGGCGGAGTCGGGCAGCTTGGTGCGCGCGACCGCGGCGTCGATCGCGGCGTCGTACTGGATCGGACCCTCCACGAGCAGGTCGGGCGCCCGCTCGCGGACCATCGCCGTCGCCTGGGTGACCTTCTCGACGTCGGTGCCGCTGCCGGAGGTGCCCGTGGAGTACGACAGCATCGCGACGCGCGGCTCGACGCCGAAGGCCGCGGCGGTGCGGGCCGACGCGACCGCGATGTCGGCGAGCTGGGTGGCCGTGGGGTCGGGGTTGACCGCGCAGTCGCCGTAGACGAGCACCTGGTCCCTCAGGCACATGAAGAACACCGAGGACACCACCGACACCTCGGGCACCGTGCGGATGACCTCCAGCGCGGGGCGGATGGTGTGGGCGGTCGTGTGCACCGCGCCCGACACCATCCCGTCGGCGAGGCCGAGCTCGACCATCATCGTGCCGAAGTAGGACACGTCGACCACGACGTCGCGGGCCGCCTCGAGGTCGATCCCCTTGTGCGCGCGGCGCTGGTGGTACTCCTGCGCGAACCGCTCACGCAGCTCCTCGTCGTAGGGGCTGAGCACGCGTGCGGCGGACACGTCGATGCCGAGGTGGGCGGCCCTGGCGCGCACGATCATCGGGTCGCCGAGCAGGGTCAGGTCGGCGACGTTGCGCCGGAGCAGGATGTCGGCAGCGCGCAGGATCCGCTCCTCCTCGCCCTCCGGCAGGACGATGTGACGGCGGTCGTCGATCGCGTCGTCGAGGACCCGGTGCTCGAACATCAGCGGCGTGACGACCGAGGTGCGGGCCACCTCGAGACCGCTCATCAGCTCGTCGCCGTCGACGTGCTCGGCGAACATCGTCAGGGCCGTCGCGATCTTGCGCGGGGAGTCCTTGTCGAGACGACCGCGGCGGTTGGTCAGCGCGGTCGAGGTGGCATGGGTGCCGAGGTCGGTGGCGACGATCGGCAGCGCCACCTCCAGGCCGTCGAGGAGCCGGTCGACCTGTTCGGGCAGGTCGAGCCCGCCGTTGAGGACGATGCCGGAGAGCTGCGGGAAGCTGGCCGACTGGTGGGCGGTGAGGACGCCGAGGACCACCTCGGGCCGGTCGCCGGGCGTGACGACGAGCGCGCCGTCGAAGAGTCGGTCGAGCACGTTGGGCAGCGTCATCGCCGCGACCACCAGGCCCGGCACCTCGCGCGCCAGCTGGCTCTCGTCGCCCCGCACGAGGTGGCCGTCGCAGGCCGCCATCAGGTCGCCCACCGACGGCGCGCTGAGGAGGGGCTGCTCGGGCAGCGCGAACGCGGGCACGCCGTCGCGGCGCAGCGCGGTCGCCGTCCGGTCGGTGGCCTCGGGGTCGACGCGGTTGGCGATGACGGCGAACAGCGCCGCGTGGTTGGCGGCCAGCTCGGCCTCCGCCATCGCCGCCGCGGTGCACAGCTGGTCGACGCCCCTCCCCTGCCCGTTGAGGACGAGCAGGACCGGCACGCCGAGGTTGGCCGCCACCCGGGCGTTGAACGCGAACTCGGCCGGGGCGCCGACGTCGGTGTAGTCGCTGCCGACGATGACCACGGCGTCGCTCTGCTCGGCGACCTGGTGGTAGCGCGCGACGATGCGGTCCATCGCGCCGTCCGGATCGGCGTGCACGTCGTCGTAGCTGACGCCCGCGCACTCGTCGTACGTCAGGGAGACGGCGTCGTGCGAGACGAGGAGGTCGAGGACGTAGTCGTGGACGTCGCCCGTCGATGCCTCGGCACGGACCACCGGCCGGAAGACCGCCACCCGTGCCACCCGGCGCGACAGCTGCTCGAGGACCCCGAGCGCGACGGCGGACTTGCCGGTGAACCCCTCGACGCCGGCCACGTAGACACTGCGAGCCATGGCCCGACCCTAGCGGCCGGGCCGACGCCAGACGCGGCACCGGGGCGCTCTGTCCATGGTCTGTCCAATGTTTCGCATTTCGGCTGTCGACGTCCTGTGCGCCCGGGCGAGGATTCTTCCGGGCCCGGATCCGGGCCGCCACCCCGATCGACCCATGGCCGGAAGGAGAAGGCCCGTGACCACCGTCGCGATGCCCCCGCACCCCTCGCACCCCCACCACGACGCGTCCCCCGTGCAGGCCGAGCGCGACGAGCGCGCGCGGCGTACCTCCTCGATCGTCGCGGAGCTGCGCCGGGTGGGACCGGGGCCGGCACGTCAGGGACTGGTGGACGAGCTGATCGCGACCAACGCCGGCGTCGCGCGCTCCATGGCAGCCCGCTACCGCAACCGGGGCATCGACCTCGACGACCTCGAGCAGGTCGCCCTCGTCGGCCTCGTCAAGGCGGCTCGTCGCTTCGACCCGTTCGCCGGGCACGACTTCATGTCCTACGCAGTGCCGACCGTGCGGGGCGAGCTGCGCCGCCACTTCCGCGACTCGGGCTGGATGATCCGTGTCCCGCGCCGCGTGCAGCAGCTGCAGGCCCGGATCCGGGCCACCCAGCACGAGCTGGAGGCCCTCCTGGGACGCTCGCCCCGCCCGTCGGAGATCGCCCTCCACCTCGGCGTCGACCGGGACGACGTCGTCGAGGCGATCGCGGCCGACGGCTGCTTCCGGCCGGCGTCGATCGACACCAGCGCCGACGACGAGCGCGGCGGGACGATCGCCGACCTGCTGGGCCTCGAGGAGCGCGGGTTCGAGTCCCTCGAGGCCAGGCTGGTGCTCGACTCGGCCGTCGGCCGCCTGACCGAGCGGGAGCGCCTGATCCTCCGGTGGCGGTTCGTCGACGAGCGCACCCAGCGCGAGATCGCCGACCTCATCGGGCTCACGCAGGCGCAGGTCTCCCGCATCCTCACCCGCGTGCTCGCCCGTCTTCGCTCCGACCTGGTCGAGCCGCTGACCGCCGCCTGACGCCCGACCCCGACCCGCCGCGAGGGCCGGCCGGTCAGCGAGCTCCGCGCAGCTGACCGGCCCGCGCGGCGAGCAGCCACGCGAGCAGCTGGCTGCGGGTGTTGCCGTCGTCGATGGCCGTGTCGGGCAGGCGCCTGCCGACCTCCAGGGCGCGTCGCGGCTCGGCGAGGGCCAGGTACATCGTCAGGTAGTCGCCGAACATCGTGTCGAAGCCGCGCGCGGACGCCTCGGCGACGCTGGCACGGACACGCTCCTCGTCGACCTTCCCCTGCGCCATCACGGCGGGCATGGGGAGCAGCTGGATGCCCAGCATCGCGGAGGGCTCGTCGCTGAACCAGGTGGCCCACTCGCGCTTGCCGCCCCAGTTGAGGGAGACGATCGAGTGGTCGTACGCCGCCGGGAGGTCTCGCGGCTCGAGCCAGTAGGCGCGGGCCGAGGCGGCCTCGAGGCTCAGCTGCCAGGTGGCCTGCCGGGCGAGCGCCTGGTTGCCGTCAGCCGCCGCCCACAGCGCCATGCCGTTCCAGGCGCTGATCGCCTCCGAGCTCGACTCCTGGTTGTTGCCGTCGGCGAAGACGGAGGCCCCCGACGCCCATGAGTGGGCGGTGTAGGGGTCGAAGCTGCGCAGGGCTGGGAGCGTGCCGTTCGTCGCCGGGGACGCGATGTCCTCCGCGAGCGCGGTCAGCGTCGGACGCCACCGGTCGAGGAGCTCGGGCTGCCCCTCGCCGAGGAGTGCCGCCGTAGCGAGGAAGTAGCCGTAGTGGAAGTGGTGGTCGTTGAACTCATCGGACCCGAACGACGCGGCGCGGCCCACGACTCCCTTCCATGCGGTGTCGTAGGCGAAGCAGCGGGTGGCGTCGACCCCGCACTCGGAGGTGCCGCCCAGCCAGGCGTCCAGCTCGGTGACCGCGCGCTCACGGATCGCGGCGGCGGCGTCGTCGGCGCCGACGTCCTCGGCGAGGCGGGTGAGCTGCGCCATCCGGTGGACGTCCTTACCGCCGAAGTAGGTGTCCTGCCGCGGCGCGCCGGCGGAGGTCTCCTTGGCCACGTCCGCGACCACCTGGTCGCGCAGCTCGGCGCGCGCGGTGCGGCCGAGCCCGTCGACGTCGGGCGTCGCGTCCGGCCGCAGTGCCGGGACGCTGGACACCAGCGACCGGGCGCGGACCAGTCGAAGGGGCCCGTAGAGCGAGTCGACACGGCCACGGGTCGTCGCACGGTCGAGACGCTGGTGCGGCATCGCCGCCAGCACGGTGCTGCGACCGCGCGGGGTCCGGTAGTCGATCCTGGTGCGGGCCTGTCCCCCGACGAGGTCGAAGCCGGTCGACGTGCCGCGGACGGGCACGGCGCCACGGGAGAGCTCGGCGAGCGTCGCGTCGTCACGAGCCGCGAAGGCCAGCAGGGTCTCCCCGCGCTCCAGAGGGACGACGTCGCCGGAGGGGTCGACCGTCCGGCGGCTGCCGTCGGAACCGGAGACCGCGAGCCCGTACGTCGTGTCGCCGGCGACCATTGCCAGCCACCGGCCACCGTCGCGACGCTCGAGCCCGGCAGGCACGGTGACGTCCTGGGCCTGCAACGCCGTGTAGCCGACGTAGGGCCAGCCCTCGGCCAGGTCGAGCTCGCCGACCGCGGTGCCGGCCAAGGTGTAGGTCGAGGTCACCGAGACCGGATCGGCGCGGGTGGCGGTGAACGCGTCAGCCGCCAGGCCGAGGCGCAGCTCCGGGACGAACGGCGCCGTGATGGTCCGCTCCGAGGCGGACACCCGGGGCAACCCGACGGCGACGCCGGTGTCGTCGGCCTGGGCAGCCAGGGGCATCGCGAAGACAGGCTGCGGCTCGGAGCCGAAGAACATCCCCGAGTACCACCGGTTGGTGGGGGGCGCGAGGCCTGCGTCGACCCGGGCCGGACCGGTCGAGCCCTCCACCCGGGGTAGCCGCGCCGCCGCGGGTGTCCAGGACGCCGGCGCCTGACGCGTCACCGGCGTCCACCCCGACGACCCCGACGACCCCGACGACCCCGCGGGCTGGAACGGGTCGAAGGTGTCCTGCCCGCTCGACGAGTCGCGGTCGCGGTCGAGCAGCGACCCCATCCCCACGGCGACGCCGGCGAGCACGGCGAGCACCGCGACAGCCGTCACCGAGGCGGTGAGCCAGCTGCGGCCCCTCATCCCGCACCCCCGGGCGTGAGCAGGCCAGTGAGGAGGGAGCGGACCGACTCGGCCAGCCCGTCCCTGCGCAGCGCCACGTCCACGTCGACCGGAGTGCCGGACGCGAACAGGCCGCGGTTGTTGAGTGCCGGCGAGACGACACGCAGCCGGGTCGCTGCGCTCGCACCGTCGGTGCGGACCCCGATGCGGTCGATCTCGGCCGGCACGGACTGCTCGTCCGGCAGCCGCACCGTGACGTCGTCCGCGCCGCGCATCAGCGCGTACTGCTTCGGCGTGAGCCGGAAGTCGGCCTGCACGTAGCTGGTGCCCTGCTCCTGCACCTGCGCCAGCGTCGAGTTGGCGGCAACGTAGGCGCCCTCGATGGGCTGGACCTCCGAGACCTTCCCGGCCGACGTCGCACGGATCACGACCTTGGTGTCGTCGCGGATGTCGTAGGGCGAGCTCTCGGGCTCGATCGCGTCCTTGGCGATCTCCCGGGCCAGCTCGGTGCTGCGGACGACGAACAGCGGGTCGCCCTTGCCGACCTGGTCGCCCACGTCGACCTTGCGGGCGACGACCGTGCCGGCGTAGGGCGTGCCGACGGTGTAGTCGTCGGTGCGCACCGTGGCGCTGACGTCGTGGACGGTGCTGATGCGCTGGTTCATGCTCAGTGCCAGCGCGGCGACGGCGCCGACGACGAGCAGCATGCCCACGAGGTACTTCAGACGGGTGAGGACGTTCATCGGGGGCCTCCAACGAGGGTCGTGGTCGGGGTGGGCGAGGAGTCGACGGGCCCGGCTGCCGTGGCGGCGTGGCGTCGGCGCCGCGCCTGGCGGGACTGCCGGCGGGCGTCGCGACGTGTCGTACGTCGCACGGCCCGGGCGGTTCGTGCCTCGCGGTAGGTGACGGTCAGGAAGATGCCGAGGACGAGGGTGTTGAGCGCGTTCCAGGCCAGGGCCACGTTGAAGGAGCCGGTGACCTCGGCCTTCCAGGCGCCGACGACCGTGGTGAGGAGAAGGAACACGAAGACCAGCACCTGCGGGAACGTGTAGGTGAACGGCGAGCGGGCGCCGCCGGCACTGCCGGTCACGTGCCACTGGCGCTCACGCCTGGTGACGGCGTTCCACATCGCCTGGATGTAGATGGGGAACGACGAGGACGCGAGCATCAGCGTCTCCCAGCGGAACGAGCCCATCGTGTAGAGCGCGACGACCACCTGCATGAAGTAGAAGCCGGCGTAGTACATCAACCAGGTGCTCGTCGGCACGCCGAGCGCCACCGGGGTGAGGTCGAAGTAGATCTGCAACGGCGGCACCGCGAGCAGCAGCGCCGGGGCGATGCCGTTGAGGTAGAACGTCGCGGTCGTGAGGTACTGGATCCGCTGGTCGGTGGTGAGGTTGCGCTTGCGGCTCAGCGGGTTGTGCCGCAGCAGGATCTCGAAGGCTCCGGTGGCCCAGCGCAGCTGCTGCTTGCTGTAGGCCTCGACCGACTCCGGGGTGTCTCCGACCGCGAGCACCGCGCCGGTGTAGATCGAGCGCCAGCCGCGCTCGTGCAGGTGGATCGAGGTCCAGATGTCCTCGGACTTCGACTCCTGGTAGATGCCGCCGATGTCGGCCACCGCGTTGCGCCGGAAGACGACGTTGGTCCCGACGCAGAACGCCGCGTTGAAGCGGTTCTTGCCGGACTGGATCAGGGAGTAGAACACCGACTGCATGTAGCCCGAGCCCCTGGACAGGACGGTGTGCAGGTTGCCGTAGGTCTGCGGGGTCTGCACGAAGGCGACCTTGTCGGTGGCGAAGTAGGGCAGCGTCTCGTGGAGGAACTGCGGCTCCGGAGCGAAGTCGGCGTCGAACACGGCGAAGAACTCACCGTCGGTGATCGAGAGGGCATGGTTGATGTTGCCGGCCTTGGCACCGTGGTTGTCGGGCCGACGGACGTACTCCGCGCCCAGCTCGTGAGCGAGGTCACGGACGTCGTCGGAGCGGCCGTCGTCGAGGACCAGCGTCCGGTGCTGCCCGCGGATCGCGAGCGCTGCGGCGACCGTGCGACGGATCACGGCGAGGTCCTCGCCGTACGTCGTGACGAAGACGTCGACGGTGGTCTGCTCCTCGTGGATCCGCATCGGCCACCGGCTCGGGGTCGCCTGGAGCCCCTGCGCGACGATCTGGCCGGGTTCGAAGAGCGCCCGCTTGGCCTGGTGGTAGGAGAAGTCACGGGGGTCGTAGCCGCTGGAGAGGATGGTCCACAGGGCCAGCAGCGCCTGCGCGATCAGCCAGGTCTCGGCGGTGACGACGAGTGCGAACGGCAGGAGGTCGCCGTGGTGCGAGGGTCGGAAGATGAAGGTGGCGTACGCGAGCACGCCGATGGTCGCCAGCAGGACCAGCATCATCAGCGAAGGCGAGCTGGACCTGGTGGCGTCACGGGTGTGGTCGGAGCTGAGCCCCTCGGTGCCCGGGTTCGGGCGGAGGAGTCGTTCGAAGTCTGCGGTCGTGATGGGTCTTTCTCCTTCGGGGGGACACTGCCCGAGCGCAGCGAAGGGTCGGCCGGGAAGCCGGGATGTCAGAGGTGTGCCGTGACGGCACGCAGGCGTCCGGCTGCGTGAGCAGACGCGTGCACGGGGGTCGCTCGACGATCACGAACGATCGTCGGCAGGGCGGTTGGAACGATCCAACACATGTTCAAAAAAGAAGCGCGAAGCATCTCTGGCCCCGCGGTACGGCGAACGGACCACTATGCGCGCCGGGCGACACCGACACAAATCGGCCGGTCCGGAGGGGTGGGCCGGACCGGCGCGGGTGACGACGTCAGACCGCGCCGGGGGCTCCGTCCAGCCGCCCGGCGTCGGTGATGGGCGTGATCCAGGACTCATGGGTGGTGCTGTTCTTGGTGATGGCGAGCAGCTCGTCCATGTGGGGCTCGAGACCGGTGACCTTGTCGAGCGGGACACCGACGATCAGCTGGAAGCCGAGCCCCCGCCACGCCTGGACCGCGCGACCGGCGAACTCGGAGTCCGCCTTCACGAACCCCTCGTCGAGGAACACCGGGGCGAACCGCGGTCGCGAGCGCATCTCGTCGCCCAGCCGGAAGCGGAGCGCCGAGCCGACGATGAAGGCGACCAGCTCCTGGCTCTCGCCGCCACTCTTCTCCCCCAGCGTCCGGTAGGTCGCGCGCAGCTCGCCGGTGGTGTGGTCGTAGCGCTCAGCGCTGATCTCCACGTGGCGGCGTACGTCGAGCAGGCGGTCGCGGTCGGTCAGCGACGTCGCCGCGTCGCCGAGCTGGCTCGGCCTCCGCAGCTGCTGCATGAACCGGCTGAGCTCGGTGAAGCGCTTCTCGAGGGCCTCCTCGTCGAGCTCGGTCGTGGAGCCGGACGACAGGGTGCGCAGGTCCTTCATGAAGATCTGCACGTGGGCAGGCGACAGCCGACGCAGGCGGATCCGGAGCCGGTCGCCCGACGCGCCGAACTCCAGGCGCCGCAGGATCGCGTTGATCGGCTCGAGCCGGTCCTCGATCTCCTCCACGGACGCGGCCATCGCTCCGACGAGCGGCACGAGGTCCTGGCCGCTCCACTCGGTGAGCCGGCGTCGCCACTCGGACCGCCGCGCAGCGAGACCCTCGCCGCGGATCTCGTCGAGGATGCGGGCGTAGTCGGGGTAGGAGTCTGCGGTGGCGCCGAGGTTGGGCGAGTCCCACTGGAGCTTGTAGAGCCGGAACACCTGCGCGAGGTCGTCGTCGACCCGTCGGACCTCTGCCTCGGCGTCGCCGACCGCGGTGCGGAGCCGCTCGGCGAGCCGCTGGGACGACTCGGCGAACCGCTCGAGGTCGTCGGGGTCGGCGGGCGACGCGGCGGCCGCGAAGTCGACCGCCAGGGCGGTCTCCTGCTCCGGGCTGAGCACGACCTTGCCGGCGTCCTCCATCGCCTGGAGCCGGTCCTTGACGACGTCCTCGGCGTCGACGAGGTCGCCGTGGGCGGCGTTGAGCTCACGCTGCCGCTGCTCCGCGGCGTAGCGGGCCCGTCGCGTCTCCTCGAGCCGCGCGGTGAGGTCGGCGATCTGCGCCTCCAGCACCTGGAGCCCGTCGTCGGACTCGAGGATCTCGGCCCGTCGGCGCTCGAGGTCGGCGATGCGGCGGTCGCTGCCGTCGACGTCGAAGTCGTCGAAGCGCGCCGCGGCCACGACGTCGTACGACGTGCGCTGCTGCTCCAGCACGCGCGACCTCCGGTCCAGCCCTGCCACCTCGGCCCCGACGCCGTCGAGCCGCTCCTCGAGGTCGGCGAGCTCCGCGTCGACCTCGGCGATCGCGTCGGCGTTGGAGAACCCGATGATGTTGCGGGTGTCGTTGCGTCCGTGGGCACCGCGACGGCCGTTGCGGGTCTGGCCGGCGAGGGTGACCCGGAAGCCCGGGCCCGCGAGCCCGTCGGCGGACTCGACGCACAGCGCGTTGCGCGACGGCTCGCCCACGTGGGCCTGCACCCACCCCGAGAAGGGCGAGTCCTGGAAGACCAGCTTGCCGGCGACCCGCTCCGGGTCTGCCGGACCGAGGTCCGGCAGGTCGAGGTCCACGCCCTCGAAGGTGAGCCGGCCGCGCAGCCGCAGGCCGTCGATCGCGGAGGCGAAGCCGTCCAGCCGGTCGAGCGGCACGAGCATCGTCCGGGCGCTCGCCCCGAGGACGGTCTCGACGGCCGTGCGCCAGCGTGCCTCGTCGGGCGCGACGTCGATGAGCTCGGCCACGAACGGCAGCTCGTCGACGCCCAGCCCGCTCGCACGCGCGACCTCGGCGCGCAGCTCGTCCATCCGGGCCGGCACCCGGCCGGCGCGGCTCTCCAGCGACGCCCGCTCACGCCGCAGCTCGGCCTGGCGCTGGCTGAGCGGGAACTGGTCGCGGAGCACGGCGTCGCGCTCGCGCCGGATCCGCTCCTGCTCGCGCTGGAAGCCGGACAACCACTGCTGGGCGTGCATCTGGAGCACGGCGAAGGACTCGCTCGAGAGCAGGGCTGCCTCGACGTCGGGCGCCTGGGCGTCGGTGGCGTCGATCAGCGGGAGGAGCCGCTCCTGCAGGACCGTGCGGCGCGCCAGCCGGTCCTCGCGGACGACCTGCTCCTGCTCCAGCGACAGCGCGAGCGACTGGAGCGTCGAACCGCCGGCCGCGCGGTGCGACTCCTTGGCTGCCTCCAGGTCGGCGAGGTAGGTGCGCTCCGCGGACGTCGCCGTGCCGAGCTCGTCGGCGGCCGATGCGCGGGCGGCGCGGTTGTCGACCACGGCGGCCTCGACGAGGCGGAGGTGGGTGCGCAGCAACCACATCCGCAGCGGGGTGTCGCCGTCCAGCGTCACGCCGTAGGAGTCGAGCTCGGCGAGCCGGCGCGTGGCCGCCACCTTGCGGTCGTGCAGGTCGACGATCGGCGCCAGGAGCTCGAGCTTCTGCTCTTCTGTGCGCATGGCCGAGTGGGCGGTGTCGAGGTCGTCGAAGTGCTCGATCGCGCGGTCCGCGGCGGCGAACGTCGAGGGCCGCTCGAGCACCATGTCCTTGTAGAGCTCGTCGACGCTGCGCACCTGGTTGCCGGCCTGGATGCGGGCGAGCAGCCGCAGCGCCTTCGCCCCGTCGCCGTTGGCGCCGATGCCGAGCCGTGCGTGCAGGACCGCCGCGAACTCGGCGTAGGTGCGGTGCACCCGGATGCTCGGGTAGAGCTTCTTCAGCGTGTTCGCGTGGAACCGCTCGGGCACGGCGACCTCGAGCGTGTCGAGCGGCAGCGCCCCGTCCTGGGTGGCCAGCTGCATCTGGACGTCGCTCGACCGGGTGGCACGCCGGGGCACGTAGTAGGTGCGGAGCACGGTGAAGCGGCCGCCCTGGTCGTTGACGTAGGTCATCGCGATCGCGCCCCAGGTGTCGGAGCCCTTGCCGCGGAGCAGCTTCTCGACCGGACGACCGGTGCGGGGGTCGTCGACCACGTCGACCGCGCCGCGCAGGTAGGACAGCAGGTTGCGCTGGCCCGCGCCGCGGGCGCGGCCGGCGACGGCGTCGTTGGAGGCACCGTTGAACTTGGTGTCCGACGGCATCATCAGCGCCGTGTAGGCGTCGAGGATGGTGCTCTTGCCGACGCCCGAGGCGCCGGAGATCATCGTCGCGTCACCGCGCAGGGGTACGACGGTGAGGCCGCCGAAGCCGCCCCAGTTGACCAGCTGCAGCAGCGCCGCGCGCCACTGCATGGTGTCGTCGGCCGGAGTGGCGACCTCGCGCCTCGCGAACAGCCCGTCGACCGCCGCCTGCTCGATCTCGTCGATCGACATGCTCATTGCTCCTCTGCGGGGTCGACGGCGCCAACCCGGTCGGCGTCCGCCTGGTCGGCATCGGCGTCGTCGCCGAACAGTCCGTCCGGCTCGTCGGGCTCGGACGGGGCCTCGCCGCTGTTGGCGGCCACCAACGCGTCCAGCAGCTCCTGGAGGAGCTCCAGCGGGATCAGGGGCTCCACGGCCTCGCTGATCTCGAAGCGCTCCTCGGACGCGGTGCCGATGAGCAGGCCCGCCTTGATGATGCTCGTGATCGCGTTGCGCGCACGCTTGTCGTCGCCCGCGACGTCGGTGGCGTGCGCCGGCCGGAAGCTCGCGACGTGGCCGACGATGTCCTCCCGGTCGACGAAGACGCGTGCATCGCCGCTCGCGACACCGGCGCGCAGCCGGTCGCGCAGGTGGACCAGCACGATCGTCTCCTCGCGCGACCACGCGGCGTCGTAGAGCAACGTCGGGAACCGGCTCCCGGTCTCGGAGGTGGCCTGCCGCTTCCACGCGACCTCGCGGGCACGGTCGACCTGCAGGTCGAGGAAGAGGTCGTTGAGCCGCGACCGGATCAGCCGCTCGTGCTCGACGAGCACGACCCAGTCGCGCGGGTGGGTGCGGGCGCTGATGAACCGCTGCTTGACCAGCGTCACCAGGGCGCGGCGCTGGGCGTGGTCCAGTCCGCCCTCGTCGCCCTCGAACAGCGAGAACGAACCCTCCTCGACGACCTCGTCAACGCCCTCGTCGAAGGCCTCGCCGTAGGCCTCGTCGACGATCTCGGGGTGGGTCTCGACGCTCATGCGCGGGTCTCCGTCTGGTGGGTGTCGGGGAGATCGGGGTCGGGGAGGGGGGTGCGGGGCACGGCGAAGGTCCGCCGGCTGCCGTCGGGCCGCACGGTCTCGAACGGCTCGGCCGACTCCTCGGCCCGCCAGTCCCGGTCGGCGGCGAGGTGCAGCAGCCCGAAGATCTCGACCGGCCGGCGCAGTGACGTCTCGAGGCCGTCGAAGAGGGCCCCGAGGGACGCGACCGGGAGCAGCGAGGACAGCGCCGCGTCGAGGCGCTCGCGCAGGGTCGACAGCCGCGGTCCGCCCTGCGCCATGAGCTCGGCGAGCGAGACCGGGGGTGCCAGGTCGGGGTCGGGCGTGCTGATGCGGTCGGGCAGCACGTCGTCGGCGGGGTCGTGGAAGCGCTCGCGCAGGTGGTCGATGCTCGTCCGCGCGGGCAGGAGCGCGACGTCGTGGACGGCGCGCGGACCGGTGGTGGCCATCCACGTCGTCATCTCGGCCTCCACCTGGCGCAGCGTCTGCTCGAGCTCGCGGTCACGCGCGACGTCGTGGGAGACGATGTACTCCTTCAGCGTCGCCGTCACGCGCGAGCGTTGGGCGAGCACCCGGTCGAGGCCGTCGCGCACCAGCCGCACGGTCCCGCGCAGCTCGGCGCGGTCGGCGTCGCTGAGGATCCGGTCGGACAGCGGGTGCTCCAGCAGGTCGGTCAGGTCCTCGCGCAGCTGCGTCACCAGGGCGTCGTCGCGCAGCAGCGCGAACGCCCCCTCGAACGCACGCCCCTCGTGCGTGGCCGTCATCAGCGCATCGGCGCGGGCGAGGTAGTCGTCGATCACCTCACCGGCCGGACGGTCCTCCGCGCGGAACGCCGCGAGGATCTCCGTCCGGATCGTGGCGAACCGCTCCTCGACCCGGGCGAAGTCGCTCGGCAGCGCGGAGATCAGCGACAGCAGCTCGGTGAACCCCTCGAGCATGTAGTCCTCGGTCGCGCCCTCCAGCTCGCCGCCGTCGACCAGCCGGTCGCGCTCGCCCCGGAGCCGGGCGATCTCCTCGTTGAGGATCGTGACGCGGGCGGTGCGGTCGGGGTTGGCCTCGGAGTTGAAGCGGCGGACGGTGCCGAGGATGGTCGCGACCCGGTGCTCGCTGAGCGTGGCCCGGTCGCGGGCGAGGTTCTTCACCAGCTCCAGCGCCTGCTGCGCATGGGACGTCAGCGCGTACACCTCGTGGCCGGCCTCGTCGAGCGAGCGCACCAGCCACTGGCCGCGCATCCAGCGCTGGCAGATCTCGCGACCCGTGCCGGTGGGTACGTCCTGCTCCCCCGCCAGCCGCATCTGGGCGACGTGCTCCTCGACCTGGGTGTGCAGCCGGGCCGTGGGGATCGGGTGGTTGGTGCGGCCGAACGCCGTGCGGAAGATCGTGATCACCACGGGCGCCTGCCGCTGGTGGAGCAGGGTCAGCGTGGGTTGGGCGAACGCCCCCTTCACGCGCGCAAGCTCGCCTGCTGTCTCGCTCACGTACCCGCTCTCCCGCTTCGTCCACCACCTGTGCCGGTGCGCAAGCATCGCAAAGGGCACCGACGGCGCTGGGGCCGCCCCTAGGATCCGCTGCGTACCAGCAGCGAGGACGAGGGAGCGACCCGATGGACGTACGCGCGCACAACCGCGACGTGTGGGACTCGTTGGGATCCAGCGGATCCCCATGGACCCGACCGGTCAGCTCCGCGGAGGTCGAGGCCTCCCGACGCGGCGAGTGGTCGATCGTCGTCACCCCGAGCGTCCCGGTGCCTCGCGACTGGTTCCCCTCACTGGAGGGCTGCCGGACCCTGTGCCTGGCGGGCGGGGGCGGCCAGCAGGGACCGATCCTCGCCGCCGCTGGCGCGGAGGTCACCGTGCTGGACTTCTCCGAGGCCCAGCTCGCCCGGGACGAGGAGGTCGCGCGCCGTGACGGACTCGAGCTCACGCTGGTCCACGCGGACATGACCGACCTGTCGCGCTTCGAGGACAACTCGTTCGACCTGGTCGTGCACCCCGTGGCCAACGTGTACATCCCCGATGTCGCTCCCGTATGGCAGGAGGTGGCGCGCGTGCTCCGTCCCGGAGGCGCCCTGATCGCCGGCTTCTTCAACCCGGTGGTCTACGTGTTCGACCAGGACCTGCTCGGCGACGGTGAGCTCGTCGTCGCGAACGCGCTGCCCTACTCCGAGCTCACCAGCATCGACGCGTCCACCCGGCAGCGGCTCCTCGACGACGGCGACCCGCTCCAGTTCAGCCACACGCTCGCCGACCAGATCGGCGGGCAGGGCCGGGCGGGCCTGCATGTCACCGACCTGCTCGAGGACCGCCGTCCGGGCCACCCGCTGGCGCCCTACCTACCGACCCACCTGGCCACCCGCGCGGTGCGGCAGGGCTGACGTCAGGGGACCGGGAGCTTGGCGGAGACCTGCTCGGGAACCCGCTCGTAGCCGACGAACGCCCGGGTGAAGGAGGCCGAGCCGTGGGCGAGGGAGCGCAGCTCGGCGGCGTAGCGGCGGAGCTCCAGCTGGGGCACGTGCGCCCGGATGACGACCATGCCGGGTTCGCCGGCCGGTTCGCTGCCCAGGACCTTGCCCCGACGTGCGGACAGGTCCCCCATGATGGTGCCGACCAGGGCGTCACTGACGCGCACCTCCACCTCGTCGACGGGCTCAAGCAGGCACGTACCGGCACGCGTCGCTGCGTCGCGCAGCGCCAGCCCGCCCGCGGTCTGGAACGCCATGTCGGAGGAGTCGACGCTGTGGGCCTTGCCGTCGGTGAGGGTCACCCGGAGGTCCACCGTCGGGTAGCCGTCGGCGACCCCCTGCGCCATCTGCGCACGGACTCCCTTCTCGACCGAGGGGATGAACTGCCGGGGTACTGCGCCTCCCACGACGCGGTCGACGAACTCGAACCCACCGCCCTGCGGTAGCGGTTCGACCTCGATGCTGCACACGGCGTACTGCCCGTGCCCTCCGCTCTGCTTCACGTGCCGGCCGTGGCCGGTGGCCGGTCGCGCGAACGTTGCCCGCAGCGGCACCCGGAGCTCGACCTCGTCGACGTCGACGCCGTAGCGGCCGGCGAGCCGGTCGAGCAGCACGTCCGCGTGGGCCTCCCCCATCGTCCACAGCACGACCTGGTGGGTCTCCTCGTGGTGCTCGACTCGAAGGGTGGGGTCCTCGGCGGCGAGCCTCTGGAGCCCCGAGCCGAGCTTGTCCTCGTCGCTCGTGGTCCGGACCTGGATGGCCACCGGCAGCTGGGGATCGGGCACCTGCCAAGGCTCCAGCACCAGCGGCGTGTCGACGGCGGACAGGGTGTCTGTGGTCTCGGCGCGGCTGAGCCGGCCGATGGCGCACAGGTCCCCCGCGACCACGGCCGCGGCGGTGCGCTGGGTCCTGCCCAGCGGCACGGAGAGCGACCCGATCCGCTCGTCCTCGTCGTGGTCCGGGTGGCTCGCGGCCGGGTCCTCTCCGCCCGCCCATCCCGACCGGTGCCCGGACACGTGGACCGTGGCGTCCGGCAGCACGGTCCCGGAGAAGACGCGGACCAGGCTGACCCGCCCGAGGTAGGGATCGGAGGTCGTCTTGACCACCTCCGCGACCAACGGGCCGGCCGGGTCGCACGCGATAGCGGGGCCAGGTCCACCCGCCGGTGTCCAGACCTTCGGCAGCGGGTGCTCGAGCGGCGAGGGGAACGCGGACACCATGAGGTCGAGGAGTTCTCGGGCCCCCGCGCCGCTGGGGGAGTCGACCGGGGCGACGGGGTGCAGCGAGCCCCGCGCGACGGCCAGCTCGAGGTCGTGGAGCAGCAGTCCGGTGTCGATCTCCTCGCCACCGACGTAGCGCTCCATCAACGTCTCGTCCTCGGACTCCTCGATGATGCCCTCGACGAGCGCCGCTCGCTGCGCCTCGTGCCCGTGGTCGCCCGTCAGCAGGTCGACGAGGCGTCCGCCCTCCCGGAGGTGGACGGGCAGGACCCGCTCGCCGAAGGCGGCGCGCGCCTGGTCCACCACGCCGTCGACGTCGGCGCGGGCGTGGTCGACCTTGGTGATGACGACCACCCGGGGCATGGCCACGTCGGCGCACTCGCGCCACAGCGCCCGTGTCGGCTCGTCGACGCCCTCGTTGGCGGCGACGACGAAGAGCGCGCAGTCCGCGGCGCGGAGACCTGCTCGCACCTCACCCACGAAGTCGACGTAGCCGGGGGTGTCCAGCAGGTTGATCTTGACGCCGTCGTGCGCGAGCGGAGCGAGCGCCAGCCCGACCGATCGCCGGTGCCGGTGCTCGACCTCCTCGAAGTCGCACACGGTCGTGCCGTCCTCCGTGCTGCCAGCCCGGTTGAGCACGCCGGCCACGACCAGCAGCCGCTCGACCAGCGTGGTCTTGCCCGCACCGGCCGCACCCACGACGACGACGTTGCGGATCGCCTCCGGCCGGGACGCGACCGGGACGCCGGCTTGGCTGGCGACAGCGCCGGATTCTCTGCTCACCGTGACGGCTCCTGCTCACTGCTCCGACGGTCCGAGAACTGTCAGCTCACTGTCGCGTGATCGGCCCCCGCGAGGCAAGGGCGGGCCCCGATCCGGGCTACAAGGAGCACGGCAGGCGGACCAGGGACAGGCCGCCCGAGCCGTGACGGACCTCGCGAGCCGACGGCACCAGGTCCGTGCCCGTCGCCGGGTCCTGGTCGGTGCCCAGGTTCCTCGCGTAGCGAGGGTGTGCACCCCCGGACACCTGCAGGCGGAGTCGGTTGCCCGACGTGAACCTGTGCGCCACGGCATCGAGTCGGAGCACGATGGTCCCGTTCGCATCCTCCGGACCAAGCCTCACGAACCCGTCGCTGATGTTGACGGACCGACCGCTCCTCCGCACCTCGCACAGGCGGACGAAGAGGTCGGCGTACGGGTTGTCGGTCTCGTGGACGACCTCGACGACCGGTTCCCCGAGCACGTCCAGGGGTTCGGTCAACGGCGGGCTGGTGAACGTCACGACGTCCGCGCGCGCCTCGAGCTCGCGGTTGTCGCGATGACCGCCGATCGCCGGGTTGATCACCCGACCACCCACCGCCGGAGTGGGACGGGCAGGGTCGTAGGTGAACGTGGTCGGGCCGGCCGTGGCCGACGGCGGCGTCCCCGCGAGCCCACCCGTGGGCCGGAGGTACAGCACGCGCTCGCTGGTGGGCGGCGGCGGCCACGTCTGCAGGCGGCGCCACTCCCGCGCTCCGGTCACGTAGATCCGGACCGGGCTCGGCCGCTTCCGATCCGGGGCTGCGGCGAGGTGCTCGGCCAGCCAGTCCAGTGCCTCCGTCATCACGACAGCCGCCCCCTTCGTGAGCGTCTGGACGTGGGTCCACGGCCCGATGGTGAGCCCGGTGTCGACACCCCGCTGCTGCAGCCGCTCGAACGCCTCGATCATCTGGGCGGGGAACCGGTCCTGCCATCCCGTCTGCAGCAGGACCGGCACGGTGACCCGGTCGAGGGCCTGGCCGAGTCGCATGTCGCGCCACAGTGGGTCCTCGCGGTCCGACGCCACGAGCCAGTCCGCGTACGGCATGCCGGTGCGCGCGAAGAGGTCCTGGGCCTTGACGAGGGGAAGCTCCTCGAACGCGGGCCGCAGGCGCCGAGCCGCCGTCACGCCGCGTGCGAGCCCTCGGACTGTGCCGGCCTCGAGGTGGCCCAAGCCGTCCATGAGGCCCGCCACCTCCTCCAAGGAGAAGGCGCCTGCCCCGTGCGTCGCCCAGTGGGCGTCGTGGGCCGAGTTGACGATCACCGCCGTCACCACCTCCGGAGGGGGGTCCGCCAGCACGGCCCAGGCCGCGTGCCCCTGGTACGAGGCTCCCCACAGCGCCAGCCGGCCACCGAACCAGGGCTGCCGACGCAGCCAGGCGACGGTGTCGGCCCCGTCGGCACGTTCCTGGCGGAACGGGTCCAACGTCCCTCCTGAGCCGGACGTCCCGCGGCAGCCCTGGTTCACGACGTGGTAGCCGTGACCGGCGAAGAAACCCGCCGTGAGCTGGGCGATCAGGCCGTCACGGCCGTACGGCGTGCGGATGAGCACCGTCCCCGGCAACCCGGCCGCCGGCGAGTACACGTCGGTCAGCAGCTCGACGCCGTCACGCATGGGGACTCGCGTGGTCCGGACAGCGTAGGGATGACGGCCGAGCGGCAGCCGGAGGACGCGGGCGGTGCCGCCCGCGATCGGGTGTCGCAACCGGGTCTCCATGGCGCTTCCCCCATGCTCACACGATGGTGCGCCTCCCGCTACCAGCCGACCTGTTCGACGTCGGTGACCAGGACCGGGCCGGCGGGAAGCACCTCTTCGGGCGCGACGGTCTCCCGCAGGCTCTCGAAGCTGAGGCCGGTGCGCTCCTCGAGGAGCTCCAGCGGCACGAGGTAGGTGTCGAAGTCGTCGAGGAAGTCGGGCGCCGCGCCCTCGAGGCCGTCGAGGTCCTGTGTCAGGACGAACGCCTTGGCGCGCACACGTCCGTCGAGGCGGTAGACGACGACCTTCCAGTGCTCGACCGGCAGCTGGACGCCCCGGTAGGGCGGGTCGTCGGGCGCGAGGACCGGACCGGCGAAGAGCGTCAGCCGCCGCTCCTCGAGCCCGTCGAGCGCCAGTACGGCGTTCTCGAGCAGGCCCCACACGCCGCCGCGGCCGGACTGGTTGAAGTCCTGGTGCTGCGGCGTGATGTTGGTGAAGAAGAACGACGCGGAGTTGGCCAACCTCGCCTCGTCGAGCGTGCCCCAGAGCAGGTCGGAGCGGCGCGCGACATGGCCGCGGTCGAGGTCGTTGGCGGCGTACACCTCCTCTCCGGTCTGCGCCTCGGCCGGGATGCGGGGGTCGAGGCGGAAGCGCTCGCCCGAGCGGCTGATGCTGTCGCTGGGGAAGAGGCGCAGACCGTCGACGTTCCAGGCCACCCACCACGCCAGCCGGCGCTCGGGGTGCATGCGGACCGTGAAGTGCGCGTAGTCGAGCGGCGTCGCGAGGGCCGGGTCGTCGTCCGGCCCGGGCGCGGGCGCCTGCGGCGGCGCGATGTCGGTGTCGAGGAAGCGGGGGTCGTACCCGACGTCGGCCATGACGACAGTGTCCCGCTCTACCGGCACCCGCGTCGAGGTCCGAGCTAGACGGACGCCATGAGCACCCAGAGGAGCTCGATGGTCCGGTCGAGCCAGTCCGGCGCCACCTCGCCGTGGTGGACGAGCTCACCCAGGTACGCGCCCACCATGAGGCTCACGACCCCCTCCGCGTCGAGGCGGCTGCGCAGCAGTCCGGCGTCGACGTCGTCACGGATCCGCCGGACAAGGACGTCGACGTAGGGCTCCAGCGCCGCGCGGAACAGTCCGGTGAACTCCGGGTCGGTGTCACCGACGATGGCGGCGAGTCCACCTCGACCCAGGACGACACCCATCTGGTGCCACGCCTGCTCGAGCGCGGCACGGATCTTGTCGCGGACCTCCCCGTCCTCGGGGACGTCCGGCAGCCCGATGGCCGCGGAGAGGACGGCCGTCAGCAGCTCGCCGCGGTTCGCGTGGCGGCGGTAGATGGAGGTCTTCGCGACCCCGGAGGTCGCGGCGACCCGGTCCACGGTGACCGCTCCCGGCCCGCCGTCCCGGAGCAGCTCCAGCACAGCGGCGTGCAGGCGCTGGTCCACCGAGGCCTCGCGCGGGCGGCCGGACCCCGGGGACTCCGGGGACTCCGGGGACTCCGGGTCAGTGGTCGGCATGCCCACGCTGCCTCGTCGGGCCGAAGCTCCCGGGCCCCTCGAAGACGGAGCGTGGCGGCGGCGCGGACGACTTCTCCGGGTCGGAGCGCCACTTGTCGAGGAAGTAGATCCAGGTGACGGCGCCCATCGAGAGCCCGCCCGCCAGTGATGCGGCGACGATGAACACGACCACTTCGACACTCACTCCGGTCACCTCTTCCCGGGCCGGCCTACCGACCCCTGGGGGATATCGATACGTTCATCGTAGCGATATAGGACAAGCGGCCGGGCCACTCGCACCCCTCGACGTCAGCCGTCCGCAACAGCCGACAGCGCAGCGAGCGCCCGGGCGAGCACGGGGTTGTCGTCGTCGGCACGGCGCGCAGCCACGAGGTCGATGCCCGGGGCACCCACCAGCGCGACGTAGACGACACCGGGAACCGCGAGCGCCGCGGTCGGCTCGGGCACCACGGCGATGCCGAGCCCAGCGGCCACGAAGGTCACCAGGGTCGAGGTCTCGGCGACCTGGTGGACGACCCGAGCCTCGCGCCCGGCCGCGTCGAACAGCTCCTGCACGAGTGCGTTCATCGCCGACCGGCCGCCTCCGGCGTGGACGACGAGGTCCTCCCCCGCCAGGTCCGCGACCCGCAACCGCCGCCTGCCGGCGAAGCGGTGGCCCTGCGGCATCGCCACGAGCAGACGGTCGTGCCGCACCGCGGTCACGGTCAGGCCGTTCTGGTCGGGCAGCCTCCTCAGCAGCGCGAGGTCGAGCGAGCCGTCGCGCAGCCGCTCGACCTGCTCGGGCGAGAGCATCTCACCGCGGAAGCCGAAGTCGACGGCAGGAAGCTCCTCTCGCAGCCGACGCGCGAGAGCCGGGAGGAGCGAGTACGTCGCCGAGCCGACGCATCCGACGACGAGGCGGCCCGACCGGCCGGACGCGACCCGCTCCGCCTCCTCCCCTGCGGCGTCCACCGCCGCGAGGATGTCGCGCGCCCGGACGAGGTACGCCGTGCCGGCGGCGGTGAGGTCGACACGTCGGGTGGTGCGCGTGAGGAGCGTGACGCCGAGCTCGGCCTCGAGCTGGCGGATCGCCTGCGAGAGCGGCGGTTGCGCCATGTGCAGCAGCCCAGCGGCTCGGCCGAAGTGACGCTGCTCGGCGACGGCGACGAAGTACCGGAGGTGGCGCAGTTCCATCCACTGATACTGGCAGGGTTCCAGTGCGGCGCACTGGCACCCCGCTGGGTCTCACCGGATGCAGAAGGGACTACCGCGCCACCCAGGGCGTGAACATCCGTCGCTCCGGCGCCCAGTCCACCGACCCCGTGGTCTCGTCCTCGAACTTCACCGCCACGCGGACCCTCTTCGGGTCGCCGATGCACTTCCGCGGGATGCGGATCGACGCGGGCTTGCCGTCGAACATGTCGGCGTGCGCGCTCATGCCCGGGCACTGCACCGTCCGCACCGGGCGCTGACCGAACGACCGCACGACCGCGAGTCCGCTCGAGAAGTCGGAGTTGGCACGGAACGACACGTGGAACGTCGGCCGAGGGCCACGCCCCGTGTCGATCCAGAAGCCGTAGACCTGCCCCGCGTCCAGCGGGACGGCCGACCGGACGCTCACCTTCACCGCGTTCCGGTGCACGACACGTACGTGCGAGATGTCCACGGACGTCGCGTCACCGACCGGGTCGTCGAACCCCCTCGCCCCCGCCTGGGCCGTCCCCGGCACCACCAGCGCCGCGGCGACCACGCAGGCCGACAGTGCGCGAGCACTCCATCGTGGTGCGTCCATGCGATCCCCCTCCCCCGGGACCCCATCGTCCCGCCGGCCGCCCGCCGGTCGCAAGGGTCGAAAGTACGTGCACACCACGGTGTCCTTTAGGACGCCACTCGTCTCAGTGACACCGAAACAGATACTTCACTGTATCGAACGTCACTACTAGGTTCGATCCATGCCCGACATCGTCATCTGTGAACCCGTGCGCACCCCGGTGGGCCGCCAGGGCGGCGCGTTCGCCTCGCTGTCCGCCGTCGACCTGGCGTCCACCACCCTGACCGAGCTCGTCCGCAGGACGGGCCTGCAGGAGGGTGACGTCGACGACGTCATCCTGGGCAACTGCTACCCCAGCGGCGAGAACCCTGCCATCGGACGCATCGCCGCCCTCGACGCGGGCCTGGGCACCGGCGTGCCCGGCCTCCAGCTCGACCGTCGCTGCGGCTCCGGTCTGCAGGCTGTCCTGTACGCCGCCGCCCAGATCGCCAGCGGCGGCGGGACGCTCATCGTGGCCGGTGGCGCTGAGTCGATGTCCAACGTCGAGCACTACGCCCTCGGCCTGCGCACCGGCGTCAAGGGCGGCTCCGTCGAGCTGATGGACCGCCTGGTCCGGGCCCGCGAGACGGCCGGCGGCAAGGACCACCCGGTCCCCGGCGGCATGCTCGAGACCGCGGAGAACCTCCGCCGGGAGTACGACATCTCGCGCGAGGAGCAGGACGAGCTCTCGCTCCGATCCCAGCAGCGCGCCGGGGCCGCGTACGAGGCCGGACGGTTCGCCGACGAGCTCGTGCCGGTCACCGTCCCGGGCCGCCGCGGCACGCCGGACGTCGTCGTCGACCGCGACGAGCACCCGCGTCCCGAGACCACCCTCGAGCAGCTCGCCGCGCTGCGGCCGGTGCGCCAGAAGGTCGACGCCGCCTCCACCGTCACCGCCGGCAACGCCAGCGGCCAGAACGACGGAGCAGCGATGTGCGTCGTGACCACCCGTGAGGAGGCCGAGCGCCGCGGCCTGCGACCGCTGCTCGCGCTGAGGTCGTGGGCCGTGGCCGGCGTCGGGCCCGAGGTGATGGGCATCGGACCGGTCCCCGCGACCGCTGCCGCCCTCGAGCGGGCCGGGCTCACCCTCGACGAGATCGACCTGATCGAGCTCAACGAGGCCTTCGCCGCGCAGGTGCTGGCCTGCCTGCGCGAGTGGAAGGTCGACCCGACCGACGAGCGGCTCAACCCCAACGGCTCGGGAATCTCGCTGGGCCACCCGGTCGGCGCCACCGGCGCCCGCATCCTGGCGACGATGGCCCACGAGATGCAGCGCCGCGAGTCGCGCTACGGCCTCGAGACCATGTGCATCGGCGGCGGCCAGGGCCTTGCCGCGATCTTCGAGCGGGTCACCTCATGAGCTCCGTCGAGGTCCACCACGTCGTCACCGGGCCCGAGGACGCGCCCGTCGTCGTCCTGTCCAACTCGCTCGGCTCGACGACGTCCATGTGGGACGCCCAGGCCGACGAGCTGGCCGAGCACTTCCGTGTCGTGCGCTACGACACCCGCGGCCACGGCGCCTCCCCCGTGCCGGAGGGCCCCTACGACATCGACGACCTCGCCGACGACGTCGTGGCGCTGCTCGACCGCCTCGGGGTCGAGAGGGCCCATTTCGTCGGTCTCTCGCTGGGTGGGATGACCGGCATGCGCCTCGCTGCCCGCAACCCAGAGCGCGTCGACCGCCTCGTGGTGCTGTGCACCGGCGCCCGTCTCGAGCCGTCGAGCGCGTGGCACGACCGGGCTGCGACCGTGCGCGCGAACGGGAGCACCGCGGTGGCCGAGGCCGCCGTCGCGCGGTGGTACACCCCGGGGTTCCTGACGAAGAACCCCGACGTCAAGACCGCGTGCGAGGGCATCGTGGCGGCGACCCCGGCCGAGGGCTACGCCTCGTGCTGCGAGGTCATCGCCGAGATGGACCTGCGCGACGACCTCGCCGGCATCAGCGCCCCCACGCTCGCGATCGCCGGGGCCGACGACCCGGCAACTCCTCCCCCGCACCTCGAGGCGATCGCTGACGGCGTCCAGGACGGGCGCCTGCTCGTCGTGCCCGACTCGGCCCACCTCGCCAACGCCGAGCAGCCGCAGACCATCACCCCGGCGATCATCGCGCACCTGAAGGGCGGAGCGGCATGAGCAGCATCGACAAGGTCGTCCCGAGCGCCGAGGAGGCGGTCGCCGACATCGCGCCCGGCTCGAGCCTGGCCGTCGGCGGCTTCGGCCTCGTCGGCATCCCGTGGACGCTGATCGGCGCCCTCCTCGACCAGGGCGCCGACGACCTCACGGTCGTCTCCAACAACTGCGGCGTCGACGGCGCCGGCCTCGGCCTGTTGCTCGAGGCCCGCCGGATCACCCGGGTCATCGCGTCGTACGTCGGTGAGAACAAGGAGTTCGGCCGGCAGTACCTCGCCGGCGAGCTCACCGTCGAGCTCACCCCGCAGGGCACTCTCGCGGAGCGGCTGCGTGCCGGTGGCGCCGGCATCGGTGCGTTCTTCACCCCGACCGGCGTGGGCACGATGGTCTCCGAGGGCGGGCTCCCCTGGCGCTACCACCCGGACGGCACCGTGGCGCTGGCCTCCGAGCCGAAGGAGGTACGCACCTTCCACGGCGTCGACATGGTGCTCGAGGAGTCGATCGTCACCGACGTCGCGCTCGTCCGGGCGGCCAGGGTGGACCGCGCCGGCAACTGCGTCTTCCACGCCTCGGCCCGCAACTTCAACATCCCGGCCGCGATGGCCGGGCGACTGACGATCGTCGAGGCCGAGAAGGTCGTCGAGATCGGCGCCATCGCGCCCGACGACGTCCACCTGCCCGGGGTGTTCGTCCAGCGCGTCGTCGAGCTGACGCCGACGCAGGCGCACGAGAAGCACATCGAGAAGCTGACCACCCGACCCCGAGAGGCGGCGCCGGCATGAGCGAGCGCAGCGAGCGAATCAATCGACACAGTGCGACTCGTGCCTCATGGCCGCACGGAGCGAAGCGAGTACGGGCATGAGCTGGACACGCGACGAGATGGCCGCACGCGCGGCGCTGGAGCTGCACCCCGGCGAGTACGTCAACCTCGGCATCGGCCTGCCGACCATGATCCCCGCGCACTTGCCGGCCGACTCGACGGTCACGCTGCACGCGGAGAACGGCATCCTCGGCGTCGGCCCGCACCCCTACGAGGACGAGGTCGACCCCGACCTGATCAACGCCGGCAAGCAGACGGTCACCGTCCTGCCGGGCGCGTCGTTCTTCGACTCCTCGCTCAGCTTCGCGATGATCCGAGGCAGCCACATCGACACCGCCGTCCTCGGCGGGATGCAGGTCTCCATGGCCGGCGACCTCGCCAACTGGATGGTGCCCGGGTTCATGGTCAAGGGCATGGGCGGCGCGATGGACCTTGTCAGCGGCGCCCGCCGGGTGATCGTGCTGATGGAGCACGTGTCGCGCAGCGGCAGCCACAAGCTGGTCGCCGCGTGCGACCTCCCTCTCACCGGACGGCAGCTCGTGGACCGCGTCATCACCGACCTTGGCGTCCTCGACGTGGCCGGCGACGGCTTCGAGCTCGTCGAGCTGGCGCCCGGCGTCACGGCCGAGGAGCTCGCCGAGCGGACCGGCGCGCCGGTCCGGGTCCCGGTCGGGGTGTGACATGACGTCCCGGGCAGCCGTCGAGCCGGAGGAGTACCTGGCCACCCGGGTCCGCCTCTCGGGGTCCCCCGACCGCTGACGGCAATGCCCCGATTTGGGGCTTGCCCCGCCGCGAGCGGGGTGCGACGGTCCGAAGATGACCAGAGCCCCCCGCCACCGCGTCCGCCGCCGGGTCCTCACCGGCCTCCTCGCCACGGCGCTCGCGCTGGGCACCGCACTGGTGCCCAGCGCGAGCGTCCATGCCGGCCCTCCGGGCGCCGGGCAGGGCACGCCGGCCCGCACCGCCACGGTGATGACGCGCAACCTCTACCTCGGCGCCGAGCTGACGCCCATCCTGCTCGCCCTCGCCAGCGGCAACAACGCCGCCGTCGTCGGAGCGGCGACGCAGACGTGGGCCGCTGTCCAGGCGACGCGACCCGAGGAGCGGATGGGGGCGATCGCCGACGAGATCGTGGCGGCCGACCCCGATGCCGTGGGACTGCAGGAGGTCACCACCTGGACGACGTTCGCCTACAACCCCCTCGACCGCACGACGAGCAACCCGACCGTCGCCTACGACTTCCTCGACCTGCTGCTCGACGCCCTCGAGGAGCGCGGCGCCGACTACAGCGAGGTCGCCGGGGCGACCGCCCGCAACTTCTCGTCGCCGCCGATCCCCTACCTCGCGAGCCCGACCGCCACGTTCCCCACGCGGGCGGTGAGCCTCGCCGACCGCGACGTGATCATCGTCCGGGACGACGTCGCCGCGACCAACGCGCGCACCGGCACCTTCGAGAACATCATCAGCTTCCCCTACGACGGCGACCTGCTGCCCGTGGCGCGCGGCTGGGGCTCGGCCGACCTGAGGGTGGGCAAGTCGACGTTCCGCTTCGTCAACTCCCACCTCGAGGCCTTCGGCGTCCCCGGGATCGACGGCGAGCAGGTCCGTGTCGCCCAGGTCGGCGAGCTGCTCGCCGCCCAGGCCGCGCTCGCGACGGAGCTCGGCAGCCTGCCGATGGTCTACGTCGGTGACTACAACTCGGACGCGCCGGACGCGCCGGCGTACACCCGCCTCCTGGCGGGCGTCGGAGCCGATGCGTGGCCGCGGACCCACCCGGGCGACCCGGGCTTCACTTGCTGCCTCGGCGCGACCCTCACCGACCCGGACAACCCGCTCACCTCGCGGATCGACCTGGTCCTGCACAGCCGGGACGTCAAGGCCGCGCGCGCCCACATCATTGGCGACGACCCGGCCGACATGACCGCGTCGGGCCTGTGGCCCTCGGACCACGCCGGCGTGGCCGCACGCCTGGTGGTGCCCGCCCGCCGCTGACCACGTCCATCACGCATCGAGGCCCCCTCCCGCGGGAGGGGGCCTCGCTGCGCACGAAGGCAGCGCCCCTCGAACCACAAGACCCGCATTGATCGATGCCACCGATCAATCAGCCCCAGATGCGACCTTGTGCTCGATCAATCACCCGACTTACCGTCGAGGCACGTGATCACCACCACACGAGAGGGTCCGTGATGGAGCTGCGACACCTGCGCTACTTCGCCGAAGTGGCCGACACCCGCCACTTCGGTCGGGCGGCCGAGCGTCTCCACATGGCGCAGCCCGCGCTCTCGCAGTCGATCCGCCAGCTCGAGGCCGAGCTCGGGACCCCCCTCTTCGCCCGGACCACCCGCCAGGTGCGGCTCACGCCGGCCGGCGAGTTCTTCCAGCTGGAGGTGGCCCGCATCCTCGAGTCGGTCGAGGCCGCCACCCGGGGCGTACGACGCATCGCGGCCGGCCGGCAGGGACTCGTCCGGATCGCCTTCACCGGCAGTGCCGCCCACACCGAGCTCCCCCGCATGGCGCGCACCGTCAAGCGCGCGCTGCCCGGCATGGGCCTGGAGATCCACGCCGACCTCCTCACCCCCGCCCAGGTCGACGGGCTCCACGACGGCACCCTCGACCTCGGCGTCCTCCGACCGCCGATGGCCGGTGACGGGCTGGCCTCGCGCACCCTGTCGACCGAGCCTCTGGTGCTGGCGGTCGCCGAGGACCACGCCCTGGCCCAGCAGCCGAGCATCGCGATGGGCGACCTGCGCACGGAGCGGTTCGTCCTCTTCTCCGGCCCGGACTCTGCCGTCAACGACGCGATCCTGCGTGGCGCCAGAGAGGTCGACTTCGTCCCGATCCGCGAGCACGAGGCGGCCGGGATCTCGGTCCTGCTCCCGCTGGTCGCCGCCGACCTCGGTGTCGCCCTGGTGCCCGCCTCCGTGCGCGCCGCGCCCCTCGCGGGAGTCGTCTTCCGAGAGGTCACCGACGCCCCCACCGTCGACCTCGCACTCGTCTGGCGCGCCGACGAGACGAACCCGGCCGTGCTCGCCGTCCTCGACGCCCTCGCCGACGACGGCACCGACCACCCCGGCTCCCCCGCCACCACCCCCGAGCCCGACGAGGTCGTCCGATGAAGATCACCCTGGTGGAGGCGATCCCGTTCGCCATCCCCTACCGCAAGCCCCTCAGGTTCGCGAGCGGCGAGGTGCACGTCGCCGAGCACGTGCTCGTCCGCGTGACCACCGACGACGGCGTCGTCGGCGTCGCCGAGGCGCCTCCGCGGCCGTTCACCTACGGCGAGACGCAGGCCGGCATCGTCGCGGTCATCGACACCATCTTCGCCGGACAGGTAGTCGGTCTCGACCTGATGGAGCGCGAGCAGATCCACACCCGGCTCTCGCGCACGATCGGCAACCCCACCGCGAAGTCGGCGCTCGACATGGCGATCTGGGACGCGCTCGGCCAGTCGCTCGGCTACAGCGTCACCGAGCTGCTCGGCGGCTACACCGACCGGATGCACGTCTCCCACATGCTCGGCTTCGACGAGCCGTCGGCGATGCTCGCCGAGGCCGAGCGGATGCGTGACACCTACGGCATCACCACCTTCAAGGTGAAGGTCGGCCGCCGCCCCTACCGCCTCGACACGGCCGTCGTACGCGCCCTGCGCGAGGGTCTGGGCGACGACGTCGAGCTGTACGTCGATGGCAACCGCGGCTGGTCGGCCTCGGAGTCCGCGCGGGCGATGCACGAGATGGCCGACCTCGGGCTGACGTTCGCCGAGGAGCTGTGCCCGGCCGACGACGTGCTCGGTCGCCGCTGGCTGGTGCAGCAGCTCGACGTGCCGTTCATCGCCGACGAGTCGGTCGTGACGCCGGCGGAGGTGACCCGAGAGATCCTCGGCGGATCGGCCACCGCAGCCAGCATCAAGACCGCGCGCACCGGCTTCACCGCCAGCCGCCGGGTCCACCACCTCGCCGAGGGCCTCGGCATCGAGCTCGTCATGGGCAACCAGATCGACGGCCAGCTCGGCTCGCTGTGCTCCCTCGCGTTCGGCTCGGCCTTCGAGCTCACCTCGCGCCGCGCGGGCGAGCTGTCCAACTTCCTCGACATGACCGACGACCTGCTCGCCGACCCGCTCGAGATCCGCGGCGGCCAGCTCGTCGCCCGGTCCGGGCCCGGGCTCGGCGCGGTCATCGACCCCGACAAGCTCGCGCGCTACCGCCAGGACTGACGCGCAACCAGCACCACACTCGCACCTCCCCATCCCGAGCAAGGAGCCCCACCATGAGCACCACCCTGAACGAGAACGAGAACGAGACCGAGACCGAGACCGAGACCGAGAAGGCCTCCGCCGCCGCCTCCGGCGCCAGCGCGACCGAGCGCTTCCACGCCGACAAGTCGCCGTACGCCGCGGTGAAGGACGTCCCCGCCGAGCGCGTCGACACCCTGGCCCGCGAGGTGCTCGAGGCGATCTACACGACGGTGCGCACGCACAAGGTCACCTACGACGAATTCAATGCTCTCAAGGCGTGGCTGATCGGCGTGGGCGAGGACGGTGAGTGGCCGCTCTTCCTCGACGTCTGGCTCGAGCACGTCGTCGAGGACGTCGCGACCGAGCACCGCGAGGGCAACAAGGGCTCGATCGAAGGGCCCTACTACGTCCCGGACGCCCCCGAACGGGGCGCGACGGGCACCATCCCCATGCGCGACGACGAGGGCGGCACCCCGCTCGTGTGGAGCGGTCAGGTCACCTCGTGCGACGGGTCCGCCCTCGGCGGGGCCAAGGTCGAGCTCTGGCACGCCGACGACGACGGCTTCTACTCGCAGTTCGCCCCCGGCATCCCCGAGTGGAACCTGCGCGGCAGCTTCACCACCGACGCCGACGGGTACTTCGAGATCACCACGGTGCAGCCCGCGCCGTACCAGATCCCCACCGACGGCTCGTGCGGCAAGCTCATCGCCGCGGCCGGCTGGCACGCCTGGCGTCCCGCCCACCTGCACGTCAAGGTCTCCGCACCCGGCCACGAGCTCCTCACGGCCCAGCTCTACTTCCCCGGCGACGAGCACAACGACGACGACATCGCGTCGGCCGTGAAGCCCGAGCTGATCCTCGACCCGCAGCAGCAGGCCGACGGCTCCGCGAAGGTCACCTACGGCTTCGTCCTCGACCCCGTGAAGGGCTGAGCGCCGGTGCTCTACCACGTGCGCATGGACGTCCGGATCCCGCTCGACATGGACCCGGAGGTCAAGGCCGACCTGGTCGCGCGGGAGAAGGCGTACGCCGAGGAGGTGCAGCGCTCGGGCCGCTGGCCGCACCTGTGGCGGATCGTGGGCGAGTACGCCAACGTCTCGATCTTCGACGTCGAGTCGAACGACGCGCTCCACGACCTGCTGTCCGGTCTTCCGCTCTTCCCCTACATGGACATCTCGGTCACACCGCTGGCGAAGCACCCCTCGTCGATCGCCTGACACGTCGCGACGGCCCGGCCTCCCTCCCTGGAGGCCGGGCCGTCGGCGTGAGGCGCGGATCACACAGACGGCCACCTGGTCTCCGCCGACTTCTTCGACGTCGAGAACCACGACGCGATCGCCTTCGCGTCGACCTCCGTCGAGCGTGACGGCGCCGAGTGGACCGTCACCGGCGACCTGACCATCAAGGGCACCACCCGGTCGGTCACCATCCCCTTCGAGGAGACCGGCACCGCGATCGACCCGTTCGGCAACACCCGGTGGGCTTCGAGGGCGCGACCACCATCAACCGCAAGGACTGGGACCTGTCCTGGAACGCCGCGCTCGAGACCGGTGGCGTCCTGGTCTCGGAGAAGATCAAGCTCGAGCTCGACATCTCCGCGATCAAGAACGCCTGATCACCTCGCGGAGCGCCAGCACCTCCAGCGCGTACGGACCCGGGACCAGCGGTTCCCCGGGTCCGTTCGGGCGCTGAGGGGTCGGCGCGGGACTCCGGCGTGTCCAAGGTTTGTCCATGGTTTTCGCTTTTCGGCTGTCGAGCAGCCCGGCGACACGTCAGAGTCGTCCCACGACCCGTGCGCGGGCCGGGCCACACGACCGACCGCCGGGAGGAGATCTGATGACCACGAGCATCGCGGAGCTGTCCGAAGCGCCGGACCGCGCCCTGACGATCGCGGACCTGGTGGGGTGGGTCGACCGCGGACCGCAGTCCGTGGAGGCCCGGCTCGTGCTGGGCGCCGCCGCGAGCGGGCTCCCCGAGCGCGCGCGGCGTGCCCTGGGGTGGCGCCTGGTGGACGAGCAGACCCAGCAGCAGGTCGCCGACCTCGTCGGCCTCCCCCACTCACAGGTGGGCCGCATCCTCAGGCGCGTCGTCGCCCACCCCCGCTCCGGCCCGGTCCCTGCAGCCTGAGACCAGGGCCATGGCCGGGGGCGTGAGGCGGACGGTCAGTCGGCCTCCCAGTAGGGGCCCGGCAGGTAGCGGTCCGGCTCCACCGTCGTGACGGGACGTCGCACGGTCCGCCAGACGGTGCGCACGGTGCCGTCCGGCTGCCGCACGGTGCGACGCACGCGGAAGTTGGCGTACGTCGTCGTGTAGGCGTTGCGGGTGTTGCGGGTGTTGTTCCACTGGTAGTCGAAGTTCCTGAGGTACTTCTTCGCCACCACGGCGCCCCGCACGGTGAACCAGACCTCGTCGTTGGCCGTGCTCAGGCTCGACCAGTTGACCGACCCGGTCAGCACCATCGACGAGTCCGGCACGCCGTTGTAGGTGCCCTGGACGACCAGGTACTTCTGGTGGCTGTAGTAGTCGAGGATGAGGTCGTCGACGCCGTCGTTGTTGAGGTCGAAGTTGTCCTCGGTGTTGTAGTCCATGCCGGTCGACCGGAGGGGGATCCTGCCCCGCTTGGTCGGGGCGGCAATGACGCCCTTCGTGTGGTAGCCGATGAGCCCGTAGGTGACCCGCACGTCGCAGCCCTGCACCCACTTCTGCCGGATGGCCTCGGCGAGGTAGTCGCCGCGAGCCCCGCGCATGGTGTGCATCGACAGGGCCAGGCGGGTGCGCTTCACCGTGCCGGTCACCGGGTCGGGCGTCAGGCACTGGACCCGGTCGAGCAGCTGCACCACGAGGTCGTCCTTCGGCCTCGAGACCCTCGGGAACGCGACGGCCGTGTGCTTGTCGACGGAGTCGTCGCACGCCACGCCGTTGGCCGGGGTGCCGCAGAATCCGATCGGCTCCTGGCGGGTGTCGTAGTCCTTGCGCATGTCGTTGAACAGCCCGACGAACTGGCGGAACAGCTCGTGGTCTCCGTCGGTGTAGTAGAGGTCGTTCCACTGGTGGATGGCGGCGTTGCGCGTCATGTTGGCCGAGCCGACGGCGATGACGTCCTCGGACTTTCCGGCCTCGCTGAAGAGGTAGAACTTCGTGTGCAGGTTGTTGAACTCGTTGGCCGCCCCCCGGCAGCTCTGCTTGCACTTGTAGACGAAGCTGTCGCGCCGCGGGTTCTTGCCGACCTCGTCGCGCAGCATCTTCACCGCACGGTTCTCCCAGTGGTCGTTGAGCAGCATCTGCACCCGGACGCCCCGCCGGTGCGCCGCGACGAGCGCACTGGAGACGGGGACACGGTCGAGGGAGTAGATGGCGATCCGGATGGTCGACCCCTTGGGGGTGTTCCTGATCGTGTCGATCACCCGTCGCTCGATCGTGAAGTGCCCCTTCGCGCGGTGGGGGTCGTTGAAGAAGGGCCCGCTCGGCGCCTCCCACTTCTTCGGCTTGGGCTTGCTCGCCGCGGGCGCGTCGGCGCCCGACACGGCCTGCCCGGGGCCGACCAGCCCGAACGAGGCCACGAGCACCAGGCAGAGACTCCCCACGAGCCTCGAGATCTTCGACACGACCCCACCCTTCTGTCGAACGCGTCCGGTCAGCATAAGCAGGGTCGCACGGTTCCGGTCCGCGCGCCGGGCCGCGTCTCGCCACCACCTCGACCGCGTGGTCTGATGGCCCACCCCAAGGGCAGTGTCGGGCCCGGGCCCGCTTGACCCGTTCGAACATCTGTTCGATCATGGACCCATGTCGTCCGCTCGCTCCGTCGCCGCGCTCGACCCGGGTCGTTCCGTGGTCGACCAGCTGCGCGAGCGGGTTGCGGCGATGGAGCGCAGACCCGCCGGGGAGCCCGTCGCCACGCTGCCCGGACTGGCAGGCCTGGTCCCGCTCCACGCAGGGTCGACCTACGCCGTCGACTCGGCCGCGCTCGCGCTGGCCCTCGCCGCGGGGGCCTCGCAGGCCGGGGAGTGGATCGGCTTCGCGGGCTGCGCCGACTTCGGGGCCGAGGCCGCCTCGGAGCTCGGCATCGAGCTGTCCCGCACGGTGCTGGTGCCCGACCCCGGCGAGCACTGGCTGGAGGTGACCGCCGCACTGGTCGACGTGCTGCGCGTGGTGGTGCTGCGGCCACCGGCCTCCGTCGACGAGCGAACGGCGGGGATCCTCGACTCCCGGCTCCGCACCCGGTCCTCGGTGCTCGTCGTCCACGGCCACTGGCCACGGGTGACCGCCCGGCTCAGCGTCGAGGAGTCTGTCTGGACCGGCCCGAGCTCCGGGGCCGGCGAGCTGCAGGAGCGGCGAGCCCGCATCGCCGTGCACCGGGGCGCCCGGCCGCCCGAGCGTGCCGACCTGGCGTGGCCGGGGGTGCGCCTCGAGCCGCGCCTCGAGCAGCAGTCCCCGGGCATCAGCGAGATCCGCCGGGCATGAGGGTCATGGTCGTGTGGTGCCCCGACTGGTCGGTGGTGGCCGCGCTCGAGGAGGCCGACCGGTCGCTCCGCTCCCCCGCCGCCGTGCTGTCGGCCAACGTCGTGGAGGTCTGCAACGGGCCGGCCCGCGCGGAGGGCGTACGCCGCGGGCAGCGCCGTCGCGACGCCCAGGCCCGGTGCCCCGAGCTGCTGCTGCTCCCGGCCAACCCCGACCGCGACGCCCGCGCCTTCGAGCCGGTCCTCGCCGTGGTCGAGGACCTGCGCCCCGGGGTGGCCGCCCTGCGCCCGGGGCTGCTGGCCGTCCGCGCCCCCGGCAGCTGGTACGGCAGCGAGACCGCTGCTGCGGCGACGGCCTGCCAGGCGTTGGTCGAGACCGGCGTGTGGGACGTGAGGGTCGGCATCGCCGACGACCTCTTCACCGCCGAGCAGGCCGCCCGCACCGCGGAGGTCCAGTCGTGGACGGTCGTCCCGGACGGCGGCTCACCGTCGTTCCTGCGCGGCCTGCCCGTGCACGTGCTGCAGGACGACGGCGCGCGCGGGCGAGAGCTCGTCGGGCTGCTGCAGCGGCTCGGCCTCCGCACGCTGGGTGACCTGGCCGACCTGCCCGGTGACGCGGTCGAGCACCGGCTCGGTTCCTACGGCGCCACCGTCCGGCGACGGGCCCGGGGCGAGGACCCCACGTTGTTCGCGGCCCGCACCCCGCCGCCGGAGCTCGACGCGGAGGTGGCCTTCGAGCCGCCGCTGGACTCCGTCGAGGCGATCACCTTCAGCGTCCGCACCACCGCCGAGCGCTTCGTCTCCCAGCTCACCCACCACCAGCTGGTCGCGACGGGCGTGCGCGTCGAGGCCGAGGCCGACGGAGCCGTGTGCTCCTCACGCGCGTGGCTGCACCCACGCCACTTCTCGGCCCGTGACCTCGTCGACCGCGTGCACTGGCAGCTGCAGTCGGCCGGGTCCACGAGCGGCGCCGGCAGCTCGCTGCGCGCCCGCAGGCACGCAGGCGTCGTGCGCGCGCCGATCGACCGGGTCAGGTTCGTGCCCGAGCTGGTCGAGCCCGCCGCCGCCCACGGGGAGGCGCTCTGGGGGTCCGCCTCCGACGACCTCGTCGAACGCGGCGTGGCCCGGGTGCAGGGCATGGTCGGCTTCGACGCCGTACGCCGTCCGGTGCTGCAGGGCGGTCGCAGCCCGTCGGCGCGGCAGGCGCTGGTGCCGTGGGGCGAGCGCGCGGTCGACCTCCGCCCGGTGGACCGTCCCTGGCCAGGACGGGTGCCCGGGCCGGCGCCGGTCCGCGTCTTCGCCACTCCCCCGGCAGCCGAGGTCGTCGACGACGCAGGCCGCGAGGTGTGCGTCACCGACCGTGGTGTCGTCAGCGGCGAGCCGCGCCGCTTCCGGGTGACGGGCCGCGACGGGACGGGCCTGCCGTGGCAGCCGGTGACGGCGTGGGCCGGTCCGTGGCCCACCGACGAGGGCTGGTGGTCGGGCGGAGCCGGTCCGACCGCCCGCTTCCAGGTGGTCGGTGCCGACGGCCGGGCCTGGCTGCTGGTGCGGGCCCCGGACGGGTGGGTCCTGGAGGCCGGCTATGACTAGCGGGCGAGGGGTGCGCTGATGGGCTGGAACAACCCCGCCATGCGGTGGAAGGAGCTCGAGCGCCGCCTCAGCGGCCTGCCGGGTGCCGACGACGCCCCGGTGTCGCGACGCAAGCGCGCCTCCCCCGAGGCGCGGACGATCGAGCGGCCAGCCGCCGTCACTCCCTATGCCGAGCTGCACTGCCACAGCCACTTCAGCTTCCTCGACGGCGCGTCCTCACCGGCCGAGCTGGTCGAGGAGGCGGTGCGGCTCGGCCTGCACGCGCTCGCGATCACCGACCACGACGGCTTCTACGGCGCCCCCCTGCTGGCCGAGGCGGCCGCGGCCTACGACCTGCCCACCGTCTTCGGCGCCGAGCTGTCGCTCGGGCTCACCGGTCCGCAGAACGGCGTGCCCGACCCCGACGGCAGCCACCTGCTGGTGCTGGCCCGCGGCGTGGAGGGCTACCACCGGCTCGCCTCGGCGATGACCGACGCCCACCTGCGCGGGGACGAGAAGGGCCGGCCGGTCTACGACCTCGACGAGCTGGCCGAGCAGGGGCGCGGCCACTGGGTGGTGCTCACCGGCTGCCGCAAGGGCGCCGTGCGCCAGGCGCTCGCGACGGGCGGCGAGGCGGCCGCGGCCGAGGCCCTCGACCGGCTGACGTCGCTCTTCGGCCTCGACCACGTGCTCGTCGAGCTGTCCCCGCGCCCCGGCGCGGACACCACCAACGCCTCGCTCGCTGGCCTGGCCGCCGTCCACGGGCTCGACGTCGTCGCCGCGGGCAACGTCCACCACGCGACCCCCCGCCAGCACCGGCTGGCCTCGGCGATGGCCGCCGTGCGGGCCCGGCGCAGCCTGGCCGACCTCGACGGCTGGCTCGACCTGTCGGGCTCGGCCCACCTGCGCAGCGGCGCGGAGACGGCCGCTGCGCTCACGTCGTACGACGGTGCGGTCGCGCGCAGCGTCACGCTGGCCGACGAGCTGGCCTTCGACCTGCGCAAGGCCTCGCCCGCGCTGCCCAAGCGCCAGATCCCCGAGGGCCACACCGCCGACTCGTGGCTGCGGGTGCTGGCGGAGCGCGGCTTCGCGGAGAGGTACGCCGGCGTCCCCCACGAGGCCGCGGCCCGCGAGCGGCTCGAGCACGAGCTGCGGGTCATCGCCGAGAAGGACTTCGCCGGCTACTTCGTCATCGTCCACGACATCGTCGCCTTCGCCCGCGGACGCAGGATCCTCTGCCAGGGCCGCGGGTCCGCGGCGAGCTCGGCGGTCTGCTACGCCCTCGGCATCACCGCCGTCGACGCGGTCTTCTACAAGCTGCCCTTCGAGCGGTTCATCTCCGCGCACCGCGACGAGGAGCCCGACATCGACGTCGACTTCGACTCCGACCGCCGCGAGGAGGTCATCCAGTGGGTCTACGACACCTACGGCCGGCGCAACGCCGCGCAGGTGGCCAACGTCATCGCCTACCGGCCGCGGATGGCGGTGCGCGACGCCGCCAAGGCCCTCGGCTTCTCCCCCGGGCAGCAGGACGCCTGGTCCAAGCAGATCGACGGTTGGAAGTCAGTCGTGGCCGGCGACCAGGGCGACCCCGACGCCCACGACGTGCCCGCCCCGGTGGTCGCGCTGGCCGAGGAGCTGATGGGCGCGCCGCGCCACCTCGGCATCCACTCCGGCGGGATGGTGCTCACCGAGCGGCCGATCGGGGAGGTCTGCCCCATCGAGCGGGCGCGGATGGACCGGCGCACCGTGCTGCAGTGGGACAAGGACGCCTGCGAGTCGATGGGGCTGGTCAAGTTCGACCTGCTCGGCCTGGGCATGCTCGGCGCCCTCGACCACATGATGCGCCTGGTCGCCGACCACCTGGGCGAGGAGTGGGACCTGGCCACGATGCCCAAGGAGGAGCCGGCGGTCTACGACATGCTGTGCCGCGCCGACTCCATCGGCGTCTTCCAGGTGGAGAGCCGGGCCCAGATCGGCACGCTCCCGCGGCTGCGTCCGCGCGAGTTCTACGACCTCGCCATCGAGATCGCCCTGATCCGTCCCGGCCCGATCCAGGGCGGCGCGGTCCACCCCTACGTCCGCCGCGCGACCGGCCAGGAGGAGGTGACCTACGACCACCCGGAGCTGGTGCCGGTCCTCGAGCGCACCAAGGGAGTGCCGCTGTTCCAGGAGCAGCTGATGGCGATGGCGGTCACCCTCGGCGACTGCAGCCGCGACGACGCCGACCTGCTGCGCCGCGCGATGGGCTCCAAGCGCGGCGTGGAGCGCATCGAGTCGGTCAAGCAGAAGCTCTACGAGGGCATGGCCCGCCGTGGCATCACCGGCGACCTCGCCGACTCGATCTACGTCAAGATCCTGTCCTTCGCCAACTTCGGCTTCGCCGAGTCGCACGCCCTGTCCTTCGCGCTGCTGGTCTACGCCTCGTCGTGGTTCAAGCTCCACTACCCCGCGGCCTTCCTCGCCGGGCTGCTGCGCAACCAGCCGATGGGCTTCTACTCGCCGCAGTCGCTGGTCCACGACGCCCGCCGCCACGACGTCGACGTACGCCGCCCCGACGTGACCCGGTCCGCGGCGCAGGCCGACCTCGAGCCGCTGGTCACCGGTCCGGTCGCGCCGACCGGGCCCGACGGGTGCTGCCGACCGAGGTTCGAGCGCGTCGAGTGGGTGCCCGGCACCCCCGACCCGGTGCCCGCCCACCGGCGCGACGGCGCGCTCGCCGTACGCCTCGGGCTCGACTCGGTGCGCGGCATCGGTCTCGACGTGGCGCGCCGCATCGTGGCCGCCCGCGACGAGGCCGCGTTCACCGGCATCACCGACCTCTCCCGCCGCGCGGGCCTGACGTCCGCGCAGCTCGAGGCGCTCGCCACCGCGGGCGCCTTCGACGCGTGGGGGCTGCAGCGTCGTGAGGCCCTCTGGGCGGCGGGCTTCGCCGAGGGGGCCGAGCACCTGCCCGGCATCACCCCCGCCCCGGCGGCGCCGACGCTCCCGGGGATGAGCGAGCCGGAGCTCACCCTCGCCGACCTCTGGGCCACCGGCGTCTCCCCCGAGCGCCACCCGGTCGAGCACCTGCGCGCCGAGCTGCGCCGCGCGGGCGTCCGCTCCGTCGCCGAGCTGGCCGACGCGGAGTCCGGCCGCCGCGTCCACGTCGGCGGGCTGGTGACCCACCGCCAGCGACCGGGCACCGCCATGGGCGTGACCTTCCTCAACCTCGAGGACGAGACCGGGATGCTCAACGTCGTGTGCTCGATCGGGGTGATGAAGGCCCACCGGCAGGCGGCCCGCAACAAGGTGGCGGTGGTCGTGCGCGGACGGCTCGAGCGCAACGAGGGCGTCACCAACCTCGTCGCCGACCGGGTCGAGGGCATCGACGTCGTCGTCCCGGGCGCCGGGGCGGTCCTCCAGGCCCGGGCGTCCTCGCGCGACTTCCGCTGACCGCGCCAGCACCCGCCCCTGACCGGGGACCCTATGCTCGCTGCGTGGCCACCCACCCGTTGCGCGCCTCCGACCACTCCTACTCGGTCGTGATCCCCGTCTACAACAGCCAGGACGTGGTGGGGCGCACCATCGACGCGGTCCTCGAGGTGTTCGAGGCGGCCGGCCTGCGCCACCAGGTCGTGCTCGTCAACGACGGCAGCCGGGACAAGAGCTGGGACGTCATCAGCGCCCGCGCCGCGCAGTCGCCGCACGTCGTCGCGCTCGACCTGCTCCGCAACTACGGCCAGCACCACGCCAACCTCGCGGGCATGCGCGAGGCGACCGGTGACTACGTGATCACCCTCGACGACGACCTGCAGAACCCGCCCGACCAGGTGCTGCTGCTGATCGAGAAGGCCATGGAGGGCCACGACGTCGTCTTCGGCCGCTTCGAGCGCAAGCAGGCGCGGGGCCACCGACGCCTGGGCAGCAAGGCGATCAGCATGATCAACCGACGGGTCTTCGACCAGCCGCCCGGTCTGGCCGTGTCCAACTTCCGCATCCTGCGGCGCGACGTGGTCGAGCGGATCTGCGCGTCGCGCACGGCCCACCCCTACATCACGGGGCAGGCGCTGATGTTCTCCAGCGACCCGGCCGACGTGCTGGTGCGCCACGACCCGCGCCCGGTCGGCACCAGCAACTACGGCCTGCGGCGCATCGCCTCGCTCGTGCTGACCATCCTGTTCAGCTACTCCGTCTTCCCGCTGCGGCTCGCCGCCGGCGTCGGGTTCGCGGTCGCCGGTGGCAGCTTCCTGCTCGGCCTCTTCTACCTCGTCCGCGCGGTGTTCGTGGACTCCGCCGTGCCCGGCTGGACGACGATCGCGGTGCTGCTCGCGCTGATGAACGGCTTCGTCATCATGCTGCTGTCGATGCTGGGCGAGTACGTCGTCCGCACGCTCAACGCGGTCAGCGCCGTCACGACCTACCACGTGGCGCGACGGGTGTCCTCGTGAGCGGCTGCGACCACCGGCACCTCCTCGTCGTGGGTGCACAGCGGTGCGGCACGACGTACCTGAGCCGTGCCCTCGACGCGCACCCCGACGTCACGATGGCCCGGCCGTCCCCTCCCGAGCCGAAGGTCTTCTGCGACGCGGAGCTCACCGCCCGGGGCATCGCGTCCTACCACCGCACGTGGTTCGCGCACGCCCACGACGAGCGGCTGCTCGGCGACAAGAGCACCAGCTACCTCGAGGACCCGCACGCCCCGGGGCGGGCCGCGGAGATGCTCGGCGAGCCGGAGGTGGTGGTGCTGCTGCGCCATCCCGTGCTCCGCGCGGTGTCCCACTGGCGGTTCAGCACCGCCAACGGCTTCGAGGACCGCGACCTCGAGGACGCCCTGCTCGCCGACCTGCACGACGACCAGGCGTGGGACCCGCGGCGCTCGTCGGTCTCACCGGTCGCCTACCTCCGTCGCGGTCGCTACGCCGAGCAGATCGCCCCGTGGGCCGCCGCGTTCCCTGCGACCACGCACGTGCTGTTCCTGGAGGAGCTGCTGGCCGACCCGGCGGTGCTGAGGGGGCTCGTCGCGGACCTCGGGCTCGACCCGGACCGGACGCCGACACCCGACGCCGGGCAGGTCAACGCGAGCACCGGCGACGCGCCCGCACTCGACGTAGGAGTGGCGAGCACGCTCGCGGGGTACTTCCAGGAGAGCAACGCCCGCCTGGCCGACCAGCTGGGGCGGCCGCTGCCGTGGTGACCTGCAGCGACACGAACGACACGGACGACTCGGGACGACCCGAACGACAGAGGGAGGTGCCCGTCGTGGCACACGCACAGGAGCTCGAGGACGGTCCCATCGGGGAGCTGCCCGACATCGCGTTCAACGTCCCCTCGGTGGAGGGGCGCGAGCTCGACCACGTCCAGGAGGCCGTGCGGAGCGGGCACCTGTCCTCGGGCGGCGACTTCGCGCGCCGCGCCGCGGAGGTCCTCGCGGCCGACACCGGCTCGGCCGAGGTGCTCATGACCACGTCGTGCACGTCCGCCCTCGAGCTGTCGGCCATGCTCATGGACCTCCAGGAGGGTGACACGGTGATCGTGCCGTCGTTCACCTTCACCAGCACCGGGCTCGCCTTCGCCCGTCAGGGCGCCGGCCTGGTGTTCTGCGACATCGAACCCGACACGCTCGGCCTCGACCCGGCCCACCTGGCCACGCTCCTCGACGAGAGCGTGCGCGCCGTCGTGATCGTGCACTACGCCGGTGTCGCCTGCGACGTCCAGGGCATCCGCGAGGTCCTGGCTGCGTGGCCGGAGGTGCGCCTCGTCGAGGACAACGCGCACGGCCTCTTCGGCACCTGGCGCGGAGAACCGCTGGGGAGCCTGGGCCGCTACGCCACCCTGAGCTTCCACGAGACCAAGAACTTCGTCTGCGGCGAGGGCGGTGCGCTCCTGCTCAACGACCCCGAGGACGTCGACCGCGCCCGCGTGCTCTACGACAAGGGCACCAACCGCCACGCCTTCATGCTCGGCCAGGTCGACAAGTACACCTGGAAGGACACCGGCTCCTCGTTCGGCCTCTCCGACGTGCTCGCCGCCTACCTCCTCGGCCAGCTCGAGCAGCGGGAGGCTGTGCAGGCCAAGCGGCAGCGCGTCAGCGAGCGCTACGCCGCCGCCCTGTCGCCGTACGCCGACGAGCTGGGCTTCGAGGTGATGCGGGTGCCGCAGGACCGGGGCGCCGCGCACCACATGTTCTACGTCCTGCTGTCCCACCGCGACCGGCGCAACGACGTGCTGGAGCTGATGCGCAAGGCGGGCGTGCAGGCCACCTTCCACTACCAGCCGCTCCACGCCTCCGACGCCGGGCGCTCCTTCGCCGCACGGCCCACGGACTGCCCGGTCTCGCAGGACGTCAGCGAGCGGCTGCTGCGCCTGCCGTTCCACAACAACCTGTCCGACCCGGACCTCGACCGGGTGGTGGCCTCCTTCCTCGAGGCGAGCACCGCGACCCTCCCGGACCGGTGAGCGTCGCACAGCCCGGCTCGTCGTCGCTGCGTCACGAGGGCTACTGGTGGCACCGGGCCCGCACCGACCTGCTCGCCTCCGTGATGGCGCCGCACCTCGCTTCCCCTGCGCGCACGCTCGACGTCGGCAGCGCGGACGCGCCCAGCGTGGGCTGGATGCGCGGCGCCCGGCAGCACGTGGCCCTCGACCTCTTCCCCGACGGCCTGGAGCCCGGCGAGGGTGTCGTGGGGTCGGCGACCGAGCTGCCGTTCGGTGACGCGACCTTCGACGTCGTGTCGGCGTTCGACGTCGTCGAGCACTGCGCCGACGACGAGCGCGCGGTCGCCGAGCTGGGCCGGGTGCTGGTGCCGGGCGGGCGGATGCTCCTCTCGGTGCCGGCCTACCAGTGGGCGTGGTCGGACCACGACGTCCAGGCGGGCCACCACCGGCGCTACACGCGGTCCGGGATCGTCGCGCTCGTCGAGGGCGCGGGGATGCAGGTGCTGCGGTCGACGTACGCCTTCGGTGGCGTGTTCCCGCTGTTCGCCGCCGAGCGGCTCCGACGCAGGGTCCGTCCGGCGGCCACCGGCGACTCGCGCCTGCCGGAGGTCTCGCCGCGGGTCGATCGCGCGCTCATGGGCGTGTGCCGGGCCGAGGCGCGCCTGCTGCGCCGACGCGACCTGCCGTTCGGCTCGTCGGTGTTCGTCGCAGCCCTCAGGCCGCCGTCCGACGCGACCTGAGCACGGTCGAGGCCGCCAGCGCGATGAGTACCGTCGCACCGGCCTCGCTGGCGACGAAGGCGAAGGCGACCCGTTCGACGGGGAGCAGCGAGCTCGTCGCCACCAGCACGACCGCGCCGACGAGGACGGCGAGCGCCCAGGCGCCGGCCACCCGGGCCGGACGGTCCAGCGCGAGGGCGCCCACCATCAGGACGACGTTGACCAGGGCCAGAGCACAGCCCGTCGCGATCACCGCGGCGTCGCCGTGACCGATGTCCACGGTGCCGCCGAAGACCGCCTGCACGAGGGCAGGACCCGCGAGTCCCCCGATGGCGGCGCCGAGCGACACGACCGCCGCCCCCACCACTGCGAGGCGTCCTGCGAGCTGACGGAGCGCCGGCAGGTCGCCCGCCACGACGAGCCCGGTGACGTGGTGGGTGACCTGCGGCAGCGTCCCCAGCACCACCATGTACGGCGCGCGGAACAGCGCCAGCGTCGCGAACATCGCCGTGATCTCGGCCGGCGACCCGCCGAGGAGCGCCAGCACCACCGCTCCCCCGGTCAGCACCCCCTGGGCGAGCAGCTGCCCGGTCGCGGCACCGCCCAGGAACGCCAGGGAAGCGGCCCGGTCCGGCCCCGCTCCGCTGAACCGCCAGGCACCCGGCCACAGCGCGACGAGGGAGCCGGCGACCAGGCACAGGCCGTGGGCAACCGGGTCGTGCACCTGTGCCAGCAGCAGCACGGCCACGAGGACGCACCGCAGGGCGTTCTCCGCGACCAGGCTCCACGCCACCGCGGCCATCCGGCCGCGCCCCGCCAGCGAGCCCCGGAGCACGCCGACGGCGGCCGAGCCGAGGACCACGAGCACGACCAGCAGGGGGAACCACGCGTCGTCGCGGTGGAACAGGCGGTCGCGGAACACCCAGGCGAGCCCGCCGGTGGCGACGGCTGCCGCGACCACCACCCCCCCGACCCGACCGGCGGAGCCGCGGACGTCACCCTCGCGTCCGGCCGTGAGGCACCGGGTGATCCAGTGCTGCAGCGGGAAGGTGAACGCCGCGCCCGCGAGCGCCCAGACGGTCCAGAGCACCGACACCGGCGCCGCGGCGACCGCGCCCAGGCCGCGCGTGACGAGCGCGAACAGCACGTAGGCCAGGACGCCGCTCACCACCGAGCCGGCAGCGAGCTGGAGCGGGGCGCGGCGCTCCGAGGTCATGGCGCCGGCGGTTCGGCGTGCCGGTCGTCGGCGTCGTAGCCCGCCGCCCTCCGCAGGTCGGCGATGGTGTCCTCGCCCAGCGACGCGCGGGCGTACCACTCCCACAGCGGCGCGCTCCCGACGTACACGTAGTCGGGCTGGATCGACGCCCGCCACCGGAGCGAGACCGTCTCCCCGACCGCCACCAGGTCGGGGCCGTCCGCGACCAGGTCGCGCTTGAATCCGTCGAGGCCGCCCGGCCACGTGTCGTCCATGTAGTCCTGCAGCCCGCTGCGGAACATCTGGTAGCGCGTGGGGTTGGTGCGCCCGGTCAGCACCAGCGGCTGCGGCGCCTCGATCGAGGTGATGGTGGCGTCCGGGGGAAGCGTCGCGAGGACGGCATCGGTGGCCTCGCGCTGGTCCTCGAGGGAGGTGTCGCGGGTCGAGACCGAGTAGGCCAGGGCGATCACCACGGCGCCTCCGGCGAGCACCGCGGCCACCCCGTGGCGTGGTCCGCGAGCGAGCCCGTGGGTGGCGACCGCGAAGGTCGCGCCCAGTCCGAGGGCCGCGAACGGGAGCACGGGGAAGAGGTCGGCCCAGGCGTCGTACTCCTGCAGGATCCAGGCCAGTCCGGCGACGAGCCCGGCGGTCATGGCGGGCAGCACCGTCAGGCCCGGCTCGGCGGCCCGGGCCCGGCGCGACACGGCGGCCAGCGAGACCAGGACGAGCAGCACGGTCCCGCCGAGGAGCAGCCACACCGTCACGCCGTAGGCGAGCTGCAGGTCCTCCCACACCAGCTCGCGTCCGGAGTCGAGCGGGTTGGGGACCGTGTAGCGCCGGTTGATGCCGTAGAAGCCGTCCCACGACGCGCGCAACGATCCGGCCAGGGCGAACCAGGCGCCGAGCACCGCCACCGGGACCAGCCCTCCGGCGGCGACCCGGAGCAGGGCCTGCAGCCGCTGGCCGTGCGCGAGCAGGAGCGCGCCGACCACCACGGCGGTGAAGGTGCTGAAGAACGCCGTCTGCAGGCACAGCGTGGCGAGGCTGGTCAGGACGCCCGCGGTGAACCAGCGCCGGTGCGTCACCGCCCAGAGCGCTCCCAGCACGAACAGCGTCATCGGCGTCTTCTCGCGCGGCCCGTTGGAGGCGTACTGGATGAAGCCGTGGAAGGCGAGCATCGCGCCCGCGGTGACCAGGCCGGCGCCCCGGGAGCGGAACAGGTCGCGCCCGAGCAGGTAGGCGACGCAGACGGCGGCGACGGCCATGAGCATGAACAGCACGCGCATGGTGACCAGGTCGTCCAGGCCGCCCACGCGGGCGACGAGCGCTCCCACCCCCGGCAGCACGTGCGCGAGCGGACCGGCACGGTTGAGGACCCCGAGGTAGGGCGGGACGCCGTCCGCCACCTGCTGACCGGCGTAGCTGTAGATGCCGAGGTCGCGCGTGAGGATCCCCTGGAAGCCGTGCAGCACGTAGACGACCAGGGACACCGCCGCCACCACCGGCAGCAGGGGGTCGATCGCGCGCAGCCGGGAGATCCCACCGGGCCGGACGCCGTCGGACCGGTCGGGACGAGGGGGCACGCGGACACCCTACGGAGTCCGCTCACCGTCAGGCCGGGTCGACCCGCGCCCGGGACCAACGGCCCTGCCCACCGGGTCGTCCGACCGCTGCCCGATCCCGCCCTGGACCGCAGCATGGAGGAGGTGGACCGGCCCGAGGCACGGGCTGCGACACCGCCCGACGATCCCTCGAGGAGGAACCCATGCACACGAGGACGTGGCACGTGACCATCAACCTGTCCGAGCACGACGGCCTCACCCGCGCGGAGGCGATCCTGCGCACCGATTCCGGTCCGGAGCTCCGCCACGAGGCCGTGGCAAGGCTGCACCCCGGGGATCGGGACGTCCCGGAGATCGGTGACGAGCTCGCCGCGTGCCGAGCCCTGTCCGGTCTGGCGCACGACCTGCTCGACGCGGCGGTCGCCGACGTCGAGGAGAACGACCCAGCCAGCGGGACCCCCAGCATCGCGGCGGACTCGCCGACCCCGGCCTGAGCGCCATGACGGGCCCCCTGGACCTCGACGACCTCCGGGGCAGCGTCGTCGTCGCCGTCGACGGTTCCGAGCACGCCCAACGGGCCCTCCGGTGGGCCGCGGACGAGGCCGCCTTCGAGCGCCGCAGCCTCGCGGTCGTGGCCGTCGGCGACGCGGCAGGCGCTGCGATGGCCGACGCCGTCGCCGCTGTGACGCGGTTGCACCCCGAGCTGCCGGTCACCTGCCACGTCGCCCGGGGCGACCCCCGCCAGGTGCTCATCGACGCGTCGGAGCTCGCCTTCGTGCTGGTGCTCGGGTCGCGCGGGCGTGGCCCGGTCAGGAGCATGCTGCTCGGCTCGGTCAGCGCCGCGGTGAGCCGACAGGCGGCCTGCCCGGTGGTCGTCTGCCGCCCGGCCGAACCGGGGACGAGGCGTGGCGGTGTGGTCGTCGGGGCGGACGGCTCGCCCGAGTCGCTGCCCGTCATCGAGTTCGCCTACCGCCACGCCTTCCTGCGCGGCGCACCCCTCACCGTGCTGCACAGCTTCTTCGACGCGGCGGCCGCGGTGGCGCAGTACCACGAGGCGCGTGGCGAGCCCGCCGAGATGCCGGCACTCGACGACCTGCGTGCCGAGCTGGGCGCGTCGGTGGCCGGGTTGGAGAAGGACTACCCCGGCGTGCCCGTGACCCTGACGCTGCGGCACGGGCTGGTCGACCAGGCCCTCGCCCCTCGGCACGCGCCGTGGGACCTCGTCGTCGTCGGCCGGCACCCGATGCGCTCCCTCGGGAGGCTGCTCACCGGCTCGATCGCGACCGCGGTGCTGGAGCGGGCGACGTGCCCGGTGGCCGTGGTCCCGGAGAGCCTCGCCCGCCGCGACCCGTCGGAGGAGGACGAAGGTCCTGCCAGCCGGTGACCGGCGCACCTGTCACCCACCCTGCTGGCGCGGTGGAGTGGACCCGTGACGGCACCCGACCCCGAGGAGGCCCTCGACCGGTTGTTGCGGGACCTGCGCAGCAGCCGCGGTGGGCTGACCGACCGGGAGGCGGCACGTCGCCTGGTCAGCGTCGGCCCGAACGTGCTGGCCGCCCGGCGTGGCCCCGGATGGCCGAAGGAGCTCGGACGGCAGCTGGTCCATCCCCTGGCGCTGCTGCTCTGGTTGGCGGCGGTGTTCGCGCACCTCGCCGGCACCACACCGCTCGCCATCGCCATCGTGGCCGTCATCTGGGTGAACGCGCTGTTCGCCTTCGTGCAGGAGCGCCACGCCGAGCGGGCCGTCGAGGCGCTGACGGCGTACCTCCCGCCGCAGGCCCGGGTGCTGCGAGAGGGCCACCCCCGCTCGCTCGACGCCACCGAGGTCGTCCCCGGTGACGTCGTGCTGGTCGCGGAGGGTGAGCGCGTCCCCGCCGACGTCCGCCTCCTCTCCGGTGTCGTGGAGATGGACGTGTCCGCCCTGACCGGTGAGTCGCTGCCGGTGCTGCGCTCGGCCCTGCCCGGCCCCACCAGTGACCCGCTGCTGCAGGCCAGGGACCTGCTGTTCAGCGGGACGGTCTGCACCGGCGGGGAGTGCACGGCCGTGGTGCACGCGACCGGGATGCGCACCGAGCTGGGTCGGATCGCGGCCCTCTCGCAGCGGGTGGAGATCGAGCCGAGCCCGCTGGAGCTCCAGGTCTCCCACGTCGCGCGGTTGATCGCCGTCGTCGCGGTGGGCACCGGCCTGGCCTTCGTGCCGCTGGGGACCCTGGGGGCGGGGCTGTCGCTCGCGGACACGATGAGCTTCGCGATCGGCCTGCTCGTCGCCAACGTGCCGGAGGGGCTGCTGCCCACCATCACGCTCGCGCTCGCCGTCGGCGTACGCCTGCTCGCCGGGCAGGGAGCGTTGGTCAAGCGCATCTCCGCGGTGGAGACCCTCGGCTCGACCCAGGTCATCTGCACCGACAAGACGGGCACGCTGACGATGAACCGGATGAGGGTGGTCTCCGTCTGGGCGGACGGACACACCCTCGACGTCGACGACGAGACCGGTCACGAGGTGGCACCGTCGTCGGCGTTCGGTCAGCTGGCCCTCGCCGGCGCCGCGTGCAACAACGCGGCGCTCGAGGGCGAGGGCGAGGGTGAGGGCGAGGTCGGCGACCCCACCGAGCTGGCCCTCCTGCACCTGGCCGGACGACTCGGCGTCCCGGTGCCCGACGGCCACGACGGGCGCCTCGCGCAGTTCCACTTCGACCCGGCGTTGCGCCGCATGACCACGGTCGACCGCGACCGGGACCGGGTGCTCGCCAGCACCAAGGGCGCCCCGGAGGACGTGCTCCCCCGGTGTCACCGCATCGCCACGGAGGACGGCGGCGACCGGACCCTCGACACCGCCGGGCGCGCCGGCATCGAGCGGGTGGTGGGCGCCTGGGCCGACCGCGGCCTGCGGGTGCTCGCGCTCGCGGGCCGCCCCCTGGACCCGGCCTCGTGGTCATCGATGCCGCGCGAGGAGGTGGAGCAGGACCTCACGCTGCTCGGCATCGTGGGCATGGTCGACCCACCCCGTTCCGAGGTGTCGGCGGCGGTCGCGCGGTGCCACTCCGCGGGCATCCGGCTGCTGATGGTCACGGGGGACCATGCCCGGACGGCGCGCCGGATCGCCGAGCAGGTCGGCATCGGACGCGACGGTCTCACGGTCGTCAACGGCCCCGAGCTCGATGCGATGCCGGAGTCGCGTCTCGACGCCCTGCTGGCAGGCACCGACGAGCTGGTCTTCGCCCGGAGCTCGCCCGAGGCCAAGATGCGCATCGCCCATGCGCTGCAGGACCAGGGGCAGGTGGTCGCCATGACCGGCGACGGCGTCAACGACGCACCGGCGCTGCGCCGCGCCGACATCGGCGTCGCGATGGGCCGGTCCGGCACCGACGTCGCGCGGGAGGCGGCCACCATGGTGCTCACCGACGACAACTTCGCCACCATCGTCACGGCCGTGCGGGCCGGACGCCAGGTCTACGACAACGTGCGGAAGTTCATCGTCTACATCTTCGCCCACGCCACCCCGGAGGTCGTGCCGTTCCTGCTCTACGCGCTGTCCGGCGGGCAGGTCCCCCTCCCCCTCACCGTCATGCAGATCCTGGCCATCGACCTCGGCACCGAGACGCTGCCCGCCCTCGCGCTCGGTCGCGAGCCCCCGGAGCCCGACCTGATGGACCGCCCGCCTCGACAGCGGGGAGCGCGGGTGATCGACCGCGCGATGCTGGTCCGTTCCTGGGGCGTCCTGGGCGGGGTCTCGGCCGTGCTGGTGACCGGGCTCTTCCTGGCCACCCTCCTGGCCGGCGGATGGACCCTCGGCGACCCGGTGGAGTCGGGCCCGCTGCACGAGGTCTGGCGCCAGGCCACGACGATGACGTTCCTGGCCATCGTCAGCTGCCAGGTCGGCACCGCGGTCGCGGCGCGGACCGAGCGGGCGTCCCTGCGGCAGGTCGGGCTGACCAGCAACCGTCTCCTGCTCTGGGGAATCGCCTTCGAGATCCTCTTCGCTGCCGCGGTGGTCACCGTCCCGGTCCTGCAGGACCTGTTCGGCACCTCGCCTCCGGAGCGGTGGCTGCTGCTCTGCCTGCTCCCCCTGCCGTTCGTGGTGTGGGGCGCCGACGAGCTGTGGCGCTGGCGCAGGCGTCGGCGGTGAACCGCCTCAGGACTGCAGGGACACGTCGTCGGCGTCCAGGCCGAGCCCCGCGTCGGCGTCCCGGGGAGACCGGACCGGAACGACCATGACGGCGCTCCGGGCCTCGCGCAGCACGGTCCGCGCGGTCGAACCCAGGTGCGCGCCCCCGCGCCAGTGCGAGGCGTGCCGTCCCACGACGACCAGGGACGCGGTCCGGGACTCGCCGACGAGCACCTCGGTCGGCCACTGGTGGCGCACCTCGACGGCGACCGGGACCGACGGGTGGGCCCGACGGAGCTCGCGCATCGCGGACTCGAGGGCCCGGACCTGCTCGGCGTGCCACTCCGGCGCCACCCGGGCGGTGATGATGTCGTCGTAGGCGGGGTCGAGCCGCCAGGCATGGATCACGCGCAGCGCGGCGCCGGTCGAGGCGGCCCACTCGAACCCCGCGAGCACCGCCTCGAGCGGCGCCGCGCCTTCGTGCACGCCCACGACGACCTCGCCGGGCTCGTCGGTCGGCTGCCAGCCCATCGGCACCGAGACCACCGGACACCGGCCGTGGGCCGCGGTGCCGGCGACGGTGGAGCCGACGAACAGCCGGCCGAGCCAGTGCGGGTCGCGGTGCTGCACGACCACCAGCCGGGCGGTGGCACTCTGCCCGGCCAGGACGTGGGAGGCGGTGCCGGCGACCGCCGCCGTGCGGACGGGCACCGCTCCGCCGGTCAGCTCCTCGAGCTCCTCCCGGACCTCCTTCACCAGCCACTCGGCGACGTCGGCGGCCTCGGCGTAGGTCATGAGCACGCTCGGCGGTGGCGGCGGCAGGGCGGTGCCGTACGCGTGCACGAGGACGACCTCGGTCCCCTCGCGTGTGGCGAGGTCCGCGGCGAAGCGCAGCGCCGCGGTCTCGCGTCCCGGTCCGGTGACGCCGACGACCACGGCGCCCTCCGTGCTCGTGTCCATCGTGGTCTCCTCACTCCTGTCCCGTGGCCTCGCGTCGGGTCATCACCGCCACCATCGCTGGCGCGCGGCCATCCGGGACAGGGCCGGAGGTCCCGGGACGCCGGGCCGCGCTCAGCCCACCCGGACCACGGCCGCGCCCGTGACCCGCCCGGACGCGAGGTCCTCGAGGGCCCGGTCGGTGTGTGCCAGGTCGTACGTCGTCACGCGCGGCCGCACGCCGCGCGGCTCGGCGAGGGCCAGCAGCTCGTGGGCGTCCTCGCGCGTGTTGGCCGTGACGCTGGTCAGGGTGCGCTCACGGAACAGGTGCGCCTGGTAGTCGAGGGGCGGTACGTCGGTGAGGTGGATGCAGGCGACGGCGAGGGTGCCGCCCTGGTCCAGGGCCCGGAGCGCCACGGGCACCAGGTCGCCGACGGGCGCGAAGAGGACCGCCCCCTCCAGCGGCACGGGCGGCGCGTCCGTGACGTCGCCGGCCCAGTCCGCGCCGAGGTCGAGCGCCAGCGCACGCGCCGCCGGCTCGCGGCTGAACGCGTGCACGTGCAGCCCCTCGGCGAGGGCGAGCTGCGCGGTGAGGTGCGCGCTGGCACCGAAGCCGTACAACCCGACGTGGCCGCCGAGCCCGACGTGCGCGCGCGCCTCAGGGCCCGGTAGCCGATGATCCCCGAGCAGAGCAGCGGCGCGACCTCGACGTCGTCCATCCCGTCGGGGAGCCGGTACGCGAAGTCGGCCGGCACGACGGCGTACTCGGCGAACCCGCCGTCCGCGTCCCAGCCGGTGTACTGCGAGGACCGGCACAGGTTCTCCCGTCCCGTGCGACACCAGCGGCAGGACTGACAGGTCCCGCGCAACCAGGCGATCCCGACCCGCTCGCCGTCGTCCCACCCGGTGACCGCCGCGCCACGACCCACGACCACGCCGACGACCTCGTGACCCGGCACCCGTCCGGGCGCGCGGGCCGCGAGCTCGAGGTCGGCCAGGTGGAGGTCCGTGCGGCACACCCCGCACGCCGTGACGCGCACCAGCAGCTCGTCGGGAGCCGGTCGCGGCTCCGGCAGGACGGCACGCTCCACCCGCCCCACGCCTCCGGGCCTGCCGCTGACCACCCATGCGTCCACGTCGACCTCAGCGACCGGGTGGCCACGACCGGGCGCGACGCCGTTCCGGCACCGCCGTCAGCAGCCAGGCGTCGAAGCGGACGGGGTCGCGGAGCTGCAGCTCGTCGAGGAGCCGGCGCCGCTCCTCCACCAGCACGAGGCGTCGCGGGACGGACGTGGTGGGGCGCAGCACCTCGGCCGTGGTCCACTCCCAGCGCCGGTGCAGGTCGCGCAGGCTCAGCGCCTCGGGGGGGCCGATGGCGCGTCGGGAGGACCAGCCGACGAACCCGGTGCGGGCGAGCATGACCGCGGGTGGTGACAGCGCGAGCAGGCCCAGCCCGAGAGCGACGCCGGTGTTCCCCCACGCCACGGCCAGCGCGTCCGTGGCGACCGCCCCCACCGCGCCCCAGAGCAGCCCGCGCCGGACCCAGGGCCAGCGGTCCTCGCGCTCCTCGACGAGGGCGAAGGCCAGGGCCGCCCCGAACAGCCCCATCCCCACACCGAGGAGCGTCATCCGCACCAGACCGCCGGCGGCGATGTCGAGGACGCACGCGGACCCGACGGCCACCCCCGCGGCTCCCGTCCACACGATGCGATAGGTCCTCACGGCGGCCTCCTCGCGTCGGTGTGGGGTCGATGTCGGGTCGATGTCGGGTCGATGTCGGGTCGATGTGACCTGCCACCACCGTCGCGCCGCCACGCGACCGCGCACAGGGCCGAGCGACCACGACGCCCGGGCCCGAAGGTCCCGGAACGCCGGGACCCGCGACCGTGTCGGCGCGGCCGCCGAGGGGGAAGGCTCGAGCCATGGGCTCCTCTCCGCTCGTCCTCGACTTCTCCGACGTCACCCTCGACGACCTCCCCCTCGTCGGCGGGAAGAACGCCTCCCTCGGTGAGCTGCACCGGCACCTGGCCTCCGCAGGCGTGCGCGTCCCCGGCGGGTTCGCCGTCACCGCCGCGGCGTACCGGCACGTCCTCGACCGGGCCGGCGCCTGGGCGCGCCTCGAGGCGGCACTCGACGGGCTCGACGTCGACGACGTGGCCGACCTCGAGGCCCGGTCCGCGCGGGCGCGCCAGGTGGTCCTGGACGCCGGCATCCCGGACGACCTCCGGGAGGCGGTCGAGCCCGCGCTGGGACGGCTGCTCGAGCGGTACGGATCCGAGCTGAGGCTGGCGGTCCGGAGCAGCGCGACGGCCGAGGACCTGCCCGAGGCAAGCTTTGCCGGGCAGCACGCCAGCTACCTCGACGTGGGCCGTGACGACCTCTACGTCGCGATGAGCCGGTGCTTCGCGAGCCTCTTCACCGCCCGGGCCGTGCACTACCGGCGCCGGCACGGCTACGACGACCTGTCGGTCGGTCTCTCGGTCGGGGTGATGAAGATGGTGCGGTCCGACATCGCGAGCTCCGGCGTGGTCTTCACCGTGGACACGGAGACCGGCCACCCCGACGTCGTCCTGCTCACCGGCTCCTGGGGCCTGGGCGAGAACGTCGTGCAGGGGGCCGTGGACCCCGACGAGTTCCACGTCCACAAGCCCACCTACCGCGCCGGTCACCGCACCGTCCTGCACCGGCGGCTGGGCGGCAAGGCGGTGCGGATGGTGACGGGGGCGTCCGGTCCCGAGAACGTCCCGACGCCGGAGGAGGACCGTGCCCGCTACTGCCTCGAGGACGCCGAGGTGCTCGACCTGGCGGGGGCCGCCATCGCCATCGAGGAGCACTACGGCCGCCCGATGGACATCGAGTGGGCCAAGGACGGCGTCGACGGCCGCACGTACGTCGTGCAGGCACGTCCGGTGACCGTCGCGGCGCGCGCTGCGACCGTCCTCGAGCGGCACGTGGTCCAGGAGCACGGACGGGTCCTCGTCACGGGACGCGCGGTCGGCGAGCGCGTCGCGACCGGCCGGGTGCGGGTGGTGCGGGACTCCCGCGACCTCGCTGCCTTCGAGGCCGGCGACGTCCTCGTCGCCGAGACCACGACCCCCGACTGGGAGCCGGTGCTCGCCTCCGCGTCGGCCGTCGTGACGGAGCAGGGCGGTCGCACCTGCCACGCCGCCATCGTCGCCCGCGAGCTGGGCCTGCCCGCCGTGGTGGGAACCGGCGACGCCACCACGACGCTCGTGGACGGCACCGAGGTCAGCGTCTCCTGCGCCGAGGGAGAGACCGGGCGGGTGTACGCCGGTCGCGCCACCGTGCACGTCGACCGCGTCGACCTCTCCGACCTCCCCCGGCCGCGCACCCGCATCATGGTCAACCTGGGGAACCCCGCGCTGGCCCTGCGCACGTCGATGCTGCCGTGCGACGGGGTGGGACTGGCCAGGACCGAGTTCGTCATCAGCGAGGTGGTCAAGGCGCACCCGCTCGCCCTGCTGCACCCCGACCGGGTGGCCGACGAGGACGAGCGCGCGGCCCTGGCGGCGCTGGTGGGCGGCTCCGGCGACGGCGCCGCCTGGTTCGTCGACCGCCTGTCCGAGGGCGTCGGGATGATCGCGGCGGCGTTCTTCCCACGCCCCGTCGTCGTACGGATGTCCGACTTCAAGACCAACGAGTACGCCGGCCTGCTCGGCGGGTCCGGCTTCGAGCCGCACGAGGCCAACCCGATGCTGGGCTTCCGCGGCGCGTCCCGCTACGCCCACCCCGCCTACGAGGAGGGCTTCGCCCTGGAGTGCCGCGCGATGCGGCGCGTCCGCGACGACATGGGGCTCACCAACGTCGTGCTCATGCTTCCCTTCGTACGCCGCCTCGCGGAGGCGGACCTCGTGCTGGAGCGCATGGCCGACCTCGGGCTGGTGCGCGGCCGGGACGGTCTCGAGGTGTTCGCGATGTGCGAGATACCCAACAACGTCGTGCTCGTCGACGACTTCGCCCGTCGCTTCGACGGCCTCTCGATCGGCTCGAACGACCTCACCCAGCTCACGCTCGGCGTGGATCGCGACAGCGACCTGGTCGCCTTCGACTACGACGAGCGCGACCCGGGCGTGATGGCCATGATCCGGCTGGCGGTCGAGGGGTGCCGCCGCAACGGGATCCACTCCGGGCTGTGCGGGCAGGCGCCGTCGGACTACCCGGCGTTCGCCGAGTTCCTGGTCGAGGCCGGCATCGACTCGATGAGCCTCAACCCCGACAGCGTGCTCGCCACCACGCGCGTCGTGCTGGCGGCCGAGCAACGCGTCGCGGCGGCCGCCGGCGACGGGGCCCCGCTGCGGGCCTGATCGGACCGAGTCCGACGAGGAGAACGACATGTCGCTGCAGGCAACCGCGAAGGCCCTGGTCGAACCGGGCAAGGGCATCCTCGCCGCCGACGAGAGCCATCCCACGATGGAGAAGCGGCTGGCGCGCGTCGGTCTCACGTCCTCCGAGCGGGTCCGGAGGGACTACCGCGAGGTGCTGATGACCGCGCCCGGGCTGTCCGAGCACGTCAGCGGCGTCATCCTCTTCGACGAGACCATCCGCCAGAGCCGCAGCTCGGGGCGGCCGTTCGCCCAGGGCCTGCTGCGGGCGGGGATCATCCCGGGGATCAAGGTCGACGCCGGCACCACCCCGCTCCCCCGGTTCCCCGCCGAGGTCGTCACCCAGGGGCTCGACGGACTGTCCGCGCGGCTGACGGAGTACGCCGCCCTGGGTGCGCGCTTCGCCAAGTGGCGCGCCGTCATCCGCATCGGCGACGGCAGACCCACAGCCGGCTGCGTCGAGGCCAACGCGCACGCCCTCGCCCGCTACGCCGCCGCGGCCCAGGAGTGCGGCCTGGTGCCGGTCGTCGAGCCGGAGGTGCTGATGGACGGCAGCCACAGCCTCGACCGGTGCTCGCTCGTCACCAGCGCCGTGCTGCACGCCGTCCACGACCACCTCGTGCGCCAGCGCGTCGACCTGACCGGCATCCTCATCAAGCCCAACATGGTGCTGCCCGGGACGGAGTCCGGCCAGGACGTGGGCGACGACGAGATCGCCGCGGCGACCGTCCGGGTGCTGCGCGACACCGTCCCCGCCTCGGTGCCGGGCCTGGTGTTCCTCTCCGGGGGTCAGACGCCGGTGGAGGCCACCGCCCGCCTGGACGCCCTCAACCGGACGGGTGCACAGCCCTGGGAGCTCAGCTTCTCCTTCGGCCGGGCCCTGCAGGCCCCTGTCCTCGAGGCGTGGGCGGCGCACCCCGAGGACCGCGCATCAGCGCAGGCCGCGCTGCTGCACCGGGCGCGGATGAACGGCGCGGCCCGGCGGGGGCGCTGGTCGCGCAGCCTGGAACCGTCGACGGCCGGGTGACCCGTCCCTCACCGGTGCGGCCGCTCCGGCCGCTCCGGCCGCTCCGGCCGCCCGTCCCTCGTGGTCGGACGACGAGCCGCCATCACCGCCGCCTGGGTCCGGCTCTCGACGCCCAGCTTGGCCAGGAGCGTCGAGACGTAGTTCTTGACCGTCTTCTCGGCCACGCCCAGGCTCTCCGCGATCTGACGGTTCGTCATCCCCTTGGCGACGAGCCCGAGGACCTGCTCCTCCTTGGGCGTCAGGTGCTGGGTGAGCGGATCCCGCTCGGTGCCGTGCCGCAGCCGGTGCAGCACCCGGTCCGTCACGGCCGGGTCCAGCATCGACTGACCCGCCGCCACCCGTTTCACGGCCGTGACCAGGTCGCCGCCGCTGATCTGCTTCAGGACGTAACCCGAGGCGCCGGCCATGATGGCGGCGAACAACGCGTCGTCGTCGTCGTACGACGTCAGGACGAGCACCTCGATGCGCGGGTCGGCCGACCGGACCTGACGGCACACCTCGATGCCCGAGCCGTCGGGCAGGCGACCGTCGACGATGGCGACACGGGGGCGCAGGGCGGTGATGCGGGCGGCGCCCTCGGCGGCGGTTCCGCTCTCGCCGACCACCTCGATGCCGGGCTCGGACTCCAGGAGGGTCCGGACCCCTCGCCGGACGAGCTCGTGGTCGTCCAGCAGGAACACCCTGATGGGCTCCTCCGCCGCCTGGACCCGAGCCGGTCCGTCATCCATACGACGACGGTAACGCCACTCGGGCCGAATGGCTCCGGACCAACATCCCTTTTCACCCGGGTCGAACGGCACTGGCTGGGCGCCCCGGCTCTGCGGAAGGTTGGTGGCTGGACCAGGAGGTAGAAAAATGAGCACCAGCACCACTGCGCGGGGTGGGGACGGCTCCCTGCACGCATCCACCGGCGACCGTCTCGTCGTCCGCAGCCTGCACGGGCCCGTCCGGGACGCCGAGATCCTCGAGGTGCGGCACCCCGACGGCACCCCGCCCTACGTGGTCCGGTGGTCCGACACCGGGCACGAGGCACTCGTCTACCCCGGGGCGGACGCCTTCGTGGAGCACTTCACCGGCCCGGCGGGGCCGACGACCGCTCCGCAGGACTGACACCCGTACCTGCTCGCCCCGGGCGACTGCTCACCCCGGGCGGCTGCGCACCCAGAGCCGGAGCAGCACTCCGGGAACAGCGGCGACCGCCACCGCGGCGACGGCGACGTCCAGCGGCAGCGGCTCGGTGTGGAGGAGCGCCTGGAGAGGCGCCAGCCACACCGCCGCGGCCATCAGGAGCGCTGCGCCCGCCACTGACACCTCGAGGCCTCGCTCGGCGACGCCGGTGCCCGGTCGCGACGCGCGGAGCGCCAGGGCGACCCCGAGCTGACCGGCTCCGAGCGCGAGGAAGACCGCGGTGCGGCGCAGGTCGGTCGAGCCCTCCGTCAGCGCTCCTGCCGCCAGGGCGACGATCGTCAGCGCGGCGGTCACGACGACGAGCCGGACGAGGGCGGGCCGGGTGAAGACCGCCTCCGACGGCGGCCGGGGCGGCTGGTCCATCTGCCGAGGATCGAGCGGTTCGGACCCGAAGGCCACCCCGACCATCCCGTGCGTGAGCAGGTTGATCCACAGGATCTGGCCGGGCAGCAGCGGGACGGCCAGCCCGACGAGGCTCCCGGCCACCATCACCGCCACCTCGGCGAGGCCGCCCGACACGGCGTACAGCAGGAACGCGCGGATGTTGGCGAAGATCCGCCGACCCTCCTCCACCGCAGCCACCACCGAGGCCAGCTCGTCGTCGGCGAGCACCAGGTCGGCCGCCTCCTTCGCGACGCCGGTCCCGGTCAGGCCGGCTGCGACACCGATGTCCGCGCGACGCAGGGCGGGCGCGTCGTTCACGCCGTCGCCGAGCATCGCGACGACCTCCCCCGCCTCCTGCAGCCACTGCACGACGTGCACCTTCTGCTCCGGGACCACCCGTGCCACCACCGTCAGCTCGCGCCGGCGCTCCGGTGGCACCTCGGCGAGCGCGTCGCCCTCGACCGGCGTGTCGCCCGGCTGCGCGATGCCCACGGACCGCGCCACGGCACCGGCGGTCCCCGCGTGGTCACCCGTCACCAGGACCAGCCGGATCCCGGCCCGCTGCAGGGTGCGGACCACCCCGACCGCCGAGGACCGGGGAGGGTCGCCGATGCCCACCAGCCCGGCCAGGTGCCACTCGACGCCGTCCGCCGAGTCGGCCACCGCGATGACGCGGAGCCCGCTGCCGGCCATCTCCTCGACGGCGGGCCGTGCGGCACCTGTCTCCGCCGCGCTCGCGGTGACCAGCGCGAGGACCGCCTCCGGAGCCCCCTTGGACACCGAGAGGTGACCCGCCTCGGGGCTCAGGTGGTGGGTCGTCATGCGCCGGGCCGCGTGGTCGAAGGGCACCTCACCCGTGCGGGGCCAGGCGACCCGGGTGCCGTCGACGTCGAGGTCCGCGAGCGACGCGAGCTCCAGGACGGCATGGTCGAGCGGGTCGCCCGCCACCCGCGACGTGCCCGCCGCGCCGACGCCCGACGTGGCGTCGTTGCACAGCACGACGTCTCGCAGCAGCCGCTCGAGCGCGTCGTCGGGAGGAGCGCGCGAGGTGTCCGCGGCGCGGATCCCGTCGGCGCCGGCGTCGAGCCGGACCCCGGCGACCCACAGGGCCTGGCCGCGCATGCGGCCCTCGGTGATCGTGCCGGTCTTGTCGGTCGCCACGACGGTCACCGAGCCCAGGGTCTCGACCGCCGGCAGCGCGCGCACGATGACGTGGCGTCGTGCCATGCGGTGGGCCCCGACCGCCAGCGCGATCGTCACCACGGCCGGCAGCGACTCGGGCAGTGCCGCCACGGTCAGGCTCAGCCCCACCAGCAGCATCTCGCCCCACGGGCGCCCCTGGGCGAGCCCGAGCACGACCACGACCGCCGTGAGCGTGACGACAAGCACCGCCAGGCCGCGGCTCAGGCCGGTCAGGCGCCGCTGGAGCGGCGTCTGTCGGGTACCGCCGTCCTGCAGCATCGCGGCGATCCGGCCCAGGCTGCTGCTCGCTCCGGTGCGGGTGACCTCGACGACGGCGCGACCGTGGGTGGTCCGCCCCCCGGCCGGGAGCTCGTCACCGGGGCCGTGGAGGACCGGGAGCGACTCCCCCGTCACCGGGGACTCGTCCACCTCGAGGTCGTGCGCCTGCAGGACGACCGCGTCGGCCGGTACCAGGTCACCGGCGGTGAGGGTCACGTGGTCACCCGGGACGACCTCACCGGCCGGCACCGTCACGAGGGCGTCGTCGCGGCGGACGACGGCGGTGGGCGCCGCCATCTGCTCGAGCTCGTCCATCACCCGGTCGGCCCGGTGCTGCTGGTGGACCCCGACCGTCGTGTTGAAGACCACCACCGCGAGGATGATCGCCGTGCTCGGCCAGTCGCGCAGCACGGCGCCGAGGAGCGCGGCGAGCTGCAGCAGCACGATCATCGGGTCGCGCAGCTGGTCGGCGACCCGGAGCGCGGTGCTGCGGCGGGCGCGCGCAGGTGGGACGTTGGGACCGACCGTGCGGAGGCGACGAGCCGCCTCCGCCGAGCTCAGGGCCGTCGAGGCCCGCGCGTCCATCGTCGGTGGCGGGCGGTCACCGCGCCCTGCGCGGTCGCGGCACGGCGAGGACGCCCACGCCCGCCCACATGCGCAGGTAGGGGCGCCCGGCCGCAGCCGGACGCTGGGCGAGCAGCTCCCGGGTCCTCCGCTCGGCCTCCGCCACGACCTCGGAGGACGAGAAGCCGTCGAGGAGCGTCGTCCGCACCGCCCGCGAGAAGGTCCGCATGACCGACCCCGCGGGCACGTCGCACCGGTCGGCGAGGAGGCGGTCGGCCGCGGCCCTCAGCTCCCTGTTGGTCAGACGGGTGTCCACCGTCATGTCGGCCACCCCCTCATGGACGCTCGGCATGACTACTCCTCCCCCTTCGCGGGCACGGCGGCGCGTGCGATCGGGTCGCCGGGGCTCACGCGGGAGCCGGACTGTTCCACGTCCGGCGCGGTCGCCGCGCCCCTGTCACCGGCGACCACCTCCTGCTGGCGCTCCATGCGTCCCTTCCTTCTCTCATCCAGTGGCCCCACACCGCCGGGTGCCCCGACCGGCCCTCGTGCCATCAGCAGCACGGCGTACGGCTGCAGAGGGCCGGTGGAGCGGGGCACCCGGTCCCCCGGTGTGACTCCATATCAGTGCACTTCCGTGGAGGGCACAACGGACCAATGACCCACCACGTCCGGGACCTCCACCCGGGACGATGGCCGCCGTGCTGCCCGGGTCCACAGGCCCGGGCGGGCGTCACACGGTGCGCCGGGTGGCGAACACCGCGGCCTGCGTCCGGCTGGTCAGGCCCAGCTTGGCGAGCATGGACGAGACGTAGTTCTTCACCGTCTTCTCCGACAGGCTCATGTGCTCGGCCACCTCCCGGTTGGTCAGGCCCTCGACCACCAGCTCGAGGATGCGCTTCTCCTGCGGGCTGAGCTCGCGGAGGTGCGGGTCCTCGGGCGGCCCGTTCCGGATCCGGTCGAGCACGTGGGCGGTGACCGACGGGTCGAGCAGGGACTGGCCGGCCGCCACGCGTCGGATCCCGTCGACGAGGTCGGTGCCCTGCACCTGCTTGAGCAGGTAGCCCGACGCTCCCGCCATGATGGCCGCGAACAGGGCGTCGTCGTCGTCGTACGACGTCAGGACGAGGCCCTTGATGGTCGGGTCCACCGAGCGCACCTGGCGGCACACGTCGATGCCCGAGCCGTCGGGCAACCGTCCGTCGAGAACGGCGACATCGGGACGAAGGGCCGGGATGCGTCGCACGGCCTCCTCGGCCGAGGCGGAGTCGCCGACGACCTCGATGTCGCCGGCGCGGGAGAGGATCTCCCTGAGCCCCCGGCGGACGATCTCGTGGTCGTCGACCAGGTAGACCCTGATCGGTCGAGGCGCCTCGACGGCTCCGGCCCCGGCGGCCTCGTCGCTCATCCCGACATCGTCGCGGGGGCGCGACCACGAGGGGAACTGCCCGTAGGTCCAGTCGTCAGGGACCTAGGACCCGGGACCCGTCACCCGAGCGGGACGCTCCAGGTGACGGTCGTGCCGGTCCCGGCGCCCGACTCCACCACCAGCTCACCCCCGTGGCCGGCCGCCCGCTCGCGCAGGTTGCGCAGCCCGCTCTCCCGGACGTCTCGCGGCATGCCGCACCCGTCGTCGGCGACCACCACCTCGAGCGTGTCGCGGGCGACCGACACCCGGACCTCCACCGACGACGCCTGGGCGTGCCGGCTGACGTTGGTGAGTGCCTCGCTCACCACGGCGAGCAGGTCGGGGGCGACCGCGTCGGTCACGGTCGTGCGGACCGGTCCCGCGAAGCGCAGCCTGGGCTGCAGCTTCATCGTCGCGGCCGCTCGCGCGACCAGTCTCTCGATCTCGCTCTGCAGGTCGGTCGAGGAGTCGAGCTTCCCGAGGGCGAAGATCGTGCGCCGGATGTCCTTGATCGTGTCGTCGATGTCGACGATGGCCTCGCGCAGGCGCTGCGCCGGCTCCTCGGCCGGCACCATCTGCACGGTGCTCTGCAGCCCCAGGCCCACGCCGAAGAGCCGCTGGATGACGAGGTCGTGCAGGTCCCGTCCGATGCGGTCGCGGTCCTCCAGCAACGACATCCGCGTCCTGTCCTCCCGGCTCCGGGCGACCTGGAGGGCGAGCGCCGCCTGTTCGGCGAAGCTGGTGGGCAGGGCCGGGTCGAGACGCCGGAACGCGTCGATCCGGCCGGGTGTCCAGGCCAGCGAGAGGACGCCCTCCACCCCCGAGCCGGAGCGCAGCGGCAGGACCATCGCCGGGCCGAGCCGGGGCCAGCCGTCGACGGACGAGGGGTCCACCGCGCGCGGATCGGTGGCGAGGTCGTCGACCGAGAGGGGGGCACCGGTGCGCACCACGAGGCTCGCGAGCGACTTCTCCATCGGCAGCGCGTTCATCGTCTCGCGGTCGGCCGCGACCCCGGCCACGACCTCGAGGTGGAGGTCATGGGGGTCCGAGCCGCTGACCACCCAGGCCACGTCGGCACCCGAGACCGTCCGGGCCCGGTCGGCCACCGCCTGGAGCGCACGGTCGGTGGGGGTCTCCTCGGCCAGCAGGGAGATGATCTCGGCGGTGGCGCTGAGCCAGGCCTGGCGTCGCTCCGCCTCCTCGTAGAGCTTGGCGTTCTCGATCGCCACGCTCGCGGCGGCGGCCAGCGCCACCGCGACGGACTCGTCGATCTCGCTGAAGTCCTGACCGCCGCCCTTCTCGGTGAGGTAGAGGTAGCCGAACACCTGATCCCGCGTCCGCACGGGCACGCCGAGGAACGACGTCATCTCGGGGTGGTGCTCCGGGAACCCGTACGACGCCGGGTGGGCGGCGACGTCCTCGAGCCGGAGCGGCCGGGGCTCCTCGATCAGCAGGCCCAGGAGGCCGTGCCCGGTCGGCAGGTCGCCGATCTGCTCCACCACCTCGGTGTCCATCCCGTGGTGGATGAAGGTGCGCAGCTGGCGCTCGGGGCCGTCGGTCAGGACGCCCAGCGCGGCGTACCTCGCGCCGACGAGGCTGCTCGCGGACCGGACGATGCGGGTGAGCACCCCGTCGAGCGAGAGCTCCGACGTGATGGCGACCACCGCGTCGAGGAGGTGCTGCAGCTTCGACTTCTCGTCGACCACCTCCCGGACACGCGCCAGGACCTCGCGGAGCAGGCGGTCGAAGCCGACCTCCGCCAGCACGCGGTCATGCGGCTCGTCGCCGCTCGCGTCGCTGTCGTGCATGACCCTCCGCCCGTTCTGGCCTGCGACGCCAGCCTATTGCCCGGGCCGACGCCGGCGGAACCCCGCGGCAATTCCGTACGGCGCCGCCGGCGCTCCTAGACTGGGCGGCGCAGAGGGTTCAACGCGTCCTTGGAGGTGGGTTCGGCGCGTCGTACCGACGCACCCGAAGGACCCTCGTGACGCCCCTCGCCTCCTATCGACGACTCCTGTCGATCGCCGGTCCCGCCTACGTCCTCGTGGCGTTCGTGGGCCGCCTCCCACTGGCCATGAGCCAGCTCGGCACCCTCCTGCTCGTCTCCACCGCGACCGGCAGCTACGGCCTCGGCGGCCTCAGCGCCGGCGCCCTCGCGGTGGCCAACGCCGTGGGTGCGCCGGTCGCGGGCTCGCTCGCCGACCGCGTCGGCCAGCGGCCCGTCGTCCTCGTCCAGTCGCTGCTCGGCGCCACCGGCCTGACCGCGCTCGTCGCGGTCGTCGGCGGCGGGGCCACCGACGTGCTCGTCGTGCTCACCGCGGCCGCCACCGGGCTCGTGCTCCCGCAGGTGGGACCGCTGGCCCGGGTGCGGTGGCGCCCGCTCACCCGCGCGACCGGGACGCACCAGCGCCGGCTCGTGGACGCCGCGTTCTCCTACGAGGGAGCGGCCGACGAGGCGTCGTTCGCGATCGGACCCGCGCTGGTGGGTCTCTCGGTCGCTGCCTTCTCCCCCTCCGGCGCCCTGCTGCTCGCCGCGGCGCTGCTCGCCGTCTTCGGCTCGGCCTTCGCGCTCGACCCCTCCGCACGCCTGGCCCACGACGCCGAGCGGCCGGTCGGGACGGGCCGTCTCCTCGGTGCCGCGTTCGTGGTCCTCGTCGGCGCGCAGGTCTGCATCGGCATGCTCTTCGGCGCCACCCAGACCGGCGCCACCGTGCTCGCCACCGACGCAGGTACGCCGGGCGTGGCCGGACTGGTGCACGCCACCCTGGGCGTCGGCAGCGCGCTCGCCGGCCTGGCGACGGCGTACGTCCCCGAGCGGGTGGGCCACGAACGCCGTGCCCTGGTCGCCGCGTGGGCGCTCCTCGTGCTCTCCCTCCCGCTGCTGGTCGTCGGCTCCCTGGCCGGCACCGCCGCGACCGTGCTCTTCCTCGGCGTGGCCGTGGCGCCCTACATGATCGCCGTGTTCTCCCTCGCCGAGCGCGTGGTGCCGCCGGCGCGCGTCGGCGCGGCGATGACGACGCTCGCCAGCGCGACCGGCCTCGGCTACGCCCTCGGCTCCAGCGTCGCCGGCCGTCTTGCCGACGAGTCGGGCGCGACGGCGGCCTTCGCCGTCACCGTCGGTGCGACGGTGCTCGCGGTCGCGCTCATGTCCACCCAGCAGCGGCGGCTCCGCACGGCGTCGGCCGTCGAGGCCGGCCCTCCTCCGAGCCCCACGCGGGCGCCGGAAGACCCGCGCGTGGCGACGCCGACGGGCGCCAGCCGGTAGGTTGAGGGGCGTCCACGACGCTGCGGCACCGCGCCGCAGCCCTGCTGGACTGGTCAGGTGCCCCATGCTGGAAGTAGGACCGGAGTTCGATCCCGGGCGTCACCAGCGGCTGTCGTCGCTGCTCCAGGACGTCCTGACGGCGCGCCGGGTCCTCGAACGAGCGCGGCACGACAAGCGGCTCGCCGAGCAGCAGCAGCTCCGCAAGGAGCTGCTCGACGCCCTCGAGGCCTACGCCGCCGCCCTCGCGCTGGCGGGCGCCCCGCTGCCGCCGCGGCTGCGCGCGGAGATCGACCTCTACCGGGGCCTGGGCGGTCGCGGCTGATCACCCGCCGGCGGGCTCGCCACCGGTCTCCCAGACCCGCACCCAGTCGACGTACATGTGCTGCGGCAGCCGCTTCTCCTTGATCTTCGGGATCTCGTAGTTGGCCGAGATGAGGCTCAGGATCGGGAACTGCGGGACGTCGGAGATCTTGCCGCGCATGCGCCCGGTCTCCTTGCCGTCGATGCGGAAGACCAGCATGCGCGGCGTCCACTCCACCGAGAAGACGTGGTAGTTCTTCGACCAGCCGTCACGCCGACCGGCGAGGAACGACCGGGAGTTCTTGATCCAGCCGCCCGAGGCGATCCGGCGCTTGCCCTCGTAGCGGTGCATGAAGGAGGCCAGCCCGCCCTGCGGGTGGCGGTCGCCGAAGTACTCCACGACGTCGATCTCGCTGCCGAGCGCTCCGGCGTGCATCCCGGTGGCCGGCTGCAGCCAGAACGCGCCGTGCTGCCCGCGCAACCGGTGGAACTTCACCCGGGCGGCGGCGACGCCGTAGCGGAAGGCGAAGGCGTGCTGGGTGCCGATGTGGCCGTTGAGGCGGTAGCCGAACCGCCCGGCGCGGGCGTCGCGCCCCTCGATGCGGCACCGGGTCGTGGCGTCCGGGTCCTTGATGACGCTGAGCCTCACGGCTCCGCCGCCCACGCTGGTCGCCCTCGGGTCACCCTTGGCGCACGAGCGCCTGCTGCCGTGGGCGTACTCCCGGCCGCGGTGGTTCCAGACCGGGTCGAGCTGCGAGCCGTCGAACTCGTCGGTCCAGGTCGCGCGGAGCCAGCGGGCGGTGCTGACCGGCGTGCTCTTCACCGGACTCATCGAGGCCGCCGCCATCGCCTTGACCCGGTAGCGCAGGGCAGCGCCGTCGACCGACGCCGCGGCGGCGAACTGCGCCCGGCCGCGGCGGTCCTGCCGCTTCGTGGCGACGGCGCGCCACGTCTCGCCCTCCTGGACCTGGAGCTGGACCCGGCGACCTGGCCGGATCGGCCGGAGCGTGGCGACGACCGCGGCCCGGGCGGCCGCGGGGCTGGCCACGGCGCCGCCCGGCTGGACCACCTGCGGCAGCGCCTCGAGCCGGATCCGCTGGCGACCGGTGGAGCGCACCGAGACGCTGGCGGGCGCGTCGTCTGCGACTGCCTGGTCCGTGGCGACCTGGTCCGCGGCGACCTGGTCCGCGGCGGAGCCGGGGGGCGACCAGGCGAGCAGGGAGGCGGGGAGCAGCAAGGCGGTCGCGGCGACTGCCAGGAGACTGGCAGGAGGGCGGGCGGGCAGGCGGGCAGGACGTCGCACGGACATGGGTGACCTTCGTGGTGTCGAGCGCGACGGATGGCGGCAGGAGCGTCGGTCGCGGGCGGTGGTGCTGGTGCCACTGAGACGCAGCGGAGGTCCAGATGGTTGTCGGGTGGGTCTACTGCGCGGTGGGCTGGCGACGTCCCCAGGCCTTGCCGGCCTGGACGACGCCGACCAGCATGACGACGAGCAGGGCGGAGGACGCCACCGGGACGAGGTCGAGGGGCAGCGTGTAGCTCATCACGACCCGGGCTGCGGCGTCGACCACGAAGGCCAGCCCGAAGCCCCACGTCATGGCCCGCATGGCGTTTCGGAACGCCTCGCTGGTCTCCCACGACCGGTGCCACTCCTCAGCCGCCGGCTCGGCCATGAAGCCGGCGGTCGCCGTGAAGACGAGGGGTCGTGGGCCCCGCAGGGACAGCAGGATCCAGCATCCCGCGACGCCCGTCAGGTAGCTCTCGCGGGCCATCAGCAGCCGTGGGTCGGCGGTCGTGAGCCCGACTGCGGTCCCGGTCGCGATGAGCGCGAGGGTGAAGAGGCTCGCGCGTGCCACGGGTCGGCGGAGGACGAGGCTCGCACCCAGGCGGACCATCGGCACCGCCGCTCCGGCGACGAGGGCCGTCCACACCGACACCCCCGTCGCGCGCAGCACGTAGTAGGTCGCCAGCGGCAGCACGAGGTCGAGCAGGAGGAACCCGGTGAACGCGGCCGGGCCGCTCCTGGTCGCCTTCATCAGGGTTCCTCGGTCCGCAGGGCCAGGCGCACCAGGGTGGCCAGGTGCCGGGCATGGGCCCGAGGATCCGCCGCGGGGTCGACGGCGGCACGTGCCGCAGCGGCGTCGATCGAGGCGCGGATCGTCACGGCGAGCACCCCGGCGTCCACGACCCCGGCGAGCTCGCCCGACGCCTGTCCTCGCTCGATCAGCTCCTGCAGGTGGGTGACGAGCGGATCCTCGCCTCGGCCGTCCCCCGGCCGCACGTTCGACGCGACCTCCATGACCGCACGCACGTGCCGGGGGTTCTCGGCGACGAAGGCGAGGTTGCTGGTGATGTAGGCCTCGAGCTCGCTCATGACCGAGTCGCCGGCGCCCGCTCGCGCGATCTGCTCACCGGCGTCGCGGTAGAGCGAGACGACCACCTCGCCGAGGAGGTCCTCCTTGCTGGGGAAGTGGTAGGTCACCACGCCCTTGCTGACCCCGGCGCGGCGGGCCACCTCGGCGACCGACGTCCGGGCGTAGCCCAGCTCGACCAGGGCGTCGATGGCACACCCGACCAGCTGGGCCCGGCGAGCCGTGCCGCCGGCAGACGTCTTGGTGACATCGGTAGTACGCACGTACGAATGTTAGGACGTACGTCCGAATCCGCGCAAGCGCCGGGTCAGGCCCCGAGGGCAGCAGCCTCCCGCGCGAGGGCGACGACGCGGTCCCAGTCCCCGGCGGCGAGCGCGTCGGCCGGCGTCAGCCACGACCCGCCCACGCAGCCCACGTTGGGCAGGGAGAGGTAGGACGGCGCGCTGGCGGCGGTGATGCCACCGGTCGGGCAGAACCGGGCCGCCGGCAGCGGTGAGGCCAGCGACTTCAGGTACGCCGCCCCGCCGGAGGCCTCGGCTGGGAAGAACTTCATCTCCGAGAAGCCCGCCTCGAGCACCGCCATGGCCTCGGAGACGGTGGCGGTGCCGGGGAGGAACGGCACCCCGGAGCCGGCCAGCTCCCGGAGCAGCCCAGGCGTGGTGCCGGGCGAGACGAGGAACTGCGCCCCGGCCTCCACGGCCCGCGAGACGAGCTCGGGCGAGGTGATGGTGCCGGCGCCGACGAGGATGTCGGGCACCTCGGCGGCGATGGCCGCGATGGCGTCGAGGGCGACCGGGGTGCGCAGGGTCAGCTCGATGACCGGCAGGCCACCGGCGACGAGCGCCCGGGCGACGGGCACGGCGTGGTCGAGGTCCTCGAGCACGACCACCGGCACGACGGGCACCAGTGACAGGAGCGAGCCGCTGCTGTCGCGGAGCAGGTCGGGAGCGGGCTGGACGTCAGACGGGCTGGACAACGGGGGCCTCCTCGGTGGGGGCGGGCAGGGGACGGATGACGCTGGCGCCGGTCTCGGCGGTGCCGACGATGGCCCGGAAGCCGGAGAACAGCTCCCGTCCGGTGCCGGCCCACTCGACGTCGTGGGGGGCCCGGCCGGTGGTCTCGCGGCGCTCGAACTCGGCGTCGGGGAGCTCCACCTCGAGCACCCCGGCGTCGGCGTCGACCGTGACCAGGTCGCCGTCGCGGACCCGTGCCAGCGGCCCGCCGAGGGCGGCCTCCGGGGTGACGTGGATGGCGGCCGGGACCTTGCCGGAGGCGCCGGACATCCGGCCGTCGGTGACGATCGCGACCCGCTGGCCGCGGTCCTGCAGCACGCCGAGGGCAGGCATCAGCTTGTGCAGCTCGGGCATGCCGTTGGCCGCCGGGCCCTGGTAGCGCACGACGGCGACGAGGTCGCGGCCGTCGAGGCGGCCCTCGCTGAAGGCGGCGAGGAAGTCGGCCTGGTCGTCGAAGACCATCGCGGGCGCCGTGACGACCCGGTGCTCGGGCTTCACCGCCGAGGTCTTGACCACGGCACGACCGAGCCGGCCGTCCAGCATCCGCAGGCCGCCGTCCGGGGCGAACGGGTCGTCGGCGCCGCGCAGCACGTCGGTGTCGAGGGACGACTTGGGCCCTTCCTCCCACACCACCCCGGCCCGGTCGCCCTCGCCGTCGAGCCGGGCCTCGCGGGTGTGTCGCCACAGGCCGCGACCCGACACGGTGAGCACGTCGTCGTGGAGGTAGCCGTGCTTGAGCAGCGTGTGCACCAGGAACGGCGTCCCGCCCGCGGCGACGAAGTGGTTGATGTCGGCCGAGCCGTTGGGGTAGATCCGGGTCAGCAGCGGCACGGCCGCCGAGAGGTCGGACAGGTCGTCCCAGGCGAGGGTGATGCCCGCGGCCGCGGCGATCGCGACCAGGTGCATCGTGTGGTTGGTCGACCCGCCGGTCGCCAGCAGCGCGACGCAGGCGTTGACGATCGCCTTCTCGTCGACCATGTGCCCGACCGGGGTGGGCTCGCCGCCTGCGTGGGTGATCGCGACGGCACGCGCACCGGCAGCGCGGTCGAGCGCCGCTCGCAGCGGGGTCTCGGGGTTGGCGAACGTCGCGTCGGGCAGGTGCAGGCCCATCACCTCCATCAGCATCTGGTTGCTGTTGGCGGTGCCGTAGAAGGTGCACGTGCCCTTCGAGTGGTACGACGCCGACTCGGCCTCGAGCAGCTCCTCGCGCCCGACCTTGCCCTCGGCGTAGAGCTGGCGCACGCGCGCCTTCTCGCCGTTGGGCAGCCCCGACGTCATCGGCCCGGCCGGCACGAAGACCGTGGGCAGGTGCCCGAAGGACAGCGCGCCGATGAGCAGCCCCGGCACGATCTTGTCGCAGACGCCGAGCATCATCGCCGCGTCGAACATGTCGTGGGAGAGCGCGACCGCCGTCGACATCGCGATGAGGTCGCGGCTGAAGAGCGAGAGCTCCATGCCCGCGCGGCCCTGGGTGATGCCGTCGCACATGGCCGGCACTCCCCCGGCGAACTGCGCGAGACCGCCGGCGCGGACGATCGACTTCTTCAGCACCTCGGGCACGTCGCGGAAGGGCTGGTGGGCCGAGAGCATGTCGTTGTAGGACGAGACGATCGCGACGTTGGGCTTGCGGCCCGACTTCAGGCCCGACTTCACGGGCTCGTCGGCGGCGGCGAAGCCGTGGGCGAGGTTGGCGCACGCGAGCTTGCCGCGGGCGGGGCCCGTGACGATCGCTGCGTCGGTGCGGGCGAGGTACGCCGCGCGGGTGGCCGCGCTGCGGCGGACGATGCGGTCGGTGACCTCGGCCACCACCGGGTGGACGGTCTGCTTGCTCATTCTGTCTCCTGCCAGGATCGGCCGTCGCGCTCGAGGAGCGTGACGGCGGCAACGGGACCGTGCGTGCCGGCGGGGTACTTCCGCGGGCGGTGCGAGGGCTGGGACCAGCGCTCGAGGATGGGAGCGACCCACGTCCAGGCCGCCTCGACCTCGTCGCGGCGCATGAAGAGGGTGGTGTTGCCTCGCACGACGTCCATGAGCAGCCGCTCGTAGGCGTCGGGCGAGCGGCCGCCGAAGGCGGCGGCGTAGCTGAGGTCGAGCGACACCGGGCGCAGCCGGATGCCGCCGGGGCCGGGCTCCTTGGCCGTCATGTGCAGCCGCATGCCCTCGTCGGGCTGCACGCGGATGTGCAGCCGGTTGGGCTCGGTCGGCCCCTCGCTGTGCGGGAACATCGCGTGCGGCGGCTCCTTGAAGACCACGACGATCTCCGAGACCCGCTCGGGCATCCGCTTGCCGGTGCGCAGGTAGAACGGCACGCCGGCCCAGCGCCAGTTCTGCACCTCGGTGCGCATCGCGACGAAGGTCTCGGTGCCGCTGGCGTGGCCCACCTCGTCGGCGTACGACGCCGCGGGGCGGCCCTCGCACAGCCCGGCGGCGTACTGCCCGGCCACCGTGTCGCGGTCGATGAGCTCGGGGGTCATCGGCCGCAGCGCCTGCAGCACCTTGAGCTTCTCGTCGCGCACGGTCTCGCGGTCGACGTAGGTCGGCGGCTCCATCGCCACCAGGCACAGCAGCTGGAGCAGGTGGTTCTGCACCATGTCGCGCAGCGCGCCGGAGCGGTCGTAGTAGGAGCCGCGGTCGCCCACCCCGATCGACTCGGACACGGTGATCTGCACGTGGTCGACCCACCGGCTGTTCCACAGCGGCTCGAGGAAGGTGTTGGCGAAGCGCGTGACGAGCAGGTTCTGCACGCTCTCCTTGCCGAGGTAGTGGTCGATGCGGAAGATGCTCGACTCCTCGAAGACCCGTCCGACCGCGGCGTTGACCTGCTGGGCGGTCGCGAGGTCGGTGCCCATCGGCTTCTCGAGCACGACGCGCGAGCGCTCGGTCACCAGCCCCGCCTCGTCGAGGTGCTCGCAGATGGTGCCGAAGAGCCCGGGGGCGACCGCCAGGTAGAAGACCCGGATGACGTCGTCGGACGCGGCGCCGTCCTTGAGGCGGTCGTGCAGCTGGTGCCAGGCCGCCACGTCGGCGACGTCGAGCCGCACGTGGTGCAGCCGACCGAGCAGCCGCTCGACGACCGCGGCATCGAGGTCCTCGGCGACGACGTGCTCCCGGAGGGCACCGGCCACGAGGGCGCGATAGCCGTCGTCGTCCACCTCCGCCCGGGAGACGCCGATGACCCGGAAGCCGTCGGGGAGCTGCCCGTCGCGGTCGCGCAGGTAGAGGGCCGGCAGCAGCTTGCGCAGCGCGAGGTCGCCGGTGCCGCCGAAGACGGTGAAGTCGCAGGCGTCGACGGGGGTGATCGAGTCCATGACACAGCACCGTACGGATGCTTCCGTCTGGATGCAACGGAACTTACGTCTTTTCAAGACATATTTGCTGGTGCCACAATCGCCCCACCATGACCCAGACCTCCTCGACCCCGCCGCCGGTCCTGCCCGCGGCGACCGCCGGCGAGGTGCTGGCCCTCATCCGGTCCGGCCAGGCCGCGACGCGCGGCGCCCTCGGCCGCGCGACCGGGCTGTCACGCACCGCCGTCAACGCACGCCTGTCCGCCCTCACCGACGCCGGGCTCGTGCTCGAGGGTGAGGAGGAGTCGGCGACCGGAGGACGCCCGGCCACGACGCTGGTCCTCAACGGTGCGGCCGGGCTGGTCCTCGGGGTCGCCGTCGGCCGCAGCCGTTCGCAGCTCTCGATCAGCTCGCTCGACGGCACGGAGCTCGCGTCGGTGAGCCTCGACCAGGAGACCGGCCCCGGTCCCGACGTCCTGATGCCGCTGGTGGTCAGCCACCTGGATCGGATGCTGGGTGAGCTCGGCCGGAGCGGTGACGACGTACGCGGTGTGGGCATGTCGCTGGCCGGCACCGTCGACCCCGCCCGGGCGATGAGCGTCGACTCCCCCGCGCTGTCCGGCTGGGACGGCGTGCCCCTGGCGCCCTACCTCCGCGACGTCACCGCCGCGCCCCTCACCCTCGACAACGACATGCGGGTCATGGCGCTCTCGCAGATGCCGACCGCGCGGGCCGACGTCGCGCCGACCGTGCAGGAGCACGACGAGGCGCTCGTGCTCAAGGCGTCGACCGGCGTCGGCCTGGCGATCGTCGCCGACGGGCGACTCGTCCGCGGACACCGCAACGCCGCCGGGCAGCTCGGCCACGTCAAGGTCCCGGCCGCCGCCGGGCTCCGCTGCCGTTGCGGCGAGTCCGGGTGCCTGGAGACCGTGGCGAGCGGGTGGGCGCTGGTCGAGCAGCTGCGCGGCGACGGCGTTGACCTGCACCACGTGCGCGACCTGGCGGCCGCGGCCGGGCAGGGCAACGGGCGGGCGCGCGCCGTCGTGCGCGAGTCCGGGCGCCACATCGGCGAGGCGCTCGCCGCGACCGTGACCGTGCTCAACCCGCGCACCGTCGTCGTCGGTGGCGACATGGCCGCGGCCTTCGACACCTTCTCCGCCGGCCTCCGCGAGGGCGTGTTCAGTGCCACCACGGCGCTCGCCGGTCGCGACCTGCAGGTCGTCCCGGCGGCGTACGGGGACCGCGCCGGGCTGGTCGGCTGCGTCCGCCTCGCCCTCGACTCGGTGCTCTCCCCGCGCGCCGTCGATGCCGCGCTGGCACGCCAGGCGGCCCGGACGGGCGCGGTCTAGGCATACGTCGCCCGCGAGTGGGTACCACCCGGCTGTGGAACCCATTGCGGAGACTCTCGAGGCCCTCGGCGAGCTGGACACCTACATCGACGGCGGCCCGGACGACGACCTGGCGCAGCGGTTGACCGCGACCGCCGACCACGCCAGGGACATCGCACCCGGGTTGGTCGGCGTGAGCATCGCCTCGCGCGAGCTCGACCTCACCTTCACGCTGGTGGCCACGGACCAGGAGGTCGCCACCCTGGACGCCGTCCAGTACCTCGCGAGCGGTCCGTGCGTCGACGCGATCGAGATGGGACACGGCATCGCCTCGTCGGCCGGTGGCCTGCTCAGCGAGTCCCGCTGGCAGGACTTCGCACGCGCGAGCGCCGCGGCGGGCGTCCACAGCACGCTCACGTTCCCGGTGGTGGTCGACGGCGACGTGATCGCGACCGTCAACCTCTACGGCGACGCCGCCGACACCTTCGTCGACCGGCACGCGCGGCTCGCGGCAGCCTTCGGCGCGTGGGCCCCGGGCGCCGTCACCAACGCCGACCTCACGTTCTCCACCCGCGGCCTGGCCGAGCAGGCTCCCGCCCAGCTCCAGGAGCGCGCGTGGCTCGACTCCGCGACGGGCATCGTCGCGGCACAGCGCGGCATCACCGTGACCGAGGCGCGCGCCCACCTCGAGGACGCTGCGCGGCGGGCGGACATCCCCGTCGTCCGGCTCGCCCGCGTCGTGCTGGGCCTGCACGACAGGTGATCCGGGTCGTGCGCCACTGCGTGGTCGGCGAAGCACGGCTCGGGCGCCCCGCCCGGTAGATTCAAGCGGTGCCCGACACCCGCCCCCGCCGTACCTTCGCCGTCATCAGCCACCCGGACGCCGGCAAGTCCACCCTCACCGAGGCCCTCGCCCTGCACGCGCGGGTCATCACCGAGGCCGGCGCGGTGCACGGCAAGGGCGACCGGCGGGCCACCGTGTCGGACTGGATGGCGATGGAGAAGGCCCGCGGCATCTCGATCACGTCGGCGGCGCTGCAGTTCGTCTACCGCGACCACGTCATCAACCTCGTCGACACCCCGGGCCACAGCGACTTCTCCGAGGACACCTACCGCGTGCTCTCCGCCGTCGACTCCGCCGTGATGCTCGTCGACGCCGGAAAGGGGCTGGAGCCGCAGACGCTCAAGCTCTTCAAGGTGTGCGCGCTGCGCGGCATCCCGGTCCTGACGGTCATCAACAAGTGGGACCGGCCCGGGTTGTCGGCGCTCGAGCTGATGGACCTGATCCAGGAGAAGATCAAGCTCCGGCCCACTCCCCTCACCTGGCCGGTGGGCGAGGCCGGCGACTTCCGCGGCGTGCTGGACCGGCGTACGGGCGAGTTCGTGAAGTACACCCGCACCGCCGGCGGCGCGACCCGCGCGCCCGAGCGGCGGATGGGCGCGGACGAGGTCGAGGACGACGACTCCTTCCAGTGGGAGGCGGCGTTCGAGGAGCACGAGCTGCTCTCCCTCGACGAGGCCGACCACGACCAGGAGCGCTTCCTGGCCGGCGAGACGACGCCGGTGATGTTCGCCTCCGCCCTGCAGAACTTCGGCGTCGCGCAGCTGCTCGACCTGCTGCTCGACATCGCCCCGGACCCCAGCGCGACCGAGGGCGTCGACGGCTCGGTGCGGGAGACGTCCGACGACTTCAGCGCGTTCGTCTTCAAGGTGCAGTCGGGGATGAACAACGCCCACCGCGACCGGCTCGCCTACGCCCGGGTCGTGTCGGGGACCTTCGAGCGCGGCATGGTCGTCACCCACGCCGGCAGCGGCCGCCCCTTCGCCACGAAGTTCGCGCAGTCGGTCTTCGGTCGTGACACCGCGGCCGTCGAGAGCGCCGAGCCCGGCGATATCATCGGCTTCGTCAACGCGCAGGCCCTGCGGGTCGGCGACACCGTCTACGTCGGTGACCCCATCGAGTACCCGCCGGTCCCGAGCTTCGCGCCGGAGCACTTCGTCACCGCCAGCGCCGGCGACATCTCCCGCTACAAGCAGTTCCGCCGCGGCATCGAGCAGCTCGACCAGGAGGGCGTGGTGCAGGTGCTGCGCTCCGACCTGCGCGGCGACCAGAACCCGGTCCTCGCCGCCGTCGGCCCGATGCAGTTCGAGGTCGTCGAGGACCGCATGACCAACGAGTTCAACGCGCCCATCCGCTTCTCGCGGCTGGACTACCAGGTCGCCCGGCGCACCGACGCCGACGGGGCAGCCGCGCTCGCCGGCAAGCGCGGTGTCGAGGTGCTCGAGCGCAGCGACGGCACCCGCCTGGCCCTCTTCGTCGACCAGTGGCGCGCCCAGGTCACCGCGCGCGACAACCCCGACATCATGCTCGAGGCGCTCCCGGCCGGCGGTGGCTGAGCGGCCGGCGTCCCCGCCCGCCGCGTATCGTCGAGGGAGTGACCTCGGCACCCACCCCGACCCTCGTCCTCGGCGGCCGCTTCGCGCGCGAGCTCCCTGAGCTCGCCCTGCCGTGGCAGGCCGTCGACACGCCGGACCCTCGGGTGCTCGTGCTCAACGAGCCCCTGGCCACCGAGCTCGGCCTCGACCCCGACTGGCTGCGCGGCGACGGGGTCGGGCTGCTCACCGGCACCCGCGTCCCCGACGGAGCGACGCCGGTCGCCCAGGCCTACGCCGGCCACCAGTTCGGCGGCTACTCACCGCGGCTCGGAGACGGTCGCGCCCTGCTGCTCGGCGAGCTCGTCGACGACTCCGGCCGGCTGCGCGACCTCCACCTCAAGGGCTCGGGCCGTACGCCGTTCTCCCGAGGCGGCGACGGCCTCGCCGCCGTCGGCCCGATGCTCCGCGAGTACGTCGTCTCCGAGGCGATGCACGCCCTCGGCATCCCCACCACCCGCAGCCTCGCCGTCGTCGCGACCGGGCGGCCGGTGCAGCGCGAGACGGTGCTGCCGGGCGCCGTGCTCGCGCGCGTCGCGAGCAGCCACCTGCGCGTCGGCACCTTCCAGTACGCCCGCGCCACCGACGACCTCGACCTGCTCCGTCGCCTGGCCGACCACGCGATCGCCCGCCACCACCCGGCCGCCGCCGACGCGCCGCACCCCCACCTGGCGCTGTTCGAGGCCGTCGTCGCCGCCCAAGCCTCGCTGGTCGCGCAGTGGATGCTCGTCGGCTTCGTCCACGGCGTGATGAACACCGACAACATGACCATCTCGGGCGAGACGATCGACTACGGCCCGTGCGCCTTCATGGACGCCTTCGACCCCGCGACGGTCTACAGCTCGATCGACACCGGTGGTCGCTACGCCTACGGCAACCAGCCCGTGGTCGCCGAGTGGAACCTGGCCCGCTTCGCCGAGGCCATCCTGCCGCTCCTCGCCGAGGACCAGGACGCGGCCGTGGCGATCGCGGTGGAGTCGCTCGGCGCCTTCCGCGGCCACTACTCCGCCGCCTGGTCGGCCGGCATGCGCACCAAGCTCGGCCTGCCCGAGGGACTCCACGACGAGGTCGCGTCGGCCGTCGTCACCGACCTCGTCGCGCTGGTGCAGGCCGACCACGTCGACCACACGTCGTTCTTCCGCAGCCTCGGTGCTGCCGCGCGCGGCGACGCCGAGCCCGCGCGGGGGATGTTCCTCGACCTGCCCGCCTTCGACGCGTGGACCGCCCGCTGGCTCGCGCTCGGCCCCGACGCCGACGTCATGGACCGCGCCAACCCGGTCTACGTCCCCCGCAACCACCTCGTCGAGGAGGCGCTGGCCGCCGCGACCGACGGTGACCTCGCGCCGCTCGACCAGCTCCTCGACGCGGTCTCGGCGCCGTACGACGAGCGGGCGGGGCTGGAGCGCCATGCCGAGCCCGCTCCCGACTCGTTCGCGGGCTACCAGACCTTCTGCGGCACCTGACCGCGCAGACCCGGGCAGGTCTAGTGCCTGTGCACCAGGCAAGTCCGGCCACTCGACGCATCTGCCGGGCGCGCCCGGCACGCAGACTTGGTGCAGTCGGCCCTCGAACCAACCCCCGTGGCTCGGGCTGACGAACGACCCCCGGCCCGACGCGCGATGTCCCCCGTCATCAGTCCCGTCGGGCCGGGGCCCCACCCACCGGCGCGAGCACCGGGGTCCGCGGCAGCCAGATCGACACGCGGGTCCCCGAGCCGGGCTCGGACTCGACGCGGCAGGTGCCTCCCACGACCGCGGCGCGGTCCTGCATCGTGCGCAGGCCCCGGTGGCCGGGCAGCGGCTCGCGCGCGGCCGGGGCCAGTCCGACCCCGTCGTCCGCGACCTCGATCCCGACGCCGTCGGGTCCGGGACGCAGCGTGATCACGACCCGGTCGGCCCGCGCGTGACGGCGGACGTTGAGCAGCGCCTCCTGGACGATGCGGAAGGCCTGCACGCACGACTCCTCCACCAGCTCCACCCGCGCGCCGGCCGGCTCGACCACCAGGGTCCACGCGACCTCGCCGTCGAGAGCGCGGTCCGCGGCGTCGCGCGCGAGCTCGACGAAGTCGATCCCCGTGGCGACGGGCTCGAGGTCGAAGAGCAAGTCGCGCAGGCTGGTCGTCGCACCCGAGACCATCTCCTGCAGCTGCGCGACGGCCGGTTCCAGGTCCGGGGCGGTCTCACGGACCCGCTGCATCAGCAGGCCCAGGCGGAGGTCGACGGCCGCCATCGTCTGCACGGAGTCGTCGTGCACGTCGGCGGCGATCCTCGCCCGCTCCTCCTCCTGGGCGACCACGAGCCGGCGCAGCAGGTCGGCGCGCTGCGCCGCCACCCGCTGGTACTGGTCGCGGGTGGCGAGGCCGTCGAGCGCGAACGAGACCGTGTCGGCGAGGCTGTCGAGGAGGCGTCGCATCTCCTCGCCGAACGCGTCGGCGCTCCCGGACCACAGCGTCAGCACGGCCGTCGTACGACCGGCGCGGCGCAGCGGCATCGACGCCGATGCCGCGATCCCGTGCTCACGGGCCATCGTGCGCCAGGGCGTCGTGGCGTCGTCGCGGTGGAAGTCGGTGGCGAAGTAGGGGCGGCCGGTCCGCAGGCACCGGGCGGTGGGCCCGTTGCCCCTCGGGTGCTCGGGGTCGGTGGTGATCGCGAGTGCGTCGATGTAGGCGTCGAGCCGGCCGGCCCGGCCCTCGGTCACGACCGTCTGGCCGGGTCCCGGACGGCACACCCAGGCTCCGAGGTACTCCCCCTCCTCCACGGCGGCACGGCACGCCGCGTCGTAGACCTCGTGCTCGGAGGTCGCGCGGGCGACCGCCTCGGTGATCCGCACCAGGGTCAGGTAGGCGCGGCTGGTGGTCCGCTGCCGGCGCTCGGCCTCCTCGCGCGGACCGAGGTCGCTCGCGGTGAGCACGAGGAGGCCACCGTGCTCGGTCGCGAAGCGCGTCAGCCGGGCGAGCACGCTCAACGGCCTGCCGTCCGCGGTCGGGACCACGACCCGTCCGATCGGCTGCCCCTCGAGGTCCGGCAGTGCGTGCACGAAGTCGGCCAGCCCCGCCAGCGAGGTGTCGAGGGGCGCGCCCACCAGCGCCTCCGTGGGGTGGCCGAACAGGTCGGTGGCCCGCGCGTTGGCGTAGACCACGCGCAGCGACTCGTCGACGGCCACCACGGCGCTAGGCGTGGCGTCGAGGACCCGGAAGACGACGTCGCTGCTCAGCCCCCCGTGTGCCACCTCGCCACCGTACGCCTCAGGTCCCCGGCGCGGATCGTCCCTCCGCCAGGCGCAGCGCCTCCTCGGCCCCCGGCACGTCGAGCACCCGGTCGCCGGCCACGACCCGCGCGAGCGCGTCGGGCAGCGTGGCACCCAGCCGTCCCTTCGCGAGGTAGCCGCGGGCCCCGCCGGCGACCATCGCCGCGACCGTCCTGAGGCCGGTCTGCGCCGAGACCGCGACGACGACCGGCGGGTGCGCCGAGGTGACCAGGGCCCGGGCCAGCTCGGCGCCGCCCTCCGGCATCCGCACGTCGAGCAGCACGAGCGCGGGCCGCAGGTCGCGGCAGAGGCGTCGTACCTCGGCTCCGGTGGCGGCGACGCCCACGACGAGGTAGCGGTCGTCGACGGTCAGCAGGTCGACGAGGGCCTCGCTGAAGACCGCGTCGTCGTCGGCCACGAGGACCGACAGCGGCGCGGCCGGTCCGCCGGTTCGACCTGGGCTCACCGCCCCATGGTCGCCGACGGCGGTGCGGTGCGGCCCAGCCATGCGTGTGGGAGGCTCTAGTACATATCTACCAGGCGGGGGGCGCGGTGGAGCAGGAGATGGTCGGGGCGCACGACGGGCTCGAGGAGATGTACGCCCGCACGTGGCGCTTCAGCGTGGGCGCGCTGCCCGAGCGCGACGCGATCGACATGATGGTCGACGTGCTGCTGCCCGAGGTGGCCTCGCTGCCCGGGTTCTGCGGGGCGACGCTCCTCGTGGACCGCAGCACCTCCGAGCTCAACGCGACGGTCTACTGGGCGACGCTGGCCGACCTGCACGCGAGCCGCTCGCGCGAGACCAACGCCGCCACGGGGGCGCTCGTGCTGGTGTCCGGCGACGAGATGGTCGCTGCGGTGCACGACGTCGTGTTCCACGTGCCGGCGCCGGCCGTGACCAACCGCGACGTGGGGCAGGACCGGTGAGCGCCGCACCCATCAGGGTGCTCATCGCCGACGACCACGACGTGCTCGCCACCAGCCTGGCGACCGTGCTCGGCCAGGAGGACGACATGGTCAGCGTCGGGGTGGCCGGCACCCTGGCGCAGACGCGCACGATGGTGGTCTCCACCGCACCCGACGTCCTGCTCCTCGACCACCGGATGCCCGACGGCGACGGTGTCGCGGCGATCCCCGAGCTGCTGCGGCTGCGCCCCGCCCTGCGCATCGCCGTCCTGACCGCCAGCCCGGGCGACCACCTGCTGGTGCAGGCCATCGAGGCCGGCGCCTGCGGGTTCGTGTCCAAGACGCGCAGCCTGGCCGAGGTCGCGGCAACCGTGCGCGCCGCCGCGTCCGGGGAGTCGGTGATCTCCCCGGAGCTGCTGGCCCGGCTGCTCCCCCGGCTGCAGGGCGGTGGCGGACCGCAGCGGCAGCTGACCGAGCGCGAGCGCGAGGTGCTCGACCTCGTCGCCGAGGGGCTCAGCAACGCCGCCATCGCCGAGCGGCTCGTCGTCAGCGTCCACACCGTGCGCAACCACATCGCCAACCTCTCCGCCAAGCTGGGCGCCCACTCCAAGCTCGAGGCCCTCGCCATCGCCGTACGACAGGGGCTCCTGCCCGGGCGCTGAGCCGGCTCCCGGGTCGTTCTGCCGTGAGCGGAATCGCTCGGCCGCGCGCCGGCGCCGGGTCTAGGTTCGACCCATGGGAGAGATCCTGCGGTTCCCCGGTCCCGATCGCCCCGCCGCGCCGGCGCCCGAGCCCGAGCCCCTGTGGCGCGAGCTCGTCGGCCGCGAGCTGCACCGCGAGCGCCACCACCGTGGCGAGCGGCTCGTCGACGTGGCGCAGCGGGCGGGGGTCTCCGTGCAGTACCTCTCCGAGGTCGAGCGCGGCCTCAAGGACCCCTCGTCGGAGATGCTGCACGCCATCGCCGGGGCGCTCGACCTGAGCGTGCGGCGGCTCGCGGTGCGCGCCGGCCGACCGGACGCCCTCGCCCTCGCCGCCTGACCCGGGTCGGTCAGACCAGCGCCGGTCCCTGCTCGCGCAGGACCGTGTCGACGAGCCCGTAGTCCACGGCCGCCTCGCCGGGCAGGACGAGCGTGCGGTCGGTGTCCTGCCGGATCTGCTCCGGCGTACGTCCCGTGTGCTGGGCGAGCACCTCCTCGAGCAGCAGCCGCACCCGCGCCACCTCGTCGGCCTCGAGGATCAGGTCGGGGATGGTGCCGCGGCCCTGGGTCGCGGGCTGGTGCAGCACGACGCGTCCGTGCGGCAGGATCGCGCGCCGGCCCGGCGCTCCCCCGGCCAGCAGGACCGCCGCGGTCCACGCGGCCTGCCCCACGCACACGGTCTCGACCGGAGGCTTGACGAACTGCATCGCGTCGTAGACCGCCAGCATCGCGGTGATCGAGCCGCCGGGTGAGTTGAGGTAGAGGCTGATCGGGAGCTCGAGGTTCTCCGAGGCCAGGTGCAGCATCTGGGCGATGACCGCGTTGGCGACGCCGTCGTCGATCTCGGTGCCGAGGTAGACGATCCGCTCGGAGAGCAGGCGGGAGTAGAGGTCGAGGGTGCGCTCGCCACGCGGCGTCTGCTGGACGACGTACGGGATGGTGTAGCTGCTCATCTCGTAGGCGCTCATCGCGCACCTGCCAGCCCGACGGGGCGCTGGTGCGCCGGAGTGACGTGGTCGACCGAGCTGATCAGCTGGTCGACGAAGCCGTACGCCAGTGCGTCCTCGGCACTGAACCACCGGTCGCGTCGCGAGTCGCGCTCGACGGTCTCGCGGTCCTGGCCGGTGTGCTGGGCGATGAGTCCGAGGACGGTGTCGCGGGTGTGGCGGAGGTCGTCGGCCTGGATCTCGATGTCGACCGCGGTCCCGCCGATGCCTGCGGAGCCCTGGTGGAGGAGGACCCGGGAGTGCGGGAGGGCGTACCTCTTGCCGGGCGTGCCCGCCGACAGCAGGAACTGGCCGGCGCTCGCGGCCATGCCCATGGCGAGGGTGCTCACGTCGTTGGGGATCAGCCGCATGACGTCGTGGATGGCGAGCATCGACGACACCGACCCTCCCGGGGAGTTGATCCAGAGGCTGATGTCGGCGCGCGGGTCCTCGGCGGAGAGCAGTAGCAGCTGGTGCATGAGCCGGTTGCCGTTGCGCTCGCCGAGCTCCTCTCCCAGGACGACGATGCGTTGGTGCATCAGCCGCCGGACGAGCTCGTCCTCGATGCGTTCGGAGGTGGTGTGGGTGGTCATGCCGCCAGCGTGACGCGGCCACGAGCCTGGTCACAGGGTGTTCTGCTGCTGGTGGATCCGCTGGGAGCGGAGCAATGTCTCGACGCCGTGGCCGGGTTGGTCCGGGGGTCGGTCTGGCGGGTGCGTCTAGCGTGGCCGGGTGACCGACGACGAGATCCGTCGAGCCGCCGACGCGGCGATGCTGCCGATCGTCACGTCGCTGGCGCCCGCGGGCGTCATTGGTGCGCACTGGCTGCCTGATCGCGCCGGCGATCCCGTGGTGTGGATCCGGGTGCAGGACGAGGCGTGCCGCGTCGCCGTGGAGTCCTACAGCTGGGTGCTCCCCCAGGTGCAGGTCCTCCTCTCCCGGTTGGGGCTGCCGCCGGAGAAGGTGCAGGCGCTGCGCCTCGAGGTGACGTCAGCGGAGGCCGAGGACCACCTCTTCGGCGACTGACGTCGTCTGCTGCAATACGTCCATGCACCCATGCTCTCCCCACCGCGGCTCCTGCTGATGGCGTTGGTCGACCACCGCGCGGGGCTCCTCGTCACCGCGGCCCCCGGCACCGGCAGCACCGCCCTCGGCGAGGCCCTGGTCGCGCAGCGGGGAGCGACCGAGGCCGTCGGGCGGGACCGGGCCCGGGAGGTCGGCGTCGACGCGAAGCACGCGACCGTGCGCCAGCTCGTCGAGGCGGGGGTGGTGGACGCCGGTCACGGCATGCGCATCGTGACGACGACCCGCAACCCCTTCGACTTCTACGTCGCGGAGCACACCCGCACCCGGACGCGGTGGGTCCACGAGCTGCGCCGTCCCGACTCCTGGGTCCACCGGGTGCCGGGTGCCGTCGACCGGATCGTCGACGCCGTGACCCTGGACTTCGACGACTGGCTCGCGCAGGCCATCGGCGATCCCGTGCGGCCACGGCGGATCAACCGCGGCCACGTCACCGAGGCTGACGTCGTGCTGCGCATGGAGCGCCTCGAGTCCGACGTGCGCGAGCTGCTCGACCTCGAGCTGGCCGTGCCGCCCACCAACGTCACCGATCGCGAGCGCGCCTACTGGCGCTCCTACTCGGTCGGGAGCCGCCGCCTCGTCGAGACGGCCCACGCCGAGGACCTCGAGCGCTTCGGCTACGCGTTCTGACCCGCCGTCCGGCGCTCAGCGGCGCCGGATCCGGATCGGCCCCTTCGCGGTCGACGGGTCGACGACGTGGCCGCCCTGGGTGATCTCCACCTCGCCGCGGTCCACCAGCCGTCGGGCGGCGCGCCGGGCCGGCTCCATCAGCTCGCGCCACGAGTCGTCGTCGCCGACCGCCCGCGCGGCGTCGGAGGGACAGATCGTCGACGTACGGGCCCGCTGGGCGAGCAGGTCGAGGATGGTGTCCTCCAACCTGCGGTCGACGTCCGACACGCCCCGCTTGCGGCACGCGGTCGAGCAGTAGCGCACCTGGTCCCAGTCGCGCTCCCACTTCTTGCGCCACTCGATGGTGCGACCGCACGCCTGGCAGGTCTTCGGCTCCGGAGGCATGCGGCCCAGTGTGCCGCGCACCGCCAGCGCGGCCTCCTCACATCGGCCACCTCACGTCGGCCTGTGACGTCGCCCTCAGGAGCACGGTGCGCGGCATAGGCGGACCGGGTCGTCGGTTGTGCCGGGCGTACGTCCCCACGAAGTCACAGCGAAAGGCAGTCCCATGCGCGCACTCGTCCAGCCCAGGTTCGGCGACCCGGCCGAGGTCCTCTCGGTCCAGGAGGTGCCGGACCCGGAGCCCGGCCCGGGCCAGGCGCTCGTGCGGGTGCTGCTCTCCCCGATCCACAACCACGACCTCTGGACCGCCCGCGGCAGCTACGGCTTCAAGCCCGAGATGCCGGCCCGTGCCGGCACCGAGGCGGTCGGTGTGGTCGAGGCGCTCGGTGAGGGCGTCGAGGGCCTCGAGGTCGGCCAGCGGGTCGCCACGGGCGGCAGCTTCGGCGCCTGGGCCGAGCTGATCGTCGCTCCCGCCGCTGGGCTGGTCCCGGTGCCGGACACGATGAGCGACGAGGCCGCCTCCCAGCTCGTGTCGATGCCGTTCAGCGCCATCGCGCTGCTCGACTTCCTCGAGGTGTCCGAGGGCGACTGGATCGTGCAGAACGCCGCCAACGGCGCCGTCGGTCGCCTCGTGGCCCAGCTGGCCGAGGCCCGCGGCGTCCACGTCCTCGGGCTCGTCCGTCGCGCCGACGGCGTCGCCGAGCTGCGCGAGCAAGGCATCGAGCGCGTCGTGGCGACCGACGACGACGGCTGGCGTGACCGCGTGCGCGAGATCGTGGGCGACGCCCCGATCGTCGCCGGCGTCGACTCCGTCGGCGGGTCCTCCGCCGGGGACGTCGTCTCGCTGCTCGCCGAGGACGGTGTGCTCGTGGTGTTCGGCGCCATGGCCTCGCCCACGATGGAGATCGGGTCGGGCGACGTGATCTTCAAGCAGGTCGTCATCAAGGGCTTCTGGGGCAGCAAGGTCTTCGCCGCGATGTCGCGCGAGAAGCGCGGCGCGCTGATGGGCGAGCTGGTCACCGGCCTCGGCTCCGGCGCGCTGACGCTCCCGGTCGAGAAGGTCTACTCCCTCGACGAGATCGCCGACGCCGCGCGCGCCAACGACGAGCCCGGTCGTCGCGGGAAGATCCTGCTGCGCCCGTGACGCTCCGACGCTGATGCCGGGCACCGACGGTCGCGGCCCCTAGGCTGGGACCGCCGGTCGACGGCACCTACCGAGGGGGAACCGATGCGTCGAGCTCTGGGCGGGTCGCTCGCAGCCGCTGCGCTGCTGATGACGGCCTGCGGGACCGACGCCTCCCCCACCTCGGCGAGCGACACGTCCACGTCCACGTCGACTCCCGAGCCCTCGGAGGCGCCCGCCGCGGCCCCGTCCGAGTCCTCCTCGCCGGCCCCCTCCGAGTCCCCGTCCACCGGGTCGGATGATCCGTCGCCGTCCGCGCCGGAGGGACCGCCGTTCCCGGAGTCGACCAAACCGCAGACGGCTGAGCCGTCGGGCGACTGGGACCTGCAGCTGGTCGACGTACGTGTCGGCGAGCACGAGGGATTCGACCGCGTCGTGCTGGAGCTCAGCGGCACCGCGACCCCCGGCTGGGGCGTGTCGTGGGGCGACGAGGCCGTCGCCGAGGGCAGCGGCGAGGTGGTGCCGGTCGCGGGTGACCACGTGCTCACGATCAGTGCCTCGGGCACCGCGATGCCCGAGCCCGGGTCCTACGAGGTGCCACAGACCCTCGGACCCGCCGGCGACATCGCCGCGGTCCACGTCAACGGCTGGTTCGAGGGCTACACCCAGGTGTTCGCCGGCCTCGAGGGTGACGTACGACCGTTCCGGGTCTTCACCCTCACCGACCCGCCGCGCCTCGTCGTCGATGTCGCGGACTGACGGGCTCCTCCTCCCGGCCGCTCTCCCGGCCGCTCTCGCGGCCGCTCTCGTGGTCCTCCTCGTGGCCCTCGCCGGGTGCTCGACGGACCCGCCGGAACGCACGGTCGTCACGCGGAGCTCCACCTCCGACGCGTCCGGTGACGTCCTGGTCGGCGGCCACAGCACGGACCCGGAAGCCGTCGCCCCAGCGCCCCGCAACGCGATCACCGACATCGTTCGCACGACGGTCGACCACGGCGCGGACGAGGTCACCGTCACGGCCGAGTTCCGCGACCTGCGCCGACGCCAGTACCTCGACCTGACGGCCGACGTCACGACGGACCGCACCGGGTCGCGCCTGCCGACCCAGGCGACTGCCCTCGCCTACCGCGGCGAGACCAGCGTCGACGTCTACGACGCTGGCGGGTCGCGCTGCGCCGGGGCCGCGGTCGACGTCGACTTCGACACGAACAGGCTGACCATGACCCTGCCCCGCAGCTGTCTCGGCGATCCGCAGTGGATCGAGGCCGAGGTGGACGCAGCGACCATGCGCTACGACGCCGCGCCCGACGACCCGCTCGGTGACGCCGTGTGGGAGGACCACGCCTACGGAACCGGGCGCGCCGGCTGGGACGCCACCGTCCCCCGGCTCCACCACCCCTAGCCATCCGGGAGTCTGGTCAGGAGGCGCCGGCGGCGTCGGTTACGGTGTCGCGAGCCGTACGGTCGCCGATAGCCTGCTCGCGTGAAGTCCCTGCGTGTCGCCGCGTCGCGTCTGATGACGATCGGGGTGATCAGCAATGGGTGGTACGCGATCCTGACCGGCCTGGCGCTGCTCCTCTTGGCCTACCTGCTCGGCCGCGTCCCGTGGGACGTCGACCCCGCAGCGACTCTCGTGTCGATTGCGTTCCTGGGCATCGGTCTGTGGCAACTCACGCGGGGCGTTCGCGCCGAGTTCCCGCGAGCGCACAAGTCCACTGACGAGGCATGAGCGGATGACACGCCCCCTACGCACCCGCTGATGGTGCGCGGACATGCCGATGTGCGGGTGGACGACAGCACCGCGTGAGACGGTACCGCCGTGCCGAGGGACGAACGCGAAGCGATCACGCAGCCGGAACCGCTCAGTGGCGAGCGACGTGAGTCGCCCATCGCAGTGCGTGTGATGGGGGTGGCCACCCTTGTGCTGTGTGCGCTCACTCTCTACTTCGGTGCCGTCGCGGTGTATCTCGATGAAACCGCGTCGAGCGCGATTGACCGTGCGCTGACCAGCGCGGTGAGAATTGCGCTGGGCGCCTGCGCCATCTCGGGACTTGTGAGTGCCGTCTTCCTTCTCAACTGGAGGGACCAGGCAACCATGCGAGCGCAGCAGGCTGCCCGGGACACCCGCCAGACCGGTGAATGAAGCGCCCCATCTGCGGCGATCGGCGCGCGGATCTGCCGATGTGCGGATGTGTCGCCTCCAGCCAGTACGGTCGGCGGCATGCGAACCGCCCTCCACCACGTCGAGTTGTGGACCGCTCATCTTGAGACAGCAGAGGAGGGGTGGCACTGGCTTCTCACAACGCTCGGCTGGCGCACTGGAGACACGTGGGAACAGGGCCGCACGTGGGTGCATCCAGATGGCACGTACATCGTGCTGGAACAGTCGCCCGACGTGAAGCAGGGCGCACATGACCGCTTGCGTGCTGGCCTCAACCACCTCGCCGTCAACTGTCCGGACGCGGATGCGGGTGCGCTGGACCGCATGCGAGAGGAGGCGAGCGCGCACGGTTGGCGCGAACTCTTTGCAGACCGATACCCGAACGCCGGTGGGCCTTCACATCGCGCTCTGTTCTTGGAGAACACGCAAGGGTTTGAGGTCGAGATCGTCGCGTCGTGATCGTCTCATTGCATCGCACTCGGTGGCGGGACCTCTAGCGCCTCGCGGCCCGTTCCGTCGGACTGCCGTGAGCGCTTCGAGGCTTTGTCTCAGCGGACCGTCGCTCAATCCGGCTAGTCCGGTCGGCGAGCCTCGGCAGGCTCGCCCACCGGACGTCCGGATCTGCCGCGTTGAGGGCGGCTACGCTCGCCCGGATCTGCCGCGATCCGCTCGTCGACGCGGTTGCCTCGGTGTCAGTCCGGCGGCAGGCTGTCCGGGGTTCCGAGAGTGCGGCGTGCGGCGGGGTCGGTGATGGCCTTGGCGATGACGTAGGACGCGAGCGTGGTGCCGCCTGCCAGGTGGCGGGTGTCGACGGTGAGGGTGGTGCCGTCGCGGCTGACGGGTCGCCAGGCTCGTCCGGGTGGGCCGGTCCGGACGACGAACCGTTGCCCGTTGGCGCGCAGCACGATGGGCATGGGCTGTTGCGGGACGACGCCGGTGACGGTCTCCCATGGCGCCTCGACGGTGGCGCCGCGGTCAGCGTGGACCAGTCGCGTGGGAGTCAGCCACAGCCCGCCGGCGAGACGGGCTCCGAGGTGTACGGCGCTGCTCCAACCGAGCCAGGCTGCGCCGGCGGCGAGCACGCAGGCCCACACCCAGCTGTGCTCGAGTGCGGCGAAGATCGCACCCAGTGCTGTGACGGCGGCGAGTCCAGCTAGTGTCCACGATGACGCGAGGGTCGGTCCTGACGCTCGGGGCAGGTGAAGTGCGTCCTCGTCGCCATACGGCTCGATGCGCGGCTGGGGCGGGTCGTGGCTTACGCGGGCCTCGGCCACCTCCCGGGCCAGCGCGCCTGCGGCGCTGACGACCAGGACGAGGCCGCCGCAGAGCAAGCCGCGGCCCAGTTCGGTGTGGACGCCGAGCAGCCCCATGCCGGCCAACGGCAGGCCGATGGCGAGCAGGACTACGACCCCCACCCAGGTGAGGACCCGTGAGCCCGTGGGGCGGATGCCTGTCGTCGTCACTGCAGCACCCTCTCACTCGTCGTACGCGCCGAGGAGCGGCCCCGCTTGAGCAGCAGCGCGTTCGTCATGGTCCTGGTCCTCAATCGAACAGTCCGCCGATGCCGTCGACGATCGCTCCGCCCACGTCGGCGATCGCCTCGCCGGCGTCGACCACTGCGTCGGCACCTGCGAGCACGGCGTCGCCGACGTCACCGCCGTTCTCCCAGAGTTCGTCGATCATGCCGGAGGTGAAGACACCGACTCCGGCACCGACGACGGTGCCGACGACGGTGCCGACGGGTCCGCCGATGGCGGTGCCGACCAGGGCCCCGGTGCCGACGGAGGCTGCGAACCCGCCCAGGTTGGACGTGGCTGCCTGTCCGAAGCTCTCGTTGTTCGGGCCGTTCATGTCGTAGACGATGCCCCCGATGGCGAGGGCGCCTCCCAGGGCGACCGGGGCGAAGCGGCCGATGTTGGCCAGCCGCGAGGCACGGGCGAGGTCGTCGGCGGACTCACCCGCCGTCGATCCCCAGTGGACGAGGTCGTCGTAGAACTGGGCCGCGTTGGGCACCCGGGTCGAGCTGCGCAGGCGGTCGAGGTAGTCGGCGGAGAGGTCGGCGAAGTAGCGCGCATTGCCGCGTAGGCTGCTCGCGTGCACGTCCATCAGCGCGCCGCCCAACCCTCCGGCGATGTCGGAGAGCTGGAAGGTCCAGCCGGGTCCGTCCATCGCACGGTTCTCCGCCGATACCCGTTCCCAGGCGCGTTCGATGTCTGACCACACCTCCGCTGCCCGGGTGGTCAGGTCGTTGTAGGCGCGGATCTTGTCCTGGTGGGCGTTGTACGCCGTGACGTCGCCGTTGTGGGCCTGCACCTCGCCCGGGGTGGCGTCCACGGGTGGATCGCCCGGGCGGGTCGGGCCGGCGCCGGGTGAGTCGATGACGAAGCCCGACACGGTCAGTCCCGCCGCGCGGGCATCCGCGCGGATCGACTCCATCCGCTGCTGGCAGCCCTCGAGCGATCCGGCGTAGTCGAGGAACGTGGTGCGCAGGCTGTCCGCTGCGCGTCGTACGTCCTCCGACGCACGGACTGCTCGACCCATTGCCCCCTCGAACGCGGCCCCGGTCGCGCCACGCCAGTCCCCGCCGGCTTCGGTGCGAGCGTCGGCGAACGCATCCATCCCGTCGCCGATCGCGGGGCGCAACGTCGCGCCCACCCAGTCCGCACTGGCTCGGATCGAGGCCGGTGAGCCGGTGATCTCGGTGTCAATCGACACGAAGGCCCCCGGCGAAGGCATCCGACACGGCCGCGTCACTCGTCCAGAAGTCGGCCTCGGCGTCGGTGACCTGGGCGCTGACCACCGTCAGGCCTTCGGACAGGGCGGCAGCATTGCCGACGATCTTCGACAGCATCGCTGTCAGCAGCGGCGTCATGTCGCCGCCGTCGAGCCCGTGCGGCGCCGAGTCGGCGGTCGCCTCGATCTCGCCGGCTGCCGTGTCGAGGAAGCCCCGAATGGAGCTCAGAGTGGCGGGAGGGACTCGGAGCTCGCTCATGGCGCTGAAGCGCCCCAGGTTCTCCGCCGCTCCTATACGGGTTGCGGCTCTCGGTTGAGAGTCGCGTAGTGGGCTTGCTCGAACTCCACTGGGGTCATCATCCCAAGCGTGCTGTGCAGGCGCCGGTTGTTGTACCAGTCGACCCAGCCGGCGGTGGCGTACTCGACGTCACCGATGCTCCGGTAGGGCCCGGCGTGGAAGACCGTGGTGCGGATGCATTCGGTCTTGTAGAGCCCGATCACGCACTCCATCAGCGCGTTGTCATACGCGTCGGCAACCGAGCCGATCGAGGGCCGGATGCCCTCGTCGGCGAGGTGGTCGGTGAAGGTGATGGAGGTGTACTGCGAGCCGGCGTCGGCGTGGCCGATCAGCTCGCCGGGCACGACCGGATGGCCTTCGCGCCCGCGCTGCCACAGCGCCATCCGCAGCGGCACGTCGACGAGCTCGACGGCCTTGGTGGGTGCCACGTTCCAGGCGACGATCTTCTGGGCGAAGACGTCGAGGATGAACGCGGTGTAGACGAACCCGGTCCAGGTGCGGACGTAGGTGAAGTCCATGACCCAGGTCCGGTTCGGGGCCTCAGCGGTGAAGTCGCGGTCGAGCAGGTCGCCGGCGCGTTTGCCGTCCTTGGCCGGGATCGTGGTCCGGATCCCCTTCGAGCGTCGGATCCCTTGCAGGCCCAGCGATCTCATCGCCCGGTCCACGCTCCCGGGCGACGCAGCAGGGCTGGTGCGTCGCACCAGCGCGGTCATCTTCCGCCGGCCGTAGAGGCCCTCCGGGGTCATCCGGCGCACCCCTTCGTGGTCGACCTTCCACGCCAGATCGCGGACCTGGTTGGTGACGGTGGCGTCGCTGATCGACCGGGCAGCGACCGGGCGATTGGCCCGCGTCCAGTCGCGGTAGGTCCGCGCGGCGACCTGGCAGCCCTGCTCGCGCAGGACCCGACAGATCGACTCGACCGCGTGGCCCTCGACCCGCAGTTCGTCGACGAACGCGACGATCAGCGATTGCGGGGGTCGAGCTCCCTCGCGAAGAAAATTGAGGCACGGAGGCTGTCGCACGAATCGGCTCGTGCTTGGCGTGGCGTAGCAGCGCTGCGGGGTTGAGTCGAAATATTTGGGCG
>NZ_CANKYS010000012.1 GCF_947488025.1 uncultured Nocardioides sp. | reverse complement strand
CCCCCCGCCGTCCGCGACCTCCTGGAGCAGGTCCAGGGGTACGGGGCGTGGGCGGTCATCCGGCGCAAGGCTTCGCCGACTGCGGGCCTGATCGGCGGCACGCCGCACGAGGTCGCGAGTCTGCTCGACATCCCGCTCGAGAGCGGAGCGCCTGAGCCGGGCCGGAGCGCGGACCGGCTGGTGGCCGTGCCGTTCCGGCAGGTGCGCGAGCGTGGCTTCGCCGCCATCGACGACGGCACGCCGCTGACGGTGGTCGACATCGAGGCCGAGCACGAGGTGTCGGTCGACGACCTGCTCGCGGCGCTGCCCGACGTACCGGTCGAGTTCGCCGACCGGGGCGGCTTCGCAACCAGCGACGAGGACTACGGCGAGGTCGTCGAGGCGATCATCCGCGACGAGATCGGGCAGGGCGAGGGCGCGAACCTCGTCATCGGCCGCCACTACCGCGCCGTCGTCGCCGACTGGGACGCCTCGCGCGCGCTGACGGTGCTGCGGCGGCTGATGGAGCGCGAGCGCGGGGCGTACTGGACCTTCTGCTTCTTCACCGGCGAGCGGTTCCTCATCGGCGCCAGCCCCGAGCGGCACGTCTCGGTGCGCCAGGGCGACGTCCGGATGAACCCGATCTCGGGGACGTTCCGGGTCGCGGGACACGGTGACGCGCTCAAGGAGCGGCTGCTCGACTTCCTCGCCGACGAGAAGGAGGTCTTCGAGCTCTTCATGGTGGTCGACGAGGAGCTCAAGATGATGTGCGACATCTGCCACGAGGGCGGCCAGGTGCTCGGGCCGTTCCTCAAGCCGATGACGCACCTGATCCACACCGAGTACCTCCTCGCCGGCCGCTCCGACCGCGACCACCGCGAGATCCTGCGCGACACGATGTACGCCGCGACCGTGACGGGCGCGCCGGTCGAGAACGCCTGCCGGCTGATCGCCGACTACGAGCCCGAGGGCCGCGGCTACTACGGCGCCGCGCTCGCCCTCTTCGGCCGCTCGCCCGACGGCACGCCGACGATGGACAGCCCGATCCTCATCCGCACCGCCGACGTCTCGCCGGCCGGCGAGCTCAAGGTCACCGCGGGGGCGACGCTGGTGCGCGACTCCGACGCGGCGTACGAGGTGGCCGAGACCCGGGCCAAGGCCGGCGGCATCCTCAGCGCCTTCGGGCTGGCGCCGCGGGCGACGTCCGACGGCACCGACATCGCCGAGCTCGCGCGCGACGAGGACGTCGTACTCGCGCTGGGCACGCGCAACCAGCGGCTCTCGCCCTTCTGGCTGACCGACCAGGCCGGCGAGCCGGCCGATCCGGGGCTGGCCGGGAAGTCGGTGGTCATCCTCCACGGCGAGGACGACTTCGTGAACATGCTCGTCCACGTGCTCGGCGTCTTCGGGATGACCTCGCGCGTGGTGCGGCACGAGGACTACGCGACCGGCGACTTCGACGGCGCCGACCTGGTCATCGTCGGGCCCGGCCCCGGCGACCCGCGCGAGGGCGACCACCCCAAGATCGCGTCGTTCCGACGTGCCGTCGACGACCTGCTCGCCTCGGGGCAGCCGTTCCTCGCCGTGTGCCTGGGCCACCAGACGCTCTGCCAGCGCCTCGGCCTCGACCTCGGCTACAAGGACGTCGTCTTCCAGGGCACCCAGTCGCCGGTGCGGCTCGACGGCCGCACCGAGCGGGTGGGCTTCTACAACACCTTCGTCGGCCGGGTCCCCGACGGCGCGCAGCTGCCGGACGGCGTACGCATCGAGGCCGACGAGGCCACCGGCGACATCCACGCAGTCGTCGGGCCGCACTACCGCGGCATCCAGTTCCACGCCGAGTCGATCCTCACCGAGAACGGCTACGACCTGCTGCACACGGCGGTGCGCGACCTCCTCGCCCCCTGACCCCCTGACGCCCTCCCCGAGCGGGTATCTAGGGACGATCTGGGGGCACCCGCGCCGAATCGCCCACCAAATCGTCCCTAGATACCGGGGAGGGGTCAGCGGTGAGCGGCCGACGACCGCTGACCGCAGATGTCGAGCCGACGTGTAGACATCAGTTCGGCGTGGGAGGCAACGAATCGGTCGCGCAGGACGTCACCCTTGGTGACCAGCTGGGGACACGACGGGGGAGCAGTGAAGTACTTCAAGGGGACGTGGGCAGGCGTGTGCCTGTTCGCACTGATGGCGTGCGGGGCGACGGGCGGGTCGAGCGACGGCCTGCCCCGCGCCGACGACGTACCGCGTGAGGCAACGAGCGACCGTTCCGCGGTCGCCGACCTCCAGCCGGCCGCGGCCCGCGACGAACGGCCCAACATCGTCGTGGTGATGCTCGACGACTTCTCGATGGACCTGGTCCAGACGATGCGGTCGGTGCAGCGGATGCGCAAGGCGGGTGCGAGCTACCCGCACTCGTTCGTCACCGACTCCCTGTGCTGCGTGTCGCGGTCGAGCTTCTTCACCGGGCAGTACCCGCACCAGACGGGCGTGCACACCAACACCTCCAACAAGGGGACGTCCAAGCTCGGCGGCTGGCCCGCCTTCGACACCAACGGCAACCCCGAGCGCGCGTTCAACGTGCGGCTGCAGGAGGCCGGCTACCAGACCGGCTTCGTCGGCAAGTTCCTCAACGAGTACGAGTGGTCGCCGGGTCGCGCGCTGCCGCCGGTCGTGCCGGGCTGGTCGACCTTCAACACCGTCTTCGGATCCGCCTACGACGGCTGGGACTTCGCCAGCACGTCGATCGTCGACCAGCGCCTGAGCCTCGTGCAGCACCCGGCGCCGCCGGCGAGCGCGAGCAACGCGGCCAAGGACAAGGCGTACGCCGGTGCGGTGATCGGCGACCTGGCGATGGACTTCCTCGCCACCAACGAGGCGTCCGGCGCGCCGTACTTCCTCGAGGTGGCTCTCTACGCGCCGCACAACCGCACCAACCCGAAGGGCCACTACGCCGACGACCCGCTCTTCCCGCCGATGTTCCGCGACCGGACGGGCAAGCGCAGCTGCGGCCGCGTGGCCTGCGGCAAGCTGACCGTCGATGACCTCCCCGGCTTCGGGGACCTCCGCAAGGACAACCGACCGCTCCGGGCCAACGGCAAGCGGGCCCGCGCGTGGAACACCACCCGCACCCTGCCCGCCGCGGCCGCCGTCCGCGACCTCCGCGACCGCGCGCGGATGGCGCAGTCGGCGGACCGGCTCGTGAAGCGGATCCTCCGGTCGGTGGGTCCGAACACCTATGTCGTGCTCACCTCCGACAACGGCTTCCACCTCGGCCAGAACGGCATGGGCCGCGGCAAGGGGACGCCGTACGACACCGACGTCCGCGTGCCGCTGCTGGTCACCGGGCCGGGGGTGGTGCCGGGCAAGCGGCGGGAGGTCACCAGCAACATCGACCTCGCGCCGACGTTCGAGGAGCTCGCCGGGCTCGTGCCCGCGCCCTACCGCAGCGGGCTCTCTCTCGTGCCCACCCTGTCCGACCCCGCGCTGGTGCGGCAGTCCCACGCCTTCCTCGAGCACACCCAGCAGTCGCTCACCGGCAACGACCCGGACGCGGCGTTCAGCGGCACGGAGCTCGACCGCATCCCGTCCTTCACGGCCGTGCGGAGCCGGACGGCGCTGCTCGCGCGGTTCGACCTCGACCCGCGGCCCGGCAAGGTCACCTGGGGCTACGAGTACTACTCCTACAAGCGTGACCGGTTCGAGCGGCGCAACACCTTCGCCAGCAAGAAGCAGGCTCCGGAGGTGGCGGCACTGATGGCCAGGCTCGAGGCGTTCGACGGCTGCCGGGAGGCCGGCGACCAGCCGGTGTCGGCGGCCTGCCGCGCGGTGCGCCAGTAGCCCGGGGAACCACTACTGTCGCTGCGTGCACCCGGACGTGATCGTGGTCGACCACCACGACTCCTACACGTGGAACCTGGTGCACCTGGTGGTCCGGGTGACGGGCGTCCTGCCGCGCGTGGTGCAGCACGACGAGGTCGAGCCCGACGACGTGCTGCGGCACTCGCACGTCGTGCTGTCGCCCGGCCCCGGGCACCCCTCGTCACCGACGGACTTCGCGGTGGGCCCGGAGGTCCTGCGGGCCGGCACCCGCCCCGTGCTGGGCGTCTGCCTGGGCATGCAGGGGCTGGTGACGGCGTACGGCGGCACGGTGCGGCGCCTGCCCCCGGTGCACGGCGAGGTCGCGGCGATCCGGCACGACGGTGAGGGCGTCTTCGCAGGGCTGCCGCAGGGGTTCGCCGCGGTGCGCTACCACTCGCTCGGGGCGGTCTCGCTGCCCGACGACGTCGTCGCGACCGCGTGGAGCGAGGACGGGGTGGTGATGGGCGTGCGCCACGCCTCGCTGCCGCTCGAGGGCGTGCAGTTCCACCCCGAGTCGATCCTGTCCGAGCACGGCGAGGACCTCGTCAGGAACTTCCTCTCGTGACGGACCCGGTGGCCGACCCCGTCGAGTTCTTCCGGTCCGTCGCGGCGCAGCACCAGCGGTGCTTCTGGCTCGACGGCGGGGGCGCGCGCGAGTGGTCGGGCCGCCGGTCGATCATCGGCTGGCTCGACGAGGACGACGTGTCCCTGTCGTGGTCGGCTGCCCGCCGCGAGGTCACCCGGCACGCGGCCGGCGTCTCCACCGTCGTCGGCGACGACGTCTTCGCCGTCCTCGAGGACCGGATCGCGGCGGGGGAGCAGTGGTTCGGCTACCTCGGCTACGCCGCGCGCACCGACCTGCCCGCGGCCCCCGACCCGACCCTCCCCGACGCCGTCTGGATGCGTCCGCGGGAGGTGCGGGTCTTCGAACACGAGGTCGTGCGTTCCGGGGACTCCCCGGTGGGGCCCTCCGGGGACTCCCCGCTCGAGCGGGGAGTCCGTCACCTGGAGGGGGTTGCAACGGCCTCGAAGCGTCAGACTTCCCCACCAGGTTCGTACGCCGCCGCGTTCGCGACCGTCCAGGAGCACCTGCACGCCGGCAACTCCTACGAGGTCAACCTCACCCACCGCCTCACCCGCACCTCCGACCTCGACCCGGTGACGGCCTACCTCCGGCTGCGCGACCTCAACCCCGCGCCGTACAGCGGCTTCCTCCAGCACGACGTCGCCGACGCCCGGGCGTGGCTGCTGTCGAGCTCGCCGGAGCGGTACGCCGTCGTCACCGCCGACCGGCACCTCGAGACCAAGCCGATCAAGGGCACCACCCCGCGCGGGGCGAGCGCGGACGAGGACGAGCACCACCGCGAGCGGCTCGCGCGCGACCCCAAGACCCGCGCGGAGAACCTGATGATCGTCGACCTGCTCCGCAACGACCTGTCGCTGGTGTGCGAGGTCGGGTCGGTCGAGGTGCCGGCGCTGATGCAGGTCGAGACCTACGAGTCGGTGCACCAGCTGGTGTCCACCGTGCGCGGGCGGCTGCGCGACGACGTCTCCACGGTCGCCGCGCTGCGCGCGCTCTTCCCGGCCGGCTCGATGACCGGGGCGCCCAAGCTGCGCACCATGGAGGTGATCGAGGAGGTCGAGTCGACCCCGCGCGGGGCGTACGCCGGCGCGTTCGGGTGGATCAGCGGCGACGGTCCCGCCGACCTCGGCGTCGTCATCCGCTCCCTGATGACCGACGGCAGTGGCACCTGGACCCTCGGCACGGGCGGCGGCATCACCGTCAAGTCCGACGTCGCCGAGGAGTGGGCGGAGTCGGAGTGGAAGGCCGAGCGCCTGCTCCGCGTCTTCGACTAACCCGGCGTGACAGCGGCGACCCCGGGCAGCCACAGCGCGAAGCGGGCACCGCCGCCGGGGGCGTCGGTGACCTGGAGCTGGCCGCCGTGGCGGTCGATCACCTGGCGCACGATGGCCAGGCCGAGCCCGGAGCCGGGCATCGCACGCGACTCCTCGGCCCGGTAGAAGCGCTCGAACACGTGCGGCCGGTCGGCCTCCGCGACGCCCTCGCCCTGGTCGTCGACGGTGAGCACGCCCTCGGTCAGTCGCACGGTGACAGTGCCCTCCGGTGGGCTCCACTTGGCGGCGTTGTCGAGCAGGTTGGTGACCGCCCGCTCGAGGCCGTTGGCGTCGCCGACGACCGGCCACGGGTCGAGGTCCACGTCGAACGCCACGCCCTGAGCGCGGCGGCGTACGCGCGTCACGGCCCGCTCGACGACGTCGGCGAGGTCCACCTCGGCGACCACCCGGGTCGTCGGCTCGTCGCGCGCGAGCTCGACCAGGTCGCCGACGAGCGCGCTGAGCTCCTCGATCTGGCCGCGTACGTCGTCGAGCAGCTCGAGCCGGGCCTCGGCCGGCAGTGCCGTGTTGCCCTCCGCCTGGCGGAGCAGGTCGAGGTTGGTGCGCAGCGAGGTGAGCGGGGTGCGCAGCTCGTGGCTGGCATCGGCGACCAGCCGCCGCTGCCGGTCGCGGGAGGCGCCGAGGGCGAGCAGCATCTGGTTGAAGGCGGTGGCGAGCCGGGCGACCTCGTCGTCACCCTCGACGCGCAGCGGTCGCAGGTCCTCGGTCATCGCGATGTGCTCGACCCGGGAGGTGAGCCGGCGCAGGGGTCGCAGCCCGTTGCGGGCCACCAGCCAGCCGACGAGCAGCGCGGCCAGCACGCCGAGCGCGCCGAAGACGAACAGCACCCCGCCGAGCTTCTCCAGCGTGCGGTCGTTGGGGGCCAGCGGCTGGGCGAGGATCAGGGCGGAGCCGCTGTTGGCCCGCACGGTCGCGACCCGGAACCGTTCACCCTCCCTCGTCACCAGGGTGCGCACCGCGGACTCGCGCTGGCCGGTCGCGACCTCGTACTCCGGGCGGCCGAGCGTGAAGTCGGGGACGTCGTCGCCGGTGACCGCCTGGCCCTCGGCGGTGATGAAGATGATCCGGACGTCAGCGGCGCCCAGCACCCAACCGGGAATCCCACCCGCGGTGATGTTCGACAGGGTGGTGAACGCGGTCGCCTTGTGCGCGCGGTTGAGCAGCGACTGGTCGAGCGAGCTCATCATCTGCTGGCGCATCACCACGAAGGCGGTGAACGCCATCACGGCGATCGAGAGCCCGAGCGCGATCGTGGTGAGCACCGCGACGCGCGAGGCCAGGGACCGGCGGTAGTGCCAGCGCCCGTCGGGCCAGGCGGTGCTCATGCGGGGTCCCGTGGGGTGTTCATGATTCCTTCAGCACGTAGCCCACGCCGCGCACGGTCTGGATCAGCCGCGGCTCGCCCTCTGCCTCCGTCTTGCGGCGCAGGTAGCCGACGTAGACCTCGAGCGAATTGGCGCTCGTGGGGAAGTCGTAGCCCCAGACCTCCTCGAGGATGAACGAGCGGTCGAGCACGCGGCGCGGCCGGCGCAGGAACATCTCGAGCAGGGTGAACTCGGTGCGGGTCAGCTCGATCGGGCGCCCCCCGCGGGAGACGTCGCGGCTGCCGACGTCCATGGTGAGGTCGGAGAACGAGAGCACCTCGCTCTCCCCGTCCCCGTCGGGCACGACGCGGCGCAGCAGCGCGCGGAGCCGGGCCAGCAGCTCCTCCAGCGCGAACGGCTTGGTGAGGTAGTCGTCGGCGCCGGCGTCGAGGCCCTCGACGCGGTCGCCGACCGCGTCGCGCGCGGTCAGCACCAGGATGGGTACGTCGTTGCCCGCCGCCCGGAGCGCACGCGTCGTCTCGATCCCGTCGAGCCGCGGCATCATCACGTCGACCACCACGACGTCGGGGTGCTGCGCCCCGACCGCGACCAGGCCCTCGGCGCCGTCGGCGGCCAGCACGACCTCGTAGCCGTTGAACTCCAGCGACCGGCGCAGCGAGTCGCGCACGGCGCGGTCGTCGTCGACGACCAGCACGCGGGGCCGGGACTCAGTCACGGGCCAAGGATGCCACCGGCTCCTGAGGCGGTGCTGAGAAGTCGAGTGCGCGGCCCCGCAGCGACTACTACCGCGAGCGCACTCGACCCGGGATCAGGCGTAGCGAGCCGCGACCGCCCCGGCGCGGGCGCCGTAGCCACCGCCGAACATGCACGCGTGCACGAGCAGCGGGAACAGCTGGTGGATGCCGAGCCGGTCCTCCCAGCCCTCGGCGAGCGGCTGCGCCTCGTCGTAGGCCGCCATCACCCGCGGCAGGTGCGTCAGCCCGAACAGGTGCAGCATCGCCAGGTCGAGCTCGCGGTGGCCGCCGTGGGCGGCGGGGTCGATGACGTGGATGGCGAGGTCCTGGCCCCACAGGCAGTTGCCGTTCCACAGGTCGCCGTGGAGCCGCGCGGGCGCCTCGTCGGGCAGCAGGCTCGTGAACCGGCCGACGACGGCCTCGACGGAGGCGGCGTCGGTCTCGGAGATCGCCCCCCGGTCGCGGGCCAGCTTGAGGTAGGGCAGGACCCTGCGCACGGCGTAGAACTCCGGCCACGAGTCGGCCGTCTTGTTGGGCAGGGGCAGCCGTCCGATGAAGCCGTCGTGGTCGAGCCCCCAGCCGTCGGCGCCGGCGGCGTGCGTGGTGGCCAGCTGCTGGCCGAAGGTCACCGCGGCCTCGACCGGAGTCTTCGGGCTCTGCTCGACCCAGGCCAGGACCACGCAGTCGCTGGCGGCGGCGAGCACCTCCGGCACGGGCACCCCGCCCTCGACCTCGGCGAGCCACCGCAGCCCTGCGGCCTCGGCCTCGAAGAAGCCGTCCGGCGCGTGCGGCAGCGTCTTCATCAGCGCCGTCTGCCCGCTGGACAGGCGCAGCCGTGTTGCCGTGGCGATGTCACCGCCCGCCACCGGGGAGGTCGCCACCACGGCCGTGCCGAGGAGCTCCTCGGCACGCCTGGCAATCAGCGGCTGGCGAGCCATCAGTCCGTGCCCCGGAGAGCGCTCGGCAGGGCCGCCACGATCGCATCGCTCGTGCGCTCGACCATCGCCAGCACCTCCTCGAACCCGTCGTCCCCACCGTAGTACGGGTCCGGGACGGCACCACCCGGATCCACCGGATCGAGGTCGCGGAACATGCCCACGCGGTCGCTGCGCCCGCCCACGTCGGCGAGGTTGGCCTCGTCCATCACGAGCACGAGGTCGTACGCCTCGGGCCAGGTCGCGTCGTACTGCCGGGCGCGGTGCCGGCTCGGGTCGTAGCCGGAGGCCGTCAGGGTGGCCGCGGCGCGCGGGTCCATCGGGTTGCCGACGTGCCAGCCGCCCGTGCCGGACGACGCCACCTCGACACGGTCGGCGAGGCCGGCGTCGGCGAGCCGGCTCTCGAGGACGACGTGCGCGGTGGGCGAGCGGCAGATGTTGCCGAGGCAGACGAGCGCGATCCGGTAGCGCCCGGGCTCGCGGGCGGCGGGGAGTGCGGGCACCCGCACCGGTCCCGCCGTCAGTCGCCCGGCAGGGCGATGCGGACGCCCCACCCGACGACGGTGATGATGATCGAGCCGACGAGCGCGCTCCAGAAGCCGTCGACATGGAAGCCGAGGTCGAAGAGGTCGGCCACCCAGGCGGTGAACAGCAGCATCCCGGCGTTGATCACCAGCAGCAGGAAGCCCAGCGTCAGGATGATGAACGGCAGGGACAGCAGCTTGACGAACGGCTCGATGAAGGTCGACACCAGGCCGAGGATGAGCGCCACGGCCAGCACCTCGAGCCACTTGTCCTGCAGCTCGGCCTGTCCGCTGGTCGCGCCCTCGAACCAGATGCCGTCCAGCAGCCAGGCCGCGACCGACAGGCCCGCGGCATAGGTGAGCAGCCACATCAGGAAGCGCATGCGGATGACAGTAGCGACCGACGGGTCGGGTGGGCGCTCTGGTCGAGTGACGGCCGCTGGTCGAGGAGGGCGCTCTGGCGCCCGTCACGAGACCCGGTCTCGGTCTGGGCGGTCTCGTGACGGGACTTCGTCCCTCCTCGACCAACGGAGTGCGGGGACGCCGCGTACCCTCCCCGCATGACGATCGGAGGCACGGGCGTCATGGTGCTCGGCGCCCTCGCCGCCGGTGTCGTCGCCGCGCTCCTCGCGGTGGTCCTGCGTCGCTGGTGGGGCACCGCATCGGCGGTCTCGGTCGCCGGCCTGCTGTGGTCGCTCGTCGCGATCGCCCTGGTGACCCTGGTGCCCACCCGGGCAGACGTGGGCGTGGTCCCGGCCGAGACTCGCAGCGAGGCCTGTTCGTGGGACTACGGCGGGCCGTCCGGGGCGGCGTTCGAGGTCCTCGGCCTCGACCAGCGCACCCTCAACGTGCTGCTCTTCGTGCCGGCCGGCGTGTTCTTGGTGCTGGCGGTCGGACGGTGGTGGGCGGGCCTGGTGCTCGCGCCCGTCGGTCTCGCCGCGCTGGCGGCGTACAGCCTCGCCATCGAGCTCACGCAGCTCCAGCTCGCCCGCCTCGACCGGGCGTGCGACGTCACCGACCTGGTCGACAACGTCCTCGGCGCGGGCATCGGCTGCGCCATCGGGCTGGTGCTGCTCCCGGTGGTGAGGCCGTGGCGGGACCGGCGGCCGCCGCGCCCACCGGCGCAGGAGACGTCGCTCGCTCACTAGGGTGCGGACATGAGCTCTCCCCAGCCCCGGCCCAACGTGCTCGCCATCCCTGCGTACGTCGCCGGCAAGCCGCCCGTCGCCCGCCCCGGGCTGACGTCGTACAAGCTCTCCTCCAACGAGAACCCCTACCCGCCGCTGCCGGGCGTGCTCGAGGCGGCCCGCGAGGCGGCGGCGGAGATGAACCGCTACCCCGACATGGGCAGCGCCGCCCTCTACTCGGCGCTCGCCGAGACGATGGGCGTGCCGGCCGAGGACCTCGCCGCGGCGACCGGGTCGGTCGCGCTGATCTACCAGCTCGTCAACGCCTTCTGCGACCCGGACGACGAGGTCGTCTACGCCTGGCGCTCCTTCGAGGCCTACCCCATCGCGGTCACCGCCGGCGGGGCGCGCAGCGTGCAGGTGCCGGTCACGGTCGACGGGCGCCACGACCTCGACGCGATGGCTGCGGCGGTCACCGACCGCACCAAGGTCGTCATCGTCTGCACGCCCAACAACCCGACCGGCCCGGCCGTCACCCAGGCCGAGCTCGACGCCTTCCTCGCGAAGGTCCCCTCCCACGTGGTGGTCGTGGTGGACGAGGCCTACCTCGAGTTCGTGCGGATGGACGACGCCATCGACGGCATCGCCACCTACCGCCGCCACGACAACGTCGTGCTCACGCGCACCTTCTCCAAGGCCTACGGCCTCGCCGGCTTCCGGGTCGGGTACGCCGTCGCTCCCGCACCGATCGCGGCCGCCCTGCGCGCGGTGTCGCTGCCCTTCGGCGTCAGCCACGTCGCGCAGGCGGCGGCCATCGCCTCGCTCGAGGCGCAGGCCGAGCTCTTCGTGCGCGTCGAGGACCTCGTCGCCCGCCGCGCCGACCTGGTCGCCCGGCTGCGCGAGGTGGGCTGGGACCTCCCGGACGCGCAGGGCAACTTCGTCTGGTTCCCGCTGGGCGAGCGCGCCCTCGACTTCGCCGCCGCCTGCGGTGAGGTGGGGATCTCGGTGCGCCCGTTCGCCGGCGACGGCGTACGCGTCAGCATCGGCGAGGCCGAGGCCTTCGACCGTGTCGTGGAGGTGGCCGCCCGCTTCGCCCCCTGAGGCTATGGTTGAAGTGTGAACGACACGGCGACGTACACCACCAAGGGCAAGCCCTTCGAGCGCGACATGTCCTACCTCCCCGACCGGGTGCTGGCGGGGGAGCGCTCCGCGGACCCGCTGGACGAGCAGTTCCCCAGCGGGTCGAAGGACAGCCCGCGCGACGTGCCCGTCTGGCAGGCCGAGCCCGGCCGCTACCGGCTCGTCGCCGCGCGTGCCTGCCCGTGGGCGCACCGCTCGATCATCGTCCGCACGCTCCTCGGCCTCGAGGACGTCATCTCCTGGGGCGCCCCGGGGCCCACGCACGACGCCCGCAGCTGGACCTTCGACCTCGACGAGGGCGGCCGCGACCCCGTGCTCGGGATCGAGCGCCTGCAGGAGGCCTACTTCGCCCGCGAGCCCGACTACCCGCGCGGCATCACGGTGCCGGCGATCGTCGAGGTCGAGTCGGGCAAGGTCGTGACCAACGACTTCCCGCAGATCACCCACGACCTGTCGTTCGAGTGGCGCGAGCACCAGCGCCCCGACGCCCCCGACCTCTGGCCCGCCGACGTCCGCGAGGAGATGGAGTCGGTGATGAAGCGGGTCTTCACCGAGGTCAACAACGGCGTCTACCGCTGCGGCTTCGCCGGCTCGCAGGAGGCCTACGAGGACGCGTACGACCGGCTGTTCACCACGCTCGACTGGCTCGAGGAGCGCCTGGCCGACCGCCGCTACCTGATGGGTGCGGCGATCACCGAGGCCGACGTACGGCTCTTCACCACGCTGGTCCGCTTCGACGCCGTCTACCACGGGCACTTCAAGTGCAACCGCAACAAGCTGACCGAGATGCCGAACCTCTGGGGCTACGCCCGCGACCTCTTCCAGACCCCCGGCTTCGCCGACGAGGTCGACTTCGAGCAGATCAAGCAGCACTACTACGTCGTCCACACCGACATCAACCCCACCCAGATCGTCCCGGCCGGCCCGGACGAGTCGGGCTGGCACACCCCGCACGGGCGCGGCTGACCCCCACCCCGTCGTAGGACCTCCCAACCTGGGGACGTGGTCTGGTCCGCGCGGGCGCGACACCCGCCGTACCCGGGTGAATCGCCCGAGAGTTCGTCCAGACCTCCCGCAGGTTGACCGCTTCTTGCGTGCGCCCCTTCTGCCGTGCGGTAACGGCCGGAGATGGTGGTCGCCGGAGCGCCGTCCGGGGGGATCGGCGTCCGGCGTGCAGCGACCCGTCCGGGCCTGCCGCAGGGAGACACGGGGCAACTCGCAGGGGGCAGGAACATGCACACACGGACGACCGGGATCTCGCGCGCGCGGAGCAGAGGGTGGCGGGGCCTGACGGCCCTGCTCCTGCTGCTCCCCACCATCGCGGTGCTGGGGGCACAGGCCGCCACACCCGCTGCCGGAGCGGAGGTGTGCCCGGGGCAGCACATCGAACCACCCGACGACACCACGAAGACCGTCACCTACACCGCGCCCGACGGCTACCTGGTCAGCAGCTGGTGCGTGAAGGCCGGACCGACGATCGAGGTCCACGCCGTCGACCCTCCAGCCGGGACGATCACGATCACGCACACCTCCGGCAAGGACATCAGCCACTACTCGGTCGCCCTGGTCAAGGCGCCCGAGGAGAAACCGCTGGTCGCGAAGGTGAAGGCCGCCGGCACCAAGGCGAAGACCTACCCGTGGACGATCGAGAAGGACGTCGACGCGACCACGCGCACCGTCGACGCGAGCGGCAAGGCCACCTTCACCTACACGGTCACGGTCAAGGGCGGCACGCCCACCGAGTCCGGCTGGGCCGCGTCCGGCACGGTCGTCGCGACGAACCCCAACGCGTACGCCGTCACCGCGGACGTCGCGGTCGCGACGAACCTGGGCGGGGGGTCGTCCTGCGCGGTGACCGGTGGCGACGACGCCGTGGTCCCCGCAGGAGGTACGACGACGCTGGACTACGCGTGCTACTTCTCGTCCGCGCCTGCCGGCAGCGGAACCGTCACCGCCACCGTGACGTGGGACCCGGCGGGTCCGCTGACCACCGCCACCGCGACCGCCACGGCGCCCCTGACGTTCGCGCTCGCCTCGGAGACGAACAAGACCGTCGCGGTCGTGGACGACAAGACCGTCCCGGGCCAGCGGATCGTCCTCGACCCGGCGCTCACCTGGACCGCGGGTCTCGTGAAGACCTACACCTACTCACTGGCGGTCGCCGGCGGTGCGGCCGGTGCCTGTGCGACGCACACCAACACCGCGACCGTCGACCAGCCCGTCGGCACGGACCCGAGCGACACCGCGACGGTCACGGCGTGCACGCCGCCGGTGGTCCCGCCGCCTCCGCCGCCCCCGCCGCCAGTGACCCCGCCGGTCGTCCCGCCAGTGGTGCCGCCGGTGACCCCGCCCGTGGTGACCCCGCCCGTGACGCCCCCCGTGGTCCCCGCGCCCGAGGTCCTGCCCGAGCAGGCCTCCGGCAAGGCCGTCGGCAAGGTCCGGGCCACCTGCCAGGGCACCGTGCGTGCACGGCTCGCGAACCGCTCCGGCGATCGGGTCGTCTACACGCTCCGTGTCGGCACGAAGGTGCACCGCATCGCCGTGAGGTCCGGGTCCGGCCGCCGCTTCGTCACGCACGGCAGTGCGCGGGCCGTCGTCGTCCTCAAGGTCGGCTCCACACGGCTCGACCGGGTCCGGATCCCCGCCCGCTGCAACGCGCCCGAGGTCCTTCCGGACACGGGGGTGCGCCCCACGAGCAGCTGATCGACGTACGACACCGAGCCGGCGTCGACGGGTCCCACGGGTCTCGTCGGCGCCGGTTCGTCGTTCCCGGACCGTCGGCCCCTCTCCCAGGTTGGGTACGTGGTCTGGTCCGCTCGGGCGTTATCCGGGCCGCTTCGCCAACATTCGGTCAAGCACCTCCGCAGGTAGTCCACTGCCTCCTCGCGGCGGATTCCCGTCGCGCTGACCGCGGGCCAGTCTGCTGCTCGACACATGCGTGCCGTGCCACTCGGGGGCGTACGGCGACACGGTCGACAGCGCTGGGGGGCGTCGGTCACCGAAGGGTTCAGTGGGGACTACTCGCGCCAGGGGGCGGGCAATGCAACGCGTTCGAACGACGATCACGACAGCACGACGAGGACGGCGGGCCAGGGGGGCCCACGCCGCCGAACGACACCTCGGCCTCGGCCGACTGAGGAGGCTGCTCGCGCTCCTCCTGCTCGTCCCGACGGTCGCGGTGCAGGCCGCGACGACGACGTCCGCGGGGGCGGGCGTCACCGCCGGGTTCGAGATCGACGGCAACACCTCCGTCGAGGGTGGTGGGATCGACTGGACGAGCCCCGGGATCCCGGCGCCGACGCCCGACCCCGTCAAGACCGCCGACGACAGCAACTTCACCGGTGGCTCGAAGGAGTTCCAGAACCCGAGCGACTGGAAGGAGGGCACCGGGACCAGCACCGACCAGGGCGACATCTCCGACGTCTACTCGCACTTCGTCACCGGGTCGTCGAGCTGGGCGTTCCTCGGGTTCAGGCGCATCGCCCAGAGCGGGACGATGACCTTCATGGCCGAGCTCAACCAGAAGGCCAACCTCCCCCGGGAGGCCGGTGACACCGTCCAGTTCCGGCCGGACCGCAGCGTCAACGACCTCCTGCTCCGCTTCGAGCAGGACGGGAACGGGGCCTTCGCCCTCACCGCCGCCTACAAGTGGACCCAGTCCGCGAGCGGGGCCTTCGTCTCGGGATGCTTCGCGGTTCCCGGCTACGCGACCCCGTCCGCGTGGTGTCCCACCTCGACCGCCGGCGCCGGCTTCGACGGCGCGACCGGCGAGGGCAAGCTCTTCGCCGAGGCCGCGGTCAACCTCAGCTCCTTCGACAAGGTCGGCGACTGCCGCGGCGCCTACGGAGTGATGAACGTCCGCTCGTTCGCCGGCGACTCCGTGTCGTCGTCGCTGCTCGACTTCGTCGGCGGCATCGGCATCTCCGTGCCCCCGACCTGCGGCAAGCTGGTCATCGAGAAGCGCGACCAGTTCGACCGGCTCGTCCCCGGAGCGACCTTCGAGGTCACCAAGAACCCGATCCCGGGCGTCACGGGCACCGCGGCCGACACGCTCGTCGTCAAGGACGGTGCCGCTCCCGGCTTCGACACCGTCGCCGACGGCACCGTGACCATCGACCCCGCCAAGCCGGGCACCTACACGGTCAAGGAGATCGCGACCCCCGCCGGCTACGCGCCTGACCCCACCGTCCACACCGACGTCGTCGTCGGGAGCTCGGGGACGAGCGTGGCGAAGGTCGAGTTCACCAACAAGCTCTTCTTCAAGCCCCTCGCCGTGACCAACCAGGCGTCGGGGTCCTACGGCGTCGAGTACGACTGGCGGGTGCACAAGACCGTCGTCGGCGACGCGTCGAAGACGGTCGAGGAGGGGCAGACCGCCACGTTCGACTACCAGGTCGAGCTCGAGGCGCTGCCCCAGGGGGAGCCGACGGACAAGCAGGTGGCCGGATCGGTCCAGGTGACCAACCCGAACCCGGCCGCCACGCACCCGACGATGCGGACCACGATCGGCATCACCGGCGACCTGCCGTGCCGCTTCCTTCCGACCAACGACGACGTCGACGTCGACCCGGGCACCGCGGGGGTCCAGGTCGACGTCGGCGCCGGCGCGACGTCGTACGACTATGCGTGCGAGCCGGGTGCCGGCGCGCTCATCGGCGGTACGACGACCGCGACGGTCAGCTGGGACCAGGGCACCTACCCGCAGGCCGGCGCCCACCCGGGCTCTGCCGACGCCACCGCGACGTACGACATCACGGTGCAGCCGAAGATCGACGAGCGTGCCTCGGTGACCGACTCGTTCGACGGTGGCCAGGTGACGCCGATCGGCGCCGCGAGCTATCTGTGGTCCGACGTGTGGAACGCCCCCGACCACCGGGTCGTCGTCGCCACCTACTCCAGCCCGGCCGTCGGCGGCCCTGCCGGAGCGTGCCGTGACTACGACAACCTGGCGCGGGTCGACGAGAGCGACACCGACGACTTCGACACCTCGGAGCAGACGGTCGAGGTGTGCGTGGAGCTCGACGACCTGGTCGTGACGAAGACCGCGAAGCCCCAGTTCGCCCGTGACTACGACTGGACGATCGAGAAGTCGGTGGACCAGAACTCGCAGACGGTCGACGAGGGCACGCAGGCGTCGTTCGAGTACGACGTCGTGGTGACGCCGTCGATCAGCGGTGACGGGCAGTTCGTGGTGACGGGTGTCATCTCGGTCGACAACCCCAACCAGAAGACGATCTCCGGGGTGCAGCTCACCGACTCGCTGCCCGGTGGCCAGTGCACGATCGACAAGCCTGCGGGCCCCCTGTCGGTCGCGAACGGGACGTCGACCTACGACTACTCGTGCATGCTGCCGGACGCGACCGCCAGCACCACGGGCACCAACACCGCGACCGCGACGTGGGACAAGGCTGCTCACTACGGCACGAGCGGCACCGCATCGGGCCAGGCCGGGTTCGACTTCGCCGACGCGAAGCCGACGGTGACCGACGCGACCGCGACGGTCACCGACACCCAGGTCGACCTCGACGGCACGTCTCCCGACGGCGTCGTGGTGAAGGCCGCCGACGGGCCGCGGACCTTCACCTACACGAAGGCCTTCGACGGCGTGCCGGGTGCGTGCACGACGTACGACAACACCGCGAAGGTGGTGGCGACCGACTCGAAGGACGCCGACTCCGACACCGAGACCGTCGAGGTCTGCGTGGACCTCGACGACCTGGTCGTGACGAAGACCGCTGAACCGGCGTTCGCCCGCGACTTCGACTGGACGATCGGGAAGTCCGTCACGGGCGAGTCGTCGCAGACGATCCAGGAGGGCACGAAGGCGTCGTTTGAGTACGACGTCGTGGTCACCCCGTCGGCGGCCGAGGACACGGCGTTCGTCGTCACCGGTGTGATCACGGTCGACAACCCCAACGCGACGACCATCTCGGGGGTGCAGCTGGCCGACTCGCTCCCGGGCGGGCAGTGCACGATCGACAAGCCCGCAGGCGCCGTGGCGGTCGCGAGCGGGACGTCGACGTTCGACTACTCGTGCGTCCTCCCGGACGCGACCGCGGCCACGACGGGCACCAACACCGCGATCGCGACGTGGGACAAGGCTGCGCACTACGGCACGAGCGGCACCGCGTCCGGCCAGGCCGGGTTCGACTTCGCCGACGCGAAGCCGACGGTGACCGACGCGACGGCGACCGTGACCGACACCCAGGTCCAGCTGGGCGAGGTGGCCGGCGGCGCGGTGGTCAGGGCGTCCGACGGCCCGACGACCTTCACCTACACGAAGGACTTCGACGGCGTCCCCGGTGAGTGCACGACGTACGACAACACCGCGACGGTGGTGGCGGCGGACTCGAAGGACGTCGACTCCGACGACGCGACGGTCGAGGTCTGCGTCGAGCGGCCGCTGCAGCTGGCGCCCACGGCCACGGCCGACCTGGCCCGTGACCACGCGTGGTCGATCGCCAAGGTCGCCGACGCGACCCAGCGCACGGCCGACGCCAGCGGCAACGCGACCTTCACCTACACGGTGACGGCGCGGGCCGGTGCGCGGACGGAGTCCGGATGGCGGCTGCAGGGCGAGGTGACGGTCACCAACCCCAACCAGTACGCCGCCGGCGACCTCGTCGCGGACGTGACGGCAGCGACGGACCTCGGCGGGGGCGCGGTCTGCACCGTCACCGGTGGCGACGACGTCGTGGTCGCCGAGGACAGCTCGACGACGCTGCCGGTCTCCTGCACCTTCGCCTCAGCCCCGGCCGGGTCCGGGACGTTGAGCGTGACCGCGACGTGGGACCCGGCAGGTGAGGCGACCTCGGCGTCGGTCACCGCGGCCACGGAGCCGATCACCTTCACGGTCCGCTCGGAGACCAACAAGACGGTGCAGGTGGTCGACGACAAGACCGTCGCCGGCCAGCGCGTCGTCCTCGACCCGGTGCTGACGTGGGAGGCCGGTCTGGTGCGCAGCTACAGCTACTCCCTCACCCTGGCCGGGGGCGCTCCCGGCGCCTGCCGCAGCTGGACCAACACGGCGACGGTCGACCAGCCGGTCGGCACCGACCCGACGGCGAGCGCCGCGGTGCTGGTCTGCACCCCGGTCGTCCCGCCGCCGGTCGTCCCGCCTGTGGTGCCGCCCGTGGTGCCGCCGGTCGTCCCGCCCGAGGTCCTGCCCGAGCAGGCCTTCGGCAAGGCCGTCGGGTCGGTGCGGGCGAGCTGCCAGGGCACCGTCCGCGCCAAGCTGGCCAACCGCACCGGGGAGACGGTCGTCTACAAGCTGCGGGTCGGCGCGAAGGTCCACCGGATCACCGTGAAGTCCCTCGCGAAGAAGAAGTTCGTGACGCAGGGACAGCCGAGGGCGAAGGTCACGTTGAAGGTCGGCTCCACCCGTCTCGACAGGCTCCGCATCCCGGGGTTGTGCGCGGCCCCCGAGGTCCTGCCCGACACCGGCCTGCGTGCCACGAGCCGGTGAGGATCGCCTTCATCACCGGGTAGCGACAGCTGCCCAGCCTCCAGCCACCATGGAGGCGGGCCGGCGTCGACAGGTCCCCCACAGGCCTGCCGGCGCCGGCCCATCTGCGTCCTGCCCCGCGTGGGATTGGTGCTGGGTGGGTGCGGCCGATACGTTGACCCCCATCCTGTGGTCGGGGTCACACACGCCGGCGACCACGCTTGCAAGCCGTCGGCGTCCGGCGATCCCGTGACTGCCGCTAGCTGTTGTTAGGAGAGTGCGTTGTCCGATCCTGTGAGTTTCGGCCCCGACCTTGCGGACGTCTTCGGACCGTCCCAGTCAGACGGTGGACCCGACCTCGTCCAGCTGCTCACGCCCGAGGGTGAGCGCGTCCACCACCCCGAGTTCGACCACGACTTCTCGGCCGAGGAGCTGCGCGGGCTCTACCGCGACATGGTCCTCACCCGCCGCATCGACGTCGAGGCCACGGCGCTCCAGCGCCACGGCGAGCTCGGCATCTGGGCCCAGCTGCTCGGCCAGGAGGCCGCGCAGATCGGCGCCGGTCGCGCGCTGCGCCCCCAGGACTACGTCTTCCCGACCTACCGCGAGCACGGCGTCGCCTACTGCAAGGGCGTCGACCCGCTGCGGCTGCTCGGCCTGTTCCGCGGCGTCGACCAGGGCGGCTGGGACCCCAACGAGAACAACTTCGGGCTCTACACGATCGTCATCGGCGCGCAGACCCTCCACGCCACGGGCTACGCCATGGGCATGCAGCGCGACGGCGTCGTCGGCACCGGCGACCCCGAGCGCGACTCGGCCGTGATCGCCCACTTCGGCGACGGCGCGTCCTCGCAGGGCGACGTCAACGAGGCGTTCATCTTCGCCGCCTCCTACAACGCGCCCGTCGTGTTCTTCTGCCAGAACAACCAGTGGGCCATCTCCGAGCCGATCGAGCGCCAGACCCGCATCCCGCTCTACCAGCGCGCGCTGGGCTTCGGCTTCCCGGGCATCCGCGTCGACGGCAACGACGTGCTGGCGACGTACGCCGTCACGAAGGCCGCGCTGCAGCGGGCGCGCGAGGGCAACGGCCCGTCGTTCGTCGAGGCCTACACCTACCGGATGGGCGCGCACACCACGACCGACGACCCGACGCGCTACCGCCTCAACGACGAGCTCGAGCACTGGAAGCTCAAGGACCCGATCGAGCGGCTCAAGGTCTACCTGCGCCGCAACGGCCTGGTCGACCAGGAGTTCTTCGACGACCTCGACGCCGAGGCCAAGGAGATGGGCCACCACCTCCGCGAGGGCTGCAAGGCGCTGCCCGACCCCAAGCCGCTCGACCAGTTCGGCTACGTCTTCAGCGAGATGACCGACGAGATCGCCGCCCAGCGCGACGAGTTCGCGGCGTACCTCGCGTCCTTCGAGGGGAGCCACTCGTGAGTACGACCCAGAAGATCACCCTCGCCAAGGGCCTCAACATGGGCCTGCGCAAGGCCATGGAGGACGACGACAAGGTCCTGCTCATGGGTGAGGACGTCGGCAAGCTCGGCGGCGTCTTCCGCATCACCGACGGCCTGCAGAAGGACTTCGGCGAGGACCGCGTCATCGACAGCCCGCTCGCGGAGTCCGGCATCGTCGGCACCGCGGTCGGCATGGCGCTGCGCGGCTACCGCCCCGTCGTCGAGATCCAGTTCGACGGCTTCGTCTACCCCGCCTACGACCAGATCGTGTGCCAGGTCGCGAAGTACACCTACCGCTCGCAGGGCAAGGTGAAGATGCCGATCGTCATCCGCATCCCCTTCGGCGGCGGCATCGGTGCGGTCGAGCACCACTCCGAGAGCCCGGAGGCGCAGTTCGCGCACACCCCCGGCCTCAAGGTCGTGGCCTGCTCGAACCCCGTGGACGGCTACTGGATGATCCAGCAGGCGATCGCCCACGACGACCCGGTCATCTTCCTCGAGCCCAAGCGGCAGTACCACGCCGACAAGGCCGAGCTCGACGACTCCGCGACGCCCGAGCCGCTGTTCACCTCGCGGGTCGTCCGCGCGGGTTCCGACGCGACGGTGCTGGCCTACGGCCCCACCGTGAAGACCGCGCTCAAGTGCGCCGAGGCCGCCGAGTCCGAGGGCCGCAGCCTCGAGGTCATCGACCTGCGCACGCTCTCGCCGCTCGACATGGCCCCGGTCTACGAGTCCGTACGCCGCACCGGCCGATGCGTCGTCACCCACGAGGCGCACGTCAACCTCGGCATGGGTGCCGAGCTCGCGGCCCGGGTCACCGAGGAGTGCTTCTACTCCCTCGAGGCCCCGGTGCTCCGCGTGGGCGCGTTCGACACGCCCTACCCGCCGTCGCGGATCGAGGAGGAGTACCTCCCCGACCTCGACCGCGTGCTCGACGCCGTCGACCGCAGCTTCGCCTACTGAGAGGAACCGTCATGTCCGAATTCCTCCTCCCCGACGTCGGCGAGGGCCTCACCGAGGCCGAGATCGTGGCCTGGAAGGTCAAGGTCGGCGACACCATCGAGATCAACGACGTGGTCGTCGAGATCGAGACCGCCAAGTCGCTCGTCGAGCTGCCGTCGCCCTACGAGGGCACCGTCCTCGCCCTGCTCGTCCCCGAGGGCGAGACCGTGCCGGTCGGCACGCCGATCATCTCGATCGGCGCCGAGGGCGAGGCGCCCGCGCCGACCGTCCCCGCCACGCAGACCGAGTCCGACCCCTACCTCGGGATGGCGCAGAAGGCAGGCGCCGCCGAGCAGCAGGTCGACCCGGCCGACATCGACCTCTCCAACCCGGCCGCGTCCGGCTCGATGGAGGGCGCGTCCCTCGTCGGCCGGATCAAGGCAGACCGCGGACCGATGCGTCGGGCCCGCCGCGGCTCGGCCTCGCCGAGCACCGAGGCCGGGGCGCAGACGCAGATGCAGGTCCAGGGCGCGTTCGCCCCGGGCGGCGCCCAGTCCGACGAGGTGATGCCCGCCGACGAGTCGCCGGTCCCGGCCACCGACCAGCGGGCCTCGCAGCCCGCCCCGGCCGAGGCGCTCGTCCCGGCGGCCGCGCAGGCCGAGCCCGGCGTCGTACGCGCCCTGGCGAAGCCGCCGGTGCGCAAGCTCGCCAAGGACCTCGGTGTCGACCTCACCGCCCTCACCGGCTCGGGCCCGTCGGGCTCGATCACCCGCGACGACGTGCAGTCGGCTGCCAACGGCTCCGCCCGTACGCCGTTGGTCGAGGAGGTCGCCCAGCGACCGTCACGAGACCAGGCATCCGGGGAGCGCGAGACCCGCGAGCCGATCAAGGGCGTGCGCAAGATGATGGCGACGGCGATGAGCCAGTCGGCCTTCACCAGCCCGCACGTCACCGAGTGGATCACCGTCGACGTGACCGCGACCATGCAGCTCGTCGAGCGCCTGAAGGCGCGACGCGAGCTCAAGGACGTGCGCATCAGCCCGCTGCTCGTCCTCGCCCGCGCGGTCATCCTCGCGATGAAGCGCACCCCGGAGATCAACTCCTGGTGGGACGAGGCCGCGCAGGAGGTCGTCCACAAGCACTACGTCAACCTCGGCATCGCGGCCGCCACGCCGCGCGGCCTGGTCGTGCCCAACGTCAAGGACGCCGACAGCCTGTCGATGACCGAGCTGGCGGCGGCGCTCGGTGAGCTCACCGCCACCGCGCGCGACGGGAAGACGCAGCCGGCCGAGATGGCGGGCGGCACGTTCACGATCACCAACGTCGGCGTCTTCGGCGTCGACGCCGGCACCCCGATCATCAACCCGGGCGAGTCCGCGATCCTCTGCTTCGGCGCGATCAACAAGCGTCCGTGGGTCGACGAGGAGACCGGTGAGATCGTGGTCCGCGACGTCACCACGCTGGCGCTGTCGTTCGACCACCGCCACATCGACGGCGAGAAGGGCTCGCGCTTCCTCGCCGACGTCGCCGGGCTGCTCCAGGACCCCGGCACGGCGCTGCTCTTCTGAACCACACGTGACCGGGCGCTTCCTGCCCGTCAGACGCATCGACCGGGCGCTTCCTGCCGCAACACGGGCAGGAAGCGCCCGGTCGGCGTCCGGGACGGGCAGGAGGCGCCCGGTCAGCGTGTGTGCCAGGCCGCCAGCACCTCGACCTCCCGCTCGGGGGTGAGTGCGGTGACGGGGGAGTCGAGGCAGCCCGGGGCGGTCTCGGCCAGGGGGCGCAGCCGCAGCCCGGCGGCGACGGCCGGTCCGGGGTCGTGCGCGAGCATGCCGTCGTACGCGGGACGCGGCAGCCACAGCGGCAGCGAGTCCTCGCCGGCCCAGTGGGCCACGCCCTGCTCCTCGAGGAAGGAGCTGTCGACCCAGGTGAGGCGGGGGTAGTCCGCCCCGACCCCGGCGGCGGTGTGGGCCAGCAGCTCGCCGAGCGGCACCCGGACCCCCACGGCGTCGTAGGTCCCGGTGGTGCGACGCTCAGCGAGGTCGAGGACCCACGCGGCGAGGTCGCGCACGTCGATCACCTGCACCACGTCGTCGGGCCGGCCCGGTGCCAGCACCTCCCCGCCGCGGGCCAGGCGCTGCGGCCAGTAGGCGAAGCGCCCCGTCCGGTCACCCGGACCGACGATGAGCCCGGGGCGTACGACGACCGCGGACGTCGCGTGCTCCTGCACCAGCTGCTCGCACGCGACCTTCATCCCGCCGTAGGCCTCCGGGTCGACTGCCAGGTCGACGTCCTCGGTGATCGGCTCGAGCAGCGGCTCCGTCGCCGGGGACGCGTTGTCGGCGTAGACGCTGATCGTGGAGACGAAGACCCAGTGTGCGTACGACGTCGCGGTGACCGCGCTGCGCACCTGCGACGGCAGCCGCGCCACGTCGACCACGGCGTCCCACCCGCCCTCGGCGATCGCGGCCGGCGGCGGGTCGGCGCGGTCCCAGGGCAGGTGGGTCGCGCCGTCGGGCACGGGCCCGGACGTGCCCCGACAGGCGCAGGTGACGTCCCACCCGCGGGCCACGGCCTGCACGGCCACCTCGCGGGAGAGGAACCGGGTGCCGCCGAGGACGAGGAGCTTCATGGGGCCACTCCACCGGGCGACCGGGACCGGCGACAAGGGAGGTTCGCTGTGGGCGCAACCGGGAGGCTCTTTGTCACCAGCGGCGGCGGACTGCGACACTGGACCCTCCGTTGGGGTGAGAAGAGGAGTGTGCGGATGGCTCAGGACGCCGCCACGGCTGCTTCCAGCGAGCCTCCCACCACGGCGGCCCTCCTGGCGCGTGCGCAGCAGGTGGCCGACCAGCTGGTCCGGGAGGCACGCGAGGAGGCCGAGCGCCTCACGGCCGACCTCGCCACGCTCCGGGAGCAGGCCCGCCTCCTCACGGTCGAGGCCGAGCGCGACCGCGCCGAGGCCGGCCGGGCCCGCAGGCAGGCCGAGGAGGTGCTCGCCGGCGCCTCCCAGGAGGCCGCCACGATCGTCGTCGACGCCAACGAGCAGGCGGCGCTCCTGATGAGGTCCGCGGAGGGTGCCCGCGACCAGCAGGTCGAGGCCGCCCGCACCGAGAGCGACAAGCTGCGCGCCCAGGCGCGGGACGAGGCGGCCGCGCTGCGCGCCGAGGCGCAGGAGCTGCGCGACACCGCGGCCGGCGAGAAGGCCGAGCTGGTCGAGGGCGCTCGCGCCGAGGCGGCGACCGCGATCGCCGGCGCGCAGGAGACCGCCGCACGTCTCGTCGAGGAGGCCCGCACCACCGGTCAGCAGCACCTCGACTCCGCGACCGCCGAGGCCGAGTCGTTGCGGGCCACCGCGTCCGCCGAGTCCGCCCGGATGCGCGACGAGGCCACGCTCCACGTCGAGGACCTGCGCCGCACGACCGGCGCGGAGGTCGACCGGATGCGCCGAGCCGCCGAGGAGACGCTGGCGGCCGCGCGCGCCGAGAGCGAGGAGAAGCTGCGCCACGCGGCGGAGCAGACGGCGTGGGCCACGCAGACCGTGGAGTCGGTGCTCGCGGGAGCTGCCACCGAGGCCGAGGCGATCCGCAAGGCCGCCCACGCCGACGCCGGGGACCACGCGCGGCTCGCCCGCCAACGAGCCCACGGCGTCATCGCGGCGGTCAACGGTCGGATGGCGCTCGAGCTGGCCGAGGCAGAGCAGCGGGCCGAGGAGATCACCCAGGCCGCGTCGCACGCGGCTGCCGAGCGGCGGGCCGAGGCCAGGATCGCCCTCGAGCAGGCCCAGGCCGAGGCGGCCCGGATCATCGCCGACGCCACCGACGAGTCCGAGCGGGCCGTCGAGCGGCTCGAACGCCGCCGGGCCGAGGCCGAGAGCGGCGCCGCCAGCCTGCGCGCGCTCGTCGCGGAGGAGGTGACCCGCAGCCGGGCGGACGCGGCCGAGGACCGGCGTCGCGCTCGCGAGGAGTCCGTCGCACTCGTCGCCGAGGGTCGTGCCGAGGCCGACCAGCTCCGCGACAACGCCCGCCGGGCCCTCGAGCGCGCCCGGGCCGAGGTCGCGCAGCTCAAGGAGCAGCGCGACACCATCACGACCGAGCTCGGCCAGCTCTCCGGCGTCATCGCGGCCCTCTCCGTGCCCGACCGCGAGCAGGCCGGTGCCGACCCCGTCAGCACCAACGACCCGCCCCCCAGCGACCCGCCGGCCCCGCCACCCCCACCCCCGTCGAGCCAGGAGGCCCCCGATGCCTGAAGAGATGTTCACGACCGTGCGCCGCGGCTACGACCCGGCCGAGGTGGAGCGCGCCGTCGGTCAGGCGCAGGCGGAGGCAGACGACCTGCGCCGCCGGCTCGAGGCGGCCGAGGCGGCTGCCGACGCGGCGAGGAGCGAGGCTGCGGCGTCCCGGGAGGCGCTCGCTGCGCGGGAGTCGCAGCAGCCCGAGGCGCCGACGTACGCCCACCTCGGCGAGCGGGTCGGGCAGATCCTGTCGCTGGCCGAGACCGAGGCCGCCGAGATCCGCGACCGGGTGGTCGGCGAGGTCGAGACGCTGCGCAAGGAGGCGGAGCAGGAGGTGGGTGCCCTGCGCGCCGACGCCGAGCGCTACGCCGAGGAGACCCGCCGCGACGCCGACGCGGACGGCGCCAGGATCCTCGCCGACGCCCGGAAGGCAGCCGACGGCGAGCGCGACGCCGCCGAGCGGGACGCCTCCGCGCGCCGTGCCGAGGCCGAGGCCCTGTACGAGGACCAGCGCGCCAGGGCCGCCCAGGCGGCCGCGGACTTCGAGACCACGCTGGCCGAGCGGCGCCAGAAGGCCACTGCGGAGTTCCAGGCCCAGCAGGCGGCCATCCAGGCCGAGCTCGACGCGATGGCCGCGCGCAACAAGGACACCGAGGCCACCCTCGAGCGCAACCGCCGCGAGGCCGAGGAGCGGATCGCCCGGATGCTCGCCGACGCCGAGGAGCGCTCGACCACGATGGTGGCCGAGGCGCGCGCCTCCGCCGACCGCGTACGCGCCGAGTCCGAGCGTGAGCTGGCCGCCGCGGGCCAGCGCCGCGACAGCATCAACGCCCAGCTCTCCAACGTGCGCCAGATGCTCGCCACCCTCAGCGGCACCGTGCCCGGCGTCGTCGGCCTCTCCGAGGAGTCCGCCCCGGTCGCCGGTGCGCCCCAGGGCGACCCGCTCGCCGACGCCGCCCGCGACGTCGCGCATGAAGGCGCGGAGACGACGGGGGACGACACGGGGGACGACACGGGGGACGACACGGGGGCCGACACGGCTGCCGGCGATGCGTCTGAGGGCCCCGCCGAGCGGTGAGCAGGACACGTTCCTGACGCCCGAAACGTGCGTCACTCACCGCCCGGCGACCCGGCGGTGCGTGAGACATGTTCCGGGCGCGCAGAACCTGCGTCACGCACCGCTCGGGGCCGGGTGTCAGAGGTAGCGGCGCGCCCGGTCCGCCGCCGACCCCGGCCCGGAGGCGAGCAGCGTGCTGAGCTCGTGCTCGAGCACGGCGCCCACCCGGCGGCAGAAGTCCTCGGGCTCGTCGGCGGCGTCGGGCTTCTCCGCCACGATCCGGTCGACGACACCTTGGCGGTGCAGGTCGATGGCACGCACCTGCTGGGCGCGCGCCATCTCGGCGGCGTGGTCGAGGTCGCGGTGGACGATCGCGGACGCGCCCTCGGGCGGCAGCGGCGAGAGCCACGCGTGCTGCGCGGCGACGACGCGGTCGGCAGGCAGCAGGGCGAGCGCACCGCCGCCGTTGCCCTCGCCCAGCATCAGGCAGAGCGTCGGCGCGTCGAGCGTGACGAGGTCGGCCAGCGACCGGGCGATCTCGCCGGCGAGCCCACCGTTCTCCGCGTCGGCGGACAGCGCGGCCCCCTGGGTGTCGATGACCGTCACCAGCGGCAGGCCGAGCTCGGAGGCCAGCCGCATCCCGCGCCGGGCCTCGCGCAGCGCCTCGGGCCCCATCGGGTGGTCGGTGGTCTGGCCGCGACGGTCCTGGCCGAGGAAGACGCACGGCGCGTCCCCGAAGCGCGCCAGCGCGATCAGCAGCCCCGGGTCGCTCTCGCCCTGCCCCGTCCCGTTGAGGGGTACGACGTCGCTGGCGGCGTAGCGCAGCAGCCGACGCACGCCCGGCCGGTCGGGACGCCGCGAACGGGTCACGCAGTCCCACGTGTCGACGTCCGGTACGTCGTCCTGGCCGGGGTCGGCGACCGGGGTGACGCCCTCGCGCGCGGCCATCAGGATGGTGAGGGCGCGGTCGAGGATCTCGGCGATCTCCTCGGGCGGCAGGACGGCGTCGATGATGCCGTGGGCGTAGAGGTTCTCCGAGGTCTGCACGCCCTCGGGGAAGGGCTTGTCGTAGAGCGCCTCGTAGACCCGCGGTCCGAGGAAGCCGACCAGCGCGCCGGGCTCGGCGACGGTGACGTGCCCGAGCGAGCCCCACGACGCCATCACGCCGCCGGTGGTGGGGTGGCGGAGGTAGACGAGGTAGGGCAGGCCCGCGGTGCGGTGGGCCGCGACGGCTGCGGAGATCCGCACCATCTGGACGAAGGCCGGCGTGCCCTCCTGCATCCGGGTGCCGCCGCTCACGGGTGCGGCGACCAGCGGGAGGCCCTCCCGGGTCGCGCGCTCGATGCCGGCGACGATCCGGTCGGCAGCGGCCCGGCCGATCGACCCGGCCAGGAAGCCGAACTCGCCCACCAGCACCGCGATGCGCCGTCCGTGCATCCGCGCCTCACCGGTCAGCACGGACTCGTCGACGCCGGACTTCTCGGCCGCGGCGGCCAGCTCGGCGGCGTACTCCTCGCTGATGTCGTCGCGCACCGGCGGGGTGTCCCACGACGACCACGAGCCGTCGTCGAGGACCAGGTTGATGAGGTCGTGCGCGGAGAGGCGGGTCATGCGGGGAGGGTAGTCGCCTCAGCCCTGCGGGACCCCGGGCTCCGGCGTCCGCTCGCCCATGATCCAGGCGTCGAAGAAGGCCGACAGCTCGCGCCCGGTCTCGGCCTCCCAGTGGTCGTAGAGCTGCTCGCGGGAGGCTGAGGTGTTGTCGTGGTTGGCCGGCCAGGAGCGGGCGACGGCGTAGAACTCGTCGTCGCCGAGGTCCTCGCGGAGCTCGTTCCACATCAGCGCGGGCGGGTAGTAGATGTTGGAGCCGCCGAACTGGCGCCGGTCGTAGGCACCGGGCGGCCCGTACTGGTCGCGCAGCTGCTGGTCGGCGGAGCGCGCACTGCGCAGGCTCTGGCGCAGCGGGCGGATGCCGTGCTCGTCCTCGTAGACCCACTGCAGCAGCATCGTCATGCCCTCGTTGAGCCAGACGTCGCGCCAGTCCGACGGCGAGACCTGGTCGCCGTACCACTGGTGGACGATCTCGTGCGCGACCACCTGCGGGGACAGGACGTAGTCGTTGGTGCCGAGGGTGACCATCGTCTGGGTCTCCATCGCGCTCTGCGAGTCGGTGACGACGAGGCCGAGGGAGTCGAAGGGGTAGTCGCCGAGCCGGGTCTCGACCCAGTCGACGGTCGCCGCGGCGGTCCGGATCGAGTCGAGCGGGCGGTCCATGCCGCGCGGCGTCCAGTAGTCCACGCGCAGGCCGCTCGCGGAGGTGTTGCTGCTCCAGGCGTAGTCGCCGATCGCGAGGGTGATGAGGTACGACGACGCCGGCTCGGAGAGCTGCCACGTCGTGGTCGTGCCGTCCGCGTCGGACGTCAGCTCGGTGAGCTCGCCGTTGGCGACGCCGGTCCACCGCGGCGGGGCGTGGACGGTGATGTCGTAGAGCGCCTTGTCGGACGGCTGGTCGTTGACCGGGTACCAGGTGTACGCCCCGTAGGGCTCCTGCATCGTCCACACCTCGCCGGCGCGGGTGACGGTGAAGCCCGTCTCGGAGAAGTCGCCGCGGGTGGTCGGTGCGGGGGCGGGCTCGGGCGTGCCGACGTAGTCGAGGGCCAGCTCGTGGCGCTCGTCCGCCTCGATCGGCGCCCTCAGCACGAGGTCCTTCCCGCGCCGGGCGAAGCGGACCGGTTCGCCGTCGAGGGTGACCTCACCGACGGTGAGGGGCGCCCCGAGGTCGAGCTGGAAGCGCGGTGCGTCGCGCGTCGCGCGGAACGTGATCACCGCCCGGCCGGTCAGGCGCTCCGCACGGGGCTGCCAGGTCAGGTCGAGGTCGTAGTGGAGCGCGTCCACGCGGGGGTCACCCACCCCGGGGTAGACGCTGTCCTCGCGCGGGGTCGACTCGGCGAGGTCGAGGTCCGGCTCCACCGGGTCGCTCACCACCGGTGCCGACGCCGAGGCGGACGGCGACTCGCCTGCCGACTCGTCCGCCGACTCGCCTGCCGACGGGCTCGCCGACGGCGCGTCCTGCGGCGCGTCGGACGGGGTGGACCCCGAGCCACCGGAGCAGCCGGCCAGGACGGCGAGGGACAGGCCCGCCGCCAGCACCGCGCGCACGCGGTGTGGTGTCAACGATCGCCCCGCAGCAGCGGCCGGGCGAGCTTGCGTCCGTGGTGGATCTGCGCCTTGACGGTGCCGAGAGGGGCGTCGACCAGCGTCGCGATCTCGTCGTAGGGCAGGCCGTAGACGTCGCGCAGCAGCAGCGGCTCGACGTACTGCGGGTGGTCCTTCTCGATCGTGTCCATCGCCTCGAGGAGGTCGAGCCGGGTGCCGGCGATGACGCTGGTGGTGCGCGGGTCGGGACGGTCGTGGGCGCCGTCCTCGAAGTCGGTCGGCGTGGCGAGGTTCTTCAGCCGGCGGTACGTCGTGCGCGCGCTGTTGACCGACACGATGTGCAGCCACGTGGTGAACCGGCCGCGGCCGCCCCACGAGCCGATCTTGGTGGCCGCGTTGAGCATCGCCTCCTGGCACGCGTCCTCCGCGTCGCCGGAGTAGGGAAGCACTCCTCGACAGATGTTGAGCACGCGCGGACGCACCGCGGCGAGCAGCAGCTCGAGCGCGTCACGGTCCCCGTCACGTGCTCGTCGCGCCAGGTCGTCGATGTCGTCCGGCGCCAACGCGTCGCCCGGGTCCCCCGAATAGCTCACCCCTGCACGATAATGCCCGGGTGTCCGCTCCCACTCGTCTCGGTCGTTACCCGGTGCGCCGCCGCATCGGTTCGGGAGCCTTCGCGACCGTGTGGCTCGCCTACGACGAGCACCTCGACAGCCCCGTGGCCATCAAGGTCCTCGCGGACAACTGGACCGACGACCACCACATCCGCCAGCGCTTCCTCGAGGAGGGCCGGTTCCTCCGCAAGGTCGAGTCGCCCCACGTCGTCTCGGTCTACGACGCCGGCGAGCTCGAGGACGGCCGGCCCTACCTGGTGATGGCGTACGCCGACCAGGGCACGCTGGCCGACCTGGTCGAGCTCTCGCCGATCCCGAGGTCGCAGGCGATGGCGGTCATCACGCAGGTCGGACGCGGACTCAGCGCCCTGCACGACCGCGGCGTGCTGCACCGCGACGTGAAGCCCGCCAACGTCCTGTTCCGGACCGTGGAGAACGGCCGCGGCCCGCACGTGGTGGCCATGCTCGGCGACCTGGGCCTCGGCAAGGCGATGGACATGTCCTCCCGCCTCACCATGGCCGGCGGCACCCCCTCCTACGTCGCCCCGGAGCAGGCCCTCGGCGAGGGGCTGGACGCGCGGGCCGACCAGTTCTCGCTCGCGGCCCTGAGCTACTTCCTCCTGACCGGGCGCCAGCCCTACTCCCACGCGAGCCTCGCCGCCGCCGAGAACCCCTCACCGCCTGCGCCGATGGGCCTCGACGACCCCGCCGCCGAGGCCGTGGTCCTGCGCGGCCTGGCCCGGGACCGCGAGGACCGTTTCCCCGACGTCGAGTCCTTCACCTCCGCGCTGGTCGAGGCGCTCGGCGAGCCGGCCGACGAGACCCCTGCGGCCTGGGTGCCGATCGACCCCGCGCTGACCCGCACGGCGTCCCGGCCGGACGGCACCGGGGTGGTCAGCGACCAGCCGGCACCCCGGCGACGCCACCGACGCTGGCCGTGGGTCGCGGCCGCCGTCCTCGCCCTGGTCGCCGGCACCGGCGCGGGCTGGGCGCTGGAGCGCACCGCCGCCTCCGAGCGCACGGTCGAGGACTCGACCGGCACGCTTTTCGTCACCGTCCCCGAGGCGTGGACAGGCCAGGTGGATCGCGAGCAGTGGGTGCCGTTCGACGGGCGCTCCGAGCAGCCGGCGGTCGCGGCCGGCACGGGGTCGGGCTGGAACTCCGACGACGACCCGGGCGAGGGTGTCTTCGTCGGCATCCTGCCCGGTGAGGAGCTGCCCTCGCGCGTGCCGGGCCACGCCGCCTGCCCGGTCCAGCGCGGTCCCTACTTCGACGAGAAGGACGGCGACGACATCATGACCGTCTTCTTCAGCGGGTGCCCGGGCGTGGACCTCACGGTCGAGCGTGTCGTCCAGGTCAACCAGAACCAGCTGATGTGGATCCAGATCCGCACCGACGACCGCGGGGTCGCGAACAGTGTGCTCGACTCCGTGGTGGCGAAGGGGGTCTGAACCGCTCCCGCGGTCAGCCGAGTCGTACGCCGGACCCGACGCGCGCGATGAGCTCGGCCATGCCCGGGTCGTCCACCTCGCGCCCGGTCACGGCGATCTCCACCTGGGCGTTGTCGGACCCGGTGAGGTCGAGCCAGCGCAGGTGGCCGTGCCGGAGGTGGTTGGCGGTGACGAAGGAGAAGTGCAGGCTGTCCCTCGTCTCCTCGAGCACCTCGACGTTGCTCTCGTCCTCGCGCAGCTCGCCGATGCGCCGGTCGAGGGTCCACTCGATCGAGCGGCGGTTGCTCAGCACCTGCTCGACGCGCAGGACGTAGCCGAAGTCGGGCTGGCCCGGTGGTCGCCACTGCCACTCATTGAGCGAGTTCTCGGAGAAGGTCCATCCCTTCGGCACCGGAAGGGTCATCCGGAAGTCGCCCGCACCGACCGTCTGGCGCACGAGCGGGAGCCCAGTGGCGAGCGGCGGGATGTCCGGGTCGGGGAGCAGCTCGGGGACCGGGTCGACCGGGAGGCTCGGGGACGCCTGCACGGGCGAGGCCCGGAGGCCGCCCGACGGGTTCTCGCCCAGGGTCAGAGACGCGCCGAACCCCGCCGCGACCCCGATGGCGAGCAGCAGCGCGAGCACTGCCGTCCCCCGCCAGTTCACGGGCGCAATCTAGCCCGTGGGGGTGGGCTCAGCCGACAGGCCCGCCGCCCGCCCCCTGCATGCCGTCGCCCACCCGGCGGATGAGGTCCTGCGTGCCGGCCACGTCGCGCTCGCGGCCGTGGACGACGATCTCGACGTCGGCCTGGCCGCTGGCGTCGAGGTCGAGCCAGCGCATGAAGCTGTGCCGGGCGTTGCCCTCGTTGCTGCGGTAGGTGTACTCGAGCGTCTCGGCGCCGCGGTCGACGATGAAGACGTCGTCCTGCTCCTCGCGGAGGCGCTCGATCCGGATGTTGATGGCGTCCTCGATCGTGATGTCCTGGCTGTTGATCTGCTCGATCCGCATCACGTACGTGTTGTTGGACGTGCCCGGCTTCTTCCACTTCCACTCGTTGCTGGCGCTGGCGTTGGTCGTCCAGCCGACGGGGGCGGGGAAGGTGATCTCGAACTTGCCGGTGCCGAGCGTGGCCGGCTTCATCGCGATGTCGGGCTCGAGGGCCGGGTCGTCCGGGTCGGGGGTCGGGGGCTTCGGGGCCTCGACCGGCATCTCCGGTGCCTGCGCGGGCACCGGGGACGGGACGCCGGCGCCGATCGAGCCGCCCCGGGTCTGTGCGGACGCGGCGAAACCGCCCCCGACGCCGATCGCCAGGAGCGCGACCAGTGCTACAGGCCCCCGCCACTCCACGCTTCCATCATGTCAGCCGGCCGGGTGGTCTGGTCCACCAGCCGCGCGAGGTGCGCCGGCCGACCCCGGGGCGCACCATCGGGGGATGGTCACGCGGTGGGCCGTCCGGGCAGCACGGGCGTTCGACGGCGAGCGGTTCCTGCCGGGCGGTGCGACGGTGCTGGTCGAGGGCGACCGGGTCGTCGGTGTGGAAGCGGCCGCCTTCCGGCCAGCGGACGACGTACCCGTCACCGAGGTCCCCGGCACGCTGCTGCCGGGGCTGGTCGACTGCCACGTGCACCTCGTCTCCTCGGGCGCCTTCCCGGGTACGCCGGGGAGCCTCGAGTGGGCCGGCACGGCGGCCGCCGCCGCGGTGGACGAGGTGATCACCGGCAGCCTGCGGGCCCAGGTCGTGGCCGGCGTGACCAGCGTCCGCGACCTCGGCGACGTGGCCTACCGCGTGCTCGACCACCGCGGGCGGGAGGGCGAGGGGCTGCCCCGGGTGGTGGCCTCGGGGCCGCCGATCACGATCCCCCTGGGGCACTGCTGGTTCCTCGGCGGCGACGTGGATCCGGACGAGGCCGGCGCGCTGCACCGTGCGGTGGTCGAGCGGGCCGGCCGCGGCGTCGACCTGGTGAAGGTGATGGCGAGCGGCGGCTTCCTGACGCCCGGCAGCGACCAGCTCGGCGCCCAGTTCGACGTGGTCCCGCTGCGCCGCATGGCCGAGGCGGCCCACGCGGCCGGGCTGCGGGTCGTCGCCCACGCGCACTCCGTCATCGGCGCGGAGGTCGCCCTGGACGCGGGGGTCGACGGGCTGGAGCACTTCACCTGCATGGCCGAGGGCGCAACGGACCCGCCCGTGGCCCTGCTCGACCGGGTCGCGGCCGCGGGGGTGACCGTGTGCCCCACGCTCGGCAACGACGCCTCGCGCTTCCCGCCCGTGTCGGCGATGCCGCCGCACGTCCTCGAGATGCTCGAGCGCATCGGCATCACCGACCGCGACGAGCACCTCGCCCGCGCCGCGGCCAACTCCGTCAAGCTGCGCGACCACGGGATCCGGGTGGTGTCGGGGCTCGACGCCGGGGCGATGCCCGCCAAGCCGCACGGTCACCTGTGGCGCTCGATCGCCGAGCTGGTCCGCGGCGGCTGGCCGGTGGACGAGGCGCTCGCGACCGCCACCTCTGTGGCCGCCGAGGACTGCGGTGTCGACGCCGGGCGGCTCGCCGCCGGGCGCCTCGCCGACCTGCTGGTGGTCGACGGCGACGTGGCCGCAGACGTGACGGCGCTGGGGCGGCCCACCTCCGTCTGGGTGGGTGGCGTGGCGGTCGACCTGCCCCAGTCCTGACCGCGACCGCCGCCACGTCCTACCGTGACGCCATGCTGATCCGCAACGCCCGCCTCGTCGCGGTCACCGAGGCCGTCCCCGGTCCTGTCGACATGCGCCTCGACGGCGCCCGCGTGGTCGAGGTCGGACCGACGTTGGCCGGCGGGGACGAGACGTCGTACGACGCCGGCGGTCGCTGGCTGATGCCGGGGCTGTGGGACCAGCACGTCCACCTGGGTCAGTGGACCCTGGCCTCCGCGCGCCTCGACCTCGGCGGGGCACGGTCGAGCGCGGAGGCGGTGGCTCTCGTCCGGGAGCGGCTCGAGGAGTGGCCCGACCTGCCCGTCATCGGCTGGGGGCACCGGCCGACCGCGTGGCCCGACATGCCGACCGTGTCGGACCTCGACGCCCTCGACACCGAGCAGCCGATCGTGCTGATCGCCGGCGACGGCCACCACGGCTGGCTCAACACGGTCGCGCTCTACGCCCTCGCCCTGCCGATCCGCGACAGCGTCGTCAGCGAGGCGGAGTGGTTCATGGCCTACGGCCGGCTGGCATCGGTGCTGGGTCAGGACGGCACCGGCCCCGACGCCTACCGCCGGTCGATGGAGGCGGCGGCCGCGCAGGGCGTGGTCGGGCTGGTCGACCTCGAGTTCAGCGGCGGGGTCGCGGACTGGGCGGCTCGCTGGGCGGGCGGCGCGGACCTCCTGCGGATCCGCCACGCCTGCTACGCCGACGGCCTCGACGACGTGCTCTCCCGCGGGCTGCGCTCGGGTGACCCGCTGGCCGACGACCCGCGCCTGACGATGGGGCCGCTGAAGATCATCAGCGACGGGTCGCTCAACACCCGCACCGCCTGGTGCTGCGAGCCCTACGCGGACAAGGCGGTCCCCGGCTTCGAGGAGGGACAGCCCAACCAGACCCCCGAGGAGCTGCGCGCCCTGCTGGCCCGGGCGGCGGCCGGTGGGCTCGACGTGGCGGTCCACGCCATCGGCGACCGCGCGGTCACCGAGGCCCTCGACGCCTTCGAGGAGACCGGCGCCCGCGGCGGCATCGAGCACGTGCAGCTGACCACCCGCGACGACGTACGCCGCATGGCGCGGCTCGGCGTGCGCGCCAGCGTCCAGCCCGCCCACCTCCTCGACGACCGCGACGTGACCGAGCGGCTCTGGCCCGGTCGCGCGGAGCGGTGCTTCCCGCTGCGGTGGATGCTCGACGACGGCGTCGACGTCGTGCTCGGCTCCGACGCCCCGGTCTCCCCGCTCGACCCGTGGCTGGCGATCGCGTCGGCCGTGCACCGCTCCGGCGACGACCGCGAGCCGTGGCACCCCGAGCAGTCGATCACCGCCCGCGAGGCGCTCGCCGCGTCCACCGACGGCTGGGGAACGGTGGCCGCCGGTCACCCCGCCGACCTGGTCCTCCTCGACGCCGACCCCCTCGACGGCCCCTCCGATCGTGAGCACGCCGCCCGCCTCCGGTCCTTCGCCGACCGCGTCGCGGTGACCTGGGTCGCCGGGGAGACGGCGTACGTCAGGGACTGAGGTCGGCGGTCAGACCGCGTCCGCCACACCGTGAGCGGTGCGTGAGACAGCTTCTGCACGGCCGGAACCTGCGCCACGCACCGCTCCTCGGCGGGCGTCGTACGAGCGGTGGGTGAGGCAGGTTCTCAGCGCCCAGAACCTGCGCCACGCACCGCTCGTCGTCGGCGGCGGTCAGGCGAGCGCGAGGGTCGCGTCGAGGACGAAGGCCGGGTCCTCGAGCCGGTCGCCGTAGATCTCCCGGAGCTGGCCGACGCGGTAGCGCACCGTCTGGGCGTGGACGAAGAGCTCCTCGGCGACGGCGTCGCGGCGGCCGTGGTGGAGCAGCCAGCTGCGGAGCGTGTCGGTGAGCTTCTCGACCGTCGAGGGGCGCAGGTCGGCGAGCGGGGCGAGCACCCGCGCGCGCAGGTCCTCCCGGGCGGAAGCGTCGGCGGCGAGCACCAGCGAGGCGAGGTGCTCGTCGGAGTCGACGAGCCCGTCGAGGTCGAGTGCGGCGCAGCGCAGGGCCCGGCGGTACGACGCCGCTGCCTCCAGCCAGGGCACGCCCGGGCCGACGACCGCGTCGGTGCCTCGCAGCGCGCGGAGCAACGTACGTCGCGCCGCGGTCGATCCGGTGCCGGGCACGAGCAACGAGGCGTGGCCCTCCGGCAGCCCCGGGACGTCGTCGCTGGGCTGGAGGGTGCCCGGGTCGAGGGTGGTCAGGGCGTGGGAGACCTGCGACTCCGGGAGCACGAGAGCGGTCAGCGACCCGGGCGGCTCCCAGCCCGCGCGCTCGGCCGCAGCCGCGACGGCGTCGGCGGGCGCGTCGGTCAGCAGGGCCCGCGCCAGGCGTTCGAGGTTGCGCTGGCGCACGCGGCCGCTGCTCTCCAGCTCGTCGGTGTGCCCGGCGACCGAGGCCGCCGACAGCTCGTCGATGTAGGCGAAGACCAGCTCGGCGAACTTCGCGAGCTGCCCGGAGTCGACCCCCGCCTCCACGGCCACGCCCGACATGTCGCGCCACGAGGCGCGGGCGCCGATCCGGTACGCCGCGAGCAGCGCCTCGACCGTCCGGCCGCTGCGCGCCTCGCCGCGACCGAGCTGGTAGGCACCCTCGATGGCCGGCGCCTTGGGTGCGTCCGCGTCCTGGCGGGTGGCAAGGGTCAGGAAGCCCCCGAGCGCGAGCTGCACCGCGTTGCGGATCACCTCGCCCATCCGGCCGCTCCACGCGCCGGCATAGCTGGGCACCTCGTCGACGATCGTGAGCACGGCGCTGTCGGCGACCTCGGCGAGGTGCGACCGGAGCGCGGCCGCTACTTTCGGGTCTAGACCGACAATCGTCTGTATTTGTGTGGCGGGGCGCACAGGGCGAGTGACCATCGGGACTCCTGAGGTCGGTTTTGTTCGCTGCGAACAAGAGTCTAACCCCGATTCACGTGCGGGGAGCAGGAAGATCTGCTGGAGATCAGCGAGATTTGGTGTCATGAGCACGACTCTCGAGCCGCCGGCACGCGGCGCCACGCGCACCAGGCGACTGGGCGACCAGCTCGTCCGGGTCGCCGAGGCCGCCACCACGCCCTACCTGCCGGCCGACTTCATGGACCTCTTCGCGCCCCTGCGCTCCGGCGCCGACCTCCGCGGACGCATCGAGTCGGTCCACCCGGAGACCGCGGACGCGGCCACCATCGTCATCCGTCCCGGTGCCGACTGGGCCGGCCACGTGCCCGGCCAGTACCTCCGCATCGGCATCGACGTCGACGGCGTACGCCAGTGGCGCGCCTACTCGCTCACCCACGGCCCGCGTCGCGACGGTCGCATCTCGATCACCGTCAAGGCCGTCCCCGACGGCCTGGTCAGCAACCACCTCGTCCACGAGGCGCGGCCCGGCACGCTGGTCCACCTCGAGCAGGCGGCCGGCGAGTTCGTGCTCCCGCCCGAGGGCGGCAAGTTCCTCATGGTCACCGCCGGCTCGGGCATCACGCCGGTCATCGGCATGCTCCGCAACCTCTTCCCGAGCACCGACGAGGGCGTCCTCCGGCTGCCCCGCAGCGAGGTGCACGACATCGTCGTCGTCCACGTCGCACCCAGCCACCCCCACTCGATCTTCATCCGCGACCTCGAGGCGCTCGACGCCGCCGGCGCCATCCGCCTCGTCGCGCGCTACGACGACGAGCACGGCGTCCTCGACGTCGCCGACCTGGCCGACCTGGTCCCCGACCTCGCCGAGCGGGCGACGCTCGCCTGCGGGCCGGCCGGCCTGCTCGACGCCCTCGCCGCCCACCACGACGAGGCCGGCCTGAGCCTGACGACCGAGCAGTTCCGCACCGCCCGCGTCGAGCCCGGCGACGGCGGCACCGTCACCTTCAGCTCGGGCACCACCCTCGAGCTCGACGGTGCGACGCCCATCCTCGACGCCGCCGAGGACGCCGGGATGCTGATGCCGAGCGGATGCCGGATGGGCATCTGCATGGGCTGTGTCATCCCCCTGCGCGAGGGCAGCGTGCGCGACCTCCGCAACGGCGCGATCACCACCGCCGTGCCCGGCGAGACCGGCGACCTCAAGGTGCAGACCTGCATCAACGCCGCCGCCGGCCCGTGCCACATCGACCACTGACCCCCGACCTCCCCGACACCCCCAGGAGAGCGCCATGACCACCGTGCAGAAGAAGGCCGTGCTCGGCCAGACCAACCCGATCGCCCACCTCACCGAGGCCGACATCGAGCAGATCGGCATCGAGCTCGACGCCATCCGCCAGGACGTCATCGACAGCCGCGGCGCCAGCGACGCGGCGTACATCCGGCGTGTCATCGACACCCAGCGCAAGATCGAGCTCGGCTCGCGCGCCGTGCTGCTCTTCAGCGCGTTCCCGCCCGCCTGGGTGCTCGGCACCGCAGGCCTGAGCATCTCCAAGATCCTCGACAACATGGAGATCGGCCACAACATCCTCCACGGCCAGTGGGACTGGATGCGCGACCCCAAGATCCACTCCTCGACGTGGGAGTGGGACATGGCCTCGCCGGCCGAGCAGTGGAAGCACAGCCACAACGAGCTCCACCACACCTACACCAACGTGATCGGCAAGGACAACGACCTCGGCTACGGCATCATGCGCGTCGACGAGGACCAGACCTGGACCCCTGCGTCGCTCGCCCAGCCGGTCTTCTGCTTCATCAACGCCGTCTTCTTCGAGTACGGCATCGCCGCCTACGACCTCGAGCTCGGCGCGGTGATCAAGAAGAAGCAGACCAAGGACCCCGAGTTCCGCCGCCGCGTGAAGGCCGTCCTCGGCAAGATCCGCAAGCAGGCGACGAAGGACTACGTCGTCCACCCGGCGCTGTCGATCCCGACCGGCTCCTTCCTCCCGACCCTCGCGGCCAACTTCACCGCCAACGTCGTGCGGAACCTGTGGTCCAACTCCGTCATCCTCTGCGGCCACTTCCCCGAGGGCGTCGAGACCTTCGAGAAGCGCTCGATCGAGGGCGAGACCAAGGGCGAGTGGTACGTCCGCCAGATGCTCGGCAGCGCCAACATCTCCGGCTCGAAGTTCCTCCACCTGATGACCGGCAACCTGTCGCACCAGATCGAGCACCACCTCTTCCCGGACCTGCCGTCCAACCGCTACGCCGAGGTCGCGCCCAAGGTGCAGGCCCTCTTCGAGAAGTACGACCTGACCTACTGCGCGCGCCCGATGCCGCAGCAGGTCTACTCCGCCTGGCACAAGGTCGTCCGCCTCTCGCTGCCCAACGGCTGGCTCGCGACGACCAACAAGAAGAACGCGCCCCAGCAGCTGGCCATCCTCTACAAGATGGCCACCGGCGACCGCCGCACCCGCCGCCTGCTCGGCCGCAAGCTCGAGAGCGAGGCCCGGGCGGCTGCCTGAGGCTGGCGTGGCGCCGTGGCGCGGCCACCCTCGGCCGTGCCCGGCGACTGGTCTGGACCTCGGTAGAAACACGGATGTATCAGATCGGCGCCGGGAGCATCCTTCTTGTCGTGAGCACTCGACACGGGGAGGACGAGATGACCACGAGCACCACCATCAGGATGACCGGCGCATCGGGTGTGGCCCGATGATCCGCATCGGCTCCGTGGGAGAGCCCGGCCACGACGTCAGCGCTGAGGCGCGACCGTCGGTGCCGCGGCCGCGCGGCGCCGTGGACGTGGGGTCCACGGTGCGCCAGCCGGTCTCCTGAGAACGCCAGACCGACAGCACAGGGGAGTGCCGGTCCGGGCCGGAGGTCGTACGACATGCGTCGCACGGCCTCCGGCTCTCGTGCGTCCGGGACCGTAGCGCTCGACGCGAGTCCTTTGCATGAGCACCATGTAGGCAGTCCGTGGCTCGCCGCGCACGGCTGAGCGTGAGGCTCGGGTGCTGGCGCGCGAACTGCCTGCAGGGTGTCGGGCGGCGCCCTGACCGGAGCGCCGGTCAAGGATCCCGAGGACTCGACATGCCTGGTCTGGACCGTCTCCCGAAGGCTTCGCGCAGACTTCCATGAGTAAAGGAAGTGCGTCGGTGCCGCTCCTACTGTGCTTCTCAGGCGGCCCGTGGGGGGCCGTCAGGTGGAGACAGAAGGAGTCCGCCGATGAAGCACGACCGAGACACCCAGGGGATCGATCTCACCGGCCGCATCAAGTCGCTCGAGCAGTTCACCGGTTCGTTGGTCGCCCGGCCCGCGGCCGAGGCCGACGAGGGCCACGACGCCGACGTCATCCCGATCCACGAGGCTCCGCACGCCCGCGGGCGAGCACCCCGGCGCTCCCGGGTGTTCCTGCGCAGCGGTGGCGGCCAGGGCTTCTTCGCCGAGCTCACCGTGACCGCGCCCCTGCCCCGCCCTCCTGCTGACTGACGTGTGACGCACGCATCGGGGTGGTCCCCGATGCGCCTCCCGGTGGGACGCGTGTGACTCACCTACAGTCGCCCGGTGGTCTGGCTGGTCGGCGCGGTGCTGCTGCTGTGGCTCGCGCAGGGACCGGTCGTCCTGGTCCTCGCCGCGGCTCTCCTCGTCGTCCCCCGCATCCGCTGGTGGGTGCAGGACAACCTCCAGGTCAGTCGCCGCGTGATGGCCTGGACGGCCGGTGTGGTCGCGGCCCTCGGCCTCGCGGCCGTGGTCGTCCCCGACGGATGGCTGCCGATCCCACCAGCCCCCGGAGCCTGGGCCGGCCCGTCGTACGTCGGCCGCCCGGCCTCGCCCCACCCGGTGGCGGCCGAGGAGGCCCCGCCCAACCCCCATCGCTCCGCGGGCGAGCCGGCGGACCGTCCGGGGCCGCTCGGCCTGCAGCCCGAGGTCGACACGGCGTGGTTCGGCCTCGAGCGGTGCGGCCGGCTCGAGCAGACCACGCCCGGGTTCCTCGTCGCGCTCTGCGCCGCCGGCGACAGCCGCACGCTGCGTGTCGTCGACCCCCAGACCCTGCGGCCGGTGGCGTCGCAGGACCTGCCCGACCTGCGCGAGGGCTCACCCTGCGACGGGGAGTCCCTCTACCTCGACGACGCCGAACGGGCCGTGGTCCCCACCGGTGACCGCGAGGTGCTGGCCGTGCGGACGTCCCACGAGGGCGAGCCCGACCTCGGGATCAACGCCACGTGGGACCTCAAGCCCTACGTGCCCTACGGCGACTGCCTCGTCTCGGTCGCGCCCGACTTCTCCGGCCGCATCTGGTGGGCCTCCCACGCCGGGCTCGTCGGGACGATCGACCCCGCGACCGGCCAGGTCGGCGTCGTCGACCTGGGCGAGGAGGTCGGTCAGGAGGTCGCGGTCGACGCGGGGGCGGCGTACGTCGTCACCGACGAGGCCGTGCACCGCCTCGTGGTCGGCGGCGACGGCACGCCGCAGCCCACCTGGCGCAGTGAGTACGACGGCGTGAGCGGCTCGGCGCCGGTCCTTCTCGACCGCGGGACGGTCGCGATCACCGACGAGGTCGACGACCGGCTGGGGGTGCGGTTCCTCGCCCGCGACGACGGGCGGACGGTGTGTCGCCAGTCCGTGTTCGAGAAGGGGGAGGGCGCCACCCGCAGCACGTTGGCCGACCTCGGCGCGGGGGTCGTGGTCGCCAACGACGCCGGCTACGCGTCGTCGCGCCGCTCGGTGCTCGGCTTCACGGCGGGGGCGGGCGTCGCCCGCGTGGACCTCGTCGACGACGGGTGCGCGGTGACCTGGACCAGCGACGCGGTGTCCCCGTCGTCGGGTGCCGTGGTCAGCCGCCCCAACGGGCTGATCTACGCCTGGGCCAAGCGGCCGTCGGTCACCGGCGTCAGCGCGTGGTACCTCACGGCGATCGACGCCGACTCCGGCCGCAGGCGCTGGGGCGTGCGCGCCGGCACCGGGCTGCTCGCCGGGAGCGGTCGCTCGTCCGTCGTGCTCGGCCGGGACGGCTCGGCCTACCTCGGCACGAGGGCCGGCCTGGTGCGGGTGCACGACCGCCGCTAGGGCCAGGCCAGCCCGACGGTCTCCTCGCTGGTCTCCCACAGCCGCCGCTGCGCCACCTCGTCGCGCGCCAGCCGTGCCGTGCCGACGACCTGGGGCGGGCCGGACGCCTCACCGGGACCGCTCGGCCCGACGTAGGTCGATCCCGGGAGGTCGGCCGTCGCGGCCATCAGCGTCGGCCGGGCGCCCGCCTCGGCGGACTGGGAGACCATCTTGACCGCGCCGTCCAGGATCGCCGCCCGACGCCCGCGGGTGGTGCCGAGCTGGCCGTTGACGGCGAGGTGGGTGCCGGCGAAGCCCGGGTGCGCGGCCAGCGCACGCACCGGTGTCCCGGTCTGCCGGAGCCGGCGGTCGAGCTCGAAGGTGAAGAGCAGGTTGGCGAGCTTGGTCTGGCCGTAGGTGTGCCACCTGCTGTGGCGGCGCGGCGTCCGCGGATCGCCGACCGGGGCGGACCGTGCGACGCGGTGCATCTGCGAGGACAGCGTCACGACGCGACCGTCGCCCGATGCGGCCAGCTGGTCGAGCAGCAGCCCGGTGAGGAGGAACGGCCCGAAGTGGTTGGTCGCCATCTGCGACTCCAACCCGTCGGTCGTGCGGCTCAGCGGCGGAGCCATGACACCGGCGTTGTTGACGAGCAGGTGGATCGGCCCGAAGCGCGTGGCCGCAGCGCCCGCCGCCCGTACGGACGAGAGGTCGGACAGGTCGACGACCAGTGCCTCCGTCGCCGCGCCGGGAACTTCGGCCGCGAGCGCCGAGGCCGCGGCCTCCAGCTTGTCCGGCGTACGACCGGCGAGCACCACGCGGGCGCCGTGACGGGCGAGCTCGAGCGCGGTGTGGAAGCCGAGCCCGCCCAGCGTCGGCCCGGTGACGACGGCCGTGCGACCGGTCAGGTCGCCGATGTCGGCAGGAGTCCAGGCGCCGCTCACGGCGTCACGCCGAGCGAGGCGACGACGCGCTCGCCGAGCTCGGTGTCACCGGTGAGGCGTACGTCGTCCGCGGCGGCGGTGCGCCGCCCGCCGGCGAGCAGGACGAAGGTCTCGCGCTCCATGGAGAGGATGGTGGTCGGCTCGCCGTCCTCGGGCTCGGCGCGACGACCACGACCGTCCTCGCCGACGGTCACGGTCACCGGCGCGTGGTCGGCCACCTCGAGGCGTACGACGGACCCGACCGGCGCCTGCGCGCGCTTGGCGACGACGTAGGGCAGGCTCTCCATGAGGTAGTCGGCCGTGTGGATCGCCGCTGCCGAGTCGAGGTTGCCCGGCATCGCCAGCGCGCGGCGCACGTCCTGCTCGTGCATCCACACGTCGAGCGGACGGTTGCGCAGCAGCAGGCCGGTCGTCCAGCCGATCGCGCCGAAGACGCCCGGTGCGGGCGCCGAGGCGTCGGTGGGCGGGTCGGCCAGGAGCTGGGTGTGGCGGGCGGTCGTCGACTCGCGGATCTCGGTGATGAGGTCGTCGGGGGTCTCGTCACGCCGGGCCAGCACGCCCTGCTCGGTGAAGCGGCCCATCATCCCGTGCGCGTGCGGCGCATCACCGATCTCCACCTCCTCGTGCGGTCGCCCGGCCAGCAGCGCCTCGAGGTGGGCGGTGTGGGCCGCGACGGCCCGGACGTCCCACCCGGGCAGGTCGGTCGGGGCGGACCACTGGTCGTCGGCGACGTGCTCCAGCACGCGGGTGAAGGAGTCGATCGCCCCCCACCAGATCGCGACGAGGGCGGCGAGCCTGTCCTGGTCGGTGGGGACGTCGCCGGGCTGTGTCATGGACAGGAGCGTAGGGGGAGGCGGGGACAGGTGCGCTCACGTGTCCCACTCGCCCGGTCACCGACACGTTGGTGGGACCGGGGGTACCGGCCTTCCGCGCCTCGCGCCCCTACGCTGGCGGGAGCGGCCGGACCCGGTGGCCGCGCCCGCACCGCCTCACGAAGGAGTCGTCATGGGAATGGGACTCGGCATCCTGCTGCTCGTCATCGGCCTGATCCTCCTCTTCGCGGTCAAGGAGTTCCCCGACTCCGTCCAGGAGGTCGTGGACCCGGCCACCGTCGGCTGGATCCTGGTGATCGCAGGCGTCCTCGCGCTCGTGCTCGGCCTGGTCATGAACAACCAGCGCTCGAAGACCACCCACGTCGAGGAGCGTCGCGACGTCTGAGGCGGCTGCGTCTGGGGAACCAACGGCACCTCGAACGCCCCGATTCGCGTGCGGTCGGTTCCCCACTGCGCACCGCAGCCGACCTACTCCTCGTCGACGCCGGTCAGACCTCGAAGCAGCTGGGCGGCCTCGCGCTCGCACCCCTGCCAGAAGGCGGCGCTGAAGACGACCTCCTGCTCGTACGGCGTCACACAGTCGATCTCCATGCTTCTGCAACCCGTCCGTCGGCCCGGTGTCCTCGAAGAGGAGACGGCGCCGCTCCCGATCCGTGACGCGGAACCTCCGACCGGATCCGGGCCCTACAGCCAGCCGCGCTCCTGCGCGATCCGCGCCGCCTCGCTGCGGGTGGTGGCGCCGGTCTTGCCGATCGCGGCCGAGAGGTGGTTGCGGACCGTGCCCTCCGAGAGGTGGACGCGTGCGGCGATCGCGGAGACAGGTGACCCGTCGAGGGCGTACGTCAGCAGCTCGCGCTCGCGGCCGGTGAGCGGGCTCGGCCCGTCGATCAGCGACTCGGCGGCGAGGTCGGGGTCGATCACCCGCAGGCCGGCGTGGACACGTCGTACGGCGTCGGCGAGCTGCCGGGCCGGGGTGTCCTTGACGACGAAGCCCGAGGCGCCGGCCTCGATGGCCCGGCGGACGTAGCCAGGCCGGCCGAAGGTCGTCACGACCAGGGACCGTACGCCGGGCAGCTCACGTCGCAGGGCCGCGGCGGCGTCGATGCCGTTGAGGCCCGGCATCTCGATGTCGAGCAGGCAGACCTCGGCGCCCGAGGCGCGGGCGGCGTCGACGACCTCGTCGCCGCGGCCGACCTGCGCCACCACCTCGAGGTCGGACTCGAGGTCGAGCAGCGCGGCGAGGGCACCGCGCACGAGGGCCTGGTCGTCGGCCAGCAGCAGCCTGATCACGGCAGGACCACCTCCACCCGCGTGCCGGGCGTGGCTGGTCCGACGTCGAGGGTGCCGCCGACGCCGGTGACGCGCTCGCGCATGCCGCGGAGGCCGTTGCCCTCCGCGCCGTCGCAGCCCCGGCCGTCGTCGACCACGACGATCCCGGCCGGGCCGAGCTCGATGCGCACCGACCGCGCCCGCGAGTGGCGTACGACGTTGGTGACGGCCTCGCGCAGCACCCAGGCCAGCAGCGCCCGGTGACGCGGGTCGGTGTCGGCGACCGTGCCGTCGACGGTCGTGGTGATGCCGGCGTCCGCCAGCACACGGGGCGCGGCAGCGAGCTCGGCCTCGAGGTTGCCGGCGCGCAACCCGCCGACCGTCGCCCGCACCTCGGCCAGCGCCTGCCGCGCGGTGGCCTGGATGGACTCCAGCTCCTGCTTCGCGCGGGCCGGGTCGATGTCGATGAGCCGCGCGGCGAGCTCGGCCTTCACGGACAGGGCGGTCAACGAGTGACCCAGCACGTCGTGCACGTCGCGGGCCACCCGCTCGCGCTCGACGACCACCACGTGCTCGCGGAGGGCGGCGTTCGCGAGGTACTCCCGCTCGCCGAAGAGCCGCAGCATCACGCCGCCGATCATGATCGGCCACAGCATCAGGAAGAAGAAGGTCGGGAAGCCGTCGATGTCGAGCAGCGACAGCACCGGGAAGGCTGCCCAGAGCCCCACGGCCCACTTCCAGGCCGGGCTCGGCAGCCGGAGCGCCGACAGGATCGCGAGGTAGGGCGTGAACGAGATGACCCCGATCCCGATCACGGGTGCCGTCGCCAGTGCCAGCGCGACCATCAGGCCCAGGGCCCACCACGGCCTGAGCCGTGAGGAGTAGCCGAGCACGTTGGCCACCGCGAACCCGGCGATGCAGAGCATCGCGAAGACCTTCGCCGGCAGGCCCACCTCGGACTCGACGACCGCGATGATCGGGAAGGCGAGGAAGACCAGCCAGATGGCCGCGAAGGCCCACCCCCACTTCTCCCAGGGGTTGTCCGGCAGCGGCGTCGGGTCCGGCGTCGATGTCACGTGCGCGCCCGACTCCGGCGTACGCCCCACAGGGCCACCAGCCCGAAGATCACCGTCCACGCGAGCACGTTAGCGACCGGCAGCCACAGCGGGTCGCGGCCCGCCACCGGCAGCCACCCGTCGGTGAGCGGGAAGCGGGCCAGGGCGACGTACCCGTAGAGGGGCGTGAACCGGCCGAGGTCGAGCATGAAGCCGCTCATCGGTGTGAAGACGTTGCCCAGGAAGGCGAGCACCACGATCATCCCCGAGGCGATGCCGGCTGCGTTGCTGCCGCGGACGACCAGACAGATCGCGAGCCCGTAGACCGCGAACATGGCGGAGCCGAGCCACACCAGGGCGCCGGACAGCACCCAGTCCGACCAGTGGCCCCTCGCGCCGGTGGCGGCGCCGATGGCGAAGATGGCGATCACCGGGACGGCGGCGACGGCCATGGCGACGGCCGCCTTGGCCGCCACGAACGCGACCGGGCGCATGGGCGTCAGGCCGAGCTGGCGACCCCAGCCCATCACCTGCTCGGTCGCGGCGCTCCCGGCGACGCTGGTGGTCGCGGTGACGGCGCCGTAGGCGGCCATCGAGATCATCACGTACATCGCGACGTTGCCGCTGCCGACCGGGTCGTCGGAGCCGATGCCGAAGACGAGGTACATGAAGGTCGGCAGGCCCACGACGAAGAACATCCCGATGCGGTCGCGCAGCTGGCGACGCAGGTCGAGGCGCGCATAGGCGAGCATCTCCGGTCGAGGCGTGGCGCGTACGCCGTCCGCGGCACGCGGGTCGGTGAGGGTCTCGGTGATCATCTCGGTGCTCATCGGGTGGCTCCTTCGAGCTCGGGCTCGGCGGTCAGGGCGAGGAAGGCGGCCTCGAGGCTCGCGGCGGAGACGTCGAGGTCGGTGACGCCGAGGGGCTCGAGGGCGCGGCGCACCCGGTCCAGCCAGGCGGCGTCGATCCCGTCCGTGCCCACCACGTGGGCCGGCGGCCGGAAGGTGAGGGTGCGCCCGCCGTACGCCGCCCGCACGTCGGTGGTCGGGGCGTCGTGGACGATCCGGCCGTGGTTCATCAGGACGGTGCGCTCGGCGAACTCGTCGGCCTCGGCGAGGTAGTGGGTGGCGAAGACGATCGTGCGACCGAGCGCGGCGTCCTCGCGCATGGCCCGCCAGAACTCCTGCCGCGCCCCGACGTCCATGCCGGTCGTCGGCTCGTCGAGGACGACCAGGTCGGGGTCGGGCAGCAGGGCGAGCGCGAACTTCAGCCGCTGCTGCTCACCGCCCGAGCACGCCTCGACGCGCCTGCCGGCGAGGTCGGTCAGGCGGGCGCGCTCGAGCACCACCTCGACGCGGTCGGAGCGGCCGTGCAGCGCGGCGATGGCGCGCACCGTCTCGCGGACGGTGAAGTCGTTGAGCAGGCAGCCGGTCTGCATGACCGCGGACACCCGCCCCTGCCGTACGGCGTCGGCCGGCGAGGTGCCGTAGACCTCGATCGTGCCGGCATCGGGCGCCGTGAGGCCGAGCAGCATGTCGACCGTCGTGGTCTTGCCGGCGCCGTTGGGGCCGAGGAACGCCACGATCTCGCCCGGCCGGACCGTCAGGTCGACGTCGTCGACCGCGAGGACGGGGCTGCCATCGGTCGAGCGGAAGGCCTTGCGCAGCCCGGTGGCGTCGATGGCGGGGGTGGTCATGCGCCCAGCCTGTCGGCGTACGGCCTCGCGTCCCTCGCCGAAGTGTCACGACCTGCCCGTGACACCTGTCATCCGAAATGACCTCGAGCCGCGGGCTCCCACACGCTGTAACGCCGGGTTAGGTGCTCTACCCACCCTGATGCATCTGGGTGGGTAGTTGCATCAACCCGGCGTTACAGCGTTCGGCGGACGTGGGGACGAACGTCAGAAGGACGCCTCGTCGAGATCCATCAGCTCGAGGGTGGTGGCCTCGGCGATGGCGCGCTCGGCGCTGATCTTCGGCAGGTTGGTCTGGGCGAAGAACTGGGCGGCGGCGACCTTGCCCTCGTAGAACGCCTTGTCCTTGGCCGAGACGTCGCCGGCCAGCTTCTCCAGCGCGACGTCGGCCTGCCGGAGCAGCAGCCAGGCGCACACGACGTCGCCGAGCACCATCAGCAGGCGGGAGGTGTTGAGGCCCACCTTGTAGATGTTGCGCAGCTCCTCGGCCGACGACATGAGGTCGTTGATCATGTGGCCGACGACGGCGTTGGCGTCCTCGAGGGCGGTGGCGAGCAGGGCGCGCTCGTTCTTGAGGCGACCGTTGCCGGCCTCGGAGGCGATGAAGCCCTCGATCTCCTTCGCCAGGTGACCCAGCGCGCGGCCCTGGTCCTTGACGATCTTGCGGAAGAAGAAGTCCTGGCCCTGGATCGCGGTGGTGCCCTCGTAGAGGGTGTCGATCTTGGCGTCGCGGACGTACTGCTCGATCGGGTACTCCTGCAGGAAGCCGGAGCCGCCGAAGGTCTGCAGCGACTCGGTGCCCAGAAGCACCCACGAGCGCTCGGAGCCGTAGCCCTTGACGATCGGGAGCAGCAGGTCGTTGACCGCCGCGGCGAGGCGGGCCTCGTCGGAGTCGGCGGTGCCCTCGTGCTCGGCGATCATCACCTGGTCCTGCCACGTGGCGGTGTAGAGCACCAGCGCGCGCATCGCCTCGGCGAACGACTTCTGCGTCATCAGCGAGCGGCGTACGTCGGGGTGGTGGGTGATCGTGACGCGCGGCGCGGTCTTGTCGGCGGCCTGGGTGAGGTCGGCGCCCTGGACGCGCTCCTTGGCGTAGTCGAGGGCGTTGAGGTAGCCGGCGGAGAGCGTGGCGATGGCCTTGGTGCCGACCATCATCCGGGCGTTCTCGATGACCTGGAACATCTGGGCGATGCCGTCGTGGACCTCGCCGAGCAGCCAGCCCTTGGCGGGCTCGCCGCCTCCGACCTGCGGGTCGCCGAAGGTGACCTCGCAGGTGTTGGACACCTTGATGCCCATCTTGTGCTCGACGTTGGTGACGTAGACGCCGTTGCGCTCACCGGTGAGCTCGCCGGTCTCGGGGTCGAAGTGGTGCTCGGGCATCCAGAAGAGCGAGAGGCCCTTCGTGCCCGGGCCGCCGACGCCCTCGACGCCCTCGGGGCGCGCGAGGACGAGGTGCATGATGTTCTCGCTCATGTCGTGGGTGGCGCTGGTGATGAAGCGCTTGACGCCCGTGATGTTCCACGAGCCGTCCTCGTTGGGGACGGCCTTGGCGCGGCCGGCGCCCACGTCGGAGCCGGCGTCGGGCTCGGTGAGCACCATGGTGCAGCCCCACTGGCGGTCGACCATGTGCTGGGCGACGGCCTTGTCGCGGTCGTTGCCGTTGCGGTGCACGACGTTGGCGAACGCCGGGCCGGCGGCGTACATCCACACCGGGGCGTTGGCGCCGAGCACCATCTCGCCGATCGCCCAGATCAGCGACGACGGGGCGGGGGTGCCGCCCATCTCCTCGAAGACCTGCAGGCGCCAGAACTCGGCGTCCATCCAGGCCTGGTAGCTGGCCTTGAACGACTCCGGCACGGGAGCGGTGTGGGTGGCCGGGTCGAAGACGGGCGGGTTGCGGTCGCTGTCCTCGTAGGACGCGGCCAGGTCCTCGCGGGAGAGGCGCTCGACCTCGCGGAGGATCTCGCGCGCGCTCTCGCCGTCGACCTCGCCGAACGGTCCGGTGCCGAGCACGGCGTCCCGGCCGAGCACCTCGAAGAGGTTGAACTCGATGTCGCGGAGGTTGGTCTTGTAGTGGCTCACAGCTTCCACCTGTTCCTGTGCGGGTCTGCGGTCTCGGGGGCGAGCGCTACTGAGTAGTTCTACTCACCGGTAACTAAAGGATGCCTCGCGATCGGCCTCGGCGCAACACGAACGCCAGAAACCGGGTCCGGAGCAGGGAGGGACACGCCGAACACATAGTCGGCTTTGTCTATCACTCCATGTATGTCTAGTCTTTCACCTGACATACCTCAGTCGCACGACTTCGGACGTGCCGACCAGTCCCGGAAGGACCCTCGCAACATGCGCAAGCTCCTCGTTCTCGGTGTCGTGGGCCTCATCGCCCAGCTCATCGACGGTTCCCTGGGCATGGCCTACGGCGTGACCTCCTCGACCCTGCTGCTGGCGGCCGGTGTCGCGCCCGCCGCCGCGTCGGCCGCGGTCCACTTCTCCGAGCTCGGCACCTCGCTCGTGTCCGGCGCCTCGCACCACAAGTTCGGGAACGTCGACTGGCGCACCGTCTCGATCCTGGCGGTGCCGGGCTTCATCGGGGCGTTCCTCGGCGCCACCCTGCTCTCCAACATGGACGCCGCGGTCGCCAAGCCGGTCGTGGCGATCATCCTGCTGAGCCTCGGCTTCTACGTCGTCTACCGTTTCCTGCGCCTCGGTGGTGCCCGCCCGGCCTTCAAGGGGCGCCCGTCCGTGGCCTTCCTCGCCCCCATGGGCCTCGTCGCCGGCACGCTCGACGCCGTCGGCGGCGGCGGATGGGGCCCGGTCGGCACCACGTCGCTGCTCTCCAGCGGCCGCCTCGAGCCGCGCAAGGTCGTCGGCTCCATCGACACCTCGGAGTTCGTCGTGGCCGTCGGCGCCTCGCTCGGCTTCCTCCTCGGCCTCGGGTCTGCCGGGATCAACTGGGGCTACGCCGGCGCGCTGCTCGCCGGCGGCGTGATCGCGGCGCCGATCGCCGCCTGGCTGGTCAAGCACCTCGCCGCCCGTGTGCTCGGCACCGCCGCCGGCGGCCTGATCATCCTGACCAACTCCAAGACGCTGCTCGAGGCGGTCGGCGTCCCCGGTGTCGGCGTCGCCGTCACCGCCGCGGTCGTCTTCGTGCTGTGGATCTCGGCCATCGTGTGGGCCGTCAAGCAGGAGCGCCTGTCCCGCGCCGCCCGGGTCGACGAGCCGGAGCTCGAGACCGCGACGGCCTGACGCAGAGCTCGACGACGTACGCCGTTCCTGCCCCGCGGGAGCGGCGTACGCGCGTGCCGGTGGCCGGGGCGACCAAGAACAGTGTCTCGGCCGACATATCTGACAAACTGGCCATATGCGCGTCTCCGCCAAGGCCGACTACGCCCTCCGGGCCCTGATCGAGATCGCGGTGCGCGCTGACGGGACCGCGGTGAGCGCCGAGCAGCTCGGCAAGGCGCAGTCCATCCCGCACGGCTTCCTCCAGGCCATCCTGGCCGACCTGCGGCGCGCCGACATCGTGGTGTCGCAGCGCGGCCAGTCCGGTGGGTGGCGCTTCGCGCGCAAGCCCGAGTCGGTGACCGTCGCCGACGTGATCCGTGCGGTCGACGGCCCGCTCGTGTCGGTCTACGGCCTGCGTCCCGAGGCGGTCGAGTACGACGAGAGCGCGCAGGTGCTGCAGCACGTGTGGATCGCGGCGCGGCACTCGCTGCGCAACGTCTTCGAGCAGGTCACCATCCAGCAGCTCGCCGACGGCACGCTCCCGCCGGCGGTCGCGGCCCTCACCGAGGACGACGACGCCTGGCAGCCGCACTGACGGACTGCTTCAGGCGGCCGGCCTGCGGTCGAGCAGCCTGCGTCGTCGCGCCACCTTGGCGAGGCGGCGGTCGAGGCGGGCCTCCTCCTCCATGAGGGCGATCCGCGCCACCTGCGCGGCGAGCTGCTCGTCGCTGAGGTGGGCGGGCAGGACGTGGGAGCGGTTCTCGTTCACCAGCGACATCCAGCTCCGCGGCGGCTCGCCGAAGCCGCTCGTCGCCACGAGCACGACCCGGAAGTCCGCGGTGAGGCCGTCGAGCGCCAGCGCGGCCTGCTCCGGCGTCGCGGCGGACCACCCGGGCATGCTCACGAAGCAGTCCGTCCCGGTCTTGCGGGCCCGCCGGCACACCCGTGCCCAGGAGCCCTCGACCTCCTTGCGTCGGAGGCCGGCCGCCTTGTGCGAGCGCAGGATCTCGACCTCGGCGTGCGCGAGGACGTCGGCGCCCGCGTCGGGGACCTGCACGCCGCCGACCTCGAGCGCCTCGGCCATCGAGCCCGTGTCCACCGGGAGGGGGCCGAGGTGCAGGATGAACACTCTCTTCGCCATGGCGCGAGCCTCGTCCGCGCGGCCGAACGCTGCGTGAACACGGCGCCGCGCGAGGCCGAACTCCGCAGGTCGGGGGGGACCCCGCGTGTCCAACCCGACGATCGTCCTCAGAGCCCGTCGACCACGGCGGCCAGCTCTGTGGCGTCCCGCACCTCGTGCGGGGGCCGCGGACCGGTCGGGTCCACGACGTGCCCGGGCCGGGCGAGCCGGACGGCGGTGATGCCGGCCTCGAGCGCACCTCGTACGTCCCTCGCCGAGGCTGCCACGTGGACCAGGCGCGCGGGCGCGACGGCGTCGACCGCTCGCGTGTAGATCTCCGCACTGGGCTTGAAGGCGCCGAGCCGCTGGGAGCTGAGCACGAGGTCGGGGTCGACCAGCGCGTGCGCACGGGTGAGTCGGGCGAGGTCGTCGTCGACGTTGGAGAGCAGCCCGACCCCGGTGACCCGGTCCAGGCCGGCCACCGCGGCCACCCCGGCCGCGACGTCGCGCCACAGCGGCCAGTCGGGGATCGTCTCGTGCAGCCGGGCGAGGTCGCTCGGCGCGAGCGCGGGGTCGAGCCCCAGGTCGGCGTACGCCGCCTCGAGGGCCGTGCGCGAGACCTCGCGGAAGCCGGTCGGCGGGCGCGCCTCGCGCTGGAGCACCTTGTTGTGGCCGTCCCAGGTGTCGTAGGCCGTCTCGCCGGAGAGGTCCCAACCGCGCTCGGCCGCGATCGCGGCGAAGGTTCGCGAGGCGCCGGTGCGGGTGTCGGTCAGGGCGCTGAAGAGGTCGAAGGTGACGATCATGGGCGTCAGCCGACCGGGACCGCGCGCAGCCAGCTGACGAGCGGCCGCAGCGACCGCCAGTCCTCGCGCACCCGGTCGACCAGACCGGCGTCGATCGCGTCGGCCCCGAAGCCGTAGGACCGGCCGACGAAGAGCTGCTTGCGCCGCAGCAGGTGGATGCGCGGGTGGTCGGCGTCGTAGCCGCGGGGTGAGGTCTTCAGCTGCTCGCCGCCGACCTCGAAGCCGTCCTTCTCGAGCTTGCGCAGGAGCCGGTCGAGCGCCTTGCCCGTCTTCTCGTCGGCCATCGCCTCGCGGATCGCCGCCAGGGTGGGGCCGTCGGCGTCGTAGAAGCCGGCGCCGACCCGGGTGCCGCGGGGCGAGATCTCGAAGTACCACCCCGTCCGCGGACCGGCCGCGACGAACGCGCCCTGGTGCGTCTTGTAGGGCGTCTTGTCCTTCGCGAAGCGCACGTCGCGATAGGGCCGGAACACCTTGGCCGGTCCGAACTCCGGCTCCAGCGCCGCCATCAGCGCCTTCATCGGCGTCTCGACGGACTCCTTCCAGACGTGCTTGTGGGACTCCCAGAACGACTTGGTGTTGTCCATCTCGAGGTCGTCGTAGAAGTCGAGCGCAGCGACGGGGAATCCGGTGAAGCTCACGTCAGCCGACGTTAGCCCAGACGTGCTCGTCACCCTGCTCGCCGTACGACGTCAGGGTGAGCACGCCGCCGCCGCAGACCGGCTCACCGAGGAACGCGTTGCCCGTCGACGGCGACTCGTAGGCGACCTGCAGCGCGCGGTCCGGGGTCCAGCGCATCAGCCGGGCCGGCTCGTCGGGGCCCTGCGGGTCGCTCGCGAAGAAGATCGAGTCGCCGCAGGGGACCGCGGTGCCGGTCGTGCCCGGGCCGAGGTCGAAGTAGCCGTCGTCGGCCGACGCGTGGAAGCGGGCCTCCTCCTGGCGTCGCGGCTTCGGCACCTCGGACCACACGACCCCGTCCGCGGTCGCGGCGACGTCCCAGGCGCTGCAGTCCTCCGGTCCCTCGACGGGCTGGGGCACCCCGCTGCCGTCGAGGAGGTTGGCGGTGCGGCAGGCCACCGGGCGGGCGTCGTCGAAGGTCATGATCCCGATGCCGTGCTCGCTGGCGGTGAGGCCGGAGAAGCCGCTGCGCTCCGGGGCGCACCAGCCGTCCTCGCCGTTGCTGTCGGCCAGCGCGGCGGTGGCCAGGCAGTACGCCCCGCCGTCGCCGTACGTCGGGTAGTAGAGGTCGCCGCCGGTGAGGGCCCAGGAGCCACCGCTCGCCGCCGGCGGCGTGGCGACCGTGCCGGTGTCGCCGGTCGCGAGGTCGACGACCGCGACCTCGCTCGGCGCGGTCTCCGTCTTGTCCTGCTTGACCACCACGGCCCAGTCCTCGCTCATCAGGACCTCGGAGATCGTGCGTCCGCCGCCGGCACGGACCGTCGCCGCATCGCCGTCGCGGGCGAGCTCGACCCGCGTGTCGCCCGCGTCGCCGAGGGCCTCCCACTCCGGTCCCTTGACGTAGCGCGTGTCGGGCAGGACGCCGGTGTCCTGCCAGTCGAGCAGCGCGGTCTCCGGCTCCACGACGACCGGGTCGTCGACGGGGCCACCGGTCGGAGCGGCCGGGTCCGCGGACTCGCTCGACGTCGGGTCGGGGCCGGGTGTGGGCTCGTCGGTTCCACCGCAGCCGGTCAGCGCGACCAGCAGCGCCAGCGCGGTCGTCGTACGTCCTCGCACGTCAGACCCCGACGTTGTGCTGGAAGTGGTCGAGGTTGGCGCGGAAGGACCGGTAGGCGTTGCGCCACTGCACGCGGCCGATCGCCGGCTCGCTGGGGTCGAACCTCGACTGGTCCCAGGGCTCGAACCAGCCGAGCTGCGGGTTGCCACCGGGGTTCTGGTCGTAGCCGCGGCCGACCTGGAAGTGACCGCTCGCGTCGTCGTCGAGGTAGGGGTAGTACTGCTTGAGCAGCTGGGGGTGGAGCACGACGGGCGCCTGGTAGTCGTGGATGTGGCGCATCATCAGCCGGTACCACTGCTTGAAGGTGAAGTCGCTGATGTCGAGCACGACGTAGGGACCTGCGTAGGTGTCCTCGTCGTAGTCGGTCTTGTTGTTGACCACGCGCACCATGTCGGTGATCGCGGTGCCGGCGCTGGTCGTGCCGAGCCGGCGGGCCCAGTAGGACTGGTTCTTCCGCTTGCCCTGCGAGCCCCAGCCGATGGCCTGCATCGTCGCCGGGCCGCACCAGTAGGTGGTGTTCTGGGCCTGGGCCACCTTGCTGCTGAGGATCTTGGACCGCTCCGGGTAGGACTCCCCGAAGCCGCCGCGTGCGTCGACGCCCGAGGTGACCTCGGGGTGACGCTCGGCGAAGCCGTCGGGCAGCGGCACGCCTTGGATCTCGTGGCGCAGCATCCAGACCTTGCCGACCGACCGGGCCGCCATCGTCAGCTCGGCGCGCTCGGCCTCGGTGCGCGCGGTCGACGTACGTCCCTGGGCGCGGGCCAGCAGCCCGTCGGCGTCCAGATCGCCGGTGCGCTCGGTGGTGCCTGCCGTCGGCCGGGCCTCGAGCCGCGCGGCGAGGGCCTCCTCCGACTGGTTGGTCCAGCCGAAGCCGAGGCAGTAGCGCTGGCCCTCGAAGGTGGCGCAGCGCACCGACGCCCGCGCGAGCGCCGTACGCCCCTCGGCGCGGTCGAGGTCGGCTCCCGCGGCGAGCACGCGGTCGATCTCGGCGCGCATCGCGGTCGTCAGCTCGCCCCGGCCAGCGGCACGGGGCGTTCCGGTCGTCTCGGCGGTCGGTGCGATCTCGCCGCGATCGTCGTCGTGGCCGCCGTCCGGCAGCAGTGGGACGGCGCCCAGCGTGAGCGCGAGGGCTGCGGCAGCGATGGTCGCCGGGTGGCGCCAGAGCGGGCGCGAGGCGTCCTCGTCGGCGATGCGGTGGGCGACCCTGCGAAGGGTCGGGCGGTGAAGTGCAGGCATGGGGGAAGACCTTCGAACCGAGAAACGACGGACGCCTCACTGTCCTCTCTGGTCCCAGAAGTCGCAAGTCTCACTCCTGCCCCAATGAGGGGATGTGAGCGGTGCGTGAGGCAGGTTTCCGGGCGCCAGAACCTGCGTGGCTCACCGCTCGTACGACGACACGCCGGGGTCGCCTCGTCGGGCGGTGGTGGAGCGACGTTCCGAGCGCCACGGATGTGGGTGGACCACCGCTCGGTGGTGGGGCCGTGTCGGGCTGTGGGGCAAGAGTTGGAGCGGATGACGAGATTCGAACTCGCGACATCGACGGTGGGCAGAGCGTCGCGCTCGGCGCGCTGGGAAGAAATGTGGATGGAGCGGATGACGAGATTCGAACTCGCGACATCGACCTTGGGAAGGTCGCGCTCTACCAGCTGAGCTACATCCGCAGTGCCGACCGCAGACGGCGGGCCAGATGCTACCTGACCGTGGGCCGTACGTCGGACAGGGCGGGATGCTTCGGCGAGACGGCATCGCCGGAGGAGCGCCCGGTGAGCCGGCGGTGGACCCACGGCACGAGGAACTCGCGGGTCCACTGGGCGTTGGCGGCCCAGGTCTCGCGACGGCCGAGGACGGGGAGCGGGCCGACGGTCACGGGGTCCATGCCGTGCTCGACGCCGATCGCCTCGAGGACGGCGTGGGCCATGTGGGTGTGGCCGGAGCTGTTGAGGTGCATCCGGTCGGTGTCCATGACGCCGGCGATCTCGATGTCGCGCATCCGCCACATGTCGACCACGGTGGCCCCGTGCCGGTCGGCGATCTCGCGGACCCACTCGTTGAAGATCGCCATCCGGCCGCGCATCGGCCCGTAGATGCCGCCGGCGCCCGGGTCGAAGATGGTGAACATGACCACGTGGGCCCCGGTGGCCCGCAGCCGCGCGATCGCGTCGTCGTACGTGCGGGCGAGGGTGTCGATGTCGACGCGGGGGCGCAGGACGTCGTTGCCGCCGCCGTGGATGGTGACCAGGTCGGGCTCGAGCGCGACGGCGGCGTCGACCTGCTCGGCGACGATGGCGGCGAGCTTGCGGCCGCGGATGGCGAGGTTGGCGTAGCCGAAGTCGTCGGTCTGCTGGGCGAGCACCTCGGCGACGCGGTCGGCCCAGCCGCGCAGCCCGTTGGGGCGCGTGGGGTCGGGGTCGCCGACGCCCTCGGTGAAGGAGTCGCCCAGGGCGACGTAGCGGTGGAAGGTCACCGATCCATTGTGGCAAGTGGGTCTCGTGACGGGACTTCGTCCCTCCTCGACCAGCGGGCGCGAGCGCTAGGGTCGGCCGCGTGCTGCTCTCCGATCGCGACATCACCGCTGAGATCGACGCCGGCCGGATCGCGCTCGATCCGTGGGACCCGGCGATGATGCAGCCCTCGAGCGTGGACGTACGCCTCGACCGGTTCTTCCGCGTCTTCGAGAACCACCGCTACCCGCACATCGACCCGGCCGCCGACCAGTCCGAGCTCACCCGCGAGGTCGAGCCGGAGGGCGAGGAGCCGTTCATCCTGCACCCGGGCGAGTTCGTCCTCGGCTCGACGTACGAGGTCGTGTCCCTGCCCGACGACATCGCCGCGCGGGTGGAGGGGAAGTCGTCGCTGGGCCGGCTCGGCCTGCTCACCCACGCGACGGCGGGCTTCGTCGACCCCGGCTTCTCCGGCCACGTCACGCTCGAGCTGGCCAACGTCGCGACGCTGCCGATCAAGCTCTACCCCGGGATGAAGATCGGCCAGTTCTGCTTCTTCCGGCTCTCCTCGCCGAGCGAGCACCCCTACGGCTCGGAGAAGTACGGCTCGCGCTACCAGGGCCAGCGCGGGCCCACCCCGAGCCGGTCGTTCCAGGGGTTCCACCGCACGCCCATCTGAGGCTCGCGCGGTCCACATCGCGGATTACGGCACACCCTCGTTGCGTTAATCGGACGGGGTGTGGTTAGGCTTCCCTTAGTTAGTGTCGCCTTACCAAGCCACCCGGAGTCCTGATGAAGCGAAGCCTCGCCGTGCCCACCCCGATCAAGGTCGCCGCGGCCACCGTCCTGGTCGCCGCCCTCGCCGGCTGCAGCACCGGGTCCACCAGCGGGACCGAGGCCGCGGCGGAGCCGACCTCGACCACGTCCGTGGACCCCGACGCCTTCCCGGTCACCATCGAGCACGCGCTCGGCGAGACCACGATCGAGTCCGAGCCGACCCGGGTGGCGACCCTCGGCTGGACCGACCACGACCACGCCCTCGCGCTGGGCGTCGTCCCCGTCGGTGCCACCAAGATCACGTGGGGCGGCAACGAGGGCGGCTCGACCGACTGGTTCGACGCGGCCGTCGAGGAGGCCGGTGCCGAGGCGCCCGTCCGCTACGACGACGCCGACGGTGCGCCGATCGACGAGGTCGCCGAGCTCGCGCCCGACCTGATCCTGGCCACCAACTCCGGCATCACCGACGCGGAGTACGCCAAGCTCTCCAAGATCGCCCCGGTCGTCGCCTACCCCGAGGCGCCGTGGACCACCGACTGGCGGACGTCGCTCGAGATGGTCGGCCAGGCGCTGGGTCGTACGGCGCTCGCCGAGGAGGTCGCGGCCGACACCGAGGCCACCATCGCCGAGGCCGCCGAGGCCAACCCCGAGCTCGAGGGTGCCGAGCTGATCTACGGCTACCTCGCCGCCACCGACCTCTCCACCATCGGCATGTACGCCCCCGAGGACCCGCGCGTGTCGATCCTGCGCGACTTCGGCATGGTCGACGCGCCCGCCGTCGCCGAGGCGATCAAGCCGGGCGAGTTCTACGGCACGGTGTCGGCCGAGCAGGCGGCCGACCTCGACTCCGACGTCTTCGTCACCTGGGTCGACTCGCCCGACAACGTCGAGACCATCGAGGGCGACAAGCTGCTCGGCCAGATCCCCGCGATCGCCGACGGCCGCTGGTACGCCGAGACCGACAAGCAGAACGCGATGGCGTCCACCAACCCCACGCCCCTCTCCATCCCGGTCATCGTGAGCGACTTCCTGCCTCACGTGGTCGAGGCACTCGAGGGCTGATGACCGCCCTCGTCCCGACGCGGGACGACGTCTCCAGGGCTCCGGGGGGAGGCCAGAGGCGTCGTCCCGCCCTGCCGGTCAGCGTCGCGATCTCGGTCGTGGCGCTGGCCGGTGCCGGCGCCCTGTCGCTGCTCGTCGGGGCCCGCGCCCTGCCGCTCGAGGCGGTCTGGGACGCCGCCCACCCGCTGCACCCGGTGGTCGAGGCGCGACTGGACCGCACCGTCCTCGGCCTCGCCGTCGGTGCGGCCCTCGGACTGGCCGGGGCGCTCATGCAGGGGCTGACCCGCAACCCGCTGGCCGACCCCGGCATCCTCGGCGTCAACGCCGGAGCCACCTTCGCGATGGTCGTCGGCATGACGGCGTTCGGGCTGTCCGGGATGGGCGCCTTCCTGCCGCTGGCGTTCCTCGGAGCCGCCGTCGCCGCGGCGGCCGTGCACGGCATCGCGTCGCTGGGTCGCGACGGCGCGACGCCGATGAAGCTCGCCATCACCGGCGCGGCCCTCAGCGCCGGCCTCGCCAGCTGGACCACCGGCCTGCTCCTTGCCGACCGCAAGACGATGGAGAGCTTCCGCTTCTGGCAGGTCGGCACCGTCGCCGGGCGGGGCACCGACGTGCTCCTCGCCGGTCTGCCGTTCCTGGTCCTCGGCGCGCTGCTGGCCCTCGCCGGCGCACGCCTGCTCAACACCCTCGCCCTCGGCGACGACCTGGCCCGCGGGCTCGGTCGCCACACCACCCGCGACCGGCTGGTGATCGCTGTCGCGATCGTCCTGCTCGCCGGCACCGCGACCGCCCTGGCCGGGCCGATCGCCTTCGTCGGCCTCGTCGTGCCCCACGTCGTACGCGCCCTCGTCGGCCCCGACCACCGCCGCCTGCTGCCCTTCTCCATGCTCGGCGGCGCCGTCCTCGTCGTCGTCGCCGACACCGTCGGTCGCGTCGTGCTGCCGCCGTCGGAGGTGCAGGTCGGGATCATGGCCGCCGCCGTCGGCGTCCCCGTCTTCCTCGCCCTGATCCGCCGCACCGGGAGGGCGTTGTGACCGTGACCGTCGACCGGCCTGCCACCACGGAGCCCACCGCGCAGCACGCCCTCGACGTCGTACGACGTGCGCGCCGGGCGCCGCTGCGCCACCACCGACGCCTTCTCACGGGTCTCGTCCTCGCCCTGGTCGGTGCCTTCGCCGCTCGCGTGCTGCTGGGCGACTTCACGGTCACCGTCCCCGACTTCGTGCGCATCCTGGGTGGCGAGCAGATCCCCGGCGCCACCTACATCGTGATGGAGTCCAAGCTCCCGCGTGCCGTCCTGGCCGTGCTCGTCGGCGTGGCCTTCGGCGTCGGCGGCGCCATCTTCCAGACCACGCTGCGCAACCCCCTCGCCAGCCCCGACATCGTCGGCGTCAGCCTCGGCGCGAGCGCCGCCGCCATCTCCGCCATCGCCCTGGCTGGCTGGACCGGCTGGCCGGTCTCCGCCGCCGCGATCCTGGGAGCCCTCGCCGTCGCCCTCACCGTGCGGGCCGTCGCCGGCGACCACGGCGGCTTCCGCCTCGTCCTGGCCGGCATCGGCCTCGCCGCCGCCATGCAGTCGGTCATCCAGTACGTCTTCACCCGCGTCGACGAGTACGACGTCCAGCTGGTGCTGCGCTGGCTGACCGGCAGCGTCAACGGGGTCGCGTGGCAGGCGATCGGGCTGCTGGCCCTCGCGCTGGCCGTGCTGCTGCCCGCGACGGCATGGGCCGCGCGCTCGCTGCGCGCGACCGAGCTCGGTGACGACGCCGCCGCCGGCCTCGGGGTCGGGCGCGGCCGCACCGACCTGCTCATGCTCCTCGGCGTCCTGCTGGTCGCCGTCGGCGTCGCCGCCGCCGGCCCCGTGGCGTTCGTGGCGTTCCTGTCGGGGCCGATCGCGCGGGCCCTCAACCGGGGTCGTACGACGCTCCCCGCCGCCGGCCTCGTCGGCGCGGTGATCGTGCTGGCGGGCGACTACGCCGGCGCCTACGCCTTCGCCGACCTCAACCTGCCCGTGGGCGTCGTCACCGGCGCCTTCGGCGCACCGTTCCTGCTCTGGCTGCTCGCCCGCGGCCCCCTCACCGGACACCGTCGAAGGAGAGCGGCATGACCGCGCCCGCCACCACCCTCACCGCCGACACCCCCGCCCGGCTGGAGGCGAGCGGCCTGACGCTCGGCTACACCGACACGGCCGTCGTCCGCGACCTCCACCTGCAGGTCCCGCACGGGCGGATCACCGTCATCGTCGGCGCCAACGCGTGCGGCAAGTCGACCCTGCTGCGCGGCCTCGCCCGGCTGCTCCGCCCGCGGTCGGGGTCGGTGCTCCTCGACGGGGAGGCCATCCACCGGCTCCCCACCAAGCAGGTCGCCCGCACGCTCGGGCTGCTGCCGCAGAACCCCGTCGCCCCCGAGGGGGTGACCGTCGCGGACCTGGTCGGTCGCGGCCGCCACCCGCACCACGGCCCCTTCGGTCGCTGGACCCACGCCGACGACGAGGCGGTCGCCGAGGCGCTGACCCTCACCGACACCCTCGACCTCGCCGACCGGGTCGTCGACGAGCTCTCCGGCGGCCAGCGCCAGCGGGTGTGGATCGCGATGGCGCTCGCGCAGGGCACCGACCTGCTGCTGCTCGACGAGCCCACGACCTACCTCGACGTCGCCCACCAGGTCGAGATGCTCGACCTGCTCGCCGAGCTCAACGCCCGCCGCGGCACCACGATCGTGATGGTGCTGCACGACCTCAACCTGTCGGCCCGCTACGCCGACCACCTCGTCGCGCTGCACACCGGGCGGATCGTCGCGGAGGGCAGTCCCCGCGAGGTCGTGACCGAGGACGTCGTACGCACCGTGTTCGGCCTCGACAACCGGGTGATCGACGACCCGGTCTCGCACACCCCGCTCGTCGTACCGGTCGGGCGCCACCAGCCCGGCCGCACCCGTCCGTCCGCCCCCTCCAGCCAGGAGACCCGATGACCGTGACCGCCAGCTCGAACCGCGCTGTCCTGCCCATGCTCTTCACCGAGGTCGAGGTGGTCGCGGTCGAGCGGCTGTCGCCGACCTTCGTCCGGGTCGAGCTCGGCAGCGCCGCCCTCGCCGACTTCGGTGTCGACGGCCCGCGCTGGGACCAGCGGATCAAGCTGATCCTCCCCGACCCCGAGACGGGCGGCATCACCTCCACCGAGGACGCCGACGGCACCTGGTTCGCGACGTGGCTGGAGCGTCCGGCGGCCGAGCGCGGCCACATGCGCACCTACACGGTCCGCGACGTCCGCGGCTCCGGTGCGCAGACCACCCTGGTCGTCGACATGGTGCTCCACCTCGAGGGCGACCTGGTCGGCCCCGGCTCGCTCTGGGCGTCGCGCGCCAGCGTCGGTGACCGCATCGCGCTGCTCGCCCCGCGGCGCGGCTTCCCCTACGGCGGCATCGAGTTCACGCCCGGTCCGGGTGCGGAGCTGCTGCTCGTGGGCGACGAGACGGCCGTGCCGGCCGTCTGCACGGTGCTCGAGCAGCTGCCGGACGACGCCACCGGGACGGCGTTCCTCGAGGTCCCGCTCGCTGCCGACGTCCAGGACGTACGCCGTCCGGCGGGCGTCCGGGTCGTGTGGCTGGCCCGCGAGGGTGCCGACCTCGGCACGGGTCTGCACGACGCCGTGGTGGCCCACCTCGATCCGGGCTCCTCCGGCGTGGCCGGCGCCGAGGTCCAGGTGGCCCCCGACGAGGTGGACCCCGACCTGTGGGAGACGCCGTTCTACTCCTCCTCGGGCGAGGACGTCCCCGGCGACGTGGCGGGCGTGGGCGGCACCTACGCCTGGATCGCCGGCGAGTCGAAGGTCGTCACCGGCCTGCGCCGCCACCTGGTCAAGGAGCTCGGCTTCGACCGCAGCCAGGTCGCCTTCATGGGCTACTGGCGGCGCGGCGTGGCGATGAAGTCCTGACCGGCAGCGGCCGGGGTCAGCCAGCGCTCAGCGGCGCTTGGTGCGGGGTGCGCGCGGGGAGTAGCGCACGCGCTCGGCGATGCGGTGACGTGCGATCAGCTCGATGTCGGTGAACGAGTCGTGCATGGCGGTGCTCCTTCCTTCTCGTCGGTCGGTGAGGTCGGGTGTCAGCTGTGGTGGAGGGTGACGTCTCCGGACGCCGTGGTCGCGCGCACCTCGAGGTAGGGCTGGTCGGGTGCCGGCTCGCCCGTGCTCGGGAGCGTCGAGCTGAGCCGGCCGCTCACGGTGCGGACGTCGGTCCACACCGGCGTACCGGGCACCACCCCGATGCTCACGTCGCCGCTGGCGGTCTTGGCCGTGACCCGGCCCGAGGCGACCTCGCCGATGACCAGGTCGCCCGAGCCGGTGTTGACCACGGCCTCGCCGCCCATCGACAGGACGTGCGTGTCGCCCGAGCCCGTCTTGACCGCGAGCTCGGCGCGGGCCGACTCGACTCGGACGTCGCCGCTGCCCGTCGTGACGACCAGCGCCGACTCGGCTCGCCGGACGAGGACGTCGCCCGAGCCGGACTTGAGGCGCGTCTCGCCGAGGACGTGGTGGGCGACCAGGTCGCCGGAGCCGGTCTGGACGAGGACGTCGCCCTCGACGACGTCGAGCGAGACGTCACCCGAGCCGCTGTCGACCCGGACGTCGCCGAACCGGCCGTGGGTGCGGACGTCGCTGCTGCCGACCTTGGCCTGCAGCCCGCTGGCGACGGGGACCTCGACCACGATCTCCGCGTGCGGGTCCCTGCCGAGGAGGCCACCGCCCCGCCGGGGGGCGATGATCGCGATCCGGTCGCCGAGGTCGCGCACGTCGAACTCCTCGGCGCGCTCGCCGGTGATGCGGATGGTGGTCTCGGTGGTGTCGGTGGCGGTGACGTCGACACGACCGCGACCGTTCTCGACGTAGAGGTCGATCGGTTCGGGGGTGTCGAAGGTGAGGTCGAGCTGGTGGCTCATCGGGTCTCCTGAGGGTGTGCTCGTCCGACGGGCCGGCGGTGCCGGTCCGGTGGGCGATGAGGTGGCGGGGCTCGGGCCCCGGGATCAGGTGGTCAGGTGGTCAGGTGGTCAGGTGGTCAGAGCCAGCCGGTCATCCGGCGGTTGCCCTGGCCCTGCTTGCGGTTGCCTGCGAACGGGTCGTAGCCCACGAAGGGGACGCTGCTGAGGTCGATGTCGACGTTGATGGCATGCTCGCTGGTCGCGCTGCGCACGACGTTGACCATCCAGGTGTTGAGGCTCTGCCCGGCGGCGGCGGCCTTCTCCTCGGCCTTGGCCTTGACCGCCTCCGGGATCCGGAGCGTGATGCGGGCCAGGTCGCCGGCCTCCTCCTCCGGGGGCGCCGGGGGAGCGGGCGGCGGGGGAGGCGTGGGCAGGGCCGTCGGCGGGGCGACCTCGACGACGAAGTCGAGCTCGCGGCCCACGAGCCGCACGTCCACGCTGCCGTCGGGCAGCTCGGCGGTGATCTCGGCCGCGGCGTGGGAGATGGCCTCCATGAGCGCGAGCCGGGCGCTCGGGTCCAGGGCGTACGCCAGGCGCTCGGCGGCCTGCTTCAGCTCCTCGCCCCCCGCCTCGGACGCGGCGACCAGGTCGCGGCGCAGGCTGTCGACGTACGGGGTGATGTCCATGCGCACCACTCTGACATCACGGTGATGTCATGTCAACGCCTTGGTGATGTCAACTGACATCGTCGTGACGTCAGTCGTGACGGGCGAACCGCCCGGACGTCATACGAACCCGCACCGATGGGTGCGTGTCGAGTCTCAGGACATCGGTAACGGGATATGTCTCAGGACATCGGTAACACCTGATCGGTTCTCGTCCATGCTGGGCGATGGCCAGAGATGGGGTTCCGGTGGGACCAGAGGTGGCTGCGTTGGTGGCCAGGGCTGTCGGTGGTGAGCGGTTCGACGTGAGGGCGGAGTGCGCCCGGATCGGTGTGTCGACCAAGACGTTCTACAAGTACCGCAAGCGGTTCAGCGATGAGGGCGTCGAGGGGTTCTACCCGCGTTCACGACGCCCGTTGACGTCGCCGACGAGGGTCAGCGCGGCGGTCGAGGACGTGGTCGTGGAGGCTCGCAAGGACCTCGATGGTGAGGGCTGGGATGCCGGGGCGGAGCAGATCGCGTTCTGGATCGGCGAGCATCTCGAGCGGTGGCCGGCCGGTGAGCCGGTGCCGAGCCGGGCCACGATTAACCGGGTCCTGGATCGTCGGGGCCAGGTGGTGCGCGTCCCGCAGCGTCGACCTCGTTCCTCGCGGCACCGCTTCGAGGCCGTCCAGCCCAACCACCTGTGGCAGATGGATGGCTTCGACTACACCCTGCACGACGGGCGGGTGGTGTGTGTCTTGCAGATCATCGATGACTGCTCCCGTTTCGACCTCGCATTGCGGGCTGCGGTGAGCGAGAACGCCGCCGATGTCTGGACCGCGGTGCTGTGGGCCAGCTCCCGCTACGCGCTGCCGGCCCGGTTCCTCACCGACAACGGCACAGCATTCTCCGGCGCACGCCGAGGCTGGATCGCTGCGCTGGAGGAGAATCTCCGCGCCCTGGGGGTCGCGCCGTGCACCAGCTCGATCGCCCACCCCCAGACCTGCGGGAAGAACGAACGGGCCCACGCCACGGTGCTCAAGTGGCTGCGAAAACGACCCCCTGCCAGCTCGTTGGAGGAGCTCCAGACGCTGCTCGACCGCTACCGCGAGCACTACAACCATCGTCGCCGCAAGACCCACCTCAACGGCCTTACCCCAGCCGAGCGCTACGCCCTCGGCCCCAAGGACGGCCCGGGAGATGGCCCCACCCCGTGGCCGGTCAAGATCCTCACCGCCAAGGTCAGCTCGAGCGGCTGCATCGGCATCGACGGCCACCTCTTCAGCGTCGGCCGGCGCCACAGCGGCGAGCACGTCACCGTGATCCGACAACACCGCCACGTCGTCGTCCTACGAGGCAACGAGCTCCTCGCCGAGGTCACCCTCAGCGGCACACGCGGCTACCAAAGACGCCACGCCCGCACCGCGTAGTGTCACCGATGTCCTGAGACATATGTGTCACCGATGTCCTGAGACATCACACGCACCGATGGGTGCGGGTTCGTATGACGCTGAGGCCGGGTCAGAGGTCGAAGAGCGAGCCGGATCCGCTGATGTCGGCGTCCGTCCGCGGCGTGTGGGCCGGGCCGTCGGAGGCGGGCCTGGGCTCGTCGTCCGTCGACGCGGGTACGTCGCCCGCGTCCGCCGGCGCGTCGGCTGCCGGCTCGCGGTCGGCGTCGTCCGCATCGAGCACGGTCTCCGGGTCCTCCGCGGGCTCGGGCTCGGGCTCGGCCGGCTCGGGATCGGCCGGCACGGGCGCGTCGTCGGCGTCGCGGAACAGGGCCGCCTGGCTCAGGTCCGACCCGCTCGGGGGTGTCGACGGGGACTCGGCCTGCGGCTCGGGGTCCGGCTCGGGCGTCGTCTCCGACGGAGCTGCCGTTTCGGGCTCGGCGACGGTCTCGGTCGGTGTGCTGGGAGCTGAGTCGCTGGGAGACTCAACGTTCGCTGCGGGCTCGCCCGCCGCCGGCTGGGTCGCGGGCGCCTCGAGGTCGAACAGCGACCCCAGGCTCGACAGGTCGACGTCCGTCGCAGGCGTCGACGCCGTAGCGCTCGCGGGCGCCGACTCGGCAGCCGCCGGTGTCGCCTCGGGCGCCGGCTCAACGGGCGCCTCGCCGGCCTGCTCAGGAGCCGCCTCGGCCGGCTCACTGGCCGCTGAGTCTCCAGGAGACTCACGGTCCACTGGGCGCTCGCTGGCGGGCTCGGGGGCGGGCTCGGGAGTTGCCGGCTCGGGGGCCGGGAGGTCGAAGAGCGACCCCAGGCCCGAGAGGTCGGCGTCGGTGGTGGGCGTGGACGCCGCGCCACCGGCGGACGGTGCGTCAGCGACCGGTTCGGGCGCGACCTCCGCCTTCGGCTCGGGGGCCGGCTCGGCGTCGGCCGCAGGCTGGTCGGCCACCGGCTCGGGGGCCGCGATGTCGAAGAGCGAGCCTCCGGCGCCCAGGTCGGCGGTCGGTGCGGGAGCGGGCTTCTCCTCGACGGCGGCGGGCTCGGCCGTGGCGGTCGGCGGGGCCTCGGCAGCTGCCGGCTCCGGCTCGGGAGTGCCGAGGTCGAAGAGCGAGCCACCGGAGCCGAGGTCCGTCGTCGGCTGGGCCGCGGGCTTCTCGTCGGCAGGCGCCTCGGCGGGGGCCGCCGTGGGCGCCTCGTCCTTCGGCGCCTCCGGCTCCGGGGCCGGGGTGTCGAACAGCGACCCCCCGGAGAAGGCCTCGGCCGGCTTCTCCTGGGCCTTGTCGTCCGCCTTGGCCGCCGGCGCCTCCGCAGGCGCCTGGGTGTCGAACAGCGATCCGGAGGAGGCTGGCTCTGCGGCAGGAGCCGACTCTGCGGGGGCCGGGGTGTCGAAGAGCGACGAGCCGCCGGACGCCTTGGCGGCGGGACCGACGTCGGCGGTCTCGGTCACGGTGTCGTCGGTGACGGTGACGTCTCCCGCCTCAGGCTCGTCCTTGGTCGCGACGTCGGTGGCGGAAGCGGCAGAGGCGGCGGACGCGGCAGCGGCAGCGGGTGCAGCTGCGGGCGCCGAGCCCGGGGCGGCCTTGGTCGCCTGCTCGCCCTTGACCGAGGCGAGCAGCATCTGCGCGACGTCGAGGACCTCGACCTCCTCGCGGGCCTCGCCGGACGCCTGCTGCGAGGTCAGCCCGTCGGAGAGCATCACGCGGCAGAAGGGGCAGCCCACGGCGATCTGGTCCGCGCCGGTGCCGACGGCCTCCCTGGTGCGGTTCATGTTGATCCGCTCGCCGAGGTTCTCCTCCATCCACATGCGCGCGCCACCGGCGCCGCAGCAGAAGGACCGCTCGGAGTTGCGCTCCATCTCGATGACCTCGGCGCCGGGCAGCACCTGGAGCAGCTCGCGCGGCGGCGAGTAGACCTCGTTGTGGCGACCGAGGTAGCACGGGTCGTGGTAGGTGATCGAGCGCTTCGCGGCGCCCGCGCCGTCCTTGACCGGCGTCAGCCTCCCCTCACGGACGAGGCGGTTGAGCAGCTGGGTGTGGTGCACGACCTCGAGCTCGATGCCGAAGTCCTTGTACTCGTTCTTCAGCGTGTTGAAGCAGTGGGCGCAGGTCGAGACGACCTTCTTGACCTTGTACTCCTTGAAGGTCTCCACGTTCTGCTGCGCGAGGCCCTGGAAGACGAACTCGTTGCCGGCGCGCCGGGCCGGGTCGCCGGTGCAGGTCTCGCCGTTGCCGAGCACGCCGAAGGAGATGCCGGCCATGTCGAGCAGCTCGGCGACCGCCCGCGTGGTCTTCTTCGCGCGGTCCTCGTACGCCCCTGCGCACCCGACCCAGAACAGCCAGTCGACCGACTCGAGGGACTCCAGGTCCTCCCCGACGACCGGCACCTCGAAGTCGAGGCCCTTGGCCCAGTCCATCCGAGCAGTGCTCGACATGTTCCAGGGGTTGCCCTTGTTCTCCAGGCCCTTGAACAGCTGGTTGAGCTCGGCCGGGAAGTTGGACTCCACCAGCAGCTGGTAGCGGCGCATGTCCATGATGTGGTCGACGTGCTCGATGTCGACGGGGCACTGCTGGACGCAGGCGCCGCACGAGGTGCAGCTCCAGAGCACGTCCTCGTCGATGACGAAGTCGCCGTCCGCGGGGTTGTAGAAGTAGTCGAGGACGTCGGTGCCCGCTCCGGCGGTCTCGCCCTTGGAGCCGACGCCGACCAGCTCGCGCTGGGCGTGGGCTGCGTCGCCGTCGTGCTTGGCGTACGCGTGGTCGCGCAGGCTGGTGATCAGGAGCTTGGGGGAGAGGGGCTTCTCGGTGTTCCACGCGGGGCACTGCGACTGGCAGCGGCCGCACTCGGTGCAGGTGGTGAAGTCGAGGATGCCCTTCCACGAGAAGTCCTCGACCTTGCCCACGCCGAGCACCGAGTCCTCGTCGAGGTCGTCGATGTCGTCGAGGGTGATCGCCTTGCCGTCCGAGGTCAGCGGCTTCATCGCGCCGAGGGCGGTGGTGCCGTCGGCCTCGCGCTTGAACCAGATGTTGAACCACGCGGTGAAGCGGTGCCACGCGATGCCCATGGTGATGTTGCGGGCGATCACCATCAGCCAGATCATCGCCAGCGCGATCTTGAAGGTCGCGATCACGTAGATGAGGTTCTCGAGCGACGTGACGGAGCTCGGGTAGAGCACGTCGCCGAGCCACGACGAGAACGGGTAGTGGGCGCGGCCGGCCTCCTCGTCGAGCCGCCACTCCGCGGCGCGGACGAAGAGGATCGCGGACCCCTCGAGCAGCGCGAGCGCCTCGACGAAGTAGGCCTGCCAGAAGGTGGAGCCGAAGAACCGGCTCCGGCGGCCCTCGCTGCGCGGGTGGTGCGTCTGCCGGTAGACGATCAGGAAGACGATGCCGATCGTGCTCAGTGCCCCGATGACCTCCATGAGCCACTCGAAGGGGTACCAGTGGCCGATGATCGGGTACGCGAAGTCGGGCTTGAACAGCTGGAAGTACGCGGCCAGCACGGCCGTGCTGAGGAGCAGGAACCCCATGTAGACGAACCAGTGCATGATGCCGACCCAGTGCCACTGCAGCATCCGGGTGTGGAGGAACGTCTCCTTGAGCATCGTCGCGGTGCGACCGGTCGGGTTGTCGTTGCGGCCCGGCGCCGGCTGGCTCGCGCGGATCACGCCCAGCATGCGCCGTACGGCCGGGACGAGCATGGCGACGGCGGCGACGGTCAGTGCGAACGAGACGACGATCGCGAACATCTGCATGAAGGGCTGCTCCTCGGTAGGGGCGTACAGAGCCGCAGCCTAGGTCCGCCGAACACGCCGACGGCAGGGCTCTGCGGCGTGAGATGGATCCTACCCGCAGGTAACTTGAAGTTCCGAGGTGCGGGCGATCAGTTCCCGATCGCGATGTTCTCGACCCCGATCTCGCGGGCGGGCAACGTGTGGGATACCCGCGAGCTGCTGAGCGCCGGCCGGCGCATGCAGCAGCGTTGACGCCACGGCCCCTTCTCCTGGCTGCTCGTCGAAGGATCCCCCCACGTTGGTCGAAGATCGACACGAGGGCGCCCGCGCGGGCGTAGCCTCCGATCGCCGGACGAGGGGGTTCGTCCGATGGGTCCGAGGAGGGTTTCGCGATGTGGGGCATGCGCAGGGTGCTGGTGGTCGCGCTGGTGGCGTCGGCTGTGCTCGCGGGCGCGCCCGCGGGTGCGTACCCGGTCGTGGCGTCACCCGACACGATCGCGCGGGCCGCGCCGACCGGCCGCCTGGCCATCCCGGCGATCGGGGTGGACGCCGGGATCATCCCGGTGGGCGTCACCCGGGCCGGCCACCTCGCGATCGGGCGGAGCGTCCGCGACGTCTACCGCTGGCGCTCGGGCGTGCTGCCCGGGCAGCCGGGCAGCGCCGTCCTCGCCGGCCACACCTGGTCCAAGGGGCCAGGCGTCTTCGACGACCTCGGACGGCTGCGTCCCGGCAACGTCGTCGTGGTGGGTCGCCACCGCTTCGCGGTCACCCGGGTGCGCCGCGTCACCGGGATGACGCGTACGGGGGTGGCCGCGCTGTTCAGCGACCGGGGCAGGCCGCGGTTGGTCCTGATCACGTGTGGCGACCGCAACGACCTGACCGGCGTCTACCGCACCCGGATCGTCGTCAACGCGCGGCTGCTGCCCGCCCGCTGACCCGCCGGGTCAGCCGGGCGGCGGTCTGCCTCACCGCCGCGGCGATCGCCTCGACGTCCGCCCCGGTGTCGCTGGGGAAGGTCACCGCCACGCCTGCCACCGGGTGCGCGTTGTGGTCGAGCACCGCGGCGGCCACGCTCTGCAGCCCCGGTGTCACCTCGCCGTCCTCGCTCGCGTGGCCGCGCTGCCTCGTCGTGGACAGCACCGTGCGGAGGGCGCTCAACGACGAGGGGCCCTTGCCGTGCCGGTCGACGAACGCGTCGCGGTCGGGGTAGAGCGCCCGGACCTGGCTGGCCGGCAGTGCGGCGAGGATCGCGCGGCCGGAGGCGGTCAGGTGGGCGGGCAGGCGCACCCCGACGTCCGTGACGAGCGGTGGCCGTCCGGGGGCGCGCTCCTCGATGACGTAGAGGACGTCGCGACCGTGGAGCACGGCGAGGTGGGCTCCGTGGCCGGTCCGGTCGACCAGCTCGGCCAGCGGTCTACGGGCCAGGCGGGCCAGCGGCTCCTGGCGCGTGAAGCCGCTGCCCACCTCGAACGCGGCGACCCCGAGGCCGTAGCGGTGCTCGTCGGGCAGGTGGACGACGAAGCCCTCGTCGATCATCGTGTTGAGCAGGTGGTACGCCGTGCTGCGCGGCAGGCCGCACGCGCGCACGATGCGGTCCAGCGGCACCGGATCGGCCTGCGTGGCCAGGAATCGCAGGACGCGCAGGGTGCGCGTCGCTGCGGGGACCTGGCTCACGGGGCCGATGGTGGCACGTCCCGGTCAGGTGCGGTCGGAGTCCTTGTCGGACTCCTTGGTGAACCACCCACCGCCGCCGTCGGTCTGCTCGATCGGCTTGCCGGGCATCTCGTTGGCGCCGGGGGTGCGGCGCGGCAGCAGCGGCGCCCGGCCGTCCTCGGTGCTGCCGGCGGCCGGCTGCTCGGCGGGCTGGCTGGCGGTCGGCTCGGCGTTGACCTCCGACGGCGGGGTCGGGGTGTGGTCCGCGGTGCCCGGCACCTGCGGGGCGTAGCCGTCGGCCCGGTGGTCCACCCGCGGGTCGATCCGGTCGGCCGCGCGGACCTGGCCCTCGTGGGTCGCCTCGATCTGCTGGGCGGCCACGCGGGCCTCCTCGGCCTCCGCCTCGGCCTTGGCGGCTGCGGCGCGGGCCTGCTCGGCCTCGGCCTCTGCAGCCGCGGCGCGCTCCTGGGCCGGGGCGATCGTGGACTGGGCCTGGGTCGCGGCCTGGGCGCGGAGCTGCTCGGCTCGCGCGACGTTTGCCTCGCGGTTCTTCTTCCGGACGAGGAACGCCGCGACAGCGAGCACGACGGCGATGATGACGAGGACGATGATGAGCGTGGTCACGGGGCTTCCTCTTTCACGGGACAGGGACGGCCAGTCTTCCAGCACTGGCCGTCCCTGTCCTGCGTTGCGTCGTGAGGCGTGCCGGTCAGGCCCGGTGCGTGCCCTCGGTCCCGTCGCTGCGGCGCGGGTCGTCCGCGTCGAGCACGGTGTCGGGGTCGTGCGCGGACGTGCCCGGGGCGTAGTCGTCCGACGAGGTGTCGACGCGGGGGTCGACCTCGTCGGCCGTCCGCAGCCGGTCCTCGTGCACCGCCTGCTGCTGGGTGGCGGCCACCTGCGCCTCGCGGGCCTTCGACTGGGCGCGCTCGGCCTCGAGCCGGGCGCGCTCCGCCTCGGCCTCGGCCTCCTTTGCCCGCACCTGGGTCTCCGGGATCTCGGTCGCGTGCTCGTGGGCCTCCGCCCGCAGGTGCTCGGCGTGCTCCTGCTGCTTCTTCTTGCGCTGCTGGGTGACCAGCCAGGCGACGAGCGCCGCCACGACCAGCACCACCACCAGGACGATGATCCATGTCGTCGCGTCCATCGAGGGCCTCCTTGTTCCGGCTTGCTTCTGGGCTTGCCACGGGTGTGTCCCCGCCCCTCCACCGTGCCATGCGCCGGGCGTGTCCGGTGTCCTCCGTACGGGTGAGTGATCCGGTCTCGGATCTGAGACTGGACCTCGCTTCCGCCTCTGGCGACGACCTCGTCACGAGCGTTTGATGAAGGCATGCAGACCATCCACGTCGGGGTCGGCCCCGTCTCGTTCGACGACCTCGTCAGCGTCGCCCGCGAGGGCTCCCGCGTCACGCTCACCGACGACGCGCTGGCAGCGATCGACCACGCCCGGGGTGTGGTCGAGGCGCTCGCCGCCGCCGAGACGCCGGCCTACGGCGTCAGCACCGGTTTCGGCGCCCTCGCCACCCGGCACATCCCCACCGAGATGCGCGCCCAGCTGCAGCGCTCCCTCGTCCGCTCGCACGCCGCCGGCTCCGGTCCCGAGGTGGAGCGCGAGGTGGTGCGCGCGCTGATGCTGCTGCGGCTCTCGACGCTCGCGACGGGTCGCACCGGCGTACGTCGCGAGACCGCGCAGCTGATGGCCGACCTGCTGTCCCACGGCATCACGCCGGTGGTGCGGGAGTACGGCTCGCTCGGCTGCTCGGGCGACCTCGCCCCGCTGTCGCACTGCGCGCTGGCCCTGATGGGCGAGGGCGAGGTCCGCGACGCCGACGGCACGCTGGTGCCGGCGGCCGACGCCCTCGCGGCTGCCGGGCTCGAGCCGGTCGAGCTGGTCGCCAAGGAAGGGCTCGCCCTCATCAACGGCACCGACGGGATGCTGGGCATGCTCGTCATGGCGATCACCGACCTGCGGATGCTGCTGCGCAGCGCCGACGTCGCCGCGGCGATGAGCGTCGAGGCGCAGCTCGGCACCGACCGGGTCTTCGCGGCCGAGCTGCAGGACATCCGGCCCCACCCGGGCCAGGCCCTGTCGGCGGCCAACCTCACCGCGCTGATGGCCGACTCGGCGATCGTCGCCTCACACCGGACCGGGCCGGAGAACACGGTGGAGTGCAACAAGGTCCAGGACGCCTACTCGCTGCGGTGCTCCCCGCAGGTGCACGGCGCCGCCCGCGACACCGTCGAGCACGCCGCGACCGTGGCCGGCCGTGAGCTCGCCAGCGCGATCGACAACCCGGTCGTGGTGGGCGACCGCGTCGAGTCCAACGGCAACTTCCACGGCGCCCCGGTCGGCTACGTGCTCGACTTCCTCGCGATCGTCGCGGCCGACGTGGCCTCGATCAGCGAGCGACGTACGGACCGCTTCCTCGACCGGGCGCGCAGCCACGGGCTGCCGCCGTTCCTCGCCAGCGACCCGGGGGTCGACAGCGGCCACATGATCGCGCAGTACACCCAGGCCTCGATCGTGTCCGAGCTGAAGCGGCTCGCGGTGCCCGCGTCCGTCGATTCGATCCCGTCGAGCGCGATGCAGGAGGACCACGTCTCGATGGGCTGGAACGCCGCCCGCAAGCTGCGCCGGTCCGTCGACGGGTTGTCACGGGTGGTCGCGGTCGAGGTGCTCACCGCGGCTCGCGCCCTCGACCTCCGCGCCCCCCTCACCCCCTCGCCCGCGACGGGAGCGGTCGTCGACCTGCTGCGTCGCAACGGCATCGAGGGCCCCGGCCCCGACCGCCACCTCTCGCCCGAGATCGAGGCCGCCGTCGGCCTCGTCCAGTCCGGCGCGGTCCTCGCCGCCGCCGAGTCCGTGATCGGAGAACTCCAGTGACCTCGTCCAACCCCCGCCTGCCCATCCACGCCGCGACCGGCACCGAGCTGACCGCGAAGTCGTGGCAGACCGAGGCGCCGCTGCGGATGCTGATGAACAACCTCGACCCCGACAACGCCGAGCGCCCCGAGGACCTCGTCGTCTACGGCGGCACCGGCAAGGCAGCGCGCAGCTGGGAGGCGTACGACGCGATCGTGGCGTCCCTGCGCGACCTCGAGGACGACGAGACGCTGCTCGTGCAGTCGGGCAAGCCGGTCGGCATCATGCGGACCCACGCGTGGGCTCCCCGCGTGCTGATCGCCAACTCCAACCTCGTGGGCGACTGGGCCGACTGGGAGGAGTTCCGGCGCCTCGAGGACCTCGGACTCACGATGTACGGCCAGATGACGGCCGGCTCGTGGATCTACATCGGCACCCAGGGCATCCTCCAGGGCACCTTCGAGACCTTCGCCGCGATCGCGGACAAGCGCTTTGGCGGGACTCTCGCCGGCACCATCACCGTCACCGCCGGGCTGGGTGGCATGGGCGGCGCGCAGCCGCTCGCGGTCACCATGAACGACGGTGTCGCCATCTGCGTCGAGTGCGACCAGCACCGCATCGACCGGCGGCTCGAGACGCGCTACCTCGACGTCCAGGCCCGCGACCTCGACCACGCCATCGAGCTCGCGCTCGAGGCGCGCGAGGAGCGGCGCGGCCTGTCGATCGGTCTGCTCGGCAACGCCGCGGTGGTGCTGCCCGAGATCCTCGAGCGCCACCTCGACCGGGCGGGCAAGGGCGAGGGACCGCTGGTCGACATCGTCACCGACCAGACCTCCGCCCACGACCCGCTCTACTACCTGCCGGCGGGGACGTCGTACGGCGACTGGGAGCGCGAGCGCACCGAGGACCCCCGCGGTCTCACCAAGCGTGCGCAGGAGTCGATGGCGACCCACGTGCGGGCGATGGTGGAGCTGCAGGACGCCGGTGCCGAGGTCTTCGACTACGGCAACTCGATCCGCGACGAGGCCCGCAAGGGCGGCTACGACCGGGCGTTCGAGTTCCCCGGTTTCGTGCCGGCCTACATCCGTCCGCTCTTCTGCGAGGGCAAGGGCCCCTTCCGCTGGGCCGCGCTGTCGGGCGACCCCGCCGACATCGCCGCGACCGACCGGGCGATCAAGGAGCTGTTCCCGGCCGACGCGAAGCCGGAGTACGCCCGCCTCCACACGTGGCTCGACATGGCCGCCGAGCGCGTGCAGTTCCAGGGCCTGCCGGCGCGCATCTGCTGGCTGGGCTACGGCGACCGCGCGAAGGCCGGCGCGAAGTTCAACGAGATGGTCGCCAGCGGCGAGCTCAAGGCGCCGGTCGTCATCGGCCGCGACCACCTCGACTGCGGCTCCGTCGCCTCGCCCTACCGCGAGACCGAGGCGATGCTCGACGGCTCCGACGCGATCGCCGACTGGGCGATCCTCAACGCGCTCGTCAACACGGCCTCGGGTGCCACCTGGGTGTCCTTCCACCACGGCGGTGGCGTCGGCATCGGCCGGTCGCTGCACGCCGGCCAGGTGACCGTCGCCGACGGCACGGACCTCGCAGCCGAGAAGATCCAGCGCGTGCTGACCAACGACCCCGGGATGGGCGTCATCCGCCACGTCGACGCGGGCTACGACCGTGCGATCGAGGTCGCCGAGGAGCGCGGCGTCCGGGTGCCGATGTCCGAGGTCTGAGCCCCGGCCTTCGCCCGTAGAGGGGTGACCGGCCGGTAGCCGTTGACACCCCTCCGGGCCGGTGGGTGGATGGACCGCGAGACCACCTATCGGGAGGACAGGCTCATGCACCCATCCATCACCAGGCGCACCCGGACGTGCGCCCTCGCCGCGGCAGCCGTCGCACTGGCAGCAGCCGCGGGAACCATGGGACCGGCGGTCGCCGGCCCCGACACCACCCCGGGCGGCCCGTGGCCGCAGGGCGAGGAGAACACCAACGCCATCCGCAGCTACGAGCAGCTGTGGAGCACCCTCGAGTCGATCGAGGGCAGCGCAAAGGGGAGCTTCGACCTCAGCCCGGCACCCCTGCCGTCCAACACGGGCCGCGAGATCCCCGTCGTGACGATCGGCGACGGCGACACCGACATCATGTTCGTCGCCAACCAGCACGGCAACGAGTACCTCGTCTCCAACGCGATGATCAGCGTCGTCCGCGGACTGGCCGGCGGGTCGGCTGAGGCGAAGGCGATCAGGGACGCGCTCACCGTCACGATCGTGCCGCGCGTCAACGTCGACGGCTTCGACGCCGACGTGGTCGACCTGGCCGGCAACACCACGCCGTGGCGGCAGAACTTCGACACCTCCTGCCCGGCCTTCTGCGAGTTCTACCAGGCCGGTCGCGGCTACGACATCAACCGCTACCACTCCTACTCGGAGAACGCGTACGACCACCCCTACCAGCCCGGTCCGGACACGAACAACCCCGTGCCCGAGGCCACCGCGATGCGGCTGCTGTGGGACGAGCGGCAACCGCGGCTCGTCGTGGACTTCCACCACCAGGGGACCTACGTCGACGACGAGGGCCGGATGATCACCGGCTCGGTGATGTGGCCCAACGCCGAGGCGGAGGCCGAGGCCCTGGGCATCAGCGAGGAGTTCGCCGGCGTCGTGACCGACTCCAAGCGGGTGGTCTCGGAGATGCTCGACGCCCTGGAGGGCAAGGGCTACGCCAACATCACGCGCTACCCGAGCACCCCGTTCCCGGGCATCGCCCGCAACGCCTACGGCTTGCTCGGCTCCGCCTCCGTGCTCTACGAGGCCCGCGGTGACATGGGCCAGGCCAGCAGCGGGATGATCGCGAAGCAGACCGAGGTCGCCGGCACGGCGATCCTCCGGGCTGCTGCGGACGGCTCGCTGTGGACCCGCGACACGGTGCCCGCCGACACGATCCGCGAGCGCGGTCCGTTCGTCCCTGACCCGCACGGATGACCGGTGGCCGACGCGGCGTCGGTGGCAGGGTGCCGCCCATGACGCCGACGCCGCGAAGGCCAACCTCCACAGCTACCTGAAGCACGAGCGCCAGGACGTGCGCGGTGGCGGTCGCCCGTCAGCGGACGAGGTCGAGCAGCGCGCTCGTGAGCCGGGCGACCGTGCCGGTGAAGTCGCCCGAACCGTCCTCGGATGCGGTGGCGATGTGGGCGAAGGTGACGGTCTGGAAGACGAGGTCGGCCAGCGGCGCGAGCTCGAGCGCGCGGTCGACATCGGCCTCGGGGAAGGCATCGCGCCACGGCCGCGCGTGCGCCCGCATCACCCGCTCCGCCTCGCCATCACCGGTCCCGTACCAGTCGAGCACGCGCGCCAGGTGGCTGCCGTCGAGGAACGGGTGGGTCACGCAGCCGTCCGTCCAGTCGAAGATCCGCACCTCGCGCCCGTCGTAGGCGACGTTGCCCGGGTGCAGGTCGCCGTGGGAGAGGGTGTCGGGGATCCCGCACCCCCAGAACTCACGCACCAGCGCCTCGGCGCGCGGGGCCGCGGTCGCCAGCTCCTCCCGCTCGCCGTCGGTGAGCAGGGCCATCTCCGGGCTGGTGGCCAGCACGGCGTGCCATGCCTCGAGGGTGGCCTCCAGGCCGCGTTCGGGGCAGCCCGCCGCCCGCAGCTCGTCGAGCCAGTCGAGCGCCGCGATCTGGGCCTGCGCCCATGCGGGCGCCACCGCGTCCACCGCTCCCGGGGCACGGTCCCGGTCCGAGGCACCTCGCATCGGCTCCATGAGCAGCCAGCCGGCCTCGTCGTCCGCGCCCGCCAGCACCGGCACCAGGTGGCCGATCCGCCGGGCAAGGCGGTGCACGATCGCTGCCTCGGCGATGAAGTGGTCGCAGCACGCCTTGAACCACAGCGCGCCGCGGTCGGTCGGCACCTCGAAGACGGCAGAGATGCCCCAGACCCGGTGCGTCCGGAGCGGGCCGGTGCGGCCGCGGTCGGTCCCGGACAGCTGCTGGTCGACCCACCCCTCGACGCGGTCGTGCCAACCCGCTCGGAACCAGGCCGGTCGGCGCGGCGGGGCCTCGTCGGCGTACTGCTGCAGTGCTGTCCGCACCGGTGAGCGCCACGGTTCGGCGAGGTCGTCGACCGCGCGCCACGTGACGCCCGCGGGAGCCCCGCCGCGCAGGGCGAGGACGTGCAACAGGTCGGGCCGGACGTCGTCGTACTCCGGGGGCAGAGTCACGACCGGCGCCGCGTGCACCCCGTCGCCGACCAGCGTGGTGGCGTACGCCGTGGGCTCAGGCGCGTCGTCGTCCGCGAGGTCCTGCACGAAGCTCGCCAGCGACCCGTCGGGGCCGACCAGGACGGTGCCGTCGCGGACGAGGGCGACGTGGTGCGTGCGCTGCGAGCCGGCCATGCCCGGAATGATCGCCGCGCGGTTCGCTCGTCGTCACCCGATTTCCACGCGGTCCGGGCGAACCCGCGACACGACGCGGTCGCGTAGGTCAGGATCCCCCCATGGCATCGGGGGAGAAGAAGCCGGCGCGTGCGCGCGCCGTGCTCACGGACATCAGCTCGCGGGCGTGGGAGCACCCCGCCGACAGGGGCGCACTGGTCGCGCTGCGCAAGCTCAAGGGCTTCGACGTGCTGCTCAAGACCATGTCGGGGGTCTTCCGGGAGCGGGCCTGGCGGTTGACGCTGCTCGGCTCAGCCGTGCGCGTGGACGAGCGCCAGTTCGCGCGCCTGCACCGGCTGCTCGCGGAGGTCGGCCGCAGCCTCGACGTCAGCGACCTGCCGGAGCTCTACGTCCAGGCCGACCCTGCGCTCGGTGCCGTCACGGTCGGCATGGACCGGCCGATCATCGTGCTGTCCTCGGGCCTGGTGCACCACCTCGACGACGACGAGCTGCGCTTCGTCATCGGTCACGAGCTCGGGCACGCCGTCAGCGGCCACGCCGTCTACCGCACGCTCCTGGTGCGGCTGCTGGGCCTCGGCGGCCTGCTCTACGCGATCCCCGGCGGCGCCATCGGCATCCGGATGATCACCGTCGGCCTGCTGGAGTGGTCGCGCAAGGCCGAGCTGTCGGCCGACCGCGCCGGCCTGCTGGCCAGCCAGGACCCCACCGCAGCGCTGCGCACCCACATGAAGCTCGCCAGCGGTGGCACCCTCGACGAGCTCGACGTCACGTCGTTCCTGTCGCAGGGTGCGGAGTACGACGAGGGTGGCGACGTCCGCGAGTCCCTCATCAAGCTCTCGCTGCTCCAGCAGCAGAGCCACCCGTTCGCGGTGGTCCGTGCGACCGAGCTGCGGCGCTGGATCGACTCGGGCGCCTACACGGCGATCCTCGGGGGCGACTACCCGCGCCGCGCCGACGACGACACCGCCTCGGTCAGTGACGCCGCGCAGGAGGCGGCCGCCAGCTACACCGCTGCGTTCGAGCGGACCCAGGACACCCTCGGCCGGCTGGTCCACGACCTCGCCGGCTGGGTGGGCACGGCGAGCTCGTGGCTCAACGACCGCATTCGCCGAGCCAACGAGGGCGCCTGACCCACGTCCGGACCCTGCCGGTCCGAAAGACAGCTCGGCCCCGGACACCGATGGGTGTCCGGGGCCGGGAGCCAGTCAGGCGGTGGGTGTCACCAGACCCGTCGGCTGGAGCCGCCGATCGGCACGAAGTTGAGCACCAGGCCGACGACGATCAGGATGATGCCGATCGTGGTCAGGATGCTCTGCGGGAGCAGGAGTCCGAGGATGAGAAGGATCAGTCCGAGGACAATCATGGGTGTGCCTCCTAGGTGACGCGGGGTGGTGCGGCCGGCCCACGGTGGGCGGGCCGGATCACTCTGGCGGTACCACCCGCCTCCGGCCAAGTCGTCCTCATCCCTGTGGGTGAGGGAGTGTCCACGCTCTGTCCACCGCGTCGGGTGGGGTTCAGGCGGTGCCGAGGCCCCGGATCGCCTCGTCGATCGCGAGCGTGCGACGGGCCGACTCGACGTGCAGGTTCTCCACCATCTTGCCGTTGTACGTCACGACGCCGGCGCCCTTCCCGTCCTCCCAGGCAGCGATCAGGCCGCGGGCGTCGTCGACCGCGGCCTCGCTGGGGGCGAAGGCCCGGTTGGCGCCCTCGACCTGGCCGGGGTGGATGAGGGTCTTGCCGTCGAAGCCCATCTGGCGCCCCTGCTCGCACTCGGCGAGGAAGCCCTCGGTGTCCTTGACGTCGTTGTAGACCCCGTCGACGACGGCGATGCCGGCGGCCCGACCGGCGAGCAGCGCGGTGTGGAGGCTGGGCAGGATCGGGGCACGACCGGGGACGTGCTCGGCGTACAGCTCCTTGACGAGGTCGTTGGTGCCGAGGACGAAGGCGCCGATCCGCTCGGACGCGCGCGCGATGGCGAGGGCGTCGAGGATCGCGACCGGGGTCTCGACCATCGCCCAGAGCCGGGTGTGGTCGGGCGCGCCGGCCTTCTCCATCGCCGCGACGAGCCGGGCGACGTCGTCGGCGCTGTCGACCTTGGGCACCACGATCGCGGCGGGTCCGGCCTGGCTGGCGGCGACGATGTCGTCGTCGTGCCACTCGGTGCCGAGGCCGTTGACGCGGATGGTGACCGTACGCCGGCCGTAGTCGCCGCTGGCAGCCGCGGCGGCCGCGGCCTCGCGGGCGGCCGGCTTGGCGTCGGGAGCCACGGCGTCCTCGAGGTCGAGGATCAGGCCGTCGCAGGCGATGGTCTTCGCCTTCTCCAGCGCGCGCTCGTTGGAGCTCGGCATGTAGAGGACGGAGCGGAGCGGGGTGAATGCCGTCTCTTGGCGGGTCATCTCAGGCCTCCGTCGCGCTCTGCTGGTCGGGGATGGCGTCGTACTGCTTCTTCAGCTCCGGGTCGATCGCGGCGAGCTCCTCGGCGAGCGCCACCATGACCTGGCACTGCTTGACCGACGCGTCGTCCTCCATCTTGCCGTCGATCATCACCGCGCCGGTGCCGTCGCCCATGGCCGCGATGACGCGGCGGGCGTGCGCGACGTCCTCGACGCTGGGGGAGAAGACCCGGTTGGCGATCGCGATCTGCACCGGGTGGAGCGACCAGGCACCGACGCAGCCCAGCAGGAACGCGTTGCGGAACTGGTCCTCGCACGCGACGGTGTCCTTGATGTCCCCGAACGGCCCGTAGTAGGGGTAGATCCCGTGCATCGCGCACGCGTCGACCATGCGCGCGATCGTGTAGTGCCACAGGTCCTGCTGGTACGACGTGCGCTGGGCGTCGTACTGCGGCACGCCGAGGTCGTCCTTGACCGGGTCCTGCCGCACGACGTAGCCGGGGTGGCCGCCGCCCACGCGGGTGGTCTTCATCCGACGGTCTGCGGCGAGGTCGGCGGGACCGAGCGACAGCCCCTGCATGCGCGGGCTGGCGGCGCAGATCTCCTCGATGTTGGCCACGCCGCGCGCGGTCTCGAGGATCGCGTGGACCAGGATCGGACGGTCGAGGCCGGCCTTCGCCTCGAGCTGGGCGAGCAGCCGGTCGACGTAGTGGATGTCCTCGGCGCCCTGCACCTTCGGCACCATGATCACGTCGAGCTTGTGACCGATCTCGGGCACGAGCGTGGTGAGGTCGTCGAGCACCCACGGGCTGTCGAGGGAGTTGATGCGGGTCCAGAACTGCGTGGGACCGAACTCGGTGGACTTCCCGATGTCGACGAGGCCCTGCCGGGACTTCTCCTTGTTCTCCGCCTTGACCGCGTCCTCGAGGTTGCCGAGCAGCACGTCGACCGTGCCGACCATGTCGGGCACCTTGCCGGCCATCTTCTCGTTGCCGGGGTCGAAGAAGTGGATCGCACGGCTCGGCCGGGCCGGGATCTCGCGCGGGGGCGCCGGCGCACCGACGGCGAGGGGAGCGAAGAAGTCCTTGGCGGGGCGTGTCATGGCCGCAAACTACCGTCGCCCGCCGGGCGGCGGATATGACGCATGTCTCCTCCGCGTGAGGCCGGTCAGCGCTCGCGCCAGGGTGACCACCACGACCGCTTGCGCGGTGCCGGCCGACTCGCTGCGACGGCCGCGCGCTGCGCCTCGACCCGGGCCGTACGTCGCTCGCGCCACGCGGTCACCTCGGCGTCGACGTCGCGCGGTGCGGTGATCACCGGGGGTCCGCCCTGCAGCTGCCGCCGCGTCTCGACCACCCGCTTGTTGAAGTCGGCGAGCTCGCGCCGTACCTCGCTCTCGGCCGTGATCTCGTCGAGCCGGTCGTGGAGCTCGGCGTCCTCCTTGCGCAGCGCGATGGCCGGGGGGAGCAGGGCGATGTTCTCCCGCTCGACGAGCTTCTTGACCCACCAGTCCGGGTCGTGCTCGACGCCGAGGTCCTCGATCGGCTTGCCCTTCCCGGGCAGGTCGTCGAACTCCCCGCGCTCCATCGCCTGGCGCACCTGCAGGTCCACCCAGGTGGCCTGCTGCGCGATCCGGGCGGCTGCGGCGGAGCGGCCGGTGCGGTCGTCGCGCTCCCGCTCCTTGCGGACAGGCTCGACGCCGGACTCCTCGGGGGACGGCTCGAGGTCGGACATCACGATCACCTCCGTCCGGCCAGCCTAGGCGCCCCCTGGCGAGCGGACCCCTGCCCGCCCCGACCCCCCCGCGTTGAACTTCCACGCGCTCGGGTGGAAGTCCATCGCGTGTTCCGCGTGCGGTGCTGCTGAGGGAGCTGAACTTCCACGCGCTCGGGTGGAAATTCATCGGGAGGGCGGGTCGGTAGGGCGGGCGGGGCGGGGCGGTCGGGGCGGTGTCGGGCGCCTGTGGATGACGTACGACGCCCGCGTCCCGTTCTGGGCACGCTGAGCCGATGCACCGTCGTCGCCCCTTCGACCCCCGTCAGCCGTTCCCGCGGTTCCGTGCGCTGCAGGCCGGCATCCCGCGCGCCACCGTCGACTCGGACGCCTTCAGGCGGCTGCTGCACGGGGTCATCGTGTCTGCCGACGTGCCCGACTCTGCAGTGCTGAGGGTGAAGGCCGCGCTCGCGTGCCACTTCGACAGTGCCTATGCGAGTCACGCCTCGGCGGCGAGAGTCTGGCGTGTCCCGGTGCAGACCCGTCCTGGCGAGCACGTCACCGTCGTCGACCAGGCCCACCGGCTGCGTCGCGCCGGCGTGACCACGTACCACCGGACCGGTGCATCGGTCGCGGTGCGAGACGGCGTGCGGGTGTCCACGCTCGTCGACCTCTTCGTGGAGCTGGCCGAGGAGCTCTCGCTGGTGGAGCTGGTGGTCGCGGGGGACTGGATGGTGCGTCGTCACCGCGTCCGTCCGAAGGACCTCCGGCGCGCGGCCACGACGGCGACCGGACCACATGCCCGGTTGGCGCGCCGGGCGGCGCGCTACGTCCGCCCCCGGGTGGACTCCCCGATGGAGACCCGGCTGCGGATGCTGATCGTCCTGGCCGGCATGCCTGAGCCCGAGGTCAACGTCTCCGTACGCACGGTCGACGGCCAGGAGGTCCGCCGCTTCGACCTGTGCTGGCCCGAGGTCCGGGTGATCGTGGAGTACGACGGGCGGCACCACGTCGAACGCGTCGAGCAGTGGGAGTCCGACATCGACCGGCGCGAGGAGATCGACGACGAGGAGTGGCGGATCCTCGTGGTCGTCGCGTCCGGCATCTACGTCGATCCGGCACGCACGGTCCGCCGGATCTTCCGGCTGCTCGAGCGACGGGGACTCGAGGGCCTGCCAGCGCGCCCGAGCGAGGACTGGCGACCCCACTTCCCGGGACGGCTCGCCGCCTGAACTTCCACACGGTGGGGCGGAAGTTCATCGGGGGCTGAGCGTGGAAGCGCGCGGTGGGTGCTGAACTTCCACGCGCTCGGGTGGAAGTTCATCCGGGGGGACCGTGTCAGGCTGGGTGCGTGGACACCCCAGGCATCCCCGATCTGGCCGCCGGCGTCCAGCTCCACGTCACGTCGCTCCCCGGGGGTCGGCTCGGCGAGCCGGCCCGCGACTTCGTCCGGTGGCTCGCGGCCGCCGGCCAGTCGGTGTGGCAGGTCCTGCCCCTCGCCGTCCCCGACCCTCACGGATCGCCGTACGCCTCCCCGTCGGCCTTCGCCGCCTGGCCCGGGCTGCTCGAGGATCCCGGCGCGCCCGTCGACGACGACCAGGTGGCGGAGTTCGCTACCGAGCACGCCTACTGGGCCGGGTCGTGGGCGGCGCACGGAGGGGCGCTCGCCGACCAGGTGCGCTTCGAGCGGGAGTGGTCCGCGCTGCGGTCCTTCGCCGCCGACCACGGCGTCCGGGTGATGGGCGACGTCCCGATCTACGTCGCCGCGGGCAGCGCGGACGTCGCGACCTGGCCGCAGCTCTTCCGCGACGACGCCGTCGCCGGCGTCCCGCCCGATGCCTTCAGCGACACCGGCCAGCTGTGGGGCAACCCGCTCTACGACTGGGACGCGATGGCCGCCGACGGCTACCGGTGGTGGGTGGAGCGGCTGCGCCGCAGCCTCGCCCTCTACGACATGGTCCGCCTCGACCACTTCCGGGGCTTCGCGGCCTACTGGGCGGTCCCGGCCGACCACGCGACGGCCGAGCACGGCACCTGGGAGCCGGGGCCCGGGCGCGCGGTCTTCGACGCGGCGGCCGCCGAGCTGGGGCCGTTGCCGGCCGTCGCCGAGGACCTCGGCGTCATCGACGCCCCGGTCGAGGAGCTGCGTGACGCGCTGGGCTTCCCCGGGACGGCGGTGCTGCAGTTCGCCTTCGACCCCGACGGCGAGGACCGCTCCCACGAGCCGGACCACCTCCACCGCGACCAGGTCGTCTACACCGGCACCCACGACAACGACACCGTCGTCGGCTGGTGGGACACGCTGCCGCGGCGGCGGCGCGACGAGGCGCAGCGAGCCTGGCGCGCGGCCGGCACCACGGACCCCGACCCCGCGTGGGCGATGATCCGGCTCGCCCATGCGGCTCCCTGCCGGCTCGCCATGGTGCAGGCGCAGGACGTGCTCTCCCTCGGCTCCGAGGCGCGGATGAACACGCCCGGCACCGCGGCCACGTGGTCCTGGCAGCTCGAGCCGGGGATGCTCACCGCCGACCTCGCGGCCCGGTTGCGCGACGTGAGCGAGGAGTCCGGACGCACCCGCGGGTGACTCGGGGTCGGTGGCTCGGGGTCGGGCAAGGGTCGATCCCGATGGCATGACGCCGTGAGGAGGCGCATGCTGGAGACATGGAGAAGATCCGTACGTCCCTCGCCCGGCAGGGCCTCGTTCGCGCGACCGACCGGGCGATCATCGCCGGTGTCTGCGCCGGCGTCGGCCGCCGCATCGGTCTCACGCCGTGGATCACCCGGCTGCTCTTCATCGTGTCGATGATCGTGCTCCCGGGCAGCCAGATCCTGATCTACCCGCTGCTCTGGTTCCTCATGCCGTCCGAGGACAGCATCGAGGCCGCCGCTGCCCGCGGGGAGTTCCCGACGCGCTGACCCAGGACACGCGCGGCGACCGGCTGTCCGTGCGTCCTGTCAGGGTGACCGCATGACTGACGTGTGGGAGCTGGTGCACCAGGAGCGCAGGGCGCTCGTCGACGACCTGGCGGGGCTGACGCCCGAGCAGTGGGAGGTGCCGTCGCTGTGCGGCGGCTGGACGGTGCACGACGTCGCCGCCCACCTCGTCGACAACGCGCGCACCACGAGGCTCGGCATCGTGGTCGCGATGGTGCGGGCGCGCTTCGACTTCGACCGGCAGAACGACACCGGCGTCGCGCGCGAGAAGGGGGCGACCCCAGCCGAGACGCTCGACCGGTTGCGGGCGGTGGCGGGGCGGCGTACGACCCCTCCCGCGCCGCTCGACAGCCGGCTCGTCGAGGAGGTCGTGCACGGCGAGGACGTACGACGCCCGCTCGAGGTGAGCCGCGACTACCCGACGGAGACCGTCGAGCGCGCCCTGGCCCACCAGCTCAGGACGCCGGTCGGGCTGGGCGGTGGCAAGCAACGCGCGGCCGGTCTCCGGCTCGTGGCGACCGACGGCGACTGGTCCCACGGTGAGGGCGCCGAGGTCAGCGGTCCGCTGGTGTCCCTGCTGATGGCCGTCTCGGGTCGGGGTGAGGCGCTCGACGACCTGACCGGACCCGGGCTGGACCGGCTCGAAGGAGCGCTCGCGAGCTGACCGCGCGGCGCCTGACGCGCCGGACGGTGGCGCGGCCGTCCGCAGCGGGAGCACACTGGCGAGGTGGTGCGGACCGAGCCGATCGACAAGTGGGTGCGGGGCCGCCTCGACGGCGAGGTGGTCGTCGAGTCCCGGGAGCCCCTGCTCGTCTGGCAGGGCATGTTCCCGCCGGTCTATGCCTTCCGTCGCGACGAGATCGCCGACGGCGTGCTCGCGCCCATCGACCCGCCCGTGCGTGCAGGGTTCTCCTTCTTCGCCCCTCAGGTCCCGGTGTCGCAGTGGTACGACGTTGCTGCAGCGGGCCGTGTGCTCCCGGCGGCCGCGTGGTCGCTGGCCGACGAGGCAGTCGCCGACCGGGTGGTGCTCACCTGGGAGCCGGGGCTGCTCGAGTGGACCGAGGAGGAGGAGCCGGTCACGGGTCACCCCCGTGACCCGCACAAGCGGGTCGAGGCCATCGCGAGCTCGCGCCGCGTGGAGGTGGCCGTCGACGGCGTGGCGCTCGCCCACAGCGACCGGCCGGTGCTGCTGTTCGAGACCCATCTGCCGACGCGCTTCTACCTCCCGGTCGAGGACGTGCGGCTCGACCTGCTGGAGCCCACCGACAACGTCTCGTACTGCCCCTACAAGGGCAGGACCGACGGCTACTGGACCTGGCCGGGTCCGCCTGCCCTGCCCAATGTCGCCTGGACGTACACCTCGCCCGCGCCGGCCGTCGGTGCCGTGGCCGGCCGGGTGGCGTTCTACAACGAGCTGGTGGACCTCACCGTCGACGGGGTGCGCCAGGAGCGGCCCGAGTCGCCGTTCAGCTCGCGCGAGCAGCGGCCCGGCGGCGACGCCTGACGCGCCGAAGGTCAGTGCGGGACGGTCTCGTTGCGTACGTCGCTGAAGGCGTGGGCCGGCGCGGCGAGCAGCGCGAGCGCTGCGAGGAAGGACGCGCCCGCGCAGACGGCCCAGACGGTGAGGTAGCCGCTGAACGGCGCGACCTGCTCCGACGTCGCGTCGAGCGAACCGGTCGCGGTGAGCGCGATCGCGAAGACGGCCGACGCGATCGCACCACCGACGGTCTTGGTGCCGTTGGTCATGCCGGTCGCGATGCCGGTGCGCTCGGGCGGTGCCGCGGCCGCCGCGGCGGCGGGCAGAGCGGCGACGAGCGCACCCGACCCGAGTCCGGCGATGCCCATGTTGACCAGGGCGTGCCACGTCTCGGAGTTGAAGGGCAGCCACAGCAGGTAGCCCAGCCCGACGAGGCAGCACGCGACGACCAGCGCGCGTCGTACGCCGCCGAACAGCCGCGTCGTCAACGGCAGCGTGAACGCGCCGATCGCCAGTGTCACGACGTAGAGCCCGATCAGGGTGGAGATGAACGCCGGCTCGGCGCCGAGCCCGTAGCCGCGCTCGGCCGGGTCGGCCTGGGCGTAGGTCGACAGCGGGATCTGTCCGCCCAGGACCGGGATGCCGAACAGGAAGGCGGTGACCTGGACCGGCCACTGGGCCGGGCTGGAGAGCAGGCGGACGTCGACGATGGGGTCGGGGTGCTGCAGCTCGAAGCGCCAGAACGCGACGAACACGGCGACCGACAGCACGATCGTCGACCAGCCGAGCAGGGAGCCCGCGCCGTCGAGGCGGAGCCACACGAGGCCGCCCATCAGCACGCCCAGCGCGACGGTGACCAGCGCCAGGCCGGTCCAGTCGATGCGACCGGTGGCGTCGCCGGGTGCCTGCTCGATGCCGAAGAGGATCACGAAGAAGACAGCCGTCACCACGACGGCGGGCAGCGCGAGCAGGAGGTTCATGTCGAGGGAGTCGACGAGCAGGCCGCTGCTGACCGCACCCACGATCACCGCCAGCTCGAGCGAGCCGACGAGGATCGCGGCGCCGCGTCGGGTGAGCAGCTCCTGGCGGCCCGAGCGGCGCGTGCGGCGGTGCACGATCGCGATCTCCAGCGGCAGCCACACGACGTACGCGCCCTGGATGGCCCAGCCGATGAGGAACGTGGTGAAGGACGGCGCGAACGCCAGCCACCACGAGCCGAGCGCGGTCACGGCGGTCGAGACGAGCAGGACGCGCTTGTGCCCGGACAGGTCGCCGAGCCGCGCGAGGAGCGGGATGCAGAGGGCGCTGACGATCAGCTGCGCCGCCTCGAACCAGTTGATGTCGCCCTCGCTGATCGACAGGTGCTCGGCGATCTGCGGGTAGATCGGCGTGTAGTAGCCCTGCAGGATGCCGCTGGCGAACTCCACCAGCACCAGGAAGCCGACGATCGTGGCGAGGCCCTTGACGGCGGTGCCGGCCGAGGAGGTCTGGGTGGTGCTCATCGCGGGAGCCTCTCGATCAGCAGCGTGTACCAGCGGGCGCCGTCGACGAGCGCGGCGACACCGATGTGCTCGTCGTAGGAGTGGATCGCCTCGCGCTGGGCCTTGGTCATCCGGAAGGGGGCGAAGCGGTACACGTGCTCGCTGATCGCAGTGAAGTGCCGCGAGTCGGTCGCCGCCATCATCACGTAGGGCGTCGCGACCGCGTCGGGGAAGACGTCGCCGATGCAGTCCTCGAGCAGCTCGAAGGCGTCACCCATCGGCGAGACCGGCGACGGCTCGCCGGACTCGACCACGTCGATGCGGATCGAGTCGTCGTCGACCGCCTTCCTGATGTGCTCGACGACACCGGCGACCGTGTCGCCGACCATCACCCGGATGTTGAGCCCGGCCTTCGCGGTCGACGCGATCACGTTGAGGGCCGGTGACCCGCTGAGGGTGGTGGCCGCGACCGTCGTACGCGTCATGGCCGCGGCCTCCGGGCCTGCGGCCAGCAGCGCCCGGGTGACCACCGGCGCCAGCCGGTCCGCACGACCGAGCAGGGGACGCAGCGGCAGGGACACGTGCGGCGCCAGGCGGCGCATCAGCTCCAACGTCGGAGCGGGCGCGGACGCCGGGAAGGGCGACTTCTCGACGCGCAGGATCGCCCGCGCGATGCGAGCGGTGGGGCCGTTGCGGGCGGGTGTCGAGGCGTGCCCGCCGCGCCCCTCGGCCACCAGCTCGAGCGAGGTCGTGCCCTTCTCGGTGACGCCGATGACGCCCAGCGGCGCCTTCACGCCGGGGAACGCGCCGGCCGCGATCGCGCCACCCTCGTCGAGCACCAGCCACGGGGTGACGCCGCGTCCGCGCAGCACCTCCACGGCCTCGACCGCGGCGGTGCCGCTGACCTCCTCGTCGCAGCCGAAGGACAGCCAGACGTCCTGCGCGGGCACGTGCCCGGCCTCCAGCAGGCCCTCGACGGCCTCGCAGATCGCGGCGACACAACCCTTGTCGTCCAGGGTGCCGCGCCCCCAGATCGCCGGCCCGGTGGGGGAGTCGTGCACCTCGCCACCGAACGGGTCGTGGCGCCACGGCGCGTCACCGTCGACGGGTACGACGTCGAGGTGGGCCATCAGCACGACCGGTCGCTCGGCGCTCGCGCCGGCCCAGTGGAGGAGCAGCCCGTGGCTGCCGACCCGCGTCAGGTCCAGCCGCTCGTGGAGCAGCGGGAACTGGGTCGCGAGCTCGGCCAGCAGCCGGTCGAAGGCATCGGTGTCGACCCGCGCCGGGTCGCGGTCGGAGACGGTCGGGATGCGGACGAGCGCCTGCAGGGCGGTGACCACACGGTCGGTCATGCGGTCGGTCATGCGCAGAACCTAGCGCCGCTCGGGCGCATGAGGGCGCTCTCACCGACAACTCATCGTCACGTCATGACGGACGACCAGAGTCCTTCTCGTCAGCCGGGGAAGACCCGGACACCGCAACCGAAGGAGGCCACCATGGCCCGCTCCGGAATCCTCACCGCCCTCACGCCGGCCGTCCAGGCCCGCCGCGCCGACTCCTCGAGCGACGACGGACGCCGCCGTCGTCGCCGTCGGCGCCGTCGCAACCGCAGCCGGTCGCGCTCGCGCTCCAGCTGAGCGACCGCTGCCCCCACGACGGGTGGGCGGCCCCACCCCCGGGCCGCCCACCCGTCCCGCCGTCCCGTCCCCTCGCCCGAGTCGCAGGAGCTCCGATGTCCCTCCGCCGTGTCGCCGGCCTGTTGCGAGCCGCTCCCGAGCAGCAGGCCCTCGTCGACGTCGCCGCCGCGCTCCGTCCGGTCGACATCGCGCGCCGGTTCTGGCCGCGGCTGCGCCCCCTGCGCGGCTGGCTCCTGCTGGGGCTGCTCCTCCTCACGGTCGCGCCGGCGATCGCGGTCGCCGAGGCGTTCCTCTACCAGCGGCTCGTCGACGACGTGCTCGTGCCGGCCGCGTTCGAGCCGCTCCTCGTGCTGGCGCTGCTCTACATCGGCCTCAACCTCGCGAGCGGGATCGTCTCGGGCGCCGACGACTACCTGGCGACGTACGTCTCGCAACGCTTCCTGGTCGACCTGCGCCGGGACGTGTTCGCCCACGTGCTGTCGCTGCCGGCCGCGACCCACGACCGCCGCCGGCTCGGCGACACCCTCACGCGGCTGACGTCCGACGTCGCCGCGGTCGAGCGGTTCATGGTGTCGCAGGTCAGCGACGGCGTCGGCGCCCTCGTGCGCCTGCTCGTGCTCGCGGGCGCGCTCGTGTGGATGGACTGGCAGCTCGCACTCGCCTCGCTCGTCGTGGTGCCCCTCTTCTGGTGGGTCTCCACCCGCTTCGCCCGGCTCACCCGCGACGTCTCGCGCGAGCGTCGTCGGCGCGGAGGCTCGCTCGGCAGCGTCACGGAGGAGGCGCTGGGCAACGCTGCGCTCGTGCAGTCCTACGGCCGCCAGGACCGCGCCGTGGCGTCGTACGACGACCACAACCGCGCCATCGCGGGCGCCGAGCTGGCCGCCAGCCGCATCCGTGCCCTGTTCCTCCCGCTCGTCGACCTCGCCGAGCTGGTCGGCGTGCTGGTCGTCGTCGGGCTCGGCGTCTGGTCGCTGGCCGATGGGCGGCTCACGCTGGGCGGGCTGCTCGCGTTCCTCACCCTCCTCATGCAGTGCTTCGGTCCGGTGCGGACGCTGGCCGACCTCGTGCCTGCCCTCTACTCCGCCAGTGCGGGCGTCGAGCGGGTCGTGGAGCTGCTCGACGAGCCCGCCGGCGGGGATCGCGACGGTGCCACCCCGCTGCCTGCCGGGCCGGGGGCGCTGTCGGTGCGGGACGTGTCGTTCACCTACCTCGGTGCGCCGCGCCAGGCGCTCGAGGCCGTCTCGCTCGACGTCGCTGCGGGCGAAGTGGTGGCGCTCGTCGGTCCCAGCGGCGCGGGCAAGTCCACCCTCGGCCGGCTGCTGGCGCGCCAGCTCGTCGCCGACTCCGGCGTCGTGGCGATCGACGGGCACGACGTCGCCGCGCACACCGCGACGTCGGTGCGCGAGGCCGTCACCGTGGTCCACCAGGAGCAGCTCATGCTCGACGCGACGGTGCACGAGAACCTCGTGATCGGCCGGCCCGACGCCACGCGCGCCGAGGTGCGCGCGGCGGCCCGCGACGCCGGCGCGCACGACTTCGTCGAGGCCCTGCCGCACGGCTACGGCACGCGCATCGGCCAGCGCGGTCGCACCCTGTCGGGCGGCCAGCGGCAGCGGCTGGCCGTCGCCCGCGCCCTGCTGCGACCGGGCCGCGTGCTGGTGCTCGACGAGCCGACCACCGGGCTCGACGCCGAGGCCGCGCGGCGGCTGATGGTCGCGCTGACCACCGGCCCGCGCGAGCGGACGGTGGTCGTGCTCACCCACGACCCGGTCGTGCTCGAGCACGTCGACCGCGTGGTGCCGCTCGCCCCGTCCCTCGCGGAGGTGCCCGCATGACCCGGCGACGTACGCCGACGGGGGACCTGCCGGTCGGCTACCGCCCGCTCGCGCTGCTCGCCGACGGTCGCCGGCTCGAGACGTGGGACGCCTGGGACGAGGCGCGCGGCACGCGGTGCGTGGTCAAGCTGCTGCGGGCCGACCGCCGCGACGACCCGCGGGTGCGGCAGGCGGTGCTGCTCGAGGGCCACCTGGCCACGACGCTCGCCCACCCCCACCTCGTGCGCGGCTACGACGTCCTCGACGACCCGCCCACCGTCGTCCTCGAGACGCTGCGCGGCGCGACGCTGTCCGCGCTCGTCGAGCACGAGCCGCTCGGGCTCGCGGACGCGGCGGAGCTCGGCTGCCAGCTCGCGTCGGTGCTCGGCTACCTCCACCGCCACGACTGGCTGCACCTCGACCTCAAGCCCGACAACGTGGTGGTCGACCATGGCTTGGCGGTGCTCATCGACCTCAGCCTCGCCGGGCGACCGGGCGACGGCAGGCCCGGAGCGGGCACCCGCGGCTGGCTCGCCCCCGAGCAGGCGATCGGGCGCGGACTGTCGCCCGCCACCGACGTGTGGGGGCTGGGGATGACGCTCGTCGACGCGCTCGCGCGCACCGCGCCGTACGGCGACGAGGCGACGTGGGAGAGCCGTCGCCGCTGGCCGCTGCTCCACCGCCGGATGCCGGTCGAGCCCGAGGGCCTCGACCTGCTGCCCGAGGAGGTGCGCGAGGTGCTGGCCGCGTGCCTCAGCCGCGACCCCGCCGCGCGCCCGCTGCTCGCACAGGTGCGGTCCGCCCTCGAGCCGCTCCGCTCACCAGCGCCCGCGGTGGACGACGTCCCCGCGCCGCTCGCGACGGGCCGCTGACCCCGCCGCGCCGGCGTCGGCCTCGCGGTGTCCGACGGTGATCGCGCCGACCGGTGCGTGGTCCTCCGGGATGCCGAACGCCTCCCGGAAGGTCGCCAGGTGCTCCCCGGGGATGCCGAAGAAGCACGCACCGAGGCCCTCGTCGACCGCGGTCTGCAGGACGAGCAGGGCGGCCATGCCGGCGTCGACCCACCAGTACGGCACCGGCCAGCGGTCCTCGCTGCGGTCGGTCCAGCCCTTGTCCGGCTGGGCGTAGCGGTCGAGGTAGGCGCTCTTGCTGGTCAGCGGGACGATCACGACCGGCGCGGTGCGCATGCCGTCGAGCCACGTGTTGGAGGCGGCCGGGTCCGCGCCCGTCGCCTCCCAGAACAGCGCGACGTCGTCGGGGGTGTCGAGCACCAGGAACGCCCAGCCCTGCGTGAAACCCGCGTTGGGCGCGCGCTGGGCGTGCTCGAGCATCCGGTCGACGACGGCCGGGTCGACCGGGCGGTCGGCGTAGCGGCGCACCATCCGGCGACGGCGTACGACCTCGCGGAACTCCATGGTCCCCATCATGGTGGTCTCGGATCCGAGACGACTCGCCACGCGCGCTCGTTGACCCCGCCCGACGATCCCGGTGGACTGCTGGCATGGCCCCGACGACCGACTTCGAGCAGATGTGGCGCGACCTCGCGCCGGTCGGGCGCTCGGCGTCCTCGGGCGGCTACTTCCGCCAGCCCTGGACCACCGCCGAGGCCGAGCTGCGGACGTGGTTCGCGGAGGAGTGCGCGGCGCGCGGGCTGGTCGTCGAGACCGACGGCATCGGCAACCAGGTCGCCTGGTGGGAGCCCGCCAGCGCCACGGGCGAGCGAGGGGTCCTCACCGGCTCGCACCTCGACTCCGTCCTCGACGGCGGGGCGTACGACGGACCGCTGGGCGTGGCGTCCGCGCTCGCCGCCGTCGACACCCTGCGGGCCCGGGGCTTCGAGCCGGGCCGTCCTCTGGGCATCGGCGTCTTCGTGGAGGAGGAGGGGTCGCGGTTCGGGCGCGCGTGCCTGGGGTCTCGGCTGGTCACCGGCGCCACGACGTGGGAGCAGGCGCGCGAGCTGCGCGACCGCGACGGGGTGTTCCTCGCCGACGCCGTCGCCGGGGCCGGTCTCGACCCGTCGGCGGGGCTGCTGTCGCTGGACCGGGTGGGCACCTTCGTCGAGCTGCACGTCGAGCAGGGGCGCGACCTCGTCGACCGCGACGTCGCCGTCGGCCTGGCCAGCGAGATCTGGCCGCACGGGCGGTGGCGCTTCGACTTCGCCGGGCAGGCCAACCACGCCGGCTCGACGCGGATGGAGGACCGCCGCGACCCGATGCTCACCTACGCGATGACGGCACTGGCCGCCAACAAGCAGGCCCGCCTGGCCGGGCAGCGGGCCACCTTCGGCCGCATCGCCGTCGAGCCCAACGGCACCAACGCCGTGCCCTCGCTGGTCACCGCGTGGCTCGACGCGCGGGCCTCGTCCGGCGACGCCCTCGCCGCGCTCGTCGACGCGGTCGAGCGGCAGGCGCACGACCGTGCGGGCCGCGACGGGACGTCGCTCGAGGTCACCGCGGAGTCGGTCTCCGGCTCGGTCGTCTTCGACCCCGACCTGGCCGCGCGGCTCGCCGGTCTCGGCGACTGGCCGGTCATCCCGACCCAGGCCGGCCACGACGCCGGGATCCTGTCCGACGCCGGCATCCCCACGGCCATGGTCTTCGTCCGCAACCCCACCGGCGTCTCCCACTCGCCCGATGAGCACGCCGAGACCGCCGACTGCCTGGCCGGCGTCGACGCGCTCGCCGACGTGCTCGCCGAGCTGACGGGTGCGCCAGCATGAGCACCCCACGGCGTTCTTGTCCCCCGCTTCGCTCCTCCCAACAACGCCGCAGGGACCCCGCGTGACGGCGTACCTCCTCGAGCACGCCTGGATCGGGGACCGCTTCCTCGACGACGTGCTGGTCGAGGTCGAGGACGACCGCTTCACCTCCGTCACGCCCGACTCCGACCCGCCGCGCGCCATCCCGGTCCGCGGCCTGGTCGTCCCCGGCCTCGCCAACACCCACAGCCATGCCTTCCACCGCGCGCTGCGCGGCCGCACCCAGCGCGAGCGCGGCACCTTCTGGACCTGGCGCGAGCAGATGTACGCCGTCGCCGCGCGACTCGACCCGGACACCTACCTCGCCCTCGCCACCGCGACCTACCGCGAGATGGCGGCGGCCGGGATCACGTGCGTCGGGGAGTTCCACTACCTCCACCACCGCCCCGACGGCACGCCCTACGCCGACCCCAACGAGATGGGCGAGGTGCTGGTCGAGGCGGCGCGTCAGGCCGGCATCCGGGTCACCCTGCTGGACACGCTCTACCTCTCCTCCGGCTTCGGGGTGCCGCCCGAGGGTGCGCAGGTCCGCTACAGCGACGGCAGCGTCGAGGCATGGGCCGACCGCGTGGACGCGCTGGCGCCCGCGCCGCACGCCGTCACCGGGATGGCGGTCCACTCCGTGCGCGCCGTCCCCGCCAGCGACCTGGCAGCCGTCGCCGACCGCCTCGCCGACCGCCCGTTCCACGTCCACGTCTCCGAGCAGGTCGCCGAGAACGCCGCCTGCCTCGAGGCGTACGGCGTGACCCCGACGCGGCTGCTCGCCGACCACGGCCTCCTCGGGCCGAGGTCGTCGCTGGTGCACGCCACCCACCTGAGCGACGACGACATCGCGCTGGTCGGCGGGTCCCGTGCGCATGCGTCCTTCTGCCCGACCACCGAGCGCGACCTCGGCGACGGCATCGGGCCCAGCAGGCGGCTGCACGACGCCGGCGCCCGGCTCACCCTCGGGTCCGACAGCCACGCGGTGATCGACCTCTTCGAGGAGATGCGCGCCGTCGAGCTCGACGAGCGGCTGGCCACCCAGCAGCGCGGCCACTGGACCGCCGCCGAGCTGCTGACCGCCGCCACCACCGACGGGCACGCGTCGCTCGGCTGGGACGACGCGGGTGCCATCGCCGTCGGGCAGCGCGCCGACCTCGTGGTCGTCGACCCGGCCAGCCCCCGCACCGCCGGCGCCGGCCGTGACGAGGGCGCGGTCGTCTTCGCCGCGACCGCCGAGGACGTGCAGCGGGTGATGGTCGACGGCCACTGGGTCGTCGAGGAGGGCCAGCGCTACGACATCGGGCTCGAGCTGGAGTCGGCGATCGCCCGCACCTGGGGGGAGGAACGCCGATGAGCCACCAGCTCTCGACCGTGATCACCGGCATCGGCGAGCTCACCACCAACGACCCGGAGCGGGCCGAGCAGGGCGGCCTGCTCGGCCTCGTCCACGACGCCGCCGTCGTGGTCGAGGGGACCCGCGTCGCCTGGGTCGGTCCGGCCGCGGAGGCGCCCGACGCCGACGTGCAGGTCGACGCCGGCGGGCGCGCGGTCGTCCCCGGTTTCGTCGACTCGCACAGCCACCTCGTCTTCGCCGGCGACCGATCCGCGGAGTTCGAGGCGCGGATGACCGGCCAGCCCTACACGGCCGGTGGCATCCGCACCACGGTCGCGAGGACCCGTGCCGCCACCGATGAGCAGCTCACGTCGCACGTCGCCAGGCTCGTCGCCGAGATGCGGGCCCAGGGCACCACCTCCATCGAGATCAAGAGCGGTTACGGGCTGTCGGTCCACGACGAGGCCCGCAGCCTCGCAGTGGCCCGCCAGTTCACCGAGGACACCACCTTCCTCGGCGCCCACGTCGTCCCCGCGGAGACCACCCCCGAGGACTACGTCGACCTCGTCACCGGCCCCATGCTCGCGGCCGCGGCGCCGCACGCCCGGTGGATCGACGTGTTCTGCGAGGACGGCGCCTTCGACGTCGACCAGGCACGCACCATCCTGGCGGCGGGGTCCGACAGCGGCCTGCGCGGACGCCTCCACGCCAACCAGCTGACGTACGGCGGGGGTGTGCAGCTGGCGTGCGAGCTCGGTCTCGTCGCCGTCGACCACTGCACCTACCTCTCCGACGCCGACGTGTCCGCGCTCGCGTCGAGCGGCACCATCGCGACGCTGCTGCCGGGGGTGGAGTTCTCCACCCGCCAGCCCTACCCCGACGCGCGCGGCCTGCTCGACGCCGGCGTACGCGTCGCGCTCGCCAGCGACTGCAACCCGGGCTCGTGCTTCACCTCCTCGATGGCGCTGTGCATCGCGCTGGCGGTCCGCGAGATGCGGATGAGTCCTGCCGAGGCCCTGCACGCCGCGACCGCCATGGGCGCTGCCGCCCTCGACCGGGACGACGTCGGCGTGATCGCCCCCGGCAAGATGGCCGACCTCGTCCTGCTCGAGGCTCCCTCCTACGTCCACCTCGCCTACCGCCCCGGCGTCCCGCTCGTCGCCGGGGTCTGGCAGGCCGGCCGCCCCGTCGTCGGCCCCTGGGGGTAGTCCAGTGGGATCTGGCTGTCGCCGCCTGGTTCGCAGCCACTACCCACTGGACTACCCCGGCCCGACCCCGCCCGGCCCGACCCCGCCCGGCCCGACCCCGCCCGGCCCGCTACCTCAGGCGCGCGCCGTACGCCGTCGGGGACCGCGTCTGAGGTAGCCGGCCACCCGGGGATAGGGCACGCGCCCGATGTCGGGGCCCACCTCACGGACGCACGCTCTTCCCATGGCCCGCACCGGGCCGAGGAGAAGAGGAGATCGACATGTACACCACCGACAGCTTCCTGGGCGCCGAGGTCAGCTACCGACAGGACAGGATCCGGAAGGACTACGGGCACCGCCGCTGGACCCGGGTCCGCACCGACGACACCGAGAAGTGACCCGTACCGCGATCGACCCATCAGTGTCGGACCGACAGGACACAATGTCGTCCGTGCCGGCCCTGCGGACCACCGATCTCATCGGACGCGATGCCGAGCTGGAGCACCTCACCGCCCAGCTCGGCATTCGCACGTCCGCGCCTGCTGCCGCCCGCGCGGTGCTGGTCGGCGGTGACGCGGGCGTGGGCAAGACCCGCCTGCTGATGGCCCTGTGCGACACCGCGCTGGAGGCCGACTGGCAGGTCGTCGCCGGCCACTGCCTCGACCTCGCCGACAGCTCGCTGCCCTACCTCCCCTTCTCCGAGATCCTCGGCCGCCTGATGGCCGACCACCCCGACGTCACGGGCCGCGTCCTCGAGGTGCACCCCACCCTCGCCCGCCTCCAGCCCGGCCGTCGGATCCGCAGCAGCGAGACCGCGTCGGGCGACCAGGCCCTCGACCGCGGCAACGTCTACGACGCGTTCGGCCACCTCCTCGCCGCCGTCGCCGAGCAGGCCCCGGTCCTCGTCGTGGTGGAGGACGCCCACTGGGCCGACGAGTCGACCCGCGACATGCTGAGCTTCCTCTTCTCCCGACCGGTCCCCGGCGTCGCGCTCGTGGTGTCCTACCGCTCCGACGACCTCCACCGCCGCCACCCGCTGCGCCGCCAGGTCGCGGAGTGGATGCGCCTGCGCGGGGTCGACCGGCTCCAGGTCGAGCCGCTCGCCGCCGACGACGTACGCCGCCTGGTCCGCGCGCTCCACCCCTCCACGCTGTCCGAGGCGGAGTACGTCTCCATCGTCGACCGCGCCGAGGGCAACCCGTTCTTCATCGAGGAGCTCGTCGGTGCCGCGTGGTCCGGCCAGGTCCCCGGCGAGCTCGCCGACGTGCTGCTCGTCCATCTCGACCGCCTCGACGAGACGACCCGCCGTGTCGTGCGGCTGGTCTCGGTCGCGGGCCGCCAGGTCGGCCACGGCCTGCTGGCCGCCGTGTCCGACCTCGGCTCCGCCGAGCTCGAGGGCGCGCTGCGCACCGCCGTCGACGCCCACGTCCTGGTCGCCTCGCGCGGTGGCACCTACGCCTTCCGCCACGCGCTGCTGGGCGAGGCGGTCTACGACGACCTGCTGCCAGGGGAGCGGATGCGGCTGCACGCCGCCTTCGTCGCCGCGCTGGGAGAGGGACGCGCCGTCGGTACGGCGGCCGAGCTCGCGCAGCACGCCCGACGGGCCGACGACCGCCCGGTCGCCGTCCGCGCGTCCATCGAGGCGGGCGAGGAGGCACTGGCCGTGGGTGGTCCGGCAGAGGCCGCCACCCACTTCCTCGACGCGCTCGAGCTGGTCGACACCACCCGCGAGCCGCTGCCCGACATCGACGCCTTCGCACTGGCCCGTCGGTGCGCGGAGGCGCTGGTCGCCTCCGGTCGGGTGCCCAAGGCGGTCAAGGTGCTCCGGGCGCGCCTGGCCGCCCTGCCGGCCGAGGGTGCGGCCGTCGACCGCGGCCAGCTGCTCACGGCGCTCGCGTCCGCCCTGCTGCTCACCGACACCACCGACTCGCCCCGCGAGATCGCGGCGGAGGCCGTCGAGCTGCTCCGCGGTGGCCCGCCCAAGCTGCTGGCCCGGGCGCTGCTGGTGCACGCCCAGAGCCTGGGCGGGTGGCACGCCGACGAGGCACGGAGCGTGGCGCTGCAGGCGCTCGAGCTGGCCGAGCGCAACGACCTCACCAGCCTGGCCGTCGAGCTGCACGCCACCGTCGCCGGGCTCGACCCGGCCGGCGGCGCGAGCCCCAGCGCCGGCTGGCGGGCCGCGGCCGAGCGGGCCCGGCGGGCCGGGCTCATCGAGCCCGAGCTCCGCGCGCTCTACCTGCTCGGTCGGCACCACCACGACGAGGGCGACCTCGACACGGCCGTGGCGGTCTACCGCGAGGTGATCGCGCGCAGCGAGGTCGGCGGGCTGACCTGGTCGCCCTACCCCGCCGAGGCCCGGTTGCTGCTGGCGGTCGCGCTCACCCACCAGGGCCGGCTCGACGAGGCGTGGCACCTCCTCGACGTCAGCGGGCAGAACCCGCCCATGGTCTTCGAGTGGCTCTACTTCGCCCACCAGATGTTCATCACGATCGGCATCCGGGGCGAGCCCAAGCAGGCGGCCCTCGAGCGCCTCCGCGACCACTGGGGCACCGACGGCCTGACCGCCATCTCCTCCGGCGGCGCGGAGATCATGCGCGCGGCCGCCGCCGGTGACGCGGCGCTCGCGCTGTCGGCGTACGACGACCTGGTCGCGGTGGTCGTGCCGCTGTGGCACGAGTGGTTCCAGGCGCGGCTGCGCCTCGCGACCCTCACGATCGCCGCGTTCGCCGCCGCGGCTGCGCACCAGTCGGCCGACGAGCGCGGGTCGGCGGCCCACGACGTCGAGCGGCTGGTCTCCGACGGCGGCCGGGTCATCGACTTCTACGCGCCCTACGACGGCAGCCACGGCCCCGAGTACCGCATGTGGGTGGCCCGTCGCGCCGCCGAGCACCTCCGCTGGCGCTGGCTCGCGCAGGTCGACCCGCCCTCGGCCGACGAGCTCGTCTCGTCCTGGCGCGCCGCCGAGGAGGCCGCCGTCGCCTACGCCAGCGTCCCGGAGGTCGCCCAGACCCGCGTCCGGCTCGCCGGCGTGCTGCGCGCCGTCGGCGACACCACCGGCGCCAGGACCGTTGCCGACCAGGCGCGCGAGGCGGCGCGGGAGCTCGGTGCGCGGCCGATGCTCGACGAGCTCACCGCCCAGGGCTCCGCGCCCGTGCCCGCCACCTCCGCCCACCCGGCGACGCTCACCCCGCGCGAGGCGGAGATCCTCGCCCTGGTCGCGGAGGGCCGCTCCAACGGCGAGATCGGCAAGCAGCTCTTCATCAGCACCAAGACCGTGTCGGTCCACGTCTCCAACATCCTGGCCAAGCTGGACGCCGCCTCACGCACCGAGGCGGCCGCGGTCGCACGCCGGCGCGGACTGCTCTGAGTCCCGCCCGGGGACGGTGCGGCCCCGTCGGCCACACTTCTCGCCATGCCTGACTTCCGGTGCTCCATCGCCAGCCTCGTCGACGACGAGCCGATGGGCGGCACGGCCCCGACCGACCCCGAGCTCCTGCTGGTGGAGAGCCCCGGACCGTGGGGACGTGACGCGATCAGCGACAACCGCCTGCCCGAGGCGGTGCGCGACCACCTCGGATCGGTGGACCTGAAGGTCTTCCTGCTCCGCCGACCCGACGGCAGCAGCGGTCCCGGCACCCACGTGTTCCACGCCCGCGCCACCGCGACGGGCTACGACGTCCGCGCCACCGTCCTCGACCGGGTCGAGGACCTCCTGGACCTCGACCTCGCCGCACTGCCGTCGTACGACGACCCGCTCTGGCTGGTGTGCACCAACGGCAAGCGCGACCGCTGCTGCGCCGAGATCGGCCGTCCGATCGCCGGACGGCTCGCGCAGACGTGGCCCGACGGGACCTGGGAGACCACCCACCTCGGCGGGCACCGGTTCTCCGGCACCCTCCTGGCCCTGCCCACCGGGATCACCCTGGGCCGGCTCGACCCCGACGCCGCCGTCGAGGCCTGCACGGCGCTCACGCGGGGGGAGGTCCCGCTGCCGTGGACCCGCGGCCGCGCGGGCCGGCCCGCGGTGCAGCAGGCCCACGAGCTGCACGTCCTGGCGGGCGGGGACCTCGCCGACGAGGTCGTCGCGGTCCCCGGCCCGGGACGGCGGCAGTCCTGCGGTGACGACAAGGTCAAGGCGACCACCCGTTTCGAGGTCCGCGCGACGCGACCCGTCGAGGGCTGACCCCGTCCCCAGGGGTGTGGGACCGTGGAGCTCGCCATCACCAGACTCGACGCAGATCCGGGGCGGACCGTCCGTCGCGGCGCGAGTAGGAGGATCCATGACGACGACTCCTGACAACCCCCTCGGCGACGACGAGATGACCACCGAGGGCGTCGACCCGACCGGGGTCGCGGCCGGACCCACCACGGACGCCGACGGCACCGACGCCGATGCGACGGACGGCGACTCGACCGACGCGACCGACGGCGACTCCACCGACGCCGACGGCACCGACGCGGACGCGACGGACGGCGACTCGACCGACGCGACCGACGGTGACTCCACCGACGCCGACGGCACCGACGGGTCTTCGCTCTGAGCGCTCTCGACCGCCTCACCGGTGACGCCCAGACCTTCCTCGACAAGGTCTGGGCGTCGTCGGTCCACGTCCACCGCACCGACCCGTCGTACGGCGCCGAGGTGCTGTCGCTGGCCGACGTCGACCACCTGCTCACCGAGACCGCGATCCGCGCCCCGGCGGTCCGTGTGGCCCGCAACGGCTCCGTGCTGCCCGAGTCCGCCTTCACCCGCGGCGGCAGCCTCGCCGGCAAGCCGCTCACCGGGCTGGTCGACCCGGTCCGGTTGATGCGCCTGCACGACGAGGGCGCCACGATCGTGCTGCAGGGGCTGCAGCGCTACTTCTCGCCCGTCGGTGACCTCGTCGCCGAGCTCGAGCTCGAGCTCGGCCACCCCTGCCAGGCGAACGCCTACCTCACCCCGCCGGGCGCCCAGGGCTTCGCGGTCCACTCCGACTCCCACGACGTGTTCGTGATGCAGACCCACGGCACGAAGATGTGGGAGGTGCACGGCGAGGGCGGTCCGGGCGACCTGCTGCTGGAGCCCGGCGTCGTGGCCTACCTGCCGACCGGCACTCCCCACGCCGCCCGCGCGCAGGAGTCGGTGTCGCTGCACCTCACCATCGGCATCAACCAGCTGACGTGGCGCAGCCTGGTCACGCGCGAGGTCGGCCGCCTGCTCGCCGACGTGCCCGACGACCACGTGCCCGCGGGCTACCTCGACGACCCGGGCCGGCTCACCGAAGGCCTCGCCGACCACCTCGCCGCGGTCGCCGACGCCGTACGCCGCCTCGACCCCGCCGCGCTCGCGGCGAGCCAGGCCGAGGGCTTCGTCAGCGGACGCCCGCCGCGGCTGGCGGGCACCCTTCTCGACCGCCACGCCCTGGCCGGCGGGCTCGACCCCCACACGCGACTGCGGCGCCGCCGCGGGCACCCGTGCGTGCTCGTCGACGACGGTGACGCGGTCCGCGTGATGATCGGCGACCGCGTCCTGCGGGTGCCCGCGCGGGTCCGCCCGGCGCTCGAGCACGTCGCCGCGCACGCCGATCTCGCGCCGCGTGACCTCCCGGTCGACGAGCAGAGCGCGCTGGTCCTGTGCCGACGGTTGGTGCGGGAGGGCCTGCTCGAGGTCGTCCGGTGACCGCCTTCCGCTGCGCGGCGGCCAGTCGGGCCCGTGGCGACGAGCTGGCCGGCACCGCCTCGACCGTGCGCAGCTTCCTGCTGCTGGAGCACCTCGGGCCGTGGGGCGTGGACGCGCTGCGCGACGCCCGGCTGCCCGACGGCCTCGGTGCCCACCTGCAGGAGCAGGCGCGCCGGCACCGGGTCCGGGTGCTGCTCGTCCGCAGGCCGGGCCGCCGCGCCGGCGCCGGGCCGACCCGCGTCGTCGCCGCCCGGGCGGCCGGGCCGGCCTCGTGGGCCGAGGGCGCCGACCTCGACCGGATCGACGACGTGCGCGACGTCGACCTGGCGGCCCTCGGCGCCGGCCGGTCCGTCGGTCTCGAGCCGCAGGGTGACCCGGTCCTCGCCGTCTGCACCCACGGGCGCCACGACGCCTGCTGCGCCGAGCTCGGGCGTCCGGTCGCCTCCGCCCTGGCGGACGGGCCGCAGGCCGCCGCCGTGTGGGAGACCTCCCACGTCGGTGGCGACCGCTTCGCCGGGAACCTCGTGGTGCTGCCTCGCGGGCTCTACTACGGCGGGCTCGACCCGGACTCCGCCCACGAGGTCGCCGCCGCGACGGCCAGGGGCGAGGTGCTCCTCGAGTTCTTCCGCGGTCGCTCCGACCTGCCGATGGCCGTCCAGGCCGCCGACGTCGCGCTGCGCAGGGAGCACGGACTCCTCGGGCTGGACGACCTACGTCCCGGCGTCGTGCAGGTCGCCGACGACCTCACCACCGCCCGGTTCGCGGTGGTCGGTCACGGGGAGGTCGACGTCGTCGTACGCCGGGTGCTCGGCGCCGACCTGCACCGGCTGACCTGCTCCGCCGTGCGCGACAGCGCGGTGCCGCGACACGAGGTGATCGAGGTCCGCGGGGCCTCCTGAAAACCCGCGCGCGCAGGCCGGCCGCGGGTGGGAGACTGGGCGCTCGTGACCTGGACCGACCGGTTCCGCGCGATGCGGATGGACGTGACCCCGCTGCGGGAGTCGCGTGACTTCCGCCTGCTCTTCACTGCCGGCAGCGTGTTCTACCTCGGCAGCATGGTGGCCTACGTCGCCGTACCGTTCGCGATCTACGACCTCACCGGTTCCAACCTCATGGTCGGCCTGGTCGGGCTCGTCGAGCTCGGACCGCTCGTCGTCTTCGGCCTGTACGGCGGTGCGCTGGCCGACCACGTCGACCGGCGTCGCCTGCTCGTCGCCACCGGGGTCGCCCAGGTCGCCCTGATGGGTGCCTTCGCCTGGAACGCCTTCTCCGCCCAGCCGAGGGTGTGGCTCATCTTCGTCATCGCCGCGCTCTACGCCGCGGTGAGCTCGATGCAGCGCCCGTCACGCGAGGCGCTGGAACCGCGCACCGTGCGGCACGACCAGATCGCCGCCGCCAACGCGTTGAGCAGCTTCGCGATGCAGTTCGGCGTCCTCCTCGGCCCGCTCGTCGGCGGCCTGCTGGTGGCCTACGTCGGCGTCGGTTGGTGCTTCGTCGCCGGCTTGGTCGGCTACTCGGTCGCCACACTGCTGTTCGCGGCGATGCGGCCCTACCCGCACGACGGTGAGACCACCCCGCCCAGCCTGCGCGGGATCCACGAGGGCCTCACGTACGCGGTGCGCCGCCGCGACCTGCTCGGCACCTACCTCGTCGACATCGCGGCGATGATGCTGGCCATCCCGGTCGTGCTGTTCCCGGCCCTCGCGCACGAGGTCTTCGACCGCCCCGAGCTGCTGGGAGTGCTCTACTCGGCCGAGACGGTGGGTGCCCTCGTCGCGACCGCGCTCAGCGGCTGGGTCGGCCGGGTGCACCACCACGGCCGTGCGATCGTGATCGCCGCCAGCCTCTACGGCGCCTGCATCGCGCTGGCCGGGCTGATGCCGTCGTTCTGGCTGGCGTGCCTGTTCCTGGCGCTGTCCGGCGCGGCCGACATGGTGTCGGCGGTCTTCAGGTCGACGGTGTGGAACCAGACGATCCCCGACACCATGCGCGGGCGCTTGGCCGGCATCGAGATGCTGTCCTACTCGGTCGGGCCGATGGTCGGTGAGGCCCGCGCCGGGTTCGTGGCGGACGCGTGGTCGGTGCGAGGCGCGATCGTCAGCGGTGGCGTGGCATGCGTCGGCGGTGTGTTGCTCACTGCGGCTGCGCTGCGGGACTTCTGGTCCTACGACTCGCGCACCGACGCCCACGCCGTCGCCGAGCGCGAGCGGCGGGCAGCAGGGCCGACGTCCGCCTAGCCGACCCCTCCTCAGCCGAGGCGGTCGCGGAGGTCGGTCGGACGGTCGGGCTGCAGGTCGGGGCGCTCGACGACCAGTCGGGGGCGTCCCGCCTCGGCGTCCTGCAGGTCGCGGGCGGCGCGGTCGGCCTGCGCCTGCTCGCGCCCGGCGACGGCCTCGGCCTCGCGCAGGTCGAGCCTCGCGTCGGTGAGCTCGCGGTGCAGCGTCTGCACCTTGGCGGCCTGGGCCGCGATCTCCTCGGGCGGGGCCTCGGCGAGCACGAGCTCCTCGAGCCGGCCGAGCGCGGTCTGCTCGCGGCGCCTGAGCGCGTCGACGGTGCCGCGGGCCGACTCGGAGGTGTCACCTGCCTGCACGGCATCGAGCGCCTCCTCGGCGGCCTCGCGTCTGAGCTCGCCGAAGCTCACCTGGTGGGCACCGGCCGGGACGAGCCCGGCGCGGTCCTGGTCGGGGTGGACGCCGGCGTGCTCGGCGAGGGCCGTGACGAGCTCGCGGGTCGCGGCCCGGCGGGCGTCACGCAGCTCGAGCTTGGTCTCGAAGCACGCCTGGTAGGCCTTCCAGCCGGCCTCCCACGCGTCGGCCTGCTTCTGGGTGGCGTCACCGGGCAGCGTCTCGACGGGCGGCCAGATGCGGTTGTCGCGGACCTCGAGGCCCCGGGTCACGGCCAGGTCGCGCAGCTGCTCGAGGCCCTCGCGGTGACGCCGCAGGACCTCGGAGTAGGCGTTGATCGCCCGGCCGAGGCCGCGGAGGCCGTCGCGGACGCTCGCCGACTCCTCCCGGCGGCGGCCGGCCCGCTCGCGCAGCGTGTCGGCGGCCTCGCCGGCGAAGACGTCCTCCGGCAGCGTGGCGGTGCGCTCGAAGGCGTCGACGGCGAGCTCGACCTTGCCCGCGATCCGGCGCACCGAGTCGCCGTAGGAGTCGACCTTGCCGGGCTCGAGCCAGTGGTAGTGGCAGCCGATCGGGTCACCGAACCGGAGCGTGTCCTGCTGGGTCTCGATCCGGTCGACGGCGACCCGCGTCATGGCGTCACCCGGTCGAGCTGCGCGGCGACCGTCGCGGCCTCGCCGACCATGGAGTCGAGCTCGTCGAAGTCGATGATCGAGTCGTCGATGGCGCCGGCGAGGGTGCGGCACCTCTTCGCGACCTGCTCGGCGTCGTCCATCAGGCTGCGGACCCCCTCGACCAGCAGGTCGCGCCAGGGGAAGTCGTCGGCGGGATGCTCGATGTCGCCGAGCGCGGACCGCAGGTCCTCGCGGGCGGAGTCGAGCTCCTCCTTGGCGCCCCGCAGCGCCCGCTGGTTGATCGCGATCGGCCTCATCCCGCTCTTCTGCCCCGATGGACGGCGTCGAAACCAGAAGTCGTGGAACTGTGAACTACGCGGTCATCCGGTCTGGACCGGCACGCCCCGACCCACCGCCCCGACGCACCGCTCCGACCCGCAGCGAGCGGGCTCAGACGTGGCCGCTGAGCTGCGCCATCCGCAGCTCGAGCCGGCCGAGCAGGTCGTTGCACGCCTTCTCGGGCATCGCGGAGCGCTTGTCGCCCCCGCGGGCGCACACGGGCAGCACGTCGATGGAGAGCTTGGCGCCGCCGGCGAGCGCACGCAGCTCGTCCAGCTTGTCGCCGAACGGCGTACCGCTGCCGGGGGAGTAGTAGTGCACCGCGGCGTCGACGTCGTCGGCGAAGAGGTCGGCCTTGGTGACCGCGACGACCAGCCACGTCGGCCGGTCGCGGCGTACCGCCATGCTCGCGATCCGGTGCGCCGTGATCGACCAGTCCTCGAGCTCGGCGGCCAGCTGCTCCTCGCGGGTGGCGAGCGCCGTCCCGGTGGTGCCGCCCGTGCGGCGGGGGGTGGCGTGGCCCCAGGCCACGACGTGCAGCACCCCGTCGACGGGCTCGTCGTGGAAGACCTCGTCGAGCGCGCCGAGCCGGGTGGCGGCGTTCTCGCCCGGGACGACGCGGAAGCGGTAGCCGCGCAGCCGTGCGTTGCGACGCGTACGGCGCTCCATGACGGCCGAGCCCACGTCGGGTCCGGCCGCCGACTCCGCGCTGGCCCGCTTCGAGAGCCGGTCGGCCAGGCGGGTCTTGCCGACGCCGGTCATGCCGGTGACGGCGACCGTCGGGTAGCGGTGCCGCAGCAGGCGGGAGGCGCGTTCGGGGGCCTGGGAGAGCGCGGCGAGCGCGCCGCCGGCGAGGGTCGTGCCGATGGCGGCCCTGCCGTGTCGCAACGGTGACTGCATGGCCCCTATCCTGTCCGACGAGGGGTGGCCGGCTCGCCGCCCGGGCGGGTCAGTTGGCCCGGCACCCGCCCGTCTTGGACAATGACGAGGTCACCGCATCCTCGCGAAAGGTCCCCCGACACCGACATGGACACCGAGAACCGCCCCGTCCTGACGGGGCTCGTCGCCCTGGTCGGCGTCGCCGTGGCCATCGGCCTGCTGGGCGGGCTGGCCGTCCTCGTCGGCGTCAAGGTCACCGGCATCGGCGAGAGCACGGGGGCCAGCGCGGACCCGAGCGCCTCGGCGACCTTCCGGCTGCCCAAGCCGAGCGAGACCAGCACCGAGACCGTGCCGGAGGAGGCGACGGAGCCGAGCGCGGGCGCCGAGCCCACCTCGGAGGCGCCGGCGACCGGCATCTCGCTGTCGGCCTCGCAGCAGTCGGTCAGCCCGATGCAGCAGATCGACCTGACCGGCACCTACCAGGCCGGCGAGGGCGCGATCCTGCAGGTGCAGCGGATGGAGAACGGCGCGTGGTCCGACTTCCCGGTGACCATGTCGGTCAGCGGCGGCACCTTCGCGACGTACGTCCAGACGAGCCGCACCGGCCCCAACGAGTTCCGGGTCGTGGACACCGACTCCGACGTCGTGTCCAACGAGGTGACGGTCACCGTCGGCTGAGCGCCGCCCGGTCCCGGTCCACGCGGCGGGTCCAGTAGCCCACCCAGCCGGCGCCCGCCAGTCCGAGCACGCCGACGGTCACGCACGCGACCGCCAGCGGGGCGACGGCGGCCACCGCGCTGACCAGGAGGGGTCCGCCGGTGTTGCCGATGTCGCCGCACAGCCGCCAGGCGCCGAGGAACTGCGACCTCCCCTCGACCGGTGCCGCATCCGCCCCGAGCGTCATCACGATGCCCGACCCGAGGCCGTTGCCGCACGCGATCAGCGCCATCACCAGGGCGACCGAGGCGGCGCTGGTGGCGAGCGGGAGGAGCAGGCAGGCCACCGCCATCGAGAGCACCACCGGCACGGCGACGACCATCCGGCCACGGGTGTCCATCAGCCAGCCGCCGGGCCACATGAACGCCACGTCGATCGCCGCGGCGCCGGCGAAGATGAGCGACGTCGTCGACGCCGACAGCCCGACGTGGTCGGCCCACAGCGGCAGGAGGCTGAGCCGCAGCGAGCGGCTCGCCCCGAGGATGACGACGGCCGTGCCCAGCGTGGCCAGCAGGCGGCGGTGGGCGGCGATCACGGTCCACACGCCCAGATGCCCGCTGGCCCGCGCCGCCGCGCGCTTCTCCTCGCCCAGGTCGGGCATCGTGGCCGCGAGCAGGGAGGCGAGCACCGACATCGCCGCACCCAGCCAGAAGACGCTCGTGAGGTCCGAGACCGCGATGAGCCCGGCCCCGATGAGCGGGCCGACCAGCACGCCGACCCGGTAGGAGCCGCCCAGCAGCGACATCGCCCGCGCCCGGTGGGTCTCGGGGACCACGTCGATCATGAAGCCCTGCCGGGCGATGAGGAACAGCGTCCAGCACACCCCGCTGAGCAGCACCCCGGCCGCCAGTCCCAGGACCGAGTCGGTGAGCGCCGCGAACGCCATCGCGCACGCGTCCACCAGCCCCGCGCCGACGAGCGCCCGTCGCTCGCCGATCCGGGCGATGAGGGCGCCGGACGGCAGGCTCGCGAGCAGCTGCCCGACGCCGAGCAGGGCGACGATCGCCGCGGCCACGCTGACGTCGGCGCCGAGGTCGCGCGCCCGCAGCGCCAGCACCGGCAGCATCGCGCCGTGGCCGATCGCGGAGACGATGGAGGGGCCGTACGCCACGAGCCAGATGTCGCGGAAGCGGAAGTCCTGCGTGGTCCCCGAGGTCACCGGCCCATCCTCCCAGCCGCGGTCCGGACCGGTGGAGCATGTCCCACCCCGCCCGTAGGCTCCACGACGTGGCTCCCGAACCCCGCACGACCGACGCCCGGCCCAGCCCCATCGACCTCCCCGGCGGCGGTGACTGGCTCGACTGGGTGACGCAGCGTTGCCACGACCAGCTCGAGGAGGCGCAGCAGCAGGTCGGGCTGGTGAAGGCCGGTTCCTCCGACGCCCCCGTCGTCCTGGTCGCGTGGAACAAGGCCGAGACCGCCCTCGCCAACGCCGAGGCCGTCGCCCTGTGGGCCGAGGTGCACCCCGACGCCGCCGTCCGCGACCGTGCCGACGACCTCAGCCAGCAGGTGCAGAAGTACGTCACCGAGCTCGGCCTGGACCGCGACCTCTACGCCGTCCTCGACCGCCTGGCGACCTCCTCCGACCTCACCGATCTCGACGCCGACGGCCGCCGGGTCCTCGAGCACACGTTGCGCGACTTCCGCCGCGCCGGCGTCGACCGCGACGACGCCACCCGCGACCGCCTGCGCGAGCTCAGCGAGCGGGGCGTCAAGCTCTCCCAGGACTTCGGTCGCAACATCCGCGACGACGTGCGCTCGATCCGGGTCACGCCCGAGCGGCTGGCCGGCCTGCCCGACGACTACCGCGACGCCCACGCGCCCGACGAGGACGGTCTCGTCACCGTCACCACGGACTACCCGGACCTCGTTCCCTTCATCACCTTCGCCGTCGACGCCGAGGCCCGTCACGAGCTGGCGCTGGCGCAGAACAACGTCGCGTGGCCCGCCAACGACCAGGTCCTCCAGGACCTCCTGGCGGTGCGCCGCGAGACCGCGTCGCTGCTCGGCCACGACTCCTGGCCCGACTACGACACCGAGGTCAAGATGATCGGCACCGGCCAGGCGGTCGCCGACTTCATCGACCGGGTGGGCGAGGCGGCCAAGGAGCGCGCCGCCGACGAGGTCGGCGTGCTCCTGGAGCGCAAGCGGGTCGACGACCCGGCGGCCGACACCGTCGCCACCTACGACTCGCGCTACTACTCCGAGCTCGTCCGGCGCGAGCAGTACGACGTCGACGGACAGGTCGTGCGCACCTACTTCGGCTTCGAGCAGGTCCGCCAGGGCCTCCTCGACGTCACCGGCCGGCTCTTCGGGCTCGAGTGGACCCCCGTCCCGCACGGCGACGCCGGCACCTGGCACCCCGAGGTCGCCAGCTACGACGTCGGCCTCGACGGCGCCCGGATCGGGCGGATCCACCTCGACCTGCATCCGCGCGAGGGCAAGTTCAAGCACGCCGCCCAGTTCGACATGGTCAAGGGCATCGCCGGCGAGCAGCTCCCCGAGGGCGTCCTGGTGTGCAACTTCAACCGCGGCCTGATGGAGCACGACGAGGTCGTCACCCTCTTCCACGAGTTCGGCCACCTCATCCACCACGTCCTCGCCGGCCAGGGCCGGTGGGCCCGCTTCTCCGGCGTCGCCACCGAGTGGGACTTCGTGGAGGCGCCCAGCCAGATGCTCGAGGAGTGGGCGTGGGACGCGGACGTGCTGGCCACCTTCGCGCGCAACGAGGCCGGCGACACCATCCCTGCCGACCTGGTCGCGGCGATGCGCCGGGCCGAGCAGTTCGGCAAGGGTCTCTACGCGGTGCAGCAGATGTCGTACGCCGCGCGGTCCTACTGGTTCCACGCCGCGGCCCATGACGACCTCACGTCCTACGGCGACGAGCTCCAGCGCCGCTACTCCGTCTTCCCGCCGCTCGAGGGCGCCCACATGCACTGCGCGTTCGGCCACCTCGACGGCTACTCGTCGGGCTACTACACCTACATGTGGTCGCTCGTCATCGCGAAGGACCTGTTCTCCGCGTTCGACCCCGACGACCTCTTCGCGGCCGACGTCGCGCTGGCCTACCGCGACAAGGTCCTCGCGATGGGCGGGCGCAAGGACGCCGCCGACCTGGTCGCCGACTTCCTGGGCCGGCCATACTCCTTCGACAGCTGGGCTGCCTGGCTCGCAGAGTGAGCGATCGGCAGGACCGGGCCCCACGGTGTTGACGGGCCGCACGCACCCCGTGCGCGATCTGACTTGACGTCAATTCAGACTGCGCGCACCTGGTGGTGCGAGCGGTTCAGTGGGCGACCAGGACCGGTCGCGTCGGCGTCACGCCGGCGAGGCGCTCGGCCACGGCGTCACCGAACTCGCGGTGGCCGTCCTCGGTGAGGTGGAGGCGGTCGTCGAGGTAGTCGAGGTCGAGGTCGCTCGTGCGCACGTAGGGCACGCCGTAGCGGTCGGCGAGCACCGCGAGCCGGTCGTCGACGCGCGGCACCGCGCGGGCCCGGAGCGGCGCGGTCGCGGGCCCGACGATCACCACGTGCTGGCCGGCGAGGTCGGCCATCAGGTTGCGGAAGCCGCGGTCGATGGCCCGGACGGGCTGGTCGAAGTCGTTGAGCCCGCCCTCGACCACCACGAGCCGTGGACGTACGCCGACCGCGGTCGGCGCGCGGTCGTGGAACGACACCCGGCCGCAGCCGCTGGCGCCGGCGCTGAAGCCCGACCCGGAGAACCCGCGCACGTGCACCTCGCCCGGGAGCCGCGCGGCCCAGGAGCGGGACAGGTCGTCCTGGCCGAGCCCGACCGACCACGAGTCGCCGATCACCAGCACCCGCTGTCCCTCACCGGTCACGACCGCGGCGCGCTCGCGCGCGTCGAGGCGGTGCTGCTGGCAGCGGGTCGGGCCGGCGTCGGCGATGTCGGCGAGGTAGAACGCCATCAGGGCAGCGATCAGCAGCGCGATGGTCGAGGCGCCGACGACCCGGCGCAGGTTCCCCCGATGGAGCACGTGGACAAGTGTGCGTCCTCCAGGCGGTTCCGCGCAGGCGAAAACCCCTGAGATTCCCCTGACTTCGGGACCTAGGCTGCCGCCCATGACGACCGACGCCCTCCTGGCGGCCTACGACGAGCAGCTGCGCACCGACGCCGAGATGGCGCGGGCCCACGAGGTGGTGCGCGAGGGGCCGCTCCTGTGGGCGGTCTTCGACCACGGCGGGTTCGTGTCCTACCGCGACCTGGGCGGCGCCGAGGGCGAGGCGCTCGACGCGCTGGTCGAGCGGACCGTCGCGCACTTCCGCGACGACACGGACGTCGCGTCCTTCGAGTGGAAGTCGCGCGGGCACGACCTGCCCGCCGACCTCGGCGACCGGCTCGTCGCGCACGGGTTCGTCGCCGAGCCGCGCGAGACCGTGATGATCGGGGAGGCCTCCCGCCTCGCCGTCAACGCACCCCTCGCCGAGACGCCCGAGGGCCCCGTCGTCGTACGCCGTCTCGAGCCGGGTCCGACGGCCGTCGACGACCTCACGCGGATGCTCGACGCCCAGGAGTCGGTCTTCGGCACCGGGCGCGGACCCTCGGTGGCGTCGTCACTGGCCGAGCTCGAGTCGGGCGGCTCGGAGTTCTGGGTCGCCGAGGTCGGCGACCGGGTGGTCTGCGGCGGTCGGCTCACCCCGGTCGAGGGCACCGAGTTCGCCGGCATCTGGGGCGGCTCCACGCTGCCGGACTACCGCGGCCGGGGCATCTACCGCGCGCTCGTCGCTGCCCGAGCCCGCTCCGCGGTGGCACGCGGGATCCGGTTCATCCACTCCGACTGCACCGACATGTCCCGCCCGATCCTCGAGCGCTCCGGCTTGGAGGCCGTGACCACGACGACGCCGTACGTCTGGTCCCGCTGAGTCGCCGTCCCGTCTCGCAGAGGGATCAGAGCGGCGTGTAGTCGATCTCCAGGAAGTCGGCGACCTCCGGCACCCAGCGCTCGGCGACGAAGGCCGTGTGCACGGGGTGCTCGTTGTAGCCGTCGTACGCCGCCTGGTCGGCGAACTCCATCGAGAAGCCGAAGGCGAAGTCGTTCTTCGGGCTGGTCTGGCGCAGCTGCTCGTACGCCGTGACGCCGGGGATGTCGGCCAGCGCCCGGCCGGCGGCCAGGAAGTCGGCCTCCTCCGGGGAGCCGGGGGCGTGGTGGAGCCGGAACGCGACGGTGTGGCGGATCATGCCGCAAGGCTAGGCGGAGCCGGGTCACGGAAGATTTCTGTCCGGATCGGGAACACTGGCGGCGTACCTGCGTTGTAACCCATGAACAGACTTGAGCCGGATCGGCTCAACTGTTTTGCCTCCTCCGCCGAAGCGCGGCAGGATGGCAGCAGACTCACGTCATCCATACGCAGCAGATACGCAGCAGGAGGAACACACCATGGCTCGAGCGGTCGGCATCGACCTGGGCACGACGAACTCCGTCGTCGCCGTCCTTGAGGGTGGCGAGCCCACCGTCATCGCCAACGCCGAGGGCGCCCGGACCACCCCGTCCGTCGTCGCCTTCACCAAGTCCGGCGAGGTCCTCGTCGGCGAGGTCGCCAAGCGACAGGCGGTCACCAACGTCGACCGCACCATCCGGTCCGTCAAGCGCCACATGGGCGAGGACTGGAAGGTCGACATCGACGACAAGACCTTCACCCCCCAGCAGATCAGCGCGTTCGTGCTCCAGAAGCTCAAGCGCGACGCCGAGGCCTACCTCGGCGAGACGGTGACCGACGCGGTCATCACCGTCCCGGCCTACTTCTCCGACGCCCAGCGCCAGGCGACCAAGGAGGCTGGCGAGATCGCGGGCCTCAACGTCAGCCGCATCGTCAACGAGCCCACCGCGGCCGCGCTGGCCTACGGCCTGGACAAGGGCGAGGACCAGACGATCCTCGTCTTCGACCTCGGTGGCGGCACGTTCGACGTGTCCCTGCTCGAGATCGGCGAGGGCGTCGTCGAGGTCAAGGCGACCTCCGGTGACAACCACCTCGGTGGCGACGACTGGGACAACCGCGTCGTGGAGTGGATGGTCAAGAAGTTCAAGGACGCCAACGGCGTCGACCTGGCGGCCGACAAGATCGCCAAGCAGCGCCTGCAGGAGGCCGCGGAGAAGGCGAAGATCGAGCTCTCGTCCTCCAGCGAGACCACGGTCCACCTGCCCTACATCACGCACGGCGAGTCGGGCCCGCTGCACTTCGAGGAGAAGCTCACCCGCAGCGAGTTCCAGAAGCTCACCGCCGACCTGCTCGAGCGCACCAAGGCGCCGTTCCAGTCGGTGCTCAAGGACGGCGGCGTCGCCGTCGCCAACATCGACCACGTGGTCCTCGTCGGCGGCTCGACCCGCATGCCGGCCGTGACCGAGGTCGTGACCGAGCTCCTCGGCGGCAAGCAGCCCAACAAGGGGGTCAACCCCGACGAGGTCGTCGCCGTCGGCGCCGCGCTCCAGGCCGGCGTCCTCAAGGGCGAGGTCAAGGACGTGCTGCTCCTCGACGTCACCCCGCTCTCCCTCGGCATCGAGACCAAGGGTGGCGTGATGACCACGCTCATCGAGCGCAACACCACCATCCCCACCAAGCGGTCGGAGATCTTCACGACCGCCGACGACAACCAGCCGTCGGTGGAGATCAAGGTCGCGCAGGGCGAGCGCCAGATGTGGTCGCAGAACCAGCCGCTCGGCAACTTCGAGCTGACCGGCCTCCCGCCGGCCCCGCGCGGCGTGCCGAAGATCGAGGTCACCTTCGACATCGACGCCAACGGCATCGTGCACGTCTCGGCCAAGGACCAGGCGTCCGGCCGTGAGCAGTCGATGACCATCTCCGGTGGCTCGGCGCTCGGCAAGGACGAGATCGACCGCATGGTCAAGGAGGCCGAGCAGTACGCCGAGGAGGACGCCAAGCGTCGCGAGGCCGTCGAGGCCCGCAACCAGGGCGACCAGCTCGTCTACACGACCGAGAAGTTCCTCACCGACAACGCCGACAAGCTCCCCGACGACGTCAAGACCGAGGTCCAGGCCGACGTCGACGCGCTCAAGGAGACGCTGGCCAAGGAGGACGCGTCCCCCGAGGACATCACCGCCGGCATCACCAAGCTCGGTGAGTCCAGCCAGAAGATGGGTGCCGCGATGTACGCCGCCGCGGAGGCCGACCAGGCCGCTGCGGGCGGTGCCACCGGGGCGACCGGCGAGTCCGACGACGACGTCGTGGACGCCGAGATCGTCGACGAGCAGGCCGACGGCTCGACCGACGGTGACGCGACCGCCGAGGGTGAGTCCAAGTGACCGATCGCCCCGTCGACCCCGCCGCGGGCGCCGAGGCGACCGACCTGCCGGAGGGGGAGCCCACCGTGGCTCCCCCTCCGGGGGGCTCCGGCTTCGGTGACGCCGCCGGCGAGATGGCCAACGAGACCGAGGTCGAGGAGCAGGTCGCCGGTGACGCCGTCGCCGGCGACGCGCCCGGCACCGCCGAGGAGCGCCCCGACCTGGGCTCCGGTGACACCGACGTCGACACCGAGGAGGACGAGCTCGCTGCCATGAAGGGTTCGCTGGCCGACCTGACCAACGACCTGCAGCGTCTCTCCGCCGAGTACGCCAACTACCGCAAGCGGGTCGACCGCGACCGGCAGCTGGTCGCGGAGACCGCGGCCTACAAGGCGCTCGCCCCGGTCGTCGAGGTGCTCGACACCATCGACCGGGCCAGGGAGCACGGCGAGCTCGACGGCGGCTTCAAGGCCGTCGCCGACCAGCTCGAGCGCGTGGTCGCGAGCGCCGGCCTGGTCCGCTTCGGCGAGCCGGGCGACGCGTTCGACCCGACGTTCCACGAGGCGCTGAGCCACCTCGGCACCGACCCCGAGGTCCAGGTGACGACGGTCAAGCACGTCGCCAAGGGCGGCTACCGCATGGGCGACCGCGTCGTGCGCGCCGCCCAGGTGCTCGTGGTCGACCCGGCCGACGCCTGAGCACACCCGTTCGATGACCGAGCAGACGGAGAGGGGGTTCCCCCATGGCTGAGACTGAAGGCTTCCGCAACGACTGGGCGACGAAGGACTTCTACCAGGTCCTCGGCGTCCAGAAGGACGCCAGCGCGGCCGACATCAAGAAGGCCTACCGCAAGCTGGCCCGGGCGAACCACCCCGACTCCAACCCCGGTGACGACGCCAAGCACGACAGGTTCAAGGCCGTCGCCGAGGCCTACGACGTCGTGGGCGACGAGGCGAAGCGCAAGAAGTACGACGAGTTCCGCTCGCTGCAGGCCCGGGGCGGCTTCGGCCCCGGGATGGGCGGCGGCGTCGGTGGCGCCGGCGGTGGCTTCGGCGGCGGCGGGTTCAACCTCGACGACCTGCTGCGCGACCGCGGCGCCGCCGGTGGCGGACTCGGCGACATGTTCGGCGACCTCTTCGGCGGCGCCCCGCGAGGGCGTACCCAGCAGCAGGCCCGGCCGCGTCGCGGCGCCGACGTCGAGAGCACGGCGACCATCGGGTTCACCGACGCCCTCGACGGCGTGACGGTATCGCTGCGGCTGACGTCCGACGCCGCCTGCCCGACCTGCCAGGGCACCGGCGGCAAGCCCGGCACCCGTCCGCACATCTGCCCCGAGTGTGAGGGCGCCGGCTTCATCGTGGCGGGCACCGGCGGAGCGTTCTCCATCAACGAGACGTGCCCGCGGTGTGGCGGTCGACAGCTCGTGTACGACGAGGCCTGCCCGACCTGCCACGGCAGCGGCCGCGGCACCTCGGCGCGCACCATCCAGGCCCGGATCCCGGCCGGGGTGAAGGACGGCGCGAGGATCCGGCTGAAGGGCAAGGGTGCGCCCGGCGACAACGGCGGCCCGGCCGGTGACCTCTTCGTCAAGGTCAAGGTCACCCCGCACCGGGTGTTCGGTCGCAAGGACGACAACCTCACCATCGACGTGCCCGTCTCCTTCGACGAGGCGGCGCTCGGCGGCGAGGTGAAGATCCCGACGCTCGGCGGTGCGCCGGTGACCCTCAAGCTGCCGCCGGGCACCCCCAACGGCCGCACCTTCCGGGTCCGCGGCAAGGGTGCCACCAAGCGCGACGGCAGCAAGGGTGACCTGCTCGCCACGGTCGAGGTGCAGGTCCCGGCCCACCTCGACCCGACCGCCCGCGAGGCCCTGGAGGCCTACCGGGCGGCCACCGCCGGCAAGCCCCTCCGCGCAGGACTGTTTGAGTAATGAGCGGGATGTTCCGGCCACCGTCCCCCGACGCCGCGGTCTACGTCATCTCGGTCGCCGCGGAGCTGACCGGCCTGCACCCGCAGACGCTGCGTGCCTACGAGCGGATGGGGCTCATCCAGCCGGGCCGCACGGGCGGCGGCGGTCGCCGCTACTCCCACCGCGACATCGAGCGCCTGCGCGAGATCGCCGACCTCACCAGTGCCGGCATCGGCATCGAGGGGGTGCGGCGGATCATGGACCTCGAGCTGCAGGTCGACGCCCTTCGCGCCCGCAACGAGGAGCTGATGGCCGAGCTCGAGGCGCTGCGCGCCGGCCTGGCCGCCCGGGCCGCCGTCCAGCCGACCAACAAGCTGCCGGTGCTGCACCAGTCCGTCGGGCAGTCCCTCGTCGTCTGGCGTCGTTCGCGCTAGCCCGCCTGGGGCAGCCACTGTCCACTGGACTACCGGCCGGCGCCGCAGCAGCAGGGCTCGACGGCTGAGTACGTCCCCTGTCGGCGCGGCCACGTAGGGTCAGGGCGTGATCGAACGATGAGCAAGATGGACAACCTGCGTGCCATGCGTGAGGCGAAGTACGCCGAGGCCCAGAAGCGCGCGGGCTCGGCCCCGGCCCGAGCCAAGGCGGCGGCGCCCGTCGCCCCGCCGGCCCCGGCTGCGAAGAAGGCAACCAGGACGGCAGCGCCGACGAAGGTCGAGTCCGAGCAGTCGGCGACCGAGGAGCTGTGCGGCCACCGCAACATGAGCGGGCGCACCTGCACCCGCGAGGCAGGCCACGCGGCCAAGAGCCACCGCTACTCCTGACCTCCAGCCCCTGGGGTCACGCACTGAGCTCCTCGGCCGGTACGCCGGCCGGGTGCGGCGCCGGCACCCCGCGCAGCTCGGCGACCTGCGACACCAGCGCGGTCATCACCTCGTCGGCCACCCGGCGGACGGTCGCCTCGTCGACCGGGTGGTCGTCGGTGACGCCCGCCAGACGGCGTACGTCGATGGGCTCGCCGACCGCGACGCGCACCCGCGGGCGCAGGACGGTGTTGCGCAGCAGCCGGGCGATGATGCCTGTCTTGCCGACCACCTGCTGGGCGCCGACCAGTGCCACCGGGACGACCGGCGCGCCCGAGCGGAGCGCGAGGCGGACGGCGCCGGTCTTCGAGCGCTCGGGCCAGTGCTGCGGATGGCGGGTGATCCGGCCTTCCGGGAAGAGCCCGACCGCCTCGCCGGCCGCAAGAGCGGTGGCCGCGGCGTCGAGCGAACCGGCGGCCGCGTCGGTGCCGCGGAGGACGGGGATGAAACCGAGGCGGCGTACGACCGGACCCACGAGGGCCGAGCGGAAGACCCCGCCGGTCGCCATCAACCGGAGCGAGCGACCCAGGCGGCGACCGACGAGGGCCAGCAGGATGCCGTCGGCGAAGCTGGTGTGGTTGGCGACGACGATGAGCGGCCCGTCCGGGAGCTGGGCGGTCGGAACCGCGCGGCGGGTGAGCTCGAGGCGGCTGACCACGGAGACGAGGCTGCCGAGGAGGCCGGCGGCGACGGCGTAGAGGAGGGCGGCGCGGAGGCCCGGGCGCTGCCAGGTGCTGGGGTCCATGGGGCGAGTGTGGGGCGCCGAGGTCGTGCCGCGCGTGCGTATGAGCACTCAGGTCGACGATCCGACGGCACCATGAAGGCAGTTCGCGAGCGGCGGGCCGGTCGCCACGCTCAGGGTCGCGAGGAGCCGGGCGAACTGCCTGCATGGTGCTCGCACCGGACGCGGCGAAGGCCCGACCCCGGGGCGGGGTCGGGCCTCCTCGCTGCAGAGGTGCGGCGCGGTCAGTCGGGGATGTAGTCGAACGTGTCGGGGTTCGGGCCGGTGCGGCCGTCCTCGCCACGGTCGAGACCGGAGATGCGCGCCACCTCGTCGTCGGTGAGCGAGAAGTCGAAGATCTCGAAGTTCTCCTTCATCCGGACGGGGTTCACCGACTTGGGGAAGACGATGTCGCCCCGCTCGACGTGCCAGCGCAGCGTGACCTGCGCGGTGGAGCGGCCCTTGGCCTCGGCGATCTCGGTGAGCACCTGCTCGTCGAGCACCGTGCCCTTGGCGATCGGGGACCACGCCTCGGTGGCGACACCGTGCTCGGCGTTGGCCGCGCGCACCGCCTCGTTGGTGAAGTAGGGGTGCACCTCGACCTGGTTGATGACCGGCACGACGCCGGTCTCGTCGACGAGCCGCTTCAGGTGGGCGGGCTGGAAGTTGGAGACGCCCACCGACGCGGCACGGCCGTCCTCGACGAAGGACGCCATCGTGCGCCAGGTCGAGACGAAGTCGCCGTCGTAGCGCGTCGGCAGCGGCCAGTGGATGAGGAACAGGTCGATGCGGTCGAGGCCGAGGTCGGTCAGGGTCCTCTCGAAGGCGCGCTCGGCCTCGGCCGGCTCGTGGAAGCCGTTGTTGAGCTTGGAGGTCACGTAGACGTCGTCGCGCGCGAGCCCGGAGGCCGTCAGCGCCTCACCGACCTCCTTCTCGTTGCCGTACATCTCGGCGGTGTCGATGTGGCGGTAGCCGACCTCGAGGGCCCGGGCCACCGCCTCCGCGGTGTCGGCGGGGTCGATCTGGAACACGCCGAAGCCGAGCTGCGGGATGGACGTGCCGTCATGGAGCTGGATGCGGGGAACGGTCATGCCGGGCACAGCGCGACCGGTCCGGGAGGTATTCCGCCGGCTCACGACTCCCAGCGTGCCGGGCGCGACAAACCGTCCGGAAGGGTGGTCGTCGCGTCGCCGATCGCCGCATTCACCTGGGGCTGGGTGAGGAAGAGCGTGGTCGACAGGTCGCAGCCGCGTACGTCGGTGTCGCGCAGGTCGGCGCCGAGCAGGTCGGCCTCCCGCAGGTCGGCGCCCCGGAGGTCCGCGCGGATCAGCAGGGCGCCGCGGAAGGACCAGCCGGCGTGGTCGCCGGTGAGCCGTCGTCCGGCGAGGTCGGCGCGCGTCCGGTCGCGGGCCCGTGCCCACGGACGTCGTACGCGCGCGCTGGCCTCGGCGAGCAGCCCACCGACCTGCTCGTGCAGGGCGTCGACGTCGGCGCGCAGCAGCGTCTCGGGGTCGGCCGTGGTGAGGGCCTCGATCTCGGCGCGTACGACGTCGGCAGCGGGGTCGGGCGAGCGCCGCGCCACCTCGACGAGGTGGACGAGCATCTCGTGCAGCTGGCGCATCACCGACAGCACCGCGGCCATCTCCGCGAGGTTGTCCTGCTCGCGCCAGGAGGTGCCGGCGTAGGTGACCTGGGAGACCTGCTGGCCGGCGCCGAAGCACTCGAAGACCGTGCACCCGGGCCAGCCGTCCTCCCGCAGGGTGGCGTGGATGCGGCAGCCGTCGTCGTCGAGGAGGTTGAGGCACGGACGCCCGCTGGGCTTGTCGACGCCGAAGCCGTCAGAGGCGGAGAAGGGGAGGAGCACGCAGCAGAGGCCGAAGCAGCGCGCGCAGTCAGAGCTCAACGCGGGTGTCGCCACCCGGGGATCGTTGCACGCCGGTGGTGAGGAGCCCGGTGGGTCCTCAGGCGTACCAGCCGTTGGTGATCGCGTACGCGTTGACGAACAGCAGCAACACGAAGACGACCCCGACGAAGCGGTTGTCGAAGATCAGCTTGCCCATAGCACCCACTCTGCCCGCTTGTTCGCGGAATGAAACAGGTGGACGGTAAAGATTCACCCAGCGTGGGTAGAGGCCGTCGGCTACTGGCGCGACCGGGCGTCGCACGTCGGGAGCGTGCTGAAGCCCAAGCCGGCGGCCCGCACGACGTTGTCGCAGCCGACCACGGTGCCGACCGCCCCGTCCTGGACCCAGAAGCCGTAGCCCGGACCCCGCACGTCGGCGACATTGCCGAGGAAGACGTTGTCCCGTCCCCACCCGTCGAGGATGACGTGCACCTGGAACCCGTCCTCGAGCGCCGTCGTGCCGTGGTTGCCCCGGACCAGCCAGGAGTTGCCCTTCACGTCCACCCACGAGTCGGCGAAGCTGCCGCTCATCGCGCCGCCGTCGAAGACGTTGCCCTCCAGCACGCCGTGCGACGACCCCTCCTTGATGTCGACGCTCTCGGCGCCGGTCTGGCTGATCGTGTTGCGCAGGATCCGGTTGTGGTCCGAGGCGTCAGGCCTCCCGTCGCTGTAGGTGGACCAGTTGGACTCCGCGCTGCCGACGTAGATGCCCTCGCCGAAGGACGCGTTGTCGAGGCCGGTGCGGCGTACGACGCTGTCGGCGACCTCGGAGTGCCGGGTGCCGGCGCGCAGGTGAATGCCCTCCTGGCCCACGTCCTCGACGAGCACCGAGCCGATCGTCACGTGCGCCGAGCGGTCGACGACGATGCCCTTGGAGACGTTGCGGACGGTGATGCCCTGGACCCGCACGTGCTCCACGCCGGCGAGGTAGAGGCCGTACTGGGTGGAGGTGCCGTCGCCGCCCGGGGCGCCGTCGATGATCGCCCCGCGGCTGCCCTGCAGGACGATCGGTGCGGCGGCCGTCCCGGACCGCGAGGCCACGAAGGTCCCGTAGTAGCGCTGGTCGCCGATCGAGAGGTCGGCCTCGAGGCCTTTGGTCGTGTAGGTCCCGTCGGCCATCGTGATCACGTCGCCGGGGCGCGCGTCGGCGAGGGCCGCCGCGAGCTGGGCCGAGGTCGCCACCGAGGTCGCCCGGGCGGGCCGTTGCTCGACGACGGCCAGGTCGTCAAAGGACGCCGACCCGCCGCGCGAGCCCAGGCCGACGCGGCTCGAGGTGAGGAGGGGCACGCCGACCACGACGGTGCGCCGCAGCCCGGGCCGTCGGACCGTGACAGTCATTGTGCTCCCCTCGTGGGCGACGCGGACGCGGTGCCGGACCCCCGGCCGCGCGGCGAGGCCGAGGGAGGCGATGCGGGTGCGGTCGCCGGCGCGCACGGCATAGACACCGCTGCGTCGTCGCGATGCGTCGAGGTGCACCTCGACATGGTCTCGCGGACCCGTCCGGTCGACGAGCACCGAGGCGTCACCCGAGCGGCCCTCGGCGCGCACGTCCACGCGCAGCGTCCAGTCCGAGCCACGGACCGTACGCCGGTGGAGCGCGGTCGGCACGCGGTCGCGCGCGGCCGGGCGGCGCGACGCCTCCAGCCGGAGACGGCCGTCGCTGACCTGCCAGCGGCCGGGACCAGCGACGTCGAAGCGACGGACCCGGCCGGGCCGGGCGAACCGCTCGTCGATGCGCCGCGGCACCTCCGCAGCGGCCCGGTCGTCCGCCGAGGCGGCGCTGGTGGCGCTGGCGGCGATGGGGGCGGCCGGGGCCGGGCCGAAGGGGAGCGCCAGGAGCAGGAGCAGCGCGGCGACCGTGCGGGTGACCGCGCGGGAGAGGAGGGAGGTCGTCATCGCAGCACCGTGATCACGACCCGGCGGTTGCGCGCCCGGTTGGCCTCGGAGGTGTTGGGCACGGCCGGCGCGGACTCGCCGAGCCCGGCCACCGTCACCTGCGAGCGGCGCAGTCCCCGGTCCACGAGCCAGTCGGCGACCGTCTGGGCCCGCTGCCGGGAGAGCCGTCGACCGAAGCTCGCCGAGCCGAGGTCGTCGGTGTGCCCCTCGACCAGGAGGCGGGTGTCGGCGGTCGGGACGATGGTGTCGAGGATCGTGCGCAGCGCTTCCTCGGCGGCGGGCCGGAGGTCGGCCCGCTCGAGCTCGAAGAGCACCGCTCCGGGGGCGACGTACGACACCCGATCCTCGCCGGAGACCACGGAGACGTCGCGTGCGATGGTGCGCGACTCGAGCCGTCCGGGGTCGATGTCGACGTCGGGCAGCCGCACGGGCTCGAGCCGCACCGTCGGCACCTCGAGGGCCGGTGTGCACCCGTCGTCGTCGCACCGCTCGGGACGGGTGCGGCCCGGCCGGGCCACACCGTCGCGCGAGAAGCCCTCGCGTACGACGCCCGCGCGCGAGACGGTCTCGATCCGGCCGTCGCGCTCGAGCTGGCAGACCTCGGGCGCGTAGTCCCCGGGCTGGGTGACGGTGTCGGTGGTGGCAGCAGGGAGCTCCACGCCCGTCAGCTCGACCCCCGGGATGGTCGCCGCCGGGATGGTCGCGGCCGTGACCTCCACGGCACCGAGGCAGCCGCCCGGTGCGTCGTAGCGGATCACGCAACCGGCGTCGACGAGCTGTGCCGGCACCTCGGAGGCCGGTGCGACCTCCTGGCCCGAGGCGTCGACCACGGCCGGGACCACGGTCGCCGGGACGGTGACGTCCTCCAGCTGCTCCACCGTGCGTCCGGGCGCCTCTTCGCACTCGGGGGCGACGACCGAGGTCGGGAGGTCCGCCGGGGCGTCGGAGGGAGGCGCGGTGGGGGTGCTCGACGGGGTGGCGGGGGAGGTGGTCGGGGAGTCCGTCTGCGGGGACACGGCATCGCTGCACGCCCCCAGGACGCACGCCGTGACGGTCATCACGAAAGCCCTCTGCAGGGTGCCCGAACGGGTCTTCATGGGTTCAGTCTTTCTCAGCATCGGGGGTGGGAAGAGTAAGGAGTCTCAGGGTGGGACCAGCCTTCCCCGAACTTTTGTCGAGGATTGACCGAAGGGTGTTGGTCAAGGACTGATTGACGCACAGGGTTGACCCCGGTGCGGCAGTGGGGCCGTACCGATCATCGTTCAAGCCGTCCCTCGGACGGCTGATTCCGTGGGGGGATCACTCGTGCTCAACACCTTGCTGCTGCCTGCCGACCTGTCGTTGTCGGCGGAAACACTCGCCCAGATGAGAGCGGCCTTCCCGCTCGCCCTGGCAGGCGTGATCGTGTGGGGCCTCTGGCTCTACAGGGTCATCCTCTCGGCCCGTGCCGAGCCCATCGTCAACAACCACACCGCGACGACCTCCGTCGTCGTGCCGTCCTTCCGGGAGGACCCGGACATCCTGCTCGACTGCCTGCACAACTGGCGCTCGCAGGATCCCGACGAGATCATCGTCGTGCTCGACCTCGCCGACACCGAGGCCTACGACCGCATCCGTGCGATCGGCGACCCGCGGGTGACGCCGGTGCTGTTCAAGCACGCCGGCAAGCGCTCCGCCCTCGGCGTGGGCATCAAGATGGCCACCTCGGACCTCCTCGTCCTCACCGACTCCGACACGAGGTGGCAGCCCGGCCTGCTGCTCGCCGTCCAGCGTCCCTTCCTCGACCCCGACGTGGGGGCGGTCAGCACCCAGCAGAACGTCTACCAGCGCCGCACCAGCGTCTGGCGCCGCGTCGCGGACTGGATGGTCAACCTCCGCTACTACAACTACGTCCCGGCCATGGGCCGCGCGGGTGCGGTGGCGTGCGTGTCGGGCCGGACGGCCGCCTACCGGCGCTCGGTGGTCATGCCCGTCCTGGACAACCTGGAGAACGAGTTCTTCCTCGGTCGCCGGTGCGTGGCCGGCGACGACGGCCGCCTCACCTGGCTGGTGCTCGCCTCCGGCTACAAGGCGGTGCACCAGTCCTCGGCCCGCGCGCTGTCGATGTTCCCCGACACCTTCCGGGCATTCGTCAAGCAGCGCGTCCGGTGGAGCCGCAACTCCTACCGGTGCTACCTCACGGCCGCGTACAAGGGTTGGTTGTGGCGGGTCCCCTTCGTCACCAAGGTGACGGTGCTGCAGATCCTGCTGACGCCGGTCACGATGGGCATCACCCTCGGCTACCTCGTCTTCAGTCGGCTCGAGCTGACCCAGACCAGCATCGCGCTGGCCGCCATCTGGCTGATGGCAGGTCGCGGCATCCGCGGGTTCTCCCACCTGCGCCGGCACCCGTCCGACGTGCTGCTGCTGCCCCTGTTCACCCTCGTGGTCATCTTCGTGGCGCTGCCGATCAAGTTCTACGCGTTCGCCACGATGAACAAGCAGGGCTGGCTCACCCGCACGGCCGACTCCGTCGGCGGCGAGGGCCAGACCCGGGCCACCCTGGTCGGCGACCCGGAGCCCCGGGTCATCCCGGCTCCGCGCGCCGAGGCGCACCTCGACCTCGCCGGCGACGCCCGATGAGGCGCCGCGGAAGCTGGCGCGCGCTCGCGCTGGGCGTCCTCGTGCTCGGCCAGAGCCTCGGCCTGGCCGGCGCAGCGGGGGCGGCGGAGTCGATCGGCACGCCCCCGGTCACGGGCACCGAGTATCCCGGCGACCCGTCCAGCGAGGCGGAGTACGTCGCCGCGGAGGACCAGCGGCTGCTGGAGGTCAGGACCGTCGGTTCCCTGTCCAGCTGGAGCGACACGCCGATCAAGGCGCCCTACCGGCTCGCGACGGGTGCCGCCTACACCCTCGTCCTCACCTCGCGCAGCGAGCCCTACACCGCGGAGGACCTGCTCGGCCTCGCGCCCCAGACCTTCGTACGCCAGCCCGACGGGTCCTACCTGCTCTCGGAGAACATCGTCATCGACCTCGGCGCGACCCTCAACCTGGGAGCAGCGGGCGGGCTCCGGCTCAAGCTCGCCAGCGACGAGCAGGGGTTCGTCTCGATCGTCAACTACGGCGGCCGGCTCAACGTCCAGGGCACCACCGGCGCCCCTGCGGAGATCAGCAGCTTCGACCGGCAGTCGGGCAAGCCCGACGACGTGACCGACGACGGACGCGCCTACATCCGCTCGATCGGCGGGCAGATCTCGATCAAGCACGCCGAGATCTCGTCGCTCGGCTTCTGGAGCGGCCGCACGGGCGGCCTGTCCCTCACCGGCACCGACCGTCCGACCGGTGGCGCGCTCGACTCGCTCGGTCGCTCGCTCGACCTGGGGGAGCGCGACCCGGTCGCGAAGTCCGGTGACGAGCGTCCCGAGGTCGAGGGCAACCGCGGCTCGGCGCTCGGCGAGGTGCTGCCGTCCGGTGAGCTGCCGGTGCCGATGCTGGACATGGAGTCGCCGGAGTACAGCTTCGTCTCCGCCGCCATCAGCGACACCACCGTCCAGGACAACGCCTTCGGCATCTTCGTGTCCGGCGCCAACGGGCTCGACATCCGCGAGAGCTCGTTCTCCGACAACCTGGTGGGCGGCATCGTGCTCCACCGCTACGTCGTCAACGCGGTCGTCGAGGCCACCGAAGCCCTGCGCAACGGCCAGGACGGTGTCGTGCTGTCCCGGGCGACCACCGGCATCGTGCTCTCGGAGGTCCGTGCCAACGACAACGGCCGCAACGGCGTCACGATCTCGGGCCAGCCGCTCGCCGACGGCCCCAACGCCACCGGGATGAGCGTCGACAGCTACGGCAACAACTCGCTGGCCAACAGCGAGGCCTCCGACAACGGGAGGTACGGCGTCGAGGTGCTGGGAGGACGCAACGTCGCCGTCCTGGCCAACGACGTCGACGGCAACCGGATGGGCGTCGTGGTCCGTGCCGAGGCCACGTCGGTCGATGTCGTCGGCAACCGCGTCGACGAGTCGGTCAGCCAGGGGATCGCGGTGCGCGACGGCGTCACCCGGGCCGCCGTGACGGGCAACATCGTCACCGGCGGGGAGACCAGCCTCTACATCCGCGACTCCTCCGCGACGGTGGAGAGCAACACCTTCACCAACGCGCTCAACCACGCGGTCAGCCTCGTGGGCACCGTCGGTGCCACGGCGCTGCAGCAGAACAAGATGAGCGGTCGCGGCCCCAGCGCCATCGACGCCAAGCGGGCGCCCGACGTGAAGCGGTCGACCTGGACCAACGACACGTCGGGCTGGCAGGACACCACGCCCTTCCTCGTGACGCTCAAGCGGTTCCTGCAGCCGCTCACGCTGATGTGGCTGCTCCTCGGCGCCCTGCTCGTCTTCACCGCGGTGCACGGGGCCCGGTCACGGCGGCACAAGGGCCACCCCTACGCCGACAAGCTGCCGGTCTCCGACGGCGTACCGGCTCGCGCGGTCCGTCGCGAAGAGGCCCTGCTGTGAACCCACGCTGGAAGGAGCCCACCTGGGTGCACGTGGCGGCGGCCCTCGTCGCGGGCGTGGTGGTCACGGCGACCGTCTTCGTGCTCGTCTGGCCGGAGCCGGCCCCCGACCAGGTCGCAGTGACCGTGCCGTCCGTGCCGGCGTCCCCCGAGGTGGCGCCGCTGGAGGAGCTCACCGAGCTCCCGACCGAGACCTCGCCGACCCCCGAGGAGACCGACGAGCCAGACGAGACGGAGGATCCCGAGGAGGAGGAGCAGGAGGAGCCCACCGAGGCGGCGCTGCTGCCCGACGCCCGGCCCGCGGGACAGGGGCCGCTCCCGTCCGACGAGCCGGTCGACTGCCCCGAGGCCACGATGGACGTCACCGACGCCTCGTCCCTGCAGGCCGCGCTGGACATGGCCGGCCCGGGCGAGACGATCGTCCTCGCCGACGGCCGCTACGAGGGTCACTTCGTGACCACGCAGTCGGGGACCGCCTCGGAGCCGGTCTTCCTGTGCGGCTCTCCCGACGCCGTGCTCGACGGCGGGTCCGTCGAGGACGACGGCTACACCTTCCACCTCGACGGGGCCCAGCACTGGAGGCTCGTCGGGTTCAGCGTCACCGGTGGGCAGAAGGGGGTGATGGCCGACAACACCGTGGGCTCGGTCATCCAGGGCCTGACGGTGGCCGGTGTCGGCGACGAGGCGATCCACCTGCGCAGCAACAGCACCGACAACCTCGTCCTCGACAACACGATCAGCGACACCGGGCTGCGCGAGCAGGACTACGGCGAGGGGATCTACATCGGGTCCGCGGTGAGCAACTGGTGCACCTACACCGACTGCGAGCCCGACCGGAGCGACCGCAACGTCGTGAAGGGCAACACCATCTCCGCGACGACCTCCGAGCCCGTCGACATCAAGGAGGGCACCACGGGAGGCGCCCTGATGGACAACGTCTTCGACGGATCGTCCATGACCGAGGCCGACACCTGGGTCAACCTCAAGGGCAACAACTACTTGGTGGAGGGCAACCGCGGGACGTCGGCGTCGGAGAACGGCTTCGAGACTCACGACATCCTCCCCGGCTGGGGCGACTTCAATGTCTTCCGCGACAACTCCGGGAGCGTCGACGGGTCCGGCTACGGCATCGCGTCGTGGCCCGAGGGCAGCAACGTCGTCGACTGCTCCAACGACCTCGGCGACGCGGCCGAGGGACTCAGCAACATCGACTGCACCTGATCACGGCACCACGCCCGCACACACGCACGGCACCAGTCACCACTCACATCCGTCGTCGCGCTGCCATGGCGCGCGTCCTCAACGCGGCCCCCGGGCCGGAAAGCGAGTCACCCATGTCCTACGACACCATCGAGCAGACCGCGACCGACACCTCGTCGGCCGCCCCGGCGGAGCTGCCCCGCCTGACCGTCCTGGGCACCGGCTACCTCGGTGCCACCCACGCCATCTGCATGGCCGTCCTCGGCTACGACGTCCTCGGCGTCGACACCGACCGGTCGAAGATCGAGGCCCTCGCCTCGGGCCGGGTTCCCTTCTTCGAGCCCGGCCTGCCCGAGATGCTGGCCAAGGCGCTCGACTCCGGTCGGCTGCGGTTCACCACCGACCTCGCCGAGGCGGGCGAGCACGGCGACGTGCACTTCATCTGCGTCGGCACGCCGCAGCGCGCGGACTCGGCCGGCGCCGACCTCCGGTTCGTCGAGGGCGTCACCCGCGACCTGGCGCCCTACCTGCGCCGCCGGTGCCTCGTCGTCGGCAAGTCGACCGTGCCCGTCGGCACCGCGGCCCGGCTGACCCAGATCCTCCAGGACAACGCACCGGCCGGCACGGACGTGGAGCTGGCCTGGAACCCGGAGTTCCTGCGCGAGGGGTTCGCCGTCGAGGACACCCTTCGCCCCGACCGCCTGGTGTTCGGCACCGAGTCGGCGTGGGCGACCGCGCAGCTCGAGGCGGCGTTCGCTCCCCTCCTCGAGGCCGGTGTCCCGGTCGTGCACGCCGACCTCCCCACCGCAGAGCTCGTCAAGGTCGCCGCGAACTCGTTCCTGGCCACCAAGATCTCCTACATCAACGCGATGGCCGAGGTCTGCGAGGCGACCGGCGCCGACGTCCAGATGCTGGCGACGGCGCTGTCCTTCGACTCCCGCATCGGTGGGCGCTTCCTCAAGCCCGGCCTCGGCTTCGGCGGCGGCTGCCTGCCCAAGGACATCCGGGCCTTCATCCACCGTGCCGAGGAGCTCGGGGTCGGCAAGTCGGTGGCGTTCCTCCGCCAGGTCGACGCGATCAACCGCCGGCGACGCGAGCGCACCGTCGACCTGATCCGTGAGGAGGCCGGTGGGAGCCTGGAGGGCGTCCGCGTGTGCTGCCTCGGGGCCGCGTTCAAGCCCAACTCCGACGACATCCGTGACGCTCCCGCCCTCGACGTGGCCCGCATGCTCAAGCAGGAAGGCGCGATCGTGTCGGTCTACGACCCCGAGGCGATGGACAACGCGCGCCGCGCCTACCCCGAGCTCACCTACGCCGACAGCGCCATGGAGGCGGCGCGCGACGCCCGGGTGGTCGCGCTGCTCACCGAGTGGGAGCAGTTCCGGGCCATCGACCCGGCCACCCTGGCCGACGTCGTGGCGCAGCCGCACGTCGTCGACGGACGCCACGCCCTCGACGCCGCGGCATGGCGCGGCGCGGGCTGGAGCTATCGGGCGCTGGGTCGTACGGCCTGACGTCCCCCCAAAGCTGACCGGGCCGGCCGCCCCATCCCCCATCGGCCGGCCCGGTCACCCCCTCCTCCCGGTCGTATCGTGGCCGCATGTCGACCCCGGGCCTGACCCCCGCCTCCCCGCTCAAGCTCCAGTTCCCGCAGTCGCTGGCGGTCTACGACGACTACGCGCAGGCGCAGAAGAGCGTCGACTTCCTCGCCGACGCCGAGTTCCCGGTCGACCAGCTGATGATCGTCGGCACCGACCTCAAGCGCATCGAGCGCGTCACCGGCCGGCTCACCTGGTCGAAGGTCGCGGTCGGCGGCATCCTGTCCGGGCTGTGGCTGGGGGTCTTCGTCGGGCTGATCTTCGCGCTGTTCACCGAGGAGGACCTGTGGCAGGTGCTGCTCAGCACGGCGTTCATGGGTGCCACCTTCGGCCTGGTGTGGGCGCTCATCGGTTATGCCTTCACCCGCGGCGAGCGCGACTTCTCCTCGGTGACCCAGGTGGTGGCGACGAGGTACGAGGTGCTCGTCGAGCACACGCACGCGGCCCGGGCCCGCGAGCTGCTCGCGGGGCTGCCGGGCGCGCTGCCGGACCCGTTCGCCTGACGGGTCGTGCGGCCGCGAAAAAGGCAAAGTTGAGGGGAATCGACTCAACTTCTGGCGCGTTGGAGCGAGTGGGACCACAGTGGTCCCCACCACCACGCACACGGAGGAAGAGTTGAGCCAGTTCGGTGCCGAGAAGTTCACCACCCGCAGCCGCGAGGTCATCGAGGCTGCCCAGCTCGCCGCGACCGCCGGCGGCAACACCACCACCGAGCCCATCCACCTGCTCGTCGCCCTGCTCAAGCAGGAGGACGGCGCGACCCGCAGCCTCGTGCAGAAGGCCGGCGTGGACCCCGCCACCCTGCTCGCGCAGGCCGAGGGCGTGCAGCAGCAGCTGCCCCGCGCCACCGGCTCGACCGTCCAGCAGCCGAGCGCGTCCGCTGCCCTGACCCGCGTCCTGGCGCAGGCGCTCGACCTCGCGGGGTCGATGAAGGACGACTACGTCGCCACCGACCACCTGCTCGTCGCCACCGCGACCGTCGAGTCGAGCGCGCAGAAGGTGCTGACCGACGCCGGACTCACCGCGTCCGGGCTGCGGGAGGCGATCACCGCCGTCCGCGGCAACCGCCGCGTGACCAGCGAGAGCGCCGAGGCGTCGTACGAGTCGCTGGAGAAGTACAGCGTCGACCTCACCCAGGCGGCCGAGGACGGCCGGCTCGACCCGGTCATCGGCCGTGACGCCGAGATCCGACGCGTCGTCCAGGTGCTGTCGCGGCGCACCAAGAACAACCCCGTCCTGATCGGCGAGCCCGGCGTCGGCAAGACCGCCGTCGTCGAGGGCCTGGCCCAGCGCGTGGTCGCCGGCGACGTGCCCGACTCGCTCAAGGGCCGGCGCGTGCTGGCGCTCGACCTCGCCGCGATGGTGGCGGGCGCGAAGTACCGCGGCGAGTTCGAGGAGCGGCTCAAGGCCGTCCTCGAGGAGATCAAGGACGCCGGCGGGCAGGTCATCACCTTCATCGACGAGCTGCACACGGTCGTCGGCGCGGGCGCCGGCGGCGACTCCGCGATGGACGCCGGCAACATGCTCAAGCCGATGCTGGCGCGCGGCGAGCTGCACATGATCGGCGCGACGACGCTCGACGAGTACCGCGAGCGCATCGAGAAGGACCCGGCGCTGGAGCGCCGCTTCCAGCAGGTCTTCGTCGGCGAGCCCAGCGTCGAGGACACCATCCAGATCCTGCGCGGCATCCAGGAGAAGTACGAGGCCCACCACGGCGTCCGGATCACCGACGCCGCGCTCGTCGCCGCTGCCACGCTGTCCGACCGCTACATCACCGGCCGCCAGCTGCCCGACAAGGCCATCGACCTCATCGACGAGGCGTCGTCCCGGCTGCGGATGGAGCACGAGTCCTCGCCCGAGGAGATCGACCAGCTCCGGCGCCAGGTCGAGCGGCTCAAGATGGAGGAGTTCGCGCTCGCCAAGGAGACCGACGCCGCGTCGGTCGACCGGCTCGAGACGCTGCGCAAGGACCTCGCCGACCGCGAGGAGGAGCTGCGCGGGCTCGAGACCCGCTGGGAGCGCGAGAAGGACCAGCTGCAGGGCGAGGGCGAGCTGCGCCGCCAGCTCGACCAGCTCAAGATCGAGGCCGAGAAGCGGCTGCGCGAGGGTGACCTCGCCGGTGCCTCGGAGATCCAGTACGGCCAGATCCCCGCGCTCGAGAAGCAGATCGCCGAGGTCGAGGAGGCCGAGCTCGCCGACCTCGAGCCACTGGTCGGCGAGGAGGTCGGTGCCGAGCAGATCGCCGACGTGGTCGAGGCCTGGACGGGCATCCCCACGGGCAAGATGCTCCAGGGCGAGACCGCCAAGCTGCTCGAGATGGAGTCCGTCATCGGCGAGCGCCTGATCGGCCAGCGTGAGGCCGTCACCGCGGTGAGCGACGCCGTACGCCGCTCGCGCGCCGGCATCGCCGACCCCCACCGCCCGACCGGGTCGTTCCTCTTCCTCGGCCCCACCGGCACGGGCAAGACCGAGCTCGCCAAGGCGCTGGCCGACTTCCTCTTCGACGACGAGCGCGCGATCGTGCGCATCGACATGAGCGAGTACAGCGAGAAGCACTCGGTGTCCCGGCTCGTCGGCGCCCCTCCCGGCTACGTCGGCTACGACGAGGGTGGCCAGCTCACCGAGGCCGTGCGCCGGCGCCCCTACAGCGTCGTGCTGCTCGACGAGGTCGAGAAGGCGCACCCGGAGGTCTTCGACATCCTGCTGCAGGTGCTCGACGACGGCCGGCTCACCGACGGCCAGGGCCGCACGGTCGACTTCCGCAACACGCTGCTGATCCTCACCTCCAACCTCGGGTCGAACTTCCTGGTCGACCCGATCCTCGAGCCGGTGGCCAAGAAGGAGTCGGTGATGGGCGTGGTGCGCTCGCACTTCAAGCCCGAGTTCCTCAACCGGCTCGACGAGGTCGTCATGTTCGACGCGCTGTCCAAGGACGACCTGGCGCACATCGTCGACCTGCAGCTCGCGCTGCTCGAGCAGCGGCTCGCGGTCCGGCGGATCACCATCTCGGTGACCGACGCGGCCCGCGCCTGGCTCGCCGAGACCGGCTACGACCCGGCGTACGGCGCGCGGCCCCTGCGCCGGCTCATCCAGTCGGCCATCGGCGACCCGCTCGCCCGGCTGCTGATCGCCGGCGAGGTCGCCGACGGCGGCGCCGTCACCGTCGACGTGGGTGAGGACGGGCTCGTGCTCGCCTGACGGGCTTCCCCTCCCAGTGGTGGAGTCCCCGCTCGGGCGGGGACTCCACCACTTCGTGGCCCTCACAACCCCCTCGGAGTGTCAGAGTGCCCCACCCAGTACGCCGCCCAGGTCGACTGCGGGATGCTGGGTCCCGTGACGACCGCAGCCGACGACGTACGCCCGTGGTGGCGACTCCGGGACACGCCCGTCCCGGGTGGCGTGCCGGACCTCGCGAAGGCGCTGCTGTGGGCCGAGCTGGCGATCGTGCTGCTGGTCTCGCTCGGTCGGAGCGCGATCTACTCGGTCGTCAGCATCGTCTCGGCGCTCACCGCGCCGGGGCCGCTGTCGGCGCAGGCCGCGAACCTCAACAACTCCCTCGCCCCCGACCGGCCGTGGCTCGACCTGACCTACCAGCTGCTGCGGATCGGATTCGCGCTCGTGCCGGTCGCGCTGGCGGCGTACCTCCTGGTCCGCTCCGGCTCGAACCTCAAGCAGGTCTGGGCGCGCGACGGAGGGTGGAGCACGTGGCGCGACTGGGGCCGCGGCGCCTGGCTCGCCGCGGGCGTCGGCTCGGTCGGCGTGGTGTTCTACCTCGCCACCTTCGCGCTGGGCACCAACCTCACGGTGGTGGCCCAGTCGCTGCCGGGGGAGTGGTGGCGCGTGCCCGTGCTGGTGCTCGCGGCCGCGGAGGCCGCAGTGCTGGAGGAGTTCGTCGTCCTCGGCTTCGTGCAGGTGCGGCTGCGCCAGATCGGCTTCGGTGACAGCGCCGCGATCGGGCTGGCCGCACTGCTGCGCGGCAGCTACCACCTCTACCAAGGGCTCGGCGGGTTCGTCGGCAACGTCGCGATGGGCCTGCTCTTCGGCTGGCTGTTCCGTCGCTGGGGGCGGGTGATGCCGTTCGTCGTGGCGCACACGCTGCTCGACGTGGGCGCGTTCGTGGGCTACGCCCTGCTCGCCGGGCGGGTCGACTGGCTGCCGACCCTGTGACCCGCCCGGCGGCGTACGTCAACGGCGTACGTCAGCGGCGGATCTTGACCTTCTTGGAGCTCCGCCGCGCCTTCTCGTAGCCCTTCTTCTTGGCCGTGACCCGGACCGAGATCTTCTTGCCGCGGTCCTTGGCGCGGACACGGTAGGTCGCCTTCTTGGCCCCCTTGATCTTCTTCCCGTTCTTCAGCCACTGGTAGCGGACCTTGACGCTCTTCTTGGCCGGCTTGGGCTTCCAGCCCTTCACCTTCACCGAGAGCACCCGCCCGGCCCGGGGTACGCCGCGGAGCTTGGGTCGCTTGGTCCGGAAGAGCGCCTTGCCCACGACGACGGACGCGTCCGGGGCCGCGACGGTCGGGTAGAACGGCGCGGAGCCGAGCACCTGGAGCGTCAGGGTCTTGCCGATGTCACGCCGGGACAGCTTGAACGTGCTGGCGGTCGCGCCGGGGACCGGGACGCCGTCGAGCCACCACTGGTAGCTCAGCGTGACGGCCGGCGACCACGGGGTGGACGCGGCCTCGGCCTTGCCCTTGAAGCGCGCGCGGCCGGCGATGCTCACCGCCCCCGGGTAGATCTGCGACTGGCGGTAGCCCGCGACGGTCGCGATCTGCTCGTTGATCGCCACCGCGTTCTGGGTGGCGGGCGTGCCCTGGGCGCGGCCGTTGTAGGCCACGTTGGGGTTGGAGAAGTAGCCGATCCGGGTGCAGTTGACCTGCGCGCGGACGCACTGGTCGTAGTAGGCCATCACGGTGATGGTCCGGGCGGCCACGTCGACGTAGCCGCGGGCGTAGGGCTTGCCGTCGATCGGCGCCTGCGAGGCGCCCGCGTCGTGGTGGGCGCTCAGGTTGTGGCCGACCTCGTGGGCGAACGCCCTGAACTGCGTGGCGCAGGCCGCGGCGTAGACGACCGACCAGGCGGCGTACTCCGGGTCGTACTGCGGGTCCGTGCCACCGAGGTAGGCCATGCCGCACGACGCGCCGCCCGGCACGCTGCCGGCCAGCCACAGGCTCACCAGGTCGGCGTGGGTCTCCTCGCGCAGGCCCTGCGCCTCGTCGAAGATGCCGTCGCCCGGGGTGCCCAGCGCCCTGAGGTTGGTGGTCAGGTCGGCGGACTGCGTCGCGGCGACCTGCCGGATGCCCACGAGGCGCACCCGGGTGGCCACGCCGGAGCTGGCGAAGGCCTCGTTGGTCTGGGCGATGCCCAGCGCGAACTGGGCCTCCATCGGCGCCTGACCCATCTGGGCGACCAGCTGGGCGGGGTAGACGATGGCGATGTCGACCGTGTCGGGCGCGTCGGCGGCGGCGACAGGGGCGCGGTTGGTGCCCGCAGTGCCCGCGGTGTCGCGCTGGGTGCGCGGCTGGGTGCCGTGGTCGTGCGCCCCGGAGCCGTCGGAGCGGCCCGGGCGGCCGGGCATCACGACGTCGTCGCCGGCCGGCGGGTCGCCGGCCTCGTCGACGACGTAGTCGCCCTCGGGCGTGCTGTGCACCTCGTAGGTGCCGTGCTCGACGGAGGCGACGTTGATGTGGGTGACCCCACCGACCACGACGCCGGTGACGGTGCCCTTCTCGCCGATGATGCCGCCGGACCACGACGTGACCCCGGCGGCGTCGGTGCGCTGGTCCACGGCGGCGGTGACCGTCGTGTCGTCGAACAGCGCGAGGCTGATCCGGTCGCCGGTGCGTACGGCGTCGAGCGCGGCCGCGTCGACGTCGACGGCACGCGAGCGCTCGCTGTCGGCGCCCTCGGCGTCGGTGGCCGCCCGGCCGGCCGTGGCCGGGCTGAGCAGCTCGACGGGTCGGCGGTCGTCCTGCGACGCGGTCGCCGTGGTGACGGGCGCCGTGGTGGCGGCCAGTGCGAGGACGCACAGGCCGGCGACGCCGACGAGTGTCCTGCTGGTGCTCCTGGTGGGCACGGTGATGGACATGGAGTCCCCCTTCTCTCTGGGGACCCCTCTGCCCCGGGTGGCGCCGCCCAAACCCGGACGGGCCGGGCTACTCGCCCGTCTCGACCTCTTCGCGCTGCTGCTCCTCGGCGATCGCCGGACGGCGACGGGTCAGCAGGCCGCCCGCCCAGAGCGCCCACAGGACCAGCACCGGCTGGAAGAACAGCCGGACGAGCCGGGCACGGTCGGTGTCGAGCCCGAACGCGTCGGTGCCCTCGACGTACTGCGCGATGTTGCCGGGGAAGATCGCCACGAAGAACGCGGCCAGCAGCGCACCGATGGTGCGCCGGTGACGCGGCAGCGCGACGAACGCCCCGCCGAGGGCCACCTCCACGACCCCGGAGCCGAGCACCGTGAGGTCCTCGTCGACCGGGAACCAGTCGGGCACCTGGGCGCGGAACTCCTCGCGCTGCGTGGTCAGGTGGAGCACGCCGGCGGTCACCATGAAGCCGCCGAGCACGACGCGGCCGAGGGTCTGTGCCTTCATGCCGTGCAGCCTAGGCCGAGGCCCCAGGGGCGGGCGGCACGAGGACGCCGGGGTTCATCAGGCCCGCGGGGTCGAGCGCCTGCTTGACCGCGCGCATCAGGTCGACCTCCACGTCGGACTTGTACGACGCCGCTGCCGCCGCCTTGGTGCGCCCGAGGCCGTGCTCCGCGCTGATCGACCCCGCCTCGCGGGCCACCGAGTCGTAGATGGCCGTGGTCAGGTCGGCGGCCGCGGCGCGCAGCGCGTCGTCGTCGCTGCGGCCGTCGTCGGTGAGCGGTGCGTTGAGGTTGTAGTGCAGGTTGCCGTCGCCGACGTGGCCGTAGGTCACCAGCCGGACGCCGGGACAGACCTCCTGCAGCCGCGGTCCCATCGTGTCCGTCCACTCCGCGAGCCGGGCGATCGGGAGAGTGACGTCGTGCTTGAGCGTCGCGCCCTCGACCTTCTGCGCCTCGGAGATGCCCTCGCGCAGGGCCCACAGCGCCGACCGCTGGGAGGGGCTGCCGGCCAGGGCCGCGTCGGTGGCGCAGCCGGCCTCGACGGCCTCGCCGAGCAGCGACTCCAGGGTCTCGTCCAGCCCGTCGTCGGAGGCGGACCCGGCGAGCTCGACCAGGACGTACCAGTCGCTCGGCTCGCCCAGCGGGTCGCTGGCTCCGGGCAGGTGGGCGAGGACGAGGTCGATGGCCTGGCGGTTGGCGATCTCGAACGTCGACAGGTGCACGCCGGCGTGCTGCTGGGCCAGGCCGAGCAGGGAGACCGCGGCGTCGACGGACGGCACGGCGACCCAGGCCGTGGCGTGCCGCGGCGTGGCCGGGAAGAGCCGCAGCACGGCGCCCGTGATGACGCCGAGGGTGCCCTCGGCGCCGACGAACAGCTGGGTGAGGTCGTAGCCGGTGTTGTCCTTGCGCAGTCCGCGCAGCCCGTCCCAGACCCGGCCGTCGGGCAGCACGACCTCGAGGCCGAGCACGAGCTCGCGCGTCATGCCGTAGCGCAGCACGGCGGTGCCGCCGGCGTTGGTGGAGAGGTTGCCGCCGATCGTGCAGCTGCCCTCGGAGCCCAGCGACATCGGGAAGAGACGGTCGACCTTCTCGGCCGCGGCCTGCACGTCGGCGAGGACGACACCCGCGTCGACCGTGACCGTGCCAGCGACCGGGTCGACCTCGCGAACCCGGCGCATCCGGCCCAGCGAGAGCACGACCTGGTTGCCCGACGCGTCCGGCACCCCGCCGCCGACCAGCCCGGTGTTGCCGCCCTGCGGGACGACCGGCACGCCCGCCCCGGCGCAGGCCGCGACCACGGCCGCCACCTCCTCGGTCGAGCTCGGCCGCACCACCGCGAGGGCCCGGCCGGCGCGCGTGCCGGTCCAGTCGACGACGTACGCCGCGACGTCGGCGTCCTCGGTCAGGACGTGGTCGGCGCCGATGCTGGTGCGCAGCCGGTCGAGCAGGTCGTCCATGGTTCTCCTCGGGGGTTCGTCTGGGGGTGTCGTCTGGGAGTCGCGGGCGTAGGTCAGCCCAGCAGCACCGCGACGATCAGCGCCGCGGGCAGCGAGGCGAGGGTGGTCACCAGGATGGTCTCCCGGGCCACATCCTCCCCCACGCGGTAGCGGGTGGCGTGCAGGAAGATGTTCTGCGCGGTCGGCAGGGCCGCGGTGATGACGACGCCGAGGAGGACGCGGTCGTCCAGGCCGAGGCCGACGCCCACTCCCCAGGCGACCACTGGCATGACGGTCATCTTGAGGACGGTCGCGACGACGACCTCGCCGTTGTGGCCGGCCCGGCCGATCGGCGGGCTCAGCCTCAGCGCGGCGCCGTACGACATCAGCATCAGCGGGATCGCGGCGCCGGCGAGCATCTCCAGCGGCGACAGCAGCGGCGCCGGCAGCCGCCAGCCGGTGGTCGCGAGGACCAGGCCGAGGACCGCGGCGATCGTGAGCGGGTTGGTGACCAGCCGCCGGATGGCGGGCGCCACGCCCTCGCCGCGGCCGGTGATGCGGTCGAGCACGATGAGGGCCGCCGGCTGCACGAGCAGCATCTGCACGAGGAGCGTCGGCACGACCACGGTGATGTCGCCGACGACGTAGGCCGCGATGGCGATGCCGAGGTTGCCGGCGTTGACGTACGACGACGACAGCGCGCCGATCAGCAGGGCGCCGGTGTCGAGGCGCCAGCGCAGCCGCGCGATGACGACGTACGCGACGAAGCAGGCGGCGAGCGAGACGCTCGAGGCGACGAGGTTCGCGGCCGCGGCCTCGAGGTGCACCTGGCTGATGGTGACGACCATGAGGGCGGGCGAGGCCACGAAGAACGCGATCTCGCCGAGGGTGCGCTGGGAGCGGCGGTCGAGCACGCCCACGTGGGCGAGCGCGGCACCGGCGGCGATGACGACCAGGATCGTGGTGAAGCCGATCAGCAGCCCCATGGGTCCCCCTTCCCGTGCATCGTGCGATAGCGATGTCGTCTTGGACGTCGCGCCCGGGCCCCGGCAAGGATGGCGTGGTGACCACCGACACCCAGCACCCGGCCCGCGTCGTCCAGCTCGGAGGACTGATGCCCTTCGTCCGTGAGTGGCTCAGCGAGCGGTACGCCGCCCCGGAGCTTGCGGACCTCGAGGACCCGGCCGGCGTGGTGGTGGCGGTCGTCGGCGGTGGCGCCAAGGCCGGGGCGGCCGAGATGGACGCCCTTCCCGGCCTTCGGGCGATCGTGAACTTCGGCGTCGGCTACGACAACGTCGACGTGGCCGAGGCGCGGGGCCGTGGCATCGTCGTCTCGAACACCCCCGACGTGCTGACCGACGCGGTGGCCGACCTGGCGGCGTTCCTGGTCGTCGACGTCCTGCGCGGCATCACCGCGGCCGACCGGTTCGTGCGCAGCGGTGCGTGGTCCCGCGGTGAGAAGATGCCGCTGACCCGCGACGTGCGGGGCGCGGTCGTCGGCGTGCTCGGGCTGGGGCGCATCGGGACCGCCGCGGCGCAGCGACTCGAGGCCTTCGGCGCCGAGGTGCACTACCACTCGCGCAGCCCCAAGGACGTCGCGTGGACCTACCACGACAGCCCGGTCGCGCTGGCCGCGGCGAGCGACGTGCTCGTGGTGCTCACCCCCGGCGGTGCAGGCACCGACGGCCTGGTGGACGCAGCCGTCCTCGACGCGCTGGGTCCCGACGGCTACCTCGTCAACGTCGCCCGTGGCTCGGTCGTGGACGAGGACGCGCTGGTCGCGGCGCTGGAGGCCGGCCGCATCGCCGGGGCCGGGCTGGACGTCTTCGCCGACGAGCCGCACGTGCCCGAGGCGCTGCTGCGGCGCGACGACGTGGTGCTGCTGCCCCACGTCGGCAGCGCGACCGTCGAGACGCGCGAGGCGATGGGCCGGCTCGTGCTCGACAACGTCGACGCCTTCCTCGAGCGCGGCGAGCTGGTGACCCCGGTCGGCTGACCCGACGTCGTGACCGCTGCGCCCGGCTGACCACCAGCGTCAAGGAATCCCTGCGCCCGTCAGGCCCGGAGGCTTAGGGTCGGGGTGCCGCGGGGCGCGCCGCGACGAGGAGGTGTGATGCACGACGAGACGGACCGGGGGCGACGCCATTCCGCGTCGCCGTGGCTCGACGAGCAGACGCGCCAGCACCTCCAGGTCCTGGTCGAGGGCGTGGCCACCCTCGCCGGCTTCGCGCAGTCGTCGCTGACGCTGCGCCGCGACGGCCACTTCGAGGTCGTCGCCGCGGCCGGGGTCGAGGACGGCTTCGTCGGCACCCAGGTGCCGGCCGGGTCGATCGAGGACGAGCTCGCCGACGCCGACGAGTGGGGCGTGTGGCGCTTCGTCCCGCACGACCGCGCGAGCGAGGAGGCGCTGGCCTACAGCCACATCCCGGACGTGACACCCCTCGAGGGGGAGGACGCGTGGCACCCGCTCGACCTCCTCGCCGCCCCCCTCCACGACGACCAGGGCCGGCTGCTCGGCCTGCTGTCGGTCGACATCCCCGACGACGGGCGCCTGCCGTCGCCGCAGAAGATGGAGGTGCTGACGCGCTACGCCGGTCTCGCGCGCACGCTCGTCCTCCTCGCCCTCGAGCGCGAGGAGCTGAGCGAGCAGGTGCGGATGGCGACCGAGGCGCGGGCGATCGTGCGCCAGGCCCTCGGCGAGCCGACGCTCGAGCTGGTGCTGGAGGCCTGTCGGTCCGCGGTCGTGTCGTGCTTCGACGCGGTGGGCATGTGGCTGACCGCCTTCAACCCCGACGGGGTCGGCTCCACCACGACGTCGTACGCCGTCGGCAACGCCTACGACGCGCCGCCGTTCGCCGAGATCGACGACGTGGTGGTGCGGCTGGCGCACCGCTACTGGGCCGACCAGTACGTCGCGCCGTTCTCCCGTGACAGCCTCGACCAGCCGGGCCTGGCCCGCGACGACGCGGAGCGGCTGCTGGCCTTCCTCGAACGGATCGGTCTCGGCGCGGTGCTCTTCGTCCCGCTGGGGGTCGGCCCGGAGTGCGTGGGCTTCCTGGTCCTGACCCGCGTCTCCGACGCCCGCCGCTGGACCGACATCGAGATCGATGCGGCGCGCGACATCGGTCGTGACCTGGGCCTCGCCGTCGGCAAGGCGCGCCAGCTCGAGCTCGAGCGCGCCATCGCCGACCGGCTCCGCAAGCTCGACAGCTATCGCGTCGAGGTGGTCACCACGATGGGCCACGAGCTGCGCAACCCGCTCTTCTCGATGAGCGCCAACCTCGAGCTCCTCGACACCGGCGCCCTCGACGACGACGCCCGCAGCTCCGTCGCGGCCGCCGCCCGTGGGGCCGCCCGGATGCGCGCCGTCATCGACGACATGCTCACGATGGCGCAGGTCTCCGACCCGCACCGCGAGTTCGACCCGATCCCGGTCGACCTGCGCCGGGTGGTGCACGACGTGTGCGACGAGTGCAACGCCGCGGCGACGGCCGGCGACGTCACCTGCGAGGCCGAGCTGCCCGACGAGCCGGTGCTGGTGCCCGGCGAGCCCGAGGAGCTGCACCGCCTGCTCACCAACCTCACCTCCAACGCGATCAAGTACACCGACCCCGGCGGCCGGGTGACGGTCCGCGTCGGCACCGAGGGGGACAGCGTCGTCGCCACGGTGGCCGACACGGGCATCGGCATCTCCCCGGCCGACCAGGAGCAGCTCTTCCGCGAGTACTTCCGCTCCACCAACCCGGCTGCGCTGACCCGGCCCGGCACCGGCCTGGGCCTGGCCATCGTCGCCCGGATCGCCGCCCGCCACGGCGGCTCGGTCGACATCGCCTCCGAGCGCGGCCGCGGCACGACCGCGACCCTGACCCTGCCGGCGTACGACGACGACGTCAGCGCGGAGCCGTCGTCAGGGTCATGAAGGTGCTGTTCGGGTCCTCGGCGTAGGACCCGAACGGCGGGCACGGCACGAAGCCGGCCCGTGCGTAGAACCGCCGCGCGGGCTCGAAGAACGCCATGCTCCCCGTCTCCAGCGACACCCGTGACACTCCGCGCGCCCGGGCGTCGTCCAGCGCGTGGGCCAGCAGCCGGGTCGCCACCCCCGTGCCGCGCAGGCGCGGCTCGGTCCGCATGCTCTTGAGCTCCTCGTGTCCGTCCGCGACCGCCGCCAGCGCGACCGTGCCGAGGATCGTGTCTGCGTCGACGCCCACCCAGAGTCGTACGCCGTCAGCCTGCAGCGCGGCCAGGTCGAGCGCGTGCCGGCTCTCCGGCGGCGCCGTCGGCTCCATGTCGTCGAGATGGGCCTGCAGGAAGGCCTCCAGCCGCGGGTCGGCGAAGTCGGCGCGGGAGATCTGCACGGCGTCAGTCTGGCGCAGAGCGCGGTGGCTGTGGTCCATCCGCTGGACCACAGCCACCGCACTGTCCCGAGGATCCGCGATCCTGTCCGCTGAGGCGGGCGCGGACGCCCGGAGGTGTGCCAGCGTGTGTCCATGACTCGCACACTGGACGTCGACTACCTGGTGGTGGGTGCCGGCGCGATGGGCATGGGCTTCACCGACGCGCTGGTCGACCACTCCGACGCGCGCGTCGCGATCGTCGACCGCCGCCACGGGGCCGGCGGGCACTGGCTAGAGGACTACCCGTTCGTCCGGCTGCACCAGGCCTCGACGTTCTACGGCGTGGCCTCGACGGTCCTCGGCGGCCAGGTCCAGGAGCAGGGGCCCGAGGCGGGGCTGCACGTGCGGGCCTCACAGCCGGAGATCGTCGACTACTACGCCCGCGCGCTCGAGCGGCTCCGCGCCACGGGTCGGGTCGAGGTGCTGACCGGGTGCGATGTCGTCGGGCGCACGGTCGTCTCGCGCATCTCGGGGCGGACCTGGGAGGTGCCGTCGTCGTGCCGCGTCGTCAACGCCCACTACCTCTCGCCCAGCATCCCCGCCGAGTCGTCGGCTCCCTTCTCGGTCGCCGACGACGCGCGCGTGGTGACGGTCAACGACGTGGTCCGGCTCGAGGAGGCGCCGAGCCAGTACGTCGTCGTCGGCTCGGGCAAGACGGCGACCGACGCCTGCGTGTGGCTCCTGGGGCAGGGTGTCGACCCCGACGCGATCTGCTGGGTGCGACCCCGCGAGCCATGGATGCTCGACCGCGCCCTCATCCAGCCAGACCCGGCGGTCTACCTCGGGGTGGCGGCGACCACGTTCGAGGAGGCCACGGCCTCGGCGTCCCTCGACGAGATGTTCCTGCGGCTCGAGGACGCCGGCGTGATGCTGCGCATCGACCGCTCGATCACGCCCACCATGGCGAAGACCCCGACGCTCGGAGTGTGGGAGCTCGACCTGCTGCGCTCGATCCAGGACGTCGTACGTCACGGGCACCTGCGCCACGTCGAGCGCGGTCGCCTCGAGATGGCGGACGGCACGACCGTGCGGGTCGCGGACGACGCGGTGGTCGTGCACTGCGCGGCCGAAGGACTCAAGAACCCGCCGCTCGTGCCGGCCTGGCGGCCCGAGGACATCACCATCCAGCCGGTCCGTGCGGGGTTCCCGTGCTTCGGAGCGGCGGTCACCGGCTACGTCGAGGCCACCCGGCACGACGACGCGGAGAAGAACCGGCTGTGCCCGCCCTCGCGCTTCGGCAACTCGCTCGTGCAGTGGGCCGACATGAACGTCCGCGGCGCCCGGGCCACCATGGTCCTCGCCGGCGAGCCCGACATCGCCGCCTGGGCGAACACCGTCGCGATCAATCCGGCGCGGGTCCCACCGGCGTACGCCGCCTCCGAGGAGCTAGGCCGCGTCCGGGAACGGCTGGCGGCGAGCACCGGCCCCGGCCTCGAGGCCCTGACCCGGCTGATGGCGACCGGCTGAGTCCCCGCTGGTCGAGGAGGTCGCCTTCCTCGACCAGCGGGGGCTGTCCCCGATCAGTCGGCGGGCAGGAAGACCCGCTGCGTGTCGCGGGGTCGCGGGCTGGTCCGCTTCGACGGCTTCCGGGCGACCACGGCGTCCTTCGCGGTCATGAGGATCGGTGCCCCGCATCGACCGTCGTGTGCCGGGTACCGCCGGGACGGACCATGCACCTGCGAGGAGGACGACGATGAGCAACGACGGACAGGCCGACCAGACCCGGCAGGACCCCACCGAGCTGCACGACCAGCCGGAGACCGAGGGGGAGCGGCTGCCGAAGCCCGGCGACGAGGACTCGGTCACCGGCGAGATGGGCGAGAAGCCCGACCATGGTGAAGAGACGTACGTCGGCCACGACCGGCTGCTCGACCAGGTGGCGGTGATCACCGGCGGCGACTCCGGCATCGGCCGCGCCGTCGCGCTCGCCTTCGCCCGCGAGGGCGCCGACGTGGTGATCGCCTTCCTCGAGGGCGAGCACGACGACGCGCGCGAGACCGCCCGCCTGGTCGAGGACGCCGGCCGCCGGGCCGTGCTGGTGCCGACCGACCTCGTCGAGGAGTCGGCATGTCAGGCCCTGGTCGACACGGCCGTCGACGAGCTCGGCCGCATCGACATCCTCGTCAACAACGCCGCCTACCAGATGGCCCAGCCCGGCGGGATCGCGGACATCACGACCGAGCAGCTCGACCGGGTGATGAGGACCAACGTCTACGCGATGTTCTGGCTGTGCAGGATGGCGCTGCCGCACATGAGGCGTGGCTCGACGATCATCAACACCTCTTCGATCCAGTCGTCGCAGCCCTCGCCGGCCCTCCTCGACTACGCCTCGACCAAGGCGGCGATCGTGAACTTCACCCGCGGGCTCGCCCGAGCGGTGGCGGAGCAGGGCATCCGGGTCAACTCCGTCGCACCCGGCCCGATCTGGACGCCGCTCATCCCCGCGACGATGCCCGACGACAAGGTCGCGTCGTTCGGTCAGGACACGCCGCTCGGGCGAGCCGGGCAGCCGGCCGAGGTGGCGACCGCCTTCGTCTTCCTCGCCTCGCCGGAGTCGAGCTACATCACCGGTGAGGTCATCGCCGTGACCGGGGGCAATCCGGTCACCATGTGAGTACTGGGCCCCGCCACTGGCTCCGGGTGGCCAGCGGGGCCCTGCCGGGGACTCCCCGCTCGAGCGGGGAGTCCGCCACTTCGAGGCCTGTGCAACCCCCGACAAGTGACGGACTTGCCCGCCAGGTACGCCGTCATGTCGTCCCGACGGCCGCGTAGCCCTCGCGGTAGGACGGGTACGTCGGCGCCCAGCCCGTCGCGCGCAACCGCGCGTTCGAGAGGCGCTTGCCGTGGCCCCGGGCCGGGTCGGCCTGCGGGGGAGCGGGGGCGCCGAGGCGGTCGGCGAGGAAGGCCGCGACGTCGCCGAGCTGCGCGGGCTCGTCGTCGGTGCCGAGGTAGAGCCGCTCGGGCTGGGCGGGCATCGTCAGCAGGTGCACGACGGCCTCGGCGGCGTCGGTGCGGTGGATCCGGTTGGTCCAGCGGTGGGGGTCGTCGATCCGGCCCTCGCGGACCTGGTCGAGCAGCCGCGTGCTGCTGCCGCCGTACAAGCCGGACAGCCGCAGGACCGAGCCGTGCGGGATGCGGTCGTGGAAGGCCTCCTCCGCGGCGACGAGCATCCGGCCGGGACCGTCGGAAGGAGCCGGCGGCGCCGTCTCGTCCTCGAGGTCCGGCAGGTCGCGGCTGCCGTGCACCGCGGTCGACGAGACGAGCACCGCCCGCTCGGGCGGCTCGGCCAGCGCGTCGAGCGCCCGCGTCATCCCGTCGACGTACGTCGACCGGTAGGACTCCTCGGTCCGCGGCCGCGCGGTCAGCGCGACGACGAGCAGACGAGGGCGTACGTCGGACAGGTCGGGCGCCTCAGCCGTGAGGTCGACCGAGCGGCCGACCAGCGGCGTCGGCACCAGCGAGGCGTTGCGGCGCAGGGCCAGCACGCCGTGGTCGAGGTCGGCCAGGCGCAGGCCGACGGCGGCGCCGAGGTCGCCGGCACCGACGAGGAGCACGTCCGGGGTCATCCGGCCACCGTAGCGAGCGCAGTGCGCGCCGACGTGTCCTGACCGCTCGGGCCGTCGAAGTATGGGCCGGCCCGGTGCGGGCACTGGGTGGCATGAGCGACCGATCGACCACCACAGACAGCGAGTCCACGAGCAGCGAGCGGGAGCAGACCGCCCCCGCGCCCGACGCGTCCCGCAAGCCCGACTCGCCCGCCGACCTGGTGAGGCCCACCTGGGGCTACTCCCTGCGCAAGACCGTCCGCGAGTTCATGGACGACCAGTGCACCGACCTGGCCGCGGCGCTGACCTACTACGCCGTCCTGGCGTTGTTCCCCGCAGCGATCGCGCTCCTCTCGCTCGTGAGCCTCGTGGGCCAGCAGCAGCAGACGGTGGACACGCTCCTGCAGATCCTGCGCGACATCGGCGCCTCGTCGGCCGCCAGCACCCTCGAGGGCCCCCTGAACGACCTCGCCGGGAGCCAGGGCGGCGGCCTGGCGCTCGTCATCGGTCTTGCGACGGCCCTCTGGTCGGCCTCGGGCTACGTCAACGCCTTCAGTCGCGGCATGAACCGGATCTACGAGATCGACGAGGGGCGACCGATCTGGAAGCTCCGCCCGGTGATGTTGCTGATCACCCTCGTGACGGTGGTGCTCGTCGCCGTCGTCGCCGTCGGGCTCGTGCTGACCGGCCCCGCCGCCGAGGCGGTGGGCAGTGCGATCGGGCTGGAGTCGGCCGCCGTGACGGTGTGGAGCATCGCCAAGTGGCCGGTGCTGCTCGCGGTCGTCGTGCTCATCGTGGCGCTCCTCTACTACGCCACCCCCAACGTGAAGCAGCCGAAGTTCCGCTGGATCAGCGTCGGCGCGATCGTGGCCATCGTGGTGTGGGTCATCGCCTCGGCCGCGTTCGGCTTCTACGTCGCCAACTTCTCCAGCTACGACAAGACCTACGGCTCCCTCGCCGGCGTCATTGCGTTCCTGCTGTGGCTGTGGATCACCAACCTGGCCCTGCTCTTCGGCGCCGAGCTCGACGCCGAGCTCGAGCGTGGCCGCCAGCTCCAGGCCGGCATCGCCGCCGAGGAGGAGCTGCAGCTGCCTCCGCGCGACACCCGCAAGTCCGACAAGGCTGCCGCCAAGGAGCAGGAGGACATCGAGCGGGGCCGCCGGCTCCGCGAGTCGCAGGGGCGCGACTCCTCGTCCTGAGTCGTACGCCGCCCCGCCGCCCGCCTCCCGCCCCCGCGCAACCTGAACTTCCACGCGTACGGGTGGAAGTTCATCGGACAGCGAGCGTGAGGAAGGGGACGAGAGCCTGAACTTCCGCGCGAACGGGTGGAAGTTCATCGGGCGGGCCGAGTGCGACTCCTAGGCTCAGCGGCCGGCCAGGAAGGCGTCGACCTCCGCCGCGGTCGGGGCGGACTCCGGCCCGCGGCGGGTGACCTTGATGGCGGCAGCCGCGTTGGCGCGTCGGCAGCCCTCGTCCCACGGCGTACCGGCGGCCACCTCCGCCAGCAGCGCGCCGGTGTGGGTGTCGCCGGCGCCGTTGGTGTCGACGGGCGTCTGCGGGAACCCCGGGACGTACGTCGTCTCCCCGGCGACGTGGACGGCGCAGCCCTCCGGCCCGTCGCGGACGATCGCGACCGCGTCGCCGCGCAGCAGGGGAGCGATCGCAGCGGTGAGGGCGGCGAGATCGCGGGGCGCGTCCTGGCCGACGACCCGCAGGAGGTCCTCGGCCTCCTCGGCGTTGCTCGACCAGACGTCGGTCACCTCGAGCATCGCGGCACGCACGGCCTCGTCGAGGCCGGCGAACGCCGCCCCCGGGTCGAGCACCACGACCACGTCGGGGTGCAGCGTCGGCAGCCACGCGAGCAGCGGGTCGCGGGTGCTGTCGAGGGCGAGGGAGAAGCCGGTGACGCACACGAGGTCGCCCGGGCCGGGCGCGGAGGTGCCGAGCGACTCGACGCTGATCCGGCGCTCGGCGCCCAGCGTCGTGACGAACGTCCGTTCGGCGCTCGGCTCGACCATCACCACGCAGATGCCGGTGTCGAGGTCCTCGACAGGCGGGGCCGACACCCCGATCCCGGCGGCGCTGAGTGCTGCGCGGATCAGGTCGCCGTGGGGCCCGGTGCCGATGGCGCCGGCCTGCACGCACTCCGCGCCGAACCGGGCCGCTGCCAGCAGCACCGTGACCGTCCCGCCCGCGTAGTCGGTGGCGGAGGCGGCCATCACGTTCTGTCCGCGGTCCGGCAGGTCGGGGACCTCGACGACCACGTCGACGAGGGCCTGGCCGGTGTGGATCACCCGGCTCAACGGAGCACGTCTTCCGTCGTGGCCAGCGTGATCTGCGGCGGGTAGAGCGACATGACCTTCATCGCTGCCTCGTGGTTCTCGGGCGTCGAGCCGGCACACGCGTCGGTGACGACCGTGATGGTCGCTCCGGCGTCGGCGGCCGCCAGCGCCGTCGACACGACGCAGCAGTCGGTGCTCACCCCGGCGAGCACCAGGTGGGGGAGCGGCCCGGTGACCGCCGCCAGCTCGGGCCCCCACTTGCCGAAGGTCGGGAGCGAGACCACCGTGTCCGCCAGCCCCTGAGCCTCGGGCACGAGGTCGAGCAGCGGGTCGTCGTGGGGCACGTCGGCGAACGGCCAGGCGTCGAGGTAGGCCCGCCAGCTGCCATGCGCGTCACGGTCGGGCACCCAGCGCGTGACCACGGTGCGCTGGCCCGCGGCGGACGCGAGTCGTCGTACGGGCTCCACGATGTCGGGGAACATCGGCGAGCCCCACGCGCTGTCCGGGGAGGCGAAGATCCGCTGCGGGTCGATCACGACCAGCCAGGCGTCGGGATGCATGCCGTCACCCTGTCAGAGAAACATCAGCGGCCGCCGGTCCCCCGACCGGCAGCCGCTGATGGGCACGAGGTGAGTAGAGGGGATCTACTTCACCTCGGCACGCAGGATCGCGCGCAGGCCGATGGCCAGCGGGATCCAGAGCCACACGAGGGTGGTGACGCCGAGCTGCTGCCAGTACTCGGTGGTCATCGACTGGTCGAAGAGCCGGGTGATGGCGAAGTTGACGTCGACCCACGGCTGCAGGTCGCGGAACCACTCCTGGAACGCGGCCAGTGCTCCGAGAGCGGCGGGCAGGACGAGCGAGTAGACGAAGTAGCCCACGATCGCGGCGGCCGAGCTGCGCATCAGGACCCCGAGGGTGAAGCCGATGAGCATCCCGAGGACGTTCGCCAGCACGATCTGCCCGAACTCGGCGAGCGTGACGTTCCAGACCGGGTCGAGACCGGTGATCGCCGAGCCGACGAGGTTGCCGACCGCACCCACGGCCAGCGCGAGGAACATCGAGGCGACACCGATGGTGAGCGTGACGAGCATCTTGGCCGTGATCACCCGGCCCCGCCAAGGGACGAGCGTGTAGGTCGTGAGGCCGGTCCGCTGGCTGTACTCGCTGGTGACCGACAGCAGCCCGATGATGGGCAGGATCACCGACAACGGGAAGCCGATGGCGCTGGAGAACGTCTCCTGGTCGATCGCGGAGTCCGGCGCCCAGATGATCACGGCGGCGGTGGCGAGCACCGAGACGATGCCGACGCTGGCCATCAGCCAGAAGCCCGCACGGGTGTCGAACATCTTGCGCAGCTCGACGCCCACCAGGCGCGTCATCGGGATGGGTCGTACGACGCGGCGCGCGGCGGGTGCCGCGGGCGTGGGCGGGGTGGCGACCGCGGGAGTGCGGGTCGCGGGCTGGATCTGGGTGGTCATGCTGCTGCTCCTTCGCGAGCGGTCTCGGCGGTGAGCTCGAGGAACATCTCCTCCAGGCCGGCGCCGTCGGCGGCGCGCAGCTCGCGCAGGACGACGCCGGCACGGTGTGCCGCCGCTCCCACGAGCTCGGGATCGGCGTCGGCGCGCAGGCCACCGTCGATCGGGTTGGTGACGACCGACGCCTCGTGCAGGGCACGGGCGAGGTGGTCCTGCTGGGCGGGGTCGGCGGTGCGAACGAGGGTGCCGGCCGCGGCGAGCAGCTCGGCCTTGCTGCCCTGCGCCACGATGCGGCCCTGGCCGATGACGACGAGGTCGTCGGCGATGACCTCGATCTCGTGGAGCAGGTGCGAGGACAGCAGCACGGTGCCGCCCTGGTCGGCGAAGCCGCGGAGCAGGTCGCGCATCCAGCGGATGCCGGCCGGGTCGAGGCCGTTGGCGGGCTCGTCGAGGACCAGCACCTGCGGGTCGCCGATGAGGGCGGTCGCGATGCCGAGGCGCTGGCGCATGCCGAGGGAGTAGTTGCGGACCCGACGCTCGGCCTCGGACTCGGTGAGGCCGACGCGGGCCAGGGTCGCGGCGACGCTCGACCTCGGGAGGCCCATCGTCTGCGCGGCGATCGCGAGGATCTCGCGACCGGTGCGTCCGGCGTGCTGGGCGGAGGCGTCCAGCAGGACGCCGACCTCGAGGCCGGGGTTGACCAGCTCGTGGTAGTCGCGGCCGGCGATCGTGACCTGCCCGGCGCTGGGCCGGGTGAGCCCGACCATCATGCGCATGGTCGTGGACTTGCCGGCGCCGTTGGGACCGAGGAAGCCGGTCACGCGACCGGTCGCGGCCGTGAAGGAGACGCTGTCGACGGCCGTGAACGGGCCGTACTGCTTGGTGAGGTGCTCGACGCTGATCATGGGTCCAACCCTCGCCGCGCGGGGCCCCTCCGCGCATCGGGGACGGCACCCCTCCGGTCCCTGAGGACGACCCTGAGAAATCCCGCACGGAGGGCAAGGAGCACCGGGTCGGGCCGCGGATGGGGAGAGTTGGGCCGGACTTGGGACACTGGACGGGTGAGCCAGCCCACCAAGAACCGCCCGCCCCAGGTCAGCCTGGCCTCGGGCATCGTCATGTTCTCCTCGGTGGTGGTGCTCCTCACCGCGTGGGAGCGGGTCACCTCGCTCCGCTCGCTCGAGACGCAGGAGGCCATCCGCGACGTCCTCGCCGGCGCGCCGTTCTCCTCCCTCGGCCTGACCGTCTCGAGCACCACCGACCTCCTGCGAATCTCGTGCATGGTCGCGGCGGCCGCGGCCTGCGCCACCGCGATCCTCGGGTGGTACGTCCGCAAGCCCGACCGCTCCTCGCGCCTGGCCCTCACCCTGTTCGCGGTCGTCGTGTTCCTCACCGGCATCCCGGCCGGCGGGCTGGCGGGCTCGTTCGTGGCCGCAGGAGCGGCGATGCTGTGGATGCAGCCCGCGCGCGAGTGGTTCGCCACCGGCCGTTGGACGCCGCCCGACCCGGCACCCGCGAAGGACTCCGGGCGCGCCGACCGCGATGCGTCGGGTCGCACGCCGTGGGACGCCCCCGGTGCCTCCGGACCCGCCGACCCGTGGGCGCGTCCGCCCGCCGACGCCGGTGGGGCCGACACCCCGCCGCCGGCCAGCAGGCCCTTCGGCGAGCCCGGCCCGCACGCGCCGCACCCGGTCGACCGCCCCGCCGAGTCGCCGTACGGCCAGCCCCTCCAGCAGCCGCAGCCCCCGTCCCAGCAGCCGGCGTCGTACGCCCCTCCCGCGACGGACTGGCAGCGTCGCCAGCTCCTCAACGCACGGCCCGGCGCGATGGTGGCGGCGTTCGTCATCACCGTCGTCACGGCCGGAGGGCTCCTCACGCTGTCGCTCCTGTGGCTCGCGATCGCGGGCTTCTCGCCCGACTTCCTGCAGAGCGTCCTGGAGCAGCAGCAGCCGGAGATGCTCGACGACGGGCTGAGCCTGGAGCAGGTGCGCACGACCGTGTTCGCGCTCGCGGGGGCCTTCGTCGTCTGGTGCCTGGTCGCGCTGGTGCTCGCCGGCTTCGCGATGGCGCGTCGCGAGTGGGCGCGCCGCGGCCTGATGGTGAGCGCCGCCTTCAGCGCCGGCGCCTGCTTCGCCCTGGTCCTCAACACCCCGCTCGTCCTGATCCCGGCCGCGGCCGCCCTGGCGACCGTCGTCTGCCTGCGGCGCGGCGACGTACGCCGCTGGTTCCAGCTCGACCCGCGCTGACGCGTCGCCAACCGCCGACGTGGTGAGATAGACGCATGAGTGATCCCGGACCGACGCACCAGCCCTACGGCCAGGACCCCTACGGTCAGCAGCCGGGTGGACAGCCCTACCCCTACGGCCAGCAGCCGTCCTACGGCCAGCAGCCGGCAGGCGACCGGCGCCCCGGCACGGTGACCGCGGCCGCCTGGATCACCATCGTCTTCTCCGCCCTCACCGCCGTGCTGTTCGGCCTCACCGGCCTCGCCCTGCTCGTCGCCCGCGACCAGGTGATCACCGAGATCGAGCGCGTCCCCGAGTTCCAGGACGCCAACATCGACGCCGACGCCGCCGTGGGGGTGATCCTCGCCGTCGTCCTCGGCCTCGTCGTGTGGGCGATCGTCGCGATCGTGCTCGCCGTCCTCGTGATGCGACGCTCCAACGTCTCCCGGATCCTGCTCGTCATCTCCAGCGCGGTCGTCGCGCTGTTCTCGCTGCTCGGCGTCACCAGCGGCGTCTCGGCCGTCACGCTCATCGCCGCGATCGCCGTCATCGTGCTGCTCTTCGTGGGCGGTGCGGGTGAGTGGTTCAAGGGCGTCCCGTCCGGTGGCGCGGGCGGTTACCCCGCCTACGGCGGCCAGTACGGCGGCGACAGCGGCAGTCAGTACGGCGCCCAGCCGAGCGACCCGTACGGCAACGCCTACGGCCAGTCCGGCCAGCAGCCCGGCCAGCAGTCCTCGCCGCAGTACCCGCCGCCGCCGAGCAGCACGCCCTACGGCCAGGGTGACGCCTACGGCCCGGGGAGCCAGGACAACCCCTACGGCCAGCCGCGGCCCACCGGCGACGAGGACGGCTCCGAGCATCCGCCGCGGGACTACCCCGGCCGCTGAGCCCAGCCCCGGCGGTCGGTCAGCGCGACAGGTCGGCGGCGGCGAGGCGTCGTACGCCCTCGCTGATCACGTCGGGCTCCTTGCAGAACGCCCATCGCACGAGCTGTCGGCCCGCCTCGCGGTCGTCGTAGAACCCCTGTGTGGGGATGGCGACCACGCCGGCCAGCTCGGGCAGCGCCAGGCAGAACGCGCGGCCGTCCGGCCAGCCGAGGTGGCTGACGTCGGTGGTGGCGAAGTAGGTGCCCTCCGGGACCCGCGGCACCAGGCCGGCGGCGGCGAGCCCGTCGCAGAGCAGGTCGCGGCGTCCCTGCAGGTCGCGCGCGAGCGCGCGTGGCCAGTCGGGCTCGTGGTCGAGCGCGTGCGCGACCGCGGGCTGGAGCGGGGAGCCGGACGTGAAGGTGAGCCACTGCTTGGCGGCGAGGACGGCCTGCACGAGGGGCTCGGGCCCGGTGGCCCAGCCGACCTTCCAGCCGGTGAAGCTGTAGGACTTGCCGGCGCTCGAGAGCGTGAGCGTGCGCTCCCACATGCCCGGCAGGGTCGCGATCGGCACGTGTCCCTCGGCGGAGCGCGCGTCGTCGAAGACCAGGTGCTCGTAGACCTCGTCGGTCACCACGATCACGTCGTGCTCGATCGCGAGGTCGGCGACGACCTGCAGCTCCTCGCGCGTGAGCACGGTGCCGGTGGGGTTGTGCGGCGTGTTGAGCAGGATCAGCCGGGTGTCGCCGGTGACCGCGGCACGCAGCTCGTCGAGGTCGGGCCGCGGTGTTGTCCTCGAGCCGGCGGGCGCGCGCAGCGTCACCGGCCGCCGGCGGGCGCCGCACATGTCGAGCATCGCGACGTAGGAGTCGTAGTAGGGCTCGAGCACGACGACCTCGTCGCCCGGGTCGACGAGCGCGAGCAGCGCGGCGGCGATGGCCTCGGTGCACCCGGTCGTCACGACGACCTCGCGGTCCGGATCGGGCTCGAGGCCGTAGTGGCGCTGCTGGTGCCGCGAGATGGCGGCCCGGAGGGCGGGTACGCCGATGCCGGGGGCGTACTGGTTGGCACCGGACTCCAGCGCCGCCTCCGCCGCGGCGACCACCGAGGCCGGACCGTCGACGTCGGGGAACCCCTGGCCGAGGTTGAGGGCGCCGGTCCGGATCGCGAGCGCCGACATCTCGCTGAAGACGGTCGGCGGGATGTGGGCGAGCCGGGCGGCCAGGGAGAGATCGAGGGGCTTCGCGGTGGGCACCCGCCCACGCTACCCAGAGGGCCCGGCCGGCGGCGTCCCACTAGGGTCGGTGCCGTGACCACCGACGCGACCCTCGCCGCCGACATCGACGCGACCTGCCGCCTCACGGGGGAGTTCACCCTCCGCTCGGGGCAGGTGGCCGACACCTACTTCGACAAGTACCTCTTCGAGGCGCAGCCGGCCCTGCTCGACCGCGTGGCCGCGCAGATGGTCGACCTGCTCCCCGAGGGCACCGAGCTCCTCGGCGGGCTCGAGCTCGGCGGCATCCCGATCGCGACCATGGTGTCGGCGCGGACCGGTCTGCCGGCGCTCTTCGTGCGCAAGCAGGCCAAGGAGTACGGCACCGCCAAGCTCGCCGAGGGCCCCGACGTCGCCGGTCGCCGGGTCACGATCATCGAGGACGTCATCACCACGGGCGGCGCGGTCCGCGACGCGACCCGGGCCCTGCGCGAGCTCGGGGCCGTCGTGGAGGTCGTGGTGTGCGCGATCGACCGCTCGCCCGAGGGTGAGGACCCGCTGGCCGACGTCGGGCTCGAGGTCCGCTCCGTGCTGACCCGCGCCGAGCTGGACGCCGTACGCGGCTGACCCGTTGCGGAGGTCGTACGACGGGGGGTGAGCCACGCAGGTTCTGAGCCGCCGGAACCTGCCTCACGCACCGCCCCGGCGGGGGTCGTACGACGGGGGGTGAGCCACGCAGGTTCTGAGCCGCCGGAACCTGCCTCACGCACCGCCCCGGCGGCGTACGTCGCTCAGTCGAGGTCGCGGCCCGTGATGTCGCGGTCGGGCCCACCGTCCTGCGGGCCGACCTCGGCGCCGGGGGCGTTGGTGCGCTTGTGGCGCCACCACTCGACGACGATCGGGATCACCGAGAACGCCACGATCACGATGATCAGCTTGTCGATGCTCTCGCCGAGGGTGGGGAACGCGTCGCCGAGGAAGAAGCCGAGCAGGCAGATCGACATCACCCACAGCACGGCGCCGACCAGGCTCCACAGGAAGAACCGGTGCCGCTCCATCCGGGTCACGCCGGCCACGACGGTGATGTAGGTCCGCACGAACGGCACGAACCGGCCGATGACGAGCGCCTTGTTGCCGTGGCGGTCGAAGAAGGCGGTGGTCTGGTCGAAGTACTTGCGCTTGACGATGCGGCCGTCGCGCTCGTAGAGCGGCGGGCCGATCTTGCGCCCGATCTCGTAGCCGACCACGTTGCCGAGGAAGGCGGCGACCATCAGCGCGGCCATCGCGATCATCAGCTCGACGATGGGCGGGCCCGGGAACAGGTCGAGCTGGCCCGTGGCGATGAAGAGGCCCAGGGCGAACAGGAGCGTGTCGCCGGGGAGGATCGGGAAGAACAGCCCGCACTCGACGAAGACGATGACCATGCTGATCCAGAACAGCGCGGTGCCGAAGCGGTCGAGCAGCCAGTTGGGGTCCATCCACTCGATGCCGAGCAGCATCGGATCGAAGCCCGAGGCAGCGATGGTCTGCAGGTCCCACAAGGCGCTCACGCGCGCCACCCTAGAACGCGCACCTAGGGCGTGTCTCCCAAAGATCGGCGGGGATGGCCGGGATTGTTGACGCATGTCGCGTTCTGCCGTGTTGAA
>NZ_CANKYS010000011.1 GCF_947488025.1 uncultured Nocardioides sp. | reverse complement strand
GCTTGCGGTGCTCGCGTTGGAGCTGATGATGCTCACCGAGCAGCACGGCTCGCCCGTCAGCGGCGGTGGTGCACTGCTCGCGCAGTGGGCAGCCCCGGCAAGCAGCGCCGAAGGTCACGGTTCCCTTGGCCGACGGTGCCCGGGTGACACCGGCCGGGCAGGTCAGCGTGCCGGCCGTAGGGTCATAGGTGAAGTCGTCGATGGTGAAGCCGCCGGCGACCGCGGGCCGCAGCGGCCACGGCTTGACCAGTGGGATCCACTTCTTCTCGTCCAGGGTGTGGAGCATGTCGCCGCTGGCGTAGGCCGAGTCGCCCAGAACCTCGATGGCGTCTTCGCCGATGGTGAGATCGGCGGCCACGAGCTCGGCCCCTACGTTCGCGTCGGAGTTGGCTGGCCCGTTGGTCCTGGTCAGCGCGCACACCGTGGTCAGCCCGGTGTCAGGCTCGACCACGACATGAGCCTTGAATCCGTCCTGGCGCCGTTCCCGCGTCTTGTGCGCGTGCCGGGTGTCGGGGTCCACGGTCGAGATCACCCGGTCCGGTGCGGTCTTGCGGGCGATGCGCCAGCGGCCGTCGGTGCCGTCGGAGTCCTCGGCCGGCTCGACGTCTTGGCCTGCGACCAGGGCCAGCAGTGCGACCGCCTCGGCCGGCTTGCCGCCCGTCTTGGTGATCTGTTGGACATCCAGCGCGGCGAGCAGAGCGAGTGCGTCGCCCACGAGTGCGGACACCAGCTCGTCGCGCGCGGCCTGGTCGTCCCAGGCGATCGGCGGCTTTCCGGTCGAGTGGTAGTCCTGCCCGGTCAGCGCGACCAGTCGGGTGCATTCGGTAGCGATCAACTCCTTGGCGTCGGGCACCTCACGCCCGACCCGGCGGATCTGGGCGATCAGCTGGGTGACGGTGTCCTGACGAGCGACCGCGTCATCAAGGATCGTGGAGTCCAGCGCGCGGCGCTGCTTGCCGGCCACCGCGCCAGTTTCGGCGATGACGTCGCGGACCACCTCGAAGATCCGCTGTGGCCGGTCGCTGGCCGCCAGCCGGCGCCGCCAGTAGGTCAACGTCGAGGGGTCGAAGCCCTTCGCGTCGATCGCGTACCCGCACGCCGCCTTCCACCGCAGGTCGAAAGTGAGCGCATCGACCGCTTCGCGGTCGGAGTGCCCGTACAACGCCTGCAGCACGATCACCGAGGCGATCACCTCGCCCGGAATCGAAGGCCGGCCCCGCCCCGAGGGGAACAGGTCGGCGAACAACTCGCTCGGGAACAACCGGTCGCGATGCTCGGCCAGCAGCGCGAACACGCTGCCCGGCTCCAACAGGTGCCCGGCCACCGCCTCCACGTCCAGCAACGCCCGCTGCCGATCCGACTCACCCTGCATGACTCCAAGATTTCAGGCCACGCCGATCACCGCACCACGCCGCGCGGATTGTTCAGCAGTCTCCTAGGCAGCACCGCTGGGTCGGGTCAGACGCCGAGACCCAGCAGGCCCAGCGGCTCGGTCATCTCGGTCTCCTCGTAGGCGAAGTGCGACTCGAGGTCGGCCCGCAGCCCGGCGACGGCCTCGACCAGCTCGTCGACCCGCGCGGGGTCGGTGCGCACGGCGAGCGCCAGGTCGTCGACACGCTCGAGGTGGGCGTGCACGACGAGGTGCTCCTCGGCCAGCCGCGCCGCGACGGGTGCGTAGGCCTCCATCGTGGCGACCGCGGGGAACAGGTTCTGGTCCTCGATCGTGTGGTGCATCGTCAGGAAGCGGCACACCTGTCCGCACAGCCCGGCCACCTGCTGCGCCGACAGCGCCGGCGCGAGGTCGTGCACCCCCGCCCGTACGGCGTCGACGTCACCCGCGCCGTCCCGCAGCGACTCCACCGCCCGGGTCAGGGTCTCGAGCTGGTGGCGGAAGTGGTCGTGGATCATCCGCAGGTGGTCGCCGGCCCCGCGTTGCTGCGGTGTCAGCTCGACCGAGCCCGCCACACGCGGTCGGGTGGCGTCATCGATGGGCGGCACGGACCAGAGCCTACGGTCGCACCGCGCGACCGGGTGCGTGCCGGCTGCCCGGCGGAGTGCGGATTTGGCTGGTCGTGAGGTCCGGGACACCCTCGAGGGGAGAGGTCTCCAGGACACGTCCCACCGAGAACGGAGCGTCATCACATGCCTGCACGCCGCGTGCTCGCAGGCAGCGCCCTCGCGCTGCTCATGCCCGCGTCCCTGCTCCTGACCGTCGACACCGGCTCCGCTGCCGGTCCCTCCGCACGGCAGGAGTCCGCCCCGACGGCACGGCCGGCCCGGTCCCGGGCCACGATCCGGGTCCTGCCCCAGATCGTCCACCAGGGCCGCCGCACCGCCCGTGCCGACGCGGCCCGGGTGGCCATCGAGGCCACGGTCAAGCCACGCCGGGCCGGCCGCCCGGTGCGGCTCCAGGTCAAGCGCGGCTCCCGGTGGAAGAACGTCGGGAAGGCGCGGCTCGACCGTCGTGGCCGCGCCGAGTTCTCCGCCCGGGCCGTACGCCGCGGGAGCGCGCAGACCTACCGGGTCACGGCGCGCCGCCACCGCGGCCTGCCTCGCGCCGTCAGCCGACCGCGGAGCACCGCGCGCTGGCTGGCCCCGCTCTACACCGACAACTTCTCGGGTCGCTCGCTGCGCCCCGAGTGGAGCCACCGCGGGCAGCGCTACGAGCGGGCCAGCAAGCGGTTGTGCTCCAAGGGCAGCCCGAAGGCGGTCAAGGTGTCCGGCGGCAAGGTGCGCCTCAGCGTGATCAAGGATCGGAGCCGCTCGGACAAGTGCCGGGCCGTCAAGCGGGGGAAGTCCTCCGGGCGCTACGCCTACCGCCTCAACGGCCACATCTCGACGCAGAACCGCGTGTCCTTCAAGTACGGCTTCGCGGCCGCCCGGGTCCGGATGCACCAGCGCCGCGGCCAGCACAGCAGCTTCTGGCTCCAGCCCCAGGTCTCCCGGCCGGGCAAGCCCCGCACGGCCGGCGCCGAGATCGACGTGATCGAGTATTTCGGCGACAAGCACCCCCGGGGCGGGCTGACCAGCTTCATCCACTGGAAGCGTCGCAACCACGTCGTCAAGACCGGTTCCTGGCTCAAGCGGCCGCGGAGCTTCCTGGCGGGCCGGCGTGACGGCTGGTCGAAGAACTACCACGTGTTCTCGGTCGAGTGGACGCCGAAGAGGTACATCTTCCGCATCGACGGCAAGGAGACCTGGCGCACCCGCAAGGGCGTCTCCGGCCAGCCGCAGTACCCCATCCTGAGCCTGCTCGCCTCGGACTACGAGCTGTCCTACATGAAGGACAAGCAGCTGCCGCAGCACATGTCCGTCGACTGGTTGCGCATCTGGCAGGCGTGACACGGGGCGCCCACGCAACAAGAAACCGCAGGTCAGAAGTCTGACCTGCGGTTTCTTGATCTGCGCGCCTGTAGGGATTCGAACCCCAAACCTTCTGATCCGTAGTCAGATGCTCTATCCGTTGAGCTACAGGCGCCCGTCCGTGCAACCGGAGCGGCTGCGAGGACTGGTCGAGAATAGCCGACGTACTCCGGACGAGCGAAATCAGGGACCGGTGGTGGCGCGGGACGTTCACCGCGCAGTCGGGACTTCCGACCCCCGTCGCGCGCCCGGACCGTGCCCTAAGGTGCCTAGCACCCGCACCGCGGCGAGGCACCGCCGCACGACGAGAGGTGAGCGCGATGGCAGATCTCGAGGCAGTCATGGACGAAGCCGGACTGACCAACACCAAGGTCCGCGAGTTCGTGAAGGAGTACGCCGAGCTCACCGGCGCCGAGCGCGTCGAGGTGGTCAACGCCTCCGACGACGCCCGGCTCCTCGAGGAGGCGGTCGCTGCCGGCGAGCTGCAGATGGCCGGCGAGGGTCGCTACTACTCCCGCAGCTACTACAAGGACACCGCGCGCTCGGAGGAGCGCACGATCGTCGCGACCAATGACGAGAAGGACCGCGGCGTCTACAACAACTGGCGTCCCGCCTCGGAGATGAAGCCGATGCTGCACGACCGGATGCGCGGTGCGTCCGAGGGGAAGACGATGTACGTCATCCCCTACCTGATGGCCCCCGCCGGCAACCCGCTCGAGCCGTGGGCGGCCGGCGTCGAGCTGACCGACACCCGCACCGTCGTGCTCCACATGATCCGCATGGCCCGCGTCGGCGTGCAGTTCGTCAACGACCTCGAGGACCCCGACTCCTTCGTCCGCGCCGTCCACGTCACCGGTGACCTCGAGCACCTCGGCCAGGGCACCCCCGACGACCAGCGCTACTTCGTGACCGTCGCCGACGAGCGCACCATCCTCCACTTCGGGTCGTCCTACGGCGGCAACGCGCTGCTCGGCAAGATCGCCCACGGCCTGCGGCAGGGGGCGTACGACGGCTGGGCGAGCCGGAAGTTCCTCGCCGAGCAGTACATGCTCATCGGCATCCACGACAAGGAGACCGGGAAGACCTGGCACGTCTGCGGGGGCTTCCCGAGCGCGTCGGGGAAGACCAACCTCGCGATGATGGCGGCCCCCGATGCGCTGGGCGACCGCTACCACGTGTCGTTCTACGGCGACGACATCGCGTGGCTGTGGGTCGACGAGGAGTCCGGCCGGCTGATGGGCATGAACCCGGAGTACGGCGTGTTCGGCGTCGCGAAGGACACCAACGAGAGGACCAACCCCAACGCTCTCTCCTCCATCGGCGAGGGCTCGCAGGCGATCTTCACCAACGTGGCCTACAACCCGTCGACGGGCGAGGTGTGGTGGGAGGGCAAGACGCCCAAGCCGCCGACCGACGTGCGCGGGTGGCTCGACTGGACGGGCTCGCCGCTGGCCGACCGCAAGGACAACGACACCGCGGCCTGGGCCCACCCCAACAGCCGCTTCACCACCACGCTCGACAACGTGCCCAACATCGCGCCCGACTACGACGCCCCGGCCGGGGTGCCGATCGACGCCATCATCTTCGGCGGCCGCACCAGCGACCGCGAGCCGCTGATCCGGGCGATCACCGACCTCGCCGAGGGCGTCTACGACGGCCTCACGCTGGGAGCCGAGGCCACCTTCGCCGCGGAGGGCGTCGACGGCCAGCTGCGCTACGACCCGATGTCCAACCGCCCGTTCATGGCCTACGGCGAGGGCGACTACGCCCGCCACTACCTCGACATCGTCGGGGCGGCGGCCGAGCAGCCCATCTTCGCCCACGTCAACTGGTTCCAGAAGGACCCGGACGACGGCCACTTCCTCTGGCCCGGCTACCGCGACAACCTCCGCCCGCTGCTGTGGCTCCTGCAGCTCAAGAACGGCGAGGTCGAGGGGCGGCGCACGGCGGTGGGCATCCTGCCGACCGAGGAGGAGCTCGACCTGTCGGGGATGGACGTGCCGGCCGCCGACCTCGAGCGGATCCTGACGATCGACAAGGAGCGCTGGCAGCAGGAGATGGGCTTCCGGGAGGAGCACCTGGGCCAGTTCGACCGGATGCCCGAGGAGATCTGGGAGGCGCACCGCCGCGTCGTCGCGGATCTCGAAGCCGAGCACTGACGCCTCGCGACGTCGCCCCCGCCACTAGGGTGGTGGGGTGCGACGTCGTGTCTCGGGGACCGGCGCACCCGGGTCCTCACCCTCCGACCTCAGACGAGGCGGCCCTGCCCTCGCCGCCCCTTTCGGCGTCGTGGCGGCCCTCGGTCTGTGCACTGTGCTGCTCCCGCCCTACGAGCGGCCGTGGTGGGTGGCGGCCCTCGCCGCCCTCCTGCTGGTGCTGGTCGTCGTGCTGTTCGTCGTCAGCCGTCGCCGGCCGGAGCGCACCTGGCTCGACGCGCTCCCCGCCTTCCTGCTCTTCCCCTACGCCGCGCTGGTGAACGACGCGGCCGGGGCGGGCAGCGGCGGCTCGTCGTCGGGCATGACGGTCCTGTTCCTGGTCCCGATCCTCTGGATCGCGATCACGGGCAGCCCACGCGAGCTCTGGATCGCCAGCGGGCTGGCCGTGGCCACCCTCGTGGTGCCGGTGCTGGTGATCGGGGCTCCCGACTACGCGCTCGGCGACTGGCGGCGTGCCGTGATGTGGGGGGCGATCGCGCTCGTGCTCGCCCCCGTCCTGCAGCGGATCGTGCGCGACCTCGAGCGACAGACCCGGCGCGCCCGGCTGGCCAGCGACCGGGTCGAGCGGCTCTTCGACGACGCCCCGCACGGCGTGGCGCTCCTCGACCAGGTCGGCACCGTGATCCGGGTCAACGTGTCGATGGCCGTGCTGGTGGGCCTCGACCCGCCCGACATGGTGGGGCACAAGCTGGGCGCCTTCGAGACGCCCGGGCAGGACCGGATCCAGGACCACCTCGGCCGGCTGATGTTCCTGCGTGGCGGTGAGTCCCTCGAGGCGGAGTGCCAGCTGCGCGACTCGGGCGGCAACGACGTCAACGTCGCGCTCAGCAGCACCGTCGTGGCCGATCCGCAGATGGGCAAGATCGTGATGGTCAACGTCGTCGACATCTCCGACCGGCGCCGCTACCTCGACCGTCTCGCGCACCTCGCGGACCACGACATCCTCACCGGGCTGGCCAACCGCCGTCGCTTCGAGAGCGAGCTCGACCGGCACCTGGACCGGTGCCGGCGCCACGGTCCCACCGGAGCCCTGCTGCTGCTCGACCTCGACAACTTCAAGCAGGTCAACGACACGCTCGGGCACAACGCCGGCGACCAGCTCCTCGTCACGATCGCCGGGCTGCTGCGTCGTTCGATCCGCAGCACCGACGTGGTGGCCCGCCTCGGAGGGGACGAGTTCGCCATCCTGCTCACCGACTGCGAGCAGGCCGACGCCGAGCGCGTGGCGGGCCTCGTCGTCGACCGGATCGCGACCCACGCCGCGACCCTCGACGGCGTGGCGCGCCGGGTCACCGCCAGTGTCGGAGCGGTCACGTTCCGCGCCGCCTCGGAGCACGCCGCCGACGTGCTCGCGCTCGCGGACATGACGATGTACGACGCCAAGGACGCCGGCCGCAACCAGGCGGTCGTCCTGTTCGAGGGCGACGAGCGCGGGCCCCGCACCGCCGCCCGGCTGCAGTGGCAGAGCCGCATCGAGGCCGCGCTCGCCGAGAACCGGTTCGAGCTCCACCTGCAGCCGATCATGGACATCAACAGCGGCCGGATCAGCTCCGCCGAGGTGCTGCTGCGGCTGCGGGACGAGGGCGAGCTGGTCCCCCCGTCGCGATTCGTCTACATCGCCGAGCGCGTGGGCCTCATGCCCCAGGTCGACGCCTGGGTGGTCGACAAGAGCCTCGAGCTGCTGGCCCGGATGCGCCGCGACCACGACCCGGCGTTCGAGTTCGAGGTCAACCTGTCGGGCCACTCCATCGGCAACCCCGTCATCGAGGACGCGATCGTCTCCTCGCTCGAGAAGCACGGCGTCGCGCCGTCCGCGCTGATCCTCGAGATCACCGAGACCGCTGCGGTCGCCGACGTCGCGCTGGCGCGGACCTTCGCCGAGCGGATGACCGAGCTCGGCTGCGCCTTCGCGCTCGACGACTTCGGCGCCGGGTTCGGCTCGTTCTACTACCTCAAGCACCTGATCTTCGACTACGTGAAGATCGACGGGGAGTTCGTGGCCCGGGTGCACGAGTCGGCGGTCGACCGGACGATCATGCGCTCGATCGTCGGCATCGCCCGCGACCTGGGCAAGCGCACCGTGGCCGAGTTCGTCTCGGAGCCGGAGATCCTCCAGGTGTGCCGCGACGAGGGCGTCGACTTCGCCCAGGGCTACCTCATCGGCAAGCCCGTGCCCTTCGACGAGTTCGTCCGCGACTTCGTGCCGTCCGCAGTCGCCGCGGCGCCGCACGACTGAACGCCGCCGGCGCGGCGCGCCCGGCAGGCAGAGGAGGAGATTCCGTAGATGCAGTGGCTTCAACGGTCGGTGGGCCTGGCCATCATCGGCTCGGCAGCACTGGGAGCGGGTGCCCTGTGGGTGGCCGTCGCCATGGGCGACCCGGAGGCGGGCCGTGCGCCCGACGAAGGGCTGCTGTTCGGCATCTGGCGGGTGTTCTACGACACCGAGATGCCCGCCCCCCGGGTGCTGCTGGCGGCCGTGGGCGTCGCCCTGCTCCTCGCGGCCGGCGTCGCCGGGGTCGAGCGACGACTCCTCACCCGGGCCCGCCGCAGCGAGGACGGCAACCGGATGCCCCTCGCCCCCAAGCTGGTGATGACCGAGACCCGCGGGGAGTACGCCGGCCCGGTGACGATCACGGTCCTCATCCCGGCGCACAACGAGGAGGGCTGCATCTCCGAGACCCTCGCGTCGCTGCAGTCGCAGTCCGTGCCGCCGGCCCGGATCGTGGTCGTCGCCGACAACTGCACCGACGGGACGGTCCGTCTCGCCCGGGAGGCCGGCGTCGACGTCCACGAGACCGTCGGCAACACCCACAAGAAGGCCGGCGGCCTCAACCAGGCGCTCGCGCAGGTCCTCCCCGGCCAGGGTGACAACGACTGCGTGATGATCATGGACGCCGACACCACGCTGGACGCCGGCTTCCTCGAGGGTGCGACCCGCCGGCTGACGGACGACCGGGCGCTGATGGCGGTCGGCGGGCTGTTCTACGGCGAGGACGGCTTCGGGCTGATCGGCCAGTTCCAGCGCAACGAGTACACCCGCTACCAGCGCGACCTGCGCCGCCGCCGCGGCCGGGTGTTCGTGCTGACCGGCACCGCGTCGGTGTTCCGGCCGCGGGCGCTGCGCGCGGTGGCCGAGGAGCGGGGCAAGATCCTGCCCGGCGTCCCCGGCGACGTCTACGACACGGTCGCCCTGACCGAGGACAACGAGCTGACGATCGCGCTCAAGACGCTGGGCGCCCTGATGATCTCGCCCAGCGAGTGCACCGTGGTGACCGAGGTGATGCCCAACTGGCGCGGCCTCTGGGCCCAGCGGCTGCGCTGGCAGCGCGGTGCGCTGGAGAACCTCGGCGCCTACGGCGTACGCCCCCAGACGTTCCGCTACTGGATGCAGCAGCTCGGCATCGGCTACGGCGTCATCGCGCTCGGCGCCTACCTGCTCCTCATCATCCTGATGGTCCTGGCCACCTCGAACTGGGTGTGGTTCCCGTTCTGGATCGGCATCGGCCTGGTCTTCACCGTCGAGCGCGTCGTGACCGTGTGGCGGGGCGGTTGGAAGGCTCGCCTGCTGGGGCTCTCGCTGTTCCCCGAGCTCTTCTACGCGATGTTCCTCAACCTGGTCTACCTCAAGGGCATCTGGGACCTCTCCCTGGCCAAGCAGGCGGACTGGAAGCACGTCGTCCAGACGGGCTCCGGCTCACGGGTGGAGACCTGAGATGACGATCCCCCACCTCGTCCCGCAGCTGGTCCCGATGGGCGTGCTGCTGCCCGACAGCATCCTGCGCAACGACTTCATCGCCGTGCTCGCCGCCTTCGTCGCGATCAACACGATCGTCTACGTCACGCTCGCCGTGGCCAAGATCCTGCCGAAGTTCTACCTCCGCGACTGGCTCGCGGCCAGCAACCGCCGCGCGGAGACCCGCAGCATCCATCCCGAAGCGCCGGTCGGCGGACCGACCGGGGGCTCGCTCGGCGACCGCCTCGCCCAGCCGCACCGACGTACGCGGAAGTAGCGAGACCCACGTCACAGGTCTGTGATCGATCCAATATGTGCGCCGATTCACGAGCGTTAACGTCCGCGACAAGTCGCCGACAACGAGGCCGCGCGAACCGACCGCGACGCAAGCTGTGAGGAACCGGCATGACCGCAACGATCGACACCCAGACGACGCCACCGACCACGCACGCAGGCATCCTCGCCTGGGTCACCGAGGTGGCCGAGCTGACCCAGCCCGACGCCGTCCACTGGTGCACCGGCTCCGACGAGGAGTGGGCCCAGCTCACCGCGTCCCTCGAGGCGACCGGCACGTTCACGCGCCTGAACCCCGACGTGATGCCCAACTCGTTCCACGCGGCCTCCGACCCCACCGACGTGGCCCGGGTCGAGGACCGCACCTACATCTGCTCGGTCGACGAGCGTGACGCCGGACCCACCAACAACTGGATGGACCCGGAGGCGATGAAGGACCTCATGCGCGGGCTCTACGCCGGCTGCATGCGGGGTCGCACCATGTACGTCATCCCGTTCGTCATGGGCCACCTCGAGGCCGACCACCCGATGTTCGGCATCGAGGTCACCGACTCGGCCTACGTCACCGTGTCGATGCGGGTCATGGCCCGCATGGGCACCGACGTGCTGCGCCGCATCGAGGAGCTCGAGGCCGCGGGCGACGACCCGAAGTGGGTGCCCGCCCTCCACTCCGTCGGCATGCCGCTCGAGCCCGGCCAGGCCGACGTCGCGTGGCCGTGCAACGACACCAAGTACATCGTCCAGTTCCCCGAGGAGCGGATGATCTGGAGCTTCGGCTCCGGCTACGGCGGCAACGCCCTGCTCGGCAAGAAGTGCTACGCGCTGCGCATCGCCTCGGTGATGGCCCGCGACGAGGGCTGGCTGGCCGAGCACATGCTGATCCTCAAGCTGACGTCCCCGCAGGGCGTGACCAAGTACGTCGCCGCGGCCTTCCCGAGCGCGTGCGGCAAGACCAACCTCGCGATGCTCAAGCCCACCATCCCGGGCTGGACGGTCGAGGCGATCGGTGACGACATCGCCTGGATGCGCATCGGCGAGGACGGTCGCCTGTGGGCGGTCAACCCGGAGTTCGGCTTCTTCGGCGTCGCGCCGGGCACCAACGAGCACACCAACCCGCACGCCATGGAGACCATCCGCAAGGGCAACTCGGTCTTCACCAACGTCGCGCTGACCCCCGACGGCAACGTGTGGTGGGAGGGCCTGGAGAACACCCCGGCCGAGGCCACCAGCTGGAAGGGCGAGCGCTGGACGCCGGAGCTGGCCGAGGAGACCGGCGAGCTGTCCAGCCACGCCAACAGCCGCTACTGCACCCCGATCAAGCAGTGCTCGATCCTCGCCGACGAGTACGACGACCCGCGCGGCGTGCCGATCGACGCGATCCTCTTCGGCGGGCGCCGCAAGACCACCATCCCGCTGGTGACCGAGGCCCGCGACTGGAACCACGGCACGTTCATGGGCGCCACGCTCTCCTCGGAGACCACCGCGGCCGCGGTCGGCGCCGTGGGCGTCGTACGCCGTGACCCGATGGCGATGCTGCCGTTCATCGGCTACAACGCCGGCGACTACTTCGGCCACTGGGTGGGCATCGGCAAGGACAACGACGCCGCCAAGCTGCCGAAGATCTTCTACGTCAACTGGTTCCGCCGGGGCGACGACGGTGGCTTCCTCTGGCCGGGCTTCGGGGAGAACAGCCGGGTCCTCAAGTGGGTCATCGAGCGCATCGACGGCCAGGCCGCGGCCGTGGAGACCCCCATCGGCCACGTGCCGGCGCCGGGCTCGCTCGACATCGACGGCCTCGACCTGACCGAGGACGAGCTCGCCCAGGCCCTCGCGGTCGACGCCGAGGAGTGGAAGGCCGAGCTGCCGCAGATCCAGGAGTGGTTCGAGAAGTTCGGCGACGACCTCCCCGCCGTGCTCTGGAGCGAGCTCGACACGCTCAAGGCGCGCCTCGACGCCTGATGCACGCGCCATCCGTCACCGACCCGTCGCCCGGTCCTCCGGGCGGCGGGTCGGTGCGTTCCCCGTGCGTCCGTCCGGGTGGCGCTTGGGGCTGGTGTGGCACCATCCTCCCCACGGGGATGTCGGTCGAGCGGAGTGAGCCATGCCCTTGGGGCCGGATGAGCGAGTCGTCTTCGAGGAGCAGGCGACCCCGCTCTACGAGGAGATCGTGACGTCCGGCGGCATCAACGCCGCCGACGCGCGCATCGCCAGGGGCGGCGAGCTGCACGCCGCCTTCGCCCTGCTGGTCGACGTCGGCCTGGTGACGAAGAGCGACGACGGGCTCACGTGGGCCGCCGTCGACCCCGCCGCCGTGCAGGCACGGGTGGTCGCACCGCTGGGACAGCAGGGCGCCGAGCTGATCGCCGAGTCCGCCCACTGGGCCAACGCCTTCAACACCGTCTCGCACGCGTGGCGTCGCTCCCCGAGCGCCGTGGGCGGCCCCTTCGCGGAGATCCGCGGGCTCGCCACGATCGGCAACTTCCTCGCCTCCCTGGTCAGCGACGCCGAGGAGGAGCTGCTGACCGCCCAGCCGCAGTACCGCCGGGGCGTCAAGCAGCTCGACGCCGGCGTCGGAGCGCGCGACATCGCCGCGCTCAAGCGGGGCGTCAAGCTGCGCACGCTCTACCAGCACGCCGCCCGGCGCAGCGCGGACACCCGCAAGTACGTCGCCGCGGTGACCGCGGCGGGCGCGGAGGTGCGCACCCTCGACGAGTTCTTCAACCGCCTCATCGTGGTCGACCGCCGCGTCGCCCTCATCCCCGGCCACGAGGGCACCGACGCGGCGATGGTCATCAGCGACAAGTCGATGGTGGGCTACCTCGTCGACATGTTCGAGCGGCACTGGGAGCGGGCCCGACCCTTCACCAGCAGCGAGACGTCGTTGATGCGCGACATCGCCGCCGAGCAGCGGGCGATGACGATCCGGATGCTCCTCGAGGGCCGGGCGGACCCGGCGGGCGCCAAGCGCCTCGGGGTCAGCCCACGCACGTATGCCGCCTACGTGGCCGACCTGAAGAGCGAGTTCGAGGTGGAGACGCGGTTCCAGCTCGGCTACGAGATGGGCAAGCGCGGCATCTCCGGCCGGGAGGCCGACGCCCCGCCGGCCTGACGCGTCGCGGGCGGAGCAACGGGCTGGGAAAAGGGGGAGGGCAGCACCTCCGAGGAGGTGCTGCCCTCTGCCGGGACGGGCCTGTGGGGGAGGCCACCGGACCAGAACTCGTGGGGGGTTGAGGGGTCCGTGTCCCGGCTCTTCATTGCGTGCACATCATGGCACGACTGGCTTCGGTTCAGCGGATGACGGTCCGCCCCCAGCTGGTGTCGACGGCCTGGGCCGGCGCAGCGCCGATGGCGGCGACACCGAATCCGAGGACGGCAACGAGTGCGGCGGCGGCGATACGGCGTACAGGGCTCATGGGGTTTCCACCTCTTGGGTCATGTCACAGGGGATGACGCGTCCATTGTCGCCCACCGTGCGCAGCCACGTCCCGTCCAGTCGACTGCAGGTCTGTGCATTGCAGGTTCCTGCAAATGCAGGCACGGCAGACCGGTCGGCCCCCTCCTGGCAGAGGGGGCCGACGCTGGCGGAGGCGGAGGGATTTGAACCCTCGATGGGGTTTTAGCCCCAAACCCGCTTAGCAGGCGGGCGCCATAGACCGGACTAGGCGACGCCTCCATGCCCGGCCGTGGCCGGGCGCACAGAAGGGTACAAGGCGCAGCGCGCGTGCACCGAATCAGGTCACAGTTTGCGGAGGCCGTGGCCGCGCTGGAGGTGGTCCTGGACGTCGCGCACGAACGCCTCCCGGTCCTCAGCCAGCATCTCGACGGGGATCGTGGTCGTACGCCCGTCGCGCAGGCGCAGCACCACGACCGGCGCCTCGGCGATCGTGGTGGTGACGGCGTCCTCGACGTCCTTCCAGCGCGCGGACGCCGCGCCGACGCCCCGCACCCATTGCACCCGGTAGCCCTCGGGCGTCATCCGCACCAACCAGCCCTTGGTGCGCCACGCCCACCAGCAGGCGACCAGCACTGCCACGGTGAGCAGGACCGGGACCAGCAGGAACACCGTGTGCAGGTCGAGGATCGCGATCGCCAGCGTGCTGGCCAGGATCAGCACGGCGACCGCGCACAGGACCACGCCCAGCAGGCGCGCCGCGACAGCGGGGGCGAGGCGGTGGACGGTGGTGGTCTCGGTCGTCACGCCGAAGATTTCATCACGTGCCGGACGTCCCGCGGCGGTTGGGTAGAGTCCCGCGGTGTGCGGCGCCCCGGCGTCGTACGAGGAGGGGTGCCGGAGCGGCCGATCGGAACCGCCTTGAAAGCGGTCGTAGGGAGACCTACCGCGGGTTCGAATCCCGCCCTCTCCGCTGAGCCCTTCGCGCAGCGAAGGGCTCAGCGAGACATCTTTGACGCGAGGAGCGTGAGCGCAGCGAGCGCTCCGCCGTGACCACCCAGCCGCCGACTACGCTCGCCCGGTGACGACCTGGTTCGAGTCCCCGGACGACGCCGCGGCGCGGTTGCGCGAGACCGGCTACCTCACCGACGACGCCACGGCGCTGACGGCGTACCTCGCCGGTGCGCTGGAGAAGCCGCTGCTCATCGAGGGCCCGGCGGGCGTCGGCAAGACCGAGCTCGCCAAGGCGGTCGCCCGGGCGACGGGGGCGGAGCTGGTGCGGCTGCAGTGCTACGAGGGCCTCGACGAGGCGCGGGCGCTCTACGAGTGGAACTACAAGAAGCAGCTGCTCCGGATCCAGGCGACCGGCACCGACCAGGCCTGGAGCGAGACCCACGACGACATCTTCACCGAGGAGTTCCTCCTGACCCGCCCGCTGCTCGGCGCGATCCGGCGCGACGAGCCGACGGTGCTGCTCGTCGACGAGGTCGACAAGACCGACATCGAGGTCGAGGGGCTGCTGCTCGAGGTGCTCAGCGACTTCCAGGTCACGATCCCCGAGCTGGGCACCGTGACGGCCACCCGACGTCCGTTCGTGGTGCTGACGTCCAACGCCAGCCGTGAGCTGTCCGAGGCGGTCAAGCGCCGTTGCCTGTTCCTGCACCTCGACTACCCCGACGCCGAGCGCGAGCGGGCGATCGTCACGAGCCAGGTGCCGCGGCTCGACGAGAGGGTCGTCGCCCAGCTGGTCGACGTCGTCGTACGCCTGCGCGAGCTCGAGCTCAAGAAGGCCCCCTCGATCGCCGAGTCCGTGGACTGGGCGCGCACGTTGATCGCGCTCCAGGTCGGCGACCTCGACGAGGCCACCGTCGCGCGCACGCTCGGGGTCGTGCTCAAGCACTCATCGGACCAGCAACGTGCGATGAAGGAGCTGAAGCTCCCGCGATGAGCCTGCTCGACACCCACATCGGCTTCGTCGAGGCGCTGCGCTCGGCCGGCCTCTCGGTGTCGCTGGCCGAGGGACTCGATGCGATCAGCGCGCTGGAGAAGGTGCACTGGCACGACCGCGAGACGGTGCGCGCCGCCTACGCCGCCACGCTCGTGAAGCGGCAGCCGCAGCGGGTCACCTTCGACGCCGTCTTCGACATCTGGTTCCCGCGGCTCGTCGGCAGCGGCGTCGCCGGTGACGGGCTCGAGCCGGCGTCGGGCCCGCAGGACACCGGGCCCGACCTCGAGCGCTTCCGCGAGGCGCTGGCCGATGCCCTCGCCTCCGGCGACGGGCAGGCCCAGGACGGTCGGACGTTGCAGGACCTTGCAGTCGAGGCGGTCGCGCGCTTCGGGGCGATGCCCGGGCGCGGACCGGGCCTGTCGAGCTGGTCGGCCTACACCTCGCTCCAGCGGGTGTCACCCGGCGAGCTCCTGGACCGGCTGGTGCAGGGGCTGCTCGGAGAGGGACTCGACGACGAGCACGCACAGCGGGTGGCCGGACGCCGGATCGGTGAGTTCACGCGTCTGGTCGAGGGCGATGCCCGGCGTCGCATCGCCGAGGAGAAGGGGCCCGCGCACGTCGTCGACGTCACCGTCCGGCCCACCATCGACCGGCTCGACTTCACCGCCGCCCGTCGCAGCGACCTCGAGGAGATGCGCCGCGAGATCTACCCCCTCGCCCGCCGGCTCGCCGCCCGGCTCACCAAGGAGCAGCACGCGCGCCGACGGGGCCCTCTCGACGTACGCCGCACCGTGCGCGCGTCGATCGCGACCGGTGGGGTGCCGCTGACCACCCACCACCGCCCGAAGCGTCCGCACCGCACCGACCTGGTCGTGCTCTGCGACGTCAGCGGCTCGGTGGCGAACTTCGCGCAGTTCACCCTGATGCTGGTGTTCGCCCTGCGGGAGGCGTTCAGCGGCGTGCGCGCGTTCACCTTCGTCGACGACGTCGTGGAGGTCAGCGACAGCTTCCGACCGGGGGCCGACGTGGTCGAGGTGATGGACTCGCTCGCCGGACGGATCTCCCAGGCCGCGCTGTGGGGGCGCACCAACTACGGGAGGGCGCTGACGCGGTTCGCCGAGGAGCACCCCGACGCGGTCGGGCCGCGGTCCTCGTTGCTGGTGCTGGGCGACGGCCGGTCCAACTACAGCGACCTCGCGCTGCCGGTGCTCGGCGAGCTCGCCGGCCGGGCGCGCCACGCCTGGTGGCTCAACCCGGAGCACCCCCGCCACTGGGGCACGGGTGACAGCGCGGCCGATCGCTACGGCGAGATCGTCGCGATGGTGGAGTGCCGCAACCTCGCCCAGCTCGGCGAGTTCGTGCACGGCATCGTCTGAGCTCGCGACCTGCTCAGCCCGCGAGGAACCCGAGGTCCTGCAGGCGGTTGATCTCGGCCCGCAGCTCGGGGTGCGCAGCCGTGTCGGCGGCCCGGGCGCCGGCGACGTAGAGCTGGGTGCCCTCGGCCCCGGCCGCGTCGAAGACCACCGTGAGCCGGTTGGCGATCGAGGCGTTGATCAGCGAGCCGAGCAGCACCACCGGGTCGGAGCGGTCCTCCAGCGACAGCACCCGGGTGGCCTCGGGGATCCGCGGCACCTGCGCGGACGGGGCACCCGCGGTGACGACCTGGTCGACCACGAAGCGCGACGAGCGGGCGGTGGCGGCGATCTCGGCGGCGATCGCGCCGCCGGCCGCCGAGCCGACGAGCATCACGCGGGCGTCGTCGTCGGTGACCGCCTTCTCGATCGCGCGCACCACCTGGCCGGCCGACGTGGTCGGGTCGGCGCCGACGAGGCGCAACCGGCCGGTGTCGTGGGTGAGCGAGCCCGGGAGGTAGGCGATGTAACGGCCGGCGCCGACGCGCTGCACGCTGATCCGGCGGTCCTCGGCGAGGAGGTTGGCCATCAGCTCCTCCAGCGAGCGCGGCGGCGTCGCGGTGGTGCTGTCGACCTCCGTCTCCGGCGCCTCGACCTCGACGAACGACCCCGCGGAGTCGCGGAAGGCCGACACTGCGTCGGCCGGGAACGGCTCCACGCCGATCGCCCGCAGCCCTCCGCGCGCCGCGTGGGCGCCCTGGTCGGACGCGAGCGCCCCGGCGGTGAGGAGCGAGCGCATGTGCAGCCCGTCGAGCAGGCCACCGCCACCGGAGAGGTGGTCCATCAGCTCGGGGTTGTTCTCGGCGAGCTCGCTCAGGTAGGCCGTGACGCCGTCGCGGTCGAGCGTGTCGGTCTCGATGAGCCCGGCGCTCACGATCGCGCCGCCGAGCGCGACCTCGGGGGCGAGGTAGCCGATCGCGCGGCCGGCGATGGAGCCGAGCGTCTTGTAGGCGGCCTCCTGCAGCTCGTCGATCCAGCGGTAGGTGAGGACCGTGGCGCGTACGACGAGCGCGTCGGCGTCGAGCTCGACCGAGCGGGTCAGCAGCCCGTTCTTGCCGGTGGTGGCGGCCCGGATGTCCTCCTCGGCCTGCCCCCAGGTCGCCTTGGACAGCTCGCCGGAGTCGACGACGTCGTCGTCGCCCAGGATCTCGCTGCCGAGCCGGGCGCGGGTGCGCATCTCGGTGCCGGAGCTGTCGAACAGGTCGGCCAGCGCCAGCATCTGGTCGTACTTGTCGGCGGCGACCGAGGCGGACGACGCGTCCGGCGGGCCGTCGTGGGTGCGGGGGATGTCGAGACCACTCATGTCGGGATGTCCTCCGGTGCGGTGACCTGGGCCAGCACGGGTGCCAGCTCGGTGGCCAGGTCGTCGGGGTCGACGCGGGTGACCGCGACGCGCGCGCCGTCGTCGTGGCGGGGGGTCAGGGAGTGCCAGCCGTCGCGGAGCAGCACCCACGACACGACGCCGACCGACGTGGTCGCGCGCTCGGACACCTCGGCGGCGAGGATCCGCATGCGACCGCGACCCTCGGTGTGCACGGCCGACACGGCGTCGACGGCCTCGGGACCGCTGATCTCCCGGCCGTCGGCCAGGACGATCCCGTCGGACTGGCCGACGAGGACGGGCACGAGGTCGGACCGGCCCGAGCGCAGCGCCTCCCCGACCGAGTCGGCGAGCGCGTAGGGCACGTCGAGCCGGGCCGGCACGTGGGAGGTGCCGAGCGGCAGGTCCTCGGGCGGGGCGGTGACCCGGGCGAGCTCGGTGGTCCACTGGTCGACGGGGAACCACGCCAGCTCGAAGACGATGCCGTCGCAGGTCGAGAGGCTGGCGACCGCGCCACCGGACTGGCGGTGCCAGGCCTTGACCTGGGTGGTCCCGGCCGCGACGTCGATGTCGAGGGCGAGCCGCGGCGTCGCGAGCAGCCCGACCGCTCCGACGATGCCGGGCTCGGCGCCTGCATCGGTCACCAGTCCGCGGCGGCGCAGGGTGTCCTCCGGGTCGTGGAGCGTGCGGAGGGCCTCGGCGTAGGCGGAGTCCTCGGCCGAGCCCCGGCTCTGCCCCAGCCGCCCGGAGAGCGAGCCCGCGTCGGCGACGTCGTCCCCCCCGTCGGGCAGGTCGAAGGGCAGCGGCGCCCCGCCGGCGAGCTCGGCGACCAGGCGGAGCTCGGGCAGCGTCAGCGCCAGGCGCCGGGCCATCGCGTCGATGAAGCTCGTGGGCGGCGGAGGAGGTGTGGTCAGGTCGATGGTCACCATGTCAGAGCCCCGGGAGCGTGACGGTCAGCCAGTCGCGGTGACCGGCCGGCGGAGGGTCGAAGGCCAGCAGCGCGGCGTCGGTCTCGTCGGGCTCGGGCGGCGCACCGTCCGGCCCCGTGGCGTGGCTGACGCGGGTGCGGGCGTCCTCGACGAGCCCGGTGGCCTTGTGGGCACGTTGGTCGATCGCCTCCTTCAGCGACTCGACCTCCGTGAGGTGGTGGGCGAGCGAGTCGGCGGCGGTCTCGTGGTGGGCGGCGGCGCTGCGCAGGTGGGCAGCCCGCTCCTTGACCCGCTCGCGCATCGCGTCGGCGGCCTTGCCGCGCCAGGGCACGGCTTCGGCCTGGGAGACGAGGCGGGCGGCCAGCGCCCGGATGTCGCCGCCCTGCTCCCGGAGCTGCGCGACGCGCTTGCGGCCCGCGGCGGTGTCGCCGTACATCGATCACTCCCTCTCTCGTCCGGGGACGCCTACCCGGTCGGGCGGATCGCCAAACGTCCCCTCCCGGCACGCGATTGTGCCGCAGGCGACCTCCGCGGCGCACCGGGCGGACCGTCCGTCCCCCACGACGCGGCCGCCGCGCCCCCGGACGGCCGATAGGATCCAGTGGCCCCGCAACCCGAAGCGCCGCCCAGAGGTGTGCATGACGTTCGACGTCCACCAGCTCGACGAGTTCGTGCTGGTCGGTGCGGTCGTGACGCTGGCGGCGATCCTCGCGGTGCGGGTCTCGGCGCGCGCCGGGCTGCCGTCGCTGCTCATCTACCTCTTCATCGGCGTGCTGCTCGGGGAGGGAGGGCCCTTCGGCATCCCGTTCGACGACGCCCAGCTCGCCCACGCGCTGGGCTTCGGTGCCCTGGCGGTCATCCTCGCCGAAGGTGGTCTGACCACCGACTGGCGGCAGATGCGCTCGAGCGTCGCCCTCGGGCTCTCGTTGGCGACGATCGGAGTGGCCGTGTCGGTGGCGCTCGTCGCCGTCGGCACCCACTACCTCCTCGGGCTGCCGTGGGAGCTGGCGATCCTGCTGGGCGCCATCTGCTCGCCCACCGACGCGGCGGCGGTGTTCTCGGTCCTGCGGGCGCTGCCGCTGCCCAAGCGCCTCACCGGCGCGCTGGAGGCGGAGTCGGGGCTCAACGACGCACCAGTGGTGGTGCTCGTGGGGATCATCTCCACCGGCGCCGTGGGCGAGTCCGGGCTGCTGCGGACCAGCGGCCTCATCGTCTTCGAGCTGATCGCCGGCGGCATGATCGGGGTGGCGATCGGCTTCGCGGGGGCGTGGATCATGCGCCGGGCGGCGCTGCCGTCCTCGGGCCTCTACCCGCTCGCGGTGCTGTGCCTCGCGTTCACGGCGTACGGCGCCGCCTCGGCCGTGCACGCCTCCGGGTTCGCCGCGATCTACGTCGCCGCGCTCATCCTCGGCAACAGCGAGCTGCCGCACCGGGTCGCGACCCGCTCCTTCTCCGAGGGCGTCGCGTGGCTGGCCCAGATCGGGCTGTTCGTGATGCTCGGGCTGCTCCTCTCGCCCGCGCGGATCGACCTCGACACCGTCGTGCAGGCTCTGGCGACCGGTCTCGTCCTCACCCTCGTGGCCCGACCGCTGTCGGTCCTGGTGAGCAGCATCGTGCAGCCGATGGGCCCGCGCGACCTGGCGTTCCTGTCGTGGGCCGGCCTGCGCGGTGCGGTGCCGATCGTGCTCGCCACGATCCCGCTGGCCGAGGGGGTGACGGGCGCCGAGGACCTGTTCGACATCGTCTTCGTGATGGTCGTCGTCTACACCCTGCTGACCGGCCCCACCCTGCCCTGGGTGGCCCGGATGCTCGGCGTCGCGCGCCGTTCGGAGCCGCGCGGCCTCGACGTGGAGGCCGCGCCCCTCGACCGGGTCGCCGCCGACCTCCTGCAGGTGACCATCGCACCCACGTCGAAGATGCACGGCGTCGAGGTCGGCGAGCTGCGGCTGCCGCCGGGAGCCTCGGTCTCCCTGGTCATCCGGTCCGGCGAGGTGCTCGTGCCCGAACGACGTACGGTCCTGCGCCACGGCGACGACCTGCTCGTCGTCACGCCGCGCAAGCTGCGCGACGCCACCGAGTCGCGCATGCGCCAGGTCTCCGACAACGGCCGGCTCGCCCAGTGGGTCGGCGACCCGTCGCGCCGCCCCAAGGACTGAAGAACCGCGGCGGAGGTCAGGCGGCCGGGCTGCCCGGTTCAGGCCCGCGGGGTCACTCCGAGCCGGTGGCCCGGCACCAGGTCGCGTCGGCCTGGGCGACCACCGACTCGACCTGCTTCTTCTTCAGCGACTGGAACTTCTCGCCCACCACGACGACGACGCCCGGTCCGAGGGCGTCCCCCTGGACGACCTTCGCGCGCTTGAACTGCCGCTTCACGAGGACCACTGCCGGGTTCGTCGGGTCGGAGGACCAGATCTGGGTGGTGGCCGCCGGCTGCGGGGAGTCGCCGACCGTGCCCTCGACGAAGCCGCGCTCGGTGAGCTGGGCGCTCGTGGCACCGGCAAGCCCGCTGCGCTTGCTGCCGTTGAAGACGCTCACCACCACCTGGTCGCGGCGCACCTCGGACCCGGCGGACACCGTCGCGTCCTCGCAGATCGCGACCGGCTCGTCCTCGGGGAACGGCTCGGTGAAGGCGGCCCAGCCCCACACCGCGGCGACCACCAGTAGCACCGCGAGGACGGTCAGGGTGAGCGCCGACTTGGCCGCCCCGCTCATTGATCGGCCGCCTGGTGCACGCGCGCATGCAGCACGCTGCGTTGCTGGAGAGCGGCGCGGAGGGCGCGGTGCAGGCCGTCCTCGAGGTAGAGGTCGCCCTTCCACTGCACGACGTGGGCGAACAGGTCGCCGTAGAACGTCGAGTCCTCGTCGAGGAGCGTGTCGAGCCGCAAGGTGTCCTTGGTGGTCACCAGCTCGTCGAGCCGCACCTGGCGCGGGGGCAGGTCGGCCCAGCCGCGCGAGTCGAGCCCGTGGTCGGGGTAGGGCCGGCCGTCGCCCACCCGCTTGAAGATCACGGCGGTGATCATAACGACGCCGCCCCGAGGGACCTCGTCGTCGCCTCCCTGCGTGGCTAGGCTCGCCGGCATGAGCGAGACCCCTGAGGCCCAGCCGGCGGCGGCGACCGACCCGATCACCGACCCGATCTCGGACCCGATCACCGACCCGATCTCGGCGGCGGTCGCGCCCGGCTACCGGTTCGAGGGCGAGGCCCTCGAGCTCGGCGGCCTGATGCTGGACGCGGAGAACCTCAGCGACGTACGCATCCGCATCCCGCTCGCGATGCTCAACCGTCACGGCCTCGTCGCCGGCGCCACCGGCACGGGCAAGACGAAGACCCTCCAGCTGCTCGCCGAGCAGCTCAGCGCCCACGGGGTGCCGGTGTTCGCCGCCGACATCAAGGGCGACCTCTCCGGCATCAGCGCCCCGGGCGAGCCCAGCGACAAGCTCACCGCTCGCACGTCGAGCGTCGGCCAGGAGTGGGTGGCGACCGGCTTCCCGACCGAGTTCTACGCGATCGGCGGCCAGGGTGTCGGCGTACCCGTCCGCGTCACGATGAGCGCGTTCGGTCCCACCCTGCTCGCGAAGGTGCTGGGCCTGAACGAGACGCAGGAGTCCTCGCTCGGCCTGGTCTTCTACTACTGCGACAAGCAGGGGCTGCCGCTGCTCGACCTGGCCGACCTGCGGGCGGTCCTGCAGTACCTCACCGGAGACGCAGCCGGGAAGGCCGAGCTCAAGACCATCGGCGGCCTCTCGCCCCAGACGGCCGGCGTCATCCTGCGCGAGCTCGTCGCCTTCGAGGCGCAGGGCGCCGACGTCTTCTTCGGGGAGCCGGAGTTCGAGACCAAGGAGTTCCTGCGCACCGCCGAGGACGGACGCGGCATCGTCAGCCTGCTCGAGCTGCCGAACCTCCAGGACCGGCCGGCGCTCTTCTCGACGTTCCTCATGTGGCTGCTCGCCGACCTCTTCCACGACCTGCCGGAGGAGGGGGACCTCGACAAGCCCAAGCTGGTCTTCTTCTTCGACGAGGCGCACCTGCTGTTCAACGACGCCTCCGACGCCTTCCTGGACCAGATCGCCCAGACCGTTCGACTGATCCGGTCGAAGGGCGTCGGTGTCTTCTTCGTGACGCAGTCGCCCACCGACGTGCCCGACGAGGTGCTCGGCCAGCTCGGCTCCCGCGTCCAGCACCAGCTGCGCGCCCACACGCCCAACGACGCCAAGGCGCTCAAGGCGACCGTCAACACCTACCCCAACAGCGCCTACGACGACCTCGGCGAGGTCATCACGTCGCTGGGCATCGGCGAGGCCGTGGTCACGGTCATGAACGAGCGCGGCGCCCCGACGCCCGTCGCGTGGACGCGCCTCCGGGCGCCGGAGTCGCTCATGGACCCCGCCCCCACCGCGGACATGGAGGCGGCGGTCGCGGCGTCGCCCCTCACCGCGAAGTACGCCGAGGCGATCGACCGCGAGTCCGCCCGCGAGGTGCTCGCCAAGAAGCTCGAGGAGGGCGCCCGCAAGGCCGCGGAGGACGCCCGGGTCAAGGAGATGGAGCGCGAGCAGAAGAACGCGCGGGTCACCGAGAAGTCGCAGTCGTCCTCCCGGCGGTCCACGCCGAAGGAGGAGGACAGCATGATGGAGAGCGTCGTGAAGTCACGGGCGTTCAAGGACTTCATGAGCACCGCCGCCCGCGAGATCGCCCGCGGGATGTTCAAGAGCGGCCGCCGCTGACCCGTCGTCCGAGCGGTGTCGTACGACGCCCGCGGAGCGGTGGGTGACGCACGTTCCGCGCGCCAGAAACCTGCCTCACGCACCGCTCGAGGGCGAGGACAGCCGGAGCGGTGTCTGACGCATGTTCTGGGCGAGGAAAACCTGCCTCACGCACCGCTCGAGGGCGAGCGGCGGGTCACATGGTCGGGTCGAGCCAGGCGAGCTGGGCGGTCTGGGTGCCGCCGTCGCGGGTGACGACGCGGGCGCGGCCCTCGGGCGCGGGCTGCGGACGGATGTTGCCGATCAGCACGCCCTCGTCGCGGGGGCCGGACAGCATCACGCCGGGCATCGCGAGGTCGCGCAGCGACTGGATGACGGGCTCGTAGAGCGCGCGGGACGCGCCACCCGTACGACGTGCCACGACGACGTGCAGGCCGACGTCGCGCGCCTGGGCCATCAGCGGCTGGAGCGACGACACCGGTGAGGACTGCGCGGTGGCGACGAGGTCGTAGTCGTCGACCACCACGAACACCTCCGCGCCCGTCCACCACGACCGGCTGCGCAGCTGGTCGGGCGTCACGTCGGGGCCGGGGATGCGCCCCTCGAGGTAGCTCGCGATGTCCTTGAGCGTGGGCGTCGCCTGGGTCGCCGAGGTGAGGTAGTTGAGGAGGTACTCGTCGGGCACCTCGCCGAGCATCGAGCGCCGGTAGTCGACGAGCACGATCTGCGCTTCCTTGGGCGTGCGGGTGCGCATGATCTCGTGGACGTAGGCCCGCAGCAGCGCGCTCTTGCCGGACTGGCCGTCGCCGAAGACGAGCATGTGCGGCTCGGCGTCGACGTCGAGGCCGATCGGGGCGAGCTCCTTCTCGTTGATGCCGAGCAGGATGTGCTTCGCCGGGACGTTGCGGCGTACGGCGTCCTCGCGGATCGCCTCGAGCGTGACCTTCTCCGGCAGCAGCCGCAGCTTGGGTCCCTGGGGGCCCTTCCACGCGGCGGCCACCCGGTCGATGAGGGCGTCGACCCCGTCGCCGAGGGTGTCGGCGCTGCCGTCGCCGTCGATGCGCGGCAGCGCGCCGAGGAAGTGCAGCTTGGACGGCACCAGGCCGCGACCGGGACGGCCGACCGGGACGAGCGCGGCGACCTTGCGGTCGATCTCGGAGTCGAGCGGGTCACCGAGCCGCAGCTCGAGCTTGGAGCCGAAGACGTCGCGCATCGCCGCGCGGTAGTCGGCCCAGCGGGTCGAGGCGGTGACGATGTGCAGGCCGAACGTGAGGCCGCGCGCGGCCAGCTGCTGGATGTCCATCTCGAGGTCGTCGAACTCGGCGCGCAGCGTGCTCCAGCCGTCGATGACCAGGAAGACGTCGCCCCAGCCGTCGTCGGCGCGACCCTGCGTACGACGCGAGCGGTAGGTCTCGATCGAGTCGATGCCGTTCTCGCGGAAGTAGGCCTCGCGGCGGTCGACGATGCCCTCGACCTCGGCCATCACGCGGCGTACGACGTCGGGCTCGGAGCGCGTCGCGACGCCGGAGACGTGGGGGAGCCGGGACAGCGGCGCGAACGTGCCGCCGCCGAAGTCGAGCACGAAGAACTGCGACTCCAGCGGCGTGGTGACCAGCGCCATGCTCGTGACGATGCTGCGCAGCATCGTGCTCTTGCCCGAGCGCGGACCGCCCACGACGGCGACGTGGCCGGCGGCGCCGGTGAGGTTGAGCGTCATCGTGTCGCGGCGCTGCTCGCGCGGCCGGTCGACGGTGCCCAGCGGGATCACCAGTCCCGGCACGTTGCGCCACTGCGGCGACGTGAGGCCCAGGTCGGGGCTCTCGACCAGGTCGGGCATGAGCTCGTCGAGGGTGTCGGGCACATCGAGCGGCGGCAGCCAGACCTGGTGCGCGGCCGGCCCCTTGCCGACCATCCGCGTCACGGCGATGTCGAGCAGCGAGGGCTGCTCGCCCTGCTGCTGCGCCTGCGGCGTCGCCACCTCGGCGACCTCCTCGGTCGGCTCGAGCGCCTGCACCTCCGAGATCGTGAACGGCAGGATGCCGCGGATGGCGCCGCCCTCGTCGCGGGTGACCCGGGTGCGGCTCGACGGCGGCCCCGAGACGTACGCCGCCTTGAACCGCAGCAGCGTGGACTGGTCGGGCTTGAGGTAGCCCAGGCCCGGGACGGCGGGGAGCTCGTAGGCGTCGGGCACGCCGAGCACGGCCCGGGACTCGCCGGCGGAGAAGGTGCGGAGCCCGACGCGGTAGGACAGGTGGGACTCGAGGCCGCGCAGGCGCCCCTCCTCGAGGCGCTGCGAGGCGAGCAGCAGGTGCAGGCCCAGCGAGCGGCCGAGGCGGCCGATGGCGACGAACAGGTCGATGAACTCGGGCTTGGCCGAGAGCATCTCGGAGAACTCGTCGACGACGATGAACAGCGACGGCATCGGCTCGAGGGGCTCGCCGTTGGCGCGCGCCTTCTCGTAGTCGCGCACCGACGCGTAGTTGCCGGCGTCGCGCAGCAGCTCCTGGCGGCGTGTCATCTCGCCGGACAGGGCGTCCTGCATGCGGTCGACGAGGGTGAGCTCGTTGGCGAGGTTGGTGATGACGGCCGAGACGTGCGGCATGTCGGCCATGCCGGCGAAGGTCGCGCCACCCTTGAAGTCGACGAGCACCAGGTTGAGCTGCTCGGACGAGTGGGTCATGACCAGGCCGAGCACCAGCGTGCGCAGGAACTCCGACTTCCCGGAGCCGGTCGCGCCGATCACCAGGCCGTGGGGCCCCATGCCCTGCTGGGCGGACTCCTTGATGTCGAGGTGGATCAGGCCGCCGGAGTCGCCGATGCCGATCGGCACCCGCAGCCGGTCGCGGGCCGGTCGGGGGCGCCAGGCGGTCGCCGGGTCGTAGCTGAAGATGTCGCCGAGGCCGAGCAGGTCCATGTGGTCGGGCGTCGCCGAGGTGATGTCGACGGCGCCGCCGGCCGACGACGACTCGGCGCTCGCGGTCTTGAGGGGCGCGATGCGGCGCGCGAAGGCCTCGGCCGTGGCGATGTCGCACTGGTCGGCGAGGGCGCGGACCGGCTCGCCGCGCAGGCGCAGCGCGCTCACCGGGCGCTTGCCGAGCTCGTCGGGCGCGTCGGCGAACTCCAGGCGGAGCCTCGTGGAGTCCTCCAGCTCGTCCCACCGGCTCGGCAGGTCGAGCAGCGTGACGCCGTGCAGGCCGTCGGGCGGGACGATGTGGTTGCCGGGGGGCAGGTGACCGCCGTCGATCACGAGCAGGATGTGGGGGGTGGCGGGACGCTCGTCGGCGCCGAAGCGGGGCCGGTCGCTCAGGTCGGGCGGGAGCAGGCTGCCGAGGTCGTCCAGCGAGGTCGAGACCAGGCGCATCGGGCCGACTGCGTCGACCTCCCGGGTGCTCTGGGCGTGGGGCAGCCACTTGACCCAGTCCCAGTGGGTCAGGTTCTGCTCCGAGCTCAGCACCGCGACGATCAGCTGGTCGGGGTTCTGGAACGCCGTCGCGGAGCAGATCATCGCCCGCGCCGTCGAGCGCACCTCCTCGGCGTCGCCGCACAGCTCGATGCGGTCGAAGGCGCGCAGGTCGATCGACGCTGGCAGGTTGGGCTGGAGGCGGTGCACGACGAGCAGCCGGTGCAGGGCGGACGCGGCGGCCGGGTCGACCTGGTCGACCGGCGCGCTCTCCGGCGGCACGAGCTCGAGCGACAGCGGCTGCGAGCAGAGGCCGTAGCGCACGTGCAGGAAGTTGTCGTCGGACGCGGTGTGCTCCCACAGCCGGGTGCGGTCCTCGGCCAGGGAGGGCAGCGCGGAGGGCTCGGGGTGGTGCCAGTTGAGCGCGCGGCGCTGCTGGTCGGCCGCCTCGCGCGCCACCCTGCGGATGTTGCTGAGGTAGCGCAGGTACTCGGTGCGCGAGCCGGTGACCTGCTGCGCCCGCTGCTTACGCTGCCGGTCGATCTGGACGATGATGAAGCCGAGCGTGGCGAAGAGGAACATGCCGGCCGCGAGGAAGCTGCGGCTCCTGTTGGCGCCTCCCATGGTCGCCACGAGCACGATGGAGCCGAGGCTGCCGAGCATCGGGATCGCGTTCATCAGCACGCCCCCGGCGCCCTCGCCGTCCTGCAGCTCGGGCGGTGGCTGCAGCACGATCTGGCCGCCCGGCATCTCCGGCTCGTCGAGCCTCTGGGCGCCCCGCAGTGTCGTGCTCAACGCATCCCCCAGTGCCGTGCCCGATGAAGTCGCCCCGATGATAGGTGCGCCTCCACGCGGGCCGCACCTGCGACTACCCTCCAGTGCAACGGTGCTCGACGGGGTGGGCAACGCGAAGGGGGAATCGGTGTCGGACGTCGCGATGTCCAGCAGTGCTGGCGCGACCATCGCGCTGAGCATCCACGGCCCGGCCGGGGTGCTCGACCTCGTGGTGCCCGCCGGCGCCACCTCGGTCGACGTGGCCCGCGAGTACGCCAAGCAGGCGGACGTGCCGGGCATCCCGCTGCTGCAGACCGCCCTCGGCGAGCGGCTCAACGCCGCCGTCCCGCTGGGCGAGGCCGGCATCCAGCCCGGTGACGTCCTGGTCGCGACGACCGGCGTGCACCGCCCGCGTCGGGTGACGCTGCTGCAGGCGGCCAAGAACGCTCCCGAGAGCCCGGCGCTCGCCGCGCTGATCGCCTGGGTCGCCGCCCTGGTCGCCCTGCTCGCCGCCTGGTACGCCGCTCGCGCGGGCGACGAGGTCGTCCGCACCGTCGCCGTCGGGTTGCTGCTCGCCTGCTCGCTCGTCGGCGTGCTCCCGCTCGGCCGCCACGCGCGGCAACGTGCCGCGGCTGCCCCGGCCTTCGCCGCGGCCGCCGCGTTCGCGGCCCTCCACGAGCCGGGCATCCACCTGCTCCCCGCCATCATCGGCGCCGCCGGCATCGCTGCTGCGGTCGTCGCCGGGATCGGCCGCGCGCTGTCGGTCGACCGCGACGAGGTGGCCACCGTGTGGATCGTCAGCGGTCTCACCGTCTTCGCCTGCTGCGCCGTCCCGGCCATGCTCGGCTGGGACGCGCGCGTCGCGTGGACCCTGCTGGTCTTCCTGTCGATGATGGCGGCGCGCTTCGCGCCCTCCCTCGCGGTGGACGTGCCCGACGAGGCGCTGCTCGACCTCGACCGGCTGGCCGTCACGGCCTGGTCGGCCCGCGACACCCAGCGCCAGGGCCGCCGCGGTCGCATCGTCGTCGCCGGCGACGCGATGGAGCGCCTGGTGCACCGCGCCTCGCGCATCGTCACCGGTGCCGCGGCCGCGATCTTGGTGACGGTGCTCGTGGCCAGTCCGCTGCTGCTCCGCACCGCGACCATCGACCTCGACCGCATCGGCGCCCGCTGCCTCGTCTTCTTCGCGGGCTGCTCGTTGCTGCTCGCCGCCCGGTCCTACCGCCACGCCGCCGCGCGGGTCCTGCTGCGCCTGGCCGGCCTCGGGGCGCTGGTGTCCCTCGCGGTGCACCTCGTCGCCGGGGCGGGCGCGGGCCACGTCGACACCTTCTTCTACGTCACCGTCGCGCTCGGGATCATCGCGCTCGCGGCGGCCGTGGCCACCGGCCGCGGCTGGCGTTCGGTGTGGTGGTCACGTCGCGCCGAGGTCGCGGAGTCGCTGTGCGGCAGCTTCGCCTTCGCCGCCGCGGTCGTCGCGGCGGGCGTCTTCCGCCGCCTGTGGGAAATGACGTCCTGATGTTTAGGCGGAAAACGGCCGGGTAGATGCACGTCAGCGCGGGGGGCCGGGACGTCTCCCCGAGCACCGGATCACCAGTCCAGTGAGTCACCAACACACCAACACTCGGTCGGTTCGACCGCCGAGGGAGAAGGATCGACATGAGCGAGATGTACGGCCAGACAGAGAAGGCCCTCTCCAAGGGTGCCGACTTCGTCGACCAGGCCCGCGGCGACGTCAAGAACAAGTGCGGTGTCCTGTCCGGCAACATCCAGACCATGATGGGCGGATGGGGCGGCCAGGGCGCCACGGCCTTCAACAACCTGATGATCGCCTGGGACCAGAAGCAGGAGACCATCCTCAAGGCCCTCGACCAGCTCTCGGCCTCGATGAAGGAGACGGAGCGCGACAACGTCTCGACCGACGAGTCGCAGTCCGCCACCCACGCCAACCTCCAGGGCCGTCTCGGCTGACGCCGACACCTGAACTTCTGAGATCTAGGAGATCGACATGACTTTCGACGGAATCAAGGTCCAGCACGGCAGCCTCGACGCCGGTGCGGCCGACGTGATGAAGGCGGCCAAGGACATCGAGGCCCGCCTCGACCAGCTCGAGAACGAGCTCAACCCCCTCAAGTCGGACTGGAACGGTAACGCCAAGATGGCCTACGACCAGGCCAAGGCGAAGTGGGACCAGGCGATGACCGAGATGACCCTCCTGCTCCAGCAGGCCAGCCAGGGTGTCGACGCGTCCAACGCCGAGTACAAGGCGGCCGACGCCCGGGGCGCCAACCGCTTCTGAGCAGCGCACACCGTCCGAGGCCGGTCGTCCCTCCGGGGACGTCCGGCCTCGTGGCATTTCAGCGAGCGGCTTTCGCCTAGGCTGCTCCCCGTTCAGTGCTCCGGCCCCTCGGCCGACGCAGGTGCAAGGACAATCAGGGGGAAACACCAATGAGTCAGGGGTCCTCGGTCGCCTCGGGCCTGGTCCGGGTGACCATCGCCTCGGGATCTCGCCGGGTCGATCTCGTGCTGCCGGGGTCGATCCCGGTCGCCGAGCTCGTCCCCGAGCTCGCCCGCTCCGTCGGCCTGCTCGACGCCTCCACCGTCTACGGCGGCTATCGCCTGGTGACCCAGGAGGGCCGGATCCTGGTCAACAACGCCGGTCTGACGATGCAGGGCATCGAGGACGGCGGCCTGCTCACGGTCACCGCCGGCGTCGACGACAAGGCCCCCCGCGTCTACGACGATGTCGTCGAGGCGATGGCCGACGTCGTGGAGAACGAGCTCAAGCCGTGGGAGCCCGCGGCGGGACGGCGTACGGCACTGGGCGCGGGCAGCATCCTGCTCGGCCTCGGCGCACTCGCCCTCCTCCTCCAGGGCGAGAGCGTGCTCGGCGGCGTCGCCGCTGCGGTGATCGCCACTCTCCTCGTGGTCGGCGGCATCGTGCTGACCCGGGCGCAGGGCGAGCCGGAGGCCGGTGTCGTCGTCTCGTTGCTCGCCGCGCTCTACGCCGCCGTCGCCGGGCTGCTGCTCGCGCCCGGCGAGCTGCCCGACTGGAGCTGGCCGCTCGACGAGGCCTTCTTCGCCGACCCGCTGCTCTACGCCGGTCTGGGCGTCCTCGCCGTCGGCCTGGTCGCCGTGGTCGGCCTGCAGGACGGCCGGGCCCTGGTCATCCCCGCCGTCGTGGTCGGGGCGGTGATCGTGGCCGGCACGGTGCTGATCCGGGTCTTCTCGCTGGAGCCGTCGACCGTCTTCGTCGTCCTGCTCACCCTCGTCGTCCTGGCCGGGAGCATCTTCCCGTGGCTCGCACTCGGGGTGACCGGCACCAGCGTCGACCAGCTCTACTCGCTGCACGACATCACCGCCGACCCCGACGAGATCGACCCCGACGAGGTCGCCGACGACGCCCGGGTCGGGCACGAGATCCTGCTGGCCGTCTCGGCCACGGTCGGCACGCTGCTCGTCCTCCTCGCCCCGTTCGCGGTCGGGCGAGGCGTCTACGGCACCATCCTGGCCGCCGTGTGCTGCCTGGCGGTCATGTTCCGCACCCGCCAGTACCGCACGGGTTCGGAGGTCCTCGCCGGACTCGTCTCCGGCATCCTCGGCCTGGTCTCGGTCGCCCTGTCGATGCTGCTGATCCACGACGACTGGCGCGCCGGCGCCGCGCTCGGCCTGGCGGGCGTCGGCGCGGTGCTCCTGGCGCTGACGCTCGTGCCGGCCTCGCCGTCGGTGCGCCGCGGTCGCATGGGCGACGTCGTCGAGACGATGACCCTGCTGGCGCTCCTCCCGCTGATGGTCCTCGCGGCCGGCTTCGTGTCCGCGGTGGCGGGCTGAGGCGGGCGGGAAACCAGATGGCCACCAAGAAGGACCTCGTCGAGGCCCACGCCTTCAGTCGTCGCCGGCTCGTCACCGCCTTCGTCTCCGGCGCCCCGGGCGGCCGCGAGGTCGAGCCCGTACGCCCCGGCCGCGTGCTCATCGGCGGCGTCGCCCTGTCGGTGCTGCTCCTGGCGGGCGCGGCGATCGCCGGCTTCCTGCTCGGACGCCCGCCCGCACAGTGGCTCGACGCGCCCAGCTTCGTGATCTCCAAGGACACCGGCGAGCAGTACGTCGTCCTCCGCGGTGGCGACGAGCCGATGCTCCAGCGGGTGCCCAACTACGTGTCGGCGCAGCTCCTGATCGGTGACGCCGAGCTCACGCCGTTCACCGTGCGCGACAAGTACATCCGCACCGTCCAGCTCGGCGAGGACCTCGGCATCGACGCTGCTCCGGCCAGCCTCCCTGCGGCGGGTGAGCTGGTCGATGACGGCTGGACCGCCTGCACCGGCGCGGGGGTCGGCATCAAGCTCGCGGTGCAGCGCACGCCGACCGTCGAGGACCTGGCCGGCTCGGCGTTCCTCGTGCGCAGCGAGGGCACGACCTGGCTGATCGCCAGCGCACCGCCGGTCGGGAGCAAGCAGGGCAGCGCCTACCGCTTCCCCATGCCCGAGGACGAGACCCAGTCCTCGACGCTGGGTGACCGGCTCGGTTTCGGTGCGTCGGCCACGGAGGTCGATGCCGACTGGCTCAACCTGTTCCGGCTGGGCGACCCGCTCGAACGGACGTCCTTCGGCGTGACGCGGGAGGGCGAGCGGGTGCCCTACGGCAGCACCGGCACCGACCTCTCGCGCTACCGGATCGGTGACCTGCTGCGCTCGAGCAGCGGCGCCTACTACCTGCTCGGCGACGAGAAGCCCGAGCGGCTCAGCGACTTCGACGCCACGGTCTACAGCGCGGTCGGCGCGGAGGCGCAGGAGCTGCCCGAGGACCTGTCCGCGTCCTTCGGCGACCCCAAGTCGCCCGCGGAGTGGCCCAACGACGTGCCGCAACCGAACACCAACGGCGCGCTGTGCGCGGTGCTGCACCCCGAAGCGGGAGCGGACGCGTCGTTCAGCCTCGCGACGAACCCGACCGGCGCGGCGGACCCAGCCGACGTACGCCCCGGCCGGCACGCGGTCGACGTCGAGCCCAGCGCCGGCGCCTACGTCCTCTCCGGCTCGGGCGAGGCCGCCGATTCCGGCACCCGCTACGTCATCGACCCCAAGGGCGAGAAGTACGAGCTGGTCGGGCCGGAGGTGCCCGACTTCCTCGGCTATGGCGACGTGGAGCCGCCGCTGGTGCCGAGCGCGTGGCTGGAGTTCTTCGAGCCGGGCGTCCAGCTGTCGACCAACAGCGCACGTCGCGTCTCCGTGGACGCCCCACCGGCGGACGACGCCGCCGCGGACGCCGGCTGATGACAGCACCGTCGACGGGTCGCCGGCTGTCCCCGGTGCGCCGCTCACCCGTGCGTACGGCGCTCGCCGCGGGCCTGCTCGCGGCGTCGGTCGTGCCGCTGGGTGCGCCCCCGGCCGCGGCCGACCACGACGCCCCCTGCCTGGAGAGCGAGGTGCCGGGCTCCGAGCGTCTGGCCGACACCCACGCCAAGGACAACCCCGCCCTCGAGCGGATGCACGTCGAGGAGGCACAGGAGCTCGCGACCGGACGGGGCGTGAAGGTCGCCGTGATCGACAGCGGGATGGTGGGCACCGAGGGGCTCGACATCGCCGGCGGCGTGGCCATCGCGGGCGTCGACCCCGCCACCCGCCTCTCCGGCCACGGCACGATCGTCGCCGGCCTCATCGCGGGCCCCAGGGGAGTGGCGCCCGATGCCCAGGTCTTCGACGTCAAGGTCTACGACACCGACGACGCCGACTCCACCCAGGGCGAGCGGGAGCTGTCGTCGGCCGGCATCGCCGCGGGCATCGACGCCGTCGTCCGGGCGCAACCCCAGCAGCAGTTCGACATCGTCAACATCTCCCTCGCCGTCCGCGAGCCCGACCCCGAGCTCGAGGCGGCCGTCGCGCGCCTCGTCGACCTGGGCGTCGTCGTGGTCGCCGCAGCCGGAAACGCCCCGGCCGAGACCCCCGACCCCGGTTTCGAGGGCACGCCCGACAACGACGCCGACGTCTTCCCGGCCGACTACCCGGGCGTGCTCGCGGTCAGCGCGACCCCGCCCTTCGACGAGAACCCCAGCACCTACGTCCTGCCCAACCTCGACACCGACGTCGCCGCCCCGACCCTGGGGGCGATCTCGGCCAACGCCACCGGCCAGGTCTGCGTCCTGGACCAGGTCGCGACGTCGTGGGCGAGCGCCGAGGTCAGCGGGGTGATGGCCCTGCTCAAGCAGCGCTTCCCGCGCGAGACCGCGCCCCAGCTGGTCGCCCGGCTGCAGGCGACGACCGAGGGCGCAGGTGCCCTCGACGGTCCCGACGGCACGGCCGCCAACCCGTGGACCGGAGCAGGCGTCGTCCAGGCGCACGACGCGCTGACCCGAGAGATCAAGCCCGGCCGCCAGGGCAAGGTCGAGACCACCGTCCGGGAGGTCCGTGCCGACGCCCAGGCGCCGCCCGCGCTCGAGCGCATCGACCTCTTCGGCACCCCCCGCGCGATCCTGCTGTGGTCGGGGCTGGTGGCCGGGTCGCTGCTGGCGCTGGCCTTCATGCTGCGCCCGTTGCTGCGACGTTGACCCGGGACCGCCGGTCCCATGATGGAATCAAGCCATGCCTGACACCTCGGACGCGCCCGTCGCCGTCATCCTCGCCGGCGGCCAGGGCTCCCGCCTGTGGCCGATCAGCCGGGACCGCGCCCCCAAGCAGTTCCAGCCGGTCGTGCGCGACCGCCCGCTGCTCACCGGCACCATCGAGCGGCTCAGCGAGATCGTCGACCCGAGCCGCATCCACGTCTCGACGCGCGCGCGCTTCGCCGACGCCGCCCTGGCCACCCTCGGCCCGGTGCCGCCGGAGAACCTGATCCTCGAGGAGGACCCGGCTGGACCGGCGACGGCGTTCGCCCTGAGCATCGCGACCCTGACGCACAAGTACGGCAACGCGCCGGCGCTGATCGCACCCTCGGACCACCTCATCACCGAGGAGGACGCCTTCAACGAGGCGTCGCGCGACATGCTCGAGCAGCTCGACCGGACGCCCGAGTCGATGGTGGTGCTCGGCGCCGAGCCCACCCGCTTCGACCCGAGCCTGGGCTACATCCACACGAAGGGCGGCGACGAGGCCGTCCAGGTGATCGACTCCTTCCACGAGAAGCCCGACGAGGACCTCGTCGGCGAGCTCGGCGAGACGGGCAACCTGTTCTGGAACACCGCCTGCTACGGCGTACGGGTGGGGCGGGCGTGCGAGGCCTACCGCACGGCGCTGCCCCTCATCTTCGAGTCGATCGAGCGGTTCGCCCGCGGTGCGACGTCCGAGAAGGCCTATCGCGGCGCCGCGATCGGCGGCCACGAGATCTACCCCCTGATGTGGGCCGGGATGGAGTGCCTGGTCGTCCCGCGGCAGCTGGGGTGGACCGACGTCGGCACCTGGCCCCGCCTGGAGCGGGTCCTCCACGACCAGCGGGTCACCTCGATCGGTCCCGCGCTCCAGCTCGACGCCGAGGACACCCTGGTCGCCAGCATGGACGGCCGCCCGGTCGTCACGCTCGGCGCGCGCGGCCTGATCGTCGTGACCCACGAGGACGCCGTCTACGTGCTCGACCGCCAGAAGGCGCTCGACACCGGCATCCTCGAGCGGCTCCGCTCGCTCCTCGCGGCCAGCAGCCGCGAGGACCTCCTCTGACCGGTCCCTCCGGACCTGCCGAACGACCGCCCCACCTGAAGGAACCCATGTCCCACGAGAACAGCCAGCACATCGTCGTCGTCGGCACCAAGCCCGACATCATCAAGCAGGCGCCGATCTACCACGAGCTGCGCGACCGCGGCCACGACGTCGTGCTGTGCCACACCGGTCAGCACTACGACCACAACCTCTCGCAGTCGATGCTCGACGAGTTCGGCGTCCGCGAGGACATCAACCTCGAGGTGCGCGGCGGCGTCAACGACCTCGTCTCCGGCATCACGGCCAAGCTGGCCCAGTACCTGCGCGGCTTCTCCGAGCGCGGCGGCTTCCCCATCACCTACGTCCACGGCGACACGACCACCGCGATGGCCGGCGCGCTCGCCACCTTCGGCGAGCGCCAGGCGCTGGTCCACGTCGAGGCCGGGCTGCGCACCCTCTCGCCCAGGCCCGAGGTGCTGAAGGGCTGGATCGAGCAGGGCGCCGACCTCGACTGGGCGTCGTTCCGTGAGCAGTCGATCGACCGCACCAGCTGGGCCAAGGGGAGCCGCGAGCCCTCGCCCGAGCAGTTCAACACCCGGGTCGCCGACGCCGGCTCCGACCTGCACGCCGCCCCCGTCGAGCTCAACCGCGAGTTCCTCGTCGAGGAGGGCTTCGCGCCCGCCGCCATCGACGTCGTCGGCAACTCCGTCGTCGACGCCCTCGCGCAGGCGGTCGCCGGCAGCGACAAGAACCAGGTGCTCCAGAAGTTCCCGCAGATGGGCGACGGCTCGTTCCTGCGGTTCTGCGTGCACCGCCGCGAGAACACCACCAACCGCGAGCGCTTCAACCTCCTCATGGACGCGATGGAGGCGCTGCTCGAGCAGGGGCACCACGTCCTCTTCATCCGCCTCCTCGGCACCGAGGCCGCGATCGACAACTTCGGGCGCCGCCAGTGGCTCGAGGACCTCGAGGCCAGGTACGGCGACGCGCTCATCTCGACGCCCGTGTGGGACAGCTACCTCGACGTCGTCGCCGCGATGTCGATGTGCGCGGTCATCGTCACCGACTCCGGCAGCATCGTCGAGGAGGCCAACGTCCTCGAGGTGCCGTGCGTGACCCTGCGCTTCGGGTCCGACCGCTCCGAGACGTTCCTCGCCGGCAGCAACTTCCTCGCCCCGCCCGTCGACAAGGACCTGATGACCAGCGTCATCCACAACGTCTTCGAGCACCGCGCGGAGCTGTCGTGGGACCGCGTCTACCCCGAGCGGGCCTCGGCGATGCTCGTCGACGCCGTCGAGCGACGCCTCGACGAAGGCAGCCTGCTGATCTCCGAGGAGTGGCGCTACGGCCTCAAGGCCCAGCTGCGCTGAACCCCTGCCCGATCGCGGGCCTTGCGTGTTTCTACTGATGACCACGCGGCGCGTGGCGCTCCATCCTGTCGTGGGAGGGATGGAGGGGGACATGGAGATCCGCGCCACCGGCCGGGACGTCGTCTGCGTGATCGGCGCCGGCCCCGCCGGCCTGGCGACGGCGGTCGAGCTGTCGCGGTCCGGCGTGGACTTCGTCTGCTTCGACCAGCGTCCCGGGCCCGGGGGAGTCTGGTGCCCACAGGTCACCACCGGCATGACCCACGCCTGGCCGACGCTGACCCTCAACAGCCCGCGGGGCTGGTTCGAGCTCAGCGACCACCCGATGCCGCGCAGCTACCCGGACTTCCCCCGGGCCGACCAGGTGTCGGCCTACCTCGAGGGGTGCCTCGACCGCTACGGCATCCGCGACCGCTTCGAGTGGGGCACGGGGGTCGTCCGGGTGGAGCCCGGGCCCGACGACCGCTGGCGCGTCACCCTCACCAGCGGCGAGACCAGGCTCTTCACGGCGGTCGTCGTCGCCAACGGCCACCACAACGAGCCGTTGCTGCCCGACTTCCCGGGCGAGTTCTCCGGCGGGACCCGGCACTCCCAGACCTACCGCAGCCGCGACGAGTACGCCGGCAAGCGGGTGCTCGTGGTCGGCTTCGGGAACAGCGGCAGCCAGATCGCCGCCGACGTCAGCGCCGTCGCCGACACCACGGTGCTCGCGATCCGCAGGGGCGGCTACGTGCTGCCCCACTACGCGCGCGGGCTGCGCATCGACCGGGCGATGCCGTCCTGGCTGGGGTTCCTGGTCAACGCCTACCTCCCGCGCCCGATCGCGGGGCCGCTGCTGACGGCGTACTGCCGGCTCGTCGTCGGGTCGCCGACCCGCGCGGGCCTCCCGCGCCCCGACCACCACTTCGGCTCCGCGCTGCCGACGGTCACCGCGGACCTGCCGGCCCGGATCGATGCCGGGCTGGTCCGGCTGCGGCCGCAGGTCGCCCGGCTCGCCGGCAGCAGCGTGGAGTTCACGGACGGCAGCCGGGAGGAGGTCGACGAGATCATCTACTGCACCGGCTACCGCACCACCACGCCGTTCCTCGACGCGGCCGTCTTCGACTCCGACGACAACCGTGTCCCTCTCTACCTCCGGGTCTTCCACCCCGAACACCCGTCGCTGCACTTCGTCGGCTTCCTGCAGGCCGTCGGCTGGGGGTTCCTGCCGCTCTTCGAGTCGCAGGCGCGCCTGGTCGCCGCGCACCTGAGCGGCGACTACGTGCTCCCGGACCCCGCCCGGATGCGCAGCGCGATCGGGGCCGACCTCGACCGGGTCCGCCGGAACTTCGTGGACTCCTCGCGCAACCGCTACCAGATGAACGGCGCGGTCTACCAGCACGAGTGCCGGGTCGAGCTGCGTCGGGGCGCCCGACGGGCCGGAGCGGATCAGCACGACCCGACGCGTCGCGGCCGGCTAGCCTCCCTCGCCCGGTGAACGCTGGTTGTGGGCGAGGGCGAGCTCGGTGCGGTTCTTGACGCCGAGCTTGGCGTAGGTCCGGTAGAGGTGCGACTCCACGGTGCGGACCGAGGCCCTGAGCGCGGCGGCGACCTCGGCGTTGGTCCGGCCCGACGCCACGAGCGCGACCACCCGCAGCTCGGTCGGCGTCAGCGCCGCCCACCCGTCCCGGGGCCCCTCCTCGACAGGGGTCGCCGATGCGGCTGCACGGGCGGCGAGCTCGAGACGGTCGGCGACGCGCACCATCCCGACGTCCGCGCAGTCCGCGACGACGGCCCGCAGCCGCGCGCCGGCCTCGGGGGCGCCGGCGCGGAGCAGCAGGAGGACCGCGGCCTCGTCGTCGAGCCGGACCTCGACCGGCCGGCCTCCCGCGGCGTGGACCGCCCTCGCCCGTGCGACCAGCGACAGGTCACCCTCCACCAGGCCGCGGCAGCGGTCCACGTGGGCGTCGACGTTGGCCCGCCCGGCACGCGACCCCGCCGCCATCGCAGCCACCACGTCCCGCGCGGTGCCCAGCTCCCCGGCCAGCACGCTCATCCGCACCAGGTCGGGGCCGAACAGCGTGAGGGCGGCGTTGGCGTGGACGGCCTCGGCGAGGCCCCACGCCTGGACCAGGAGGGCGTACGCCGTCCCGGGCTGCCCGAGCGCCTCGAGGTGCAGCGCGCGGATCCAGGCGAGCCAGTCGAGCCCCACCTGGACCCCACCGGCCGCGATGGCCCGGTCGCCCTCGTCCAGGTGCGCCGCCGCCCGGTCCAGTGCCCCGGCGTGGACCGCGACACCGGCCAGCACCGCGTGGGCCCACGGCGCGGCCAGCGCGATGCCCTCCTCGGCCGCGATCCGCAGGCCCTCGTGGCACTCGCGCTCCGCCGCCGACCACCGTCCGGCGTTCCAGTGCCCGAGCGCGACGGCGTACCGGTAGAACGGCACCGCCCACCTGGCGCCGAGGTCGTCGGCGATCAGCAGGCCCTGCCGCAGCGTCTCGGCCGCGGCCGTCGAGTCGCCGGCGCTCTCCAGCGCGAGCCCGTGGAACAGCCTCGGCGCCATCCGGTGACCGGCGCCGTGGGCGCTCTCGTCGGCCAGGCGTACGGCGGTGGCGGCGGGCTCGACGGCGTCGGCGTGGTAGCCGCCGAGGTTCAGGACCCAGGCCCGCACGCTCCACGCGAGCACCTCCGCGAAGCGGTCCGGGTGCGCCTCGCAGGCGGCGAGCGCCGCCGTGGCGCACGTCTCGGCCTCGGCGAGCTCGAGGGCGAACATGGCCATCGCCGCGGTGAGCGCCTCCGTCCACGCGAGGCTGTCGGGCTCCCGGGGCATGGCGCGTGCCCGGTCCAGTGCCTCGGCCGGCCGCCCGAGGATCGTCAGGCAGCGGATCCCGGTCTCCTCGGCTGCCAGCCGGCTGGCCGGGCGGGCGGCACCGCGGAGCCGGTCGGCGAGGGCGAGGGCACTGGTCGCGCGGCCGGACCAGAAGAGTGCGTCGACGAGCCCCACCTGAGCGGCCGTCGCCTCCGGCCCGACGTGGCCCGCCAGGGCGATCGCCCGCTCGAACAGGTCGACGGCGGTCGCCGGCGCCCGCTCGACCATCGACCCGGCCACGGACGTGAGCACCGCGGCGGCCTCGTGGTCGATGCCCTGTCCCGATCGCAGGAACTGCGCCGCCACCCGGTCCGGCGCCGCGCCTGCGTCGAGGAGGCGGTGACCGACCTGCCGCCTGAGCTCGGGCACGGAGCCGGCCGGCAGGTCGGCCTCGACGGCCTCACGGACGAGCTCGTGGCTGATCCTGAGCCCCTCGCCGTCCTCGACCACCACCCCGGCCTCCCGGCACCGCTGGACGGCCCCGACCAGGTCGAGCACGTCGCGCCCGGTCGCCGCCGCCAGCTCGGCGTACGACGCGCGCCCGTCGAGGAGCGCCAGGGCGCGCAGCACCAGCGCGGGTCGCTCCTCCAGGTCGACCATCCGGCGCAGCACGGCCGAGCCGTCCGGCAGCGCCTCGGGCGTGCTCAGCTCGATCGACCCGTCCGACAGGTCGTGGAGCAGGCCGGTCCGGTGTGCCTGGGCGACGAGCTGCTCGACCAGGAACGGATTGCCGCCGGCCGCGACCAGCCGCTGTCGCAGGCGCGGGCCCGGCCGGCCACCCACCAACCGCCCGGCGAGCTCGACGACGTCGGGCTCGGGCAGGCCCTCGAGGCGCACCACGTCGGCGTCGGCCTCCCGGCAGCGCTCGACGAGCGCGTCGAGGGCCGGTGATCGTGGCGCGGGGCGGCGGGCCAGCAGGAGCGAGAGGGGAAGCGTGTCGGTCAGGTCGATGAGGGCGCCCATCGCACCCAGGGTGTCGGCGTCGGACCAGTGCAGGTCGTCGACCATCACCACGGTCGTCCCGCCCTCCGCGGCCGACCGGACCGCGGAGCGGACGAGGTCGACCACGCCAGAGTGCGGAGCCGCCGGCGTCTCCAGGGGCGAGCGTCGGCCGGGGTCGGGGGCCGGGAGGCCGAGCCCCAGCGCGTCGAGGAGCCCGCCCGCGGGACGTACGTCGTACCTCCGGGTCGGCACGTGCACGCGCCGGACGTCGGGCACGCGCCGGCCCAGGTCGGTGAGCAGCCGGGTCTTCCCGACGCCGGGCTCGCCCTCCACGAGCACGAGGGCGCCGGTGCCGCTGCCGATCCGGTCGGCGAGGGCGCGCAGCAGGTCGGTCCGGCCAAGGCCTTCCGGTCCGCTCAGAGCCACCCTGCGACTCCCGTCCCCTGCACGCGCGAGGGCACCATGGTCGCAGATCCGCCGACCGGATCCGTCGTACGAGATCGGGGCCGCACGGACCGCCAGACGCACCAGGACCTCCACTCGTGCGAGTGGAGGTCCTGGTGGTGACGGCGGAGGTAGGGGGATTCGAACCCCCGAGGGCTATTAACCCAACCCGCTTTCCAAGCGAGCGCCATAGGCCACTAGGCGATACCTCCGCGGAGGAGCGTACCGGTCGACTCGGGGCCGGTGAAATCGCGTGCGCTCACCGGGGCTCGGTGCGGACCCGTACGACGAACGCGCCGAGGTTGTCGCGGAGCCGGTCGGCGCGCTGGCCGACGGTGAGCGTCTCGTGCATCCCGGTCGTCCCACGGCCGGGTCGCGAGGTCACGGGGCACGTTGAGCCGGGTGGCCTCGCCCTTGGTGCAGTTGACGAAGGACGCGCGGATCCGGGCTTCGGTCAGGGGTTGCACCGGCCCGACGCCAGCTGCCGCTGCCCGGGTTTGGGCACCGGTTATCGGCTCGCCTAGACTCCCCGGCAACCCCCCACGCGGCGTCACCTCGCCCAATTCCCCCAGGGCCGGAAGGCAGCAAGGGTAAGTGAGCTCTGACGGGTGCGTGGGGGGCCTCTTCATGTCCGGGTACGTGGTGGCCCGCGGCCGGTGTGCCCGGCCCGTGGTCGCTGTGGGTGGGCACGGTTAGGGTTCACGACGTGGAGTCACCGCTCGCGCTCTATCGCCGCTACCGGCCCGAGACCTTCCAGGAGGTCATCGGGCAGGACCACGTGACCGAGCCGCTCCGGGCCGCGCTGGCGGCCAACCGGGTCAACCACGCCTACCTCTTCTCCGGTCCGCGTGGGTGCGGCAAGACCACCTCGGCCCGCATCCTGGCCCGCGCGCTCAACTGTGCGCAGGCGCCGATCTCCGACCCCTGCGGCGAGTGCGACAGCTGCCGCGACCTCGCCCGCGGCGGCCCGGGCTCGATCGACGTCATCGAGATCGATGCGGCCTCCCACGGCGGCGTGGACGACGCCCGTGACCTGCGGGAGAAGGCGTTCTTCGCCCCGGTGCGCGACCGCTACAAGGTCTACATCATCGACGAGGCCCACATGGTCACCACGCAGGGCTTCAACGCCCTGCTCAAGCTCGTCGAGGAGCCGCCGCCCCACCTCCGGTTCATCTTCGCCACGACCGAGCCCGACAAGGTGCTGCCGACGATCCGCTCGCGCACCCACCACTACCCCTTCCGGCTGATCCCGCCGCGCCTGCTGAGCGACTACCTGTCCCAGCTCGCCGGCGAGGAGGGCGTGGCGATCGAGCCGGCCGCGCTGCCCCTCGTCGTACGCGCCGGGGCCGGGTCGGCGCGCGACACGCTGTCCGTGCTCGACCAGCTCCTCGGCGGTGCCGGTGCAGCCGGGGTCACCCACAAGCTCGCGACCGACCTGCTCGGCTTCACCCCCGACTCGCTCCTCGACGAGGTGGTCGAGGCGTTCGCCACCCGCGACGGCGCGACGGTGTTCTCGGTGGTCGACAAGGTCGTGGAGACCGGGCAGGACCCGCGCCGCTTCACCGAGGACCTCCTGCGCCGGCTGCGCGACCTCGTCATCGTCACCGCCGTGCCCGACGCTCCGGCGACCGGGCTGATCGACGTCTCGGAGGACGCCGGTGAGCGCCTCGTGGCCCAGGCCGCGCGCTTCGGCGCGATCGAGCTCAGCCGCGCCGCCGACATCGTGGCCGCCGGCCTCACCGAGATGCGTGGCGCCACCGCCCCGCGCCTGCTGCTCGAGCTGCTCTGCGCACGGGTCCTGCTGCCGGGCGCCGACCACACGTCCGACGGAGTGATGGCACGCCTGGAGCGGCTCGAGCGCCGCATGGACGTCACCGGAGCCCCCGCGCCCGCCGCGCGCGACGAGGCCCCGGCCGCCCCGCCCCGGACCGCACCCCAGGCGGCGCCCGCACCCCAGGCGGCGCCCGCACCCCAGGCGGCGCCCGCACCCGAGCCCGCGCCTGCTGCTGCACCTCAGCCCGCAGCCCCGTCGCGCAGCGACGAGCCGGCTCCGCCGCCGCCGATGCCCACCGCGGCCCCGTCCGCTCGCGACGACGGTCCGCCGCCGCCCCCGCCGATGCCGGGTCCGCCGGCGCAGGAGCCCTCCACGCCGCAGGCACCCCCGGTCGTCGCCGAGCCGACCCAGGCCCCGGCCGCCGCTGCCGGACCCGACGCCCCGGTCGCCGAGCAGCCGGCCGGTCCGCGCGGCGGCCTCAGCCTCGTCGACGTACGCCGGCTGTGGCCCGACATCCTCGAGCAGACCAAGAACCGTCGCCGCCTCGCCTGGATGGTGCTGTCCCAGCACGCCCACGTGGTCGACGTCGACGGCGTGCGGCTGACGGTCGGCTTCGCCAACTCGGGCGCGCGGGACTCCTTCGTCAACGGCGGATGCGACGAGATCCTGAGGCAGGCCGCGATCGACGTGGTCGGCATGGACTGGCGCGTCGAGTCGATCGTCGACCCGTCGGGCGCCGCCGCGCAGGCGCCGGTCGTGCGCCAGGCGGCCACCGACCCCACGGCGCCCACGGCGCCCGCCGTCCCCGCCGCCGCGCCTCCCGGCCCTCCCGGCACCCCGGGGCAGGAGGCTCCCGACGCGCCGCCCGACTGGGTGACCGGCGCCGCCGCGCCTGCCGCTCCCGTCGCCCCGCCGCCGGTCTCGGCCGCACCCGCCCGTGAGGCGCTCGAGGCCGCCCGGTCCGGGGGGCCGGCCGAGCCGACAGGTCCCGTCCGCTCCGCCGACGACGACGTGGACCCCGACGATCCCGACGCCGACTCCGCGGCCATCGACACCGAGTCGCTGCTCAGCCAGACGCTCGGCGCCAAGCTGATCGAAGAGATCAAGAACGACTGACCCGACCCCGATGACCAGCCCCGATGACCAGCCCGATGACCAGGCCCCACCCGACCCCAGACCAGCAGCGGGAGACCCAATGACCCAGAACCCCTTCGACGCCCTCGGTGGCGGCGGCTTCGACATGAACGCCCTCCTGCAGCAGGCGCAGCAGATGCAGCAGCAGCTCGAGGAGGCGCAGGCCAACCTCGCCCAGCAGACCGTCGAGGGCACCGTCGCGGGCGGTGCCGTGACGGTGACCGCCAACGGCGTCGGCGAGCTGGTCGGCGTGGCCATCCGCTCCGGCGAGTTCGACGGCACCGACCCCGACGACCTGTCCGACCTGTCCGACCTCATCGTCGCGGCCTACCGCGACGCGCGCGCGAAGTCCGAGGCGCTGGCCGGCGACCAGCTCGGGCCCCTGACCGAGGGCCTCGGCGGAGGCGGCGGCATGCCCGGCCTCCCCGGGCTCGGCTGAGGGGACCTCGTTGTACGAAGGTGTCGTCCAGGACCTGATCGACGAGCTGGGCCGACTGCCCGGCGTCGGTCCCAAGAGCGCGCAGCGCATCGCCTTCCACCTGCTCCAGGCCGAGCCCACCGACGTACGCCGCCTCGCCGACGTGCTGATCGAGGTCAAGGCCCGGGTGAAGTTCTGCTCGATCTGCTTCAACGTCAGCGAGGACGAGCAGTGCCGGATCTGCCGCGACGAGCGGCGTGACCCGAGCGTGCTGTGCGTGGTCGAGGAGTACAAGGACGTCGTCGCGATCGAGCGCACCCGCGAGTTCCGCGGCCGCTACCACGTGCTCGGCGGGGCGATCTCGCCGATCGACGGCATCGGCCCCGACCAGCTGCACGTCAAGGAGCTGATGCCGCGCCTCGCCGACGGCACGGTCACCGAGGTCATCCTCGCCACCGACCCCAACCTCGAGGGCGAGGCCACCGCGACCTATCTCACGCGCCTGCTCCTGCCCATGGGGTTGCGCGTGACCCGCTTGGCGAGTGGACTGCCTGTGGGCGGCGACCTCGAGTACGCCGACGAGGTGACGCTCGGCCGAGCCTTCGCCGGAAGGAGATCAGCAGAGTGATCGACGGATGCACAGCTGTCAGAAGGGGTCCAGTGCCGTGAGCGAGATCGACGAGAGGGTGTTCGGCGAGCAGATCGCCGACTCCGTGGAGAGCTTCCTGCTCGCCCTGCGCGCCATCGCCCGCGAGGGCAACGGTGCGCAGGCGGTCTCGCTGCTGCTCCTCGAGATCAGCCAGGTCCTGCTGGCCGGTGCCCGGATGGGCGCCCAGCACGACTTCACCCCGAGCGAGGAGTACCAGCCCGACGTGGGGCCCGAGGCCGACATCGACGACCTCCGGCTGCGGCTGGCGGAGATGCTCGAGGGTGTCGACGCCTACACCTTCGTCTTCGACCCCTACGTCCCCGAGGTGGTGGAGAGCCGGCTCTCCGACGACCTGGCGTCGATCGCCATCGACCTGGAGAACGGCCTGCGGCACTTCCGCGCGGGTGATGTCGACGAGGCGCTGTGGTGGTGGCAGTTCTCCTACGTCAACAACTGGGGCAACCTCGCCGGCGCCGCGCTCAACGCGCTGCTCACCGTCGTGGCGCACGACCGGTTCGACACCGACTTCGAGGCCGACGCCGACGTGGTGGCGGTCGCGGATGAGATGCTCGGGAGCCCCCCGACCGCCCAGCCGTAGAATCGGCGGTGGCCTGGCGGCAACGGCGCCGACGGGCTCGCCAGAGCACCGCGGCCGCTGACGGCCGCACACCGATCCCGAGGACCAACCGTGGGCATTGTCGTGCAGAAGTACGGCGGCTCCTCCCTCGCCGACGCCGACGCCATCAAGCGCGTCGCCCGGCGCATCGTGGAGGTCAAGAAGTCCGGCCACGACGTGGTCGTCGCCGTGTCCGCCATGGGCGACACCACCGACGACCTCTACGACCTGGCCAACGGCGTCTCACCGCTGCCGCCGGCGCGCGAGATGGACATGCTGCTCACGGCCGGTGAGCGGATCTCGATGGCGCTGGTCGCGATGGCAATCAGCGACCTGGGCTACACCGCGCGGTCGTTCACCGGCTCGCAGGCCGGGGTGATCACCGACTCGGTGCACGGCAAGGCCAAGATCATCGACATCACGCCGGGTCGCATCACCCAGGCGATCGGCGAGGGCCACATCGTCATCGTGGCCGGCTTCCAGGGGGTCTCGGCCGACACCAAGGAGATCACCACGCTCGGCCGTGGCGGCACCGACACCACGGCGGTGGCGCTGGCGGCGGCGCTCGAGGCCGACGTGTGCGAGATCTACACCGACGTCGACGGCGTGTTCACCGCCGACCCGCGCATCGTGCCGAGCGCCCGCAAGCTCGACAAGGTCTCCTACGAGGAGATGCTCGAGCTCGCCGCGTGCGGTGCCAAGATCCTGCACCTGCGGTGCGTGGAGTACGGCCGCCGCTACGGCATCCCGATCCACGTCCGGTCGTCGTTCAGCCAGCTCGAGGGCACCTGGGTCGTCAACGACCCCCGAGCCCACCCCAGCCTCAGCGGACCCACCGAGGAAGACACCATGGAACAGCCCATCATCGCCGGCGTGGCCCACGACCGCAGCGAGGCCAAGATCACCGTCGTCGGCGTGCCCGACAAGGTGGGCGAGGCCGCCCGCATCTTCGAGGCCCTGGCCGACGCGCAGATCAACCTCGACATGATCGTGCAGAACGTCTCCGCAGCGGCCACGAGCCTCACCGACATCTCCTTCACGCTGCCGCGCACCGACGGGCAGGTCGCGATGACCGCGCTGGCCCGCATCCAGGCCGAGGTCGGCTACGACAAGCTGCTCTACGACGACAAGATCGGCAAGGTCTCGCTGATCGGCGCCGGCATGCGGTCGCACCCAGGCATCACCTCGAAGTTCTTCGCCGCGCTCGCGTCGGCGGGGGTCAACATCGGGATGATCTCCACCTCCGAGATCCGCATCTCGGTCGTCGTGGACGAGAACGCCGTCGACGACGCGGTGCGCGCCACGCACACCGCGTTCGACCTCGACGCCGACGAGGTCGAGGCCGTGGTCTACGGAGGCACCGGACGATGAGCAGCGAGGTCGCGCCGGTCAACATCGGCATCGTGGGAGCGACGGGACAGGTCGGCGTCGCGATGCGCCAGATCCTGCTCGAGCGGAGCTTCCCCGCGGACCAGGTGCGCTTCTTCGCCTCGTCCCGCTCGGCCGGCAACGTGCTGCCGTTCGGCGACCGCGAGATCACCGTCGAGGACGCCGCGACCGCCGACCCGGCCGGTCTCGACATCGCGCTCTTCTCCGCAGGCGCCACGACCTCGCGTGCCCTCGTGCCGAGGTTCGTCGAGGCCGGCGTGATCGTCGTCGACAACTCCTCGGCCTTCCGCAAGGACCCCGACGTCCCGCTCGTGGTCTCGGAGGTCAACCCCGACGCGATGACCGGTGTCATCGAGGCCGGGCGCGGCGTCATCGCCAACCCCAACTGCACGACGATGGCCGCGATGCCGGTCCTCAAGCCGCTGCACGAGGAGGCCGGGCTGACCCGCCTCATCGTGTCGTCGTACCAGGCCGTCTCCGGCTCCGGCGTCGCCGGCGTCGACGAGCTCGCCAACGCGGTGGCCGCGGCGGGCGACAAGGCGCGCGAGCTGGCCTACGACGGCTCGGCGATCGCCCTCCCCGACCCGGTGGCCTACGTCGAGCCGATCGCCTACAACGTGCTGCCGATGGCGGGCTCGATCGTCGACGACGGCCTCAACGAGACCGACGAGGAGCAGAAGCTCCGCAACGAGTCGCGCAAGATCCTCGGCCTGCCCGACCTGCTGGTCTCCGGCCTCTGCGTGCGCGTCCCGGTCTTCACCGGCCACTCGCTGGCGATCAACGCGGAGTTCGAGCGGCCGATGACCCCCGCCCGCGCCCGTGAGCTCCTCGGCTCGGCGGCCGGCGTCGAGCTCGACGAGGTGCCGACCCCGCTCAAGGCGGCGGGCCGTGACCCGTCGTACGTCGGACGGCTCCGGCAGGACCCGGGCGTCCCGGACGACCGCGGTCTCGCGCTCTTCATCAGCAACGACAACCTCCGCAAGGGCGCTGCCCTCAACACCGTGCAGATCGCGGAGCTGATCGCCGCCGCTCGCTGACAGTCAGTCGTCGCCGGCGGCGGTGGTGACCCACCACGAGGCGCCGAAGGCGACCGCCGACGCCAGGGGTACGGCGACGAGCGCCCACCACGTGTCGAGCGAGCCGAGCAGGAGGACCAGCACCAGCACCGCCAGGATGCCGACCGCGAGGACGCTGGTCGATCCCGCGTGCGGCACGCCGAGCAGGCGCAGCAGCAGGCTCCCGGCCCACGACAGCAGCGCCAGCACGACCACCAGGAGCAGCAGTCCCGGTCCGCCGCTGCACGCCGACGTGCCGCGTACGGCCTCGCACCCGACGCCGGCCAGCCAGGCCAGCGCCATCGCCAGTCCGCCGACGGCGACACCCGTGAGGGCCGCTGCGGGCAGGCCGGTCCCCGGCATGCTCGGCAGCGGCAGCGAGGGCATCTCGAGCGAGGGACCGTCGTCGGGAGCACCGTCTGCCATGGGGGCACAGTGCCACATCCCGGCACCAGCGGGAACGACGAAGGGCCGGACCCACTCGCGTGGATCCGGCCCTCCGACACTGTCGGGCTGACAGGATTTGAACCTGCGGCCTCCTCGTCCCGAACGAGGCGCGCTACCAAGCTGCGCCACAGCCCGCCGCCCTGACCGAGAGAACTGGTCAGGGCAACGTCGGCGAGCATACCGGAGCGGTCAGGGGCTCTGGAAATCGCCCCGGACCCGTGGACGGAGGTCGGCTCAGGAGGGGGCGCGGCGGGTGAGCGTGAGGTGGGTGACGCCGCTGGGCGAGGACACCGTCTCGATGTCGAAGGTGTCCTCCAACGCCTCGAGGCCGTCCCACAGGCGGGTGCCCCGGCCGAGCACGACGGGCACCACGACGAGGTGCAGGTGGTCGACCAGGCCCGCGGCGACGAACTCGCGGACCACCGTCGCGCCACCGCCCAGTCGTACGTCGAGGTCGCCCGCGGCCTGCCGGGCGACCGCGAGCGCCTCGGCGGGGGAGGCGTCGAGGAAGTGGAAGGTGGTGCCGCCGGCCATCTCGAGCGGGGGCCGCGGCCGGTGCGTCAGGACGTACGTCGGTGTGTGGAAGGGCGGCTCCTCACCCCACCACCCGCGCCAGTCGGGGTCGTCCTGCCACCCGGGTGGGCCGAACTTGTTGGCACCCATGATCTCGGCGCCGAAGCCGACGTCGTGGCGGGCCGCGAACGCGTTGTCGACGCCGACGCTGCCGCCGGTGTCCCAGTGCTCCGTGGCCATCATCCACTGGTGGAGCTTCTGTCCGGCGTGCCCGAACGGCGACTCCAGGGACTGGGGCTCGCCGGAGCCGAAGCCGTCGAGGGAGATCGAGAAGTTGTGGACGCGCACCAGGGACATCGGGCTCTCCTTCAGTCGGCGGGGACCAGGGTCAGCAGCGTCGCCTCGGGGCGGCAGGCCACACGGAAGCGGACGTACGGGTTGGTCCCGAGTCCTGCCGACACGTGGAGCCACGCCGAGCCGTCGTCACCGGGGGCGGAGTCGGCGGGGTGGCGGTGCAGGCCGCGGGCGCGCGCGGGTTCGAGGTCGCAGTTGGTCGTGAGCGCCCGGCCGCCCGGCAGGCACACCTGGCCGCCGTGGGTGTGGCCCGCGATGATCGCGTCGTAGCCGTCGGCGGCGAACTGGTCGAGCACGCGGAGGTACGGCGCGTGGGCCACGGCCAGCCGCAGGTCGGCCGCCCGGTCGGCCGGGCCGGCGACCCGCTCGAGGTCGTCGTAGGACAGGTGGGGGTCGTCGACGCCCGCGAAGGCGATCGTGGTGTCGCGCACCGTCAGCGACCCGAAGCCGTTGGTGAGGTCGACCCATCCGGCGGCGTCGAAGCGCCGCTTGAGGTCGGGCCACGGGAGCTGCGGGGTCGAGGTGTTGCGCTTGCCCGTGTCGGGGAGCAGGTAGAGCAGCGGGTTGCGCATGCCCGGTGCGTAGTAGTCGTTGGACCCGAGGACGTAGGTGCCCGGGACGTCGAGCAGTCGGCCGAGGGCGTCGGCGACGACCGGCACGGCGCGCATGTGGGCGAGGTTGTCGCCGGTGTCGATGACCAGGTCGGGCTCGAGCGCGGCGAGACCGCGCACCCACTCCTGCTTGGCCCGCTGGTCGGGAGCCATGTGGATGTCACTGAGGTGGAGCACCTTCAGCGGTGCGTGGCCGGCGGGCAGCACGGGCACGGTGACGCGACGCAGGGTGTACTGCCGGGCCTCCCATGCTGCGTACGTCGCCAGGCCTGCGCCGGCGAGCGTCCCGAGCCCGAGCGTGCGGCGTACGACGGGGAGGAGAGGCATTCGCCAAGGCTGCCACAATGGGCCTCATGAGTGCTTTGAAGGACCGTCTCCGCGCCGACCTGACCACCGCCATGAAGGCGCGTGACGAGCTGCGGTCCTCGACCATCCGGATGGTGCTGACCGCGATCACCAACGCCGAGGTCGCCGGCAAGGAGGCCCGCGAGCTCTCCGACGACGACATCATCGGCGTCCTGTCGACGGAGGCCAAGAAGCGCCGCGAGGCCGCGGTGGCGTTCGAGGAGGGCGGGCGCACCGAGATGGCGGCCAAGGAGGCCGCCGAGGGCGAGGTCATCGCCGACTACCTCCCCGCCCAGCTCAGCGAGGCCGATATCGCCGAGCTGGTGCGCGCAGCGATCGAGCAGACGGGCGCCGCCGGCGAGGGCATGCGCGCGATGGGCAAGGTGATGGGCGTCGTGACGCCGCAGGTCAAGGGGCGTGCCGACGGAGGCGCGGTCGCCGCAGAGGTACGGCGCCAGCTGGGCTGAGCAGCCCGCCGGGGTCAGCCCCGGCCACCGCCGTTGCCGCGACCCCGGCCGCCATTGCCGTTGCCGTTGCCATTCCCGTTGCCGTTGCCACCGCCGTTGCCACCGTTGTCGGTGGACGGCGGGGGAGGCACGTAGCCCGTCGAGGTGTAGAGCGTGACCGTGTCACCGCTGCTCAGCTGGGCGCCGGCCTCGGGTGAGGTCGAGACGACGAGGCCCGCCTCGGCCTCGGAGTTGACCTGGCCGCCGTCGGCGGCGGTGAACCCCGCGCCCTGGAGCGCCGCGGTCGCGTCCTCGACGCTCTGGCCCGTCACGTCCGGAACGGTGCTGAGCACGCCGGCAATCTCGTCGCCGGGCGGGGTCTGGAAGTCCTCGTAGGGGAGCTTGGCCGACACCGCGGCCATCGCGTCGCCCCAGATCGGTCCGGCGACGGTCGATCCGAACGCCTCGCTGATGTAGCTGCCTCCGACGACCTGGCCGTTGAGGCTCACCCACTCGCCGAACTGGTTGGCGCCGGCGACCATCGCGGCAGTCGAGATGGTGGGCGTGTAGCCGGCGAACCACACCGACATGTTGTTCTGGTTGGTTCCGGTCTTGCCGGCCGACGGCTTGTCGATGGCAATGTTCTGGCCGAACCCGCCGGGCTCCATCACGCCGCGCAGGATGTCGTTGACCGCGTCGGCGGTCGCGCCGGGCATCACCTGCTCGCAGTCGGCGGCGAAGTCCTTGAGCACCTGGCCGGACGAGTCGAGCACCTGCGTGACCGGACGCGGCTCGCAGTGCAAGCCGCGGGCGGCGAAGGTGGCGTAGGCCTGGGCGATCTCGAGCGGGTTGCTGTCGGAGACGCCGAGGATCCACGACGGCACCTTCTGCGCCAGCGGGACCTTGACGCCCATGTCGGCTGCGAGCCGCAGCGGCTCGCACATGCCGGTCTGGGTCTCCAGTTGTGCGAAGAAGGTGTTCACCGACTGCTGCGTGCCGGAGTAGAGGTCGAACGTGCCCGACCCGGTGGAGTTGGAGACGTTCCAGCCCTCGCCGTCACCGGCGTAGGGGCCGTCGCAGTTCTCGAACTCCTCGTCGGGGATGTTCATCTCCTGCGGCGAGTTGATCGTCGTGCTCAGCGGGATGCCCTGGTTGATGGCCTCGGCGAGGACGAAGACCTTGAACGTCGAGCCGGCCTGGAAGCCGTTGGCGTCGCCGTACTTCTTGGGCACCGTGTAGTTGAGGTAGGTCTCGCCGCCCTGCTTGTCCTTGCCCATCGGGCGCGACTGCGCGAGCGCGCGGACGTCACCGCTGCCGGGCTCGACCATCGCCAGGCCGCCGATGGCCTGGTCGGTCTGGTAGACGTGGGAGGCCACGGAGTCGTCGGCGGCCTTCTGCATGTCGAGGTCGATCGTGGTGTTGATCGTCAGGCCGCCGTTGTTGAGCGTGCGGCGGCGCTCCTTGGTCGTGTCGCCGAGGACGGGGTCCTTGAGCAGCCAGTTGACGACGTAGTCGCAGAAGAACGGCGCGCGCGACTGCTGGCAGCCGTTGGGCGACGTCTCGATCTTGAGCGTCTTCTTGATCGGCTTGTTCTTGAGCCGGTCGGCCTTCTTCTCGGTCAGGACGCCGAGCTGTGCCATGCGGTCGAGGACGACGTTGCGCCGGCTCTCGGCGCGCTCGGGGTTGTCGACCGGGTCGTAGCCGACCGGGTTCTTCACCAGGCCGGCCAACGTGGCGGCCTCGAGCATGTTGAGGTCCTTGGCGTTCTTGGAGAAGAAGTGGCGCGCGGCCGACTGGACGCCGAAGGCGCCGTCGCCGAAGTAGGCGATGTTGAGGTAGCGCTCGAGGATCCAGTCCTTGGTGTGGTTCTTCTCGAACGCGATCGCGTAGCGCAGCTCGCGGATCTTGCGCGCGTAGGTCTCCTCGGTCGCGGCCTTGCGCTCCTCGTCGGTCTCCGCCTGGTAGAGCAGCGTCTGCTTCACCATCTGCTGGGTGATCGACGAGCCGCCCTGCACCGAGCCGCCGTTGGCCTGGTTGGTGACGAAGGCCCGGAGCGTGCCCCGGAGGTCGAGGGCGCCGTGGTCGTAGAAGCGGTAGTCCTCGATCGCGACGATCGCCTTCACCATCGGCCGCGAGATCGAGCCGAGCGGCACGTTGATGCGGTTCTGGTCGTAGAGCGAGGCGATGAGGTTGCCGTTGACGTCGTAGATCCGGGTCTTCTGCGACAGGTCCTTGGCCTCGAGCGACTCGGGGAGGTTGACCATGCCCTTGCTGACGTCCTTCGCCGCGACGCCCACCAGGCCCGCGAAGGGAATGGCGAGGCAGGCGACGAGGACACCCATGACGACCGCGACGGCAGCCATCACCGCGAGGTGGGACGCAACCCGACCGGCGTCGGGGCCGCCCTGGGGGCGTCCGGAGGAGGAGGACGAGCGTGAGGACATGGGCACCAGAGTACGGGGCGGACGCTTACCATCCGGAATTCCAGCCGCGCAGCCGGATAGTCATATCGGGCTATACGAATTGAGCCACACGGTCCCTGTCTGGACCGGGGGTGATTCGTTTACTTTTCATTCTGAGTCGGGGATGGCCGCTATGGGGGCGGCCGACCGGCTCGACAATCACCGTGGGGTTTGACTTATGTGGGTCGAGGACTGGGCAGCACGCGCCGCATGCAAGGGCGACACTCCGGACGCGCTCTTCGTGCGTGGGGCGGAGCAGAACAAGGCCAAGCAGGTGTGCGCGGGTTGCCCCGTGCGGACCGAGTGCTTGGCCGAGGCGCTCGACAACCAGATCGAGTGGGGTGTCTGGGGCGGCATGACCGAGCGTGAGCGCCGTGCGCTGCTCCGCCGTCGTCCCGGTTCGTCGTGGCGCACCATCCTGGAGACCGCCCGCACCAAGGTCGAGACGCCCGCGGTCAACGTCTGAGTGAGTCCTGCCGCGCGAGGCTCTCGCCGATCGCGCGCAGGCCGTCGAGGTCGTGGACGTCGCTCGCCATCGCCGGCACGATCGCGGTCGGGACCTTCGGGTGCGCCGCCGCGAACCGCTCGCGCAGGTGCTGCTCGCGCTCGACGATGCGGACCCGGTCGGCGTGGAGCCGCAGCAGCCCGGCGGTCAGTGACGACGAGTCGCCCGACTGCAGCCGGTCGGCTGCGGTGATGGCCTCCTCGGCCGACAGCTCCGTGCGGGCCGAGGGGCTGGCCCGGTTGACGACCAGGCCGGCCAGCGGCATGTCGTCGTCGGTGAGCCGGTCGACGAAGTACGCCGCCTCGCGCAGCGCGTCGGGCTCCGGTGCGGCGATCACGACGAACGCGGTGCCGTCGGCCTGGAGCAGTGCGAAGGTCTTCTCGGCGCGTTGCCGGAAGCTGCCGAAGAGGGTGTCGAGGGCCGTGACGAAGGTCTGCACGTCCTTGAGCATCTGGCCGCCCAGGATCTTGGCGAGCGCGTTGGTCACCACGGAGAAGCCGGCGGTCATCAGCCGCGCGGGGCCGCGCGCAGGAGCCACGAGGAGACGGATCAGCCGACCGTCGAGGAAGCTCGAGAGCCGTTCGGGTGCGTCGAGGAAGTCCAGCGCGGAGCGCGAGGGCGGGGTGTCGACCACGATCAGGTCGTGGCTCCCGTCGGCCAGCGCCTGCCGGTGCAGCTGGCCCAGCTTCTCCATCGCCATGTACTCCTGGGTGCCGGCGAACGAGCTCGACAGCGCGACGTAGAACGGGTTCTCGAGGATCTGCTTCGCCTTCTCGGGGCTGGCCTGCGACTCGACCACCTCGTCGAAGGTGCGCTTCATGTCGAGCATCATCGCGTCGAGCGACCCGCCCGCCTCCGCGCCGACCGACGACACCGGCCGCGGGGTGTTGTCGAGCTGCTCGATGCCCATCGCCTGCGCCAGCCGGCGGGCCGGGTCGATCGTCAGCACGACGACCTTGCGGCCTCGCTCGGCCGCACGGAGCGCGAGGGCCGCCGACGTCGTCGTCTTGCCGACGCCGCCCGCGCCGCAGCACACGATGATCTCGATGGTCGGGTCGTCGAGCAGGGCGTCGACGTCGAGGACCGGCGGTGGAGTGGTCTTCGGTCGTGGGGTGACTTTCATGCCATCCCCTGGCGGCGGAGCAGCTGGGCGAGCTCGACGAGCGCGCCCTGGTCGATGCCGCCCGCGAGGCGCGGGAGGTCGTAGGTCGGCACGCCCTCGGCCGCGACGAGCTCGCGCTGCTCGTCCTCGAGGTGTCGGCGTACGGCGTGGTCGCGTGCCTCGGCGACCAGCGACCCCACCAGCTCGGCGTCGACGTCCACGCGGGCGCGGGCCAGCTCGGAGGTGACCGCGGTCGGGTCGACGGAGCCGTCGCGCACCTGGGCCAGCGCGCTCGGGCTGAGGGCCTGCGGGCGCACCAGGTTGACCACGACCCCGCCGACGGGCAGGCCTGCGGCGCGGAGCTCGGCGATGCCGTCGGAGGTCTCCTGCACGGGCATCTCCTCGAGGATCGTGACCAGGTGCACCGCCGTGCGCGGTGAGCGCAGCAACTCCATCACCTTGTCGGCCTGGGACTTGATCGGGCCCACCTTGGCGAGCCCGGCCAGCTCGGAGTTCACGCCGAGGAACTGGCAGATGCGGCCCGTGGGCGGCGCGTCGAGCACCACGGCGTCGTACGTGATCTGGTGCTGGTGCCGACCGCCGCGGGGTCGCTGCACCGCCTCGTAGACCTTGCCGGTGAGGAGCACGTCGCGGACGCCGGGGGCGATGGTGGTGGCGAAGTCGATGACACCGAAGCGGTCGAGCGCCTTCCCGGCGCGACCGAGCTTGTAGTACATCGAGAGGTACTCGAGCAGCGCCGACTCGGGATCGATGTGGAGCGCGTGGACCTGGCCGGCGCGGCCGTCCTCGTCGGGAGCGCCCTTGGCGATGCGCCGCTCCTCGTAGGGCAGCGGGTCGATGTCGAACATCCGGGCGATGCCCTGGCGGCCCTCGACCTCGCACAGCAGCACGTTGCGACCCGAGCTCGCCAGCGCGAGGGCGAGCGCTGCGGCCACGGTGGACTTCCCGGTCCCGCCCTTGCCGGTGATGACGTGGAGACGCACCTTCGGCCAGTCGTCGGGTCGGTCGGTGCTCGCGGTCACGAGCCGAGGATAGCCAGCCGTCTCCGACCCCCTTGACGGTGTTTTCACGCTTCGTTGTGGTCTTTATGTTCATGCAGGCCATCTTTTGCTTGACCACAAACGAAAGAATGCAACGGTCGAGCCCGGACCCCGGGTGGCCTACGTCCGACGCCAGCACGGCTCGTCGACAACTCCGGCAAGGCCGGCCTCATCATCCGCAACGACATGACGCAGCCCGGCACCTCGCCCGGCTACGCCATGCTGGCCCGGTGCCGTGCGACCGGCATGGAGGTCCTGTCCGATCCCGACGGCAACGGCCAGCTCAGCGTCTCGACCGCCGGAGGTGCGAGCACCGTGCCGAAGTGGCTGAAGCTGAGCCGCCGCAGCGCCGAGGTGTCGGAGTACTGGTTCAACGACGGCGACTCCTGGACCCAGGTCGGAAGCGCGGTGACGCTTGAGGGCATCGCCGACCCGCAGGAGGAGGAGCCGGAGCCGGAGACCCCGGGCGAGCCCCTCACCTGCGTCACGGGCCCGGTCTCGAACGAGTTCGACTCGCCGGCGCTGCTGCCCACGTGGGCCTGCGCAACGCTCCGGGCGCGCCGATCACCAAGTTCGACGGGGAGCTCCGCGCCGCCCTGCTGACGCAGGTGAGGGCTCGCCTGGCGAAGCTCTGACACCGCTGCGTCGTTGAGCCGGCCGGGCCCGGGGAGGGTGCCTCTTCCCTGGGCCCGGCCGAACCACGTCCGGGGCCGCACGCCCGTCCCCGGGCACATATGGCGGCACCGACTGTGGTGCCCGCCCACACGGTGGCGCCGGTCACATCCCCGCTAGGGTCTCGGGCATGGACAAAGTGGTCTCTTCTGCGGCCGAGGCGGTCGCTGACATCCCGGACGGCGCCACCCTCGCCGTCGGTGGCTTCGGGCTCTCGGGCATCCCGTCGGTCCTCATCGACGCCATCCTCGAGGCGGGCACGACCGACCTCGAGGCGGTGTCGAACAACTGCGGCGTGGACGAGTGGGGACTGGGTCGGCTGCTCTTCGCCAAGCGGATCCGGCGGATGATCTCCTCCTACGTCGGGGAGAACAAGGAGTTCGCCCGGCAGTACCTGCACGGCGAGCTCGAGGTCGAGCTGACCCCGCAGGGCACGCTGGCGGAGCGGATGCGCGCGGGTGGCTCGGGCATCCCGGGCTTCTACACCGCGACCGGTGTCGGCACCCAGGTCGCCGAGGGTGGTCTGCCGTGGAAGTACGACTCCGAGGGCAACGTCATCGTGGCCTCGCCGCCGAAGGAGACCAAGGTGTTCTCCACCGCGGAAGGCGACAAGGAGTACGTCCTCGAGGAGGCGATCGTGGCCGACTTCGGGCTGGTGCGGGCCTGGAAGGGCGACCGGCACGGCAACCTGATCTACCGCCAGTCCGCGCGCAACTTCAACCCGCTGGCCGCGATGTGCGGGCGGGTGACGATCGCGGAGGTCGAGGAGCTGGTCGAGCCCGGTGAGCTCGACCCGAACGACATCCACACCCCGGGCGTGTACGTGCAGCGCGTCGTCGCGCTGACGCCGGAGCAGGCGGCGGACAAGAAGATCGAGCGGGTCACGACGCGACCGCGGCCCGAGCCGGACCCCGTGCAGGGGTCGGACGACGCGGCGAGCTTCGGACTGGGAGGCTGAGCGAGATGGCATGGAGTCGTGAGGAGATGGCCGCTCGTGCTGCGAGCGAGCTCAAGGACGGGTCGTACGTCAACCTCGGGATCGGGCTGCCGACGCTGGTGCCGAACTACGTCGCCGACGACGTGGAGCTGGTGCTGCAGTCGGAGAACGGCATCCTCGGCGTGGGGGCGTACCCCTTCGAGGGCGAGGAGGACCCGGACCTGATCAACGCGGGCAAGGAGACGGTGACGCTGCGCAAGGGTGCGTCGTTCTTCGACTCCGCGCAGTCGTTCGGGATGATCCGTGGCGGCAAGATCGACGCCGCGATCCTGGGTGCGATGCAGGTCTCGGCGGTGGGTGACATCGCGAACTGGATGATCCCCGGGAAGATGGTCAAGGGCATGGGCGGCGCGATGGACCTGGTCCACGGCGCCAAGCGGGTGATCGTGCTGATGGAGCACACCGCCAAGGACGGGTCGTTGAAGATCCTCGACGAGTGCGACCTGCCCTACACCGGCAAGCGGGTGGTGCAGCGGATCATCACCGACCTCTGCGTGATCGACGTGATCGACCCCGCGACCGGCGAGGTCGCGCCGTCGGGCACGCTCGGCGACCGGGCGCTCAGGCTCGTCGAGCTCGCCCCCGGCGTCACCGAGGACGAGGTGCGGGAGAAGACCCAGCCGCCGCTGGTCTGAACGCGGGGGCACCGCCGTTGGACGGTCCCCCGGGGACGTATCGACCCTCGACCTCGTACGCTGCCGATGACACCGGCCGCGGGGGGAGGAGAGGGAGAACGCACGTGCTGAACCAGGAAGACGCCGCAGATGCCCGCAGGGCAGCGGACGACGATCGAGACGACTCCTCCGGGCGGGTCGTGGTGCCGGGGCAGCGTTCGCCCTCGGCGGCACGGCTGCTGGAGATGACTGCCCGCGACACCGATCAGTGGCGCTCCGATGCCCGGGCCGAAGCGGCCGGGATCGTCGCCGCGGCCCAGGCCGAGGCGGATGCGCTGGTGCAGTCGGCGCAGCGCGAGGCCACGAGCATGGTCGCGGCCGCCCGGCTCGAGGCGTCGCGGACGGTGGACGAGGCCCGAGCGACTGCCGATGGAGTGCAGGCGGAGTCCGAGGAGCAGCGCACGCGCGGGGAGGCCGAAGTCGCTCGTCTGCAGCAGGTGGCGGCAGACCACGCGCAGCACCTCCGTCGGCACCTGAACGACATGCTGGACCGGCTCGACCCTGCTCCCGATCCGGCGCAGGTCGACAGCAGCGACGACTCGCAGCCCGGGTAGAAGCGCAGTCCGGACGGGGAGTGCCGGCTCGCCCTGAGCAGGCTGGCGCTCCCCGATCTGGCCGGTAGGTTCGGCTCATGGCTTCGGGGGACACGGAACGAGACGGTGCCGGCGACGACGAGCTGCGCGAGGCGTTGAAGCGGCTGGTGAGACAGCTCGTCCAGGACGAGCCGTCCAGCAAGCGGCGCGGCGAGGACCTCATGCCGGTCCTGGACGCCCACCTCGGCGTCAGGGCTGACGAGCTCCCGGTCGTGGTCGAGCCGATCTCCGTGCACCGGTGGGCCGACACCGACATCGCCCTCGAGACGATCGCTGCTCGTGACCCGGGGGCGAGGCTGCTCGGGGTCGGGGGTGGCGACCAGCGCCACCACAGCTCGCTGGGCGACCTGATGTCACAGTCGGAGTGGGGTCGCTTCAGCAGCGGCCAGGTCGATCGCCTCAACGTGCCCACGGGGCCCGACACGGAGCGAGCCACCGTCGCGTTCGGGCTGCACCTGTTGCACCACAACGGGTCGCCACTCGTCGTCCTGCAACGCGTCGGCAACCCGCAGTACGGCTCACAGTCGCGGCTCGAGGTGCTCGCGCCCAGGTCGGAGGATGCCGCGGCGCTGCTCGCCGAGGTCCGCGACGAGGCGATGCGGCGCAGCGTCCTGTGGCGCCAGGTGATCAGCTTCAGCGGCAATCCGTTCGAGCGCTCGATGTCCGGCCTGGCCTTCCACCGCCGGCCGGACCTCCCGGCGGGCCACGTCGTCCTGCCGGACGGCACGCTGGAGCAGGTGCGCGCCCACGTTGTCGGGCTCGCTGAGCACCGCGACCAGCTGCGCGACAAGGGGCAGCACCTCAAGCGCGGGGTCCTGCTCTACGGCCCACCGGGCACCGGCAAGACGCACACCGTGCGCCACCTGATCGGGGCGACTCCCCAGGCGACGGTGGTGCTGCTGAGCGGCGCGGAGATGGTGCACGTGAGTGCAGCCGCCCAGATCGCTCGTGCCCACCAGCCCGCGATCGTCGTCATCGAGGACTGCGACCTGATCGCCGAGGACCGTGACCACCACTTCGGCGGGGGTGCCTCGCCCTTGCTCTTCACCCTTCTGGACGCGATGGACGGGCTCGACCCGGACGCCGACGTGGTCTTCCTCCTGACGACCAATCGCGCCGAGGCGCTGGAGAAGGCGCTCGCGCAACGACCGGGACGCGTCGACCTGGCCGTGGAGATCCCGCTTCCCCACGAGGCGGCGCGGCGGGCGCTGATCGAGCTGTACGGCGCCCGTGTGGCCTTCACCGGCCCGGCGGTCGCCGAAGCCGCGAGGGACTCCGCCGGCACCACGGCGTCGTACGCCAAGGAGCTGGTCCGAAGGGCGGTGCTGATCGCCGCGATGGACGACCGCGAGCCCGGTGACGACGACCTCGCGGCCGCCACCGCTGAGCTGCAGGCCGACTCGGCTGCCCTGACCCGTGCCCTGCTGGGCTCGGCGGGCGATGCGAGCAAGCTGCAACCGGGCGCGGACCCGGGAGTGGGCTGACGCCGCGGGCCCCCCGTCGTGCCATCCTGCCCGCATGGAGCGCGGAGTCGACCCGCGGTGGGACCATCTCGTCGACATCTTGTCCACGATCGGCGAGGTGACCGACCGGGTCCCGCGCGGTCTCACCGTGGTGCTCAGCAGGGACGACGGCTCGGACCAGGTCGTCGAGGTCGACATGACGCCTGAGGAGTGGGACGACATGTGCAGCATCGGCGGCTGGCACATGGATTCGGGAGCAGCGCACGTTCGGCAGCTCGTGGTCGACCAACCACGCACGTGTCGCTACCTCACCTACGCGAACTACACGCTCAGTCCGGCCGAGAGCGACTGGGATCCGTAGGGCGAGCGCGCGCCGAGCGCTCGGGCAGGAGCCCGGCCCGCGTCTGGGGAACGACCTGCAGCCTCATCGGGCCGATCGACCTGCGTCTCGTTCCCCAGGCGACCCGCAACCCCTACGAGTCCCCGCCGGCGGCGCCGGCCGACCAGTCAGGCAGTTGCTGGAGCGCCCAGCCGTTGCCGTCGGGGTCGGCGAAGAAGACGAACCGGCCCCAGGCCAGCTCGTCGACCTCGCTGACCTCGATGCCACGTGCGACGAGGTCGGCGTGGGTCGCGTCGGCGTCGGCGATGACCATCTGCATGTTGTCGAGCGAGCCCGGCTCCATGCGCGTGAGGCCGCGACCGATGGCGATCGAGCAGGCCGATCCCGGCGGGGTCAGCTGCACGAACCGCACGTCGTCGTTCACGGTCTGGTCGTGGTCGACGACGAAGCCGACCTTCTCGTAGAACTCCTTGGCCCGGTCGACGTCCGTCACGGGCACCATCACCAGCTCGAGCTTCATGTCCATGCCCCGAGGCTAGAAGGCCTGGCGGCCACCTGCTGTCCGGAAGGACGGGATGTCTGAGGACGTGGCGGCTGTCGCCGGCCCCGATCTCCGTCCACGACGTCCTCAGGTATCGCTGCTGTGAGGCTTCTCTCGTCGGGGAACATCGACCGGCGCACGGTGGCTGAGGGAGTCGTACAGTCCTCAACCACTCTGGAGGCAGCACCTACATGTCCCGTGCATTCGAGCCCCTCGCCGTCGGCCCCTGGAAGCTCCCCCAGCGCTTCGTGATGGCCCCCCTGACCCGCAACCGTGCAGGCGACGGCCACGCCCCGACCGACCTCAACGCGGAGTACTACGCGCAGCGCGCCGGCGCCGGGCTGATCGTCACGGAGGGCACCGCCCCCAGCCACGTCGGCCAGGGCTACCTCGACGTGCCCGGGCTCTACACCGACGAGCAGGTCGCCGGCTGGCGCCTGGTCGCCGACGCCGTGCACGCCCGCGACGGCGTGGTCGTCGCCCAGCTCATGCACGTCGGACGGATCGCCCACGCCGACAACAAGGGCGGCACCGAGACGATCGCCCCCAGCGCCGTGCAGGCGCCCGGCGAGATGATCACCGCCGCGGGCCCGAAGCCGCACGACGTGCCCCGCGCTCCGGAGACCGACGAGATCGCCGGCCTGGTCGCCGACTTCGTGACCGCGGCCCGCAACGCCGTCGAGGCCGGACTCGACGGTGTCGAGGTGCACGCGGCCAACGGCTACCTGCTGCACCAGTTCCTCGACCCGACGGTCAACCTGCGCGACGACGTCTACGGCGGCTCGCCCGAGAACCGCGCGCGCTTCGTCGTCGAGGTCGTGACCGGGGTCGCCGAGGCGATCGGCGCCGAGCGGGTCGGCCTGCGACTGAGCCCGGCCCACCAGTTCAACGGCATCGGCGAGGAGCTCGGCCCCGACCTCACCGCCACCTACCGAGCCGTGGTCGACGCCGTCGCGCCGCTCGGCCTGGCGTACCTGAGCCTGCTGGCCAGCCCGCTGGAGCCGCTCGAGACGCTCGTGCGCGACCTGCGGGAGCGCTTCGACGGCGTCGTGCTGCTCAACGACGGGTTCGGTGACGTCACCACCCTCGAGTCGGTCGAGAAGCTGCTCGAGACCGGCCTCGCCGACGCGGTCGTCGTCGGGCGCCCGTTCCTCGCCAACCCCGATCTCGCCGACCGGTGGCGTGCCGGGTCGGAGCTCAACGCGCCGAACCCCGACACGTTCTACGGCGGCGGCGCCGAGGGGTACACCGACTACCCCACCCTCGAGCAGTCCTCCTGACCGAACAGGCTGGGGCCGCGGGCTCGATGTCTAGGGACGTTCTGGTAGGTCATCGGTCCAACCGACCTACCAGTTCGTCCCTAGATGCCTTCTGCCGGGGCGGAGGTGCGCCAAGCGGCCAGCACCCCGAGCACCGCGGCGAGGGCGGCGAAGGCGAAGACCGTGAGGAACGGGTCGAGGTCCTGCCGCTCGGCGGCCGCGAAGGCGGCGCCCGCCACGGACAGGGCGAGTGCCGCGCCGAGCGAGTCGGCGACGGTCAGGGCGGAGGAGTTGAAGCCGCGGTCGCGGTCGGTCGACGCCTCGAGCATCGCCACCCCGGTGCGCGGGTAGGCGAAGCCCATGCCCGCGCCGGCGAGGACGTACGCCGCTGCAGGCAGGACGGCGGACGGGCGCGCGCCGGCGTCGTACGCGAGGACGTTGGCGGCGAGGGCCGTCAGCCCGACGAGCACCAGGCTGGTGCCGACCACCATCGCGCGGGTGTGGGAGACGCGCCGACCGAGCCGGGACTGGACCTGGCTGGCGCTCGCCCACACGACGCCGACGCAGGTCAGCGCGATGCCGGCGCGGCCGGGGGAGAGGCCCCAGTGCTCCTGCAGCACGTAGACGATGTAGGCCTCGGCGCAGAAGAACGTCGCCGCGAGCAGGCCCCGGGTGGCGATCACCGCCGGCAGGCCGCGGCGCAGCGTGCGGCTGCCGGCCGGGAGCAGGCGGCCGAGGGAGACCCACACGACGGCGAGCGCGGCCAGCGCGCCGAGGGCGGCGACTCCCCGCGCCGAGCCGACCAGCTCGAGGACGAGGACCGCGACGGCGCCCAGCAACGCCCACCACAGGCGTACGGCCGGGGTGGACACCCCCTCGGCGTGCGGTTCGAGGCCGCGGAGCGCCGGGGTGAGCAGCACCAGCGCGACCACCACGAGGACGACCGTGCCGAGGAAGACCCAGCGCCACGACCAGACGTCCGCCACGAACGCCGCGAGCGCGGGGCCGAACAGCGCCGGCAGCACCCAGGCCGCGGCGAAGGACGCGAAGACGGCCGGCCGCAAGGTGGCGGGGAAGACGAGCCCGACGACGACGTAGAGCCCGACGATCATGGCGCCGGAGCCGAGGCCCTGCAGCACCCGCCCGGCGAGCAGCACCTCCATCGACGGCGCGAGCCCGCACACGAGCAGCCCGGCCGAGAAGAGCGCGAGCGATGCCAGCAGCGGCACCACCGGTCCGGTGCGGTCGCTCCACATGCCGGCGGCCACCATGCCGACGACCCCGCTGGCGAGGGGTGCGGCGAACGCGAGGGCGTACAGGTCGAGGCCGCCGAGGTCGCGCGCCACCGTGGGCATCACGGTGGTGACGGCCATCGCCTCGAAGGCCGCGAAGGCGATCAGGCCGAACATCGCGATCGTGGTCCCGGCGTAGGCCGGCGAGAGGATGCGCTCGCGCGGCTGGGGAGTCGTGCTGGTGCTCACTGGCCTGACGGTAGGACCTCCTGTGCACCTGAGACCAACCCGTTGATGCCGTCGGAATAAACGCACCGGGTGCAGACGCTGGGCCGACAGTGACTGCCCTCTCCGTGCTCGACCTCGTGCCCGTCCGCAGCGACCAGACCACCGGTGACGCCATCGCCGCCTCGCGCAGCCTGGCCCGGGTCGCCGACGAGCTCGGCTACCGCCGCTACTGGGTCGCCGAGCACCACAACATGCCGGCCGTGGCGGCCACGAACCCGCCGGTCCTGATCGCGATGCTCGCCGCGGCGACCGAGCGGATCAAGGTCGGGTCGGGCGGCGTGATGCTGCCCAACCACGCGCCGCTGGTGGTGGCCGAGCAGTTCGCGCTGCTCGAGGCCGCGTTCCCCGGCCGCATCGACCTCGGCATCGGGCGCGCGCCCGGCACCGACCCGCTCACCAGGTACGTGCTGCGCGGGGGCAGTGCGGAGTCGGCCGACGAGGCGGTGGCGAAGTTCCCCGACTACGTCGAGGACATCCGCACCCTGATGACGACCGAGGGCGTCGAGCTGCAGGTCGGGCCCCGCCGCCAGCCGCTGCGTGCCACGCCGGCCGCCCGGACGGTCGCCGACATGTGGCTCCTCGGCTCGAGCGACTACTCCGCCCGCCTGGCCGCCGAGAAGGGCCTGCCCTACGTCTTCGCCCACCACTTCTCCGGCGAGGGGACCGGCGTCGCGCTCGACCTCTACCGCTCGTCCTACCGCCCCTCGCCCGAGCACCCCGAGCCGCGGACCTTCCTCACCGTCAACGCCGTCGTCGCCGAGACCGAGGAGGAGGCCCGGCGCCGCGCCCTGCCCAATGTGCAGATGATGCTGGCCCTGCGCACCGGGGCGCCGCTGCTCCCGCAGCGGCTCGTCGAGGAGGCCGAGGCGGTCGAGATGACGCCCGACCAGCGCGCCTTCGGCGACGCCATGGCGCAGCGCTGGATCGTCGGGTCGCCCGAGCAGGCGCGCGCCCAGGTCGACGAGCTCGCCGGTGAGTTCGGCGTCGACGAGGTGATGGTGCACCCGGTGGCGGGCGCCGCGTCCGGGACCGACGTACGCACCTCACCCGCGCGTGAGGAGACCCTGCGCCTGCTCGCGGGCTGACCCGGTCAGTGGCGCTCTTCGATCCCGACCGCCTCACGCAGGTCCTCCGCGGCCTCCCGGAGCCGGGGATCGTCGGCGGCGCGTGAGTCCATCAGGGCGGCGAGCGCCTCGGCGATGACGTTGAGCTTCTCCTGCATCGCCTCGGTGTTGCGGCGTCCGGCGTTCTCCAGCAGCACGAGCAGCAGCAGCGAGAGCACCGCGCCGAAGGTGTGGATGGCCAGCTCCCACTTGGTGGTGGACTTCCACAGCGGGTAGCTCGCCGCCCAGATCACGACGATGATCACGACGACCGCGAAGAACGGCGCCCGGCTGATCACCTTCGTCGACAGCTCGACGAACCGTTCGAAGGGGTCGAGCCCCTCGTTCTTCTCGCGGCTCTCAGCCGCATCGGTGCGCTCCATGCCCGGAACCTAGTGCCGCGAGACCGTCGGGGCATCACCCCTGGCGGCCGAGTCCGGCGTCGCGCGCACGGATGATCACCGCGACCGCTACGTCATACGAACCCGCACCCATGGGCGCGGGTTCGTACGACGTCCGGGTTCGGAGATGCTCCCGATCAGTCGAGCGCCAGGCCGGCGGCGGGCGTCACGGCGGCGGCCCGACGGGCGGGTACGACGCACGCGGCCAGGCCGGCGAGCGCGGCCACCGCGGCCACCGCGGCGACCTGCCACAGCGGCACGGTGAAGGCGGCGTCGTCGACGACCGAGGACACCATCACCTGCACCCCGACCCAGGCGAACGCCAGGCCGAGCGCGGTGCCGAGGGCCGTCGCCACCGAGGACAGCAGCAGGCCCTCGGCCGCCATCGCCCGGCGCAGCTGCTCGCGGGTGAGTCCCATCGCCCGCAGCAGTGCGTTCTCGCGGCCGCGCTCGAGCACGGAGAGGCCGAGCGTGTTGGCGATGCCGACCAGGGCGATGACGATGGCGACCGCCATCAGCCCGACGACCGCGCCGGTCAGGATGTCGACCTGGAGGTAGACCCAGCTGCGGTTGGTGTAACCGCCGTCGAGCTCCGCGTCGGCCGCACCGGCCAGCGCGGCGAGGTCGCCGGAGAGGTCCTCTGCATCCGCGCCCTCGGCGGCCCGGGCCCAGACCGCCATCGGCTGCGCGTCGGGGTCGAGCTCCGCGAGCGTGGCCGTCGACAGCAGGCCGGAGCGGCCCCAGCCGTGGCCGGTCTCGACCCGGAGGGTGCGCTCGCGGCCGGCGACCACGACGGTCACCTCGCCGTCCTTCCACACCCGGTCGGCGATGCGCCGGGGCAGCTCCTCGACCACGGAGTATGGCAGCAGCACCACGCCGTCGGCAGGCGCCAGGCCGGTGGAGCCCCGGAGGACGCCGGTGGTGTCGGCGCCGCTGCCCAGCAGCGGCACGTCCACCCCGGCGATGCTTGCCACGGTGCCGTCGAGGTCCCGCGCCTCACGGACGCCCGAGGTTGCCGCCACTCGGTCGACGAGGGACGCATCGAGCGGCCCGTCGAGCGCGGTCAGGGTGGCGTCGAGCGGGTAGGAGTCGTCCATGTCGCGGTCGATGGCCGTGCGCGAGGAGGCCAGCCCCGTGAGGATCGCGGTGGTGAGGGTGACGCCGACGAGCAGCGACGCCGCGGTGGTCGCCGTACGACGCGGGTTGCGCACGGCGTTGCCCGTCGCGAGCCTCTGCACCGGGCCGCCACCCGGGACCGCTCCGACCAGCCGGATCAGCCACGGCACGAGCACCGGGCCCACGAGGAGCACGCCGACGAAGGACGACATCCCGCCCGCGAGCATGGCCGGCACCGAGCTCGCCGCCACGGACACGGCCAGCAGCGCCGTTCCCACCACGACGCACACCAGGGCGAGGGCCAGCCGCCTGCGGCCGGCCGCCGAGCGCACGTCGACGCCGGTGTCGGGCCGGAGCGCGGCCAGGGGCGCGACCCGGGTCGCCGCGCGCGTGGGCAGCCAGGCGGCCCCGACCGTCACCAGCGTGCCGACCGCGAACGCCGCGAAGGTCCACACCGGATCGAGCGCGGCCGGTCCGATGTCGGTGAACCAGTGCGCCACCAGGGCCACCAGCCCCCATCCGGCGAGCAGGCCGACGATCACGCCGAGGGCGGCGGCCGCGAGCCCCAGCGCCAGGGCCTCGAGCCGGATGGCGCGGCGCAGCTGCTGCCGGGTGACGCCGACGCAGCGCAGCAGCGCGAAGTCACGCATCCGCTGGGCGAAGAGGATCGCGAAGGTGTTGGTGATGACCAGCGCCCCGACGAAGACCGCGATCGCGACGAAGACGAGGGCCATGATCGCGATGACGTCCACGCCGCGCGAGATCTCCGCCTGCCGCGCGGCCACCCAGTCGCCGGATGCCTCGACGGTCGCCTCGGGCGCCACCTCGCGGGCCAGGGCGGCCGACCCGCCCCAGGCGACGGCGTCGACCCAGAGGGTGTCCTCGAAGCGCGCCAGGTCCGCCCACGGCACGTAGAGCGAGGCGCCCATCGCGGCCGGGCTGTCGACCATCCCGACGACCTCCACGTCGACCGCGGCCTCGCCCCTGCCGACCCGCACGACGTCGCCGAGGGCGACGCCGCTGCTCTTGGCGCGGTTGACGTCCGCCAGCGCCTCGCCGGCGGCGGCGGGGAACCGGCCGTCCTCCAGCTGCTGCCACTGCAGGCGCGGGTCGAGGGACACCTCGGCGACGTCCGCCGTGGCGGCCAGCTGCACGCCGTCGCGGCTGACCGGCTCCATCGCGTAGCCCAGGGTCAGGGCGGGGACGCCGCGGTCGTCGGCCGCCTCGACGAGCCGCGCCACCTCGCGGGAGTCGTACGTCGTCACGACCCGGTCGACGCCCTCGACCGGGGCACCGACGTCGGCGGTCAGGCCGGAGCGCGTGGCGCCGGTGAGGACGCCGACGACGACGATGAAGGCCACGCCGATGACGACCGCCACCGACGCGGCGACGTACCTGCGGGTGTGGTGGCGCATCGACGCCACGAGCACGGTGCGCATCAGGCGTCCCGCCCGCGGAGTGCGGCGACGAGCTCGTCCTGGCCGGGCTCGGTGAGGTGGGCCGTGACTGCGCCGTCGTGGATGACCACCACGTCGTCGGCGTACGCCGCTGCGGCGAGCTCGTGGGTCACCATGACGACCGTCATGCCGAGCTCGCGGACCGAGCGGCGCAGGTGGTCGAGCACCTCCGCGCTGGCCTCGCTGTCGAGGTTGCCGGTGGGCTCGTCGGCGAAGACGATGTCGGGCTGCGTGACCAGCGCGCGGGCGATCGCGACCCGCTGCTGCTGGCCGCCGGAGAGCTGACTGGGCAGGTGGCCGACGCGGTCGGCGAGGCCGAGCACACCGACCACCTGGTCGTAGCGCTGCCGGTCGACCGCGCGTCCGGCGAGCTCGAGGGGGAGGAGGATGTTCTGCCCGGCGGTGAGCATCGGCAGCAGGTTGAAGGCCTGGAAGACGAAGCCGATGTGCTCGCGGCGGAAGATCGTCAACGCGGTGTCGTCGAGGCCGGCGAGGTCGCGCCCGGCGACGGTGACCGTGCCGGAGGTGGCGGCGTCGAGGCCCGCCAGGCAGTGCATCAGGGTGGACTTGCCGGAGCCGCTGGGACCCATGATCGCGGTGAACCGCCCGGCCGGGAGGTCGAGGTCCACGCCGCGCAGGGCGTGCACGACGTTGTCGCCGGCGCCGTAGGTGCGGGTCAGGCCGCGTGCGTGGGCGGCCGTCCGGGTGCCGGCCGGTGTGGTGGTGTCGAGTGTCGTCGTCATGGGGACAACGCTCGTCGAGCGCGGCCTCCGGGTCGTCGGCCCGCGGCACGGACCTGCCGTCCGTCGGCGGGTCCACCTCGCGTGGTCGGCGTACGACCCCGGTAGGACCTCGGCGTCAGGCCGTGACGAGGCCCGTCTCGTAGCCCAGGACGACGAGCTGGACGCGGTCACGGGAGCCGGTCTTGGCCAGCACCCGGCCGACGTGGGTCTTCACGGTGGTCTCGGCGACGACGAGGTGGGTGGCGATCTCGGTGTTGGTGAGGCCGCGGGCGATGAGGGTGAGCACCTCGGTCTCGCGCTCGGTGAGCGGCGCGAGCCGGTCGTCGTACGCCGTCGGCCGGGCCGGGTCGGGCAGCGCGGCGAAGTGGTCGAGCAGCCGACGCGTCGTGCTGGGCGCGACGACCGCGTCGCCGGCCATCACCGCCCGGATCGCGCCGAGCAGGTCGGGCGGGGCGGCGTCCTTGAGGAGGAAGGCCGAGGCGCCCGCGCGGATCGCGGCGAAGGCGTACTCGTCGAGGTCGAAGGTGGTCAGCACGATCACCCGCGGCGGCGCGTCCCTCTCGAGCAGCCGCCGGGTCGCCTCCACCCCGTCGACGCGCGGCATGCGGACGTCCATCAGCACCACGTCGGCGGCCGTCACCGCGAGCCGGTCCAGCGCCTCGCCGCCGTCACCGGCGTCGCCGACGACCTCCATGTCGTCCTGGCTGTCGACGAGCATCCGGAAGCCCGCGCGCACCATCTGCTGGTCGTCGACGAGGAAGACGCGGATCGGCGTCGTCACGGCCTGGTCGCTCACAGCGGCAGCCTCGCAGACACCGCGAACCCGCCGCCCGGCGCCGGGCCGGCCTCCAGCACCCCACCGTGCACGGCCGCGCGCTCGCGCATGCCGACGAGCCCGAGGCCGCGGCCGTCCGCGGGTGCCGCGGCGCCGCGACCGTCGTCGCGCACGTCGACGGCGACGCCGCGGTCCACGGCGACACGCACGTCGACCCGCGCATCCGGACCGGCGTGCTTGCGCACGTTGGTGAGGGCCTCCTGCACGATCCGGTACGCCGCCAGCGCGACGCCGTCGGGCACCGCGGGCGCGTGCGCGGGGAGGTCGGCGCTCACGCGCATGCCGGCGGCGCGGGCCTCGTCGACGAGGTGGCTTACGTCGTCCAGCCCGGGCTGCGGGGTGACGCCGGTGTCGCCCTCGCGGAGCAGGCCCAGCAGCCGCCGCATCTCGGTGAGGGCCTCACGGCCGGCGGCCGAGATCGTCTCGAGGGTGCCGACCGCGACGTCCGGGTCCTTGGCGGCGGCGTACCTGGCGCCGTCGGCCTGGACGACGATCACCGACAACCCGTGGGCGACGACGTCGTGCATCTCGCGGGCGATCCGCGACCGCTCGTCGCGGGCCGCCAGCTCCACCTCGCGCTCCGCCATCCGCTCGGCCTGCTCGGCCCGCGCGACCAGCGAGGCGACGTACCTCTCCCGCTCCTGGGCTGCGAAGCCGAGCGCCCACGCGGCGGTGACGATGGCGCCGATCGTGACGGTGTAGGGCGCGAGGTTGCCCGGGGTGAGGTCGGCGGCCCCGAAGCCGACCAGCCAGCGGACTGCGGCGACCAACGCACCGGCGTACCCCACGAGCAGCGCCGTGACGCCCTGCCAGCGCGGCGACCAGCGGGCGACGGAGTAGACCGCGACCGGGAACGCGAGCTGGCCGACCGTCGGCTCCGCGACGACCACCGCCTGCGCCGCCGATGCCGCCGCGACGACGAGGAAGACCGGCCACGCGTGGCGGCGACGCCACAGCAGCGGCAGCACCTCGACGACGGTGAAGACCGCGTGGGGGAGCTGGCCCGAGAGAGCGTGGCCCGCTGCGAGGAGCAGGAGGAACGCGACCACCAGCCGGTCGAGCCACCGCTGGCCGGACGGACCGAGACGCCACGGGTACGGGTCCCGGTGATCGCGCATGGTGCAGAGGCTAGACGTCGCAGCGGCGTCGGGCGTCCGACCACGGGAGGACACCGCGCCGCGTCGGATGGGGCCCGAGTAGGGTGCGATCCATGACCCAGTGGGAATACCAGGTGGCGCCGATTCCGCTCCACAACGAGGCCCTGATGCTCAACAACTTCGGCCAGGACGGCTGGGAGCTGGTGGCCATCCACACCAACGCGCAGGGCGGCCTCGTCGCCTTCCTCAAGAAGCCGAAGGCGGCCTGACGTGGGGGCCGAGGCCAGGCTCGCCGAGCTCGGCATCACCGTCCCCGAGGTCGTCCCGCCGGTCGCGGCCTACCAGCCGACGGCCCGCACCGGGAACCTCGTCTTCACCGCCGGCCAGCTGCCCGCCCACAACGGCGAGATGCTCGCCGTCGGCAAGCTCGGCGGCGAGGTCGACGCCGAGCAGGGCTACGCGTGCGCGCGCCAGTGCGCCCTCAACGCGCTCGCCGCGGTCAAGGCCGAGATCGGCTCCCTCGACGACGTGAAGCGCGTCGTCAAGGTCGTCGTCTTCGTCGCCTCGACGCCCGACTTCACCGGTCAGCCCCAGGTCGCCAACGGCGCGTCCGAGCTGCTCGGCGAGGTCTTCGGCGACGCCGGCAAGCACGCCCGCTCCGCCGTCGGTGTCTCCGTGCTCCCGCTCGACGTGCCCGTCGAGGTCGAGATCGTCGTCGAGGTCTGAGTGGAGCGGCTCCCGCTCCCCGACGCCCTCGTCGCCCAGGCGCGGTCGTACGCCTCGGGCGAGGCCGCACCCGCCGAGCCGCGCGACGCGGCGACGGTCGTGCTGCTGCGCCCCGGCGCGTCGGGGCCGGACGTCTACCTGTTGCGACGCCAGACGTCGATGGCCTTCGCCGGCGGGATGTGCGTCTTCCCCGGCGGCGGGGTGGACCCGCGCGACTTCGACGACGAGCTGGTCGACCGCGGGCTCTGGGCCGGTCCCTCACCCGCCGAGTGGGCGACGCGGCTCGGCTGCGACGAGCCGAAGGCGCGGGCGCTGGTCTGCGCCGCCGTGCGTGAGACGTTCGAGGAGTCCGGCGTGCTGCTCGCCGGGAGCGGTGCCGACTCGGTGGTCGCCGACACGACCGGCGACGACTGGGAGGCCGACCGCGTGGCGCTCGAGTCGCGCGAGGTCTCGCTGACCGCCTTCCTGGAGAAGCGAACGCTCGTGCTGCGCACCGACCTGCTCGGCGCCTGGTCGGGCTGGCTGACGCCGGTCTTCGAGCCGCGGCGCTACCGCACCTGGTTCTTCGTCGCCCGGCTGCCCGAGGGCCAGGTGACCCGCGACGTGTCGAGCGAGTCGTCGTCGGTGATGTGGGCCGGCGCTCTCGACGCGGTCGCGCAGGTGGAGCAGGAGCAGATCCTGATGCTGCCCCCGACCTGGCTGACCTGCCTCGAGGTGGGGCAGTACGCCGACCCCTCCTCCGTCCTCGCGGCGGCGGGCGGGCGGACGGTCGACATGTTCATGCCCGAGGTGGTCTCCGACGGCGACGAGTTCATCCTCTCGACCCCGCCGCACTACACCGCACTGATGGCGGCTCGATGACCGCACCCACAGCCGGCCGGGGCTGGTCGGGCGGCGCCTTCGGCGACACCGGCACCTGCGTGCTCGCCCCCAACGCCGACGTGATGACCCTCGACGGCACCAACACGTGGGTGCTGCGCGACCCCGACTCCTCCCGGTCGGTCGTCGTCGACCCGGGGCCGTCGATCGAGGCGCACCTCGACGCGATCGATGCGGCCGCCGGCGACGTCTCCGTGGTGCTGCTGACCCACCACCACGCCGACCACAGCGAGGCGGCGCGCGAGTACGCCGAGCGGCACGGGTGCGGCGTACGCGCCCTGGACCCGGCGTACCGGCTCGGCTCCGAGGGCCTCGGCGAGGGCGACGTGGTCGCAGTGGGTGGGCTGGAGGTGCACGTCGTGGCGACGCCCGGTCACACGTCGGACTCGCTGTCCTTCGTGGTGCCGCAGGACCGGGCCGTGCTGACCGGTGACACCGTGCTCGGCCGCGGCACGACCGTCGTCGCGCACCCGGACGGCCAGCTCGGGGCCTACCTCTCCTCGTTGCAGCGGCTCCACGCCCTCTGCGGCGAGCAGGGCATCACCAGCGTCTGGCCCGGTCACGGCCCGGTCATCGACGACGCGCTCGGCGCCCTCGACTTCTACCTCGCCCACCGTGAGCAGCGGCTCGAGCAGGTGCGCGCCGCACTGGCCACGCTGCCGGACCTGGACGACCCCGCCCGTGCCGTCGTCGAGATCGTCTACGCCGACGTCGACCCGGTGCTGTGGGGCGCGGCGGAGCTGTCGGTGCGCGCGCAGCTCGCCCATCTCCAGGGCCAATGACCCTTGCGTCCGCTCCGCGCGAGGAGTGAGGTGGGTGGCATGGAGACCACCTCGATGACCAGTCCGCACCGGCCCGTCGTCGTCCTGTCCCGCGCCCTGGACCAGGCCGGTGACGCGCTCGCTGCCGTCCATCCCGACGACCTGGGCAAGCCGACGCCGTGCCACGGATGGACCGTGCGCGAGCTCGCCGACCACCTGGCTGCCGCTCCCGAGCACTTCCTGCGGCTCGGCCGCGGGGAGGAGGTCGACTGGAGCGCCGGCGCCGGCGTGGAGCCGGCCCAGCTGGCGGCGCACTTCCGCTCGCACGCCGACGACCTCCTGCACCACTGGCACGGCCAGCCCGACGACCGGGTCGCCCAGGCCGACTGGCAGAGCGCCGAGCTCGGGGTGCACACCTGGGACCTCGTCCGCGCGCTCGGCCGGCCGCTGCCGCTGGACGACGAGGTCGCCGAGCGGGGGCTCGCCTTCATGCAGCAGGGGCTGACCGACGACAACCGCGGCCCGGCCTTCGGGCCCCCGGTCGAGGTGCCCGACGATGCGTCGGCGTATGACCGGCTGGTCGCGTTCGCCGGGCGCGACCCCCGCGCCTGAGCCGCCGTACGGGCCCGCGGCCGCCGGTAGTCCAGTGGCGAACGGCTGCCCGCTTGCGGTAGTCCAGTGGAAAGTGGTCGTGCGCGAGGCCGATCTTTGACCGTTGTCCACTGGACTACCCCCGGGCTGGCCGCGCTGCTACGTCAGCCGAGCAGGCGGCGCCAGAGCCACCGCAGCGCGAGCAGTACGGCGATGGCCGCCGCGACCCCGAGCCCGATGAACAGCGACAGCTCGATGCCGAACGGTGCCGGGGGCTCGTCGGCCGTGTCGAAGTCACGGGTGAGCTCCTGCGACGAGGTGCCGTCGAGGTCCGGCACGAGGTCGACGGCCAGGCTGACCCGCCCGGCGATGCTGGCGTCGATCGAGCCGACGGATCGGCGCCAGGTGCTGGTCGGTCCGACCTGCGGCGTCGTGACCACGAGCTCGGCGTCCTCGTCCGCGGCCGACCACACCTGCAGGAGCTGGTGCCGGTCGTCGAGCCACCCGAGGGGGATGACGGCGCCGGAGTCGAAGGTGCCGTCCGGGAACGGGTGGGTGAGGACCGCGCCGTCCGAGAGCCGCAGCGTGGAGGACGCGCCGGACGGCGCCGAGCGCAGGGCAACGAAGCGGGCGTCGGGGGAGAAGAGGCCAGGACCCACGCCGGTGGTCCGGGTGATGAGCTCGGGCTGGTCCACGGTGATCCGGTGGAGCCCGCCCTTCGCACCGATGACGACGTCCGCGGCATTGCCGATGGCGAGCGAGGAGACGTTGCCCTCGACGAACGTGCTCAGGCCCAGGTCCGCCCCGGGCACCGGCAGCTGACCGACGTGGGCGCCACCGTCGGCGTCGCCCAACCAGCCCAGCCACTGCGAGTCGGGCGACCACGTGAGCTCGCGGAGGGCGAGGTCATCCGGGTGCACCTCGTCGCTCCGCTGCCGACCGGTCGTCAGCTCGAGCACGCCGATGGTGGCACCACCGTCACCGGTCTGCTGCCACGCGAGCTTCAGCCCGTCCGGCGAGAGGGCCAACGCCTGGCCGTCCTCGTCCCAGCCCGGGAGGTCGAGCAGGTGCGCCACACCGTCGGCCGCCGTGACCACCGCCGGCACACGCTGCGAGGTCGAGATGAACGCGGCCGCCCCGCGCCCCACCGCGAGGTCGGTCGTGGGCTCGAGATCAGCCGGGATGTCGTCGATCCGGCTCGGGATCGCACCACCCTCGACCACCTCGCTCGACGCCGTACGCGCCTCCCGGTCCGGCTGCAGGACGAGCGCCCCCGCGCCGGCGACCGCCGCGACGACCGCGACCGCGGCCGCACCGGCGGCGACCCGCGTACGACGCCGGGCGCGGCGCCCCCGGTCCCAGGCGGACGGGTCGGGCGAGAAGGTCTGGGTGCGGGCGAGGGCGTCGAGCTCCTCGCGCAGGTCGGTGCTCATGCGTCTGCTCCCACCAGGTCGGCGAGCTCGGGGGCCAGGACGCGCAACCGCTGGAGGGCCTGGCGCGACATGGACTTGACCGCGCCGCTGGAGATGCCCAGCTCGGCGGCCGTCTGGACCTCGGTGAGGTCCTCGAAGTAGCGCAGCACCAGCACGGTGCGCTGGCGCGGGGTGAGCCGCCGCAGGGCCTGCTCGAGGGTCAGCCGCAGCGTCGGGTCGGCCGCGGGAACCGGGGCGTCGTACGACTCCAGCGGGGTCTCGGCGAGCTTGCGGCGCCGCCACCAGGAGATGTTCTGGTGGTACATCGCACGGCGTACGTAGGCCTCGGGCGAGGTGTGGATGCGCTCCCAGTGCTTCGCGGCCTGCACGAGCGCCGCCTGCACCAGGTCCTCGGCGAGGTGGTGGTCACCGGTGAGCAGGTAGGCGGTGCGCGCGAGCGCCGGTCCGCGCGCCTGCACGAACCCGTCGAACGCCGATCGATCAGTCACCGGGCACCCCCTTCACGACGTACGACGCAGGAATGCGCCGCGGCGGGGGTCAGGCGGGACGAAGAAGTCTCAGCGGGCCCGGCGGGAGAGGCGCTCGAGGTCCATGATCACCACGGAGCGGGGCTCCAGGCGCAGCCAGCCGCGCGAGGCGAAGTCGGCGAGCGCCTTGTTGACCGTCTCGCGGGAGGCGCCGACCAGCTGGGCGAGCTCCTCCTGGGTGAGGTCGTGGTGGACGTGGACGCCGTCGTCGGCGGTGCGGCCGAAGCGGTCGGCGAGGTCGAGCAGCGCCTTGGCGACACGGCCGGGCACGTCGGAGAAGACGAGGTCGGCGACGACGTCGTTGGACTTGCGCAGCCGCGAGGCGAGCTGGGAGAGCAGTCCGCGCGCGACCTGCGGGCGGCCGTCGAGCCAGCGCAGCAGGTCGTCGTGGGAGAGCGAGCCGAAGGACGCGTCGGTGACGGCGGTGACCGTCGCGGAGCGCGGGCCCGGGTCGAAGAGGGAGAGCTCGCCGAACATCTGGCCGGGGCCCATGATGGCGAGGAGGTTTTCGCGGCCGTCGGAGGAGGAGCGGCCGAGCTTCACCTTGCCCTCGGTGACGATGTAGAGCTTGTCGCCCGAGTCGCCCTCGTGGAAGAGGACGTCGCCGCGACGCAGCTTGGTCTCGGCCATCGAACCGCCCAGTGCCGTCGCTGCCTCGTCGTCGAGCGAGCTGAACAGCGGTGCCTGACGGAGCACGTCGTTGTCCACGTCAATCCTCCCAGTGGGGTGCGTCCCGACGGGTGCTGCTCGGGATCCGGGACGATCCTAGCCGTGGTGCGTCTCACAACCGCGACTCGGCGTGGGCGAGGCGGCGTTTGCGCCGGCTTCGATGCTGTCGGAGCCGGACCGTACGCTGGGCGCGTGCCCGCCCCTGCCCGCAAGGTGACCCCGAAGGCCACCCAGGCCGTCCCGGCCGTGATCCCCAAGCCCGACACGTCGCTCGTGCGCCGGGCGCGCAAGGTCGACCGGATCCTCGGCGAGACCTATCCCGACGCCCGCGCCGAGCTCGACTTCACCAACGCGTTCGAGTGCCTCGTCGTCACGGTGGTCTCCGCGCAGACGACCGACCGCCGGGTCAACGCCGCCAGCCCCGCGCTCTTCGCGGCCTACCCGACGCCGGAGGCGATGGCGGCCGCCCCGCGCGAGCACCTCGAGCAGCTGCTGGGCCCGCTCGGGTTCTTCCGCGCCAAGACCGACTCCGTGCTCAAGCTCAGCCAGGCGCTCGTCGAGCGCTTCGGTGGCGAGGTGCCCGACCGCCTCGAGGACCTGGTGACGCTGCCCGGTGTCGGCCGCAAGACCGCCAACGTCGTGCTGGGCAACGCGTTCGACAAGCCCGGCATCACCGTCGACACCCACTTCGGCCGGCTCGCCCGTCGCCTCGGCTGGACCGAGGAGACCGACCCGGTCAAGGTCGAGCACGCCGTCGGCGCGCTCTTCCCCAAGCGGGACTGGACGATGCTCTCGCACCACCTCATCTGGCACGGACGCCGCCGCTGCCACGCCAAGAAGCCCGCGTGCGGCGCCTGCCCGGTCGCCCGCCTGTGTCCGTCGTTCGGCGCCGGCCCGATCGACCCCGTCGAGGCGGAGAAGCTGGTCACGACCCAGGGCCCTGCATGAGGAAGCTGTTCCTGGCGTTGGCGCTCGCCGCATGCGTCGCCGTGGGCGCCCTCGCGTGGTCGTCGATGAGCGGCAGCAGCATCGACGTACGCCCTCCCGACGTCGACGTCGACACCCCCGCCCTGCGCGAGGTCAAGGCGCGCATCGGCATGGAGGACTGCCGGCCCGGCACCGGGGAGGCGGTCGAGGGCGGGCTGCCCGAGGTGACGCTGCCGTGCCTGGGCGGTGGGCCCGACGTCGACCTGTCCTCGCTCCGCGGACCCCTCGTGATCAACCTCTGGCAGGCGCAGTGCGAGCCGTGCCGGCAGGAGATGCCGGCGCTGGAGGAGTTCCACCAGCAGTACGGCGACCGGGTGCCGGTGCTGGGCATCGACTTCAACGACGTGCACCCCGACGGCGCCCTGGCGCTGGCCGAGGAGACCGGGGCGACCTATCCCTCGATCGCCGACCCCGGTGGCGAGCTGATGGTCGAGGACGCCTTCGCGGTCGCCCGCCGCGGGCTGCCGGCGTTCGTGTTCGTCGACGAGGACGGTGTCGTCGTCGCGCAGGACTCCGGCGGCGTGGAATCGGTGGCGGAGATCAAGGCCAAGGTCGCCGAGCACCTCGGGATCACGCTGTGATCGATCGGCTCCCGGGCTGGCTGGCGCCGGTCGTGGAGGCCGCCTCCTCCATCACCGTCCACGAGCTCACCCGTTTCATGCCCCCCGAGGACAGCGACCCCCGCCGCGGTGCGGTGCTGATGGTCTTCGCCGACCGCGACGCCGACCCGGCCCACCCTCATCCCGGCCCCGACGACCTCGCCCACCGCGGCGAGCTCCTGCTGACCGAGCGCAACCACCACATGCGCTCCCACCCCGGCCAGGTGTCCTTCCCCGGGGGCTCGCTCGACGAGGGGGAGACCCCGCAGCAGGCGGCGCTGCGCGAGGCGTACGAGGAGATCGGGCTCGAGCCGACGGAGGTGGAGGTCTTCGGCGAGCTGCCCGAGCTGTGGCTCCCGCCGAGCAACTTCGCGGTGACGCCGATCCTCGGCTACTGGCGCGACCGTGGCGAGGTGCGCATCGCCAGCCCCGACGAGGTCCACGAGATCCACCACGTCGCGATCGCCGAGCTGCTCGATCCCGACAACCGCATCACCGTGCGCCACCCGAGCGGCTGGCTCGGGCCGGGATTCCTGATCGGGCCCGAGCGCGACGTGATCCTGTGGGGCTTCACCGCCGGCATCATCGCCCGGCTGTTCAGCTACCTCGGCTGGGCCGAGGACTGGGACCGGGCGCGGGTGCGTGACCTTCCCGACCACATGCTGCAGGGTGTCCCCCGGGGCACCGACCTCGCCCCCAACACCACGCAGGACACAGCCCAGAACACCAGGCTCGAGGAGCAGCAGTGATGAACGTCCTCGACTGGTGCCTCGTCGCACTCGTGGGGATCTATGCCCTCTCGGGCTACTGGCAGGGATTCATCACCGGCGCCAGCGCCACCGCCGGCCTGCTGCTCGGGGGCCTCGCCGGCATCTGGGCCGCGCCGCTCGCGCTGGGCGACGCCGCTCCCTCCCTGTGGGTGTCGCTGGGTGCGCTGTTCATCGTGATCATCTCGGCCTCGCTCGGCCAGGCGCTGTTCCAGTTCGTCGGCGCGCGGCTGCGTGACCGGATCACCTGGCAACCGATCCGGGCCGTCGACGCGATCGGCGGATCGGCGCTCAGCGCCGTGGCCGTGCTGCTCGTCGCGTGGGCCCTCGGTGTGGCCGTGTCCGGCACCCGCATCGGCGCCTTCACGCCGCTGGTGCGTGACTCGACGATCCTGGCCAAGGTCGACCAGACGCTGCCGACCGACTCCGACAAGGTGCTGCAGGCGTTCAACAACGTCGTCGGCACGACGTTCTTCCCGCGCTACCTCGAGCCGTTCGCGCCGGAGCGGATCGTCGCGGTCCGCCCCGGTGACCCCAGGATGCTCACCGATCCCGACGTGATGGCGACCGAGGGCAGCGTGGTCAAGGTCCGTGGCACCAACGGCTGCGGCGGTGGTGTCGAGGGCACGGGCTTCTTCTACGCCCCCGGCCGGCTGATGACCAACGCCCACGTCGTCGCCGGGGTGACCCGTCCCGAGGTGGAGGTCGGCGGCTCGTCGGTCACCGCGTCGGTCGTGCTCTACGACCCCGCCCTCGACATCGCCGTGCTGTCGCTGCCCGACACCGGGTCCCTCCCGCTCGCCTTCGACACCGAGGTCGAGCCGCGCGACCCGGTCGCGGTCCTGGGCTATCCGGAGGACGGCCCCTACGACGTGGTGTCCGGCCGCGTCCGCTCCGAGCAGCGGCTGCGCTCGCCCGACATCTACGGCGAGGGCACCGTCATCCGCCAGGTCTTCTCGCTGCGGGCGCTCATCCGGCCGGGCAACTCCGGTGGCCCGATCGTGACGTCGGCCGGTGACGTGGCGGGCATGGTGTTCGCCGCCTCGGTCAGCGACCCCGACACCGGGTACGCCCTGACCGCGGAGCAGGTGGCCGGGTCAGCGGCCGCCGGGGTCGCCGCGGCGGCCCCGGTCGACACCGGCACCTGCGTGCGCTGAGGGGTCAGGGACGTCCCTTGAGCGCCTGGGGGATCTGCCGGCCCTGCTCGATCGCGCGCTCGGGGGCCTTGACCTTCTTCACCTGGCGGAGGCCGATGTAGGCCAGCAGGGCGGCGATGAGGACGTAGACGAGGAAGACGACCGTGAAGGCCCAGTGCAGGTCGAGGCCGTCGCCGTTCCAGTTGAGGAAGTAGGCGAACGCCACCGACAGCATGATGATCGCCAGCAGGCCGATGAAGGCCGCGCCGGCGAAGAGGCCGACGCCGACCCCGCCGTGCTTGACGCTGACCTTGATCTCGCTCTTCGCGAGCTGGATCTCCTGGGAGATGAGCGAGGAGATGTCGCGCTGCGCGTCCATGACGAGCTTGCCGAGCGTCGGATCGTCGTCCTTGATCGGTGCGTTGGTCATGTTGCGGGGTCCTTCGTTGTACGCCGGGGGCTGGGTGCAGCGACCTTACCAACGGGCCTGACTACACTGAGGTCTCAGGTGAGCCGGGAAGTCTGGTCGGCCCGTGGAGAGTCTCTCCGCGGTGATCACGTTTCGACCACCCCCGGAAGGACCATCCCTCCTCATGGCCACGCCCCGCGAACGCTTCCGCCTCGACGACCTGTGGAGGGCCGGCCCCGTCTACAGCGCCAGTGACAAGCCGCTGGCCCGCCTGGTGGCGCGTCCGGTGCGCGAGTTCCTCCGCGTCGAGGCCGCCGGCTCGATCCTGCTGCTGATCGCCGCGGCCACCGCCCTGATCTGGGCCAACAGCCCGTGGGCGTCGTCGTACGACGCGCTCTGGCAAGCCCACCTCACCCTCGACGTCGGTCCGCTGCACCTCGACGAGTCGCTGCAGCACTGGGTCAACGACGCGCTGATGGTGATCTTCTTCTTCGTCGTCGGTCTGGAGATCAAGTACGAGCTGGTCAACGGCGACCTCCGCGACCCGCGCACCGCGGCCCTGCCGATCGTCGCAGCGGTCGGCGGGATGGTGGTCCCGGCCGGCATCTACCTCGCCCTCAACCCGCCCGGCAGCGCCGGCAGCGACGGCTGGGGCATCCCGATGGCGACCGACATCGCCTTCGCCGTCGGTGTGCTGGGCATCCTCGGGCGACGGATCCCGTCAGCGGCCCGGCTGTTCCTGCTGACCCTCGCGATCGTCGACGACATCGGCGCGATCCTCGTGATCGCGGTCTTCTACACCAGCGACCTGTCCCTGTCCTGGCTGGCGATCGCGCTCGGCCTCCTCGCGGCCATGGTCGTGGCCCGGCTGCTGCGGGTCTGGTCGACCGTCGTCTACGCGCTCCTCGGCATCGGCGTGTGGTTCGCCCTGCTCGAGTCGGGCGTGCACGCGACGCTCGCCGGCGTCGCGATCGGCCTCCTCGCACCCGCCAAGCCGCTGCTCAAGGAGGAGGTGGCCCGCGACTTCGCCGGGAAGGCGCTGCGCGACCACCACCTCAACCCCGACGAGCTCGCGCGACTGCGCTTCCTGCTCAAGGAGTCGGTGTCGGTCGTCGAGCGGCTCATCAGCACGCTGCACCCGGTGTCGGCCTACGTCGTGCTCCCCGTCTTCGCGCTCGCCAACGCCGGCGTCGAGCTGGGCGCGATCGGCGAGGTCTTCACCGAGCCGGTCGGCCTGGGCATCGTGCTCGGCCTGGTCCTCGGCAAGCCCGTCGGCATCCTCCTGACCTCCTACGTCGCCGTACGCCTCGGCATCGCGAAGCTGCCCGAGGACACCTCGTGGCCGATGGTCCTCGGCCTCGGCGCCGTCGCCGGCATCGGTTTCACCGTCTCGATCTTCATCGCCGGGCTGTCCTTCCCGGGCTCCGAGCTGCTGACCGAGGAGGCGAAGATCGCGATCCTGCTGGCCTCGGTCATCGCGGCCGTGCTCGGCGTCGTGCTCCTGCTCGCCTCGACCCGCCACCGTCGTACGTCCGAGGACGACCACGACGACGAGCAGGACGAGCCGGACCCGGTGCGCGAGGCCCTCGACAGCTGAGGTCGGGCTCAGCCGGCAGGCCGGGTGAGCGGGAGCCGTACGACGAAGCGGCACCCGCGCACCGTCTCGTCGGCTCCGGTGTTGGCCACCTCGACCCGCCCACGGTGCGCCTCGACGATCCCCTTGACGATCGCGAGCCCCAGCCCGGCACGCGGGTGCGCCGAGGCGTCGCCGGGGTCCTCCGGCGTCCGTGCCTCGGCCCCGCGGAAGGCGACGTCGAAGACGCGGTCGATGGTGCCCGGCTCGATGCCACCGCACTCGTCCGCGACCGTGAGCTCGACCTCGTCGCCGACCACCCTGGCGCTGACGTGGACCGACCCGTCGGCGGGTGTGTGCCGCACGCCGTTGACGATCAGGTTGCCGAGCACGCGCCCGAGCCCGGCGGGGTCGACGTTGACCTCGAGCCCGGACTGCACCTCTCCGCCCACCCGGACACGGTGCTTGCGGGCGACGGGGTCCGCGGCGGCCACGGCCTCGCTCACGAGGTCACCGAGCAGCACCAGCTCGGGCTGGAGCCGCAGGACGCCTGCGTGGATGCGGGAGAGCTCGAACAGGTCGTCGACCAGGCTGACCATCCGATCCACCTCGCCGCGGATCTGGCGGTGGTAGCGGGCCGGGTCGCCGGCCAGGTCGTCCTCGAGCGCCTCGGCCATCGCCCGGATGCCCGCCAGCGGGGTCCGGAGGTCGTGGGACACCCACGACACGAGCTCGCGTCGGGACTCCTCGAGTCGCTGCTCCCGCGCCGCCGCCTCCTCCAGGCGTCGGCGGGCGGCGGCCAGCTCGCTGGCCAGCCCGCTGAGCTCGGACGGCGCCTGAGGTGCCGGCTCGTCGGGCAGGCCGCCCCCGATGCGGCGTACGTGCTCACGCAGGCGGCGCGACCACCGGACGAGCGCCTCCGAGAGGATCGCCGCCACCGCGAGCGAGACCGCGGCGCCTGCGAGCGTCACGAGCATGACGACCTGGAGGTCGTGGCGCGAGATGAACATCAGCTGGGCGATCGCGACGACGCCCACCAGCACGGTGGTGACGGAGACGACCGCCACGAGGGCGAGCTGCCAGCGCAGCGACCGGCTGCGCAGCAGCCATCCCGCCAGCAGCCCCAGGGCGCCGACGACCCCGCCGCCCGCCGCGGCGACCAGGACGACCTGCACCTGCTCGTTCACGAGGTCGGCTCCCACCGGTAGCCGATGCCCCAGACCGTCACCAGGCGGACGGGCTCGGCCGGGTCGGCCTCGACCTTCGCGCGGACCCGGCGCACGTGCACGGTCACGGTCGAGGAGTCGCCGAAGGACCATCCCCACACCTGGCTCATCAGGTCCTCGCGGCTGAAGGCGTGGCCGGGGTGGGTGACGAAGTGCGCCAGCAGGTCGAACTCGCGCGCCGTGAAGGTCCGCGGCGCCCCGCCCACCGTGACGGTCCGGCGGCGATGGTTGACGAGGAGGTCCCCGTCGGTGGTGGTCTCGGGCACCGGGGTCGTGGCGTCACCGCCGGTGCGCCGCAGGACCGACTCGACCCGCAGGACGAGCTCGCGCGGACTGAACGGCTTGGTGACGTAGTCGTCGGCGCCGGTCTCGAGGCCCACGACGCGGTCCTGCTCCGCGCCGAGCGCGGTGAGCAGGATGACCGGCACGTCTCCGGCCAGCCGGAGCCGGCGACAGACCTCGAGCCCGTCGAGGCCGGGCATCATCACGTCGAGGACCACCAGGTCGGCGCGACGGTCCTGGTGGGCGGCGAGGCCCGTCGCACCGTCGGACGCCTCGGCGACCTCGTGGCCGGCGGCCCGCAGGTAGGACACGACGACCTCGCGGACCGTCTCGTCGTCGTCGACGACCAGCACGCGCGCCACCTCAGGTGTCCCGTCCGCGTCGAGCGCGCACTGCCCCGGCGGTTGCGACGGCCGCCAGGGTGACCACGCTCAGCGCAATCCACGTGCCGAGGTAGGGCCGGTCGAGCAGGGTCGGGTTGTCGGGGCGGGCGCCGAACCTGCCCAGCACCGGGACCGCCATCAGGGTCACGCCACCCCACACCACGAGAGCGAGTGTGGCAGGCGCGTGCCACGGCCGGGGCAGCACGCGTCGTCCGAGCACGACTCCGGCGAGGACCACCCCGGCCACCACCACGTCGTGCAGCACCACGCCCGCGGCGAGCCAGACGGCGATCTCGAGGAGCTGCCCGGTGTCCTGGCGGGTCAGCGCCAGCCACGCGCCGTACGCGCCGAGCAGGACCCCCAGTCCACCCAGCAGCCACCGCGCGGCGCTCACGTCGTCACCTCCAGCGACGCGACCCACTTGGTCTGGAGGACACCGGGTCGGTTGGGGGCGATCACGCGGACCGGGAAGCCGTGGTCGAGGTCCAGCGGCTCGCCCGCGAGGTCGAGGGCGAGCAGGGTCCGCTCGTCCTCGACGAACGCGGCCGGCAGCACCGTTCGGGTGAACGGGCCGCTCTCCTGCAGGGAGGTGACCACGACGTCCGCACCACCAGCGGCACCTGCGGCCGCAACCACGTCTCGCACCCGGACGCCGGACCAGCGCCCTTGCGCGCTCCACCCCTCCACGCAGGCGATGGGGAGGTCCACCGTGTGCTGCGGCAGTGCCCGCAGGTCGGCCAGGGTCAGCCGGGCGGCAACAGAGCCGTCGACGCGTACGTCGAGCGCCCAGCCGCGGTCGGTGGCGGTGTCGAGCACGCCGGCGGCAGCTGCCGTCTTGTTGATCGGTACGCCGCCCGGGCCCTCGCCGGTGCGGACGGCGAGCACGCTCACCTGTCGCAGCCACGGCACCGTCCCGCCGGCCGTGGCGAGCACTGCGATGCCGGCGGCCGCCCACGTCCCGCGGAGGAGGGCCCGCCTCGACACGGCGCCTGCCCGGAGTGCGCCCGGGCGGTCGAGCGCCTCGTCGTCGACGTCCGCTCCCAGCGCGGCGCGGATCATCGGCAGCTTGACCGCGACGTGCAGGACCAGCGCGCCGATCGCGACCCAGGCCAGCGCGTAGTGGGCGGTGCGGAAGGAGAAGCTGCTCCACGGGTACCACTGGGCGGCGTTGGCGAGACCGGTCGCCAGCTGGAAGATCGCAGCGGCCACCAGCACGCCGATCGAGGCCCGTTCGAGCCCGACGAGCAGCGCCTGCCGGCCCGCTCGCAGGTCTACCCGCTCGAACAGTCGCGGGTAGACGGCCCATAGCTTGACCAGCATGAGCGGCACGGCGGCGCACCCGGTGACGACGTGCAGTCCCTGGGTCACCCGGTAGCCCCAGGCCGGCCTCGTGGGGAACGGGATCGCGGGCGCCGGCAGCTGGGCCCAGTGGCTGACCAGGCCGGTGGCGAAGCAGATGAGGAAGCAGGCCCCCAGCCACACACCCACCCGCGCGGCGACGGCAGGGCTGCGCAGCCGCGAGGTGAAGTCGTCCGGGTGCGGGGCCCTCATCACGATCTCTCCAGCACGGCCGCCCAGCGGCCGTCCTCGTGCGGGGTGAGGCAGTGCACCGAGGCCGCCATCAGCCCCGCAGCGACCGCGACGGTCGCGACGTCGTCCACGGCGAGGAAGGCCCACCGGAACGGCCGGCTGCGGCCGTGGGGCAGCTCGAGTCGCGACCAGCCCGCTGACGACTCGGTGCCGGGACGGGAGACCTCGACGACCGCGCGGCCGCCCGGCCGCAGCAGCTGGCCGACCCGTCGTAGCAGGTGGGTCGGGTCCCCGGAGATGCCCACGTTGCCGTCGGCGAGCAGTGCGGTGCCCCACCGGCCCTCGTCGGGCACGGTGTCGAAGATGTCGGCGACCACGGCCGGGGCGCCACGTCGACGCGTCAGGTGGACGGCCTCCTCGACCACGTCGACCCCCAGCGCCTGGTGGCCGCGCCGGGTCAGCTCGTGGGTGAGTCGCCCCGGGCCGCACCCGATGTCGAGGGTCTCTCCCTGGCACAGGTCCAGCAGGGCGTGGTCGGCCGCGTCGGCGTGGCCCGACCACGACTCGACGGGCAGCGCCGTCGACGCCCCCGAGGAGTGCGCGACCCGCGCCGGGGCGCCCCGCAAGGCCCACGTGAACGCCTCGGTGAAGGAGAGATCGGCCGTCACGACAGCCCCTCCCAGGCACGGAAGGCGGCGGCGAACCGGGTGCCCGGCGCCAGTCGAGCCACCTCGGCCGCGTCCTCGATCGTGTCGACGTCGGCGAGCGGGGTCGTGGAGGAGACGCGGTGCCCGGCGCCGAGGAGGGCTGCGCGGGTGTCGTCGTACGTCGCCGTCGTCGACATCGTGACACCGGCGAGCGGCGCCGCCACCGCCGGGTCGTGCCGGGCGAGGGCCCACCACCCGCCGTCGGGGGCCGGCCCGAGGCAGGCGTCGTGGCCGGCCAGGTCGTCGAGCGTCCGGGCGAGCAGGTCCGGCGTGAGCTGGGGCGTGTCCATGCCCACCTGCACGACCAGCCCGTGACCTGCGTCGAGGTGGGCGGCGGCCAGTCGCTCGGCGAAGGTCGCGCCACGCTGTGCGGTGACCCGCCAGCCCTCGACCGCGATGACCAGCTCGGTCCCGCGGCAGGCGGTGGACAGGTCACCGGCGAGCGCCAGGTGTCCGCGGGCGCCGGGGACCGCACCCACGGCCTCGATGGTGTCCAGGAGCGCCGCCGCCGCCAGGTCGGCGGCGACCTCGTCACCGGTGACCGCGGCGAGCCGGGTCTTGGCCCGCCCCGGCACGGGCGCCTTGGCCATCACCAGCACGGTGGGGCCGCTCACGACAGCACGCGCCAGAAGTCGCGGGCCGTGCGGACGGTGCCGCTGACCGACCCGGAGACCTTGGAGCGGGTGCCCTCGGCCCGGGGGTGGTAGTCCACGTCGTGCTCGCTGATGCGCCACCCGGCGTGGGTGACGGCCTGGAGCAGCTCGACGGGGTAGCCGAAGCGGCGGTCCTGCAGCGCGAGGTCGAGCATCGCCTGGCGTCGGGCGACCCGCATGGGTGCGATGTCGTGCGCCGCCATGCCGATGGTCCGGCGCAACCACGCCACGATCAGCGCGTTGCCGAGACGGGCGTGCCACGGCCACGTGCCGCGACCGGTCGGACGCCGACGGCCGACTGCCATGTCCGCCCGGCCCTCGCGCACCTCGGCGAGCAGCGGCAGGAGGTCGGCCGGGTCGAACGACCCGTCCCCGTCCATGACGGCGACGAGGTCGTGGGTGGCGGCGAGCAGACCGGCGTGCACGGCGGAGCCGTAGCCGGGAACGGGCTCGACCACCACCCGCGCCCCGAGCCGCGCAGCGACGGCAGCGGTGTCGTCCCTCGAGCCGTTGTCGACCACGACGACGGAGAACTCGACGGGGATGCGGGAGAGGAGCGCGGGGAGCGCCGGACCCTCGTCGCGGCACGGGAGGACGAGGTCGCAGATCGCGGCGTCGGTGGTCATGCGTCGAAACTAGCCAGACGCGTGGCGTGCGCGGACCCCCCAAGGGATTACGGGAGTGTGACGGCTGGCCGAGGGACGTGGCGGGTCAGCGCCCCGCCCCTAGGCTCGGCGCCATGAGCGCCCCGAGCACGTCCGTCCGCGCGTGGGCGGGGCTCGGGGTGGCGGCCGTCGTCCTGCTTGCCTCGTTCACGGTGCCGGTCCTCGCCGGCTGGGACGTCGACGCCCGCAGCGACTCGCTCGGCGCGCCCCCCACCCACGGCTTCTGGCAGGCGAAGGTCGGCCCCGGCACGGTGCCGGCCCTGCTCCTCGCGGCGTTCGGCGTCTGGCGTGCGGAGGCCTGGGCACGCACCTGGTCGTGGCGGCGGCTCCTCGTGGTGGCGTACGTCGCCTCGCTGGCCTGGCTGCTCGCGCTGGCGCTCGTCGACGGCACCTCGGGCCTGACGAGGGTCATGGCCAACCAGCACGAGTACCTCGTCACGGCCCGCGAGGTCACCGACGTGCCGGCGATGCTGAGGGAGTACGTCGACCGGATCCCCGCCGCGCACCCGGACAACTGGGCGATCCACGTGGCCGGGCACCCGCCGGGCGCGGTGCTGTTCTTCATCGGTCTCGTGCACGTCGGCCTCGGCGGGGACCTGGCCGCGGCCCTCGTCGTGTGCGCCGTCGCGGCGAGCATCCCGGCGGCGGTGCTGCTCACCGCGCGCTCGCTCGGGGCCGAGCAGCACGCCCGGCTGGCGGCGCCGTTCCTCGTCCTCAGCCCCGCCGCGGTCTACCTCGCGGTGTCGGGTGACGCGGTGTTCACCGCGACCGCGGCATGGGGACTCGCCGCGCTGGCCGCGTCCGCGACGGCGGGCCGCAGCGGGGTGATGGTCGGCTGGGCGGTGGTGGCCGGCGCGCTGCTCGGCTGGTGCGTGATGAGCTCCTACGGCCTGCCGCTGCTCGGGGCGATCGCCCTCGCCGTCCTGTGGCTGGCGCGCAGCTGGTGGCCCCTCCCGGTCGCCGCCGCGTCGGCACTGGTCGTCGTGCTTGTCTTCGCCGCGCTCGGGTTCGCGTGGTGGGAGGCCTACCCGGTGCTGGTCGAGCGCTACTGGGACGGCATCGCCGCGACCCGTCCCGCGGCGTACTGGATGTGGGGCAACGTCGGCGCGCTGCTGGTCTCCGCCGGTCCGCTGCTCGGAGCGGGCGTCGCCGTCGCTGCGCGGCGCCACACCGGCGGGGCGAGGACGATCGCGGTCCTGGCGCTCGCCGGCCTCCTCGCGGTCACGATCGCCGACCTGAGCCGGATGTCGAAGGCGGAGGTCGAGCGGATCTGGCTGCCGTTCGTCCCGTGGCTGACGCTCTCGATGGCGCTGCTGCCAGACGGCTGGCGACGCTGGGGACTGGGGCTGCAGGTCGTCGCGGCGCTGCTGGTGCAGCACCTGCTCTACACGAGCTGGTGACCCCTCACGCCCGCAGCGGTGCCGTCGCGAAGTCGGCCAGTCCGGTCGCGGGGTCGACGGCGGCGGTGAAGCCGAGCTCGCGCCCGGCCAGCTCGGGCGACGCCACGACGTGCCGCACGTCGCCGGGACGGAAGCCGCCCGTGACCTCCGGCTCGAGCCGGCTCGTGCTGCCCGCGCTGACTCGGCGGGCGACGTCGAGGATGGTCACCGGGGTGCCGGAGCACACGTTGTAGGCGGCGAAGCGGGGCACCGTCTCCGCGGCGACCTGCTCGATCGCGAGCACGTTGGCGCGGGCCACGTCGTCGACGTGGACGAAGTCGCGCGCCTGGCCGCCGTCCTCGAAGACCTGCGGGCGCTCGCCCCGCTCGAGCGACGAGCGGAACATCGCCGCCACCCCGGAGTAGGGGGTGTCGCGCGGCATCCCGGGGCCGTACACGTTGTGGTAGCGCAGCGCCACCGCGCCCGCGCCCGCCTGGCGCACCCACGACGAGGTGTAGTGCTCCTGGGCCAGCTTGCTCGCGGCGTAGGTGCTGCGCGGATCCAGCACGGCGTCCTCGGGGACCAGGTCCCAGCCGAGGGGGCGGTCGCAGGCCGGGCAGTGGTTCTCGAAGTCGCCCGCCTCCAGGGCTGCGACCTCCCGCGGGGGCGGCAGCTGGTCGCCGTGCTCGGGGCAGGTGTAGCGGCCCTCGCCGTAGACGACCATCGACGAGGCGAGGACCAGCCGGTCCACCCCGCCGTCGTGCATGGCGGCGAGCAGGGCGGCGGTGCCGAGGTCGTTGTGGGAGGCGTACGCCGGCAGGTCTCCGACACGGACGCCTGCGCCGACCAGTGCCGCCTGGTGGCAGACGACGTCGACGCCGCGCAGCAGCTCGGCCCACTCCGGCGACCCGGCCTCACGGACGTCGAGCTGGTGGACGCCGTCGGGCGGGGTGGTGGTGCTGTGCGCGTTGGCGAGCATGAGGTCGACGCCGATCACCTCGTGTCCGTCCGCGGTCAGCGCGCGGTCGATCGCGCCGCCGATGAAGCCGGCCGCGCCGGTGAGGAGCACCCTCACGTTCCCGGCACCTCGTAGGTGAGGTCGACGCCGTCCGCCCACGTCGAGCAGGCGCAGCCGTCGGGATCGGGCAGGGCCCCGATCGCGGTGCCCAGGAGGCCGGTGAGCCGCTCGAGGTTGGCCCGGAAGAGGGCGAAGACCTCCTCCTGGCCCACGCCCTGGCCGGACTCGGCTCCGGCGTCCATGTCGGTGACGAGCGCGAGCGGGGCGTAGCACTGGCCCATCTCGCGGGCCAGCGCGGCCTCGGGCGCACCCGTCATGTTGATCAGGTCCCACCCCTGGTCGGCGTACTGGCGCGACTCGGCGCGCGTGGAGAAGCGCGGGCCCTCGACCACCACCATCGTCCCGCCTGTCCGCACGTCGGGGTCCGCGCTGGCGAGCGCGGCGGAGACGCCCGGGCAGTAGGGGTCGGCGAAGGGCAGGTGCACCGCGCCGGACTCGACGTACGACCCGACCCGGCGGTGGGTGCGGTCGACGAGCTGGTCCGGCACCACGAGGTCGCCGGGGGCGACGGTGTCGCGGAGACCGCCGACGGCACACGGTGCCAGCACCTGGCGTACGCCGAGCGAGCGCAGCGCCCACGCGTTGGCGCGGTAGGGGATGCCGTGCGGCGGGTGGTCGTGGTGGCGGCCGTGCCGCGGGAGGAAGGCCACCGAACGACCGGCGACCTCGCCGATCGCGATCGGCGCGGACGGGTCGCCGTACGGCGTCGTCACCTCGTGCTCGGTCGCGTCGGGCAGGAACGAGTAGAAGCCGGAGCCGCCGATGACGGCGACCTCGGCGATGGGTGTGCTCACCCGACTCACCCTAGTGAGCGCACCCACGCCTGTATCTAGGGACGAAATGGTTGCCGGAGGCCAGGTTGGCCTACCAAATCGTCCCTAGATGCCGAGCGGCGCGGGAGCGGGGTCGGGTTCCGCGGACGGTCAGTCCTCGGAGGCGGCCGACCCCTCCTTGCCCTTGATCAGGTCCATGACGGTCGAGTCGGCGAGGGTCGTCACGTCGCCGACCTCGCGGTGCTCGGCGACGTCCTTGAGCAGGCGGCGCATGATCTTGCCGGAGCGGGTCTTGGGGAGCTCGGGCACGACCATGATCTGGCGCGGCTTCGCGATCGCACCGATCTCCTTGGCCACGTGCTTGCGCAGCTCCTCGACGATGTCCTCGCCACCGTCGCCGGCGGAGTCGCGCAGGATGACGAAGGCGCACACGGCCTGACCGGTGGTGTCGTCGGCGGCGCCGACCACGGCCGCCTCGGCTACCTTGGGGTGGGACACGAGCGCGGACTCGATCTCCGTCGTCGAGAGGCGGTGGCCCGACACGTTCATCACGTCGTCGACCCGGCCGAGCAGCCAGATGTCGCCGTCGTCGTCGAGCTTGGCGCCGTCGCCGGCGAAGTAGAGGCCCGGCCAGCGCGACCAGTAGGTGTCCTTGAAGCGCTGGTCGTCACCCCAGAGCGTCCGGAGCATGGCGGGCCACGGCTCCTTGAGCACGAGGTAACCGCCGTTGCCGTTGCCGACCGGCTTCGCGTCGTCGTCGACCACGTCGGCGGCGATGCCGGGCAGCGCCTTCATCGCCGAGCCCGGCTTGCCGGCGGTGACGCCGGGCAGGGGGCTGATCAGGATCTGGCCGGTCTCGGTCTGCCACCAGGTGTCGACGACCGGGCAGCGGTCACCGCCGATGACCTCGCGGTACCACATGTAGGCCTCGGGGTTGATCGGCTCACCGACCGACCCGAGGAGCCGCAGCGACGACAGGTCGTAGCCGTCGGGGATCTCGCGGCCCTGCTTCATGAAGGTGCGGATCGCGGTGGGGGCGGTGTAGAAGATCGAGACCTTGTAGTCCTGGATGATCTGCCACCAGCGGCCCTTCTCGGGCGTCCCCTCGTACATCACCTGCGTCGCGCCGTTGGCCAGCGGTCCGTAGGCCATGTAGGAGTGGCCGGTCACCCAGCCGACGTCGGCGGTGCACCAGTAGACGTCGTCGTCCTTGAGGTCGAAGACCGACCAGTGGGTGTACGACGTCCCGGTGAGGTAGCCGCCGGTGGTGTGCAGGATGCCCTTGGGCTTGCCGGTGGTGCCGGAGGTGTACATGACGTAGAGCGGGTGCTCGGAGTCGTGCATCTCCGGCTCGTGGTCGGCCGAGGCGCCGTCGACGGCGTCGTGCCACCACACGTCGCGACCCTCGTGCCACTCGACGTCCTGGCCCGTGCGGCGTACGACGAGCACGTTGCGCACCAGGTCGCCGGTCTTCTCGACCGCCTCGTCGACCGCCGGCTTGAGCGCGGACGCGGCGCCGCGTCGGTAGCCGCCGTCGGAGGTGATGACGACGTGGGCCTCGCAGTCGGTGATGCGTGAGGCGAGGGCGTCGGCGGAGAACCCGCCGAACACGACGGTGTGCGGGGCGCCGAGACGGGCGCAGGCGAGCATCGCGACGACGACCTCGGGGATCATCGGCATGTAGATCGCGACGCGGTCGCCCTTCTTCACGCCGAGCTCGGTCAACGCGTTGGCGGCGCGGGAGACGTCGTCCTTGAGGTGGGCGTAGGTGATGTCGCGGGTGTCGTCGTCAGGCTCGCCGACCCAGTGGATCGCCACCTTGTCGCCGTTGCCGGCCGCGACGTGGCGGTCCACGCAGTTGACGGAGGCGTTGAGGGTGCCGCCGACGAACCACTTGGCGAACGGCGGGTTGGTCCAGTCGAGGACCTGGTCCCACTTCCGGCCCCAGTCGAGCCGCTCGGCGGCCTCGGCCCAGAAGGCCTCCCGGTCGGCGTCGGCGCGGGCGTAGGCCTCCTCCGTGACGTTGGCGTCGGCGGCCAGGTCGGCCGGGGGGTCGAAGCGCCGGTCCTCGTTGGAGAGGTTGGCCAGGGTCTCGCTGCTCATGTGCGGTCGCTCCCATCGCGGATGTGACTGTGGTCACCGACGCTAGCGGGCGCACGTGTGCCGCGGACAGGTCGAGACCGCCAGCGAGCGACGGACGGTCCCTCGGGCGCGACGGACGGACGGCGTGGGCGGCTCAGAGGTCCGAGGACAGCACGGTCTCGCCACCGTCGTCGGTGATCACCACCTGGGTGACGTCCTCGCGCAGCGCGGACGACTGGAGGAAGCACGTCATCGGCGAGTCGCCGACGCCGATGAACTCGCCCGCCGGGACCAGCTCGCCGTCGTCGGTGCGGAATGCCGCCCGGAAGGTCTGGCCCTCGGCGAAGCCGGCGGCGACGATCCGGAGCTCGACCCCCCACGTGTGGGCCACCAGGTCGGCGCTGTCCACCGAGACCGACCGCTGGGGGGAGGGGGCCATCGAGATCGCCTCGGTGGGCACGGTCGGCGGCTCGGGCGCCGTCGCCCGGCCGACGACGCCACCCACGACGCCGCCCACCCCCAGGGCCACCACGACCGTCGCGGCGACGGTGGCCAACCGGACCCGCCCGCGTCGCGCGCGCAGGTCGGCCGCCTCCCGGCGCCGGCCGACCTCGTCGGCGTCGCGTGCCGATCGCGCCTCGGAGACGGCACGGCGTACGTCGTCGCCGAGGGTGGGCGGCAGGGGAGCGGGGTCGGCGAACGCCGCGGCGTCCACCGAGCCGAGCGCGCGGGCGACCGGGAGCAGCCCGTCCAGCTCGAGCCGGCACGCGGCGCAGCCGTCGAGGTGGGCGCGCACCGGGTCGGCCTCGGGGCCGGCAAGGTGGCCGAGGGCGTAGGAGCCCAGCAGCTCGCGCAGCTCGCGGTGAGCGGCGTCGTCGAAGGTGCTCACAGGCTCACTCCCATCTCATCCATGGCGGCCCTGAGGGCGCGCATCGCGTAGAAGACCCGGCTGCGGAGCGTGCCGACCGGGATCGACAGCTCGGCCGCCACCTCGTCGTAGGGGCGGCCCAGCAGGTGGGTCTGCACGAGGGCCTCGCGGTGGTGCGGGGCGAGGCGGCGCAGCCCCTCCTCCACCAGCCACCCGTCGAGGACGGCGTCGGCGTGGTCGCTGACCGAGCCGGCGGCCGCCTCGACCGTCGGTGGGTCGGCGAGGGCGCCCTGCCAGGGACGGGCCTGCCTGGCCCGGAAGTGGTCGATCATCGTGTTGCGGGCGATGCCGAAGAGCCACACCCGCAGCGACGCCACCTCCGGGTCGAAGCGGTCGGCGTGCCGCCATGCCTTGACGAAGGTCTCCTGGGTGACGTCCTGCGCGGACGCCGGATCGTCCAGGCCACGCAGGACGAAGCGGTAGACCTCGGCACCGTGGAGCCGGTAGGCCGCCATCACCCCGTCCTCGTCGTCGAGCGACGGTACGGCGCCGTCGGGGTCGCTCACGCCACGCAGTCTGCCGGTCACAGCGGTGTGTACGGCGCAGGACGCGGCGGCGTTCACCGTCCGGTCCGAACCCCGGGGCCGGCCTCGATCACGCACCGGATCGCGGTCGGGGTGAACGCGGTCGCGTCCTGCGCCGTACCCACCAGTGCCGCCACCGCCAGCACCACGGCGTGACGGCGACCAGGGGGGCGGAACCGCCCGCCGGACGACGACCAGAAGGGCAGACAGCGATGTCAGCACTGAGGACAACCGGACGACGAGCGGCCACAGGGGTGGTTGCGTCGGCGTTCGCACTCGCCGCCTTCGCGGTGGCACCCGCAGCGGCCGAGCCCGCCGCATCTCCCGCTTCCGACGCCACCGCGGCCACCGCGGCCACGGCGACGACGGTGAGCGCTGCGAGCACCGCGCCGAGGAACAAGCAGGGCAAGGCCTCCCGCACGTGGAAGGTCCGCACGGAGAAGCAGCTGCGCACGGCCGTGCGCAAGGCCAACAGGACGAAGGCCAAGGACCGCATCGTCCTGGTGCGCACCATCCGCTTCGCCACGGGCCGCAGCGCCCGCGGCGGTGTCGGACGCGGCGACCTCGACGTCCGCGCCGACCTCGTCGTCCTCGGACGGGGCCGGACCATCAACGCGAAGAAGGTCGACCGGGTCTTCGACGTACGGTCCGGCACCCGGCTCGTCATCAAGCGCGCCAAGCTGCGCAACGGCGCACCGGCGGAGACCGAGAGCGGCGGACTGATCCGCAGCCGCGGCACCGTCGAGGTGCGCAAGTCCCACCTGCTGAGCTCGACGGTGACCGGCGCCGGGGCCTCCGGCGGCGCGGTGATGAACGAGGGCGGCACGCTGCGCCTCGTCGACACGCGGGTCCGCGGCAACGAGGCCGAGCGGGCCGGCGGCGGCATCGAGGCCGCCGGTGGGAGCACGTTCCTCGTCCGCACCCGCCTGACCGGCAACGCCACCGGCGCAGTGCCGGGCAACGGCGGCGGGCTCCACCTCACCGGGACCGGTGACGTGCTCGTGCGTGACGGCCTGGTGTCCGGCAACACCGCGAGCGCCGAGGGCGGCGGGTTGTGGAACTCCGCGACCGGCACCTTCGTCGTCGAGCGCACGACCATCCGGCGCAACTCCGCGGCCGGAGCGGCTGCCGACCAGGGCGGTGGCGGCCTCTTCAACGACGGCGGCTCGCTGACCGTGCGCGGCAGCGAGATCCACGACAACACCGCCACCGGTGCCGCCGGCTCGGGTGGCGGCGTGCTCAACAACCTCGGCACCCTCGTGGTCGCCACCACGGAGGTGCGAGACAACACGGCTCCGCGAGCCGGCGGTGGCATCGAGGCCAACCTCGGGTCCACGACGCTGGTCGGCTCGACGCTGCGCGCCAACAGCACCGGCGCGGCGCCCGGCAACGGCGGCGGCCTGCACCTGACGGGTGCCGGCAAGGTCCTCGTCGACACCACGCAGGTGCTCGGCAACACCGCCGTCGAGGGCGGTGGACTCTGGAACGCCGCCACCGGGCAGCTGTCCGTGACCGGCTCGACGATCTCGGGCAACACCGCGACCGGCGCCGCGGCCGACCAGGGCGGCGGGGGCATCTACTCCGACGGCACCACCTCGGTCAGCGGCTCGACGATCGCGAGCAACACCGCGACCGGCGCTGCTGGCTCGGGCGGTGGGGTGCTCAACAACCAGGGCACGCTGACCCTCACCGGCACCACCGTGCAGGGCAACGCCGCCAAGCGTGCCGGCGGCGGCATCGAGGCCAACCTCGGCACCACGACGGTGGCGCGCTCCGTGTTGCAGAGCAACGACGCCGGCACCGCGCCCGGCAACGGCGGCGGCCTGCACCTGACCGGCACCGGCTCGGTCGAGGTCACCCAGACCAAGGTCTACGACAACACCGCCGTCGAGGGCGGCGGCCTGTGGAACTCCGCCACCGGCACGATGGTCGTGCGTGACACCCACCTGCGAGGCAACACCGCCAGCGGTGCTGCGGCCGACCAGGGCGGCGGCGCGATCTACAACGACGGCGGCGACGTCGAGGTCATGGGCGCCACGATCGAGGCCAACAGGGCGACCGGCGCGGCCGGCTCCGGCGGAGGCGTGCTGTCGCTCAACGGCGACCTCACCGTCGGCTGGACGAACCTCGACGGCAACACCGCTCCGCGGGCCGGCGGTGCGGTCGAGGTCAACGGCGGCTCCGCCGACCTGAGCAACGTCAACGCCCGGGGCAACGCCACCGGCGCGGCCCCCGGCAACGGCGGGGCGCTGCACATCACCGGCGCCGGGACGGTCACCTGGACCGACGGCTCGATCACCGGCAACGACGCCAGCAACGAGGGCGGCGGGCTGTGGAACTCCTCCGCGGGTGTCCTCACCGCCACCGGCATCGTCTTCGACGCCAACACGGCGCCCGAGGGTCCCGACGCCTACAACGACGGGGGCACGATGAGCGTGAACGGCGTCCCGGTCCTGCCGGGCACCGGCACCTGATCCACCGCACCACGCGACGACGCCCCGGAGGCCTGGCCTCCGGGGCGTCGTACGTCTGCGTGGTGCAGCGGTCGTGGCCTCAGTGCTTGACGGCCTGCTCGGCGCCGGCGCCGGTCAGGGCGCGGACCTCGAGCTCGGTGAAGCGGTCCTCGGCAGCGGGCTCCTTCGACGTGATGGTGCCGAGGTAGCCGAGCAGGAACCCGATCGGGATCGAGATGATGCCGGGGTTGTTGAGCGGGAAGATCGCCCAGTCCGAGTCGGGGAAGAGCGACGTCGGCAGGCTCGACATCACCGGCGAGAAGAACACCAGCCCGACAGCCGCGATGAGGCCGCCGTAGATGCTCCAGGTGGCGCCGCGGGTGTTGAAGCGCCGCCAGAACATGTTGAAGATGATCGCCGGCAGGTTGGCCGACGCGGCAACGGCGAAGGCCAGTGCCACGAGGAACGCGATGTTGAGGCGCTGCGCCGGGATCGACAGGGCGATGGCGATCGCACCGATGACGAACGCGGCGATGCGGGCGACCCGGACCTCGTCGTGCTCCGAGACCGGCTCGTCCTTCTTGATGACGCCCTTGTAGAGATCGTGCGCCACCGAGGACGAGCTGGCCAGGGTGAGGCCCGCGACCACCGCGAGGATGGTCGCGAAGGCGACCGCGGAGATGAGCGCGAGCAGGATCGCGCCGCCCGTCGAGCCCTCGCCGCCACCGACGGCCTCGGCGAGGAGCGGGGAGGCGAGGTTCTGGTTGCCGCCCGCGAGCGGGTCGACCTGGTCACGGTCGAGCAGGGCCGCGGCGCCGAAACCGAGGACCAGCGTCATGAGGTAGAACGCGCCGATGAGGCCGATGGCCCACAGCACCGACTTCCGGGCGTCCTGCGCGGTCGGCACGGTGTAGAAGCGGATCAGGATGTGCGGCAGGCCGGCGGTGCCGAGCACGAGGGCCAGGCCGAGGGACAGGAAGTCGATCTGCGACGTCAGCGAGGCGCCGTACTGCAGACCGGGCTGCAGGAACGCCTCGCCCTTGCCGGAGTTGTCGGCCGCCGCGCCGAGGAGGTCGGAGAGGTTGAAGTTGAACTCCGCGAGCACCAGCACCACGATCAGCGCGGAACCGATCATCAGCATCACGGCCTTGACGATCTGGACGTAGGTCGTGCCCTTCATGCCGCCGACGACGACGTAGAAGATCATCAGGACGCCGACGCCGATGATGGTGATGTTCTTGATCGCCTGGCTGTCGACGCCGAGGAGCAGCGCGACGAGCGAGCCCGCGCCGACCATCTGCGCCAGCAGGTAGAAGATCGACACGACGACGGTCGAGACCGACGCCGCCGTGCGCACCGGGCGCTGCGACATGCGGAAGGCGAGCTGGTCGGCCATCGTGTAGCGGCCGGCGTTGCGGAGCATCTCGGCGACGAGCAGCAAGGCGACGAGCCACGCCACGAGGAAGCCGATGGAGTAGAGGAAGCCGTCGTAGCCGTAGACCGCGATGGCGCCGGAGATGCCGAGGAACGACGCCGCCGACATGTAGTCGCCGCCGATGGCGAGACCGTTCTGGAAGCCGGAGAACGACCGCCCGCCGGAGTAGAAGTCGGCGGCCGTCTTGGTCTGGCGGCTCGCCCAGAAGGTGATGCCGATCGTCAGGGCGACGACCGACAGGAACAGGAACGTGGTGAGGACCTGGGTGTCCATCAGGCGTCGCCTCCCTTGTTGTACTCCGCGTCGAGCTGGCGTGCCAGCGGGTCGAGCTTGGCGGAGGAGAAGCGGGCGTACATCCAGGCGAGGCCGAACGTCGTCACGAACTGGAGCAGGCCGAAGACCAGCGCCACGTTGATGTTGCCCCAGAGCTTGATCGACATGAAGTCGCCGGCCCAGGTCGACATGACGACGTACAGCAGGTACCAGGCCAGGAAGGCGACGGTCGCCGGGAACACGAAGCCGCGGTAGCGGCGCCGCAGCTCGGCGAACTCGGATGTCGCGTGCAGCCGGTCGTAGATGGGGTCGTGGCGCGCAGCCTGTTCTTGGTCAGTCACGGGTCGGTCCTTACGAGCGTGGGGCCACCGGGTGTGACCGCCGTCACCGTGACACCGCTCGCACGCCGCGCGGGAGGGGTGCGCGTCGCACCATCGGTCGATGGGCGTCGCCGGTCGCTCAGCGGTCGACGACGTACGACGAGCGGTCGGGGCCCGCCCGGAAGTCGTCACCGGACGCCGCGTGCCGTAGGCTCGTCGTGTTGAAGGGATGCGCCTGGCGCGTCCTGGCCGCGCACGTGGTGCGGCTCGTGTCTTGTATCTCCTGGTTTTCGGTTCGCTGGACATCAGCACGATGGATGTCTTCAGCACCTCGGCGGCAGGTCGTCGCCGGAAGAGAACAAAGGAACAGATCATGGCTCAGGGAACTGTCAAGTGGTTCAACGCTGACAAGGGCTTCGGCTTCATCGCGCAGGACGGCGGCGGCGAGGACGTGTTCGTGCACTACTCCGCGATCCAGTCCAACGGCTACAAGTCGCTCGACGACAACCAGAAGGTCGAGTTCGACGTGACCGCCGGCCCCAAGGGCCCGCAGGCCGAGAACGTCCGCGTCGTCTGACGTACCTCTGAGGAGCCCCGACCGCCCAGCGGTCGGGGCTCCTCTGCGTTTCGCGCTGCATCGCACTCCTCGGTGACGTCGTGACGTCGTGAGGTCGTGAGGTCGTGAGGTCGTGAGGAGAAGTTGACGGCTCCGCCACCGGACCGGCAGGCCGGACGTCACACCGGGAGCCGACGCTCGTCGGCATGAGCACCCCCGCTGCTGACACCCGCCGCACGCGTCGCTGGATCGAGGACTGGCGCCCGGAGGACCCCGACTTCTGGGAGGGAGGCGGCCGGTCCGTCGCCCGCCGCAACCTGGTCTGGTCGATCTTCGCCGAGCACCTCGGCTTCTCGGTGTGGCTGATCTGGAGCGTGAGCTCGGCCTTCCTGGTGGCCCAGGGCTTCGCGTTCACGCCCCAGCAGCTGTTCCTGCTCGTGGCGCTGCCCAACCTGGTCGGCTCGCTGCTGCGACTGCCCTACACGTTCGCGGTGCCGAAGTTCGGTGGCCGCAACTGGACGATGGCCAGCGCGGCTCTGCTGCTCATCCCCACGCTGGGGTTCGCCTACGTCGTGCAGCGGCCGGAGACGCCGTACTGGGTGTTCTGCGCCATCGCGGCAACGGCCGGCCTCGGCGGCGGCAACTTCGCGAGCTCGATGGCCAACATCAACTTCTTCTACCCCTCGGCCAAGAAGGGCGCCGCGCTGGGCCTCAACGCAGCGGGCGGCAACCTCGGGGTCGCACTGATCCAGCTCTTCCTGCCCGTCATCGTCGGCGGCGCCGGGATCTTCGGCCTGGTCAAGGCGGCGGAGGGCGGGATCGACCTGCAGCGCGCGGCCTGGGTGTACGCCGGCCTCGCGGTCGTCGCGACGCTCGCGGCGTACTTCTTCATGGACAACCTGGGCACCGCGAAGTCCTCCCCCCGCGAGCAGCTGCAGGTCGTGCGGAAGCGGCAGACGTGGATCATGGCGTTCCTCTACATCGGCACCTTCGGCTCGTTCATCGGCTACTCCGCCGCCATGCCCCTGCTCATCAAGCTGAACTTCTGGGTGCCGGAGCCGTCGCCGCTGGGGACCGGCATCTACTTCGCCTACTTCGCCTTCCTCGGCGCCCTGGTCGGCTCGGCGACCCGGCCGTTCGGCGGGTGGCTGGCCGACCGCGTCGGCGGCGCGAAGGTGACGCTGGGCGCGTTCGGCGCGATGGTCGTCTTCACCCTGGCCGTGCTCTGGACGCTCATGCAGCTCACCCCCAACCCCACCGCGGACCCGGCCATCGCGTCGGCCAACCAGTCGTGGTTCCCGTGGTTCCTGGCCTTCTTCCTCTGCGTCTTCGCGGCCACCGGCGTCGGCAACGGCTCGACCTACAAGATGATCCCGGCGATCTGGCGCACCGAGGCCGAGCGCGCCACGACGCCCGGCACACCCGAGCGCACCGCCGCCCTGCTGGCCGGGACCAAGCAGGCCTCCGCCGCGATCGGCGTGATCGGCGCGGTGGGCGCCATCGGCGGGTTCCTCATCCCGATGGCCTTCAGTGCACCGTGGGTGGCCGACCCCATGTCCGCCACGAAGGGCGCCTTCCTGGTGTTCACCGCGTTCTACGTCGTCTGCGGTGCGGTGACCTGGGCGGTCTACCTGCGACGCCCGGCGGAGGTCCGCGCCAAGAGCCTGGCCGGCGCCGGGATCTGAGGCAGCGCCGTGGCGACCGAGACCCACTGCCCCTACTGCTCGCTGCAGTGCGGGATGAAGCTGAGCACTGGATCCGGGGGAAGCCGGCGTACGCCCGAGGTGTCGGCGTGGGAGGAGTTCCCCGTCAACCGGGGCGCGCTGTGCCGCAAGGGGTGGGCCGCGGCCGGGCTGTACGGCAGCCGGGAGCGGCTCACGTCGCCGCTCGTGCGCGACCGGGAGACCGGCGAGTGGACGGCCGTCCCGTGGGACGACGCGCTCGACCGCGTCGCCGACGGGATCCGAGCCGCGCAGGCGGCGGGCGGGCCGGACCGGGTCGCCGTCTTCGGCGGCGGCGGGCTCACCAACGAGAAGGCCTACGCGCTCGGCAAGTTCGCCCGGGTCGCGCTCGGCACCTCCCAGATCGACTACAACGGTCGCTGGTGCATGAGCTCGGCCGCCTCGGCCGGCATCCGCGCCTTCGGCCTCGACCGCGGGCTGCCCTTCCCGCTGGCCGACGTCGAGGAGACCGACGTGCTGGTGCTCGTCGGCTCCAACCTCGCCGAGACCATGCCACCGGCCGCCCGCCACCTCGACCGCCTGCGCGAGCGCGGCGGGAAGGTCGTCGTCGTCGACCCACGGCGTACGCCGACCGCGGACCGCGCCGACCTGCACCTCCAGCCGGTGCCGGGCACCGACCTCGCCCTCGCCCTGGGCCTGCTGCACCTGCTCGTCGCCGCCGGCGCGGTCGACACGACGTACCTCGCCGAGCGCACCACCGGCTGGGAGGACGTGCGTGACTCGGTCGCCTCCTGGTGGCCCGAGCGGGTCGAGCGGGTGACCGGGATCGAGGCGCACGAGCTGCGGGCGCTGGCGGCCATGCTCGCGGGCCGCAAGGTCATGGTCCTCACCGCGCGCGGGGCCGAGCAGCACTCGACCGGCTCCGACACCGTGCTGGCCTGGATCAACGTCGCGCTCGCGCTCGGCGCGGTGGGCAGGCGGGGCGCGGGCTACGGCTGCCTGACCGGGCAGGGCAACGGCCAGGGCGGGCGCGAGCACGGGCAGAAGGCCGACCAGCTGCCCGGCTACCGGCGCATCGACGACCCCGCCGCCCGCGCGCACGTCGCGGGCGTGTGGGGGGTCGAGCCCGACTCGCTGCCGGGCCCCGGCAGGTCGGCGTACGAGCTCCTCGACGCGCTCGGCACACCGGACGGCCCGTCGGCGCTGCTGGTCCTCGGGTCCAACATCGTCGTCAGCGCTCCACGGGCGACCCACGTGACCTCGCGGCTGGAGGCGCTGGACCTGCTCGTCGTGTGCGACATCGTGATGTCGGAGACCGCGGCGCTGGCCGACGTCGTGCTGCCGGTGACGCAGTGGGCCGAGGAGACCGGGACGATGACCAACCTCGAGGGTCGGGTGGTCCTGCGGCAGCGTGCCATCACGCCCCCGTCGGGCGTGCGGTCGGACCTCGAGGTGATCGCCGGGCTCGCCGAGCGGCTCGGGTCGGAGGCGTCGTTCCCGACCGACCCGGAGGAGGTCTTCGCCGAGCTCGGCCGCGCGTCGGCGGGCGGCCCGGCCGACTACTCGGCGATCACCTACGACCGGATCCGCGACGAGCAGGGCGTCTTCTGGGGCGGCGAGCGGCTCTTCGCCGAGTCGTTCGCGCACCCCGACGGGCGCGCCCGGATGTACGCCGTCGAGCACCGCGGCGCGGCCGAGCAGCCGTGCACCGACTACCCGGTGCACCTCACGACCGGGCGGGTGCTCGCGCAGTACCAGTCCGGCGCCCAGACCCGGCGGGTCCGCTCGCTGCCCGACGACGGCCCGTTCGTCGAGCTCCACCCGCTGCTCGCCGCGCGCATCGGGATCGGGCCGGGCGACGTCGTGCGCGTGGCGACCCGGCGCGGCGAGATGACCGCTCCCGCCAAGGTGGTGCCGACGATCCGGCCCGACACGGTCTTCGTGCCCTTCCACTGGGTCGGCGCCAACCGGCTCACCAACGACGCCCTCGACCCGGCCTCGCGGATGCCGGAGTTCAAGGTGTGCGCGGCCTCGGTCACCCATGGCTGAGCGCATCGTCGTCGTGGGCGGCGGCATGGCCGCCGTCCGCCTGGCCGAGCACCTCGCCGGGGACGACCGGCTCGCCGTGACGGTCCTCGCCGACGAGCCGCACGCGCCCTACAACCGGATCCTGTTGTCCGCGGTGCTCGAGGGCACCCACGCGGCCGACGCGCTGACGCTGCGCTCGGAGGAGTGGTTCGCGGCGCACGGGATCGACCTGCGGCTGGGGGCGCGGGTCCTGGAGGTCGATCGCGCCGCCCGCGCGGTCGTGCTGGTCGACGGGGAACGGGTCGCCTACGACCGGCTCGTCCTGGCCTGTGGCTCGATCCCCACCCTGCCGCCGATCCGCGGCCTGGTCCGCCGCGACGGCACCCTGCACCCGACGGTCCACGCCTTCCGCTCGCTCGCCGACTGCCGGCGCCTCGACGAAGCCGCCAGCTCGCTGGTCGAGGAAGGCGCTCTGGCGCCTGTCACGAGACCCCGCGCGATCGTCGTCGGCGGCGGCCTGCTCGGGTTGCAGGTCGCCCGGGCACTGGCGGTGCGCGGGCTGCGGACCGAGGTCGTCGAGGGCGCCGACCACCTGCTCGCCCGCCAGGTCGGTCCCGGCGCCGGACGCGTCCTCGCCCGCGACCTCCGCCGTCTCGGCACCGAGGTCTACACCGGCGCCCGGGCCGTCCGGATCACCGACGACGGGCTGCAGCTCGACAACGGCCACGTCCTGCCCAGCGACCTCGTCGTCCTCACCGCCGGCGGCCGCCCGTCGACCGCGCTCGCGCGTCGGGCCGGGCTGATGGTCCGCCGCGGGGTCGTCGTCGACCACACGCTCACCAGCGTCACCGACGACCGGGTGCACGCCATCGGGGACTGCGCCGAGCACCGGCGCCGCACCACCGGCAACGTCTCGCCCGCCTGGGAGCAGGCCGAGGTGCTCGCCCGGGTGCTGCGCGGGGAGGAGGCGTCGTACGACGGCGACCGCAGCGTCGCGCGCCTGCGCGCCACCGGCCTCGACGTCGCGGTGCTCGGCGACCCCGAGCGCGCGGCGGGCGAGGTCGTGGAGGTGACCAACCCGGTCGCCGGATCCTACCGCCGCCTCGTCGTCCACGGCGGGCGGATCGTGGCCGCGGCCCTGGTCGGCGACCTGTCCCGCGTCGGGCTGATCACCCAGCTCTACGACCGCGGCACCCTGCTCGGTCCCGACGAGCCCGGTCAGCTGCTCCTGCCCGAGGCGGCCGACGCCCCGACGCCGCTGCCCGACGAGGCGGAGGTCTGCGCGTGCGCCGGCGTGACCGCGGGCGAGGTCCGGGCTTGCGGGACGGTGGGGGAGTGCGTCGACCGGACGCGAGCGACCACCGGCTGCGGCGGGTGCGCCGACGTCGTACGCCGCCTCGTCGATGACAGCCCGGCGCCGGTCGCGGTCGGCTGACAACTTCTCCACCGATCGCCTCGTCCCATCGACGTACCGGAGGAGGACGGATGCTCGTGCGCGTGGCACTGGGGGCCGCGACGGTCGTCGTCGGCTTCCTCGGGGGCGTCCAGCTGCACCAGGTCGTCGCGTCGTCCGGCGAGCCGGTCGCCACCTTCCGCGCCATCGACCCGAGTGCGCGCCGCGACGACGAGGTGGTCTTCGAGGACTGTCCCCAGGCCGCGATGGCGCCGCCCTACCCGGTCAACGAGAACGGCATGTCCTACGGATCCGGCGCCGCCATCGACGAGGACGACCCGGGGCCGGACCTGGTCGCCGCCTACGGCACCAACGGGAGGTGCGGCTTCGTGCGCTCCGCCGAGGCACGGAACCAGACGGACCCCGACGGTCAGGCCATCCCGCTCTACGCCCAGGACGGCGTCACCGTGATCGGCGAGTTCCGCATCGGTCCGGGCAGGGTCTTGACCTCAGGTGCACCCGAGCCAGCACGATCGACTCCATGACCGATGCCCAGATCGCCGTCCAGGAGCTCCGGATCACCCTCACCGTCGACGACTTCGACGCAGCCGTACGCCTCTACCGCGACGCGCTCGGCCTGCCCGAGGTGGCCGACTGGAGCAGCGACCGGGGGCGCGTGCTGCTGCTCGACGCCGGTCGCGCCACGCTCGAGCTCTTCGACGAGGCGCAGGCCGCGATGGTCGACGACCTCGAGGTGGGGGAGCGGGTCTCGGGCAAGGTGCGCCTCGCGCTGCAGGTGCCGGACGCCGATGCCGCCGCTGCCACGCTGACCGCCGCCGGCGCGACCCCCGTGGCCGCCGCCGTCGACACGCCGTGGGGCGACCGCAACGCCCGCGTCGCCGCGCCCGACGGCATGCAGCTGACCCTGTTCACCCCGGGCGCGGAGTCCTGACCCGGCCGCAGGCCACTGGACTACCCCGACGAGCGCCGCGTCGGGTGCGGCCGCCGCAGCGAGTCGGGGAGCAGTCGCGCACCGGCCCCGTCCCCGGCGTGCACGTCGTCGGGATTGGAGAAGGCGCACGAGCGCAGGCTCAGGCAGCCGCACCCGATGCAGCCCTCGAGCCCGCCCTTGAGCCGCTGCAGCGCGGCGATCTGCTCGTCGAGCCGGCGCCCCCAGTGCCGGGAGATGCGGTGCCAGTCGGCCTTGGTGGGGGTGCGGTTGCCGGGCAGCCGGGCGAGCTCGCCGCGGATCTCCTCGATGCTGAGACCGACGTTGGAAGCAGCCCGGATGAAGGCCAGCCTCCGCAGGACGCTGCGCTCGAACCGCCGCTGACCGTTGCCCGAGCGGTGCGCCTCGATCAGGCCCTCGGCCTCGTAGAAGCGGATCGCCGATGCAGCGAAGCCGCTGCGCCGCGAGATCTCGCCCATCGGCAGCAGGTCGCGAGCATCCATCGCAATCACCTCTTGAACTCAAGTTCACTTGAACTTGAACCATGGTGTCATGACCGACAAGACAGGCACTGACAAGACGACGGAACGGGTGGCGCTGGTCACCGGAGGATCGGCCGGGCTCGGCCGCGCGCTCGTCGCCGAGCTCGCGCGGCACGGCTGGCGGGTGGTCACGGACGGGCGCAGCGAGGAGAGGTTCAAGGAAGCCGAGCTCCCAGCCGACGTGACGGTGGTCGTCGGCGACCTGACCGACGCCGACCACCGCGAGCGCCTGCGGACAGAGGTGGAGCGTCACGGACGGCTCGACCTCCTGGTGCACAACGCCAGCACGCTCGGCCCGCTGCCCATGCGCCCGCTGGCCGAGGTCGACATCCCCGACCTCATGCACGTCTGGCGGACCAACATCGGCGGTCCACTGGTCCTCACCTCGGTCCTGCTGCCGTGGCTGCGAGAGACGGACGGCGTGCTGCTCTCGATCAGCTCGGACGCTGCTGTGAACCACTACGAGACGTGGGGCCTCTACGGCGCGAGCAAGGCCGCGCTCGACCACGTGACCCTGACCTACGGCGCCGAGACGGGACTGCGCGCGTACGCCGTCGACCCGGGCGACATGCGTACGGCGATGCACCAGGACGCCTTCCCCGGCGAGGACATCTCGGACCGACCGCTCCCGGAGGCGGTCGTGCCGCACCTGCTGGCGCTGCTGGCCGCGCGGCCGGACTCCGGTCGCCACCGGGCCGCCGACTTCGGGGGCGAAGGCCGATGACGCTCCTCCACGAGACCCCGCAGACGCGGTTCGCCGCGTCGACCTTCGCACCTCGACCCGTCGAGTCGCGCGGACTCGCCCGCGACGAGGTGCGCCTGCTCGTGGCGACCCCGGACGGCCTGTCCCACGGCCGTTTCGCCGACCTCCCCGACCACCTGCGCGCCGGCGACGTGCTGGTCGTGAACACCTCGGCGACCGTCGCCGCCGAGGTCGATGCCGACCTCGACGGGCGTCCGGTGGTGCTCCACGTCGCGCACCGCCTCGACGACGGGGACGCCGTCGTCGAGCTGCGGACCGCACCCGACGCCGCCCGGGCCCTGCTGACCGCGCACGTGGACGACGTGGTGCGCGTCGGCGACGTACGCCTGGTGCTCCGCGAGCCGTGGCTCGGGCAGGCGTCCTCCCCGACGGGCGTCGGCAACCGCCTCTGGCGCGCGTCGGTGCGAGGCGACCTGGACCGCCAGCTCGACTGGAACGGGCGCCCCATCGCCTACGGCTACCTCGACCGGCGCTACCCGCTCGCGGACTACCAGACGGTCTTCGGGACGAGGCCGGGCAGCGCCGAGATGGCGTCGGCCGGGCGTCCGTTCACGCACGAGCTGGTGACCCGGCTGGTCACCGGGGGCGTGCAGCTCGCACCCGTCACGCTGCACACCGGCGTGTCGTCGCAGGAGGCCGGAGAGGCCCCGGGGCCGGAGTGGTTCGAGGTGACGCCGACCAGCGCGCGCGTGATCAACCAGGCGCGCGCCAACGGCGGACGTGTCGTGGCCGTCGGCACCACGGCGACCCGCGCCGTCGAGTCCACGGTGCGGGGGTCCTCCGTCGTCGCCGGGCGCGGGTGGACGGACCGCGTCGTCACGCCGGCGGACCCGCCCCGGGTGGTCGACGGCCTCGTCACCGGGTGGCACGACCCGATGGCCTCGCACCTCCTGCTCGTCGAGGCGGTGGCGGGCGCCCGGCTCACCCAGGCGGCATACGACGCTGCGGTCGCGGAGGGCTACCTCTGGCACGAGTTCGGGGACTCCGCGCTGCTGATGCGGAGGTGAGAAAACCGGTCCGTGGCCCAAAATGTGGGAGAACTGTGGGTCCCGCACCGCCACGCCGCCCTAGATTGAGCGGGTGATGCACGGGCGACACCGCGCGGCCGCCGACCTCTGCCGGCTCCGGCCGGGGAGACAGAGGCACGAGCCGTGACAGCGACCTCCACGCACACGACGCTGCTCTACGACGGCGACCGCCACTACGCGACCGAGGCGGGCGGGTTCCTCCGCGCGGGTCTCGACCAGGGCCACCGCGGGCTCGTCATGGCGCCGGCGTCGCGGGTGGAGGCGATCCGGGCCGAGCTCGGCAGTGACGCCGACGAGGTCACCGTCATCGACGACGCCGTGGCCTACGGGCCGCAGTGGAACGTCTACCGGATGCTGCTCGACTTCGTGACCGCGGCTCCGGGCGTGCGGTCGTGCGTGATCGCCGAGCAGTCGCTCGCGGCGAGGACCCCCGTCGAGATCGTCGACTACCGCAGGCTCGAGTCGGCGGCCAGCCTCGTCTTCGCCGAGCAGCCGGTCGACCTCCTCTGCCCCTACGACGCCCGTCTGCCCGGGCACCTGGTCGACATCGCCCTCGCTGCCCACGACGGGGTGTGCGAGGACGGTGCCGTCACGCCCAACGCGCGCTTCCAGGACCCGATGGCGGTGCTGGCAGACCTGGCGGCGGTCTCGCAGCCGCCGGCGTACGCCGCCACGCTCGACTGCTCCCAGCACGCCGGCGTCGCCCTCGTCCGGGGCCTGGTGCGCACCCGGGGAGCGGACCTGGGCCTCGATCGCGGCGTCCTCGACGACCTGGAGCTGGCGGTCACCGAGGTGGTGACCAACGCCCAGCTGCACGGCTCGCCCCCGGTCCTGGTGCACGTCTACGACGAGGACGAGACGTGGGTGTGGCACGTCCAGGACCGCGGCGGGATGCCGGTGCACCCGCTCGCGGGGCTGCTGCCGCCCGACGAGCCGGCCGAGCACGGCTACGGACTGTGGCTGGCCCGGCAGCTCGTGGCGGCCGTCGACGTCGGTCGTGACGACACCGGCACCCACGTGCGGCTGCACGTGCGCAAGCCGGCCTAGCGTCAGGCCCCGGACCGCGGACATCCCTGGGGGTGGACGACGACGCCCACGACGTGGGGCATCCTCGGCGGCGTGAGTACGTCGACGACGCGGCGCGAGGCCGCGCGCACCCTGGCCCTCGTCTGGATCCTCGTCGTCCTCGGGGTCCTGGGGGTCGGGTGGCTCCTCACCGGGCCGCTGGTCTCGGCGGTCGGCCCGTGGGACGACGGCGTCGCGCGCTGGCTGGAGGACCACCGCACGGCCGACCTCGACACCGCGGCGGCTGCCGGCAGCGCGATCGCCGACACGATCGTCGGCGTCGCCATCGCCGTCGTGGTCGGCCTCGCCGGCTCGTGGTGGCAGCGCTCCTGGCGCCCGTTCGTCTACTTCGCGGTGCTCGTCGCGGGCTACCTCGCCCTCTACCTCGTCGTCACCCACTTCGTCCCGCGTGACCGGCCGCCGGTGGAGATCCTCGACCCCGGGCTCGTGCCGGACCACAGCTTCCCGTCCGGGCACGTGGCGACCTCGATCGTCGTCTACGGCGGCATCGTGCTGTGGGTCGCTGCGGTGGCGCCGCGCTGGCGCCGGTGGGTCTGGCCGCTGCTCCTCGCACCGCTCGTCGTGGCACCGTCCCGGCTCTACCAGGGCGCCCACCACCCGACCGACGTGATGACCAGCCTGGTCTCCGCCACCATCTGGGTCCTGGCGGTCGCCCGCGTTCTCCTGCCCCGGACGGCCGACGACCGCGTTCAGGACCGCAGTGCCATGGTGGAGGCATGACCTCCCCGATCGTCGTCGTCACCGGTGCCAACGGACTCGTGGGCAGCCACGTCGTGTCCGCGTTGGGCGAGCGCGGGGCGACCGTGCGCGCCGTCGTACGCCGCGTGGGCACCGCGCCGCAGCACCCGCACGTCGAGGAGCACGTCGGCGACTTCGCCGACCCCACCTTCGCGGCCACCGTGGTGGCCGGTGCCGACGCCCTCGTCACGACCGTCCACCCGCTCGGCAGCGGACGCGACGACCAGCGTCGCGTCGGGCTCGACGGCACGATGACGATCGCCGAGGCGGCCGTCGACGCCGGCGTGCCGCTCCTGGTCCACGTCTCGACCGCCGGCGTCTACGACCGCAGCCCGGGGATGGGTGACGTCGACGAGTCGGCGGCGCTGGTGCCCGACGACTCGTCGGCCTACGGCGTCGTCAAGCGCGACGTCGACGCCGCGCTCGAGCGGCTGGCAAGTACGACGCGCGTGCTGCTGCGCCCGCCGGCGATCCTCGGCCCCGGCCCCACGTCGATCTGGAACACCGTGCGCCCGGCGGAGATCCGCGACGACGAGGCCGAGCGGCACGCCAACCCCGACCAGACCTTCGCGTGGGTGCACGTCGACGACCTGGCGAGCATCGCGGCCGACGTCGCCACCGGCGCCATCGCGACCGCCGACGACCCCGAGTCAGGTCCGGTCGCGGGCGGGTGCACGCCGGTCAACGTGGCCAGCGGGCCGGCCACCCAGCGCGACTACCTCGGCGCCGTGACGGACGCGCTGGACCTCGAGCCGACCTGGGACGATAGCCCGGCATGGACCGGGCAGGTCGTGGCCGACCGCGCGCGGCGCTGGGGCTGGACGCCTCGGGTCGACCTGTCGACCGCGCTCGAGGAGCTCCGGGCCGGGCTGCGCGGCTGAGTCACGCCGCCGGGCGCACCTCGACGAGCGAGATCGTCGAGATGGTCGGCACGACGCGCGTCATCCCGAGCCCGGCGCGGTCGAGCAGGGCGGCGTACTCCTGCTCGGTGCGCTCGCGACCGCCGGCGAAGAGCAGCATGTCGAGGTCGAGGGTCTTGGCGAAGTCGGGCCCGCTGCCCGGGGGCACGATGCTCTCGAGCAGGAGCAGCGTGGCGCCCGCGGGCATGTCGCGGCGCACGGTGGTCAGGAGGGCGAGCGCCTGCTCGTCGTCGAGGTCGTGCACCACGCGGCGCATGACGTAGAGGTCGCCGTCGTCGGGCACCCGGTCGTGGAACGAGCCGCCCACCAGGCGGCACCGCGACAGGACCCCGGCCTCCCGCAGCAGCTCCTCGGCGGCGGGCAGGAGCGACTCCTGCTCGAACAGCACCCCCTCGGCCGCCGGTGCGGCACCGAGCATCGACGCGAGCAGCCGGCCGTGGCCGCCGCCGACGTCGACGATGCGCCGGAAGGGGGTGAAGTCGTACGCAGCCGCGACCGTCGGCCAGTCGAGCGCGGTGAGGCGCGTCATCGCCTCGTTGAAGGTGGCGGCGTAGTCGGCGTCGCGGTCCAGCAGCTCCCACATCGACACGCCGTGCACGGCCTCGGCCTGGGCCGTCCCGGTGGTGACCGACTCCGGCAGCCGGGCCCACACCGACTGGTAGCGCGGGTCGCCGATCATCAGCACCACCGCGCGCATCGAGTCGGGCGCGTCCGACCGCAGGGGGCGCCCCAGTGCGGTCAGGTCGAACCGGTCGCCGTCCTGGTGCAGCAGGCCGTAGCCGGCAGCGGCCCGCATCAGCCGGTAGGTCGCGTCGGGGTTGGTGCCGAGCTCGGCGGCCACGTCCGCGGCCGCGCGGGGACCCCGGGCCAGCGCGTCGGCCACTCCCAGCTTCGCGACGGCGTACACCGTGTTGGCCTCGATGAGGCCCGAGACCAGCTCGAGTACACCGACGGGCGGGGGCACCATCCGGCGCGTGAGGCCCTGGACCGCGGTGCGGACGGTCGTCGCAGCGCGGGCGACCCGGACGGGAGGTAGGCGGGTCATGGGCTGCCCTCCAAATCGTCAGGGATACTGACCATCATGGTCAGCGAGGCTGACGACGTCAAGAGCAGTGAGGGAGCCCGCGACACGGCCGGGGCGTAGCCCGCACGGCGGCTGATCGTTGGTACCGGTGACCCCGCCGCAGGAGAGATGCCATGCACCGACTCGTTACCGCAGCCGCCGCCGTCGTGCTCACCGCTGCTTCCGTCCCGCTCCTGGGCCCGACGCCCGTTGCTGCTGCCGACCCGGTCACCACGACAGACGGTTGCGTGCAGAGCGTGCCCGATCCCGGCACGACTGCGCCGGTCGACATCTGCTTCACGCTGTTCCGGCCGGCGGGCGCCACGCCCGACCGTCCCGTGCCGATGGTGCTGCACAGCCACGGCTGGGGCGGCAGCCGTACGACGGATCCCGCGGCGTTCGCCTACCTGACCGACGCCGGGTTCGGCGTGCTGAGCTTCGACCAGCGCGGCTTCGGCGAGAGCGGCGGCAAGGCCCACATCGAGAACCCCGACGTGGAGGGCCGGGACGTCCAGGAGGTCGTCGACCTCGTCGCCGCGCAGCCGTGGGTGCAGGAGGAGCGGCCGGGCGACCCCGTGCTCGGCGCGATCGGCGGGTCCTACGGCGGCGGCTACCAGTTCGTCGGCGCACTCAGCGAGATCCGCGACCGCGGCGCCACGCGGTTCGACGCGCTGGTCCCCGAGATCACCTGGTGGAGCCTGACCGAGAGCCTGTTTCCGCAGGGCGTGCCCCGCACCGAGTGGGCGGCGGCGCTGACCGCGGCCGCGCTGCCGACCGACGCCCTCCCGCCGCGCGTGGTCCAGGGCTTCGTCGAGGCAACCGCGACGGGCAACGTGCCGACCCGCCTCCACGACTTCCTCGACCGCAACGGCCCGGAGTGGCACGTGCGCCAGGGCCGCCGCCTCGACGTCCCGGTGCTCTTCGGCCAGGGCGCGACCGACAACCTCTTCCCGCTCGACCAGCGCCTGGACAACTTCGGCCGGCTGCTCACCGACCGGGCCCGTTCGCGCAGCATCTTCGTCGGCTACAACGGCGGGCACACCCTCCCGGCCGTGCTCCCGCCCGGCACCAACCTCGACATCCCGCTCGCGACCACCGACGCCTGCTCCCCGACGCTCGGGAGCCCGGACTTCGCCGACCTCGGCCTGCGGTTCCTGCAGCAGAACCTGCAGGGTGAGAGGACCGGGCTCACCGGCTTCGGGCGCTACCACCTGACCACCGCGGCAGGGGACCGCTGCGTGAGCGTCCCCGCTGTCGCACCCACCACCGCCGTCGAGCTCGGCGAGGTCGTCAGCACGGTCGGCGTCGGCGCACCCGTCGCCTACCCCGTCGCCCAGGGCCCGCTCACGATCGCCGGCTCGCCCACCCTGGACGCCCGGCTCACGACGATCGGCCCCGACAACCGCGCCTTCCTCGGGCTGTCGGTCGGCACCAGCCCCCTCGACGCGCGGGTCGTGCAGAACAACATGCTGCCGATCCGCGAGAACGGCATCGCGATCGACAAGCCGCGACGCGGGGTCGAGCTGCCCTCGGTCGCGGTCGACGTACCCGCCGGACAGACGCTGTTCCTCACCGTCGCGCCGATCTCCGACATGTCCGCTGGGTTCGGCAGCCGCGTCGTCGGTGCGATGCGGATGAAGGACGTGGTGGTGCACCTGCCGGTGACGAACCGGTGAGGGATGCTCAGAAGTCCGTCGTCCCGCGCAGCCGTCGCGGCCGGCCGTCGGGGTCGTAGGCGTAGCGGTACGCCGGCCGGGCCCACAGCGTCGTACGACGTGGGAGTGAAGGCGGCTCGTGCGCCTGGACCCGGCTCCCAGGAGCGCCGACGCGCGACGTCCACAGGTCGACCGGGTCGTCGAGGTCGGTGAGCCGGGGGTCGTCGTCGGGCAGGCCGAGGTGCTCGGCCCACAGTGACGTGCGCAGCTCGCGGGGCAGCTCGCCATGGGGGTCGACCACCGCGCAGGTGATCTCGGAGTCGTGCGTCCACGAGCGGAGGTTGAGGTTGTCCGAGCCGATCGTCATCCACTCGTCGTCGACGATGCAGACCTTGGCGTGCACGTAGATCGGGGTGCCCTCGGCGTTGTGGAGGTCGAACATCGTGAAGCGGTCGCCGCCGGCCTCCTTCAGCCGCTCCCACGCGACGCGCTGGCCGTGCTTCATCGGCGGGCCGCCGACCCGGGTGTCCTCCTCCGGGTAACGCGGCACCAGCGCGATGACCTGCAGCCCCGGCTCGCGCCGGAGGGCGTCGGCGAGGGTCGCGGCCACGAGGTCGGACCAGAAGTACTGGTCCTCGACGTAGACCAGCCTGCGCGCCCGGCTGAAGGCCCGTGAGTAGGCGCGCGCGACCGACCGCTCGCCGTCGGGGGCGAACGGGTAGCGCGGCCGCTTGAAGGGGTACGTCCGCAGGATCTGCACCTGGTGCCGGCCGGCCTACGGCGGCGGGTCCCAGCGCTCGGGCAGCTGCTCGGGGTGCCGCGGCATCCTCGCGATCCGGTGCGCGACGGCGCGGTAGGGGTTGCGGTGGTCGAGCGGGGTCGTGTCGTCCCACCGCTCGGTGAAGGTGTCGAGCACGTGCGCCACCGCCGGACCCCGGATCTCCGCCATCGCGTCGTGCCACGGCGGGGCTTCGCCGTAGCGGTCGTCGAGGGGTGCTGCCTGCGGATCGCCGGCGTGGTCGGCGTCGTCGCGGCGGCTGTGGCACAGGTCGATGCCACCGACGAACGCCACGTCCTCCTCGGGCCGACCCTTGTGGCGTACGACGAAGAGCTTCTGGTGGTGCGAGCCACCCTTGCGCACGCGCTCGTCGAGCAGCGCCTCGCCGCCGCACTCATTGACGATCCGGCCGAGGTGGTTGTTCTCCTCGCCGTTGAGCCGGCCCGGGTGGGAGCGCCACATCAGCGCCCGCACCTCGACGTCACGCGCGGCCGCGTCGCGGAGCAACTCGGCGACGGTCGGTCCGTCCGCGGTGAGCCGCTCGTCGGAGTCGCCGCGCCAGTCGGTAAAGTAGATCCGGTCGCCGGCCGCGGTCGCCCCGACCAGCTCGACGAGGCGTGCGAAGTAGGCGGAGCCGTGCACGCGGGGCACCACCAGGTTGCCGGAGGTCCAGGGGCGCTCCGTCTCCGGCAGGAACCACTCGCTCACCCCCACAGGTTCCCAGCACCTCGCGTTTCAGTCACCGTTTCAGTCACCGTGCGACGCTCGGGTCGTGCCCGATCGTGCCCTCTCGCCCGACACGCTCGGCGCCTGGCTGGTGAAGGCCAGCGGCGCCGAGCGCTCGACCCGCGAGCACGTGCGCGCCGGTTTCGCGGGCGTGGAGACGTGGTGCGCGCGGCCGACCTACCGCACCGACCTCGCGGTCGCTGGGCAGCCGGTGCTGCTCTGGATGAGCGGCTCGGAGCCAGGGCTGCCCGCCGGCATCCACGCCCACGGCCGGATCACGGGGCCTGCCCGCGACGGGGTCATGCCGATGGTCCTGGTCCCGCTCGACCAGCCGCTCCTGCGCTCGGAGCTCGTCGGCCACCCGGACCTCGCCGCGCTGGAGGTGCTGCGGATGCCGGCCGGGAGCAATCCGTCGTACGTCACTCCCGGGCAGCTCGAGGTGCTCGTCGACATGTGCGAGGAGCTCGCCCGGCCGGTGTGAGGTGGCAAGCGTCGCAGAGCGGGGGCGCACCGGTGCACACTCGGGACATGCCCGGTCTCCAGCACACCGTCAGGATCGCTGCACCACCCGAGCGGGTCTGGGAGGTGGTCGTCGACATCGAGCGCTGGCCGGAGCGGATACCGACGGTCGACTCGGTCCAGCGGCTCGACGATGGTCCGCTGGCGGTCGGCTCTCGCACGCGGCTCCAGCAGCCCAGGCTGCCGGAGGCGGTGTGGATGGTGACGGAGCTCGAACAGGGCCGGTCCTTCACCTGGAGGTCGCGGTCGCCAGGGGCCGCGATCTCCGCCGGCCACGTGGTGGAGCCGGACGCAGGCGCGACCCGCCTGACTTTGACCGTCGCCGTCGCCGGGCCGATGGGCCGGGTCGGTTGGCTCATGACGAAGAGGCTGACGAAGCGCTACGTCGAGACGGAGGCCGCCTCGATCAAGCGGGTGACGGAGGAGGGTCCGAAGCCGAGCTGAATTGACGTCAGTTCAGCCTGCCAACGGGTCCGCGCGCGGGGGCAGGCCCGCGTGAGGCCGTGCCACCCAGTTTTCACGCCCGAAACATTCGTGGAAGCCGCCGACAACATCGGCTTCCTAGGTTCATCGGCATGACCAAGCGCCAGCGGATCGTCGTCGTCGGGCACGGCATGGTGGGCCACCGGTTCGCCCAGGCCGCCGTCGAGCGCGGCCTCACCGAGACCCACGACGTCCTCGTCCTCGGCGAGGAGCCGCGCGCGGCCTACGACCGGGTCGCCCTCACCAGCTGGTTCGCCCACGCCGATGGGGATGGCGGCTCGGACGCGCTGTCGCTGCTGCCCGGTGGGGAGTACGACGACCCGCGGGTGCGCCTCGTGCTCGATAGCGTCGTGACCGAGGTCGACCGGGCCGCGCGGACCGTCACCGTCGTGTCCCCGCCCAGCGCGGTGGGGTCTCGTGACGGGCGCCAGAACGCCCTCCTCGACCAGCAGGGGGTGCCGGGCGCCGTCACCGTCCACGAGTACGACGTCCTGGTGCTCGCCACGGGCGCGGCGCCGTTCGTCCCGCCCGTCGAGGGTCGCGGCAAGGACGGCTGCTTCGTCTACCGCACCATCGAGGACCTCGAGGCGATCCAGGCGGCCAGTGCCGCGGCCACCAGCGGCGTCGTCATCGGCGGCGGTCTGCTCGGCCTGGAGGCGGCCAACGCGCTCGTCCAGCTCGGCCTCGACACCCACGTCGTCGAGATGGCGCCCCGGCTGATGCCGGTGCAGCTCGACGACGGCGCCGGCTCGACGCTGGTGCGGCACATCGAGCGCCTCGGAGTGACCGTGCACACCGGCGTGGTCACCGAGGCCATCGAGGGCGGCTCGTCCGTCACCGGGCTCCGGGTGCGGCAGGCCGGCACCGACGAGGGCGCCCCGACGCAGGTCGTCGACGCGCAGGTCGTGGTGTTCTCCGCCGGCATCCGACCGCGCGACGCCCTGGCTCGCGAGTGCGACCTGGAGGTCGCGCCGCGCGGCGGCGTACTGGTCGACGAGCAGTGCCGGACCGCGGACCCGCACGTCTTCGCGATCGGGGAGTGCGCGGCGCCGGGCGGCACGATGTACGGCCTCGTCGCCCCGGGCTACGCCATGGCCGAGGTCGTCGTCGACGCGCTCCTCGACGGCCCGGGCACCTTCACCGGCGCCGACATGTCGACCAAGCTCAAGCTCCTCGGCGTCGACGTCGCGAGCTTCGGCGACGCCTTCGCGACCACCGACGGGTCCCTCGAGCTGACCTACGCCGACGCGGTCGCCGGCGTCTACAAGAAGCTCGTGGTCAGCGAGGACGGCTCGCGGCTGCTCGGCGGGATCCTGGTCGGCGACGCGTCGGCGTACGGCGTCCTGCGGCCGATGGTCAGCAGCGGCCTCGCACTGCCCGACAACCCCGAGCAGCTCATCCTCCCGGTCGGCACCGGCGCCGGCATCCAGCTCGGGATGCCCGACGAGGCGCAGGTCTGCTCGTGCAACGACGTGACGAAGGCCGACATCCTCCACGCGGTCACCGACCAGGGCTGCGAGAGCGTGGGCGACGTCAAGCAGTGCACGCGCGCCGGCTCGACGTGCGGGTCGTGCGTGGCGACGGTGAAGAACATCATCGAGGACCACTTCGCCAGCGTCGGCCGGGTCGTCGACAAGGGGATCTGCGAGCACTTCCGGCTCACCCGGCAGGCGCTCTTCGACGTCGTGGCGGTGCACGGCTACCGGCGCTTCGACGACATCGTCGCGGCCCACGGCACCGGCCGCGGCTGCGACGTCTGCAAGCCCGCGATCGCCAGCATCCTGGCCAGCCAGACCAGCACCCACATCCTCGAACCGGCGACCGCCGAGCTGCAGGACACCAACGACAAGTACCTCGGCAACATCCAGCGCAACGGCACCTACTCCGTCGTGCCGCGCATCCCGGGCGGTGAGATCACGCCCGACAAGCTCATCGTGATCGGCGAGGTGGCCAAGGACTACGGGCTCTACACCAAGATCACCGGCGGCCAGCGGATCGACCTCTTCGGTGCCCGGATGGAGCAGCTGCCCGCGATCTGGCGCCGGCTCGTCGACGCGGGGTTCGAGTCCGGCCACGCCTACGGCAAGTCGCTGCGCACGGTGAAGTCGTGCGTCGGCTCGACCTGGTGCCGGTTCGGGGTGCAGGACTCGGTCGGTCTCGCGATCGCGCTGGAGCTGCGCTACCGCGGGCTGCGCAGCCCGCACAAGCTCAAGGGCGGGGTCAGCGGGTGCGCCCGCGAGTGCGCGGAGGCGCGCGGCAAGGACTTCGGTGTCATCGCGACCGAGAAGGGATGGAACCTCTACGTCGGCGGCAACGGCGGCGCCACGCCCGCCCACGCCCGGCTGCTCGCCGGTGACCTCGACACCGCCACGCTGGTGTCGTACCTCGACCGGTTCCTCATGTACTACGTCCGCACCGCCGACCGGCTCCAGCGCACCTCGACCTGGATCGAGCAGCTCGATGGCGGGCTCGACCGGGTGCGCGAGGTCGTCGTCGACGACTCGCTCGGGCTCGGCGCGGAGCTCGAGGCGGAGATGGCGCGGCACGTCGGCGGCTACGAGGACGAGTGGCGCGCGACGCTCGAGGACCCGACCAAGCTGGAGCGGTTCGTCTCCTTCGTCAACGCCCCCGACACCCCCGACCCGTCGATCGCGTTCACCACCGAGCGCGACCAGATCCAGCCGATCGCCCCGGCCCTCATCCCCGTGGGAGCGCCCGCATGAGCACCGTCGCCGTAGCCCTGACCCCCGTGTGCGCCGTGTCCGCCGTCCCGCTCGAGGGCGGGGTCGCCGCCCTGGTGTCCGGTGAGGCGGTCGCCGTGTTCCGTACGCACTCCGGCGAGGTCTTCGCGCTCTCCAACGTCGACCCGTTCAGCGGTGCGTCGGTGCTCTCGCGCGGCATCGTCGGCTCGCGCGGCGACGCGCCGGTGGTGAGCTCGCCGATGTACAAGCAGGCCTTCGACCTCCGCACCGGCGCCTGCCTCGACGACGAGACGGTGTCCGTTCCGTCGTACGACGTCTCGGTGGTCGACGGCGTCGTGCACGTCGGGTCGGTCCGGCCGGTTGGGGAGGTCACGTGAGCCTGCCGCTCTCGGGGTTCCGGATCGGGGTCACCGCTGCCCGCAAGGCCGAGGAGCAGGTGGCACTGCTGGAACGTCGCGGGGCCACGGTCGAGTGGGCCGCCGCGCTGTCGCTCGAGCCCAACCACGTCGATCTCGGCGAGCTGCTCGCCGCGACGAAGGAGGTCATCCTCGGCCCGGTCGACCTCTTCCTCGCCACCACCGGGATCGGGATGAAGACCTGGCTCGCGGCCGCCGCCGACGCCGGGTTGTACGACGACCTCGTCGCCGTGCTCGGCTCCGCGGAGATCCTGGCCCGCGGCCCGAAGAGCGTCGGCGTGCTCCGGGCCAACGGCCTGCGCGAGCTCTGGGCGCCGGAGTCGGAGTGCTTCGAGGACGTGCTCGCCCACCTGCGCGGCCGCGACCTCACCGGCAAGCGGATCGTCGTGCAGGAGCACGGCCAGTCGCTGTCGATGGCCGCCCACGCCCTCCGCCGTCAGGGCGCGTCGGTGGTGACGGTGCCGATCTACCGCGTGGCCTCGGCCGACGACCCGGCGCCGATGTTCGGCCTGATCGACCTGATCGCCGACCGCGAGCTCGACGCGGTCACCTTCACGTCAGCCCCTGCGGTCGCGGCGCTGATGGAGGCGGCGTACAGCGTCGGCCGGCGCGACGACCTGATCAGCGCCTTCCAGTCCGACGTCGTCGCCTCGTGCGTCGGCCCGGTGACCGCGGCGGCCTTCGAGATGTGGGGCGTCCCGACGATCTTTCCCGACCGCTCGCGCCTGGCCGGGATGGTCAAGCAGCTCGAGACCGAGCTCCCGACGCGGCGGGACGGGGTCGACGTACGCCTCGCGGACGGACGGACGCTGATCGTGCACTCCGACTCGCTCCTGCTCGACGGGGTGCCGGTCGAGCTGTCACCCGCGCCGCTCTCGGTGCTCAACGCGCTGCTGGTGAACCCCGGTCACGTGGTGTCGCGCCGGGCGCTGCTCGCTGCGCTGCCCTCGGGGCAGGCGGGCTCGGAGCACGCGGTCGAGATGGCGGTCGCGCGGCTGCGCGCGGCCATCGGGACGAAGGCCGTGCTCACCGTCGTGAAGCGGGGGTACCGGTTGGCGGTGGGGTAGCCGTCCGACTGCTCAGGCGGAGCGCAGTGCCGTGACGCTCTTCACCAGACGACGCAGCGGGATGTCGCGCTGCACCTTGAGGCGGCCACCGTCCGGCGTCAGGCCGAAGTGGGCCAGCAGGTTCTGGCGCCCCTCGCGCTCGGCCATCAGCATGATGGCGTCCCGGTCGTAGGAGTCAGCCAGCTCGGCCGCGAGGGCCAGGTCGTCGGCCGCGACGGCATCGTTGATGGACTCGACGTAGTTGGCGTAGAGGGCGTTGAGCTCGTCGGTCAGGCTGGTCTGGTTCGTCATGGACAACCCCTCGGAGTCGCGATGTGGCCTGGCTGTGACCTCCAGTCTGGAGCAGGGATTGGATCGATCCAATAGGGCGAGGCCATGATCTTGAGCACTCAGTGACGGACCACCCGCTGCGGCAGGCGACGTACGCTCTCGTCATGGATGTGATCCTGCTGCTGGTGGTGCTCGCCGTGGTGGGCGTCGGCGCGGTCGTCCTGGCCCGTCGCAACAAGGCGCGGGAGCTCCAGCGGCGCGAGGACGAGCTCGCCCCGGTGAAGAAGCTGGCCTTCGAGGACATCACCGCGTTCGGCGTCGACCTCCAGGAGCTCGACTACGAGATGAGCGGTCACGTCCTGGACGCCGGCGCCAACGCCGACTACCAGCGTGCGCTCGACACCTACGAGTCGGCCAAGACCGCAGGCGACTCCATCACGAAGCCGGAGGACATCCGGCACATCACCTCGATCGTCGAGGACGGCCGCTACGCCATCGCGTGCGTGCGCGCTCGGGTCGAGGGACGGCCGCTCCCCACCCGCCGGCCGCCGTGCTTCTTCGACCCGCGCCACGGACCGTCGGTCGCCGACGTCCTCTTCGTCCCGCCGGACGGCGTCGAACGTGACGTGCCCGCGTGCGCCCTCGACGTCGAGCGCGTCAACGCCGGCGCCGAGCCGGACGTCCGCAAGGTCATGGTCGGCGCGCAGCGGGTCCCCTACTGGCAGGGCGGGCGCGCCTACGAGCCGTACGCCGCGGGCTACTTCGGTGCCTTCGGACCCATGACCTGGATGTTCATGGGCGGGATGATGTTCGGCGACTTCGGTGGCGGCTCCGACGGTGGAGGCGGTGGTGACGACGGCGGCGGATCCGACGGCGGCGACGGCGGTGGGTACGACGGCGGTGGCGACGGCGGCGGTTTCGACGGCGGCGGGTTCGACTTCGGCGGGTTCTGAGCGCCCGCCGGTACTTGCGAGCAGACCGTCACGAGTCGCTCAGCCTCGGCGAGCCTTGTTCGTCCGCGCGGTGGCGGGTGCGCTGCGGGGATCCTCCGGCCAGGCGTGCTTGGGGTAGCGCCCGCGCAGGTCGGCGCGCACGCCGGGGTAGCCGTTGTCCCAGAAGGACTGCAGGTCTGCGGTGACGGCGGCCGGGCGTCGGGCGGGGGAGAGCAGGTGCAGCAGGAGCGGGACCCGGCCGTCGGCCAGGACCGGTGCGGAGGTCCAGCCGAAGACCTCCTGCAGTCGCACGGCGAGCACCGGCTGGTCCTGGGAGTAGTCGATCCGCACGCTCGACCCGCTGGGGACCTGGACGCGTTCGGGGGCCAGGTCGTCGAGCCTGCCCGCCTCCTGCCACGGCACCATCGCTCGCAGGGCGGCCGTCACGTCGATCCGACGAAGGTCCTGCGCCGAGCGGACCCGCGCCAGCTGGTGCCCGAGCCAGGAGTCGAGGTCCTGCGTCAGTGCTGCGTCGCTGACGTCGGGCCACGGGTCGCCGAGCGCGCGGTGCAGGAAGTCGAGGCGGGCGCGCAGCGCCGTGGCCGCCTCCGTCCAGGTGAGGAGGGTGATCCCCTCGCTCGCGACCGCCTCTCCGATCGCGTCGCTCACGGCCTGCGCGGGTGGATCGCTGAGCGGGGTCGAGCTGAGCTCGATCGCGCCCAGCAACGTCCGTCGGCGGGCCACCACCCGCCCACCGGTCCAGGTGACCTCGTCCACCTCGGTCCACATCGATCCCGCTGCCTCCAGCGCGAGGTCCTCGGTGAGCGGGGCCGCCGCGCGGATCCGGGCCTCGCGGTCCCCGGGCCCTCGCTGGGCGTCACCGACCGCGAGCCACTCGAGCCCGGCCAGCGGTCCTGGGTCGCGAGGGTCGAGCGCCGCGCCTGTCCCGGACGCCATCAGGTAGCTCGACGTGCCGGAGCGCTTGCGTGCGATCCGGTCGGGATGCGCGAGGGCCACCACCAGACCGACTGCCACGTCGTCGGTGAGGGCGCGGGCGTCGCCCGACGCTGCTGGCCGGTCGCCCTGCTTCGCGACGACCTCCTCCAGCCGGGCGACCTGGCTGCGCCACGACCCGGCCCGCTGGTCTGAGCGCAGCGACCGAAGCGCGGCGACCAGGTCCCCGCCGGGAGCGCGTACGTCCTCGCTCAGCATCGCGACCACCTCTGCGGCCCGCTTGTCCCCGACGAGACCAGCCCCGTCGAGAAGGGCGCGCGCCAGCCGGGGGTCGGCGGGCACGCCTGCGATCACCCGGCCCCGCGAGGTGGCTCGTCCGTCCTCGGTCATCGCCCCCAGGCCCACCAGCACCTCCTGGGCCGCCGCCAGTGCGTGCGCCGGTGGCTGGTCGAGCAGCGCCATGTCGCGGACGTCGTGGCTGCCCCAGCAGGCCACCTCCAGGGCGAAGGCCGTCAGGTCGGCGGTGGCGATCTCGGGCTCCGGGTGAGCGGCCAGGTGCGCGTGCTCCGCCTCGGACCAACAACGGAGCACGGCGCCAGGGCCGAGCCGTCCGGCCCGTCCCGCCCGCTGCTCGGCCGCTGCCCGGCTCACCGCGACGGTCACCAGCGAAGCCAGTCCGCGACGGTGGTCGGTGCGCGGCTCGCGGGAGAATCCGGCGTCCACCACGACGCGTACGCCGGGCACCGTCAGCGACGACTCGGCGACCGCGGTCGAGACGATCACCCGTCGTCGTGGGCCCTCGCTGAGCGCACGGTCCTGCGCGGCGCCGGACAGACGTCCGTGCAGGGCGTGCACGGATGCGTCCACGCCGGCGAGGCGACGTACGGTCGCCTCGACCTCCGCGACACCCGGCACGAAGACCAGGACGTCCCCCTCGTGCTCGACCAGCGCACGACGCACGGTCGCTGCGACGTGGTCGTGGAACGCCGGGGTGATCCCGCGGTCGTCGGTACGGCGCACCCCCGCAGGCGGCGGACACCAGACCGCTCGGACCGGGTGCAGGGCACCCGGGACGCGGACCACCGGAGCGCCGCCACCACCGAGCAGGGCGGCCGTCCGCTCGGCCTCGATGGTGGCCGACATCGCCACCAGGGACAGGTCCTCACGCAGGTTGGCCCGGACGTCGACGAGCAGCGCCAGGGTCAGGTCGGCGTCGAGGTGGCGCTCGTGCACCTCGTCGAGCACGACCGCCCCGACGCCGGCCAGCTCGGGATCGTGCTGGATCCGCCGGAGCAGCAGACCGGTCGTGACGACCTCGACGCGAGTACGTCGGCTGCTGCGTCGGTCCCCGCGTACGGCGTACCCGACCGTCTCGCCGACCGGTTCACCCAGCAGGTGCGCCAGCCGGCGGGCCGCAGCGCGGGCTGCGATGCGGCTGGGCTGCGTGACCACGACCCGTCCGGTGACGACCTCGGCGACCGCGGGTGGGACCAACGTCGTCTTGCCGGTGCCCGGCGGTGCCTGGACCACCGCGACCCCGCGCGTGCGGAGCGCCTCGCCGAGAGCGGCCAGACCTGCGGTGACCGGGAGGTCGGGCGGCGCGGCGAGCAGGTCGCTCAGCGGGTCGGACACTCGTGCAGTGTGCCTGAGGTGGCGGTGTCACCCCATGCCGAGCACGTGCTCGACCATCGGGTTGCGGAAGGTTCCTCCGGGGTCCACCCGCTCCGCCAGTGCGCGGAAGTCGGCGAGGCGGGGGTGGTGCGCGGGCTCGACGCGGTCGTAGACCTTGCCCCAGTGCGGTCGGGCGGCGTACGGCACGAGGGCATCCTCGACGCGCCGCACCATGGCCAGCACGGCCTCCGGCTCGCGCTTCCACGTGAAGTGCAGCGCGACGGTCTCGCGCCCCTGGGCAGGGGAGAGCCACAGGTCGTCCGAGCGGATGGCGCGGATCTCGCTCACGATGAGTAGTGCGGCCAGCTCCCCGCCGGTCGCGGCCGCGAGGTCCGTGACGGCGCGCAGCGCGGCTGCGGCGTCGGCGGCGGGGACGAACCACTCCGACTGGATCTCCTCGCCGAAGCTGGGCTGCCGGTCCCCGCGGAAGTGGGGCAGTCGCTCCGACCACGGCCCGGGCGTGCCGCGCAGCGTGATGTGGTCACCCCCGCCGAGGGTGAGCGACGCGGTGGCGGCCGGGACGGCCTCCGTCCCGCGGGTCCAGTCGGCCGGTGCCCCGCCGTCGGGAAGGCGGGTCTTCGCCAGCACCTCGGTGGGATCGTCGTCGTTCCACCGCCCGAAGACGCTGACGCTGTAGGCCGACCCCAGCACCTCGTCGATCTGCTCGATCACCTCGCTCCAACGCAGGTGCGCGTAGAGGTCCTGGCGCACGTCGTAGGTCGGCTCGACGTCCAGGTCGAGCGACACGACGGCTCCGAGGGCGCCCAGCGCGACGACGGAGCCGTCGAAGTCCGGCTCGCCGCGGGAGATCGCGCGCAGCTCGCCGTCGGCGCCGATCAGCTCGAGGCGGCTGACGCCTGCGCCGAGGATGCGGTTGGCCGCGCCCGACCCGTGCGTCCCCGTCGACGTGGCGCCGGCCACCGAGATGTGGGGGAGAGAACCCATGTTGGCCAGCGCGTGGCCGCGAGACTGCAGGTGGGCCGCGACGTCGTTGTACGGCGTACCGCCGGCGACCCGGACCGTTCCGCGCTCCAGGTCGAGGACCGGCTCGGCGGCGAGGCCCGTCAGGTCCAGCAGCGTCCCCTCGGTGTCGCACAGGGCGTTGAAGGAGTGGCGGGTGCCGAGCAGTCGCACCTTGCGGGACGAGCGGACGACCTCCTGGGCCTCGTCGAGCGAGCGCGCGCGGACGTAGCGCGCGGCCGTGTAGACGTGGTTGCCGGCCCAGTTGGTGCCGGGGTCGGCGGCGGAGCCGTCATCGCCGGTCGGGGCGCTCGGGTCGTGCTGTGGTCCGGGCATGCGGTCTCCTCGTCGGTGTCGTTCGAAACTACAACCCGACCCTGCGCTGATGGAGGTACGTCAGTGTGAGCCGCAGCTGTCGCGCACGATGAGCTCGGCGGGGAGCACGGTGCGCCGACGGCGGGGCTTCTTGCCGTCGATCAGGTCAGAGAGGGTTCGCATGGCTTTGGCGCCGATCTCGCGTGCCGGGACCTCGACCATGGTCAGCGGCGGGTCGACGAGCGTCGAGAGAGGCGAGTCGGTGTAGCCGACGATGGCCAGATCGTCCGGGACGTGCAGCCCTCGTAGCTTCGCCTCGTACAGCGCCCCCAGGGCCAGGGTCGAATCGGCCGCGAAGACAGCAGTGGGGGGGTCGGGCCGCTCCAGCAACCGGGAGAGGGCCGCGCGGCCGGCTTCGACACTGAACTCTGGCACCTCGGACACGAGCTCGGGCGAGGGCGCGGGACCGGCGTCCTCGAGGGCCTTCAGGTATCCGCGGTGGACCTCGGCGACGTTGGGCAAGGTGAGGGGAGCTGTGAGCAGTCCGATCCGGACGTGCCCGTGGTCGATGAGGTGGCGTGTGGCGGCGTAACCTGCGCCGGACCCGTCGAAGACCAGGCTGTATCCGCGCCGCTCTGGTTGGTCGACGTAGACGATCGGGGGCAGCCGAGCGGTGCCGTCCTCAGGGACAGGATCCGGCGTGGAGCCGACCGAGACCGCGATGATGCCGTCCACTCCGCGCGCGATCAGGCGACGCATCATGGCATCGGCGAGGGTGGGCGAGTCATGGGAGTCGGTGATCAGCACGAGTGACCCCCGCTCGCTCGCGGCGTCCTCGATGCCGCGCAGCAGGGGGAGGTAGAACGGATTCAGGCCCGCGATGAGCACGGCGATCGTGTTGGCTCCGAACCCGACTGCGCCACTCGGCGACCCCCCGGTCGACGTCGCCAGCACCACCGAGCCGATTCCCTGCCTGGTCTCGACCAGACCGTCCGCCTCCAGCTTGGCGTACGCGGCACGGACCGTGTTGACGTTGACGCCCAGGTCGCCTGCCAAGGAGCGGACAGAAGGCAGTCGGTCACCTGGAGCGAGCTCCGCATCGGCGATCTGCAGGGCGATGCGGGCCCGGATCTGCGCCGCGATGCCCAAGCCCGATCGAGGGTAGAGCTGAAAGGTTGACAATCGTTCCTCCTGAGGCCTAACGTCGTGAAACTAACTGTATCAGTGATATAGCACAGTAGATATGTGCGGCGTCATCGACCCGGAGGAGGGTCACCATGTTTCCGACCAGGCTTGGTGTGGACAGGGCGGCACTCCCGCTCCATGGCGAAGGAGTCCTGAGGACCCGCCTCCGCGCAGCTCGATGGACACCGGCGCTGCTCGTGACGCTGGCCGTGCTGCTCGGTGCATGCAGTGCCGAGTCACCCGACCCGGGCTCCGCGACGGCGGGCAGCGCGAAGAGCTCAACTCCGACCGAATCAGACGAGCCGGAGAAGCCGGGCGGCTTGCTCGATCCGTTCGATCCCGACGAGCCGACACTCCCCGGTGGGGTCAAGGTGTTGTCGCAGGACGTCGAGGGCTTCGCCCCGGTGGATGCAGGTCGATACGCCGTGCGGGTCTCGAAGTCGCTGCTGTACCAGTTCGACCTCCCCGCCTACTCCGACGTGCACAGCGGGGTGTACCTGAACCCGGGCCGACGAGCCGGCGGGGACTCCATCGTCTCGCTGACCCCGGCGAACAAGCGCACCGCACTGCCAGTGCACCCCTGCCGAGACCACGACCCCAAGGTCGTGGGGCCCACCGTCGGCGACCTCGCGTCAGCCTTGAACCGCCAGCCCTACCTCGCCACCACCAAGCCGGTCGCGGTCACCGTCGGCGGCATGGACGGGCTGTTCGTCAAGGCGACTGTCCCCGACGACGCCAAGGTCTCGACCTGCCAGGACGGGGCGGTTGACATCATCCATGACACCCAGAGCGTCGAAGACCCCGGAACCGTTGACCGGATCTGGATCCTGGACGTGAACGGCGCCCGACACGTCCTCCGGGCGCGCACGTTCGGAGCGACCAAGCGTGACGCCCAGCTGGTGACCCAGCTGGTCAAGTCCATCACCTTCACCCGCGGCTGACCTCGTGGAGGAAGCCGCGAACCACCTCATTGAACGGTCCCGGTGCCTCGAGGTTGCTGACGTGTCCGCAGTCGGGGATCACCGCCAGGGTCGCTCCAGGGATCCGGCGCTCGAACTCGCGCGCCACCGACAGCGGCGATCTGGCGTCGAGCGCACCCCAGATCAGCTGTGTCGCCACCTCAACGGTTGGCAGAACCTCGGTGAGATCGGCCTGTGCCATCGCGGTGAGCGCCGTCAACATGCTGTGGGGTCTGACGTCAGCCGCCATCGCCTCCATGAGTCCTACGAAGGGAGCGGGCGGCTCACCCGCGAAGAGCCCGGGCAGGGTCGGATCGAACGCATCATCCGGCTCAGCCAGCGCCGCGCGCACGGCTGCCAACCTGGCGTCTGCCTCCTCGGCGCCCAGCGACCCCCGCCACCCGGCGTACCCGTCAGCCAGCACCATGCTGCGGACTACTGCGGGATGGCGTCGATACACCTCGAGGATCACTGTCGTACCCCACGAGATCCCGACGGCCGACGTCGGCGAGCCGACAAGCGCCCGGACCATGCCGGCGAGGCAATCGGCGTAGTCGGACAGGCCGAACTCGTCGGGTACGTCTTGAGATCCGCCGGCGCCGGGCTCGTCCCACGCGATCACGGTGAACTCGTCGGAGAGTGCGTCGAGCTGTGGTGTCCAGGCGCGGCTGTCCTCCACGCCACCGTGCACGAAGATGACCGTTGGTCCGTGCCCGGTGCGGCGATAGGCGAGGCGGAGGCCATTCACCTCGACCGTCTCCATGGATGCGACGGTACTCCCGATGTGACCGCGCGGGCCTGGTCGACCGACTGCTTCCCGAGGAAGCGCCGTCGGTGCGCCGCGACCGTCAGATCGATCCGGAAGCTGCTCTTCCGGCCACATCCGAGGGCGAACATGGTCCGCGGCTAGACGTCCTTCCGTGGTGGCTCGGGTGTCACCATCAGGGAGCTGAGCAGATGGTCCATCAGGGGCCACAGCACGGTGTCTTCGGCGTCGTCGACGACGTCGATGAACCTGGTCAGCTCGAGCATCACGAAACCGTGCAGAGCGGTCCACCACTGTGCTGCCACGGCCGCAGGGTCTGCCTCCTGCAACACTCCCGCCGCCATGCCACGTTCCATGAACTGCTTGATCTGCACGAACGCGTCGAGCCCCACGATCCGGTCCTCGTAGTGGAGGCGGTAGTCGCCGAGCGTGGCCGAGCCAAACATCACCGCGTAGAGGTCGGGGTCCGCTCGGGCGTGCGCGCGATAGGCAGCGGCTGCGTTGCGCAGGTCGAGCAGTGGGTCCTCGGTGATCGGCACCGCCGCCACTCGCGCGAAGAGCCTGCTGAAGCCTTCGGCCACCATGGCGCGGACCAGGCCGGGCATGCCCCCGAAGTGCGTGTAGACCGCCATGGTCGACGTGCCGGTGGCCGCGGCCAGCTTGCGTGCGGACAGCGCTGGAGCGCCCTGCTCGCGCACCATGTGGGCGGCGACCTCGAGCAGCCGTCGGCGCACCTCCGCGGAGGACGCGCTCCTGCCTGCACCTGTCTGGTCCGGACTCCCTGCCACCTTGCCAGCCTCACATCACGGGGTTATGGTCCGATCATAACGGTGTTATGGATGGGAAGTGCAGTGCCATGCCGAACCGATACCTCGCCGACAACTTCGCGCCGGTCCACACGGAGCTGACGGCCTTCGACCTGCCCGTGACGGGCAACCTGCCTGAGCACCTCGACGGCCGCTACCTGCGAAACGGCCCCAATCCAGCCGAGGACCTGGGCCCGCAGCACCACTGGTTCCTCGGCCAGGGCATGGTGCACGGCGTCCGGATCGCCGGCGGACGCGCCGAGTGGTACCGCAACAGGTGGGTCAAGCCCCAGGGCGAGGACCACGGACCGAACACCAACGTGGTCCAGCACGCCGGCAAGACCCTGGCGATCGTCGAGTCCGGCCCCACGCCGTACGAGCTGACCTTCGATCTCGACACTGTCGGTCGTTGCGACTTCGGCGGCACCCTCGACTTCGGCGGGTCGCAGGGCTACACCGCTCACCCCCACGCAGACCCCGTCACCGGCGACCTGCACGCGATCTCGTACAACTGGATGCGGGGCACCAAGGTCGACTACACCGTGGTCGGCGCCGACGGCACCGTCGTCAAGCACGCGGAGATCGAGACCGGCGGAATGCCGATGATCCACGACTGCGCCCTGACCGAGCACTACGTGGTGGTCTACGACCTGCCGGTCACCTTCGACATGGGCATGGTGACCGACGGGGTCCCACGCCTGGCTCGGCTCACGCCGAGGCAGCAGCGCGACGCACTGGGGGGCAACCCGATGCCCGAGTGGATCGTCGACGCCGTGGCCCGCGGCGAGTCCGTCACCAACCCGGCGGCGCCGCTGCCCTACTCGTGGGACCCCGACCACGTGGCGCGGATCGGTCTGGTGCCGCGCGACGGCGACGGATCCGACGTCCGCTGGTTCGAGATCGACCCCTGCTACATCTTCCACACCCTCAACGCCTTCGAGAGCGGAACGCCGGGCAGCCCCGAGGTCGTCCTGGACGCGGTACGGCACCCGCGGATGTTCGCCACCGACTACACCGGACCCAACGAGGGCCTCGCGTCGCTGGTGCGATTCACCCTGGACCTCAGCTCGGGCAAGGCCCGGGAACACCGCTTCGACGAGCACGCCCAGGAGTTCCCGCGCTACGACGAGCGGCTGACCGGGAGGCCGCACCGCTTCGGCTACGCCATCGGGATGGTCGGGGCCGGGTTCGGCGACACCGTGCTCAAGCACGATGTGGTCGCCGGCACCACCCAGAGCCGCAGGCTCGGTGCCGGCCGCGAGGCCGGCGAGTTCTGCTTCGTTCCGGACCCGGGCTCCGACGGTGAGGACCACGGCGTGCTCATGGGCTACGTCCACGACCGGGCCACCGATCGCAGCGATCTGGTGCTGCTCGACGCACAGACCCTCGAGCACGTCGCCGCCGTGCACCTCCCCGGCCGGGTGCCCACCGGCTTCCACGGCAACTGGGCTCCCGGCGCCGGGTGACGCATGGTGATCGGCCGGAGCCGGGGGAGCTGTCAGCGGGTGAAGAGTGCCCTGTTCTCTTCGATCCATCTGATCTCCGCTGCTTCTTGCTCGAGGCTGCCTTCGGCGACCCAGGTCTTCTGAGGTTCTTGCCCCTGGTCGGCGAGGAAGCGGACGTGCTCGATGGTTGCGTGACGGCGTCGGATGACCGCGTCGGCTACGTCGAAGTCGGCCGGGACTCCGTACGCGTCGAGGAAGGCGTCGATGCGCGCCCGGCGGTCGGGCACCTCTGGGAAGTGGTGCCACTCCAGAGCCGATTCGTCGTCGCGCATCGGAGCGAACCACAGGAGGGCGTACGCCACGTCGTCCAGTCGAGGTGCAGGGTGCAGGAAGTCCCAGTCGAGTAGTGCGATCGCCTCTCCATCTCGCCAGACGAAGTTCCACGGCCCGGGGTCGCCGTGGACGAAGACATCGCCACCTTCGACTGTCGGCGGCGCGTCGAAGACGGCGTCCTGTGGCGGAACCCAATCAGCCGAGGCGTCGTGGATGCGACGCAGAAGCTGCGCGGCTGAGCGGAGCCCCCGCTCGTGGTGCTGGTTCTTCCATCCGTCCCCGCCGCTCTCGCCGTCGATGTAGCGGAGAATCTCGGTCTCATCACTGAGCGACAGCGGCTCGGGAACGCAGTCCAGGCCCTTCTCGCGAAGGTGGCGCAGGAGCGAATGCACCGTCCGGCTCTGAGGGCCCGCCGGTCGCGTCACCGTCTCGGCAGACAACGTCACGGGGCGGAACTCGTCATTCACGTCTGCTGCTCGGCTCAGTGCCTCGTCGCTGGCCATACCTGCACCCTCACACAGGCCGCGGAAGGTCACCATCGAGTTGTCGCAGGGCCCGCGTCCCGCTTGCACAGAAGCTCCGAGGAGCCTCGACGCTATGTCGGAGGGCGCGTCTCGAGCAGCCGTCGCACGACCCGCTCGATCAGTGCGTAGTCGACCTGGGGGTACGGCAGCTTGAGCGTGTCTTTCGCTCCGGCGTAAGGCGCGAGGTCGGCGTCCAGATCAGGGTCGCCTGCCGGTGGCACGGGGTAGAGCGAGACGTGCTGCTTCCAGGCGGCCACGTGGACGAGGGAGACGCCTTCGACCTGCCAGGTCGGCATGTCGTAGCGGATCACGCGGTCTGCGCCGGGCGCCACCAGCAGCACCCGTCGTTCGATCTCCTCCACCACCTTCCTTTTTCAGCGGGCAGCGAGGCGAGGTAGTCGTCGACCGACGCGAACTTCGGCATGTGTGCAGTATGGCTCGATGGCAACGGCAGCTGGGTCCCGTTCGTGTGAACCAAGACAACCCCCTGTGGATCCGAGGCGCGGACGATCGCGGCGGAAGGACGCATCTCCAAACGGGCGTCCGCGCGGTGTCCATACTGGTCAAGGCATCAGGATCGCGCGCCTCATGTGGGGATCTGGATCTCCACTGGGACGCGGGTCGGCACGCCGATCTGCGTGGCGATCGGGGTGTAGAGGTCGACGCCCGTCTCGGCCGTGCGCAGGGAGACAACCATCGCGTAGCGGACGGGCAGGTCGGTGCGGTCCGCGCGCCGATTGCTCTTCCACCAGCCGCCGACGGGGTAGACGGCGATCCGGCTCGAGGCCGCGAGCTCGGCCCCCGTGCCGACCCACTCGTCCTGATGGAGGGAGCCGAGGTGACGCTGGTAGGCACCGATGAACCAACGGTCCGACGAGGACGCGGACGATGTCGTGGCGCCGTCCTCGTCGGCTTGCGCGTCGCGGTTGACCCGGTGGACGAATTCCTCGCTGGTCTCGAGGGGGGCCTGCAGGTCGAAACGAAGCATGTGGGAGGGGTAGCGGTAGCGCTGGCGCCACCCACGCCGGGATGCGGACGGTTCGACGAAGTAGGACAGGGTGATCCGCATCCGTACCTCGGAAGCGCCCAGGTCCTGGAGGACCTCGGCGGGCCAGGGCAGATGGTGGAGGCGGAACTGGCGCATTCGCAGGTCCGCGCCCTCGAACGGGACGAACTCGTCCTGGACGACCATGGTGACCGCCGTTGAGGCGGACGTGAGAAGCGCCTGCTCGTCCGGCACGCCCCAGCCGTAGCGTCGCAGCAGCTGCAGGCGGGCGCCCTTGCCCGCCGCGCCGTCGAGCTCGGCGCGCATCGCGGGTGTCCACTCGGCAGCGTGCGTAAGCAGCCCGCGGACGGTCTCGGGCCAGTAGACGGGGTAGCGGGCCATCGTGCGGGCGGCCAGACGTGCGGCCTGGGCCGTGGCAGCGCTGGTGGCATTCGCGGAGGTCAGGGCGAGGTCATTGGTGTGGCCGGTCGAGCGCAGCGACAGCAGCGGGTGCTTGTCCTCGAAGTTGGTGGCGCCGTCGGTCAGGACGTTGCCGCCCTCCATGCAGATGTCGGGCTTGATCGGCCAGCGACGTTGGTCGAAGAGCAGCGATGTGCGGCTGTGCGGCGATAGTTCACCGTCACCGGCCTGCGGGGTCCACCCCTTGTAGGCGGGGTCGTCGGTGGCCCCGGTGAGGTTGGTGTGAGCGCCGACGGTGACGGCGTTCCATGCCTGGGCCGGATCGGCGACCGGGGTGGTGTCTGACTCGGTGCGATGGTCGGCCTGGTAGTTGATGACGTTGCCGGCCGCGACCACGATGAGGCGCGCCAGGGCCGGGTCCGGAGTGGCGAGCAGCGAGAGATCGTCGCCGTCGCGAACGCTGTCGGTGCCGACGGCGAGTGCGTCGACGGTCGCTGACCACAGGGTCGGCTGTCCGGGGCGGTCGGGCTCGGTGCTAACCGGGAGGCAGAACACGCGGCGGCGGCCGTGGATGATCTCGGGGATGGCAATGGCCTCGACGGTGGCGCTGCCGTAGTCGCGTGGGTCGTGCTCTGGCTCGTCGGGGTCGGGGAGGATCTTGACCGACTCCAAGCGGTGTTCGAGCGTGAGGGGGGAGTTGGACGCGAGGTGCTCGTCGAGGTCGCCGCCGAACAGCGCGAGGCCGGCCATTGCGGTGCCGTGGCCATGGTTGTCGTTGCCGGATTCGCCGACCACGGTGTGCAGGTCGGTGGTCGCGAGCGATCCAGCGAGCAGGGCGTGGGGCCGAAAGACGCCCGTGTCGAGGTGGCAGACGGCCGGGGCGTGGTCGGGGGCCGGGGTGAGCCGGCTGAGAAGGTCGGTGACGTACTCGTCTTGGTCGGCGACCGGGAGGTCCTCGACGGTGTCGATGAACTCCGGCCGACGGACCTCGGCGACGGGAACGCTCGTGGCGGGGAGGATCTCGAGCTGACTCAAGGTCGCCTCGACCCACACGACCCTGCGATCCTGCAACGTGAGCGAGCGGGGGATCGTGCGTAGGCCAAAGGCGTTGGCGAATCCGTCGAAGGTGTCCGCGTGTTGCTGGCTGGTGTCCAGCCAGAGTTCCCACCAGTGCACACCGTCCTCGGGCGGGTCGCCCTCGGAGGTCCACAGGTCCCGCAGCAAGGCGCGGCGGATGTGGGCGATGTTGGCCACTAGCGCCCGATAACGCGGGTTGCCGTCGGCGGTCTCCCAGCGGTCCGGGTCGTCAGGGGTGGTGAACTTCGTGAGGTAGTCCTCAAACACCTGGAGGAACCGGGCGCGGTACTCGTCGGCAACCCACACGGTGGCGCGCTCAGGCTGGTCGTCGGTGGCCGGCTGGACCGATAGCAGCAGCCATTGCGGGCGCCGCGGGACCTTGCGGGCGCGGTTGAGCCGGCTGAGCTGGTCCAGCTGGAGCGGATAGGCGGCGTCGGCGCCCTCGAGGACCAGCACAGATCCGACCGCCCGGAGCTCCTCAATGTCGACGAGTGAGTTGCGCCGTTGGTCGGTCTCTTGGAGCACCTGCTCGAGCTCTCCACGCAGCGCCAGGCCGTGGCTGCGGTGCTCGACAGGTCGGATCTTGGCGTTTCCCTGACCGCCACGGGTGAATTCCTCACCGCGGACCCGGCCGGCGACGAAGAGATGCTCGAGGCGGTCGGATGTCTCAGCCAAGGCTGGCCGACCGGCGAGCCTGGAGGGCCTGGATCAGCACCTCGCGGTCGACCGCGTCCTCTCCACGCATCAGGCTCACCTTGGCGGCTGACTCCGCCGCCTTGACGAGGTCGGCGTGGCTGAGTCCGTCGGTGTATTCGCTGAGCTTCGCGAGGCTGGTCTTGCTGACCAGCGAACCGAGTCGTGCCCGGATCACGCTGACGGCCTGGCGGGCGTCAGGTCGGGTGTAGGTGATTATCAGGTCCATGCGCCGGAACAGTGCCTTGTCCAAGATGGAGCGATGGTTGGTGGCGGCGACCACGATCGAGGTTGCGCTCGCGTTCTCCAGGAACACCAGGAACGAGTTCAGGACCCGGCGTGCCTCGCCGACGTCGTTGCCAGCCCGGTCGGCGCCGAGCGCATCGAACTCATCGAACAGGTACACGCCGCGGCGCTGATCAACCTGGTCAAAGACAAGCCGCAGCTTGTTGCCTGTCTCACCCATGAACTTGCTCATCAGGGCGTCGATACGGATGGTGAAAAGCGGCAACCCGAGCTCGTGGGCCAGGACTGAAGCGGTCATCGTCTTGCCGGTGCCCGGCGGGCCCTCCAGCAGTAGCCGGTGCACAGGCGTGAACCCGCTGTCCAGGAGCCGCTTGCGCTGCCGTTGCTCGGCCAGGACGTGCTTGATCTCGGCGAGCAGAGGCGCAGGGGCGACTAGGTCTCGCAGCGCGGTCGTGGGGTGCGTGGTCAGGATCAGGTCGGCGAGGTCGCCGCGGGGCTGGCCGAGCGCGGTGACGTTCGCCCTCGTCACGGATTCGCGCGAGGCGTCGACGGCCTTCTTGATGTCCGCTGCCAGGACGTGGTGGCCGCGCTTGGCCTCACGCGCGGCGATCTGGAGGGCGACCGAGTAGAAGGACGAGTCGTCGCCGGCGGCGTGGCTGCGCACCATCGCGGTGATGTGGTCACCCAACCCGGACACGTCTATCCCCCGCTGGTCGTCTCGTCGGTCTTTGGTCGGCTCGGCGTCATCGGATGATGCGGGTCTGGTGAGGCTGCCGGCCCTGGAGGCTCGAGCCGGTGCTGCTGCCTGTCTGGTCCTGTCGAGCCGCCGGGCTTCCCGGGCTCAGTCGACATGCTAACCATCGGTGCTGACATCTGCACGAGGAACCGCCGCGCCCGGCCTGAGCCGGCCACCGGGCCGGATGGATCTCGATGCGCCCGGCAGCCTGCCCGTCTGGAGGGGCTCAGGTGCCCGGACTGTTGCCCGCTCGGGGTACCGGTCGCTGCTGGATACCACGGGACAGTGCGCTGTCGTGGCGGCAGGCGCTGCAGAGGCCGACGACCTTCATCACTGCCAAAGCTGAGTCGCCGACTCAGCCGTGCGGCCGTTCGGCATGACCCATTCTGGGCGAAAGGCTCGCCGTCGTGCCGGATTGCCCGTTCGTCTGCGGGGGCGGCACAACGGATCTAGCGTCACGCTCATGACCAAGACGTTCCGGGGAGCCGTTGCGGCTCTCGCTCTCACTGCTCCGCTGCTCATCATGACGACGCCGGCCGAGGCCGCGGCGCCCAGCTTCCGCTCGTGTGACGCCCTGACCGCCAAGTGGCCCAAGGGTGTTGCGAAGGGTCCTGTCGCGGCAGCCAAGGCTGTCCGGGACGGCTACTCGCGTCCGGCCACGACGAAGCTCGCGGTCCAGGTGTACTGGCAGAACCACCGCAGCCTCGACCGCGACAAGGACGGGACCGCCTGCGAGAACGGCTGACGGGGGGCGGCCGTCGTGGTCTCGTGACGGGCGCTGTGCGCCCTCCTCGACCAGCGGAGGGGTCCCTTCTCGACCAGCTAGTGGGGCCTTGGTTTCGACACGCTCGTTCCTCGCTGCTCAACCAGCGGTAGCGGCGGGCTCAGCGCTGGAGCTCGACGGCCTCGGGGGTGTGGAGGCGGACCATGAACCGCCCCGCGTGGGCCGGCACCGAGGCCCGGGTCAGCCGGGAGACGACGACCATCGTGAGGAACGACGCCGGCACCGACCAGGCGGCGGGCTGACCGAGCATCGCGGAGGCCCAGCCGTCCGACGGTGAGGTGGCGAGCGTCCACGCGACCGCGAAGCCCGACCCCAGCCCGCCGACCAGCAGCCCGGCGACGGCGCCGGCAGGGGTCAGCCCGCGCCACCAGATGCCGAGCATCAGCAGCGGCGCGAAGGTCGAGGCCGTCACCGCGAAGGCCAGGCCGACGGTCCGGGCCACGCCCACGTCCTGCGCGGGCAGCGACAGCAGGAGGGGTACGACGACCGCGATGGCGGCCGCGACCCGGAAGGCCGCCACCCCGCCGAGCCGGAAGCTGCCCCACCGGCGCCCGGTCACGTCCTGTGACAGCACCCCGGCCACCGCGATGGTGAGGCCGGAGCTGGTGGACAGGAAGGCGGCGAAGGCCCCTGCGGTGACGAGGCCGGTGAGCACGGCGCCCAGCGCACCGCCGACCATCAACGACGGCAGCTCCAGCACCAGCACGTCGGACCGGCCCCCGGCGAGCTCGGGTGCGTAGATCCGGCCGAGGGCGGCGTACACCGGTGGCAGGACGTAGAAGATGCCCAGCAGCCCGAGCACCGCGAGCGTCGTACGACGAGCGGCGCGGCCGTCGGGGTTGGTGTAGAACCGCACGACCACGTGCGGCAGCCCCATCGTGCCGAGGAACGTCGCGACGATGAGGGAGTACGTCGTGTAGAGGCCGATGCCGCCCCCCGGCGAGGCGAGCGGGATCGACCACGAGGGTGGGGCCGCGGCGGTGGGGTCGGCCGCACCGTCGGCCAGCCACACCGCCAGCAGCACGAAGACCGGCACGAGCAGGGCGGTGAGCTTCAGCCAGTACTGGAAGGCCTGCACGAAGGTGATCGACCGCATCCCGCCCGGGCTCACCGACGCCAGCACCACGACCGCGACGACGAGCGAGCCCGCCCAGGTCGGCGCGCCGATCGTCGAGCGCAGCGTCACCCCGGCCCCCTGGAACTGCGGCAGCAGGTAGAGCCAGCCGATCCCGACCACCAGCACCGAGCAGAGCTTGCGCACGCCCCGCGAGCCCAGCCGCGCCTCGGCGAAGTCGGGCAGCGTGTAGGCACCCGAGCGGCGCAGGGGAGCGGCGACGAGCACCAGCAGGACGAGGTAGCCCGCGGTCCAGCCGATGGGGTACCAGAGCATCTCCGCGCCGAAGGTCAGCAGCAGCCCGGCGACCCCGAGGAACGACGCCGCGGAGAGGTACTCGCCGCCGATCGCGCTGGCGTTGAGACGCGGCCGCACCGTGCGCGAGGCGACGAAGAAGTCGCTCGTCGTGCGCGAGATCCGCAACCCCCACGTGCCGATCACGAGCGTCGCCAGCGAGACCAGGACGACGGCGACGACGCCCGGCACGACGTCGGTGCTCATGACGGAGCCTCGTCGGAGCCGACCGACCCCACCAGGTCGGCGAAGTCGCGCTCGTGGTCCTCGGCGCGCCGGATGTAGAACCAGCCGAGCACCACGAGCCACGGGTAGGCCAGGACCCCGAGCAGCAGCCACGCCAGCGGCATCTGCCCCACCCGCTCGTCACCGAGCGACGGGAACAGGTGGAACAGCAGTGGCAGCATCCCGAGCGTGAGCCCCAGCGCGGCCAGCACGCGCAGCGCGAGGAAGAGCTGCTCGCGCAGCAGGGAGCGCATGAAGACCTCGCCCAGCGCGGTCTCCGCGTCGATCTCCCGCGTGCCGACAGGGCGTACGACGTCCGCGCGCCGCCGCGGCGGGCCGGTCACCCGAACGCGCTGGGGAGGCTGCTCGCTCATGTCTCGCGCCGGGTCAGCACCGAGCGGAGCTCCCGCGTGTGGCGCCGGCTCACCGGCAGCTCGGTGCCGCCGATGACGACGCTGACCCGCCCGCCCTCGCTGCGCACCTCCTCGACGTGGGGGAGCGCGACGAGCACCGAGCGGTGGATCCGGACGAAGCCAGCCGACGCCCACTGCTCGGCGAGCGAGGAGAGCGGGGTGCGGACCAGGTGCGAGCCGTCGGCGGTGTGGAGGCGGGCGTAGTCGCCCTGCGCCTCGACGTGGGTGATCTCGGAGCGGCTGATGAAGCGGGTGACGCCGCCGCGCTCGACCGGGATCTGCACGTCGCCCGACGGTGCCGGGCCGCCGGCCTCGACCACGCGGCGTACGGCCTCGGCGAGGCGCTCCTCGCGCACCGGCTTGAGGACGTAGTCGACGGCGCGGAGCTCGAAGGCCGCGACGGCGTGCTCCTCGTGGGCGGTCACGAAGACCACCGGGGGCGGGGACTTGAAGCGGGAGAGGACCTGCGCGAGGTCGAGCCCGGTCAGGCCGGGCATCTGGATGTCGAGGAAGACCGCGTCGACCTCCTCGGCCTGCAGCACCCGCAGCGCCTCGGTCGCGGAGTCGCTGCCCATGACCTCGCCGATGCGCGGGTCGCGACCCAGCAGGAAGGTCAGCTCGTCCAGAGCGGGTCGCTCGTCGTCGATCACGAGCACTCTCAAGGCGTTCATACCTGCACTCCCGGGGCGAACTTCGGCACCCGGACGATCACCTTCGTGCCCGCGCCGGGTGCGGTCTCGACGACCAGACCGTAGTCGTCTCCGAAGGCGTTGCGCAGCCGCGCGTCCACGTTGCCGAGCCCGACGGAGTCCATCGACGCGTCGCCGGCGAGCGCCTGTCGCACGCGCTCGGGGTCCTCGCCGGAGCCGTCGTCCTCGACCTCCAGGATGCATTCCTGGTCGTGGTCGCGCGCGACGATCGAGAGCCGGCCGACGCCGTCGGCCTTGTCGGCGCTGGCCTCGAGCCCGTGGCGTACGGCGTTCTCGACGAGCGGCTGGATGCACAGGAACGGCACCGCGACGGGCAGCACCTCCGGGGCGACCTGGAGCGTGACCTGGAGCCGGTCGCCGAACCGTGCCTGCTCGAGCAGGAGGTAGCGCTCCACGGAGCGGAGCTCCTCGGCGAGCGTCGTGTACTCGCCGTGGCGGCGGAAGGAGTAGCGGGTGAAGTCGGCGAACTCGAGCAGCAGCTCGCGGGCCCGGTCGGGGTCGGTGCGGACGAAGCTGGCGATCGCGCCGAGGGAGTTGTAGATGAAGTGCGGGCTGATCTGCGCGCGCAGGGCGCGCACCTCGGCCTCCATCAGCCGGTTGCGGGAGAGGTCGAGCTCGGCGAGCTCGAGCTGGCCGCTGACCCACGACGCCACCTCGTCCGCCGCGCGGACCAGGCCACCCGTGGTGTGCGGGGCGCCGACGACGAGGGCGCCCACGAGGGTGTCCTCGACGACCAGCGGGCTGACGATGGCCTGCCGGACCTGGCACCCGCCGTCCTCGCAGACCAGCGTGCGCTCGTCGACGATCATCGTGCGCCCGGTCTCCGCCACCTGGGCGATCGTGCCCGCCAGCTGCGAGCGGTGGTGCGCGCCGAGGCCGTCCCACGCCAGCAGCCCGCTGGTGTCACCCAGGCCCGCCGCCGGGGTGCCGAGCAGCGCGCGGAGGTGGCGTACGGACCGCTCCGCGCTCGCGGTGGTCAACCCCTCCCGCAGCGCCGGGCTGGCGAGGGTGGCGTTGTGCAGGGCGCGGAAGGCGGCGCGATCGGCCTCGCCGCCCAGCGACGTACGCCGCCATCTCCACGCCATGGCCGGAGACTAACCGCCACGGGTCGAGTGCTGGGCCAAGCGCAGCGTACGACCGCCTCGGCACTCGACCCGGGTGGTCAGCGCTCGCAGCGGCGCTCGCGCTCGGCGGCGCAGCGGTCGCGCCCGTTGGCGCCGTCGACGGTGTCGCGGCCCGGGCCGCCGAGGAGCGTGTCGCCGCCCCCGCGCCCGAGGAGCTTGTCGCGTCCCTGCTGGCCCCGGACGTCGTCGCGGCCCTCGCCGCCGTCGAGCGTGTCGTTGCCCGCACTGCCGCGGATGGTGTCGTCGCCACCGCGGCCGAAGATCTTGTCGTGCCCGCGGCCGCCGACGAGGCGGTCGTCGCCACCGGCAGGGCGGAGGTAGTCGCCGCCGTCGCCGCCGTTCATCGTGGCCTTGCCGCCGGCGCAGTCGAACTCGTAGGCCTCGAAGAGGTAGTCGTAGTTCCAGGCGAGCGAGTCGTCACCCTCGCCGCCGCGCAGCGTGGCGTCGCAGCCGGACCACGTCAGCTCGTTGTCCTGGCCGTCGCCGGTCATGGCGACGGTCGGTGCCAGGAGCCAGGCGTCCTCCACCCCGACGGCCGGCACCTCGGCGCCGGCGACCGTGAGCACGTCGCGCGGCAGGTCGATGGCGAGCGAACCCGTCTGGGTCGCCGCCACGACCTTGTCGTCGCCCGCGCCCGTGTCGATGCTGCTGGCGGCGGTGATCGTGGCCGGCTCGACCGTCACGCCGTCGTCACCGGCGCCCGTCGTCACGCGCAGGGTCGGTGTGCCGCCCTGCGGGTGGACGTCGAAGGTGTCGTCGCCGTCGGTGCCGCGGTAGGTCACGGTGCCCGACCCCGCGACGATGCTGGAGCGCTCGAAGCCGCTGAACGCCGCCGTACCGGCCGCGCTGGTGAAGGTGCTGCTGGGCACGTCGAGGGTGACGTCGTCGTCCTGGGTCCGCAGGGTCAGGCCGTCCTCGCCCGCGCCGCCGTCGACCAGGGCGTCCGCCGCGAGGGCGGGCGACCCGAGCGTCAGGTCGTCGTCACCGTCCCCGAGGCGTACGACGTCGTGGTTGGCCGTGCCGGGGGTGCCGCTCAGCACGCTGTCCCGACCGGTGCCGGTGTCGATCTGGTCGATCTCGGTGTCGGTGCCCGCGCCGTCCCAGGACCCGTCGCCGGCCCAGACGGTGTCGCCGGTGCGGCCGCCGACGAAGGTGTCGGTGCCCGCACCGAGGGTGGTGGCCACGTAGTAGCCGCCGCCCATCGCCGTGGTGTCGACCACGTCCGCACCCGTGCCGGCGTCCACGTCGAGGACGTTGGCGTTGGGGGAGCCGATGATCGCGACGCAGATGAGGTCGTCGCCGCCGAGCGCGTCGACCGACGTCGCCGAGCCGGTGACGATCACGTCGCGGCCCTCGGTGCCGGTGACGGTCGGGCCGGTGCCGACGATGGTCGCCATCTCCCCGCGGCAGGTCTCCGCGGCAGCCGCGGCCGGGGATGCCCAAGCGACTGGTGCGAGGAGCGCCAGCCCGAGCAGGCCGGCGGTCGTGAGCGGTGCGGTGGGCGGCGTCGTACGGCGCATGGTGTCTCCCCCGAGAGCAAGGTGTGGATGGGTCGCCGGTGAGATGCGCCGGAACGCCGGTTGGTTGCGGGTCAGCGGAAGTCGATGAGCAGCATGTCGGTGTCGGTGCCGTCGCTCACGACCGGACCGTCCGGCTCCTGGTCCTCCGGAGCTGGGCCGGTGTCGTCCCGGTCGACCACGGCCGCGCGGTAGCACCGCGTGACGTAGGGGATCTGCATGCCGTCCATGCCGCGGCCGTAGTCCTCGTAGAAGGCGCGCACCTCGGCGAGATGGCGCTCGCGCTCGTCCTCACCCATCACGGTGAAGCTCGATCGCGAGCGCGCCATGTCGATGATCGTCTCGCGGTTGACCTCCTGCCAGTGCTTGAAGCTCGCCTCCTCCATGAAGCCGAAGAGGTCGCTGTGCACGAGCTTCTCCGCGGACGAGGTGTCGAGGTCCTGGCGGCCCATGATGTCGCCCATCCGCCGCACCCACGGGATGCGCTCGTCGCGGCTGTTCCACACGAGAGCCACGTGGCCACCCGGCTTGAGCACCCGGGCGATCTCGGCGAGGGCGACGTCGTGGTCGAACCAGTGGAACGCCTGCGCGACGACCACCACGTCGACGGAGCGGTCGTTGGCCGGGATCTCCTCCGCGGTGGCGACCTTGGCGCTGACCTCGGGCACCCGCTGGCGGAGCACCTCGAGCATCGCCTCGTCGGGCTCGGTCGCGAAGACCGCGTGTCCCTGGTCGACGAGCTCGCGCGTCAGCTTGCCGGTGCCTGCGGCCAGCTCCAGGACGACCTTCGCCTCGCCGCCGGCGAGCCACGCCACGGCCTCGGCGGGATAGGTCGGCCGGCCCCGGTCGTACGCCTCGGCGACGGTCCCGAAGGACCGCGCGCGGTCGGCGGTGGCTGGGGTCTCGGGTCGGTCGTCGCTCATCGGCGTCAGGCTATCCCGCGAGCGGGAGGGGCGGTCGCCGCGACTACCGTCCTCCCCATGACCGACCCGCTCGCCTGGCTCACCGACCTCGAAGGGGTCCGCTCGTCCTACGCCGGCACCCGCGACGGGATCGACGTGATGCTGCGCGACCGCGGCCTGCGGCGTACGTCGCCGGAGCTGACCGCGGAGTCCCTGCTGCGCGGCGCCCACGCGAGCGCCGTGCTCGAGGGGTCGACGGCCACGCTGGAGCAGGTGCGGGCGGGCGAGGTCGACGAGATCGCGGCCGACGCCGTCCGGTTGTCCGCCTCGATGCTGGCGCTCGCACCGCTGCTCAAGACCGCCCCGCTGCAGGCCATCGCGCGCCTGCACGCCGTCGTGGGGGCCTCGGCGCTCGCGCCCGACGAGCTCGGGCGCCCGCGCGACGCCGCGTCGGCCGACCGGTTGCGCGGGGTGGCCGAGCTGCTGCTCTCCGGCACCGAGGCGCCGGCCCTCCTGGTCGCCGCGGTCGCCCACGCCGACGTGGCGAGCGCAGCGCCGTTCGCCTCGCACAACGGCATCGTGGCCCGGGCGCTGGAGCGCCTGGTGCTGGTCTCGCGCGGCGTCGACGCCAAGTCGCTCGTCGTGCCGGAGGCCGGGCACCTGGCCCACCGGGCGGCGTACGAGTCCAACCTGCGCGCCTACCGCGACGGCGGGCCCAGCGGGGTCCACGCCTGGGCGCTCTACGGGGCTGAGGCCTTTAGCGCGGGGGCCGAGGCCTCGCCGCTGCGGGGGTAGCCGCCACCAGCACGTGCGAGCGGCACCCGCTCACGTGGATCGGGTGCCGCCGCTGACACGTGATGCCTGGCTACCAAGCGTGCATTGTCTAATTGCTGCCTCGGGCAGATCCCGATCGGCCAGCACCCCATCGGATGGGTTGATCGCCGCGTGGGTACCCGGATCACGTGTTGCTCTGGAGTTCTGCTTCAGTTCTATCCCGGTCCACGGGCACCTTCAAGGGTTGACTTTGGGGGCCGTCGATGGGTTCCGCTCAGGCGCCGGTGATCCGCTTGCGACGGTTCGACCAGAGGATTCCGCCCGCAGCGACGGCGCCTCCGACGGCCAGCGCGGCGAGGGTCGGGCGGGCCGCCGGCACCACGAGCCGACGACGCAGCGCCACCGGTCGTACGAAGAGCAGGACCGGCCACCCGTTGGCCGTCGCGACGCGCCTCAGCTCCCGGTCGGGGTTCACCGCGAACGGGTGGCCCACCACCTCGAGCATGTGGACGTCGGTCACCGAGTCGCTGTAGGCGTAGCACTCGTCGAGGTCGTAGCCCGCGGTCGCGGCGAGTTGCTCGATCGCGCGGGCCTTCTCCTCGGCATAGGCGTAGTAGTCGATGTTGCCGGTGTACTTCCCGTCCGCGATCTCCATGCGCGTCGCGATCACCCGGTCGGCGCCGAGCATCTCGCCGATCGGCTCGACCACCTCGACGCCCGAGGCCGAGACGATGACGATGTCGCGCCCGGCCGCACGGTGCTCCTCGATCAGGGTGACCGCCTCGTCGTAGACCAGCGGCTCGACGATCGTGGTGAGGGTCTCGTGGACGATGTCGCGGACGGTCGCCACGTCCCAGCCGGCGCACAGCTGCGACATGAACTCGCGCATCTTGTCCATCTGGTCGTGGTCGGCGCCGCCGGTGAAGAAGACGAACTGGGCGTACGCCGAGCGCAGCATGGCTCGCCGCGAGATGAGCCCGCCCGCCTGGAACTCGCGGCTGAACGCCAACGTGCTCGACTTGGCGATGATCGTCTTGTCGAGGTCGAAGAAGGCCGCTTGGGGGCGGGGCATGCGGCCATCGTAGGGGGCCTCGTCATGCGGACCCCGGTGCTCCGCCGGGCCAGCAGGTGTCCACAGGTGGCCTCGGGCGACCGTCGTCCACAGGCTGCGCCCGGGTGGGCTGCCAGGCGTCGGTGCCGGCGTCGACGCTCGGGGGCATGCCCGTCCTCCTGATCACCCGGTCCCCGTCCGTCCACGACTCGGTCGTCCCCCTCTGTGCGGCGGCGGGGGTCGGGGCAGAGGTCTGCGCCGAGCCCTCCCTCTCCCTGGCCGCCTGGCGCGAGGCCGATCTCGTGCTGGTCGGCGACGACCTCGCAGCCGCGCTGGCCGAGCTGGCCCCGCCGAGACGCGCGGGTGTCCACGTCGTCGGGGTCGGGGTCGGTGACGCCGCTTTCCGTCACGCCGTCGAGCTGGGCGCGGCCTCCGTCGTCGACCTGCCCGCGGGTGCGGGCTGGCTCTCCGACGAGCTCGCCGACGTCGGTGAGCGGGCCTCCCCGGGCCGCCTCGTCGGCGTGGTGGGCGGGGCCGGGGGCGCCGGTGCCACGACGCTCGCGTGCGCCCTGGCGCAGTGGCACGCGGCGCGGGCGTCGACGCTCGTCGTCGACGCTGACCCGCTCGGGCCCGGCCTCGACCGGCTGCTCGGCATGGAGGACCTGCCCGGCGTCAGGTGGGAGGCGCTCGCCGAGACGGCAGGTCGCCTCGGCGCCCGAGCCCTGCGCGAGGGCGTGCCGAGACGCGACCACCTCGGCGTCCTCACCTGGTCGGGCCTGCGCCGCCGGCTCGACCTGACGGCGGCTCGGCGGGTCCTCCCGGCCGCGGTGCTCGGCCACGACCTCGTCGTCGTCGACCTCGCGCGCCAGGGCGGTCCGCTGCTGGCCGAGCTGGTCGACCGGTGCGACGACCTGCTGGTGGTGACCCCCGCGACGGTGCCGGGCCTGGCGGCGGCCGCGCGCCTGGTCGCCGACCTCGGCCGCGACGGCCGGGCCGGGCTGGTGCTGCGTCCGGGCAGCCTCAGCGACGCCGACGCCCAGCGGGTGACGGGCCTGCCGGTCGTGGCCGCGGTGGCCGACCAGCGCGGCGTGGCGGCATCGGTCGACCGTGGCCTCGGCCCGCTGGCCGCCCGGGGCCCGCTCGCCCGCGTCGCCCGCGCCCTCCTGGCGGACGCGGCATGAGCACCCCGGTCCCGAGCGCGGTGCTCGACGACGTACGCCGCCGGCTGGCGGGCTCGGCCGGCGAGCTGACCCCGCACCGGGTGGCCGAGGCCCTGCGAGCCTCGGGGTCCCCCGTGGGCGACGCGACCGTGCTCGCCGTGCACGACCTGCTCCGTCGCGACGTGCTCGGGGCCGGACCGCTCGAGGACCTGCTCCGGTTGCCCGACGTCACCGACGTGCTCGTCAACGGGCCCGACGAGGTCTGGATCGACCGCGGCGGCGGGCTCGAGCGCGCACCGGTGTCGTTCCCCGACGACGCCGCGGTGCGCCGCCTCGCCCAGCGGCTGGCCGCCTCGGCCGGGCGGCGCCTGGACGACGCGACCCCGCACGCCGACGTACGCCTCCCCGACGGCACGCGCTTCCACGCCGTGCTGGCGCCGGTGGCCCGGTCGGGCACCGTGCTGTCCCTGCGGGTCCCGCGCGGCCGCGTGTGGACGCTGCCCGAGCTGGTGACGGCAGGAGCGGTGCCGCCGGACGGTGCGTTCCTGCTGGAGGAGATCGTCGACTCGCGCTGCGCCTTCCTCGTCACCGGCGGCACCGGCACCGGCAAGACGTCGGTGCTCTCCGCGCTGCTGTCGCTCGTCGACCCCGGCGAGCGCATCGTCCTGGTCGAGGACGCCAGCGAGCTCCGGCCCGACCACCCCCACGTCGTCGCTCTGGAGGGCCGACCGGCCAACATCGAGGGTGCCGGGGAGATCTCCCTGCAGGTGCTGGTGCGGCAGGCGCTGCGGATGCGCCCCGACCGGCTGGTGGTCGGCGAGGTGCGCGGCGCCGAGGTGGTCGACCTGCTGGCCGCGCTCAACACCGGGCACGGCGGAGGGTGCGGCACGCTCCATGCCAATTCGGCCGCCGACGTCCCCGCGCGGGTCGAGGCACTGTCCCTCGCCGCCGGTCTGCCGCGGTCGGCGGCGCACAGCCAGCTCGCCTCGGCGCTCGACGTCGTGATCCACCTCGGTCGGGGGCGGGACGGGCGCCGTCGCGTGCTGGAGCTCGGGGTGCCCGAGCGTGACGGGTCCGGCCACGTCGCCCTCCGCACCGCCGCGACGTTCGAGGCCGACCGCGTCGTACGTGGTCCTGCCGCCGGCGCTCTCGCCGCCCGGCTCGGGTCGGTGGCCTGGTGACCGGATGGCTCGCCGCGCTGCTGATTGGTGGCGCCGTCGCGGTGGTGTTGCCGGGGGTGGGGCCTGCCCTGGGGCCACTCGTCAGAGGACGTGGGGGACCGCCACCACGGCGCTGGTCCCCGCCGGTCCCGATCGTGGCCCGGCGCAGGCGTGCCGCGGCCGACCAGGCGGCCGTGCTGGAGGTGTGCGACCTGCTGGCCGCGGACCTCGCGGCGGGGCGTCCGCCCGAGGCCGCCCTCGCCGCCGGGGCCGAGAGGTGGCCGCCGCTGCTCCCGGTCGTCGAGGCGATGCGGCTGGGCTCCGACGTCCCCGAGGCGATGCGCCGGCTGGCAGCCGAGAGACGGGGAGCGGCCGACCTCCGCTGGGTGGCCGGCGCGTGGCAGGTGGCGCAGCACTCCGGCCACGGTCTCGCCGCGGCACTCGAACGCACGGCGGCCGGGCTCCGTGCCCGACGGCGCACGCGACGTCTCGTCGACTCCGAGCTGGCGTCGGCCCGCTCGACCGCGCGGCTCGTGGCCTGCCTGCCCGTCGCCGTGCTCCTCATGGGGTCCGGTGCCGGGTCCGACCCGTGGTCGTTCCTCCTGACGACACCCGTCGGGTGGGCCTGCGGTGTCGTCGGCCTGGCACTCGTCGGCCTCGGCCTGTGGTGGATCGAGCGGCTCGCGGACCGGGCGGCGGCGCCGTGACCTGGGTGGCCGTGGCGTGCGCGACGTTGGCGGTCGTGGTCATGCTGCCGTCGGCTCCCCGCACCTCGCGCCGGCGCTCGTCGTCGGTGCCCGGGCTGCGCCCGCTCGCGGTGGGCGGCGTCGCGATCGGTGCCTGGCTCGTCGTCGGGGGTGTCGTCGGCGCCGTGGTGGCGGTGGTGGCGGGCCTCGTCGCCCGCAGGGTGCTCGCCGCGGCCGAGGGTCCGTCGGCGCGCCGCGAGCGGGAGGATGTGGAGCGGACCCTGCCGCACCTCGTGGACCTGTTCGCCGCCACCCTGCGTGCCGGCTCCGAGCCGGTGTCCGGCCTGGCGCAGGTCTGCGCCGCACTCCCGGGTCCGGCCGCCGACCGGCTGGTGCCGGTCGTGGAGCAGTCCCGGTGGGGAGCCGGTGGCGTCGAGGCCTGGACCTCCGTCGTCGACGATCCCGAGCTGGCGCCCCTGGCGCGGGCGATGGTCCGTTCGCAGGTGTCCGGGGCATCGGTCGTCCAGAGCGTCGAACGCCTCGCCGACGAGCTGCAGCGGGAGTCGCTCGCGCGCGCCGAGGACGCCGCCCGCCGCATCGGGGTGGCCGCTGCGGTCCCGCTCGGCGCCTGCCTGCTCCCGGCCTTCATGCTGCTCGGCGTCGTGCCGACCGTGGCGTCGCTCTTCGGTTCGGTGACTCCGTGACTGGCCACCGGGCGTCCACAGGGCTGTCGTTCGGGGTGTCCTCCACAGGCGCGTCGTCGCGGTCGTGCGGGCGGGCCGCGGCCCTCGCAGGCTGGAGGCCAGTCGGGGTTCATCGGGAGCCCCACGACGACAGGGGAACTGATGAAGCTCACGCACCACCTCTCACGCAGCCGGTCCGGCAGGTCCGGCGGCAGGTCCAGCCGGTCGGAGCCGGAGGCCGGCATCACGACGGCGGAGTACGCCGTGGGGACCGCCGCCGGGGCCGGGTTCGCCGGGCTGCTCTACACGCTGCTCACCGGCGCCTTCGGCGACCAGCTGCTGGAGCGGATGTTCAAGCACGTCATGAGCCTGCTCGGCATCGGCTGATGTCCGTGCGGCCTCGCGGGGGACGGTCCCGGGGTGAGGCGGGTGCGGCGACCGCCGAGCTCGCGATCGGCATCCCGCTCCTCGTCGCGCTCACCGCCGGCCTGGTGTGGATGCTGGCCGTCGGGGCCGCACAGGTGCGCGTCATCGACGCCTCCCGCGAGGCCGCACGCGCGGTCGCCCGCGGCGACGACGCCACCTCGGCCCAGGGCCTGGCCACGCGCATCGCCCCTAAGGGGGCGCGGGTCCGGGTCGAGGTCGGCGAGGCCGAGGTGGTGGTGACGACCACCGCCCGGGTCAGGGGTCCTGGCGGTCTGCTCGGCGCGCTGCCCGGCGTGACGGTGACGGCCGACGCGGTGGCGGCGGTGGAGGAGTCGTGACGTTCCGGGAGGCCCGCGGCGAGAGCGGAGCGGCGACGGTGCTCGTGGTGGCGATGGCGGGCGTGCTCATGTTCGTGATGGTGGGCCTGGCTGCCGTCGGTGGCCTGGTGACGGCCCAGCGCCGGGCCCAGGCCGCGGCAGACCTCGCCGCGCTCGGGGGAGCGTCAGCGCTTGCGGGCGTCCGTGGCTCGGCCGACGCGTGCGCGGCCGCTGCCCGGGTCGCCGGCGCCAACGCGGCCGCGCTCGACGCGTGCACCCCCGACGGCCGGACGGTCCGGGTCACTGTCTCCGTGGACGGCCCGGACGTCCCGTGGCGGGAGGTCAGGGTGAGCGCCGAGGCGCGAGCGGGGCCCGGGTGACCAGCGGGTCAGACGGTGTCGCGGTTCTCGGGGTCGTCGGTGCGGCGCTCGGCCTCAACCCGCTCGAGCTTCTGGTTGAGCTCGGTGAGCTCCTTGCGCTCGCGGCGGTGGGCCAGGCTCCGCCTGGTGCCCCACTTGAGGATCGCGAAGCCCCACAGGATGGCCGCGCCCGCAGCCACGCCGACCAGGAAGGACTCGAGGGTGGTGACACTGAAGCCGAGGAGCTCGCCGCCCGACCCGGGCTCGCTGACGAAGAGCGCGGACAGCACGGCGATGCCGCCGAGGATCATGAGGCCAAGACCGAGGATCACCATGGTCTGAATCTAGTCCTACCCACCCTCGTGCGGTGCCCCCGAGAGGAGGGCGTCGAGGAGGGAGATGGCGCCGGCCTTGTCGAGCGGGTTGTTCTGGTTGCCGCACTTGGGCGACTGGATGCACGACGGGCAGCCGCTGGCGCACTCACAGCTGGCGATCGCCTCGCGGGTGGCGGTGAGCCAGGCGACGGCCGTGCGGAAGCCTCGCTCGGAGAAGCCGGCCCCGCCCGGGTGGCCGTCGTACACGAACACGGTGAGCACGCCGGTGTCGGCGTGGCGGGCCGTCGAGACGCCGCCGATGTCCCAGCGGTCGCAGGTCGCGAAGAGCGGGAGCAGGCCGATCGAGCAGTGCTCGGCGGCATGGGCCGCGCCCGGCACGTCGAGCGCGGCGAGCCCGGCCTCGGCCACGACGTCGTCGGGGACCGTCCACCACACCGCCGTCGTGCGCAGGGTCCGCTCCGGCAGGTCGAGCGCCTCCTCCGACAGCACCTCGCCCCCGGGCTGGCGCCGCCTGAGGAAGGAGACCACCTGGTGGGAGACGTCGACCTCGCCCAGGGCGAGCTCGCACCCGGCCCACGACCGGCGCTCGCGGGTCTCGACGATGCTGATGTCGGTGACCTCGCGGGCGGTGGTGGAGTACGACGGCTCGTCGCGGCGCATGGTCGCCACGTGGTGCTCGAGGTCGAGGTCCTCGACCAGCCACGTCTCGCCCTGGTGCACGTAGACCGCGCCGGGGTGGGCCTGGTTGTGGGCACCACCGGCGTCGACCGTGCCGACGACCCGGCCGGTGCCGGCCTCGACCAGCTGGACGGGCGACCCGCCCGCCGACCGGATGTCGGCCAGGTCGGCCGCCCTGCTCCGGTCGGTCCAGAACCAGCCGCGCGGGCGCCGCCGCAGCAGGCCGAGGGTCGTCAGCTCGTCGACGACCTCGCGGGCGGTGGGCCCGAAGAGCGGAAGGTCGGCCTCGGTGAGCGGTTGCTCCTGCGCCGCCGCGCAGAGGTGCGGTCCCATCACGTGGGGGTTCGACGGGTCGAAGACCGAGGCCTCGACGGGTGCGCCGATCAGCTTGTCGGGGTGGGTCACGAGATAGGTGTCGAGCGGGTCGTCCTTGGCGACCAGCACGCCGAGCGCGTCCTGGGCGCCGCGACCGGCCCGGCCGACCTGCTGCCAGAACGCCGCACGGGTCCCGGGGAAGCCGGCGATGAGCACGGCGTCGAGCCCGCTGATGTCGATGCCCAGCTCGAGCGCGTTGGTCGCGGCCAGCCCGACCAGGTCACCTCGGCGCAGCGCGGCCTCCAGCGCCCGCCTCTCCTCGGGGAGGTAGCCGCCGCGGTAGGCCGCGATCCGTCCGGGCAGCGACGGGTCGACCTCGGCCAGCAGCTCGGCGGCCGACAGGGCGACCTGCTCCGCGCCCCGCCTCGACCGGATGAACGCCAGGGTGCGCACGTCCTCGGCCACCAGGTCGGCGAGGAAGTCGGCGACCTCGGACGACGCGGCCCGTCGCACCGGCGCGCCGTTCTCGCCGGCGTGGGAGGTGAAGGGGGGCTCCCACAGCAGCAGCGAGACCTCCCCGCGCGGTGAGTCGTCACGGGTCAGTGCGACCACGTCGAGGCCGGTCAGCCGGCCGGCGGTGACCTCCGGCTCCGCGACCGTGGCCGAGGCGAGCACGAAGGTCGGGTGGGCGCCGTACATCGCGCAGACGCGTCGCAGCCGGCGCAGCACGTGGGAGACGTGCGCCCCGAACACGCCGCGGTAGTGGTGGCACTCGTCGACCACGACGTACTGGAGTGACCCGAGCAGGCGCGACCACCGGTGGTGCGACGGCAGCAGGGAGCGGTGGAGCATGTCGGGGTTGGTGAGGACGTACTCGCCGAAGTCGCGGGTCCAGTCGCGCTCCTCGCGCGAGCTGTCGCCGTCGTGGGCCGCGAGGCGTACGTCGAGCCCCAGCGACGACAGTCCGGCGAGCTGGTCGTGGGCCAGCGCCTTGGTCGGGGCGAGGTAGAGCACCGACGCGCCCCGCTCGCCACGCGGACCGCGGGCGGCGCGGATCGCGGACAGCGCGGGGAGCTGGTAGGCCAGCGACTTGCCCGACGCCGTGCCCGTGGCGACGATCACGTGGTCGCCGGCGTGGGCCGCGTCGGCCGCCACCACCTGGTGCCGCCACGGCCGGGCCACGCCCTGCGCGGCGAAGGCCCCGCGGACGTCGTCGGGCACCCACGCGGGCCAGTCCTCGTGCACCGCCTCGCGGGCCGGCAGCACCTCCAGGTGTCGCAGCCGGTCCTCGCGTCCGGGTGCGCCGGTGAGCCGACGTACGAGCACGTCGACCGGCGGCACGACACCGGGGCGGGAGGGGTTCACCCACGCAGTCTGGCAAAGGCCGGGGACGTCGCCCGCGGCGGTGGCGGGGGTGCGGCGGGTGTGATGTGGAGAGGAGTCCTGCGGAACCCTTGTGACTCGTGGTTTGATACCACCCGGAAGAACGAAGGGGCACGAGCGTGCCCGAAGGCGCACTGTCCGAACGAGTTCGGGGACCGGGGAGCAGTCGTGGATCTCACCCTTGCGACACGCGAGGTGGACGGCCGCGCCGTCGTTGCCGTCGGCGGCGAGATCGACGTCTACACCGCCCCCAAGCTGCGTGACTGCATCACCGAGCTCGTCGGTGCCGGCACCTACGACATCGTCATCGACCTCGAAGCGGTCGAGTTCCTCGACTCCACGGGCCTCGGCGTGCTCGTCGGTGGCCTCAAGAAGGTCCGCGCCCACGACGGCTCGCTCGACCTGGTCTGCACCCAGGAGCGGCTGCTCAAGATCTTCCGCATCACCGGACTCGCCAAGGTGTTCGTGATCCACGACTCCGTCGGCCTGGCGCCCGGCGCCTGATCCGCACCCCCATCACCCCTCCGGACGTGCCCGGAGGGGTTTTGTCACGTTCCAACCCGACCCGGTCCAGATAGCCGGTGTGGTGTGTGTCACGCCGCACCGTGATCTGGATCACGTCTGCGTAGACTCCGGCGCGTTCACGGATCTTTTCCAGCGCTTGATGAAGTCCGAGGAGGACACGCATGACGGGGATCTTGCCCGCGGTCGTCGCGACTCCCGAGCTCGAAGGCAGCAACCTCGTCCTGGTCGTCGTCGTCGCCCTGATCGCGCTCGGCGCGCTCGGGATGGCCGCGATTTTCAGGTCGCAGGTGCTCGCCGCGGGCGAGGGCACCGACAACATGAAGACGATCGCCCAGGCCGTGCAGGAGGGCGCCAACGCCTACCTGCAGCGGCAGTTCCGGACCCTGGCCATCTTCGCGGCGATCGCGTTCTTCGCGCTGCTCGTGCTGCCGGCCGACGACGCCACCGTTCGCATCTTCCGCTCGGTGTTCTTCATCGTCGGCGCGGGTTTCTCGGCTGCTGTGGGCTATCTCGGCATGAACCTCGCGGTGCGCGCGAACCTGCGCGTCGCCGCTGCCGCAGAGAGCACCGGTCGCGAGCCGGCCATGACGATCGGCCTGCGCACCGGCGCGATGGTCGGCATGCTGACCGTCGGCCTCGGCCTGCTCGGAGCCAGCCTCGTCGTGCTGTTCTTCCAGGACGACGCGCCCGTCGTCCTCGAGGGCTTCGGCTTCGGTGCGGCGCTCCTCGCCATGTTCATGCGAGTCGGCGGCGGCATCTTCACCAAGGCCGCCGACGTCGGCGCCGACCTCGTCGGCAAGGTCGAGCAGGGCATCCCCGAGGACGACCCGCGCAACGCCGCGACGATCGCCGACAACGTCGGTGACAACGTCGGCGACTGCGCCGGCATGGCCGCCGACCTCTTCGAGTCGTACGCCGTCACGCTGGTCGCCGCGCTGATCCTCGGCTCGCAGGCCTTCGGCGACAAGGGCCTGGTCTTCCCCCTGCTGATCCCCGCCATCGGGGCCCTCACCGCGGTCGCGGGCGTCTACCTGACCAAGCCCAAGGCAGGCGAGAACGGCCTGACCACGATCAACAAGTCGTTCTACCTCTCCTCCGGCATCGCCGCCGTCGCGAGCGTCGTGCTGTCGTACGTCTACCTGCCGAGCAGCTTCGCGGAGTTCACCAACATCGCCGGCGACCTCGCCGGCGCCGACGGCGACCCCCGCTTCATCGCCGCCTCCGCCGTGGTCATCGGTATCGTGATGTCGGCCGGCATCCTGGCCCTCACCGGCTACTACACCGGCACGGAGCACCGCCCGGTCAAGGACGTCGGCAAGACCTCCCTGACCGGGCCGGCCACGGTCATCCTGTCCGGACTCTCGGTCGGATTCGAGTCGGCCGTCTACACCACGCTGGTCATCGGTGCCGCCGTCTTCGGCGCCTACCTCCTCGGCGGCGCGGCTCTCACGGTGTCGCTGTTCGCGGTGGCGCTCGCCGGCTGCGGTCTGCTCACCACCGTCGGTGTCATCGTCGCCATGGACACCTTCGGCCCGGTCTCCGACAACGCCCAGGGCATCGCCGAGATGTCGGGCGACGTCAGCGAGGAGGGCGCGCAGATCCTCACGGAGCTCGACGCGGTCGGCAACACCACGAAGGCCATCACCAAGGGGATCGCGATCGCCACCGCCGTGCTCGCCGCGACCGCGCTGTTCGGCTCCTACGCCACCTCGGTGTTCGAGTCGCTCCGCGAGGCCAACGTGGGCCCCGACGAGGCCTACCTGCTGGACTTCAGCGTCTTCAACCCGGCGGTCATCGTCGGCGTGCTGCTCGGTGCGGCCGTGGTGTTCCTCTTCTCCGGCCTCGCCATCAACGCGGTCGCCCGCGCTGCCGGTGCGGTCGTGATGGAGGTGCGCCGCCAGTTCCGCGAGATCCCCGGCATCATGGAGGGCACCGGCCGTCCGGAGTACGGCAAGGTCGTCGACATCGTCACCAAGGACTCGCTGCGCGAGCTCGTGACGCCCGGCATCCTGGCCGTCCTGGCGCCGATCGCCGTGGGCTTCGGCCTCGGTGCGACCGCACTGGCCGGCTTCCTCGCGGGCGCCATCGGCACCGGCACCCTCATGGCCGTCTTCCTGGCCAACGCCGGTGGGGCGTGGGACAACGCCAAGAAGCTCGTCGAGGACGGCCACCACGGCGGCAAGGGTTCGGGCGCCCACGAGGCCACGATCATCGGCGACACCGTCGGGGACCCGTTCAAGGACACCGCCGGCCCGGCCATCAACCCGCTCATCAAGGTGATGAACCTCGTCTCGTTGCTCATCGCGAGCGCCGTCGTCTCCCTGAGCGTCGGCGAGGACCAGAGTGACGTCCTGCGCATCGTCATCGCGCTCGTCGCGGTCGCGATCATCGCCGGCGCGGTGATCATCTCCAAGCGCCGCGAGGTCGCCATCGCCGACGACGGTGACAACACCGGCTCGTCGTCCTTCACGCACCACGCCTGACCCGCTCCACCCAGCTCGACCCCGCTCCAGACGTCATGGCGGCTGGTCGCTCCGGCGATCGGCCGCCATGACGCTGTCTGCTTAGCTCAGCTCTCGCCGAAGTGCGGCCGGGTCAGCTCCTCGGTGAGTCCTCCGAGCGCGGTGTGGTCGTCGGTGTCGCCGACGTGTGGCCCCTGCAGCCACTGGGCGAACGACCAGATCTCCGAGAGCCGCCACTCCAGGTCGAACAGTCGCACCATCTGCCGGTCGTGGTCGACATCCCGGCCCTCGTGCACGAGCGTGGCCAGGTCGCGCTCGCGCGGAGCCAGCAGCAGCGACTCCCAGTCGACCAGCCAGGTGCGCCCGCGAGCCAGCCACTGGTTGCGGACGTGCGGCTCACCGTGCGTGACGACGTACGCCGCGGGGTCGGCGAGCGCGACGAGGCGCGCATGCTCGCGGGCCCAGCCGCCGACGGCGGTGAGGTGGTCGACGAGGAGCTCGCGCGCCGCTGGACCGAGCGGGCCCGTCCACGGTCGCTGGAGCAGGTCGCGCAGGAGGACGGGCAGGTCGGACGGGATCTCGGTGTGCCATGCGCGCGCGGCGGCCGGAGCGGGTGCGGCGTGCAGGTGGGCCAGCAGGTCGGGCAGCTCGGCGACCGACTCCTCGGGACGGCTCCCTTCGAGCCACCCGGTCACACTGGCCGTCCGCGCACCGACTGGTGCGGTGTACGTGCCGTCGGCGGAGGGCAGCGACGGCCACACGAACGGCAGGCCCAGCGCGGCCGCCGAGGCGTACGCCGCCTCCAGGCTGGCCCGCGTGTGCCGGGGCAGGTCGGGATCGAGGGTCAGGAACAGGGTCGGAGACCCGGCCACGTCGACGCGCCAGTGGTGCGCGCCCCACCCGACCGGCAGGTGCTCGACGGCGTCGGCTCGCGGCTCCCAGAGGCGGCACGCGAGGGCGAGCACCTCGTCGTCGGTCACGTCCGGCGGTCGTTCGAGCACCGCGCCATCGAACCACCCCGACACCTGCGAGGCTGGGGCCATGCCGTCCGACCTCGACTTCACCGGCCCCCTGCGCGAGGCCCTGCTCGCCGCCGACTTCACCTACGACCGCGTGGCCGAGGCGATCGGGGAGGAGGCGCACCGGGCGCTCGGACGCAACGAGACCCTCCCCGCGCTGCGGCGTACGACGTCGGGCGCGCCGCTCGACACCCTCGTCCGCCTCTTCCTGCTGCAGACGCCCGTGGCGCGCGCCGAGGCGGAGCGAGCACTCCCCGGCCTGGTCGACCGGCTCTGCAACGCCGGGCTCCTCGAGCAGAGCGTCGCCGAGGTCGCGGCCCGGACCGACTGCCGGCCCTACGCGACCTCGGAGGCGGGACGGGAGCGCGACCTCTGGGTCGTCTCCGACCTGACCCCAGGGCTCGACGGAGCACCCGTCGCGGTCGGCCCCGACCACGTCCTCGGCATCTCCAGCGCCTCGACGAGCCTGGCGCAGCTGACCATGCGCGAGCCGGTGGGACGCGCCCTCGACCTCGGCACCGGCTGCGGCGTGCAGGCGCTGCACCTCGCCACCCACGCCGACACCGTGGTGGCGACGGACGTCAACGAGCGGGCGCTATGGATGACCCGGTTGAACGCGGCCCTCAATGAGGTCGAGGTCGACGTCCGGGACGGGTCGTTCTTCGAGCCGGTGGCGGGCGAGCGCTTCGACCTGATCGCGACCAACCCGCCGTTCGTCATCTCCCCGGCGACCGGCGAGCGCCTCGTCTACCGCGACTCCGGCCTGCCGGGCGACCGCGTCGTCGAGCACATCGTGCGCAGCGGGCCCGACCACCTCACCGAGGGCGGCTGGCTGCAGGTCCTCGCCAACTGGGCGATCGTCGACGGCCGCCCCTGGGACGAGCGGCTCGGCTCCTGGCTGCGTGACGACTGCGACGCGCTGGTGGTGCAGCGCGAGACGCTGGACCCGTCGGCGTACGTCGAGCTCTGGCTCAAGGACAGCGGCCACCACGGTCGCCCGGACTACGCCCGGCGCTACGACACCTGGCTGTCCTGGCTGGAGGAGACCGGCATCGAGGGCGTCGGGTTCGGCTGGATCAACGTCCGGCTGGGCGGGGGAGGACGCCACGAGCTCCTCGAGTGGCCGTACGACGTCGAGCAGCCGATCGGGCCCGCGATCCAGGCGTGGGGCGAGGCGGCGACGGGCCTGCGCGGGCTCACCGACGACGCGTTGCTGGGCTCGGTGCTGCGCGCGCGGGAGGACGTGCAGCAGGAGACGGTCGGACGACCGGGCGCCGAGGACCCGGAGGCGATCGTGCTGCGCCAGCAGCACGGCTTCCGCCGCGCCCGGACGGCCGACACGGTCGAGGCGGCCCTCGTGGGTGCCAGCGACGGTGACCTGTCGCTCGGGCAGCTGCTCGGCGCCATCGGCGCGCTGCTGCAGCGTGACGGGACCGAGCTGCGTACGACCTACCTGCCCGTCGTGCGCGAGCTCGTGGGCGAGGGCTTCCTGGTCCTCGACTGACATCCCGGGGGCTGGCTGACCGCCGCGCGGGGTGGGACGTCGCGGCGGGCGACCGACAGCCGCGTTGGTTCACCGCTGCGGGTGGGCCCATGAGCGTGGCACTTGTGTCGACAGGCGAACAAAAGTCGTGTGCTCGTTGACGTGACGCCGGTCACGTGCCTACGTTACTTGTCGGCTCCCAGCCACCTCGGGAACAGGAGACCCCCCAATGAAGCATCCCTTCCGCACAGGGCTCACGGCCGCCGTCGGCGCCGCCCTCTGCCTGCCCATGCTGGCCGTGACCACCGCGGCCACCGCCCACGATGGCCACGACGACGCGCCTCCGCCACCGCCTGACGGGGCCTTCCAGAAGGTCACGCTCAACGACCGTCCGGGCGAGCCCATGGACCTCGCGGTGCTGCCCGACGGCGACGTCCTGCACACCACACGCGCGGGCGTCATCTGGCGCAACGACGCCCAGACCGGCGTCAACAGCATCGCCGGCCGCATCCCGGTCTACCTCCACGACGAGGAGGGCCTGCAGAGCATCGCTCTTGACCCGGGCTACGACGGCAAGAAGAACAAGTGGATCTACCTCTACTACTCGCCGCCGCTCGACACCCCGGTCGACGACCCGGCGACCACCTCGATCAACGAGGGTGACGCCCCGGAGACCGGCACGGCGGCCGACTTCGCTCCCTACAAGGGCAAGCTGACGGTGTCCCGGTTCCAGTTCACCGGTGGTCAGGTCGACCTGGACTCGGAGCAGAAGGTGCTCGACGTGCCCGTCGACCGCGGCATGTGCTGTCACGTCGGCGGTGACATCGTCTTCGACTCCGAGGGCAACCTGATCCTGTCGACCGGTGACGACACCAACCCGTTCCAGTCCGACGGATTCGCGTCGATCGACGAGCGCCCCGACCGGAACCCCGCCTTCGACGCGCAGCGCACCTCGGCCAACACCAACGACCTGCGCGGCAAGATCCTGCGGATCACGCCGAAGGCGGGCGGCGGCTACACGATCCCGGAGGGCAACCTGTTCGCCCCCGGGACGCCGAAGACGCGCCCGGAGATCTACTCGATGGGCTGGCGCAACCCCTTCCGCATCGAGATCGACCCCGACACCGACGACCTCTGGGTCGCCGACTACGCACCCGACGCCCGTAACGCTGACCCGAACCGTGGCCCCGCCGGGCAGGGCAAGTGGGCGGTCGTGGACGGGCCGTCCAACTACGGCTGGCCCTACTGCGCCACCGCCGAGCTGCCCTACAACGACTTCGACTTCGCCACCCGCACGAGTGGCCCGAAGTTCAACTGCGACGCCCCGGTCAACGACTCTCCCAACAACACCGGCCTGCGCGAGCTGCCGCCGGTGGAGCAGCCGGAGATCTGGTACGGCTACGGGCTCTCGGAGGAGTTCCCCGAGCTCGAGACCGGCGGCATCGGCCCGATGGCCGGACCGGCCTACCAGTGGGACAAGAAGGCCACCAAGGGCCGCAACCCCGTCGCCTGGCCCAAGCGCTACGACGACACCCCGCTGTTCTACGAGTGGACCCGCGACTACATTAAGGGCTTGCACCTCGACGACGGTGAGGTCGCCGCGATCGAGGATGTCATCCCTGACATCGTCACCGACAACCCGATCGACATGGAGTTCGGCCCGGACGGCGCGCTCTACGTCCTGGAGTACGGCGACGGCTTCTTCGCCGAGAACCCCGACGCGCAGCTCTCGCGCATCGACTTCGTCGGTGAGGGCAACAACCGCAGCCCGGTCCCCGCGATCGCGGCCGAGCCGACGGCAGGCAAGTCCCCGCTGACGGTCGAGTTCTCGAGCGAGGGCACGACCGACCCCGACGGTGACACCAAGCTGCGCTACGCGTGGGACTTCGACGGTGACGGCAAGATCGACAGCCGACGGGCCGACGGCTCCTTCACCTACACCGAGGACGGCACCTACCGCGCCACGCTGACGGTGACCGACAAGGGGGGCCGCCGCGCCTCGGCCGACGTCGACGTCGTCGTCGGCAACGAGGCCCCGGTCGTCGAGTTCGTCTCGCCGGTCGCCGGTCAGACGTTCACCTTCGGTGACACGGTGACCTACGAGGTGACGGTGACCGACGACCAGCCGGTCGACTGCAGCCGGGTCACCGTGACCTACGTGCTGGGCCACGACACCCACGGTCACCCGCAGTCCACGGCCACCGGCTGCACCGGATCGCTCACCACGACGGTGCCCGGCGGCCACGACCCGGCGACCGACGACCTCGCGGGCGTCTTCGTCGCGGAGTACACCGACAGCGGCTCCGAGCCCCCGCTCAGCGGGTCCGACGAGGTCGTCCTCGAGCCGGCCGGCTGATTCCCACCCAACCCCGACCTGAGGCGGGCCCGGGTCCTCCCGGGCCCGCCCCAGGCCCCCAGCACCACCCGCCCCCGAGAATCCCCCGAGAAACAAGGAAGAAGGCAGCACATGTGTTTCGGATATGACGGCGACGCCGCCCTGCGCGAGTCGCTCGAGAGGAAGGGCGCCAGCCGCCGCGGTCTGATCCGCGGCGCCGTCGCGGGCGCGGCGGGAGCCACCGTGCTCGCCGCGGGCTCGCCGGCCATGGCGGGCAAGCCGGGCAAGGGCCACGACCACGGCCACGGACGTCAGAAGGAGGTGCCGACCGACCTCATCAGCATCCAGCTCTACACCCTGCGGTCGGCCATGACGACCAACGCCAGCGTGCTGCAGCAGCTCGACCAGCTGGAGAAGTTCGGCTACCAGCGCGTGGAGCGGGCCGGCCTCTACGCCGCTGCCGGGCTCGACACCGCTGCCAAGCTCAAGGCTGAGTTCGACGCCCGCGGCATCTGGGCCTCGTCGAGCCACGACGGCATCAGTGCCGACGCGGCCTCGCTCAACAAGAAGCTCGACGACGCGCAGACCTTCCGCCAGAAGTACATCGTCGTGCCCTACCTGAACTCCACCAGCAAGAGCGAGTGGCAGCTCTGGGCCGAGCAGATGAACACCGAGGCGGCGGCCGCGAAGCGACGCGGGATGCGCTACGGCTACCACAACCACGCCCACGAGTTCACGATCGACCTCGGTGGCGGGGAGACCCCGTGGGACATCCTCACCAGCGAGCTCGACCCCAAGCTCGTGCACCTCGAGGTCGACCTCTACTGGGCCTACGCCGCTGGCGTGAACACCAACGCGGCCGACCCGCTGCAGTTCGCGATCGACGTGGTCCGCTCTGCCCCGCAGGAGGTCCGCCAGTACCACGTCAAGGACCGTCACGGTGCCGACGCCGTCGCGCTCTACAACCAGCAGCCCGGCGACATGGCCGACCTCGGCCTCGGCGTGATCGACTTCCCGACGATCTTCAAGGCCCACCAGGCCGAGGAGTACATCGTCGAGAACGACACCCCGGACTTCCGTCCGGCGGCGACCGCCAACACGGGGTTCCGCTACCTCGAGGGTCTCGAGTTCTGGCTCATGTGACGCATCCGTGGGTGCCCTGCGCGTCTGAAACGTGAGCACGCCGTTCCCTGTCTAGGTTTCTGAGCT
>NZ_CANKYS010000010.1 GCF_947488025.1 uncultured Nocardioides sp. | reverse complement strand
AGCCGTCGTCTACCGCGGCGGAGTCGTCCTGCGCGCCATCACGATCTGGCTTCGCCAATAGGGAGACACGCCCTAGCATTCCCCGCATGCACGAGCAGCAGGAGCGGGCGCCCTACGACCCGATGCCGCACGGTCCGCCGGAGGTGGGCGTGGGCCCGTGGGAGGGTCCGTGGCCCGAGGGCGCGCAGTGGGATCCCGAGCTGCTCCGCGACGGTGATCGCCGCAACGTGGTGGACCGCTACCGCTACTGGACGATGGAGGCGATCGTCGCCGACCTCGACACCCGCCGGCACGGTTTCCACGTCGCCATCGAGAACTGGCAGCACGACTTCAACATCGGCACGATCGTGCGCACCGCCAACGCCTTCCTCGCCGCCGAGGTGCACATCGTCGGCAACCGCCGGTGGAACCGCCGCGGCGCGATGGTGACCGACCGCTACCAGCACGTCCGGCACCACCCGGACGCCGCCGCGCTGGCGACGTACCTCCATGCGATCCCCGCCGAGCGGGGCGGCCCGGTGCGGCTGCTGGGCATCGACAACCTGCCCGGCTCGCTCCACCTCGAGACGATGGAGCTGCCGCGGCGGGTGTGCTTCCTCTTCGGCCAGGAGGGGCCGGGGCTCTCGGAGTCGGCGCGCGAGGTGTGCGACGGCACCTTCTCCATCGCCCAGTTCGGCTCGACGCGTTCGATCAACGCCAGCTCGGCCGCGGCGATCGCGATGCACAGCTGGGTGCGGACGTACGCCGACCTCGCTGGCGCCGACGCCTGGCGCGGCTGAGGCTCCCCGGACGACCCCGACCGAGCCCGGGATGTCCCCACGGCACCCCGGACCCGGCTCCTCCCCAGGTCTGGTCGAGATCTATGTCAACCTAGGCCTGACGAGGGGGGAACGCCAGCCCCTGGAGGGTGGACAGACCCGCCCCGGGGGTGTGTCAGCGGTGCGGCGCGAGCACGGCTTCGAGCGCTGAGAGGCCGCGGCTGCTGTGGCTCTTGACGGTTCCTTCGTTGATGCCGAGCTCGCTCGCCGTCTCCCGCACCGAGAGCCCGAGCCAGTGGCGCAGCACGACCACCTTGCGCTGCTGCTCGGGCAGGCCCTGCAGCGCGTCGAAGAGCGCCGAACGCTCCTCGACCGGCGTCGGCTCGGGGGCGCCCCGGTCGGGCAGGTCGTCGGTCGGACGCTCGCGGTGCCACGGGCGGCGCGACTCGTCGATGTTGGCGCGGACCATGATCTGCCGGCAGTAGGCCACCTCGTTGCCCTGCTTCTGGATGCGCGGCCAGGCGACGTAGAGCTTGGTGAGCGCGGTCTGCAGGAGGTCGTCGGCCTTGTGCCAGTCGCCGCACAGCGCGTACGCGATGCGCCGCAGGTGCGTCTGCCGAGCGGCGACGAACTCGCTGAACGCCGCGTCGCGGTCGGTGCCCCTCACCGCATGCCCTCGCCCGAGGCGTACTGCTCCTGGGCCCAGTCGACGAACGCGCCCATCGACTCGAAGGAACGGGGCGCCGCGACGACCTCGAGACTGCCGTCGACGACGCGGTAGGCGGCGAACCGCGCCGCCTCGTCCACCAGCACGCGCACCGCTGCCGTCTGTTCGGCACCCAGCCCGAAGTCGCCCAGGTCCGCGCTCGACCTGACCTCGAGCAGGACCGCGCCCTTGCCGGCCACGACGTCGCCGTCGGGCTGGAGGCGCAGCCAGCGCGACGGATCGGTCTCCGGCGTGGTGGGCGGAGCGCCTGTGACACCGTTGGAGACGTCGAGGTAGCGCTGGCTCGCCACCCGGCCCTCGAGCCAGCCGGCGAAGTCCCCGGTGGCGTCGTTCGTGCCCATCGAGGCGCCCCCGTCGGGGTAGCGCGTGAGGAGCGAGTACTTCTCCCGCCCCTCGAACATCACCCGGATGCCGAGCGACTGCCCCTGCGCGGCGGTGTAGCCCATCGGGTTCTCGACCCGTTCCAGCACGGGACCGGCCCCGGGCGCGAGCACCAGGCCGTCGGCGTCGAGGGTCGCGGGCTCGCCGAGGAAGGCCGGCTTCTCGGCCTGCCGCCGCATCCGCTCGAGCCTGCGCTCGCGCCTCTCCCGCCGCTCCGCGGCGTCGTCCGACGAGGCGGCCTCGCGCTGCGTGCTGTCGGCTCGTTCCTTCGCGATCGGTGCGTCAGAACGCGCCGAGCCCCCCGGCCCCACCGCCCAGGCGGTGCCGCCGCCGATGACGACGGCGGCGGCGAGGACGACCGCGGTCGCGCGCCGGCGGCGTACGGCCGTGCGTCCTGCGGCAACGTAGTGCCCGGGTGGCAGGTCGTGCCCGGTGCCGAACGAGTCGTCGAGCTCGTGCTGCCAGTCGATGTTGGTGCTCATGCTGCGTTCCCCCTGCGGGTGAGTGTTCCACCCGTGGAGACGGAGGGGCGGCGGCGTCGGTTGTCACCCCTGCTGGCACCCGATCGATCAGGTGATGAGACGACCGGTCGGCCCGGGTCGGACTCGCGGGTAGCCACTAGGGTGGGAGCGCCTGCCTGACCGCTTCAGAGGAGATCTCAGATGCCCATCGCCACGCCCGAGGTGTACGCCCAGATGCTGGACGCCGCGAAGGAGAAGTCCTTCGCCTACCCGGCCATCAACGTGTCGTCCTCCCAGACCCTCAACGCCGCGCTCAAGGGCTTCGCCGACGCCGGCTCCGACGGCATCATCCAGGTCTCGACCGGTGGCGCGGAGTACCTCTCCGGCCCGTCGGTGAAGGACATGGTGACCGGCTCCGTCGCGTTCGCCGCCTACGCCGCCGAGGTCGCGAAGAACTACCCGGTCAACATCGCGCTCCACACCGACCACTGCCCCAAGGACAAGCTCGACGGCTTCGTCCGCCCGCTGCTCGACATCTCCGCCGAGCGGGTCGCGCGCGGCGAGGCGCCGCTGTTCCAGTCGCACATGTGGGACGGCTCGGCCGTGCCGCTGGACGAGAACCTCCAGATCGCCGAGGAGCTGCTCGCCAAGTGCGCCGCGGCCAACATCATCCTCGAGATCGAGGTGGGCGTCGTCGGCGGCGAGGAGGACGGTGTCGCCAACGAGATCAACGACCAGCTCTACACGACGCCCGAGGACGCCATCGCCACCATCAAGGCGCTCGGCGCCGGTGAGCGCGGCCGCTACATGACCGCCCTGACCTTCGGCAACGTGCACGGCGTCTACAAGCCCGGCAACGTCAAGCTGCGCCCGGAGATCCTGAAGTCCGCGCAGGAGGCGGCCGCCTCCGAGCTCGGCCTCGGCTCCGACGCCCGCCCCTTCGACCTCGTCTTCCACGGCGGCTCCGGCTCGACCGCGCAGGAGATCAGCGACGCCGTCGACTTCGGCGTGGTGAAGATGAACGTCGACACCGACACCCAGTACGCCTTCAGCCGCCCCGTCGCGGCCCACATGTTCGCCCACTACGACGGCGTGCTGAAGGTCGACGGCGAGGTCGGCAACAAGAAGCAGTACGACCCCCGCGCCTGGGGCAAGGCCGCCGAGGCCGGCATGGCCGCCCGCATCGTCGAGGCCTGCGAGAACCTCCGCTCCGCCGGGACCGCCCTCGGCCGCTGACCCTGCGGCGGTGGTCCGGCCGCCCGGTCCCGATCCCCTGGTCCCGACTGCCTTGTCCCGTCCTGATCTCCCGGTAACGGGTCGAAAAGTGCACTCCCGCCCCCACCAGTGGGGGCGGGAGTGCTGCTTTCGACCCGTTACCTGTCTTGGGGGCAGGGGCAGGGGCATGGTTAGGGGCAGGCAGGCACAGGAGGCGTCGGCGGAGGCAGATCGCCGTCAGGCGCCCGGGACCCGGGCCGACCGCGGCAGCAGGTAGGGCGCCAGGTCGTCGATCGAGGTCCCGAAGCGGCGGCACGTGTCGTCGTACTCCCGGCCCAACCGTCGCAGAGCGGCACGTCGGCCGGCGAAGCAGTCGTGCACGGTGATGCGCGAGGCGCCGAGCTTGAAGCCCGAGAGGAAGTCCTGACGCTTCTTCTCCTCCAGCAGGGCGCGCTCCGGATCCTCGTCGTACTTCAGCAGGCCGTCCGCCTCGAAGAGGTGACGACCGACGCGAAGGTCGCACCACGCCTCCCGGTTGCCGTCGGTGAGACCGAACTGGGTCTGCGGCGTCCCGATGCACATCTCGATCACCAAGCCGCGCGCCAGCGACTCCAGGTAGCTCTCGGCGCCGGGGTCGGCGAGGTGGATGGCGCGGTCGACGAGCCGCTTGTGGGGCCAGCCCTGCATCAGCTCGGCAGCCCGCTCGAGGTCGGCGCGTCCCACGCCGCGCCGCAGGGCGGCGTCGCAGGCTGCCATCCCTGGCCACAGCCCGTGCAGCCGGGCCATGTCGAGTGCCGTTCGAGCCGGTTCGGTGACGAGCAAGCCGTCGACGCGCACCACCTGGTCGCGACCGAGGGGCGCCCCGTGGAGGATGATCCCGCCGCTCGTCCGGGTCGCTCTGCGGTTGACCCTGGCGATGTGTGGCGGGCTTGTGCGCGCATCGGGCACGCCGAGGCGGTGGACGATGGCGGCCGAGTCGTGCGTGAAGACGGGCTCGGCGCCGACGGAGAGGACAACTGCCCTCATCCGCAGCAGCGGTGCCTCGCGGAAGGGCTCGGCCGCGGCGTACGCCTCGCCGTCGGCGTACACGCCCTTGCGCAGTCGTGCCCACTCGCCGCTGGCCACCAGGTGAGCCACGTCGCGTGCGTCGAGCCCGGCGGCCAGTGCCTGCTGATGGGTGATGAGCCCGTGCTGCGCGCGAGCCGGTCCGTAACCCTGGAGATCCATGGGGAGAGCCTCGGAGCCACGGGAGCCGTGAGCGACTGCGTGGCGCCTCGCCTGTGGAGAAGGCCTCGTGGTGCCGGCCTGTGGACGTCTGCTGGCGCGCCCCGACGGCGGCCTGTGCCCGGGTAACTGCCCCATATGAGCACTCCCGCCCCCATCAGTGGGGGCGGGAGTGCTGTTTTCGACCAGTTACCGGGGCCGGGGGGCGTGCTCGGGATGAGAGCTGAGCGGCGTACGACGTCAGCGCGCCGGCGCGTTGCCCGGGATGTCGTCCGGGTCGCCGTAGGGATCGTCGTGCAGGTGGTGCTCGGCGAGGTCCTTCTGCACGCGCGGGTCGTCCGCGTCGGCGAAGTAGTCGAACGCGATGGTCTCGTCCGCGCCGTTTGACACCTTCATGGCGTTGAGGAGCGCGCTGATCGCGATGGCCAGCACCACGTTGATCGCGAACGCCGTCACCGCGATGTAGCCCATCCGCTCCATGCCCGGGATGAGGGCGAGCGAGCCACCGAAGTGCTTGCCGGTGACCGGGTTGACGACCTGGTAGGCCTCGATGGTGCCGTAGAGCATGCCGACCGCCCAGCCCACGAGCAGGCCGTAGCGGTGGAACCAGCGGGTGAACAGGCTGAACACCACGGCGGGGAAGGTCTGGAGGATCCAGATGCCGCCGAGGAGCTGGAAGTTGATGGCGTTCTGCTTGTCGAGCGTGAGCACGAAGACCAGCGCGAACGCCTTCACCAGCAGCGACATCAGCTTGGAGACCTTCGCCTCCTGCGCCGGGGTGGCGTCCTTCTTGAGCCACTCCTTGTAGATGTTGCGGCTGAAGGTGTTCGCAGCCGCGATCGACATGATCGCCGCCGGCACCAGCGCACCGATCGCGATCGCGGCGAACGCGACACCGGCGAACCACGACGGGAACATGTCCTCGAACAGCTGGGGGATCACCAGCTGCGCGTTGGCCTCGCCGTCGAGGCCGATCGGCTGCGTGCCGGCGGCGATCGCGACCCAGCCGAGCAGGGCCAGCAGGCCGAGCACGAACGAGTACGCCGGCAGGATCGCGGCGTTGCGACGGACGGTGTTGCGTGCGTTCGACGACAGCGACGCGGTGACCGAGTGGGGATACATGAACAGCGCCATCGCCGAGCCGAGCGCGAGCGTGGCGTAGGCCCAGAAGGCCCCGGAGCCGGGGACGAACGACGACGTCGGCGGGAGCCCGGCCTCGATCGCGGCTGCGTTGTTGGCGTCCATCTTGTCCTCGGCGGCGCCGAAGATCGCCTCCCAGCCGCCGACCTGGCCGGGCAGGTAGATGACCGCGACGATGATGACGAGGTAGATCAGGATGTCCTTCACGAACGCGATGACCGCGGGCGCCCGGAGGCCGCTGGAGTAGGTGTAGGCCGCGAGCAGCGCGAAGGCGATGAAGAGCGGCGCGTCCTTGGCGATGATGTTGTCGCCGCCACCCAGTCCGGCGACCTCGAGCACCGCCTGGATGCCGACGAGCTGCAGCGCGATGTAGGGCATCGTCGCCACGAACCCGGTGATCGCCACGGCGAGCGACAGCCCGCGGTCGTCGTACCTCCCGCGGACGAAGTCGGCGGTCGTGACGTAGCCGTGGCGGTGGCTGACCGACCACAGCCGCGCCATGAAGATGAAGATGATCGGGTAGAGGATGATCGTGTAGGGGACGGCGAAGAAACCGGCCACGGCGCCGGTGGCGAACATCGCCGCCGGCACGGCCACGAAGGTGTACGCCGTGTAGAGGTCGCCGCCGAGCAGGAACCACGTGATCCAGGTGCCGAACTTGCGACCGCCCAGGCCCCACTCGTCGAGCGACTCCATGGAGTCGGCGCGCATGAACCTGCTGGCCATGAAGCCGGCGATGGTGACCAGTCCGAAGAGGGCGATCAGGACGGTGAGGGCGACGCCGTTGATGCCGTCGGTGTCGGCGGCGGCTGAGACCTGGCTGACGGTGACGTGCGGCGTCATCGGTCCTCACCCACCTTGTGGGTGGTGAGCCCCCGCGCCGAGAGCGTGAGCTTGTAGGCCGCCCAGGTCAGCCCCGAGCAGAGGAAGACCCAGAGGAACTGGTACCAGAAGAAGAAGGGGAAGCCGAAGAGCCTCGGCTCGACCTTCGCGTAGTGCGGCACCCAGAGGAGCACGACGATCGGGATGGCGAGCAGGACGGCGGCCAGCGCCATCTTGCCCTTGTGGGTGGGGGGTACGCCCGGGTCGTCAGGGCGCGTCTGAGGAGGTGTGTTCCCGGAATTCACCCGCGCGACCTTACTCGCGCGGTGACGGTCGTCACCCCTCCGTGGGGGTGGCTCGACCAGCGGTCGGTCTGGGGCGACGAGCGGTCAGAGGAGCTCGTCGGCCGCGGCCGGGCTGGAGTCGCGCAGGAAGGTCGCGCAGCGCTCCCACTCGTCGGTCTCGCCGATCGCCCGGGCGGCGAGCGCGAGGAGGGCGAGCGAGCGCAGGAAGCCTCGGTTGGGCTCGTGCTCCCACGGCACGGGGCCGTGGCCCTTCCACCCGTTGCGGCGCAGCCGGTCGAGCGAGCGGTGGTAGCCGACGCGGGCGTAGGCGTAGACGGTCACGTCGTCGGCGCCCGCCTCCTGGGCCTGGCGCGCCATCGCTGCCCAGGCGGCCGGGGAGTCCGGGTGACGTCGTACGACGGCGGCGGGGGCGTCGCCACCGGCGAGCTCGGTGTCGGCGGGGTCGGCGGGCAGGTGGGTGGGCGGGGGACCGGCCATCAGGTCGCCGCCGAAGGAACCGGAGGTCATGGACCAACCCTAGGTGGGCGTCCGACAGACTTCCCCCATGGGCCAGACGTTCACGACCGAGATCCAGGCGCGCTACCGCGACATCAACCTCGCCGGTCACGTGGACAACGTCGAGGCGGTCCGGGTGCTCGACGAGGCGCGCTACGAGTTCCTGCGGTTCGCACGCCTCCCGGGGCTCCCCGAGGGCGCGACCGGACTGCTCCACGGCACCGACGCAGGCGTGTCCGAGCTCGTCGCCTCGCAGACGATCGAGTACCACGCCGAGATGCGGTTCGTGCCCTACCAGCCCTTCCTCGCCTCGCTGTGGGTGTCGCGGGTCGGCGGCTCCTCCTTCACCGTCGCCGCCGAGCTGCGCGTCGAGGTGGGCGGGGGCCCGGCCGCGGTCTGGGAGTGCGTCAACGTGCTCTGGGACCACCGCGCCCAGTCGGCGTGGACGATCAGCGACGCCGTCCGCGCTGACCTCGAGCACTACCTCGGCGAGCCCGTCGGCTTCCGCCGCTGACGCCCACGTCGTACGCCGGCAGGCAGGTCGTCGACCCGCCTGCCGGTGCTTGCGCGTCAGCTGACGACGGCGCAGACGACGTCGATCTTGAGCGTGTCAGGCGCGTCGGGGTTGATGTTGAGGCCGTACGCGGTGGCGCGGGTCGCGCTGATGTCGATCGTCGCAGCGGTGCCCATGTAGGAGTTGACGAGCTCTGCGGCCGCTCCGAGCACCTTCTTGCCTGTGGGGCACGTGGCGGTCACTTCGCCACCCGTTTCGGGAGCCAGGACGGCGGAGGCGGTGACGATCTGGTAACCGGAGACGCCCGGGGCCCCCGCGGGTCCGGCCGGCCCCGTCGCGCCCGTCAGGTCGTCCACGGTCGACCCCTTGAAGTCGCTGGTCTTCAACGAGCCGCTCTTGATGTCCTTGGACGTCAGGTTGTCGTTCTTGATGTCCTTGGTGGTCACCGTGCCGTTCTTGATGTCGTTGCCGGTGATGACGAGGGCGGCGGTGGCGCCGCTCGTGGCCGAGATGGCGACCAGGACGCCGGCGATGGCGATGGTCGGGATGCTGCGTCGGACGGAGCCGAGTGCGTTGGTGAACATGGTCTTCCTCCAGGGGGGTCAGGGAGGTCTTCCATGTCACCACCGCCGGGCCCGGGCGGAGGAAAGGTAAAGAGATTTACCCGAATTTTCGGATCGCGCTCAGGCGCCGAGCAGCTGGCGCACCTTCGTCGGGCCGAGCGCCAGCACCAGCGTGGGCAGGCGCGGACCGCGGTCGGCGTCGACCAGGAGGTTGTAGAGCAGCCGGAAGAAGTCCTTCTGGTCGGCCTTGACCTCGTCGGTGGGGGCGTCGTCGAAGCCGAGGCCGCGGGCGACCTTGGGCGTCCCGTAGACCACGGCGGTGACCGACTCCAGGTCGGGCTCGGTCGGGAGCCGGTCCAGGAAGATCCGCAGCCACAGCTCCTCGTCGTCGCTGAGGGAGGCGAGCCGGTCGGTGTCCGGCGTCTCGCGGACGGTGGTGCGCTCGTCGGCGGGCACGTGCTCGACCGTCCACTGCATCGCCTTGGACAGCCGCGGCTCGAGGTCGGCGACCGAGTCGTGCGGGAAGCCCGAGGACTCGACGATGCGCGAGATGAGGTCGGCCGACCCGGCGGTCACGTCGGCGACCGACGACAGGGTGCGGAAGGGGACCGCCACGGCCGGCGTGGGCAGCCGCCCGGCGGCCGCCGTCTCGCTGGCACGGTGCCAGGCCAGCGTCGCGACGTCGGCCTTGGCCGGGTCGGCGGCCTTGCGGCCGAGTGCGTCCCACTCGTCGTAGAGCCGCACGACGGAGGCGCCGAAGTCGATGTCGAAGGCCTGGGTCGGCGCACGGCGGACGTAGAGCCAGCGCAGCATCGGGGACTCGAGGATGCGCAGCGCGTCGGCCGCGGTGGGGACGCCGCCGGCCGACGACGACATCTTCTGCACGCCGGCGAACCCGACGAAGGCGTAGATCACCCGGGCGGGCGCGCGCCAGTCGAAGATGGACGACACGATCTCGGTGCCGACGGTGTAGGACGAGCCGGGCGTCATGTGGTCGCGGCCGGCCGGCTCGAAGTTGACCTTCTCGTAGGCCCACCGCATCGGCCAGTCGACCTTCCACACGAGCTTGCCGTCGTTGTCGGTGGACAGGTCGGTCGTGCCCTCGTAGCCGCAGGAGGCGCAGGTGTAGGACAGCGTCGTGGTCGCGTCGTCGTACGCCGTCGTGGTGACGGTGTCGCGCCCGCACTGGCGGCAGTAGGGGCGGTAGGGAAAGCGCGCAACGGCGTCGGCGGACGACGCCGCGGCCGGGTCGCCCTCCTCGTCGTCCTCGTTGGCGACCGAGTCCGCGAGGTCGGCGGCCTCCTGCTCGGAGGCGTCGTCGGCGGGCGCGACCTTCTTGGTGCGGTGCTGCGCCAGCACCGCCTCGATGGCGTCGCGGCGGGAGACGGCCTCGAGGACCTGCTCCCGGTAGGCGCCGGAGGTGTACATCTGCGTCTGGGAGATCTCCTCCATCTCGACGCCGAGCTCGCGCAGCGACTCCTGGAGCGGTGCCTTGAAGTGCTCGGCCCAGCTGGCGTGGCACTCCCACGGGTCGGGCACGGCGCTCAGCGGGCGGCCGATGTGGTCGGCCCACTCGGCCGGGACGCCCGCCGGCACCTTGCGGAACCGGTCGAAGTCGTCCCAGGAGTGGAGGTGGCGCACGGGCACGCCGCGGCGGCGCAGCTCCTCGGCGACGAAGTGGGGAGTGATGAACTCGCGCAGGTTGCCGAGATGGATCGGTCCGCTGGGGGAGGCGCCCGACGCGACGGTCACGAGGTTGCCCTCGCCCGCGTGGCGTACGGCGTCGTCCGCCGCCCGCGTCACCCAGTCGACCGGATCGCCCTGGCGCTGTCGTCCACCTCGTGCCATGCCGGCAAGGCTATCGGGGGCCGGGACGGGTCCGGCGACGGGCGCCGTGGGGCGCCGGAGCCGACCCCCGTGGCGGCTCCGACGCCTGCTCCGAAGAGCGGGACCAGCCGCACACCCCCGCGGCGACCGGCGACGACAGTATCGACTGGCCGCTCCCTGCCACGCGGATCCTGAGTGCCGGTGGCACTAAACTGCCAGCATGCCCGGCGACCCGTCCTCCGTCCTCGCAGCCCTGGGGCTCGACCGCCGGACCGAGCAGCTCTACTTCCGGCTGGCCCCGGTCTCCGGCCACACGCTCGTGGGCGTGGCGCAGCTGGTCCAGGAGCGGCCCGACCAGCTGATGCGCGCGCTCGCCCCGCTCCTCGAGCGTGGGCTCGTCGTGCTCGCCGAGGACCGGATCGTCGTACCGTCGCTGGCCGAGGCCGTCTCGGACCTCGTGCTCCGGGAGGCACGCACCGCGGCCGCGTCGGCCACCAAGCTGGCCGAGCTCTCCAGCGCGGTGCCCCACCTGGTCGCCGCGGTGACCCGGCCCGACCCGGCCCACGTCACCGAGGTCCACCCGCTCGACGGCGAGCTGAGCTCCGGCGGCAACCCCCTGGAGCTCCTGCAGCTGATGATCCGCACCAGCCGCGGCGACATGCTCTGGCTGCGTCCCGACGCCTGGGCCATGCCGCGCGAGTCGAAGGTGAGCGAGGTGCTGGCCGAGGCGATGGCGACCGGTCGCCGCTCGCGGGCCATCTATCCCGCGCGGGCCTTGACCGAGGCCCCGGAGGCCCTGCGGGTGCGTGCCGGTCTCGGCGAGCAGGTACGGATCATCTCCGAGGTGCCCACCCGCATGTTCGTCCTCGGCGACTCCCACGCCGTGCTGCCGGAGCCGATCGGCTTCGCCGACGAGCCGAGGGTGCACGTGCGTCAGCGCTCGATCGTCGCGGCGCTGACGATGTGGTTCGAGTCGCTGTGGGACCGGGCCGCGCCCATGCCCGAGATCGAGGCCGGCCGGATGAGCCCCGACGGCCGTCAGTTCCTGCTGGAGCAGCTGATGGCCGGGGCCACCGACGAGGTCATCGCGCGCAAGCTGGGCATCGGCCTGCGGACCGTCCGGCGACGCGTCGCCGCGCTGATGACCGAGCTCGGCGTCGACACCCGCTTCCAGGCCGGCGTCGAGGCGGTCCGGCGCGGCTGGCTCTAGGCAGCGGCAGGGTCAGCGCGGCAGGATCATCGAGTACGCCGCCCGCTCGAGGCGCCAGCTGCGGCTGCGCTCGGGGCCGGAGATCTCGCCGTCGGCCGACAGCCAGAACTCGTCGCCGCTCACCTTGACCGACGTCCCGCGCAGGGAGACCACGTCGTCGCGCTGCTCGTGCTCGCCCTTGCGCAACCGCAGGACGTAGCCGAACTTGGCGCTCGGCTTCACCGCCCGGCTGATCATCACGTCGAGCAGCCCGTCCTCGGTGTCGGCGTCGGGGTTGAGCTCGGTGCCGCCGCCGACGTTGCCGCCGTTGCCGATGGCCACCATGAGGACCGGCCGGTCGACGTCGTTGACGACCCTGCCGTCGAGCTCGATGCGCAGGCGCCAGCTGGGCGGGTGGAAGGCCGACAGCACGGCGCCGATGGGGTAGCCGAGCTTGCCGAGGTTGACCTTGCCGACTCCGACGGACCCCAGCCGGGTCTTCCACTTCGCGCCCTTGCGGCTGGCCTGCGCGCCCACGCCGACGTGCACGTTGTTGACGACGACGTTGCCGGTCTCGTCGAGGATGAGGTCGACCTCACGGGGCTCGCCGGTCAGGACGAGCGCGGCCGCGTCGGCGATCTCGAGGGGGATGTCGTTGCCGCGGGCGAAGTCGTTGCCGGTGCCCATCGGGAGCAGCGCGAGGGTCGTCTGGTCGAGCTCGCGGCGCTTGTGCAGCGCGGTCACGACGGCGTGCATGCTGCCGTCGCCGCCGGCCACCACGACCGTACGACCGCCGGCGCGGTGGAGGACACCGTCGAGCTCGCCGGGGTTGGACGTCTTGGCGACCTCCACCGATGCCTCCTCGCGGAGGACGGCGAGGGCCTCGGCGAGCCGCTCCTCGTCGGAGGTGCCGGCGTCGGCGTTGGTGATGACCAGCAGGGAGCGCACGTCCGGACCCTAGCCGACGGGTGTGCGGTAGCGTGGCGTCGCAAGAGCCCCGGCGCCTTGTGCCGGGGTTGTGTCGTTTCCACGTGCTCTGACCGCCGAATGACCAGAGGGAGGGCTGAGATGCCCGCGATCGTCGTGCTCGGTGCCCAGTGGGGTGACGAGGGCAAGGGCAAGGCCACCGACCTGCTGGCCACCACGGACCCGATCGACTTCGTGGTCCGCACCAGCGGGGGCCACAACGCCGGCCACACCATCGTGATCGACGGTGAGAAGTACGCCACCCACCTGCTGCCCAGCGGCATCCTCACGCCGGGGGCGACCTCGGTGATCGCCAACGGGGTGGTGGTCTCGCCCGAGGCGCTCTTCCGTGAGCTCGACGGGCTCCTCGCGCGCGGGGTGGAGGTGGCCGACCTCAAGGTCAGCGCCAACGCCCACGTGATCGCGAGCTACCACGCCACGATCGACAAGGTCACCGAGCGCTTCCTCGGCAAGAACCAGATCGGCACCACCGGCCGGGGCATCGGCCCGGCCTACGCCGACAAGATCAACCGCGTCGGCGTACGCATCGCCGACCTCTTCGACGAGAAGATCCTGCGCGAGAAGATCGACGCCGCGCTCGACGTGCGCAACCACCTGCTGACCAAGGTCTACAACCGGCGCGCCATCGAGGTCGACGCGGTCGTCGAGGAGCTGCTGTCCTACGCCGACCGGCTCCAGCCGATGGTGTGCGACACCTCGCTGCTGCTCAACCAGGCGCTCGACGCCGGCCAGACGGTCCTCTTCGAGGGCGCCCAGGCCACGATGCTCGACGTCGACCACGGCACCTACCCGTTCGTCACGTCCTCCAACCCCGTCGCCGGCGGCGTGTGCGTCGGCGCCGGCATCGGCCCCACCCGCATCGACCGGGTGATCGGCGTGATCAAGGCCTACACGACCCGCGTCGGCTCCGGCCCGTTCCCGACCGAGCTCTTCGACGAGGACGGCATCCAGCTGCAGACCCTCGGCGGCGAGATCGGCGTCTCCACCGGTCGCACGCGCCGCTGCGGCTGGTACGACGCCGTCGTGGCGCGCTACGCCAGCCGGGTCAACGGCCTCACGGAGTTCTTCCTCACCAAGCTCGACATCCTCGGCGCGTGGGAGCAGATCCCGGTCTGCGTGGCCTACGAGATCGACGGCAAGCGGGTCGAGGAGATGCCGATGACCCAGACCGAGTTCCACCACGCCAAGCCCGTCTACGAGTTCTTCGACGGCTGGAAGAGCGACATCTCCGGCTGCCGCTCCTTCGACGAGCTGCCGAAGAACGCGCAGGCCTACGTCCAGGCCCTCGAGGAGATGTCGGGCGCGAAGATCTGGGGCGTCGGCGTCGGCCCCGGCCGCGAGCAGACCGTGGTCGTGCACGGGTGAGGACCCTCGTCGTCGGCACCGGCGGCCGCGAGCACGCCCTCGCCCTCTCCCTCGCCGCCGACCCGGCGGTGACCGAGGTGCACGCCGCCCCCGGCAACCCCGGCATCGGTGAGGTCGCCACACTGCACCCCGTCGACCCGATGGACGGGGCGGCTGTCGCCGCCCTCGCGGTGTCGATCGGCGCCGAGCTGGTCGTCGTCGGCCCCGAGGCGCCGCTCGTCGCCGGTGTCGCCGACGCCGTGCGCGCCGCCGGGATCGCGGTCTTCGGCCCGTCCCGCGACGCCGCGAGGCTCGAGGGGTCGAAGGCCTTCTCCAAGGAGGTCATGGCCGCCGCCGGAGTGCCGACCGCCGGTTCCCGCACCTGCACGACGCCCGACGAGGTCGCCGCGGCGCTCGACGCCTTCGGGGCGCCCTACGTCGTCAAGGACGACGCGCTCGCCGCGGGCAAGGGCGTCGTCGTCACCACCGACCGCGACGAGGCGCTCGCCCATGCCGCGGGGTGCGGCCGGGTCGTGGTCGAGGAGTTCCTCGACGGGCCGGAGTTCTCCCTCTTCGTCGTCTGCGACGGAACCGTCGGGCGACCACTGCTGCCCGCCCAGGACTTCAAGCGCATCTTCGACGGCGGCCGCGGCCCCAACACCGGCGGCATGGGGTCCTACGCCCCGCTGACCTGGCTGCCCGAGGGCATCGTCGACGCCGTGATGGCCGACGTCGTCGCACCGACGCTGGCCGAGATGCAGCAGCGCGGCGCGTCCTTCGTCGGGTGCCTCTACGTCGGGCTCGCGCTGACCGCGGCCGGTCCGAAGGTCATCGAGTTCAACTGCCGTTTCGGCGACCCCGACGTGCAGCCGGTGCTCGCACTCCTCACCTCCCCGCTCGGCACCCTGCTGCGCGCCGCCGCCGACGGCGACCTGGCGGCTGTGCCGGCGCCGACCTTTGCCGAGGGCGCCTCGGTCTCGGTGGTGATGGCCAGCGCGGGATACCCCGAGGGCTCCAGCGCCGGCGACGTCATCGTCGGCACCGAGACGCTCGCCGTCGAGGACGACGTCGACGTCATCCACGCCGGCACCGCGCGGACCGACGCGGGACTGGTGACCGCGGGCGGTCGGGTGCTCGCGGTCCGGGCGACCGGGTCCGACGTCGCCGACGCCCGCGCCAAGGCGTACGAGGGCATCTCCTCCATCAGCTTCCCCGGCGCCCAGTGGCGTCGCGACATCGCCGCCGAGCCCCTCGGGGTCGTCGAGGGTGCCGCCTCCCGTGACTGAGTCGTTCGCAGTCGGCTCCGACGTCCGGGTCCGCGAGGTGCTGCACGGTGCCGAGTGGGCGTCGTGGGACGAGCGCGTGGTCGGTGACGACGGCGTGGTGCTCGCGACCGTCAAGGTCGACGGCACCCCGATGGCCTTCCCCGCCCACCCGGTGCCGCACCCGTGGGGCCACCTCGATGCCTGGACCAGCACGACCGTGCTGAAGCTCCGCCGGTCCCACGACTGGTACTCGGTGTGGAAGTTCTTCGACGCCGACGGCGCGTTCCTGCACTGGTACGTCAACTTCGAGACCCCGGTCCATCGCACCGCCGACGGCGTCGAGGTCAACGACCTCCAGCTCGACATCGTGATCGCGCCCGACGGCGACTGGCGGTGGAAGGACGTGGAGCACCTTGCGCCGAGCATGTCCGCCGCCCGGATCACCGCGGACGAGCTGCTCGCGACGCTGGACGCGGCGGCCGAGGTCGCGGACCTCCTCGAGCGCGACGACCGCTGGTGGTCCGTCTGGGACGGCTGGTCACCTGCGGGCGACGCCGAGTGGGAGGATGGGTGCCCGTGAGCGTCCCCAACGTCCTGGCCACCCGCTACGCCGGCGCCGATCTCGCCGAGATCTGGTCGCCCGAGCACAAGATCGTCCTCGAGCGGCAGCTCTGGATCGCGGTCCTCAAGGCCCAGCGCGACCTCGGCATCGCGGTGCCCGACGGGGTCGTCGACGCCTACGAGGCGGTCGTCGCCAAGGTCGACCTCGACTCCATCGCCGCGCGCGAGCGGGTCACCCGCCACGACGTGAAGGCGCGCATCGAGGAGTTCTCGGCCCTGGCCGGGCACGAGCACATCCACAAGGGGATGACCTCGCGTGACCTCACCGAGAACGTCGAGCAGCTGCAGGTACGCCGCTCGCTCGAGGTCGTGCGCGACCGCGCCGTCGCCGCGCTGGTGCGGCTCGGCCGGCTCGCCGCCGAGCACGAGGCCACCGTGATGGCGGGGCGTTCGCACAACGTCGCCGCCCAGGCCACCACCCTCGGCAAGCGCTTCGCGACGATCGCCGACGAGATGCTCATCGCCGTCCAGCGCATCGAGGAGCTGCTCGCCCGCTACCCGCTGCGCGGCATCAAGGGCCCGATGGGCACCTCCCAGGACATGCTCGACCTCCTCGACGGGGACGCCGACCGGCTGGAGCAGCTCGAGGAGCGGGTCGCCGCCCACCTCGGCTTCGAGCAGGTGCTGACCAGCGTCGGCCAGGTCTACCCGCGCTCCCTCGACTTCGACGTCGTCGCCGCCCTGGTGCAGCTGGTCAGCGGTCCCTGCAACCTCGCCACGACGGTGCGGCTGATGGCCGGCCACGAGCTGGTGACCGAGGGCTTCAAGGAGGGCCAGGTCGGCTCGTCCGCGATGCCCCACAAGATGAACACCCGCTCGTGCGAGCGCGTCAACGGCCTCGCCGTCATCCTCCGCGGCCACCTGTCGATGGTCAGCGAGCTCGCCGGCGACCAGTGGAACGAGGGCGACGTCTCCTGCTCGGTCGTGCGCCGGGTCGCGCTGCCGGACGCGTTCTTCGCCACCGACGGCCTCTTCCAGACCTTCCTCACCGTGCTCGACGAGTTCGGTGCCTTCCCGGCCGTCATCCAGCGCGAGCTCGACCGCTACCTGCCGTTCCTCACCACGACCAAGGTGCTGATGGCCGCCGTCCGCAACGGCGTCGGGCGCGAGGCGGCCCACGAGGCGATCAAGGAGGCCGCCGTCGGCACCGCCCTCGCGATGCGTGCCGGCCAGGCCGACAACGACGTCTTCGCCAAGCTCGCCGCCGACGAGCGGCTCGGCCTGACCCGCGAGCAGATCGACGCCCTCGTCGCCGACCCCATCGAGTTCACCGGCGCAGCCGTGGCCCAGGCCCGTGCGGTCGTCGCCCGGGTCGAGGCGCTCGCGGCCGCCCACCCCGGCGCGGCGGCGTACTCGCCGGGCGCGATCCTCTGACACCACGCAGGCAGTTCGCGGTTCGTCCGCCGCATTGCACGCTCAGCGCCGGTCCCGCGGGGCCCGAACTGCCTTCATGGTGCTCGTCAGTCGCCGAGCCGCCAGGAGCGTACGGCGGCGGCGAGGGCGAGCGCGAGCACGGCGAGCGCCGCGAGCAGGGACGCCCGGGCCGCGACCGGTGCGGAGGCGACGGAGTCGACCGCCAGGTAGACGGTCATCAGCAGTGCTGCACCGAGCGCGGAGCCGATCCGCTGGCCGGTCTGCAGCGCGCCCCCGGCCGCTCCGCCCATCTGCGGCGGGACCTCGGCGAGGGTCAGGGTGAAGTTGGGGGAGATGACGCCGCCGCCGCCGATCCCGGCGAGCAGCATCGCCGGCGCGAGCGTCCACCACAGCCGGTCGGTCGGCTGGGTCACCAGCACGGCGGCGAGCGCGGTGCCCGTCATCATCACGGCGAGCGCGACCAGCGTCACGCGGCGCCCGATGCGCCCGACCAGCCTGCCCGCCAACGGGGAGGTGGTGGCCGCGCCGACCGCGAAGGGCGTCATCAGCAGTGCCGCCCCTAGCGGTGAGAAGCCCTCGCCCTCCTGCAGGTGCACCGACAGCACGAGGAAGATCCCGGTGAACCCGGTGAAGTAGAGCGTGCCGACCAGCAGGCCGTTGGCGTATCCCGGCAGGCCGCGCAGCAGCGACAGGTCGAGCAGCGGCGGCCGGTCCAGCCGTACGGTCCGCGCCTCCCACCGCACGAACGCCCACGCCAGTGCGGGGAAGGCGAGCAGCCCCACCAGCGGCAGTCCGGCACCGCCCTCGAGACTGATCAGGGGGTAGAGGACCGACAGCACCGCGAGACCGAGCAGCAGTGCACCGAACAGGTCGACGCGCGGGTCCTTGTCGGCCTCGGCACCCACGTCGTTGTCGGGCACCAGTCGGCGGATCAGCACGAGTGCGACGAGGCCGATCGGCACGTTGATGAGGAAGAGCGACCGCCAGCCGTTCTCCTCGCCGAGCAGCGCGATGAGGGCGCCGCCGATGAGCGGTCCCGCGGCGGAGGCGACCGCGACGGTGAAGCCGAACATCCCGAACGCCCGGCCTCGCTCGGGCCCTCGGAAGAGCTGCTGGATGAGGCCGGAGTTCTGTGGCGTCAGCAGGCCCGCGCTGGCGCCCTGCACCAGCCGGGCGACGACGATCGCGGCCGCGTTGGGGGCGAGCCCGACGGCGGCGCTGGAGACGATGAAGCCGACGAGCCCGATGGTCATCATCCGGCGCCGGCCGTGGGCGTCGCCGAGCCGGCCGCCGGCGACGAGCGTCATGCCGAAGGCCAGCGCGTAGCCCGACACCACCCACTGGATCGTCGCGGCCGAGGTCTCGAGCCCGGCGCGGATGGACGGCACGGCGACGTTGACGATCGTGACGTCCAACAGCGACATGAAGCCGACGACCAGCGAGACCGCCAGCACGCGCCAGCGCCGCGGGTCCGGCTCGTACGCCGCCTCGCCCGTCGTGTCCTGCGCCCGCTCGTCCTGGGCCTGCTCGTCCTGGGTCATCCGCGTCAGCCTCTCACCCGGTCCCAGCGGCGAGGACCGCCCGGCGGGAGGAGGCAGGATGGGGCCATGAAGGCGGTCCAGGCCCGGGTGACCGGGCAGGTGCAGGGCGTGGCGTTCCGGTGGCACACCCAGGAGCGGGCGCAGCAGCTCGGCGTCGTCGGCTGGGTGCGCAACGAGGTCGACGGCAGCGTGCTCGTCCACGCCGAGGGCGAGGACGCCGCGGTCGACGCGCTCGTGGAGTGGTGCCGGCACGGGCCGCCCTCGGCGCGGGTGCGCGACCTGGCCGCACGCGACGCCGCAGCCAGCGGCGCGTCCTCCTTCGAGGTCACCGGGTGAACGTGGCATCCGCTCGTCGCTCCCGGGGCCGACGTGGCCGGGATCTCGTCGACGTCGGCTTCACCCCGGGGCCGCCCGCGCCCGAGACTGAAACCCATGAGCGCCCCCGTGACCGTGTCCGTCACCCGTCACGTCGACCCGTCGCACTCCACGCAGATGCTGGCCTGGATGCAGGCGGGCACGTCGATGGCGGAGAAGTTCGACGGGTTCCTCGGGTCGGGCTGGGTGCGGCCGAGCGCCGACTCGACCGACTGGCACATGCTCTACCGCTTCTCCGACGCCGAGTCGCTCGCCGCCTGGGAGGCCTCCCCGCAGCGGGCCTGGTGGCTCGAGGCGGCCGCGGGCGACGTGGAGGAGTCGCGACGGGAGCGGCGTACGGGCATCGAGGGATGGTTCGACGAGTCGGCCACGGTGGAGGCCCTGAGCGCGGCCCCGGTGCCGCCGCCGCGCTGGAAGCAGATGGTCGTGATCTTCATGGTCTTCCTGCCGCTCAGCCTGCTGGCCAACTTCGTGGCCTCGCGCACCATCGGCGGCTGGCCGCTCGTGCCCCGGGTGGTGCTGGTGACGTCGGTGATGACGCCGCTCATGACGTATGTCTTCCTGCCGTGGATGACGCGCCGGATGAGCTGGTGGCTGCACCGCTAGGGTCCCGCCATGGGGGACATGGCTGCTGAGCGTCGCGACCCGGGATGGCTCGGTCTCGGCTGGGTCGGGTCCGGCGTGGTCGGCGGTGCGGCCGCGGGGGTCGTCCTCGGAGTGGTCGTGGACCCGAGCGCCGCGCCGGGCCTGCCCCCGCTGCCTGTCGTGGTCGTCCCGGCGGTCGTCGCGGGCGTCGCGGGTGCCGGACTTGCGCTGCTCATGCAGCGCTCGGCCACTAGGCTCGGCGCGTGACCGAGCTGAACATCCCCGCAGCACCTGTCATCGAGGGCACCACCCACCTCCACTCCGGCAAGGTCCGCGACCTCTACCGGATCGACTCCGGCGAGCACGAGGGCAGGTTGCTGATGGTCGCCAGCGACCGCATCTCCGCCTACGACTTCGTCCTCGACACGACGATCCCCGACAAGGGCGAGATCCTCACCCGGATGTCGCTGTGGTGGTTCGACCAGCTCGCCGGGCTCGTCGGCAACCATGTGGTCTCCACCGACGTGCCCGCGTCCGTCGCCGGCCGCGCGGTCGTGTGCGAGCGCCTCGAGATGTTCCCGGTCGAGTGCGTGGCCCGCGGCTACCTCACCGGCTCCGGCCTCCTCGACTACCACCGCACCGGCGAGGTCTGCGGCATCGCGCTGCCCGCCGGGCTGCAGGACGGCAGCCGGCTGCCCGAGCCGATCTTCACGCCCGCCACCAAGGCCGACCTCGGCGACCACGACGAGAACGTCGACTACGAGGCGGTCGTCGAGGCCGTTGGCGACGACGCGGCCGCCGAGCTGCGGATGCTCACCATGGAGGTCTACGACAAGGCGCACGGCATCGCCCGCGAGCGCGGCATCATCCTGGCCGACACCAAGCTCGAGTTCGGCCGGCGACCGGCGTCGGAGGGCGGCGCCACGATCCTCGCCGACGAGGTCCTCACCCCCGACAGCTCTCGCTTCTGGCCCGCCGCCGAGTGGCAGCCCGGCCGCGCCCAGTCGTCGTACGACAAGCAGATCGTGCGCGACTGGCTCACCGGGGAGTCCGGCTGGGACCGCACCTCCGGCGAGGCGCCGCCGCCGCTGCCCGACGCCGTCGTGGAGCGCACCCGCGCACGCTACGTCGAGGCCTACGAGCTGCTGACCGGGGAGACGTTCTGACGACGCGGCGCTTCACCGCGACCGTCGAGCTGCCGCACCCGGCGGAGCAGGCGTTCGCCTACCTCGTCGACCCGCGTCGGCGCCCGGAGTGGCAGTCGAGCCTGCTGTCGGTCGACGTGCCCGAGGACGAGGAGCCCCATCTCGGGCAGACCTGGACGGAGCTGACCGTGGTCGGCGTACGCCCCAGCCTCGAGGTCGTCGAGTTCACGCCCTTCCGGGCGTGGGCCGAGCGCGGCACCTGGCGCGGGGTCGAGGCGTCTCTGCGGCTCCGCTTCACCGGCACCCGCGAGGGCTGTCGCGTGGTCGCCGAGGGCGAGGTGTCGGGCGCGGGGATGTACGCCGTCGCGGCGCGGAGCTCGGGGCTGCTGGCCGGCCGCGCGATCGCCGCGGACCTCAAGACCGCCGGCCACCGGATCGCGCAGCGCGCCGACGGGTGACGTGCCTCACGACTGGTGAGTAGGTTGGCGCCATGCCCAACCTCTCCTCGCTCCTCGAAGGCTCCGCCGAGGCCCACCCGGACCGCACGGCCGTCGTGCTCGGCGGCACCCGCCTGTCGTACGCCCAGGTGAACGCCGCGGCCAACCAGGTCGCCAACCTGCTGGTCTCGCGCGGCATCCAGCCGGGCGACAAGGTCGCGCTGAGCTGCCCGAACCTGCCCTACTTCCCGATCGTCTACTACGGCATCCTCAAGGCCGGGGCGACCGTCGTGCCGCTCAACGTGCTGCTCAAGGGACGCGAGGTGGCCTACCACCTCGACGACTCGGACGCGAAGGCGTACTTCTGCTTCCAGGGCACCCCCGAGCTGCCGATCGGTGCTGAGGGCCACGCCGGTTTCGAGCAGGCCGAGGCGTGCGAGCACTTCTTCGTCATCACCGCCGACCCGGCGGCGGAGTCGCCGATCGCCGGCACCGAGACCCTGGGCCAGGCGCTCAAGGGCCAGTCGCCCGTCTTCGAGACGCGTGAGGTCGGCGCGGACGACACCGCCGTCATCCTCTACACCTCGGGCACCACCGGCCAGCCCAAGGGTGCCGAGCTGATGCACCGCAACATGATCAGCAACGCGTTGTCCAGCGACGCGCTCTTCGGTGCCGACTCCGACAACCCCGACACGCTGCTGTGCGTGCTGCCGCTCTTCCACTCGTTCGGCCAGACGGTGATCATGAACGCCGGCTTCGCCTTCGGCGGCACCGTCGTGATGCTGCCGCGCTTCGAGGCCGGCCCGGCGCTGACCCTGATGGAGCAGGAGGGCGTGACGTTCTTCGCCGGCGTCCCGACGATGTACTGGGGCCTGCTCGGCGCGCTCGACGACTCGGGCGTGGACGTGAAGAAGGTCGCCGACCACGTGCGGGTCGCGGTCGCGGGCGGCTCCGCGCTGCCGGTCGAGGTGCACAAGGAGTTCGAGCACCGGTTCGGCGTCACGATCCTCGAGGGCTACGGGCTCTCGGAGACCTCGCCCGTCGCGAGCTTCTCCGTGTGGGGCGAGCCCGTGCGCGTCGGCTCCATCGGCAAGCCGATCCCGGGCGTCGAGATGAAGCTGATCAACCCCGAGCCCGGGGTGCGCGAGGACGTCGAGGACGGCGAGGACCCCGAGAAGGTCGTCGGCGAGATCGCCATCAAGGGCCCCAACATCATGAAGGGCTACTACGGCCGCCCCGACGCGACCGCCGACGCGATCGTGGACGGCTGGTTCCGCTCCGGCGACCTCGGCCGCAAGGACGCCGACGGCTGGTACTACATCGTCGACCGGTCCAAGGACATGATCATCCGCGGCGGCTACAACGTCTACCCGCGCGAGATCGAGGAGGTCCTCCTCACCCACCCCGGCGTCTCGCTCGCCGCCGTCATCGGTGTGCCCGACGAGAGCCACGGCGAGGAGATCAAGGCGGTCGTCATCCGCAAGGACGGCGCCACGGTCACCGAGGACGAGCTCGTGGCCTGGGGCAAGGAGCAGATGGCGGCCTACAAGTACCCCCGCATCGTCGAGTTCGTCGACGCGCTGCCGATGACCGCGACCGGCAAGATCCTCAAGCGCGAGCTCGCCTGATGCGCCCGCTCGGGATCGTCCTCGGGGTGATCATGGTGCTCATGGGTGCCGTGTGGACCTTCCAGGGCCTCGGCTACCTCGAGGGCAGCCCGATGACCGACCAGAGCATCTGGGCCGTCATCGGCCCGATCCTCGCGGGCTTCGGGCTCGCCCTCGTCATCGTGTCGGCGCGCCGGCGGGAGTGACGTACGCCGTCCGGCTGGGGAACCAACCGCAGGCGGATCTCGGCGATCGGCCTGCACCTGGTTCCCCAACGGCGGGTTGTCCACAGGCGTGACACGGAGGGCGTACGACGTCCCGCCGCGGGCAGGTGTCGTTCGTGTCCGACTTCCATCCCTGTTGCCCTTCGCCGAGCGGTCTGGTGCGTCCGGTCCGCGTGGATCCGGAAGGTCGCGCCGGACCACGTCGTGGCACCGCTGCCGGCCCGTCGTGGCGCACGACCAGCCACGGACTGGTCGTGCCCGCGGACGCGCCGCAGACCGTCGAGCAGCGCATCCTCGAGGCTGCCGTCCGGCTCCCCGAGCACGGCATGGTCACCGGCTGGGCGGCCCTCCGGCTGGCCGGAGCTGCCTTCTTCGACGGCCTTGCGCCCGGTGCTCGCAGGCCGGTGCCGGTGCTGCTGGCGCACACGTCCCGCATCCGTGGCGCCGGCGTGCTGGTCGAGCGCACGCGTCACCGGCTTCCCGTTCCCGTCTTGAGGTCCGGCATCCCGTGCGCCCCTAGCGAGGTCGCGCTGCTGCACGAGCTGCGGCGGGCCGGCGACCGACGAGCCGCCGGAGTGATGGTCGACATGGCGCTGGCAGCGGGCGTCGTCGACCTCCACGCGCTCCGTGAGGCAGCCTCGAGGAGGCGGCAGCCTGGCGCAGCGACGTACGCGCTGGAGCGAGCGTGCGGGGAGTGCCGCTCGCCGAAGGAGTCGGAGATGCTCCAGGTGTGGGAGGGCGATCTCGGCCTGCCCCGGCCGCTGATGAACCGCGAGGTGCTCGACCTGTCCGGCAGGGTGCTCGCGGTGGTCGACCTGCTGGACGCGGTCTCGGGCACCTACGGCGAGTACAACGGCGCGCTGCACCGCAGCCGTGAACGCCAGCGGCGTGACGAGGCCCGGGCGGATGCACTCCGAGGTGTGGGGCTCGAGGGGTTCGTGCTCGTGGCGGGCGACTCCGAGCGCGTGTGGCGCGACCGCATGGTCTCCGCGAGAGGGCGTGCCCGGTGGCTGCCGGAGGGCCAGCGGCCCTGGCGGGTCGGCGCCTTCGTGCCCGCACCGCCCCTGCCCGACGAGGACTCCGCGGCCCTGGACGCCATGATGCTCGAGCACTACCGGTCCTTGGAGTGAGTGAGGAGTGAGTGGGGAACCAGGTGCAGGCCGAACACGCCGATCGGCCTGCACCTGGTTCCCCAGGCTCAGGCCGGGCTGACCCCCAGCCGCTCCTGGAGCGCGATGGCGTCGAAGGGGGCGTGCACCTTGGCGTCGTTGTCGAAGTAGACGTAGACGTCGAGGCCGTCGGCCTCCCAGGCGCGCACCTTGGCGGCCCAGTGGTCGAGGGTCGCGTCGGAGTAGCCGCTGGCGTAGAGCTCGGTGTCACCGTGCAGCCGGACGTAGGCGACGCCGCTCGTCACCTCGTCGAACATCGGCCACGTGCCGGCCGAGTCGGCGACGACCATCCCGATGTCGTGGGCTCGCAGGAGCTCGCAGAACTCCGGCGTGCGGAAGGAGGGGTGCCGGACCTCGAGCACGTGGTGCAGCGGCCGGTCGACCGGCGTCGAGGTGTCGGCGGGCTCCTTGAGCTTGGCCGCGTCGTGGTGGGCAGCGGCGTACGACGACGCGGCCGAGGTGGTGCGCGGCAGCAGGTCGAAGAACGCGGCGAGGCGGTCGGGGTGGAAGCCCAGGTTGGGCGGCAGCTGCCACAGCAGCGGCCCGAGCCGTTCGCCCAGCGACAGCACGCCGGAGGCGAGGAAGGTGCCGAGCGGCGCCTCGACGTCGTTGAGCTTCTTCATGTGCGTGACGAAGCGCGGCCCCTTGACGGCGAAGACGAAGTCGTCCGGGACCTGCTCGGCCCACGACCGCCAGCTCGACGGCCGCTGCAGGGAGTAGAAGGAGCCGTTGACCTCGACGGTGGTCAGGCGCTCGCCGACGTAGGCCAGCTCGAGGCGCTGCGGCAGCCCGGAGGGGTAGAAGTGGTTGCGCCAGCCGGCGTACCGCCAGCCGGAGATGCCGATCCGTGCCATCCGAGCTCCCGTCGCGCGTGTCGTCCCGCCACCCCTCGCGTACCCGCTCCGTCCACCGTCATGCCCGCCGGGCGCGCTCGTGCGGCGGCTCACTAGAATCGGGACTGCCCGCCCCACCCTGTCACCCAGGAGCATCCCCGTGGCCCGAGTCGTCGTCGACGTCATGCCCAAGCCCGAGATCCTCGACCCCCAGGGCAAGGCGGTGCTCGGTGCACTGCCCCGGCTCGGGTTCGACCTCGTCACCGACGTCCGTCAGGGCAAGCGGTTCGAGCTGCAGGTCGACGGCGAGATCACCGACGAGGTGCTGGCCGAGATCGAGAAGGTCGCCGAGACGCTGCTGTCCAACCCGGTGATCGAGGACTTCGAGGTCCACGTCGAGGAGCACTCGGTCGCCGAGGTCGCGCACGAGGCCGGCCGCGCATGAGGGTCGGCGTCGTCACCTTCCCCGGCTCGCTCGACGACGTCGACGCGCGCCGCGCGGTCACCATCGGCGGCAACGAGGCGGTCGCGCTCTGGCACGGTGACGACGACCTCAGGGGCGTCGACGCGGTCGTGCTGCCGGGCGGGTTCTCCTACGGCGACTACCTCCGCTGCGGCGCCATCTCGCGGTTCGCTCCGGTCATGACGTCGGTCGTCGACGCCGCCGGCAAGGGCATGCCGGTGCTCGGCATCTGCAACGGCTTCCAGATCCTCTGCGAGTCCCACCTGCTGCCGGGCGCGCTGATCCGCAACGACCACCGCAAGTTCGTCTGCCGTGACCAGCGGCTGCGCATCGAGCGCGTCGACACCCCGTGGACCTCGGCCTACGCCGCGGGCGCGGAGGTCACGATCGTGCTCAAGAACGGCGAGGGCGGGTTCGTCGCCGACCAGCCCACCCTCGACCGGCTCGAGGGCGAGGGCCGCGTCGTCGCGCGCTACCTCGACCACAACCCCAACGGCTCGCTCCGTGACATCGCCGGCATCTCCAACGAGCGCGGCAACGTCGTCGGCCTGATGCCCCACCCCGAGCACGCGGTCGAGGACCTCACCGGCCCCGGCACCGACGGGCTCGGCTTCTTCACCTCGCTCGTCGAGAAGGCCTTTGCATGAACCCGACCCGTCTCTACCGCCTCGTCGCCCGCGCGGAGGCCGTCACCTGGGCGCTGCTGCTGACCGGGATGTTCCTCAAGTACGTCACCGTGTTTCGAGACGGCTCGTCCCTCGCCTCCTCAACAACCGGTGTGGGGGAGGTGGCGGTGAGTGTGTTCGGCATGGTCCACGGCGTCGTGTTCATCGCCTACTGCCTGGTGACCGTGCTGCTCTTCGTCGACCAGAAGTGGCCGGTCAGCCGCCTGGCGCTGGGCCTGGGCGCGGCGGTGCCGCCGTTCGCGACCGTGCCCTTCGAGCGGTACGCCGAGCGCGCGGGGCTGCTGGGCGACGCCTGGCGCCTGCGGTCCGACGCGCCGCACGGCCTGCTCGAGAAGCTCACCGCGTGGCTGGTCCGCCGTCCGGCCCAGGGGGCGCTCGTCGGCCTGGTCGCTGTCGCCGGCCTGACGGGCGTGGCGCTCGTCGTCGGCCCGCCCGTCTGATCGACCTCGAGCGTCAGCGGCCCTGCTGCAGCTTGTTCCAGGTCTGCCGGGTGGCGACGCCGGAGACGCCGATCCGCAGCCGCTTCTGGTAGGTCCGCACGGCCGACTCCGTCTTGGCGTCGAACACGCCGGTCGCCCGGAAGCGGCCCGCGCCGGCCGCGTTGAGCGCCCGCTGCAGCCGGTGGACCGACTCGCCGACCGACCCGCGCTTGAGCGTCGTACGGGACCCGGCGGCGAGCAGCGCGGTCCAGTGCCGCTTGCTGAAGGTGTTGCTCGGCGTGAACCTGCGCGCGGACTGCCAGGCGCGTGCCCCCGCGATGGTCGCGGCGTCGTAGGAGCCGTTGACGGGCCCGGAGTAGGTGCCCTGCTCGGTGAGCAGGCACTGCAGCACCTTGACCCGCGTCGCGCGGGCGGAGGTGGGAGAGAGCTTCGGGTACTTCCAGTAGCCCAGGCGGGTGCCGGGGCACCGGCCCTCGGGCCGTGGCTGCGAGCCGGCGCCGAGGTCGATGAAGTTGCTGTCGATGTTGATCGTCACCCCGCCCCAGGTCTCGTTGTGGCCGCCGAGGTACTGCTTCATCCGGCCGCCCGGACGCCAGCCGTCCTCGGGGATGTAGGTCGTGGACGTGTTGGCCGCGCCGTCCCAGCGGGCGATCCAGATGCGGTCCGGGAGGGCGAACTGACCGGGCCGCAACCGGCGCGCGTCGTCGAGCATCTTGATGCCCGAGCTGGCGCTGGAGTAGAAGCCGGCGGTGTAGCCGAGCGCCTTGATCCGGGTCACCCACGCCGACGTGAAGACCAGCGCGGACTCGCGGCAGTGGGTGTCCTGCAAGTTGAAGCCCTCGAGGTCGTACCAGATCGTGCTGCCCGCTCCGATGCCGTACGTCGTCGCGTCGGCGGCGTTCTTGTCGGCCTCCGCCGCACCCTGGGCGGCAGCCGTGGCGTAGCCGCCGGCCGGGCTCGGGGAGATCTTGAAGTCGTCCTTGTAGCGCGGGAAGCGCGGCTGGCACGACGCCTGCGGACCGAGCGCGATGGGCAGCAGCCGCCAGCCGCGCGCCACCTGGGTCGCCACCCACGTGGGGCTGAGGTTCGGCTGCGTACGGCAGGCGCGGGAGTCGCCGGAGATGTAGATGCCGACCGCCGTGAACGGCGACTTCTTCCACCAGGCGTCCATCGCCGACTGGGTCGGGGCGACGCACTGGTCGAAGCCGTAGCCGGTGAAGTCGCCCGGGGTCGCGAGGGCGATCTGGCGCTGCGAGGCGAGCTTGCGCGCCTGGGGCGCGGTCTCGTCCGCGGTCGCAGGAGAGGAGCCGGCGGGCACGGCAAGGACGAGCGCGAGGGCAGCGAGGACGAGGCGACGCATGGTGACTCCAGCGGGCGGGGAAGGCGTACGACGGCGGGCGAGCCCGACCAGAGAACCACATGAGTCACACGCGTAACAGACGTTCGGCAGAACTACCGCGGTGTAGTTCTTCACGGGGGTCAGTCGCGGGTGGGGACGTCGTCGAGGACGAAGTTGCCCTTCGCCTCTTCCTCCTCGAGGAGCTCCTCGAAGGCGAGCGCGATGTCGTCCTGGTGCTCGTCGACCATCCGCGCGAGGTGTCCTTGGAGCAGCGCACCGTTGGGCGACTGTCCCGAGAACACCTGTTCCCACGTGTCCTCGCCGCCGCGGATCTTCTCCACGAGCGTCTGCATGTCCTCGCCGAGCTCGCCCGACTCGGCCTGCTCCTCGAGCGCCTGCCTCTCCTCGTCGGTGAGCAACGGCTTCTTCTCGAGGTCCTCGACGCTCGCCCGGAGGTCGGCCAGGCTCGAGGTCAGGTCCTCGCGTGCTGCGTTGATCGCTGCCAGGATCTCGGCCTGGCTGCGGTGGGCGCTCATGGGGGGAGGCTATGCCGGGGCAGCGGCGGCCGGCGCGGGCCGCTGGCCGACCGTCGGGGTGGTGATCGTGCCGGGATCGCGCGTCACGCTGCTCGGCGTACCGGTCGAGACGGCGACCCCGGGTGTGGAGACCGGCGCCTTGTCGCCGTCGAAGAAGCCCTTGACCGTGGAGATGAGCGACTCGACCTGCTTGAGGATGTCGATGAGCTTCATCAGCGCCTGGTAGGCCTTCATCACCGCCTGGAAGGCCTGGAAGACGGCCTGCACGACGCGGGCCCAGCCGACACCGGGGATGCTCATGGTGGCGAGCGCGGCGGAGACGGTCTGCACCGCCGCCTTCACGCACTGCACCACCGCGAGCGCGGTCTGCCAGGCGTCGCGGCAGACCTGCACGACGGTCTGGCCCATCTGGACGAGCTGGCCGGCCTGCGCGTCGAGGGAGCCGACCCACGTGCCGATCTGCTTCACCGCGGCGTCGGACGCGCCGCCCTGCCAGGTCTGCGAGATGGTGCGGCTGCCGCTCTCGAGGTTGGCCGCGACTCCGCGCATCGACTGCCCGAGCGCGCCGAACGACGAGCCCTGGCTGGAGGCGCTGACCACGTCACCGCCGATCTTGTCGGCGAGCTCGGCGCGGATGTCGAAGCCGGTGAGCATGCGCACCAGGTCGCAGACCGTGTCGTAGGGGAAGCCGAAGCTGACCTGCGGGAGGCTGCTCTGGGTGGGGCCGGCACGCCGGACGGTGGTGTCGGCGACGTCCCAGAACCCGCTCGAGCCGTCACGGCCGTCGACGCCGGCGGCCTGTGACGACGTACGACGCCGTCCTCGGTCAGCGTGAAGTCGCGGGCCGTGGCCCGCAGCGCCTCCGCGTGGTCGCGCATCCCGGTGCCGTTGTCCTCGAGCGACCGGTGCACCGAGGGGAGGAGGGCGTGGTAGGCGCCCATCATCGTCTCGAGGATGGGGCCGAAGTCGGTCCGGACGAGCGCATGGCCACCGTTGCGGGCGATGCCGGACAGGTCGTCACTCGCGCGCTGCACCTGCGCGGACCAGGCGTCGAGCTCGGAGAGGTCGACGGTCATGACGGCGTTCATCGCGGCTCCTGGGAGAGGGCTCGGTGCAGGTCGTGTCGCTGACCTTCCCCGAACGCGCGGGCGCGAAACCGGCCGGGCCGACTTGTTCGCCCACAGGCCGGCGGGCCGCGTGTTTGGCTCGCGCCGGCGCGGGTATCCCGCTGAGGTGAGCGCAAGCGGCAAGCGATCCCTGATGCAGGTCGAGCCGGCCAGGCTGGTGGAGCTGGCGGGCTCCTCCGAGCGCATCCTCGACGCGATGCGGCACGACTGGGCCGACGCCCTCGACGAGCTCGCCGGGGCGTGCGCGGCCCTCGGCGACGCCGCCGGGACCGTCGACCTCGCGGCGTCGTACGCCGACGCGCTGGCCGACGCCGACGAGGTCCTCACCTCGCTCGCCGGCGCCCTCGAGCTCGGCGTCGAGGGGCTGGTCGACGCCGCGCGCGACGCGCTGCGCGCCGACGACGTCGTCGCCGCCGAGCTCGACCGCGCCACGCACCTGCTGGGCGAGGGTCCCTTCGGGATCCTGCCGGGGCCGGGAGGTCGGTGAGTCGTGCCGGCCAACCCGTGGGAGCTGCGTGCCGACGTCCGGCCGCTCGAGGCCGCCGCCCAGCGGTGGACCGAGGTCGGCGCCCAGGTCGCGCGCCGCGGCGACGAGCTCGTCGACGCCGCCCGGCGCGCCACCGAGGGCTGGGACGCGGCGTCCGCCGAGAGCTACGAGCAGCACCGCAAGCAGGTGCTCGCCCGCCTCGACCGCTTCACCACCCTCGCCGACCTGGTCGCCGACTGCCTGCGCGCGGCTGCCGGGGCGATGGCGTCGTCGCAGAAGGAGCTCGACCGCGCCTGGACCACCGTCGCGGCGGTGCCCCACGAGGTGGTCGGCGAGTCACGGCACCTGGTCTTCACGCCGTCCGAGGACGACGAGCGCAGCAAGGTCACCCGCGGCCAGGCCGAGACCGACGACATCCGCCGCCGGCTGACCGTGGCGCTCGACCAGGAGAGCGCCCGGCTCCGGTCCGCCCGCGCCGAGATGGTGACGGTGCGCACCGAGCTGATGTCCCTCACCGGGGGCAGGTTCGCCGGGTTCCTCGGCGGCCCGGGCGGCGAGGAGTCGGGCGTCGGCATCGTCGCGCCGCAGTCCACCTCGGTGCCGGGCGCGGCCCAGGCCGGGGTCGGGGGCCAGGCGGGGTTGCCGCCGCTCGCCCCGGTCGCGGTCACCGTCCCCGACCTGACCGGCCTCTCCGCGGCCGGGCTGACGTCGTTGGCCGCGAGCGCGGCAGGCGGGCTCCTCGGCCGGAGCGGTCGCGCTCGGCCCCCGGCGGCAGGCACGCCCCCGGTCGGGGGCCTGGGGGCCGGCGGCATGGCGGCCCGTGCGGGCACGATGTCGCGGGGCATGGCGAGCGGACGTGGCGGCCCGGCCCGGATGGCGACGCCGCGGCTCGAGCGGACGGCCTCGGAGGAGGCCGCGGCGCGCGCCGCCCGGGAGAAGGAGGCGGTGCGCGAGGCCAAGCGCGCCGCGCTCGAGGAGAAGCGCGCCGAGCGGGCGGCCCGCAGGGCCGAGCGGGAGGCGGCCCGCGAGGGGCCCCGGCCACGGGGCTCGGGCAAGGACTCCCGCCGCGACGACGAGCCCGCCGAGCACGACGAGGACTCGGTCGAGGAGGTCGACGAGGTCGGAACGGACGCCGACGGCGACGAGCACCCCGGCAGCGGCGAGCGGCGCCAGTCCGTACGGGTGGTCCACGAGGCGACTCCCGGACGTCCGGTGGGGGAGCAGCGCCGGTAGATTGGCACCGTGCCCGACACGAGCGCCGCCCCGCAGTCCCCCGCCCTCGCGAACGCCGGTCTGACGACCTCCGGCGCGACCGGCACCCTCGACACGGTGGCCCTGGCGGCCACCGACGCCGAGCGTGAGCAGCCGTGGGCCGACCTCGGCCTCAAGGCCGACGAGTACGCCCGGATCCGCGAGATCCTGGGCCGTCGCCCGACGAGCTCCGAGCTCGCGATGTACAGCGTGATGTGGAGCGAGCACTGCTCCTACAAGTCCACCAAGGTGCACCTCAAGCAGTTCGGCGAGATCCCCCAGGAGACGCCGGTCGGCAAGATGCTCGCCGGCATCGGTGAGAACGCCGGCGTGCTCGACATCGGCCAGGGCTACGCCGTGACCTTCAAGGTCGAGAGCCACAACCACCCGTCGTTCGTCGAGCCCTACCAGGGGGCGGCCACCGGCGTCGGCGGCATCGTGCGCGACATCCTCGCGATGGGCGCCCGCCCGGTCGCCGTGATGGACCCGCTGCGCTTCGGTCCGCTCGACGCCCCCGACACCGCGCGCGTGCTGCCCGGGATCGTGGCCGGCGTCGGCGGCTACGGCAACTGCCTCGGCCTGCCCAACATCGGCGGCGAGGCCGTCTTCGACGAGACCTACGCCGGCAACCCGCTCGTCAACGCCCTCTGTGTCGGCGTGCTCCGCCACGAGGACCTCCACCTCGCGAACGCGACCGGCACCGGCAACCAGGTGGTGCTCTACGGCGCCCGCACCGGCGGCGACGGCATCGGCGGCGTCTCCGTGCTGGCGTCGGAGACGTTCGACGAGACGGGCCCGGCGAAGCGGCCGAGCGTCCAGGTCGGCGACCCCTTCATGGAGAAGCTGCTCATCGAGTGCACGCTCGAGCTCTTCGCCGCCGGCGTCATCGCCGGCATCCAGGACCTCGGCGGCGCGGGCCTGTCCTGCGCCACCTCCGAGCTGGCCTCCGCCGGCGACGGCGGCATGCACGTCGAGCTCGACCGCGTGCCCCTGCGCGACTCCACGCTCGCTCCCGAGGAGATCCTCATGAGCGAGTCGCAGGAGCGGATGATGGCCGTCGTCGAGCCCGGCGACGTCGACGCCTTCATGGCGATCTGCGGGAAGTGGGACGTCGAGGCCGTCGTCATCGGCGAGGTCACCGACTCCGGACGCCTCGAGATCGACTGGCACGGCGAGCGCGTCGTCGACGTACCCCCGCGGTCCGTGGCCCACGACGGCCCGACCTACCAGCGCCCGTTCGCCCGCCCCGACTGGCAGGACGCGCTCCAGGCCGACGGCGCCGAGGCGCTCCCGCGGCCGACCTCCGGCTCGGAGCTGCGCGACACCGTGCTCCGGCTGGTCGCGTCGCCCAACCTGTGCGACAAGTCGTGGATCACCGACCAGTACGACCGCTACGTCCAGGGCAACACCGTCCTCGCGCAGCCGGCCGACTCGGGCATGGTGCGCGTCGACGCCGACACCAACCTCGGCGTCTCGGTGGCCACCGACTGCAACGGCCGCTTCGCCAAGCTCGACCCCTACACGGGCGCGCAGCTCGCCCTCGCCGAGTCCTACCGCAACGTCGCCACCGGCGGCGCGCGGCCGTTGGCGGTCTCCGACTGCCTCAACTTCGGCTCGCCCGAGGACCCCGACGTGATGTGGCAGTTCGCCGAGGCGTGCCGCGGCCTCAAGGACGCCTGCCTCGAGCTCGGCATCCCGGTCACCGGCGGCAACGTCAGCCTCTACAACCAGACCGGCGAGACGGCGATCCTGCCGACCCCGGTGGTCGCGGTCCTCGGCGTGATCGACGACGTCACGCGCCGTACGCCGACCGGGTTCGGTGCCGCCGACGAGCGGGTCTTCCTGCTCGGCGAGACCCGCGAGGAGCTCTCCGGCTCCGAGTGGGCCCACGTCGTGCACGGCCACCTCGGCGGCCTGCCCCCGCGGCTCGACCTCGCGGCCGAGCAGGCCCTCGCCGCGCTGCTGCACGACGCCGCCCGCGACGGCGTCGTCACCAGCGCCCACGACCTCTCCGACGGCGGCCTGGCCCAGGCGCTGGCCGAGTCGACCTTCGGCTCCGGCGTCGGGGCGTCGGTCTCGCTGGCCTCGGTCGCCGACGACGCGTTCGTGGCGCTCTTCTCCGAGTCCACCGCCCGCGCGCTGGTGACGGTGACCGACGAGCAGGCCGACGCCCTGGTCGCCCTCGCCCAGCGCCACGGCGTACCGATCACGCCCCTCGGGCGCACCGGGGGCGACACCCTCTCCGTCGAGGGCGTCTTCGACCTCCCCGTCGCCGAGGCCAAGGCCGCCTGGCAGGCGACCCTCCCCGCCGCTCTCGGCTCCTGACGCTCGGTATCTAGGGACGTCCTGGTGGGCGACCGGACCGATCGACCTACCAGAAGGTCCCTAGATACCCCTCCCGGTGGTCAGCCCGCAGTGGGCGCGGGCATCGGCGGGGTCAGGCGGCGAGTGCGGGTTCCGCGCTCTCGGCACTGACCCACTCCGACGGGCGCGGCACGGACCGGATCGACCGGCTCGAGGTGAGCAGCACGGCCACCAGGGCGCTCGCGACGACCAGTGCGGTGATCGCGGCGGTGCCGCCCTGGTGCTCGAGGAGGTAGCCGCCGAGCAGCGGCGCCAGGGGCATGACCGACATCGACACGAACTGGCTCGTCGACCCCACCCGGCCCTGGAGGTGGTCGGGCGTGACGGCCATCCGGTACGAGCTGATGCCGGCGTTGCCCACCGGGTTGAGCAGCAGCAGGAGGAACGTGCTCGCGCACGCGGTCCACACGCTCGACGAGACCGTCAGCGGCACGAGCGGCAGGCAGCACATCCAGCCGATGAGGACGGTCAGGCGCCCGGTCGGCATCCGGTGGATCAGGCTCGGCGCCACGGCTGCGCCGAGGATCCCGCCGAGGCCGGCCGCCATCGTGACGAGTCCGATCTGTGCGGCCGGCACCCCGTCGGCGACCATGCGCAGGAGGACGACGAAGAAGATCGCGTTGGTGACGAGGTTGGCCAGCGCGGCCCAGACCAGCAGCGTGCGGAAGAACGGGCGCTGCCACATGAACCTGAAGCCCTCTGCCAGCTGCCGGCGCAGCGGCTCGCGCCGACGGTGCGGTGCTGACAGGTCGGTGCGCACCCGGCTGACCGTCACGCACGCGACCGCGAAGGTGATCGCGTCGACGGCGAACGGCAGCCACCGGGTGACGGCGTACAACGCGCCGCCGAGCGGGCCGCCCAGCAGTGAGGCGACGTGCTGGCGGGCCTGGTTCTGGCTGAGCGCGGTCGGCAGGTCGTCGGTGGTGACGACCGAGCGGATCGCCGACAGCTGCGCGGGGTTGAACGCCCCGGCGGCAACGCCGGCGACCAGCGCGACCCCGAGGAGGTGGGGGAGAGTGAGGCTGCCGAGGGCTCCCGCGACCGCGAGGGAGGCGTACGCCGTACAGCCGGTGGCGCTGGAGACCAGCATGATCCGCTTGCGGTCGACACGGTCGGCGAGCACCCCGGCCGGGAGCAGCGTCGCGCACAGGCCGCCGAGGTAGGCGGCCTCCACCAGGGCGGCGGTGAGCGCCGAGCCGCTGAGGGCGTAGGCGATGAGGGGGAACGCGAACATCGACAGCGAGCTGCCGAGCTCGCTGACGGTGTCGCCGATCCAGAGCACCGTGAAGTCGCGGTTGCGGGAGAGCTGTCGGTATCCGGGCATATGCGCAACATATGTTGCGCAAGTAGTGTTGCGCAATAGTTCGTGCGCAACTGGTCTAGGCTGGGGTGATGGCCGAGCCCCAGCAGCTGAACGACCCGCGCGTGCTCCGCGCGCTGGCCCACCCCGTCCGGGGGCGGATCCTCGACGAGATCGAGGCCTCGGGACCCGTCCGGGCGGCCGACATCGCCCGCGAGCTCCAGATCCCGGCCAACCAGGCCAGCTTCCACCTGCGCCAGCTCGCGAAGTACGGGCTGGTCGAGGAGGCACCGGAGGAGGCTCACGACAAGCGCGACCGGGTGTGGCGCAGCGCGGCGCCCGCCGGCTACACGGTGCGCCTGGGCCAGCTCGAGAAGGCGCCCGGCGGACGGGCGGCCGTCGAGGTCTTCCGCCAGAACAAGAAGGCCTGGGGCCACCACCTCGTCGAGCGCTCCTTCGACACTGCTCACCCGGAGGGGAGCGGCGTCTTCTCCTTCGCCGACCACGCGCTCAAGCTCACGGACGAGGAGGCGATCGAGCTCTTCCGCGAGGTCGAGGCGCTGGTCGAGTCGTGGGGTGAGCGCACGCGCGGCCGCGACCCCGAGGGCCGGACCTACCTCCTGATGAGCCTGGTCCAGCCCTACCCCGCCGCCACCGAGTGAGGCCGAGCCGCCGTGCGGTGCTGGCAGCCGCCGGGGTGGCCGGCGTGTCGGCCGCCCTCGCCGGGTGCGCCGAGGAGCCGTCCGGCAGGGTGGGCGGCGTGCCCAGCGAACCCGAGCGGATCACCTACGGCGACGACCCCAGCCAGTGGGTCGACCTCCACGTGCCCGACGGCGCCAGCCGGGGGCTGGTGGTCGTCATCCACGGCGGCTTCTGGCGGGCCCAGTACGGCGCGGAGTACGGCGCCCCGCTCGCCGAGGACCTGGTCGGACGCGGCTGGACGGCGGCCAACGTGGAGTACCGCCGGGTGGGCAACGGCGGCGGGTTCCCCGCCACGCTCGACGACGTCCACGCGGCGATCGGCGCCGTCGCGGCCGACGTCGACGGGCCGGTCGTGACGCTCGGCCACTCCGCGGGCGGCCACCTCGCCGCCTGGGCGGGCGGCCGCACGCGCCTCGAGCGCTGGGCCGACGGACCCCGCGTGACCCACGTGGTCAGCCAGGCCGGGGTGCTCGACCTCCGGGCGGCGGTGGCGGAGCGGCTCGGTGACGGGGCCGCGCTCGCGTTCCTGGGCGACGCCGGCGAGACGGCGTACGACCAGGCCGACCCGCTCGGCCAGGTGCCGCTCGACGTGCCCGTGTGGGCGGTGCATGCACGCGACGACGACACCGTCCCGTTCCGGCAGGCCGAGGCCTACGTCGACGCCGCGACCGCCGCCGGCGCGGAGGCCACGCTGGTCGAGGTCACCGGCGGGCACTTCGAGGTGGTCGAGCCCGGCAGCGACGCCTGGGCTGCCTGCGTCGAGGTCCTCGACTCGGTCTAGCCTCGGTCCGTGCCCGCCCGACTCAAGCTCCTCAGCCCCGACCAGCTCGCGACGGCCGAGGCAGACGGCGACACCCGGGCCCTGGTCAAGCACTACCTCGCCGCCCTCGAGGTGCGCGCCCCCGGCCGCTCGGTCGAGGTGCGCGTGCCGCCCTTCGCCGCCGTCCAGGTCGTGCCCGGGGTGCGCCACACGCGGGGCACCCCGCCGGCCGTCGTCGAGACCGACGCCGAGACGTGGCTCGCCCTCGCCACGGGGCGTACGACGTGGGGCGAGGCGCTCGACTCCGGCAGCGTCCGCGCCAGCGGCGAGCGCACCGACCTCTCGCCCTACCTCCCGCTCGGGGGCTGAGCCGGCGGTCGGCTCACCCGACAGATCACCCGACAGTTCACCCGAACTGTCGGTGACAGGGGGTGTGCGCGCCGCCCGGTTTCCGGTACGAAGGAGCATGGCGACCCTCACCGACGACCAGGTCCACGACCTCGACCTCTGGTTCCGTGCAGCCAACTACCTCTCCGTCGGGCAGATCTACCTGCTCGACAACCCGCTCCTCGAGCGACCGCTCGAGCGCGAGGACATCAAGCCGCGGCTGCTCGGCCACTGGGGCACCACCCCCGGCCTCAACCTCGTCTGGACCCACCTCAACCGGCTGATCCGTGAGCGCGACGTCGACGCGATCATCCTCTGCGGCCCGGGCCACGGCGGGCCGGCCGCGGTGGCCAACGCCTGGCTGGAGGGCACCTACTCGGAGGTGTTCCCCGCGATCGGTGACGACCGCGACGGGATGGGGCGGCTGTTCCGGCAGTTCTCCTTCCCCGGCGGCATCCCGAGCCACGTCGCCCCCGAGACGCCGGGCTCCATCCACGAGGGCGGCGAGCTCGGCTACGTCCTCTCGCACGCCTACGGCGCCGCGATGGACAACCCCGACCTGGTGGTGACCGCGGTCGTCGGCGACGGGGAGTTCGAGACCGGCCCGCTGGCGGCGAGCTGGCACGGCAACAAGTTCGTCGACCCGGTCCACGACGGCGCCGTGCTGCCGATCCTGGCCCTCAACGGGTGGAAGATCGCCAACCCGACCATCCCCGCCCGGATGCCGCGCGAGGAGCTGGAGAGCCTGCTGCGCGGATACGGGCACCACGTGCTCACCGTCGAGGGCGACGACCCCACCGACGTCCACCGGCAGATGGCCGCGGCGCTCGACGAGGCCCACGACATGATCCGCGAGACCTGGCGAGCCGCCCGCGAGGACGGCGACGTCGAGCGCCGGCCGTGGCCGATGATCCTGCTCGTCACGCCGAAGGGCTGGACCGGGCCTGCTGAGGTTGACGGCAAGCCGGTCGAGGGGACGTGGCGCGCCCACCAGGTGCCGCTGGCCGGGACGCGGGACAACGACGACCACCGCGCGCAGCTCGAGGAGTGGCTGCGCTCCTACGCCCCCGACGAGCTCTTCGACGACGACGGCCGGCCCGTCGAGGCCGTACGCGCCAACGCACCGTCCGGCACCCGGCGGATGGGCGCCAACCCGCACGCCAACGGTGGCCTGCTCAAGCGCCCGCTGCGGCTGCCGGACTGGCGGGACAGCGCCGTGGAGGTGGAGCGCCCCGGTGCGTCCATCCACGAGCCGACCCGCGTGCTCGGGCAGTGGCTCGTCGGCGTGGTGCGCGACAACGACACCACCTTCCGCATCTTCGGGCCCGACGAGACCGCGTCCAACCGGCTCGACGCGGTCTACGAGGTGACCGACAAGGTCTGGGCGGGCGAGCTCGCCGACGTCGACGAGCACCTGGCGCGCTCCGGACGCGTGGTCGAGATCCTCTCGGAGCACACCTGCCAGGGCTGGCTCGAGGGCTACCTGCTCACCGGCCGGCACGGACTCTTCAGCTGCTACGAGGCGTTCATCCACCTCGTCGACTCGATGCTCAACCAGCACGCCAAGTGGCTGAAGACGACCCGCGAGATCGAGTGGCGTCCGCGCATCGCGAGCCTGAACTACCTGCTCAGCTCGCACGTGTGGCGCCAGGACCACAACGGCTTCTCCCACCAGGACCCCGGCTTCATCGACCACGTGGTCAACAAGAAGGCTGAGGTCGTACGCGTCTACCTGCCGCCGGACGCCAACACCCTGCTGTCCACGATGTCCCACTGCCTGCAGAGCGAGCACTACGTGAACGTCGTGGTGTCGGGCAAGCAGCCCAGCTTCGACTGGCTCGACGCCGAGCAGGCCGACCTGCACTGCGCCCGTGGGCTCGGCATCTGGGAGTGGGCCTCGAACGACGACGGCGACCCCGACGTGGTCGTGGCGGCAGCGGGCGACGTACCCACGCTCGAGGCGCTGGCCGCGGTGTCCCTGCTGCGCGAGCACCTCCCCGAGCTGCGGGTGCGCTTCGTCAACGTGGTCAACCTGATGCGCCTGCAGGACCAGGGCGAGCACCCCCACGGGATGGGCGACCGGGCGTTCGACGCCGTCTTCACCACCGACAAGCCGGTGGTCTTCGCCTTCCACGGCTATCCGTGGCTGATCCACCGGCTGACCTACCGGCGCACCAACCACGACAACATCCACGTCCGCGGCTACAAGGAGGAGGGCACCACGACCACGCCGTTCGACATGGTGATGATGAACGACACCGACCGCTACCACCTCGTGATGGACGTCATCGACCGCGTGCCGGGGCTCGGCACGCGCGCCGCCGCCGTCCGTCAGCTGATGGTCGACACCCGCCGCCGGGCCCGCCAGTGGACGCGCGAGCACGGGGACGACCTGCCCGAGGTGCGCGACTGGCAGTGGGACGCGGGCGCCGATCCCGGGCGCGGAGAATCGCCGTCGACGACGGCCGATCCCGACACGGGGGCGGACAACCTCTAGCCTGCGCCCCATGGACGTGACCTCGCTCGGCTTCCGCACCGACCTGGCCCTGCTGACCGCCTCGGGCAGCACCGTGGAGGACCGCGGCACCCACCTCGTGGTCCGTACGCCGGCCAACCCGACGTACTACTGGGGCAACTTCATCCTGCTCGCCGAGCCGCCCGTCCCCGGCGGTGAGCGGGAGGTGGTGGGCGCCTTCCGCACCGAGTTCCCCGAGGCCGGTCACGTGAGCATCGGCATCGACACCCCCGAGCTGGCCCCGGAGTCGCGGGCCGCCTTCGAGGCGGCCGGGCTGGTGGTCGACGTGGCCTCCGTGCTCACCGCGTCCGAGCTCCGGCCGCCCCGTGAGGTGGAGGGCGAGGTGCGCGCGCTGGAGTCCGAGGCCGACTGGGAGAGCCGCGCGCAGCTGAGCGTCGCGATCGAGGAGCACGACGACCCGGAGTCGCACCTGCGGTTCGCCCGCGGACGCAACGTCCAGGAGCAGTCCCTCGTCGCCGCCGGCCGCGGCGCCCGCTTCGGCGTCCTCGTCGACGGCGAGGTCGTGAGCACCGCCGCCGTCTTCACCACCGAGGACGGCGTCGCGCGATTCCAGAGCGTCGAGACGCACCCCGACCACCGGCGCAAGGGCCTCGCCGCGGCAGCCGTGCACGCGGCCGGTCGCCACGCCCTCGAGCACCTCAGCGCCCGCACCCTCGTCATCGTCGCCGACGACGACGGGGAGGCCATCGGTGTCTACCGCCGGCTCGGCTTCGCCGGCACCGAGCGCCAGCTGATGTTGGAGATGCGCGGCTGACAGGGCACTTCCTGCCGGTTCACGGCGGTGACCGGGCACTTCCTGCCGGTTCACGGCGGTGACCGGGCACTTCCTGCCGGTTCACGGCGGTGACCGGGCACTTCCTGCCCGTCCGGGCCGCCGACCGGGCACTTCTCGGCAGGCGAGGAGGGCCGCGGCCACCGCCAGCGACGCCGTCGTCCCCGGCTAGGGTCGGGACATGACTGTCGACATCTCCGCTCGTCTCGCCGAGGTCATGCCCGGCATCCGCCGTGACCTCGAGGACCTCGTCCGCATCCAGTCCGTGTCCGCCGACCCGGCCCGCGCCGGCGAGGTCGAGCGCAGCGCCGAGGCGACCCGTGACCTGTTCGCCGCCGAGGGCTTCGAGACCGAGATCGTCCGCGCCCACGACGGTGCCCCGCCGGCCGTGATCGCGAGGAAGGCCGGCCCCGAGGGTGCGCCGACCGTGCTGCTCTATGCCCACCACGACGTCCAGCCCGAGAACGACCACGCCGACTGGGACTCCCCGCCGTGGGAGCCCACCGAGCGTGGCGACCGGCTCTACGGCCGCGGTGCCGCCGACGACAAGGCCGGCATCGCCGCCCACCTCGGCGCGGTCCGGATCTTCGGCGACGACCTGCCGGTCAACCTGGTGATGTTCATCGAGGGAGAGGAGGAGGTCGGCTCCGACACCCTCGTCGAGCTGCTCGAGACCTACAAGGACCGCCTCGAGGCCGACGTCATCGTCATCGCCGACTCCGGCAACTGGGACATCGGCGAGCCCGCCCTCACCACGTCGCTGCGCGGCCTGGTCCGGATGGACGTCGAGGTCCGCACCCTCACCCACGCCGTCCACAGCGGCATGTGGGGCGGCCTGGTGCCCGACTCGATCATGACGCTCAGCCGCGTCATCGCCTCGCTCAACGACGACGCCGGCGACGTCGCGGTCGAGGGCCTGCACTCCGGTCCGGCCGCCGACGTCGACTACCCCGAGGCCCGCCTCCGCGCCGAGTCCGGCGCCGCCGAGGGCATCGAGTGGATCGGCTCCGGGTCGGTCGTCGAGCGCCTCTGGACCAAGCCGTCCATCAGCATCACCGGGCTCGACGCCCCCAAGGTCGAGGGCGCGTCCAACACCCTCGTCCCCGCCGCGCGCTGCCGCATCAGCATGCGCATCGCCCCGGGCGACACCACGGCCAACGCCGTCCAGTGCCTCCAGGCCCACCTCGAGAAGCACACGCCCTGGGGCGCGACCCTCACCACGACCGTCGTGGACACCGGCGAGGCGACGCAGATCGACGCCAGCGGTCCGGCGTACGACGCTGCGCGCGCCGCGTTCGCCGAGGCCTGGGACGGCACCGCGCCGGTCGACATGGGCGTCGGCGGCTCGATCCCCTTCATCGCCGAGTTCCTCGAGGCGTTCCCGCAGGCCAGCGTGCTCGTCACCGGCGTCGAGGACCCCGACACCCGCGCCCACGGCGCCAACGAGGGCCTCCACCTCGCCGAGTTCGAGAAGGTCGTCAAGGCCGAGGCGCTCCTGCTCCGCAACCTCGGCGAGCTGCCGCGCTCCTGACCTGCGCCCCGCCCGAGCGGTGGCCCACCCACCTTCCGCAGCGCGGGAACGTGGCTGGACCACCGCTCGGCCGCCCGACCCCGGCGTGTCGTCGTACGAGCGGTGCGCCACGCACGTTTCCGAGCCCCGAGACCTGCGTCACCCACCGCTGACCGGGTGAGCCGCGCGTGTGGAACTCGTCGGTAACGTGGCGCGCATGGCGACCTTCCGTGCTCGCGACCGCTCCTCGGCCGTGCTCCGCTCACCGCGCAGCGAGGTGTGGGCCGCCCTCACCGACGCCGACCTGATCGCGCAGATCACCCCCTACGTCACCAGCATCGCCGTCGACGGCGACCGCTGGACCTGGCGGATGGGCACCATCCCCGTGCTGGGCATCTCGGTGGCGCCGACCTTCACCGAGGTCATGGGCCTGACCCCCGAGGACCGGATCGTGTTCACCCACGACCCCGAGCGCCCCGACGAGATGACCGCGGTCAACGGCACCTACGACCTGGCCGACCACGCCGACGGCGGCACCGAGGTCAGCATCGACCTGCAGATCTCGACCCACCTGCCGCTGCCCGGCCTCGCCCGGCCCGCGGTCGAGCGCGTCATGGCCGGCGTCGTGAAGCACATGGGCACCGTCTTCTCGCGCAACCTCCTCAAGCACCTCGGCGAGGCCTGAGGCATGCGGATCCTCGTCCTCGGCGCCACCGGCTACATCGGGTCGCGCCTGGTGCCCCACCTGCTCGAGCTCGGTCACGACGTCGTGGCCGCCTCGTCCTCGCCGCCCCGGCCCGACCGCTTCGGCTGGGACGACCGGGTCCGCGCGATCCGGTGCGACGTCACCGACCCCGCGGCCGTCGCCGAGGCGGTCGCGGACGTCGACGCGGTCGTCTACCTCGTGCACTCCCTCGACCGCAGCGACTTCAGCAACCGCGACCGGCTCGCCGCCGAGACCGTGGCCGCCGCGGTGGCCGAGAGCGGCGTACGACGCCTCGTCTACCTCTCCGGCCTGGTGCCGCAGGTGCCGGAGGCGGAGCTGTCCGCCCACATCGCCTCGCGTCTGGAGGTCGAGCGCATCCTGCTCGGTGCGACCGACGGTGCGGTCGCGCTGCGCGCCGGCGTCGTGATCGGCGCCGGGTCGACGTCGTTCGAGATCATCCGGCAGATCGCGACGCTGTTCCTCGTCCAGCCGGTCCCGACGTGGATGCGCAGCTCCGTGCAGCCGGTCGCCGCCTCCGACGTGCTGCGCGCGGTCACCGACGCCCTCGGCGACGACGGCCCGCGCGGCGCGGTCGACCTCGGCAGCCCCGACGTCGTCGCCTACCCCGAGCTCCTGCGCGTCGTCGGCGGCGGGGCCGGGCTGTCCCGAGCCCGCGTGCCGGTGCCGGTCGCCCCGACCAGCCTCGTCGGGCTGGGGGCAGCGCTGGTCACCACCGCCCCGTTCCACACCGTCACCGCGCTCGTCGAGTCGCTGCGCCACGACATGGTCTGCCGTCCCGGCCACACCTGGACGCCGCGCACCGGCGGCCCGCCCCTCGACCTCGAGGAGGCCGTCCAGCGGGCGCTGACCCCGATGTACGCCGGCCCCGAGGGCGCGCTGCCCTCCGACCCGGCCTGGACCCGGCCGCTGCCGTTCTTGGACGTCGTACCCCTCCCGGCGGTCGGCCGGGCAGCCGCCCGGCTCGCCCTCCACCGGGTCCGGACCCTCCTGCCCGACGCCTGAGACCGATACCTGAGGACGTGACGGTCGTCGATCGGCCCGCCAGCCGTCCACGACGTCCTCAGACATCGGCCGGGGTATCGGCGGGCGGGCGTGGGTGCGACGATCGGGCCGGGCGCCCGTAGACTCGGGTTCGTGCCCTACCAGAGCAGCAGGCGGACGGGCGGCGACGGCCGCCTCACCACGGCACTCGACCCCCAGGACCAGGGACCGCAGGATGCCTGCGGCGTCTTCGGCGTCTGGGCCCCCGGTGAGGACGTCGCCAAGCTGACCTACTTCGGGCTCTACGCGCTGCAGCACCGCGGCCAGGAGTCCGCCGGCATCGCGGTCAGCAACGGGCGCCAGATCCTCGTCTACAAGGACATGGGCCTGGTCTCGCAGGTCTTCGACGAGTCGACGCTCGACTCGTTGAAGGGCCACCTCGCCATCGGCCACTCGCGCTACTCCACCACCGGCGCGTCCACCTGGCACAACGCCCAGCCGACCTTCCGGCCCACCGCTGACGGGTCGATCGCGCTCGGCCACAACGGCAACCTGATCAACACCCACGAGCTGCGCGAGATGGTCGGCGAGCTGCCCGGCCCCGCCGGCGAGCTCGAGATCAAGGGCGTCGAGGGCGCCACCAACGACACCAGCCTCGTCACCGCACTGCTCGCCCACCACCCCGACACCACGCTCGAGCAGCGTGCCCTCGAGGTGCTGCCGCAGCTGCGCGGGGCCTTCTGCTTCGTCTGGATGAACGAGCACACCCTCTACGCCGCCCGCGACCCGCAGGGCATCCGCCCGCTGGTCCTCGGCCGCCTCGACCGCGGCTGGGTCGTGGCCAGCGAGGACGCCGCGCTCGCCACCATCGGTGCGAGCGTCGTGCGCGAGGTCGAGCCCGGCGAGATGATCGTCATCGACGAGAACGGCCTCCGGTCGCACACCTTCGCCGAGCCCGCGCGCAAGGGCTGCGTCTTCGAGTACGTCTACCTCGCCCGCCCCGACGCCACCATCAGCGGCCGCAACGTCCACGAGGCGCGCGTCGAGATGGGCCGCCGCCTGGCGCGCGAGTTCCCCGTCGACGCCGACCTGGTGATGCCCGTCCCGGAGTCCGGCACGCCGGCCGCATCGGGGTACGCCGCCGAGTCGGGCATCCCGTTCGGCCAGGGCTTCGTGAAGAACGCCTACGTCGGCCGCACGTTCATCCAGCCCAGCCAGACGCTGCGCCAGCTCGGCATCCGGCTCAAGCTCAACGCCCTCGAGCACATGATCCGCGGCAAGCGCGTCGTCGTGGTCGACGACTCGATCGTGCGTGGCAACACCCAGCGCGCCCAGGTGCGGATGCTCCGCGAGGCCGGTGCCCTCGAGGTGCACGTGCGGATCTCCAGCCCGCCGGTGAAGTGGCCGTGCTTCTACGGCATCGACTTCGCCACCCGCGCCGAGCTGATCGCCAACGGCCTGACGCCCGAGGAGATCGCCGCGAGCGTGGGCGCCGACAGCCTCGGATACATCTCGCTCGAGGGCATGGTGGAGTCGACCGGGCAGCCGGCTGACCGGCTCTGCCAGGCCTGCTTCACGGGGGAGTACCCGATCGAGCTGCCCGACGAGAGCCTGCTCGGCAAGCACCTGCTCGAGGCGACGCTGCAGTCGCCCACCATGGGTCGGGCCCTGCCGGTCCTCAACAACCCCTGACCCCACCCCGTCCCGCACGCCGCCACCCGAGGAGCTCCGTGTGACCGACCAGCCCACTGCATCCACGTCCGGGGCGTATGCCGCCGCCGGGGTCTCGATCGAGGCGGCCGACCGGGCGATCGACCTGATGAAGGGCTGGGTCGAGAAGGCCCGCCGTCCGGAGATGATCGGGGGGCTCGGGGGCTTCGCGGGCCTCTTCGACGCCTCCGCGCTCACCCGTTACGAGCGGCCCCTGCTCGCCACCTCGACCGACGGCGTCGGCACCAAGGTCGCCATCGCGCAGATGATGGACGTCCACGACACCATCGGCTTCGACCTCGTCGGCATGGTGGTCGACGACCTCGTCGTGTGCGGCGCCGAACCGCTCTTCATGACCGACTACATCGCCTGCGGCCGGGTCGTCCCCGAGCGCATCGCCGCCATCGTCAAGGGCATCGCGGAGGCGTGCGTCGTCGCCGGGTGTGCGCTCATCGGGGGCGAGACCGCCGAGCACCCCGGGCTGCTCGACCCCGACGACTACGACGTCGCCGGCGCCACGACCGGGGTGGTCGAGGCCAGCAAGCTCCTCGGCCCGGGTCGCGTCCGTCCCGGCGATGTCGTGATCGCCATGGAGGCCAGTGGCCTGCACTCCAACGGCTACTCGCTCGTGCGCCACGTCCTGCTCCAGCAGGCGGGCTGGACCGTCGACCGGCAGGTCGACGACTTCGGTCGCACGTTGGGCGAGGAGCTCCTCGAGCCCACCCGCATCTACGCCAAGGCCTGCCTCGACCTCGCCGCGCGCACCGAGACCCACGCCATGTCCCACGTGACCGGTGGCGGTCTCGCCGCCAACCTCGAGCGGGTGCTCCCCGAGGAGCTGTCGGTCCGCATCGACCGCTCGACGTGGACGCCGCAGCCCGTCTTCGACGTCGTACGCCGTGTCGGTGACGTGGCCCAGGCCGACCTCGAGGCCACCCTCAACTGCGGCGTCGGCATGGTGTCGCTCACGGCCCCCGAGTCGGTCGACACCGCCATCGCCGTGCTGGCCGGGCACGGCATCCGCGCCTGGGTCGCCGGCGAGGCGCACGCGGACGACGTCGACGGTGGCCGCGTCCTGCTGGAGGGCCAGCACCCCGGCTGGTGATGAGATTCGGCACTTCGAGCACGAAATGCGGGCTCTTGGTGTGCGGGAACAGCCACCGCTCAGGTAGCGTTGACCCCACGATATGTAACCGATCAGACCGGGCGCGTCGGGCAGCTCTCCGACAGCCCCGGCCAAGTGTGCGAGGGGGTCGACCCTATGGGGCGCGGCCGAGCGAAGGCGAAGCAGACGAAGGTTGCCCGCGACCTGAAGTACCGGACTCACGAGACGGACTTCGGCGCGCTGGCGAAGGAGCTTCACGGAGAAGATACTCACTCCACGAGTGAGGTCGATCCAGTTGACGACGAGTGGTCGGACTATGCCGACCCGCGTCGTCGCGCAGACTGACTGATCGCACTGATCACCTCGCCCGGGCGACCGGGCGGTGCGGTCTACAAGCACGCCCGCAGGTGACCGGGCAGTCCGTCGCGCCAGAACACAGCGACCGGGCGTTTCCTCGCGGTAGGTCCGCGAGGAAGCGCCCGGTCAGCGTGCTGGTGCGCGAGGAAGTGCCCGGTCAGCCGAGGTGGATGCCGCGCAGGCGGCCGACCTCGCGCATGCGACGCTCGGCGAGCCGGTCGGCGGCCTCGGCCGTGGTCACCCCGTCGGCCTTGGCGAGCTCGAACACCCGGCGGGTGGTCTCGAAGATGCCGGTCGCGCGCTGCTGGGCGCGCTCGAAGGAGAAGCCCTCGAGCTCGTCGGCGACCTGGATCACGCCGCCGGAGTTCACGCAGTAGTCGGGGGCGTAGAGGATGCCGCGCTCCTCGACCTGCTTCTCGATGCCCGAGTGTGCGAGCTGGTTGTTGGCGGCGCCGCAGATGATCTTGGCGCGCAGCACGTCGAGCACCTCGTCGCTGATCGCGCCGCCCATGGCGCACGGGGCGTAGACGTCGATGTCGCTCGCGACGAGCTCCTCGGTGGTGGCGACCGCGGTGACCTGCGGGAACTGCTCGCGGATGGCCTCGACCGACGGCGCGTTCACGTCGGTGACGACCACGGTGGCGCCGTCCTCGATCAGGTGGCGCACGAGGTGGCGACCGACCTTGCCGACGCCGGCGACGCCGACGGTGCGGCCGGCCAGGGTGGGCTCGCCCCAGACCTGCTCGGCGGCCGCGCGCATGCCCTGGAACGTGCCGTACGCCGTCAGCACCGAGCTGTCGCCCGCGCCGCCGTGGGCGACGGTGCGGCCGGTGACGAAGTCGCACTCGCGGGCGATGTGGTCCATGTCCTCGCTGAACGTGCCGACGTCGCACGCGGTGAAGTAACGGCCGTTGAGCGACTGGACGAAGCGGCCGTAGGCCCGCAGCAGGGCCTCGGTCTTCAGCTCGGCCGGGTCGCCGATGATCACGGCCTTGCCGCCGCCGAGGTCGAGGCCGGCGAGCGCGTTCTTGTAGGACATGCCGCGGGAGAGGTTGAGGACGTCGACGATCGCGTCGTCGGTGCTGGCGTAGGGGTAGAACCGCGTCCCACCGAGGGCCGGCCCGAGCGCAGTGGAGTGGATGGCGACGATGGCCCGCAGGCCGGTCGCGCGGTCGTTGCAGAAGACGACCTGCTCGTGCTCGTTGCCGAGCTCGAAGACGTCGACGCCGGAGGCGGCCGATCCAGTCGGTGCGAGGGGTCCAGACATGCTCTTCGTCCTTTTCTGGTGGGTGCGGCCGCGGGGTGTGCGGACCTGGTCAGCGCGGTCGAGGGGTGGTGACCGCCGTCACCTCAAGGGTAGTCCGGCGAGCTCACCCGGACCGCATCACCACGAGGTCGCCGTGGGTCCCGTAACCGAGCAGCTTTCCGCCCGCCGCGCGCCCGTCGAAGGTCACCATGAGCCACCTGCCGTCCACCTGCGCGAGGGTGGGCCAGGGCAGGTTGGTCGGGTAGGGCGCGTCCAGCGTCCCCGTCTCGGTCATCGTGAGGTCGTACGCCGGGAAGCGGGCGCGCAGCCCTCGCCGCGAGTCGCGGCCGTCGCTGGCGAGGACCACCAGCCGGCCGTCGACGTCGACCAGCGTCGTGCCCTCGGTCGACGTACGGTCCGTCGCCGCGCCCAGCAGCCGCAGGTCGTCGAGGCTGCGTCCGGCCGCGAGCGCGGGGTGGAAGTCGAAAAACCGGCGGGCGCTGACGAAGCCGACCAGCCACTCGCCGTCGCGTCGCACGAGGTGCGGGTCCCAGGCGGCGATCGACGCCAGGCCGTCGACGGGCAGCGGGAGCTCGCGCGTGTCGAGCACGTGCGCACCGTGCAGCAGGTCGCTGCCCGACTCGGCGAGGGTCACCCGCAACCCCGCCGGCGTACGGCGCCCCGCGCGCGTCGTCGGCGCCTCGAAGTCGCCCCACGTGCTGGTCGCCACCAGCCAGCGACCCTCCGAGCGGAGCACGTGGGTGGCGTGGTCGCCGAAGACGCCCGGGCGGTCGGGCCTGCGGAAGAAGAGGTCGGCGGAGTGGCCGACCTCGAGGGTGTCGGGGTCGAGCCGCCACACGCTGGTGTGCGCGGTGTCGAAGAACCCGGGGCCGGCCGACGTCGCGGTCAGCCACAGCGCGCCGTCGTCGCGCACCGGGGAGCCGTCCTCGTCGGTGACGAACCGGGTGTCCCGGAGGCCGAGCTGGCCGAACGCCCCGGCGACCCCGCCGCCGTCCGGGAGCTCGACCCGGAGCCCGTGCAGCGCGGTCTCGTCGCGGGTGTCGACCTGCACGCCGGTGCCCTCCGCCGCGACCTCCCGCAGGTCGTGCCGGGCCCGGGCCACCCACCCGGCCGCCTCGCGGCTCCAGGCCGTCACGTGCGTGCCGGTCAGCGTCAGGCCCAGTCCGGTCGGTTCCTCGGCGCGGTGGAAGCGGCGGCTGCGGAGAGTCCCGGCGCCGGGGACCTCGAGCGACACCGACCCGTCGTCGAGGGACGCGGCGAACCGGTGGTCGCCCAGGTGCATCGCCACCGGGCCGCCGGAGCCGGACGTCGTCCCTGCGACGTACGGCGCGACCGCCGGCACCGCGACCTCGCCGGCCGTGGCGGTGGTGACCTGCGCCGAACCGGGGGCGACCAGGTCCACCGGGCGCAGGCGGCGGACGACCTCGAGGCGGGGGAGCACCGCACCATCCTCGCGGGCGCGCCGGTCAGAGCTGGTGGAGGACATGCAGAAGGGCCCCGGTCGGGACGTGAGCGGGGCCCTTCTGTGCTTGTGGGCAGGGGCGGGGTCGAACCGCCGACCTATCACTTTTCAGGCGATCGCTCGTACCAACTGAGCTACCTGCCCAAGCGGGACGAGGATACATGAGCCCGCTGGCGAGGCGGGAATCGGCTCAGTCCTGCCGGGGGCGGAACGCGGGGAGCTCGAGCCAGAACGACGAGCCGGTGCCCGGAGTGGACTCGCCCCGGACCGCGCCGCCCTCGCGCTCCGCGATCGTGCGCGACAGCGACAGCCCGAGGCCGCTGCCCTGGGTGGTCGGCGCGGCGAAGCGCACGAACGGCTCGAAGACGTGCGCGAGCTGTTCGGGCGTGAGGCCCGGCCCGTCGTCGCGCACGATGATGCGCAGCATCGGCTTCGCGCTCTCGCCGACCAGCGCCTCCGCGGTGAGGTGCACGGTGCCGCCGGTGGGGCGGTGGTGGGCGATGGCGTTGCCCAGCAGGTTGGCGAGGACCTGCCGGATCGCGGACGGGTGTCCCCACGCGGCCAGGCGCGGGTCGACGTGGGCCTGCATGTCGACGCCGGCCGTCCGTGCGGGGGTGCGGTGCCAGTGCATGACGTCGGCGACCGCGTCGGCCACCGAGACCTCCTGGCGCTGGTCGTCGGCCGACATGGCGCGCCCCGCGCCCAGCAGGTTGTCGACGATGGACAGCAGCCGCTCGCAGGAGCGGACGATGACCGGTCCGTCGCGCTTCATGCCGGTCGCGACGTCGTCGGCCGTTCCGTGCTCGGCGTCGTCGAGCAGGCCCTCGGTGTAGCCCAGGATCGCCGACAGCGGCGTACGCAGCTCGTGCCCCACCGCGCCGAACAGCTGCTGCGCGGCCAGCTGGGCCTCGGCGCCCGCCTCGAGCGCCTCCGCCAGCGAGCGACGGGACTGCTCGAGGACGAGGCGGGATACGAAGGCGGACCTGAGTGAGCGAAAGTCTTGGATGAGTTGGTCGGGCCATTCGCCGGCCTCAACGCTGACGAGCGACAGGCTGCCGAACATGTCGCCTTGGAAGCTGACGGGCGAAGCGATCAAGCTCCGGACCCCTGCGCGGGCGAGCTCCTCGAGGTCCTGGGTGGCTTCGGGCGGCAGCAGGTCGCGATCTGTGAGGGCGACGACCTGTGTCCTGGCGATCCGTGAGACCCACGGCATGCTCAGTGCCGCCTCGGGACCCGCATCCGGTGCCGGCAACAACGTCCGCGAGGAGCCCGGCGCCGCCCACTCCCGGACCCACGCGCGCCCGCCTAGCTGCATCCATCCAGTCTGGTCCGCAGGGACAAAACTGGTGAAGACGACGGTCACGATCTCCACTCGCGGCTGCGACAGGAAGTGTTCGGCCATGAGCGCGCTTGCGGCGTCGAGAGATGTGTCGCCGGAGAGGATTGACGCGGCCAGGCGCGCCGCCTGGGAGGACACCGGTCCGTCCACCACGGTGTCCTGCAGCGCGGGCTGGTCGATCACCTGACCGGCTCCCTTCCGTCGGCGATCGTGAAACGACACGGTAGCGGGGCGATGCCCCGGCTCTGGTCGATGGTCACACGTTCAGTCAGCGAAAGGGTGCGCGAGAGCCCCCACGCAGCCAGGTGGGTGAGGAGGGCCATCCCGAGGTGGCGGCCCGGGCACGCGTGCGGTCCGGCACCGAAGGGAAGCCAGGCACCAGGCCGCTGGACGCCGCTCTGCCACCGATGCGGGTCGAACCCAGGCAGGCCGTCGGGATCTCCGGGCACCAGCTCGTGCAGGCGGCCGAGGAGAAGGGGACTGACCAGCACGACGGCGCCCGACGGCACCCGCTGACCCCCGAGGTCCACCTCACGCGTGGTGATGCGGGCCGTGATCCACGTGGGAGGGGTCAGGCGCAAGGTCTCCCAGACTGCCGACACCGGGTCGACTCCGTCGCTCGGGTGGCTGGCGAGCCAGGCCAGCAGCCAGGCACCTGCGGCGATCGGGACCTGAATGCCGGCGGCCAGCATCGTGGCTGTCATCTGGGGTGGGCCGTCGAGGTGGGGGATGGCGGCGAGAGCATCATCCAGCGCCAAGCGTGCGTCGCGCTCCGTGCGACGCGCCCGACTCCACCGACGGGGAGGGCGGCGCGCCGCGATCACCGGTGCCAGGGCATCGATCCAGCTGAGCACCAGGTCGGCGACCTGGTCGCGGTCGGCGCGGTCGAGCGAGGGCAGCACCGCCGAGGTCGTGGACCGCGCCACCGGACGCCGCAGCAGCAGCATGGCGTCGTACGGCTCGCCCTGGACCGTGGGGTCGTGCGTCGAGATCGCCGCTTCCCACTCGGTGGTGAAGACGGCCAGGCCGCGCTCGACCGCCTCGGGCTGTAGCGGTGGGAAGACGAGGTGTCCCGAGCGCGTCTCACCCCGGCTGGCGGAGAGGTCGCCGCTGCGCGTCACGTCACCCGGGAAGTCGAATCCGGACACGTCGGTCAGGACCTGCCGGGCCTGGTCGGGGGTGGTGGTCAGCCACGGCCCGTGCGGGCCGAGGGCGACCACGCCCGAGCGTGGGGACAAGAGAACAGCGCCGAGCCGGCCGCCGGCCGACTCGGCGCTGTCCATCTGCGTCACGACGCGTGGATCATTGCGCGCGTCGACCCGAGGTCACTTGCGGCCGGGGCCCGGGCGCCAGACGTAGTAGGACCGGGTCTGCTCGGCGGCGCGCTTGGCTTCGATGGCGGTGCGGATGCGGTTCATCATGGTGTTCTCCAGGGGTGGTGGGGTGGAACACGCCGGGCGGCGTGCAGGGTGACGACGCGGAGGTCCGTGCCCGAGGTGCAGACGGGGGGTCGGGGTCAGGACTCCAGGTCGCGCAGTGTCTCGGCTATCAGGTCGGTCAGCTGCTGGATGCGCAGCGGCTTCTGCATGACGGTCGTGATGCCGAGTTCTTGGAGGACCGCGCGGTTCTCACCGGCCCAGGCGGAGATGACCACGATGCGCAGGTCGGGTGCGACGTCGGGCCGGTCGCGCAGCCAGCGCACCACCTCGACACCGGTCATCCTGGGCATGGTCAGGTCGAGCAGCATGACGTCGAAGCGCTCGCGCTCCAGGACCTCCACCGCGTCCTGGCCGTCGTACGCCGTCGCGGCCTCGTGACCGGCCCGCTCGACCAGGCGGCAAAAGACGTCGCGGATGTCCTCGTTGTCGTCGACCACGAGGAATCGCAGCTGCCGGTCAGTGCTCACGAGTCAAGATTAGTCAAACGTGTGGCAAGTCGTGGCGTGTCTGCGAAAAGTCGTCCACGGGTCGGGCAGTGATCTGTCTCTCGGAGCACGCAGGTTGGGAGCGTCACGGCCGCTGCCCCTATGCTGGGCGCTGCTCGATCGGGTCCGTCCCGGACGAGCTGGCCCCCATCGTCTAGCGGCCCAGGACCCCGCCCTTTCACGGCGGTAGCGCCGGTTCGAATCCGGTTGGGGGTGCGATCCGGTTGGGGGTCGACGCCGATTGGGTGTCGCCGAAGAGCATGGGTTAGAGTTCCACCCGCTTCACCAGCACGACCGGAGGAGCACCAGCACCACACCTGGCCCCGTAGCGCAGTTGGTTAGCGCGCCGCCCTGTCACGGCGGAGGCCGCGGGTTCGAGTCCCGTCGGGGTCGCCAACGCATGACCGGAAGGGTGAGCCACCAGGCTCACCCTTCCGGTCATTTCAGGGCCCGTGTGCACGGGCCGGACCGTTTCGGCGCCGCTCTAGGCTGGCGCCATGCCGATCGACCTCGACCCTGCCGCGTTCGACGCCATGGTCGAGCGGGCCCTCGACGGCCTCCCCGACGACCTCGCCCGGCTCGTGGACAACGTCGTCGTCCTCGTCGAGCCGGAGGCGCCGGCGGACGACCCCGACCTGCTCGGGCTCTACGACGGGCTGGCGCTCACCGAGCGGCCGGCCAACCACGCCGGCATGCTGCCGGACCGGATCCTGCTCTTCCGCGGGCCGCTGCTCGACATGGCCGACACCGTCGAGGACCTCGAGCACGAGGTGCGCATCACGGTGGTCCACGAGGTCGCCCATCACTTCGGGCTCGACGACGGGCGCCTCCACGAGCTCGGCTGGGGCTGACGCCCACGGCCCCCAGGGGAGGTGGCTCAGCCGACCCGGCTCGTGGACGGCGACGCCGCGCCCGGACTGCCGCTCCACGGCTGGGCGGCCGCCCCGTCGAGCTGGTGGACCAGCTCGGTGAGCAACCAGTTGTGCAGGGCGCGCTGGCGTGGGGTGCGGGCCATCGAGAGCAGCCGCTCGGCCCGGCAGAACGCGTCGGCGACGTCGAACATCTCGGTCATCGTCACGAAGATGGGGCCGGCCTCGCGGACCATCGGGAACGCGACGTCGACCTTGGGCAGCCCGCGCGTCTCCGCCTGCTGGATCTGCTCGCGGAAGGTCTCGGGGAACTGTCGCTCGAAGTTCGCGAACATCGACGTCAGGTCGCCGGCGAGGGGGTAGTCGGACTGGTGCGAGAGCGACAGCAGGCGCAGCTCGCGCCGCAGCTCGTGGTACTGCTGCTTGAGCGAGGTGTAGAGCGGGACGTCGATGCGCAGGAGGCGTACGTCGACCGCGCCGTCGCTGGTGGGCTCGGGCCGCGAGCGGTCGTGGTGGTCGATGACCCACTCCGCGGACCCGGAGTCGGTCATCTCGGGCGCGGGCTCGAACCAGACGATCTTGCCGTCGGACTCGATCGTCGCGCCCCAGGCGACCGCGCACTGGGCGACCATCGCCAGACCGCGGCCGAAGGTGAGCAGCAGGTCGAGGTCGTCGCCCTCGACCGGAGCGGGCGGCACCGGGGGGCGGGGCGAGCCGTCCACCACCTCGATGCGCGGGTGGGACGCGGTGCCGCGCACACGGACCTTGTAGGGGGCGGCGGCGTGCAGGATCGCGTTGGCCACCAGCTCCGACACCCCGAGCTCGGCGCACTCGACGAGGTCGGGCCGCTCCAGGCGCTGGCACACCTCACCCACCCAGCGACGCGCGTCGGCCGCAGCGCGCGGCGAGGACGCCAGCGTCAACTCGGAGCTCAGCGGCACTGGGACTCTTTTCAAGGGGTGTGCGAGGGGGGCAGGCAGTCCAGTGGAGCGATCATTGCCCACCAGCGGGTGGTTCAAACCTCGACGGCCACCATAGTTTCTTATCCGTCGGGGTAGTGGTGTGAGCAAGCAGACGCGCCCGGCGTTTCGCCCGGTGCACGCCCCAGGAGGAGAATGGAGCTCCCAGTGGACGGCACGACGCACCTTCGACCCCAGGAGCATCCATGACCTCGACCACGACGCAGTCATCCCGTCACAAGGTCGTGGTGATCGGTTCCGGCTTCGGCGGCCTCTTCGGCACGAAGGCACTGCGGAGGTCCGACGTCGACGTCACCGTCATCGCCAAGACCACCCACCACCTCTTCCAGCCGCTGCTCTACCAGGTGGCGACCGGCATCCTGTCCGAGGGCGAGATCGCCCCGCCCACCCGCGAGGTGCTGAGCAGCCAGGACAACGCGACGGTCATCCTCGGCGAGGTCACCGGCATCGACCTCACCGCCAAGACGGTCACCTCGCAGGTGCTGGGCCGTGACACCGTGACGTCGTACGACTCCCTGCTGGTCGCCGCGGGCGCCGGCCAGTCCTACTTCGGCAACGACCACTTCGCCGAGTTCGCCCCCGGCATGAAGAGCATCGACGACGCCCTCGAGCTGCGCGGCCGCATCTTCGGCGCCTTCGAGATGGCCGAGCTCGGTGCCACCCGCGGCGACGACGTCGACCACCTCCTCACCTTCGTCGTCGTCGGCGCCGGCCCGACCGGCGTGGAGATGGCCGGCCAGATCGCCGAGCTCGCGCACCGCACGCTCCGCAAGGACTTCCGCGCGATCAACACCCGCACCGCCCGCATCGTGCTCATCGACGCCGCCGGCCAGGTGCTGCCGCCCTTCGGCAGCAAGCTCGGCGAGAAGGCCAAGGGCGAGCTGGAGAAGCTCGGCGTCGAGGTCATGCTCGGCGCGATGGTCACCGACGTCGACGAGCGCGGCCTCGACGTGAAGTTCAAGGACGGCCACACCGAGCGGATCAACTCCGTCGCCAAGATCTGGGCCGCCGGCGTGCAGGCCAACCCGCTCGGCAAGACGCTGTCGGAGCAGACGGGCGCCCCGCTCGACCGCGCCGGCCGCATCGCGGTCAACCCCGACCTCACCCTCCCCGGGCACCCCGAGGTGTTCGTCGTCGGCGACATGATCGCCCTCGACAACCTCCCCGGCGTCGCGCAGGTCGCGATCCAGGGCGCGAAGTACGCCGCCAAGGAGATCGACAACCGGCTCGAGGGCAAGGCGCCGCAGCCGCCGTTCAAGTACTTCGACAAGGGCTCGATGGCGATCATCAGCCGCTTCCGCGCGGTCGCGATGGTCGGCAAGCTCCGGCTGACCGGCATCGTGGCGTGGCTGATGTGGCTGGGCGTCCACCTCGTCTACCTCACCGGCTTCAAGAACCAGGTCTCCGCGCTGATGCGCTGGGCGATCACCTTCATCAGCAACAACCGCTCGGAGCGCACCACCACCGAGCAGCAGATCTTCGCCCGTGCGGCGCTCGCCCGGCTGCGCCGCGGCGCGGCCGACCTGGTCTCCGACCCGGGGATCTACGACGCCACCCGCGCGATGATGGAGGAGACCCGGCGCCAGGAGCTCGAGGCGGCCGCGGCCCACGAGGCCGAGCTCACCGACTCCGGCGTGCGCGGCGTGCCCGCCGACCGGGTCGGCGGCGCCTGAGCCCAGCGGCGTACGCCGTCCGGGTGCAACGTCCGGGTCAGCTCGGGACCGGCTGGTCTGGCGCCCTGCGACGGAGGTCGTGCCCCGTCACGCGCCCCGCGACGCGGAAGGCGATGATCGCAATGGCGGCCCCGGCGAGGTCGTCGGCGAGGTAGTGCCACCCGAAGTAGAGGGTCGCCACGACCGTCAGGGCGAAGTTGACCCAGAAGACGGTGCGGATCGCCCGGCTGCGCACGGTGGCCTGGGCCATCAGCGCCCACAGCAGGGCGATGGCGGTGTGCAGGCTCGCGAACCCGGCGACGCCCTGGTAGTCGCCCTCGCCCCACAGGAACCCGTGGCGGGAGTAGACCAGGGAGTCCATCAGGTCGGACGTGCCGTTGGGCGTCAGGTCGCTGGCCAGCCAGGGGTACATGATCCCGGGGCCGAGCGTCGGCAGCAGGTAGTAGGACACGGTGCCGAGCGTCCACGCGATCCCCTGCGCGGTGACGAACCACCAGCCGTGGCCGATGTTGCGCGACCACACCAGCCAGACGGTGACGAGGATCGCGACGAGCGGGATGTAGGCGAGGTAGACAGCGGAGAGCACGTGCGCCGACAGGCCGGTGCCGAAGATGTCCTGCGTCAGGGTCGCGGGATCGCGGCCGAGCAGCAGGAGGCGGTCCAGCACCCGCAGCTCGCTGTCGTACTTCACCTCGCGCACCAGCGGCAGCAGCGACTTCAGGTTGCGGTAGGCGACGTAGACGACGTAGAAGCCGGAGATGCCGATGACCACGAGCTGCAGGCGAGCGCGCGTCCAGTGCGTACGCAGCCGGTGCCGCGCCGCGGCGACGGTGCGGCCCGGGTCGAACCGTCCCTGCCACAGGGCGCGCGGGACCAGGTCCAGGACGATCGCCGTCGCGCACAGCACCGGGAGGCGCACCCACGACGGGCCGAGGAAGCTGCCCTCGGGGTCGGCGACCGGCCGGTCGAGCATCCAGCTGGCGACGAACGTGACCGCGCCGATGAGGGCGGCGTTGGCCACCAGGAACGTGTAGGGGCGCCGCTGCAGGTGCTCGCTCCGGGACGGTGCGTCGAGGACGGCGGCAGAGGGCGCGGACATGTGACTCCGGTCGTGCTGGGGCGGGCGTGAGCGATCATTCTCCCCGGACCGGGCAAACCTGCCCAGCTCGCGCTGCTGTGATCTCGGACGACTGGTAGGCCTCCAGGGGCTCGAACCCTGAACCAACGGATTAAAAGTCCGCTGCTCTACCAATTGAGCTAGAGGCCCGCGCGGGACTGGCCGCGGCTCCGGCGATCATTCCAGACCCGTCAGCCGGCAGCCGCAGCAGCGTCGGCGTCCGCCGCGAGCATGCTGGCGGCGAGGCTGTGGTCGATGTGAGCTGACATCAGCTCAGCCGCGTTCGACGGTTGTTCACCAGCACGTGGTGCACGACCAGTGACGCGGCGCGATTTGTTGGTAGTGTTTGTCATGCAACAGGTGCAAGTTCCAGCAGGTAGACGCCCGCGGAGTTTGTGATCCAACGGCGTTTGTTCTTCGGGCCCTGCCAGCTCGTGAGTCTCAAGCGGCGTGTCACCGCATCTGGTGCGGGTCGTCGAAGTGGCGACTCCCGCCCCTACAGAGGAGTAACGAGCATCATGGCTCAGGGCACCGTTAAGTGGTTCAACGCCGAGAAGGGTTTCGGCTTCATTGCGCAGGAGGACGGCGGCGACGACGTCTTCGTGCACTACTCGGCCATCCAGACCAACGGCTACAAGTCGCTGGACGAGAACCAGAAGGTCGAGTTCGACGTCACGCAGGGCCCCAAGGGCCCGCAGGCGGAGAACGTCCGTCCGGTCTGATCGGCTGACGCCGGATCTGTTCCAGATCTGATCAAGAGTCTGGCTCCTCCCCCTCAGTGGGGTGGGGCCAGACTCGATTTCGGGGCACACTTGACACGTTCGGGTCATGTCGCGGCGCACACGCATCCGTCAGACTTGGAGCGAAGACCTAGGGTCGAATGGCCCGCACGACCACCACAGACGTCAGGAGGGTGACGATGCACGACCAGTTCGACGTGACCCTCGAGGACGGCGACCTCCTCGGCGAGGTCGAGCTGACCACCACGCTGATCATCGCTGCGAGCGAGTCCGAGGAGCACCTCTCCCAGGAGGAGATCGACCGCATCCTCGGAGTCACGCCCCGCAAGCCGCAGGACTGACGGCCGCCGCTCAGCAGGTGGCGAACAGCACCGGGCCGCTCGTGAGGTCCGACAGCACGTACGTGCCCGGGCTCGGACGCAGGTCCAGCACCACCTCCCGGCCCTCCGAGCCGGCCCGCTCGACCGAGAACCGGTCGGCGAACTCCCCGCCCTGCCCGGGCGCGGGTCCCGCCGCGAGCCGGGCGCGGGCCTCCGCGTCGCCGGGCGCGTCGTCGGCGTCCTCGACCTGCATCACGGCGCGTACGGCGCCTCCCGGCAGCACGCCCATCGCGAAGCCGGTCAGCGGATGGACGTCGCCCGCCGCCTCCACGAGCTGGTCGGCCTCGGCCTGCGCGTCGTCGTCGGCCTGCGACATCGCGAGGTGCTCACAGGCGTACGCGCCGTCGTACACCGCCGCGGTCAGGGGCTCGTCCAGCGACCCGGCCAGCTCGGCCAGGTCCTCCGGCCCGTCGTCGCCCTCCAGCACCGCCTCGAGGTAGGGCGCCTGGTCGGAGGTCAGCACGAGGCCCTCGTCGGCGAGCAGCGCGACGTGCTGCAGCTCCGGGGTCAGCATCGCGCCCGTCCCGGCCAGCACGTCGGGGCCGCCGACCCACACGCCGTCGGCCTCCTCGGGCTCGGCCCAGCCCAGGTCGGCCAGGCGGTCGGCCACCGCGTCCAGGTCCACGCCGTCGACACCCAGCACCTCGACCGCGCCCGAGCCGGACTGGGCGAACAGCTCCCACGAGACGGTGGCGGGGGAGAAGCCCAGCTGGTCCTGCATCACCCCGGCCGACGTGCCGAGCGCCGACATCGAGGAAAGGTCGGCGGCGAAGGCGTCGGACAGGAAGGCGTCGACCTGCCCGGCCGAGGAGCCGGCGTCGACGTCGGCGCCCAGCTCACGGCGTACGCCCTCCCAGTCCGTCCACGAGAAGCGCGTCGCGTCGTCGGGAGCCAGCTCCATCGCCCGCGCCAGGGGGGTCGCGGGCGCCAGCGCGCGCCAGGCGACGAACCCGGCGGCCGCCAGCGCGAGGGCCACCACGACGGCCAGCGCCGCGCGCGGCACGACACGATGTGGCACAGGGCTCCTCGCGGGGTCGGGTGGGTGTGAGACTACTTCCATGGAGCCCCGCGACGTGCGCGCTGCCGGTGCCGTGGTGACCCGCAAGGGCGGCGAGGTGCTCCTGGTGCACCGCCCCAAGTACGACGACTGGTCCTTCCCCAAGGGCAAGCTCGACCCGGGGGAGCACGTCGTGACCGCGGCGGTGCGCGAGGTGGCCGAGGAGACCGGGCTCGACGTACGCCTCGGGCCGGCCCTGGCGCAGCAGCGCTACCGGATGTCCAACGGCCGCTGGAAGTCCGTCGACTACTGGACCGCCCGGGTCGTGGGCAGCGACGACGTCTCCGGCTACCGCCCCAACGCCGAGATCGACGCCGTCGAGTGGGTGCCGTGGCAGGACGCGGAGCAGCGCCTGACCTACCCCTACGACCGCGACACCCTGGCCGAGGCGCGCCCGCTGCGACGTCGTACCCGCACGCTCGTGGTGCTCCGCCACGCGAAGGCGCGCTCCCGGAGTGCGTGGCGCAAGGACGACCGGCTGCGGCCCCTCATCCGGCTCGGCGAGACGCAGTCGCAGCGGCTGGTGCCGCTCCTGGCGGCCTTCGACGTGATGGCCGTCCACACCTCCTCCAGCGCCCGCTGCGTGCAGACGGTGGCGCCGTACGCCGACGTGACCGGCTGGCCGCTGGAGCTCCACGACGAGCTGAGCGAGGAGGGCGCCACGCTGGAGGGCGTCGTGGACCTCGTCGACGACCTCCTCGTCGGCGACCTCGACAGCGGTGGCGCCGTCCTGTGCACCCACCGGCCCGTGCTGCCGACCGTGCTCGACGCCCTGCAGGTGCCGGACGTCGCGCTCGAGCCCGGGGCGATGCTGGTGGTGCACCACCGCAAGGGCAAGGTCGTGGCGACGGAGCTCCTCGCGCCCTGAGGCTTGTATTCCTCCCCGCCACCGCCCGTCAAGACCGCCCGGCGGAGTTCATGTGATCGTCGTCATACGCCCGAACGGGTGATGCCAACCGGTCCGGCCGAGTTCACCGCCCGTTCACCGACGGCGACGTGGTCGTTCTCCTGAGGTGCCTACGTTCCTCATCGTCAGCACACACGAAATCCATCAGGAGTAACGAAGTGAAGCGCACTTCTCACCGCTGGGCCATCGGGTCCGGTGCGGCCGTCCTGGCCCTCACCCTTGCTGCCTGTGGCGGCGCGGACGCCGGTAGCACCTCGTCGGAGGGCGGCGAGTCCTCGAGCGCCAGCGGCTCGGTCGCGGTCGACGGCTCGTCCACTGTCTTTCCCATGAGCAACGCGGCTGCAGAGCTGCTCAGCGAGGAGAACCCCGACGTCCAGGTCAGTGTCGGTGAGTCCGGCACGGGCGGCGGCTTCGAGAAGTTCTGCGCCGGCGAGACCGACATCTCCAACGCGTCGCGACCGATCGAGGAGGACGAGGTCGCGATCTGCGAGGAGAACGGTGTCGAGTACACCGAGCTGCAGGTGGCGACCGACGCGCTCACCCTCGTGGTGCACCCCGACCTTGCGGTGGACTGCCTGACCACCGAGCAGGTCGTCGAGCTGTGGGGCCCCGGTTCCGAGGTCACCAACTGGCAGGACCTCGACCCGTCCTTCCCTGACCAGGAGATCGCGCTGTTCGGTCCTGGCACGGACTCCGGCACCTACGACTACATGGCCAACGACGTGATCGGCGACGAGTCCGAGGCGACGCGTGACGACTACGAGGCCTCCGAGAACGACAACGTCCTCGTGCAGGGTGTCGCCGGCACCGAGGGTGCGACCGGCTACTTCGGCTTCTCCTACTACGAGGAGAACCAGGACAGCCTCAAGGCGCTCGCGATCGACGACGGCAACGGCTGCGTCGAGCCGTCGGCCGACACCGCCCGCGCCGGCGAGTACACGCCTCTTGCCCGTCCGCTCTTCATCTACGTCAACAACGCGAGCCTGGCCGACAACGAGGCCGTGAAGGCCTACGTCGACTTCTACATCGAGAACCTCGCGACCATCGCCGAGGGCGCGCAGTTCATCGCCCTCGACGACGCATCGTACGAGGAGACCAAGTCGGCCCTGGCCGAGCTCGAAGGCTGAAGGGTCGAGACTTCTCCGCATGAGCACCATTGATGGCACCACCGCGGGCCCGTCCTCTGGGACGGGCCCGCGGGGCGTGCCCAACCTGAAGGGCCGGTCCCGGCCGGCCGAGCGAGTCATCGTCGCGGGCCTGATCGCGTCGGCCGGGCTGTCGGTGGTCATCACGATCGCCATCCTGGTGGCGCTCGTGGAGCCGGTGATCGAGTTCTTCCGGCAGGTCTCGGTGTCCGAGTTCTTCGCCACCGAGGGTCGCTTCGCAGTCATTCCGCTGGTGACGGGCACGCTCACGGTCACGCTGATCGCGCTGCTGGTCGCCGTGCCCATCGGGCTCGGCGCCGCCATGTACCTGTCTGAGTACGCCAGCAAGCGAACCCGGAAGGTCCTCAAGCCCACCGTCGAGCTGCTCGCCGGCATCCCGTCGGTCGTCTACGGGTTCTTCGCGCTGTTCTTCGTCACTCCGCGGTTGCTGCAGGACCTGCTCAACATGCAGGTCAACTTCACCAACCTGCTGTCGGCGGGGCTCATCCTGGGGGTGATGATCATCCCGACGATCGCGTCGCTCGCCGAGGACGCGCTCACCGCCGTACCACAGGCGCTGCGCCAGGGTTCCTACGCCATGGGGGCGAACCGGATGCAGACCACGCTGAGGGTCGTGCTTCCCGCGGCGATCTCGGGCGTTGCCGCGGCCATCGTCCTGGGCATGTCCCGGGCGATCGGCGAGACCATGATCGTCGCCCTCGCCGCGGGCGCCCAGAAGAACATGACGCTCGACATCCGGGAGGGCGCCCAGACCATGACCGGCTTCATCGCCCAGACCGCGGGCGGCGAGAACCCGGTGGGCTCCGTGGAGTACAACATGCTCTTCGCCGTCGGCCTCCTCCTCTTCGTGATCACCTTGGTCATCAACCTGATCAGCATCACGCTGGTCCGTCGCTATCGGCAGGAGTACTGATGAGCACAGCGGCAACGGCTGCCGCCCAGACCGTCCGGCTCACCGCGGGCAGGAGCAGGGAGCGCAACGTCGGCTCCCTGGTCTTCCTCGGCCTTCTGTGGTTCTCCCTGTTCTTCGGTGTGATGGTCCTGGTGGTGCTGATCATCGACACGATGCTGAAGGGGTCGGTCCGGTTCGACTCGGACCTGCTCTTCTCCTACGAGTCGAGCCTCAACCCGGAGAGCACGGGGTTCCGCGCCGGCATCCTGGGATCGTTGTGGTTGATGGTCACGACGGCGGTGATGGCGGTCCCGCTGGGCATCGCAGCAGCCGTCTACCTCGAGGAGTTCAGCAACTCGAGGCGCTGGTACAACCGGATCATCGAGGTCAACCTGCAGAACCTCGCGGCTGTGCCCTCCATCGTCTACGGGCTGCTGGCCGTGGCGGTCATGGCCCTGTTCGGCTTCCAGCAGAAGAACATCGTCCTCGGTGGTGCGATCGCGCTGGCGCTGCTCATCCTCCCGGTCGTCATCATCACGTCCCGCGAAGCCCTGCGTGCGGTCCCGCGGGAGATCCGCGACGGCTCGCTGGCGCTGGGTGCGACGCAGTGGCAGACGACCTGGCGCCAGACGCTTCCGTCCGCCATCCCGGGCATCGCGACCGGCACCATCCTGGGGCTCTCACGGGCCATCGGTGAGGCCGCCCCTCTGCTGCTCCTGGGGCTCGGCGCCGTGCGCTTCGACCCCGAGGGAGTCCTGAGCCGCGTGACGGCCCTTCCCATCCAGATCTACCGCCTGAGCACCCAGTCGCAGGTGGCGTTCCAAGAGGCCGCATCAGCCGGGATCATCGTCCTGCTCGTGATGATCCTCCTGCTGAACGGGGTGGCCATCTTCATCCGCAACAAGTTCCAGCGATCCTGGTGAAAGAGACTGACGACATGGCTTCAGCCACCTCCGCCGACACGTTCCCCCAGATGGGTTCGCTCGGTGACGTCCACATGAGCGGCGAGCGGCGCCTGCCGGCGTCACCGGTGAACCCGGTGATGGAGACTCGCGACCTCAATGTGTTCTACGGCGACTTCCACGCCGTCCACGACGTCAACCTGTCCTACGGCCGGCACGAGATCACGGCCATGATCGGGCCCTCGGGCTGCGGCAAGTCCACCGTGCTGCGGTGCCTCAACCGGATGAACGACCTCGTGGCCAGCGCGCGCGTCGAGGGCGAGGTGCTCTACCACGGCCAGGACGTCTACGAGAAGAGCGTCGACCCCATCGCCGTACGCACGCACATCGGCATGGTGTTCCAGAAGCCCAACCCGTTCCCCAAGTCGATCTACGACAACATCGCCTACGGCCCGCGGGTCACCGGCATGAAGGTCGACAACATGGACGACCTGGTGGAGGAGGCCCTGCGCGGCGCGGCACTGTGGGACGAGGTCAAGGACAAGCTCAAGCAGTCGGCGTACGGCCTCTCCGGTGGTCAGCAGCAGCGCCTCTGCATCGCCCGGACGATCGCGACCAGGCCCGACGTCATCCTGATGGACGAGCCGTGCTCGGCGCTCGACCCGATCGCGACCGCTCGTGTCGAGGACCTGATGCTCGAGCTGCGCAACGAGTACACGATCATCGTGGTCACCCACAACATGCAGCAGGCGGCCCGCGTCTCCGACCGGACGGCGTTCTTCACCGCCCGCCCCGACGAGACCACCGGCAACCGCACGGGCCTGCTCGTGGAGTACGACCTCACCTCCACGATCTTCTCCAACCCCAACGACAAGCGCACCGAGGACTACATCTCCGGCCGCTTCGGCTGAGCCGCGGTCGTTCCCCGGCCGCGGGTCGGGGTGGGTGTCCGCCCTCCCAACTGGGTATCTAGGGATGATCTGGTAGGTCGATCGGGGGTTCGACCCACCAGATCGTCCCTAGATACCCAGCCGCCGGGGTCACCAAGTCGCCGGATGCCTGGCCGCCAGTTGTCCACAGTCCCGTCCCCGGACCGTCGTCGTGGCTGTCTGTGGATGACGGCCGCGCGCCCGATCGGCGGGGCGGCATCTTCGGCTCGTGGATCTCGACGACTGGACTCCAGGTGCTCGCCCCCGTCACGGGATCGGTCCCCGCGAGGGTCTGCCGCCCGGCCTCGTGTGGCCGAGCCGCCGTGGCGAGCCGGGCGGACCCACGGACTGGCAGACGCGGTCGGGTGCCTTCCGCAGCACGGGCGGTGGCAACTGGGTGCCGTCGGACGTGCAGGTCTCGGTCGACCAGCGCATCGTCGAGGCCGCCGCACGCCTGCCCGCCCACGGCGGTGTCACGGGCTGGGCAGCCCTCCGCTGGTGCGGTGGACGCTGGTTCTCCGGACTCGGACCCGACAGCTCCCTTCGCCCCGCCACGCTTGCTGTCGGCACGCGCCACACCCTCCGCCCGGACGGGCGGATCGTGGTGAGCCAGGAGCACGTTCCACCGTCCGAGATGGGACGGGTGCGTGGCCTGCGTGTCACCAGCCCGTGCTGGAGCGTTGCGTTCGAGATGCGAAAGGCGTCCTCGGACGAGGCTGCCGTCGTCGCCTTCGAGATGGCCGCCTACGACGACCTGGTGTCGGTGGCCGAGCTGACGGCCTTCACCGAGTCGGCGTTGTGGATACGACAGGGCGTCCAGCGCGTCCGGGACGTGCTTCCTCTCCTCGACGAGAACTCGTGGTCGCCGATGGAGCCGGTCATGCGACTCGCCTGGCAGCTCGAAGCAGGAGCGCCGCGACCACTGGCCAACTGTCCCGTGTTCGACCTGTCGGGACGGTTCGTCGGAACGCCCGACCTTCTCGACCCGGTCGCCGGTGTCTACGGGATGTACGACGGTGGACTCCACCTGGCCGGCGAGGTGAGGCACGCCGATGTCGAGAAGGAGGCTGCCTACCGTCGCCTGGGACTCGAGGGAGCGACCATGATGGCCGGCGACGTGCGCGACCGCGGGGCCTTCGTCGGGCGGCTGCGAGAGGCGTACGCCCGGGCGGAGCGACGCCCGTCGGACATGCGCCTGTGGCTGCCGGAGCCACCCGTGTGGTGGGTGCCGACGTCAACAGTGGAGCAGCGCCGCGCACTGTCGTCGTACGACCGGATGCGCCTGCTGCGCTACCGGAAAGCCGCGTGAGGGGGGCGGGCGCCTCGTGCCACCGGGGTATCTAGGGACGTCTTGGTAGGAAATCCCCGGTTACGGCCACCCAGATCGTCCCTAGATACCCGAATGAGGGGCGGGGCGAGCGGGGCCGGGGAGGGGGAGGGGGAAGCGCCGGTCAGGGGAGGAAGATGCGCGCGATCCAGTAGCAGATCGCGGCGACGGAGGCGGCGGCCGGGAAGGTCAGCACCCAGGCGGTGAGGATCGACTTGGCCACGCCCCAGCGGACGGCGGAGAGGCGCTTGGTGGCGCCGACGCCCATGACCGCGGAGGTGATGGTGTGGGTGGTCGAGATCGGCGCCTCGAAGACGTACGCCGTCGAGTAGAGCACCGACGCCGCGACGGACTCGGCGGCGAACCCGCGGGCCGGGTCGAGGTGGATGATGCGGCGGCCCAGGGTGCGCATGATGCGCCAGCCGCCGGACCAGGTGCCGAGGGAGATGGCGGTCGCCGCGGCGATGATCACCCAGAGCGGCAGGGGGTCGTCAGCGGCGACGTACCCGCCGGTGAGCAGCGCCAGGAAGATGACGCCCATCGTCTTCTGGGCGTCCTGGAGGCCGTGGCCGAGCGCCATGGCGGCGGCGGAGACGGTCTGGGCGAGCTTGAAGCCGCGGTTGGCGCGACCCGGGTTGGCGCGACGGAAGGCCCACATGATGCCGATCATCAGCGCGAAGCCGAGGCTGAAGGCGACGAGGGGGGAGAGGAACATCGGGATGACGACCTTCTCCAGAACCACCAGCCAGTTGGCGGTCGCGCCGGCCGCGACCGCGGCGCCGACGAGGCCGCCGATGAGGGCGTGGGAGGAGGACGACGGCAGGCCGTAGTACCAGGTGATCATGTTCCAGGTGATCGCGCCGAGCAAGCCGCACATCACGATCACCAGCCCGTGGCTGCCGGTGCCCGGATCGATGACCTCTGACACGGTCTGGGCGACCTTCTGGCCCAGGAACGCGCCGACGAAGTTCATGACCGCCGCCATGGCCAGGGCCACGCGCGGCTTGAGGGCGCCCGTCGAGACGGACGTCGCGATCGCGTTGGCGGCGTCGTGGAAGCCGTTGGTGTAGTCGAAGACGAGGGCGACGACGACGACCGCGATGATGATCCCGATCTCCATCAGGCGGTGCTCCGGGCGCGCGAGGACGAAGTGGTGGAGGTGGCGTGCATCGGGGTCAGGACTCCTTGACCGCGATCTGCTCCACGATGTTGGCGACCTTCTCGAAGGCGTCGATCGCCCCCTCGAGGGACTCCACGATGTCCTTGAGCTTCATCACCTCGAGGGCCTTGAAGTCACCGCTGAACAGGTTGGCCAGGATCCGCCGGTAGGACTTGTCGCCGGTGTTCTCGAGCCGGTTGATCTCGATCCAGTACTCGTCGAGCGAGCCCATGGACTCGAGCTTCGGCATCGCGGCGGCGGTGAGCTCGGCGCAGCGCTGCAGCACCTCGACCTGCTGGGTGGTCTCCGGCGGCAGCGAGGTGACCTCGTAGAGGAGGACCAGGTCGACGGCCTCGTCCATCATGTCCATGACGTCGTCGAGCGCCGAGGCGAGGGAGTAGATGTCCTCGCGGTCGAACGGCGTGACGAACGTGCTGTTCACCCGCCGGATGATCGAGTGGGTGGTCTCGTCGGCGGCGTGCTCGGCCTCGCGCATGCGCTGGGCGATCTCTGCCTTCGAGTTGCCGGACGACAGCATCTCGCTGAGGAGCTGTGAGCCGACCACGAGGTGGTTGGCAGCCTCGCTGAAGAGGTCGTAGAACGAGCTGTCGACGGGGCGGAACTTCAAACGCACGGTGAACTCCGAACGGGGGGCGGATGAACCGTGGTTCATGCTAGGGCCTGATCGGCCCATCGACGCAACCTCGGGGCCCCGTTCGAACGCCTGTGTGACGCGGCGCTCACGCGGGCGGTCGGCGGTCAGTCTGCGGTCAGCGACGTCGTACGCGTTGGCGCATGATCAGCTCGTCCTGCAGGTGGCGCTCACCGCGCTCCAGCTGCCACTCGCCGTCGGAGCAGAGCTCCCACGCCGTCGTCCCGGGGTCGAACGCGAGGTCCAGCAGGGCCTCGATCTCCTGCACGACGTGCGGGTCGCGCAGGCGTACGAGCACCTCCACGCGGCGGTCGAGGTTGCGGTGCATCATGTCGGCCGAGCCGATCCACGCCGCGGGCTCGCCGCCGTTGTCGAACCAGAAGATCCGGCTGTGCTCGAGGAAGCGGCCCAGGATAGACCGCACGCGCACGGTCTCGGACAGGCCGGGTACGCCGGGTCGCATGGCGCAGATCCCGCGGACGAGCAGCTCGACGCGCACGCCCTCCTGCGAGGCGAGGTAGAGCGCGTCGATCACCGCCTCGTCGACCACCGAGTTCGCCTTGATCCGGATCCCCGCAGGCCGGCCGGCCTGGTGGTGGGCGATCTCCTGGTGGATGTGGGCGACCAGGCCGTCGCGCACGCTGTGGGGCGCGACGAGGAGGTGGTCGTAGGTGCGGTTGCGGCTGATCCCGGAGAGGTTGTTGAACAGGAGCGCGACGTCCTCGCCGATCTCCGGGTTGGCCGTCAGCAGCCCGAGGTCCTCGTAGACGCGGGCGGTCTTGGGGTTGTAGTTGCCGGTGCCGAGGTGGACGTAGCGCCGGATGCCCTCGGGCTCGTCGCGCACCACCATCGACAGCTTGCAGTGGGTCTTGAGCCCGACCAGGCCGTAGACGACGTGGCAGCCGGCCTGCTCGAGCTTGCGGGCCCAGCGGATGTTGTTCTGCTCGTCGAAGCGCGCCTTGATCTCCACGATCACCAGCACCTGCTTGCCGGCCTCGGCGGCGTCGATGAGCGCCTCGATGATCGGGCTGTCGCCGGAGGTGCGGTAGAGCGTCTGCTTGATCGCGAGCACGTGCGGGTCGGCCGCGGCCTGCTCGAGGAAGCGCTGCACGGACGTGGCGAAGGAGTCGTAGGGGTGGTGCAGCAGCACGTCGTGGCGCGACACCGAGTCGAACACGTCGACCGGCGAGGCCGACTCGACCTCCGCCAGGCTGGGGTGCGTCGAGGGCAGGAAGGCGGCGTACTTGAGGTCGTCGCGCGGCAGGTCGGCGATCGAGTGGAGTCCGGTCAGGTCGAGGGGGCCGGGGAGGGAGACGACCTCGTCGCGTCCCACGCCGAGCTCGGAGACGAGCAGCTCGAGCACCTTGGGGTCCATCGACTCCTCGACCTCGAGGCGCACAGGCGGGCCGAAGCGGCGCCGCTGCAGCTCCTTCTCGAGCGCCTTGAGGAGGTTCTCCGCGTCGTCCTCCTCGACCTCGAGGTCCTCGTTGCGGGTCACCCGGAAGGTGTGCGACGCCACCACGTCCATGCCGGGGAACAGCTTCTTCAGGTGCTCGCCGATGACGTCCTCGATCGGCACGAAGCGTTGGTTGCCGACCCCGACGAAGCGCCCGAACGTCGGCGGCACCTTCACCCGCGCGAAGTGCTCGGTGCCCGTCGTCGGGTGGCGTACGACGACCGCGAGGTTGAGCGACAGCCCGGAGATGTAGGGGAAGGGGTGGGCGGGGTCGACGGCGAGGGGGGTGAGGACGGGGAAGATCCGGTCCTTGAAGAGCTTCTTGCAGACCTTCTGCTCCTCGCGGTCGAGCTCGGACCACCGGAGGATCTCGATGCCGTGCCCGCCCAGCTCGGGCAGGAGGTCGACGAGCGCGCGGGCGTGGCGCTCCATCAGCCCGCGGCTCTCGACCCAGAGCTTCTCGAGCTGCTCGCGCGGCATCATGCCGCTGGCGGCCCGTACGGCGACCCCGGCGGCGATGCGCCGCTTGAGGCCGGCGACGCGGACCATGAAGAACTCGTCGAGGTTGCTGGCGAAGATCGCGAGGAACCGCAGGCGCTCGAGCAGCGGCAGGTCGGGGTCCTCGGCCAGCTCGAGGACCCGCTGGTTGAAGCGGATCCAGGAGATCTCGCGGTCGATGAAGCGGTCGTCGAACTTCTCCACGCCCGCGATGGCCTCGGCGTCGGGCAGGTAGGGCGGCTCGACGTCGAAGGTGTCGGTGGGGTGACCGAGCGGGTCTGCGACCGGCCCCTCCTCCACCGACGGGCTGACAGCGCTGGTGAGGGTGGCCGGGTCGGACATGCCTCCCAGTGTGGCACCGGTTGGTGAACGCGGAGTGACGCTCGCGTCAGTAGACCAGTGCTTGGACGCCCTCGCCGAGGACCTGCTCGGCGAACACGGCCGCGCCGGCGATGGTGACGCCCTCGCGGAGGTCGCCGGCGACGATGCCGCGACGCGCGGCGCACTGCGAGCAGACGGTGATCGTGCCGCTGGTGAGGACCGCGGCCATCAGCTGGTCGAGCGGGGTGGCGAGCTCGAGCTCGAACTCCTCCGCGCGTCCCGGCGTACCGAACCAGGCCGCGTCGCCGGTCAGCCACAGGGAGACGTCGGCGCCCGCAGCGGCCGCGGCGGCGGCGACGGTGAAGCCCTGGTTGAGGCGCTCGGCGTCGTCGGCGCCGCAGGTGACCTTGACGACCAGTGAGCGAGCCATGGCCCCACATTAGAGTGGCGCCCATGCCTTTCGAGCTGCCGGACAACCTGCACCCCAACTGCGGCCCCGTCGCGTGGCTGCTCGGCACGTGGCGCGGCAACGGCCACGGCGCCTACCCCACGATCGAGTCGTTCCAGTTCGGCCAGGAGCTGATCTTCACCCACGACGGTCGCCCGTTCTTCCACTACATGGCGCGCGCGTGGATCGTCGACGAGCAGGGCGAGTTCGTCCGTGACGCCGCGATGGAGTCCGGCTTCCTGCGCTGCCCCGAGCCCGGCAAGGTCGAGCTCCTCCTCGCCCACAACATCGGCTTCTCCGAGGTCTGGTACGGCGCGGCCGACGGCGGCAAGCTCGAGATGCACACCGCCGGCGTCTCCTTCACCGAGACCGCCAAGGAGGTCACCGGCGGCTCCCGGATCTACGGCAACGTCGACGGCGACCTGCTCTACGCCTACGACATGAAGGCCGTCGGCCAGGAGCTCCAGCCGCACCTCTGGGCGCGCCTCAAGCGGGCCTGAGCTCGTCATGAGCGACGACCTGGCGGCGCGGCTGCGGGAGCAGGGGCTGCGGCTCACCCCGCAGCGCGAGCTGATCCTGCGCGCCGTCGAGGAGCTGCGCCACGCCACCCCCGACGAGGTGCTCGCGCACGTGCGCGGCCAGGCGAGCTCGGTCAACGCCTCCACCGTCTACCGCACGCTCGAGGTGCTCGAGGAGCTCGGGCTGGTGCGCCACACGCACCTCAGCGACCGCGCCCCGACCTACCACTCCACCCGCGAGCACGAGCACGTGCACGTCGTGTGCCGCGGCTGCCACTCCGTACGCTCCTACGACCCCGACCTCGTGCGCTCGCTCGTCGCGGCGCTGGGGGAGGACGGGTTCTCCGTCGACGTGGGCCACCTCGCGATCTTCGGCACCTGCGCGGACTGCTCGGCCGCGGCCGGCTCACCCGAGCCGACCTAGACTCGGGGCATGGCCAGCCCCCTCCTCGCCCTGCCCGGGGCCGTCTCCGGCGACGGCATCGACGCCCCGGTGGCCGCCCACTACGGCTCCTTCAACACCGAGCAGCGCAGCCTGGCGGGCGGTGACGGGTTCGTCGACCTCTCGCACCGCGACGTCGTACGCATCTCCGGTCCCGAGCGGTTGTCGTGGCTGCACAACCTGACCACGCAGTACTTCGACGGCCTCGCCCCCGGCACCTGGACCCAGGCGCTGGTGCTGAGCCCGCAGGGCCACGTCGAGCACGCCTTCGCCGGCGTCGACGACGGCGAGGCGTTCACCGCCCACACCGAGCCCGGCGCCGGCGCGGCGCTGGTCGAGTGGCTCGAGCGGATGAAGTTCATGACCCGCGTCGAGATCGCGCTCGTCGACGACGTCGCCGTGATGTGGCGCCCGGGCGACGACCCGTCGCGACAGCCCGGCCGCTACGACCTGGTGCCGCGCGACAAGCTGGAGGCGTACGCCGACGCCGCCGGGCCGGCCTGCGGGCTCTGGGCCTTCGAGGCGCTGCGCATCGAGCGGGGCGAGCCGCGGCTCGGCATCGACACCGACCACCGCACGATCCCCAACGAGGTCGGCTGGATCGGCGCCGCCGTCCACCTCGACAAGGGCTGCTACCGCGGCCAGGAGACCGTCGCCCGCGTGCACACGCTCGGCCGGCCGCCCCGCCGCCTGGTGCTGCTGCACCTCGACGGGTCGGAGAACCGGCTGCCGCCCGCCGGGTCCCCGGTGTCGTACGACGGTCGCGACGTCGGGTTCGTCGGCTCGAGCGCCCGCCACCACGAGCTCGGCCCGATCGCCCTCGCGCTGGTCAAGCGCAACGTCCCCGTCGACGCGACCCTCTCGGTCGACGAGATGCCCGCCGCCCAGGAGGTCGTCGTCGACCCCGAGGTGGGGCTGCACGTCCGCCCCCTCCGCTGACGCCGCTTGCGGTCGGGGTCGGGGTCCCGGTCCCACCGGCGATATCTGAGGACGCTACGGAGGCGAAATCGGGGTTTCCCCGTTCGCGACGTCCTCAGATATCGGCGGCCGGTGCCGGGTCAGGGGCGGCGGTACTGCACGTGGGTGTCGGCGTCGGCGTGCCCGAAGCCGAGGCGTGAGTAGACCGCGACCGCGGGGGCGTTGTCGGACTCGACGTAGAGCAGCACCTCGTCGACACCGAGGCCCGCGAGGTGGTGGAGCCCGGCGAGGGTGAGCAGCTTGCCGAGCCCGCGGCCCTGGGCGGACGGCGCGATGCCGACGACGTACACCTCCCCGAGGCGCGCGTCGTGCTGCTTGGTCCAGTGGAAGCCGAGCATCCCGGACCCATCCTCCGCGACCAGCAGCCCGGCCGGGTCGAACCACGGCTCGGCCATCCGGCGGGCGAGGTTGTCGAGGTCCATCGCGCCCTGCTCGGGGTGGTCGGCGAAGGCGGCCGCGTTGACCGCGACCACGTCGGCGGCGTCGGAGTCGCGGTAGGACCGGACCGTCGTACCCGCCGGCACCTCGAGCGCGGGCAGGGGCAGCGAGGTCGGCCGGCGCATCACCCACAGGTCGCGCACCCGGTCCCACCCGTGGGTCGCGGCGAGGCGCGCCGCGGCCGGGTGGTTGCCGTGCGACCACGCCGTCAGCCCGGTGCCGTACGACGACTCGGCGCGCGTGAGCAGCGCGGACCCGAGGCCGCGACCGCGGGCCGCCGGGCGTACGACGAGCGACAGGTCGCCGTCGTGGAGGAGCGCGAAGGCGCCGTCCTCGACAATGACGGACGCCGTGCCGTCGGCGAGCGCGATGCGGGCCGCCTCGTCGAGCGGGTCGGCGCCGTCCGCGGCCGCGGCCTCGGCGGCGATCTGCTCCACGGTTGCCTGCATGCCGACGACCCTAGCGGCGCCGGTGACGGCTCGATATCTAGGGACGAAATGGGTGTGGACCGGCTCGGCGGCCTACGAAATCGTCCCTAGATATCTCCCGGGGCGGGGGGCAGGGCAGGGCGGGGGAGGGGCGGCGCGGGGAGGAGCGGCGGTCAGGACGAGGACGACCGCGAGGGGGCGGGGGCGGAGGTCTCGGCGGCGGAGTCGCGCGTGGGCACGACGAAGCGGTAGCCGACGTTGCGGACGGTGCCGATGTGGTGCTCGTGCTCGGTGCCGAGCTTGGCGCGGAGGCGGCGTACGTGGACGTCGACGGTGCGGGTACCGCCGAAGTAGTCGTAGCCCCAGACCTCCTGGAGCAGCTGCTCGCGACTGAAGACCCGGCCGGGGTGCTGGGCGAGGTACTTCAGGAGCTCGAACTCCTTGTAGGTGAGGTCGAGCGGGCGCCCGCCGATGCGGGCGGTGTAGGTGGCGTCGTCGACGACGACCTCGCCGCGGTGGATCACGTGGGCGGTCGGGTCGTCGGGGGCGGCGGCGCTCGCACGGCCGATCGCGAGGCGGATGCGGGCGTCGAGCTCGGCGGGGCCGCAGGTGTGGAGGACGACGTCGTCCATGCCCCAGTCGTGGGCGACGACGGCGAGGCCGCCCTCGGTGACGATGAGCAGGACCGGGGCGTCGGTTCCGGTGGTGCGGATCAGCCGGCAGAGGTCGCGGGCCGCCGCGAGGTCCTGGCGGCCGTCGACGAGGACGAGGTCGGACTCGGGCGCGTCGAGCAGCGCGCTGCCCTGGGCCGGGACGATCTTCACCGAGTGGGCCAGCAGGGCGAGCCCGGGGAGCACCTCGGCGGAGGGCTGCAGCGCGCCCGTGAGCAGCAGCAGTGCGCTCATCGCGGGGCCCTCCTCGTGGGCGGGGATCGGCCGGCGGGTCAGCCGGGGATGAGGAAGGATATCCCGCATGAGCCACGCGTCGGACCCCGAACGGAGTCGTGAGACAGCGATCACCGTGCGCTACTGGGCGGGCGCCCGGGCGGCGGCCGGGACCGCCGAGGACGTCATCGAGGCGGATGCGACGACGGGCGAGCTGACCCTGGCCGACGTCGTCGCCCGTGTGCTGGAGCTCCACCCCGGGGACCAGATGGCCCGCACGGTCGGCGTCTGCTCGGTGCTCCTCGGCGACCGGCCGGTCGGTTCGCAGGACCCCGCCCAGGTCGTCGTACGAGCCGGTGAGGTCGTCGAGCTGCTGCCCCCATTTGCCGGAGGTTGAGCGCACCGACGCGGTTATGCGGTAGAACTGCGTTTCGACGGGCCTCCTACGGGGGATGGCCTGGGTGTCGGGCGCGAGCGCGCCGACGCGAGTCCAAGGGGGACAACTAGATGAAGAGCACTCACGGGGGAGCCTTCGCGCGCCTCGTTGCAGGTGGAACCGCCGCCGCGACGGCGTTCGCCGGCCTCACGATCGGGCTGGCAGCGCCGGCCCACGCCGCGGTCACGATCAGCGGCAGCACCATCGATGCCGCCGGCAACTACGTCGACGGTCGCATCTCGGTCTACAAGTTCTCCGACGAGGACGGCGACGGCACGGTCGAGGAATTCGAGTACGACTTCCAGCCGAGCGTGTACACGGAGTCGGGCGCCTTCGACCTCAACCTCGCGGACGGCCTCTACAAGCTGGAGTTCGACCCGGACTTCGACTACTCCCAGGTCCGCGGCGAGTACTACCGCGACAAGGACAGCCTGGCGACCGCCGACTTCATCACCGTCGCGGGCGCTGCCCAGAACCTTCCTGCCTGGACGATCGACCCCGTCCCCACCGTGACCGGCAGGGTCGCCACGACCGACGGCCGCGCGGTGCGCAACGCGACCGTCTATGCCTACGCCGCCGATGACAACGCGATGCTCGGCTCCCACAGCACCGACGCGTCCGGGACGTTCACGATCGGTGCCCCCGAGGCGGTCAAGCTGCAGTTCTACGGCTACGACCCGGTGACCGAGAAGTCCCTGGCCATGGAGTACTACAATGACAAGGCCGACCTCGCCTCCGCCGACGCGGTCGCGCCCGGCTCCAACGTCGGGTTCGTCACCCTGGCTCCGGGTGGTTCGATCTCCGGTCGCGTGACCAGCGACGCTGGTGCCGGCCTCAACCGGGTCCAGGTCTGCTCCGACCGCAACTGCGACTACACCAACGTCAACGGCGACTACACCATCGAGGGTGCGACCACCGGTCCCCACGAGCTGGAGTTCTTCGACCCGATCGACGAGTACCTCGGCGAGTACTACGACAACGTCGCCGTCAACGAGTTCGGCAGCCCCGCGTCCGCGCCGGCCGTCGTCAACGTCGCTCCCGGCCAGGCCGTGACCGGCATCAACGCCGCCCTCACGCCGAAGACGAAGCCCGCCCCGACGGGCGTCGACCTCAGCGGCACCGTCCGCGATCAGGTCGGCGGCGTCGGCGTGGGCTACGTGGTCCGTGCCTACAACACCCCGGCCAACCCGCTCGACCGCGAGGTCGTCGCCACGACGGTCTCCAACCGCTCGGGTGGCTACGCCTTCACCACGCTCGACCGCATCGGCGGCGAGACCGAGTTCAAGATCGAGGTCGTCGGCGAGCCCGCCCGTGAGGACGGCGACTTCGCCCGTCGCACCATCTGGACCGGTCAGAAGCTGGGCTACGAGACCGCCGCCGCTGTCTCGGCTGCTCCGCAGGTCATCGACTTCGTCCAGCCGGTCGCCGGTGGCGTGGCCGGCACCCTCACCAGCGAGGCCGGTGGCGTCCCGGAGAACCCGATGGTCGCGTTCAGGGATGCCGACGACACCGCTGCCGGCGCCTACGCCGAGTTCCAGGCCAACGGCTCCTACGAGACCCGCAACCTGTGGGCCGGTGACTACACCGTCCAGTTCGGTGGAGAGCGCCACGTCTCCGAGTGGTGGGACGACGCCGTCGCCGGCGAGGCCAAGACCGTCACGGTCAAGCCCGGCCAGGTCGTCACCGGCATCTCCGCCGCGCTCGCCGCGGGCGTCAAGGCCGTCGAGCGGCCGACCGTCAAGGGCGACGCGTGGGTCAAGAAGACCATCCGCCTCGACAAGGGCGTGTGGACCCAGATGGCCGACAACGAGTTCACCTACGAGTGGCTCGTCAAGGGCACCGTCATCGCCACCGGCCCGTCGCTCAAGCTCACCAAGAAGCACCTCGGCGACAAGATCACCGGCCGCGTCACCAACGACATCGGCTTCACGCAGGGCCAGGCGGTCACCAAGTCGACCTACAAGGTCGGCTACAAGCCGAAGGTCAAGGCCAACGTCTCCAAGAAGTCGGCCGCGATCACGCTGAAGGTCAAGCCCCTCAAGGCCAAGAAGGTCAAGGCCACGGTCATCGTCTTCGAGAAGGTCGGCGTCAAGAAGAACGGCGACGACAAGCTCAAGAAGCTCGGCAAGGCCAAGATCAAGAAGGGCAAGGGCGTCGTCCGCTTCAAGAAGGCGCTGTCCAAGGGCAAGCACAAGCTCGTCTTCACGGTGAAGGGCAAGGGCAAGGTCGGCTCCGGCGACATCATGAAGAAGGTCAAGATCAAGCGTTGACCCTCTGAACCACCTGCACCACAGCTCCACCACGCGAGGCCCCGGGATCCGTCCCGGGGCCTCGCTCGGTCTCTCCTGGGTGCCGGAACAAATCGGGCGTACGTCGTCGTTGGGCGGGTGTGAGCACCGGAGCCTGGATCGTCGTCGCTGCTGCCGTGGTGGCGCTGGCCTTCGGGCTCTGGCGCGCCGCGACCGACGGCCGCTTCCGCGGCACCCACGTCGTACGCCGTCCCGCCGACCCGCTGGTCGAGGAGGGCGCCCCGGCGCCCGTCACGAGACCCCCCGGCGCCGACCTGGTCGCCGCGGTGGGCGAGGAGCTGGGGGAGCGGGCGACGCTGCTGCAGTTCTCCAGCGCGTTCTGCGCGCCGTGCCGCGCCACCCGGCGGGTGCTGGGCGAGGTGACCGGGCTGGTCGACGGCGTCGCCCACGTCGAGATCGACGCCGAGCACCACCTCGAGGCCACCCGCACCCTCGGGATCCTCCGCACGCCCACGACGATCGTGCTCGACGCGTCCGGCGCCGAGGTCACCCGGGCGACCGGGGCGCCGACCCGCGACCAGGTCCTGACCGCACTCGCGCGCGTCTGATCTCAGGATGTGGATGGGTGGGTCACATGGTGAGACGGGGCAAGGTGGCAGCGGTGCCAGCGCCTAGGGTCGTCGTCATGTCCTCGACCATGCTCACCAAGCGCCGCGCAGTGGACCACTGCCGCGTGCGCTCGGCGCTGTGTCGAATGTCGTAGCGGTCCCGCCGCTCACCTGAGCCCTCCCGTCCGGCTCGTCGTTGCCGGACCTCGCTCGGTCGGTGGGACCCGTGCGCCGGGTCGTTCCGGCGCGCCCGGCCCCGCCGTGCCGACCGACCTCAGGAGAGACATGACCACCACCGCCACGCCCCGCGTCACCCCCGACTCGGACCGCCGCCCCGCCGGCGCGATCGACCCCCGCGGCCCGCAGCTCGCCGCCGCCCTGACCGCCGTCGTCCTGGTGGCCGTCCTGCTGCTCCCGACCCCGTACGCCGCCGCGCTGCTCGCCGTGCAGGCGGTGCTGTTCGCCGTGGGTGCGGTGCGCGGGGTGCAGGCCACGCCGCACGCCTGGCTGTTCCGCACGCTGGTACGCCCCCGCCTGGCGCCGCCCACCGAGTGGGAGGCCCCCGAGCCGCCGCGCTTCGCCCAGGGCGTCGGCCTCGCCTTCGCGCTCGTCGGGCTGGTCGCCTTTGCGGCCGGCGCCACTGTCGTCGCCCAGGTGGCCGTCGGGTTCGCGCTCGTCGCCGCCCTGCTCAACGCCGTCTTCGCCTTCTGCCTGGGATGCGAGGTCTACCTGCTCGTCCGCCGCTTCATCGCCACCGTCTGACCGAAACAAGGAGTACACCAACCATGAGCCGCGAGAACTCGCTCGTCACCGCCCAGTGGGTCGAGGACAACCTCGACACCGACGGCGTCGTCCTCATCGAGGTCGACGAGGACACGACCGCCTACGACAAGGGCCACATCCGGGGAGCCATCAAGCTCGACTGGACCACCGACCTCCAGGACCAGGTCCGCCGCGACTTCGTCGACAAGGAGCAGTTCGAGGCGCTGCTGTCCGAGCGCGGGGTGTCCAACGACGACACCGTCGTGCTCTACGGCGGCAACAACAACTGGTTCGCCGCCTACGCCTACTGGTACTTCAAGCTCTACGGCCACTCCGACGTCAAGCTGCTCGACGGCGGCCGCAAGAAGTGGGAGCTCGACTCCCGCGAGCTGACCGACGAGCTCCCCACCCGCGCCGCGACGTCGTACACCGCGCAGGAGCAGGACTCCTCGATCCGCGCCTTCCGCGACGAGGTCGTCGCCGCGATCGGCACGCAGAACCTCGTCGACGTGCGCAGCCCCGACGAGTACGCCGGCCGGCTGCTCGCCCCGGCCCACCTCCCTCAGGAGCAGGCCCAGCGCGCCGGCCACATCCCGACCTCGGTCAACGTGCCGTGGAGCAAGAACGCCAACGACGACGGCACCTTCAAGTCCGACGAGGAGCTGACCAAGCTCTACGACGAGGTCGGCTTCGACACCGACAAGGACACCATCGCCCTGTGCCGCATCGGTGAGCGCTCGTCGCTGACGTGGTTCGTGCTGACCGAGCTCCTCGGCCGCAAGAACGTCAAGAACTACGACGGCTCGTGGACCGAGTACGGCTCGCTGGTCGGCGTCCCGGTCGCCCTCGGCGACGAGCCGGGCTCGGCCGACAAGGTGCGTGCCTGATGTGCGGCGCGACCGAGGGCGGGCTGTCGCTCGACGGCGTCAACGTCGCCAAGGAGGCGGTGATCCAGGGCCAGGTGCTGCGCAGCGGTGACGAGCCCGTCGCCAACGCGTACGTCCGGCTGCTCGACCGCAGCGGCGAGTTCACCGCGGAGGTGCCGACGTCCGCGACGGGACACTTCCGCTTCTTCGCCGGCGACGGCGAGTGGACCCTGCGGACGCTCGCGCCGAAGGCGCAGCCGGTCGACACCCGCGTCGTCGCCGCGACCGGTTCGGTCGCCGAGGTGCAGGTGCTCGTCAGCGCCTGACACTCCTTTCGGCCTCGGCTGGTCCAGACCACAGGAGGGACGTCCCGCACGCTCAGTGCGGGGCGTTCCTCTCATTTTCGCCACTGTTCCGCCACACCTCCGGCGGCGGGGCCGCGCGCGACCTACCGTGGCGCTTCGGGCTGTGCGCCGCGTTCCGGGCTGTGTCGTGGAGAGAGCAGGTGGGTGATGGTCGCTGAGATGGCGCCCGCGCCCGCACTCGAGACCGACGAGCTCTGGCGCCTGACGATGGAGCACTCGCCGGTCGGGATGGCCATCGTGTCCCCGTCGGGCGGCTTCGTGACGGCCAACGTCGCGCTGTGCGACATGCTCGGCCACGACGCCGACGTGCTCGCCACGTTGTCCTTCCAGGACATCACCCACCCCGACGACCTCGACACCGACCTGCGCCTGTTCGCGCAGACGCTTGCCGGGGAGATCAGCTCCTACCGGATCACCAAGCGCTACCTCCGCGCCGACGGCGGCATCCTGGTCGGCGACCTGTCCGTCGCGCTGCTGCGCGACCCGATGGGCACCCCGATCCACTTCATCTCCCAGATCGTCGACCTCAGCGAGCGCCAGGCGTTCGTCGACCGGCTCGACGCCGCGGAGGCCGCGGCGGATGCGGATCGTCGTACGGCCCAGGCGGTCTTCGAGGGCGTCGCCGTCGGGCTGCTGCAGATCGACGCCCAGGGCCGCTACGTCGCCACGAACGGCCGGCACCGCGAGTTCCTCGACCTCGCCTTCCCCCACGGCCACCACGGCCGCGCGGGACAGGCCGGGTTCGCCTACGACGCCGACCAGCAGCTGCTGGCCCGCGCCGACATGCCGTCGGTGCGGGCCACGCGCGGCGAGGAGTTCGACGACGTACGCCTGTGGGTGGGGGAGGACCCCCACTCGCGCCGGGCGCTCTCGGTCTCCGCGCGCCGGCTGCTCGACCGGTCGGGTGAGCTGACGGGCGCGGTGCTGGCCTACCACGACGTCACCGACCTGGTGCGTGCGATGGGCGTGAAGGACGAGTTCGTCTCGACGATCTCGCACGAGCTCCGTACGCCGCTCACGGCGGCGCTGGCCTACCTCGAGCTGCTCGACGAGTCGACCGACGTCACGCCCGAGGGCCACCAGCAGGTGACCGCGGCCCGGCGCAACATGCTCCGGCTCTCGCACCTGGTCGCCGACCTGCTTTTCACCACGCGGGTCTCGGCGGGCTCGCCGCTGGTCGACCCCTACCGCGTCGACCTGGCCGTGCTGCTGTGCGAGGCGGTCGACGCGGCGTCCCTCGACGCCGACAGCCGGGGGGTGCGGATCTCGGCCAGCGTGCCCGACGCATTGCCGGCCGTCGCCGACGGGATGCGCCTGCGCCAGGTCTTCGACAACCTGCTGTGCAACGCGATCGCCTACAGCCACGAGGGCTGCGTCGTCACGGTCGACCTGGCCGTGCGTGCGGAGCACGTCGTGCTGACGGTCACCGATGAGGGCACCGGCATCGACGCGAGCGAGGTGGAGCAGGTGTTCGACCGGTTCTACCGCGGGGAGAATGCCCGTCGCCGCCAGGTGTCCGGCACCGGTCTCGGCCTCACGATCGTGCGCAGCATCGTCGAGGCCCACGGCGGGGTGGTGTCGCTCGAGAGCACCCTGGGCGAGGGCACCAGCGTCTGCGTGCTGCTGCCCCGCTGAGCCGTGCCCCTCAGGCCATGATGGTCCCCAGCCGCCAGAACCGCGCATCAGCGTCGCCCTCGACGGAGAAGTTGAACACCGCGTCGCTGTTGACCAGCGAGGGCGGCATGCCCTGCATGTCGGCCCAGAACTCGTAGTGACCTCCGCCGGAGACATCGGGGGCGGGACCGCGGTCGGAGTTGCCGGCCTGCGGACCGGTCCTGGAGGTGTGGTGCGACTGCGTCGTCGTGAAGCGGTAGAGCCACCTGTCCGACCCCTCGACGACGTCGGTGCGCGTCCATGCGCTGTGGATGCCCGCGGTCTCGGGCTTGGTTGCGCCGGCGACCTTGGGGACCGAGATGACGAGGACGATCCTCCCGATCACCCCGGGGTATCCGTAGTCGGCAGCGATGCCGTAGGCGGAGAGGCGCCCGAGGGTGGCGGCCGCGGTCGCCTCGGTGCTGAGCGGAGCGGTGGGCATGTCGCAGGGCGGAACGGCCGCCGGCGTCGGGTCGGACTGCTGGGCGCCCGACAGGGCGATCGCGCTGAGGGTGAAGGCCGCACCGTGGAATCCTCGCCACGGCAGCTCGGTCTGCGACCCGAGGATGAGCTTCGCCCGGAAGTCGGACGTGGTGCCGGTGAAGAGCACGGTGTGGCTGGTGTCCAGGCCCGTGCTGGTCGGCCCGGAGGCCGTCGCCGAGCCGACGCTCTCGAAGAGCCCGGCGGGGATGGTGAGCGCCAGCTGATAGCTCGCGTCGAAGCCGGTGACGGTCGCCGACACGGTGAGCTCTTCCGGCTGGCCCGGCACGTAGGAGGCGACGAGATCCGTGATCACGGGCCGCCCCGAGGTGTTGGCGAAGGCCGGTGCGGCGGTCGCGACGGTGACCGCGGGCAGGGCCCAGACGGCTCCCCGGACGGCGGCCCGTCTGCTGAGCACGGTCGATCCCGTGCGTGTCGGATCGGACACGGTGTACCCCCACATCGGCGAAAGCCGGCACCCCCACGGGCCGGTTCGGCGAGCGTAGGTCGACTTCCGGGCGTTGCAGCCGGGCTGTTGGGAACGTGCGGGAAACCTTGATCCGACCCGCGACCGGTCTGGTCCGCTGGACCAGACCTTCGCCCGGGCTGCGTCAGCCCTTGGGCTTGTGGCGGCTGCTGCTGCTCTCGACGTAGTCGTCGGTGCCGTAGCCGTAGTGGCCGTAGTTGCCGGCGCCCACGGTGCGCTTCGACACCCGGTTGAGGATGATGCCGAGCGGGCGGGCGTTGACGGTGCGCAGGTGGCCCAGGGCGTTGTCGAGCTCGGTGTCGAGCGTGCGACCGGCCGAGACCACCACGAAGGCGCCGTCGGCCGCGTGGGCGACGACAGCAGCGTCGGTCACCGGGAGCAGCGGGGGAGCGTCGATGATGACGATGCCCTTGGCCGTGAGGTCGGCGATGACGCCGCGCATGGCCTGCGAGCCGAGGATCTCGCTGGGGTTGGGCGGGCGCGAGCCGGAGGTGAGCACCTGGAGGCCCTCGATGGTCGGGTGCGACTGGAGGGCGTCGGCCAGCTCGAGGCGGCCGGTCAGCACGTCGGTGAGGCCGACGGTGTCGTCGACCCCGGCGGTGGCCGCGACGGTGGGCCGGCGCAGGTCGGCGTCGACGAGGGTCACGACCTGACCGGAGCCGGCGATGGCGGCGGCCAGGTTGGCCGCGACGGTCGACTTGCCGTCGCCCTGCTTGGGGCTGGTGACGACGATCGCGCGGGGCGGGTTGTCGACGTCCATGTAGGAGAGGTTGGTGCGCAGGCGGCGTACGCCCTCGGCCGCGAGCGCGGCGGTGCCGGTCGACGTACCGACGAAGATGCCGGGTGCCTTGCCGACGTCGGGGACCGAGCCCACGACGGGCACGCCGGTGTCGCGCTCGACGTCCTCGCTGGAGCGGATGCGGCGGTCGAGCAGCGAGCGGACGACGGCGTAGCCGAGGCCGAGGAGGGCGCCGAGCACGGCACCGAGGAGCACGTTGCGCTCGACCTGCGGGGAGACCGGGCTCGTCGGGAGCTGGGCGGACTCGGAGACCTCGATGCGCATGCCCTGGCCCTGGCTGCCGCTGGACTTGCCGGCCTCGATGTCCTTGACCCGCTCGGCGAGCGCGCCCACCCAGGCGTCGGCGAGCTGCTGCGCCTCCTCGGGCGTGCCGGCGCGGGCGGTGATCGAGATGATGACGGTGTCGGGCGTCTGGGCGGCGTCGATGCTGCCGACGAGGCCCTCGGGGGAGGTGTCGAGGCCGAGGTCGTCGATGACGAGCGACGCGGTCTCGCGGTCCTTCGCCAGCACGACGTACGACGCCGCGCGCGACTTGGACAGCGAGTCGTTGAGGCTGTCGAGGCCGGGGTCGCCGCCGCCGCCGGAGGTCACGAAGCCCGACGAGCTGGCGGCGTAGACCTTGGGCTGGAGGCTGCTCCACCCGAAGGCGGCGAGCGCCGCCACCAGGACGAACGCCGTCACGGCGATCCAGTGGTTGCGCAGGATGCGCAGGTAGTCAGCGAGCTCCACGGCTCCCCCTCCGATAGCCGGGACGTCTCCAGAATCGTAGGTCCCCGCGCGAGGGGCGTCCCGCGATTGAGGGTGCCCGTGGAGAAGTACAACTTTCAGCGACCAAACCCTCTTTCCAGTAAAACGCGGCGGGGTCGGCGGTTTCGATGTATAGCGTTCCGATCACCCGGACGGCAGATGCTGACCGGCAGTGGTCGGGGGCGACCACTCACAACTTCAGGTGGGGGCACCAGAATGAGCGATCAGCTCACCAGTCAGTCACGCCCGTCTTCGGGCATCAGCCGTCGGACCGCGCTGCGTGGGGCAGCGTGGTCCGCATCGGCGGTCACCGTCGTCGTCGCGACGCCGAACATCGCCGCAGCGTCGGGCGGCACGGCGCCTCTGACGTTCACCGGGGCGCTGACCACGGCCATCAACAACGAGACGCCGGTGAAGTACAACGACCGGGACAGCAACAGCGTGAAGCACGTCAAGTGGCAGGACCTGCGTTTCGCCAACACGGGCACCGGTGACCTCGCTGATCTCAACATCGAGATCATCCTCAGCGAGAACTCGCCGACGAACGTCGAGTTCACCGTGTCGAGCGCCGGCGGAGTCTGGACGACGAGCGGGTCCGGCAGGAACTTCGCTGCCACGTACGAGGGTGTCCAAGACCCTCTCGAGCCCAACGACGTGCTGACCTTCACGCCGAACTTCAAGGGTGCGAACAACTCGGGGGGTTCGATGACCGTCCGGTTCTTCTACGGCTCCGTCATGCTCGGCGAGAAGACCGGCACCTGGAAGCCCGCCTGAGTGGACCCGGCGGCGCCTGCTGCGGCGTCGATCGTCACGCGGCGGCGGCCAGCAGCTCGCTGAGCACCGGCGCCAGGTCAGCCGACTCGGCGTACGTCACGCGCCGTGCCCCGCCGACGAGGTGGATCAGCTCTGCCAGCCGGTGAAGTGGCTTGTCCATGCTGGGCAGGTAGGACGACTGGGGTGCGATCGCCGCGATGGCATCGACGGTCTCGAGCATCTCCACGAGTGGTTCCCCGTCGTGCCCCGGGTCGCGGTCGATCACGACCAGCGCTGCCAGCCGGCACTCACGGTCGAGCCCGAGCAGGCCGAGTTCCGACGGCGCGACCTGCTTCTTCAAGTGGCCTCCATCGATGATCGACAGCGGCTTTCGGTAGGGCAGCACGATGCCGTCCGGCGTGATGGCTGCGGTCTCGTCGGTGAGGTACGCGAAGGTCTTGCCCAAGGTGACGGAAGCCGTCGTCTTCCCGGTGCCCGACGCAGCGACCATCACCGCGGTGCGGCCGGTGGACGGGTCGGCGAGGGCAGCGGCGTGCAGCATGACCAGGTCTCCGGCCCGTGCGTCGATCGCTCGCGTCGTCACGGCCGGTGAGAGGTGGTGCAGCGCGGTCTCGGCGTCGGGTCCGCCTGCTTCGACAGCTGCAGCGGTCGGGTCGGCGTCCGTCAGCGCGTCGCGCCAGGCTGCGAGCACCGGCCCGCTCAGCTCCCCGGACGCCCGGATGGGCACGACGACGCCGAAGGCCGAGACGTGTGCAACGACGCTGAGGTCCGTCGGCTCCACTGCGGGGGACATGACCACAACAGTAGGTGGGTCGATCAGTGGAAACCGGGCTTCACATGAATGGGCCCCCCGCGTGGGGTGCGGGGGGCTCCGGGCGCTTCGTGGGGTGAAGCGCATCTTTCGGCTCGGATGTGGGGGCACTTCGCGAGCGGACATCTCGGCGGGGGCGTTTGCCAATCTGTCTTGACTGAGTTTGCCAGACCCAGCGCGGCTCCGCAGCATTTTTGACACAATCGCCGCGAGCGGGCGGTTTGCTGCCACGCTCGGTCAGCCCACACCCCACCCGAGGAGTCACCCCATGAAGAACATCGCTCGCATCGTCGTCGCCGCCGCAGCCCTCGTCAGCATCGCCGGCACGGCCTCTGCTCCCGCCGTCGCGGCGCCGCGCGAGGACGTCCAGATGCGCAACGTGTGGTGCTGCTGAGCGTCGAGCCACCCATCCAGGTCGTCGACCCGCACGCGCGGCCCGAGACCGCGCGTCAGCTCACGCGTTGACCGGGGACACGACCGCCGTACGAGTGCGCAGACCTGTCGAGGCCGCTGCGCGACGATAGGCGTCGCGGGCGGCCTCGGACAGGTCGACGCTCTCGAGCAGGCTGGCCAGGTCGAACCACAGCTGGGCTGCGGCCTTGTCGGCGCCGATGGCCGACAGGCGCAGCACCGCCTGCTGGTAGAAGTCGGCAGCCTCGGCCATCCGGCCCTCCTCCGCGCAGGTGCGGCCCGCCAGGGTCAGCGCTTCTGCTTCGGCGAGCGGGGCATGGCCCCTCGACGTGGTCTCCACCTCACCGATCAGGTCGCGCGCCTGCTCGAGCTCGCCCGACAGGAACGCCGCCCTCGCCAAGCCCAGGAGGGTCCAGGCGCGATCGGTCGGGGAGGCGCTGCTCCACTCCATCTCGGAGACCGCCCGGGTCAGGTTCTCCCGAGCCTCGTCGACGGCGGGCGGGTCGAGCTCGAGCTGGAGGCGGCCGACCTCGGTGCGCAGCCGCGCCAGGTTGCGCGCGTCCTGTCCTTCGCCGAGCAACGACAACGCCCGCTCGGCAAGGGGCACCGCTGCTGCGATATCACCGCGGTTGGCCTGCATGACGCTGGCGTTCCAGTACGCCGACGCGCGGGCGCGCGGCGAGTCGAGGGTCTCTGCCTGCGAGATGGCCTTCGTACACAGACGTACCGCGTGGGCGGTGTCGCCTCGTTCGAAGTAGGCGGCTGCCACCGTGACCGACAACTGAACGGCCTCGTCGCTGGCCTCAAGGCCGGCGAGCCTCAGCTGCGACAGGACCTCCTCGCCAGACGTGATGGCGCGCCCCAGGTCGCCGGTCTCGCGGTGGATTCGGCTCAGGGCGATGCCGGCCTTGATGCGGCTGAGTCCGCTCAGCGAGTCGCGCTCGAGCAGGCCCTCGAGCTCGATGACCGCATCGTCCTCGCGACCGCTCGCCTCGAGCGAACGGGCGTGCAGGAGTCGAGCTCGTTCCTCGATGCCGGGCCCGGCCGGCTCGTCGAGGCGGCTGAGAACGGTGTCGATGTGCTGCGCTGCTTCGGTGGGCTCACCCGACTCCAGGGCGAGCTCGGCGTAGTCGAGGGCGAGGCGAAGCTCGTCCGGATCTGGGCCGCGTTCGCTCTCGAGCAGGGAGTCGATGGACACGTCGAGCCGGGCTGCAAGCGCGCTGAGGACCTTCACGGTGGGGCGGCGCGCGCCGGTCTCGAGGCGCGACAGGTAGGCGACCGAAATGGCGTCGCCCACCACATCGCCCTGCGTCAATCCACGAGCGACGCGGATCGAGCGCAGTCGGCGGCCCAGCTCGTACTGGTCGGCCTGAGCGAGAAGTTCAGCCTGGCGAGCATCCATTCGGACATTGTGGCTGGTAGTACGGAAGAGTTGTTGAATTCTGGCAAAAAGATGTGCCGCGGATGGCAACCGGTCGCTGAGGACCTGGAAGAGGTCAGAGAAGGCGCAAGCCTCGTTGCCGGATCCGGCGTCCGACCTCCGACGCGCGGAGTAGGAGAACCCGCGGGGCGGCCGTGTAGGCGTGGACTGATGTCTCCTCGGCGAGAGCCCAGGGTGGCATCGCGCTGCTCGAGAGCCGGCGAACGAACTCCTGTGGCCGCACTCGCGCATGCCACAGGGGCGTCATTGTCTCGAGCGTCCCCCGTCCGGGGACCCAGTCCTGGGCAGAGCTTCGCTCGGGCATGAGTTGGACTATCTGGACGCGCGGAAGCACCCTCTGACACGCTCTTGCGGCATCAATGACCACCCGTGGTGAGCCGTCAGGGATCCCAAGAAGCTGCGCAGCGACCCCGAGTGTGAGCAGCTGGTCACCGCGCAACGGCCGATCCGCCGCGGCCCATGTCCGGGGGTCCGACATCAACCTGTGAACGTCCGCGATGCCTCGCAACCAGCGCCAGTGATCTTTGGCGCTGTGGCTAGCTGAGTGAGCAAGGGCGTCGAAGAATCCGAAAGTCGGCACGCGCCGTCCTCTGATGTTGACGTTCTCCCGGCGTGCCCACAACTCCTCGAACTCTGGGAATGCTCCTCGAGCTGGAAGGGCATGCCAGTGCAGATCGATATCAGTGCGCCCACGCTGGAAGGTCATCTCGCACTCGCTGCGACAGAACTGTCTCCACCCCCACGAGGGTCCGGGCGTGGGGTAGACGTTGCTCGTGCGCCACCCAGCCTCGCGCAACACGTGGTGCGCTCGCTCTAGGTCAGGTGGTGATACGAGGAGATCGAGGTCGCCGAAGCCGCGGGCGGTCTCGTCGCCCCACGCCTGAGCAGCGAGGGCCATACCTTTGAAGACCAATACACGAACCCCCGCGGCGGTGAAGAGCTCGAGCACTTGGTGGAGGTCGCGCGCTGTCCCGTCACTGGCCGTCGTGAGCGCAGCGTGATGAGCCCGAACTTCTGCGGGCAAGGTGTCCCCAAGACGCGTGACGAGCTGTGAGGTGACCCGTTGTCGCTGAACTGCTTGCGCGAACGCCCGCTCACTGATGCCAGGGGCAAGCGTCCATGGCGACCCGTGCTGTGAGGCGAGGGCTCTTCGCAGGGCGTCTTGCACGACTGCGAGGACCTGCTCGGGCGAATTACCCATGCCCGGTTGCGCGTCGGTGCCCTCAGTCGCAATGTCGAGGACGCGGTGAGCGACGAGGTCGAGGACCTGGCGACGCGTCAGTGACTCCGCATTCGCTGGTGGTGGGGGCTCGCCATGCTCCGCCACGACGAAGTCGACAATGTACGCGAGCTGCGCACTACCCTCGGCAGGGACGGCAGAGAGGATCGATGTCGCTACCTCGGACAGCACGACCACGTTCTCGCCCACCATCGCGACAGAGCGGTCGGCCTCGACGTAGAGATCGCGGAGCTGAGCGCGCACCACTCTCACAACTGGTCGCCACCGCGCATGGTCGGGAGTGTAGACGTGGCACGTGTGGCCGATCCCGCGTTCGCACGAGGGCGTCACGGGCTCGCACCCCCCAGGGGGTGGAATTCGCCGAAGACCGAGACGGGAATGCGTCGTCAAGCCTAGTTTGACGTACGATCCTCTCGCCAGTTTGTCGGGAAGCACGCACCACGAAGTCGGACCGTGTGACACTTCGCAAAGGGGCGGGAAGTCACCCGAACATTCGACGTCAGTACTTCGTGGGGGAGTCATGACACGTACCGAGCTTCAGTCCAGCGTGCGCACTCGGCGCACGCTGGTGTTGATGGCCTTCGACGCCGCGGCGTTGGCAGTCGCCTACTTCGCGAGCGTCATGCTTCGCTACGGCGATGATCTGGCACCGACGGTGTGGGCCGGGGTGGCCGGGGTAGTGCTCGCGGCGATCATCTTGCAGTGGATCCTCGGTCTGACCACCCGGGTCTACCTGGGTCGCGTCGGCGTCGCCACCAACGAAGAGACCATCATGCTCGGGTCAGCTACCGCGCTGGCAGGGCTCGTGGTGTTCGTCGCCAACGCGTCGTCCGATCCGCACTGGGTCGCTCGCAGCGTGCCCCTCTCGGGCACGTTCCTCGGACTGTTCGTCATGCTCACCGTGCGCGCTGTATGGCGACAGGGCACCCATCGATTCGTGCCGCCCAGCAGCGACACCGACGAGCGCGCGGTGATCATCGGGGCAGGAGCCAGCGGGGCGCGCCTCGTGCACTCCATGCGATCCCGACCCGAGGCCGGGCTCGTCCCTGTCGGTTACCTCGACGACGACCCCTGGATGCGCAATCGCCGTCACTTCGGGGTGCCCGTCCTCGGCACCACCGCCGATCTGGAGCGTGTGGTCAGGGAGACAGGCGCCACCAGCATCGTGGTGGCGATCCCGAGCGCGAGCAAGGACGTCATCAAGCCGCTGGTCGACCGTGCTGCCGAACTGGGCATCGCCATCAAGGTGCTGCCGCCCTTCGCGGAGTCCTTCGCTGCGCACGCGGACGTCCGGGACGTCCGGGACGTCAACATGCGCGACATTCTCGGGCGGGCCGCTGTCGAGACGGACATCGCCGCCATCGCGGGCTATGTCACCGGCAAACGGGTCCTGGTCACCGGCGCGGGCGGATCGATCGGCTCGGAGCTGTGTCGCCAGCTGCACCGTTACGGTCCCGCTGAGTTGATGATGCTCGATCGCGACGAGTCTGCCCTCCACGCAGTGCAGCTCTCCATCCACGGCCGGGCGTTGCTCGACAGCGACGACGTCGTCCTCAACGACATCCGCGACCAGGCCGCGCTGCGACGCATCTTCGATGAGCGCAGGCCCGAGGTGGTCTTCCACGCAGCGGCGCTGAAGCACCTGCCGATGCTGGAGCAGTATCCGCACGAGGCGATGAAGACCAACGTGCTCGGCACGGCCAACGTGCTGCAGGCTTCCGCGGACTTCGGTGTCGAGACGTTCGTCAACATCTCCACCGACAAGGCTGCCGACCCCAAGAGCGTCCTGGGCTACTCCAAGCGCATCGCCGAGCGCCTGACCGCCGCCATGGCTCAGCAGGCTGACGGCGCGTACATCAGCGTCCGTTTTGGCAACGTGCTCGGTTCTCGTGGCTCGGTGCTGCACACGTTCACCGCCCAGATCGCAGCCGGCGGGCCCGTCACCGTGGTCCACCCCGACGTCACGCGCTACTTCATGACGGTCGAAGAGGCAGTCCAGCTTGTCATCCAGGCTGGCGCCATCGGCGAGGACGGCGAGGTGATGATCCTCGACATGGGCGAGCCCGTGAAGATCGTCGACGTCGCGCGCCAGCTGATCGCCATGTCCGGCAAGAACATCGAGATCGTCTACACCGGGCTCCGCGAAGGCGAGAAGCTGCACGAGAACCTCTTCGGTGGCGCGGAGAGTGACGAGCGGTCCAAGCACCCGCTGGTGTCTCACGCAGAGGTAAGCCCGCTCGCGGCCGACGTCGTCCGGTCCTTCGACCTCGAGTCGACACACCTGGGCATGCTCCAGGCATTCGAGGATTGGGTGCACCTGCCCGACCCGGCCGCCCACTGGGCCAGCTGATTCAGCCACAACAACCCCCATCTCTGAAAGCGAGAAATCCCACGTGTCGACGCCTGTCGATTCCCATTCCACTGTTCTTGTCACTGGCGGCACCGGCTCATTCGGCCACACCATGGTTCGGAGGCTTCTCGATTCGGGCGTCGGCGAGGTGCGCATCCTCAGCCGCGACGAGCTGAAGCAGCACGACATGCGGAACAGGCTCGCTGACGACCGCGTACGGTTCTACATAGGCGACGTTCGCGACTATGAAAGCGTCGACCGCGCCACGAGAGGCGTGGACTACGTCTTCCACGCAGCGGCGCTCAAGCAGGTGCCGAGCTGCGAGTTCTTCCCCATGGAAGCCATGAAGACCAACGTGCTCGGCAGCAGCAACGTCATCGAGGCGAGCAATGCCAACGGGGTCCGGTCGGTCGTCTGCCTCGGCACCGACAAGGCCGCCTATCCGGTCAATGCGATGGGCATGTCCAAGGCGATGATGGAGAAGGTCGCGCAGGCATTCGCCCGCAACAACCCGACCGCCGAGACCGTCGTGTCCACCGTTCGCTACGGCAACGTGATGATGTCCCGCGGATCGGTCATCCCGCTCTTCGTCGAGCAGATCCGTGCTGGCAATCCGCTTACGGTGACGGACCCGAACATGACCCGCTTCCTCATGTCGCTGGACGAAGCCGTCCTTTTGGTCGAGCATGCCTTCGGTCATGCCAGGCCAGGTGACCTCTTCATTCGCAAGGCTCCGGCGAGCACTATCGAAGATCTCGCCAAGGCGGTCGGTGCTGCTATGGGGGTGGAACCCGAGATCAAGGTCATCGGCACGCGCCACGGTGAAAAGGTCTATGAAACTCTCGCGACGCGGGAGGAACTCACTCGTTCGAAGGACCAAGGAGAGTATTTTCGTGTCGCGGTTGACGCCCGCGATCTGAATTACGGCGAGTACTTCGACGAGGGTGATCGCCGGGAGTCGGACATGGACGACTACCACTCACACAACACCGAGCGGCTGAACGTCGACGGCGTGGTGGAGTTGCTGATGCAGCTGCCAGCATTTCGCAGTCTTATCGGTTGATGGATGTGCCCGCTTCGCTCCCTCACAAGAAAGAGACCATGACCGACGACAACGTGCTGATCGTCGTCGCGCACCCGGACGACGATGTCCTAGGTTGCGGAGGAACCGCCTACCGGCTCGCGCAGCGCGGCGTCGCGGTGCGAGCGGCGATCTTGTGTGGTCAGGTCGGCGCCCGCAACTACCGTCCCACCGACACAGCGCTGGCGGACGATATGGCTCGCGCAACCGAAATCCTCGGAATTGGGACGCCTATATTGGGTGACTTCCCAAACATTCAGATGAACACGGTCCCGCATCTCGAGCTCGTGCAGTTCGTAGAGGGTGCGATCGTCGAGACGCAGGCGACGCGCATCTTCACTTCACATCCGGGCGACCTCAATGACGACCACCGCCAGGTGTCCGTGGCGACTCAAGCTGCTGCTCGGCTCGCCCAGCGTGGGACGGACGTGCCGCCGCTCAGGAGTCTGCACTACATGGAGATCCTGTCGGCGACCGACTGGGCCTTTCGAGGGGGCGACGTGTTTGCCCCGGACACCTTCTTCGAGATCGGCCTCGACGGCGTCGACGCGAAGACACGCGCGTTGGCGGCATATCGCGACGTGATGCGGCCGTATCCGCACCCGCGCAGTCCCGAGGGTCTTGCTGGACTTGCTGCAGTCCGCGGCGGGGCTGCGGGGCTGGAGCACGCCGAGGCGTTTCAGACTGCCTACCTGGACCTGGGTTCGGTGGTCCGCTGATGTACGCCCGATTCGGTAAGCGCGTGCTCGACCTTCTGCTGTCCGGGGTCGCCACGGTCCTGCTCGGTCCCGTGCTCCTGGTCACTGCTTCGGCGATCAGGATCGAGGACGGAGCGCCCGTCATCTACCGCCAGAGTCGAGTCGGTCAAGGCGGGCGTGTGTTCACGGTGTTGAAGTTCCGAAGCATGCCCTCAGGGACGAAGGTGGCCCCCTCCGCCGGCATGGGCACCGCGACGGTCACGAAGGTGGGGACGGTCATCCGGCGGCTCAATGTCGATGAGCTACCCCAGCTCTTCAACATCCTGCGCGGCGACATGACGTTGGTTGGCCCGCGACCGGCCTTGCCGACGCAGTCCACCCTGATCGACGAACGGGCCCAAGGGCCGGCCCATGCCGCACGCCCCGGTCTCACGGGACTGGCACAGGTCCGTGCCTACGATGGAATGACCGAATCTGCGAAGGCGGTCTACGACAACCAGTACGCCGCACGCATCACGCTGCGGGGTGACATCAAAATCCTCGTCTCGACCGTGGGGTACCTGTTCAAGCCTCCGCCCACTTACTGAGGACACCTGCTGTGCGTATCGGCTTCATCACCTGCGTCCGTCTCGGCGAGAGCTGTCTCGAGGAACTGGCGACCCTTGGCGCCAACCTGGTGTATCTCGGCACATTGAGTGACCACATCGCCCCGAACAAGTCGGGTCGCGTCTACCTCGACGACTTCGCCAGCGCGCATGCCATTCCGTTGCACAAGTTTCGCAATATGAACGACGACGACGCCGTGGCGGCGGTGCGCGGGGCGGAACTCGATTGGCTTTACGTCATCGGATGGAGCCAGATCGCCAAGACCGAGATCTTGGGTACCCCAGCTAAGGGCGTGCTCGGAATCCACCCGACGCTGCTCCCGGTCGGCCGCGGTCGTGCATCCATTCCGTGGGCCATCATCAAGGGCCTCGAGGAAACGGGTGTCACGATGTTCAAGCTGGACGAAGGTGTCGACACCGGGCCGATTCTCGGACAAGTCCAGGTGCCAATCGAGGCCGACGAGACATCGGGAACTCTCTACAACAAAGTCATTGAGGCCCATCGGACGTTGATTCGAGAAACCTTTCCGGGAGTCGCCGACGGGACGATCCGATTGACCGCTCAGGATGAGTCGCAGGCAACGGAGTGGCCCGGCAGGACGCCGGACGATGGAGAGTTGCGCCCCGAACAGATGAGCGCGGCGGAGGTCGATCGCCATGTGCGAGCTCTGACGCGGCCGTATCCCGGGGCATTCGTCAAGACATCGTCGACTGAAAAACTTCGAATATGGCAAGGACACATCGGAGAGAACGTCGCTGGACTCGTGATCCGTACGGCGTCGGGCGCGTACACCGCTACCGACTACGACGTGGAGCGGCTGACCGCCGGCGAGGGCTGTCAGTGAAGATCGGCATCATCAGCCAGTGGTACGAGCCCGAGCGCGGCTCAGGCGCACACCCGACTGCTATTGCAGAGGCGCTGCGAGATCGAGGACACGACGTGCGAGTCCTGACAGGGTTTCCGAGTTACCCAGAGGGCCGTGTTCACTCCGGCTACTCGATGAAGTTGCGTCTACGCGAGACTCACAACGGGATCGAACTGCTGCGCGTGCCCGATGTCCCCAGCCACGACCAGAGCGCCCTGCGCCGCGCGCTTACCCTGACCAGCTTCGCCGTGTCCGCGTGCACGCAGGTCGGTTGGCTTCGGGACCGCGACGTGGTGCTCACCTACTTGACGCCGGCCACGGTCGGGCTCGCACCTTGGGCGTTGCAGCTCATGACCAAGATCCCCTACGTGCTCTACGTGCAGGATTTGTGGCCCGAGACGGTGGTCGCGAGCGGGTTCATCGGCAACGACAAGGCGAGCGCGGCGGTCGAGCGCGGTATCAACCGGGCGCTGCGGAAGCTGTACCACCACGCCTCCGGCGTGGTGGCGATCAGCCCGACGATGGCCGAGACGCTGGCAAGTCGTGGCGCGACCACCCCGCCGGTGTCGGTGCCCAACTGGGTGGACGAAAAGACCTTCGTTCCGGCCGCCGGGGAGTGGCAGCGGACCTTGCCCGCTGACCGTACCTGGCTGATGTACGCGGGCGGGGTGGGCGAGCTTCAGGCCCTGCAGCACGCGATACGAGCGGTGCACCTGTTGAGCGGCCGCCCTGACATCGGTCTGGCGATCGTTGGCGACGGAGTAGCGCGGCCCGGTCTTGAGCGGATGGCCTGCGGGCTTGGGGTGGACGACCGGGTGCTGTTCCTGGGCAGCCGGCCGATGGAGGAGATGCCGAGATTGATGGCCGAGGCTGCCGCGCAACTGGTGTCCCTGCGTGACCTGCCGCTGTTCGCCGGCACCATCCCGAGCAAGATCCAAGCCGCGATGGCGTGTGGGTCCCCGATCGTGTGCGCTGTGGCGGGTGACGCCGCGCGATTGGTCGCGGAGACGGACAGCGGGGTCGTGGTGCCGCCGGAGACGGACATGGCGCTGGCGGAGGCATTCGTCCGGATGGTCGATGCTGGTGAGGAGGCCCGCGGCCGGTGGGGGGCCAACGCGCGGCGCGCCTACGTCGAGGAGCTGTCCGCCGCGGCAGGTGCGGAGCGCTTGGAACAGGTGCTCTCCCGAGCGGTGGAGAGCGTGTCGTGACGGCGCGTGTGGCGGTGCTGGGAGCCTCGGGCTTTGTGGGTCGGCATGTGACGGACGCCTTACGGTCGCGCGGCGCCGAGGTGGTCGCTGTGCGCGCGCCGCGCCTTCTGACTGCCGCGCGGTCCGTGGAGGAGTTGCAGGCGGAGCTGGCGTCGCCCGGCGTCGTGACGGTCGTCGAGTCCATGCGTGGAGAGCTGATCGGGTGCGCCGCCGTGGTCAACGCGGCAGGGGTGGCCGACGCCACCGGCGGTGGTGACGCTCTGTACGGCGCGGACGCGCTGCTCCCCGGTGTGGTCGCGCTCGCCGCGCCCGGCGAGTCGCGCGTGCTGCACGTCAGTTCTGCGGCCGTGCAGGGGCGCCGCCCTGTGCTGGACGAGAGCGAGGACGCAGCGCCGTTCAGCGACTACTCAGAGGCAAAGGCACTCGGTGAGCAGGTAGTGCGCGGGGTGCGTCTCGATGCGGTGGTGTACCGCCCGACCTCAGTGCAGGGCCCGGGCCGACGCATCACCCAGCAGTTGGCGCGGGTGGCCGCATCTCGCTTCGCCTGCGTGGCGGGCCAGGGGGAGCGACCGACGCCGCAGGTTTTGGCCGAGAACGTGGCGGACGCGATCGCTTTCGTGACCCTCACCGAAGAGGTGCCGCCCCCTGTGGTGTTGCATCCTGGGGAGGGCCTGACCACTGCCTCGCTGCTTGAGATGTTGGGCAGTCATAGGCCGCTTCACGTGCCGGAGCCAGTGGCGCGGGCTCTTCTCGCGGTGCTGTTCTCGATGGGTGGTCGTTCGTCGCGGGTGGCAGGCATGGCACGACGGATCGAGTTGCTGTGGTTCGGTCAGGAACAAGAGCATGGGTGGCTCACCGGGCGCTGGACGGCGCCCGTGGGAATGGAACGCTGGAAGGGAATTGTGTGAGCATCGCCATTACTGGAGGCTTCGGCTTCCTCGGCTGGCACACCGCGTGTCGCCTGCGTGCGCTGGAGCAGGTGGACGCGGTTCGTCTAGGTCGCGACGACTTCGCGGAAGCGGAGAGGCTGGCGTCGAAGCTGGCGGGGGTGGATCGCGTCATCCACATCGCCGGGGTCAACCGGGCCGAGTCCGACGACGCGGTCGAGCGCGGCAACGTTGAGCTGGCCGAGGAGTTGGCGGCGGCGATACGCGCCAACGGCAATCCGGTTGAGCTGGTGTATGCCAATTCGGTGCAGGCTGGGCTCGACAACCCGTACGGGCAAGGCAAGGCACGTGCCGGAGCGATCCTCCAAGCAGTCATCGACGAAGTGGGCGGCTCCTTCGCCGACCTGCTGTTGCCGAATCTCTTTGGGGAGCATGGGCGCCCCGGCTACAACTCCTTCGTTGCGACATTCGCGCACGAGGTGGTAGCCGGTCGCACGCCCAACGTCACCGGTGACCGCGAGATCCCGCTCCTGCACGCCCAGGACGCAGCTGCTGCGCTCATCGGTGCTGCTGGCACCGACGTTCACCAGGTCGTTCCAGGCGAATCCGTAGCCATCAGCAAGGTCTTGCAGACCTTTCAGCAGTTTCACGAGCTCTACGGCGCCCGAGGAGAGATTCCGGACGTCGCCGATCAGTTGACGCTCAATCTGTTCAACACCTATCGCGCTGCCGCGTTCACGGATGGACTCGGCGCTCGTCCCAACGTTCATTCCGACGCTCGGGGCGAGCTCTTTGAGGTCGTCCGATCCCACGGCGGCACCGGGATGGCGTACGCGTCGACGACGAAGCCTGGTCAGAAGCGAGGTGAGCACTACCACCTGCACAAGATCGAGCGCTTCGTGGTCGTGAGCGGCGAGGCAGAGATCGAACTCCGACGCCTTCTTCACGACGAGGTGGTCACGGTGCGGGTGAGCGGCGACCGACCGACCTTCGTCGACATGCCGACGTTGTGGGTCCACAACATCCGCAACGTGGGCGACTCCGACTTGCTGACCTTGTTCTGGGCTGATCAACTACTGGATCCGGACAAGCCGGATCAGTTCCCGGAGACCATTGCCATGGAGGCATCCACATGAAGGTCATGACGGTCGTCGGCACCCGTCCGGAGATCATCCGGCTCGCTGCCGTGATCAAGCGGTTGGACGCCACCGAGGGCATCGAGCACGTGCTCGTGCACACAGGGCAGAACTACGACTACTCGCTCAACCAAGTGTTCTTCGACGACCTCGGGCTACGGGCGCCCAACCACTACATGGGTGTCGACACCTCCAGCCTGGGCAACGTCCTGGGTGGCGTGCTCGTCGGTACGGAGAAGGTGCTGCTCGAGGAAAAGCCGGACGCGCTGCTCGTCCTGGGTGACACCAACTCGTGTGTCGCCACGGTGATGGGCAAGCGCATGCGCATCCCGACGTACCACATGGAGGCGGGCAACCGCTGCTTCGACGAGAACGTGCCCGAGGAGACCAACCGACGCCTGGTCGACCACGTCGCCGACTTTAACCTTGCCTACACTGAGCACGCCCGCCGCAACTTGCTCAACGAGGGCCTGCACCCGCGCCGGATCCTCGTCACCGGGTCGCCGATGCGCGAGGTGCTGGAGGAGTTCCGCGACCAGATCGACGCCTCGGACGCGCTCGATCGGCTCGAGCTCACGTCGGGGGAGTACTTCCTCGTGAGCGCGCATCGCGAGGAAAACGTCGACAACCCGGAGCGCCTGCAGAAGCTGCTCGATTGTCTGGCGGCCGTGCGGGGGAAGTGGGGAAAGCGCGTCGTCGTGTCGACTCACCCTCGAACCCGTAAGCGACTCGAGTCGCTCGACAGTAAAACGGACCTGAGCGGCATCGACTTCATGGAGCCTTTCGGCTTCAACGACTACAACAAGCTCCAGATCGAAGCAGCATGCGTGCTCTCCGACTCTGGAACGATCTCGGAGGAGTCGTCAATCCTGGGCTTCCCAGCTGTGACCCTTCGGGATTCAATCGAGCGTCCTGAGGCCCTCGACAGTGGATCCATCATTATGACCGGCCTCGACACGGAAGACGTCGTTCGCGGAGTGGGGATGGCCATGGATGACGGCCCGATCGCTACGTCCATCCCGCACGGTTACGACGTGATTGACACCTCGAATCGCGTCGTGCGCTTCATTGCCTCGACGGCCGGGCGGCATCACGACTGGGCAGGCATCAAGGCACCCAATGCTGAGCGTCGATGAGCAACCCTGCCCCCGGACGCAAGCTGTCCGCTGCGCTCGGGACATCGTTGCTCAATCGTGTCGTCGCAGCCGCGCTGCCGCTTCTCGTTATTCCAATCGCGTTGAAGGAGTTGGGAGCCGAGGGATACGGGGCGTGGGCAACGACGCTTGCCCTTACTTCGCTTGTTGCCTTCGCCGATCTCGGCGTGGGTAGCGGGCTGATGACCAAGCTGGCTACGGGATCTTTGACGGCGGCCGAGGAGAAGCGGGTAGTGGCATCTGGCTATGCGGTCGTCGGATCCATAGCTGCTGTTGCGACAGCCGTTGTGTTAGGACTCTGGCTTGCAGTGGACCTTGGCATGCTGCTGGGTGTCGAGGGTTCCCGAGCGATCGAGCTGATTGTCGTATTCACGCTCGTCGCCGTCTTGATTCAGATGCCGGTCTCTCTGATCGTGCGCGTGCAATACGCAGTGGGACATCAGGCCGTGTCAAACCTCTGGCAGACGCTCGGGAGCATCCTTGCGTTCGGCGCCATGGTCGCCGTGGCCGGCGCATACGATTCGCCCACATACTTCGTGGCGGCTGCCGCCTTGACCCCTGTTGCCGTTTCGGTCGTTAACTCCCTGCACTTCTACGGCGTGACGCGTCGCGGACGGCAGTTGATGCCCCGCCTTCGCAACCTTAGGTATTCCGAGGCCAGCATTCTCCTGCGTTCTGGGGGTCGCTTCCTGGCTGTGTCCGTGCTGATGACCCTATCGCTCTCGGTGGACCCATGGATTGTGGCTCAGGTCGACAGCGTGGCGGCCGTGCCTCAATACGTCATTCCTTACCGCATCTTCGTGACTGTAGGCTCGCTGAGCGTCATGCTCGCGATTCCCTTATGGCCGCTCCATTCACGTGCCGTTGCGAACGGCGACGTTGCGTGGATCCGGCGCATCACCGTGAGGATGACTCTCGCCAGTACCGCCGCCGTGACGGTGGCGTCACTTCTGGTTTTGGTGATCGGGGAGGCAGCGGTCGAGCGGTGGCTCGGTGGCAACGTGGGCTTCGACGCGGTCTTGTGGGGCGGCCTCGCGGTCTGGGTAGTTCTACAGACGGTGACTGGACCCGGTTTCATGGTCCAGAATGGCGCCGAAGTTCTGGGTCCCCAGCTGGTTGCTTACAGCATGCTGATCTTGGCGTTGCCTGCAAAGTGGTACGTCAGTGCAGAGTACGGAACTCGATGGATACCGTGGGTTTCGGCGACATTCTATGCATGCGTGCTCCTTTACGCCTGCAGGGTCGGGTACTTGAGAGCGATTGACAAGGCTACGGATAATTCAAGGTTGCGAGAGGCGATGGTATGAGCTACCCCAGGGTTCTACACACGGGGTTCGAACCCATCGGAACCCCAACTAACTCCGGCTTGACCCTGCAGTCCATGTTCGCTGATTGGCCTGAGGACCGGCTGTTGCAGGTATGCCTACGAGCAGACTCAAGTGGAATTTCGCACCCTCGCAACTTGATAGTGGCCCCGCCTAGTATCGCGCCTCTGGACGGCTTCGCCCGCTGGTTGCTGCGCAGCAAGGTCCCATCTGGCGCGGTCGATGGGATGAACAACTCCGTCGAGCGGGATGGCTCACTCACGCCGCGACAGCAACTACGTGTTTTCGCCACCGCCGTGAACGACCTCGGCCCGGTGCACCTCCCGCGGGATCTAGTTGACAAGGCGCGCGACTTCGCCCCGCAGGTGATCCACTCGCTGCTGGGCGGGGTCCGAGCCATGAAGATCGCAAGCGAGATGGCCGAGCGCCTGGATTTACCAGTCGTACCTCACTTTATGGATGACTGGGTTGAGAACCTCTTCAACCAGGGACAGCTCGGTGGGTATGCCCGACGGACGGTGGAGCGAGAGTTCGAGCGTGTCCTGAGCCACTCTCCCATCCTGCTGACCATCGGCGACCGGATGAGAGCAGAGTTCGAGGATCGACTCCATCGACCGGCCGTCGTCGTTGGCAATAGCGTGGACTTCTCCGAGTTCGACCGTGTGAGGCGCGAAAGTGGACATCGCGGCACCACCCCCAGAACGCTGCGGTACGTCGGTGGACTTCATCTCGGCCGCGACCAAGTTGTCCGGTCTCTGGCTCGCCGGCTCGTCGAGATCAATGCCGGTGAGAACTGGATGGTGGAGCTCAACGTCCCTCCCGCCGACGCTGCGCTTGCTGAGTCACTGAGTAGTGAAAACGTTAACGTCCATTACGGAGGTTCTCTGCGCCCTGACGAGGTGCAGCACGCTCTCGCTTCGGCGGACGCTCTGCTCTTCATCGAGTCAACGGCTCCGGGGGTGGCCCGGTTCACTCGACTGTCTGTCTCCACAAAAGTCCCTCAGTATCTGGGGGCTGCAAGACCAGTTCTGGTACTGGGGCCGGCAGATCAGTCGAGCGTTCAGGTTCTTGTAGGGGCAGGTCTCGGGTATCACGTCGAGTCGCCCGAAGGGAAAGAGCTGCCCCGCGCGATAACTGCACTGGGGGCAGCTACCCAGGCTGAGGATCTTCCGGCGGGCGCCCGCTCGGATTCTGTAATCAGCACCTTTGGCCTGGCCTCAACTCGAGAACGTTTGCGTGAGGCCCTCGCGACAGCGGCTGAGACGCGGAGGTTGGTGTGAAAGTCCTCTACTTGGGTTTTCTGGCTGCAGACGCAGGGATGTCTGAACTGTTGCAGGTGGATCGGTCGATGCCAGTGCAGACGCACAGGTTCGGATGGTCCATGGCGAGGTCCCTGCGCTCCGCGGGGATCGAAGTCGTCGCCTTCGGTTTCCTACCGGCAGCAGATTTTCCGCATTGTTCGCGGATTCGGTTTGGACGAGAACGCTACGAACAGGACGGCGTTCTCGGGACGACACTCCCCTTCTACAATCTGACAGGTCTCAAGCACCTCAGCCGGTTTGTGTCTGTGCGGCGCGCGCTGAGGCAGTGGCGAGGTGGTGCCGCGTTCGATGCGGTGCTGATTCATGGGGTGCACAGCCCACTCCTGTGGGCTGGGTTGAATGCCGGCAAGATCAGGGGCGTGCCTGTGGTGACGGTGCTGACCGATCCCCCGAGCACACGTACGGCCTTGGACAACTTGGCGGCCACGGCACTCAAAGTGGCGGACCGTCGGCTCATCGGGGCAGCTCTGGCTCGAATGGACGGTGTAGTTGCGCTTGCGGACGGTCTGGCGACCGACTTCGCGCCTGGCCTTCCGACGTTGCTAATGGAGGGAATCGCCGCAGACCCCCTCGAGTTTCCTTCAAGCACTACACGGATGGCTCGTCACGAGGTCGTGTACGCGGGTTCGCTCAACGCGGAATATGGAGTCCTCGACCTACTTGAGGCTGTTACTCGCAGTGCTGGGCAATGGCGGCTCGCCGTCTATGGCCGCGGTCCTCTCGAGGACCTAGTGCGAGAGCGGGCTCGACAATCTGCCCGCGTCCACTTCGGAGGCATGGCCGATGCCCAACAGCTTCAGTCCGTGTACGAGCAGGCGAGACTGTTGGTCAATCCGCGCCCGCCCAACACCATGATCGCTGGGTACTCATTTCCATCGAAGATCCTCGAGTACATGGCTTCCGGCACGGCCGTACTGACTACGCGACTCCCCGGGATCCCAGCCGACTACGAACCGCACGTGACGTTCTCCGAGCCAGGCGCAGCGGGCCTGGCCCGCGCGATTGATAGGGCACTCCAACAGCCGGACGTCCTTGCCGACATTGGTGCTGGAGGGCGGGACTTCATCCTGACGACCCGGGGTCATGCAGCGCAAGGTGAAAGGCTCCGCGGGTTCCTGCAGGACTTGGCCGCGGACGTGTCGTGACTGAGAGCGAGACACGTCGCCTTCGCAAAGGGCGGCTCGCTCGAGAGGATCAACGGATTCGGGCGTCGAAACGGGTCTAAAGACTCTCTGAAGGGATTTCGGCCGCCATATGTGTCATGACGCGGCTTCTACCGGCCCGCCAAGACTCGCACGATTGACGTTGGATCCGGTTTCGTCTGCTGGCGCGGCCGAAGCGTCACCATGCTTGTCGAAGCCGGGACCAGTCAAGAAACAGATTGCTAGCGCAAACCACGCCCACAAGGTCCACTGGTGAGTGCTCAGCCCCAGTGATGGAATGATGGACATGGCCACCGCGGGCCGCAGGGCTGAGAATTGAGTGGCCGCGTTGCGTGCGCTAGGGCCCCGGTAGGTGACGACGATAGCAGCCACGACGACAAAAGTGCCCAGCACGCCAACGGAGAGCAGCAGTTCAAGAACCCAATTGTGAGTAAGTCCCTGTGACGGCAAACGGAACCTGTAACGGTCCGGCCCCCATCCAGTGAGAAGCTGGTCCGGAAGGAGTTGAAGAGATTGTTCCCACAATGCGTCGCGTCCCGACAGGTTGCGCGACGAGGCAGCGCGCTCGCGCGAGTCGAATTGGCCGGCCCACACGGCGATCTCACGTAGCCGCGATTCAAGGCTCGCAAGGAAGGGAAGGACTCCAAATGCTGCCATTCCGAAGAAGACTGCGGCGTCGCGAAAACGCGTCGGCCGCTCGCTGCGAAGGAGAAACAATATTCCGATAATTGCGCCGGAGATGGAGGCGCGGGATCCGGTGGCGAGAATTGCCCCCGATTGCACGGCAGTCGCCGCCACGAGGGCGACACGCCACGACCACCCTGCATCGCGCACCAGATGGAGGGTGCACACGGCGGTGAAGGCCAAAATGGCCCCTGTGTAATTCGCGTTGGCGAACTCGACAGTGGCGCGGTTCGTCGCATTGTCGTACGCCTCTGAGCGCGTGAGGAAGTACGCCGCGTAAAGGGTTCCGCCAGCTGCCAGTGTTTGCAACGTGAAGATCAACTGCTGCCTAGTGCGTATGAACTCGATAGCTGCAATTGCGTAGAGGATGCTCAACGCGGCACCGCGGCTGGCAGATGTGTCGCCAGCGACGAGGTGCCCAGTCCAGAAGGGGCTGGCAAGTACGATCGCCGATGACAATAAAAGGAGGACTTCGTAACTCGCGACCGGGCGAGGGGACGTGAGTCGCCTGAAAACATAGACAACGATGATCGGGATCGTGGCATACATACCCGATGTCAGTCCGGTGCCAGGGTTGAAGACAGCCGCACCCAAGGGGTACAGCAGAACGATCAATCGCAGCCGTGTGAGTCCGCGCAGGTTCCCATCGCCCGAGGCAGTGCGGGACTTCAACCTTCAGGCTCCGCTGTTTATCATGCCCGCGCCGACGGTGACCCCGGTGGCCTCGTCGATCAGGATGAACGAGCCCGTGGTGCGGTTCTTTGAGTACGGGTCGCAGAGCAGCGGCACGGTGGTGCGCAACTGGACGCGGCCGATCTCGTTGAGCGCGAGCTCGCCGGCCTCCTGGTCGCGGTGCAGTGAGTTGACGTCGAGGCGGTACTGGATGTCCTTGACCATCGCACGCCCGGTTCGGGTGGTGTGCTTGATGGCGAGCTTCTGCCGCGGCTTGAGGGGCTCGTTGGTCATCCAGCAGATCATCGCGTCGATGTCTTGGCTGGGCTTGGGCGCGTTCTTCGGCCGGGCGATCATGTCGCCGCGGGAGACGTCGACGTCGTCCTCGAGGTGGATCGTCACCGACATCGGCGGGAACGCCTCGGCGATCTCGGTGTCGAAGAGCTCGACCTTCGAGATGGTGGACGTCATGCCGCTGGGCAGCACGACGACCTCGTCGCCCTTCTTCAGCACGCCGCCGGCCACCTGGCCGGCGTACCCGCGGAAGTCGTGGTACTGGTCGGACTTGGGGCGGATGACGAACTGCACCGGGAAGCGGGTGTCCACGAGGTCGCGGTCCGAGGCGACGTGGACGTGCTCGAGGTGGTGCATGAGCGTCGGGCCGGAGTACCACGGGGTGTTCTCGGAGCGGTTGACGACGTTGTCGCCCTGCAGCGCCGAGATCGGGATGACCTCGAGGTCGGGGATGTTGAGCTTGGTCGCAAAGGTCGTGAACTCGCGGTGAATCTTCTCGTAGACGGACTCGTCCCAGTCGACGAGGTCCATCTTGTTGATCGCCAGCACGAGGTGCGGGACGCGCAGCAGCGAGAGCAGCACCGCGTGGCGGCGGGACTGCTCCGTGAGGCCCTGGCGGGCGTCGACGAGGACCAGGCCCAGGTCGGCGGTCGAGGCGCCGGTCACCATGTTGCGGGTGTACTGGATGTGGCCCGGGGTGTCGGCGATGATGAACTTGCGGTTGGGCGTCGCGAAGTAGCGGTAGGCCACGTCGATGGTGATGCCCTGCTCGCGCTCGGAGCGCAGACCGTCGGTCAGCAGTGCCAGGTCGGTGTAGTCGTAGCCCTTGGACTGGCTGGTCGACTCCACCGCCTCGAGCTGGTCCTCGAAGATCGACTTGGAATCGAGCAGCAGGCGCCCGATGAGCGTGGACTTGCCGTCATCCACGGAGCCTGCGGTGGCGAAGCGCAGCAGGTCGGCGTTCTCGGTGACGGCGGCAGCTTCCTCGCCGACGGTGGTGGTCTTCTCGTCGGCCATCAGAAGTAGCCCTCCTTCTTGCGGTCTTCCATGGCAGCCTCGGAGAACCGGTCGTCGCCACGGGTCGCGCCGCGCTCGGTCACTCGCGCCACGGCGATCTCTTCGATGATTGCGGCGGTGTCGGAGGCCTCGGACTCCACGCAGCCGGTCTGGGTGCGGTCACCCACGGTGCGGAAGCGCACCAACTTCCTCTCGATCTTCTCGCCGCCCTTGGGCTGGATCTCCGGGCCGACCGACAGCAGCATGCCGTCGCGCTCGATGACCTCGCGCTCGTGGGCGAAGTAGATGGAGGGGATCTCGATCTGCTCGCGGTGGATGTAGCTCCAGATGTCGAGCTCGGTCCAGTTGGAGAGGGGGAAGATCCGCATGTGCTCACCGGCGTGGATGCGGCCGTTGTAGAGGCTCCACAGCTCGGGACGCTGGTTCTTCGGGTCCCACTGGCCGAAGTCGTCGCGGTGGGAGTAGACGCGCTCCTTGGCGCGGGCCTTCTCCTCGTCGCGGCGGCCACCACCGAAGGCGGCGGTGAAGCCGTTCTCCTCGATGGCACCGAGCAGGGTGCCGATCTGCATGCGGTTGCGGCTGGTCTTGCCGTCATCGACCACATGACCGGCCTTGATGGCCTCGTCGATGGTGGCCACGATCATCCGCGCACCGAGGCGTTCGACCCACGAGTCGCGCGTGGACAGCACCTCGTCGAAGTCCAGGCCCGTGTCGACCTGCAACAACGGGAAGGGGAGCTTGGCCGGGAAGAACGCCTTCTCCGCCAGGCGGAGCATGACGATGGAGTCCTTGCCACCGGAGAACATCAGGACCGGCTTCTCGAACTCCGCAGCGACCTCACGGAAGATGTGGATCGACTCGGCCTCGAGCTGGTCCAACTGACTCAGCTGGTAGTCGACGTGGGTGTTGGTCATGGCGTTAGCGACGGCCTCTCTCGGGGACAGCAGCCATCATCGTAGCGACGGGTCGCCCTACGGACGATTCGCACTGCCGGTGACTGGCAGAGACGAACTTCCGAGCTTCCTGTGGCAGGGCTGTCACATTTCCGCGCTCAGAAGGATTAGTCCGCATGTGAGGGGGGTAACAGGTGGTCATGGTCCTCTCGGTCGTCCTGGTCGTCGCAGCGTGGATCGTGCTGTCCGTGCCCGCCGCGCTGGTGGTCGGTCGGATGTTCGCGGCGGGTCATGTCGCTCCGGTGATCGTCGGCCGAGCGGCAGCCGCTGACGCTGGCCGCGTGTCGTACCTCTCACGCATCGAGTCCCGGCGCACCGCTGCCTCGCGCTGGCCCCACGAAGCTCGTGTGCTTTGCGCGTCGCGGCGGGAGCACGCTGCGGTCTCCGTGGGCGCTGCTCGGTCCGCCGGCTGACACACCGCTCTGTTGAGGCGAACCGGACGATTGGTCCGGTGTGCGGTGCCTTCGACACAATGGCGCGCATGCGGAACACCCCCACGCTCATCTCCGCCGCACTCGCAGGCGCCCTGCTCGTGACTGGCTGCAGCTCCTCGGACGGCGGCGACGCCACGCCGCCGTCGTACGACAAGAGCGACAGCGTCGAGGCCCAGGTCCTGCCGCAGTTGGCGGCCAACGGCGAGGACGTCGAGTCCGCCGACGACGCCGCCTGGGTCGTGGACGCCACGGTCGCCGACGTCGACGAGGGAACCTCGGTGGTCCTGGTCGCGAAGGGCGACGACGGCTGGAGTGAGGTCGACGAGGAGGAGACCGATGGCAAGGGCCACGTCTCCCTCACCAGCCGCGAGTCCGGCGACCTGCACGTGGTGGTCGGGGACGGTGACGACGCCATCGGCGCGGAGGTCTCGACCGACGACGCACCCGAAGCCACCTTCACCGACGACTTCGACAACCCCGACTCCGTCGACGGGGAGGGCGCCACGTGGGTGACCCGCGACCAGGGCTACATCGGCGTGCGCACCTGCTCGCGGGCCAGCGCCGACGCCGCCGAGGTCACCGACGGCGTGCTCGAGCTCAGCGTCCTTGCAGACCCCGACCGCAAGGGCGACGAGTGCCAGCTGCCCGGGCGGCGCAAGAAGTTCCCCTACCGGCTCAACGGCCACGTCGGCACCGAGGGCAGCTATGCCTTCACCTACGGCTTCGCCGCCGCGCGCATCAGGACGCAGGCCTCCCGTGGCCAGCACGCGGCCTTCTGGATGCAGGCCGTCGGCGGCCAGCAGACCGGCGGCCCGAAGAAGGGTGGCGCCGAGATCGACGTCATCGAGTACTTCGGCGACGACCATCCCGAGGGCGGCCTGACCAGCTTCACCTACTTCCTCGACAAGAAGGGGAAGAAGCAGACCGTAGGCGACTGGCTCCCGAACGCCGACGAGCTGGGCGACGACTGGGCCGAGGAGTACCACGTGTTCTCCGTGGAGTGGACGCCCGAGGAGTACGTCTTCCGCATCGACGACAAGGTCACCCAGCGGCTGAAGGGCGTGAGCTCGGGCAAGCCGGAGTTCCTCATCCTCAGCCTGCTGTCGTCGGACTACGAGCTGCCGCGCTTCGACGGCAAGCTGCCCGAGACCATGGAGGTCGACTGGGCGCGGGTGTGGGAGACCGGCCCGAAGGGCTAGCTAGGAAGTGTCGAGGACGAGGGTGATCGGGCCGTCGTTGACGGACTCGACGCGCATGTCGGCGCCGAAGCGGCCTCGCTCGACGTGGGCGCCGAGGCGCTCGAGCTCCGCGCAGACTGCGTCGTAGAGCGGCTCGCTGACCGGGCCGGGTGCGGCGGCCTGCCAGGTGGGCCGGCGGCCCTTGCGCGCGTCGCCGTACAGCGTGAACTGGCTGACGACCAGCACGGGCGCGTCGACGTCGCTGGCGCTCTGCTCCTCACGCAGCAGCCGCAGGTCCCAGATCTTGCGGGCCGTCCACGCGACCTCGGTCGGGCCGTCGTCGTGGGTGACGCCGAGGTAGACCAGGAGGCCCGGCCGGTCGAGCTCGCCGACGACCTCGCCGTCCACCCGGACGGCGGCGGACAGGACTCGCTGGATGACGGCGCGCACGGGTCAGGCCCGGGTGAGGACGCCGACCCCGACGAGGTCGGCGACGTTGGTCTCCACGAGCGACCGGGCGTCGCCGGACTCCGGCTCTCCGAACTCGACCAGCAGCGCCTCGGCGAGGTCGTCGAGGGTGGCCGCGCCGTCGCCGAGCAGCGTGACGATGCGCGTCGCGAGGAACGACAGCGCGACGACGGTCTCGCCGAGCATCACGGTGCCGACGCCGTCGCTGACGTGGAGGTCGACGAAGTCCGCGCGCCGCACGCTCGGCCCGTCGCCGGGGGTGGCACGCCCGAGGAGCTCGGTGAGGGTCGGCTCGTCCGGCTCCGGCTCGGTGTCTCGCGGGGTCGGGTGGTTGAGCAGCTGCTGGGTGACCGCGACCAGGTCGTCGGCCTCGCGGTAGTCCACCCGGTGCACGGCCCCGACCTCCTCGACGAGCGCGGCCAGGCGGTGCAGCGGCCTGTCGAGCGAGCGCAGGTAGGACGCGTTGCCCGACAGGTGGGCCACGGCCTCGGCGGTGGACAGCTCGGTCAGCTCGGGCGGCACGAAGCCCTCGCTGTGGCGCTCCAGCAGCAGCACGGCTGCCGGACGCAGGGCCTCGGGCGCCTCGCGCAGGCCGAGCTCGTCGGGGGACCGGAGCCCCTCGGCGGCCTCGCCCACGGCGAGCGGCTTGCGGTAGGGGAGGAGGTCGAGCGAGGGCGTGAAGGCGACGGTGTCGTCGGTGACGTAGCCGAAGTGGCGCGCAAGCGTGCGTGCTGCCGTCGAGCGTCCGCTGCCGGCCGGTCCGACCAGCACGACGCACCGCCCGGTCTCCGCGTCGGCCACCGCCGCGGCGCGCAGCATGAGGAGGTCGCCCTCGTTGGCCTCCATCGCCTGGAGGGTCACCGCCAGGGCGACCTGGTCGCCCACGACCGACGCGCTGGGGCCGGCGATCGAGCCCCGGGCGGCGGCGTCCTCGATCGCGGCGGGGTCGTCGTCGACCACCACCCGCACGCTGCGCCCCTGCGCGTCGTCGACCCGGCGGGCGTCGCAGCGCGACCACGCGCGCAGCAGCTCGGCGGCGACGGTGTCGGCGTGGCCACCGGCGACCTCGACGTGGACCTGCGTCCCGAGCGCGGTGACGGCGACGACGTGGCGAGGGCTGGCCGAAAGGGTCACTCGCGGGAGTCTAAGGTGCGCGCATGGACGATCTGCTGATAACGGTGGCACCCACCGGAGCCGAGACGGCGAAGGCCGACTGCCCGCAGCTCCCGACCACCCCTGAGGAGGTGGCCCGCACGGCCGCCGACTGCGAGGCGGCGGGCGCGGCGATGATCCACATCCACGTGCGCGACGCCTCCCACCAGCCCACGCTCGACCAGTCACTGCTGCGCGAGTGGGTCGCCGCGGTGCGCGAGTCGTCCTCCCTCGTCGTGCAGCTCTCCACCGGCGGTTCGGTGCACGACCCGCTCGACGAGCGGCTGAAGGTGCTGGACGCCGAGCCCGACTCGTGCTCGCTCACCATGGGCACCACGAACTTCGGCGACGACGTCTTCCTCAACCCGTGGCCCTTCGTCAAGGACCTCTACCAGCTCGCCCTCGAGCGCGGGGTCGCCCCGGAGTTCGAGCTCTTCGACCTCGGCCAGGTGCACGCGCTCGGCCGGCTCATCCGGCAGTACGGCGTCCCGGCCGGCGGCAAGGTGCACGTCGACTTCGTGATGGGCGTCCCCGGCGGCATGCCCGGCACCGCCCCCGCGCTCGTCGCCGGCGTCGCCGCGCTCCCGGCGGAGGTCACCTCGTGGTCGGCCACCGGCATCGGCCGCTCGACGCTCTCGGTCGCGATGGCCTCGCTGTCGATGGGCGGACACCTGCGCGTCGGGATGGAGGACGTGCTCACCATCAGCCGCGGCGTACCCGTCGAGTCCAACGCCCAGCTCGTCGAGCGCGCCGTCGAGCTGGGCCGGATCGCGCAGCGGGAGCCGATGAAGCCCGCGCAGTGCCGGGAGCTGCTCGGCCTGCGCTGAGCCCGATATGGGTGTACGGGTCGACTGGTAAGGTGACCCGTATGAAGACGACCATCGAGCTGCCGGACGACCTCGTACGTCAGGTGCGCGACGTCGCGCGCGAGAGCGGGGTGACCATGCGGGAGCTGGTCGTGGAGGGCCTGCGCAGCGAGCTGGCTCGTCGCGCGACGCCGACCCCGAAGGTCGACTTCGTCTTCACGGCGGTCGACGGGCGGGGCCTCGCCGACGACGTGGCGGCCGGAGAAGCCATCGCTGCGTCCTACGAGACGCCCCGATGATCGCTGTCGACACCAACATCCTGGTCTACGCGCACCGCGCCGACTCGCCGTTCCACCAGGAGGCCAGGGCGACCCTCGAGCACCTCGGGTCGGCGGGTCGGTCGTGGGGTGTGCCGTGGCCGTGCGTCCACGAGTTCCTCGCCGTCGTCACCCACCCGCGCATCTACGTCCCGCCCACCCGTCCCGGCGTCGCCCGCCAGGCGGTCGACGACCTCATGGCGTGGCCGAGGGTCACGTTGCTCGGTGAGACGCCCGACCACTGGGGCCGGCTGGGTGGCCTGCTGGACCGCGGCGGCGTCACGGGGCCGAAGGTCCACGACGCGCGGGTCGCAGCGATCTGCCTCGGGCACGGCGTCGACGAGCTCCTGACGGCCGACCGGGACTTCAGCTGGTTCCCCGAGCTGGTGACCCGCAACCCCCTCGTCGCGGGCGGCTGATCAGCGTCGGCGGCGCTTGCCGCCGTTGCCGGCCACGACGGGCTCCGCGTCGAGCGGGGCGTAGCCGTAGCCGTAGCCGTAGCCGCTCGCGGACTTCTTGGCCGGGGTCTGGTTGACCACGACGCCCAGTGTCGTGGCGTCCACGGACTCGAGCCGCTCGATGGCCGTCGACAGCTGGTCCCGCGTCGTACGCCCGTGGCTGACCACGACGACCGCACCGTCGGCGCGGGTGGCGAGCAGGGCCGCGTCGGTGACCGGCAGGAGCGGCGGCGCGTCGAGGATGACGATGTCGTAGCGCTGGCGCAGGTCGAGGAGCAGCAGCTCCATCGCCTGCGACTGCAGGAGCTCCGAGGGGTTGGGCGGGATCTGGCCGCAGACCATGACGTCGAGGGACGTCTCGCCGTACTGCTGCATGACGTCCTCGGCGCTGACCTTGCCGATCAGCACGCTCGTGGTGCCGATCGCGCCGTCGAGCTCGAGGCGGTCGGCGATGAGGGGGCGGCGGAGGTCGCACTCGACCAGGGCGACCCTCTGGCCGGCCTGGGTGAGGGTCACCGCGAGGTTGACCGCGGTCGTGCTCTTGCCCTCACCGGGCAGCGAGCTGGTGACCACGATGACCTTCTGGGCGTTGTCGATGTCGACGTACTGCATGTTGGTGCGCAGGACGCGGAACGCCTCGGCCCACGGAGTCGCGGTGAAGAGCACCTCGCTCGGGGCGCGCTTGGCGTCGGGGTCCTGGAAGATGTTGCCGAGGACCGGGGCCGTGGTGATCTCGGCGATGTCGTCGGCGCCCTTGACGCTGGTGTCGAGCAGCTCGCGCGCCACGGCCAGGCCGATGCCCAGCAGCAGGCCGAGCACGCCGGCGAGCGCGAGGTTGCGCAGCGGCTGCGGCGAGACGGGCGAGGTCGAGACCTGGGCGTCGTCGATGAGGGTGGCCTTGACGACGGCGGCGGTCTTCCCGCGCGGGGTCTCCAGCTCCTCGACGAGGATCTGCAGCTGCTCGGCGTAGGCCTGCGCGATGTCGCGGGCGCGCTCGGGGTCGGCGTCGGTGGCTGAGATCTCGAGCAGGACCGTCTCGGGCACGGCCGAGGCCGTGACCTGGCCGCGAATCGTTGCGGGGTCGGCGTCGTCGAGCTCGCCGGCGACCCGCTCGGCGAGCTGGTTGCTGGTCACCAGGTCGGCGTACGACGCCACGCGCTGGGTGGCGAACAGGTTGCCGGTGTAGGCGCTGTTCTCGTCGGTCTGGCTCGTCGACACGAAGAGGCGTGTGCTCGAGGAGTAGAGCGGGGTCGTCGTCCACGTCCAGATCGCGGCGAGCGCCGAGACCACCAGAATACTTCCGAGAACCAGCCGCCACCGTCGTCGGACGGTGCGCCAGTAGTCCTGCAGCTCCACGCTTGATCCTCTTCTTGTCAACAAAAGTTTGACAAGCCTAAAGGACTAGTCGCGGACCCTCTTCATCCCCACGAGACCGGGACGGTAGTCGGGGTCCTCCATCTCGGCGATGGTGGGGGAGCCGAACATCGGCAGCCCCTGCTGCTTGCGCAGGAAGCCCCAGACGATCGGCAGGACCACGAGCACGGCGAGGCCGATGCCGGCGATGAGCATCGGGTGGGTCTCGTCCTCGCCGAGGGGAGCCCAGCCCGACTTGTCGAGCAGCGCGACGCCGCTCATCGTCAGCACGACGACGATGCCGCGGCGGATGAAGGACTGCGGCACGCGCGGGGCGAGCAGCGAGCCGATGATGGTGCCGGGCACCGAGCCGAGCACGAGCGGGACCAGGATCTCCCAGTCGATGCCGTGGAGGGCGATGTTGGAGATCGCGGCGGCGAGGACCAGCGGCACGGCCTGCACCAGGTCGGTGCCGACGAGCTTCACCGCCGACAGGCCGGGGTAGAGCATCAGCAGGGCGATCATGATGACCGAGCCCGAGCCGACGCTGGTGACGCCGACGAGCAGGCCGCCGAGCATGCCGACGAGCAGCGTCGGGACCACCCGGATCTTGGGGTCGTCGTCGTGGACGTGGGTGCCCGAGCGCACGCGGCGCAGGTTGACGTAGAGCCGCAGCGCGTACGTCGCGGCCGCGAGCAGCAGCGCGAAGCCGATGCTGATCACGAGGACGTGGTTGAGCTGGTCGGTGTCGTCGGTGAACCACGCGACGAGGTGTGGCCCGAGCAGCGCCATCGGGATCGAGCCGATCATCAGCCACATCGCCAGGCGCATGTTGGGCGAGCCCTCGCGCTTGTGCACGATCGCGCCGCCGGTCTTGTAGATCGCGGCCGCGGTGAGGTCGGCGGTGACGACCACGGCGGGTGACCCGACACCGAGGAACAGCAGCGCCGGGGTCATCAGGGCGCCGCCGCCCATGCCGGTCAGGCCGACCACGATGCCGACGACGAAGCCCGCCACCAGGATCGAGAGAGCGGCGGTGGTGAGGAGGTCAGCCACCCGAGCCTCCTGTCGCGAGCCGCGGAACGATCACACCCAACATACTCGACATTGTGTCGGCTGCCGTGGTCGCTGCGGCCTCCCCGCGCCGGTAGGGGTCGGCGATGTCGTGCTCGGGCCGCGCGGCCGTACGCCGTGCTCCGACCGCCGCGACCAGCTCCCGCCCGCGCAGGTCGGGGTGCTCCTCGACCGCGGCGGCGAACTGGCCGACCGTGAAGACCTTGCGCAGATGCTGGGGGTACTCCTCCAGGATGAAGCTGCGGTGCGTGGCCTCCGCGGTCAGCACCAGGTCGGCCTCGGCGAGGATCGCGCCGGTCAGGCGACGGCTCGCGAAGCCGGACGAGGTGTCCTCGGCGAGCGTGGCGACCATGGCGTCGTCCATCGCGTGGCTGTCGAAGCCGTGGGTGCCCGCGCTGGAGAACTGCACCCCGGAGTCCTCCCCGGACAGCGCCCGCGCGGTGAGCTCGAGGTAGGGCGAGCGGCAGATGTTGGCGGTGCAGACGAAGAGCACCTTCAGCGGCTCAGGCATCCGTGCCCCGCAGGTGGAGGTAGCCGGCCTCGTCGAGCGCGACCAGGACGTCGTCGAGCGCGTCCTCGATCGTGCGGCCGGTGGTGTCGACGCGGACGGCCGGGTCGACGGGCTCCTCGTAGGGCGAGGAGATGCCGGTGAACTCGGGGATCTCGCCCGCGCGGGCCTTGGCGTACAGGCCCTTGCGGTCGCGGCGCTCGCACTCCTCGAGCGGGGTGGCGACGTGGACGAGGAAGAACGCGCCCCCGGCCGCCTCGACCATCTCCTGCACCTGCTCGCGCGTCTCGGCGAACGGCGCGATCGGCGAGCAGACCGCGACCCCGCCGTGGCGGGCGATCTCGGCGGCGACCCAGCCGATGCGGCGGATGTTGGTCTCGCGGTCGGCCTTGCTGAAGGTGAGGCCCGCGGACAGGTGCCGGCGTACGACGTCGCCGTCGAGGCTGGTCACGGAGCGGCCGCCCTGCTCGAGCAGCAGGTCCATCAGCGCGCGGGCGAGCGTGGACTTGCCGCTCCCGGACAGGCCGGTGAAGAACAGCACCAGGCCCTGCTCCTCGGGCTCGGGCTGGTCCGCGTCGACGATCGCGGCGATGGGGGCGGGGAGGTCTCGTGACGGGCGCGGGGCGCCCTCCTCGACCAGCGGTGGGTCGACCAGGGCGTGGACGGGGTCGTCGCCGGCGTAGGTCTGCACGACCTGCGCCCCGAGGGCGTGGTCGGCGCCGGCGTCGCCGTGGGAGGGGAGCGGGACCGCCACGACCGACGCGTCACCGAGCAGGTCGGCGGCGGCGAGGGTGGCGCGCACCAGCGCGACAGGGGAGAGCGACGCGGTGCCGGTGCCCATCAGGGCGACGAGCACGACGCGACCCAGGCCGCGCAGCTCCTCGAGGTCGGCCTCGGTGAGCGCGTCCACGACCGGGACGAACGTCGCGCCGGCGTGCTGCTCGCGCGCCTGCGCCGGGGTGAGGTGCAGCCGGCGGAAGGGACCGTACTGCGCGTGGGTCAGCGCCTCCAGCGACCCGTCGGCGGCGATTCGGGCCAGCGGCAGGCCCTCGGGATCGACCAGCTCGGCCTCGTCGGTGCCCTCGGGGAGGTCGAGGGTGACCACGCTCCCGGGCTCGTTGAATCGGGTGAGCGGGGCGTAGGCGCCGGAGAGGAGGAGCTCCAGGTCGTCGAGCTCGGTCGGCGTCGGGCAGTGCTGGATCACCCGCGCATCCTGTCAGAGGAGCGGGAAGTAGCCTGCGCCCATGCCTGCCCCCGTGCCTGTCGCTGGTCTGCCCGTCGTCGCCGAGATCGTCCGCTCCGGGTTCGTGGAGGGCCACCACTACGGCTCGATCGTGGCGCTGGCCGCCGACGGAACCGTCGACTGGTCCGTCGGTGAGGTCGCCGCGCAGGTGCTCCCGCGGTCGAGCAACAAGCCGCTCCAGGCGCTCGCGATGGTGGAGCTCGGGCTCGACCTGCCCGACGACCTGCTCGCGCTGGCCTGTGCGTCGCACTCGGGGGAGTCGTTCCACGTCGAGGGCGTACGCCGCACCCTGGCGTCGGCCGGTCTCGACGAGTCGGCGCTCCGGACACCGGCCGACTACCCGCTCGACGACGACGCCCGCGAGGCCGTCGTACGAGCCGGGGGATCGAAGGCGCCGGTCCTGATGAACTGCTCGGGCAAGCACGCGGCGATGATCGCGACCTGCGTCCTGCGCGGTTGGGACACCACCACCTACCTCGACCCCGCGCACCCGCTCCAGGTCGCCATTGCCGACACGTTCGCCCGGCTCACCGGGGAGCCGATCGACACCGTCGCCGTCGACGGCTGCGGGGCGCCGCTCCTGTCCACCTCGCTCACCGGGCTGGCGCGGGCGTTCTCGACGCTGGCCACGGCGACCGACGGCCCGCAGCGCCGCGTCGCCGACGCGATCCGACGCCACCCCGAGTACGTCAGCGGCACCACGCGCGACGAGCTCGCCCTGCACCGGGCTGTCCCCGGGCTCATCGGCAAGGCCGGCGCGGAGTCCTGCTACGCCATCGCCCTGCCCGACGGCCGCGCCTGGGCGCTCAAGACCGACGACGGCGCCGCGCGGGTCCGCCCGGTGCTGATGGCCGAGGCGCTGCGCCGCTCGGGTGTGCTCGACGAAGCGGGTGTCGACGCCGCGGCGGTCGCGTCAACGGGGCGGTTCGAGCTCCTCGGTGGGGGAGTGCCGGTCGGGGAGATCCGCGCCGCCTTCTGAGGCACCTGCCTTGCGGGCCTTCGCCCCGAGGATCCTTGCGACCAGGTGCCCGAGCAGCGCACCGATGAGGGTGCCGAGGGTGTTGGCGACCACGTCCGCGTGGGTCGCCGACCGTGCGTCGAACGCGACGGCCTGCACCACCTCGACGAGGAACGACGAAGCGAAGCCGAGTGCGGTCCAGTCGCGCCAGATGAGCCGAGGCCACAACACGGCTCCGAGAAGGCTCAACGGCACGAACGCAGCGACGTTCAGCCCGAACTCGACGCGGGCAGGAGCGGCCAGTGCATCAGGCACGCCCAGGCGCGAGAGGGCGCCTGCGACCGTCTCGACGAGCCACGACGGGCCCGTCGCAGATGGCGCGAGAAGGGTCACCGCGAGGATGACGACCCAGGCCGCCAACGCGGCGCGCAGCGTCGTACGCACGCGGGGGCTCAGGCGGTGGGCAGGCACGGGTGGATCCTAGGTCGACCACGCGTTCGATCAGTGGTGCGAACCGGTCTGCTAGCGCTGGAATACGCATGGAAAGCGGAGTTGTGAGGGGTGTCACCTGCCCTCAGTTTGAGTTTTGCTAACTCGTGTTAGCACAATGGGGGTATGGCCAAGGACAAGAACAGCCCGGCCACGGTGAGCGCGAAGACCACCAGCAAGACCAGCAAGGCGGTCGTCGGCTCGCTCGGCACGCTGGGTGACTACCTCAGGGAGCAGCGTCTCGGCGCGCACCTCTCGCTGCGGCAGCTCGCCGACCAGGTCGGGGTGAGCAACCCCTACCTCAGCCAGATCGAGCGCGGCCTGCGCAAGCCGTCGGCCGAGGTGCTCCAGCAGCTCGCCCGCGCCCTGCGCGTCAGCGCCGAGCAGCTCTACGTCCGCGCCGGGATCGTCCACCCCGACCCGGGCCAGCCCGGCTCCGTGGAGCTGGCGATCCTCGCCGACACCGCGTTGACCGAGCGGCAGAAGCACTCGCTGCTCGACGTCTACGCCTCGTTCCTCGCGCTCAACGAGCGCGACCAGTCCTGAACGTCAGCACCACCCCGGCACCACCCACCCGCCCCACCCGAAGGAGCTCCACCATGGCCACCACCAAGCGCGACCTCAAGACCGAAGCCCTCAAGCCCGTCCTCGCCTACGTCGGCGCGACCGACCTGGCCGTCGAGGCCGTCCGTGAGGCCGTCGCCGACGTGCAGAAGCGCGTCTCCGCCGTGCAGAAGGACGTCACCACCCGCGTGAACGACGTCCAGAAGACCGCGACCGACCCGAAGGCGCTGCGCAAGCAGGCCCAGGCCCGCCGCGCCGCCATCGAGGCCCGCGTCGTCGAGCTGCAGGCCGAGGCCCGGGCGTACCCCGCCAAGGTCACCACGCAGGTCTCGACCCTGGTCGACGACAACGTCTCCGCCGTCAACGCCACCTACGCCGACCTCGTCAAGCGCGGCGAGTCCCTCGTGGGCCGCATCCGCCGCCAGGAGTCCACCAAGGCCACCGTGTCGTCGGCGAAGACCACCGTCGCCAAGGCGAAGACCACCACCACTCAGGCCAAGAAGGCCGCCGAGGCCACCACCGCCGCCGCGGACAAGACCGCCGCGACCAAGGTCGCCCCCAAGCCGAAGCCGACGGCCAAGAAGGCCACCCAGAAGGCCGCGGGCAAGAAGGCCGCCGCGACCACCGCCCGCAAGACCGCGGCGAAGAAGACCGCCACCGCCCAGAGCAGCGCCAAGGCCACCGCCAGCGCCGCGACCGCCACCGCCACCAACGCGGCGAAGGCCGTCGCCGACGCCGCCGAGAAGGTCGGCGACTGAAGAGCACCAGCCGATGAACAGCAGCTGACGCTGTTCTGAGCCACACGAAGGCCCCCGTCCGTCAGGGCGGGGGCCTTTCGTGGACTACCGGTCCGACGACTGTGGCGTGCGGTGCAGGGCAGTCCACACCGGGTCGAGCGCAGCCGCGGTCTCGTGGGCCTCGCGACCCAGCCTCCGCCACAGCCGGTCGCCGGTCTCCAGCCGCAGCGGGGACGGGCTGCCCACGCCTGGCTCGCGGCAGGTGCCGACGGCCAGGACGCTGTCCAGAACCCGCTGGGGCGCCAGGTGGTCGGAGCGCAGCTCCTCGACGAGCAGCGGACGGCCTCCCCGGGTGATCGTCGTGCGTGACTCGAGAGCGCCGGGTCGCTCGCCCGAGCGGCCCAGCACGAGGGTCTCGCGGGCCAGCAGCGTGGCGTCCGTGCCCAGGTGGATCGACGTCGTTCGGGTGACGTCCGAACCGGCCGACGAGACCCACGGGAGCGAGTCGAGCACCAACCGGGACCCGACCCCGACCCGCGCGGCGAACGACCAGGACGCCGACCCCCCGCGCATGTCGTACGCCACGGTGCCGCTCGTCTCCTGCACCTGCAGCGTGAGGCCGTCCCCGACCTCGCAGTCCACCTCCACCGCGTCCCCGGCCAGCAGCAGCGCGCGGGTCGGGACCAGCGCCACCCTGGCCACGCCTCCGCCGGTCGCCAGCGTGACGACACGGAAGGGGCCGCCGCGCGAGGTCACCCGCACCCGGGCGTCGGCCGTGCCGGTGACGGCGAGGACGCAGGTGTCAGTGCGCGTGGGCGTGGTCGCCATGGCCGTGACGGCTCCCCCCGGCGTGGGCGTGCGGCGCCATCGGGCCCGGGTCGGCCGGGACCAGGTCACCGGTGCGCTGCCGAGCCACCTGGGCGCGCACCCAGCCCAGGAGCTGCGCGACCGAGTCGGGGTCGTGGCGCGAGAGGGCGACCACGGGGCGGTCGCCGCGGGCCCGGAGGGCATCCGTGCGCATCAGGTCGACGTCCACCCCGACGTGAGGGGCCAGGTCGGTCTTGTTGACCACGAGCAGGTCGGCGCGCTCGATGCCCGGTCCGCCCTTGCGGGCCACGTCACCGCCGCCGGCGACGTCGATCACGAAGACCTGCACGTCGACGAGGGCGGGTGAGAACGTCGCCGTCAGGTTGTCGCCGCCCGACTCCACGAGCACCAGGTCGAGCGGTCCGTGGTCGGCGACCAGGTCCTCGACGGCCAGCAGGTTGGCGGTGATGTCGTCGCGGATGGCGGTGTGCGGGCACGCACCCGTCTCGACGGCGACGACCCGCGCGGGGTCCAGCACGCCTGCGGCCCGGATCATCCGGGCGTCCTCGTCGGTGTAGATGTCGTTGGTGACGACCCCGATCCGCAGCTCGTCAGCGAGGTGGGCGCAGAGCAGCATGATGAGCGAGGACTTGCCGGTGCCGACGGGGCCGCAGACGCCCAGCCGGAGCTCGCGGGGAGTGTCAGGCACGGAACAACCTCCTGGTGGTGACGGCGTGGTCCTCGGCGAGCTGCTCGATCCACGGTGATGCGGTGGCGGGGATGTCGGCGGGGGAGTCGAGGTGCGCGACCTCCTCGACCATGACCGCCAGCCGCGGCAGGGCGGCCACCACCCAGCCGGTGGCGACGGCGGGGTCGAGCGGCTGCAGCTTGAGCGCCGCCGACGCGACGGTCTGCAGGTCGTCGTACCCGACCACCTCAGCGACCTCGGCGGGGGCGAGCCCGGTGGCGTGGGCGATGGCACCGAGCACCATCGGGCGGGGCAGCCCGGACAGCAGCGGCGGCAGGTCCCACAGCGTGCCGGCCACGCGCAGCAGCCCGCGGCCCAGCTCGCGCGAGGTGTCGCGCATCGCGGCGCTGGCCGTGCGGGCGGCCCAGGCGTCGTACACCGCGTCGAGACCCTCGCCGCGGCGCAGGTGGGCCAGGGTCACGACCGCGGTGGCCGCCTCGGTCCGCGTCACGGTGGCGAGGCGGAGGGCCAGATAGACCGGTACGTCGACCGGCCCGGCGGCCAGGGCGGGCTCGAGGCTGCCGGACTGGGTGTGGCCCGCGACGGGCAGTCGGGCGTCGGCGAGGAGCAGGGCGAGCGCGCTCATCAGAACATCGAGTAGAGCTGCGCCAGCGGCAGCGAGGTGGCGGGCGACGGCGTGACCAGCTCGCCCTCGACGGTGATGGCGAACGTCTCGGGGTCGATGTCGATCGCGGGCAGGGCGTCGTTGTTGACCATGTCGGCCTTGCCGACGTCGCGGGTCGGCGTGACCGCAGCCAACCGTCGGCGGAGCCCCAGCGACGACGCCAGGCCGGCGTCGAGCGCTGCAGGCGCCACGAAGGTCACGGCGTGGTCGGCGCCGTCCGCGCCCACCAGCGTGGGCCGCATCAGCACCGGCTGGGGCGTGGGGATCGACGCGTTGGGGTCGCCCAGCGCGCCCCACACCAGGGCCCCGGCCTTGATGACCACCTCGGGCCGGATCCCGAAGAACCGCGGGTCCCAGAGCACGAGGTCGGCCAGCTTGCCCGGCTCGACGGAGCCGACCTCGTGGGCGATGCCGTGCGCGATGGCCGGGTTGATCGTGTACTTCGCGACGTAGCGGCGGGCCCGGACGTTGTCGGCGGGACCGCCCAGCGAGCCGAGGCGGGCCTTCATCACGTGCGCGACCTGCCACGTGCGGCAGATGACCTCGCCGATGCGGCCCATCGCCTGCGCGTCGGACGACGTGATCGAGAGGGCACCGAGGTCGTGCAGCAGGTCCTCGGCGGCGATGGTGGTCGCCCGGATGCGCGACTCGGCGAACGCGAGGTCCTCGGGCACGCGGGGGCTGAGGTGGTGGCAGACCATGAGCATGTCGAGGTGCTCGGCGACGGTGTTCACCGTGTGCGGGAGGGTCGGGTTGGTGGAGCCGGGGATGACGTGGGGGTGCGAGGCGACCTCGAGGATGTCGGGCGCGTGCCCGCCGCCCGCGCCCTCGGCGTGGAAGGCGTGGATGGAGCGCCCGCCGATTGCCGCCAGCGTCGACTCCAGGTAGCCGGCCTCGTTGAGGCTGTCGGAGTGCAGCGCCACCTGCAGGCCGAACTCGTCGGCCGCGCGCAGGGCGGCGTCGATCGCCGCCGGCGTCGCGCCCCAGTCCTCGTGCACCTTGTAGGCCGCCGCGCCGGCCAGCGCCTGCTCGGCCAGGCCCTCGGCCGACACGGTGTTGCCCTTGCCCATCAGCAGGACGTTGACGGGGAGGTCGTCCAGTGCCCGGTGGACGGCCTGGAGGTGCCAGGCCCCCGGGGTCACCGTCGTCGCCTTCGAGCCCTCGGAGGGGCCGGTGCCGCCGCCGCCGATCGTGGTGGTCCCGGTCGCCAGGGCCTCCACGACCTGGGAGCGCGAGAGCAGGTGCACGTGGACGTCGATCGCGCCCGCGGTGAGGATCCTGCCCTCGCCGGAGATGACGTCGGTGCCCGGGCCGATCACCAGGTCCGGGTGCACGCCGTCGGCGATGTCGGGGTTGCCGGCACGCCCGAGCGCCACGATGCGACCGTCGCGCAGGCCCACGTCGGCGCGCACGACGCCCCAGTGGTCGAGCACGACCGCGTTGGTGATGACCGTGTCGAGCGCGCCGCCCGAGCGCGGGACCGCCGACTGCGCCATCGACTCCCGGATCGACTTGCCCCCGCCGAAGACGGCCTCCTCGCCCCCGAAGGTCAGGTCGTCCTCGACCTCGATCCAGAGGTCGGTGTCACCGAGGCGGACCTGGTCGCCGGTCGTCGGCCCGTAGATGGCGGCGTACGCCTCCCGGCTGATCTCAACCATCGGCGCGCACCTGGATGCCGGGCACCGTCCGCCGGCCCCGCAGCGCGACGATCGCCACCGACCGCGACGCTCCGGGCTCGAAGCGCTGCGAGGTGCCCGAGGGCACGTCGAGCCGGAACCCCTCGGCCGCAGCACGGTCGAAGTCGAGGGCGGCGTTGACCAGCGGGAGGTGGACGTGGGACCCGACCTGCACCGGCCGGTCGCCGGTGTTGGTGATGACGACCGTACGCCGCTCGTCGGGGGTGCGGTCCGCGTTGAGGACGTGGGTGCCGGGCGCGCACCGGATGGCGCCGGGACCCGCGCTGGTGGGCTCGCTCTGGGTGGCCATGTGGTCGCCTCTCAGCCGATCGGGTCGTGGAGGGTGACGAGCTTGCGGCCGTCGGGGAAGGTGGCCTCGACCTGCACCTCGGTCAGCATCGGCACCACGTCGGGCATCACCTGGCCCGAGGTGAGCACCTCGCGGCCGCTGGACATCAGCTCGGCGACCGACGCCCCCTCGCGGGCGCGCTCGATGACCCAGGTGCTCAGCAGCGCGACGGACTCCGGGTAGTTGAGGCGGACGCCGCGGGCGAGCCGGTCGCGGGCGACCATGCCGGCCACGGCGAGCAGCAGCTTCTCGGTGTCGGACGGGGTCAGGTGCACCTGACGAAACATAGGCAGCCGCTGTTACGTCCAGATGACGTGATCGTCACGTCTGGCTCCGTCCGGCTACCCTCGTGCCGTGGACATCTATGCGTTCCAGAGCACGCTGATGCTGGTCGTGCTCGTCGCGCTGCTCGCGATCAAGGGATTCGCGTTCATCAACTCGCTGACCTACTCGGCCGAGGCCTACCAGGCGGCCGGCAAGCTCACCAAGCAGGCGTGGTGCGCGATCACCGGCCTCGGCTTCGCGGCCCAGCTGATCCTGATCGGCTCCTCGCCCCTCGGGATCATCCACCTGATCTTCACGATCGCCTCGCTCGTCTACATCGCTGACGTGCGCCCCGCGCTTGCCGAGGTCACGTCGCGGCGCTGAGTCCGCCGTCCAGGACGACGGCGGCGCGATCGGCGTCCATGCGGGCGTGAGACGCGGTGCGAGCCACCCGCAGGCCCCGCACGAGCGCGAGCACGAGGTCGACGTGCTGCTCGAACCGCTGCTCACCCATGCCCTCCGGGAAGGACGGGAAGTCCCACAGCTGCTCCTCGAGGAGCTCGGCGACCACATCTCGCTCGCGCTCCTGGACCGCAGCCACGACCAAGCCGGTCACCTCGTCCCACCGGCCGGCTTCAGCCACAGTGAGCCAGATGCCGTCGAAGACCTCCTCCGGCCAGGTTCCCGGCAGGAGCGCGAGTGCGACCTGGGACCGCGCGCTGTCGACGGATGCAGGTCTGGCGGTGCGGACCAGCCTTCGGCTCGCCACCGCACGACGCTCATCGACCCACCTGTTCCCGTAACGCTCGGCGATCGCCCTGCGCATCGCCGTGACGGACGGGAACCAGGCGGCGATGGCCTGCGGCGTCACGTTGGCGGCCGCTGCGACCGTGCGTAGCGTGACCGCCGACCAGCCACCGTCAGCCAGCAGCGGGATGGCGAGGTCGGTGGCCATCTCCGCCTTCGCCAAGCTCCTCGCGTTGAACATCGGGCCGGACCGGGGGATGTAGCGCTCGTCGAGGTCCATGGTCCCAGCAGAACAGAAGGCCGGGCGCCCGCGCGGTGCTCATCCACAGGGGCAGTCGCGCGACCCGACTGACGCCTGTTCACCTTCCGCCGGCACCGGGAGGCGGGCGTCCGGGAAGGTTGAATTGACGTCAATTCAACTCTCGCCATGAGGGCGGATTGGGCCGGGGCGGTCGCCCGGGACGTCAGGCGAGGTAGCGGTCGAGAGCGGTCATCGCGTCCTCGGGCTCGAAGCCGGTGGCGCGCAGCTTGTCGAGCGACATCGCGGAGTTGAGCGGGCGGGGGGCGAACGGGTTGCCCTGGGCCAGGACCCCCTCGGCGTACGCCGCCGTGGTCGTGCCCGACACGTCGTCCGCGCTGCGGCCGGAGCGCTCGAAGACCGCCTGCGCGATCTCGCGCCACGACATCGCGGGGCCACCGTTGGAGATGTTGTAGGTGCCGAACTCGGCCCCGGTGTCGAGCAGGTGGCGGATCGCCCGGACCAGCTCGTCGGTGAACGTCAGCCGGCCGACCTGGTCGTCGACCACGCTGGGGGAGACGCCCTTCTCGGCCAGCGTCCGCATGGTGCGGACGAAGTTCTTGCCCTCGCCGATCACCCAGCTGGTGCGGAGCAGGTAGTGGCGCGGCGCGAGGCCGACGGCGATGTCGCCTGCTGCCTTGCTCTGGGCGTAGACGCCGAGCGGGGAGAGCGGCTCGTCCTCGGTGTGCCCGGGATCGAGGGGCGCGGTGCCGTCGAAGACGTACTCGGACGAGACGTGCACGAGGGTGAAGCCGTGCTCGCGGGCCAGCCGGGCCAGGGTCGCCGGGCCGGAGGCGTTGGCGCCCCAGGCGGCGACGCGGCCCTCGGGAGTCTCGGCCGCGTCGACGGCGGTGTAGGCGGCGGCGTTGAGCACCACGGCGTACTCGTGCCACGGCCAGGCGGCGACCGCGTCGGCGTCGGTCAGGTCGAGGGCGGTGACACCCTCGCCGGCGAACAGGTCCACGCGGTCGGCATCGGGGTATGCCGCGTGGAGCGCGCGGCCGAGCTGGCCGAGGGCGCCGACCACGAGCGTCTTCTTGGGCGCCATCGGCACGACGTCGGCCAGGCGCGGGTTGTTGTGGTCCTTCTCGGAGATCTCGGCCTCGTCGAGCGGGATCGGCCACGGGATGGCGGCGGACTCGTCGCCGAGGTGGAGGGCGGGGTAGCTCACGCCCGGGCGCCAGTGGTCGTTGACGAGGTAGGTGTAGGCCGTGCCGTCCTCGAGCGCCTGGTAGGAGTTGCCGACGCCCCGCGGCACGAAGACCGCGACCGAGGGGTCGAGCTCGATCGAGAAGGTCGTCCCGAACGAGTCGCCCTCGCGCATGTCGACCCACGCACCGAAGATGCGGCCGGTCGCGAGGGAGACGAACTTGTCCCACGGCTCGGTGTGGATGCCGCGGGTGGCGCCGCGCGAGGCGTTGAAGGAGATGTTGTTCTGGACCGGGCCGAAGTCGGGCAGCCCGAGGGCGACCATCTTCTCCCGCTGCCAGTTCTCCTTGAACCACCCGCGGGCGTCGCCGTGGACGGGCATGCGGACGACGAGGAGACCGGGGATCGGGGTGGTCTCGACTGAAAGCTGGGTCATGGGGTTCCTTGGTCTCGACACGCTCGCTGCGCTCGCTGCTCAACCAGCGGAGGCTACTGGCCCTTCTCGGCGTACTTCGCCTCGGTCGCGTCCTTGTGGGGGCGCCACCAGTCCTCGTGCGCCTGGTACCACTCGATGGTGTTGGCCAGGCCGGCCTCGAAGTCCTGGAACTGCGGCTGCCAGCCGAGCTCCTGGCGCAGCTTGCCCGACTCGATGGCGTAGCGCATGTCGTGGCCGGCGCGGTCGTTGACGTGGTCGAAGTCGTCGGCGCTCTTGCCCATGAGCGTGAGGATCAGCCGGACGACCTCGAGGTTGTTCTTCTCGCCGTCGGCGCCGATCAGGTAGGTCTCGCCGATCTCGCCCTTCTCCAGGATCGTCAGCACGGCCGAGGAGTGGTCGTCGGCGTGGATCCAGTCGCGGACGTTCTCGCCGGAGCCGTAGAGCTTGGGGCGCACGCCGTCGATGACGTTGGTGATCTGGCGCGGGATGAACTTCTCGATGTGCTGCCAGGGCCCGTAGTTGTTCGAGCAGTTCGAGACCGTCGCGCGGACGCCGAAGCTGCGCACCCAGGCACGGACCAGGTGGTCGGAGCCGGCCTTGGACGCGGAGTAGGGGGAGGACGGGTTGTAGGGCGTGTCCTCGGTGAAGCGCTTGGGGTCGTCGAGCTCGAGGTCGCCGTAGACCTCGTCGGTCGAGACGTGGTGCAGGCGCTTGTCGTGCTTCCGCACCGCCTCGAGGATCGTGTAGGTCCCGAGGATGTTGGTCCTGATGAACGGGCTCGGGTCGTGGAGCGAGTTGTCGTTGTGCGACTCGGCCGCGTAGTGCACGACCGCGTCGTGCGCCGCCACCAGCGGGTCGACGACGTCCTCGTCGGCGATGTCGCCGACCACCAGCTGCACCCGGTCCTCGGGCAGCCCCGCCAGCGACTCCTTCGATGCGGCGTAGGTCAGCTTGTCGAGGACGGTGATCCTCAGGTCGGTGTGGTCGACGAGGTGGTGCACGAAGTTCGACCCGATGAACCCCGCGCCCCCGGTCACGAGAAGGCGTTCCATGGCGCGGAGTCTAGGGGTGGGCGAGGACCTCGAACGACTCGACGGTCTCGAGCGCGTCGGTCGTGTACGTCGCCACCCGGCCGCCGCGTGTCGACCACCCGTCGGGCACGCCCTCGTCGACGGCGTAACCGCGCGGGAAGCTGACCCGGACCCGGACGCCCTGCGGGTCGACCATGCCCTGCGGGTCGATCGCCAGCCGGTAGGCGAGCCCGTCGCCGTCGCGCACCGCGGCGGCAGGGACGTCGTACGTCACCGCGAGGGTGTGGCGGGCCTGCGGCGCGAACACCACCTCGGGGCGGATGAAGTAGCGGCCGAAGAAGTTGCGCGGCGAGGTCTGCAGCGGCTCGCCGTCGACCGCGACCGAGTCGAAGGTGGCGCCGGTGGGCAGGAACGGCGCGATGCTGAGGGTGTTCCAGCGGGTGAAGTAGCCCTCGCCCGGGTCGGGGACCGGCTGGACGTAGGGCGGGGAGTCGTTGTGGACCTCCACCTCCATCCGGACGCGGGCGCTGCCGTCCTCGCGCACGGCGACGTCGGTGCTGACGGTCCGGCGCTGCCAGTAGTCGGACTTGCTGGGCACCTTGTTCTGCGTGAAGACGCCGATGTAGTCGTGCTCGGTGTCGGACAGGCGGCCGGTGAGCCCGAGGTCGTCGAAGACGGCCTGCTCCTCGGGGCTGCGGAAGAAGAGGGCGAAGCGGCGCTCGTCGGCCGCCTGTGCGAGCGAGCGGCCGGTGCCGACGGGGTCGTTGCCGGAGAGGAGTCGGTCGACGAAGACGGGAGCGAGGGCCCGGTTCACGGCCTTGCGCTGCGCGGGCTCGGGGTAGTCGTCGTAGCTGCCGATGAGCTTCTCGACGAGGTTGTCACCGGTCAGCGTGCCGAGGGTCGGCACCTCGAGGGGGCCGGACACGTCCAGCAGCCGCGAGATGGCGACCACGTCGATGACGACCACGCCCGCGAGCCGGCGCCCGCGCAGGCTGCGCCAGGCGTTGGCCAGCTCGTTGCCCGAGACCCGCCAGTCGGGGGCCATCGTGGCCAGCGCCGGCTTCATCTTGCCGCGGTGGAGCGGGTTGCCGCTGACCTTGCGCCAGTAGCGCGGCTGCGCCGCACCGGGCGCGGTCGACAGGTCGACCGTCTCGCCCATCGACAGCCGGCCGCGGTCGAGGTCGACGGTGACGAAGGTCTGCGGTGTGCCGCCGGAGAAGAGCATCTCGGCGGGGTTGAGCAGCGCGACGAGGTACTGCCGGCTCGCGTCGCGGCCCAGGATCTTCGGCAGGTGGTCGAGCAGCGGGTCGATCGACGCCAACCCGTCGGCCAGCGGGCCCACCTCCCCCTGCGCCTGGTCGCGCGCCTCGGCGAGACGCTCGCCCACGACGGGGCGCGAGTCGGCGACGTCCGCGAGCTCGGCCTGGGCGTCGTCGAGCCGCGTCGACACCTCGCGCAGGTCGTCGATCACCGACTCCAGCACCTCGATGTCGACGTTGCCGTCGTTCACGAGCGTCGACTCCTCGCCGCGCACCTGCGGGAGGATGCGTACGCCGGTCTCCGCCACGGCGACCAGCTCGTCGAGCGCGTTGCCGAGGCGGCGTACGTCGCGCACCGGGCCGCCGGCGACCGGCACCCAGCTCCACACGTCGCCGCCGATGCCCTGGACGGACCCCTGCAGGTCGTCGGTCTCCTCGCGCGCCCGCTCGACGGCCGCGACCGCTTCGTCGGTGTCACCGGCGTCCAGGGCGTCCTTCGCGGCGGTCAGCTCGGTGCGCGCGGCCTCGGCGTGCCCGGGGGCCGAGAGGAAGGGGATCGCCAGCAGGGCCAGGACCACCAGCAGCAGGAACAGGCCGCCGACCACCGTCGCCGGCCGGACCAGCCGTCGCGGCGTGGCGCGACGGGAGGACGACATGCGGCCATGGTGCCAAAGGGGCGGGAGGCCACGAGAATCGCGGCTGCACCCTAGGGTGCAGCCATGCGCGGAATCATCCTGGCCGGTGGCACCGGCTCGCGACTGCACCCGATCACCCAGGGGATCAGCAAGCAGCTGGTGCCGGTCTACGACAAGCCGATGATCTACTACCCGCTCTCCACGCTCATGCTCGCGGGGATCCGGGACGTCCTGATCATCACCACGCCCCACGAGGCCGACGGCTTCCACCGGCTGCTGGGCGACGGCTCGCAGTTCGGCATCAACCTGACCTTCGCGGTGCAGCCCTCGCCGGACGGGCTGGCGCAGGCCTTCATCATCGGCGCCGACCACATCGGCGACCAGCGGTCCGCGCTCGTCCTGGGCGACAACATCTTCTACGGCTCCGGCCTCGGCCACCAGCTGCTGCGCTTCTCCGAGCTCGACGGTGCGGCGGTCTTCGGCTACCACGTCGCCGACCCGCGGGCCTACGGCGTCGTCGAGTTCGACGACCAGGGCCGCGCGCTGTCGCTGGAGGAGAAGCCGGAGAACCCCAAGAGCGACTTCGCCGTGCCGGGGCTCTACTTCTACGACAACGACGTGGTGCAGTACGCCGCCGAGCTGGAGCCGTCGGCGCGCGGTGAGCTCGAGATCACCGACCTCAACCGCCGCTACCTCGAGGAGGGCCGCCTCCACGTCGAGGTGCTGCCCCGCGGCACTGCGTGGCTCGACACCGGCACCTTCGACTCGCTCAACGACGCGTCGAACTTCGTGCGCACCATCGAGGGCCGGCAGGGCTTCAAGGTCGGTGCTCCGGAGGAGGTCGCCTGGCGGATGGGCTGGCTCTCCGACGACGAGCTCGTCGCGCGCGCCGAGCCGCTGCGCAAGAGCGGCTACGGCGAGTACCTGCGGAGCCTCCTCCAGCACGGCTGACCGCGTTTGGGCGGGCCCCCGACGGGGGAGGACTGGGGTAGCGAAGCGCAGCTCAGTCGCATCCTGGAGGAGGACCCGTTGCCCGACCCGAACTCGCTCGACCTCGTCACGGGTGCGCCCGCGGCGCGGCAGGTGCTGCAGGACCCGTTCTGGGCGACGGTGCTGCGTCGCCACGACGACGTCGACCTCGTGGTGCTGCCACCCGAGGCACCCGACCGCGCCGAGGTCCCGGCCGACGAGCCGACGGTCGAGCCCGACGCGGCCCGGGTGGAGCTGCGTGCGCGGATGGCTGCGCTCTGGGCGGCCCTCGGTCTGGAGGGTGAGCCGACCCACCCCGACGACGTGTGGTTCGCCGGTGCCGCGCCCGGCACCCTGCGCTGGCAGGGCACGGCGACCTTCGACGACCTGGACCCGGTCGTCGCCTCCGACGCCCTCCAGCGCGCTCGCGACCTCCTGACCGAGGCCGACGGCTGGCACGTGCTGGCCCCGCCCGACGGCGTACCCCGTGTCCTCGCCGGGAGACCCGGCCGCGTGGGCCGTGAGGACGTGCAGGTGCTGGCGCCGACTGCCGGCCGCGTGGTGCTGCGGATCCGCTCCGCCCTGGTCGTCGTCGGCGAGGCTGCGGCGGCCGAGGCGATCGGGGGGCAGCGATGAGCGACCCGCTGGTCTGGCAGATGGAGACCCTGCGCCGCGGCACCCAGGGGTGGGAGTCGCAGGAGACGCTGATGGACACCTCGGCCCGCGAGCTGCGCAGCGCGTCCGCCTCGGCGCTGCCGCCGAGCGTGCAGGGCGCGGCGACGACCTTCCTGACCCGGTGGGCCGGATACGCCGCTGAGAGCGCCGCGATCGCGCAGGGCTTCGTCGGCGCGCTGCACGCGACGTCCGACGACTACTCGACCACCGACGACGCGACCGACCGGCAGTTCAGCGACCTCGACGGGCGATTGGGGCCGGCGCGGTGACCGTCACGATCGAGGTGCCGGCGTCGGTCCCGGCGCAGCTGAGGAAGCCCGAGGGCGACGCGGGCGGGGCGGACACGCTCGCGACGACGATCTACGCCGCGGCCGGACGCTACGAGGAGTTCGCCGACCGGTCCCGCGAGCTGCAGGAGCTCGGCAGCTGGACGGGCATCGCCTACGCCTCCTACAAGGAGGCCTCCGGCACGGCCTCGACCGAGCACTCGGCGATGGCCACGACCGTACGCCGGGTGGGCCGGGGCGTGACCGCCTTCGCCGACACCCTGCGCGACCTGCTGCGCGACCACGAGGACCTCGTCGAGCGCAAGCGCGGCCTCGACGACCGGCGCACCGCCCTGATCGCGGACATCAACGCCGCGACCGACGTCACCGACGACGAGATCGCCGCCTTCCGTGAGCGGTCGGTCGACCTGCGCGCCGACTACTCCGAGCTGGTCACCGCCGACGACGACCTGCAGCGGCGGGTGCGCGACAACGAGACGCTGCTGCGCCAGGTCTTCCAGGCCGCCGACACCCTGCCGGAGTCGCTGTCCGGCGACGGCGGCATCCCGCCGATGGCGGAGTCCGCGATGAACCGCCCCGGCGCGCCCGGCAGCGGCGCGACGCCCGAGGAGGTGCAGCAGTGGTGGGAGGGCCTCTCCGAGGCCGAGCGCGAGGCGGTCATCGCCGCCTACCCCGAGCGCGTCGGCCAGGGCGACGGACTGCCCGCCGGGGCCCGCGACCAGGCCAACCGGGTGCTGCTCGACGACGACCTCGCCCGGCTCGCGGCCAAGGAGGAGGACGGCACCATCTCCCCGCTCGAGCGGCGGGTGCTCGAGAACGCCGGGCAGGCGCGCGACGCGCTCGCCAACGCCGACGCCTACACCGACCCGCTCGACCCGACGCTGCGCCCCGGCGGCACGCTGTGGCTCTACGACCCTGCCGCGTACGACGGCGACGGGCGGGTGGCCGTCGCGGTCGGCGACCTCGACCACGCCACCGACGTCGCGGTCTTCACGCCGGGCATCAACACGGACATGGGCGACACGACCTACTACACCGACCGGATGATGAACCTCTACGAGTCGACGCGCTACAACGGCGACGGCTCCAGCGTGGCCTCCATGTTCTGGCTCGGCTACGACGCGCCCCACGGCCCGACCGACCTCGCCACCCTCAGCGAGGGGCGTGCGGAGGAGGGCGGGCGCAACCTCGCCGACGCCATCGACGGGCTGCGCGCCTCCCGGCCCGACGACCCCGCGCACCTCACGGCGGTCGGCCACAGCTACGGCTCCACCACGACGTCGTACGCCACACACGGGGACGCGTCGGACGTCGACGAGGTGGTCCTCATCGGCAGCCCCGGCGCGGGTCCGGCCGACCACGCCAGCGACCTCGGGCCCGGCGCCGACCACGTCTACGTCGGCCGCGACAGCCGCGACTTCGTGGCCGTGCTGGGTGACGAGGGGTGGGTCGGGAAGTTCGGCATCGGGCTGGGCACCGACCCGTCGTCGGAGGACTTCGACGCGAACCGTTTCGAGGCCGAGGACGTCGACCGCAGCTGGCACCGCAACACCGGCGACGCGCACAGCTCCTACCTCGACCAGGACACCGAGTCGCTCTACAACATCGGCCGCATCGTCGACGGCCACGGCGACGACATCAACACCGCGGAGCAGAGCTACGACCCCTGGTACGACGCCCCGCGCGACCCCGAGTGGGACCGCGACCCGACGGCGAACCAGCCCGGGCGCTCCGACACGAGCCCCGACCGGTGAGGATGGGTGGCATGAGACTGCTCCCGCTGCGGATGCTGCTGGCGATCGCGCTCGCCCTCGGGCTGGCCATGGGACTCGGGTCGTGCGGCGACCCCGACCCCGAGCAGGCCGCCGACGACCTGGCGTCGATGAAGCAGGCGGTCAACGCCGAGCTCCGCGACATGGCCGCCGCCCTGACCGGCGGCGGGCTCGCCGTCGAGCGCGCGAAGGGGCGCGTCGAGAGCGAGGGCATGTCGACCTACCGCGCCGAGGACTACAAGGCCTCCGCGGTCGTGGTCGGCGAGGGTGCCGAGGGCGAGCAGGTCGACCAGGCCGCCGCGGCGCTCGAGGAGGCCGGCTGGACGCGGACGTCCGACGGCCTCGACGCCTCCGAGCCCTGGGCGCAGCTCGAGCGCGACGACTTCCGCACCACCATCGGCTGGACCAAGGTCGGCGAGCGCGAGCTGGTGCTCACCCTCGACCAGGAGGGCGAGGTCGAGGTGCCCACCGACACCGAGCCGGTCGAGCGGGACAACTCCGAGGACATCCCGCTCGACTGACCAGCGGGGTCAGGCCAGGTCGGCGGCGACCATCCGCCGCACGATCTCGGCGAAGTCGACGGTCGGCGCCCAGCCCAGCTCCTCGCGCGCGCGGGTCGCGTCACCGACGAGCTCGGTCGGGTCGGCCGGGCGGAAGAACGCCGCGTCCTGCCGCACCAGGTGCTCCCACTCGTGGATCCCGGCGGCCGCGAAGGCGGCGGCCACGAAGTCGCGCACGGAGTGGGCGGTGCCGGTGGCGACGACGTAGTCGCCCGGCTCGTCGGCGCGGGCGGCCCGCACCATCGCGTCGACGTAGTCGGGGGCCCAGCCCCAGTCGCGGCGTACGTCGATGTTGCCGAGGACCAGCTCGTCGGCCTCGCCGCGCGCGATGGCGGCGACCGTCGAGGTGATCTTGCGGGTGACGAAGCGCGGGTGCCGGCGCGGCGACTCGTGGTTGTAGAGGATCGCGCTCGACACGTGCAGGTCGCGCTGGCGGAAGACGCGGGCGGACAGGTGCGCGAAGGCCTTCGCGGCGCCGTACGGGTTGACCGGCGCGATCGGGGTCTCCTCGTCCTGTGGCGACTCCGACGCCTCGCCGAAGATCTCGGCGCTCGAGGCCTGCACGAGGCGTACGCCGTCGACCGCGCGCGCGGACTCCATCAGCGCGACCGCGGCCAGGCCGTTGACGTGGGCGGTGCGGTCGGGCTCGTCCCACGACTGGGCGACCGAGCTGATCGCGGCGAGGTTGTAGACCTCGCGGGGTGCGATCTCGCGCACCAGCCGGCGGGTGGCCTCGACGTCGCCGAGGTCGCCGGTGTGGAGCACGACCTCCGCCGGGCAGTGGGCCGGGTGGCCGTCGGCCTCGAGGACCAGCGCGTGGACCTCCATGCCGTCGGCGACCAGCCGCTCGGCGAGGTAGGTGCCGTCCTGGCCGCCGATGCCGGTGATGAAGGCGGCTGCGGTCACCAGCCCGCCTTGGCGGCTGCGATGTCCGCGTCGACCATCATCGCGACGAGCTCGGCGAAGGAGACGGTGGGCGTCCAGCCGAGCTTGTCCTTGGCCTTGGACGCGTCGCCGATGAGCAGTTCCACCTCGGCCGGGCGCATGAAGCGTGGGTCCTGGGTGACGTGCTTGCTCCAGTCGTCGATGCCGACGTGAGCGAAGGCGAGGTCGAGGAAGTCGCGGATCGACCAGGTCTCGCCGGTGGCGATGACGTAGTCGTCGGCCTCGTCCTGCTGCAGCATCCGCCACATCGCCTCGACGTAGTCGCCGGCGTAGCCCCAGTCGCGGCGGGCGTCGAGGTTGCCGAGCGCCATCGAGTCCTGCTGGCCGAGGTGGATCTTGGCGACGGCCTGGCTGATCTTGCGGGTCACGAACTCCGGCCCGCGGCGCGGCGACTCGTGGTTGAACAGGATGCCCGAGGAGGCGTGCATGCCGTAGGACTCGCGGTAGTTGATCGTCATGTAGTGGCCGTAGACCTTGCTCACGCCGTAGGGCGAGCGGGGCCAGAGCAGGGTGCTCTCCGACTGCGGCACCTCCTGCACCTTGCCGAACATCTCCGAGCTCGAGGCCTGGTAAAAGCGGATCGACGACGGGTCGTCCCCGGCGTGGAGGCGTACGGCCTCGAGCATGTTGAGCACACCCATGCCGGTCACGTCGCTGGTGACGAAGGCGTTCTCCCAGGAGTAGGCCACGAACGAGATGGCGCCGAGGTTGTAGACCTCGTCGGGCTGCGAGTCGCGCATCGCCCGCATCAGGCTCGACAGGTCCGTCAGGTCGCCGTTGTGGAGGCGGACGTCGGGCACGAGGTCCTCGACCAGGGCGCGGCGCGGGTTGTTCTGGCCGCGCAGCAGGCCGTGGACGTCGTACCCCTTCTCGAGGAGCAGCTCGGCGAGGTAGAGGCCGTCCTGCCCCGTGATCCCGGTGATGAGGGCGCTCGGCATGCGGGGCATTCTGTCAGCAGGATCCTCGTTAGGGTGGGCCGCATGAAGATCCTCGTCAGCGGCGGTGCCGGCTACATCGGCTCGCACACCGTCATCCAGCTCGTCGCCGCAGGCTACGACGTCGTCATCGTCGACAACTTCAGCAACTCCAACCCGACCGTGATGGGCCGGCTCGAGGCGCTGACCGGGGAGCAGATCACGCTGCACTCCTTCGACCTGTGCGACTACGACAAGACCGAGCACCTCTTCGCGGCCGAGCACTTCGACGGCGTCATCCACTTCGCCGGCCACAAGGCGGTCGGCGAGAGCGTCGAGAAGCCGCTGACGTACTACGAGAACAACCTCGTCTCCACCTTCTCGCTCGTGCGGGCGATGCAGAAGTACGACGTCGACAAGCTCGTCTTCTCCTCGAGCGCCACGGTCTACGGCGAGGACCAGGCCGCCGCGACCGAGGACCGCCGCACCTATGCGACCAACCCCTACGGCTGGACCAAGGTGATGCAGGAGCAGATCCTGCGCGACGTCGCCGTGGCCGCGCCCGAGATGCGCTTCGCGCTGTTGCGCTACTTCAACCCGGTCGGCGCGCACCCCTCCGGCACGATCGGCGAGGACCCCTCCGGCATCCCCAACAACCTGGTGCCCTACATCGCCCAGGTCGCCGTCGGCAAGCGCGACAAGCTGATGGTCTTCGGCGACGACTACGACACGGTCGACGGCACCGGCGTCCGTGACTACATCCACGTCGAGGACCTCGCCGCCGGTCACATCGCTGCGCTGAAGGCGCTCGAGGACACCGACGAGGCGGTCCACACCTGGAACCTCGGCTCCGGCCACGGCACCAGCGTCCTGGAGATGCTCCGCGCGTTCGAGAAGGCCGTCGGCCGCGAGCTGCCCTACGAGGTGGTGGCCCGGCGACCCGGTGACATCGCCACGTCCTACGCCGACCCGTCCAAGGCCAACCGCGAGCTCGGCTGGAGCACCACCAAGTCGATCGACGAGATGGCCGCCGACACCTGGCGCTGGCAGTCGCAGAACCCGCACGGCTTCGTGGGCTGATGCTCCACCGGGGCGCGGTTGCCACGGTCGTCGCCCTCGTCGTCGCCCTCCTCGGCGCCTCGGCCGCCACCGCGGTATCTAGGGACGATCTGGTCGGCAAGCCGGCCCTGGGCCAACCAGATCGTCCCGAACTACCCCGGCGCGCGGCGTCTCCGCTGGCCGGGCGGGTCATCGTCATCGACCCCGGCCACCAGCTCGGCAACCGCCACTTCCCGCGCCGCATCAACCGCCCGGTGCCCGCCGGTGGCTTCACGAAGCCGTGCAACACCACCGGCACCGCGACGAACGGCGGCTACCCGGAGGCCACCTTCGTCTGGCAGGTCGCCCGCCTGGTCGCGGCCCGGCTGCGCGAGCTGCGCGCGACGGTGCGCCTGACCCGGCACGGCAACCGCCAGGACCGCTGGGGTCCGTGCGTCGACGCACGCGGCCGGGCGGGCAATGCCCTTGGCGCCGATCTCAAGCTGTCGGTCCACGCCGACGGGTCGTACGCCGCCGGCGCGCGCGGCTTCCACGTCATCACCCCGCCCGACCGGGCACCGTGGACCGCCGACATCCACCGGCCCTCGCGCCGGCTGGCCACCTCGGTGAAGGCCGGCCTCCTGGCGCAGCGCTTCGGCGTCGCGACCTACACCGCCGGCGGGGACGGGATCGACGTACGCTCCGACCTCGCCACCCTCAACCTCTCCGACGTACCCACCGTGATGGTCGAGCTCGGCAACATGCGCAGCGCCGCTGAGGCGCGGGTGATGACCTCGCCCGCCGGGCGCGCCCGCTATGCCCGCGGGGCTCGTCTCCGGGGTGCGCCGCTTCCTGGGCTGACACCATGCAGGCAGTTCGGCCGCGGCAGCGCCCGGCTGTGCGTGGCTGATGCCGCCTGAGCCGCGAACTGCCTTCAAGGTGTCGGCGTCAGCGGACGTCGAGCTCACCCATCGCCCGGAGCACGACGCGGAGGTGGGCGACCTCGTGGATCCGGAGGAGGTGGGAGCCACCGAGGGCGGCGAGGACGCCGTAGAAGCCCTCGGCCTTGCGGAACTCGTCGCCGAAGAGGTCGTAGGTGTGCGGCAGCGCGTTGCACACCGGCGCGCCGAGCGGCCGCAGGCGGAAGGCCTGGGCCAGCACGCGGGACTGGTGGCGGGCGCGGGTCATCGGGTCGACGAGGTTGCCGTAGTAGAAGCCCATCCCGGGGTCGACGACCACCTTGTCGACGCCGAGCGAGCGGGCGTGCTCGAGCCGCGGCGAGAAGTGGTCGAGCAGCACCGGCATCGGGTCGGCGTCGGGAGGTACGTCGGCGATCTCGCGGACGTTGGCGGTGGTGCCGAAGCACATCACGACAGCGGCGTCGTACTCGGCGGCGAGCGTGAGCATCTCGTCCTCGTGCTGTCGCCCGGTCATGTTGAGCACGCGGGCGCCGGCGTCGAGGCAGGCGCGCACGACCTCCGGCTCGTAGGTCTCGACCGAGACGACGGCCTCGGCGGCGAGCTCCTTCACGGCGGGCACGAGGGTGGCGACCTGGTCGGCGACCGTCACGCGCGCCGCCCGGGCGTTGCTCGACTCGGCGCCGAGGTCGATGAGCGCGGCCCCCTGGGCGGCCTGGATGCGGCCCATCCGGACGGCGTCGGCGGGGCTGGTGGCGACGCTCTCGCGGTAGGTCGAGTCGCGGGAGAGGTTGATGCAGCCCATCAGGGTCACCGAGCCGTCGCCGATCGACACCGGCCCGCGGGGTCCGTCGAGGACGACCGGGGTGACGGGGCGGCCCCACGACTCGCCGTGCTCGGCGTGCAGGGTCGTCAGATCCGCAAGGGTGATCACGCTCGAAAGCGTAGGCGGCAGGATGAAGGCCGTGAGCGAACCCCTCGTGCTGCAGCACCTCGCCGACCTCTCCGACGACGACCTCGCGGCGGCCTACACCCCGGAGCGCGAGCCGTGGCTGCGGGTCAACTTCGTCAGCACCATCGACGGTGCGGCGACCGGGTCGGACGGGCTGAGCGGCACCATCAACAACGACGCCGACAAGCGGGTGTTCGACGCGCTGAGGCGGCGCGCGCACTGCCTGGTGGTCGGCGCGGGCACGATCCGCGAGGAGGAGTACGACGTCCCGCGGGTGCCGATCGTCGTGGTCAGCCGCTCCGCCGACGTCCCGCCGACGCTGGCCGAGGCACCGCCCGGCCGGGTGCTGATGGCGACCGTCGGGAGCTCCGACGGGCTGGCGGCCGCTCGCGATGCGCTGGGCGAGGACCACGTCCTGGTGCTCGGCGATGAGGAGATCGACCTCGTCGCGCTCAAGGCCGCGCTGGCCGAGCGGGGCTGGACGGAGATGTTGTGCGAGGGCGGCCCGTCGCTCTTCGCCGACATGCTGGCCGCGGGCGTCGTCGACGAGCTCTGCTGGACGATCGTGCCGACCCTGACGGGCGGTGACGCCGTACGCATCGCCACCGGCGCCGAGGTGGACGTCGCGCTGCGTCCCGCCCTGCTGCTCGAGCAGGACGGGACGCTGCTGGGGCGCTGGCTGGTGGAGGCTCAGCCGGCCGGGTAGTCCACGACGTAGCTGGGCACGCCCGGCGCCGAGCTGTCGACGCGGGCACCGACGTCATTGACGACGTGCTCGATGCTGCCCGCCTCGAGGTTGACGGTCAGCACGTGGTGCAGGCGTACGCCGGCGCGTTCGGGCACCTCGAAGCCGCTCTCGGTCGTGATGGTGGGGTCGTTGCGGTTGAAGACGTACACCCCGCCTCCGAAGAGCTGGTGGCGCCGCACCTGGTCGGACACCTTGTAGCCGGCCCAGCCGAGGGTGCCGTCGGGACGGGTCCAGTCGGCCTGGCTCGGCGGGTCGTAGGGCAGCTCGTTCTGATAGAGCACGACGTGCCCGTCCTCGCCGTTCCAGACGGTGTTGAACTCCTGGTAGTGCTCGACGAACAGGCCGGTCGCGCTGACGCGGTCGCCGTCGACGACCACGCCCTGGCGGCCGATGTTGGTGTTCCACCGGTCGGTGTCTCCGCTCGCGCCGGCCGTGAAGCCCTCGATCCCGTGGTCGGCGCGCCACACCCACGCGTGGTCGATCAGCACGTCGTCGGCGTCGATGCGCAACGAGGTGTCGGCGCGGCCGACATGGGGACCGCCGACGCGGATGTAGACGTCGTTGAGGGTCGTGCTGGGCGTGCTGGTGCGCGGCTTCTGCTTGTTGCCGGGCTGGCCCTGGATGTGGACCAGGTTGCGCGAGAGCTCGGTGCCGGCGTCGACGGTGAGGCCGGCGAGGACGACGCCCTCGGCCTGGTGGCGTACGACGACCGGGGTGGCGCCGCCGACGGCCGTCAGCGTCGCCTGGCCCAGGCCGAGCACGACGGTGTCGTCACGGCGGATCACCAGGCTGCGGTCGACGTCGTACACGCCGGGTGTGAGCAGCAGGTTCTTGCCGCGGTCGAGGGCCTTGGCCAGCACGCTCGCGGGCTGTGCGGGGGTCGCCACGTGGAACGACGACAGCGGCAGGTCGCGACCCGCGGTCGGGCCGTCGGCCCAGGTGGTGCCGCGCGAGTCGGTCTGCGCGTCGGGCACCCGGACCCGCCAGGAGCCGTCGTCACCGATGTGCAGGAACGGCTTCTCGCGGCTGACCGGGGTGGTGTCGAGGGTGGTGTAGGGCGGGGTGGGGAAGCCGGCCTCGGAGGGGGCGCCGATGGTGCCGGCGAAGACCTGGTTCCACACACCGTTGGACCACTCGCCGACCTCGCTGTTGCGCGTGAGCCACTGCTGCTGCGAGCCGTTGATCACCGTGCCGGCACGGGAGTCGGCGAGGTAGCCGCCGCTGGCGAACTGCGGTCCGGCGGTGCAGTAGTCCATCAGGGAGAGGTTGCCGCCCCGGATGTCGACGCGGCGCAGCGAGGAGGCCTGCGAGGTGGCCCAGAAGTTGGCGCTCGCGCGGCAGCCGTCCTGGCCGGTGCCGTTGACGTCGATCGTCAGGTTGGACATCGAGCGCCAGAAGTTGTTGAGCGCCACGCAGTAGGGCTGGGTCGGCCCGTCGGTCAGGCAGCGGTTGTAGACCTCGACCTTGCCGTTGATGACGGTGTCGGACGGTGAGGCGCCGAGGCCGGCGACCTCGGTGTAGTAGCCGACCTTGATCTGCAGCGGCTCGGCGGCGGTGCCGTAGGTGCCGGGTCGGAACAGCAGGCTCCACCGCTCCTCCGACATCTCGGCGTCGACCTGCTGCTCCCAGATGGCGTCGGCCCGGTCGCGGATCTCCGCGACGGGCATCGACGGGTCGAAGACGACGACCCGCTCGCCGAGGTCAGGCGATTGCGAGGTCGGTGCCGGTGGCGGTGGGGTGGCACCGGTGCTGGGGGCGAGGGCGAGCGGGGACAGGCCGGCGAGGGCGAGTGCGAGGGCGGTGAGCGCCGCGCGCAGCGGCGTACGACGGGGTGGCAGGCGTGGGGGCATGGGGGACCTTCCCGGGGTGTGAGAGCGCTTCCAATCCACTGTGCACCATCGCCGTGACGGGCGCCACACCCCGGGAAGTCCGGGCTCAGCCCAGCGCGTCGAGCAGGGCCTTGTTGAAGGCCGGGATGTCGTCGGGGTTGCGGCTGGTGATGAGGTTGCCGTCGACGACGACCTCCTCGTCGACCCACTCGCCGCCGCCGTTGCGGATGTCGGTCTGCAGGCTCGGCCAGCTCGCGAGGCGCTTGCCCTTCACGCGGTCGGCCTCGACGAGGGTCCAGGGGGCGTGGCAGATGGCGGCGACGGGCTTGCCGGTGTCGATGAAGTCGCGGATGAAGGCGACGGCCTCCTCGTCCATGCGGAGGGCGTCGGGGTTGGCGACGCCGCCGGGCAGGACCAGGGCGTCGTAGTCGGCCACGGACACGTCGGAGACGCGACGGTCGACGCGCTGGGTGGAGGACTTGTCGAGGTGCTGGAAGAGCTGCACCTCGCCCTCGTCGGCGGACAGGAGCTCGGCGGTGTGGCCGGCGTCGAGCGCTGCCTGCCACGGCTTGGTGAGCTCGACCTCCTCGACGCCTTCGGATGCGGTCAGGAATGCGATGCGCTTGGACATGCTTCCCACGGTTGCTCGCGCTCCGGGGGTGGACAACACACGCAGGGGTGGGAGCGTTCCTCAGCCGATGACGCCGGCGTTGTCCTTGGCGAGCGAGCGGGAGATGACCATGCGCTGGATCTGGTTGGTGCCCTCGAAGATCTGCATGACCTTGGCCTCGCGCATGTAGCGCTCGACGGGGAAGTCGCGGGTGTAGCCGTATCCGCCGAGGACCTGGACGGCGTCGGTGGTGACTTTCATGGCGTTGTCGGTGGCGACGAGCTTGGCGACCGACGCCTCGCGGGAGAACGGCAGCCCGGCGTCGCGCAGGCGCGCGGCGTGCAGCATCGTCGCGCGGGCCGAGACGATCGCGGCCTCCATGTCGGCGAGGACGAAGGCCAGGCCCTGGTGGTCGATGATCTTCGAGCCGAAGGTCTCGCGCTCGCGGGCGTAGGCCACGGCGGAGTCGAGGGCGCCCTGGGCGAGGCCGACGGCGACGGCGGCGATGCCGAGACGGCCGGAGTCGAGCCCGGCGAGCGCGATCTTCAGGCCCTCGCCCTCAGCGCCCAGCCGGCGCGAGGCGTCGACGCGGACGTCGTCGAAGCGCATGGTCGCCGTCGCCGAGCCGGTGAGGCCCATCTTGCGCTCCGGCGGGTCGGCGGAGAGCCCCTCAGCAGAGGCCGGGACCAGGAAGCAGGAGATGCCATTGCGGTCGTCGGAGGTGCGGGCCATCACCTTGTAGAAGTCGGCGTGGCCGCCGTGGGTGGTCCAGGCCTTGGCGCCGTTGAGGACGTAGGAGTCGCCGTCGCGGCGGGCCGTCGTACGCATCGCGGCGGGGTCGGAGCCGGCGTGCGGCTCGGAGAGGCAGTAGGCCCCGAGAAGGTCACCGCTGAGCATGTCGGGCAGCCACTCGGCGCGCTGCTCGTCGGTGCCGAAGTAGGCCAGCCCGAAGCACGACAGCGCGTGCACGGAGACGCCCACGCCGACGGAGGACCAGACGGCGCCGATCTCCTCGAGCACCTGGAGGTAGACCTCGTAGGGCTGCTCGCCGCCGCCGTGCTCCTCCGGGTAGGGCAGCGACAGCAGGCCGGCCTGGCCGAGCATCCGGAAGACGTCGCGCGGGAACGTCTCGGTGGCCTCCGCCTCCGCCGACCGCGGCGCGAGCTCCTTGGTGCAGATCTCGCGGGTGAGGGCGAGCAGGTCGCGGGCCTCGTCGGTGGGCAGCTGGCGGCGAGCGGTCATGTTGCGCAGGCTACCCGCGGAGGGCGGTGACCGACCGATCGGTCAGGTGCGGGGATGGGACCAGCGGTAGAGGGCGATCAGCCCGGGCAGGAACAGCAGGACCAGGACCAGGCCGAAGATCGACTCGCCGGAGAGCACCAGCACGCTGCCGACGAGGATGAAGGGAGCGGTGAGGAGCCCGACCAGCCAGAAGACGAGCCGCGGAAGGACGCTCCGCTGGGGCAGCGGGTGGCCCGGCACCACGGGTCGGTACGACGCCGCGGCGGGCGGCTCCAGCCCGACCATCACGTCCTCCAGGTCGCCGTAGGTGCGAGCGGCGAGGGCGCGTGAGGTGCGTTCGTCGAGCTCGGGGGAGGTGATCCGCCCCTCGCTGAAGGCCGCGGACAGACGCCGGCAGACCTGGTCGCGCTCGGCGTCGGAGACGAGCAGCGCGTCGTGCTGGGCGTCGGCCCGCTCCTGCAGGTGCCGCCACCGCAGGTAGGCCTCGCTCGGTCCCGGGTCGCCCGGTCCCGAGGGCCCGTCGTACGGCGTGCTCATGGGCCCCAGCGTACGGCGGAGTCCGGGGCCGCGCGGCCGTCTTCGGCGCATCTGTGGGGGAATGCAGCACGGGCGGGCGCTGTTGTCGCACGTCGATGACCACACCGAGCCCGGCCACCGGCCGCACCGACGCCCCGGACGACTCGCGACGGGTCTCGATGCTGCTCGGCCTCCTCTTCGGCCTGGCCGGCATGGGCTCCTCGAGCGCCGCCGTCGCGCTGGCCCTGCTCGGCGAGGACCTCGGGGTGAGCGCCGGCCTGGCCGCGTGGGCGATCAGCCTCTACGTCCTGATGCTGGCCGTCACCACCGCGCTCTACGGCCGGATCTCCGACCTCATCGGTGTGCGCGCCCCGCTGCTCGCCGGCCTCGTGCTGATGTCGGTCGGCGCGCTGGTCGCGGCTCTCGCGCCGACGTTCGAGGTGCTGCTCGGCGCCCGCATGCTGCAGGGCGCGGGTGCAGCGGCCGTACCGACCCTGGGCGTCACCATCCTGTCCGCCAAGTACTCCGGCGAGGTCCGCGGCCTCGCGTTCGGTCGCCTCGCCGGCGTCGCGGCCGCGGTGAGCTGCCTCGGCCCGCTGATCGGCGGACTGGTCGAGGCCGCATGGGGGTGGCGCGCCGTCATGGCGCTGCCCATCCTCGGCGCCCTCGTCGTGCCGCTGCTGTGGCGCGCGCTGCCCACCGGTGGCAGCGGCGCGCGCCTCGACGTGGTCGGCGCGATCGTCGTCGCCCTCACCGCCGCGGGGATGGTGCTCCTCGTGCAGTCCCCGTCGGCCGGGCTGCTGGTGGCCGCGATCGGTGCGACCCTGCTCGTGCTCGGCGTGCCGGCGGTGCGCGCCAACGTACGTCGTCGCCCCGACGGCTTCCTGCCCGTCGAGGTCATCCGCAACGCCACCGTCGTGCGCAGCGCCGTCGCCGCCTCGGCCGTCCCGGCGGCGTGGTTCGCCATGCTGATCGCGCTGCCTGCCGTGCTGCTCGCCGAGGGCTGGGAGGCGTGGCAGGTCGGCCTGGCGATGGTGCCGAGCGCCGCGGTCGCCCTGCTCGTCCCGCAGGTGACCGGGCCGATGCTCACCCGCATCGGCCCCGGGCGGTCGCTGGCGGTCGCCGGACTCGTCGCGTCCGCCGCGCTGCTGGTCGCCACCGCGGGCGCCCTGTGGTCGAGCGCGACCGTGCTGGTGGTCGGCATCATCCTGGTCACCTTCGCCTTCGGCCTCGGTCAGCCGGCCCTCAGCGCGGTCGTCGGCGACGCGGTGCACGACGACGTACGCGGTGTGGCGATGGGGGTCTCGACGCTGCTCTTCCTCATCGGTGGCAGCATCGGCTCGGCCATCGTCGCCGGGATCAGCGGACCGCTCGGCATGCCTGTCGCGCTGCTCGTCCTCGCCGTGCTGCCGCTGCTGGGCCTCGTCGTGCTGGCCCCGACGCTGCGCGCCGCGCCCGTCGCCGGGCCCGTCGTGGACCCCGTCGCGGACTGACCTCCGTCAGGAGGTCGTCAGCCAGGAGATCGTCACGCCGAGGAAGTTGACGATCGGGTTGATGATGGCGAAGGCCAGCCCGATGAGGCCGAACACGCGTGCGGCCCCGGCCACCGGCGTACGACCGCGCGTCAGGCCGGCGAGCGCGGCCGCCGCGGCGCCGAGCAGGGCCGGCATGCCGCACCAGAAGAACGCGAGGGCCGGCACCGCGGCGATGCCGAGCACGATGGCGCCGACCTGACGCTGGCGCTCCGAGCGCAGCAGCCGCACGGACAGCACGGACACGACGAGGGCGAGCGTGCCGAAGCCGAGCACGCCGGCCAGCTGCTCGCCGAGCGAGCGCGGCGCGTCGCCGCTGCCGGTGTAGCCGAAGGCCATCTCGGCGAGGATGCTGGTCGACATCCCCAGCACGCAGATCGCGTAGATCGCGCCGACGAGCACCGGGTAGGCGGGGACGCGGGTGCGGCGGTCGACGACGGCCGCGGTGGGGCTGGTGGTCATGGTGTCTCCTCGGGGCTGCGGGACCAGGCGGTCGATGCAACTGTGGAGCGGTGCGTGGCCCGGGGGCGAGGCCCTGCCGTCCCGCGTCGTCCCGCGGTCGTCCCGGGCCGTTCCCGGAGCCTTCCGGGCCCGGTCGTCGGCGCGGATACTGACGTCATGACCACAGTGTCGGCCCCGGTCGCGGACCTGTCTGCCCCGGCGCCCGCGCCGGGCGGAGTGTCCGGCCACGTGCTCGCGGCCGTCGCGCTGCTGTCGCTCGGCGTGCTGCCGCCGATCCTGGTGCTGCCGCACGACCGGCTCGTCGCGGACGCGAGCCTGCCGCTGCTCGGCTGGCTGCCGCTCGGGATCGCCGGCGTCGTGCTGCTCGACCGCTCGCCGCGATCGCCGGTCGGCTGGGCGGCCGTCGTGGTCGCCGCGCTGACGCCGCCGGCGATGGTGCTCGCGATCCTGCCGAGCGCCGCGCCCGGAGCCGCCGCCGGACCGCTCTGGATGCTGCCGGTCCTGGCCGTGGCGGCCGCGGCGCTGCCCGCCACCGGGCGTGCCGCCCGCCGCTGGCGCACGTGGATCGTGCTGTGGGCGGTCGTGGCCGTTGCTGCGGGCGCCGTCGCGTGGACGTGGGCCTCGGCGACCGACTTCGGGGTCGTCGCGACGATCGGCCTGCTGGCTGTCGCCGGGGCGGTTGCCGGGGCGGCGCTGGCCCGGGAGCCGCGTCCGGTCGTCGAGCCGCTGGTCGACGTCGGGCTGCTGGTGGGGGTGCTCGCGGCCGGGGTGGCGGCGGGCGGGCTGATGTGGACCTTCGCCGAGCACGAGCGGATCTTCGGCGCCGAGGTCGTCGGCGCTCTCGCTGCGGCCGTCACGATCATGATGGCCACGCCGGCCGCGGTGAGCCTGCGCCGCGGGTGGATGGCGCGCCGCTACGGCACCGGGATCCTCTCGCCCGACGACCTCGTCACCCTCTCCGGAGACCTTCGCCGCGAGGGCGACCCGCGGCTGCTGCTGGCCACCGCGGGCGACCTCGTCGCGGTGGCGAGCGGCACCGACGCCGTCGAGATCGTGCTGGACGAGGTCGACGACCGGCCCGGCTGGACCACCGTGCCGCTGGTCGTGGGGGAGGAGCGCGTCGGGACGATGTCGGTCCGGGGTCGGCACCCCGAGGGTCTCGAGGCCCGCCAGCACGCGGTCGTGCGCCAGCTCGCCCCCACCGTGGCGCTGGCCGCCCGCGCCGTCGACCTCGCGGTCGAGGCGCAGCACGCCCGCAACGAGGTGGTCCAGCAGCGCCAGGTCGAGCGGGCCCGGATCCTGTCCGACCTCCACGACGACCTCGGGCCGGCCCTGGCGGGCATGGGGATGCGGGTCGAGGCGGCGCGTGCGACCGGCACCGGTCTCGACCTCGCGGCGCTCGCCGGCGACCTGGCTGCCTGCCGCGCCGACCTGCGGCGCATCGTCTCCGCGCTGACGCCGGAGCCGCTGGTCGGCGCCGACCTCGCCGGGGCGCTCACCACCCTCGTCGGGTCCTTCGACGCCGCCGGCCCCGCGCTGACCCTCGACGCCCAGGATGCCGGCGACGTGGATGGCCCGCGTGCGATCGTCGCCTACCGCTTCGTCGCCGAGGCGGTGACCAACGCGACGAGGCACGCCGACGCCCGCCGGGTCGACGTACGCGTCACGCATTTCGACGGCGTCCTGGAGGCGACCGTCACCGACGACGGGCGCGGCGGACCCGTGGTGCCCGGTGTCGGGCTCACCTCCCTCGCCGCACGCGCCCGGGAGGCCGGCGGTCGGCTCGACGTCACCCCGGGCGACGGCGGCGGGCTTGTCGTACGCCTCGTGGTGCCGGAGCCGACCGCGTGATCCGCGTGCTGCTGGTCGACGACCATCCCGTGGTGCTCGCCGGCCTGTCCGCGCTCGTCGGTGCCGACCCGGGCATGGAGGTGGCGGGCGCGGCCGGGACCGTCGCGGCAGCCCTCGCCCTCGCGGACGACCTGCCCGGCGACCAGCCGCCCGACGTGTGCGTGCTCGACCTGCACCTGCCCGACGGCGACGGCGTCGCACTAGGCCTGCGGCTCCGCGAGCGCTGGGTCTCGACCCGGCTGGTCATCCTGACGATGGCGCGCGAGCCGGTCACGGTGCTGCGCAGCCTCGCCGACGGCGTGGACAGCTACCTGCTCAAGGACGCGCCACCGGAGGAGCTGCTCGGAGCCATCCGCGCGACCGCAGCGGGCTCGGTCGTGCTCAGCGCCGGCGCCAGCGCCTCGGTGCGGGTCGCCGCGTCGGCCGTCCCCGACACCGACGTCCTCGGTCGGCTCGACGCCCGCGACCGGGAGATCCTCGACCTGCTCGCCCGTGGCCTCACCACGCAGCAGATCTCGGGTCGGCTGTTCCTCGCACCGAAGACGATCCGCAACCGGGTCTCGGAGATGCTCACCAAGCTCGACGTCGGCTCGCGCGAGGACGCGATCTCGCTGGCCCGGTCGGCCGGGCTCGGCCGCTGACCGGGGCCAACCGGTACCAAAGAGGTATGGCGCGTGTCGGTGGGCCTACCTAGGCTGCGAGTTCCGTCTTCGAAGGAGCTCGTGTGTCGTTGTCTCGCCCCCGCAGTCTTGCCGCAGGTCTGGCCCTGGTCCTGGGAGCGGGGGTGATGAGCTCCATCGCCCCGGTCGCGGCCGCGCCCGACGACCAGGCGTTCGCTCCCCTCCGCGGCTTCGAGCCGTCCGGCTCGCAGGTCCGCGTCGAGCCCAAGCAGTACGCCGCCTCGCGCGTCGACCTCGGCGCGCTCCGCGGCGAGCTGCCGCAGGCCGGCGGCTCCTCGGTCGTCGAGGTCCTCGACCCCGACGGTCGCCTGCAGGCCTTCCGCGTCGAGCGGACCCAGGCCATGGAGTCCGACCTCGCCGCCGCCCACCCCGAGATCGCGACGTGGTCGGGCCGCAGCGTGGACGACCCGCGGGTCTCGATCGCGCTCGACATCACGCCGATGGGGTTCCACGCCTTCGTGCGTGAGCCCGGCGCCCAGGCTGACTGGTACGTCGACCCGGCCTACAACCGTCGCGGCACCACCGCCCACCTCAGCTACCGCTCCGCGGACCTCCCGGCGCCGGAACGGCGCCGCGTCGAGGGTGAGGTCCAGGCCCTGCGCGAGACCGTCGCCGAGGCCAAGCAGGCCCCGCGCGTCGCCAACGCCGCGGTCAACCGGCGCTACTACCGCCTGGCGCTGACCTCCGACCCGTCCTACGCCGCGGCGTTCGGCACCGACAACGTCCTGGCCGAGAAGGTCACCCTGATCAACCGCGTCAACGAGGTCTACAACGACGACCTCGGCGTCGAGCTGCGCCTCGTCAACGAGACCGAGAAGCTCAACCTCGACACATACGCCGAGGCCACCGGCCCCGACGGCCCGTGCGGCAGCGCGCCGTGCTTCGAGCCCTTCGACGACAACGGGACGCCCGACGACGACAGCGACGACTCCTACGGTGACATCAGCTACTGCGACGTCTCGACCCTCGGCAAGAACCGCACGGTCCTGGGTCAGCTGATCGGGGCCTCCAACTACGACGTCGGCCACATCGCCCTCGGCGTCAACGGCGGCGGCATCGCCTACCTCGGCGTCATCGGCGGGGACTACAAGGGCGGCGGCTGCACCGGCCTGCCCGAGCCCACCGGTGACTTCTTCGCCATCGACTACGTTGCCCACGAGATCGGCCACCAGTTCGGCGGCAACCACACCTTCAACGGCGCCCTCGGCGCCTGCGGTGGCAACATCTCCGATGCCTCGGTCGAGCCCGGCTCGGGCTCCTCGGTGATGGCGTACGCCGGCATCTGCGGCCAGGACAACCTGCAGCCGCACACCGACCCCTACTTCTCGTTCCTCACCGTGGACGAGGCCTACGCGACGATGGACCAGGAGCCCTACGGCAACGTCGAGGTGCAGACCGTGTCGCTTCGCGGCTTCGGCGACGCGGGTGACTCGTTCACCCTGGAGCTCAACGGCGAGACGACCGACCCGATCGTGGCCGGCACCAACTACACCGCGGCCGGCATCAAGGCGGCCATCGAGGAGATCGTTGACCAGCCGGTGTCCATCGCCCAGTGGGGCTACGACCAGTACAACTCCTACGAGGTCAACTACGTGCCGCCGGTCGAGCCCGACGAGACCGGCTTCCAGGTGATCTTCAACGCGCAGCCGAGCATCGAGGCCGACGGCTACGAGGTCGCCGACGTGCTGACCGTGACCAACGGGTCGGCCGGGGTCTCCGGCTTCGCCGGTGAGACCGCTCGCGGCGGGCCGTCGCAGACGGAGGGCTTCCCGCTGGACAGCGACAACACCAACCCGGCCGTCGAGGCTCCTGCCGCCAAGACGCTGCCGATCCGCACGCCGTTCGCCCTGACCGCCATGTCCTCCAGTGACGCCGACGGCGACCCGCTCGTCTTCCTCTGGGAGCAGACCAACTTCGGCGAGGGAACCCGACTGTCCGACAACACCAAGGCCTACGGCCCGCTCTTCCGGGTCTTCGGTGACGACGCCGTCGTCAGCGACGAGGACACGCTCAAGAGCCCCTCGCCGGGCATCAACCTCGCCGACGGCAGCACCACCCGGGTCTTCCCGGACATGGCCCAGGTCCTGAAGGGCAACACCAACGCCGCTTCCGGCACCTGCCCGACGCCGACCACGCCCACGAACCGGCAGCTGCCCGACACACTGCTCGACTGCTACTCGGAGTTCCTGCCGACGGCCGACTACCTCGGCAGCCTGGGCGCGGACGACCGCACGATGAGCTTCCGCATCACGGCTCGTGACCTCGCTGTGCGCGGCGGCGGTCTCGCCTTCGACGACGTCGCACTCACGGTCGACCCGGGCGCCGGACCGTTCCTCGTGACCTCGCAGACCACCGCGGGTGCCACCGTGGCCGGCGGCTCGTCCGTCCCGGTCACCTGGGCCGTCAACGGCACGCGACCCCTGGCCGAGAACGTCAAGATCTCGCTGTCCACCGACGGCGGCGCGACCTTCGGCACGGTGCTCGCGGCGAGCACGCCCAACGACGGCTCGGAGACCCTGGCGATGCCCAACGTCGACGCGAGCGACGTACGCATCAAGATCGAGGCGGTGGGCAACTACTTCTTCGACGTCAACGACGCCTCCTTCGTGCTGAAGGCGACGCCCGCTCCGGAGACCACGATCACCTCCGGTCCTGCCAACGGCTCGATCGTGCTCGAGCGCAAGCAGGAGCTCAGCTATTCCTCGAGCGTCGCGCCGGCGACCTTCGTGTGCACGGTCGACGCGGAGACGGTTCCGTGCGACGCCACCGGGTTGGAGGACCGTTTCCGCTCCGGCACGCACATCGTCACCGTCGCCGCGGTCAACGCCGCGGGCGTCGTCGACCCGACGCCGGCCACGGTGACCTTCACGGTGCCGCGTGACGACAGCACCTTCTCCCGCAAGGGGAAGTGGAACCGCAAGAAGGACAAGCGGGCCATGTTCGGCGACTACATCACCTCGCGCCGCAAGGGCTCCGAGCTCGTCACCCGCGTGCCGGCCACCGAGCGGATCGTGCTCGTCATCGGCAAGGTCAAGAAGGGCGGCAAGGCGCGCGTCTTCCTCGGCAAGCGCAAGCTGGGCGTCGTGAAGTTCAAGGGCAAGCAGTCCTTCAGCAAGCTCCGCACGTTCAACCTGCCGAAGGCGCGCAAGGGCAAGCTGCGCGTCGTGGTGGCGAAGAACAAGCCGGTCCGGATCGAGGGCGTCGCGGTCGTCACCGAGACGCCGACCGACTGACCGCAGCGCCTCCGGGCAGCCGCCGGGTCAGCCCTGCGCCGAGCGAGACCGCTCGGCCAGGGCGACCGCGGCGCGCTGCACGACCGGGAGCTCCTCGGGGTCGCGCGCGGCCTCGTGGGGCACCGCGCCGCCGAGCAGCGCGGCCGGCGTGGTGAGCCAGATCCAGGCCCGCCACGGGTCGACCGAGACGAGCAGGGGCTCGAGGACGGTCAGCAGCTCGGTGCGCACCTCGCCCGCCTCGTCGAGCTGGAACGACGGCACCAGCACCGCGCCCTCGTGCCCGACGACCAGGAGGGTGCGGCGCTCGGCTGCCTTGTGGACGGCGAAGCGGGCCGCGTTGGTCGAGACGCCGCGCAGCTGCGCGACGCCGGCGTAGTCGAGCCACCCGCCGTCGAGCAGCTCCTGCCGCACCCGGGACTCCCGGCGGAGCCGGACGAGCGCGAGGGGCACGGCGTACGCGGGGTCCTCGCCCTGGGAGCGCAGCAGCCGGTCGAGCTCGACCAGCCGCTCGTCGTCGAGCGGTTCGCCGGTCGCGGGCTCGGTCCAGCGCACCGCGTCACCGTCGCGGGCGTACGTCGGCAAGCCGGCCGCGGCGAGCTGGTCGGCGAGCCCGAGGCCCTCCAACCAGTCCGCCAGCTCCTCGGCGAGGCCGGGCACGCCGCCGGTCACGCGCGACCTACTTGTTGGCCTTGCGCGCCCGCGAGGCGGTCTTGGCGCGCGCGTTGGCGTCGAGCACGACCTTGCGGATGCGCACCATCTCGGGCGTGACCTCGACGCACTCGTCCTCGCGGCAGAACTCCAGGCACTGCTCGAGCGAGAGCCGCTTCGGCGGGATCAGCTTCTCGAAGTTGTCGGAGGTGGCGGACCGGATGTTGGTCTGCTGCTTCTCCTTGGTGATGTTGACGTCCATGTCGTCGGCGCGGGAGTTCTCGCCGACGATCATGCCCTCGTAGACCTCGGTGGTGGGCTCGACGAAGAGCACGCCGCGCTCCTGCAGCGACGTCATGGCGTACGCCGTCGCCGCACCGGAGCGGTCGGCCACCAGCGAGCCGTTGTTGCGCGAGCGGATCTCGCCTGCCCACGGGTGGTAGCCCTCGGAGATGTGGTGGGCGATGCCCGTGCCGCGGGTCTCGGTGAGGAACTCGGTGCGGAAGCCGATCAGGCCGCGCGAGGGGACGACGAAGTCCATGCGGACCCAGCCGGTGCCGTGGTTGGTCATGCCCTCCATGCGGCCCTTGCGGGTCGCGAGGAGCTCGGTGATGGTGCCGAGGTACTCCTCCGGGGCGTCGATGGTGAGCCGCTCGAACGGCTCGTGCACCTTGCCGTCGACCTCCCGGGTGACGACCTGGGGCTTGCCGACGGTGAGCTCGAAGCCCTCGCGGCGCATCTGCTCGACGAGGATCGCCAGCGCGAGCTCGCCGCGGCCCTGGACCTCCCACGCGTCGGGGCGCTCGGTCGGCAGGACGCGCAGCGACACGTTGCCGATGAGCTCGGAGTCGAGGCGGTCCTTGACGAGGCGGGCGGTGACCTTGGCGCCCTTGACCTTGCCGACCATGGGCGAGGTGTTGGTGCCGATGGTCATCGAGATGGCCGGGTCGTCGACGTGGATGAGCGGCAGCGCGACCGGGTTGTCGGCGTCGGCGAGGGTCTCGCCGATCGTGATCTCCGGGATGCCGGCGATGGCGACGATGTCGCCGGGGCCGGCGGACTCGCCCGGCTTGCGCTCGAGGCCCTCGGTGACGAGGAGCTCGGTGATGCGGACGTTCTTGACCTCGCCGTCGCGGCGCATCCAGGCCACGGTCTGGCCCTTCTTGAGCGTGCCCTGGTGGATGCGCAGCAGCGCGAGCCGGCCGAGGAACGGCGACGAGTCGAGGTTGGTCACGTGGGCCTGGAGCGGCGCGCCCTCGTCGTACTGCGGGGCGGGGATCGTCTCGAGGATCGTCTTGAAGAGCGGCTCGAGGTCGGTGCCCTCGGGCATCGTGCCGTCCTCGGGCTTCTCCAGCGACGCGATGCCGGCCTTGCCGGAGGCGTAGACGACCGGGAAGTCGAGGGCGTCCTGGCTGTGGGTGTCGTCGAGGAGGTCCATGAAGAGCTCGTACGACTCGTCGACGACCTCGCTGATGCGGGCGTCGCTGCGGTCGGTCTTGTTGACGACCAGGATCACCGGCATGTCGGCGTTGAGCGCCTTGCGCAGCACGAAGCGCGTCTGGGGGAGCGGGCCCTCGGAGGCGTCGACCAGGAGCACGATGCCGTCGACCATGGACAGGCCGCGCTCGACCTCGCCACCGAAGTCGGCGTGACCCGGGGTGTCGATGATGTTGATGACCATCGGCTGGCCGCCGCCGGCCGGACCGGCGTAGTGGACGGCGGTGTTCTTCGCGAGGATCGTGATGCCCTTCTCGCGCTCGAGGTCGCCGGAGTCCATGACACGGTCGGCGACGCTCTCGGCCTGGTGCGCGGTGAAGGCGCCTGCCTGGCGGAGCATCGCGTCGACCAGCGTGGTCTTGCCGTGGTCGACGTGGGCGACGATCGCGACGTTGCGCAGGTCGGAGCGGGACTGGGTGGGCATGCAAGGGCCTTCCGGGCGGAGATCGGGTGGCGACAGGCGGCCGCGGGCCGCACGCATGACGCGTTGATCGCCTGACTAGGTTACCGGCGCTGAGCGTGTCGACCTCAATCGGTGACGCGCGGTGACCGGGTCGCGCACGGTTGCTCCACGGGGCGGTAAAAGCGGTCCGGTCTTCAACCACCCCTCCCTACTGTCGTTGCCACAGGCCGGGGGAAGCGCGTGGGGATGCGCTGCGCCCGGTGCGAGAACCGTCATCCGGGAGGGATGAGCTGCCATGTCGACCACCTCTGTCGAGCCCGCCACACCCACGTCGTACGTCCCGAGCCGGCGCACCGTGCTCCGCGCCGCCGCCTGGACCGCGCCCGCGGTCTCCGTCGCCGTCGCAGTCCCGGCGTACGCCGCGTGCTCGCCGGCCCAAGCCGTGACGGCCTCCTACCTGCTCGACTGGGGCGTGACCCCGTGGAGCCAGACGTCCAGCAGGACTGGTGTGGCGACCGTCGCCTCACTCACTGCGGGGGCTGCGGCCGTTCCGGTCACCTTCGTCAGCAGCGGACCGCAGAGCCTGAAGCTCGCCGACGCCAATCTCACCGTGCCGGCGCAGACCAACGTCGGTGGTCTCGGCGCCAGCGCCCGGGCGCTGCAGCTCCACCACGCCGCTGCCCTGACGACGGGGCGCAACGCCGGACAGGTCGTCACCATCAACTTTGCTCGACAGGTGAGTGGCCTGTCGTTCACGATCACCGACATCGACAGCCAGGAGCGCGGTTGGTGGGACCAGGTGTCGTTGTCGGGCGCACGACGCGGCCAGCGCGCCTCCGGAGTCCGCGGCTCGGGCACCGATGACGACCCCTGGCGCCAGAGAAGGGACGACAGTGCTGTCGGCGCCACGAGCGGTGCGGGAAACGTCAGGGTCACGTACACCGAGCCCGTCTCCAACATCGTGCTGAAGTTCTGGACCACCGTCACCGGCGGCACTCAGCTGATCAACCTGACGGACTTCTCGTTCACCGCATCGTCCTGCGCCTGAGCTGTCCTCTTCCCGCTGTCGGCGGTGGGGAGTAGACAGGTGGCATGACGACATCTCGGGGACCCCGCTGCACCTTCATCCCACCGTGGCTCGTGGAGCGGGTGGACGGGCCGGAGCAGGCGTCGCAGGACGACGAGCTGCGTCGCGAGCGCGCGGCCCGGGCGCGCGAGCCGCGTCCGGCGGGCGACACGACTGCCGAGGGTGTGGTCGCGGGGCCGGCGTGGACGGTGCACGACGCAGGGTCGAGCACGTCGTTGCCCGGCACGCCCGCGCGGAGCGCGGGGGAGCCGGAGACCGGTGACGTCGCCGTGGACGAGGCCGCCACCGGCATCGAGGCGACCCTGCGGATGTTCCTCGAGGACCTCTCGCGCGACTCCCACGACGGCGCGGGCGCCCCGGTCAGCCTGACCGTCCACTACGGCTCCCGCTACAACAACGCGTTCTGGGACGGCACCCAGCTGGTCTTCGGCGACGGCGACGGCCGGGTGTTCGAGCGGTTCACCAAGCCCGTCGACGTCCTGGCCCACGAGTTCTCCCACGCCGTCATCGAGCACACCGCCGACCTCACCTACCGCGGTCAGTCGGGCGCGCTCAACGAGTCGGTCGCCGACGCGTTCGCCTCGTGCCTCAAGCAGCGCCTCCTGGGCCAGGACGCCGGCGCGGGCGACTGGCTGATCGGGCAGGGCATCTTCATGCCGTCCGTCCAGGCCCGCGCCCTGCGTGACATGGCAGCCCCCGGCACCGCCTACGACGACCCCGACATCGGCGCGGATCCCCAGGTCGGCCACATGGACGACTACATCGACACGACCGCCGACAACGGCGGCGTCCACCTCAACTCCGGCATCCCCAACAAGGCGTTCCAGCTGGCGGCGGTCGCCATCGGCGGCACGTCGATCGCTGGCGCCGGCCGGATCTGGTACGACGCCCTCGTCGGCGGCGACGTGCCCTCGGGCGCGACCTTCACCACCTTCGCCGCGGCGACCGTCGCGGCTGCCGGCGCGCACGCCGACGCCGTACGGCAGGCGTGGGCGCAGGTCGGCGTGGACGTCGAGGTCGGCGCCGGACCGATGGTCGACCCCGGCCCCCAGTCGGCGCCACCCCAGTCACCGGCGGGCGGCCGCCTGCGCGTCGAGCGCAGCGGCGGGTTTACCGGCCGCACCGAGACCGCCGAGGTCGAGATCGACCGGTCCGACGACCCCGACCTCGGGCAGCTGGTGTCGGAGGCCGTGCTCGCGTCCGCGACCACCGACGGGCCGCCCCGCCCGGACATGTTCGTCTACACGTTCACCGTCGACGACCATGATCCGGTGCGCGTGCCCGAGCACCTGTTGACGGCCAGCCAGGCCGAGCTGGCGCGGCGGATCCTGCGCCCTGGCACGGAGTCCTGAGCTCCCGCAGACCTCCCTCAGGGTGACGGCATGCCGGGGGGCCGTTCGCTAGGTTCACCGCATGCCGCGACTGAGGCGCACCTTCCCCGACCAGCCGGGCTGGACCCGTCGCCGTTCCGGCAAGGGCTTCACCTACCTCGACGAGCACGGCAACCGCCTCGACCCCGACCAGGTCCAGCGCTGCAAGGACCTCGTCATCCCGCCGGCGTGGAAGGACGTGTGGATCACGCCCTACGCCAACGGGCACCTGCAGGCCGTCGGCACCGACGACGCCGGCCGCCGCCAGTACCTCTACCACCCGCACTGGCGCACCAGCCGAGACGCCGCCAAGTTCGACCGGATCCTCGGCTTCGGCAAGGCGCTGTCGAAGGCGCGTGAGCGGGTGCTGGCCGACATCGGCGCGGAGGGCATGTCGCAGGAGCGCGCGTGCGCCGTCGCCGTTCGCCTGCTCGACCTCGGCTACTTCCGCATCGGCAACGACGTCTACACCGACACCAACGGCTCCTTCGGCCTCACCACGATGCTCCGGGAGCACGTGTCGAAGTACCAGGGTGGTCTGCGGTTCTGCTTCACCGGCAAGTCGGGCGTCGAGCACTGCATCGACATCGACGACCCGGCGGCCGTGGGTGCCCTCGACGGGATGCGTCGCCGTCGTGGCGGCGGCGACCGGCTGCTGGCCTGGAAGGACGGCCGCACGTGGCGCGACCTGTCGTCCTCCGACGTCAACGACTACATCCGTGGCTGCTTCGGCATCGAGGCGACCGCGAAGGACTTCCGCACCTGGCACGCCACCGTGATCGCCGCGTCCGCGCTCGCCGAGACCGACGAGCCGGGGAAGACGAAGGCCTCGCGCAAGCGGGCGGTCTCCTCGGCGATGAAGGAGGTCTCGGACTTCCTCGGCAACACGCCGACCCTGGCGCGCACGTCGTACGTCGACCCGCGCGTCGTCGAGGCCTACGAGCGGGGCCGGACGATCAAGGTCCGCGGCTCCTACGACACCGACGACGCCCGGCAGGCGGCTCTCGAGCGCGCCGTGCTCAAGCTGCTGTCTGCCTGACCCCGACCGGTCAGCTGTGGGCGACGACGTGGTCGATCGCGGCGGTGAGCTTCTCGACGTCGGACGGGTCGATCGCGGGGTACATCGCGATGCGGAGCTGGTTGCGGCCGAGCTTGCGGTAGGGCTCGGTGTCGACGATGCCGTTGGCCCGCAGGGTGGCGGCGATGGCGGCGGCGTCGATCGAGTCGTCGAAGTCGATGGTGCCGATGACGAGCGACCGGTCGCCCGGCTCGGCGACGTACGGCGTGGTGTAGGAGGTGCGCTCCGCCCAGCCGTAGAGCGCGTCCGAGGACGCCGTCGTGCGCTCGACCATGCCCGAGAGCCCGCCCTGGCTGTTCATCCAGTCGAGCTGCTCGGCCATCAGGAAGAGCGTGGCCACCGACGGGGTGTTGTAGGTCTGGTTCTTCGAGGAGTTGTCGATCGCGGTCGGCAGGTCGAAGAAGGGCGGGACGTAGCGGTCGCTCGCCGCGATCTCCTCGGCGCGCGCCAGCGCCCGCGGCGACATGAGGGCGATCCAGAGGCCGCCGTCGGAGGCGAAGCACTTCTGGGGGGCGAAGTAGTAGGTGTCGACCTGGTCGAGGTCGACGGGCAGGCCGCCGGCGCCGGAGGTGGCGTCGACCAGCACGATCGCGTCGTCGGCCACGCCCGTGGGGCGGAGCACGGGCGCCATCACGGCGGTCGAGGTCTCGTTGTGCGCCCAGGCGTAGACGTCGACGCCGTCCTCGGCGACCGCGTCGGGCCTCGATCCCGGCTCGCTGGTGATGACCGACGGGTCCGCGAGCCACGGCGCCTTCTTGGCCGAGGTGGCGAACTTCGACGAGAACTCGCCGAACGACAGGTGCTGGCTCTTCTCCCGGATGAGGCCGAAGCAGGCGATGTCCCAGAACGCGGTCGCGCCGCCGTTGCCGAGCACGACCTCGTAGCCCTCGGGCAGGTCGAACAGCGCGGCCAGCCCCTCGCGGACCCGGCCGACGGTCTTCTTGACCGGGGCCTGCCGGTGGGAGGTGCCCATCAACGACGAGCCCGTCGCGGCGAGCGCGTCGAGGTGGCTGGTCTGGATCTTGGACGGGCCCGCGCCGAAGCGGCCGTCGGCCGGCAGGAGCTCGGCGGGGATCTTGAGGGCGTCGGTCATGGAGGAACCTCACGTGGAAGCGGAAGGGTGGTCCTGACGACGCTGTCAGCGCCGCCTAGTCTGACATCCGCCTGGCCAGGGTCCGAGACGGGGGACGAACGATGAACACCGACCTGCGCATCGAGCGCCTCCCCATCACGCATCCCGACTCCCGGTTGCTGGTCGAGGCCGTGCAGGAGGAGTACGTCGCCCGCTACGGCGGGCGCGACGAGTCGCCGGTCGACCCGCGCGACTTCGAGGACCCCCTCGGCCAGTTCTTCGTCGGCTACCTCGACGGCGCGCCGGTCGCGACGGGCGCGTGGCGGCGGTCGTCGGTCACGGCGCTCGGCGCGGAGGTCACCGCCGAGGTGAAGCGGATGTACGTCGTCCCCGCTGCGCAGCGTCGTGGCCTGGCCCGGCGGATGCTCGCTCACCTCGAGACCACCGCGGCGGAGGCCGGGATCCAGGCCCTCGTGCTCGAGACCGGGATGAAGCAGCCGGAGGCGATCGAGCTCTACCAGTCGTCGGGCTACGAGCCGATCCCCGGCTTCGGCTACTACTGCGGCTCCGACCTCAGCCGCTGCTTCGCCCGCCGGATCTGACACACGTGCTGCCGTCACCCGAGGCAGTGACCCACGCGTCGTGACACGTCGTGTGTCGCAACGGGTAGGGCCCGGCGTCGGGAACTGACAGCCGGTCGACCAGCTCCCGACGTAGCCTTCAGTCGTGGAACGCGGACTGATGCTGAACGACGCCGACTGCGGCTTCTGCATGCGCACGGCGCGCCTCGTGCCGAGGCTCGGCGTCGACGTCGACAGCTCGACCGTCCAGGACGCCGACCTCGAGGCGCTCGGCGTCGACCCGGTACGGGCGGTCGTCGAGATGCCCTACGTCCACCCCGACGGCCGGGTCGACTACGGCCACCGGGCCTTCGCCTCGATCCTGCGCACGGGGCCGCGGCCCTGGCGCCTGGTCGGGCGGGTGATCGAGTCCCGTCCGGTCGACCCGATCGCCCGACGGACCTACGCCTGGGTGGCCGCGAACCGGCACCGCCTGCCGGGCGGGACGGCCGCCTGCGAACTACAGCGTTGATGTTCTGACGATCCCCGGACGCCTGCGCGTGGGGCCGCTTACGGTCCCTGTGCCAGGTGTGATCTCAGGGGAAGGTGGGGACATCGATGCACGTGTCATCTCGTGCTGCAGGGGTGGTCGCGGCGACCTGCGTCCTGCTGCTCGGCATGCTTGCGGGCGGCCCCACCGCGGCCTCGGCCGGGGAGACCAGCAGGCGGGGGACCGTGACGGCCTCGGCCCCGTTCCTCATGCCGATGGAGCCCTACGCCGGCTACCAGCCGCAGACCACCTGCAAGCGCACGCCCAAGCCGGGCGTGCTGATGCTCGCCGACTGGCTCGTGGCCCGCGGCGGCGGCTACGGCCCGATCAGTCGCTCGTGCGCCGGGTCGAGCCGCAGCGAGCACAAGGAGTCGCGTGCGTTCGACTGGCTCCTCGACGCGACCGACCCCGCGGAGGCCGCCCTCGCCGCAGCCCTGCTCGACGAGCTCCTCGCTCCCGACGACACGGGGCAGCCGCACGCGCTCGCCCGTCGGATGGGGGTCATGTACATCATCTGGAACGACACGATGTACGCCTCCTACGACGGCTTCGTGGCCAAGCGCTACCTCAGCTCGGGCTGCCGCACCCGGCGCGCCTGCTCGCCCACGCTGCGCCACCGCGACCACCTGCACGTCTCGCTGACGCGCCAGGGCGCGAGGGGCAGGACGTCCTGGTACTACGCCCAGCCGGCGTCCCAGCCCTCGACCTCGTCGGCGGGACGCGTGGCCGGCCCGGCGTAGACCGCGGACGGCCGGATCAGCCGGCCGGTGGTCTTCTGCTCGAGGATGTGCGCCGACCACCCGCCCGTGCGGGCGCAGGTGAACATCGAGGTGAACATGTGGGCCGGGACCTCGGCGAAGTCGAGGACGATGGCCGCCCAGAACTCCACGTTGGTCTCCAGCACGCGGTCGGGTCGTCGCTCGCGCAGCTCGGCGAGCGCGGCCTTCTCGAGCGCCTCGGCGACCTCGTAGCGGGGCGCGTCGAGCTCGCGGGCCGTGCGCCGCAGCACCCGGGCCCGCGGGTCCTCGGCGCGGTAGACGCGGTGCCCGAAGCCCATCAGCCGCTCGCCGTCGTCGAGCAGCTCCTTGACGTACGACGTCGCGTCGCCGTCGCGCTTCTCGACCTCCTCGATCATCCCGAGCACGCGCGAGGGCGCACCACCGTGCAGCGGGCCCGACATCGCGCCGATGGCCCCGGAGAAGGCGGCGGCCACGTCGGCGCCGGTGGAGGTGATGACGCGTGCGGTGAAGGTCGAGGCGTTCATCCCGTGCTCGGCCGCGGACGACCAGTAGGCGTCGATCGCGTGCGCGTGCCGGGGGTCCGCCTCGCCGCGCCACCGGATGAGGAACCGCTCGGCGAGGGTCCGGCCCTGGTCGACGTCGGCCTGGGTGACGACCGGCTTGCCGAGGCCGCGCGCCGACTGGGCGGCGTACGACAGCACCATCACGGCAACGCGGGAGAGGTCGAGGCGGGCCTGCTCGTCGGAGATGTCGTAGGTCTGGCCCATGCCGAGCATCGGCGCGAGCATCGCCACCGCGGCCTGCACGTCGGCGCGGACGTCGCCGGTGTGGATCGAGATGTTGTAGGGCTCGGCCGGGGGCAGGCCGGGCGTGTAGGAGCCGTCGACGAGGAGGCCCCAGACGTTCTCGAACGGGACGCGGCCGACCAGCTCCTCGATGTCGACGCCGCGGTAGCGCAGCGCGGACCCTTCCTTGTCGGGCTCGGCGATCTGCGTCTCGAACGCGACGACACCTTCGAGGCCGTGCTGGATCTCGGTCATGCCACTCCTTCGTAGGGACGGCTCATTGTGCACCGCCGCCCGACTAGGGTCGGGACATGGACCTGTCCGGACTGCGCGAGGAGTACGGCCGCGGCGGGCTGGACCTGCCCGACCTGGCCGCCGACCCGATCGAGATGTTCGGGCGCTGGCTGCGCCAGGCCGCCGACGCCGGGGTGCACGAGCCCAACGCGATGGTGCTCTCCACGGCGACCGTGGAGGGTGGGCCGTCGAGCCGGATGGTGCTGCTCAAGGGCGTCGGGCCGGACGGCTTCGTCTTCTACACCAACCACGCCTCGCGCAAGGGCGCCGACCTCGCCGTCGACGCGCGGTGCGCGCTGCTGTTCCCCTGGCACCCGCTCGAGCGGCAGGTGCGCGTCGAGGGCGTGGCGTCGGTGCTGCCCGACGACGAGGTCGAGGCCTACTTCCGCTCCCGCCCGCGCGGCGCCCAGCTCGGGGCCTGGGCCTCCGACCAGTCGCGGCCGGTGGCGTCGCGGTCCGCGCTGGCGGCGTCGTACGCCCGGGTGCAGGAACGCTTCGGAGACGACAGCCCGCTCCCGGTGCCGCCGGAGTGGGGCGGCTACCGGGTGAGCCCGGAGGTCGTCGAGTTCTGGCAGGGGCGCCCGAGCCGGATGCACGACCGGCTGGTCTACCGGCGCGGCGACGACGGGTGGACGACGGAGCGGCTCGCCCCCTGACCCCGGCAAAGCCGTTGTGAGTGAGTGCTCACTCACCTACCATCGCCGGGTGACCCCACGTGCCCGCCCGATGACCCCCGAGGACCGGCGCGAGGCGTTGGTCGACGCGACGATCCCGCTGCTGCACCAGCACGGGCGCGGCGTCACCACCAAGCTCATCGCCGACGCCGCCGGGGTCGCGGAGGGCACGATCTTCCGGGTCTTCGAGTCCAAGGACGAGCTCGTCGACGCGGCACTGGACCACGCGTTCGACGACACCCCCTTCCTCGCCGGCCTGCGCGACATCGACCCCGACCAGTCGCTGCGCGACATCGTCCGCGCGATCGTCGAGCTCTTCCAGGACCGCTATCGCGGGATCTTCGGCCTGATGACGGCCGTCGGCATGGCCGCGCCTCCCCGTGATCGCCAGAACCTGAGGCCCGGTCTCGAGGAGGCCGTCCGGATCATGACGGACCTCATCGCGCCGCATGCGGCAGAGCTCGCCGTACCCGTCGAGGAGTTCGTCCACATCACCCGGCTGCTGACGTTCTCCGGCAGTCATCCCCATGTCTGCGCCGGCCGCACCCTCACGGCCGAGGAGATCGTCACCACCGTCCTCGACGGTCTGCACCGGAAGGACTCCTGATGCTCCTCCGACTGGTCCGCACCTACCTCCGGCCGTACGCCGCCCCGCTGGCCGCCGTGGTCGCGCTGCAGTTCGTCGGCACGATGGCCGCGCTCTACCTGCCGAGCCTCAACGCCGACATCATCGACAACGGCGTGGTCACCGGTGACACCGGCTACATCGTGCGCCACGGCGGGCTGATGCTCGCCGTCTCGTTGGTGCAGGTGGTCTGCGCGATCGCGGCCGTCTGGTTCTCCGCGCGCAACGCGATGGGCTTCGGTCGCGACCTGCGGGCCGCGATCTTCCGTCGGGTCGGGTCGTTCTCGGCACGCGAGGTGCAGCACTTCGGGGCGCCGTCGCTGATCACCCGTGAGACCAACGACGTGCAGCAGGTGCAGATGCTCGTGCTGATGGGCGGCACGCTGATGGTGGCGGCGCCGATCATGATGGTCGGCGGCATCATCATGGCCGCCCGCGAGGACGTCGGCCTGTCCTGGCTGGTCCTCGCGGTCGTGCCCGTCCTCGGCGTCTCCATCGGCCTGATCATCCGCCAGATGGTGCCGAGCTTCCGATTGATGCAGGAGCGCATCGACGAGGTCAACCGGCTGCTGCGCGAGCAGATCACCGGCGTGCGCGTCGTGCGGGCGTTCGTGCGCGAGGAGCACGAGACCACCCGCTTCGCCGACGCCAACGTCCAGCTCACCGAGGTCGCGATCCGCGCCGGGCGCTGGCAGGCCGCGATGTTCCCGACCGTGATGATCGTGGCCAACGTCGCGACCGTCGGCGTGCTGTGGTTCGGCGGGCACCGCGTCGAGGCGGGCTACATGGAGGTCGGCGCCCTCACCGCCTACATCTCCTACCTGATGCAGATCGTGATGTCGGTGATGATGGCGATGTTCATGCTGATGATGGTGCCGCGCGCCGCTGTGTGCGCCGACCGGATCACCGAGGTCCTCGACACCGAGTCGTCGGTCGTCCCCCCGAGCGACCCCGTCACCGAGCTGCCCCCGTCGCTCACCCTCGAGCTCGACGCGGTGACCTTCGCCTACCCCGGCGCCGACGAGCCCGTGCTGCGCGAGGTCACGATGACCGCGCGTCCCGGGGAGACGGTGGCGATCGTCGGCTCGACCGGCGCCGGCAAGTCGACCCTGGTCAACCTCGTGCCGCGCCTGTTCGACGCGACCGGGGGAGCGGTGCGCGTCGGCGGGATCGACGTACGCCACCTCGATCCCGAGGCGCTGTGGTCCCGGCTCGGGCTGGTGCAGCAGAAGGCGTTCCTCTTCCGCGGGACGATCGCCGACAACCTGCGCTACGGCAAGCCCGACGCCACCGAGGACGAGATGTGGGCGGCGCTCGAGATCGCCCAGGCGAAGGAGTTCGTCGAGGCGATGCCCGACGGCCTGCAGTCCGAGGTGGCCCAGGGCGGCAGCAGCCTCAGCGGCGGCCAGCGGCAGCGGATGGCCATCGCCCGGGCGGTGATCCGCCGCCCGGAGATCTACCTGTTCGACGACTCGTTCTCCGCGCTCGACCTCACGACCGACGCCCGCCTGCGCGCGGCGCTCAGGCCGGTGACGCGGGAGGCGACGGTCGTGATCGTCGCGCAACGCGTCGCGACCATCCGCCACGCCGACCGGATCGTGGTGATGGAGGACGGCGCCGTCGTCGGCAGCGGCACCCACGACGAGCTGCTCGACACCTGCACGACCTACCGGGAGATCGTCGAGTCCCAGCTGACTGCCGAGGAGGTGGCCTGATGAGTACGAAGGAGGCGCCTGCCAAGGACGGGCAGCTCAAGGAGACCGAGCGGGTCCAGACCGGACCGGGCGGACCCGGCCGCGGCCCGATGGGCGGCGGCATGATCGGCCAGAAGGCCGACACGTTCTGGCCCTCGCTCAAGCGGCTGCTCGCCCGGCTGCACCCCGAGCGCCACAAGGCGTACGCCGTCCTGGTGCTGACGGTCCTCAGCGTGATCGCCATGGCGATCGGGCCGTGGATCCTGGGCCGGGCGACCGACCTCGTCTTCGCCGGACTCATCGGCAAGGACGTGCTCGCCACCGGGGCGACGCAGGAGCAGGCGGTCGAGTCGCTGCGCGCGCAGGGCGAGGACGACCGGGCCGACATGCTCGCCTCGATGGACCTCACCGACGGGGTGGACTTCTCGGCGGTCGCCGACGTGCTGCTCGTCGTGCTGGCCGTCTACGTCGCCGCGTCGGTGCTGGCCTGGCTCGGCGGCTACCTCCTCAACGACGTCGTGCAGGGCACCGTGCTGCGGATGCGCTCCGAGGTGGAGGACAAGGTGCACCGGCTGCCGCTGGGCTACTTCGACAAGCAGCCGCGCGGCGAGCTGCTGAGCCGGGTCACCAACGACATCGACAACGTCAGCCAGACGCTCCAGCAGACGATGAGCCAGATGCTCAACTCGCTGCTCACCGTCTTCGCGGTGCTGGCCATGATGTTCTGGATCTCGCCGCTGCTGGCGCTCGTCGCGCTGGTGTCGGTGCCGATCGCGATGGGCATCACGGGCGCGGTGATGAAGCGCTCGCAGGGCATGTTCATCCAGCAGTGGCGCCGCACCGGGACGCTGAACTCCCACATCGAGGAGACCTTCTCCGGCCACGCGATCGTCAAGGTCTTCGGCCGCCAGCACGAGGCCGAGCGGGTGTTCGCCGAGCAGAACGAGGAGCTCTACGAGGCGTCGTACGGCGCCCAGTTCGTCAGCGGACTGATCATGCCGATCATGATGTTCGTCGGGAACCTGAACTACGTCGTCATCGCCGTGCTCGGCGGCCTGCGGGTCGCGAGCGGCACGATGTCGCTCGGTGACGTGCAGGCGTTCATCCAGTACTCGCGCCAGTTCACCCAGCCGCTCACCCAGGTCGCCTCGATGCTCAACCTGCTGCAGTCGGGCGTCGCGTCGGCGGAGCGGGTCTTCGAGCTGCTCGACGCCGAGGAGGAGTCGATCGACGCGACCGGGCGGCCGGCTGGTGCCGACGATGCGCACGGCGAGGTGCGCTTCGAGGACGTGTCGTTCTCCTACGACCCCGAGCGGCCGCTCATCGAGCACCTGTCGCTCGTCGCCGAGCCCGGCCACACCGTCGCGATCGTCGGGCCCACGGGCGCCGGCAAGACGACGATGGTCAACCTGGTGATGCGCTTCTACGACCCGCAGTCCGGCCGGATCCTCATCGACGGGGTCGACATCACCTCGATCCCGCGCGGGGTGCTCCGCGGGCGGATCGGGATGGTGCTGCAGGACACCTGGCTCTTCGCCGGCACCATCCGCGACAACATCGCCTACGGCCGGCCCGACGCCACCGAGGAGCAGATCCTCGAGGCCGCCCGCGCGACGTTCGTCGACCGGTTCGTGCACTCCCTGCCCGACGGCTACGACACCGTCATCGACGAGGACGGCTCCAACCTGTCCGCCGGCGAGCGCCAGCTGGTGACCATCGCGCGGGCCTTCCTGTCCGACCCGGCGCTGCTGATCCTCGACGAGGCCACCTCCTCGGTCGACACCCGCACCGAGCTGCTGCTGCAGCACGCGATGGCGGCGCTGCGCTCGGACCGTACGTCGTTCGTGATCGCGCACCGGCTCTCCACGATCCGCGACGCCGACTTGATCCTCGTCATGGAGGACGGCTCGATCGTCGAGCAGGGGTCGCACGAGCAGCTGCTCGCGGCGGACGGCGCATACGCCCGGCTCTACCGCTCGCAGTTCGAGGCGGCGGTCGAGGACGTCGTGGCTTAACCCGTTGAGCGACTCCACCCCCCGACGTACGGTGGTCACACACAGAAGGGAGGTGATCCGAGGAATGAGTTTTTTTCGGATGAGTGAGGTGGCTGCCCGCTAAGGCAGCCCGGTCCGCCGACAGCTGCCGGCGAATCCACTGCAGCCACCCGACCCGCAGGCTCCCGGTGTCATCCGCCGGGGCCCCTCCCAGGAGGGGCAGCAGGCCTGCGGGTCGCTGCATTTCCCCCTGCGCCCGACTGGTCTGCGTCATACGAACCGACATCGATGCGTGCGTGTGATGTCTCAGGACATCGGTGACACATATGTCTCAGGACATCGGTGACACTACGCGGTGCGGGCGTGGCG
>NZ_CANKYS010000009.1 GCF_947488025.1 uncultured Nocardioides sp. | reverse complement strand
ACGCCCCTGGCATCATTCCGCCCCCAGCCCACGCTGCCACGCTCGCCCAGATGACGCCTTGTTCAGCAGTCTCCTAGGCCCGGTCGGGGTCGTACAGGGCGGTCATCCGGCCGTCGGGGTCGAGGCGGGCGAGGAGCGCATCGCCGATCTCCTTGAGCTGGGCGAGCTGTTCGCGGCTGAGCGGGTCGAGCACGTGGCGCCGCACGGTGTCGACGTGCCCCGGGGCCGCGGCCACCACCTGGTCCCACCCGGCCCCGGTCAGCCGGGCGTTGGTGGCGCGGCCGTCCTCCGGGCAGGGGAACCGCTCGACGAGCCCGCGGTCCTCGAGGCGTCGTACGACGTGGGACAGGCGCGGCAGAGTGGCATTGGTGCGCTGGGCCAGGCCCGTCATGCGCAGGGTGCGCTCGCGGGACTCCGAGAGCATCGCGAGCACGAGGTACTCGAAGTGGGTGAGCCCGGACCCGCTGCGCAGCTGGTGGTCGAGGACGCCGGGGAGCAGCTCGGCGACGGCGATCAGACGCAGCCAGGCCTCACGCTCGGTGGGATCGAGCCACTGCGTCTCCATGCCCACAGGCTAGCCAATTGGTTGACAGGACAACCCTTGGCGGACCGCCTGTCGCAGGGGCGGGTCAGTGCGGGACGGGGCCGTGCTTCGCCGCGCTCCGGGCATGGCGAGCGGTGGTGCCGCGCTGCTCGCGGTTCGCCGCCACGAGGAACATGCCCATGCCCACGACGAAGAGGATCGCCATCGTCAGGAACACCAGTGCGAAGACAGTGGGCGACCAGTCGTGCTGGACGTACTGCTGGGGGAGCATCGCGGACCTCCGGGACTCGTCGGAACCTCCAGCGTGCGCGTCCGGACGCCCGGGCGGCAGGTCCGAAGGACCCGGGCCGTGCTGCCGGACGTCCCGGCGTGGTCAGCGGTCGAGGAGCGGCCGGGCCGGGTCCCAGCTCGTGCCGTCGCGCTCGTCGCGGCGCTTGCGCGCGATCGCGGACAGCGCCTCGAGGACCACGCGGTTGGCGAGCGCCGCGGTGATGTCGGCGTGGTCGTAGGGCGGGCTGACCTCCACCACGTCGATCCCGACGACGGGCAGCTCGAGGCAGATGCGACGTACGGAGTCGAGCAGCTCGCGTGCGGACAGGCCGCCGGGCTCCGGCGTCCCGGTGCCCGGCGCGTGGCCGGGGTCGCAGACGTCGATGTCGACGGAGAGGAAGACGCCTTCGCACTCGTCGGTCGCGATGGTGAAGGCCTCGGTGAGGCACTCCGGGAGCCCCCGGTGGACGATCTCGGTCATCTCGTAGGACCGCATGTTCTCCGCGGCCATCCAGTCGAGGGTCTCGGGCCCGGGCCAGTAGCCGCGGAGCCCGACCTGCAGGAAGCGGTCGCCGCGCAGCGCACCCGACTCGATGAGCCGGCGCATCGGCTGGCCGTGCCCCCACAGCGACCCGAACTCGATGTCGCCGGTGTCGGCGTGCGCGTCGAAGTGGATCATCGACACCCGGCCGTGGCCGAGCACGTTGGCCACACCCTTGGCGTCGGGGTAGGCGATGGAGTGGTCGCCGCCCAGCACGACCGGGATCGCGCCGGCCCGCGCCACCTTCTCCACCGCCGCCTCGAGCCGGCCGAGGGTGGTCTCGATGTCACCGGGCGGCAGCTCGACGTCGCCGGCGTCGACGACCCGCAGGTCCTGCAGCGCGTCGGTGCGCAGCGCCAGCGAGGGCCGGGAGCCGTCGTGGGGCAGGTAGTCCGTCATCCGGATGGCTTGCGGCCCGAAGCGCGTGCCCGGGCGGTGCGACGTACCCCCGTCGAACGGTGCGCCGACGACCACGACGTCCGCATCGGCGTACGTCGTCTCGTCGTCCAGGTCGCACTGCGGGACGCCGAGGAACGTGATGTCGGGCCCGAACTGGGCGCCGTAGCGAGCCATGCGCCGACTCTAGGGTCTCGTGCTCGCCCGTGTCCCCTGCGAGGCTGTGGCCCACGCACCGACGAGCGGGAGGCAGCATGGGAGAGGACACCTTCTGGACCGATGCCGAGCAGCACCTGATCAGGTACGGCGGCGGGTTCACACCGCGGATCATCGCCCGGGCGGCCGGGTGCTACGTCTACGACGAGCAGGACCGCGCGATCCTCGACTTCACGTCGGGCCAGATGAGCGCCGTGCTCGGCCACTCGCACCCCGAGGTGGTGCGCACGGTCACCGAGTCGATCTCGACGCTCGACCACCTCTACTCCGGCATGCTCAGCCGGCCGGTGGTCGAGCTGGCCCGCCGCCTGGCGACGAGCCTGCCCGAGCCGCTGACCCGGATGCAGCTGCTGAGCACCGGCGGCGAGGCCAACGAGGCGGCGATCAAGATGGCCAAGCTGTCCACCGGGCGCTACGAGGTCGTCGCCCTCGACCGGTCCTGGCACGGCATGACGACGGGCGCAGCGGGGGCGACCTTCTCCGCCGGCCGTCAGGGCTACGGCCCGCCCCCGGTCGGCAACCTGACGCTGCCCGCGCCCGACGCCTACCGCTCTCCCTTCCGGCGTCCGGACGGCAGCCACGACTGGGAGACCGAGCTCGAGTGGGGCTTCGCCACCCTCGACCGGCAGTCCTCCGGCAGCCTCGCCGCGTGCCTGGTCGAGCCGATCCTGTCGTCCGGGGGGATCCTCGAGCTGCCCGAGGGCTACCTCGTGCGCCTGCAGGAGAAGTGCCGCGAGCGCGGGATGCTGCTGGTCGTCGACGAGGCCCAGACGGGGCTCGGCCGCACCGGCACGATGTACGCCGTCGAGCGCGACGGCGTGGTGCCCGACATCATCACCCTGTCCAAGACCCTCGGAGCCGGACTGCCGGTGGCGGTGGTGGTGACGTCCGCGGAGATCGAGGAGCGCTGCCACGAGCGCGGGCACCTCTTCTTCACCACCCACTCCTCCGACCCGCTCGCCGCGGCCGTCGCGCTCACGGTGCTCGGCGTGGTCGAGCGCGAGGGGCTCGCGCACCGCGCGAAGGTGCTCGGCAAGGAGCTCGGCGACCGGCTGCTCGACCTGCACGAGCGCTACGACGTGGTCGGCGACGTCCGCGGCCGCGGCCTGCTGCAGGGCGTCGAGCTCGTCACCGACAAGGAGAGCCGCACGCCCGCCGACGCCCTGGGCCGTGCCGTCACCGCGGCCGCCCTCGACCTGGGCCTGCACATCAACATCGTCCAGCTGCCCGGGCTCGGCGGGGTGATCCGGATGGCTCCGCCGCTCACCATCTCCGAGACCGAGCTCCACGACGGCGTCGACAAGCTGGAGCGGGCGATCGCCGGCGCGGTGGCGCCATGACGTCGTCGGCGGACGACCCGGGCGAGGCCGGCGGCTCCTGCTGTGCCCCGACCGCGAGCCGGCCCGGGGAGGGGCCGACGGCCGCGCCCGTTCCGGCCGTTCCGCCCTCCGAGCGGAGCACCCGCGGCCAGGTCCGGATCCCGGCCGGGACGTTCTGGATGGGCGACAGCCACGGCGACGGGGACCCCGCCGACGGGGAGCGTCCCGTGCACGCGGTGCGCCTGTCGTCGTACCTCATCGACGCGAAGGCCGTGACCAACGCGCAGTTCGCCGCCTTCGTGAAGGCGACCGGCCACGTGACCGAGGCGGAGCGCGACGGCGTGTCCGCGGTGTTCCACCTCGCCGTGCAGGCGGCCCCCGCCGACGTGCTGCAGCGGGTGGCCGCCGTGCCCTGGTGGCTGGCCGTGCGCGGCGCCGACTGGCGCCACCCGGCCGGACCTCGGTCGGGCATCGGGGACCTGCAGAACCACCCCGTCGTCCACGTCTCGTGGCGGGACGCGCAGGCCTACGCCCGGTGGGCCGGCAAGCGCCTGCCCACCGAGGCCGAGTGGGAGCACGCCGCGCGCGGCGGCCTCGACCGCGCGCGCTACCCGTGGGGTGTCGAGCTCACCCACGGCGGCCGCTGGCGCTGCAACATCTGGCAGGGCGACTTCCCCCGCCACAACACCCTCGAGGACGGCCACCTCACCACGGCGCCCGTCACCGCGTTCCAGCCCAACGGCTACGGCCTGCACAACACCGTCGGCAACGTCTGGGAGTGGTGCCAGGACGCGTTCCGGCCCAGTGAGTACGCCGACCGGGCCGGTGCGGACGCGGTCGTCGACCCGCTCGCCGCGGAGCCGGACGACGTCCCCGACGCGCTGGTCCCGCGCGTGATGCGCGGCGGGTCCTACCTGTGCCACGACAGCTACTGCAACCGCTACCGCGTCGCGGCGCGCTCCTCGAACACCGCCGAGTCCGCCTCGGCCAACATCGGCTTCCGCTGCGCCAACGACGCCTGAACGCGCTGGGCGCCCGGTCCCGCTACCAGTCCCCCAGCGCCGCGAACCGCTCGCCGATGAGCCGGTGGGTGGCGGAGTCGGGGTGCAGGTTGTCGGGGAGCGGCAGCCGCTCCGCGTCCGCGGGGCCGTAGAGCGCGAGCCCGTCGACGTACGTCAGGTGCGGGTCGCCGCGTCGCTCGACCACCTCGGCCAGCACCTCGCGCACCACCTCGAGCGTCAGCGCGCCGCGCGCCACGGCCTCCGGGTCACCGGTGGCGACGAAGGCGACGCGCCCCTCGGCGAGCGCCTCCATGTCGGGGCCGGTCGGACCGGGCACGGCCTCGTGGATCCCGCAGAAGACGGGCGAGACCAGGCGGATCGGCGTCTCCGGATGGCCGTCGCGGATCGTGTCGAGCCAGCCGTGGAGGGCGGGGCCGAGGGCGCGACGGCGCAGCAGGTCCTGGTTGACCACGTTGATGCCGATCTTGAGGCTGATCACGTCGGCCGGGGTGTCGCGGATCGTGCGGGCGACGAACGGGTCGAGGAGCGCGCTGCCGCCGAAGCCGAGGTTGACGAGGTCGAGCCCCGCGAGCCCGGCGGCGACGACGGGCCACGGCTCGGTCGGGTGGACCGCGACCGACCCGTGGCTGATCGAGCTGCCGTGGTGCACCCACCGCGGCCGGTCGTCGGCGACCGGCGCCACCGGGGCGTCCGCGCGCAGCGCGATGAGCTCGGTCTGCTCGTCGTGGGGCAGCCAGACCTCGACGACCGCCTCGCCCTCGGGCAGCGGGATCACGAGGGTCGTCGGCTCCCCGGGGGTGAAGGTGCTGGCGCCGGTCATCATGTCGACGTCGAGCACGTTGCCGCCGGGCGCCTGCTGCCGGTCGACGAGCTGGCCGCCGACGAGGACGTCGTACCAGCCGTCGGGCCGGGCCGGCGCGCCGACGTAGCGCCGCTTGGTGGGCAGCACGTCGAGCTCGAGGCGGGTGGCGACCGTGCGCAGGACGAGGCGTACGCCGGCGGGCTGGGCCTCGACGAGGTGGAGCTGCGGGTCCTCGGACTGCGCACGCGCCCACGCGGGGAGGCGGTGGGGCAGCAGCCCGCGGCCGGTGCGCTCGAGCTCGAGCGCGCCCCTCACCAGCGGGGCGAGGGCGTCGAGGGTCGTCGGGCTCAGGGTGGTCATCGGGTCTCCCAGGAGCGGAGCAGCGTGTCGAGCCCGTCGAGCACGCGCTCCCACGTGTCGTCGGACGTGGGCACGGAGGGCCCGCCGTGGCTGAAGGCGCCGGCGGCGTCGAGCGCGGCGTAGCCGTGGAAGGTCGCACCGAGCAGGCGCACGGCATGCACCTCGTCGGCCTCGGACAGGCCGTAGGCACGCACGGCCGCGCGGGCGAGCTCGGCGTGGCGCGGTCCGGCACTGGTCGCCGCGGCCGACGCGTCGAGCGGCAGGCGGGTGGCGGAGTACCGCCCCGGGTGCTGGCGGGCGTACGAGCGCCACACGCCGCCGACGGATGCGAGCGCGGCGCGGCCGCTGACCCCGGCGAGCGCGTCGGCCACGAGGTCGGCGGTCTCGGCCAAGGCCAGCAGTGCGACCCGCGTGCGTACGTCGTCGGCGCTGCGGACGTGGGTGTAGAGGCTGGGCGTCGCCACCCCGAAGCGGGCGGCGAGCGCGGCGAGGGTGACGCGGTCGAGCCCCACCTCGTCGGCGAGCGTGGCCGCCGCCTCGGCGACGCGGGCACTGGTCAGTCCGGCACGCGGCACGACGACCCCTTTCCTCATGTCCTTAGGTTTGAACCTTAGAGCATGAGGAAAGGGGTCGGAGAATCAGCGCTTCTTCGACGCCCGTCGGGCCGCACCGACCTCGTCGGGCGCGCCGTCGGTGGCCAGCGCGCCGCTCGTGCCCTGGAGGTGGGCGCGGACGAACCACTGGTACTGCTCGAGGTCGGCGGTCTGCCCGATGAGGATGTCCTCGGTGACGGGGTCGTCGCCCACGGCCTCGATCGCGGCGCGATGGTCCTCGATGACGCCGCTGTAGACGACCTCGAGGGCCGCGAGGTGGGCGGTCGTGTCGGCGCGCGTGAGGTCGTAGTCGTCCCACGTGCGGGCGGCGACCAGGGCGCCGGGGAGCCCGTTGGGCGGCACCCCGAGGGTCGACATCCGCTCGGCGAGGACGTCGACCATGTCGCGGACGCCGTCGATCTGGGGGTCGAGCATCTCGTGCACGCCGATGAAGTGCGGGCCCACGACGTTCCAGTGCGCGTGCTTGAGCGTCAGCTGGAGGTCGTTGAGGGCGTGCACCCGCATCTGCAGGGCGTCGGCGACGGCGTGACCCGTCGTGGTGTCGAGCCCCGGGACCGTCAGCGGCGCGTCGGCGTCGCTCGTGACCGGGGAGGTGCGGGAGGAACGTGTCGTCTTCTTGGCCATGTCGCCAACCTAGGCTCGCCGCACAACCCTGCGCGCCACCTCCTCAGCGGGCGCTCGCGACCCGCTTCGGCAGCACGAGCAGGAGGCCTGCGAGCACCACCACCGAGCCCACGGCCGCCGCTGCGGCCGCCCGCCGGTCGTAGACCACGTCCACGACGAGGAAGAAGATCCCGCCCAGCAGTACCGCGATCATCACCAACGCGATGCTCGTGAGGCGGTGACCCGCCTGCACCAGCTCGGGCTTGGCGTCGGACTGGAAGACGTGGCGGTGGATGGCGACCGGCGCGAGAGTCACGCCTACGGTGCCGAAGGCCAGCGCCAGCAGGCCGACGTACCAGGCCCGCTGGAACGCGTCGAGCAGCTCGAAGCGGGACTGGAAGGGCAGCGTCGCGAGGAACCCGGCCAGCAGCTGGACGCCGGTCTGGCTCACCCGGAGCTCCTGGAGGAGCTCGTTCCAGTTGCGGTCCGCCCGCTCCTGCGGGGTCTCGTCGCGCGCCTGGTCGCCCATCCTCGCGACGCTACTCACGGCGCGACCCGCGCCCACCCCCTGACGGGTGAGCAGGGCCCCCTGGCGTGGTGGCACCGTGGGATCCATGGCCGAGAAGAAGAAGGATCCGGGACCGTCCGTCAAGGACGCAGAGGTCTACGAGGCCCTGCGCGACGACGGCGCCAGCAAGGAGAAGGCGGCTCGCATCGCCAATGCGTCCGCCGCCCAGGGCCGCTCGACGGTGGGCGACCGGGGCGGGCACGCGGAGAGCTATGAGGACCGCACCGTCGACGAGCTGCGCGAGCGAGCCGCGGAGCTCGACATCGAGGGGCGCTCGTCGATGACGAAGGACGAGCTGATCGACGCGCTCCGCAATCACTGACGCCTGGGCACGACCCCCCTCAGCGCGGGTCGAGCTCGGCGAGCGCCCGTAGCCAGGTGCGGTCGGCGTCGACCGCCGACGTCGCCGGCATCGGCGCGGTCGCGTCGAGGAGGCGCGCGGCCGCATCGGGTACGTCGCCACCGGCCTCGCGCACGACCCCGGCGAGCACCCGGCCCGCCGCCGTCGCCGCCCCCCGGTGGGTGCTGATGACGGCCTCGTAGATCGGCGGGCCCTTCGCGACGGGCACCTCCCACGCGGCGACGAGCGCGGCGTAGGTCTCGCTGAGGCAGACCACCGCCCACTCCCGGCGCAACGGCGAGTCGCCGGGCAGCTGGCAGCGCGCGGGGGAGGCGTCGAGGTCGGCCTCACCGTCGAAGTCGGCGACCACCGCGGCCCACGCAGCGGTGCGACCCAGCTCCTCCCAGCGACGGCGCGAGGACTCGTAGCGGTGGCCCAGCTGGAAGGCGCCGAGCACGACGGACCGGTCACCGCGGGCCAGGCACTCGTCCTCGACCGCGTGCGACGCGGCGATCAGCGGACGACGGTGCAGCCGGAGGAGTCGTACGCCCGCGACGGCCTCCGCGGCCGCCGCGAAGACCGACCGCTCCTCCCCGGCCTCCCGGGCGCGCACCACGGAGTCGATCGCGACCTGCAGCGGCAGGCCCGAGTCGCGCACCTCCAGCACCTGACGCACGAGGGCGACGTCGGCATCGGTGAAGCGCCGGTGACCCGAGGCGGAACGCTCTCCGCGAGGAAAGCCGAACCTGTTCTCCCAGGTGCGCAGCACCCCCGGCGTGACGCCCGCGCGTGCCGCGAGCACCCCGATGCTGAACCCGTCCGAGACCCGGTCCGCCACGTGCCCTCCTCAAAAAGATCGCTGTCCGTCCTTGCCAGACATGCTCGCATAACTTATACAGGTGTGTAGAGGTTTTGTCCTCATCCACCCCACCCCAGGAGACTCCCATGACCGCCATGATCCTCATCAGCACCGCCGCCATCCTCGTCGCGATCGTCGGCTGCGCGGTCATCTGGCGCCTGGACATGCTCCGTGCCGACGAGATCGAGCACACCCGGCCCCCCGCCCCGCGCCCGGCGACCCCGCAGCTCGGCGGCTCGGAGGGCACCCACCCCGCGTCACTGCCGTCGACCTGACCCCCTTCCAGGTCACGGCCGACGACCCGGGTGGGCCGGCGCGCATCCCCGCTCCGGTCCACCCGCACGGGTGTCGTTCCCCGACCACCCCCGTGGCAGGTTGGAACGAGGGACCACCCGGTCCGCACCGACCTCGCACCACCGCTCACCACAGGAGGAACGACATGGGTCTGGACGACAAGTTCGACAACAAGTCCGACGAGCTCAAGGGCAAGGCGAAGGAGGCCACCGGCAAGGCGACCGACGACGAGAAGCTCGAGGCCGAGGGCAAGGGCGACCAGGCGGGCGCCAACCTCAAGCAGGCCGGCGAGAAGGTCAAGGACGCCTTCAAGGGCTGACGGGCTCTCCTGCCCACACGTGCCCGCCGTCGCCCGCGTCGGCGACGACCAGCACCCCGCCGCCGGCGGCCACCGACATCGTGTGGTCGCCGGCGGTGCGTGGTTCGAGGGGCACCTCGACCTGCTGCCACGCCTGGCCGTCCCCGGTGTGCCACAGCTCGTAGTGGTCGCCGGTGCTTACGGTGGCCAGGACCCCGGCGGACGTGACGGCCAGCGAGGCGACGTACGGCGCCCCGCGCCAGGAGTCCGCGATCCGGCCGAACTCCACGGCGTCCTGCCAGCCGTCGTCGTCGCGCACCCAGGCGGCGTACGCGTCGTCGCTGCGTCCGACCGCCAGCAGCCGGCCGTCGTCGAGCATCGTCACGCGCTGAACGTCCTGCGCGCCGTCGGCCGCTGGCATCTCCTCCGGCGCCCAGGTGAGGCCGTCGGGCGAGGTCCACGCGAGCGGGTCCGGGTCGAGGTGGCGTCCCGTCCTCGCGCCCGCCCCGACCACGACCCACTCCTCCCCCGCCCAGCCCGCGCCCTGCGCGAGCGACTCCAGGTCGCCGTCGTCGGTCAACCCGGGCTCGGCCTCGACGCGCACGAACTCGCGGGGGTCGTCGGTGAACCAGACGCCCGGGCCGGAGGTGCGGTTGCCGGTGATCAGCCAGCCCGTCGGGCCGCCCGCGACCGGGCCGACGTTGGTCGCGCTGACGCCGCCGTACTGCGTGAACACCGCGCGTACGTCGACCAGCGTCTCGCCGTCCATCCAGAAGGTCGTGACCCGGGGGTTGCCGTGTGCGCCACCGGAGCGGGCCCCGACGACCGCGATCCGGTCGCGCGAGCAGGCGATCGAGTTGAGGATCGCCCGGCGCCCCCAGTAGGTGCGGGCGTCGACCGGCACGGGCTCCCACCGCTCGCGGTCGGTCGAGAACCACAGCGCGGGCCGGGTGTCGCGGGTCTCGGTCGGCCGGTCGAGGAACACCGCCCCGGCGACCCACCACCCCTCGCCGCACTCCACGGCGTCGCGCAGGACCGTACGACCGGCGGCGCCCGGGTGCGGCGGCAGCGGGTGCTCCACCCACCTCATCTCCACCGGCTCCGGCGGGGGCGGCTCCCCCTCGCAGCCCGCCAGCGCGACGGCGCCCAGCAGTGCCACCACGACCAGGGCCCGGTTGCGCACCCTTCGAGTGTGACGCATGGGCGCCACCGCGCTGGGTACGAAGCGACCATGACCCACGGCCACGACCCCGACCGGATCGACCCCTCGAAGCAGAGCGGTCGGCCGTGGATGGTCACGGCGGTGCCGATCGGGCTGCTGCTCGCCCTCACGATCCTCGTGGTCGTCTACTTCCTCGCGCGCTGACGCCTTCGTCCACAGCCTGACCGCGTCGCCCGCCCGGGTGTCGGTCGCCGCTCATAGGGTGGCGCCGTGACCCTGCACCTGCACACCTCCGAGCGCACCGACGCGCTCGCCGACGGCCTGGCGGACCTGCTGGTCACCCCGCTCCCCGACCCCTTCGCGCGTGAGGTCGTCGTCGTGCCCGCGCGCGGCGTCGAGCGCTGGCTCACCCAGCGGCTCTCGCACCGCCTCGGCGTGGGCGCCCGCGGGCGCGACGGCGTGTGCGCCGGCGTCGACTTCGTGACCCCCCACTCGCTGGTGTCGATGCTGCTCGACCGCGACGCCGACGACCCGTGGAGCCCCGACCGGCTGGCGTGGCCGCTCCTCGAGATCATCGACTCGGTGATGGGGGCGCCGGGGTTCGACGACCTGACCAAGCACCTGACCGACCGGCACCCCGGCGACCAGCGCAGCGTCCGTCGCTACGCCGTCGCCCGGCGCCTCGCCGGGCTGTTCTCCTCCTACGCCGTCCAGCGCCCCCAGCTCGTCCGCGACTGGCGGGCAGGCGACGACACCGACGGCGCCGGCGGCCCCCTCGACCCCGACCTGCGGTGGCAGGCCGAGCTGTGGCGCAGGCTCGCCGCCCGGGTCGAGGCACCTGCACCTGACGTCCGGCACGCCACGACGCTCGAGCAGCTGCGCGACGGCGCCGACGGGCTCGACCTGCCCGGTCGCCTCTCCCTGTTCGGCCACACCCGTCTGCCGGTGACCGAGGTCGAGCTCCTGCGCGCCCTGGGCGAGCGCCGCGACGTCCACCTGTGGCTCCCGCAGCCCTCCCCCGCCCTGTGGGAGTCGCTGGCGCCGACGGCCGCTGCCGGGCCGGTGGCGCGTGCCGACGACCGGTCCGCCGACCTGGTCGGCCACCCGCTCCTGGCCTCCCTGGGGCGCGACTCCCGCGAGCTGCGCCGCACCCTCGGCCCCGTCGAGGCCGAGCAGCACGCGGCGGGCCGCGCCGGCTCGGCGACCCTGCTCGGCTGGCTGCAGTCGGACCTGCGGGCCAACCAGGCGCCCGACGGTGACGCCCTCGCGGCCCGGGTCCGCCGGCCCACCGACCTCTCGGTGCAGGTGCATGCCTGCCACGGCACCGCCCGACAGGTCGACGTCCTGCGCGAGGTGCTGGTCGGGCTGCTCGAGGACGACCCGACGCTCGAGCCGCGCGACATCCTCGTGATGTGCCCCGACATCGAGACCTACGCCCCGCTCATCTCGGCCGGGTTCGGGCTGGCCGACGTCGCGCGCGAGGACGTCGGCCACCCGGCCCACCGGCTCCGCGTCCGCCTCGCCGACCGCTCGCCCGGCGCGACCAACCCGCTCCTCGGCGTCGCCGCCGACCTCGTCGAGCTGGCAGCCGGCCGGATGACGGCCACCTCCGTCCTCGACCTCGCCGCGACCGAGCCGGTGCGGGCCCGGTTCGGCTTCACCGACGACCACCTCGAGCGGATGGCGCGGTGGGTCGACCAGGCGGCCATCCGCTGGGGCTACGACCGCGACCACCGCTCCGCCTTCGGCCTCGACCTCGACGCCAACACCTGGCTCGCCGGGCTGCAGCGGGTGCTCCTCGGTGCGGCGATGTCCGGGGAGGGGCACCGGTTCGTCAGCGGCACGCTGCCGCTCGACGACGTCGGCGACGGCCACCTCGAGCTCGTCGGCAGCTTCGTCGAGATGGTCGACCGCCTGCACGCCTTCGTGAGCGCCGCCGCGTCGGCGACGTCGGTCGCCGACTGGACCGTCGCCCTCGGCCGGGCGGTGCACGGCCTGACCCTGAGCGGGTCCGACGACGCGTGGCGCGTCGCGCAGTTCGACCGCGAGCTGGCCCGCATCTCGGCCGGCGTCGGCGACCACGAGACCCGCCTGCGCCACGCCGACGTACGCGCCCTGCTCCGCCACCGCCTGCGCGGACGCCCCACGCGCAGCAACTTCCGCACCGGCACCCTCACCGTCTGCACGATGGTGCCGATGCGCTCGGTCCCGCACCGCGTCGTGTGCCTGGTCGGGCTCGACGACGGCGTCTTCCCGAGGATCGAGGCCGTCGACGGCGACGACGTCCTGGCCCGGCGACCGATGACCGGCGAGCGCGACATCCGCTCGGAGGACCGCCAGCTGCTGCTCGACGCGATCGGAGCCGCCACCGAGACGCTCGTGGTGACCTACGCCGGCCGGGGTGAGCACACCAACGACGACAAGCCGCCGGCCGTGCCGCTCGGGGAGCTCCTCGACGCGCTCGACCGCACCAGCAGCACGCCCGTGCGCGACGACGTGCTCGTGCACCACCCGCTCCAGCCCTTCGACGAGGCCAACCTGACCGCCGGGGCGCTGGTGGGGTCCGCGGACCGGCCCTTCTCCTTCGACCGCACGGCGCTCGCCGGCGCCCTGGCGGCGCGGGCGCCGATGCCGGCCCCGCGGGCACTCGTGCCCGGTCCGCTGCCGCCGCCCGAGCCGGTGCGGGAGGTGGCGCTCGCCGACCTCCACGACTTCCTCGCCCATCCCGTGCGCAGCTTCCTGCGCCAGCAGCTGCGGATCACCACCCCCTACGACGTCGACGAGACCAAGGACGCCATCCCGATCACCCTCGACGGCCTGGAGAAGTGGGACGTCGGCGACCGGCTGGTGCGCGACGTGCTCAGCGGGGGCGACCCCCAGGCGGCGATGCTGGCCGAGCAGCTGCGCGGCCTGCTTCCGCCCGAGGAGCTCGGGTCAGCCATGCTCACCGAGATCGTCCAGCGGGTGCGCCCGCTCGTGGAGGCAGCCGTCCCGCTGCGCACCGGGCCCGCGCGCACGATCGACGTCGACGTCGACCTCGGCGACCGCCGGCTGACCGGCACCGTCGGCAGCGTCTTCGGCAACAACCTGGTCTCCGTGAGCTACTCCAGCCTCGGCGCCAAGCACCGGCTGTCCGCGTGGCTCGACGCCCTCGCCCTCGCCGCCGGCCACCCCGACGAGAACTGGACCGCCCACACGATCGGTCGCTGGGGCAGGTCGGGCCGCCGGGCGCTCGTGTCGCCACTGCCGGACCACGAGGCGCGCACACACCTGCGCGACCTCGTCGCCGTGATGGAGCGCGGCCAGCGCGAGCCGCTGCCGTTGCCGGTGCGGACCAGCCTGGCCTTCGCCGAGGAGTTCGCGATCATCGAGCGGTCCGGCGGGGGGAGCCCGGCCGACCCCGACGCCAAGGCACGTGCGGAGTGGGTGACGCCGCGGTTCAACGAGACCGGCTTCCCCAAGGAGGACGGCGACCAGTGGCACGTGCGCGCCTGGGGCGAGCAGGCTCCCTACGACCTGCTCGCCGCGCCGCTGCTGGCCGACGAGGAGGGACCGGCGCCCCACCGCCTGGCCCACTACGCGCTCCGCGTCTGGTCGCCGTTGCTCGCCCACGAGCTGGTCCGGGGGATCTGACGTGGACGAGATGCAGACCTTCGACATCTGCGGTCCGCTGCCGACCGGCACGACGCTGCTCGAGGCCAGCGCCGGCACCGGCAAGACGTGGACGATCGCCGCGCTGGTGACCCGCTACCTCGTCGAGGGCGTCGCCACCCTCGAGGAGATGCTCGTCGTCACCTTCACCCGCGCCGCCAGCCAGGAGCTGCGCGACCGCGTACGCCGCCAGCTCGACGACGCTGCGGCCGTGCTGGCCGACCCCGCCACCGCCGACCCCGCCAACCGGCTGCACGACTGGCTGCTCGACGCCGACGAGGCCGAGCGGGCCGTCCGGCTCGGTCGGCTGACCGACGCGCTGACGTCGTTCGACGCCGCGACCATCGCGACCATCCACCAGTTCTGCCAGCTGGTGCTGCGCAGCCTGGGCGTCGCCGGCGACACCGACACCGGCGCCGTCCTGGTCGAGGACCTCGAACAGCTCACCACCGAGGTCACCGACGACCGCTACCTCCACCTCTTCGCCCGCGAGCAGCAGGCGGCATGGAGCCGCGAGGAGGCACTCGGCATCGCCCGCGCCGTCGTCGGGGACCCCCGCGCGCGGGTGGCTCCCCAGGAGGCACTCGCCGAGGACCCCGAGGGCCTGGCCGCGGGCCGGGTGCGCTTCGCGTGCGACGTGCTCGACGAGATCGACCGGCGCAAGCGCCGCCTGGGCGTGCTGTCCTACGACGACCTCCTCGGCCAGCTCGCCGACGCGCTCGCCGACGACGACGCGCCGGCCCGCACCCGCATGCGCCAGCGGTGGAAGGTCGCGCTGATCGACGAGTTCCAGGACACCGACCCCGTGCAGTGGCAGGTCTTCGCGCGCGCCTTCCACGGCGTCGCCACGCTCGTGCTCATCGGCGACCCCAAGCAGGCCATCTACGCCTTCCGCGGTGGCGACATCGTCACCTACCTCGACGCCGCCGAGCAGGCCACGACCCGGCAGACGCTCGGCGTCAACTGGCGTGCCGACCAGCCGCTGCTCGATGCCCTCCACGTCCTCGTCGAGGGTGCCGCCCTCGGTGACGAGCGCATCTCGGTCCACCCGGTGAGTGCCCACCACGGCGCCCCACGGCTCGAGGGCGCCGGCCCGCCGTTCCGTCTCCGGGTGGTGCGCCACGAGGAGCTCGGACGTCGCCGCCCGCGCATCGGCGACTGGCGCGAGCACGTCGTCACCGACCTCGCCGCCGACGTCAAGCGCCTGCTGACCAGCGGCGCCACGGTCGGCGCCGGCGCCGACGCCCGACCGATCGAGCCCAAGGACGTCGCGGTCCTCGCGGCCCGCCGGGCCGACCTGCTCGCCGCGCAGGACGCCCTCGCCGCGGTCGGCGTGCCCGCCGTGCTCAACGCCGGCGGGTCCGTCTTCAAGACCGCGGCGGCGACGCAGTGGCTGACGCTGCTCGAGGCGCTCGAGCAGCCCCATCGCGCCGACCGCGTGCGCGCGGCCGCTTTGACCGACTTCTTCGGGCGCAGCGCCGACGACCTCCAGGCCGAGCCCGACCCGACTGACGAGCTCAGCGAGCGCGTACGCCGCCTCGCCGACGTGTTCGCCACCCGCGGCGTCGCGGCGGTGCTGGAGAGCGCGGTGCTCGAGGGTCTCATCGCCCGCGTGCTGGGGCGCGTGGGTGGCGAGCGCACGCTGACCGACCTGCGCCACGTCGGCGAGGCGCTGCACAAGGTGACCGTCAGCGAGCGCTTCGGCGTGGTCGGGGTGCTGGGCTGGCTGCGCACGCAGGTGGCCGACGACAAGATCGAGGTCGCCTCCGAGCGCACCCGCCGGCTCGACTCCGACGCGGCCGCCGTCCAGCTCGTGACGATCCACGGCAGCAAGGGCATGGAATACCCCGTCGTCTACCTCCCGACCCTGTGGGACCGGTGGGTGCGCGACGAGGACGTGCCGCTCTTCCACGACGCCGACGGCGAGCGCTGCCGCGACGTCGGCGGACCCAGCCGCTGGCGCGACACCGCCGTCGCCGCGAGCCGGCACGAGGACGCCGGGGAGTCGCTCCGGCTCCTCTACGTCGCGCTCACCCGGGCTCAGTCCCAGGTCGTCGCGTGGTACTGCCCCACCGCCAACAACACCGCGTCCGCACCCCTGCACCGCATGCTGTTCGGGCGCGCGCCGGGGCACGCCCGCGTGCACGACGAGCAGCCGGTCGTCGGCGACGACGAGCTCGTCGAGATCCTCGGACGCTGGAGGACGGCCGGCGGCCCACAGCCCGAGGTCGCCGCCCTCGTCCCGGTCGACACGACACCCATCCAGCGCGACCTGCCGCCCCTGGCGGTGCGCACCTTCGACCGCGACGTCGACACCGACTGGCGCCGCACCTCCTACTCCGCCCTCTCCGCCGCCGGCGCACCCCATGCCGGCGCGCCCGACCGGGTGCTGTCCGAGCCCGACGACGCACCCGACCTCGACGACGCCGACCTCGAGGAGCTCGACGACGCGACCGCACCCGAGCCCGACCTCGAGCTGACGGCGGTGCCCTCCCCCATGGCCGACCTGCCGGTGGGCGCCGAGTTCGGCTCCCTCGTCCACGAGGTCCTCGAGCACGCCGACCCCGCCGCGACCGACCTGCGGGCCGAGCTCCTGGCCCAGGTCGAGGAGCACCGCGCGTGGTGGGCGGTCGAGGTGGACGCCGACGAGCTGGCCGACGCGCTCGTCGCGGTCTGCGACTCCCCGCTGGGTCCGCTGGCCGGCGGGCTCACGCTGCGCGACATCCGCCTCCCCGACCGGTTGCGCGAGCTCGACTTCGAGGTGCCGCTGGCCGGCGGCGACCTGACGTCGGCGCGCGACGCGGCCTCGGTCGTGCTCGGCGACCTCGCCCCGCTGCTGCGCCGGCACCTGCCCGACGGTGACCCGCTGCTGGCCTTCGCCGGGACCCTCGAGGGCGACCCGGACCTGGCCGGCCAGCGCCTCCTGGGCTACCTCACCGGCTCGATCGACGTCGTGGTGCGGGTGTCGGTCGGCGGCCGCACCCGCTACCTCACCATCGACTACAAGACCAACTGGCTCGGCGACCGGGCAGCGCCCGCGACGGCCTGGGACTACCGTCCCGACGTCCTCGACGAGGCGATGGGGCACTCCGACTACCCGCTCCAGGCGCTCCTCTACACCGTCGTGCTCCACCGCTACCTGCGCTGGCGGCTGCCCGACTACGACCCGCACCTGCACCTCGGCGGCGTGCTCTACCTCTACCTCCGCGGCATGTGCGGTCCGGCCACGCCGTTCGTCGACGGCAAGCCCTGCGGCGTGTTCTCGTGGCAGCCGCCGGTCCCGCTCGTGACGGCACTGTCCGACCTGCTGGACGGAGTCGCGCGATGAGTGACCTCTTCGAGCCCGTCGACGCCACCGACGCCCGGCTCGCGCTCGGCGCGACCGGGCTGCTCGGCGCCTTCAACACCGCCGGCGTGCTGACCAGCGCCGACGTCCACGTCGCCGCGGCCCTCGGCCGGCTCGGGCGTGAGGGCGACGAACGGGTGCTGCTGGCGGTGGCGCTCGCCGTGCGCGCCGTGCGCGGCGGGTCGGTGTGCGTCGACCTGGCGACGGTGGCCGACCCGCCCGACCTCCCCTGGCCCTCGCCGGACGAGTGGGCGCAGGCCGTCGCTGCGAGCCCCCTGGTGGCGGCCGGACTGGTCCGCTGGGACCACGACCTGCTCTACCTCGACCGCTACCACGAGCAGGAGACCCAGGTCGTCGACGACCTGCTCGCACGCGCCGCCACCTCCCCCGACCACGACCCCGACCTCATGCGGGCCTCCCTCGACCGCGTGGTCGCGGCCATGCAGGCGGCGGCCGTCGCCGCCGGCCGGGACCGTCCGTCCTACGACGAGCAGGTCGCGGCCTGCCTCGCCGCGGCGGGCCAGTGGACGACCGTGCTCACCGGTGGTCCGGGCACCGGCAAGACCACGGCTGTCGCGTCCCTGCTGGTCGGGCTCCTCGACCAGCACCCGGGCGGCCTGCGCATCGCGCTCGCCGCGCCGACCGGCAAGGCCGCCGCCCGCCTGCAGCAGGCGGTGCACCAGGAGGCCGAGGCCTTCGAGGAGGCCGACCGCGTCCGCCTCGCCGGCGTCACCGCCTCCACGCTCCACCGGCTGCTCCGCCCCGACCCGGGGAACTCCACCCGGTTCCGCCACCACCGCGGCAACCGCCTGCCCCACGACGTGGTCGTCGTCGACGAGTCGTCGATGGTGTCGCTCACCCAGATGGCGCGCCTGTTGGAGGCCGTACGCCCCGACGCCCGGCTGGTGCTCGTCGGCGACCCGCACCAGCTGTCGTCGGTCGAGGCCGGCGCGGTGCTCAGCGACGTGGTCCGCGGCTTCGACGGGCGCGCCGACTCACCGGTCGCGGCGCTCGAGTCCACCCACCGCTTCGGACCGGAGATCGGCGAGCTCGCCGAGGCGCTGCGCACCGGCGACGCCGACGGCGCCCTCGCCGTCCTCGCCGCCCGGCACGAGGCGGTCGAGTGGGTCGACGACGCCGACCCGGCCTCGCGCATCCGCACGACCGCGCTCGAGGCGGCGCTCGCCGTCCGCGACGCCGCCGAACGCGGCGACGTCACCGGGGCGCTCGCCGCGCTCGACCGGCACCGCCTGCTCTGCGCGCACCGCGACGGCCCCTTCGGCGTACGCCACTGGAACCGTCGCATCGAGCACTGGCTCACCGCCGAGACCGGTGACCCGCTCTTCGAGCGGGCCTACGTCGGCCGTCCGCTGCTGGTCACCGCCAACGACCACCAGCTCGGCGTCTACAACGGCGACAGCGGGGTGGTCGTGCTGACGCCGGCCGGTCCGCGCGCCGTCATCGCCGCCAGCGACGGTCCGCGCGACCTCGCGCCGTCCCGGCTGGGCGACGTCGAGACCATGCACGCGATGACGATCCACAAGTCGCAGGGCTCGCAGGCCGACGTGGTCACGGTCCTGCTCCCCGACGAGGACTCCCGGCTGCTGTCGCGCGAGCTCTTCTACACCGCCGTCACCCGGGCCCGGTCGCGGGTGCGCGTCGTCGGGTCCGAGGCCGCGATCCGCGCGGCCATCGGTCGCCGCGCCCAGCGCGCGAGCGGGCTCGGCCTCCGCCTCGCCGCCGCCGACCGACCCGCGTCCCCCGCCGTCCCGCCGTCGCGCGCCTGAAACGCCGCCGACACAGATCACCGATAGCCTCCTTTCATGCCCTACCTGATGCGAGTCGAGCTCCCGGACGTGCCCGGGTCGCTGGGTCGCGTCGCGAGCGCGATCGGTGAGGCCGGCGGCGACATCGACGCGATCGAGATCGTGGAGAAGCGCGACGGGTTCGCCGTCGACGACGTGCTCCTCGAGATCACCCACGGCACCATGCCCGACTCGATCATCTCCGCGTGCAGCGTGCTCGACGGGGTCAGCGTGCTGTGGATCAGCCGCTACGCCGCCGGAGGCAACCTGTTCCTCGACCTCGAGGTCGTCGAGGCGCTCACCGAGGACCCCGCCTCCGCCCGCGACCGCCTCGTGGACCTGCTGCCGATCGCCTTCCGCGTCGACTGGGCCGCCCGCGTCACCCCCGGCACCGACGGCGTCGCCGCCACCGTCGTCCACGCGACCGACGCCGCGCCGTCGGCGTACGACATCGGACGCATCCCCGCACCCACCCGCCTTCCCGGCGACGAGGTCTACGTCGAGTGCGCCGCCCCGTTCGGTGACGACCTCGTCCTGCTAGGTCGCCGCGGCGGTCCGGAGTTCCTCGACTCCGAGCTCGCCCGCCTCGAGCACCTCGTCGGGCTCGCGATGACCATCAGCCACTGACCCTCGCCGTCCCCCTCCCGTCCCGGGCTCGAGCGGTGGTCCACCGACATTCCGCGCGGGCCGAGTGTGGGTGGGCCACCGCCGCCCGGCGCGTCGACGTACGACACACCGACGGGCGGTGGTCCACCGACGTTCCCAGCCGTTCGAACGTGGGTGGGCCACCGCTCGAGCGGTGTGTGACGCACGTTCCGCAGCCCGGAAACCTGCGTGGCGCACCGCCAGCCGTACGCCCCGACCCCCGCGGTGCGTGAGACACGTTCCGCAGCCCGGAAACCTGCGTGGCGCACCGCCCGCAGTACGCGCCCACTCGGGCGGTGCGTGAGACACGTTCCGCCGCCCGAAAAACTGCGTGGCGCACCGCCCGCCGGACGCGCCTGCCCGAGCGGTGGGTGAGACAGGTTCCGCCGCCCGGAAACCTGCGTGGCGCACCGCCGAGCGGGGTCAGGGCACCGAGCGGATCCGGGTGACGAAGACGGAGCCGAGGACGCAGAGCACGAAGCCGACGAGGTAGACGGCGCCGTAGCCCAGGGACCAGCCCTCGCCGTGGGTGGCGACGGAGCCACCGAGCTCGCGTACGACGACGAGGATGAGGCCGGCGATCGCCGGGGCGAGCACCTGGGGCAGGGCGGAGGCGATGTTGATGACGCCGAGGTCCTTGGCCCGGTCGCGGGCACCGGGGAGGACCTGGGTGATGAGCGCGAAGTCGACGGCCTGGTAGACGCCGAACCCCGCGCCGAGCACCACGGCGGCGAGCAGTGCTCCGCGCCAGTCCTGCCACAGGCCGAGGACGAGCGAGCTGGCGCCGATGAGCACCCCGGACCAGATCACGAAGACCTTGCGCCGGCCGATGCGGTCGCTCCAGTGCCCGACCACGACGGTGGTGGCGACGGTGCACACGCCGTAGATCAGCACGAGCGTGCCGAGCCGGGCGGTGGCGTCGTCGTCGCCGAACCCGAGGCCGTCGGTGAGGAAGTAGTAGAGGTAGTTGAGCGCGATCCAGTTGCCCAGGTTGACCAGCAGCCGCGTGAGCCACGCCCACGCGAAGTCGGGGTGCTCGCGCGGCGAGACCCAGAAGGAGCGGAGCAGCCGACGCCAGTCCATCGGCTCGAGCGGGTGGTCGGGCGGCAGCGCGAGGTCGCGCGAGCTGAGGAGGTAGGGCACCGAGAGCAGCAGCATCACGACCGCGATCGCCAGGTAGCCCTGCGCGATCGAGCCGGTCACCTCCGCGATCTTGATACCCATCAGCACGCCGACCGTGCCCGCGATGGCGACGAGCCCGCCGATGAGGCCGCGACGCTCGACAGGCACCTGGTCGGGCACGGCCGCGACGCCGCCGGCCCACGCGGCGTTGAGCGCGAGCTGGACCAGGCTCCAGGCAACGACCATCAGGGCGGCGGTCTCGGCGACCGACAGCAGCAGCAGCGACGCGGCGCCGAGCACCACGCCGCCGAGCACCCACGGCACCCGGCGCCCCAGGCGCGAGCGCGTGCGGTCGCTGAAGGCGCCCCACACCGGGTTCGCGAACAGCGACACCGCGGCGCCGCTGAACAAGACGACCGCGAGCAGGGCCTCCTTGCTCATGCCCCCGGGCTCGGCGGCGGCGATCCGGTCGGCCTGCTGCGCGAGCAGCACCTGGATCGGGCCGAACCACCCGGCCATCACGCCGAAGTTGAGCAGGACCAGCGCCCCGACCCAGCGGGCCGGCGGGTTGTCGACGGGCTCGTCGAACGGCGACCGGGTCGGCAGCGTGGTCGTCACCGCGTCATTGTGGGGCCGTGAGGTCGCTGCGGGAAGGGTGCCGTGGCGGGACTCTGCCGTCCGCGCTCTCACGCGCGCTGGTGTGCGAGTACGTTCGATTCAACCCGACGACAGGAGGTCGTGATGACGGACCAAGCAGGGACCGACGCTCCCGACGAGCTCGAGCAGGCGGGCGAGCCGTTCGAGCCCGAGGCGCCGGCCCACCTCGACCCGGACGCCGAGGCGGTCGTGCACGACGAGGACCTCGACGAGGAGGCGCTCGTGGACGAGTCCGACCCGGCGCCCGATCAGCCAGCGACCTGAGTCAGGCGCGTTCGAGCAGGAAGAGCGGGATCTCCCGGTCGGTCTTCTCCTGGTAGGAGGCGTACGTCGACCATGTCGCGACGGCGTGCTCCCACCAGTCGGCGCGCTCCTCGCCCTCGAGGATCCGGGCGGTGTAGACGTGCTTCTCGGCCCCGTCCTGCAGCTCGACCTCGGGGTGGGCGACGAAGTTGTAGTACCACTCCGGGTTCTCCGGGGCGCCGCCCTTCGAGGCCACGGCGAGGTAGGCACCGTCGCGCTCGACGCGCATCACCGGGTTCTTGCGGAGGTTGCCAGACTTCGCGCCCACCGAGGTGATGACCACGATCGGATAGCTCGTGTCGGGCAGCGTGTTGGCCCGCTCCCCGTCGCTGGCCTCGTACTCGGCCACCTGGTTGCGGACCCACTCCGCCTTGCTCGGGACGTACGTTCCAGTCAGTGACATGCCTCCCACAACACCATGCTGGGTAGCGATCTTCCTCACCCGCACGGATAGCCTCCCGCCATGAGTGCGATCGAGGGCGTCAGCGAGATCTTCGACCCGGAGGACTGGGACGTGGTGCCCGGCTTCGACGACCTCACCGACCTGACCTACCACCGCGCCCGCGAGCACGGCACCGTGCGGATCGCCTTCGACCGGCCCGACGTGCTCAACGCGTTCCGCCCGCACACGGTCGACGAGCTCCTGCGCACCCTCGAGCACGCGCGTACGACGGCCGACGTCGGCTGCGTCATCCTCACCGGCAACGGGCCGAGCGCGAAGAACGGCAAGTGGGCCTTCTGCACCGGCGGTGACCAGCGCATCCGCGGCAGGGCCGGCTACCAGTACGAGACCGACGGGCACACCGATGCCGGCGCCGAGCCCCTGAGCCCTTCGAGTCCGGCGATCGACAAGGCCAGGCTCGCCCGGCTCCACATCCTCGAGTGCCAGCGACTGATCCGCTTCATGCCCAAGGTCGTCGTCTGCGTCGTCCCCGGCTGGGCGGCCGGCGGCGGCCACAGCCTCCACGTCGTCGCCGACCTCACCCTCGCCAGCCGCGAGCACGCCCGCTTCAAGCAGACCGACGCGGACGTCGGCTCCTTCGACGGCGGCTACGGCTCGGCCTACCTCGCCCGTCAGGTCGGCCAGAAGTTCGCCCGCGAGATCTTCTTCCTCGCCGACGAGTACGACGCCGAGGAGATGCACCGCATGGGGGCGGTCAACCGGGTCGTCGAGCACGCCGACCTCGAGAAGGTCGCCCTCGACTGGGGGCGGAAGATCAACGGCAAGTCCCCGACCGCGCAGCGGATGCTGAAGTACTCCTTCAACCTCCTCGACGACGGCCTCGTCGGCCAGCAGCTCTTCGCCGGCGAGACGACCCGCCTGGCCTACATGACCGACGAGGCGCAGGAGGGACGCGACCAGTTCCTCGAGAAGCGCGAGCCCGACTGGTCGCCGTACCCCTGGTACTACTGATCTGCCGGCTGCCGGCGGCCTTCACCCCTGGACCCGCTACCAGCGGTCCGCGGGGTCGGCGTCGTGCTGGTCGGTGACCTCGTGGAGGAGCTCGGCCGCCGTGTGTCGGTTGCCCGCTGTGCTGCCGGCCAGCAGTGCCTCCTCGCCCTGACCCGGCGTGAAGTCCGGAGGCACCACGAGCAGGGTCAGCCGTCCACCGTCGCCGAGGTCGACGCTCAGCACGTGGGTGTCGTCGCGGGGACACGCATCGACCGTGATCACGCGCTGCTCGACCGTGAGGGTGCGAGGAGCTGTGTCCCAGTCCGGGCGCGAGTACACCACTCGACTGATGTGCCCGTCGGTCAGCGGGAACTGCCGTACGAGGTCCGACATCTCGGACTCGAGGTCGCGGCTGTAGGGCCACCACGCGCCGTCCAGCTGGTCCTGGCCGGGAGCGCGACCCAGCCGCAGGCGCAGCGGGCGACGGCTCTCGGGAGCGGAGACGATCTGCGGCGCGGTCATGGCGTCCGCCTCTCGACCAGCGATCGATGCCGAGCTGGCATCCATCGCGTGGGTCCTCGCCGGGCACTGTACCCCGGGCCGACCTTCCCGTTCGGCCCGGCACGGCCCTCGTCCCCAGCGGGACCCATGGTTGCTTCTTGTGTCACAGCACCGCCCCTCGCGGCGCCACCTCCACCGCGCTGACACCCCGGGCGTACAGCACCAGCAACCGATCGCCGTGCCGGCAACGAAGGACGCCCGCGTCGTCCGCCAGCAGGGTGACGACGCGGTCGATGACCTCGGCCTCGCTCCCGGCCGCGGGGTCTTCGTAGGTGACGTCCATGCTGCCCCCACCGACCAGCCGGACCCGGAGCACGATGTCGGCCATGGTCACGGGCCGATCGCGGTGCAGGCCAGCTGCCGCACTCGACGGGCCGCGTCGCGCGCGGCCTCCGCGTCGGGGAACCAGTCGCCGGACACTGCCACTCGGACGCCCTCGGGGCGCCAGGCGCCCCACTGCCACTCCCCACCGGCCCCGGTCCGGACCCGGTAGTCGGGATCATCGCTGTTCACCCGGAAGTCATGGGCAGCCTGGTCGGCGTAGGCAAGACTGACGAAGGTGCGCCCCGCCCAGGCGACCACGTGGTTCTCGTCGTCGACGAGCCACCACGCGGCGTGGCTCGCCAGATCCGTCTCGACGACGAACCTCATGATCGTCGCGATTGACGGCGACATGACGCCTGCCTCTCGACCTGGACGCTCCTCCGGTGGGGGGACGTCGCCGGTCAGTCACTCCCCACCGTACTCCCGGAAGAAGCCGCGTGACGCCGGGAGAAGGGATGTCATCCCAGTGGTCGCGGCTGCGGCCCCGAGGGGCAGGTGTCAGCTGGTCGCCAGGCTGGTGTTGTCGATCTCGGGGTAGTGCCTGCGGATGTTCACCTTGCGCTCGAGCTCGGCGATGATCGCGGGCGCGAAGTTCACCTCGTAGAGGGCGTGCGCGCTGCCGAGGCCGCCGGGGCTGAAGACGTTGATCTCCATCAGCTTGTCGCCCACGATGTCGAGGCCGACGAGGAACATCCCGTCCGCGACCAGCTTGGGCCGCACGACCTCGACCATCTGCAGCATGTCGTCGGTGACCTTGACCTTCTCGGCCTTGCCTCCGGCGGACATGTTGGAGCGGATGTCCTTCGTCGACGGCGTACGTCGGAACGCGGCGTACTCGCCGTCGACCATCAGCGGCTGCCCGTTCATGACGAACATCCGCACGTCGCCCTTGGCCGCCTCGGGGAGGTACTCCTGGGCGACGACGTAGCCGTCGCGCGAGATGGCCTCGATGATCTGCTTGAGGTTGGGCGCCTCCTTGCGGTCGACGAGGAACACGCCCGCTCCGCCCGAGCCCTGCAGCGGCTTGAGGACGGCCTTGCCGCCGAGGTCGGTGATGAACTCCTCGATCATGTCCTCGTCGCGCGAGATGAGCGTGCGCGGCCGGACGATCTCCGGGAAGTGCTGGAAGTAGGCCTTCGACAGCGCGTTGGCCAGGCTGGTGGGGTCGTTGACGACCAGCACGCCGCTCGAGGAGATCAGCTGGCCGAAGGCGACGCCGGCGTTGTTGCGCCACGGGTCGGTCTCGGCGTCGTCGGCCGGGTCGTTGCGCAGCATGACCACGTCGAACTCGTCCATGCCGATGAGCTGCTCGACGTCGGGCTTCTGGACGTCCGCCAGGTGGCGCTCGAGGGAGCGGTACGACTTGGCGTGGCCCGCGCGGGCCTTGGTGCTCAGCGAGCCGTCGGGCTCGTAGGCGAAGTCGCCGATGCCCATGTACCAGGCCTCGTGCCCCATCTCCTTCGCAGCCAGGGCGAGGCGGTTGGTGGTGTACTCCGCCTTCTCCGTCTCGATGTCGTTGACGACGAATCCGATCTTCATGCGTGTCCCTCCAGAAGGGTGCTGAGGTCTTCGGTGCCGGCCGCGCGGGCGAGGTTGTCGTGCGCGGACGGGTCGTGCAGGTATCGGGGCAGCACGCGAGGCGGCCGCAGCAGCCCGCGCGACTCGAGGTCCCCGATCAGGGGCAGGTCGCGCAGCGAGAACTTGCCGAGCCAGAGCTGGTCGAGCGTGCCACCGCCACCGAGGTGCTCGAGCAGCTCGACGAGCCCACGGAGGTAGATCGCGTCCTTGGTCATCCCGCCGGAGCGGTAGACCCGCATCACGGTGGTCCACGCACTCCCGCTGGGGAAGTCGTCGGCGACGAGCGCCTCGTGGGCCTCGGCGAACGACGCTCCGGCGACGAGGCGGTGGACGGTCACGACGCGGCTGGCGAGCTGACGGAGGCGGAAGGCGGTGAGCCCGCCGCAGGCGATCTCGGCGAGGACCGCCAGCCCCTCCTGCGTCTCGTCGTAGCCCGCGAGCCCGACGCCGAGCACCTTGATCGGCTGGTGGCTGCCGTTGGCCTGCGTGACGAGGTGCGTGCCGACCTCGTGGTGGAGCAGCGCCTGGGCGCGGGCCCGCTGGACCTTGGTCTCCGGCCCGATGAGCAGCACGTCGCCGGACACCATGACGCCGTTGACGTCGGGGCGGATCTCGGCGTGCATGTCGAGGTCGGGGTCCTCGTCGCGGTAGCGCGCGATCTCGGCCTCGGCCAGCTCGAGGAAGGCCTCGGCATCGAGCGCCTCGTCGCTGGGCTCGGTGCGGGTGATGCCGGCGAGCAGCGCCTCGGCCTGCTTGCGCAGCGACGGCGACACCCCGCCGTACAGCTCCACGCTCAGCGGCAGGAAGTCCTCGGTGTCGCGCGCCTCGAGCATGTCGAGCTGCAGCTCCATCTCGCGGTGCTTGGCGCGCAGCAGCTGGCCGAGGACGGGGTCCTCGACCGCCCCGAGGTCGATGTCGTCGAGCTCGGCGCGTACGACGGCGGGGTCGGTCTCCAGCTCGCGGTAGGTGAACGGCGGCTCGGGCTCGCGGCCCTCCAGGAAGTCGTCGCGCAGGTCGTCGGCGTCGACGGGCGTGACGTCGAGCAGGAAGCGGAAGCTCTGGGCGAGCAGGGACAGGCGGTGGTCCACGGCCAGGTCGGACGTGCTCAGCTCCGCACCCGGCCCCGTTGGGTGGCCGTCCGTCACCGCAGCTTCTCGAGCTCGATGTGCAGGCCGGGCAGCGCCGCGGCGAGACCGATCTGGGAGCGCCGGAACCGGTCGGCGTGGAGCTCGCCGGTCCACTCGTCCATGAAGGTCTTCTTGAACTCCAGCGCCAGCACGCAGCCCACCCGCGGGTAGCGGTCGTGGACCCACCAGGCGAGGTTGCGACCCTCGAAGGCGACGTTCTCGCGCGCGTCGATCGGGCCGCAGCCCAGCGAGGCGTCGCGCAGGTCGCCCACGAACCGCTCCACGAGCGGGCCGAAGAGGTCGTCCTCGACGCTGCCGGTGCCGACGTTGACCTCGGGGTTCTCCGAGGCCGGGGCCGGCGGCTCGTCGGCGCCGTCGCGCCGATGGTTGTAGGAGTGCACGTCGAGCAGCACGAACGGGCCGCGCTCGGCCAGGGCGTCGAGCCGCGGCGCGAGGGCGTCGTAGAAGGCGTCGTACGTCGCCAGGCTGCCCTCGAAGAGCTCGTCGGACAGCTCGCCGTCGCGCCACACCTCGAGCCCCCAGCAGTCGTCGGGCTTGCGGTAGACCGCCTCGCGGCGGGGCCGGTTGAGGTCGGCCTCGAAGCGGGAGCGCGACGTCACGACGTGGTCGGGGACCACGGCGGCGAGCCGGTCGGTGAACGGGTCCTCCTCGCGGAAGCGTTCCGCCCGGTCGAGCACCATCGCCTCGGCGATCTCGGGTCGCAGCTCGTGACCGGCGTGCACCGCGGTCGCCACTACCGGGCCGTCCCATTCGCCGACGAACGCAACCGCGTCCGACGTCCCTCCCAAGTCCGTCATGGCGGCCTGTCTACCCGAGTGGGCACACCACCTCCACCGCCGCGCACCCCTACGGGTGGCCGGCTGGCTGGACTGGGGTAGGACTGGGGCATGCGGATCGTCGTGCTCACCGGTGCCGGGATCTCCGCCGAGAGCGGCCTCACCACGTTCCGCGACTCGGGTGGCCTCTGGGAGGGCCACGACCCCATGCAGGTCGCCACCCCGGAGGCGTACGCCGACGACCCGGGCCTGGTCCAGCGGTTCTACGACGCGCGGCGCGCGGCCCTGTCGCAGGTCGAGCCCAATGCCGCGCACCACGCCCTCGTACGCCTCGAGGACGCGCTCGGCGACGACCTGCTGGTCGTCACCCAGAACGTCGACGACCTCCACGAGCAGGCCGGTTCACGGCGCGTGCACCACATCCACGGGCGGTTGCGCTCGGCGTGGTGCACCCGCTGCGACGAGCGGCACGACTGGCACGGCCCGCTGGCCGACGGACCCGCCTGCCCCGCGTGCGGGGCGTCCGGCCTGCGGCCGGACGTCGTGTGGTTCGGCGAGATCCCCTACGGCATGGACCTCGTCGAGCAGGCGCTCGACGAGTGCGACCTGTTCGTCTCGATCGGCACGTCGGGCGTCGTCTACCCCGCTGCGGCGTTCGTCCACTGGGCCCGCGGCGCCACCCTCGAGCTCAACCTCGAGCCCAGCGCCGGTGCCACCGACTTCGCCGAGTCGCGCCGGGGGCCGGCCACCCGCCTCGTCCCGGAGTGGGTCGACGAGCTGCTCGCCTGACCGCCCTCCGGCCGACTACGCGCGGTGCAGGGGTCGGAAGTGGAGCCGGACGCGGGTGCCGCGACCGAGGGTCGACTCGACCTCGACGCGGCCGCCGTGGCGCTGCATGATCTCCCGCACGATGCCCAGGCCCAGGCCCGTGCCCGGCCGCAGCAGCGCCTGCTCGTTGGTGGAGCGGAAGAGCGGGGCGAAGAGATTGGCCTGGTCGGCCTCGGAGATCCCGAGGCCCTCGTCGGTGCAGACGAAGGACAGGCCGCCGTCGGGTCGCTTCTCCACGCCGATCCACACCTCGTGACCGGCGTCGGAGTACTTCACGGCGTTGTCGACGAGGTTGGACACGGCGCTGGCGATCTCGCGCGGATCACCCTGGACGACGGCCTCGCCCGCATCGCCGACCAGGTGGAGCGTGATGCCCGCCCGCTCGGCCACGGCCGTCATGGCCGTCATGGTCTCCTCGGCCACCCGGACGAGGTCGACGTGCTGCATGGCCGGCGGTTGCTGCGGGTCGCTGACCTGGGACAGCATCGACAACCCCTGCAGCAGGTCGCCCAGCCTCTCGCTCGCGCGCACCACGGCCTGCGCGCGGCGCCGGTCGGGGGCGGCGATGAGCTCGCTCGAGGTCAGGAACTCGGCGTTGGCCGCGATCACCGTCATCGGGTTGTTGATCTCGTGGGTCAGCTCGCGCAGGAACCAGTGGCGGGCCACCTCGAGCTCGCGCAGCTCCTCGAGGAGGCGGCGCTCGCGCTGCGTGGCGTGGGCGTTGGCGATCGCGCGTCCGAGGTCGTGGCCGAGCTCCAGCGCCGCGACACCCTCGCCGTCGGTCCAGCGCCGCGACCCGGTGCGGCGGGCGCACATCAGCATGCCGAGCACCTCGTCGTCGACGCCGACGGGCGCGACCACGACGGCCTCGAAGCCTGCGGCTTCGAGCGCGGCGGTGAACCAGTCGGCGTACGTCGCGAGCTCGGGGTCGCCCCACACGTGACCGGGCTCGATGATGATCACGCGCTGGTGCGTCCACGCACGGGCGGCCGCCTCGTCGAGCGCGCGCCGCACCTCGGGCGCCATCCTCAGGCCCAGGCTGTCGCGCGTGCCGGCGTCGTCGTCGATGAAGACGCGGATCTCGAGCTCGTCCACCGACAGGGCACCGAGGAGGGTCGAGCGGGCCTCGCGCACGAGGTGGTCCACGTCGTGGCGGGCCGGGTTGGACCGGGCCAGGCGGCGGGTGGCCCGGATGACCCGCATGTGGTCGGCATACTCCTCGCGCTCGACGAGCGTGACGATCGAGAGCAGGACGGTCTCGAGCTCGTCGCTGATCTCGAGCATCCGGGCCTTGTCGGGCCGGGCGAGGTCGGTCGGCACGTCGAGGTAGAGCAGCGCGCGCAGGTCGCCGCGCTCGTCGGCGATCCGGGCGACGAGCATGTCCATCGGGTGCCACTCGCCGGGCGCGCCGGTGACCGGCATGTCGGGGACCACGACGACGCCGTCGATGCGCTCGCGGATCTCCTCGGAGAGCTTTTCGACCGGGATCCAGAGGAAGTGGCCCAGCTGCTCGCCCTCGGCGAAGACGATCTGCATGTCGGAGAGGCGAGACGCGGTGCCGAGGCGCTCCTGGGCGCTGGCCGTGTCGTCGTGGATCGCGACGAACTCGAGCAGGCCCTTGGGCCGGACCACCTCGATGGCACAGATGCGGAAGCCGGCGCGCGTGGCGGCGTCGCGGGCCAGGGCGTGCATGAGCGCGCGAGCCCGCTGGTCACCCCAGCTGAGGTCGCGTGTCCTGCGCTCGCCCGTTCGCCCCTGCTCCATGGCGCACTGCCCCTCCCCACCCGCCACTCGGATCGTAGGCGGGTGACCCACACGCCCGGACCGTTTTCCACAGGTTGTGACGGGGACGTGGCTCAGCCGGTGCCCCGCCGAGGTCCTGTCAATGCGCCGTGCGCGGGCCGGCGACGGGCAGCCACACGCTGAACGTCGTCCCCTCGCCGAGCACCGAGTCGACCTCGATGGTCCCGTCGTGGCCGGTCACGACGCGCTCCATGATCGCCAGGCCGAGGCCGGTGCCGGGACGCTTGCGCGCCTCGGGGCTGCTGGAGCGGAAGAAGGGGGTGAAGACCTTGTCGACCTCACCGGGCGCGATGCCGATGCCGGTGTCGGCGCAGGTGATGAGCACGCCGTCGGTCCCGTCCACCGACCGGGCCGAAGCCTGCATCGACACCCGTCCGCCCGCGGACGTGTACTTGATCCCGTTGGACAGCAGGTTGGCCACCATCCGCTCCAGCCCGGCCGCCTCGCCCGTGACGACGAGCCGGTCGGCCACGACCGCGTCGAGCGACACCCCCGCGCGCGCGGCCGTGGGGGCCAGGAACTCGCTCGTGTCCCGGACCATCGCCGACAGGTCGACCTCGCCCGTCTGGGCGCCCCGTTCGGGGTCACTGACCGAGGCGAGGGTCATCAGGTCCGCCACCATGTCCTCGATGCGCCGGGCCGAGCGGTTGAGCGCCTCGATGGAGTGGCGCGACTCCTCGGAGTGCACCTCGAGACCGAGGAGCTCGAGGTGGGAGAAGAGGACGCTGACCGGGTTGCGCAGCTCGTGGGCGAGGGTCAGGACCATGTCGCGTCGGTAGTCGCTGACATCGCGCAGCTCGGCATTGAGCGCCCGCTCGCGCTCCCTCACCCGCGCCTCGAGGAGGAGCCGGGCAAGGTCGGCTGCCACGGTCATGGCCGCGTTGATCTCGGAGGCGTTCCACCGCGGCGCGTCGGGCGCCCGGCCCATCGACAGCGTGCCGAGGTACTCGTCGCCGGCGCCGATCGGCACCAGCAGGCCCGAGCCCAGGTCGTGGGTGTCGAGCAGGCGCGTGAGCGACCGGGGGGTCTCGATCGACTCCTCCTTCATGCTCCAGGTCCGCTGCCGCTCGACGACGACGTGCCCGCGGCGCTGCCACTGCCCGCGCATCAGCTCCGCCACGTCGAGCCGGTCGTGCTCGAGCCCGGGGACGTCGGCCCCGGCGACGATCACGTCGACGGTCGCGACGTCCATCGCCTCGACCATCGCACGGGCCAGCTCGCTCAGCAGGTCCTGGACGCCGAGCCCCGGTCGCACGCTCTCGATGGCGCGCCGCGCCTGGGTGACCATCCGGACCTGCTCGCCGTAGAGCTCCCGCTCGACGATGCTGATGACCGCCTCGAAGAGCACGCCGGCCTCGGCGTTGACCGCGGCCACGCTGTCGGGCGTCGGCCGGAGCCCGGAGTGCGGCTCGTCGAGGTAGAGCAGCCCGCGGAGCTCGCCGTCCTCGTTCTGCAGCAGGCGCACCATCTGGTCGTCGGGGTCCCACCCGTTGGGCAGGCCCGAGGCGGGTACGTCGGGCCGGTGGCCGTACTCGTCGAGCCAGGCGCGCGTCTCGTCGTCCAGCCGCTCGCTCGGGATGTGCCGCCAGCCCGCCATCTCCACACCGAGCTGGTGGATGTGGTCGAGGGCCAGGGGCGACGCCTGGCCGAGCATCTTGTCGCGGGCGACGTCGTCGCCGGCGATCGCGACGAACTCGAGGTAGCCGTCGGACCGCAGCGCCTCGATGGCGACCACCTTGTGCTGCGTCCGCTTGGCGACGTCCTCCGCGATGGCGTGCAGCACCGCGCGCTGGGCCTCGTTGCCCCACGCGCGTCCCCGCGGGCGTACCCACAGCCCGTCGTCGTCCATCACTGCTCCCGCCCACCGTCCCGAGCCGCCGCCGGTGACGTTACGCCCAATCGGGCCTGCCCGGACCCACTTCCGGCTGATGGGCGCGGCTTGGTGACTCGCGGGTAACATAGCGGCATGAAGCGTGAGATCTACGACGAGGACCACGAGGCCTTCCGCGCCTCGGTCAAGCAGTTCCTGGACCGCGAGGTCGCCCCGCACCTCGAGACGTACGCCGCCGGCCACGGGCTCGATCGCGACTTCTGGCTCGCCGCCGGGAAGCAGGGCTTCCTCGGCCTGGAGATTCCCGAGCAGTACGGCGGCTCCGAGGCCGGCGACTACCGGTTCAACGCGGTCCTCACCGAGGAGCTCGCCAAGGTCAACATGACCCTGCCGAGCTGCGTCGGGATCCACGCCGACATCACCGTGCCCTACCTGGTGCGCCTGACCAACGACGAGCAGAGGGCGCGCTGGCTGCCCGGGTCCGCCACCGGTGAGATCGTCACGGCCATCGGGATGACCGAGCCCGGTGGCGGTTCCGACCTCGCCAACCTCAGGACCACCGCGGTCCGCGACGGCGACGACTGGGTGATCAACGGCTCCAAGACCTTCATCACCAACGGCGGCTCGGCCGACCTCGTGCTCGTCGCGGCCCGCACCAGCCCCGAGAAGAAGGCCAAGGGGATCTCGCTGTTCGCCGTCGACACCACGCTCGAGGGCTTCAGCGTGGGTCGGGTGCTCGACAAGGTCGGCCAGGACGAGTCCGACACCGCCGAGCTGTCCTTCGAGGACGTGCGCGTCAGCAACGACGACCTCGTCGGCCCGCTCGACACCGGCTTCATCTCGATGATGCAGTTCCTGCCCCAGGAGCGCCTCGGCTCGGCCATCACCAACCTCGCCCACGCCAAGCAGATCCTCGAGGAGACGGTCCAGTACGCCAAGGACCGGCAGGCGTTCGGCCAGCCCATCGGCTCCTTCCAGAACACCCAGTTCCTCCTCGCCGACCTCGTCACCCGCGTCGACGTCACGCAGGCGTTCGTCGACCAGTGCGTCGTGGCCCACACCAAGAAGGAGCTGACGCCCGTCGACGCGGCCAAGGCCAAGTGGTGGACCTCGCAGGTCCAGAACGACGTCCTCGACCACTGCGTGCAGGTCCACGGCGGCTACGGCTACATGAACGAGTACCGCGTCGCCCGCGCCTGGCGCGATGCCCGGGTGACCAAGATCTGGGCGGGGTCCAACGAGATCATGAAGATGCTGATCGGCCGCGACCTGGGACTTTGAACCCGTGACGCGGATGTTCGTGGCGGCGGTGCCCCCGGAGGACGCCGTCGCCCACCTCGACGAGTTGCTGGCGGTGCGCCGCGACGCCGCGGCGTACCGCTGGACCGTGCCGGACCAGTGGCACCTCACGCTGGCCTTCGCCGAGGACGTCCCTGACCGGTCACTCGACGACCTGGGCGACCGGCTCGAGCGGGCGGCCCACAAGCGGCGGCCGGTGCGGTTGCGACTGACCGGCGGCGGCGCCTTCCCCCACCCCGACCGTGCCCGGGTGCTCTTCGCCCGGCTCGCCACCGACGATGACGCTCGCACCGAGCTGGACCGGTTGGCGACCGGGTGCCGCGCCGCGCTGTCGAAGGCCGGGGCACGCGTCGACGGGCAGCGCTTCCGCGCGCACCTGACGCTGGCCCGGCTCGGGAGCCCCGACAACGTCACGTCGTGGGTGCGGCTCCTCGACGGCTACGAAGGGCCGGAGTGGGAGCTCGACGAGGTGGCGCTGGTGGCGTCGTACCTCGGCGAGGGCGCCCGTCGCCGTCCACGCCACGAGGTCGTCGCGACGTACGCCATCGGCTGATCGCGGCGCGGGCAGGCGAGCCTCACCTTCGTTGCAGGACGTACCGCCGCGAGCGACGATCGGAGCGTGAGCCTTGAGATCGGAACCGACGAGGACCCCCAGCACTTCCACGACGAGCTGGGCGACCACGTCGGCACGCGGCTCAACTGGCTGCGCGCCGCCGTGCTGGGTGCCAACGACGGCATCGTCTCGACCGCCGGCGTCGTGATGGGCGTGGCCGGTGCCACCGACGACAGCGGCGCGATCGTGATCGCGGGCATCGCCGCGCTGACTGCGGGCGCGCTGAGCATGGGCGCCGGCGAGTACGTCTCGGTCAGCACCCAGCGCGACTCCGAGAAGTCGATCCTCCAGCTCGAGTCCAAGGAGCTGCAGCAGATGCCGCAGACCGAGGAGCGCGAGCTGGCCGCGATGTACGTCGACAAGGGACTGTCGCCGGAGACGGCCGAGAAGGTCGCCCGCGAGCTCACCGAGCAAGACGCCCTGCGCGCGCACGCCGACATCGAGTTCGGCATCGACCCGGACAACCTGACCAACCCCTGGCACGCCGCATGGGCCTCGATGCTGGCCTTCACGGTCGGCGCCCTGCTCCCGCTGCTGATCGTGGCGTTCGTGCCCGACACGGTGCGGGTGCTGGTGACCGTCCTCAGCGTCGTCGCGGCGCTCGCGCTCACCGGCTTCGCCAGCGCCCGCATCGGCTACAGCCCGCGCCTGCCCGCCGTGGTGCGCAACGTGTCCGGCGGTCTGCTGGCGATGGGCGTCACCTACCTGATCGGCATGCTCGCCGGCACCCAGCTGGGATAGTCCCTCTGCCTCGGCGCCCTATCTGCGTCTGTGGAACTTCACGTCGCCGCTCGGTAGACGCTCAGCGACGTAGTCGGCGTCGTGGGCCCGGTGGTGATGGTGGGCGCAGAGCAGCACGGCGTTGTCGAGGTCGGTCAGGCCGCCCAGCAGCCACGGCAGCCAGTGGTGGGCCTCGGCCCAGGTGCCCGGCACGTCGCAGCCCGCGGCACGGCAGGTCTTGTCGCGCAGCAGGAGGGCCCGCCGCTGCGCGGCGTTGAACAGTCGCTGGGCGCGCCCGAGATCGAGGATCTCGGACCTGCCACCCAGCACGGCGGGGAGGATCCGTCCGTTGCACGCGAGTCGTCGCGCCTCCTCTGCGCTGATCCGCTCGCCGGCGCACGGGTCACCGTGCGGATCGGCCGGCACCGTGCCCGCCCCGAGGACGTCGGCCGCGCCGAGCTCGGACCTCAGCGTCTCGAGCGAGATGGTCACCACCACGGTCGTCGCGTCGCCTCCGTGGACGGGCAGGCGCTGCGGGTCGAGGCTCTCGAGCAGCTGGCAGAAGGCCTCGCCGAGACGGCGGGGGTACGGCAGCCGCGGCACCGGGTCGAGGAGGGGCGCGGCCGGCTCACCGAGTGGGGTCGGGACCCCGTCGCGCCGGGGGTTGGCGTAGGCCTCGAGGTAGGTGGCGAAGCGGGTGGCGACCGCGTCGGGCAGGCGGCCCGAGACCCGCGTGGTGCCGTCACCGAGCCGCCGGAGCATCAGTCGGGTGCGGCGGCGACCCTCCGCCTCGAGGGCGGCGAGGCGCTTGCCCTCGACCTCCGCAACCACCTCCGGCGCCACGACCTCGAGGACGTGACGCCCGACCCGGGCCAGCTGCTTCGGTCCGAGCCGCTGGGCGTGCTCGATCAGCAGGGCCTCGGCCTGGTCCAGCAGCTCGGCCGGCACGGAGTCAGGGAGGTCCTCGAGCGATCGGACGACCACCCGCGCCTGGGCGGTGTTGACCCGGCCCTCGCGGAGGGCGGCCCCCAGGGTGCTCCACCGCTGGTCGAGCGCGGTCGCGAGCCGGAGGTCGGCCCGCGCGTCCTCGAAGCGCGTGCAGGTGGCGTCGGCATACCACGCGGCCGCGTCTCGCGCCCCGACCTCGGTCGCCACGTCACCGGCGTCGACGAGCACGCGCATCCGCAGCTCGGCCACCCGGGACTCGATGCGAGCCAACTCGCGCAGCGCATCCGCCTTCTCAGCGGCCGACATGAAGAGCGGGTTGGCATCCGCCACGTCCTTCAGCACGACGTCCATCGCCGTGGCCGCAGCCAGGATCGGATGGGACATGTGCGGCCTCCTCTCGACGACGTCGTCGCGCACGCGCAACTCACTGACGGTCGTCGCTCCTGGAGGCCGGCCCAGCCGGACACTTACGTCCCTCGCAACTCGCCCACCCAGCCAATTGCGGCGAAGTGACGCATGGGACTGCTGCCCGGATAGGTGACATCTGAATCTGCGTCGATGTGTCGGCGCTAGAAGGATGTCCACCATGCCGAAGGCCTTCCCCAAGGAGTTCCGCAAGGACGTGATCCGGGTCAATAAGGACTCGGATGCTTCGATGGCCCAGGTGGCAGCGGATACTCAGGACTGGTTGTCGTGGCCGCACCCGACGAGACCGGGGCGGGATGGACCGTCATCCGACTCTGGCTCGACGCGTCGCTGCTCACGCCGTCTGCCGGAAGGTAGCAAGGCGGCAGCCGCCTACGCACCACGCCGGACCGAAGTTGTTCAACAGCGCTGCAAGCTCTGCGCGCTGGCTCCGGGCAGACTCCGTGACCGGACTCGGGTGCTGGCGCTCAGGTCCATGACCGGGACCTCGTCACCTGATTTCCCACGATTGTGGGCTAGACCACCGACAACTCCTATCGGTAGGACTACGCATTTTGGTTACCGTTCCGTTGACATCCCGTGGAAATAGCAACACCGTTCCAGTCAGGACCGGCTCGGAGCTCGGTCCACAACGGGAGGAAAACCGCACATGAAGCACATCTTCCGGGCGCTGATCACCACGATCAGCGCCCTTCTTCTCGCCATCACCATGCTGGCAGCTGCGCCAGCCCAAGCCGCCGACAGCGGCTCCACCCCCGCCCCGGCCCCGCAGGTCCAACCGGCCGAGACCGTCGAACCACCCGTGACGACCGGGGACAAGGCGTGGGACAAGCGCTTCGGTGAGCCCAAGGCCGGCAAGGTGGGCGCGGACGAGATCAGCTTCGGCGGGTGCGGGTTCCTCCAAAACTGCATCTACTTCAACACGACGGACCAGCGGGCGATCCTCGCGGGCGGTGCTGCAGCGATCACTGCAGCCATCTGCCTCGGTGGTCCCGCCATCTGCGCGGTCGCGGCGGTCGTCTCGGCGGTGGCGTTCGTGTACCTCGGCAACCGTGGCATCTGCTCGAGTGGCAGGCGACTGCGGGTGACGTGGTTCCCCTACGTCGGGAACGCGCAGTGCGTGTGAGGGACTGGTCCGACTGGACCACCCGTGAGCGCTGGGCGGTCGGGGTGATCGTCCTCGTGGCGGCAGCGGTCGTGCTGTCGCAGCTCAACGGGGACGGCACGATCGGGTCGGCCTTGGTCTACGCGGGCTTCATGCTCGGCATGGTCGGGCTCGTCCTGGCGTCTGCAAGGGTGTTCCGATCGGCGGGTCGACAGCAGGTCGTCAACTCGGGGCTCAGCACGGCCCAGAAGGTCATGCTCGCAGCGGGCGTCATCGTCTTGGTCTGGGCGGCAGTCGACGCTGCTGGGATGGACGGTGGGTTCGTGCCGGCAGCGTTCCTGGCGTCGGCAGCGATCGGCCTCGCGTACGTGACCGTCGTCGGCCTCGGGGCCATGGCCTTGATCCGCAGTCGGAACAGGTGATCACGCAGTAGCTCCACCAGGACGGAACGCTCGTTCCCTATGGGGGGACGGGCGTTTCGTCATTTCGCGGCGGTGATGCTGGAACGCAGGACCGTGATCCTGTCGCCCGACTTGGCCTTGACGGTGCCGCCGGGCCACCCGTCGATCGTGCCGAACTCCTACACGACGCACGCCTCCTCGCCCCAGATGGTGCGCAGCATGACCTTGTCGCCCCGTTTGGCGTAGTCCAGCTTCGGCTCGGCGAACAGGCCGTCGTTGTAGAGCATCTCGTCATCCGGCCTCATGGGCGTTGGCTTCCTCCCGCTCCTGGTTGCACTTGCGCACGGCGATGCGGCGGCGGGAGACGTCGTCGTGGTGCGTGACGAGGGCGGCGGGCTTTTCGACGCTGCGGTCACGGCCGTCGAGGTGGTCCGCCTCGGTCGGAAGTACCGGCTGCGCATCGGGGGCGCGCACGGCACGTAGGCGGTGAGCGTGAGGACCGTCCCGCCCGAGCTGTGCTCGGGCGGCAGACTGACCGACCTCAACCGCTGCCTCCGTACCGGGGAGAGCGATAGCTGGCGCTCGGTCATCAGTCCCGGACCTGGTCGACCGAAGGCGTAGAGCCACACAGCACTTACGTGCGGCAGGTGAATGCGCCACCGACGAAGGCATGCAGCGACTCTCGGGACTTGGCCCGGCCACAGCAGCAAGACCACTGCTCTTGCGGAGGAGTGTCTCCGCAAGAAGGACGAGTGTCCCGACTGGACCCGAGAGTATCTCGACGAGAGGCGAGTGTCCCGAGCAGACGCACTGACACTGCTTCGAGAGTCCGCACCAGTCGCGATCGCTCCAGGCACCTGACCTATGCGTTGCGCTCAACACGGGACACGGCGGCGCCGTCTGGTACATCGTCGTCCTGTGCGTCCATAGACGCCGCACGGGGTGCGTCATAGTGGGCGGTTCGCAGCGCCTCGCCCAATCTGAACGGAGAGGGCCAACCCGAGGAAGGTTGCCGTCAACCGACGGCTGGAACGGACTTCCCCCCGAGCGCTCGGTGGCCCGAAGCCATACCAAGTGCTCAGCCCCGGTCGACCGCCGGTCCGGTGGACCCGCGCAGCACCAGCTCGGGCGCGAAGAGGTACTCCCGCGAGGCGACGGGGTCGCCCGAGATGGCGTCGGCCAGGGCGGCAACGGCCGTGCCGCCCATCTGCGCGACCGGCTGCCGCACGGTGGTGAGCGGCGGGTCGAGGAACGCCACCAGCGGGGAGTCGTCGAAGCCGACGACTGACACGTCGCGAGGCACCTCGAGCCCGGCGGCGCGGGCGGCGCGGATGGCGCCGATCGCCATCATGTCGGAGCCGCACACGATGGCCGTGGCGCCCTGCTCGAGCAGCTCATCGGTGGCGGCCGCTCCACCCTCGACGGAGAAGATCGTCTCGGCGATCCACGAGCGTGCCTCGGTCTCGGGCAGGCCCAGGTGGGTGCCGAGCGCGGCGACGAAACCCTCGTGCTTGCGCGCCGAGGGCATGAACCGCGCCGGGCCGATCGCCAGGCCGATGCGCCGGTGCCCGAGATGGGCGAGGTGGGCCACGGCGATGTCCATCGCCACCCGGTCGTCGGCCGAGATGAACGGCGCCGGGACCCCGTCGACGTACCCGTTGATGAAGACCACCGGGAGCCCTCGGTCGAGCAGCATCTGGTAGCGCTCGTGGTCTGCCCGGGTGTCAGCGTGCTTGCCCGAGACGAAGATGATGCCCGCGACCCCGTGGTCGAGGAGCGACTCGACGTACTCGTCCTCCGACAGGCTGCCGGGCGACTGGGTGCAGAGCACGGGGGTGAATCGCCGACGCGCGAGGGCGTCCTCGATCACCTGGGCGAACGCGGGGAAGATCGGGTTCTCCAGCTCGGGGACCACGAGTCCCACCAGGCCGGCGGAGCGCTGGCGCAGGTGCGTCGGTCGCTCGTAGCCGAGGACGTCGAGGGCGGTGATCACCGACTGCCGGGTGCCCTCGCTGACGCCCGGCTTGCTGTTGAGCACGCGGCTCACGGTCGCCTCGCTCACGCCTGCCTCGACAGCGATCTGGGACAGGGTGGCCATGCGGGAATGTAAGCAGGCCTTTCAACTACGTTGCAAGGTCTTTCAGATTCTGAATGTTCTTGCTAATCTCTGGTGACCGTCATCACAGCGCCCTCCCCCGGGCGCGCTTTTCATGGGAGACATCGATGCGCCGATTCAAGGCCGGCTCCGCCGGGATCGCCGTCGCCGCCCTCGCCCTCACGCTCGCAGCGTGCGGAAGCGACGGCGGGGACTCGGACAGCAACACCGACAACGAGGGCGACAGCAGCTCTGCCGACCTCAGCGCCGAGCTCACCTGGTGGGACACCTCCGACCCCACCAACGAGGCCCCGGCCTACGACGAGCTGATCGCGAAGTTCAACGAGGAGTACCCGGACGTCACGATCAAGCACGAGACGGTCCCCTTCGACCAGACCCAGAACAAGTTCAAGACCGCCGCGGAGTCCGGCTCGGGTGCGCCCGACATCCTCCGCGCCGAGGTCGCCTGGACCCCGGAGTTCGCGTCGCTGGGCTACCTCTACGCCCTCGACGGCACCGCGGCCCTGGAGAACAACTTCCTCGAGACGCCGCTCTCCAGCAACGTCTACGAGGACAAGACCTACGGCGTCCCGCAGGTCACCGACACGCTGGGCCTGATGTACAACAAGGAGCTCTTCGAGAAGGCCGGCCTGGACCCCGAGGCCCCGCCGACGACCTGGGACGAGGTCCGTGAGGCGGCGAAGGCCCTGAAGAGCAAGGCCAAGGTCGACGGCATCTACCTCAACTCCGCCGGCTACTTCCTGCTGCCCTTCATGTACGGCGAGGGCGCCGACCTCGTCGACGTCGACGGCGAGACCATCACGGTCAACAGCCCCGAGGCCGCCACCGGCATCCAGACCGCCCAGGACATGGTCAAGGACGGCACGTCGGCCAAGCCGACCGCCAACGACCCCTACGGCACGATGATGACCCTGTTCAAGGAGCAGAAGGTCGCCATGATCATCAACGGTCCCTGGGAGGTCGCCGGCATCAGCGACGACCCCAACTTCGGGGGCATCGACAACCTCGGCGTCGCGCCCGTCCCTGCCGGCGGTGCCGGCCAGGGCGCCCCGGTGGGCGGCCACAACTACGTCGTCTACTCGGGCATGGACGACGCCAAGGCCGAGGCCGCAGCCGCGTTCATCGGCTTCATGAGCTCGGCCGAGTCCGAGGCCTTCATCGCCGACGAGCTCGGCCTGCTGCCCGGTAACGCCGACTCCTACGACATGGTCACCAACGAGCGCGTCGCCATGTGGGCCGACGCCATGGAGGTCGCCCAGCCGCGGCCGTGGATCGCCGAGGGCGGCCAGTTCTTCGCCCCGCTCGACGAGATGGCCACCGAGGTGATGATCCAGGGCAAGCCCGTGCAGCCTGCGTTGGACAAGGTCGCGGAGACCTACAAGAGCGACGTGGTCCCGGACTACTCGCTCCAGTGACACCCTGCTGACCGCAGGGGGCCGGACCGGGTGACGTCCCGGTCCGGCCCCCCGCGGGAAGCCCCATCCAGCACACCTTCTCGACCCCCGGAGACAACGGATGCGCAAGACCTTCGACAAGCACTGGTACGCGTGGGCGATGGTGCTCCCCACGGTGATCGTGCTCGGTGTCCTCGTCTTCTACCCGCTCGTGCGGGGCGTGGCCCAGTCGTTCACCAACCTCAACGAGTCCAACCAGCGCGACGAGATCTGCACGAAGGTCCTCGGCGGCGCGGAGACCTGCGAGCCCAACCCCGACGCCGCCCAGTTCGTGGGTCTCGACAACTACGTCGACATCCTCACCGGGGCGCAGGGCGACTTCTGGCTGCAGTTCGTCAACACCCTGGTGTGGACGGTCGCCTGCGTGGTCCTCCACTTCGGGCTGGGCCTGGGACTGGCGGTGATGCTGAACCGTGAGTTCCGGTTCCGGGGCTTCTACCGGGTCGCCCTGATCCTGCCGTGGGCGGTGCCGGCTTTCGTGGCGGCCTTCGCCTGGCGCTTCATCTTCGACGAGCGCTTCGGGGTCATCAACGGCGCGCTGCGCGCGATCGGCCTCGATCCGGTGTCCTGGTTCGAGCAACGCTGGACCTCGCTGTTCACCGCCATCGTCGCCAACGTCTGGCTCGGTGTCCCGTTCATGATGGTGGCCCTGCTCGGCGGGCTGCAGTCGATCAACGGCGACCTCTACGAGGCGGCCGAGATCGACGGGGCCTCGTCGTGGCAGCGCTTCGTCAACATCACCCTCCCCGGACTGCGTCCGGTCAGCTCGACGGTGATCCTGCTCGGCACCATCTGGACCTTCAACATGTTCCCGATCATCTACTTCGTGACCCGCGGCCAGCCCGCCGGCGAGACCGAGATCCTCGTGACCGGTGCCTACCGCGCGGCCTTCGAGGGCATCCGCGACTACTCGCTGGCCGCGACCTACGGCGTGCTGATCCTGTCGATCCTCGTCGTCTACGCCAGCGTCTACCGGCGCATGCTCGCCAAGCAGGGAGAGGTGTTCTGATGTCCGGCATGTCCGCGATGCCGCCCGCCGCAGTCGCGGCCGACCCGGTGGAGTCCGTCGCCACCACGCGCGCACCCCGCGAGCGTCGCCGCAGCGAGCGCTCGGTCCTGGCGAGCGTCGGCCTGCACGGCACGCTGGTCGTGGCGACGTTCTGCGCGCTGTTCCCGATCGCCTGGGTGATGCTGAGCTCGATCAAGCCGGCCAGCGAGATCCGTCGCTCGGAGATCAAGCTCTTCGCCAGTCCGACCCTGGAGAACTACCGCACCCTGCTGACCAGCACCGACTTCCCCTACTGGTTCCTCAACTCGGTGATCGTCGCGGCCTTCACGATGGTGTTCGGCATCGCCATGTCCGCCACCGCCGGCTACGCCCTGAGCCGCTTCAACTTCCCCGGCAAGCGCGGCCTGATGTGGACCTTCCTGCTCACCCAGATGTTCCCGGTGGCGATCCTCATCGTGCCGATCTACACGATCATGGCGAACCTGGGGCTGATCGACACCAAGGCGTCCCTCATCATCGCCTACCTCACCGTCGCGGTGCCGTTCTGCGCGTGGATGCTCCGCGGCTACTTCGACACCATCCCGCGCGAGCTCGACGAGGCGGCTGCCCTCGACGGCCTCGGCCCGTTCGGCACCTTCTGGCGCATCGTCCTCCCGCTCGCTCGCCCCGGCATCGCCGTGACGGCGTTCTACACGTTCCTGACCGCGTGGGCGGAGGTGGCGTACGCCATCGCCTTCATGCAGAGCAGCCGCAACTACACGCTGGGCGCCGGCCTGCAGCAGTTCGTCCCGCAGTTCAGCCCCCGCTGGGAGCTCCTCACCGCCGGTGCCGTCCTCGTCACGCTCCCCGCCGCGCTGGTCTTCTTCTTCGCCCAGCGCCACCTGGTGGCCGGACTGACCGCCGGCGGCACGAAGGGCTGAGCACCCGAGTCACCTACCGGCGAGCGAGCTCCTCGACCGAGAGGGCGGCGACGATCTCGTTGACCTTGTCCTTGGCGTCGCCGAAGAGCATCTGGGTGTTGTCCTTGAAGAACAGCGGGTTCTGCACGCCGGCGTAGCCGGTGGCCATGGAGCGCTTGAAGACGATGACGTCGCGGGCGTTCCAGACCTCGAGCACGGGCATGCCGGCGATCGGGGAGCCGGGCTCCTCCATCGCGGCCGGGTTGACGGTGTCGTTGGCGCCGATCACGAGGACGACGTCGACCTCGGGGAAGTCGTCGTTGACCTCGTCCATCTCGAGCACGATGTCGTACGGCACCTTGGCCTCGGCGAGCAGCACGTTCATGTGGCCGGGCAGGCGGCCCGCGACGGGGTGGATGCCGAAGCGGACGTCGACGCCCTTCTCGCGCAGCTTCCTGGTCAGCTCGGCGACGGGGTACTGCGCCTGCGCGACGGCCATGCCGTACCCGGGCGTGATGACCACCGAGGAGGCGTGGGCGAGGAGGTCGGCCACGTCGTCGGCCTGGATCTCGCGGTGGTCGCCGTAGTCGCGGGCCTCGCCGGAGACCGCGCCGTCGGAGCCGAAGCCGCCGGCGATGACGCTCACGAAGGAGCGGTTCATCGCCCTGCACATGATGTAGGAGAGGATCGCACCCGAGGAGCCGACGAGGGCGCCGGTGATGATCAGCAGGTCGTTGCCGAGCATGAAGCCCGCGGCGGCAGCGGCCCATCCGGAGTAGCTGTTGAGCATCGACACGACGACCGGCATGTCGCCGCCGCCGATCGCGGCGACGAGGTGGAAGCCGAGCACGAGCGCGAGGACGGTCATGATCGCCAGCGGCGCCATGCCGACCCAGCCGTCGGCGAGCATGAACCACACCATCAGCACGGCCGAGGACACGAGGATGGCCAGGTTGAGCAGGTGGCGTCCGGGGAGCATGAGCGGGGCTGACTTCATCCGCGCGCTCAGCTTGAGGTTGGCCACCACCGAGCCGGTGAAGGTCACGGCGCCGATGAAGACGCCGAGGAACACCTCGGCGTTGTGGACCGCGTCGGACTCCAGGCCCACGCTGCCGTGCGCCGAGGCGACCTCGATGTAGGTGTTGTAGCCCACCAGCACCGCGGCCAGGCCGACGAAGCTGTGCATCATCGCGATCAGCTCGGGCATGCCGGTCATCTCGACCCGACGGGCCAGCCGGATCCCGATCAGCGCGCCGATCGACCCCATGACGAGGATGATCGCGAGACCGACCCAGATCGGGGTCTTGTCGACGATGAGGTCGTCGGTGAGGTAGTCGAGGACGAGCAGCAGCGTCGCGACCAGCGCCAGGGCCATGCCGGCCATCCCGAAGGCGTTGCCGCGCCGGGCCGTCTCGTGCTTGCTCAGGCCGGCGAGCGCGAGGATGAACAGGAGCGCCGCGAGGATGTAGGCGCCTGACACGAACTCGACCACGTTCGATCCCATCGTGGATTCCATGCGGGCTCAGCCCTTCTGGAACATGTTGAGCATCCGCCGGGTGACGAGGAAGCCACCGAAGACGTTGATGCTGGCGAGCAGGATGGCCACCCCGGCGATGACCTGGACCGCGAGGTTGTCGACGGGTGCCTGGAGGATCGCGCCGACCACGATGATCCCGCTGATCGCGTTGGTCACGCTCATCAGCGGGGTGTGCAGCGCGTGGTGCACGTTGCCGATGACGTAGAACCCGATCACCACGGCGAGGACGAAGACCGTGAGGCTCGGCAGGAAGCTGGGTGGGGCCAGGGTCGCGAGCGCGAGGAAGAGCACGGCGGCCAGTCCGGCGGCGTACACCCGGCGGCGCGGGTCCGGCGGCGCCTCCTCCGCTGCCGGCTCCGGCTCGGCGGCCGGGGGTGCGGCCGGGGCGGCCGAGACCTGCACGGGCGGCGGCGGCCACATCCTCGCGCCGTCACGGGTGACCGTGATGCCGCGCTGCACGACGTCGTCCATGTCAAGGGTGAGTACGCCGTCCTTCTCGGGGGTGAGCAGCGTGAGGAGGTTGACCACGTTCGTGCCGTAGAGCTGGCTGGTCTGCGCCGCCAGGCGCCCGGCCAGGTCGGTGTAGCCCAGAACCGTCACCCCGTTGGCGGTGACCACCCGCTCGTCGGTCACCGTGGCGGCGACGTTGCCGCCGTTGGCCGCGGCCATGTCCACGATCACCGAGCCGGGGCGCATCGCTGCGACCGTCTCGGCGGTGATCAGCTGCGGGGCCGGCCGGCCGGGAATCAACGCGGTGGTGATGACGATGTCCGCCGCGCGCGCCTCCTCGTCGTACATCGCAGCGGTCGCGGCCTCCTGCTCGGCCGTCATCTCCTTGGCGTAGCCGTCGGAGGAGACCTCCTGCTCCATGTCGACCGTGACGAACTGCGCGCCCATCGACTCGACCTGCTCGGCCACCTCGGGACGTACGTCGAACGCGCGCACGATCGCGCCCAGCGAACCCGCCGCACCGATGGCCGCCAGGCCGGCCACGCCGGCGCCGACCACGAAGACCCGGGCCGGCGGGACCTTGCCGGCCGCGGTGACCTGACCGGTGAACAGCCGGCCGAACTCGTGGGCGGCCTCGATCACCGCGCGGTAGCCGGCCACGTTGGCCATCGACGACAGCACATCCATCGACTGGGCGCGGGAGATCCGCGGCACGGCGTCCATCGCGAGCCCCGTCACGCCGGCGGCGGCGAGCCGCTCGACCAGCTCGGGGCTGCGGGCCGGCGCCATCAGGCTGATCACCGTCGCACCCGGTCGCAACCGGGCGACCTCGCCGTCGGCGGGCGCGTTGATCTTCACCACGACGTCGCTCGACCAGACGTCCTCCCCCGTGCCGATCGCGATGCCGGCATCGGTGAAGGCGGTGTCCGGCTGGTCGGCCGCCGCGCCCGCGCCCTGCTCGACCACGACGTCGTACCCGAGCGCGGCGAGCTGGGACGCCGTCTTCGCCGTCGCCGCCACCAGCGTCTCGCCGGGCCGGGACTCACGGGGGATGCCGATGCGCACTGCTGCCTCCTGGAATGGTCGGGCCGGGCACAACGTACCGAAAAGGCGGCGCCCACACCGTCGTCTCATGTGGCGTGGACCACATCGACCCGCAGGTCGAGTGCGCTCGCGGTAGTAGTCACCGCAAGGCTGCGCACTCGACCTCGGGGCTGTGGATGAGCCGAGCGGCGACTGGCGTCCCCGCCGCAGACTGCGGCGATGGGGGACCGATTGTGGAGACATCTCGCCGCCGTGCAGGCGGGCCTGCTGAGCCATCGTCAGCTCCGCGAGCTCGGCGTGTCTCGCGGCGAGATCCGCAACCACGTCCGCGTCGGGCGCTGGGCGGCGAGGTCAGGTGAGGTGGTCAGCACGACGACCGGACCGCTCTCGCCCGAGCAGGCGCTGTGGCTGGGAGTCCTGCACGGCGGGTCGAGCGCGATGGTCGGGTCGCTCAGCGCCGCCCGCGAGCGCGGGCTCAGACGATGGGACCGCGACGAGATCACCATCTTGGTGAGCAACCCGATGAGCTTCGACCCGCTCCCGGGTTACCGGTTCTTCCGCACGCGACGTCCTTTCAAGGTGCTCGTGGGCGCGGGCGAGCTGCCTGTGTGTCGCCTCGAGCCCGCGGTGCTGATGTTCGCAGCGCACGAGCCCCACCTGCGTACGGCACTGGGGGCCGTCGCCGCAACGGTGCAGCAGCGACTCACCACGGCGGACACCCTCGTGGACTGGCTCGACCGACTCACGCCGCTGCGCCGCTCCCGCGACCTGCGCGCCCTCCTCTCGGACGTGGGCGACGGTGCCCACTCGATGGCGGAGGTCGACCTGCGCAAGGCCTGCCGCGACTACGGCGTCCAGCCACCCAGGTCCCAGCGATCGCGGGTCGACAACCGTGGCCGTCGGCGCTACACCGACGCCGAGTGGCGACTGGCGGACGGGCGGGTGCTCGTCCTCGAGGTGGACGGAGGCGTGCACGACGACCCGCAGCAGGCGACCCTCGATCGGCGCCGCAACCGGCAGCTCACCACTGAGTCGCGCACGGTGGTGCAGTGCTCGGCCTGGGAGCTCCGGCACGAGCCGTGGGAGGTGATGCAGGACCTGCTGGCGCTCGGCGTACCCCCTGTCGGTTGAGTGCGCAGCGCCGCGGCCACTACTACCGCGAGCGCACTCGACCCGGTGGGGTCAGTGCGCGACGCCGTAGAGCCGGTCGCCGGCGTCGCCGAGGCCGGGGACGATGTAGCCCTTGTCGTTGAGCTTCTCGTCGAGCGCCGCGGTCACGACGGTGACCGGCACGTCGAGGCCCTCGAGGCCCTTCTCCAGGTTCTTGACGCCCTCGGGCGCGACCAGCAGGCAGATCGCGGTGATGTCGTCGGCACCCCGGTCGGTGAGGAACCGGATCGCGGCGGCGAGCGTGCCGCCGGTGGCGAGCATCGGGTCGAGCACGTAGCACTGACGGCCCGAGAGGTCCTCGGGCAGCCGCTCGGCGTAGGTCGAGGCCTCGAGGGTCTCCTCGTTGCGCACCATGCCGAGGAAGCCGACCTCGGCCGTCGGCAGCAGCCGCATCATGCCGTCGAGCATGCCGAGACCGGCGCGCAGGATCGGGACCACCATCGGCTTGGGCTGTGCGAGGTAGACCCCCGTGGTCGGGCCCACCGGGGTGGTGATCGGGCGCGGGTCGACGCGCACCTCGCGGGTCGCCTCGTAGGCCAGCAGGGTCACCAGCTCGTCGGTCAGCCGACGGAACGTCGGCGAGTCGGTGTGCTCGTCGCGCAGGACGGTGAGCTTGTGGGAGACGAGCGGGTGGTTCACCACGTGCAGGCGCATGGGGGTCACCCTAGTGGTGAGGACGGTCGCGGATCGAGACGCCCGAGAGGGTTGGCGGCCTCCGTGGTTTCTGCGACATTGGAGGAGGAGGTGTGGGGATGTCCGAGCAGACCGCCGAGGTCGACTTCGCGCTGGCTGCGTTCCGGGTCGACGGGACGTGGCAGGTGCAGGAGATCGCCTCGCCCGCCTACGACTCCGTCGACTCCCTCAGCCATGCCCTCCGCCAGGTCGCGCGCGACGAAGGCGCCGTGGGGATGGTCGCCGTCGACGAGGACTTCTTCGTGGTCGTGCGGGTCACCGGGCCGCGCACCGGCGTGCTGCTGTCCGACGTCACCGCGGCCGACGAGTGGGAGCTCGCCCAGTCCGTGATCGACTTCCTCGGCCTCCCGCCGCCCGAGGACGACGACGAAGAGGTTCCGGCCGGCGACCTCGGCCTGCTCGACGACCTCGGCCTCCACGCCATCGACCTCGGCGCCCTCCTCGACGACGTCGAGCTCTACCCTGACGAGATGCTCTCCGAGATCGCCCGCCGGCTCGGCTTCGGCGAGCTCTTCGACGACGCGGTCGGCCTCACCTCGGCATGAGGCGCACTGGCCCCTGGGACGACGCGATGCGCCTGGCCCTGACCGAGGCGGAGGCTGCGCTGGCCGCGGACGACGTACCCGTCGGCGCCGTCGTCCTCGACCCCTCCGGCACCGTCATCGGCGCCGGCCACAACACGCGCGAGGCCCACCACGACCCGACCGGCCACGCCGAGGTCGTCGCCCTCCGCGCCGCCGCCGCTGCCCGCGGCGAGTGGCGGCTCTCCGGCTGCACGCTCGTCGTCACCCTCGAGCCGTGCACGATGTGCGCCGGTGCCGTGGTGCTCGCCCGGGTCGACCGCCTCGTCTTCGGGGCGTACGACGACAAGCTGGGCGCCGTGGGCTCGCTGTGGGACGTCGTGCGCGACCGTCGGCTCAACCACCGGCCCGAGGTCGTCGCCGGGGTGCTGGCCGCCGAGTCCACCGCCCTCCTCGACGGCTTCTTCGCCCGCCACCGCACCTCGGTCCCCCAACCCGGTATCTAGGGACGAAACGGTAGGTGTCTGGGCCCCAGCGCCACCGTTTCGTCCCTAGATACCGCCGGCGAGCGGCCGTACCCTCGCACGGTGAGCACCGTCCGCCGCGCCACGGTCGAGGACGCGGCCGTCCTGGGCCGGCTGCTGTGGGACTTCAACACCGAGTTCGACACCGAGACCGACGAGGCGGACGTGCTCGCCCGTCGGTTCGCCCGGCTGATGGGCCTCGACGGGGTGCTCGCGGTGCTGGCGGAGGACGACGGGGCGGCGGTGGGCTTCGCCCTGGTCACGCTGCGCCCGGCCATCTGGTTCGACGGCCCCGTCTCGCAGCTCGAGGAGCTCTACGTCGTGCCTACCCTCCGCTCGGGTGGCATCGGTACGCAGGTCCTCGGCCTCTGCCGCAGCCTGGTGCGCGACCTGGGGTCGCCGGAGATGCACATCAACGTCGACGAGGTCGACACCGACACCCGCCGCTTCTACGAGCGCCACGGCTTCCGCAACATCGAGGACGGCACCGACTACCGGACGCTCTGCTACATCGGCCCGACCGCCTGACCCGCTGACACCATCTCCTCGACGCCCTCCGCGAGGCACTCCTCGAGCGCGACGAGGTCGGCGACCGCGCTGCCGTCGACGTTGACGCCGATGCACGCGGTGTCGCCGCAGGTGACCAGGCAGACGGTCAGCGCCGCGCCCGGCAGCGGCCCCAGGACGTACATCCCCTGCACCTGCGCACCCGCCATGTAGCGCCGGCGTGGCGGCCCGGGGAGCGTGAGGACGAAGGCGTCCGGCGCTGCAGCGGTGCGCAGCGCGGACGCGCCGACGAAGGACGGCATCCGGTTCATCAGCGGGGCGGCGGCGTCGAGCACCTCGAGGGCGCGCTCGGTGTGCAGCGACAACACCTCCCCCCGCACGGCGGCGACCCGGTCCACGGGGTCCTCGATGGCGAGCGGTCCGGAGATCAGCGCGCCGGCGAAGCGGTTGCCGAGGTCGTCGGCGCGGTCGAGCGAGACGCGCACCCCGACGGGGATCTCGGCGACCGTGCTGCCGCGGCGCGCGTGGTAGCGGCGCAGCCCGCCGAGGACCAGCGCGACGGCCGCGTCGTCGAGGGTGCCGCCGCCGAGGCGGGCGACCTCGCGCATCGGGTCGATCGGCGCGTGGAGGGTGAGGAACGACCACATCCGGCCGGTGCGCGGTGACAGCTCCGGCGAGGGCGGGGCCGTCCGGGTGAGCAGGCGCCGCACGGAGGCGCCGTAGCGCAGCGCGGAGGCGAGAACGACCTGCGGGCGGGCAGCCGCGGTGCCGACGCGCCGCGCGCTCGCGAGCGTCGACGCGGGGAGCGACGCGATGTCGGCGCGCAGTCCCGTCACGGCCAGGTCGACCGGACCCGGCTCCGGCAGCGCGTCGACCTCCTCGTGGACCGGCTTGCGCGGGGTGTGGTCGCGCCGGCCCGACTGGAGCATCGAGAGCAGCTGGACCATGCCGAGGGGGTCGGCGAGCGCGTGGTGGATCTTGAGGACGTACGCCGCCCCGTCCGGCATGCCCTCGAAGAGCACTCCCTCCCACAGCGGCCGCGTGCGGTCGAAGGGGCGCAGTGCCATCTGCGCCGCGTGGACCAGCATCTCCTCGCGGTCGGCGACCCGCTCGCGGCGCAGGTGGTAGGCGAGGTCGAAGGTCGGGTCGTCGGCCCACGTCGGCGCCGCGGTCGGCACGGCCGGCTCGACGACGCGCTGGCGCAGGCGGCGTACGAGCCGGGTGCCCCACTCGGTGGCGGCGACGAAGCGGTCCCAGTCGGGCGCCCGGTCGAGGTCGATCACGACGGTCGAGGTCGAGGACTGCACGGGGTGGCGCTCGGCGCGCCACAGCAGCGTCTGCATCGGCGTCAGCTCGGGCGTGGCCGACCACCCGGTCACGGAGGCCCAGCGCGCGAGGTCGTCGGTGTCCATCGAGGAGTCACTCATGTCGGGGTCCCCGCGGCGTTGTTCGGGGGAGCGAAGCGGAGGAGAAGAAGGGCGTGGGGTGACTTCACTTTGGCCACCTCGCGAGGGTCTCCTCGAACTTCGCGCGCAGCGCCGCGATGCGCTCGCTCATGTCGTCCACGCTCCAGTCGGTCTCGGGCTCCAGCACGCACACGTCCACGACGCCGGGGTTGAGCACGAGCGAGCTGCGGCGCATCAGCTCGCCGGTGTTGCGCAGCACGATCGGCACGACCGGCACCCCCGCCTGCGCGGCGAGGTGGAACGCGCCCTTGCGGAAGGGGCCCAGGACCGGCGTCGCGGACCGGGTGCCCTCGGGGAAGATCATCAGGGACGTGCCGGAGCGGATCCGCTCCACGACCCCGTCGAGCGTCGCGCGGGCCGACGCCGAGTCGGAGCGGTCGATCCAGGCGGGGTCGATGACGACCGAGCCGACAACGGCCCGCGGGTCCCAGCGCGCCTCCTTCTTGGCGACGATGGTGAAGTCGCGCTCGAGGAGCCGGCCGAGGACCGGGATGTCGAGCGCGCTCTGGTGGTTGGCCACGAAGATCGCCGGCCGGTGGGTCCAGAGCCGCTCCTGGTGGAGCACGTCCATCGACACCCCGGCCAGCGCCATCGGCAGCTGGGTGGCGAGGCGGATCGCGGCGTTGCGCCCTTCCTTCAGGTCGCCGCGCGCCATCCCGTAGGCGAGGCCGAGGCCGACACCGGCGTTCATGCCGGCGAGCGCGGCCGCCGTACGACCGGCGGCGATCAGCGAGCCGCCGACCGGGTCGCTGAGGTCGAGCACGGGCCAGCCCAGGCGCGCCGCGGCGGCGCGCAGGTCGCGGTGCGGGTTGAGGGCGGTGGGGTGGCCGACGGAGGACAGGAAGGCGACGTCCTCGTAGCCGTTGCCGTAAGCGTAGGACCGCGCGAGGTCGACCGCGTGCTCGCGCGCGAAGGTGCGTACGCCGCTGGCCTTGTGCCGTCCCCACAGCATCGGGCCGTCGGTGGCGCCGGTGAACTGGCCGTCCTCGACGACGAGCCGGGTGCAGACGAGGTGCTCGACGCCGAGGTCGCGGGCGACGGGCGCGATCTGGTACTTCGTGGCCGCCGAGGCGACCGCGACCGTGTGGCCGGCGCGCTGGTGCGCCATCACGAGGGCGCGGGACTCCCGGCGGATGGTGCCGGCGATCTTGGATCGGAACAACCGCTCGCCGAGGTCGGCGAAGGCCTCCTCGGACTCGCCGCGCATGGCGGCGAAGGCGACGTGGGCGATGCGGGTCGGGTCGCCACCGAGCTCGCCGTCCACGGCGGTCACGACGGTGCGCAGGAACTCCGCCGGCGAGACGTCGCGGCCCTTGAGCCGGTCGCCGTAGAAGGTGGCGGCGGTGTAGCCCGCGACGAGCGTGCCGTCGAGGTCGAAGAACGCACCGACCGCGGGCCCCTGGGGCCCCGCCTCGATGGCCTCGATCGCCTCGGTGACCGCGGCGGAGAGCCCGCTCACGCGTTCTCCCGCTTCGACGACTGGGGCTGCGGGACGGGCGGCGGGACGACCTGCACCGGCTCACCGGCGATCTCGCCGATGATGGTGACCCGGCGCACGGAGTCGCGCAGCTCGGCGGCGAACGCCTCGCGCGCCGACCCGACGCCCTCGCCGCCCTCGAGCAGGCCCTTGTGGCGCGCGAGCGCCAGGGCCGTGCGGAACAGCTCCAACGAGATGGACTCCTCGCTCGCGACCCGGCGCTGGAGCGCCCACTGCTGGCCGACGGCCAGCGAGTCGGCGAGCAGGTCGGCCTCGTCGACCGGCCCGTCACCGTGGTCGGCGAGCCGGTCGGCGACGACGAGGTAGGCGTCGAGGAAGGGGCGCAGCACGAGGTGGGCGAGGTGGGGCCGCGCGCCGACGAGCAGCTCGCGCGCCTTGACCGGCGACATCTCCGTCACGCCCTCGCCGACCAGCAGCCGCAGCTCGGTGCGCAGGTCGTCCTCGAAACCCGCACGGGAGGGGAAGAAGAACTCGAACTTCAGCAGGTCGCGCATCCGCTTCGCCTCCTCCCAGCCCACCTGCAGCTCGCCGCCGGGCGGCAGCTCGGTGCCCGGCTCGAGCTCGCTGACGGTCAGCAGGGCGAGCTCACCGATGGCGCGCTCGACGAGGATGTGGATCACGGTGTTGCGGTAGAACGCGGCGACGAGGTGCTGGTCGTCGCCGATCTTCCACACCGGCTCGGTGCCCTGGTCGTACGCCGTCAGCACCCCGCTGCGGGTCAGCTCGGCCAGCGCCCGGCGGATGGTCGCGCGGTCCCGCAGGTCGGCGGCACCGGCGACGGGCCAGCGACGAGCGTCGATGTAGGCGGCCAGTGGCTCGACGGTGTCGAGCACCTCGTCGACGGTCAGTGCGCGGTCGGCTCCCAGCAGGGCGAGCGAGACGATCGCGGTGGTGGTGACCGGGGTGGCGCGGTTGATGCGGTGGGAGATGTCGAGCGCGACCCGCTCGACGGCCTGGTGTCCGGTCACGCCCTCGGCAGCGAGCTCGGCCATCCGCTCCCGCAGCGAGAACGGCTCGCCGACGGTGAGGTAGGCCCGCCCGAGCCGGTTGCGCTGCAGCCGCGCAAAGCGCACCAGCCAGCGCCAGTCCTCCGGCGTCTTGTTGGCGCCGCGCGCCTCCTCGGTCATCAGCGAGACCTCGTGCAGCTGGTCGTAGACGACCGACAGCGGGACCACCTGCACGTCGGGGGCGTCCGGGTCGAAGGCGTCACCCTCGCCCTGCACGGTGTCGGTGAGGTACTTCAGGATGCCGTGGACCGGCGGGCGCAGCTTGCCGGTGCGGGTGCGGCCTCCCTCGATCGACCAGGCCAGGTTGCGCTTGTTGGTGACCATCTGCCGGATGTAGGACCGGAGCGCGAGGCGGTAGACCGGGATCTCCTGGGTCGCCCGCCGGATGAAGATGAGGCCCGTGCGGCTGGCCACCGTGCCGATGATCGGCAGGTTCAGGTTGGCGCCGCCGAAGGTGTAGGTCGGCGAGAAGCGCCGCGACGACAGGGCGTTGGGGATGACCATGCCGTCGAGGTAGGACCGGTGGCTGAAGGCCAGCGCCAGGCTGTGGGAGCGGTCGAGGCGCCGCAGCTCCTGCATGTCGTCCTCGTCCACCAGGACGTCGTACGCCCTCAGGAACCAGTCGCCCATCCGCGCCCACCCCTGGGCGGTGCGGTCGTCGTGGGCGGCGGCCATCTCGTGGAGGTAGCCCTTGACCTCGCTCCAGACCTCCTCCTCGTCGCGACCCTGCTCCTCGGCCGCCGCGGCGACTGCGCGTTGGAAGCGCTTGTCGTGGAGCAGCTCGGTGACCTCGCGCGGCGGCGCGGCGGGCAGCCGCTCCCCCACGCTCCGGGGCAGGGCGGCACGGGCGAGGTCCCGCACACGACGGACGGCGGTCACGGTCCCTCCTTCCCGCCGCGGCTCGGCGCGAGCAGAGGCGTGCGCCGAAAGTTACCGTCGTACGCCTCCGCTGGCCATGGCTCACCCGTCACTGCTGGACCACCGCCGGTTTTCGGCTCGCGCGTCTCCTCCGGTAACGTTCCGCCCGGTGGCGTGTCCGAGCGGCCGAAGGTGCATCACTCGAAATGATGTGTGGGGTCAAACCCACCGTGGGTTCAAATCCCACCGCCACCGCCAGGAGGTCCTGGCGAAATTCAGGACCGTCTAGTGACGAAATCCCGCCCAGGGTTCACTTGGGCGGGATTTCGTGCGTCTGTGGGGGCCTCGCGGGCTGCCCCGAGGGCGACCTATCCGACCCGATACTTCGCCGAAGTGTCGGAAGTGGACCCCTCTGCGAGTCCGCCCGATCCGACCACCGCTGGAAGCACGTCGAGCCTGACAGCGGGGTGCTGTCAGGCTCGAACGGTGGCGCTAGGTACAGACGGGGTCAGGCTGTCGGCCCCCCAGGTGGACCGGTCGCGGCGAGGGGATGCCCGTCGTCGTCCAGCTCGACGAAGCCACGGCTGGCGACGTCCATCGTGGTGAGCGGGTCCCGGGTGTCGCGGGTTCGACGCGCCCAGCTCAGGAGGATGCGCAGGTTGGAGGCGGCGACGGCGATGGCGAGCAGGAGGGTGGTCTTCACCAGGCCGTGCTGGCGGGTCCAGCCGCGCTGGATGCCGCCACCGTCGGCGGTCTTGAGAAGTCCGAAGGAGCGTTCGACGTCGCTGCGGCGGTTGTAGGACAGCTGCCATTCAGGGCTGCCCCAGTACTCGCGCTGGCGGAGCTTGGGTTCGACGGTGGGCTTGAGCGTGATGGTGGTCTGGGCGCAAGCCTTGGGCAGCTCGCCGGCCTCGTTGACCGGCGGGGCGACCTCGGGCACGTCGTCGTAGTCGGCGGAGAGCGGGCAGCCGCCGCACTTGAGCTTGCCGGCGCGGGAGGGGCAGGTGAAGCGCTCGTTGCCGCCCGCGGTGCGTCCGGCTCGCTCGAACCGGTAGACGCGACGCTCGGCGATGAGCCTGTTGAACTCGTCGACCTCGGCGCGGCGCCCAGCGGCATCCAGGCGCTCTTCGCGGGTCGCGTCCTTCTTGTCCTGACCCACGGACAGTCGGTTGGGCTTCGCGATGCGGATGAGGTGGTCGGGGATGGAGGGACAGTGGGCCCACCCGTCCACCATGACGTAGCCGTCCTTGTGGGCTCGTGCGCCGTTGTCGTTCGGGTGGAGGTCGAGGACCTGGTCGATGCCCATCGCTCGGAGCTTGTCTGCCCAGCGTTCGGGGAGCTTGTAGCTGAAGCCTCGGTCGGCCAGGACCTCGACCACCGAAACGCCCTCGTCGCGCATCCGGGCGAGCCCGGAGATGGTCGCGTCGATGCCGTCGCAGTTCGCTGCGACGACGCTGATTCGTTCCATCAAGAGAGGCCGTGGGGCGCCACCGACGGGGGCGACGCCGGTGAACCCGACCATCTGGTAGCCGAAGACCTGGTTGGTCCGGTTGTGGTAGGTCTTCGTGCGGTAGCCCCACCTGGCATCGATGTCGGCGGAGCGTCCGTAGCGGTCCTCGGGTTCGTCCGCGTCCTGGTCCTCCGACCCTGGGGTGTTGGAGTCGCGTCGGGGACGACCTTTTCCGCGTGCGGGCGAGTCGATGGCCGACTCGTCCACGGCGTAGCGCCCGGCGGCGCCGATGTGGAGCGTCGCCGAGGCAAGGAGCTGGTCGATGAGGTGCTGGAGCTTCCCGGAGCGTTCGACCCGCTCACCCAGTGGGAGGTCGGGGCGGCGGGCTTCGGTGTGCTCGTACAGGTCGGTGATGCAGTTCCACAGGTAGCGGACCTGCCGAACCGTCAGCGGTCCGCGAGCGCCGCGAATGCCGAGGCGCCGCTGGTAGTCGGTGGCTAGCTCGCCAACAAGCGTCCTGTGCACGGCGACGAGCGTGAGGTTCTTGTCGCGGGTCGCGGTGGCGACCATGGCGGCGAGGAGGACGTCGCAGGTCAGGGCGCGCTTGCGGCCTTGCGGGGCACCGGCGAGGGCGGCTTCGAGGACGGCATGGACGTCGCTGCGGCGCACGAAGGCCAGGTAGCGCTCGAACTCCCGGTAGCCAATCACGCGGCACCGTCCGCTCCAGCAAGGGCCGAGACGATGCGTTCCACGGCGGCCTCGTCTGCCGGGGGGCAGTAGCTGATGAGCTCGGTGACGGTTCGCGCCGAGGCAAGACCCGCGACCGGGAGGAGGTCGGCGAGGGAGATGGGTGCGCAGAGCTGGGCGACGAGCCAGGTGTTGCGCAGGCGGCTCATCCGCAGCTCGAGCGACGCCGAGCCTGCCGTCTTGGCGCGACTGGTGACGGGGCCTACGACGTTGTTGCGGTCGCGGACCTTGCCGATGACCAGCGCAGAGGGCTTCTTAGTCTTGGCGTGCAGGTCGAGGCCGCGTTGGACCAGGGGCGCGTAGTGGGTGCGGATGGGGACGGTGCGGGCCTTGACGCCGTCTCCGGGCACCCGGACGGTAAGGATGGTCTGCTCGCCGTAGGCGACGACGGTGGTGAAGCACTCGGGCGTGAGGGCGCGCAGGTCGGTGGCGTCGAGGCCGGCGCCGAGCCCGAGGCCGACGATGAGGCACATGTCTCGGGTGAGCGCGACTGTGGGCTGGTGCCAGGCGGCGCGGACGTACCAGTCGCATTCCTCGCGGGTGTACGGGGCAGCGACCTTGTGGTGCTCGAGCCGCGCGGGAGCTGTGGAGGGGTCGATGGCCCGCAGTGCGCGGCGCAGCAGCGACCGGGCAGAGGCCTTGGACCGGTCGGACCAGTGGCACTGGTCGAGCCACTCGTCGAGCAGTCCGGGCGCGTACAGGTCGTCGAGCGTCAACGGCTCGGCTGCGTCACGACCGTGGCGAGCGGCGACGTAGGTGAGCAACAGGGCGACGTAGGAGCAGGCGCTCTGGGCGACGCGCGGGTTGTACGGCGCCGTCGCGAAGACCAGCCCGGCGCCGAGCTCAGCGTTGCGGTTCCAGGCCTGCCGGGTGGCCTTCTGGGGCGTGAACGAAGCGACCCGGGCACGCACCTCGTCGGGGAGGTCAGTACCGGTGGGGAGCACGCGGACAATGCCAGTTCTTGGCGCCCCGGCTTGCTCGGCGCGGACCTTCTGGGCGGCCTTTGCGGCTGCGATGCGGGCGCGCCGCGAGGTGGGCTTGGCCGGTGTGGCTGCCTGCTTGCCCGTCTGCACGGGGGACCCGGGGGTCTGGGTGGAGGACACGTTCGGCTCTCGGTTGGGTGCCTCGGTCAGCGTCCGGATGACATCTGACGGCATCACCGTGCGGGTGTTCTCGATGTGACCATTGGGAACCTGCCGTGTCAGGGCGGGAAGAAGAGGGCGCAGCCACTCCTTGATGGGCGCGGGTGCCTGGGTGCGGCGTGCCTGGAGGAGGTGAGCGGCCGGTATCGGCTGGCTGGCGCCGGCCAGGAAGAAGGCGTCCGGGGCGCCGCGGCGGACTGGGCGCGGGGCAACCGGGTCGAGGTTTCCGGCGGTGCGAGCGAGCTTGTACAGCGTGTCGCGGTGGGTGGCTTTGGTTCGCGGGCTGGAGAAGGTGGTCCGGGTCAGATGGGCGTTGATGGTCTCGACCCGAAGGAGCTCTCGGAGCGTCGGCGCCTGGGCGGCGTCCCAGACGTCGGGGTCGGCGAGGTACCCCGCGAGGTGGGAGAGCAGGAGGCGGGCGTGGGCGATGCTGACTGGCTGCGCGCGACGGACGAGGGACTTGCTGGCAGGGCCGGCGAGTGACCAAGCTGCTTGGTCGAGCCGGGTGGGGGTGAAGTTGCGGATGTAGCCCGCGATAGCGGTCGGGGTGCCGCGGCGTGGGCGGTCGGCGGTCATGGGTGGTCCTCGTGGATGGCAGCTTGCCCGCGCGACACCCGGCCGGAGCGGGGTATCGCGGGTCTGGCGCTGTCCGGCGGAGAGCGCGGCCGCCGTGAGGGCGGGCTGTGGGTGGGAGTTGTGACGGGCGTCAGTTCCAGATGTCGTCGTCCGGGAGGCGCGTGGCTGGTGTCCTGGGCGGAAGGGTCGGTCGTCTCAGCAGCCGTAGAAGGCGGCTGACAGCTGGCCGGCACTGTGTGCCTCGGGGTGGGCTGGCGCCTCGTTGAAGCCCGAGTCGGGGAGGTCGTAGAGGTCGTGCCAGGCTCCGTGCCAGCCGCACTGGCAGTTGTGGCTGACCTCGATGAGGCCGCTCATGCCGGTTGCCGTGGGGCCGACGCGGAGGGTGAGCGACACGTTGTCGTTGATGCTGTGAGCGGTGGGCGCCTGCGTGACGATGCCGGCGATGACGGTGCGGAGGGTGAGGCCGCATTCGGGGCAGGTGGGTCGGATGGCGCTGTTCGGGGTCATGGGTGTCTCCGGTTTCGGTCGGTGGCCCGTCCTTCGTTGGGCCGTGCGCCGTCCTTGGTGCTCGCCGCCGTGAGCGGGTTGATCGGTTTTCCGAACACTGGGCGCCGGCTCGTGGCACCGTGTCCTTGTGGTGAAGAGCTACCCCGATGACGTCGTTGGCTGGCCGGCACCGCGAGGCGGCAAGGACGAGTCCGGGTCCTGGCTCTATGCCCTACCGGACAGGCCTGCCGAGGACTGCGAGGGAAGCGTCGAGGTGTCGGCAGTGGCGAACTACCAGGCGCTCGCCAGCGAGCTCGAGCGGCTGCGGGCAACCAGGGGTTGGTCGTTGCGGGATCTCGCGCGCGAGGCAGGGGTGTCACTCAGCGTTGCCGCCGGCGCCCTGTCCGGGTCGGGCTGGCCCCGCTGGACGACGCTGGAAGCCTGCGCCTCAGCGCTTGGGTACGTACTCTCCGTTGCCGGCAGCAAGGGTGGTGTTGTATCGGCGCTGCTGGAGCTGCTGTACGGCGAGCCCAAGCTCGCTGTTTCACCGATCGCCGCCGAGGTCGTTGTTCGGCCGAACACTCTCTACGACCTACGAAAACTCGGCAGGACTCCGTCATCCTCGACTGTGTTTGCCTTGGTGGCGTCGCTGGCGAGCGAGGTCCAGCTGGTTCCTCAGACGTGACGAGTCCCGCGCCACCTTCGTGGAAGGTCATCGTTGATCAAGGACAACGGCGTGGCCCCGGATTCGTCTGTGTCAGTGACAGCATCCGAACGAAACACTGGAGCAGCGATGGACCTCATGGACCGCTTTGAGCAGGCCACGTCCGGCGGGCCGGCGCATCGACCCCTCGAGGACCGGCTCGTTGCCGGCCGCCGTGCGCAGGCACGACGGCGGATCACCCGCACCGTCAGCGCGGTGGCTGCAACGACTGCTGTCGTAGGCGTCGCATGGGCGCTCCAACCCGGCGCCGATCCGTCCTCCGGCGACGGCATCGTTGCTTCCGACGCGAGCGCGACCCCAGACCCAGTCGTGAATAGCGACCTGAGCGACGGTGTCGTGCCACCCCCGCCCACCGTGCTGTTCGGGTACGACCTGAACACCGCAAGGCTGGAAATCGCCCCCGGCGTCACCGTCGTGCGCCAGGTCGACGACCCGGTTCCGAACGACGCCGTGACCTCGGCCGCTGCGGTGGTGACCTACGAGGGCGAGCGGAAGTGGGTGATGGCCGCCGTCGTGCGAGGCCAGTCCGGATGGGCCTCCGACCTGGTCGCCACATCAGGGCGCTCGTTCGAACAGTGGGTGCGCGAGCTCACCGTGCTCAACACGAGAGGAATGTTCAGCAACGGCCCGTATGAACCCGGCTGGGTGACTCTCGACGCCGCAGGCATGCTCACCGCCAACGACGGCGTGACCATTGTCGAACAATCGAGCCCGGCCCGCATCGACCAGGCACCCGCCAACGCTCCCAGTGCGGCCGGCACCATCGAAGTCGACGGAGCCCGGCTGTGCGTCGTGGCACGCAAGCTCCCCGGCGAGGACGCCGACATCACCTACCTTGCGGAGACCGAGCACCGCGGCTGTGGAGACGCCGTCCCCGGCATCGACTACCCGGGCGCCCCGGACGCCTCATGAAGCGTGCTGAACACGAGGCCTCCTACTCTGCGTTCGTCGTCTCACGACAAGACCACCTCCGGCGCATCGCGTACGCGCTGTGCGGCAGTTGGCACGACGCCGACGACCTCCTGCAGGTCGCATTGACGAAGCTGTACACCGCCTGGCCCCGTGTCGTCGACGGGAATCCCGAGGCGTACGTTCGTAGCATCCTGATGCGCGCCAACATCGACGCCTACCGTCTGCGCGGCCGCCGAGTCCGCACCGCTCGCCTCGACGCAGCCGGCGATCCAGCTGCCGCCACGGGGCTGCCGGTCGATGAACGCGACGCACTCGTCCAAGGCGTTCAGCGACTTCCCGAGATGCAACGCAAGGTCGTCGTCCTCCGCCACTGGCTCGGCCTCGACGTCCACGAGACCGCGCGTGAGCTCGGCATCTCCGAAGGTACCGTGAAGAGCCACTCATCCCGAGGCCTAGCAGCGCTCCGCCGCCTGCTCGAACCTGACTGTGACGAGGGCCGGCCAGCTGGCCCTGCACGCGCCGACCGTGAACGCGCTGGAGTGACTCACCCCTCCTCATGAGGACCGCAGGGTCCACAGGTCCGACCCGGGCCCATCACAAGCACGTCGTTCTGCCGGTAGCCCATTGGCCTTGCAGAAGTGTTGGTCACGGCGGCGAAATCGTGCTGGGCGGGGTCCAACGAGCACGCCTCGGGATCACTTTGACCTGCCGTTTCCTCTTTTCGTCACCACCTCGCCAGCCAACCGATCGGGCCGGTCCTCTGCGGACCGGCCCGATCGTCGTTCCCGGGCCGCGCGGGGCGTCGTACGCTCCTCGCGTGGACGAGGACAACCCCGCGCTCCGCGCGCTGGCCGCATCGGGGATCGCGCACGAGGTCACCCGGCACGGACGGGTGGGCTCGCTCGCCGAGGCGGCAGCCGCGCGCGGGGTGGAGCCGTCCGCGGTCGTGAAGACGATGGTCGTACGCCGCGGCGAGGGCGACCACCTCTTCGTGCTCGTGCCCGGTGACCGGGAGATCTCCTGGCCCAAGCTGCGCGGGCTCCTCGGCGTGAACCGGATCTCGATGCCCGCGGCCGAGGCCGCCCGGGAGGTGACCGGCTACGAGCGCGGCACCATCACCCCGTTCGGCTCGCGGACCACGCTGCCCGTGGTCGCCGACGAGCGCATCGTCGGGCGGGCGATCTCCCTCGGAGCCGGTGCGCACGGGGTCGCGGCGACCGTCTCCGCCGACGACGTCATCGCCCACCTCGGCGCGCAGGTCGCCGACGTCACCGACCCCGCCTGATCAAGCTTCGTCCATCTTGAAGCCTGCTGACGGGATTGGGCAGAATCGCCCCATGGGACGTGGGCCGGACCGCCGCTTCAGGGCCTCGGGTGCTGCTCTGGTCGGTCGCTACACCTACCGGCCCGACAGCGACGAGTGGTGGTGGTCGGACACGATGTTCGAGATCCACGGGTTCGAGCCGGGGACCGTCGTCCCCACGACCGAGCTCGTGATGCGGCACGTGCACCCCGAGGACGTCCCGGCGGCGTGGGAGTCGCGGGAGGCGCTGCTCCTGCGGAGCGAACCCTTCTCCTTCCTGCACCGCATCCGCACCGCGCGGAACGCCGTCCGCGTGGTCCTCGCCGCCGGACACCTCGAGGACGACGACGGCACGCGGGTCGTGCACGGGCACCTCGTCGACATCACGGACGTGCGGCAGGACGCCGTGGACACCGAGGTGGACACGGCGGTCGTGGACTTCGTCGAGCACCGCGCCGCGATCGAGCAGGCCAAGGGCGTGCTCGTGCAGCTCTACAGCGTCGACGCCGACACCGCGTGGGCGTTGCTGCGGGCCTTCTCGGCCGACACCAACCGCAAGGTGCGTGACATCGCGCAGGTCCTGCTGGAGGCGGCGACCAGCGACCGCACCCCCACCAAGGTCGGCCCGGTGTCGGCCCACCAGATGCTCGCGCGGCTCTACGAGGTCCCCGACCGCGATTCCGTGACCGGCTGACGACGCCGGAGAACCGGCGACGACTGCTTCACCGTTCTGTGGGTGTGGCGTGTACTTCGGTTGTACCGTGGGCGCGTGCCCACCGTGCTGATCGTCGAGGACGAGCCCGACCTCGCACAGGTGATGGAGCTCGCGCTCGGCCGGGCCGGCTTCGACGTCCTCGCCGTCGACACCGGCAGTGAGGCCCGCGCGGTCATCGGGAGCCGCCAGATCGACGTGGTGGTGATGGACCGCGGCCTGCCCGACATGGACGGCCTGGAGGCCACCGCCTTCCTCCGCGCGGCCGGCTTCCTCGGCGCCGTCCTGGTGACCTCCGGCCACGCCGGGACCGACCACGTCGCCGCCAGCCTGGGCGCGGGTGCCGATGACGTGCTGGGCAAGCCGTTCACCCTCGCCGAGCTCGTCGAACGCGTCCGCGGGTCGGTCCGGCCGGCCACGGTCGCCGAGGCGGGCTGAGGCAGAAAACTCCGTGGCCGAACCGCGTCATGGGTCGCGGCACGTCCCGTCTCACCAGCGGTAGGGCCAGGCGGTCGCGTTCCGTCGGGCTCGTCCACCGCCCCCGTACGTCGTCCTCCCGCCGGCGTCCGGTCCCCCCAGTGGCGGTGGGGCCACGCACCACCGACGCGGCTACGGCACGGCCCTCGCAGGGGCCGTGCCGTTGGTCCGTCCGGCCTCTTGGAGGGGTGGTCCGACACTTGGAGGGGGTTGTACGGGCCTCCAGGTGACGGACTCCCCGCTCGAGCGGGGAGTCCGCAGAGGAACCACGTTCCCGACTGTATTTGCACTGAGTGCAACAATGAGCGGGTGACCACGACCCCACCGGCCGACGGCCGCAGCGCGCTGCGCGAGGAGCGGCGTCGCGCCATCCTCGACGCCGCCCGGGCGCTGGCCACCGAGCACGGGGCCGACGGGTTCACCGTCGAGCAGGTCGCCGCCCGGGCAGGGGTGTCGCGGCGGACCGTCTTCAACCACGTCGCCGGCCTCGACCAGCTGCTGGTGGCGGTGTGCGAGCAGATCCTCGCCGAGGCGACGGCCGAGCTCCTCGCCGACATCGACCGCCGTACGACCGAGCTCCCCGCGGGCGAGGCCGGCGGCCGGGCGGCGCTCGACGCCGTGGCCGAGGCCACCCGGGGCGTCGACCTGCCCACCGCGATCGCGACGATCCACCGCGTCCTCGGTGCGCCCGAGATGGGCGACGAGCGCGCCCAGGGGATCTCCCGGACCGCCTTCGAGCACGTCGGCGGCCGACTGCGCCAGCAGCTCGTACGCCGCGCGCCCGGCCTCGACCCGGTCGACCTCGAGATCGGCCTGGCGCTGCTCTTCAGCGGCATCGTGACGATCGCCGGCCTGTGGCTCGAGCAGCACCCCGACCTGGCCCCCGACGTGCCGTCCGACGCGCGCACCGACTGGGACGCACTGCTCGACCGCGTGCTCCAGCGGCTCCGCATCGGCCACGACGGCTGACCCACCCGACTCCCTCCTTCCCTGCACCGCAACCGAAAGGCCCGCCGCCACCATGGCTGAGCTCCTCTACCGCATCGGTCGCTTCGCGGCCCGCCGCCACTGGGCCGTCATCGGCGCCTGGCTGGCGGTCCTGGCCGTCACGGCGGTGACGTACGTGTCCTTCGCCGGCGCGCTGTCGTCCAACATCACGCTGCCCGACACCCCGACGACCCGGGTCTCCCAGCAGCTCGAGCGCGACTTCGAGGGCGCCGGGGGCGGCAACGGCTCGATCGTCGCCCAGACCACCGACGGCACCGCCTTCACCGACGCGCAGCAACGCGAGATGGTCGCCCTGTTCGACCGGCTCGCGGAGGTCGACTCCGTCGCGGAGGTGTCCGACCCGTTCGCCACCCAGGACCAGCTGGACTCGTCGGCGAAGCGGGTCGCCGAGGGCCGTGAGCAGCTCGACGACGGGCTCGCCCAGCTCCGCGAGGGTCAGGCGCAGATCGACGCCGGCCGTCAGCTGCTCGACCAGCAGCGCGCCCAGGCGCGCGAGGACGGCACGCTCGCCGCCATCCGCCCGCAGCTCGAGGCTGCAGAGCAGCAGCTCGACGACGGCCAGGCCGAGATCGACCGGCAGCAGGCCAAGGTCGACGAGCAGGCGCCGCAGCTCCAGCAGGGCGCCACCCTGTCGCGGCTGTCGGCGCCCTTCCGCACGGTGTCCGAGGACGGCAGCGCCGCGGTCGCCAACGTCACCTTCGACGTCTCGACCAACGAGGTCACCACCGAGGTGAAGACCGAGATCGAGGAGCTCGTCGCCGACGCGGGCATCGACGGGGTCGACCTCTACCCCTCGCAGGACATCGCGCAGACCGTCCCGTCCATCCTCGGCCCGGGTGAGATCGCCGGCGTCGTCATCGCCGCGGTCGTCCTGTTCGTGATGCTCGGGACCGTGATCGGCGCCGCCCTGCCGCTCGTCACGGCGCTGCTCGGGGTCGGGGTCGCGTCGCTGGCCTCGCTGTCGTTCTCGGGCGTCGTCGACTTCGTCTCCGTGACCCCGGTGCTGGGCGTGATGCTCGGCCTGGCGGTCGGCATCGACTACTCGCTCTTCATCATCAACCGCCACCGCCGCCAGCTCATGCAGGGAGCCGACCTCCACGAGTCGATCGGGCTGGCCAACGGCACCTCGGGCAACGCGGTCGTCTTCGCCGGCGTCACCGTCATCGTCGCGCTGCTCGCCCTCAACGTCACCGGCGTCGGGTTCCTCGGCCTGATGGGCACCGTCGGCGCCGTCGCCGTCCTGGTCGCCATCCTGATGGCCGTCACCCTCACCCCCGCGATCCTCTCCCTCGTGGGCATGCGCGTGCTGCGCCGCCGCGAGCGGACGCGGCTGGACGCCGGCGAGCGCACCCACGACGAGCAGATCACCGACCGCGACCGGCCGATGAGCAACAGGCGCGCCTGGACGGTCCTCGGGCTGGGTGTCGTCGGCCTGCTCGTCGTGGCCGCACCCGCGACCCAGATGCGGCTCGGCCTGCCCGACGGCTCCACCCAGCCGCCGGAGTCCGCCGCGTTCAAGGCGTACGACGTCCAGGCGGAGAGGTTCGGTGACGGGTCCAACGGCCCGCTGCTGGTCGTCGCCGACCTGCCCGGGGCCATCGCCGAGGACGACGTCGTCGCCGAGCAGGCAGCCGTGGGCGAGCAGCTCGGCCAGGTCTGGAACGTCGAGGCGGTCGTGCCGATCGGCGCGTCGCAGGACCGGTCCGCCCTGGCCTTCCAGGTCGTCCCGAAGGGGTCGCCGTCGAGCGAGTCGACCGCGGAGCTGGTCCAGAACCTCCGGACGCTCACCCCGACCACCGCCTCCGGGGGCGAGGCCACCCTCGGCGTGGCCGGCAACGCCAGCGCCGGGATCGACATCTCCGACAAGCTCGCCGACGTGCTGCCGACCTACCTGTTCCTGGTCGTCGGGCTGTCCCTGGTGATCCTGGTGCTGGTGTTCCGCTCGATCCTGGTGCCGCTCACCGCGACCCTCGGGTTCGTGCTGTCGCTGCTCGCTGCGTTCGGCGGCATCACCGCGATCTTCCAGATCGGCTTCCTGTCCGACCTGTTCGGCGTCCACGCGCCCGGACCGGTGCTGAGCTTCCTGCCGATCATCGCGACCGGCATCCTCTTCGGCCTGGCGATGGACTACCAGCTGTTCCTGGTCTCCGGGATGCGCGAGGCCTACGCCCACGGCGCGCCGGCGCGGGTCGCCGTGCAGCACGGCCTGCTCGCCGGGCGCTCGGTCGTCACCGCCGCCGCGATCATCATGATCTCGGTGTTCGCCGGCTTCATCTTCAGCCACGACGCGACCATCAAGCCGATCGGCTTCGGCCTGGCCTTCGGCGTGCTGCTGGACGCGTTCGTCGTCCGGATGCTGCTGATCCCGGCCGCGATGCACCTGCTCGGCGAGTCGGCCTGGTGGCTGCCGCGGTGGCTCGACCGGATCCTGCCCGACGTCGACGTCGAGGGTGCCAAGCTCGAGCGCAGCCACCCGGTGCACTGACCCTGCTGACGCGGACGTCATGGGAACCGCCGGTCCGAACCGGAGGTTCCCATGACGTCGTGGCCGTGCACCACAATGGTCTCGTGACCGAACCCCGCGCCGTCCACACCTGGCTCACCGACATGGACGGCGTCCTCGTGCGCGAGGAGGACCCGATCCCCGGCGCCAAGGAGTTCATCGCCGCGCTGCGTGAGCAGGGCGTGCCCTTCCTGGTCCTCACCAACAACTCGATCTTCACCCCGCGGGACCTGCGGGTGCGGCTGCTGCGCAGCAGCGGCATCGACGTACCCGAGCAGTCGATCTGGACGTCGGCGCTCGCGACCGCGCAGTTCCTCGACGACCAGCGCCCGGGCGGGTCGGCGTACGTCGTGGGCGAGACGGGGCTGACCGCGGCGGTCCACGACATCGGCTACGTGATGACCGACCAGGACCCCGACTACGTCGTGCTCGGCGAGACGCGCACCTACTCGTTCGAGGCGATCACGCGCGCGATCCGGCTGATCAACGACGGCGCTCGGTTCATCGCGACCAACCCCGACCCCAGCGGGCCCAGCGCCCAGGGCATGCTCCCGGCGACGGGGTCGGTCGCGGCGCTCATCAGCACGGCGACGGGACGCCAGCCCTACTTCATCGGCAAGCCCAACCCGCTGATGATGCGCAGCGCGCTCAACCGCATCGACGCCCACTCCGAGACCACCGTGATGATCGGTGACCGGATGGACACCGACATCATCAGCGGCCTGGAGGCGGGCATGCGCACCGTGCTCGTGGCGACCGGCGCCACCGAGCGCCACCAGGTGCAGGACTTCCCCTACCGCCCCACGCTGGTCGTGGACTCGATCGCCGACGTGGTGCCCTACGTCGCGCAGCGGTGCCTGCCCGAGGACACGACGCCCTGATCCGCCAGGTCAGCCCGGTCATCCCGCTTGGCCGTACGGCGTCAGCAGCTGGTCGACCGGCGCGAAGTCGTCGGTGAGGAGCGGGGCGTCGTCGACCCAGGCGGCCAGCTCGGCACCGGCCAGCACCCCCCAGTCGAGCTCCCGCTCCTCGAACCCGGCCGCCACGGCCTCGAGGTCGAGCGGCTCGCGGGAGGCGACCACCACGAGGTTGCCACCGTCCTCCCCGGCGAGCACGTCGGGTGCGGCGAGCAGCGCGACCTCGTCGAACACCTCGCTGGTCGTGCGCACGTAGGCGCGGGCGAAGGCGAGCGGACCGTGGTCGATGACGTTGGCGACGTGGACGCCGCCCTCGCCCAGGCCCGCCTCGAGGCCCTCGATCGCCTCGCGGGTCGCGAGGTGCCACGGCACGCTGACGCCGCCGAAGGCGTCCCCGACGACGAGGTCGAGGCTGTCGGGGGCGAGGTCGTCGATGGCGAGGCGGCCGTCCTCGACGGCGACGTCGACGCCGTCGGGCAGCTCGCCCCCCAGCAGCCGGACGTCGGCCTCGACGACGCCGGCGTCGATCTCCGAGACCCGGCTGCTCGTGCCGGGCCGGGTGGCCGCGAGCCAGCGCGGCAGCGTCAGCCCGCCCGCACCGAGGTGGTACGCCGCCAGCGGCTCGCCGGCGGGGAAGGCCGCGTCGACCACCGACGCCATCGCCCGGACGTACGCGAAGTCGAGGTAGGTGGGGTCCGCGAGGTCGACGTAGGAGTGGCGCAGCCCGTCGAGCACCAGCACCCGACCGTCGGGCCGGTCGGGGTCGGCCGTGACGGCGAGGCAGTGGTAGGTCGTCTCGACGTCGCAGCCGCTCGGCGCCGCCGCGGCTCCCAGTCCGGCCAGCGCCACCACCACGCCCAGCACCGCGTCGCTGCGCCCGCGGCGTCCGGCCACCTGCACCACGACCGAGGTCACCAGGAGCACGACGCCGAGGCCGACCAGGATGCCGCTGACCGGCACCCGCGAGACGAGCACGAAGCCGGTGACGACGGTCCCGACGATGGCCCCCACCGTGCCCAGGCCCGAGAGGTGGCCCACGACCGTGCCGGTCTCAGCGAGGCTGGTGAGGCGGAGCTTGATCACCACCGGGCTGACCGCCGACAGCAGGACGCCCGGGACGAGGATCGACAGCGTGGCCGCGAGGAGCAGCAGCCCGGGGTCACCCGCGGCCGCGGCCCCGCGGACCACGGCGGGCGTCAGGGCGACGGCCGCGCCGGAGATGCCGAGCAGCGGCCCCAGCAGGGGGCGCGGGGCGACGCGGTCGGCGCTCCAGCCGCCCGCCCACGTGCCCGCGGCGATGGCGGTGAGCGCCAGCCCGATCACGAGGGTGTTGGTCTCGAGCGTCAGCCCGTAGTGCGGCGCGAGCAGCCGCAGCGCCACCAGCTCGACGACCAGCACCGCCGCCGAGGAGCCGAACACCAGCGCTGCCGCGGCCCAGGGGGACAGGTCGTGCCCGTGCGCCGCCTCGTCTGCCATGCCGACGATCCTGTCAGCCACCTCCACGCGCCGACGGTGCCGGCCGCTCACCCGCCCGAGCGACGCCTGGGCCGGGGCGTCGCCGGCGCCCGCACCCGGGCAAGGGGTCCTTCGGCCCTGCCGCACGGCTCCCCGTCGCGCGACCATCGGAGGAGGTGAGGGAGGTGGCGCCATGAGACGCATGATCGTCGTGGTGGTCGCCGCGCTGGCGCTCGTGGCCCTGGGTGCGTCCGGGGCGGTCCTGGCCCAACAGGACGACCATCCTCGATGGGGCCACAGTGGCATGGCCGGAGGGATGGCCGGAGGGATGGCCGGAGGGATCGGCGGAGGAATGGGCGGCCCCATGGGCGGCGTCCGGGCGGCGGACGAGGCGGCCTGGCTGCGCGAGATGATCGCCCACCACCAGGAGGCCGTGGCCGCGGCGGGTGAGCTCAGCCGGTCGGAGGAGCCTGCGATGCGGGCCTTCGGGCGGCGGATCGTGGCTGACCAGTCCGCCCAGATCCGCCTCATGGAGGGGTGGCTGGAGCGCTGGTACGCCGGCGAGCCGGCGGAGTCGACCTACGAGCCGATGATGCGGGACCTCACGGACCTCACCGGCGAGGAGCTCGACCAGGCCTTCCTCGAGGACATGATCGGCCACCACATGGCCGCAGTGATGATGTCGCAGCAGCTGCTGGTGCGTGGCCTCGAGGAGCATGAAGAGGTCGCCGACCTGGCCCGCACGATCCGGACCGACCAGATGCGCGAGATCCGGTGGATGCGGGCACGGTCGGGCGCGGGCGCGTGGCCGGGCTGCCCGGCCGGGCTCAGGTGAGCGGTCGCGGGTCGAGCAGGTGACCGCGGCGCCAGGCGCGGTGCAGCACGACGGCGGCCAGCACGGCTCCGGCGGTGCCGAGGGACAGGTCGCCCAGCGTGTCGGCGTAGGCGAACTCGCGCTCGGTCGAGCGGCTGATGAAGGCGAAGTACTCCCCGACCTCCCACGCGATCGCGGCGGTGGCCCCGAAGGCGAGGGCGCGCTCGAGGACGCGCCCGAACCCCACCTCGCGGGGCAGGGTGAGCAGGACGAACGCCGCGGCGAGCAGTCCGGTGTTCATGACGTGCATCCAGTCGTCGAACCACACGACCGTGTCGTAGAGGTCCATCCGGTTGCCGAGGATGTCGGTGAAGCAGGTGATCGTGATGAGCAGGTCGGGCAGCCAGGGGAACGAGATGCGGTCGCGCCACAGCGCCCACCACAGGACCGGCACGGTGAAGGCCATCAGCGGGTAGCCGATGGCGCGCATGCCGGCGGCCTTGTCGCGCAGGTTGGCCTGGTCGGGGTGCAGGACCGCGAAGAGCAGGAGCAGCAGCAGGGCTGCCTTGGCGAGGACGTTGGCCGTCTTGGCCAGCGTCGGCGTCAACGGGTGCTCGATCGTTGTCGTTGCCGCCTCGGTCACCCGGTCCCCCATCATCGAGCGCCACGACGATCGGGCGTCCGGCCCCAGTGTGTCAGCACCCTCCGGTGCGCTCACCACGTGGCTGCGTGGCACTCCTGCGCGGGCAGCGCCTCCACCTGCAACGTCGCGTGCTCGATGCCTTCGCCTTCGCGCAGCACGGCGCCATCACTCAGCCCATCGTCGTCGGTCCGTATCGACCGACGGCGATGCCGGGTCAAACCCGGCGCCCGCCGCGGTTGGCCGATGCCGGAGGATGGGACCGACCCGACCTGCCCCGAGGAGACCGCCCCGCATGAGCACCCCTCTCACCGTCGACGCGCCCACCACCGTGGGCGAGCCGCAGGAGCGACCGCTCGCGATCGGGCTGCTGGTCGGTGGCCTGGTCGGCCTCGTCGCCTCGGCGGTCCTGCTCATCGAGCGCGTCCGCCTCGCCGAGGACAGCGACTACGTGCCGACGTGCAGCATCAACCCGGTCCTCAGCTGCGGCAACGTAATGGAGTCCGCGCAGGCCGCCCTCCTGGGCTTCCCCAACCCGATCATCGGCGTGGCGGCCTTCCCGGTGGTCATCGCGACCGGTGCCGCGCTGCTCGCCGGGGGCCGGTTGGCGCCGTGGTACTGGCGCGGCCTGCAGGCCGGTGTCACGGTGGCCTTCGCGTTCGTGTGCTGGCTCGCCTTCCAGAGTCTCTACCGCATCGGCGCCCTGTGCCCCTACTGCATGGTCGTGTGGGCGGTGGTGATCCCGCTGTTCTGGTACGTCACCGCGCGCAACGTCGCCGCGGGGGCGCTCGGCGCTGCCCCGGACGGTCGACTCGCGGACGGCCTGCGCGACTGGCGGGGGCCGCTGGTGTTCGGCACCTTCCTCGTGGTCGTGCTGCTCATCCTCGAGCGCTTCTGGTCCTACTGGTCCTCGCTCCTCTGAGGACCGGGCGTGCCTGGATCCACGGTTCCGGGGCCATCTCCGCCGCACGTGCGGTCGGCGCGTGGACGAGCCGCGGTCAGCCCTGGTCGTCACCAGCGCCGCGGCAGCCGCCTTCTCCCACCGGTCCCGGGTGCGCGGGCAGTCCCGGTAACGGGCCGACAGTGACGCTCCCGCCCCCACTGGTGGGGGCGGGAGTGCACATACGGACCCGTTACCGGGACGAAGGCGGGGCTGGGGGGCTCAGACCACGCGGGTCTTCGGCATTCCCTCTGCGGTCTTCGCCGGGTCGCGTACGACGACGGAGCCGAGCGCGTCGTCGATGCGGGACATCACGTCTGCGTCGAGCTTCACGCCGGCGGCCTTGACGTTGTCGGCGACCTGCTCGGGGCGGGAGGCGCCGACGAGGGCGGCCGCGACGTTGTCGTTCTGCAGCACCCAGGCAATGGCGAGCTGGGCCATGGTCAGGCCGCAGTCCTTCGCGACGGGCTCGAGGTCCTGCACCGCGGTCAGCACCTCGTCACGCATGAAGCGCGAGATCATGTCGGCGCCGCCCTTGGTGTCGGTCGCGCGCGAGCCGGCCGGCGGCTCGGCGCCGGGCTTGTACTTGCCGGTGAGCACGCCCTGGGCGATGGGGCTCCACACGATCTGCGAGACGCCGAGCTCACGCGAGGTCGGCACGACCTCGTCCTCGATGACGCGCCAGAGCATGGAGTACTGCGGCTGGCTCGAGATCAGCTGGAAGCCGAGCCCCTTCGAGAGCTCCACGCCGGCGCGGATCTGGTCGGCGGTCCACTCGCTGACGCCGATGTAGAGAGCCTTGCCCTGCCGGACGATGTCGGCGAAGGCCTGCATCGTCTCCTCGAGCGGGGTCTCCACGTCGTAGCGGTGCGCCTGGTAGAGGTCGACGTAACCGGTCTGGAGGCGCTGCAGCGATCCGTCGATCGACTCCATGACGTGCTTGCGCGACAGGCCGGTGTCGTTCTTGCCCTTCGGGCCGGTCGGCCAGTAGACCTTCGTGAAGATCTCGAGCGACTCCCGGCGCTCACCCTTCAGGGCCTCACCGAGGACGGTCTCCGCCGCGGTGTTGGCGTAGACGTCCGCGGTGTCGAAGGTCGAGATGCCCTCGTCGAGCGCGGCACGCACGCACTGCGTGGCGACGTCGTTCTCGACCTGGGAGCCGTGGGTGAGCCAGTTGCCGTAGGTGATCTCGGAGATCTTCAGTCCGCTGTTGCCGAGGTATCGGAATTCCATTTCTCCGACACTAGCGAGGCGCCGGTGGCAGCCTCCGGTCGAGCCAGTGGACCAGCGCGAAGAGCGCGACGAACAGCGCCGTGATCGCGCCGCACGCGAGCGCGACCGCGCCCCATCCGCCCTCGTCGGGGTCGAGGAACGGATAGGGCACCCACCCGTCGACCTGCCCGACCGCGATCGTCCAGGCGAGCCACGCCACCGGCCAGGCGAGGGCGTACGCCGTGTCGCGGGTGTCGACCCGCGGACGGGGTCCCACCCAGGCCCAGGCCGCGGCGGCGAGGACCGGCACGACGACGTGCAGCAGCTTGTCGGCGACCCAGTCGGCGCCGTCCAGGTCGAGCAGGGGACGGAGCAGGACGACGTGCACCAGCCCGGTGACCGTGATCCCGACCACCCCCGCGAGCCGGGCCACGCGCCAACCGGGGCGGTCCAGGAACGGGTCGCGGGCCAGCACCGTCGAGGTGATCGCGACGAGGAGGTTGCTCTGGATCGTGAAGTAGGCGAAGAAGCGGTAGATCCGGGCCGGCAGCCCCGGCGGGTCCTCCTCGACGAGGATCACCGTGCCCCTGAGGACCAGCACGAGCTGCAGCACCAGCGCCGCCCACGCGACGGCGGCCACCACCAGGTGCGACGCCCGGGCGCGCTCCGGGGTCATCGCGAGGCGAGCTCAGTCGAGGACGACGAGGACGTCGCCGTCCTGCACCACGTCGCCCGCGGTCACCTTGATCGCGGTGACGGTGCCGCCGCGCTCGGCGAGCATCGGGATCTCCATCTTCATCGACTCCAGCAGCACGACGGTGTCGCCGGCCTCGACGCGGTCGCCCTCGGCGACCTCGATGGTGAGGACGTTGGCGACCAGCTCGGAGACGATCTCGAGGGAGGTGGGGCGGGCCATGGCGTCGACGCTAGCGGTTACCCGGGCGTACGCACGGATCGAGCGGGACTCAGAGCTCCGCGAAGCGGCGCGGCTCGGGACGGTGCGGCCCGGCCTCCTCGGCGCGGCGCCCGCCGCGACCCTTCGGCCCCGTCAGGGCGAGGTCGGCACGGATCACCAGCCAGCCGAGGACCAGGCCGAGGACCAGGGAGTACGCCGCGCGCAGGCCGGCCTCGAGGTAGGAGGTGTCCGGGGAGACGAGCCCCGTCGCGAGCGGGACGGTGGCGGCGACGCCGAAGGCGCAGAACCACCAGCCCTGGCGCCGGCGCGCGCGGACGTGGGTGCCCCACACCAGCGCCGGGATGCCGAGCAGCACCACCAGCGGGCGCGGGAACGCGCCGATGCGGGCCGAGGTCCAGTCGGCGAAGTCGAGGACCGAGGAGACGAAGCTCTGGGCTCCGTAGCGCCGCAGCAGCTCGGCGTACGCCAGGGTCGCGAAGAGGACGCCGAGGCCGATGGCGACGACGATCATCCCGCGTCGGCCGAGGCCGTGGAGGCCGGCGCCGAGGCGGTAGACGATCGCCAGCACGAGGGCGAGGGCGAGGAGCAGGGCGACGATCTCGAACCGCTCGGTCGCGACGGTGGGCTCGAAGCCGACGGCCGCGAAGGCCGCGACCGCCGCGACGAGGGCCGCAATCAGCGCCTCACGGACCGCCTTCAGCCCGGTGATGGCCGGGACCGTCACCATGACGGCGTACACGCTGCCGACCACGCAGGTCATCACCGCGGCGCCCGTGGGCAGCACACGGCCGCCGACCAGCAGGCTGGCGACGCCGAGGACGAGCGCGAGGCCCGCGGACACGAGTGCGCGGCCGGCAGTCCGGGTCGCCAGCAGCCACGACAGGGAGGTGATCACGGCGACCGCACCCGCCCCGTCGAGCCACCCGGGCGCGGCACCGGCCTCGCCCACGGCCGCGACGTCGGTGAGCGCGCCGCTCACCGCCGACCAGCCGAGGGCGGCGGTGCCGAGGACCAGCACGCCGAACCAGAAGGCGAGCAGGGAGCGCCGCGGGCCGTCATGGAGGGTCGTCCCCGTCCCGGCGGGGGCGGTCGACGCCGGGGCCGCGGGGGCCGGAGCGGGTGGTGCCTCCGGCGCCGGCTCGGCGGGTTCCGACGTCACCGTGGGCGGCGGGGGCGCCGGCGGTGCGGCCGGTGGTGGCGCGGCCACGCTCGCGGGCTCGGCCTTCCGGGTCCGCCGCAGCCGCGAGGGCGGCCGCTCGGCAGCCCGTTTGCCGCGGGAGGACCCGCGGGGGCTGTCGGAGGTGGGGGAAGGCACGACCGAGGAGGTTACAGCCGACGATTGGCGAGCGACGGATTGGTGCGGCGGGCCTCGTCGAGGTCGGCGCGGTCGAGGACCGCGTCGAGGACCTGTTCGCGGCCGTCGGCCTCGGCGAGGACGTCGCCCAGCGGGCCGATCACGGCGGAGTGACCGACGTAGCGGGGCTCGGGCTGCCCCGCGCCGACGACGAAGCAGGTGTTCTCGATGGCCCGGGCGGTGAGCAGCGTGCGCCAGTGCGCGACCTTGCGGTCACCGGGGAGCCACGCCGCCGGCACCACGAGGACCTCCGCCCCGGCGTCGACCAAGCGGCGCGCGAGCTCGGGGAAGCGCAGGTCGTAGCAGGTCATCAGACCGACCTGCCAGCCCGCCACCTCGACGACCACCGGCTCGATCCCACCGCCGGTGAGGCGGTCGGACTCGCGGTAGCCGAAGGAGTCGTAGAGGTGGATCTTGCGGTACGTCGCCGGGTGGGCACCGCCGGCGACGAGGGTGTTGAAGGGCCGGGCCGGGTCGTCCGCGACCTCGAACATCCCGGCCACCACGGTGGACGACGTCGCCTCGGCGACGCGGGCGACCTCGCGGGCGAACGGCCCGTCGACCGGCTCCGCGAAGGCGCTGACGTCGGACCCGGCCTGGCCGAAGTCGCGGGCGAAGGCCTCGGGCAGGACGACCAGGTCGGCGCCCGGCTCGACCTCGGCGAGGCGGGCGCGGTTGGCGTCGGGGTCGAGCGCGCTCGCCCACTGGTGGACGCGCACGCGCAGCTGGTCGGGCCGGTCGGACATGGCCCCAGCGTAGGACTGCGAGGATGAGGGGATGAACCCTCACCACCCCTCGCCCGCGACCGGCGGGTTCGCTGGCGTGGTGCTGGCGGGCGGCACGGCCGCACGGATGGACGGGGTCGACAAGGCGTCGGTCGAGCTGGCCGGCCGGTCCCTGCTGGACCACGCCGTCGACGCGTTCGTCGACGCCGACGAGGTCGTGGTCGTGGGACCGGACACCGTGCGGACCGCCCGGCCGGTGACCTTCGTCGTCGAGGACCCGCCCCGCGGTGGCCCGGTCGCCGGGCTGCTCACCGGGGTCGACACCCTGCTGCGGGTGCCGCACCTGGTCGGCGTGCTGGCGGTCGACATGCCGCGTGTGACCGCGGCGACGATGCGGCGCCTGCGCGAGGCGGCGGCCGGCCGGGACGGGGCGTTCCTCGTCGACGGCGACGGACGACGGCAGCTGGCCGGGGTGCTCGACACGGCCCGGCTGGACGTCGTACGACCCGGGCGGGAGGCGCAGCACGGGATGGCGCTGCACCGCCTGCTCGCACCCCTCGACCTCGCCGGGGTCGCGGCGAGCGGCGAGGAGGCCGTCGACGTCGACACCTGGTCCGACCTGCGCGACCTGCGCGGCTGAGCGCGGCTCCCTTGCCGCACCCGGGTGGGGTGCGAGACATTGGGCTCGTGAACCTCCACGACTGGATCGACGAGCTCGCCGACGTGCTCGACGTCGAGACCGAGGTCGACGAAGGCCTGGTCCTCGACCTCGCCCGCGTGGCCGCGCAGAACGTGCAGAAGACCGCAGCGCCCATCACCGCCTACCTGCTCGGCTTCGCTGCCGGCGCGAGCGACGCGAACCCGGAGCAGGTCGAACGCCTCGCCGCCCGCGCGCAGCAGCTCGCGGAGAGCTGGGACCGGCCCGCGGACGCGCCCGACCCCGACGACGTCGACGACGAGGTCCCCGACGACTCCTCGGTCGACCACTCCAGCGACCTCTACGAGGACTGATCGCGTGCGCGCTGCCGTCACCAGCGGGGCCGGTGGCCCCGACGTGCTGTCCGTCGGCGAGGTCGACGACCCGCGCCCCGGCGTCGGCGAGGTCCTCCTCGACGTCGCCGCCACGGCCGTCAACCGGGCCGACACCCTGCAGCGGCAGGGCTTCTACCCACCGCCGCCCGGGGCCTCGGAGGTCCTGGGCCTCGAGTGCAGCGGCCGGATCGCCGAGCTCGGCGAGGGGGTCGAGGGCTGGAAGGTCGGCGACGAGGTCTGCGCCCTGCTCGCCGGCGGCGGGTACGCCGAGCGCGTGGCGGTGCCGGTCGGCCAGGTCATGCCCGTCCCGGCCGGCGTCTCCCTCGTCGAGGCGGCCTGCCTGCCCGAGGTCGCCGCGACGGTCTGGTCCAACGTCTTCATGACCGCCCACCTCGACCGGGGGGAGCGGTTCCTCGTCCACGGCGGCGGTGGCGGCATCGGCACGATGGCCATCCAGCTCGCGGCCGCCCGCGGCGCCGAGGTCTACACCACCGCCGGTTCCGCGGAGACCCTCGAGCTGTGCCGCTCGCTCGGCGCGACCCGGGCGATCAGCTATCGCGACGAGGACTTCGTCGAGGTGCTCACCGAGGCCGGGGGCGCCGACGTCATCCTCGACAACATGGGCGCGAAGTACCTCGGCCGCAACGTCACCGCCCTCGCCGCCGGCGGCCGCCTCGTCATCATCGGGATGCAGGGCGGCTCGAAGGGCGAGCTCGACATCAACGCCCTGCTCCGCAAGCGCGCCTCGGTCACGGCGACCTCGCTCCGCTCCCGACCCCTCGTCGAGAAGGCCAAGATCTGCTGCGAGGTCGTGGAGAACGTCTGGCCGCTCGTCACCGCCGGCCGGGTCCGCCCGATCGTCGAGACCACCCTCCCCCTCGACGAGGTCGCCCGCGCCCACCAGCTGATGGACGACGGCGGGCGCGCGGGCAAGATCGTCCTCACCCTCTGACGTACTCCCTCTGTCGCGCTCCTCGAGCGGTGGGTGAGGCACGTTCTCGGTCCCCGGAACCTGCGCCACGCACCGCTCCGAACGGGCGCCGGCCGGGGCCCAGGTGGACTTCGGGGCGCCGGACTAGGGTGGCGGCCATGACCGAGCAGCAGCAGCCCGAGCCCACCGGCGGCCCCAGCGGCCAGGGGGCGGACGAGGACCAGGTCGTGGTCCTCGGCCCCGACGGCCAGCCCATCGGCACCATCCCGGCGAGCGCACTCCCGGCGATGACCCAGGTGGCGGGTGCCGGAGACGACGAGGACGGCGACGGCGAGCGCCACATCACCGAGCTGGTCGAGCAGCCGGCCAAGGTGATGCGGATCGGCAGCATGATCCGCCAGCTCCTCGAGGAGGTGAAGGCCGCGCCGCTCGACGAGGCCAGCCGCAACCGGCTCAAGGACATCCACGCCGCGTCGATCAAGGAGCTCGAGACCGGTCTCGCGCCCGAGCTGGTCGAGGAGCTCGAGCGGCTGTCGCTGCCGTTCACCGAGGACGGCACCCCGTCCGAGGGCGAGCTGCGGATCGCCCAGGCCCAGCTCGTCGGCTGGCTCGAAGGCCTCTTCCACGGCATCCAGACCGCGATCTACGCCCAGCAGATGGCCTCACGGGCTCAGCTCGAGCAGATGCGCCGCGCGCTCCCGGCCGGGCACGGCGGGCACCCCGCCCAGGGTCCGCACCAGCCCACCGGCATGCCGACGATGCCGGGCAGCGGTGAGCCGGACGACTCGGCCGGCAGCCGCGGCGGCATGTACCTCTGAGGCCTCAGCCCCGACCAGACGAGCGCGCGAGGCGTCGTACGACGACCAGGCCGAGCGCGCCGACGACGCCGATCGCCAGGGCGGACCACAGCAGGTCCGGCATGGCGGTGCCCTCGGCCTCGACCTCCGACCGACCGGGCAGCGGCGGGGTCCCCGGGCCGAGGACCGCGGTCAGCTTGCCGGCGAAGGCGCCCTCGGCGTCCCATCCGGCGTCCTGGCAGTCCTGAAGTGACAGCCGACCGCGCGCATCGACGCTGGCCAGCACGAGCAGATCGCGATCGAGCGGCAGCCGCTGGTCGCACGTGCCGCCGGTCCGCGGCGCGACGACGTCCTGGGTGCGGCTCACCCGCCCGGCGTGCACGGTGTCGACGGTGAAGCGGTAGACCAGCGCCCCGTCCGCCGCCCGCTCGCTCGTCGCGGTCCCGACGAAGGCCACGTCGGCCCGGTCGGCGTACTGCTGCGGCGACAGGCGGACGCAGCTGCACGCCGCGGCCGGGGCCGCCGACCCCAGCACCAGCCCACCCGCGAGCACCGCCAGGACGGCGAACAGGCGGGCGACCACGTCAGCGCGCGAGGCGGCGTACGACGACGAGGCCGAGGAGGCCGATGATCGCGGCCGCCGCGCCGGGTGCCGCCGCGCGGGCGAACCCGGCGGGTGGCGAGTCCTCCACCAGCGTGCGCTGGGCGGTCGGGGGCGGGGGCGGCTCGACCGAGGTGCCCTCGCCGAGGAGCGCCTCGATCTTGGCGACCTTGGTCGGGTTGGCCTCGCTGGTGCCGCTGCAGCTGTCGGCCTCGAAGGGGGCGCCGGTGCCGGTCGCGATGAAGACGTAGGACGTGCCGACGGCCAGCTCGCCGAGGCCGCAGGCGTTCTTCCCACCGGCCGAGAACACCTGGGTGGAGCGCTCCGGCGTGCCCTGGTAGGCCCGCGAGGCGGTGACGTCGTAGGTGTGGTCGTTGCCGGCGACCTCCACGTTGTCGACGGTGCCGATGAAGACGGCGTCGGCGCGCTGGACCTGCTGCTCGAGCCCGCCGGTCCGGTTGCGGCAGGTGCAGTCGGCTGCGGCGGCCGGGGCCTGGACCGTCACCACGAGGCCGAGGCACGCGAGGAGCAGTGCGGCAGCGAGTCGGGCGGCGTGGATCATGGCGGGCAGCCTAGCGAGGGAGGCCGGAGGAGAGGCCGAAGAGGTCGGCGAGCACCGTGGCCACCCCGTCCTCGTCGTGGTGGGGCGCGAGGTGGTCGGCCAGCTCGCGCACCGTCGGGTGGGCGTTGGCCATCGCGTAGGACGTTCCCGCCCACTCCAGCATCGGCAGGTCGTTGGGCATGTCGCCGAAGGCCACCACGTCGGCGGGCCCGAGCCCCATGCCGGCCGCGACGGTGGCCAGCGTGGACGCCTTGGTCACGCCGGCCGCGCTGATCTCCACGAGCGTGCCCACCGACGACCAGGTGGTGACGACCTGCTCGCCGAGGGCGCCGGCCACGAGCTCCCAGTAGGGCTCGGGCTCGTGGTCCTCGTGGCGGGCGAGCAGCTTGACCACGTCGCCGTCGACGAGCTCCTCCAGCGGAGCGGTCGGCACGTCGGGCGTGAGGTTGACCGCCAGCCGTGGCATGAAGTCGGGCTCCTTCGCGAACCCGGTGGTCTTCTCGAGTGCGAAGACGGTGCCGGGCAGGTCGGCGCGCAGCCGCGCCGCGACCTCGAGCAGCACCTCGGCCGGGATGGTCCGGGCGGTGCGCACCTCCCGGCGCGCGACGTCGTACACGATCCCCCCGTTGCTGCAGATCGCGAGCCCGTGCCCGCCGACGGCCTCCCACAGCTCCTCCATCCAGCGGATCGGACGACCTGTGGTGAAGACGACGGGTACGCCGGTGGCGTCGAGCTCGTCGAGGACCGCGCGGGTGCGTGCCGAGACCCGCCCCTCGGAGCCGAGCAGCGTGCCGTCGAGGTCGGTGGCGACCAGCCGAGGCGCCGTCACGAGCCGTCCCGGACGGACAGGGTGACGGTCAGCAGGTCGCCCTCGGTCACGCCCGCGGCCGTGCGCACCGCCTTCTTGACCGGGAGCACGAAGCTGCCGGAGCCGGCGTCGGGGAAGACGCTGGTGTCCCAGGTGGTCGATCCGACCCGGGCGCGCACCCGCACCGAGCCGAAGCCGCGCGGTTCGCCGGCGCGCTCGCGGATCTCGTCGGCGAGGTCGACCGGCAGGGTCACGAAGCACCACGCGCCCGCGTCGGTGGACGCCTTGCGCGCGGTCCACCGCCACAGCTCGGCGGTGAAGGTGACGCCCTCGTCCACGCCTCAGGTGCCCCGCGGGAACCAGCGCGTCATCTCGACCGCGGCGCCCTCGTCGTGGACGGTGGCGGTGACGTCGTCGGCCGCCGCCTTGACCTCGTCGACGGCCTGCCCCATCGCCACGCCGCGACCGGCCCAGCGGAGCATCTCGATGTCGTTGCGCCCGTCGCCGATCGCGAGCACGTCGGCCGCGGACAGCCCCACCTTGTCGCAGACGTGCTGCAGGCCCGACGCCTTCGAGACCCCGACCGGGGAGAGGTCGAGCCACGCGGTCCAGCCGACGACGTAGTCGGTGCCGTGCAGGCCGAGCCTGGCCGCCAGCTCGATGAAGTCGTCGGCGGTCGCCTCGGGGTCGCGGACGATCACACGGCTGACCGGCTCGCCGACGATGTCATCGACGTGGGTGATCACCTGCTCACCCGACAGCTCACCCTCGGGGAAGACCCGGTTGACGCGGTAGCCGCCGACCTCGCGCTCCTCGACCGCGACCAGCGCGTGCGGGTGGTGCTCCAGCACCGCGGCGACGGCCGGGGCGGCGTCGAAGGTCTCCTCGTGGACGACCTCCATGGGCGGGTAGCGGAAGACGACGGCACCGTTGGACGCCACGACCCACAGCTGGTCGGCTTCCTCGCGCGGGATGTCGAGCAGGTCGGCGATGGTCGTCATGCCGTGCGGCGAGCGGCCGCTGGCCAGCACGATGTGGGCGCCGGCGTCGAGCGCGCGGTGCACGGCGTCGTAGACCTCGGGCGTGATGGTCTCGTAGTCCTCGGTCTGCCCGTCGACCCACTTGAGCAGCGTGCCGTCGATGTCGAGCGCGACGACACGGGGAGTCCAGTCAGCCAAGGGGTTTCATCACTTCCAGGCCGCCGAGGTAGGGGCGCAGCGCCTCCGGCACGGTGACCGAGCCGTCCTCGTTCTGGTGGGTCTCCAGGATCGCCACGATGGTGCGCGTGATCGCGGTGAGGGTGCCGTTGAGGGTCGCGACCGGGACGGTCTGGCCCTTCTCGTCGCGGGTGCGGATGTCGAGGCGGCGCGCCTGGAAGTCGGTGCAGTTGGAGGTCGAGGTGAGCTCGCGGTACTTGCCCTGCGTCGGGATCCACGCCTCGCAGTCGAACTTGCGCTGCGCGCTCAGCCCGAGGTCGCCAGCGGCGACGTCGATGACGCGGTAGGCGAGACCCAGCTTGTCGAGGAACTCCTTCTCCCACGCCAGCAGCCGCTCGTGCTCGGCGTAGGACTCCTCGACCGTCGTGTGGACGAACATCTCCACCTTGTCGAACCAGTGCACGCGGATGATGCCCTTGGTGTCCTTGCCGTGGCTGCCGGCCTCCTTGCGGAAGCACGGGCTGAAGGCGGCGTAGCGACGCGGCAGCGAGGCGGCGTCGAGGATCTCGTCGGAGTGGTAGGCCGCCATCGCGACCTCGCTCGTGCCGACGAGGTAGAGGTCCTCGCCCTCGATCCGGTAGACGTCGTCGGCGGCCTGGCCGAGGAAGCCGGTGCCCTCCATGGCCCGCGGCTTGACCAGCGACGGGGCGATGACCTGCGTGAAGCCGGCGTTGCGGGCCTGGTCCATCGCCATGCTGACCAGCGCGAGCTCGAGCTGAGCCCCGATGCCGGTGAGGAAGTAGAAGCGCGAGCCGCTGACCTTGGCGCCGCGCTCGAGGTCGATGGCCCCGAGCATCCTGCCGAGCTCGATGTGGTCGCGCGGCTCGAAGTCGAACTCCCGCGGCGTGCCGACGTGCTCGAGCACGACGAAGTCGTCCTCGCCGCCGGCAGGCGCCTCGTCGGCGGCCGGGTTGGGGATCGCCTTGACGGCCTCGTCCCACTCCGCCTCGGCGGCGTTGCGCGCGGCCTCGGCCTGCTTGACGCTCGCGGCGAGGTCCTTGACCTGCGCGAGCAGGGCCTGCTTCTCCTCGCCCTGCGCCTTCGCGACGAGCGCACCGCTGGCCTTCTGCTCCGACCGCTTGGCCTCGAAGTCGGCGATCGCCTTCCGCCGAGCGGAGTCGGCCGCCAGCGCCCGGTCCACCACGTCGTCGGACAGCCCGCGCTTGGCCTGGGCGGCGCGCACGCGGTCGGGGTCGTCACGGAGCAGGCGGGGATCGATCACAAGTGAAAGGCTATCCGTCCGGGCGTGGGGAGGCCCGTCCGGTGTGGGCATACTTCGCGGGTGACTCCCGCCTCTCGCAACCGCGCCCTCGGTGGGGCAGCCCTCGCGGCAGCCCTGTTCGCGGTCCTCGGCTTCTTCGTGACCCGTGACCGGGCTCCGCTCGACACCTTCGACGTGGAGGGCCGCCGCCTCGAGGACTGGGCCGACGACCAGGCGCTGCTCATCGACGTCCTGCGGTTCGTGGAGGTCGCCTTCGGGACGATCGGGATGACCGTCCTCACCGTCCTGCTGGCGCTCTGGCTGCTCCTGCGACGCCACCGCTGGGCGGCACTCCTGGTCGTCGTGGTGATGCTGGTGACCTCGCTCGCGACCACGGGCCTGAAGCACTGGCTCGGCCGCGACCGCCCGGACTGGCAGGACACCCTCGGCCTGCACGCAAACTTCAGCTTCCCCTCGGGCCACGCGTCGTCCACGGCAGCCTTCGCGGCGCTCCTCGTCATGCTGCTCGCCCTGTTCGTACGCCGTACGTCGCTGCGCCGCCTCGGCATCGCCGCCGTCGTCGCGTGGTGGCTCGTCGTGGCGCTGGACCGCGTGCTCCTGGGACGGCACTTCCCCAGCGACGTCATCGGCGGCCTGCTGCTGGGCCTCGCGGTCTTCCTGCTCGCGCTGGCCTTCATCGACCCGCGGCCGCGCTCGATCGCGACGAAGAGCGAGCCGCTGCCGGAGGTCTACGCCTCGGAGAAGCGGCTGGCGGTGATCCTCAACCCCATCAAGGTCGAGGACGTCGGCCAGTTCCGCTCCCTCGTCGCCGGGATGGCCCAGGAGTCCGGCTGGTCCGAGCCGGCCTGGCAGTACACGACCGTCGAGGACCCCGGCACCGGCATGGCCGAGCGCGCCGCCGTCGCCGGGGCCGACCTGGTCATCGTCTGCGGCGGCGACGGCACCGTGCGCGAGGTGTGCGCCGAGCTCGCCGGCACCGGCATCCCGGTGGGCATCGTCCCGGCCGGCACGGGCAACCTCCTCGCCCGCAACCTCGGCATCCCGCTCTACATCCGCTCCGCGGTCGACATCGCGCTCAACGGCCAGGACCGGGCCATCGACATGGTCGAGGTCGGCGGCGACGGCATCGAGGACACCCACTTCATGGTGATGGCCGGGATGGGCTTCGACGCCGCGATCATGGAGGGCGTCAACGAGGACATCAAGAAGAAGATCGGCTGGGTCGCCTACGTCATCTCGGGCCTGAAGTCGCTGATGTTCCCGGCGGTCCGGGTCGAGATCCAGATCGACGACGACGAGCCCACCATCCACCGGGCCCGCACGGTCCTCGTCGGCAACGTCGGCTTCCTCCAGGCCGGCATGCCGCTGCTGCCCGACGCCACCATCGACGACGGCGTGCTCGACGTGGTGATCCTGCACCCCCGCAAGTTCCTGTCGTGGATCCCCCTCGCCGTGCGGGTGCTCGCGAAGAGCCAGACCGTCGACGAGCTGATCGACCGGCGCACCGGCTCGCGGGTCCGGATCACGGCCGCCACCGACACCCCCCGCCAGCTCGACGGCGACTCCATCGGCGAGGGCCGCGAGCTCCGGATGGAGTGCATCCACGGCCGCCTGCTGGTGCGCGTGCCACGCTGAACCTCTGCTGCAACGCCTCAGGGACGGGCGTGCTCGATCGCCTCCTCCTCCTCGGGCGAGAGCTGCTGCTCGCACGACCAGGAGGAGATCGACTTGGCGTAGGTGCGGGCCTCGCTGCGGCCGTGGATCGAGGTCAGCACGACCCCGTGGCCGGCGTCGTCGAGCACGGCGAGGCTCCAGCTGAGGTGGCCGCCGACGTCGCCGAACGCGTCGTAGCGCACCACCGACAGGTGCCGCAGCGCGTCGGCGCTCTCCGCCTTGAGGGCAGCGACCTCCTGCCGCAGGCCGTGCACGTCCTCGGGCAGCGCGTCGACGCCTTCCCCACCGGTGCGGGTCGTCGTACGACGGAGGGCGAGCGCGGCGAGCGCGCAGGCAACGGCGGCGAGGACGACGGCGACGACATCGAGCATGCGCTGACCCTATGTTCGGGGGGCGGTCACGGCCCGTCGGACACCCCCGGAGGTGACACACTCGCCGACGTGACCCGTCGCATCGCCTACCAGGGAGAACCCGGCGCCAACTCCCACCTGGTGTGCCAGCAGGCCTATCCCGACTGGGAGCCGCTCGCGTGCGCGTCGTTCGAGGACGCCTTCGCCGCCGTGGAGACGGGCGAGGCCGACCTCGCGATGATCCCGATCGACAACTCGATCGCCGGCCGGGTGGCCGACATCCACCACTTCCTGCCGACCTCCGACCTGCACATCGTGGGCGAGCGGTTTTTGCGCATCCAGTTCTCCCTGATGGCCTTGCCGGAGGCGAGCATCGAGTCGTTGCGCACCGTGCACAGCCACGTCCACGCGCTCGGCCAGTGCCGCGGGGTGATCCGCGAGCTCGGCCTCACGCCCGTCGTGGCCGGCGACACCGCGGGGGCCGCCCGCGAGGTCGCGGAGTCCGGTGACCCGACCCAGGCCGCGATCGCGCCCCCGCTGGCCGCGGAGATCTACGGCCTGCAGGTGCTGCGCGAGGAGATCGAGGACGAGGACCACAACACCACGCGCTTCGTGGTCCTCTCGCGCGACTTCGAGCAGGCGCCGTCCGGCAACGGACCGGTCGTGACGACGTTCATCTTCAACGTGCGCAACCTCCCGGCCGCGCTCTACAAGGCACTCGGCGGCTTCGCGACCAACGGCGTCAACATGACCAAGCTGGAGAGCTACATGGTCGGGGGCCACTTCACCGCCACCCAGTTCCTGGCCGAGGTCGACGGCCACCCCGACGACCCGGGGGTGCGCAACGCGCTGGAGGAGCTGGCGTTCTTCACCACCGAGGTCAAGGTGCTCGGCGTCTACCCCGCCGATGCCTTCCGTGCCGAATAGCTGGTCGCGCCGAGCGGCTGACACACTCCCCCGGTGATCGATCCCCTGGTGGTGGCGCTCGCCTTCGGAGCCATCTTCGTCGTCGAGCTGCCCGACAAGACCTTCATCGCCACGCTGGTGATGTCGACCAAGATGCGCCCGCTGTTCGTGTGGATCGGCGTCGCGCTCGCCTTCCTCGTGCAGACCGGGGTCGCGGTCGGCATCGGCAAGGCCGCGTCGTTCCTGCCGGAGCAGCTGATCCACACCGTCGCCGCACTGATGTTCGTGATCGGCGCGATCATCCTCTTCCGGGCCGCGCGCACCGCCGACGCCGACGAGGGCGCCCAGGAGGACGAGTACGCCGCCAGGGCCGACTCGGGCGCCCACGGGTTCAAGGTCGTCGTGACGTCCTTCCTGGTCCTCTTCGCCGCCGAGTGGGGCGACCTCTCGCAGCTGCTGACGATCTCGCTCGTCGCCAAGTACGACGACCCGGTGTCGGTCTTCCTCGGCGCCTGGGGTGCGCTGCTGGCGGTCTCCGGCCTCGCGGTCATCGTCGGCCGGTTGCTCCTCCAGCGGGTGCGGCTCTCGGTGCTGCACTACGTGGGTGCGGCCGTCTGCGTGCTCATGGCAGCCTTGACGGTGTGGGAGATGACGCGCTGAGCGACCCGCTGGTCGCAGCTGTCCGGGACCGCTTCGTCGCCGTCAACGGGGACCACCCGATGACCGACGAGGACGACGCCTACGTCCGCGAGCACTTCGTCGCGGCCACGCCCGCGGCGATGGAGCAGATGCTGGCCGGTCGCCTGCCGCTGCCGTCGTACGTGCTCGGTGACGGGACGCCGATGGTGCCCGCCGACCACGGTGCCCTCGCCGAGCTCGCCGGTGGTGTCGACCGGCTGCGCGACTGGTTCCTCGCGTTCTGGGCCGACGACCCGGCCACCGGTGAGGACGAGTGGGGTCACTACCTGTCCGGGCAGTACGTCTGCCTGCGCGAGGTGACGCCGATCCGGATCCGGATGAAGACCGCGCGCGTCGCCGAGGCGTCGGCGGCGGTCGAGGTCCTGCGCCGCGACCCGCACGACCCGGTCGGTCGCGGCCTGCTCGGCCAGGCCGTCGACGGCGTGCTGGCCGTGCCCGGGCTCGACGCGCTCCTACTGCCGATGACGGCGTACGACCGGCTCCGCTTCGGTGGCCCCACGGTCCGGGAGAGGTGGGTCGACGCCCCGCGCGCGGAGTTCCTCACCCCCGTCCCGCCGGTCTGGCCGCTGCACACCGAACGTCTCGTGCTGCGTCCCTTCGAGCCCGCCGACGCCGACGCGTTCGCCGTGGGGTGGGCCTCGGAGGAGTGGACCAGCCTGCTGCTGAGCCGGCCGATGAACCGTGCCGAGGTCGGCGAGATGGTCCGGCGGCGCATGGACCCCGGCGACGGCACGTTCATCGGCCTCGTCGTCGCCACCCACGACGGCACCGTGGTCGGAGACTCGATGCTGCACCTCCAGGGCACCGGCCTCACCGAGGGCGAGATCGGCTGGACGATCCTCCCGGGGCTCGGCGGCCGCGGGTACGCCACCGAGGCCGCCCGCGCCGTGCTGCGCCTCGGCTTCGAGCACTTCGGCCTCCGGCGGGTCGTCGCCAACCTCGACGCCCGCAACGACCGCTCCGCCGCCCTCTGCGAGCGCCTCGGCATGCGCCGCGAGGTGCACCGTCTCGGGGACTTCTGGTCCAAGGGCGCCTGGACCGGCTCCTACGAGTACGCCCTCCTCCGCGAGGAGTGGCGGGCGCTGGGCTGACCGCCCGCGGTCGGGTCCGGCCCCAGCTGCCGCCGCCAAGCCGTCGCACGTGCGGCGGATGTGGCCCTCAGATCGGCGTTTGCGGGGCCAGAACCGCCGCGCGCGGTGCTGTGGATGACGCCCGCGGTCCGCGCCGAGATCCGGGCACCATCCGGGGATGGACTTCGACCCGAGGAGACCCTTCCAGCGTGGCACCGCACTCGCGGCTGGCGTGAGCGCCAAGGAGCTGCGCCGGCCGGGCTACCGGCTGGTGCTGCCGGGCACCTACGTCGCCGAGACGACGGTCGTCACGCCCCGTGTCCGCGCCCGGGCCGCCCTGGTGCCGTACGACGGCGTGGCGTGGGCGAGCCATGCCTCGGCAGCTCGGGTGTACGACCTCCCGATCCCGACGATCGGCGACGAGCACGTGAGCGTCCCCCGGGCGGGACTCCGCCGCCGGCACCGAGGCGTGAAGGTCCACGTCGGTCGGCACACCGCCACCCGCGTGGTCGACGGCGTACGGGTGACCGAGCCGCTGATGCTGTTCGTCGAGATGGCGGAGCGGCTGACGCTGGTCGACCTCGTCGTCCTCGGGGACGCGATGGTCCGGCGACGGCTCGTCACGCCCGAGGCCCTGGTCCGGTTCTGTGCAGAGGTCCGGCACAAGGCCTCCTCATCGGCGGCACGGGCGGCCGCCTTCGTCCGGCGTGAGGTCGACTCACCGATGGAGACGCGGCTGCGCATGCTCATCGTGCTTGCCGGACTGCCCGAGCCGGTGGTCAACCTCAAGGTGCGCGACGAGGTGGGCGACGTGATCCGCAAGTACGACCTGAGCTACCCGTCGATCAAGGTCGCGGTCGAGTTCAACGGCAAGCTCCATGTGCTCGTCCCGGGGGCGTGGGAGGCCGATCTCGAGCGCCGCGACGCGGTCGACGACTCGCACTGGCGACTGCTGCCCGTCATCAGCTCCGGCATCTACGCCACACCTGATCACACCCTCCGCCGCATCCACCGCGTGCTCCTCGCCCGCGGCCTGCCCGGCGTACCCCTCCGCCTGGGAGACGGCTGGCGGCCCCACTTCCCGAGCCACGCCGACGCCGCGTGAGCACGTGCGGCGGATCTGGCCCTCGATTCGCCCGTTTCGGGGCCAGATCCGCCGCACGTGCGCGGCGGGTGAGCGCCGCTTCCGCGCACGACGCCCGCGCACGGCAGCGCTAGAGTCCCGCCTATGGTCACCACCCCGCACGGAGCCGACAGCGAGGTCGGCCGCCTGGCCACCGTCATGCTCCACCGCCCCGGCAACGAGCTCAAGCGCCTCACGCCCCGCAACAACGACCGGCTGCTGTTCGACGGCATCCCGTGGGTGAGCCGGGCGCAGGAGGAGCACGACGCGTTCGCGGAGACGCTGCGCCACCGCGGCGTGGAGGTGCTCTACCTGACCGAGCTGCTCACCGAGACGCTCGAGAGCGAGATGGCCCGCAACCACGCCATCACGAGCGCACTGTCGGGGCTGCACCTCGGCGACACCATGCGCCGCTACCTCGCGCAGGCGCTGCGCGACCTCGCGCCGGCCGAGCTGACCGACGTCCTGACCGCGGGCATCCGCAACGACGAGGTCAAGGGCGGGCACGGGCTCGTCACCAGCCTGCTCGACCCCCACGACTTCCTCATCGACCCGCTGCCCAACCTGCTCTTCACCCGCGACTCGAGCGTGTGGGTGCGCGACCGGGTGGCCGTCACCAGCCTCGCGATGCCGGCCCGCAAGCGCGAGACGCAGCTGACCGAGCTGATCTACACCGAGCACCCGCGCTTCGCCGGCACCCGCAAGATCCACGGCTGGCACAACGAGCACGTCGAGGGCGGCGACGTCCTGCTCCTGGCGCCGGGCGTGATCGCCGTCGGCGTCGGGGAGCGTACGACGCCCGCCGGGGTCGAGCGGCTCGCCCGCCAGGTCTTCCACGCCGACCTCGCCCACACCGTGCTGGCCGTGCCGATCGCGCAGGAGCGCGCGACGATGCACCTCGACACCGTCTGCACGATGGTCGACGTCGACAAGGTCGTGATGTACCCCAACGTCGCCGACACGCTCCGCGCCGTGACCGTCACCCTCGACGACCCGGGCTCGGGCGAGTCCGACCTCAGCCTGAGCGTCAGCGACTACGAGCCCTTCCTCGTCGCCGCGGCCAAGGCCATGCAGATCGACACCCTCCACCAGATCGACACCGGCCTCGACCCGGTCACCGCCGAGCGCGAGCAGTGGGACGACGGCAACAACACCCTGGCCCTCGCGCCGCGGGTGGCGGTCGCCTACGAGCGCAACGACGAGACCAACGACCGGCTCGAGGACGCCGGGATCGAGGTCGTCCGGATCGCCGGGTCGGAGCTCGGCTCGGGGCGTGGCGGCCCGCGCTGCATGAGCTGCCCGATCTCCCGCGAGCCCCTGCACGCGGACTGACGCCGGACTGACGCCGACCGGACCGGACCGGCGCGTCACGTTCGCCGGTGTGCTTCGTTGACGAGGCATGACTGACTCGATCCTGGACGGGCTCGGGCCCGCCGACGTCGAACGCGTGCTGGCAGCCGGTCGTCCGCTCACGCTGCCGCAGGGCTGGTCGCCCATCGCCGAGAGCACCCCGGCCGACAAGGCGTACCTCATCACCGAGGGCGAGGTGTCGGTCCGCAGGGGTGGTGTCGAGATCGCCACCCTCGGACCCGGCTCCGTCGTCGGCGAGGCGGCCATCGTCAACCGCACCCTGCGATCGGCGACCGTCGTCGCCCTGACACCGCTCCGGGTCGTCCACTTCACGAGCGACACGATCCATCAGCTGGTCGAGCAGGTGCCGGCCTTCGGCGCCGCCCTCCGCGCGGCGGCAGCCCGGCGCCTCGAGGGGAGCTGAGGCGGATGGGCGGGGCCGGGCCCGACGACACCCGGGCGCTGGGCGCCCTCCTCCTCGGCGAGGAGCCGAGCCTGACCCGCGTCGAGGTGGCCGAGCGCGCCGGGGTGCCGCTCGACCTCGCCGTCACCCTGTGGCACCAGCTCGGGTTCCCCCACCGCACCGACGAAGACGTCGCGTTCGCCGAGAGCGACGTCGAGGCCCTGCGCCTCTCCGCCGAGCTGGTGCGGATCGGGATCCTGCCACCGGAGTCGCAGGCAGCGCTGGTGCGGACCTGGGGCCGCAGCTACGCCCGCCTCGCCGAGTGGCAGACGACGTTGCTCGCCGGGCTGGCCGTCGACGACAGCGACCCGAGCGCCGGTCCGGCCGGCCTCACCGAGCTGGTGAGCGAGGTGCTCCCCCGCGTCGAGGCCCTGCAGGGCTACGTCTGGCGGCGCCACCTGGCCAGCGCGGCCGAGCACCTGCTCGAGGACGCCAGCACCCTGACCACCACCGAGTCGCAGCTGTCGGTGGGCTTCGTCGACATCGTCGGCTACACCACGCAGAGCCGCAGCCTCGACGGGCCCGAGCTGGTGCGGTGGGTCGACGGCTTCGAGCAGGACACGACGACGCTCGTGGTCGACCACGGCGGCCAGGTGATCAAGACGATCGGCGACGAGGTGCTGTTCACCGTCGCCGACCCGGCCGCCGCGGTGGAGGTGGCCCTCGCGCTGACCGCGCGCGGGGCGGACGCCGAGGACCCCTTTCCGGCCGTGCGGGCCGGCATCGCGCACGGGTCCGTCGTACGACGCCTCGGTGACGTCTTCGGCTCGACGGTCAACGCCGCCTCCCGCCTGACGTCGGCCGCGCGGCCCGGCAGCGTGCTGGTCGACGCGGGGTGCACGAGGCGTTGGCGAGCGACGAGGGGGACGCGTGGCGGTTCCGGCGTGCGCGCCGGATCTCGGCCAAGGGGTTCACCCACCTCGAGGCCTGGCGCGTCAGGGCGACGGAGACGTGAAAGCCCGGTCGTTGTTGACGGGGGAAACAACAACGACCGGGCAGTGACGAATCTACTCCGCCCCGGACGGCCCGCACAACCGTTGGATCCGTTGTGTTCGAGCCGTGGTCAGATGGTGGACCCGGCCTTACCGGATCGTCACCTGGCGGTTGGCGAGTCCGGCCCGCGCGGACCGCTCCTCGGCGCTCAGGTCTCCGCCCTGCAGGGCCTTCTCCAGGTCGGCCGCGAACCGCGCCGCCGGCTCCTCGAGGACCTCGGCGCCCGTACCGACCGGCAGGTCCCAGACCGGGGCCAGCAGGCCGTGGGCACGGAACATCCCGACGAACCGGGACCCCTCGGCCACGGAATCCTTGCCGGCAGCGTGCAGTCGGGCGAGCGCGTCGAGGAGCTCGTCCTCGGGGTGCGGCATGACCCAGCGCAGGTGCTCCTTGGTCCCGACGTTGGTCCAGTACGCCGCCTCGACCGAGGTCAGCCGGCTGGTCGGCATCACGCCGCTGTTGGCCTGCTCGAGCGCGGCCTCCATGCTCGCGTCGCGCTCGGGGATGTCGTCGATCCAGTACTCGAAGCCGTCGTGCACCGTGATGTCGAGGCTGGTGTCGCTGATCAGGTCCTGGATGCTCGGGCCGTCGCCGGGCGCGCTCATCAGCCCGACGATGCCGGGCTCCTCGGTGGCCAGCGCGGCCTCGAGGACGGCGCCGAGGTCGCGGGCCGGGTTGCCGTAGGAGTGCTGGACCTGCAGGCCCAGCCAGATGTCGCCCGAGTCGCGCACCATCGCCGGGGCGGCCCCGGGCAGGAGCGTCGCGAGGCGGACGGTGCGCTCGCCCTCCTTGAGGGTCAGCGGCGCCGTCGCGGCCGGGACCAGCTCGCGCAGGGCGATGACGTCGCACTCGCTCGGCATGCCCTCGAACGGGCGCGCGACGAAGGTCGGCGCGGCACCGCCGGCTGCACCGTGGCAGGCCTTGTAGCGCTTGCCCGAGCCGCAGGGGCAGGGCTGGCGGGGGCCGACCTCGCCGGCGGCGGGTGCGGACGGGGCGCTCTTGCGGGACTTCTTGGCCATAGCCCAGAACCTATCCGCCCAGCAGCTCCAGCATGTAGGCCGGCCGGTCGGTGATGACCGCGGTGACGCCGAGGTCGAGGCACAGGTCGAGGTCCTCGGCGGTGTTCACCGTCCACACGTGGATCTCGCGACCCTCCTTGCGCAGGTGCCGACCGAGCCCGGGGTGGTCGCGCAGCTCCTTGATCCCGGGGCCGACGATCCAGTCGTCGCCGACCACGGGCCGCAGCACCGGCCAGTGGTGCGCCTTCTCGACCAGGATCACGACGTCGAGCCCGGGCGCGAGACGGCGTACGCGGTTGACGGCGCTGAGCGAGAAGCTCATCACGCGGGCGGGCGACCCGGCGCGGTCCCACCCGAAGTCGCCCAGCAGCTCGACCAGGCGCCGCTCGACCAACCCGCCGAAGCGGGTGGGGTGCTTGGTCTCCACGGCGAGCTCGACGTGGCGGTCGTAGTCGGCGACGGTCTGGAGCAGCTTGCGGAGGGTGAGCACCTTGCCGGCGTCCGGGTCGCGGGCCGGCGCCTCGTCGTCGAGGTCGGACCACGGGTTCTTCCACGAGGCGAAGTCGAGCTCGTCGAGCTCGGCGAGGTTCATCGTCGACACGATCCCGGGCGTGGACGTCGTACGCCGCAGGTCGCGGTCGTGCACGCACACGAGGTGCCCGTCGGCCGTCAGCCGGACGTCGCACTCCAGCGCGTCGGCGCCCTCGTCGAGGGCCTTCACGTAGGCGGCGAGCGTGTGCTCGGCGGTCTCGTGGCTGCTGCCACGGTGGGCCACGACCTGGGGCCGGTCACCCGACGTCCGGTCAGGGGGCGTCCGGTCGCGGCGCGTGCGCGGCGTACGTCGCATGGCCTGAGCATGGCACGCAGACCGCGCGCGACACGTCACCCCTGCAGGCGTCAGTGGACGTGGTCGCGCCAGTCGTCAGGCACCCGGTCGGCCGGGCCGGGGACGGTCTGGTCGTCGGGCCGGCTCTGCGGGTCGGCCAGCCGGGGCCCCTCCACCCCGACGGAGCGGCTGTAGTCCCAGAACCAGTCCTCGCCGGGCTCGAAGCTCTGCACCACCGGGTGGCCGGTCGCCTCGTGGTGGGCGGTCGCGTGCTGGGCGGGGCTGGAGTCGCAGCAGCCGACGTGCCCGCACTGGGCGCACCGGCGCAGGTGGACCCACCAGCCGCCGTCCTGCTCGCACTCCACGCACCCGGTGCCCGACGGGGTCGCTGCGGGATCGATGCCTGCCGTCATGCCCCCCAGCCTGCACCGTCACCGCCCGCGGCGGAAGGCCCCGGCTCCCTCTCCGGAGAGGAAGCCGGGCAGCCAGTGAGCCTCCCAGGCCGGGATCTCCTGCCGCTCGACCGCCGTGCGGGGCGGTGCCTGCGAGGCCGTGCGGTAGCGGCCGTCCCCACGCTCGAGGTAGTGGTAGTTCACCAGCTCGCGGCGCAGGTAGGCGAAGTCCTCGTGCACCCCGAGGAGCACCTCGTTGACCTCGGGCTCGGAGTAGTCGCGGCCCGGCTCGAAGCGGCTGAGCACCTCGAGCAGCACCCCCGCGCGTACCTTGCGCTTCGCCGGCACCCGCTCGATGCGGCCGCCGGTGAAGAGCCGGCCGACGAGACGCTGCTGCTCGGCACGGGCGGCGTCGTACGCCTCCCGCTCGAGCGCGGCCCGCGCAGCGGTGTAGCCCTCGCCGGTCGCGGCCATCCGGGCGCGGACGACCTGCTTGAAGTCACTGTTCCTGGTCACGGTCGATCACCTTCGGCTGCGCTGCGCCCCCAGTACGCCGCTGCAGCGGGCGTCGACGAACCTGACTCACGGATGCGTCCGAGGATCTGCTCCCCTTCGCCGTGTGCGCGGACTGGGGCCGGCGCGTCGGGCTGGGCGGCGGACGTCGCCCTCGGCGGTGAGTCTCCCAGGGACCCACCGTCGACGGCAAAGCACTTTCCGGCGGCGTCAGCGGGTCTCGACGACCTCCGGCTCGTCGACCGGGGTGCCGGCCGCCTGCCGCTTGTCGGCCCGCTTGTTGGCCCACAGGCTGGTGGCGATGGTGACGCCCAGGATGCCGAGGATCACGAAGAGCGACATCAGCGTCGGCACGTCGGGGACCGACGGCCAGACCAGGTGGGCCCAGTGCAGCACGAGCTTGAAGCCGATGAAGCCCAGGATCGCGGCGAGGCCGTAGCTGAGGTGCCGCAGCGCGCCGAGCGCACCCTCGAGCACGAAGTAGAGCGCACGCAGGCCGAGGAGGGCGAAGGCGTTGGTGACGAAGACCAGGTAGGGGTCGCCGGTGATGCCGTAGACCGCGGGCACCGAGTCGACGGCGAAGACGACGTCGGTCGCGAGCACCGCGACGGTGACGAGGGCGAACGGCGTCAGGGCACGGCGGCCCTTCTGCAGGACGGTGAAGCGGGTGCCCTCGTAGTCGTCGGAGACCGGCATGAAGCGGCGCATCACCTTGACCACGCGCATCTCGGCGACGTCGACCTCGTGCTCCTGGCCGCGGATCGCGTCGCGCAGCAGCTTGACGCCGGTGAGCAGCAGGATCGCGCCGAAGATCAGGAAGACCCAGTCGAAGCGGGACAGCGCGGCCGCGCCGAGGGCGATGAAGATGCCGCGCAGCACGAGCGCGCCGATGATGCCGTAGAGCAGCACCCGCTGCTTGAGCACCTCCGGCACCGCGAACGCGGCGAGCAGCAGCATGAAGACGAACAGGTTGTCGACGCTCAACGTCTTCTCGACGAGGTAGCCGGTGTAGTACTCCAGTCCACGGTCGCCGCCGTGGACGTTCCAGACGTAGAGGCCGAAGGCCAGCGGCAGCGCGACGTAGAACGCCGACCAGCCGATGGCCTCCTTCATCTTCACCTCGTGCGGGCGCCGGGTGGCGATGAAGTCGACGACGAGCAGGGCGAGCACCACTCCGATGGTGATGAACCACAGGGTGGGGGACGCGATGGACGACATGGGTCTCCTCAGGATGGGTGTCCTGAGGTCTCCCCCGCCGCCCGCTGTGCTGGGACGGCCGCTCGCCGGGGCGCCTGCTGAGGCGCCGTAGTGACCGACGAGCGTTGGTGGGGTACTCCCCTCGCCGCGTAGTTTAGTTGAACGGGCAAGCGGACCTCCCATCCACTGGCGCCCCGTATCGTCCCCGGCATGGAGACAGTCGAGTACGACGTCGTGGTCATCGGGGCCGGCCCCGCCGGGGAGAACGCCGCGCAGTACGCCGTGGAGGGCACCGGCATGACGGCCGTCCTCGTCGAGCGCGAGCTGCTCGGCGGCGAGTGCAGCTACTGGGCGTGCATGCCGAGCAAGGCGCTGCTGCGCCCGGTGGCGGTGGCTGCCGTGACGGCCGACCTGCCGGGAGTCTCGACGGCGCACGTCGCCGCCAAGGCGCTGCTCGAGCGCCGCGACACGTGGGTCTCCCACTACGACGACTCCGGCCAGGCGGACTGGGCGAAGGGCGCCGGCCTCGACGTCGTACGCGGTGACGCGCGGCTCGTCGGCGAGCGGGACGTGCGCGTCTCGTCGACCGATGGCGACGACGTGCTCCTCCGGGCGCGACGGGCCGTGGTGATCGCCACGGGCAGCGCGGCGCACGTCCCCGAGGAGTACGCCGACGCGCTGCCGTGGGACTCCCGCGACGCCACCGGCGTGGTGGAGGTGCCTGACCGGCTGGTCGTCGTCGGCGGCGGCGTCGTCGCGTGCGAGGCGGCGACCTGGATGGCCGCGCTCGGCTCGTCGGTGACGCTCGTCGTCCGCGGCCCGCGACTGCTGAGCCGGACCGAGCCCTTCGCCGGCGAGGCCGTGCTGGCCGGCCTGCGCGAGCGCGGCGTGAGCGTCCGGCTCGGCACCTCCGTGGAGGACGTACGCCGCTCGGCCCCCGAGGCCACCGGCACCGGACGCATCCACGGCGGCCCCGTCACGCTGACCACCACCCGCGGCGAGCTCGAGGCCGACGAGGTGCTGCTCGCGATCGGCCGGAGCCCGCGGCTCGACGACCTGGGCCTGTCGTCGGTGGGCCTGACGGCGGACGACGTCACCGGGGGCCGGCTGCCCGAGTGGCTGCACGTCGTCGGCGACGCCTCGGGCGGACCGCCCCTCACCCACTGGGGCAAGCACCAGGCGCGCGTCGTCGGTGCCCGGATCGCGGCCGCCGCGGCGGGCGAGGTGGCCTGGGAGCCCGACCGCGAGGCTCCGGTCCCGCAGGTCGTCTTCACCGAGCCCGAGGTCGCGAGCGTCGGGCTCACCGAGGCCCAGGCGCGCGACTCCGGTCACGAGGTGGTGGTGACCCGGGTGCCGACCTCCTCGGCGTCCGGCACGGCGCTCCTGCGCGACCACGTCGCCGGCGACGCCCAGCTCGTCGTCGACGCCCACACCCGCCTGCTGCTCGGCGCGACCTTCGTCGGCCCCGAGTCGGGGGAGATGATCCACGCGGCGACGGTCGCCATCACCGGCGGCGTCCCGGTGCACGTGCTGCGCCACGCCGTGCCGTCGTACCCCACCGCCTCGGAGCTCTGGCTCCGGCTCCTCGAGGAGCTGCCGCCCTCCTTCCGCACGCCGCCGCCGTCCGCCTGACCGCCCACCGTTGGTCGAGGAAGGCGCCTTGGCGCCTGTCACGAGACCCGGACCGACCGGCGACCAAGGCTGAGGGGTCTCGTGACGGTCGCTGCGCGACCTCCTCGACCAACAGGCTGGGCTCAGCCGCGCTCGCGGAGGTAGCGCCCGAAGTGCGGGACGGTGAAGGCGATGCGGCCGCGCTCGCCGGAGTAGACGAGGCCCTTCTTGAGCAGCGAGTCGCGCGCCGGGGAGAGCGACTGCGGCTTCTTGCCGAGCGCGGCGGCGACGTCGGCGCTCGGGACCGAGTCGGGCTCGTCGAGGGCGACGGCGACGTCGGCCATCGCCATCAGGTAGTCGCGCTCCCCCGGGGTGGCGCGCTCGTAGCGCGAGCCGAAGAAGCCGACCGCGAGCTCCGACTCGGCCTCGGGCGCGGCGACGGCGACGTCGGCGGCCGTGATCGGTGAGCGCGGCGCGAGGTCCCACACGGCCTTGCCGTAGGCCTGGATGAAGTAGGGGTAGCCGCCGGTCGCGTCGTACATCGCCGCGAGCGCGTCGGGGTCGTACGCCGCGTCCTCGTCGGCGGCGGGCGCCTCGAGCGCGCGGTCGGCGGCCTCGCGGGAGAGCCGGTCGATGCGCTGGTAGCGGAAGAGCCGCTCGCTGTAGGACTTGCTCGCGCTCAGCACGGCTGGCAGGTGCGGCAGGCCGGCGCCGACGACGATCACCGGCAGGCCGGACTGGCTGAGCTCGTGGCAGGCGGCACACAGTGCCGACACGTCGTCGGGACCGAGGTCCTGCATCTCGTCGATGAAGATGCCGATGCCCTTGCCGACGTCGGCCGCCAGCCCGCCGAGGTCGGTGAAGAGCTCGACCAGGTCGATCTCGATGTCGCCGGAGTCGGCCCGGCCGCGTACGGCGGCGGCGTCGATGCCCGGGCTCCACTGGTCCTTCAGCCTGGCCCCTGCGCCCGCGTCGCGGTGCGCGAAGGACTTGATCACGCCGAGGACGTGGTCGACCGACTCCTCGTCGCGGTGACCCAGCTCGCGGACGGCCTGGTGCAGCGCGCTGCTCAGGGGCCGGCGCAGCCCCTGGCCGGGACGGGCCTCGAGCTTGCCGGTGCCCCAGCCCTTGCGCACGGCCGCACCGCGCAGGGCGTTGAGGAGGACGGTCTTGCCGACCCCGCGCAGTCCGGTGAGCACGAGGCTGCGCTCGGGGCGGCCGTTGGCCACCCGCTCCAGGACGACACCGAACGCGGCGAGCTGCTCGTCACGACCGGCGAGCTCGGGCGGGCGCTGACCTGCGCCGGGGGCGTAGGGGTTCCGGATCGGGTCCACGATCAGACCCTATTCGGCAATCTAGTCCGATCCCTAGATCGCCGGATAGTCGGCGAGTCAGCCGGCCTCGCTGGGCCGGTCGAGCCGCCCGACACGCTCGCGGGCGGCGTCGTACGCCTCGTCGAGCCCCCGGCGCAGCATCGCGATCAGGTCGGGCACCTCGTCGGCCGCGAGCCGGAAGGTGCCGGCACAGACGTTGTCGCGCCACAGCGACAGCACCACGAGCTGCCGGTCGTGGTGCCACGTCACGCGCAGCGAGCGGTCCTCACCGCGGGGGTCGAGGAAGACCGTCCGGGTGCGAGGCGTGCGCTGCTGGGCCATGTTCCATTGTGACCCGTCCCACAAGCGGTTGCCTAGACTGGCGTCCGTGCCCGAGCTGCCCGAGGTCGAAGCCCTCGCCCAGGACCTGCGCCGTCGCCTGGTCGGCCGGGCGATCAGCCGCATCGACCTCGCCGCCTTCAGCGCGCTCAAGACCTTCGACCCGCCGCTCCACGCGCTGCACGGCACGCTCGTCGACGACGTCACCCGGCACGGGAAGTTCCTCGACATCGACGCGAGTGGGGTGCACCTCGTCATCCACCTCGCGCGCGCCGGCTGGATCCGGTGGCGCGACGAGGTGCCCGCCCTTCCGGCCAGGCCCAACTCCAAGAACCCGCTCGCCGCCCGCATCGTCATCGACGACCCCGAGCTCGAGACCCAGCCCGGCCTCGACGTCACCGAGGCCGGGACCCGCAAGGGTCTCGCGATCTACGTCGTCCGCGACCCGCAGGAGGTCGAGGGCATCGCCCGACTCGGGCCCGACCCGCTCTCCGACGACTTCACCATCGAGGTGCTGCAGCAGATCCTCGAGGCCGAGGGCCGCAAGCAGGTCAAGGGCGTCCTGCGCATGCAGTCCATCGTCGCCGGCATCGGCAACGCCTACTCCGACGAGATCCTCCACGCCGCGCGGATGTCCCCGTTCAAGCCGGCCAACAGCCTCGACGAGGCCGAGCTGCAGACGTTGTACGACGCCGTGCGCACGACCCTGGGCGACGCGGTCCAGCGCTCGAGCGGGCTCGCGGCAGCCGAGCTCAAGGGCGAGAAGAAGAGCAACCTCGCCGTCCACGGCCGCACCGGGCAGGCCTGTCCGGTCTGCGGGGACGTGGTGCGCGAGGTGTCGTTCGCCGACTCGAGCCTGCAGTACTGCGCGACCTGCCAGACGGGCGGGAAGCCACTCGCCGACCGGCGCCTGTCCAAGCTGCTCAAGTAGCAGCAGAGGCGTCGGCCGGGCTCACCCCCGTGACAGCCCGGCCGACGCCTCGCTCGTCAAGGATACCCTGACGTCGACCGAATGCTCTCACGCAGTGGCGTGCTTGTCGCCCGACCGGCGCGAGAATCTTTCCCAGGCGGCCTGCCGGGACACCCCGAGGGCCCGCCCGATCTCCGCCCAGGAGATGTTGCGGCTGCGGAGCAGGTCGACCCACTCGTGGGCGAACGCGGTGTTCTGCTCGGCGGAGGCGAGGATCTGCGGCAGCGTCGCCAGCAGCTCGGCGTCGTCCATCCGCTCCCACGGGAAGGGACCGCTCACCGCCGCGATGGCCTTCTCGTCGTGGATGATCGCGTGGAAGTCGTCCACGCACGACGCGCACACCTGGGCGCCGAGACCGCCGATCAGGCGCAGGTCGGTGCCGGGGCCTCCGGGCTCGCCACAGAAGGAGCAGATCCTGCCCTCGCGCGTGATCGCCATGGCACGTCCTCCCTCTGCGTCACCGGTGGCAATCGTACGTCGAGTGCCGGCACCACGCCGTACGGGCGCGGCGGCGCTCACTCGGTCGTCTCGGGGATCTCGGGCAGCTCGGGCATCTCGATGTCGTCCATCGGGTTGCCGCACGTCTCGGTCAGGTAGTCGCCGAAGGCGTCGGCCTGCTCCTCGACCTCCTGCGAGGCGTCGGCGCCGCCCTTCTCGAGGTCCTCGAGGTTCTCCATCGAGAAGTCGGCGGCGTCGATCTCCTTGGCCTGGTCGACGACCGCCTCGAAGCCCTTCCGTGCGTCGTCGGGGATGTCCTCGGGGGTCCCGACCTCCTCCATCCGCGAGGCCCAGTCCTTGACCGCCTGGGCCATGTCCTCGTCGCTGGGCAGCTCCGGGGTGGTCGTGTCCTCGGGCGCCAGGTCGGACATCAGGCTGTTGGCCGCCTCGCAGAAGCCGTCCGTGCTCGCGTCGCTGGGGGCGCCGCTCCCCCCTCCCCCGCAGGCGGAGGTGACGGTGCCGACCAGCAGCACGGCGCTGGTCAGGGTCAGGCGGGCTCGGACGCTCATGGACTCCCCCTCGGGTGGGACGCGTCCCACGCCGGGTCGCGTCACGATCGGCCCACCCTCCCGTGGCCGGTCACTCGTCGTCCACTCGGAACGGTCTGGGCAGCGGGACGTCGAGGCTCCGCCTGAGCGAGTCGAGGTAGTCCGCGCGCGGACGTCGTACGACGCCCAGGGACGCGAGGTGCGGGGTCTGCCACTGCACGTCGAGCACGCGACGCTCGGCGTGGTCGTCGCGCAGCAGGTCGACGAGCGCCAGCAGCGCGACCTTGGACGCGTCCCGCTCGCGGTGGAACATCGACTCGCCGGCGAACAGCCCGCCGATGCTGACGCCGTAGAGCCCGCCCACCAGCCGGTCGTCGCGCCAGGCCTCCACCGAGTGGGCCCAGCCCAGCCGGTGGAGGCGGCCGTAGGCGTGCCGGAACTCCGGCGTGATCCAGCCGTCGGCGCGGTCCGGGCTCCCGCACGCGTCCACCACGTCGTCGAAGGCGGTGTCGATGCGGATCTCGAGGTCGCGCGCCGAACGCCGCAGGGACCTCGACACCCGCAGCCCCTCGAGCGGCAGCACGCCCCGCTCCACGGGCGAGAACCAGCCGAGGTGCTCCTCGCCGTCCAGGGTCACCGGCATCGGGAACAGCCCCAGCCCGTAGGCGGTGACGAGCGTGCCCGGCTCGAGGTCGGCGCCCAGCGCGACCAGGTCGTCGTCGGGGTCCCACGTCGAGCTCGGCGGGAAGGCCCACGGCGTCGGAGCGGGGGCGATGGGCACGCTTCGCACGCTAGCGAACGGGCAAACCCTCCCGGGACCGGACACGTGTCCGAGATCTTGCCCCCGCGCCCCCGGATCCGGGGCGACATCGCGGACACGTGTCCGCACGTGCGGCGGTCGTGGCCCCCGAGACGCCTGATCCGGGGCCACACCCGCAGCACGTGCGGCAGCTCGGCGACCTCCCGCCACGCCCCGTGCTGGGCCGCCGACCGTACGATCGGGCCATGGGCCTGAAGCAGACCGTCGGGCGGCAGCTCGCCCCCCGGATCACCGACCTCGCACCGGGGGTGACCGGCGGCTTCGTGCGCGAGGCCCTCAACCGGGCGATCGACGGCATCGGACCGCTCGCGCCGGCGGCCGACGCGGCCGACAAGCAGCTGAGCGAGCAGCGCGGCGACGTCGAGCGGGCGATCCACGAGGTCATCGAGAACAACGTACGCATCGCCGGCGCCCAGGGCTTCGCCACCAACGTCGGCGGACTGGTCACGATGGCGGTCGCGATCCCCGCCAACGTGACCGGGCTGGCGATCATCCAGTGCCGGATGGTCGCGGGCATCGCCCACCTGCGCGGTCACGACCTGACCGACCCGCGCGTGCGCAACGCCGTCCTGGCCACCATGCTCGGCGAGGACCAGGTCGGCGAGCTGGTGAAGAAGCGCAAGCTGCCCAGCACGCCGATGGCGATCGCCACCGCACCGGTCCACGACCCCACCATCGACGGCACCATCTCGGCGACCGTCGCGAGCGACATCGTCGCGCGCGTGGCCGGCAAGCGGCTGGCGACCACCGTGGCCCGGCGGGTGCCGATCGTCGGCGGCGTGGTCGGCATGGGCGCCGACGGCTTCATGACCTGGCGCATCGGCCGCTACGCCGATCGGGAGCTGCTGCCGCGGAGGCGCTGACGCGTCGTCGTACGCCGGCTGAACGGCCGTCCGGCCCCGGAACCGCCCACTGGTAGTGGTAGTCCGACACCTGGAGGGGGTTGCAACGGCCTCGAAGTGGCGGAGTCCCCGCTCGAGCGGGGAGTCCCCGACGAGGGCGGGCGCCGCCCCGGAGTCGTCTGTTCAGCCCTTGCGGCCGCGCAGGCGCCGGTAGGCGTCGAGCGAGCCCCGGCCGGCGGGGCTGCCCTCCAGGGTTGTCACCACCTTGCGCCGGGCCCGGTAGGCCGTGGTCGCCCGGGTGCGTTCGAGCTCCTCGTGCGCCTCGCGCAGCTCGCGGTGCAGCCGTTCCTCGACCGCCCGCAGGCGTGCGCCCTCCACGAGCAGGGCGCTGATCGCGTCGAGGGCGGGGGGCAGCAGCTCTTCGGCCGTCGCGGTGTCGGGATCGGCGAAGGTGCCGGCGTCGGGACCCAGCAGGTCGTCGAGCGAACCGACGACGTCGTAGCCGCGCTCGTCGAGCACCTCGATCCAGCGCTGCGAGAGCTCGCGCGCCCACGCGTGGTCGGCCGGCGCGAGGCCGAGCCGGGCCGAGGCCACGCTCCGCGACAGCGTCTGGTGGGCGAGCGTCTCGCGGACCAGGGGGCGGTAGTCGGGCGGCGCGATGATCGAGGTGACGCGCTCGTTGATGGTGCGCAGCAGGGAGGTCTCGGGGACGCCGAGGGACGGGTTCTCCCGCTCGGCGGTGAGGTCGAGCGGCAGCCCGTCGAGCCCGAACGTCCGGGAGAAGCGGCGCCACAGCTCGCCACGGTCCGCTCCCGGCGGGGGCAGCGTGACCAGGTGCACGTGCTCGGGCGGCAGCGAGGAGCCCCACCGCTCGAGGATGTCGGGGAGCTCCTGGACCGCCCAGAACCACGATCCGATGCGGGAGTCGCGGGCGGGGTCGCGGATGGTGCGCAGGAACTCGGCGTACGTGATGTGGCTGCGGTGCTTGACGTTCTCCTGCCACTCGGCCGGGACCTGGCGCACCAGGTCGCGCGCCGACAGCACGAGGTGGACCTCGGCGTCGCCGAGCGAGGCCAGCGCCCGCTCCACCTGCGTCGGGGTCGCCCGCGCGAAGATCTCGTGGCTGACGATCGAGGTGCCGTGCCACTCGCGCACCGCGGCGGCGAGCCGGTCCCACGCGCCGACGGCCTCGGTCTCGATGCCGCCCCACGGCAGCGTCATCAGGTCGAGCGCGGCGAGGAAGTGGGCGTCGAACCGGTCGGCGGGGTAGAGGATGTCGTGCTCGCGCAGGACCTCCTGGTTGCGGAAGAGGACGTCCTGGAGGTAGGACGTGCCGGTCTTCGGGCAGCCCACGTGCAGCAGCACCCGCCTGCTCACCGCTCCACGCTCCTCTCCCGGCCCGCGCGCCAGCCGGTGTCGACGATCATCCGGATCGCCAGGTCCAGCACCTGCCGGTCGTCGGCGCCGCCGTGCCGGGACAGGCCGGTGAGGCCCGGCGCACGGGGTGCGAGGTCGGCGAGGTCGCCGACGACAGGGTAGCCAGCGCGGGTCAGGGCGCGGGTCGTGCGCGCCGCGGACGACGCGACCCAGTCGTGCTCCGTCGGGGGTACGACGACGGGCGCGACGCCGCTGTCGGGCATCCGCTTCTGCAGCGTCCGCATCAGGGCCGGCCGCTCGCCGACCGGGACGCGGATGCCCACGACGGCCGAGATCCGGCGCGCCAGCTCGGCCTGGTCGGCGCCCGACACCCGGACCTCCGGCAGGCGGCGTACGCCCAGGTGCTCGGGCAGCTGGGCGAGGTCGGTCACCACCCGGACGTAGGGCCGGCGCCCGCCCCAGCGGTGGATCGAGTCGTCGAGGTCGGCGCGGGCCGGCAGCTGGTCGCGCTCGCGCCAGAACCGCAGCCAGTCGGCCCACGGCCGGCTGCCGTGCTCGAAGCACCGCTGCGTCCAGGTGTGGGCGAGCAGCTCGTCGAGCGGGCCGCCGACGGCCACGACGAAGGGCCGGGGGCCGCCCTCGGGACGGCCGCGTCCGAGCAGGTGCTCGCGTGCGGCGGTGGCGACGACCGGGTCGCCGACCAGCCGGAACCGGCGCCGCCAGGGCCGGGGCACGCCCCGCCGCACCGGGTCCGGCCCGAGGGCGACGAGGTCGTCGGCGAGCAGCGTGCTCGCCACCCGGAGCAGCTCGTGGGCACTGACCGTCGCGGGGTCGACCGGCTGGGCGCCGAACCCGCCCGACGCGGCGCCCACCAGCGGCAGGTCGGCCTTCCCGCGACCGGCCGCCGGTGCGGCGAGCACGCGGTCGGCGAGTCGAGTGCGCAGGTGGTCGTGGTCGCCGCGGGGCCGCGCACTCGACTCGAGGGCGAGGTTGATGCGGCGCAGGAGCTCGAGCTGCTGGGCGCCGGGGAGGGCGCGACCTCCCGAGGTCGGGTCGGAGCCGGGGTCGGTCGACGGGTCGGTCCACGCCAGCCACGGCGTCGTACCGCCGGCGCGCAGGTGGGCGACCCACCCGTGCACGGACCCTGCCGGTCGGGTGGCGCTGGCGGTCACCGGTCCCGCAGCCGGCGCGCGACGTCGCGGATCCGGCCGCCCACCGTGTCGGTGGCGGCGCGGTTGGCGGCCTCCTGCGTCATCACGGTCAGGGCGTCGAGTGCGGCACCGAGCTCGAGCTTGGCGCGCACCCGGTCGGGGTCCCTCCACTTCTCGCCCTCGGCAGGGCGGCGCGGGCGGAGGTCCTCCACGTCGCCGACCACGTCGACGCCGCTGCCCTTGATCCACTCGATCCAGGCGTCGGCCTGCTGCTCGGCGAAGTCGTAGCGGTCGGGCGGCAGCCGCACCGGGATCGCCTTGCGGGAGACCAGCACCTGCTGGGCGAGCAGCTCGCGGATGAGGGCGTCGTACGCCGGGTCGCGCCACAGGCCGAGCTCGAGGCGCCGGTTGAGCTTGCGCAGCAGCGAGGTCTCCGCGATGCCGAGCGACCGGTTGTCCCGCTCGGAGTCGAGCGGTGCCCACGCGGGGTCGATGCTGAACGCTCGGCAGAACCGCAGCCACAGCTCGTCGCCGTTGGGGCCGCGGTCGTGCGGGACGGTGACGACGTGCACCCGCTCGGGGGGCAGCCTGGCGCCCCAGCGCTCGAGCACGGTCGGCAGGTCCATCGCGTTGAAGAACCAGGTCTGGCTGCGCTCGACCTTGGTGAGGAAGCGCTTGAAGGGCCACTTGCGGCCCTGCTTGATCGACTCCTGCCAGGCGGCGGGCAGCTGCCGGCCGAGGTCACGCGCGGAGTAGACGAGGTGCACCTCGTGGCCGGCGAGGTCGTTCATCGCCTTGGCCACCTTGTCGGGCTTGGCGCCGGCGAGGATCTCGTGGCTGATCACGACGTTGCCGTCGGCGCGCTGCACGCGCCGCATCATCGCGTCCCACGCGCCCTCGGCGTGCCCGGGTGCGCCGCCCCAGTCCTGGTCGAGCAGGTCGAGCGCCGCCCGGAAGTGGAACATGTCGGACCGCCCGCCGCGCGGGCCCGGGATGGTCACGCCGTGACGCGCCAGGGAGGCGGTGTTGAGCAGCAGCCGGTCCTGCAGGTAGGTCGTGCCGGTCTTGGGGGCGCCGATGTGGAGGTGGACGACGCGGCTCATGGCGCTGATTGTGCCAGTCCCCCACCGAGGGCGCGTACGACGGCGCTGGGGCTGGGGCGGCCGAGCTGGGCGGCCATCCACGTGCTGGTCGCGACGGCGGCCTCGAGGTCGACCCCGTGCTCGATCCCGAGGCCGGTCAGCATCCAGACGAGGTCCTCGGTGGCGAGGTTGCCGGTGGCCGACTTGGCGTAGGGGCACCCGCCGAGGCCGCCGGCGCTCGCGTCGAAGGTGGTGATGCCGGACTGCAGGGCGGAGAAGGTGTTGGCGAGCGCCTGGCCGTAGGTGTCGTGGAAGTGCATCGCCAGCCGGTCGGTGCCGACGCCCGCCTCGACGAAGGCGGCGACGAGGGCCGTGACGTGCCCGGCGGTCGCGACGCCGATCGTGTCGCCGATGCTGAGCTGGCTCGCGCCGAGGTCGAGCAGCCGGGTGCCGGCGGTGACGACCTGCTCGATCGGCACCGCGCCCTCCCACGGGTCGCCGAAGCACATCGAGACGTAGGCCCGCACGTCCAGGCCCGCCTCGCGCGCCCGCGCCACGGTGGGCTCGAACATCGCGAACTGCTCGTCGAAGGTGCGGTTGAGGTTCTTGGTCGCGAAGGTCTCGGTCGCGCTGCCGAAGATCGCGATGTGCTCGAGCCCGAGCTCCAGCGCCCGGTCGAGGCCGCGCTCGTTGGGCACCAGCACGGGCAGGTGCCGCCCGGCCTCGCCGAGCTCGGCCATCAGCTCGGCGGCGTCCGCGAGCTGCGGCACCCACGTCGGGTGCACGAAGCTGGTGGCCTCGACGATCGGAAGTCCCGCGGCCAGGAGGCGTCGTACGAACTCGGCCTTGACCGCGACCGGGACGATCGCCTGCTCGTTCTGCAGTCCGTCGCGGGGGCCGACCTCGTAGATGGTGACCCGCTCGGGGAGGCCGTCGGCTCGGACGGTCATCGGCAGCTCAGCCATCGGCGGGCTCCACGACGAACAGCACTGCGCCGAGCTTGACGAGGTCCCCGGTCGCGGATCCGACCGTGGTGACCGTGCCGGCGAAGGGCGCCTTGAGCGCGAGCTCCATCTTCATCGCCTCCATGACTCCCAGCGTCTCACCCTCGGCCACGGCCTGGCCCTCGGCGACGTGGACCGCGAGGACGGTGCCGGGCATCGGCGCGAGCAGGGTGCCGTCGCCGACCTCGGGGCCGTGGTCGGCGAAGGGGTCGGGGACGTGGAAGACGTGGCGCTGCCCGCGGTGGGCCACCTCGACGGTGCGCCCGACCTGGGTGGCGGTGGCGTCGTGGTGCTCGCCGTCCACCTCCGCGGACACCGAGCCGATGCCGCCCCGCAGCCGCTGGCCGCCGAGCCAGCGGACGGCGTGCTCGCCCACCCGGTCCTCGGTGACCGGGACGGTCTCGTCCAGGCGGACCAGCACGGGCGCCGGGTCGGCGCCGAGCCGGAAGCCGTCGGCGTGCCACGGCGAGGTCGGCGCGTCGACGGCCTCGGCACTCGACGGGGCGAGCATCAGCGCGGCCAGCACTCGCGCCAGCTCGCGGGACGGCGGCTCGACCTCGTGGTGGTCGAGCCAGGCGGTGTCGATCGTGGCCTCGCGGAACTCCGCGGTGTCCGCGAGGGCTCGCAGGAACCCGGTGTTGGTCGTGAGGCCCATGATCGCGACCCGGTCGAGCGCCCAGATCAGGCGGGACAGCGCCTCGGAGCGGTCGGCTCCCCAGGCGATGACCTTGCCCAGCATCGGGTCGAAGGAGGTGGAGACCTCCTGGCCGGGCTCCAGCGCGTGGTCGATCCGGACGTTCCTCCCGCCGGCGTCGTGGAGGGACGGGCCGAAGCGGGGGGCGCCGGAGCCGAAGGCCGCGCCCCACGACACGTGGCCGGCCCGACCGGCCTGCGGCAGGAAGCCGTTGAAGGAGTCCTCGGCGTAGACGCGGGCCTCGATCGCGTGGCCCTCGAGGGTGACGTCGTCCTGGGCGAGACCGAGCGGCTCGCCGGTCGCGACGCGCAGCTGCAGCTCGACGAGGTCGACCCGCTCGCGCCCCTGGTCGGTCCGCACCCGGACGACCTCCTCGGTGACCGGGTGCTCGACCTGGAGGCGGGTGTTCATCTCGAGGAAGTAGAACTCGCCGGTGGCGTTGTCGAGCAGGAACTCGACCGTGCCGGCGCCGGTGTAGCCGCACTGCTGCGCCAGCGCGACGGCCGCGCTGGTGATCGCGGAGCGCTGCTCGGGGCTGATCGTGGGCGCGGGGGCCTCCTCCAGCACCTTCTGGTGCCGGCGCTGGGTGGAGCAGTCGCGCTCGAAGAAATGCAGCACCGTGCCGTGGGTGTCGCCCATGACCTGCACCTCGATGTGGCGGCCGGACTCGACGTACTTCTCGATGAGGATCGTGTCGTCGCCGAAGGACGAGCGGGCCTCGCGCTGCGCGGCCGCGAAGGCCTCGTCGTACTCGCTCGCGCTGCGCACCACCCGCATGCCCTTGCCGCCGCCGCCGGCCGCGGCCTTCACCAGCACGGGGTAGGCGAACGACGCCGGGTCGGTGGCGTCGGGACCGGCGAGGTCGTACGACGGCACGACGGGCACCCCGGCGGCCACGGCGACGTCACGGGCGGCGTCCTTGCGGCCCATCGCGTCCATGACGTCGGCGCTCGGGCCGACCAGGGTGATGCCCGCCTCGGCCAGCGCCCGCGCGAAAGGCGCCCGCTCGGACAGGAAGCCGTAGCCCGGGTGCACGAACCCGGCGCCGGACTCCCGCGCGGCCGCGACGACCGCGTCGATGTCGAGGTAGGACTCCACCCGCACCGCCCGGTCGGCCTCGCCGACATGAGGCGCACCGACGTCGAGGTCGGTGTGGATAGCGACGGTGCTCCACCCGAGCCGGCGGGCGGTCCGGATGACGCGGCGGGCGATCTCGCCGCGGTTGGCGATCAGGAGGGTGTTCATCGGAGGTCCTTCACATCCTGAAGATGCCGTAGCGGGGCTCGGGGATCGGCGCGTACGCCGTGGCGGCCAGCCCCATCCCCAGCACGCGGCGGGTGTCGGCGGGGTCGATGATGCCGTCGTCCCACAGGCGGGCGCTGGCGTAGTAGGGCGATCCCTGGGTCTCGTACTGCTCGCGGATCGGCGCCTTGAAGGCCTCTTCGTCCTCCGCGGACCACTCGTCGCCGCGAGCCTCGAGCCCGTCGCGGCGGACGGTGGCGAGCACCCCGGCGGCCTGCTCGCCACCCATGACGGAGATGCGGGCGTTGGGCCACATCCACAGGAAGCGCGGGTCGTAGGCGCGCCCGCACATGCCGTAGTTGCCGGCACCGAAGGAGCCGCCGATGACGACGGTGAACTTGGGGACCACCGAGCAGGCGACCGCGGTGACGAGCTTCGCGCCGTCGCGGGCGATGCCGTTGTTCTCGTACTCGCGCCCGACCATGAAGCCGGTGATGTTCTGCAGGAAGACCAGCGGGATCTTCCGCTGGTTGCACAGCTCGATGAAGTGGGCGCCCTTGAGCGCCGACTCGCTGAAGAGGATCCCGTTGTTGGCGACGATGCCGACCTCGTGGCCCCAGATCCGGGCGAAGCCGCAGACCAGGGTGTCGCCGTAGAGCTTCTTGAACTCGTGGAACCTGCTGCCGTCGACGACGCGGCGGATCACCTCGCGGACGTCGTACGGCGTCCGGGTGTCGGTCGGCACGACGTCGTAGAGCGACTCCGCGGGCTCGTGCGGCTCCTCGACCTCCGCGGCCGCCTCCCGCGCGGGTCGGGCCGGGGGCAGCGTGGCGACGACGCTGCGGACGATGTCGAGGGCGTGGGCGTCGTCGTTGGCGAGGTGGTCGACCACGCCGGAGGTGCGGGCGTGCACGTCACCGCCGCCGAGGTCCTCGGCCGTGACGACCTCACCGGTCGCGGCCTTCACCAGCGGCGGGCCGCCGAGGAAGATCGTGCCCTGGTTGCGCACGATCACCGTCTCGTCCGACATCGCGGGGACGTAGGCCCCGCCCGCGGTGCACGAGCCCATCACGCTCGCGATCTGCGGGATCCCGGCGGCGGAGAGGTTGGCCTGGTTGAAGAAGATCCGCCCGAAGTGCTCGCGATCCGGGAACACCTCGTCCTGCATCGGCAGGAACGCGCCGCCCGAGTCCACCAGGTAGATGCACGGCAGCCGGTTCTCCGCGGCGATGGTCTGCGCCCGCAGGTGCTTCTTGACCGTCATCGGGTAGTAGGTGCCGCCCTTGACCGTCGCGTCGTTGGCCACGATGACGCACTCACGACCAGACACCCGGCCGATGCCCGCCACCACGCCGGCGGAGGGCACGGCGTAGTCGTCGCCCCGGCCTCCCCCGGTCCCACTGTCGTACATCCCGTAGGCGGCCAGCGGGGCGAGCTCGAGGAAGGGACTGCCCGGGTCGAGCAGCCGGTCGACGCGGTCGCGCGCCAGCAGCTTGCCGCGGTCGGTGTGCTTCCTGCGCGCGCTCTCCGACCCGCCCTGGCGCACCCGCGCCAACCGGGCACGCAGGTCGTCGACGAGCTCACGCATGGTGGGGGCCGCCCCTGCTGTCGGGGTCTCTGACTCGGACACGCCCTCAGGTTAGCGATCGTTAACCTGGCGTGTCCATCGCCGCACCCGCAGCCCGGCGACGGACGGGCGGGAGGGTCGCTCCGTCCTCCCGGCAGGGGAGGACGGCTGCGCATCGCGCAGGTCACCTACACCATCCGTGCGGGAATCCGCGGTCAAGACACACCGCACCGAGGGAATCTTTGCCCAAAACTGGGGTAGACACTGCTCCTACCTAGGGGTGTAGCGCCTACGATCTACGATGCAAGTCGGGTGCATCAATGGGGGTCAGTGGGCCGCTGCGGGGTTGCGGCCCACTGGAGCAACCGGGTGAATGGGGAGGAACGAGTGATTCCGCTGTCCGACGCGGAGGCGCCGCACCGCCTCATCCCGCTCCCCGCGCCACGGGCACCGTGGGCGGGGTTAGCAGGCACTAACCTCGGCGACGTGACTCCCCGCCGCCGGCAGATCCTCGACATCGCGGCCGACCTCTTCGCCTCCCGCGGGTTCCACGGCGTCTCCGTGGCCGAGCTCGGCGCCGCCTGCGGCATCTCCGGCCCGGCGCTCTACAAGCACTTCGAGTCCAAGGACGCGATGCTCGCCGAGATGCTGGTGACCATCAGCGAGACGCTGCTCGCCGAGGGACGCGCCCGGGTCGCGGCCGCCGACGGCCCGCGCGAGGCGCTCGAGGCGCTCGTCGAGTGGCACATCGAGTTCGCCCTCGAGCACCGGGCGCTGATCGTCGTGCAGGACCGCGACTGGAGCAGCCTGCCCGACGAGGCACGGGAGCGGGTCCGCTCGCTCCAGCGTGCGTACGTCGACGAGTGGGCCGCGCAGGTGCGCCGGCACGACCCCACGCTGAGCCCGGAGGCCTCCCGCACCCGCGCCCACGTCCTCTTCGGCCTGCTCAACTCCACGCCCCACAGCGGCCGGCTGCCGGACCCGCAGATGCACGACGTGCTGCGCGACATGGCCCACGGCGCCCTCGGGCTCTCCTGACCCGAGGCCGCGCAGCGGGCTCCTCACCAGGAGTCGAAGGGACTCTCCAGCCGCAGCAGGCGCGCGGCCCGGACGGCCGCGTCCTCGGCGACCACCAGGTCGTCGACGTCGTCGGTGGCGGACGGGTCTCCCCCGGACCCAGCCGCGTCGGCCGGCTCGCCAGCCGGCTGCCGGAGCTGGTGCAGGTCGCGCAGCACCCGCTCGCGCGAGAGCCCGCGCAGGTGGGTCAGCACGAACGGATCGGCCTGGATCAGCCAGGCCAGCTGGGTCAGCACCGCCAGCGCGTGCGGGCACGGGTCGAGCCACGCCTCGCACGTGCAGGCCGAGCCCAGCTCGCCGCCGTAGGGCAGCAGCTCGACGCCGACCTCCTCCACCGACTCGACCAACGCGTGCGGCAGCTGGCCGGCCAGGAGGGCGCCGATGCGTCCGGACTCGGACGCGACGAGCTCGGTGAACGCCGCTGCGTCGGCCTCGGCGAGGACCGGCACGGTGACCTCGACGGTGAACGCGTCCTGGCCCTCGGTCACCGCCGCGACCGCGCCGCCCTCGGTGACCGTGATCGCGCCGACCGCCCCGGCCCGGGCGAGAGCCCGCCCGGCGCGGAGCTCCTTCTCCCCGAAGGCGGCTTCCTCGACGGCGCGCAGCACCGCCTTGCTCCACCAGGTGCCGCTCCCGCCACCCCGCCGCGCGGGCAGCCGGGGGTGGGTGGTGCCGTTCATCGCCGCAGCTCGACGAGGTCGCGGAGCTCGTCGTCGGACAGCTCGGTCAGGGCGGTCTCGCCGCGGGAGAGGACCGAGTCGGCCAGGGAGCGCTTGCGGGCGAGCAGCTCGGCGATCTTCTCCTCGATCGTGCCCTGGGTGATGAAGCGGTGCACCTGCACCGGTCGGGTCTGGCCGATCCGGTGGGCCCGGTCGGTGGCCTGGTCCTCGACGGCGGGGTTCCACCAGCGGTCGAGGTGGATGACGTGGTCGGCGCGGGTGAGGTTGAGCCCGGTGCCGCCGGCCTTGAGCGAGAGCAGGAAGACCGGCGCCTCGCCGGCCTGGAAGCGGGCGACCATCGCGTCGCGCTCGCGCACCGGGGTGCCGCCGTGCAGGAGCTGGTGCGGCACGCCCGCGGCGGCGAGGTGGCGCTCCAGCAGCCGCGCCATGGCGACGTACTGGGTGAAGACGAGGACCGCCCCGTCCTCGGCCATCACCGTGCCGACGAGCTCGTCGAGCAGCTCGATCTTCTCCGAGCGGCCCCGGAGCTTGGGGTTGGGCTGGCGCAGGAAGTGGGCGGGGTGGTTGCAGATCTGCTTGAGGCCGGTGAGCAGCTTGAGCACCAGGCCGCGGCGGGTCTCCTCGTCGGCCTCCTCGATGCGGCGCATCGACTCGCGCACGAGCGTCTCGTAGAGGACGACCTGCTCGCGCGTGAGGCCGAGCAGGTGGTCGGTCTCGGTCTTGGGCGGCAGCTCCGGCGCGACCCCGGGGTCGGACTTGCGGCGGCGCAGCAGGAAGGGGCCGATGAGGTCGGCGAACTGCCTCGCCTTCGTCGGCTCGAGGCCCGACTCGATCGGTCCCGCCCACACCTTGCGGAAGGCGTTGCGGCTGCCGAGCAGGCCGGGGATCGCCCAGTCGAGGATCGACCAGAGCTCGGTGAGGTCGTTCTCGACGGGGGTGCCGGTGAGCGCCACGCGCGCGGTGCTCGGGATCGTCCGCAGCGCCCGAGCCGCAGCCGAGCGGGAGTTCTTCACGTGCTGGGCCTCGTCGGCGACGACCAGGTCCCACGCGACCTCCGCGAGCAGCGCGGCGTCGTTGCGCATCGTGCCGTAGGTCGTGAGCACGAAGCCGCCGGTGACGCCGCCCAGGTCGCGCGCGCTGCCGTGGTGACGGCGTACGTCGACTCCCGGTGCGAAGCGACGGATCTCGGCCTCCCAGTTGCCGAGCAGCGACGCCGGGCAGACGACGAGCGTGGGACCACCCGCGCCCGTGTCCCTCCGGTGCAGGTGCAGCGCGATCAGGGTGATCGTCTTGCCGAGCCCCATGTCGTCGGCCAGGCAGGCGCCGAGGCCGAGCCCCGTGAGCTCGGCCAGCCAGGTCAGGCCGCGGCGCTGGTAGTCGCGGAGCTCGGCCTGCAGCGCGGCCGGGACGTCGACGAGCTCGCCCGAGGCTGCGTCGCGGACCCGGTCGCGCACCTTCAGCAGGCTCGCCCCGACGACCGCCTCGTAGGGCGAGTCCTCGATGTCGACGACCCCGGTGAGCGTCGCCGCCAGCGCCTGCACGGGCGTCACCGTGCGGATCAGCCGCTTGCGGGCGCGCTTGATCACCGCGGAGTCGACGGCGACCCAGTTGTCGCGCAGCTTGATGATCGGGCTGGTGGTGCGGGCCAGCTCGTCCATCTCGTCGTCACTGAGCTCGTCGCCGTGCAGCGAGAGCTGCCACTCGAAGCCGAACAGCGCCTGCGGCCCGAAGAGGCCGTCCTGCAGCGGCTCCTCGCGCGTGCCGGCGGGCGAGCGGCGGCCCAGCTCCACCCGCTGGGTGACCTCGCGGTCGAGGTACTTCGGCCACATGACCGGGTGCCCCGCCTCGGTCAGCGCCGCGGCACCACCGTCGAGCAGCGACAGGATCTCGTCGGAGTCGAGGACGATCTCGTCGGGGACACGCAGGTCGAGCAGCCGGTCGAGCACCGGCCAGGCGTCGGCCGCCGCGCGCAGCGCGATGGCCGCGTGGGTGCGGGCGCGCTCGCCGAAGCCGTGCGCGGCCTCCGGGCCGGACTCGGCCCACAGCTCGGAGGCGTCGGCGAGGTGGGCGGGGTTGTCGACGGCGTGGACCTGGAGCACCAGGCGCAGGGCGCCTGCGACCAGCTCCTCCTCGTCGGCCTCGACCCGGAACGAGAGGGAGACCAGGTGCGGCCGGTCGTCGCGCCCCCGCGCGCGGATGCGGGCGATGCGGTGCTGCAGCTCGTCGCTGAACGCGTCGGGGCTCGACGGCTCCGATCGGTCCGCCGGCGCACGAGCCGCCGGTGTCGGGCCCCGGTGGCGCGAGCGCCCCGGGGTGGTCCGGGGCATGGTGTCCACCACCGCGTCGAGCAGCCCCCGCACCATGCCCTCGGCCGTCGCCTCGTCGAAGCCGTCCCACGCGCGCGAGCGCGCCAGCTCGGCGATGCGGCGCTCGTCGGCGGCGTCGAGCCCCGCGACCTGCCAGTGCCGCCCCTCGGGGTCGGGGGCGAAGCGACCGGACGCGACCAGCTGCAGGCCCATCAGCGCGGCGCCGGCGAGGAGCGCGACCGACGGGTGCACGTCGGCCTGGTCGCGGACCTTGCCGAGCACCGGCAGCGCGCCCCGGATCGGCATCACGATGGTGCGGCGCTCGTCGGTGAACTCGACCGAGCCCTCCCGGGGCGGCTCCCCCACCAGCAACCTGGCGGGACCGGTGACCGGGACGAGACTCACGTGGCCACCTTCCTGTCCCCGCCTGGCAGCGGACGACAGGGACGCTAACGCCTCGCACCGACAGGGAGTTCCCGAGCCGCTACGGTCGGGCCCCATGGACATCTCGGCGCTGCTGGCGGCCCACCCCGTCATCGACGGCCACAACGACCTGATGTGGGCCGCGCGCGAGCAGGCGGCGTACGACTTCTCCCGCCTCGACGTCGGGGCGGGCGGCACCCCGACCCACACCGACCTGCCGCGGATGCGCGCGGGCGGGATGGGCGCGCAGTTCTGGTCGGTCTACGTGCCCACCCTGCTCACCGGGGACGACGCCGTCAGCGCCACCCTCGAGCAGGTCGACGCGGCGCGGGTGCTCACCGAGCGGTACGCCGACCAGCTGGCGTGGGCGACGACCGCCGACGAGGTCGAGGAGGCTTGGGCCTCGGACCGCATCGCGTCGCTGGCCGGCGCCGAGGGAGGGCACTCGATCAACTGCTCGCTGGGCACCCTGCGCGCCCTGCACGCGCTCGGGGTGCGCTACCTGACGCTGACCCACAACGCGAACACCCCGTGGGCCGACTCGGCCACGGACACCCCGGTGGCCGGCGGGCTGACGGCGTTCGGCCGCGAGGTCGTGCGGGAGATGAACCGGGTCGGGATGATGGTCGACCTCTCCCACGTCTCGGCCGAGACGATGCGTGACGCGCTGGAGGTCGCCGAGGCACCGGTCATCTTCAGCCACAGCTCGGCCCGGGCCGTCACCGACAGCCCGCGCAACGTCCCCGACGACGTGCTCGAGGCGATGGCCCGCGGCGGCGGGGTGTGCATGGTGACCTTCGTGCCGAAGTTCGTGAACGCCGCCTGCGCCGACGCCCACCGCGAGCTCGTCGCGGCCGCCGCCGAGGGCGGCATCGCCGAGGCCGACGGCCCGCGGTTCAGCGCGTTCGAGAAGGCCTGGTCGCTCGACCACCCGCAGCCGAGCGCCACGCTCGCCGACGTGGTGGCGCACTGCGAGCACGTGCGCGAGGTGGCCGGCATCGACCACATCGGGCTCGGCGGCGACTACGACGGCGTCGTGACCCTCCCCGACGGGCTCGAGGACGTCTCCACCTACCCGGCGCTCCTGGCCGCGCTGGCCGAGCGCGGGTGGTCGGGCGACGACCTCGCGCGGCTCACCTGCCGCAACACCCTGCGCGTGCTCCGGGAGGTCGAGTCGGTGGCCGCGGACCTGCAGGCCGAGCGCGGCCCCAGCCTGGCCCGCATCGAGGACCTGGACGGCGTACGACCCCTCCACCCGTGAGGGTGACGCAGGCCACCCCGAAAACAATTACGTGGTTGTCGGACGCAACCAATACCGTTGCCGGGTGACCGACACCCAGACCCAGCCCGGCGCCGCGCAGCCGGAGCACTCCGACAAGCTCGACAAGAGCGTCCTGATGGTGGCCGGCGTGGTCGTCCTCGGCGCGATCATGTCGATCCTCGACATCACCGTCGTCTCCGTCGCGCTCAACACCTTCCAGGAGGAGTTCGACGCGACCGCGGCCGAGGTCGCCTGGACGATGACCGGTTACACCCTCGCCCTGGCGAGCGTGATCCCGCTGACCGGCTGGGCCGCCGACCGCTTCGGCACCAAGCGCCTCTACCTGCTCGCGGTGCTGCTCTTCACCATCGGCTCCGTGCTGTGCGCGGCCGCGACGTCGCTGGAGATGCTGGTCCTCTTCCGCGTCCTGCAGGGCCTCGGCGGCGGCATGCTGATGCCGCTCGGCATGACGATCCTGACGCGCGCCGCCGGCCCCGAGCGGGTCGGTCGGGTGATGGCCGTGCTCGGCATCCCGATGCTGCTGGGCCCGATCTTCGGCCCGATCCTCGGTGGCGCCCTGATCGAGAGCGCCTCGTGGCACTGGATCTTCCTGATCAACCTGCCGATCGGCATCGCCGCGATCGTCTACGCCTGGATCGTGCTGCCCCAGGACCACGTCGAGCCGTCGGAGACCTTCGACTGGCTGGGCATGGTGCTGCTCTCCCCCGGCCTCGCGCTGTTCCTCTACGGCGTGAGCTCCATCCCGGAGGAGGGCACGGCGATGGCCGTGCGGGTGCTGGGGCCGATGATCGTCGGGCTCCTGCTGATCGTCGCGTTCGTCCCGTGGGCGCTGGCCAAGCGCAACATCCACCCGCTGGTCGAGCTGCGGCTGTTCAAGAACAGGAACATGACCGTCGCCGTCATCACGATGACGCTCTTCGCGATCGCGTTCTTCGGCTCCTCGCTGCTCTTCCCGCTCTACTTCATCCAGGTCCGCGGCGAGGGCACCCTCTTCACCGGCTGGCTGCTGGCGCCGCAGGGCATCGGCGCGATGATCACGATGCCGCTCGCCGGGATCCTGGCCGACCGGATCGGCCCCGGCAAGATCGTCCTCACCGGCATCACGGTGATCACCGTCGGCATGGCGATGTTCACCCAGATCGAGGCCGACACCTCCTACGTCTACATCCTCAGCGCGCTCTTCATCATGGGCCTCGGCATGGGCGGCACGATGATGCCGATCATGTCGGCGGCGCTCGCGACGCTGACCTCGCACAACGTCGCGCGCGGCTCGACCCTGCTCAACATCACCCAGCAGGTGGCAGCCTCGATCGGCACCGCGCTGTTCTCGGTGATCCTCACCAACGAGCTGAAGGACTCGCGCTTCGTCGCTGCGGGCAACGCGCTCGCCGAGGCCGGCGGCGACCAGACCCAGGTCGCCGCGATCCTCGACCGCTTCGGCATCTCGCCCGAGCAGCTCGGCGTCCTCGAGCAGCTGGTCACCAACGACATGGCCGACGCCTTCGCGACCGTCTTCGTCGTCGCCACGGTGCTGGTCGCCTGCTGCCTGATCCCGGCGGCGTTCCTCCCCCGCAAGAAGGTCACCCCGGTCGACCCGACCGCGGTCATGGCCCACTGACCCGTCGTCGTACGTCGTCCGCGGCCCGTCCTCCTGCCGGAGGGCGGGCCGCTGTCGTCCCGCGGCCGTCGGGTGGCCGGCCCCCCGTCCCCTGCCGGCGGTATCTGAGGACGCCGTGGGCGTGATGTGGGCCCCGATCCGTCCGTGACGTCCTCAGGTATCCGGCTCGCGGTCCGGGCGGAGGCAGGCGGCGCGCACGTGCGGCGGATCTCGCCCTCATACGCCGTCCGGCGGGGCCACTTCCGCCGCACGTGCGGCCGTCGACGACCTGGGGCTGGGGCTGGGGAACCGTCGGTGCCTCGAACGCGCGCTGACACGACCCGACGGTTCCCCACCGCGTACGCCGCGCGCGCAAGCGTCAGACGAACCGGAACCCACAGGTGCCGATCCGTATGACGCTGCGGGCGCCCGACGCCGTACGTCAGACGAACCCGACCCCATGGGTGGCGGTTCGTATGACGCTGCGGGCGCCCGACGCCGTACGTCAGACGAACCCGATCCCACAGGTGCAGATCCGTATGACGCTGCGGGCGCCCGACGTCGGGGCGCGACGCGCGAGCGGGCGCCGGCCCGGGTCGTCAGCCCTGGGCGGCGAGGGCGAGCGGGAGTACGGCGGAGGCGCCGGCCGCGCGGATCGCGGTCGCGGCGACGGTGAGGGTCCAGCCGGTCGCCACCTGGTCGTCGACCAGAAGGACCGTCGCACCGGCAGGGATGTCGGCATCGAGGCCGCCGCGGCGACGCACGGCCGCGACCCGCTGGGCGGAGTTGGACTGCCCGGCGCGCGGCGGGACCGAGGGGTCGTGGATCGCCCACGTGCCGACGACGGGGACCTGCATCACCCGCGACAGGCCGTCGGCGAGGTCGCGGACGAGGGTGGGCCGGGTCACGGACTCGACGACGACGATCGCGTCGGGACGCGACGTCCACTCGGGCGCCCAGTCCTTCATCACGTCCATGATGGCCTGCGCGAGGCCCGGGGGCACCGGGCCGTCGGGGGTGTCCTCGCGGAACAGCGCGCGCAGCGCCTGACCGTGACCGAGGTCGGTGAGACGGGCGACGGTCCGGCCGGGCTCGGCGCCGGCGGAGATCTTGCCCTTGAGGTCGAGGCCGAGGTTGGCCAGGGCCGTCGGCCACATCCGCCGCGGCTCGAGCGCGACGCCGGGACGCGACAGCCGCTGCCCGGCCTCGGCGACCGCGGCCTCGCTGACCGACGTGGACAGGGTCAGGCCGCCGCAGTTGTCGCAGCGCCCACAGTCCGTGGCCTCGGGGTCGTCGAGCTGCTCGCGCAGGTAGCGCATCCGGCACTCGGTGGTCCGCAGGTAGCCGAGCATCGCCTGCTGCTCGCGCTCGCGGGCCTCCGCGACCCGCGCGTAGCGCTCGGCGTCGTAGTCCCACGGGCGGCCGGTGGCGACCCAACCGCCCTGCACGCGCTGCACCGCGCCGTCGACGTCGAGCACCTTGAGCATGGACTCGAGCCGGTTGCGGCCGAGCTCGACGCGGGTCTCGAGCGTCGCGGTCGACAGCGGACGGTCGGACCCGGCCAGGGCGGCCAGCGTCTCGCGCACCTGCTCCTCGCGGGGGAAGCCGAGCGAGGCGAAGTAGGCCCAGATGTCGCGGTCCTCGATCTGCGGCAGCAGCACGACGGTGGCGTCGTCGGTACCGCGGCCGGCGCGACCGACCTGCTGGTAGTAGGCGACCGGCGAGGCGGGCGCGCCGAGGTTGATCACGAACCCCAGGCTCGCGTCGAAGCCCATGCCGAGGGCGCTGGTGGCGATCAGGGCCTTCACCCGACCGTCGACGAGCGCCTGCTCGAGCCCGTGCCGCTCGTCGGCCTCGGTCTGCCCGGAGTAGGCAGCGACCTCGAGGCCGCGCTCGCGGAGGTAGCCGGCGACCTCCTGGGTGGCCGCGACGGTGAGGCAGTAGACGATCCCGGACCCCGGCTGCTCGGCGAGGTGGTCGGCGAGCCAGGCCAGCCGCTGCTCGGCGGTCTTGAGCTGGACGACGCCGAGCCGGAGCGACTCGCGGTCGAGGGTGCCGCGCTGGACGAGGACCTGGTCTCGTGACAGGTCCTGAGGGCCCTCCTCGCCCAGCGGAGAATCGGCGTGCACCAGCTGCTCGGCGACGTCGTCGGTGACCCGCGCATTGGCGGTCGCGGTGGTGGCGAGGACCGGGATGCCGGTCGGCAGCTCGGCCAGCAGCGTGCGGAGCCGGCGGTAGTCGGGGCGGAAGTCGTGGCCCCAGTCGGAGATGCAGTGGGCCTCGTCGACCACGAGGAGCCCGCAGGTCGCTGCGAGCCGCGGCAGCACCTCGTCACGGAACCCGGGGTTGTTGAGCCGCTCCGGGCTCACCAGCAGGACGTCGACCTCGCCGGCGTGGATCTGGTCGTGGATCGGCTGCCACTGGTCGATGTTGGTGGAGTTGATCGTCACCGCCCGGATGCCCGCTCGCTCCGCGGCCGCGATCTGGTTGCGCATGAGGGCGAGCAGCGGGCTGACGATCACCGTCGGCCCCGCCCCCGCCTCCCGCAACAGCTTGGTCGCGACGAAGTAGACGGCCGACTTGCCCCAGCCGGTGCGCTGGACGACCAGCGCGCGCCGGCGGTCGACCGCCAGGGCCTCGATCGCGGCCCACTGGTCCTCCCGGAGGACGGCGTCGTCGCGGCCGACCAGCGCGCGCAGGTGCCGCTCGGCTGCCTCCCGCGCGGAGAGGCGTACGTCGTCGGTCGCGGTGGCGGTCGGGCTGCTCATGCGCCCTGTCTACCAACCGCCACCGACGACCGCACCGCCGCATCCACAGGCCCGGGTCGCGAGCCCGCGGCGGTTTCGTCCCGGGTGGGGTGAGGGCGGGGCCGCAGCGGGGTAGGCCAGTGGGAAACGGTCATCGACGTCGGTGGTCCAGTGGACAACGGTCGACATCGGGCGGCAGGTCCAGCCACCTTCCACTGGACTACCAGCAACCGCAGCCACTTCCCACTGGACTACCCCCGGCGGGGAGGCGACCCTCCCCGAGCCCGCCTCAGCGGGTGCTGCGCGCGATGAACCGGTCGATGTCGACGCCGGCCCGGCGGGCGGCGCGACGCGCCGCGGGGGTGGTCAGGTCGGGCGCGACGAAGGCCTTCGGCTCGATCGCGCGGTCGGCGTCGGCGTACTTCCGCTGGAGGGCGGCCTGCTGCTCACCGCTCGAGGAGGAGGCGGCGACCACGTCGGCGGTGACCGCCACGGTCGCACCGGTGAGCAGCGGGCTCACGGTGGGCGTGTAGCCGCCGGCGTGGCCGGTGACCTTGGGGTGGTAGCTCTCGGTGATCGGGTTGGAGAGCCCGTTGATCCACTCGTCGTCGTCGCAGACGGCGTGGCCGACGAAGCGGCTGGTGGGGTCGGCGAACGAGAAGCCGGCGGCGGAGGCCGCCGTCGCCAGCCGTGAGTTCAGCAGGTCGGCGGTCTGGTTGAGCCGCGACTCCTCGGCGGGCGAGAACCACGTGAAGGCGTTGCAGTCCTCGCCGTTGAAGATGCGCGGGTAGCCGACGACGACGACCGTGGCGTACGGCGAGCGGCTGCGGATGCCGGAGTAGAGGGTCGCGAGCCGGGCCGGCAGGGTGCCGGTGATGAACGACTGGGCGCCGTTGATCGCGCGGTCGCAGCTGCTCATCCAGCCCGGCAGCGCGCACTCGGTCAGCACGTCGGCGAAGCCGGCGTCGTTGCCGCCCACCGAGATCGACACGTAGGTGGTGGCCGAGGTCAGCGCGGAGAGCTGGGTGGTGGTGACGTCAGCGACCGTGGCACCCGAGCAGGCGCGGAAGTTCAGCGCGTAGCCGCGGGCGGCTGCGATCAGGCTCGGGTACGCCGAGGTGGAGCGCTGGCAGCTGGTGCCGTCGGCGAGGTAGGAGCGGGTGCCGGTGCCCGAGGAGTAGGAGTCACCCAGGGCGACGTAGGCCGGGGCGGCAGCCTGGGCCGGCTGGAGCAGCAGCGGGGTGAGCAGGCCGGCGAGAGCCGCGCCGAGCACGGCGAGGCGGGACGTTCGATTCATCTGGTCGATCCTGTCGCGAAGGGGCCACCCGAGTGTGGCCTCGATCACAGTAGGGACAGGACGTCCCGCTCCACCAGAGGCGATCGGTCGGTCTGCGCGACCTCAGCCGTCCACCCGGCGCAGTCGCGCGCCCGCCGGCGGAAGCGAGGCGGCGTCGCGGAACGACTCCCCGACCAGCACCGGGACGACGTCGCTGACGTCGTGCCGGGCGGCGATCTCCACGTCGGCGACGAAGCCGGCCTCGGCCAGCTCGCGTCCGCCCGCGCAGTGGAGCAGGTCGTGGGGCAGCACGGCGGCGTGCCAGGCCGCGATCGCCATCCGCGCCTCCGGGCTGGCCCCGGCCTCGGCCTCCGCATCGAGTGCGGCGAGGACCGCACCGGCACCCCACAGGTCCTCGGCGGCCGGCCGGAGCGTGTCGTCGTACCACCGCTCCCCCGCGGGTACGACGACCACGCTGGCGCCATCGGCCACCTTCGGCGCCAGCCACCGGGCCACCGCGCCGGCGTTGCGCAGGCAGGCACCGACCACCCGGGCACCGGAGTCGGCGAGCGCGAAGGCGATGGTCGAGCCGTTGGGTGAGGGCAGGACGAGCCGTTGGACGCCCTCCACCTCGGCGAGGCTGGCGGGCGAGAGCGACACGTGGCGCGCGTCGCCGCGCGAGAGCGCCTCGAACCGGCCGACGGCCAGCGTCGCGCCGTGGCGCAGAGCGTGCTCGGCGGCGCGGGAGTCCTTCCAGCGGAACGGGAAGACCTCGATGTCGCGCTCGAGCGCGACGGTGAGGGTCGTGGTGAAGGACAGCACGTCGACCACGACGGCGTAGTCGGCCGGCACCGCCTCCGCGCCCGTCGGGCCCCACTCCATGCGGAGCCGATAGGTCGACTGGTCGTGTCCCGGCAGCGTCACGCGAGCCATTCAACAACCCCCGCGTGGCACCCGCGCAAACCCCGTCGCCTCAGTCCGGGGTGTTGGGGACGACCAGCACGGGCACGGTCGAGTGGCGTACGACCTGGGTCGCCGTCGAGCCGAAGCGGAGGCCCTTGAACCCGCCGGCGCCGCGCGTGCCGACCACGAGCATCTCGGCGTGGGCGGCCGCCGCGATGAGGCACTCGGTGGTCTGGCCCCGCAGGGCGTAGAGCTGGAGGTCGAGGTCGTCGGCCAGCCCGGCCGCCGCGCAGTCGGCCTTCAGGTCGGTGACGACCGCCTGCTCGAACTCCGCGAACGGGGGGACGTAGCCGCCGACCATGGAGTCGGGCCGGGGCGCGGTGGCGAGGTTCCAGACCCGGACGACGTGGAGCGTCACCCCGAGCCGCCTGGCGAGGTCGCCCGCACGACGTACGACGGCACCCGACGCGCGCGAGCCGTCGTGGCCGACGACGATCCCGCCGGTGATGTCGGCTTCCTTCCTGACCATGCTTCATCCTATGAAGCACGCGCGTCCCGCGGGATGGGTCGAAGGGCCCTAGTTCGCGCCGGTCACCAGATGCGCACCCGACCCTCGGGCTCGAGCCACAGGCCGTCGCCCGGCTGCGTCTCGAAGACCTCGTGGAACTCGTCGAGGTTGCGCACGATGTTGGCGCGGAACTCGGCGGGGCTGTGCGGGTCGATCGTGAGGTACTGCAGCTCCTGCTCCTTGCGGCGCTTGGTGCGCCACACGTGGCTCCAGTTGAGGAACAGCGTGCGCCGGTCCTCGACGGAGGCCTCGCCGCCGCGGCTGATGACGTACGCCTTGTGGGCGATGGTCAGGCCGCCGAGGTCGCCGATGTTCTCGCCGACGGTGAGGCTGCCGTTGACGTGCTCGCCCGGCAGGTTGCGCGGCTCGAAGGCGTCGTACTGGCTGATGAGCGCCTGCGACTTGGCCTCGAAGGCCGACTTGTCGTCGGTGGTCCACCAGTCGTGCAGGTTGCCGTCGCCGTCGTACTGGGCGCCCTGGTCGTCGAAGCCGTGGCCGATCTCGTGGCCGATGACCGCGCCGATGCCGCCGTAGTTCTCGGCGTCGTCGGCGTCGGGGCTGAAGAAGGGCGGCTGCAGGATGGCGGCCGGGAAGCAGATCTCGTTGGTGCCGGGGTGGTAGTAGGCGTTGACGGTCTGGGGCAGCATCAGCCACTCGTCGCGGTCGACGGGCTGGCCGACCTTCTCGAGCTGGCGGTCGGTCTCGAACGCCGACGCGGACGCGACGTTGCCCAGCAGGTCGTCGGCGGAGACGGTGAGCGAGGAGTAGTCGCGGAACTCCGTCGGGTAGCCGATCTTGGGGTAGAAGCGGTCGAGCTTGTCGTAGGCCTTCTGCTTGGTGTCCTCGCCCATCCAGTCGAGCGCCTCGATGGAGCGGCGGTAGGCCGTGACCAGGTTGGCGACCAGCTCGTCCATCATCTGCTTCGACGTGGGCGGGAAGTGGCGCTCGACGTAGACCTTGCCGACGGCCTCGCCGATCGCGCCCTCGACGAAGTCGACGCCGCGCTTCCACCGGGCCCGCAGCTCCGGCGTGCCGTTGAGGGTGCGGCCGTAGAAGTCGAAGTTGGCCTCGACGAACGGGTCGGGCAGGTAGGGGGCCGAGCTGCGGACGATGCGCACGTGCAGGATGTCGCGCCAGGTCTCGATCGGCGTCTCCTCCAGCACGGTGGAGAGGTGGGAGAAGAAGTCGGGCTGCATCACGATCGAGCGCCGCAGCGTCTCCTCGGTGCCGCCGAGGCCGGTGACGTAGGTGATCCAGTCGAAGGCCGGGCAGAGCTCGCGCAGCTCCTCGAGGCTCTTGTGGTTGGTCGTCTTCTGGACGTCGCGGGTCTCGGCCGCCTCCCAGTGGCCCTCGGCCAGGCGGGTCTCGTACGCCAGCACGCGCGCCGCCGCGCCGGCCGGGTCGTCGTGCTCGCTGAGGGTGAGCAGCGTCGTCAGGTAGGCGAGGTACTTCTCCCTGATCTCGGCGAACTTGTCCTCGCGGTAGTAGGACTCGTCGGGCAGGCCGAGGCCGCCCTGCGCGAGGTAGACGATGTTCTTCGAGGCGTCGCCGCGGTCGGGGGTGATGTAGGAGCCGAAGAGGCCGGGCCCGCCGATGCGCTCGTAGGCGCCGAGGAAGGCGGCGAGCTCGGTCAGGTCGGCGATGCCGTGGGCCTGGTCGAGCAGGCCCTGGACCGGGCTGAGGCCCTTGGCGGCGATGGTCTCGGTGTCCATGAAGGAGGCGTAGAGGTCGCCGATCTTGCGCTCGTCCTCGTCGAGGCCGTCCGCCGGCCGGTCGGCGAGCTCGGTGATGATGTCGCGCACCTGCTGCTCGGCAGCGTCGGCGAGCGCGATGAACGCGCCCCAGCTCGACTTGTCGGACGGGATCTCCGTCTCGTCGAGCCACCGGCCGTTGACGTGGCCGAAGAGGTCGTCCTGCGGGCGGATGTCGGGGTTCATGCCGTCGCGGGCGGCGTCGAGGATCGTCACGCGCTCGACCCTAACGCCGGGGGCCCAGCGGCGGCATCAGCGCACGCGCACGACCGACTTGCCGAGGGTGCGCCGCCCGTCCATGTCGACGAGTGCCTGCCCGAAGCCGGCCAGGTCGTACGTCGCGCCGACCGGCGGCTTCACGACGCCCGACTCGATCATCGGGACGAGGCGGTGCCACTGCTGCTGCATGTAGCCGGGTCGGGTCATGGCGTACGCCCCCCAGCCGACGCCGCGGACGTCGGTGTTGCCCAGCAGGAGCCGGTTGACCTTGACCTCGGGGATGCCCTGGCCGGCGGCGAAGCCGACGACGAGCACGCGGCCCTGCTCCGCGAGGCAGCGCAACGAGTCGGTGAACGCGTCGCCGCCGACGACGTCGAGGACGACGTCCACGCCCCGGCCGCCGGTGAGGTCCTTGACCGCGGCCTTGAAGTCGGGGCCGACCACGGCCTCGTCGGCCCCCGCCGCCCGCGCGAACGCCGCCTTCTCCTGGGTGCTCACCACGGCGATCGTCCGGGCGCCGAGGCCCTTGGCGACCTGCAGCGTGGCGGTGCCGACCCCGCCGGCCGCGCCGTGGACGAGGACCGTCTCGCCCTCGCGCAGGCCCCCGCGCTCCTCGAGCGCGAACAGGGCGGTGAGGTAGTTCATGGGCAGCGCCGCCCCCTCGTCGTACGACATCGCGTCGGGGAGCGCGAAGGTGAAGATCGCCGGGTTGGCGACCTGCTCGGCCGCCCCGCCGCTGAGGTTGACGCCTGCGACCCGCTGGCCGACAGCGAACCCGCTCGACTCCGGCGAGCCCGGGTCGAGGACCACGCCGGCGAAGTCGACGCCGAGGGTGAACGGCGGCTCCGGCTTGAACTGGTACTCCCCCCGGCTCAGCAGCAGGTCCGGGAAGGCGACGCCGACGCTGTGCACCTCGACCAGGACGTCGTCGTGGCCCGGGGTCGGCGGGTCGACCTCGCGCACCTCGACGTCGGCGGGACCGGTGAGCGTGACGACCTGGGCTGCGCGCATGTGGCGACCCTAGCGACGGCGGCTCAGCCGACCCGCTTCACCTCGGCGAGCTCGAAGTGCATCGGGTCGGTCCAGCGCCAGTCGCCGCCCCAGGCGAAGCCCCACGTCTTGAAGATCGCCACCACGTCGCGGTCGATCTCGCCGACGGTGCCGCGCTGGTTGCCTGCGGTGTTGAGGTCGAGGGCCAGGCCGAAGGAGTGGTTGGACAGCGTCGTCGTGTCAGCGATGAAGCGCGGGTAGTAGCACCCGGCGTACTGACCCGGGTCGATCGCGTCGGACAGGCCGCGCTGCTGCACCTCGAGCAGGGCGGCGCGCAGCTGCGGGAAGAGGTCCTTGTGGCAGGTGACGCTGCCGAGGATCGGCACCTGCTCGGTGCGGATGTGGGCCGACACCCAGGCCGGCTCGGGGGCGATCCGGCCGCCGCCGAGCACGCGGTAGCGGAAGGTGCCGACGACGCTGCCCAGCGTGCCGCCGGTGGGGACGGCGGTGAGCTTGGCGTCGGGGTCGAGGCCGAGCCGCGAGGCGACGTCGAGCATCTGCACCGAGGCGTCCTTGCCGACGAGCCGCTCCAGCGGCTTGCGGATGGTGGCGGGGGTGATGTCGTCGGTCGAGATCAGCAGGCCGTTGTCGGTGGCCATCTCGATGTCCTCGGCCCACGCGGTGTTGACCACCATGTCGATGGTCGGGACCTGCGGGGTGTACGCCCCGACGTGGAGGTCCGGCGCGTCGTCCTCGACCCCGAGCCGGATCATCCCCTCGTCGTCGACCAGCCGTCGCGCGACCGCACGGTCGATGGCCAGCTCGCCGCCGGCGACGCGGTCCCACGCCTCCTGGAGGTCGGCGACCTGCGCCTGGGTGAAGTTGCGGTAGCGGGCGGGGTCGACCGAGGCGACGGTGAGCACCCGGTTCTCGAGGCTCACCTGGCCCAGCCCGATGCGCTCGGTGTGGGCCACGCCCTCCAGCTGCTCGACCTGCTTCAGCAGCTCGTCGTCGATGGTCTTGTCCCACTGCACGAGGATGTCGGCGCTCCACAGCCGTCCGTCGCGCTCGCCGGGTGGGTCGACGGCGTGGGCGGGGTCGGCCACGGGGGCCGTCGAGGCCTGCCCCGTCGGCTCGGTCGGCTTCGTCGGCTCGGCGGTCGTGGCCGGCGCGGGGTCCGGCTCCTCCGGCGCGGCCGGCGCGCTGCACGCGGCGAGCGCGGTCAGGAGGACGGCTGTCGCCGCCGCGCCCGCCCGTCGTCGTACGCCCACGCCCCCGACCCTAGGCACTCGGTGTCTGGACACCGCTCGGGATCGTGATCCACGAGACCAGCCCGCCCAGGGCGAGCAGCGCGGCGCACGCGAGCATCGCGGTGCCGTACGCCGCATCGAACAGCGCCGGGTCGCGGTAGTCGTCGCCGGCGAGGCCGACCGCCGCGGGCAACGCGGCGACTGCGAGCAGGGAACCGGCACGCGCGACCGCGTTGTTGATGCCGCTGGCGATGCCGGCACTGTCGTCCGGGGCGGCGTTGAGCACGGTCGACGTCAGCGGCGCCACCATGAGCGCCAGGCCCAGGCCGAAGACCGTGAGCCCGGGCAGCACGTCGCGCCACCAGGTCACGTCTTCACCCACCACGAGCAGCCACACGGCGCCGGCCGCCATCACCAGCGGCCCGACCGTCATCGGGATCCGCGGTCCGATCCGCTGGCCGAGGGCGCCGCCCCGGGAGGCGAGCAGCAGCATGCAGGCCGTGATCGGCAAGGTGGCGAGGCCGGCCTGGAGGGCGGAGTAGCCGCCGACCGTCTGCAGCTGGAGCACCAGGAAGAACAGGATCGCCCCCAGGGCGGCGTAGACCAGCAGCGTCATGCCGTTGGCCGCGCTGAACGTGCGGTCGGCGAACAGCTCCAGCCGGACCATCGGGTCGTGCAGCCGGCGTTCGACGACGATGAAGCCGACCGCGGCGACGACCCCGATGGCGACGGCGTACGGCGTCGCGGTGCCACCGGCGTCGGTGAGGGCCCAGGTGATGCCGGCGAGGGCGAGCGCGGCGAGGGTCGCCCCGGCGACGTCGAAGCGCCCACTGGCCTGCTCATCGCGGCTCTCCGGCACCCAGCGCTGCGCCAACCACACCGTCAGGGCGGCGAGGGGCAGGTTGATGAAGAAGATCCAGCGCCACGAGGCGTAGTCGATCAGGAGCCCGCCGACCAGGGGTCCGACGGCTGCGGCGATGCCGCCCAGCCCCGACCAGGCGCCGATCGCGCGACCCCGGTCCGTGGCCCGGAACGACGCCTGGATCATCGCCAGGCTGCCCGGTGTGAGGAGCGCGCCGCCCATCCCCTGCAGCACGCGCGCCGCGATCAGCACCTCGGCGGTCGGCGCGAGCCCGCACAGCAGCGACGCGAGCGCGAACCACACGGTGCCGATGACGAAGACCCGACGGCGGCCGAGGCGGTCCCCGAGCGACCCGCCGATCAGGATGAGCGAGGCGAGGGAGAGGAAGTAGCCGTTGGTGATCCACTGCAGCTGCGCCAGCGACGCGTCGAGGTCGGCGCCCATCGACCGCAGCGCGACGTTGACCACCGTGCCGTCGAGCAGCGTCAGCCCGGAGCCGAGGGTCGCGGCGGCCACGATCCCCCGCGCGGTCGGCGTACCCCAGACGACTCCGCTCACGCGCACACCCTAGGTGGCCCACCCGGTCGCAGGCCTCCCGGAGAACCGCGGCGGCCACCCGTCGTCGTTCAGCCGCGCAGGGCCTGACCGGCGAGCCAGGCGATGTCGGCGGCGGTCTGCTCGGGCGAGCCCGAGGGCTGCATGACGTGGCTCAGCACCACGCGCACGACCATGTCGATGGCCGGGTCGAGGTGGGCGACGTCGATGCCCGGTGCGTACGGCGCCACGCGGGCGCTGATGACGTCCTTGGCGGCACCGAGCAGCGAGCCGGCGTTGGTCGTCAGCAGCGGCAGCAGCTCGGTGTCGGCGCCGTGGGTCGCGCTGACGACGGCGTGCAGCAGCTTGTTGGCGCGGGCATAGGTCAGCACGTCGGTGACGGCACGCTCGATGGCCCGGGTGAGGTCGTCGGGCTCGGCGTCGAAGGCCTGCTCGACGACCTGCAGGAAGCGGGCGAGCTCCTCGAGGATCATCGTCTCGGCGAGCACCGGCTTGGAGCCGACCTCGTTGTAGACCGTCTGGCGGCTCACCCCGGCCGCGTCGGCGAGGCGCGCCATCGTGACCGCGGCCCAGCCCGACGAGGTCGTCATCTCCACGGCCGCCGCGACGATGCGCTCGCGGGTCGTGGTCGTGGCCATGACGGGATTCTGGCAGGCTTCAGTCGCGCGCGCCGTCCCGGCCGGCGGGCACCTTGGTGACGAAGGTGAGCGCGACGGAGGCCAGCGCGATGACGCCGATGGTCGTGTAGGCGAGCGTGTAGGCCTTCTCGTCACCGATGAGCGCGGAGGCGAGCACCGGGCCGATGACGCCGCCGAGGCTCCAGCCGATGAGCATGAGGCCGTAGATCGCGCCGGCGTTGCGGACGCCGAAGAAGTCGCCCGCGGTGGCGGGCATCGTGCCGAACGTGCCGCCGTAGCAGAGGTAGATGACCGCGGCGAGCGCGGAGAACAGCAGCACGCTGCCGGCGTGCGGGAGCAGGATCAGGCAGATGCCCTGCAGGGCCAGGATCGTGGCGAAGGTCCTCATCCGCCCGATGCGGTCGGAGATGCCGGCCCACACGATGCGGCCGGCCCCGTTGAAGATCGCCAGCACGCCCACCAGCGTCGCGGCACCGGTGACGCTGACGCCGGCGATGTCCGTGGCGCTGAGCTTGGCCTGCGAGATCAGCGCGATCCCGGCGCTCACGCTGAGGGTGAGGATGGCGGTGAGGAAGTACCACTGCGGGGTGCGCAGCGCCTCGGCCTGGGTGTAGTCGGTGTCGCCGGTGTCGGCAGCGCCGTCGCTCTCCTCGACGCCGGGTACGACGTAGTCCGCGGGCGGGTTGCGGAAGATCGAGGCGCCCACCAGCGACATCAGCAGGTAGGCCAGGCCGAGCGGCACGAAGGCGCCCGTGGGGTCCTCCGGATCGCGGTCGATGAGCAGCTGCGCCACCGGCGAGGTGAGCACCGCGCCGAACCCGAAGCCGCCGACGGCGAGGCCGGTGATGAGCCCGGTCTTGTCGGGGAACCACTTCTGCAGCATCGCGATGGGAACGATGTAGGCGACGCCGAGGCCGAAGCCGCTGATCACGCCGTAGCCGAGGATGAGCAGCCAGTAGTCCTCGGCGCCGTTGGTCAGCCCGGCCAGCAGGATGCCGACCGAGTAGATGACGCCACCGGCGAGCGCCACGACGCGCGGGCCCCTGGCGTCCTGCACACGGCCACCGACGTAGCTGCCGACGAAGATCATGCCGATCGTCACGGTGAAGGGCAGCGAGGCGCGCACCTTGCCGAGCTGCCACGACTCGGCCTCCTCCAGGGCGCCGCCGAAGACCGACCAGGCGTAGACGGCACCGATCGAGAACTGCAGGAGCAGCGCGCCGGCGACCAGCAGCCAGCGGAAGCCGCCCGGGGTGGAGCCGTCCCGCGCGGCGTCGTCACGAGCGCGTGTGGATGTCCGTTCCATGCCTGTCTCCTTCGTACGGTCCGGCCGTCCGACGGCCCGAGGTGACCTGTGGCTCACCCCTGGTGGCGTACCTGCTCGCCGCGCTCGACGCGCTCGCGCTGCGGCACCACGGTGTACTTCGGGTCCCTCGCCGAGGCCATCCCGGCCTCGTAGACACCCATGCGGGTGCAGAACGACCCGGCCATCAGGGCCGTGCCCGAGACGACCGAGAGCACCCGGCTGCGTCCGCCGAGGAGGGCGCCGGCGGCGCCGGTCGCGGTGAGCACCTTGCTGGCCCGCATCCACCTGCCGGCGGTGCCGGTGTGGAGGGTCTCGGCCGCGAGGCCCATCGACGTCTCCATGCGGTGGGCCATCACCAGCTCGACGGCGGCGCCGCCGACGGCGAAGGTGCGGGCCGGTCCGGCCTCGGCGATCGGGGCGGTGACCATCGCCCAGCCGCCGGAGGCCGCGGCGGCGGAGCCGCAGAAGACGAAGGGGAGCTCCTCGTGGGCCGCGTGCCACGCCGGGGTGGCGGTGTCGGCGAGCAGCACGGCGGTGTACGCCGCCACGGGCGGGGCGGTCACGGCCCCCACCAACCCGGCCGGGCGTCCCAGCCGCAGCAGCAGGCGCACCGGCCCGCGCTGCCAGCGGGTGGGCAACATGCCGACCAGCTCAGCGGCCGAGGCCAGGCCCGCGAACGGCCCGTGCAACGACAGGATCCACGTGCCGACCGACATCGGCGAGGTCAGCTTGACCACGCGCAGCATGTTGAGGAAGCGGCTCGGCTTGCCGAGGTCGTGGACCAGGGCCACGATGCTGAGGAGCAGCCCGACCAAGGAGCCGATCCGTCCTGCGCGTCGCAGCCCGGGCCGGTCGGTCAGGTCCGCACCGCCGGCGAGGAGCGAGGAGCCGGCTGCGACGCCACCGGTGAAGAGGTAGTAGGCGATGTCGTGCTCCCACGGCGCGGCCTTGACGATCGGGCGGCCGTAGTAGGACGTGAAGTCGGCGTCGGGCACCATCACCCGGTCGCCGCCGCGTGACCTGCCCCGCGAGCGGCCGGGGCTGCCGCCGTGGCGGACCTGCGTGCCGGACCCGTCTCCGTGGGTGGAGGCGTCCGGGGCGGGGCTCACGGCCGCCTCCGCACGAACGAGAGCGCTGCGCCGATGAGCAGCGCCGTGCCGGCCATCCCGGCCCGGGTGAACATCCGCGGGAGGTCCTTGGTGGTCACGACCGGGTCGGGCGGCAGGCCGTAGACCTCGGGCTCGTCGAGCAGCAGGAACATCGCGCCGGTGCCGCCCACGCCGTCATCGGGGTCGTTGCCGTAGAGCCGGGCGTCCATCACGCCTCGCTCGTGGAGCAGCTCCACCCGGGCGGTGGCGCGCTCGCGCAGCTCGTCGACGTCGCCGTACTGGATGGACTCCGTCGGGCACGCCGCGGCGCAGGCCGGGCGCTGGCCGTCGGTCAGGCGGTCGTAGCAGAGGGTGCACTTCTGGGCGATGCCCACCTTGGGGTCGCCCTCGGGGCCGCGGCGGCGGTCGATGACGCCGTAGGGGCAGGCGGCGACGCAGTAGCCGCAGCCGTTGCAGATGTCGTCCTGCACCACGACCGTGCCGAACTCGCTGCGGAAGAGCGAGCCGGTGGGGCACACGTCGAGGCAGGCGGCATGGGTGCAGTGCTTGCACACGTCGGACGACATCAGCCACTGGAAGTCGGGCTTCTCGTCCTGGGGCACGTCGCTCACCGGCGCGCCGACCGCGGGCATGCCGAGGTCGACCGAAGGCGCGGAGGGCTTGGCGGCGGGCTTCTCGATGAAGGCGACGTGGCGCCACTGGTTGGCGTTGAGCGAGTGGCTGTTGTCGTAGGACGTGCCGAGCATCTCGAAGGCGTTCTCCGGGACGTCGTTCCACTCCTTGCACGCCACCTCGCAGGCCTTGCAGCCGATGCAGACGCTGGTGTCGGTGAAGAAGCCCTTGCGCTTCGGGGCGTCGGTGTAGCCGGCGTCGGATGCCGGGTCGAGCGGTCCGAAGAGGCTGTTGGGGCCCATCACTGACCTTCCTGGTCGTCGTCGCTGGTCTCGGCGGCCGCGAGGGAGCGGGCCTGGGCGTCCGCCGACGCGGTGACGATCCGGGCGGGCAGCTGGTCGCCGATCCCGGCCCGCCGGCCGTAGTCGGCCACCAGCTCCCGCAGTGCGGGACCCGTCGGCCGCCGCCCGGGACGTACGTCGCAGGTGCCGACCTTGCTCTCCTGGATCAGCACGTTGGGGTCGAGGGTGATGCCGAACAGGTCGTTGGCCGAGTCGCCGGTGACCAGGCCGCCACCGCCCCAGTGGTAGGGCATCCAGACCTGGTGGACCGTCCGGCCCTCGACCCGCAGCGGCCGCAGCCGCTCGGTGACCAGCACCCGGCCCTCGACCGCCGACCGGGCGGTCACGACGTGGCACCAGCCCATGTGCTCGAGGCCCCGCTCGCGCGCCAGCGTCGGGGACACCTCGACGAACATCTCCGGCTGCAGCTCGGCGAGGTGCTCGAGGTAGCGGCTCATGCCGCCGGCGGTGTGGTGCTCGGTCAGCCGGCTCGTGGTGAAGACGAACGGGAACACGTCGCTGTGCTCCTCCGGCGGCGCCGGGTTCATCGGGTTGTCGTCGCGGCGGTAGTCCATGCGCGTCGGGTTGGCCTGCTGGCCGTAGAGCGGGTTGCGGAACGGCGACTCGACCGGCTCGTAGTGCGTGGGCATCGGGCCGTCGATGAGGCCCTGCGGCACGTAGAGCGCGCCCTTCCCGTCGCCCTGCATGATGAACGGGTCGATCCCCTCGATGGCCTCGATGCCGTCCGAGCCCTCGGGCGCCCGGTAGGACGGCGGCTTGGTCTTCTCGAAGTCGGGTACGTCGTCGCCGACCCACTGCTGCTGCTCCTCGTCCCACCAGACGTAGGCCTTGCGCTCGCTCCACGGCTTGCCGTCGGGGTCGGCGGACGCGCGGTTGTAGAGGATGCGGCGGTTCATCGGCCAGGCCCAGCCCCACTCGGGTGCCACGAACGACTGGTCGTGGCGGGACTTGCGACGGTTGGCCTGGTTGACGCCGTCGGCGAACACCCCGGTGTAGATCCAGCAACCGCCGGCGGTGGAGCCGTCGGCCTTCATCTCCACGAAGCTCGACAGCGGCCGCCCGGTCGCGACGTCGTAGCCGTTGATCTCCTTCAGCACCGCCTCGGCGCTGGGCTCGCCCCACGCCTGCGCGCCCTCGGAGCCGAGGGCGCCCTCGTCGTGGACGGGGTAGTCCCACGCCAGGTCGAGCAGCGGTCGGTCGCGGTCGTCGGTCGAGTCGGCCAGACGCTCACGGACCATCCGGCCGAGGTGGTAGAAGAACCACAGCTCCGAGCGGCAGTCGCCCGGCGGGTCGACCGCCTTCTCGCGCCACTGCAGCATCCGCTGGGTCTGGGTGAAGGTGCCCTCCTTCTCGGCGTAGGAGGCGGCCGGGAAGAGGAAGACCTCCGTGGCGCACTCCTCCGGCACGATCTCGCCCGTCGCGACCTCGGGCGCGTCCTTCCAGAACGACGCGCTCTCGATCTCGAAGAGGTCGCGCACCACGAGCCAGTCGAGGTTGGCCATGCCGAGCCGCTGTGCCCGGCCGTGGGCCGAGCCGACGGCGGGGTTCTGGCCGAGGAGGAAGTAGCCGGAGACCTTGCCGTCGATCATGTCGAGCACCGTGCGGTAGGTGCCGTGGTCGCCGGTGATCTTGGGCAGGTAGTCGAAGCAGAAGTCGTTGTCCGGCGTCGCCGCCTCGCCCCAGTAGGCCTTGAGGAGGCTGACGGTGTAGGCGTCGGCCTTGGACCAGAAGCCCTTGCTGCCCGGGTTGCGGATGCTGTCGACGTAGTCGCCGAGCGTCGCGTGCTGGTCGGGGTTGGGCATGGGCAGGTAGCCCGGGAGGATGTTGAAGAGGGTGGGGATGTCGGTCGACCCCTGGATGCTGGCGTGGCCGCGCAGCGCCATGATGCCGCCGCCGGGACGGCCCATGTTGCCGAGCAGCAGCTGGAGGATCGCGCCGGTGCGGATGTACTGCACGCCGACGCTGTGCTGCGTCCAGCCGACGCTGTAGACCAGCGCCGTCGTGCGCTCGCGTCCGGAGTTCTCCGTCCACGCCCGGCAGACCTCGAGGAAGTCGGCCTGGCTGACGCCGCAGGTCTGCTCGACCACCTCGGGGGTGTAGCGCGCGAAGTGGCGCCGGAGCACCTGGTAGACGCACCGGGGGTGCTGGAGCGTCTCGTCGCGCCGCGGCTTCCCCTCGACCTGCATGCCGTGGGCCTCGTGCTGCATGCCGGCTGCGGAGTCGCGCTGCTCCTGGGTCTCCTCGGAGTCGTCGGCCTGGGCCGCGCTCTGCTGGCCCGGTTCGTCCTCGACGTCGTACTGCCAGCTGGTGGGGTCGTAGGTGCGCTTGTCGGGGTCGAAGCCGCTGAAGAGCCCGTCGAGGTCGTCGGTGTCCTCGAAGCGGTCGCTGACGATCGTCGCGGCGTTGGTGTAGTTGACGACGTAGTCGCGGAAGTCGAGGCCGTTCTCGAGGACGTAGCTGATGATCCCGCCGAGGAAGGCGATGTCGCTGCCGACGCGGATCGGGACGTGCTTGTCCGCCACCGCGCTGGTGCGGGTGAAGCGCGGGTCGACGTGGATCACCTTGGCGCCGCGGTTCTGCGCCTCGACGACCCACTGGAAGCCCACGGGGTGCGCCTCGGCCATGTTGGAGCCCTGGATGATGATGCAGTCCGCGTTGGCCAGGTCAGCCGTGAAGCCGGTGGCGCCGCCGCGCCCGAAGCTGGTCCCCAGACCGGGGACGGTGGCGGAGTGTCAAATACGCGCCTGGTTCTCGATCTGGATGGCGCCCATCGCGGTGAAGAGCTTCTTGATGAGGTAGTTCTCCTCGTTGTCGAGCGTCGCGCCGCCGAGGCTCGCGATGCCCATCGTTCGCCGCACGCGACGGTCCTTCTCGTCGAGCTCCTGCCACGCGTCGCGGCGCGACTTCACGACCCGGTCGGCCACCATCTCCATCGCGGTGGTGAGGTCGAGGTCCTCCCACTCGGTGCCGTGGGGGCGGCGGTACTTGATCGTGGTCTCGCGCAGCGAGCTCGTCACGAGGTTCTTGCTGGCCGAGCCCTTGGGGCACAGCCGGCCGCGGTTGACCGGGCTGTCGGGGTCGCCCTCGATCTGCACGATCTTCTCGTCCTTGACGAAGATCTTCTGCCCGCACCCGACGGCGCAGTAGGGGCACACGCTCCGTGCGACCCGGTCGGCGGTGCTGGTCCGTGGCTCGACCTCGTCGGTGCGGCGCGAGCGCACGGCCTTGCCGCGTCCGAGGAGGTCACCGCTCGTCAGCTGCCGGAGCACGGGCCAGGGGAGGAGCGACCTCGACTCCGCCATGGACCTCACCCTCCGAGCACGTGTGGAGCCACGACCCTACGGATCGGCGTACGACGTCGTCCACCACCCGAGGGGTGGGCGCGTCAGCGGACGACGAGTGCGTGCTCCCCCGCCGCGACCACCTCGCCGACGACGGGGTGCCCGGGCAGCTCGCCGACCACCAGGAGGCCGCCCGAGGTCTGGGCGTCGGCGAGCAGGACCAGCTCGTCCTCGTCGAGGTCGGACGCCAGGTGGGGCCGTACCCAGTCGAGGTTGCGCCGGCTGCCGCCGGGCACGAAGCCGTCGGCGAGCGACTGCCGCGCTCCGTCGACGTACGGCACCGCCGCCGCGTCGACGACCGCGGTCGTGCCGCTCGCGCGCATCATCTTCATGAGGTGGCCGAGCAGGCCGAAGCCGGTGACGTCGGTGGCCGCACGGACGCCGGCGTCGACGGCCGCGCGGCTGGCGTCGCGGTTGAGCGCGGTCATCACCGCGACCGCCTCCTCGAACCACTCGCCCGTCGCCTTGTGGCGGTTGTTGAGCACGCCGAGGCCGAGCGGCTTGGTCAGCGTCAGCGGCATCCCGGGCCGCGCCGCGTCGTTGCGCAGCAGCGCGGCGGGGTCGGCCATGCCGGTGACCGCGAGGCCGTACTTCGGCTCCGGGTCGTCGATGCTGTGCCCGCCGGCGAGGAAGGCGCCAGCCTCGGTGCACGCGTCGTCGCCGCCGCGCAGCACCTCCGCCGCCACGTCGAAGGGGATCCGGTCGCGCGGCCAGCCGAGCAGGTTGACCGCGACCACCGGCGTGCCGCCCATCGCCCACACGTCCGACATCGCGTTGGTCGCGGCGATGCGCCCGAACGTGTAGGCGTCGTCGACCACCGGGGTGAAGAAGTCGGCGGTGGCGATGACGGCCCGGCCGGTGCCGTCGGGCGCGTCGTCGATGCGTACGGCGGCCGCGTCGTCGCCGTGGTCGAGACCGACCAGCAGGTCGCCCGACTCCCTGCCCCGGCCGAGGCCGCTGAGCACGCGCTCCAGCTCGCCGGGCGGCACCTTGCACGCGCACCCGCCGCCGGCGGCGTACTGGGTCAGCCGGAGGGGTGACGTCATGGGTCCAACCTAGGGCGCGGGTGGATAGTGTGCGGGCGGAGGCGGTTCTCGTCTGGTGACGGACGCGGTCCTCAAAACCGTTGCGACCCAGCAGCTGGGTCGGGCGGGTTCGATTCCCGTCCGCCTCCGCCAGACGTGGGAGCAGGAGGGCGCGTGACGGATCCGAGACGGGCCGTCCCGCGCACCGACCAGGTCCTGGCCGACGAGCGGCTGCGGTCCGCGGCGACGCGGCTGGGCCCGACCCTGGTCAAGCAGGCCGTCGTCCGGGCGCAGGAGCGGTGCCGGGCCGGTGAGGTCGCTCCGGACGAGGTGGCCGACGTCGCCGTGGCCGCCCTGCCGGTGTCGGCCACGACGCTGCGGCGGGTGGTCAACGCGACCGGCGTGGTGGTCCACACCAACCTCGGCCGCGCGCCCCTGTCGGGTGCCGCTGTCGAGGCCGTACGCACGGCGGCCGGTGCCACCGACGTCGAGCTCGACCTCGCGACCGGGCAGCGCGGACGACGCGGCCGGGGTGCGCTGGAGGCGCTCGCCTCGGCCGTTCCCGACGCGGGCGGGGTCCACGTGGTCAACAACGGCGCGGCCGCGCTCGCCCTGGTCACGCGGGTGCTGGCGCGCGGCGACGACGGGCGCGACACCGTTGTCATCGCCCGGGGCGAGCTCGTCGAGATCGGTGACGGCTTCCGCATCCCCGAGCTGATGGAGTCGGTCGGCGCCCGGCTGCGCGAGGTCGGCACCACCAACCGGGTGCACCTCGCCGACTACGCCTCCGCGCTGGACGACTCGACCGCCTTCGTCCTCAAGGTGCATCCCTCCAACTTCGCCGTCACCGGCTTCACCTCCTCGGTGCCCGCCCGCGACCTCGCCGGGCTCGAGCACGCGGGCCGGCGGGTCCCGCTCGTGGTCGACATCGGCTCCGGGCTGCTCGAGGCCCACCCGCGGCTGCCCCACGAGCCCGACGCCGCGTCCGCCCTGCGCGCCGGCGCCGACCTCGTCACCGCCTCCGGCGACAAGCTGCTCGGCGGCCCGCAGGCGGGTCTGCTGCTCGGTGGGGCCGAGCTGGTCGAGCGGCTGCGGCGCGACCCGTTCGCGCGTGCCCTGCGCGTCGACAAGCTCACCCTCGCCGCCCTCGAGGCGACCCTCGTCGGCCCCGTGCCGCCGGTGCGTGCCGCGCTCGGGCGGTCCGTCGACGACCTCCGGGTGCGGGCGCGGGCGATCGTCGGGGCGTGGCCGGCCGAGCTGGTGGCGTCGCTGGGTGCCGAGGTCGTGGACTCCGCCGGAGCGGTCGGCGGCGGTGGGGCGCCGGGCGTCGAGGTGCCCAGTGCGGCGATCGCGCTGCCCGAGCACCTCGCCGCGCCGCTGCGCGCGGGTGAGCCGCCCGTGCTGGGCCGCACCGTGCGCGGGCGGCTGCTGCTCGACCTCCTGGCCGTCGACCCGGCCGAGGACGCCGCGCTCGCCGAGGTCGTACGCCGTGCCGCGGGGGCGGGCAGCGCCTGATGCACGTCGTCGCGACCGCGGGCCACGTCGACCACGGCAAGTCCACCCTGGTGCGCGCGCTCACCGGCACCGATCCCGACCGGCTCGCGGAGGAGCGGCGACGCGGGCTGACGATCGAGCTCGGCTACGCGTGGACCTCGTGGCCGGACGGGGGCGACGTGGGCGACGTGGCGTTCGTCGACGTGCCCGGCCACGAGCGGTTCCTCACCACGATGCTCGCCGGCATCGGGCCCGTCCCGGCGGCCCTGCTGGTCGTCGCCGCCGACGACCCGTGGATGCCGCAGGCGGCCGAGCACCTCGCCGCCCTCGACGCGCTCGGCGTGGGCCACGGGGTCGTCGCGGTCACCCGCAGCGACCTCGCCGACCCGGCACCCGCGATGGCCCGGGCGGCGGCCGAGGTGTCGCGCACCAGCCTGGCCGGTGCACCCGTCGTCGCGGTCAGCGCGCGCACCGGCGCCGGGCTCGACGACCTCCGGACGGCCCTCACCACGATGCTCGCCGCGCTCCCGGCACCTCCCGCGGACGTCGACGTACGCCTCTGGGTGGACCGCCGCTTCACCGTGCGGGGAGCGGGAACCGTGGTCACCGCCACCCTGCCCGCCGGCACGGTGCGGGTCGGCGACACCCTCGCCGACGGCGAGCGGCTGGTGCGGGTCCGCGGGCTGCAGGCCCTGGGCCGCGACGCCGACGCCGTGGCCGGCACCGCCCGGGTGGCGCTCAACCTCACCGGCGACGTCGATGGCATCACCCGCGGGACGGCACTGACCACCCCTGCGGCGTGGCACCACACCGAGGTGGTCGACGTACGCCTGCGGCCGGGGCCAGGCGCCGGCCCTCCCCTCCATCCGCCGCTGGCGCCACAGCTGCACGTCGGTGCCGCCGACGTCGCCGTGCGCCACCGTCCGCTCGGCGACCCGGGCAGCGGCGTCTCCCGGCTGACGCTGGAGCGCGCCCTGCCGCTGCGGGTGGGCGACCGGATGCTGCTCCGTGACCCGGGCGACCGCCGGCTGTGGCGGGTCGACGTCCTCGACCCCGACCCCCCGCGGCTGCGTCGGCGCGGTGCCGCGGGCCGGCGGGCGGCCCAGCTCGCGCGCGCCGACGGCACCCCCCGCCTCGCCGACGAGCTCGCCCGACGCGGTCTCGCCCACCGCGACCGGTTGCGTCGCATCGGCGTGCCCGTCGCGCCCGGCGACCACCTCGAGGCAGGCCCGTGGCTGGTCAGCCGCGGTTTCGCCGTCGCCCTCGCCGACCGGCTGCCGCCCCTCGTCGAGGAGCACGCGCGCTCCCACCCGCTCGACCCCGACGTGCCGTTGACCGTGCTGGCCGACCGGCTGCGGCTGCCCGACCCGGACCTCGTCGGGCCGCTGGTGCGGCCGCCACTGGTGGTCGTGGGTGGACGGGTACGGGCACCCGGGTCGGGGCTCCCGACGGAGGTGTCCGCCGCCGTCGACGTCGTACGCCGCGAGCTGGCGGCCGCGCCCTTCGCCGCCCCCACCGCCGACCGGCTGCGCGAGCTCGGTCTCGACGAGCGCGCCCTGGGCGCCGCCGAACGCGCCGGGCTGCTGTGGCGCATCGCCCCGGGTCTCGTCCTGCTGCCCGGCGCCGACCGCGACGCCGCCGACCGCCTCGCCCGTCTCGAGCAGCCCTTCACCACCAGCGCCGCCCGGCAGGACCTCGCCACCTCGCGCCGCGTCGTGCTCCCGCTGCTCGACCGGCTCGACCGGGCCGGGCTCACCCGCCGCCTCCCCGACGACCGGCGCGAGGTCGTGCGCTGAGGCCGACTCAGCCCGCCGCGCGCTCGGGCGCGCAGGGCACGAAGTCGACCTTGTCGCGCACTCCGCAGTCGGGGCAGCACCAGTCGTCCGGGACGTCCGCCCAGGCCGTACCGGCGGCGAAGCCCTCGTGCTCGTCACCGGCCGCGACCTCGTAGACGTACTCGCAGCTCGGGCACCGGGCCGCGAGCACCTCGGCCCCGGGGTCGAGTGCGCTCGCGGTAGCAGTCGCCCCAGAGCCGCGCACTCGACCCGGGGCGGGGTAGCGCTCGAGGTAGGTCTGCCGCTTGCGCGGGCTGATGTTGGCCAGGGACACGTCGCCGCCGAAGTGGTCGACGACCCGCTGGTCCATCACCCGCCGCCAGACCGCGGGCACGGCGGCCAGCACGATCATCCCGGCGTAGCCGGTCGGCAGCACCGGGCTCTCCTCGAAGTCCCGCAGCGTCTGGTAGCGCCGGGTCGGGTTGGCGTGGTGGTCGCTGTGGCGCTGCAGGTGGTAGAGCAGCACGTTGGTCGCGATGTTGTTGGAGTTCCAGCTGTGGCTGGGCAGCACCCGCTCGTAGCGCCGGCGGTCGCCCTCCCCGACCTTCTGCCGCAGCATCCCGTAGTGCTCCATGTAGTTGACGACCTCGAGCAGCGAGAAGCCGACGACCGCCTGGACGAGGAGGTACGGCAGCACCTCGGGCCCGAACGCGACCAGCACCCCTGCCCAGAGCACGAGCGTCATCAACCAGGCGTTGAGCACGTCGTTGTCGAGGCGCCACGGCGACTGCTTGCGCCGCGCGAGGCGCCGCTTCTCCAGCCGCCAGGCCGACCGCAGCGACCCGCCGACCGTGCGCGGCCAGAACGCGTAGAAGCTCTCACCGAGCCGCGCGCTGGCCGGGTCCTCGGGCGTGGCCACGCGGACGTGGTGGCCACGGTTGTGCTCGATGTAGAAGTGGCCGTAGCCGACCTGGGCGAGCGCGATCTTGGAGAGCCAGCGCTCGTTGGCCTCCTTCTTGTGGCCGAGCTCGTGGGCGGTGTTGATGCCGATGCCGCCGATGCAGCCGATCGAGATCGCCAGGCCGACCTTGTCGAGGGTCGACAGCGGCTCGTCCAGCAACCCGAAGGCGTCCCATCCGGCGACCAGGGCCATCGCGCCGAGGAAGCCGGCGTACTGGATGGGCAGGAAGAGGTAGGTGATCCACCGGTAGTAGCGGTCCTGCTCGAGCGCCTCGATGACGTCGTCGGGCGGGTTGGAGCGGTCGAGCCCGGCGACCAGGTCGATCGCGGGGACGATGCCGAGGATGACGATCGGCCCGACCCAGAACCAGACCCCCCAGCCGGTCGCGACGTAGCCGCCGAAGGCGACGAACGCCAGGCTCGGCACCACCAGGCCGATCAGCCACAGGTAGCGCTTGCTGTCGGTCCAGATCTCGGTCGTGCCCTCGGGGACCGTGCCGCTGGGCGCGAGTCGGGTGGGGTAGCCGGCCATCGTCCTGACCTCCTGCCATCGGGTTTACAGGACCATACGATCTGTAAAGAAGGTTGACAAAAGGGTGTCGCGTGTAAAGTGCGGGAACCCGGCTCGCGAGCTCGAGGACCACCAGCCCCTGCCGCGGCCGGTCTCGCCGGGTGTTGCCCCCGTCACACCGTCGTACGGCTGGCGATAGGTTGGGCGCCATGGAACACCCCTTCGGCATCGACTTCGGCGGCACCGGCATCAAGGGCGCCCCTGTCGACCTCGAGGTCGGCGACTTCGCGCACGACCGGATCCGGATCGACACCCCCCGACCCGCCACCCCGCAGGCGGTCGCCAAGGTCTTCGGACAGATCATCGACAGCTTCCCCGTGTCCACGCGGCCGGTCGGCGTGACCGTGCCCGGCATCGTCCGGCACGGCGTGGTGCACTCGGCGGCCAACATCGACAAGTCATGGATCGGCGAGGACGCCGACGCGATCTTCACCGCCGCCCTCGGGCGCGAGGTGCACGTGGTCAACGACGCCGACGCCGCCGGGCTCGCCGAGGCGGAGTACGGCGCTGCGAAGGGCCGCGGCGGCCTGGTCATGGTCATCACCCTCGGCACCGGCATCGGCTCGGCGATGATCTGGAACGGCCAGCTCGTCCCCAACTCCGAGATGGGCCACCTCGAGCTCGACGGTGCCGTCGCCGAGGCGACCACGGCGACCAGCGCACGCGAGCGCGAGGGCCTGTCGTGGGAGGAGTGGTCGGAGCGACTCACGGCCTACTTCCGCCACCTCGAGCGGCTCTTCTCCCCCGACCTGTTCGTGATCGGGGGCGGGGTGAGCAAGTCGTGGGACAAGTTCGGCCACCTCATCAAGGTCGAGACCGAGATGGTGCCCGCGACGCTGCAGAACCGTGCCGGCATCGTCGGTGCCGCGCTCGTCGCGCACCAGATGGCCGGCGTCGAGGACTGATCCCGTACGCCGCCCCGCCTGGGCGGTGTCCCGGCCAGGCCCCGCTGACCACCTCGCGGTGCGTGGCGCAGGTTCGCGCGCCCGAGAACATGTCTCACCCACCGCTCGGCGGGCGGCGCTCCACCCCGGGGCGTCAGCGGTCCAGCACGCGCTCGAACGCCTCGGTGGCACCGCGGAGGTAGCGCCGGACCACGGCCTTCTCCTCCTCGGTGAAGGTCGCGTCGTGGCGGTCGAGCGCGGCGAACATCGGCATCAGGTGGCCGATGATCTCGCCGCGCCCGGAGTCGGTGATGTGCAGCTCGGTGCGCCGGCGGTCGACCTCGTGCGGGCGCCGCTCGACGTGACCCCGGGAGACCAGCCGGTCCACGATGCCCGTCGCCGCGGCGGTCGAGACCTCCAGCCGGCGGGCGACCTCCGCGGGACCGATCTGCTCGCGGCTGAGGTGCTCGAGCGTGACGAGCTCGGTCTCACTGAGCCCGGCCCGTCGCGACACCACGTGGTTGACGCGGCTGCCGGCGGCGACCAGGTCACGCAGCGCCAGGAGCGTCGGCGGCTGGGAGCGTTCCTGGCCCCGGTCCACCCACGGCGGAGGCGCGACGACGTGCTGCTCGTCCGTCACGGGCGTCCCACCTCCGGCTCTCGGCGTCCACTTGCCTGGGCGATGATACTACCGCTAACTTGATAAGTAACTTGCTTAGCAATCACGCTCCCTAGCTACTCCCCCGAGGAGACCCCGTGCCCTCCCACCGCACCCCCGCCCCGGCCCGGGCGATCGCCGGCCGCCGGCTGGCCTGGTTCTTCGCGCTCGTGCCGATCCTGCTCGCGCTCTTCGTCATCGCGTTCGTGCCGGAGGGCGAGCGCGAGGCCTCCCCCGTCGACACGCTGCCGGCCGGAGCGGACAGCACGCTCGCGGTCGAGCTCGAGGAGCAGCTGCCCGACGACGAGGGCCAGGTGGCCATCGTGCTGTGGACCGCAGAGTCCGGTGAGCTCGACGCCGCGACCCAGGACGAGCTGGCCCAGCAGGCGGGCGCGCTGCTCGCGGACGCCGGCGGCGGAGGCGCTCCCGAGGGCGCGCCCCAGGGCGGGCCGCCCGGTGGTGGTGAGGGCAAGCAGTCGCCTCTCGTGGTGGCCGAGGACCAGACCGCCGCGTTCGTCGCCGTACCCGTCTCCTCGACCTCCGCCACCGACAACATCGACCAGGTCGAGGAGCTGCGCACCCAGCTCGGCGAGGACGTCCCCGACGGCGTGGAGGTCCAGGTGACCGGCCCCGCCGGCATCCAGGCCGACATCGGCCAGGTCTTCGACGGCGCCGACATCCGGCTCCTCGCCGCGACCGCGGCCGTCGTGGCCATCCTGTTGATCATCACCTACCGCAGTCCCGTGCTGTGGCTGGTCCCGCTGACGGTCGTCGGCATCGCCGACCGCCTGGCCGCGATCGTGTCGACCAACGTGCTCGAGGTCGTCGGCGTCGCCTGGGACGAGTCGACGGTCGGCATCCTGAGCGTGCTCGTCTTCGGAGCCGGCACCGACTACGCCCTCCTGCTGATCTCGCGCTACCGCGACGAGCTCAAGACGACCGAGTCGCGCTACGAGGCGATGGCGCACGCCCTCAGCCGGACCTTCGAGGCGGTGCTCTCGAGCGCCACCACCGTCGTGCTGGGCCTGCTCACCCTCCTCCTGTCGGCGATCCCGACGACCCGCGGCCTGGGCCTCGCGTGCGCGGTCGGCGTCCTCATCGCTGCGACGTTCGCCCTGGTCGTGCTGCCGGCGGCACTGGTGCTGTTCGGCCGGTGGGTCTTCTGGCCGCGGGTGCCGCACGTGGGCGACCCGGTCCTCGTCGACTCGCGCGGTGTCTGGCACCGCGTCGGCAGCGCCGTCTCCCGTCGTCCGCGGACCTTCGTCGCCGGCACCGTCACCGTCCTCGCGGTGATGGCCCTCGGCGCCACGACGATCACCACCGGTCTCGACCCGGCCGACCAGTTCCTCGAGCGCCCCGAGGCCATCGCGGCCGCCGAGCGCCTCGGTGAGTCGTTCCCCGCCGGCACCAGCGACCCGGTCCAGGTCCTCACCCGTGACGACCCCGAGCAGGTGCTCGCTGCCGTCGAGGAGGTCGAGGGCGTGGACTCCGCGCGCGTCACCAGCAGCGGTGACGGCATCACCCGCATCGACGCCGTGCCCGACGCCGCACCCGGCAGCGACGCGGCCCAGGCGGTCGTGCTCGACGTCCGTGACGCGGTGGCCGACTTCGACGACACGCACGTCGGCGGCGGCGACGCCGAGGCCATCGACGCGGCCGAGTACGCCGCCAGCGACCGCCAGGTGATCCTGCCGCTCATCCTGCTGCTGGTGCTCGGCGCGCTGCTCCTGCTGCTGCGCTCGATCGTGGCGCCCCTGCTGCTCGTCGCGACCGTCGTGGCGACGTACGCCGCCAGCATGGGCGCGTCGTGGTGGCTGTTCCAGAACGTCTTCGGCTTCGAGGCGATGGACACCGGCGTGCCGCTCCTGGCGTTCCTCTTCCTGGTCGCACTGGGCGTCGACTACAACATCTTCCTCGTCACCCGGGCCCGTGAGGAGGCGCGAGAGCACGGCACCCGCACCGGCATGCTGCGCGCCCTGACCGCGACCGGCGGCGTGATCACCAGCGCGGGCATCCTGCTCGCCGCGGTCTTCGCCGTCCTCGGCGTGCTGCCGCTGGTGGTGCTCGCCCAGCTCGGCGCGATCATCTTCGTCGGCGTGCTGCTCGACACCCTCGTCGTGCGCACCGTCCTCGTGCCGGCGCTCGCGCTCACCCTCGGCGAGAAGTTCTGGTGGCCGCGCAAGGTCGGCCCGCCGGACGCCGGTGCGGAACCGCGCCCGGAGGCGGCGTACGTCGGCTCTCACGGCCGCTGATCGCCGATGCCACCCGGCTGCTGGTGGACTCCCCGCTCGAGCGGGGAGTCCGCCACCTGGAGGGGTGCACAACCTGCACGAAGTGACGGACTTCCCCTACAAGCACGCCGTTATGACACGGCGCGCCGCCCCATGCGCCCTCGTACGCCGACGCGTAAGGACCAGCCCGCCCTCAGCTCTCGCGGCCGCTGATCGCCGATGCCACCCGCTTGGTCACGTCGGGGTGGAACACGCTCGGGATGATGAAGGCGGCGTGCAGCTCCTCGGCGCTGACGGTGTCGGCGATGGCCTGGGCGGCGCGCAGCAGCATGTCGGTCGTGACGTGCTGGGCACCGGCGTCGAGGAGGCCGCGGAAGACGCCGGGGAAGGCGAGCACGTTGTTGATCTGGTTGGGGTAGTCGGAGCGGCCCGAGGCCACCACGGCGGCGTACTTGTCGGCCTCGGCCGGGTCGACCTCCGGGTCGGGGTTGGCGAGGGCGAAGACGACCGGCTTGGGCGCCATCGTCGGGATCCACTCGGGGTCGAGGATGCCGGGGGCCGAGACGCCGATGAAGACGTCGGCGTCGACGAGGACCTCCTGCAGCGAGCCGGTGGCACGACGCGGGTTGGTGGCCGAGGCGAGGTCGCGGTGCGCCGGGGACAGCGACTCGTCCGCGGACGACAGCGCGCCGAACCGGTCGACGACGACGACGTCGTGGGCGCCCGCGGCGAGGAGCAGGGTGACGATCGCGGTGCCGGCGGCACCGGCCCCGGACACCACGATGCGCACGTCGGCGAGCTGCTTCTCGACGCAGCGCAGGGCGTTGGTGAGCGCGGCGAGGACCACGATCGCGGTGCCGTGCTGGTCGTCGTGGAAGACGGGGATGTCGAGCGACTCACGCAGCCGGGCCTCGATCTCGAAGCAGCGCGGGGCCGCGATGTCCTCGAGGTTGATGCCGCCGAAGCCGGGCGCGATCATCTCGACGGCCCGGACGATCTCGTCGGTGTCCTGCGACGCCAGGCAGATCGGCCACGCGTCGATGTCGGCGAAGCGCTTGAAGAGCGCGGCCTTGCCCTCCATGACCGGCATCGCCGCGCCGGGACCGATGTTGCCGAGGCCCAGGACGGCCGAGCCGTCGGTGACGACGGCGACCGAGTTGCCCTTGATGGTGAGCTTGCGGACGTCCTCGGGGTTGTCGTGGATCGCCATCGACACCCGGCCGACGCCGGGCGTGTAGGCCATCGACAGGTCGTCGCGGGTGCGCAGCGGCACCTTGGACTGCACGCCGATCTTGCCGCCGAGGTGCAGCAGGAAGGTCCGGTCGCTGACCTTGTGGACCGTCACGCCCTCGACCTCGGACACCGCCGCGACGAGCTCCTGGGAGTGCGTGGCGTCGGCCGCCGAGCAGGTGACGTCGACGGTGAGCCGGTCGTGGCGCGACTCGGCGACGTCGATCGCGGTGACGACGCCCCCGTTGTGCGCGATGGTGGTCGCGACGGCGCCGACGACGCTGTGGTCGGCCGCGGTGTACAACCGCATGGTGATCGAGTACGACGATGCGGTTGCTGCCATGGAGCAGACCCTCTCCCCCGGGTGGGGTTACGGGCAAGTCACCTCCGTCTAGGCTCAGGTCGTGGACACCGAGCTCGTCGACGCCCCCGACCACCACCGCTACGAACTGCGCTCCGGCGACACGCTCGTCGGCTTCATCGACTACCGCCTGCACGGCGACGTGATCCGGCTGATCCACACCGAGGTGCCGGAGGCCTTCAGCGGCCAGGGGCACGCCTCGACGCTGGTCCGCGCGGCGCTCGACGACGCCCGCGCGCGCGGCCTGACCGTGCGGCCCGACTGCCCCTACGTGGCGTCGTACATCGAGAAGCACCCGGAGTACGCCGACCTCGTCGCGTGAGCCGGGGGGTCCGCGAGGCGTATGCGGGCCGGAACACGCGCACGCCTAAAGTCGCGGCGACGACACGGGGGAACGGGGATCAGGCATGGCCGAGCAGGTCACGGACGTCGACGGCGCCGAGAAGGCGATCGCGCGACGCATCGGCTTCGTCGCGCGCCCGGTGCGCGGGCTCGTCAACGCCCCGCACCTGCTGGTGCTCGTGGTGCTCGGCATCTGGGTCGTGTGCTCCTTCACCTACGCCGCGCTCGAGGACAAGGGCCCGGTCGAAGGGCTGTGGTGGGGCATCGTGACCGGCTCGACCGTCGGCTACGGCGACTTCTACCCGTCCTCCACCGCCGGCCGCGCGGTCGGCGCGGTCCTCATCGTGTCGATGCTGGTGCTCGTCCCGATCGCGATCGGCCACGTGATCGCCAACCTCGTCTTCGACAAGGAGTCCCTCGCCGTGGCGACCGTCCTCGAGGACGTCCACGCGCGGATCGACCGGCTCGAGCACCTCACCCTCGCCTCCCTCGAGGCACAGCACGGCCGCGCGTGGCTCGAGGAGCGGCTCGCCGAGCACGAGGCGGCCGACGCCGCCACCACCGACGTCGCCGAGCAGATGCTGGCGATGTTCGCGCAGAAGAACGCCCCAGAGACGAACGCCAGCCAGGACCCGCCCGGAGGCTCCCGATGACCACGCCCACCCGCCGCCGCATGCGGTCGACCAGCATCTCGCTGGGCATTACCGCCGTGATGGCGAGCAGCCTCACCGGGTGCTCGTCCAGCGCCGACTACGCCGCGGTGTGCGTCGACCCCGACACCCAGGAGCGCGTCGACGACGACCAGTGCGACGACGACTCCGACTACAACGGCGGCGGCACCGGCTTCTTCTGGTACTACCTCGCCGCGAGGTCGGTCGTCCCGGGCATCGGCCAGACCGCCACCGGCGGCACCTTCCGAGGCAGCAGCCTCACGGGCGTCGTGCAGCGCGGCGGGCTGCCCACCACCGGCGGCTCGACGGTGAAGTCCGCCACCACCAAGGGCGGCTTCGGCGGCAGCAACCGCGGCTTCGGCTGAGCCCCAGCGCACCGACCCACCACCCGATCCCGCCAGCACCGCTCCCAGGAGACCTTCCGTGACCGACCTGATCGACGCCCTCCTCCACGCCGTCGCCTACGCCCTCGTCGGCGGCGCGATGCTGGTGGTGGCCTACTACGTCCTCGACCTCGCCACGCCCGGCCACCTCGGCACCCACCTGCGCGGCGTCGACGAGAACGGCAACGAGTCGGTGCACGCCCACTCCAAGGGCGCCGGCCTGGTGACCTCGGCGTGGCTGGTCTCCAACGCCGCGGTGCTGTTCACCGCGATCTGGACCAACGGCGAGACCTCGCTGGGTTGGGCGCTGGTGTGGACCGTGTGCTTCGGCGTGGTCGGCATCGCCCTCAACACCCTGATGTTCTTCGCGGTCGAGGCGATCACCCCGGGCGACCTGCGGCAGATCGTCACCGCGCCCGGGCCCGTACGTCCTCTCGCGCAGGTCGCGGCGGCCGTCGCCCTCTCCGTCGGCGCCATCGTGTGCGCCAGCATCGCCTGAGCAGGGAGGGCACCCAGACATGTGGCGGCACCGGTCGCGGGCGCGTGAGGGCTGGCGCGACACCGTCGTGGAGCAGGGGCTGGTCTTCCCGACCACCAAGATGCCCGACGGCTCCGAGCTGCCCTACTGGAACGAGGACGCCTGGTACGAGGTGACGATGGAGGAGGTGGAGGCGCTCGAGGCCGCCACCGAGGAGCTGTGGGCGATGTGCCTGCAGGCCGTCACCCACATGGCCACGACGATGACCGACGAGCGGCTCGGCCTGCCGCCCGGCTCGCTGGGCGTCGTACGCCGCTCGATCGAGGCCGGCGACCCGGCGCTCTACGCGCGCTTCGACCTGGCCTACGGCGCCGACGGGTCGATCAAGATGCTCGAGATCAACGGCGACACCCCGACCGGTCTCGTGGAGACCGGGATCATCCAGTGGAACTGGATGGAGGACGTGATGCCGGAGATGGACCAGTGGAACTCCGTCCACGACCGGCTCATCGAGGGGTGGCGCACGCTGCGCCGGTCGGGCCACTTCGACGGCGACCGGATGCACTTCCTCTACGACCTCGGCGAGGAGGACTCCTACGACGGCGGCGAGATGGAGATGACCGTCCACTACCTCATGGACGCCGCCGTCCAGGCCGGGTGGCTCGCGCTCGCCCACCCGGTGGCCGAGGTCGGGTGGAACCCCGACACCCGGGACTTCCGCGACGTCCACGACGAGCCGCTGCGCAACGCGTTCAAGCTCTACGCCTGGGAGGAGATGCTCGCCGAGCCGTTCGGCCGGATGGTCGTCGACCGGTCCGAGGCCCGACCCACCAAGTGGATCGAGCCGGCGTGGAAGGTGCTGCTCAGCACGAAGGCGATCCTGCCGGTGCTCTGGGAGCTCTTCCCGCGACACCGCCTGCTGCTGCCGGCGTACTTCGACGAGCCGCGCGACCTCGAGCGCTGGGTCGCCAAGCCGCTGCACGGGCGCGAGGGCGACAACATCCGCATCCACCTCGACGACATGGTCGAGGACGTCGTGATGCCCGGCGGCTACGGCGCGGAGGGCTGGGTCTACCAGGCCTACACCGACCTGCCGAGCTTCGAGGGCAACCGCGTGGTGCTCGGGTCGTGGATCGTCGACGGCGAGGCCGCCGGGATGCTGGTGCGCGAGTCGGACAGCATGGTCACCGACTACTTCTCCCGCGTCGCGCCCCACGTGATCAGCGACGGGCTGGCGCCGTCGGAGGAACAGGTCGCACAGTGGCTGGCCGAGCGGGTCGGGCCGGACGCTCCCTCGCTCCCCGCGTGAGGCTGCGACCTCCTCATCGTCGTTCGCGGCGCCCGCTCCTCGACGGCGGGCCGATCCTCTCGACCGGCGCGCCGACGGGCGTCACCTGAGAAGGGTGAACCACCCCCCGACCGGTCACCGTCCCTCGAGCAGCTGGGTGACGCCCCAGCGGGCGGCCGTTCACCCGGTTCGGGCGACGCGGGCGGTCTCCGCCGCGAGCGACGCTCGAACCCTCGGCCGTTCGTGCGCGGGCCCGACCCTGCCGACGCTCGTCCCATCTCCAGGAGGCTCACGTGTCAGACCGACCCAACATCCTGATTCTCTGGGGTGACGACATCGGCATCTCCAACCTGAGCTGCTACAGCGACGGGCTGATGGGATACCGCACCCCCCACATCGACCGCATCGCGGACGAAGGTGTGCGGTTCACCGACTACTACGGCGAGCAGAGCTGCACGGCTGGGCGGGCGGCGTTCATCACCGGCCAGAACCCCTATCGCACGGGTCTCACCAAGGTCGGGATGCCCGGTGCCGACATCGGGCTGCGCGCCGAGGACCCGACGATCGCGACCGCCCTGAAGAACCTGGGCTACGCGACGGGCCAGTTCGGCAAGAACCACTTCGGGGACCGCGACGAGTTCCTGCCGACCGCCCACGGCTTCGACGAGTTCTTCGGCAACCTCTACCACCTCAACGCCGAGGAGGAGCCCGAGCTCGACGACTACCCGACCGAGGAGGACTTCCCGGACTTCCACAAGAACTTCGGTCCCCGGGGCGTGATCCACTCCTGGGCGCAGGAGGACGGCACGCAGCGCATCGAGGACACCGGCCCGCTGACCAAGGAGCGGATGAAGACCATCGACGACGAGGTCGTGCCCGAGGCCCTGCGCTTCATGGGCGACGCGAAGGCGTCCGACACCCCGTTCTTCGTGTGGCTCAACACCACCCACATGCACTTCCGCACGCACGTCAAGGACGGCAGCCGCGGGAAGGCCGGACGGTGGCAGTCGGAGTACCACGACACCATGTGCGACCACGACGAGCTGATCGGCGCGGTGCTGGACTGGCTCGACGAGCAGGGGCTCGCCGAGAACACGATCGTCATGTACTCGACCGACAACGGTCCCCACATGAACACCTGGCCCGACGCCGGCATGACGCCGTTCCGCAACGAGAAGAACTCCAACTGGGAGGGCGCCTACCGCGTGCCCGCACTCGTGCGCTGGCCCGGGCACTTCCCGGCCGGAGAGGTGCGCAACGGCATCGTCAGCCACGCCGACTGGTTCGTCACGCTCCTGGCCGCCGCCGGCGACACCGACGTGAAGGGCCGCCTCAAGGCCGGCACCGAGCTCGCCGGGTCGAGCTACCACGTCCACCTCGACGGCCACGACCAGCTCGACTACATCTCCGGGAGCACGGAGACGAGCCCGCGCCAGCACTTCTTCTACGTCTCCGACGACGGCGACCTGACGGCGCTGCGCTTCGACAACTGGAAGGTGGTGTTCCTCGAGCAACGCGCCACCGGCACGCTGAACGTGTGGGCGGAGCCCTACACCGAGCTGCGGGTGCCGAAGATCTTCAACCTCCGCACCGATCCCTTCGAGCGGGCCGACATCACGTCGAACACCTACTACGACTGGCTCCTCGACCACGCATTCGTCCTCGTGCCCATGCAGGCCTACGTCGCGCGGATGCTGCAGACCCTCGTGGAGTTCCCGCCGCGCCAGGAGCCGGCGAGCTTCACGGTCGGCAAGGTGATGGAGAAGCTGAAGGCCGGTGTCGGCAGCGCCTGAGCTCGTGCGCCTGTCCGGCGGGACGTTCCGGATGGGCTCCGACGAGCACTATCCCGAGGAGGCGCCGACTCACCTGGTGCGGGTCGGCGACTTCTCGATCGGCGCCACCGCGGTGACGAACACCGAGTTCGCGCGCTTCGTGCGGGCGACCGGCTATGTCACGGTCGCCGAGCGCCCGCTCGACCCGGCCGAGTTCCCCGACGCCCCTGCGGAGAACCTCGTCCCGGGCTCGATGGTGTTCACACCCACGGACGGACCGGTCGACCTGCGCCACCTCAGCCAGTGGTGGACGTGGGCGCCCGGCGCGAGCTGGCGGGCGCCGTACGGGCCGGGCAGCTCGGTGAAGCGGCTCCCCGACCATCCCGTGGTGCAGGTCTGCCACGAGGACGCGCGCGCGTACGCCGACTGGGCAGGTCTCGACCTCCCGACGGAGGCGGAGTGGGAGTACGCCGCCCGCGGCGGCCTCGAGGGAGCGGCGTACACCTGGGGTGACGAGAAGCGACCCGGAGGTCGGATCATGGCGAACACCTGGGACGGTCCGGACTTCCCGTGGCGCCACACGAAGGAGAGCGGATACCTGCGCACCGCGCCGGTGGGGCGATTCCCCGCCAACGGGTTCGGGCTCTTCGACATGGCGGGCAACGTCTGGGAGTGGACGGACGACTGGTGGACCAGCCGGCACCCCGACGACGCGACGTCGGCGTGCTGCGCTCCCCTCGACCCGCGGGGTGGCGACCTGGAGGGCAGCCTCGACCGACACCAGCCGCAGTTCCGCACCGGACGCAAGGTGATCAAGGGCGGGTCCCACCTCTGCGCCGACTCCTACTGCCTGCGCTACCGGCCCGCGGCACGCCGACCGCAGATGGTGGACACCGGGATGAGCCACGTGGGCTTCCGCTGCGTACGACGGGGCGCGAGCGAGGCGGGATGATGGACGACCTGCGCCTGCCGTCGTGGCGTCCCGGACCGACCAGGGACTCGGTGATCGGCTTCCTCGACGCGGCGCCGGAGCTGCCGGCCGCCGAGCGGTTGGCCTGCTTCGACAACGACGGCACCCTGTGGGTGGAACGACCGACCTACGTCCAGTGGGACTTCTTCGTCGACGCGCTCACCACGAGGTCGGCCGAGGACGCGTCGCTGGCACGCGAGCCCGAGCTGGCTGCTGTGCTCGGCGGTGACCGCGCCGCCATCGCCGAGCTCGGCCTCGTGCGCATCGCGATGGCACTCAACGGGCTCTTCGCGGGCATCACCCCGGAGGCCTTCACGTCGGCGGCCCGCGAGTTCATGTCGCGCGCCGAGCACCCGACCCTCGGCCGCAGGCACGCCTCCACCACCTACCAGCCGATGCTGGAGCTGATCGCCGAGCTGCGCGCGCTGGACTTCGCCGTGACCATCTCCACAGGAGGCGGCGCAGAGTTCGTCCGGGCGGTCAGCCAGGACCTCTACGGCATCCCACCGGAGTCGGTGGTGGGGACCCTCGTCCAGTACGAGTACACCCCCGACGACCTCGGACGACCACGCCTGCTCCGCACGCGTGGAGTCGTCGGCGACGCCAACGAGGGCGCGACCAAGGTGACCAACATCCAGACCCAGCTCGGACGTCGGCCGTGCCTGGCTGCGGGCAACTCCGCCGGGGACCGGGAGATGCTCGACTGGGCCCTGACGGGAGACGGTCCCTCGCTCGCGCTCCTGCTCGACCACGACGACCACGAGCGCGAGGTCGCCTACACCAGCGAGGCAGGGACCTTCGACGCCGTCGAGCCCATCCTCGAGGTCGCCGAGCGTTCCGACTGGACGGTCGTCAGCATGCGGCGCGACTGGGAGACCGTCTTCGCGCCGGACCCCGCGTAGGCCGAGCGGGGTCGGCCCCCGCTTCGATCAGCGCACCACCGAGTCGGTGATCGTCCGGCTCGCGCCGAGGAAGAAGATCCCGGGGATGGTCTCGAAGCCGTCGCTGGGGTTGTCGGTGAGGCGGGAGCCGTCGATCGTCAGCGTGCCGGTGCGGTCGTTGGAGACGAAGAAGATCGCGCCGCCGCCCTCACGCGCGCGGTTGCCGGTGATCGTGGAGTCCTCGACGGTCAGGTGGATGTCGTCGCCGTCGAGGTAGATCGCGCCGCCCGATCCGCCACCCGGGGTGCCGGGTCGCGCGGGGTTGGCGCCGCGGCCGACCGCGCGGTTGCCGGTGAACGTCGACCCGCTGATCCGCCACGAGACGCCGATGCTGCTGATCGCCGAGCCGTTGCTGCACCGCCCGCCGGTGAAGGTGGAGCGGCGTACGACGACGGGGCGGTCGCGGTGCTGGTCGAGCACCCGGACCGCGGCTCCGCCCACGTCGGGGCCGGTGCGGTCGCAGCGGTTGTCGGCGAAGGTGGAGTCGAGGATGCGCAGCCGGCCACCGCGCACGAACACCGCGCCACCGCCCCCGCCGTCGGTCGCCTCGCCCGTGCTGTTGCCGCGGACGAACCGCATCCGCTTCAGCACGAGCCGCGACTCGGCCTGGTCGTTGCAGTGCGAGGTCGTCCACACCTGCGCGCGGTCGCAGGTGTTCAGGTAGAGGATCCGCCGCCGGCCCTCGCCGCTCAGGGTGACCAGGCCGCCCCCGTCGAGGACGACGCGCGCCGAGGTGTTGACGACCTTTGCGGTCCGCTTCATCGCGATGGTCACCGGCGACGGGCCGCAGTCGAAGCCGATCACGCCGCCCTTCGCCACGGCGCGTACGACGGCGCGCGAGGTGCACGACGCGGGCGTGCCGGTCCCGACGACCACGTCGGCCGCTCGGCTGAGGGGTCTCGTGACAGGCGCCAGGGCGCCTTCCTCGACCAGCGACGCCGTAGCCGTCGCAGGTGCCGACGCCACCACCGCGGCGAGCACCGCCGCGGCGACGACGCCGGCGCGCATCAGAGGGCCTTCTCGATGTCGTCGGACAGCTTCTCCGGCTCGGTGGTCGGGGCGTAGCGGTCGATCACCTGGCCGTCGCGGCCGACGAGGAACTTGGTGAAGTTCCACTTGATCTTGCTGCCGAGCAACCCGCCCTTGGAGTCCTTGAGCCAGTCGAACAGCGGGTGGGCGCCGTCGCCGTTCACGTCGACCTTGGAGAACAGCGGGAACGTCACGCCGAAGTTGCGCTCGCAGAAGTCGGAGATCTCCGCCTCGTCACCGGGCTCCTGGTTGCCGAACTGGTCACACGGGAAGCCGAGCACGACCAGGCCCTGGTCGGCGTAGGTGTCCTGCAGCTGCTGGAGGCCCTTGTACTGGCCGGTGAAGCCGCACTGCGAGGCGGTGTTGACGACGAGCACGACCTTGCCGTCGTACTGCGCGAGGTCGGTGTCGGTGCCGTCGATCGCGGTGGCCGAGAAGTCGGAGAGTGAGGTCATGGCGCCGAGTCTGCCAGCGGCACTGTCACGAACGGCACGCCGAACCGCTCACCGAACGCCCACTCCTCGAGCGGGCGGCGCTCCCGGTCGCGGCGGTCGCGGGCCGCGGTGCGCTCGTCGACCTCGCCCGGGTCGCCGGGCACGCCGACGGCGATGCCGGTGAGCACCCGGTGGGTGGCGGGCACGCCCAGCGCCGCGGCGAGCGCGTCGTGGTCGAAGCCGGCGAACTGGTGGGCGTGCAGCCCCATCGCCCGCGCCTGCAGGGTGAGGTGGGCCGCGGCCTGGCCGACGTCGTAGAGGGCGTGGTCGCTGTACGACGCCGCGCCGGGCTCCTCGCTCTCGTGCACGTGCGCCGTGGTGACGAACACGACCGAGGCCCGCGGCACCCAGCCGGCGTTGCCGCGGCTCAGCGTCGCGACGAGCCGGTCGTGCTGGGGAGTGCCCGGGACGCAGACGACGAACGCCCACGGCTGGGTGTTTCCCTTGCTCGGCGCCCACTGCGCGGCACGCAGGAGGGTCTCGATCTCGTCGCCGCCCAACCGGTGCGCGTCGTCGTACACGCTCGGGCTCCAGCGGGACCGCAACGGCTCGGCCAGTCCGGCGGCGGTGGGCTGCGGCGCGCGATCGGTCACCCGGGCGAGTATGCCGCGCGCCTACGTCGCCTCAGTCGTCGAGGGCGTCGAGCTCGGCCAGCGCGGACTCCCACCGCTCGCGCCGCTCGGCGTCGGTCTGCTCCCACCACGTCGGGCCGCGCTCGCCGAGCCCGACCTTGGCCAGCTGGGTGCGGTGGCGGGTTGCCTCGAGCTCCGCGTCGTCGCGCGCCGTACGCACGCCCGAGCGGCCGCGACCGAGGTGGGACTTCAGCCGCGCCCGCTCGTCCGCCGGGATGGCCGGGTCCGTACGCCGCCAGCGCCGGCCGTCGACGACCAGCCACTTCTCGTCCTCGGTCGGCTCGGTGGGCGCCATGCCCCGAGCATGCCGACGCGGACAAGCGCAACGACGAAGGCCCCGGACCGAAGTCCGGGGCCTTGTCACACTGGGTGCGCGAGGGGGGATTTGAACCCCCACGCCCTTTCGGACACTGCGACCTGAACGCAGCGCGTCTGCCGTTCCGCCACTCGCGCAAGAAGCGGGCTCAGGCTACCCCACCCCCGACGCGCCCTCCCAATCGGCTGGACGCCGGGGCGCCAGCGTGGCGCGGGCGCGCCCGGCCGGTACGCTCGGCGGCACCGGTCGGGCGGTCGTTGATGCCTGCCCACCCCGACGGTTCGACGAGAGGAGGCCTGAGGATGAACCCCTTGCAGCGCTTCGAGCAGCGGCTCGAGACCGTGATCTCCGGCGTGTTCGCGCGGGCCTTCCGCAGCGCCGTGCAGCCCGTCGAGATCGCCGCCGCGCTCCAGCGCGAGTGCGACAACAACGCCCAGGTGCTGAGCCGGCAGCGCCGGCTGGTGCCCAACGACTTCCACGTCGAGCTGTCCGCCACCGACCTCGACCGCATCGTCGGCCTCGGCCGCGCGCTCGAGCAGGACCTCGTCGACCAACTGCAGGACCACGCCGACGCGCAGGGCTACGTCTTCACCGGCCCGATCGCCATCGCCTTCGAGTCCGCCGACGACCTCACCACCGGCCGCTTCCGGATCCGGTCCAAGGCGCAGGCGAGCGTCACCGACAACGACCAGCGCACCCGCACCCGCTCGTCCCACGCCACCCTCGAGGTCAACGGCACGCGCCACCCGCTGCGCCCGCCGGGCCTGGTGGTCGGCCGCGGCACCGAGGCCGACCTGCGCATCAACGACCCGGGCGTGAGCCGGCGCCACCTCGAGCTCGAGGTCAGCATCGACGGCGTCGAGGCGGTCGACCTCGGCTCCACCAACGGGATCCTGGTCGACGGCACCAAGGTCCCCCGCGCGCGGCTGCGCGACGGCTCGACCATCAAGATCGGCCACACCGAGATGACGGTCCGCATCGACGGCGGACGCGACGAGGCCGGGGGCTGGAATGTCTGAGCTGACCCTCTTCCTGATCCGCATCGCGTTCCTGGCGATCCTCTGGATCTTCGTGCTGTCCGCGATCTCGGTGATCCGCTCCGACATGTTCGGAGCCCGGGTGCCCGAGACCGCGCGCAACGGCGCGCCCGCACCCGCCCGCAAGGGCAAGGCACCCAAGGCCCCCAGGAAGCCGCGGCGCGGAGCCCCCACCCACCTGCTCGTGGTCGAGGGCGAGAACCCCGGCACCCGCGCCGAGCTCGCCGACGCCCCGCTCCTCATCGGCCGCGGCAGCGACGCCGCGATCAAGCTCGACGACGACTACGTCTCCACCCGCCACGCCCGCGTGGCGGCCAGCGGCGACGAGTGGTTCGTCGAGGACCTCGGCTCGACCAACGGCACCTACGTCGGCCCGGTCCGCATCACCCAGCCCACCACCATCGGCCCCGGCGTCCAGGTCCGCGTCGGCAAGACGATCCTGGAGCTGCGGAAGTGATGTACCTCCACTACTCCGCGATCTCCGACGTCGGCCGGGTGCGCCGGGAGAACCAGGACAGCGGGTACGCCGGTCCCTGGCTGCTGACGGTCTGCGACGGCGTCGGCGGCGCGGTCCGCGGCGACCTCGCCTCCAGCACCGCCGTGCAGGCGCTGCGCAAGCTCGACCAGGAGCCGGACGACGACCTCCTCGGCCAGGTGGCCGGTGCCGTCCACCGTGCCGACGACCGGATCGCCGAGCTCGTCGAGGAGGACCCCGGCCTCAACGGCACCTCCACCACCGCGACCGTCGCGCTCTTCGACGGCACCCGCTTCGGGGTCGGCCACATCGGCGACAGCCGGGCCTACCTCTACCGTCGCGGCGAGCTGCGCCAGCTGACCCACGACCACACGTTCGTCCAGTCGCTCATCGACGAGGGCCGCATCACCGAGGAGCAGTCGCGGACCCACCCGCACCGCAACCTCATCCTCAAGGCGCTCGACGGCATCCGCCACGAGGAGCCCGACCTCTTCGAGTTCCCCGCCGAGGTCGGCGACCGCGTCTTCATCTGCAGCGACGGTGCCTGCGGCACGCTCACCCACGACCGGATGGCCGAGATCCTCGGCACCGGCACCCCCGACTTCGCCGCCGTCGAGCTGGTCCGGGCCAGCCTCGAGGCCGGCAGCACCGACAACGTCACCTGCATCGTCGCCGACGTCTCCGAGGAGGCGCCGCCGGAAGACCTCGCCCCGCTCCTCGTCGGCGCCGCCGCCGACCTGCCGCGACGGATGCCGCTCGGCGGCGCGGTCGGCGGACTGTTCCGCGGCCACCGCTCCGGCGACACCGGCGAGATCCCGCCCGTGCCCGACGACGTGCCCGAGGGCGCCTACGTCGCCGACCCGATCGATCCGGAGGCCGCGCGCTACGCCCCCCGCGACCCGGGCCGCTACTCCTGGCTGCGCCGCCTGCTGGTGGCCGCCGTGCTGCTCGGCCTGGCCTGGGTCGTGCTGGCCGCCGGCTGGTCGTGGAGCCAGCAGCAGTTCTACGTCGCCGAGGAGGACGGCAACGTCGCGATCTTCCGAGGCATCGACGCCAGCCTGCCCGGCATCTCGCTCTCCCACGCCTACGAGGTCACCGACGTCGAGCTGACCCGGCTCAGCGACATCGACGCCGAGCAGGTCCGCGAGGGCATCGAGGCCGACGACCTGGAGGACGCGCGGTTGACCGTCGACAACTATGCCGCGCGCCAGGACGTCAGCTGAGGGTGACGGACGGACGACGATGAGTCAGACCGGGACCCTGATGGGCTTCGTGCACCGGCGTCGCCGGGGTGCGGAGCTGTTCCTGCTCGTGCTCGCGCTCGCGGTCGGCATCGGCGCCTACGCCGCCGTCGGCCTCGGCGTGGAGGGCGTCGTGCCCGCCGACCTCGTCGGCTACGGCAGCTGGCTGACCGCGCTGATCGTCGCCGCCCACATCACCGTGCGCATCGTGGCGCCGTACGCCGACCCGGTGCTGCTGCCGCTCGTCGCGGCGCTCAACGGCCTGGGGCTCGCCGTGATCCGCCGCCTCGACCTCACCTACGAGGCGCTCGGGCAGTCGGACACGTTCGCCCGCCAGCAGCTCACCTGGATGACGCTCGGCGTGATCCTCTTCATCGTCACGCTGGTCCTGCTGCGCGACCACCGGGTGCTCCAGCGGTTCACCTACACCGCTGGCCTGCTCGGCATCCTGCTGCTGATCCTGCCCTTCCTCCCCGTCATCGGCCGCGAGATCAACGGCGCCCGCATCTGGATCAACGTCGCCGGCTTCAGCTTCCAGCCCGGCGAGGTCGCCAAGGTGCTGCTGGTGATCGCGTTCGCGGGCTACCTCGTCCTCCACCGCGACGCCCTCGCACTGGCCGGGCGCCGAGTGGTGTTCATCGACCTGCCGCGTGGTCGTGACCTCGGCCCGATCCTGGCGATGTTCGGCGTCTCGATGATGATCCTGGTCCTCCAGAACGACCTCGGCTCCTCGCTGCTGTTCTTCGGCCTGTTCCTCACGATGCTCTACGTCGCCACCGAGCGCCCCGGCTGGCTCGTCGTCGGCGGCCTGCTGTTCGGCGCCGGCGCGCTGGCGGCGTACACCTTCGTCGGCAACGTGCAGAACCGCTTCAACTTCTGGCTGCACCCGATGGACTACTACGACGCCTCCCCCGGCAGCTACCAGCTCGTCGAGGCACTGTTCGGCCAGGGCTGGGGCGGGTTGATCGGCCGCGGCTTCGGCAACGGCTTCCCCGAGCGGGTGCCGTTCGCCTACTCCGACTTCATCGTCTCCACGATCGGCGAGGAGCTCGGCCTGACCGCGATCATGGCGATCATCCTCTGCTACGGCCTGATCGTGGAGCGGGCGCTGCGCATCGCGCTGATCTCGCGTGACGGCTTCGGCAAGCTGCTGGCGGTGGGCCTCGGTGCCATCGTCGCCCTCCAGGTCTTCGTCGTCATCGGTGGCGTCACAGGCCTCATCCCGCTGACCGGCCTGACGACGCCGTTCCTCTCCTACGGCGGCTCCTCGCTGGTGGCCAACTGGGTGATCGTGGCGCTGCTGCTGCGGGTGTCCGACCAGGCCCGCCGGCCCGCGCCGCGCCTCGACCCCGTCGACGAGGCCGGCTCCGACAGCGAGAGCACGCAGGTGGTGAAGCTCCGATGAACAAGCCCATCAGAGTCGTCTCGGTCTTCTGCCTGGTCCTCTTCCTGGCGCTGCTCGTCAACGCGAGCTACCTGATGTACGTCCGCGCGGACTCCCTGTCCGACGACCCGCGCAACCGACGGATCATCACCGCGACGTTCTCCCGTGAGCGCGGCGCGATCCTCGTCGGCAAGGAGGCGATCGCCCGCAGCGTGCCCTCCGACGACAAGTACAAGTTCCAGCGCACCTACTCCCAGCCCTTCAAGTACGCACCGATCACCGGCTACTTCTCCTGGTACGGCCAGACCGGCGTCGAGAGCTCGCAGAACGCCGTGCTCGCCGGCGACGACTCGCGGCTGTTCGTCACCCGCCTCGTCGACATGCTCAGCAACAGCGACCCCAAGGGCGGCAACGTCCAGCTGACGGCGGACGCCGCCGCGCAGGACGCCGCCTGGGCGGGCCTCGAGGGACTCCCGGGCGACGCACAGGGCGCCGTCGTGGCCCTCGAGCCGACGACCGGCCGCGTGCTGGCGATGGCCTCCACCCCGACCTTCGACCCCAACAAGCTCGCCTCGCACGACTTCGGTGCGGTCGCCGAGCTCAGCAAGGAGCTCAACGCCGACCCCCGCGAGCCCCTGATCAACCGCGCGATCGGCACCACGCTGCCCCCGGGGTCGACGTTCAAGCTCGTCACCGCCGCGGCCGCGATCGAGTCGGGCAACTACGACGCCGACTCCCAGGTCCCCGGCGGCTACCGCTTCAAGCTGCCGCAGTCCACGACGACGGTCGGCAACTACGACGGCGGCAACTGCGGCGGTCGTCGGATCACGCTGACCCAGGCGTTGCAGGTCTCGTGCAACGTCACCTTCATGAGCCTGGCCAACGAGCTCGGCGTCGAGGCGATGACCGAGCAGGCCGAGGCCTTCGGCTTCAACGACACCTCGCTGGAGGACCTCGGCGGGCAGGCGGAGTCGCTCTACCCGCCCGACCTCGACCCGCCGCAGACGGCGCTCTCGGGCATCGGCCAGTCCAGCGTGACCGCCACCCCGCTGCAGATGGCGATGGTCGCCGCCGCGATCGCCAACGACGGTGACGTGATGCGCCCCTACGTCGTCGACGAGGTGCGTGCCGCCAACCTGTCGGTCCTCGACCGCACCGACCCGCAGACCATCAGCAAGGCGATCTCGAGCACCACCGCCGAGGAGCTGACCACGATGATGGTCGCGACCGTCGACTCCGGCACCGCGACCCCGGCGCAGATCCCGGGCGTGCAGGTCGCCGGCAAGACCGGCACCGCGCAGTCCACCGCGGACCGGCCGCCCTACGCCTGGTTCGTCTCGTTCGCCCCGGCCGACGACCCCCAGGTCGCCGTCGCCGTCCTGGTGCAGTCGAGCGACACCTCGCGCTCGGAGATCGGCGGCGGTCGCCTCGGCGGCCCGATCGCCAAGTCGGTGATGGAGGCGGTGATCAACCAGTGACCGCGCTCGCGCCCGGTGGCCACGTCGACGACGCCCGCCGCTACGTCCTCGAGTCCCGCATCGCCACCGGCGGCATGGGTGAGGTGTGGTCGGCGCGCGACACCGTCCTGGACCGGCCCGTGGCGGTGAAGGTGCTCAAGCCCGAGTACGCCGACGACACGCTCTTCCGCACCCGCTTCGAGACCGAGGCCCGCCACGCCGCTGCGCTGCACCACCCCGGCATCGCCGCGGTCTTCGACTACGGCCAGGGCTCGCCCACCGACGGCTCCGCGACCCACCGGCCCTACCTGGTCATGGAGCTCGTCGAGGGCCAGCCGCTGTCCGCGCTGCTGCGCCCGGGCGCGCCGCTCGACCCGGCCGCCACCCAGGATCTCCTCGCCCAGGCGGCCGACGCCCTCGGCGTCGCCCACGCCGCCGGCATCGTGCACCGCGACGTCAAGCCCGCCAACCTCCTCGTCACCCCCGACCGCCGGATCAAGGTGACCGACTTCGGCATCGCCCGCGCGGCCGAGGGGATGGCGCTCACGCAGACGGGCGAGGTGATGGGCACGCCCGCCTACATCTCGCCCGAGCAGGCCGAGGGCACCACCGCCACCGCCGCGTCCGACGTCTACTCCCTCGGCGTGGTCGCCTTCGAGTGCCTGGTCGGCCGCAAGCCGTTCGTCGCCGACACCCCCGTCGCGACCGCGATCGCCCACCTGCGCAACCCGGTCCCCGAGCTGCCCGACACGGTGCCCGCCGACCTCGCCGCCGTCGTACGCCGTGCGCTGGCCAAGTCCCCCGCCGACCGCTTCCCGGACGGGTCCGCGTTCGCGCGTGCCCTGCGCGACCCGGCCTCGGCGACCGGCGCCGGAGCGGCCACCGTCGTCGCACCGGCCGTCGCGCCCGCCGGCACCACGACGCAGGTCATGCCGGCGGCTGCCCCGGTGCCCGACCCCGCGCCGACGCCCGCCCCCGCGCCGGCCCCGCCCCGCCGTCGTACGACGCCGTGGCCCCTGCTGATCGGCATCGCGGCCGTCCTCGCCGCCGTGCTGCTCGCCGTGTGGCTGGGCACGCGGGACGACGAACCGGCCGCCCGCGACACCGACCCCTCCCAGGGCTCCTCTCCGTCGCAGCAGCAGGACCAGGGCCAGTCACCGAGCCCGACCCCCACCGAGACCCCCACCGAGACCCCCACCGAGACGGAGCCCGCCACGCCCACGGAGACCCCGACCGAGACGCCCACAGAGACGCCCACCGAGACGGAGCCCGCCACGGTCGAGGTCGACCCGGCCGCCTTCGTCGGACGCGACCGCAAGGACGTCGAGAAGGAGCTGCGCGACCTCGGCCTCGAGCCGGTGCCCGTGGAGCTGGAGAACCCCGGCGACCAGCCGGACGGCATCGTGGAGTCGGTCGAGCCGAGCGGCACGCTCCAGGAGGGTGACCAGGTCACGGTCAGCTTCTGGGCCAAGGTCCCGCCCGGCCAACAGCGACAAGACGAAGGGAGCGACCAGGGATGACGCAGTCGGAGCCGACGCTCATCGGCGGCCGCTACGAGCTCGGCGAGCTCCTCGGTCGAGGTGGCATGGCCGAGGTCCGCAAGGGCAAGGACCAGCGCCTCGGCCGCACCGTCGCGGTCAAGCGGCTGCGCACCGACCTCGCCAGCGACGCCACCTTCCAGGCCCGCTTCCGGCGGGAGGCGCAGTCGTCGGCCTCGCTCAACCACCCCGCGATCGTGTCCACCTACGACACGGGCGAGGAGATGGCCACCGACGGGTCCGGCGTCGCCCAGCCCTACATCGTGATGGAGTGCGTCGAGGGACGCACGCTGCGCGACATCCTCCGCGAGGGTCGCAAGATCCTGCCCGAGCGCGCCCTCGAGATCACCGCCGGCGTGCTGTCGGCACTCGACTACAGCCACCGCGCCGGGATCATCCACCGCGACATCAAGCCCGGCAACGTGATGCTGACGCCCACGGGTGACGTCAAGGTGATGGACTTCGGCATCGCCCGCGCGATCTCCGACGCCTCCTCCACGATGACGCAGACCGCCGCCGTGGTCGGCACCGCGCAGTACCTCTCCCCCGAGCAGGCGCGCGGCGAGACCGTGGACTCGCGCTCCGACGTCTACTCCACCGGCTGCATGCTCTACGAGCTGCTCACCGGACGTCCCCCGTTCGTCGGCGACAGCCCCGTCGCGGTCGCCTACCAGCACGTGCGCGAGCAGGCGGCCCCGCCCTCGGACCTCGACGACCAGCTCGACCCCGAGATCGACGCGATCGTCATGAAGTCCCTCGCCAAGCGGGTCGAGGACCGCTACCAGAGCGCCGCGGCCATGAAGGCCGACATCGAGCGCTACCTCGCCGGCCACCCGATCCAGGCGCCGCCCCCGGTGGCGCCCCCGCAGGACGACTACGCCACCACCGTCGCGCCGGCCATCGGTGCCGCGGCTGCCGCCACGCCGCCCGGGGGCGACGAGCCGAACCGCAGCCGCACGGGGTGGTGGGTCCTCGCCGGGATCCTCGTCGTCGCCCTGCTCGCGGGCGGCGCCTACCTGCTCAACGGGATGCTCTTCGACGACGCATCCGAGCGCACCGCCGTACCCAACGTCGTCGGGCTCACCGAGGACGAGGCCCGGCTCGAGATCGCCGACGCCGGCTTCCAGGTCGGACGGATCACGCGCGAGACATCGGAGACCGTCGCGCCCGACACCGTCATCTCCCAGGACCCCAACCGCGACGTCTTCGCTGACCCCGGCACCTCCGTGGACTTCGTGCTGTCGCTCGGCAAGCCGGAGGTCGAGGTCCCCTTCGTCGTCGGCACGCCGCGCAAGGACGCCCGCGCGGCGATGCTCGCGCAGAACCTCAAGGTGCGCTTCCAGGAGCAGGACTCCGACGAGCCCCGCTACCAGGTCCTCAGCACCGAGCCGGCAGCCGGTACGGCGGTGGAGGAGGGCACCACCGTGACGATCGTCTTCTCCGACGGACCCGAGAAGGTCCCCGACGTCCGCGGGCTCAAGCAGGGTGCCGCCGAGCGGGCCATCCGCGACGCCGGCTTCACGCCCGACGTACGCACCGACGCGGCGTCCACCGAGCCCAGGGGCACGGTCGTCGACCAGATCCCGTCCGGCGGCACCGCCGACCAGGGCAGCACCGTGACGATCTTCGTCTCCGCCTTCGAGGAGCCGACCGAGCCGCCTCCCACGGAGACCCCGACCGAGACGCCCACGGAGACCCCGACGACCGAGCCGCCTCCCACGGAGCCCCCGCCGACCGAGCCGCCCCCGACCGAGACCCCGACCCCGACCCCGTAGGTCAGTCGTCGGTCACTCGGGCATCGGGGTGGCGTAGGTGAGGTCGAGGAGACCGTCGTACGCCGGCGCGACGGCCGAGTCGAGGCGGGCCATGTCCCACGAGACGCCGCCGCCCGGCACGAGGGTGTAGTCGCGGTAGGTCGCCAGGATGGGGTCGGTGGTCAGCTCGGCCTCCATGCTCGCGGGGTCACCGATGCCCACGATCACGTAGGGCGGCGAGTAGGGGATGCCGTGCAGGGTGACCTGGTTGCCCTCGCACTTGATGCCGGTGGTGGAGATCAGCCGCTGACCCTGAATGGTGACCGCCTCGGCCCCGGCGTTCCACATGGCGTTGGCGACCGCCTGGATGTCCTGCTGGTGCACCACGAGGTCGTTGGGGTCGCCGTCGTAGGCCAGGCGCGCCTCCTCCGGAGCGTCGTCGAGGGTCACCTGCACCGCCGTGCCGGACTTCTCGGTCAGCCCCGCGGGGTCGACGAGGGTCGCGATCTCGTCCTGGGCGCGTGCGACGGAGCGGTCGCCGAGCTCCGTGCTGAGGGCCTCCACCTCGTCGTTGAGCGCCGCCGCCCGTGCGGTGAGCTCGCCCGCCTCGTCGCGCTCGGCGCGGACCACCGACGCCAGGTCGGTCAACCGGCCGCCACGCAGGTCGAAGCCGTCGCTCTGCTCCGCGCTGACGGCGAACAGGCCCCCGATGAGCAGCACGACCACCGGAGTGGCCACCCGCCAGGCGCGGCGACGCCCGGGGGACGAGTGGGACGGAGAGCGCATGCCGACTACGCTAACCCCCCGTCGGGCGCCGTACCGCCCGTGACCGGCGCCGCGAGCCCGCCGGGACCGTGAAAACAAGCCCCAGGAGCAGCAGTGTCGAAGTCCCCCACGATCACCTCCGAGGAGAAGACCTCGCTCTTCACCCCGCGGTTCGTCGTCGCCCTGGTGCTCATGGCCGCCGGCATCGGCTGGCTCGTCTTCTACTACGTCCAGGGCCGCGGGAACCCGCTCGCGTTCCCCCCGGTGGACGGCAGCCCGAAGGCCGTGTCCGACCTCGGGCTCTGGAACTACGCGATCGGCTTCGGCCTGCTGATGGTCGGCCTGATGGTCTCCGCGCACCCGTCGACGCCCCTCGGCCGCGGCCGCGGCGTCGTGGTCGGCATGCTCGGCTGCTTCCTCGTGGGCCTGGTGTGGATCTGCACCTTCTACATCTTCTCCGACGACCTGTCGGGCCTGCCCGTCTTCAACGACCTCGGCCAGTGGAACCTGGTCGTCGGCATCGCCTTCATGGCAGTCGGGTTCAGCTTCGCGACCAAGTGGGAGTAGGTTCTCCCTCGGCCCGCTGACGCGGGTCCGACATCCGTCGCCTCGAGCGGTGGGTGAGGCGCCTTCCTGGGGAAGGGAAGGCGTCTCTCCCACCGCTCGAGTCATTTCCGCTGCCTGCCTCGTCCGAGCGGTGCGTGAGACATGTTCCGGCGCCGCGTTTCATGCCTCACGCACCGCTCGACCGTCCGTTCGATTCTCCACACTGTGGACTACGCCTGTGGAGGAATTACACGCGTGTAGTTATCCACACCTGTGTGCACACCTGTGGGTAACCGGCCCGCCCGGAGAACGACGCAGCCCCCGCCTGCGTCGTACGACGAGGGGCGGGGGCTGCGGTGGGCGCGAGGCGGGCGTCAGGAGAGGGCGACGTCGCGCACGAGTGCGAGCGCCAGCAGGACGGCCAGCACGAGGGCCAGGCCCGCCCACTGCACGAGGCTGCGGCGCGACTTCGGGGCGTAGGCGATGACCGCCGCGGCCAGGGCACCGCCGACGAGGCCGCCGAGGTGGCCCTGCCAGGAGATGAAGCGCCAGCCCACCACGGTGATGACGACGCCGATGACGAGGTTCTGCACGAGCCACTGCGACTGGGCCCGGCCCTTGCGTGCCACCACGAGGAGGGCGCCCAGCAGGCCGAAGATCGCCCCGGAGGCGCCGACGGTCGAGCTGAACTCGTAGCTGAACCAGACCACCATCACCGAGCCCGCGAGGGCGCTGACGAGGTAGATCGCCAGGAAGCGCGCCCGACCGACGATGCCCTCGAGCACGGGCCCGAAGATGAACAGGGCGAACATGTTCATCGCCACGTGCCAGATCTCGACGTGGGTGAAGGCCGCCGTCAGCAGCTGCCACCAGGCGCCGTCGGAGAACCCGGGCTGGAAGGTCGCGCCCGAGGCCTCGCAGACGCCCTCGCCGATGTCGTAGAGCGACCCGTTGCCGGGGTCGCACACGCCCACCGGCCGGAGCGCCAGCAGGTGGGTGAGCCACGACGAGCGCCCGCCCGTCGCGGTGATCGCCAGCCAGACGAGGGCGTTGACGCCGATGAGGACGAACGTCGTCAGCCGCGGGTCGGCGCTGCGCTCGCCGCCGTACATCGCGCGGTTCTGGCGCGAGCCCTTGCTGGCCTGCTTGACGCAGTCGGGGCACTGGAAGCCCACCGCGGCGTCGCGCATGCAGTCGGGGCAGATCGGCTTGTCGCAGCGCTGGCAGCGGATCCAGGTCTCGCGGTCGGGGTGCCGGTAGCAGGTGGGCACCCCGGCCGCGGTCGGGTCCGCGGTCGGCCCCTCGGGCGGCTGGGTCATGGCGGGGTCACGCGTGTCGCGTCGCGGGTGTGCTGCGGACCGGGTGGGTCAGCGCTCGACCGTGACCGACTCGATGACCACGGCGTCCTGCGGGCGGTCCATCGCGCCGGTGGGGCTGCTCCCGATCGCGTCGACCACGTCGCGGCTGGCCTGGTCGGCCACCTCGCCGAAGATGGTGTGCTTGCGGTTGAGCCACGGGGTGGCGGCCAGGGTGATGAAGAACTGCGAGCCGTTGGTGCCGGGGCCGGCGTTGGCCATCGCGAGCAGGTAGGGCTTGTCGAAGACGAGCTCCGGGTGGATCTCGTCCTTGAACGTGTAGCCCGGGCCGCCGGTGCCGGTGCCGAGCGGGCAGCCGCCCTGGATCATGAAGCCCTCGATGACGCGGTGGAAGCCGAGGCCGTCGTAGTACTTCTCGCCCGAGCGGCCGGCGTCGTCGCGGTAGTCCTTGGTGCCCTCGGCGAGGCCGACGAAGTTGTCGACGGTCTCGGGCGCGTGGTTGGGGAACAGGTTGACGACGATGTCGCCCCGGTTGGTCTTGAAGGTCGCCTTGGGGTCGGCCATGGGATGTGCCTCTCAGCTGTGGGTCTGTCGTACGTCGGTGGTGGCGCGGCACTGCTGCCGCGCGCCTCGATCCTGCCACGCCGCGCCCACGCGCGAGGTGGGCAGGGCGTCCGCGCGACGTCGTACGTCTCGCCCACCCGGACGGGGCTGGCCGCGTCAGGGTGCCCGTGGTGAGATGGAGCCACAATCACTGAGGAGGTCACGCATGCCTTTCGGCCGCAAGAAGTCCCTGATGGACCGCGCCCACGACTATGTCGAGCAGGTCTCGGAGACCGTCACCGACACCGTCATCCCCCAGCTGGAGTCGGCGTGGGACCAGGCGGTGGAGAAGGCCGGGCCCGCGATCGCCGACGCGCGTGACAAGGCCCAGCCGCTGATCGACGAGGGACGCACCCGTGCGACCGAGGCGGCCACCGCCGGCGCCGCCCTCGCCGCCGTCAAGACCGCCGAGGCGCGCGAGAAGGCCGCGCCGCTGCTGGCCGAGGCCCGCGCCAACGCCGCGGACAAGGCCGCCGTCGCCGCCGCGCTCGCCTCCGAGCGGGCCGCCGAGGGTCGCGACCTGGCTGCCGCGAAGGTCAACGAGCTGCGCGGCGTCGAGCCCGAGCCCAAGGGCGGCAAGCTCAAGAAGCTGCTGCTGCTCACCGGCCTGCTCGCCGTCGGTGGCTTCGTGTTCAGCAAGCTCAAGGGCAAGCAGGACGCCGAGGCCAACTGGCAGTCGACCTACGTGCCGCCGGCCCCGCCGAAGCCCGCCACCCCGTCGTCGACCACCCCGCCGCCCACGCCCGCCTCCCCGGCGACCACGTCGGCAGCCCCCGGTGGCGACCCGCTCACCGACCCGCTGCCCGAGGAGGTCACGGCCGACGACGTCGTGACCGCCGACCCGCCGGCCACCGACGACATCGGTGGCGGCGCCCCGGGCGAGGCGATCAGCGACGCGGTCGAGGAGGCTCACCAGCCGACCGACCCCGACGCGCCCGCCGACGTGATCGACATCGACGACGCGCCCCGCAAGAACTAGCAGCACCGCACCACCGCACCCGGGCGGTGTCCCACCCACGCTTCGCAGCTGGCGAGCGTGGGTGGGGCACCGCCCGAGTCGCGTCGCCTGCGTGTCGTCGTACGAGCGGTGGGGGGCGAGGGCGAGGGGCGGCCTCAGAGGGGCTCGAGGCGGTTGTCCTCGATCCAGTCGTCGATCCGCTCCCACCACTGGAAGAGCCACTCGATGCGCTCCTCGCGATCGGCCGGGATCTCCTCGCGCGCGACCCGCCACCAGCGCATCGTGATCTGCTTGTCCATCGGCAGCTCGCGCCACAGGTCGCCGACCGTGAGCAGGTGGTCGAGCCCGGTGTGGGCGACCATCAGCACGTCGGCCTCGGGTGCCGCCTCGAGCGCTGCCAGTACCCCGCCGGGGCGCGGCGCCAGGACATGGATCATCTCCTCCGCGCGCACCGCCATCCGGTCCAGTCCGAGCTTGTGGAGCCGGGCGATGGCCCGGTCGCGCCGCGCGGCGGTGAAGTTGCCGCCCTCGGGGAAGATCACGAACGCGTCGTTGACGTCGAGCCCGGTGGCGAGCGAGGCGATGTGGGACTCCAGGTCCTCCCCGGGGGCCGGGTCGGTCGAGATGAAGCGGGCCGGGACCCGGTTGAGGATGACGTCGATCGCCGGGTCCCACGCCAGGGTGTTCTTGAGCACGACCCGCGGCTCGCGGTGGTACCAGTGCAGCAGCGCGTACATCAGCACGAACGAGTCGCCGGGACCCGCGTGGCGGCACATCACCAGCACCGGCCCGTCCGGCACCCGCGACGGCTGCGGACCGTCGGTGCGGATGCGCAGCGCCAGCACCCGCCTGGCCTCGCGGAAGAAGGCGATCAGGGTGCCCTGCACCAGGTCGTAGTGGATGCCGGCGAAGTAGGGCGAGCGGATCCGCCACCCGAAGCCGCTGGCCAGCCACAGGCCGAGCAGCACCGCGAGCAGCAGGCTCTCGAACGTGAGGTAGAGCAGGACCAGCCACAGCAGGCGCAGCGCCCGCCACCGCCCGGGCAGCACCGGCGCCAGCGCCGCCGCGACCAGCAGCCATCCCGGCAGGGTGACCCACATCAGCACCGTCAGGACGACGACGGCCGGGGCGATGACCAGCCGCCGCAGGACCCAGACGATCGGACGCCTCACGGCGGGCCGAGCTCGTCGTCGAGATAGGCCCTGGAGGCGGCGTACGTCGCGTCGATGCGGGCCTGCACGCCCGAGAAGTCGCGGTGGGAGAGGAGCGAGTCGTCGCGTGACGACGTGCCGGCAGCGGGCAGCACGTGGGCCTCGACACCCTCGGGGATCGTCGCCATGTCGCGCATGAAGCGGTGGCGACGCGCGACTTCGAAGCTCACCCGCGCGACCTCCCACGGCCGGGTCGGCACGCGCAGCGGGCGGTCGATGCGTCCGACCTGCAGCACGAAGACGCGGGTCGCGCCGAGCTCGACCGCGCGCCCCACCGGGATGGAGTTGACCAGGCCGCCGTCGAGGAAGTGCTCGCCGTCGACCTCGGCCGGCGGCAGGAGCCCGGGCACGGCGGCGCTGGCGAGGATGGCGGGCACGATCGGCCCCTCGGTGAACCAGTGCTCGGCGGCCCGCTCGATGCTCGCCGCGCACACCTCCAGGCGTACGGGCAGGTCCTCGAACTTGGCGTCGCCCAGCTCCTCCTCCAGGCGGGCGCGCAGCGGCGCGGAGGAGTAGATGTGGGTGCCGGTGGACACGGCCCGGCGGACGGTGCGCAGCGGACGGTCACCGTAGACGTCCCGGCCCTGGGCGGTGGCCGCCCAGAGCTCGGTGAGCCGGTCGACCACCTCGAGCTCGGGCTGGCGGGCGACCAGCGCGCCGTTGAGCGCGCCGACGCTGGTGCCGAGGACGAGGTCCGGGACGATGTCGCGCTCGAGCAACGCACGCAGCATGCCGACCTCGACGGCGCCCAGCACCCCGCCTCCGCCGAGCACGAACGCGGTCACCATGGGGTGAGCCTAGTGAGGTTCAGGCGAGCTCGGGGTGCTCGGCGCGGACGCGCTTCGTGGCACGGTGCTCGGCCCAGAAGGAGACCAGCGGGATCGTGCCGCAGACGAGGGTCACCACGGTGAAGGGGAAGTCCCACCTGGCCCGGCGCGAGAGCAGGAAGGCGCTGAACAGGAAGATCATGTAGAGCCAGCCGTGCGCGACGCCGAGGTAGGTCGTGATCAGCTCGCCGGCGTCCTGGGCGTCGGAGCCGGGGGTGACCCACATCGGCGTGCTGTCGAAGACGCCCCACATCGAGGAGCCGTCGAAGTTGGCGAGCGGGACGCCGACCAGGCAGAGCACGACGAGCAGGACGCCCACGATGGAGGCCATGACGCGGTAGGCGGTGAGGGTGCGTGACACGGCGGCCAACCTATCCGGCGCTCGAAGAGGTCAGGTCGGGTGCCGGGTCGGGGGCGGTGGCGTCGCGCCGCCACCGCCACCAGATGAAGGCCGCGAACGCGCCGAAGACCCACCACTCCACGGCGTAGAGCAGGTTGCGGATGCCGGTCGTCCGGCTCGGGGTGGGCAGCGAGGCGAGCTCGGCCTCCTCCAGCCCGGGGCCGGCGTCCTGGCTGATCACGTAGGCCGACCACAGGTCGACGTCGACGCGCTGCACGGCGTCGGCGACGCGGATCTCGGGGAAGACGTCGTCGGAGGGGTCGTCGTCGACGACCAGCGTGCCCTCCGGGGGCTGCAGCCAGCCGGTCACCTCGGCCTCGCCCGACACGGCGAGCAGGTCGGCGTCGGGCTCGGGGGCCCAGCCGCGTACGACGAGCACCGCGGCGTCGCCGGTCTGCAGCGGCGTCACCGCCCAGTAGCCGGGCTCCTCGCCCCGGGGGCGGTCGGCGACCCAGAAGCCGCCGCCGAGCCACTCGCCCGCCACGTCCACCGGGCGGCCGAGGTCGGGGGCGGGGAAGGGGTCGTCGTTGCCCATCACGTCGTCCAGCGGGACCGGCGTGATGCCCGTCAGGTCGCGCGCCTCGGCGTCGCGGTGCGCCTGCCAGGCGTCGTACTGCCACTTCCCGAGCATCCCGGCGATCCCCACCAGCACGAGCGCCAGGACGGCCGCACCGAGGTCGGTCAGCAGGCCGGGTCGGCGGGGCGCGGTCACGACCCCGATTGTCCCAGCCGTGCGGTCACCGGCCCTCGGCGGCCGGGAGCTCGTCCCGCCTGCGCGTGAGGTACGCCATCTCGGCGCTGTTGCGGGCGAGCCCGATGGCACGGTCGTACGCCGCTCGCGCCTCGGCGCTGCGGCCCAGCCGGCGCAGCAGGTCGGCACGGGTGGCGTGGAAGGCGTGGTAGCGAGCCAGGCGGTCGGCCAGCGGCTCGACCTGGGCGAGGGCGACCTGCGGGCCGTCCAGCTCCGCCACGGCGATCGCCCGGTTGAGGGCCACGACCGGCGAGGGATCGAGCCGGGCGAGGCGGTCGTAGAGCGCCACGACCTGGGACCAGTCGGTTTCGCGGGCGTCGGGGGCGTCGGTGTGGACGGCGTTGATCGCGGCCAGCACCTGGTAGCGGCCCGGTGCGCGGCCCGAGGTGATCCGGTCGCGCACGAGCGCGTGGCCCTCGGTGACGAGCTCGTGGTCCCAGGCCCCGCGGTCCTGCTGGTCGAGGGTGACCAGCTCGCCGCTCGAGGAGACCCGTGCCGTGCGCCGCGCCTCGGTGAGGAGCATCAGGGCGAGCAGGCCTGCGACCTCGCCGTCGTCGGGCAGCAGCTCGCGCACCAGGCGGGTGAGCCGGATCGCCTCGCCGGTCAGGTCGGCGCGGACCGGGTCGGCGTCGGCGCCGCTCGCGAGGTAGCCCTCGTTGTAGACCAGGTAGAGGACCGTCAGGACGCCGTCCAGCCGGGCGGGGAGGTCGTCCTCCGCAGGCACGCGCCACGGGATGCCGGCGGCCTTGATCTTGGCCTTGGCGCGGGTGATCCGCTGCGCGACGGTGGCCTCCTGGACCAGGAACGCATGGCCGATCTCGGCGACCGTCAGCCCGCCGACCAACCGCAGGGTGAGGGCGATGCGCGCCTCCCTGGCGAGCGCCGGGTGGGCGCAGGTGAAGAGCAGCCGGAGTCGTTCGTCCTCGACCGCCCCGGTGGGCTCCGGCGGTCCGGCGAGCTGGTCGGTGAGCATGTGGGCCTGCCTCTGCTTCGCGTCGCGCCGGCTCTCGCGGCGTACGCGGTCGAGCGCCTTGTTGCCCGCGGTGGTGGTCAGCCAGGCGCCCGGATTGGCGGGTACGCCGTCGGCGCGCCACCGCTCGACGGCCGTGGCGAAGGCCTCGGCGGTGGCGTCCTCGGCGACGTCGAGGTCGCCGAAGCGCCGGGCGAGCGTGGCCACGACCCGGGCCCACTCGTCGCGGTGGACCCGGGCCAGGACCTCGTCGAGCCCGGCGTCGGCCATCGGGTCAGGCCACGCCGCCGAAGGGGCGGAGCTCGATCTTGCGGTGGCACGCGCGTGAGGCGTCGGCGGACAGGGCGAGGGCGGCGTCGAGGTCGTCGGCGGTGACCACCCAGAAGCCGGCCAGGAACTCCTTGGACTCCACGAACGGCCCGTCGGTGAGCACCGGCTGGCCGCCGCGGCTGTCGGTCACCGTGGCGTCGCGCGGGTCGGTCAGGCCGCCGCCGAAGACCCAGCGTCCCTCGGCCTTCAGCCGGTCGTTGAACGCGTCGATCGCGCCGGGCGCGGAGTCGTCGGCGGGGTTGTCGGTGTCCCCGATGACGGTGAGGAGGTAGTGCATGTCGGTCATCTCCCGTGGTCGGCGGCCACCCCTGCCGGGCGACCTCTCACCCCTACCACGAACGGGACGGCGTGGATACGACAGCGGCGCCCGACGAAGTCCTCCCGGATCGGTCAGGCCGAGGCGAGCGCCAGCTTCACCGCGAACCCCACGAAGACGGCGCCCACGGCCGAGGTCGCCCCCGCCGACAGCGCCTTGCGGCGGCGGAAGGCGGCCGCGAGGTGGGTGCCGGCGAAGATGAGGACGCTGAGGTACGCCGCGCTGGCCAGGGTCGCGAGGGCGCCGAGCACGAGGAACGACAGCGCCGGGTGGGCGTACGCCGGGTCGACGAACTGCACGAAGAAGGCGACGAAGAAGAGGATCGCCTTGGGGTTGAGCAGGCTGATCACGAGCGCCCGGCGATAGGGCCGCTCACCGCGCGCACGGGGCTCGACGCCGGCCTCCGCGGCGGCGTCGGCGATCTGGTCGGCGACCGGGACGCGGGAGCGCCACATCCCCCACGCCGCGCGCAGCATGCCGATCGCGAGCCACAGCAGGTACGACGCCCCCGCCCACTTGACGACCGCGAACGCCGCCTCGTTGGCCTGGAGCAGCGACGCGACCCCGGCCGCGGACAGCGTCATCAGCACCGCGTCGCCCGTCCACACGCCCGCCGCACCGGCGTACCCGCTGCGCACCCCGCGCCGCGCCGCGACGGAGAGGACGTAGAGCGAGTTCGGGCCCGGCAGCAGGATGATCAGGACGAGGCCGACGAGGTAGGTCGGGAGGTCGGTGATGCCCAGCACGGGACCAGTGTGGGGCCGACCGGCGCGCGCCACCATCCGATTTCGAGGGATGGGCGTGAGGTCACACCGCTGGGTGCGGCCCGCGGGCCGTCAGGTCGCCCGTCCGAGAACTGCGACCGCGCGACCGATCGTCGGCGCTCGAGCAGTCGTCCGGCCGCAGTTCTTCCAGCCAGACCTCGTCCGCGAACGGCGGTGGAGCCTAGGGGACTCGAACCCCTAACCCCCTGCTTGCAAAGCAGGTGCGCTACCAATTGCGCCAAGGCCCCTGGTGGTCTCGTGACGGTCGCTGCGCGACGTCCTCGACCAGCGAGCGAGCGTCAGGCCTTCTCGACGGTGTCGGTGGCCTCGGCCCAGAGGGCCTGCTCGTTCTTGCTCTCGTCCATCTTCTTCTTCGCGGCGACCGCACCGGCGGCGGCCAGGGCGACCAGCAGGAGCTTCTTCATGGACTCTCCTCGGGAGCGGAGCGAAGGGGATGGAGTGGGCCTAGGAGGACTTGAACCTCCGACCTCTTCCTTATCAGGGAAGCGCTCTAACCGTCTGAGCTATAGGCCCGTGCAACGCCGCAAGCGGCGACGCCGAAGGTTACCTGACCGTGGTCAGGCGGTGCCAATCGAGGTGTTCAGCTCACTTCTCGTCCTCGGCGAGGGTGACCTCGATGCCGCCCAGCAGCGCGGCCGCGAGGTTGTAGAGGAAGGCGGTGAGCGTGGCGATCGCGGTGATCAGGATGACGTCGACCACCGAGACGAGGAGCGTGAAGCCCAGCACGCGCGACATCCCGACGTAGTCGGTGACGTCGAAGGTGGAGTTGCCGCTGTCACCCTCGACGATGCTCGCCACGGCGGAGTTGATCGACTCCCACACACCGGCAGCGCCGAGCACCGACCACACCATGAAGATGGCGACGAAGGTCACGACGCCGAAGGCGACGGAGAGCAGGAACGACGTCTTCATCACCGACCACGGGTCCACCCGGGTGAGCCGCAGGCGGGCCCGTCGTGGCTGGCGCCCGGGCGCACGACGCGCCCGACTGCCGCGCGACGAGGCGGGGCCGGAGTTGGCCCGGTGCTCCTCAGCGGCGCTGGAGAGCGTGTCCTGGAGCCGTCCCGTCAGCGACCGCTTGGCGGGCTCGCCCCCGGGGGTACGGCGGGGAGTCGCGGTGCGTTCCGACATGGATCACTCACTCCTCGGTGTCGTCGTCGGCGGCGGGATCGGCAGGCGCCTCGACAGGGTCCTGCCCGTCGATTGTTGCATCGTCGACCACGTCGGGCGAAACGGCTGCGGCCTCGCGGGCGCCGGCCTCGACCTCCGCGGCGGCCTCGGATGCCTGCTCCTCGACCTCCTCGTCCTCGCGCGCCTCGACCGATCGGGCCACCACGGCGACCGTGTCGCCCTTCTTGGGCGTCACGAACTTCACGCCCTGGCTGTCGCGACCGGTCGCGCGGAAGTTGGTGTCGATCGGGCTGCGGACGACCTGCCCGCCGCTCGTGATCGACAGCACCTCGTCGCCCTCCTCCACGATGAACGCGCCGACCAGGCCGCCGCGGTCCTCGTTGGTGAGCTTGACCGCCCGGATGCCGACACCGCCACGGTTGGTGGTGCGGTAGTCGGTGATGCGGGAGCGCTTGGCGTAGCCGCCGTCGGTGATCGTGAAGACGTACTGCTCCTTCACGTCGGGCAGGTTACCGGCCTCGATGTCCTGCGGCGCCTCGCCGCCCTCGACGAGACGTGCCTCGGCCGCCTCCTCCGCCGCGACCTGTGCGGCCCGGATCACCGAGAGGGAGAGCACCGAGTCGTCGTCGTGCTTGAACTTCATGCCGCGCACGCCACCGGTGGCGCGGCCCATGGGACGCAGCTGGTCATCGCTGGCCTGGAAGCGGATCGCCTGGCCCTTGCGGGACACGAGCAGGATGTCGTCGTCGGCGTTGACCAGCTCGGCGCCGATCAGCTCGTCGTCGTCCTCGCGGAAGTTGATCGCGATGACGCCGGCCTGGCGCGGGCTGTTGTAGTCGCCCAGCTTGGTCTTCTTCACCAGGCCGGTGCGGGTGGCGAGCACGAGGTAGGGGGCCTGCTCGTAGTCGCGGATCGCCAGCACCTGCGCGATGTCCTCGTCGGGCTGGAAGCTCAGCAGGCCGGCGACGTGGCCGCCCTTCGCGTCGCGCGCCGCCTCGGGGAGGTTGTAGGCCTTGGTGCGGTAGACGCGACCGGCGGTCGTGAAGAACAGCAGCCAGTGGTGGTTGGTGGTCGCGATGAAGTGCTGGACGACGTCGTCGCCGCGCAGTGTCGCCCCGCGTACGCCCTTGCCGCCGCGCTTCTGCAGCCGGTACTGGTCGGCCCGGGTGCGCTTGGCGTAGCCGCCGCGGGTGATGGAGACGACGAGGTCCTCGTCGGGGATCAGGTCCTCCATCGACAGGTCGCCGTCGGCGGCGATGATCTGCGTGCGCCGGTCGTCGCCGTACTTGTCGGTGATCTCCTGCAGCTCGTCGGAGACGATCTGGCGCTGGCGGACCTCGTTGGCCAGGATGTCCTCGAGGTCGGCGATCTGGAGCTCGATGGCGGCGAGGTCGTCGATGATCTTCTGGCGCTGGAGCGCGGCGAGACGACGCAGCTGCATGTCGAGGATGGCGGTCGCCTGGATCTCGTCGACCTCGAGCAGCTCCATCAGCCCGGTGCGCGCGTCGTCGACGTCGGGCGAGCGGCGGATGAGGGCGATGACCTCGTCGAGCGCGTCGAGCGCCTTGACGAGCCCGCGCAGGATGTGGGCCCGCTTCTCGGCCTCGGCGAGGCGGAAGCGCGTACGCCGCTGGATGACCTCGATCTGGTGGGTGACCCAGTTGGAGATGAACTGGTCGATCGGCAGGGTGCGCGGCACGCCGTCGACGAGGGCCAGCATGTTGGCCGAGAAGTTGGTCTGCAGCTCGGTGTGCTTGAACAGGTTGTTGAGCACCACGCGGGCGACGGCGTCGCGCTTGAGGATGATCACCAGGCGCTGACCGGTGCGCGAGCTGGTGTCGTCGCGCACGTCGGAGATGCCCTGGATCCGGCCGCTGTCGGCGAGCTCGGCGATCTTGAGCGCGAGGTTGTCGGGGTTGACCATGTAGGGGAGCTCGCTGATGACGAGCATCACGCGGCCCTTGGCGTCCTCGTCGATCTCGACCACGGCACGCTGCGAGATCGAGCCGCGACCGGTGCGGTAGGCCTGCTCGATGCCCTGGCGCCCCACGATGAGCGCGCCGTTGGGGAAGTCGGGACCCTTGATCCGCTCGACGAGCGCGTCCTGCAGCTCCTCGCGGGAGGCGTCGGGGTGCTCGAGCGCCCAGATCGCGCCCTCGGCGACCTCACGCAGGTTGTGCGGCGGGATGTTGGTGGCCATGCCGACCGCGATGCCGGCCGAGCCGTTGACCAGCAGGTTGGGGAAGCGCGAGGGCAGGATGGTCGGCTCCTGCGAGCGACCGTCGTAGTTGGGGCGGAAGTCGACGGTGTCCTCGTCGATGTCGCGCACCATCTCCATCGCCAGCGGCGCCATCCGGCACTCGGTGTACCGCATGGCGGCGGCGGAGTCGTTGCCCGGGGAGCCGAAGTTTCCCTGGCCGTTGATCAGCGGCGCGCGCAGCACCCACGGCTGCGCGAGGCGGACCATGGTGTCGTAGATCGCGGTGTCGCCGTGGGGGTGGTACTGACCCATCACGTCGCCGACGACGCGCGAGCACTTCGAGAAGCCGCGGTCGGGGCGGTAGCCGCCGTCGTACATCGCGTAGAGGATGCGGCGGTGCACCGGCTTCAGCCCGTCACGGACGTCGGGCAGCGCGCGCCCGACGATCACGGTCATCGCGTAGTCGATGTAGGACTGCTGCATCAGCGTCTGGAGCTCGATCGGCTGGATGCGGTCGTCGCCGAACCCGAAGCCGCCTGCGCCGGTGCCGGTGGGGGTCTCAGTCATGTGGTTCTCTCCTGCGTTCTAGGGATGTCTAGGGCTGCTCGTAGAAACGGCTAGCGGCCTAGATATCCAAGAAACGGACGTCCTTGGCGTTGCGCTGGATGAAGGAGCGGCGCTGCTCGACGTCCTCGCCCATCAGGATCGAGAAGATCTCGTCGGCCTGGGCGGCGTCCTCGAGCGTCACCTGCTTCATCAGGCGCGCGTCGGGGTCCATCGTGGTCTCCCACAGCTCGTCGGCGTTCATCTCGCCGAGACCCTTGTAGCGCTGGACCGGGTTCTCCTTGGGCAGCTTCTTGCCCAGGGCCTGGCCGTCGGCGAGCAGCGCGTCGCGCTCGGCGTCGGAGTAGACGAACTCGTGCTCGGCCGGCTTGTTCCAGCGCAGGCGGTAGAGCGGCGGCTGGGCCATGTAGACGTAGCCGTGCTCGATGAGCGGCTTCATGAAGCGGAAGAGCAGCGTCAGCAGCAGGGTGTTGATGTGGTGGCCGTCGACGTCGGCGTCGGCCATCATCACGACCTTGTGGTAGCGCAGCTTCTCGAGGTTGAACTCCTCGTGGATGCCGGTGCCGAGCGCGGAGATAATCGCCTGGACCTCGGAGTTGGCGAGCACCTTGTCGATGCGCGCCTTCTCGACGTTGAGGATCTTGCCGCGGATCGGGAGGATCGCCTGGATGCGCGGGTCGCGGCCCTGGCGCGCGGAGCCGCCGGCCGAGTCGCCCTCGACGATGAAGACCTCGCACTCGACCGGGTTGGTCGACTGGCAGTCGCTGAGCTTGCCGGGCAGCCCGCCGCCGCCCAGGAGGCCCTTGCGCCCGCGCGCCAGCTCGCGTGCCTTGCGGGCCGCGATCCGGGCGTTGGCGGCGGCCTGCGACTTGCGCACGATGTCGCGGCCCTCGGCCGGGTTCTGCTCGAACCAGGCGCCGAGCTGGTCGTTCATGATGCGCTGGGTGAAGCCCTTGGCCTCGGTGTTGCCGAGCTTGGTCTTGGTCTGGCCCTCGAACTGGGGCTCGCCGAGCTTGATGGAGATGATCGCGGTGAGGCCCTCGCGGATGTCGTCACCCGAGACGCGGTCCTCCTTCTTCTTGATCAGCCCCCACTCCTCGCCCCAGTTGTTGACCAGCGAGGTCAGCGAGGCCCGGAAGCCCTCCTCGTGGGTGCCGCCCTCGTGGGTGTTGATGTTGTTGGCGAAGGTGTGGACCGACTCGGTGTAGGAGGTGTTCCACTGCATCGCCACCTCGAGGCTCATGTGCTGGCCCGACGCGCCCTCGGCGGTCTCCGCCTCGAAGGAGATGACCGTGGCGTTGGCCTTGTCCTTGCGGCGGTTGAGGTGCTCGACGTAGTCGACGAGGCCCCGGTCGTACTTGAAGATCTGCTCGAGGCCACCCGACTCGGCGCGCTTGATGGCGTCGTGGCCGGCGTTGTCGATGCTGGCGTCGACGGTGTCGTCCTGCACCGCGTCGACGCGCGACTCGGCGTCGGCACGCTCGTCGCGGATGACGAACTCGACGCCCTTGTTGAGGAACGCCATCTCGCGCAGGCGGGAGGTGATGGTCTCGAGGTTGTAGGTGGTGTGCTCGAAGATGTCCTCGGAGGCGTACCAGGTGACCGTGGTGCCGGTGCCCTCGCCCGCCTCGAGCGGGCGGACCTGCGCGAGGTCGGCGTCGGGGACGCCGAGCTGGAAGGACTGGCGCCACAGGTGGCCGCGGTTCTTCACCTCCGCGACCAGGCGCGTGGACAGCGCGTTGACCACCGAGACGCCGACGCCGTGGAGACCACCGGAGACCTTGTAGCCGCCGCCGCCGAACTTGCCGCCGGCGTGGAGCATCGTCAGGGCCATCGTCAGCGCCGGCATGTCCTGGCCCGGGGCGGTGTCGGTAGGGATGCCGCGACCGTTGTCCTCGACGCGTACGCCGCCGTCGGACTGCAGCGTCAGCACGATGCGGGTCGCGTAGCCGGCGAGCGCCTCGTCGACACCGTTGTCCACGATCTCCCAGATCAGGTGGTGCAGGCCGCGCTCGCCCGTGGACCCGATGTACATGCCGGGGCGCTTGCGCACCGCCTCGAGGCCCTCGAGCACCTGGATCGCGGAGGCGTCGTACTCCACGCTGCCGTCGACGGCGGTCGTGGACCGCTTCTCCTCGACCGCCTCCTCGACGGCCGCGGCCAGCGCCTCGGCGCGCTCGGTCTCCGACGGGCTGTCGGGGGCCTGGGGATCGGGAGCGGAACCGGGAGCGGCGTCGGTGGTGGCCGGGGTGGACTCGTGGTTCTCTTCGCTCAAGGCACAGCCTTCTGCTCGTCGCCCCGGACGCGGTCCGCGGGCGTTCGACATGAGTCGAGTCGCGGCGGTTGCGGGGCAACACGGCGTGCGACTCGTGGTTCTCACAGTACCCGTCAGGACGCCTCAAACGAAGCATCAGCCCCCGGTTGGGGATGGTTCGGTCCGAAAAAAGGCCTCCAGCGGGCCCGTGAGGGCCTGTCAGCCGGTCGAACAGGGGGGTCGGTGGGCCCCCATGTGGTCCGGCGGCTCCCAGATCGGCAGATCGCGGCTCTCGCGTGATCGGTCCGGCTCAGCCGTAGGTGTCGCGCGGGCCGCGGCCGTCGCGGCTCGACAGCCGGCCCTTGGTCCAGCTGGGCAGGTGCGGGCCGAGCACCTCGATCACGGTGACCGTGCCGTGCCCGAGCTCGGTGTTGAGACGGCGTACGACGGCGGGCGCGAGCAGCTTGAGCTGGGTGGCCCACGCGGTCGAGTCGGTGCGCACCACGAGCCGGCCGTCGTCGAAGGACTCCGGCGTGCAGTGGTCGGCCACCTCGTCGCCCACGAGCTCGGTCCACCGGCCGAAGACCCCCTGGACCTTGAGGTCGAGCTCCCACCCGTGGTTGGCGATCAGGCGACCCATCGCCTGCTCGAGCAGCTGCGGGTCGCGGTCGTCGGGCCGCGCACCGGACGACTTCGTGAACGTCCGACGCCGGAAGGTCGAGGACTTCCTCGGTGGCCGGCCGCCCGGGGTGGCGGCCGCCGCACGGGCAGCCGCACGGGCCAGGTCGAGGCCGTCGGCGTGGTGCTCCTCCACGACGGGCTCGGGGGTCTCGGAGGTCTCTGGGGTCTCCTCGGGGGAGGGTCCGTCACTCGTCACGGGTCACCGTCCCGTCGGCGACGAGGTAGCGGACCCCCTGCAGCGCTGCGGGCACGTCGGCGGCGACCGCGGCCGTGACCAGCACCTGCTCGGCGCCGGCGACGAGCTCGGCGAGCTGCTGGCGGCGCTCGGCGTCGAGCTCGGCGAAGACGTCGTCGAGGACCAGGATCGGGTCGTCGCCGTCGGCGCGCAGCAGGTCGTACGACGCCAGCCGCAGCGCGAGCGCGAACGACCACGACTCCCCGTGCGAGGCGTAGCCCTTGACCGGCAGGCGGAGCTGGGGGTCACCGAGGGTGAGCAGCAGCTCGTCGCGGTGCGGCCCGACGAGCGAGATCCCGCGGTCGAGCTCCTCCTTGCGCCGGGCGGCGACGGCGTCGAGCAGCGCCTGCTGCAGGTCGCCCTCGGCCGGCAGGTCGATGCTGGCCTTGTACTCGAGGTCGGCGTCGTCGCGGCTCGCCCCGCGGGCGACCGCCTCATAGGCCTTGCCGAGGTAGGGACGCAGGTCCTCGACCAGCCGCAGCCGGGCGCCCAGGACCTCGGCGCCGACCCGGGCCAGGTTGTCGTCCCAGATCTCGAGGGTGGACATCGCCGCGTCGCGCGAGGAGCCCCGCGCGATGCCGGCGGTCTTGAGCAGGCTGTTGCGCTGCCTCAGCACCCGGTCGTAGTCGGCCCGCACCCCGGCCAGGCGCGGTGAGCGGAGGATCAGCAGGTCGTCGAGGAACTTGCGCCGGTCCGACGGGTCGCCCTTCACCAGCGTCAGGTCGTCGGGGGAGAAGACCACCGTGCGCACGAGTCCGACGATCTCGCGGGGGCGCGGCAGGGGGGAGCGGTTGATCCGGGCGCGGTTGGCGCGGCCCGGGTTGAGCTCGACCTCGAGCAGCGCCGGGCGCCCCTCCTTCACCACCGACGCGCGGACGATCGCCTGGTCGGTGCCGGCACGCACCAGCGGGGCGTCGGTCGCCACGCGGTGCGAGGAGAGACGCGACAGGTAGTCGATCGCCTCGACGAGGTTGGTCTTGCCCTGGCCGTTGCGTCCGATGAACGCCGTCGCCCCCGGCTCCAGCGCGACGTCGAGGTCGGCGTAGGAGCGGAAGTCGTGCAGGGTCAGGTGCGCGACGTGCACGGGGTCATCAGCTCTCGCCGGTCTCCTCGGCGCTGCCCGCGCCGGCCTTCTTCGCCGTCTCGGACTGCTCGGCGCCCGACGTGCCCTCGGCGTCGCCGCCCTTGGGCGCCGCGGAGCGGACCGCGTGGCCACCGAACTGGTTGCGCATCGCGGCGACGGCCTTCATCGTCGGCGAGTCGTCCTGGCGGGAGACGAAGCGGGCGTAGAGCGCGGCCGTGATCGCCGGGGTGGCCACGGCGTGCTCGATGCCGGCCTCGACGGTCCAGCGCCCCTCGCCGGAGTCCTCGGCGTAGCCGGCGACCTGCGACAGGCCGGGGTCGTCGTCGAGCGCGGTGACCATGAGGTCGAGCAGCCAGGAGCGGATGACCGTGCCCTCGCGCCAGGAGCGGAAGACCTCGGTGACGTTGTCGGTCAGCTCGGCCTTGTCGAGGAGCTCCCAGCCCTCGGCGTAGGCCTGCATGATCGCGTACTCGATGCCGTTGTGGACCATCTTCGAGAAGTGTCCGGCGCCGACCTTGCCGGCGTGCACCGAGCCGAACTCGCCCTCGGGCTTGAGCGCGTCGAAGGCCGGCTGGACCTTCGCGATGTCGTCGGCGTCGCCGCCGTACATCAGGGCGTAGCCGTTCTCCAGGCCCCACACGCCGCCGGAGACGCCGCAGTCGACGTAGCCGACCTGCTTCTCCGCGAGGAGCTCGGCGTTGGCGATGTCGTCGGTCCACCGCGAGTTGCCGCCGTCGACGACCACGTCGCCCTCGCCCAGCAGGCCGGCGAGCTCCTTGATCGTCGCGCGCGTCGGGTCGCCCGCGGGCACCATGACCCACACGACCTTGGGGCTGGGCAGCGCCTCGACCAGCGCCTCGAGCGAGTCGACGTCGCTGACGTCGGGGTTGCGGTCGTAGCCCACGACCGTGAGTCCCGCGCGGCGCATGCGCTCGCGCATGTTGCCGCCCATCTTGCCGAGCCCGATGAGTCCGATGTCCATGTCCGGAGCCTAGCCGTGCACGAGGAACGAGTGCACGGCGTGGGTCGTCAGGTTGAGCAAGCCCGCGACCGAGGAACGAGGTCGCGACAGGCGCGTCGAAACCCCTCCACCCGGGTCAGGACCTCAGCTCAGCAACCGCCGCGGCATCAGCAGGTAGCGGAACGACCCGGTGTCGTCGTCGGCGTCGGTGCCGGAGATGACCACGGGCTTGGTCGCCTGGGTGAACGCCAGGTCGACCATCTCGCCGTCGATGGCGCTGAGGCCGTCGAGGAGGAACTGCGGGTTGAAGCCGGTGGTCAGGTCGTCACCGGTGATGTCGGCATCGACGGCCTCGGTGGCCATGGCCTCGTCGCCCGAGCCGGCGTCGAGCACGATCTGGTTGTCGCCGAACTTCATCTGGACCGCGGTGTTGCGCTCGGCCACGAGGGCGACGCGCTTGACGGTCTCGATGAGCTCGGCCTTGCTGACCTTGGCCACGGTCAGGTGCTCGGCCGGGAAGAGCGAGCGGACCTTGGGGAACTCGCCGTCGAGCAGCCGAGTCGTCGTACGACGCACGCCACCGAGGCCGGTGCCCTCGAAGCCGATCAGCCCTTCGCCGGCGCCGCTTGCGCTGAGGGCGATCGTCACCTCGGCACCGGAGGTGAGAGACTTGGCGGTGTCGCCGAGCACCTTGGCCGGCACCAGGGCGGCGACCGACTCGTCGGGGGACTGGGGGTTCCACGTGAGCTCGCGGTGCGAGAGGCGGAACCGGTCGGTCGCGAGGAGCGCCATCGTCGAGCCGTCGATCTCGATGCGGACGCCGGTGAGCACGGGCAGCATGTCGTCGCGTCCGGCGGCGGTGACGGCCTGCGCGACCGCGTGGGCGAAGTCGGCGCTGGAGACGGTGCCGGTGGCGGACGGCATCTCGGGCAGGGTCGGGTAGTCGGAGACGGGCATCGTCTGGAGGCTGAAGCGCGCGGATCCGCAGGTCAGCGAGACGCGCGGGCCCTCGAGGGTGAGCTCGACCGGCTTGGCGGGGAGGCTGCGGCAGATGTCGGCGAGGAGCCTGCCGCTGACGAGCGCGCGACCTTCGTCGTTGACCTCCGCCGAGAGGGTGGCCCGCGCCGACGTCTCGTAGTCGAAGGTGGAGAGCACCAGGCCGGCGTCGCTCGCCTCGATCAGAAGTCCGGCCAGCACGGGCGAGCTGGGACGGACCGGGAGGCTGCGAGCAGCCCAGGCAACGGCATCGGCGAAGACGTCGCGTTCGACGCGGAACTTCACAAGGGTCTCCTCGACGAGAGGTGGTGCGGGCAACGAGCACCGGCAGGCAGGCAGGACCCACACGTGCGCGTGGGAAGTGCATCCTGCCACGCGTCCTCGGGTGGCGGCAGGGTTGTCCCCAAGGCAGGGCCGGTCAGGTGTTGGCGGGAGATCGGTCCAGTCTTGAGGTTCATAGTCGTCATAGGGTCGGTGGAAACTGTGGACAACTCAGGTTTGTGCAGGTCAGGGCGCTGAAACCCTGTGCACGACGGGTGTGGATGCTGAGCGGGCCGGCTGCCGGGCGTGTGGATCGGCGAGCGAACCGTGTGGTTCGTCCCGAGGCATCCACAGGGGCTGGGGATGAACGGGCGGACGGAATCACATGTTCTCCACACGGAGGCACGGGAGCGCGGCGGGTGCTGCGCTACTCGGCCCCGACCACCAGGAGCTCCGCCACGCTGCCGGCGGGGGCGGGCTCGCGACCGGCCGCCTCGATGACGGTGGCCGTCACCCGCTGGGCCTCCCGGCAGGTCTCGGCGTGCACCACGGCGTCGGTCCGGAGCGGTCCCCGACCCTCGGCGTCCGACTCCCACAGGTAGGTGTGGACGAAGCAGGTCTGGCCGTCGGGGACGACGACCGCGTCCTGGCCGGCCAGGGTCACGCGGTCGCCGTCGAGGCGGCGTACGAGCTCGTCGAAGGACATCGGGGTGTAGTCGAGGCTGAGCGTGGTGCGCGCGAGCACCGCCCCGGTGGCGACCTCGCAGTGGTCCAGGCCCTCGGAGGTGCCGACGGCGTCCACGAGCAGGGAGCTGTCGGCCTCCGTGGCCGAGAGCAGTCCGCAGGCGGTGAGGGAGTCGGGACCGGGGTCCCGCAGCCGTGCGTCCGCGTCGGCGCCCAGCGAGGTGCCCACGATGGTGGCGGCCTCCTGCAGCGCCGGTCCGCACCCTCCGCCGATCTCGACGGCGATGCCGTGTGCGGGGCCGGCGGGGAACACCGTCCGGCACCGGTCGGCGACGGTGTAGGCCGTGAGGCCGGCGACGTCCTCGACCTCGGCCGCGGAGCGTGCCTCGTCGTCGAGGGGTACGCCGACCGTGACGCGTACGCGGGTGTCGCCGAGCTGTGCCTCGCAGGTGTGCGGTCCCCGGGGCGAGGCCGACGTGGTGCCGGGCGACACCAGGCCGCAGGGAGCGAGGGCGCCGAGCGTCGCTCGGACCTCGTCGACGGATGGCTCGGTGCCCGGATCCGGGCTCGTCCCGGTGGTGGCCTCGGTCGAGGTGGGGGCGGGGGACGGTGGCGGGTCGGTGCCGTCGTCGGGGTCGGTGCAGGCGCTGAGGGCACCGAGGAGGAGGCCTGCGGTCAGGACCCTGGCCCAGGTGGAGGCGCGGTGCTCGGTTGGTTCACGCATGTTCTTGGTCGTGTCTCCACGGTTCGTCGGCGGCGCCGGCCAGTGGCTCCGGCAGCCAGGGATGGATGCCGTCCTGGGACGCCCTGATGGCGGCCGACTTCTCGTCCTGCAGGTTGTGCATGCCGGTCTGCAGCGGCGTGAGGTAGGCGTCCTGCAGCATCGCAGTCATCTCGTTGTAGGTGGTCTCGGCGTCCCGGGCGTCGAACGAGTAGGTGATGAGGTCACCGACGTCGGCGCCGAAGAGACCGAGGATGCTCCCGCCGAGCTCGCCGACCTCGAACGCGGTGCCGATGCCGGGCACCTTGCCCAGGATCTTGCGTGCGACCGCCGCGATCTCGACGACCTGGGGGTCCATCGGAGTGGCGTCGAACGGCGGAGCACCGAGGTTCTGCCACGCCTGGAGGTTGGCCTTGATCCCGTCGCGGATGTCCTCCATCGCCTTGACGAGCCCTTCCTGGGCCGCCACGACCAGGGCGCACGCGCCGCCGTAGAGGGCGAAGCAGTGGGCGTAGTAGAGGCTGTACTGGTCCAGGACCATGGCGTGCAGCCGCTCCACCACGAGCTGGCAGGCGTCGCTGGAGCCGCCGACCCAGCTCTCGAAGTTGACCTCGGTCCACCCGACGGGCAGGGCTGCCTGGGTCTCGATCATCGAGTCGTGGAAGACCTGGACGGACTCGCGGAGCGCGGCCGCGTCGGGGCGGATGAGGTCGGCGCACAGGGAGTTGAGGTAGTCGGCGATCCCGCTGGCCCAGGTGGCCCCGTTGGTGAACGACGTCGCGCACCGCTCGTTGATCTGACGACCGAACTCGACCTTGTGCTGCGCATCGACGAAGGCCTCGTCCGGAAGCAGGAGGTCCTGGAAGAAGACGGTGTACTCACCGCCGGGCGGCTCGGTCTGGAAGGTCGGCGGGACGGGGCTGTAGGGAGCGCTGTAGTGGCTGAAGTAGTCGTTCTTGTAGCTCTCGCGCCACTCCCAGGCGGTCTCGTTGCCCTTGAGGATCCCGAGGTACTTCTCGATGTCGGCCGTCACGGCCTCGAACTCGTCCTTGACGCTCACGGCTCAGTCCTCCCCGCCGAAGTTCTGGTAGGCGTCGAGCAGGTCGTCGCGGTCCTCGCGCTCCTCCTCGGGCGACTGCACGTCGGGGTTGGCCTCCGCCTCGGGGGAGCCGGGCGCAGTGGTCTCGGCCTGGTCCACCGTCGACGGCGCCGTGGGCAGCGGGTCGGCCGGACCCCGGAGCTCGGGCTCGAGCCCGTCGAAGACCGATCGGGCGAACTCGTCCCGGTCGCGGAAGTCGTCAGCCTGCGCGACGACCGCGAGGGCGAGGTTGTTGATGGTGGTCACCGCCGCGGCCATGCCCGCCTGGCAGTCCGAGGCCATCCACAGCAGGTCGGTGAGGACCTTGTGGTCTCCCATCTGCGCGGACCGGGTGTTGGCCGAGGCGATGGCGTCGGTCATCCGCTCGGCGACGCCGGACACGCGGGTGGCCCGCTGCGGGAGCACCTCCTTGCCGGCCCGGTACATGTTCGTCAGGTCGGCCCTGATCTCGTCCTGTTCCCAGTCGTCGTACGGCATGCGTCGCTCATGTCCCCCTGAACCCGATGGCTGACCCTGCGGCCGTTCAGGAGACGGACTACCCCACCTGCCGGGCGACGAAACCCGCGTCGGCCGTGGCTCAGGCCTGGCGGGCCTGCATCTTCACGCGGTTGGTGAGCTCGCTGACCTGGTTGAAGACCGCCCGGCGCTCCGCGAGGAGCTGGCGGATCTTGCGGTCGGCGTACATCACGGTCGTGTGGTCGCGACCGCCGAACTCGCGCCCGATCTGCGGGAGCGACATGGACGTCAGCTCGCGGCACAGGTACATGCCGATCTGCCGGGCCATGACCAGGTGGCGCCCGCGCGAGGGGCCGGTGAGGTCCTCGAGCGAGACCCCGAAGTAGGCCGCGGTCTGGGCGATGATCAGCGCGTGCGTGATCTCGGGCTCGCCGCCCTCGGGGATCAGGTCCTTGAGGACGATCTCGGCCAGGGTCATGTCGACCTCCTGGCGGTTGAGGTTGGCGAACGCCGTCACGCGGATCAGCGCGCCCTCGAGCTCACGGATGTTGGTCTGGATCTTGGAGGCGATGAATTCCAGCACGTCCGGCGGCGCCGTCAGGCGGTCCATCGCGGCCTTCTTGCGCAGGATCGCGATGCGGGTCTCGAGGTCCGGCGGCTGGACGTCGGTGATGAGCCCCCACTCGAAGCGGTTGCGCAGGCGGTCCTCCAGGGCCTCGAGCCGCTTGGGCGCGCGATCGGAGGTCAGCACGATCTGCTTGTTGGCGTTGTGGAGGGTGTTGAACGTGTGGAAGAACTCCTCCTGGGTCTGCGTCTTGCCCTCGAGGAACTGGATGTCGTCGATCAGCAGCACGTCGACGTCGCGGTAGCGCCGCTTGAAGCGGTCCTGCCGGTCGTCTCGGATCGCGTTGATGAACTCGTTGGTGAACTCCTCCGACGAGACGTAGCGCACCTTGGCGTTGCTGTAGAGGCTGCGCACGTAGTGGCCGATCGCGTGCAGCAGGTGCGTCTTGCCCAGCCCGGACTCGCCGTAGACCAGCAGCGGGTTGTAGGCCTTGCCCGGCGCCTCGGCCACGGCGACGGCCGCGGCGTGCGGGAACCGGTTCGACGAGCCGATGACGAAGGTCTCGAACGTGTACTTCGGGTTGAGGCGGGTCTCCAGGGCGGAGGGCCGTCGCTCGGCGCCGGCGCCGCCGGCGTTGAGGGGTTCGTAGGTGTCGACGGCGACGGGGGCGGGCGGCTCGAACGGCGCCGCACGGTCATTTGTCGACATAGAGACAGATCCATCTGTCGCTTCGTCGATGTGTGGCTGCGCCTCCGCCTCGAGGGCGGGGTTCACCGTGACCAGCATCCGGATCTCGCGACCGAAGCCCTCGGTCAGCGCGTCCTCGATGTGGTTGCGCAGCCGACCCTCGAGCTGGTTGCGGGTGAAGTCGTTGGGGACCGCGATGATCGCGGTGTTCTCGTGCAGCGTCATCGGCACGCTCGGCCGCAGCCAGGCGCGCTGGTTGGGCTGGAGGTCCTCGACGATCTGCTGCCACGCCGTCCCGAGATCTACCTGCTGGTCGTCCACCCGGACCGCCTTCGCTTCCACCATGTCGTCGTGCGTGTGTGCTGCTGGGAATCCGGCTCGGAACCACCACTCCACTGATACGGCCGGGGCGGGCTTCCACAGAGTTGTCCACAAGCTGTGAACTGCCGGGACCGATCTGGGGGACCGGACCTCCGGGGTCGCAACGGCTGGTGATCCTTCCAGCGTTTCCGCAGGTCAGAGGCCGTTTTGATGGGCCTGTGACCCGGATCACATGGCGTGCTGGACCCTGGTCGGACCGAGGTCGGGACGGACCGCGGAGGCACCGAACGTAACAACCGGGCGAGCCGCCGAGCAAGATGTCATCCACAGGCCGGCCGTCCGGGGCGTCCCGTGGGTTTGACCCCCCGTTCGCCTGCCGCGTACCGTTGGCCGGTCGCTCCCCGTCGACGGGTGCCGCATGTCCACGATCCGCCACCAGGCGGCCACGCGGGCGGGCGGTGCCGGCCGAAGAACCTGATCTTTGGGGCCTGAACCTGGGCCAGCACCTACCCCGGTGTGGAGTGGACATCCCTCGAAACCTTCGGAGAAATAGCCGTGAGCAAGCGTACGTACCAGCCGAACAACCGTCGCCGTCACAAGGTGCACGGCTTCCGCCTGCGCATGCGGACCCGTGCCGGTCGCGCCATCTTGTCGAGCCGTCGCCGCAAGGGCCGCAAGAGCCTGGCCGTCTGACGGCCAGCGCCCACGGCACGCGCCGTGCTCTCCGCTGTCCACCGCCTCACCACCGCTGACGGTTTTCGCCGCACGGTGCGTCAGGGGCGTCGCGCCGGCTCCGCCACGCTCGTGGTCCACCTCTGGGTGGATCCGGACGCAGCCCCGGCGCCGGCACAGGTGGGGTTCACGGTCGGCAAGGCCGTGGGCAACGCCGCCACGCGAAACCGTGTGAAGAGACGACTCCGGCACCTGACCCGGGAGCACCTCGCGACACTCGAGGAGCTTCCGGGTCGTGCTGCGCTCGTGGTCCGTGCCCTGCCAGCCGCAGCGGATGCGTCGTACGCCTCCCTCGGTGCCGATCTCGCCCGTACGCTGAGCAGGGTGAGCCCGTCATGAAGCACCTCCTCATCGGGGTCATCCGCGCGTGGCGCTTCGCGATCAGCCCGCTCTACGGCCAGGTCTGCCGCTACCACCCGAGTTGCTCGGCGTACGCCCTCGAGGCCGTCACCGTGCACGGCTCGCTCCGCGGCACCTGGCTCGCCGTGCGCCGTCTCTCCCGCTGCCACCCGTGGGCGGCCGGCGGCTACGACCCCGTTCCCTCCCGCGCCGGTTCGGCCGACCAGTCCACGTCTTCGTCCACTGCAACTCGAGGAGCATGAGTGCTCGACTTCTTCAGCACCATCGGCGGCGCGATCATGGCCCCGCTCTACTACGTCATCTCCGCGGTGCTGGTGGGCTGGCACAAGCTGTTCGGCAGCATCTTCGGTCCGGAGACCGGCATCGCGTGGGTGCTGTCGATCATCGGGCTGACGCTCGTGATCCGCATGGCGCTGATCCCGCTCTTCGTGAAGCAGATCAAGTCCAGCCGCAACATGCAGCTCATCCAGCCCAGGGTGCGCGAGCTGCAGAAGAAGTACGGCCACGACCGGGAGCGTCTCGCCCAGGAGACGATGAAGCTCTACAAGGACTCGGGCACCAACCCGTTCGCGTCCTGCCTGCCGATCCTGCTGCAGATGCCGATCTTCCTCGCGCTGTTCCGGCTGATCGACCAGGCCGCGAAGAACCCCGAGGTCGAGCGCGGGCTGATGACCCAGGAGCTCAACGAGCAGTTCGGTGACGCGGTCTTCCTCGGCGCCAAGATCTCCGACACCTTCCTCAACACCGACGACATCGGCGTGCGGGTGCTCGCGGCGTTCCTGGTGCTCGCGATGACGGCGACCACCTTCCTCACCCAGCGCCAGCTGATGAGCAAGAACATGCCCGCCGACGCGCTCTCGGGCCCCTACGCACAGCAGCAGAAGATGCTGCTCTACGTCCTCCCGGTCGTCTTCGCCGTGGGCGGTATCGCGTTCCCGATCGGCGTGCTCTTCTACTGGACCACGTCGAACCTCTGGACCATGGGTCAGCAGTTCTACGTCATCCGCAACAACCCGGCCCCGGGCACGCCCGCGGCCGAGGCCAAGGAGGAGCGCGACCGCGCCAAGGCCGCCCGCAAGGGGCTCAAGACGCCGGCGCAGATCGAGGAGGAGCGGCTCGCTGCGGAGGTCGAGGCCCGCCGGGCCGAGAAGTCGCAGACCCGGCAGCAGCCCCACCGTCAGACCAAGGCCCAGCGCGGCAAGAAGAAGCGCTGACCCAGACATCCCCGACGACGCTCGCGAGGGTGTCGTCCGACCTGACCGAGAAGCAGGAGACACACGTGAGTGAGCAGTTGACCGACGGCGAGACCACCACCGAGGCGGCCACCGAGACCGACACGACCGACACGGCCGACAGCGGTGCGGCTCGTCCCTCGAAGGTGCAGCGCCTCGAGCACGAGGGTGACATCGCGGCGGACTACCTCGAGGAGCTCCTCGACATCGCGGACCTCGACGGCGACCTCGACATGGACGTGGAGGGTGACCGCGCGAGCGTGCAGATCGGCGGCGCCGACCTGAGCCTGCTCGTGGGGAGCAACGGCGAGGTGCTGGAGGCGCTCCAGGAGCTGACCCGGCTGGCGGTCTACCGCGAGACCGGCGAGCGGTCGCGCCTGATGCTCGACATCGACGGCCACCGTGCGCAGCAGCGCGAGCGGCTCGTCGCGCTCGCCGAGACCTCCATCGCGGAGGTACGCGAGTCCGGTGAGTCGGTCTCGCTGGAGCCGATGAGTGCCTTCGAGCGCAAGGTGGTCCACGACGCGGTGGCCGCTGCCGGCCTGACGTCGGAGTCCGAGGGCGCCGAGCCCAAGCGGCACGTGGTGATCCTGCCCGCGTGAGCGACGACGTTTCACGTGAAACACCCTCCGCGCCTCCCGGGGCGCGGAGGGTGTTCGCGTCCGACCGGCTTCCCCTCGCGGAGCGCTACACCGAGCTGCTGGCCACGGAAGGCGTCGTACGCGGGCTGATCGGCCCGCGGGAGGCGCCCCGCCTGTGGGAGCGCCACGTGCTCAACTCGGCGGTCCTGGGCGAGGCGGTGTCCGAGGGCGCCTCGGTGTGCGACATCGGCACGGGCGCCGGGCTGCCGGGTCTGGTCCTGGCCATCGCGCGACCCGACCTCAGCGTGACCCTCGTCGAGCCGCTCCTGCGGCGTACGACGTTCCTCGACGAGGTGGTCGCCGAGCTCGGCCTCTTCCACGTGACGGTCGTCCGCGGCCGAGCCGAGGACCTGCACGGATCGGCGACCTTCGACGTCGTGACGTCGCGAGCCGTCGCTCCCCTGGAGCGCCTGCTCGGGTGGTCGATGCCGCTTGTGGCGCCGACCGGTGCGACCATCGCGATGAAGGGCCGGTCGATCCACGAGGAGATCGCGCAGGCGCGCGGCTTCCTGACCGCATGGCGGTGCGGGGAGCCCGAGGTGTTCGAGGTGGGCGTCGATCTGGTGGATCCGCCCACCACCGTGGTGCGGGTGCCGTGGGCCAACCCGGCCCGGATAGGTTGGCCCCTTGCCCGTGTTGCCAAGCGGCGCTCCGGGCGTCGAGACCGATCATCGGTCAAGCGAGAGGTGAGCTGAGTTGAGCCAGGGCCCCAGCGACAGCGCGGGATGGCGTCGGACCGACGACGCGCCCTACCCGTTTTCCACCGCTCCAGACCACTCCGCTGAGCGCGACTATCCACAGAATGTGGGTGTTCGTCCACAGGACGGGGATGACGGGGCTGTTTCACGTGAAACGGCTGCGCAGGATGTTCCACGTGAAACGCGGCCGGCGTGGCAGGTACGCACCGCCGGAGACCTTGCCGGCCAGGACAACGACTTCGCCGACCACGCGACGCCGCTGGCGCAGGCGGCCCAGCACTCGGTACTGGCTCGCACCGGCGGGCTCCGTCGACAGGGTGTCCCCCGCCCGGACGCCACGCGCGTCCTCGTCGTCGCCAACCAGAAGGGTGGCGTCGGCAAGACCACGTCGACGGTCAACGTGGCTGCCGGCCTCGCCCAGCTCGGCCAGAAGGTGCTGGTCATCGACCTCGACCCGCAGGGCAACGCCTCGACGGCCCTCGGCATCGAGCACCACCGGGGCGTCCCGTCGACGTACGACATGCTGGTCGAGGGCGCTCCGCTCGCGGACGTGATGACCGAGTCCGCCGACCTGCCGGGGCTGTGGGTCGTGCCGGCGACGATCGATCTCGCCGGCGCCGAGATCGAGCTCGTGAGCGTGGTCGCGCGCGAGCAGCGACTGGACCGGGCGATCACCGCGCACCCCCTGGTCGGCAGCGCCGGCGAGGTCGGCGAGGAGCGCTTCGACTACGTGCTGGTCGACTGTCCCCCGTCGCTCGGACTGCTCACGTTGAACGCCCTGGTCGCTGGCCGCGAGATGTTCATCCCGATCCAGGCGGAGTACTACGCCCTCGAGGGACTCGGGATGCTGCTGGAGACGGTCGAGATGGTCCGCCAGCACCTCAACCCGCGCCTGGTCATCTCCACGATCCTGTTGACGATGTACGACGCGCGCACCCGGCTGGCCGCCGGTGTGGCCGACGAGGTGCGCGGGCACTTCGGCGACCAGGTGCTGAAGACCGCGGTGCCGCGGTCGGTGCGCGTCTCGGAGGCGCCGTCCTACGGACAGACCGTGATGACCTACGATCCTGCGTCGGCGGGTGCGCTGTCCTACCTGGAGGCAGCCCGCGAGATCGCCAGCAAGGGAGCACCGGCATGAGTGAGGTCCTCGGATGAGCAGCAACGCGCCGCGCCGAGGCTTGGGCCGTGGCCTGGGGTCGCTGATCCCCACTGCCCCGAGCCAGCCCCCGCCGTCCTCGACGACGATCTCGACGACGCCCGTGCCGGGCGCGACGACGTCCCCCGGTGACCGCGACGGCCGGCCGGAGCAGGCGGCCGGTCCCGTCGACGGCGCGGAGGCGTCGGGCGCCACGATCGCCGGTGCCTACTTCGCCGAGCTGCCCATCGCGCAGGTCCGGCCCAACGCCCGCCAGCCGCGCCAGGTCTTCGAGGAGGAGGCGCTGGCCGAGCTCGTGCACTCGATCCGCGAGGTCGGCCTCCTGCAGCCCGTCGTCGTACGACGCACCGGCGAGGACTCCTACGAGCTGATCATGGGCGAGCGGCGGTGGCGGGCCTCGCAGCAGGCCGGCCGCGACACGATCCCGGCGATCGTCCGCGAGACCGGCGACGACGACATGCTGCGCGACGCGCTGCTGGAGAACCTCCACCGCTCCCAGCTCAACCCGCTCGAGGAGGCAGCGGCCTACGGCCAGCTCCTCGAGGACTTCGGCTGCACCCACGAGGAGCTCGCCCAACGCATCGGTCGCTCGCGGCCGCAGATCTCCAACACGCTGCGGCTGCTGAAGCTCTCCCCCGCGGTCCAGCGCCGCGTCGCTGCGGGCGTCCTGTCGGCCGGCCATGCCCGCGCCCTGCTGTCGGTCGACGACGCCGGCCTGCAGGACCGGCTCGCGTCGCGGGTCACGGCCGAGGGCATCTCGGTGCGCGGCCTCGAGGAGATCGTCTCCGTCGGGGTCGAGGAGGACGCCCCCTCGCGCGTCGTACGCAACAAGCCGGTCGCCCCCGGCCTGTCTGAGCTGGCCGACCGCCTCTCCGACCGCTTGGAGACGCGCGTCAAGGTCGACCTCGGCAAGGCCAAGGGCAAGATCACCGTCGAGTTCGCCAGCCTGGACGACCTGCGCCGGATCGTCGACATCATGGACCCCCGCAACCGCGACGACCGCCCGATCTGAGCCGGCGCACCCGCGCCTCCCCGCGTCGTACGCGACTGGTGGGGGGAGTCCGACACCTGGAGGGGGTTGTGGAGGCCTCCAAGAGGCAGACTCCCCGCCTGTGCGGGGACTCTGCGTCGAGCCCGAGCCGTAAATGTCGACAAAGCAACTCATCGACCTGTCGGCAGGTCGACGTAGCGACCTAGCGCTTTGTCTTCTTCGCCCGCTTGGCAGCGCGCTTGCGGGCCCGCTCGCGCTTCTCCTCGGCGTCGAGGCGCGCGGCCTCCTCGAGGGTGGGGGCCGAGCCCCCCATCGAGGCGGGCACCCACCACGAGCCCGGCGGCTGCTCGTCCGCGGGGTAGGCGGCGACGGTCTCGCGCAGCATCTGCGACATCTGGGCGTGGAGGCGCGCAGTGTCGCCGACCGGGTCGTCGCCGGTCGGGTACATCGGCTCGCCCACCGTGATGGCAATCGTCTTCCCGCGCGAGAAGTCGCGGGGGTGGTCCTTGGTCATCATCCGCTGGGTGCCCCACATGATGACCGGCACGAGGGGTACGCCGGCCTCCGCCGCGATGCGTGCGGCTCCGGTCTTGAACTCCTTGAGCTCCATCGCCCGGGAGATGGTGGCCTCGGGGAAGATCCCGACCGCCTCGCCCCGGCGCAGGTGGTCGACCGCGGTGCGGAAGCTGTCGATGCCGTCGCCCCGGTCGACCTCGATGTGGTGCAGCGAGCGCATCAGCGGCCCGACCCAGCGGTGGTCGAACAGCTCGCGCTTGGCCATGAAGCGGACCAGCCGGCCGGACGGGTTGGCCGCCAGGCCGCCGTAGACGAAGTCGACGTAGCCGATGTGGTTGTAGGCGAGCAGCACGCCGCCCTCGCGCGGCACGTGCTCGATGCCGGACATCAGGAAGCGCTGCCCGAGGAGCCTGAAGGCCGCCTTGGCGGTCACGATGATCGGTGGGTAGGTCACATCGCGCATGGCGAGGAGCCTAGGGCACCCCGAAGTCAGCCGGGCCGTGCACGCGACCCTTCGTGATCAGCGTCGCGTGGCGAGGAAGTCGGCGATCCGGCCGATGGCCTCCTCGAGCACCGATGCCTCCGGCAGGGTGACGAGCCGGAAGTGGTCGGGGTCGGGCCAGTTGAAGCCCGTGCCGTGCGTGACGAGGATCTTCTTGGCGCGCAGGAGCTCGATGACGAAGTCCTGGTCGTCGTCGATGGGGTAGACGTCCGGGTCGAGCCGGGGGAAGCAGTAGAGAGCTCCCCGCGGCTTCACGTTGCTGACGCCCGGGATCTCGTTGAGGAGGCGGTGGGCGAGCATCGACTGCTCGTAGAAGCGGCCACCGGGACCGATGAGCTCCTCGATGGACTGGTAGCCGCCCAGGGCCGTCTGGATGGCGTGCTGGGCCGGGACGTTGGCGCACATCCGCATGTTGGCGATCAGCGTGAGGCCCTCGAGGAAGTCGGTCGCGACCTCCTTCGGGCCGGAGATCATCACCCAGCCGGCGCGGTAGCCGCACACCCGGTACGCCTTCGAGAGGCCGGAGAAGGTCAGGCACAGCACGTCGTTGCCGCCGTAGGTCGCCGCGTGGTGGTGCTGGGCGTCCTCGAAGAGGATCTTCTCGTAGATCTCGTCGGCCATCACGACGAGGTGGTGGCGGCGGGCGATGTCGACGAGCGCCTTGACCGTCTCCTCGCTGTAGACGGCACCGGTGGGGTTGTTGGGGTTGATGATGACGATCGCGTGGGTGTTCTCGGTGATCTTCGACTCGATGTCGGCGAGGTCGGGGTTCCAGTCGTCCTCCTCGTCGCACCGGTAGTGCACGGGCAGCCCCCCGGCGAGGGTCACCGCTCCCGTCCAGAGCGGGTAGTCGGGCGCCGGGACCAGGATCTCGTTGCCGTCGTCGACGAAGGCCTGCAGCACCATCGAGATCAGCTCGGAGACGCCGTTGCCGATGAAGATGTCCTCCACGCCCACGTCACGCAGGCCGTGGGACTGGTAGTAGTGCATGACGGCGGTGCGCGCCGACCAGATGCCCTGGCTGTCGGCGTACCCCTGCGACTGCGGCAGGTGGTGGATCATGTCGGCGAGGATCTGCTCGGGGGCCTCGAACCCGAAGGGGGCGGTGTTGCCGATGTTGAGCTTGAGGATGCGGTGACCCTCGGCCTCGAGCCGCTGGGCCTCGACCAGGATCGGACCGCGCACGTCGTAGCGGACACCTTGCAGCTTCTTGCTCTGTCGGATCGGGCGCACGCTCCATCCTCTCAGGCGCCATCCGGCGCTACCATCGAAGCCGTGTCCCGCAAGACCGCGCGCCTGACGGTCGACCACCTCGCGGAGCTGGCCGACCCGGTGCGCTCGTGCCTGTTCTGGGAGCTCACGCCCGTCGACCGGGCCCGGCTCGACCACGAGGAGCGGATCGCGGAGAAGGAGAGCTGGCTCTCCGGGGTGCTGCGCGACTGGGGCTCGTGCGGACGCGTCGTACGCGTCGACGGACGCACGGTCGGGCACATCATGTACGCCCCCGCGGCACGGCTGCCCGGGGCGGCGAGCCTGCCCACGGCGCCCGGCTCACCCGACGCGATCGTCGCGGCCACGGCGTGGATCGACCCCGCCTTCCGGCGCGGTGGCCTCGGCCGGTTGCTCGTCCAGGCGATGGCCGCCGACCTGGTCGAGCGCGGCCACACGGCGATCGAGGCGTACGGCGACACGCGGGGGAAGACCGTCGGCTGCGTGCTCCCGGCCGAGTTCCTCGGCAGTGTGGGGTTCAAGACCCAGCGCGCCCATCCGACCAGCCCGCGGATGCGGATGGAGCTGCGCACCGCGCTGAGCTGGAAGGACGAGGTGGAGCTGGCCCTGGAGAAGGTGTGGGGGGTCGTCCGCCCCACGCAGAAGGCGACCCGCCCGATCGGATCGGTGCGGGTCGCCTCTCGCGACTAGCCACGCGCTGGTCGAGGTGCGAGCGGAGCGAGCCTCGAGACCACCGAGAGGACTGTTCCTCCCAGGTGGGGTTTCGACGCGCTCGTACGACCTCGCAGGCTCGGTCGTGTCGCTTGCTCAACCTGGCCACGCGACGCCGTGCGCGCCAGCGCGCACGGCTGCGTGTCTCAGATGATGCCGTCGAGCTCCTTGAGGAGCGCGGCCTTGGGCTTGGCGCCCACGATGGACTTCACGACCTCGCCACCCTGGTAGACGTTGATCGTCGGGATGCCGGTGACGCGGTAGGACGAGGGGGTCACCGGGTTCTCGTCGACGTTCATCTTGAGGAACGTGAGCTTCTCGCCGTGCTCGGCGTTGAGCTCGTCGAGGATCGGGGCGACCTGGCGGCACGGGCCGCACCACTCCGCCCAGAAGTCCACGAGGACGGGCTTGTCGGACTTGAGGACCTGCGCCTCGAACTCGGCGTCGGTCACGGCGGCGATGTTGGCCACGGAGGTGCCCCTTTCAGGAGGTCTGGGTTGTCGAACGACTGTGACTACTCAACAGCACGTCACCGACAGATGTTCCCGTCGGCGCGTGGGGGGAGGGCTCAGGCCCCGGCGGTCTGCACCTCTTCGGCGATCGCCTCGACCGTGGCGGCCGCGTCACCGGCGGTGGACGCCTCGTGGTCCAGGGCGGCGATGAAGCGCTCGGCGTCGAGGGCGGCCGCGCAGCCGGTGCCAGCGGCGGTGATGGCCTGGCGGTAGTGGTGGTCGACGAGGTCGCCGGCGGCGAAGACGCCGGGCAGGTTGGTCTTCGTCGACGGGTGGTCGACGAGGACGTAGCCGTCGTCGTCGAGGTCGACCTGGCCGGTCAGCAGCTCCGAGCGCGGGTCGTGGCCGATGGCGATGAAGAGACCGGTCACCTCGAGCGGGCGCTCCTCACCGGTGACGGTGTCGCGCACGGTGATCGACTCCAGCTTGTCGGCGCCGTTGATCGCGGCGACCTCGGAGTTCCACACCATCTCGAGCTTGGGGTCGGCGAAGGCGCGCTCCTGCATGATCTTGGAGGCACGCAGCTCGTCGCGGCGGTGGATCAGGTAGACCTTCGAGGCGAAGCGGGTCAGGAAGGTCGCCTCCTCGATGGCGGAGTCGCCGCCGCCGACGACGGCGATCGCCTGCTCGCGGAAGAAGAAGCCGTCGCAGGTGGCGCACCACGACACGCCCCGGCCGGAGAGCTCGTCCTCGCGGGGCAGTCCGAGCTTGCGGTAGCCGGAGCCGGTCGAGAGGATCACCGAGCGGGCGGTGTAGGTGTCGGTGGCGGTCTTGACGACCTTCACGTCACCGGTCAGGTCGACCTCCACCACGTCGTCGGAGACCAGCTCGGCGCCGAAGCGCTCGGCCTGGGCGCGCATCTCGTCCATCAGGGCCGGGCCCATGATGCCGTCGCGGAAGCCGGGGAAGTTCTCCACCTCGGTGGTGTTCATCAGGGCGCCACCTGCGGTGACTGACCCCTCGAACACCAGCGGCTCCAGAGCTGCGCGGGCCGCGTAGACGGCGGCGGTGTAGCCCGACGGACCCGAACCGATGATGATGACGTTGCGCGTCTCGGTGCTGGTGCTCATGTGTGGTCAGTGACTCCTGGGGCTCTGGATCGGGGTGTGCGGTACGTCGTCCTCAACCGATCGTAGGCGACCGTTGTTCCGTGCCCCGCCGGGATCGCTCAGGGCGCGGGCAGGGTGAGCGTACGCACGGGGTCGGGGGTGCCGCAGACGTAGAGCTCGACGCCCTGGTCCTCGCCCAGCGGGCGTCGGTACACGACCAGCCCGAGCTCGCCGTCGACCTGCGCCCGCACCACGGCGGCCCACCGACCCGCATCGACGCCGTCGCAGCCCTGCAGCGCGGCGAGGGACGTGAGGCGCTGCCGGCCGGTCGTGGCGTCCGGTCGGAGCACCACCAACTGGTCGACGAGGTCGTCGTCGTCGGAGAACAGCGTGGGGCCCGGCGCCAGTCCGGGACTCAGGAAGCTCTCGTCGGACTGCCGAGCCTCGTTGTCGGCGAGGTTCCCGGAGCCCTCACCTGCCGAGCCTGCCGAGTCGCCACCGTCGTCCTCGGACGTGGGCGCCTCGGCCAGGGAGCTGTCCGACGCCGATCCGGCGCTCGAGTCGGCGGCGTCGCCGCCGCCACGCGGGAGGGCCTGGCCGAGCGCGACGCCCGCGACCACGACGGAGGCGGCGGCCAGCAGCCCGATGCCGGCCACCCGCCGGCGGCGCGAGCCGATGTCGACGACGCGTCCCGGCGAGGTGTCCGCGGCCGCGCGCTCGGCCCGGAGGGCGGCGAGGGTGTCGTCGAGGCGGGCGACGACGTCGGGAGGCGGCGGCCCGTCGTGGCGCGCGTCGGCGAGCAGGCGGCGTACGGCCTCCTGATCGGGCGGGAGTCCGGAGGACTCGGTCATCGGCGGTCACCTCCTCGGGCTGTCGGGGTGTGGGGACGGGCGGGGGACGGGCGGGGGACGGGTGCGGTCAGTCCTGCTCAGGGCGTGGGCGGACCTCGCGGACGCACGGTCGGTTGGACGGGACCGTCGGTGGGCGGGTTCCCGTGAGGCGGGTCACCGGCCGGCTGGTGGAGGTCTGTCAGCAGCGCGGCCAGCTTGGTGCGGCCGCGCGAGCAGCGCGACTTCACCGTGCCCTCGGCGCACCCCAGCATCTCGGCGACCTCGGCGACCGGATAGCCCTCCATGTCGACGAGCACCAGCGCGGCCCGCTGCTCGAGGGGGAGGGTCGCGAGCGCGTCGAGGACCCGCCGGCGGCGTTCGGCGTCCTCCGCGACGGCCTCGGGCTGGTCGTCGTGCACGGCCGTGGCGACCACCGTGCCGCGGTCCTCCACGTCGTCGGGCAGTGCCTCGAGGCGCCGGATCTTCGCGGCCCGGATCCGGTCGAGGCAGGCGTTGACCACGACCCGGTGCAGCCAGGTCGTCACGGCGGCGTCGCCGCGGTAGGACCCCGCCCGCCGGAAGGCAGCGATCATGCCGTCCTGGAGGCCGTCGGCCGCGTCCTCCGGGTTGCCCATCGTGCGCAGCGCCACGGCCCAGAGCCGGTCGCGGTGGCGGGCGAACAGCTCGCCGAAGGCGTCGACGTCACCGTCGACGTGGGCCTGCAGCAGCTCCCGGTCGGAGCGGTCGTCGCTGGTGGGGGTGTGACTCACCCGAGGACCTGCACCTCGGTGATCGTGCCGCGGAACCCGTCGGGCACCTGCGGCAGGAGGGTGAGCCAGACGGTGACGTAGCGCCCCGACACCGGCTCCGCGAGGTCCACCGACAGCTCACCGTCGCCCGACGCCGTCCCGACGGGCGTGAGCTCGGAGACGCCCGTGGGCGCGTCGGAGGTGACGTACGCCGCCAGGGAGGTCTGGCCGCCCTCGGTGGTCACCAGCACCTGGCGCACGGCCCTCGTCGCGCCGAGGTCGACGACGATGCCGACACCGGTCTTGAGCCCGGCAGGGCCGAAGTTCTGCTCGTAGGTCGAGGTGGTCCACGAGGTCGCGGGGTCGCCGTCGAGCACGTTGGGCACCGAGTCGGGGTTCTCCTGCTGGCCGTCGGTGCCCTGGGGGTCGAAGTCGTCGGCGACGAGGTCGGTGAACGGGGTCGGCGGGGCGACGCTCGGGGTGGTCTGGGTGGTCGGCTCCTCGCTGGTGCCGGGCGTGGGCGGCTTCAGTCCGAGCTGGTAGGCCGCGACCGCCGCCACCCCGACGAGCAGGCAGATCCCGACGATCATCGCGAGCCGGATCCAGCTGCGACCGGGCACCTGGTCGCCGGTGTCGTCGAACCCGTCACCGGTGTCCCAGCGGTCCTCAGACCAGGAGCCGGAGGCCCACGACCCGGTGTCGCGGCCCACCGGGCGCACCCCGGAGTCGCGGCCCGGGTCCCGGCCGGAGCCGCCGGAGTCCTGGCTGGAGTCCTGGCTGGAGTCCCAGGGCCAGTACTCCGGGGCGGTCACAGCGCGGCTGCCCGGGCGCGGACGGCGTACGGGCTCACCGTCCGGCGGGTCGGGCGCGAAGAGCGGCTTGGGGGCGGGGGCGGCGAGCGGTGGCGGGGGCGCGGGCTTCTCCGAGCGCGCGCGCAGCCAGTCGACCTCGTCGTCGTCGTGGAAGACGGGCATCCCGGCCTGGGTCGGCAGCTCGGTGCTCGGGCGCTGCGGGGCGTCCGTCGGCGGTTCGTCGGCCCGGACGTCGGTGGTCACCTCGGGCTCCGGCTCGCCCGGGGCGTCGGCGGTCACGTCCGGCGCGTCGGGCGCGTCGTCGACCGCGTCGTCGGGACCGGGCTCGAGGTCGGCGGCCGGGACGACCGGCACCACCGTGGTGGGGGCGACGGAGGAGGTGGGGGGCGGGGTCGACAGCGGGGCGGTCTGGGCGGTCTGGGTGGCCTGGGGGGACGGGTGCGGGGTCGGCCGCGCGCCCGGGACGGCGACGTGTGTGCCGGTCATCTCGCCCACGTGCTCGAGGAGGACGTCGCGGATGCTGCGCGCCGACGGGTGGGGGTGGTCGGACTCGCGCTGCGGGTTGAGCACCTGGTCGCAGAGGGCGTCGAGCACCCGCGGGATGCCGGCGCGCACCCGCCGCGGGCGGAGCACCTCGCCGTGCACCTCGGGAGCGGGGGGCAGCGCCGACGGCGACACGCCGGCCCACTTGCCGGTGAGCGCGCAGTAGAGGAGGCCGGCGAGGTCGATCTCGTCGACGTTGACCCGTCCACCGGGCAGGCCGCGCAGCGCCGCCTCGACGCCGAAGCCGATGATCCGCACCTGGCCGTGCTGGTCGATGAGCACGTGCTCGGGCGTCAGGCAGCCGTGGGCGAGGCCAGCCTCGTGGGCGCCGACGAGGCTGTCGGCGACCTCCGCCACCAGCCAGGCCGCCCGGCGCGGGGCGATCGGCCCCTCCCGGGTGAGCAGGTTGTCGAGGGAGTCGCCCTGCCCCCACTCGTTGACCACGAAGCAGCGCCCGTCGGCGGCCTCGGCGTCGAGGACCCGCAGCAGCCGGCGGTCGATGACGGGGCCCGTGCGGCGGGCTGCCTCGAGGAGCGGCTGGGCGCGGTCGTCGTCCTCGGCGATGATGTGCACGGCCACCGGACGGTGGAGGACGAGGTCGTGGGCTCGCCAGAAGCGGCCGGCACCGGCTTCGGCCAGCAGGTCGTCGAGGCGGTAGCGCCCGGCGAGCACGTCACCGGCCTGCATCGACATCGGCACCGCTCACCCCACCTCCCTCACCTGTCCCACTGCTGAGCAGACTTGCTGGGCCCACTCTAGGGAGTCTCACCCGCGTCGCAGGCGCGCCGCGACGATGTCGACCAGGCTCGTGACCTCACGCACGCGCAGCAGGCGGGCGCCACCGAGCACGACGAGGAGGCCGGCCAGCGCGCTCGCCCCGCCGCGGACCAGGCCGACCAGCGGCCCGGGACGCTCGCCGAGACCGGCCAGCGCGAGCTCGACCGACCACGCGGCGGCGACGGCGGCGACGAGCACGAGCGACATCCGCGTGAGGAACCGGACGAGCTGCGGAGTCTCGAGCCCCCCGACCGTGCGCCGCAGGAGGACGAAGCTGACGACCGCGCCCACGGCGTACGACGACAGGTAGGCGACGACCAGCATCGGGGCGGTCTCCGCAGGTGGCCGCGAGGGCACGAGGAGGGTCGCGACGAGGACGTTGGTGCCCGAGACGGCGATCTGGATGAAGAAGACGAGCCGGGTCATCTCCATCGCGTAGAAGCCGCGGAGCATGAAGTAGTGGACGGTGAAGAAGGCCAGGGCCGGGCCGAAGAGGGCGAGGGTCGGCGCGAAGCTGGCGGCCGTGTCCTCGCCGCCGCCCCACCCGAAGGCGAACCCGGCCACGTCGCCGGCGACGACCGGCAGCAGGACCGCGAACGGCAGCACCAGCGCGAGCGACGTACGCATCGTCGACCCCACCGTGCTGCCCAGCTCGCCGAGCCGGCCCTCGTGGGCGAAGGACGAGATCCGCGGCAGGATCGCGGTCGCGAGCGAGACCGTGACGATCGAGTGGGGCACCATCATGATCAGCAGGCTGTTGGCGTAGACGGTGTAGCCGGTGCCGTCCCCGCCGGCGGCGGTGCCGCCCGAGGCGAGCTTGACCACGACGAGGTACGCCGCCTGGGTGACGATGACGAACAGCACGGTCCACACGCCCAGGGACAGCGTCTTGCGCAGCTCGGGGTCGCGGAAGTCGAAGCGCGGTCGGTAGACGAAGCCGGAGGCCCGGAGGTAGGGCAGCAGGACGAGGAACTGCGCGACGATGCCCACGGTCGACCCGAGACCGAGCAGCACCTGCTGGGCCGTGTCGAGGGGCTCGTAGAGCTGGGGTCCGTCGCCCACCGGGCCCCACACGAGGAGGTAGGTGACGAGCATGCCGATCGACAGGACGTTGTTGGCGATCGGCGCCCACATCATCGGACCGAAGCGCCCGCGCGCGTTGAGCACCTGCCCGACCAGGACGTACATCCCGTAGAAGAACACCTGCGGCATGCACCAGCGGGTCAGGGCGATGATCGAGTCGAGGTGCTCGGCCCGGTCGGGCTCGAGGTAGCGGTCGTTGAGGTAGAGGCTGAGCAGCGCCGGGGCGAAGACGACCAGCAGCACCGTCACCGCGCCCAGGAACAACGCGGAGAGGGTGATCACCCGTCTGGCGTAGGCGTCGCCGCCGTCGGGGTCCTCCTTGATCCGCCGGACGAGCTGCGGCACGAGGACGGCGTTGAAGATGCCGCCGGCCAGCAGGATGTAGACCATGTTGGGCAGCGTGTTGGCGATCGAGAAGAGGTCACCGCGGATCGCGGCGCCGAGCGCCGTGACCAGCAGGGCGCTGCGGATGAAGCCGGAGGCCCGGGAGAACACGGTCCCCGCGGCCATCACGGCCGAGGAGGCCAGGATCCGCTGTTCGCTCACGGGCGCTCCGCCGCAGTGGCACCTGGCGCGGTCGGCTCGGGCTGCTGGTCGGGCTGCTGGTCGGCCTCACGGTCGGCGGCGGCGAGCTCGGCCCGGCGGGCCCGGATCTGGCCCGGCAGCCGGTAGCCGATCATCCCGAAGAGCACGAGCGCGCCGAGGGCCATGACGATCCAGATGAGCGCGCTCACCCGGGCGGCGCGGATGGGCAGCTGGTCGGTGGCCCCGAGCGGCACCCCGTCGAGGCTGGTGACCGCGAGCCGGACGTTGTGCACGCCCGCCCGGCTCGTCGTCGCCTCGAACCGGACGACGCTGCGCGCCTGCGGACCCAGACGTCGTACGCCGCCGCCGGTCAGCGTCAGCTCCCCGTCGGTGCGGACCTCCACCTGCACCTCCACCGGCTGGTCGAGACCGTTGACGAGGGTCACGCCCAGCGGGCCGGAGTCGCTCGACAGGGTGACGGCCGGAGGAGCCTCGATCGAGATCTTCGCGAGGTCGCCGCGCAACGACTCGCGGACCCGTTCGGCCGCGCGCAGGGCCAGTCCGGGTCGCTGCCGGTGCTGCTCGGACAGGGTGACCAGCAGCTCGTCGCGCACCTGCGTCTCGATCATGGTCTGCGGGATCACCACCTCCTCCAGCAGGGTCGCGGCGTCGGCTGCACGCGTGGCCGCCGTGAAGGCTGCCGCCCCGAGCTCCTCGGCGACGTCGTCGTCGGTGTAGGTGAGGCTGGCGGCCGGGACGCCCTTGGGGGTGCGCGAGGCGACGCTGCCGAACGGCACCAGGTCGAGCCACGGCTGCTCGAGGTCGGTGAAGAACGAGGCGGCGTCCTCCCCGCGCCACACCGTCGGCAGCGTGACGACCAGCGGTGCGGTGTCGTCGGCCTCGAGGCGCAGGGCCGCCTCGCTCAGCAGGCGCTGGCGCAGCGCGAGCGGGTCGTTGGCCGCGGTCGGTCCGGGGCCGCCGGCCTCGGCACCGGTGCTCGTGACCACCACCTCGTGCCCGAGCAGCCTGACGACCGAGGTGGGGCTGGTCGGCGGGATGGCGAAGGCGTTGTCGCCCAGCAGGATCGTCGTGCCCTGCGGCACGGCGGCGATGGCCTCCGGGCTGAGCAGGTCGTTCTCGGGTGCCACGGTCGGCTGGGAGGGGAGCTCCAGGGCGGTCATGATGTCCTGGCTGCGGGCGGCCGCCTGGTCGAACCGGCTGCGGTCGTGCCGCACCGCCGCCGAGACGTCGAGGTCGCCGTAGGGCAGCGTCAGCACGGGGGTCGCGCCGACGAGCAGGCGGAACCGCTCCAGCCACGCCGAAGCGGCGGCGGCCAGCTGCGCCTCCTCCTCCGTCGGCTCCTCGGTGGGGACCGACTCGGTCGGCGTGAGGGTCTCCTCGGCCGGCGCCGGGGACTCCTCACCCTCCTCGCCCCCGTCCGAGGGCTCGGCCGGTGGCGGCTCCTGGCCGGGTACGTCGGGGTCGGGCGTGAGGTTGCGCGGCGGGTTGCCTCCCGTGAGGCGCGCGAGCGCGTGCAGGACGGCGGGATCCACGAGCCAGCTGTAGGGCGCCGAGCCGGCCGAGTCAGCCATGTCGAGCACCCCGTCGAGGCTGCCGCCCTCCGCGAGCCGCTTGGCCCACCGCTCGGTCCCCGCCACCCGGCCGTCCTCGTCGTACCAGACCCGGCTGCGGATCGGCAGGATCACCGACGCCTCCCGCGCCTGGCCACCGCCCGACGGCTCACGGGGGATGAAGGTGCGCGCGCGGCCGTCGGCGACGATGTCGCGCGGCACGGCACCGTCCCCGATGGCGTGGATGCCGATCCAGTAGACCCCGGGCTCGCCGGAGGTGGCGAGCAGCTCGACGGGCACCGAGTCGCTGAAGCGGGCGGACGCTCCGGGCGCCAGCTCGTCGATCGTGTCGAAGGTGCCCGGCACCGTCACCCGCTCGCCGACGAACTGGGCGGGATCGATCGTCGCGGACTGCTGGAGGTTGAGCGCGTCGAGGATCGGTGACTCGGAGGAGAAGGGGTGCATGTTGATGCGGGTGAAGGTGTCGTCGCTGACGTTGGTGACGGTGCCGGTGATCTCCACGTTGCCGGTGCGGGGCAGCACGGGGGTCATCGTGTCGATGTGCACGACCAGCGGGTCTGCGTCCTCCGCCGGTGCGGCCGGAGCGGGCGCGGCCAGCCCTGCGCTCGCGATGCCGAAGGTCAGGAGCCCCGCCAGGGCAGCACGGAACGACGACGAGCGGGGCACGCACCGATGCTAGTTGTTCGGCACCACCGGACCGGCACGTAGACTGGCCTGTCGTGTCCGACGTCGCACTGCAGCCCCTCACGATCGTCGAGATCCAGCGCCGGGTCGGCGAGGAGCTGGACCGCATCGGGTCGGTCATCGACGAGCTCGGCACCCTGTTCGCCGACGCCGGCGAGGAGCTGGCGCTGGTCGGCGGTCCGGTCCGCGACGCGATGATCGGCCGCCTGCAGAACGACCTCGACTTCACGACCTCCGCGCATCCCGACGTCACCGAGCGCCTCGTCTCCGGCTGGGCCGACGCGGTGTGGGACATGGGCCGCGACTTCGGCACGATCGGCTGCCGCAAGGGGCCGTGGCAGGTGGAGATCACCACCTACCGCTCCGAGAGCTACGACCCGTCGTCCCGCAAGCCCGACGTCGACTTCGGCGACTCCCTCGAGGGCGACCTGGGTCGCCGCGACTTCAGCGTCAACTCGATGGCGGTGCGGGTGCCGGGCCGCGAGTTCGTCGACCCGTTCGGCGGCATCGTCGACCTGGCCGAGCGGGTGCTGCGCACCCCCGGCACCCCGAAGGACTCCTTCTCCGACGACCCGCTGCGGATGATGCGCGCCGCCCGCTTCGCCGCCCAGCTCGGGTTCACCGTCGCTCCCGACGTGGTCGCGGCGATGACCGCCATGGCGGGTCGGATCGAGATCATCTCGGCCGAGCGGGTCCGCGACGAGCTGGTCAAGCTCGTCTGCGCGCCCCACCCCCGGCTCGGGCTCACGCTGCTCGTCGAGACCGGCCTGGCGTCGTACGTCCTCCCGGAGCTGCCCGCCCTCGCCCTCGAGCGCGACGAGCACCACCGCCACAAGGACGTCTACGAGCACACCCTCACGGTCCTCGAGCAGTCGATCGACCTCGAGCACCGCCTGGGCGGTGGTCCCGACTTCGTCTCCCGCTTCGCCGCCCTCATGCACGACGTCGGCAAGCCGCGGACGCGCCGCTTCGAGACCGGCGGCGTGGTGACCTTCCACCACCACGACGTCGTCGGGGCCAAGCTGACCCGCAAGCGGATGAAGGCGCTGCGGTTCTCCAACCACGACATCGACGACGTCTCCCGCCTCGTCGAGCTGCACCTGCGCTTCCACGGCTACGGGTCGGGGGAGTGGACCGACAGTGCCGTACGCCGCTACGTCTGCGACGCCGGCGACCAGCTCGAGCGGCTGCACATCCTCACCCGCGCCGACTGCACCACCCGCAACCAGCGCAAGGCCGACCGGCTCCGCCGCACGTACGACTCCCTCGAGGAGCGGATCGCCCGCCTCTCCGAGGAGGAGGAGCTCGCCTCCATCCGCCCCGACCTCGACGGCAACCAGATCATGCAGCTCCTCGGCATCGGTCCCGGCCGCGAGGTGGGCGAGGCCTACGCCTTCCTGCTCGAGCTCCGGATGGACGAGGGTCCGCAGACCCCCGAGCAGGCCGAGGCCGCGCTCCGCGCGTGGTGGGCCGCCCGGGGCTGAGGCGACCTGATCTGTCCCTGATCCGCCCCGGGACCGCCAGTGGGGAGGATCGTCGTGACATGTCGGGGACGATGTTCCCCACTGCCGTAGGGGGCGGGCGGGTGCTGAGGCACCCGAGGCTCAGGCGGTGCGGTCGCGGACCGCGTCATCGAGCCAGGCAGGGAAGGCCGACAGGTCGTCGAGGACGACGTCGGTGCCGGCGTCCTCGAGCTCGGCCCGCGTGCACCCCCCGGTCAGCACCGACACGCTGAGCACGTCGGCGGCCCGGGCACCCTCGACATCGTGCACGTGGTCGCCGACGTAGGCGAGGGCTCCCTCCCGGCGCAGGACCTCGGCCTTGCCCACGCCCCAGACCCAGCTCTCGAGGTGGTCCGCCTCGAGGCCGAGGTGGTCGAGGTGGAGCTGGGCGTTGGGGCCGTACTTCCCGGTGACGACGAGCACCCGACCCCCGTGGGCGCGCACTGCTGCGAACGCCTCGTGCGCCCCGGCCAGAGCGGGCACCGTCGTGATCGCATGGTCGGGGTAGAGGGCGCGGAACCGGTCACCGGCGGGGCCGACCTGGTCTGGAGACAGGTGCGGTGCGAGGAGGTGGTCGAGGGGCGGGCCGAGCCGCGCCGTCATCTCCTCGACCGGGAAGTCCACGCCGAGCTCGGCGCCCAGCGCCAGCAGCACCTGGCGGAACCCGGCCGCGGTGTCGATCAGGGTGAGGTCGAGGTCGAAGCCGACCACGAGGGGCGTACGAGCGGTCACGCCGGCGAGCGTACGGAGGCGCAGCCAGCAGCACGAAGGCCCCGCCCCTGGAAGGGGACGGGGCCGTCGTCGACCCGGCGCCGGGCCGGGTCAGGCGTCACTCGCCGGCGATGAACTTCTCGAGCTCGGCGCGACCGAGCTCGTCGGCCATCTGCACCGGGGGGGACTTCATCAGGTAGGCCGAGGCCGGGAGGATCGGGCCGCCGATGCCGCGGTCCTTGGCGATCTTGGCCGCACGGACGGCGTCGATGATGATGCCGGCCGAGTTGGGCGAGTCCCAGACCTCGAGCTTGTACTCGAGGTTGAGGGGCGCGTCACCGAAGGCGCGGCCCTCGAGGCGGACGTAGGCCCACTTGCGGTCGTCGAGCCAGGCGACGTAGTCGGACGGGCCGATGTGGACGTTGCGGTCGCTGACCTTGTCGGCGAGCTCGCCCTTGAGGTTCGACGTGACGGCCTGGGTCTTGGAGACCTTCTTGGACTCCAGGCGCTCGCGCTCGAGCATGTTCTTGAAGTCCATGTTGCCGCCGACGTTGAGCTGGTAGGTGCGGTCCAGCGCCACGCCGCGGTCCTCGAACAGCTTGGCCATCACGCGGTGGGTGATGGTCGCGCCGACCTGGCTCTTGATGTCGTCGCCGACGATCGGGATGCCTGCGTCCTCGAACTTCTTGGCCCACTCGGGGTCGGAGGCGATGAAGACGGGGAGCGCGTTGACGAAGGCCACGCCGGCGTCGATCGCGCACTGGGCGTAGAACTTGTCGGCCTGCTCCGAGCCCACCGGGAGGTAGGACACGAGGACGTCGACCTCGGCGTCCTTGAGCGCCTGGACGACGTCGACCGGCTCGGCGGCCGACTCCTCGATGGTCTGGCGGTAGTACTTGCCGAGGCCGTCCATCGTCGGGCCGCGCTTGACCTCGACGCCGAGCGTCGGGACGTCGCAGATCTTGATGGTGTTGTTCTCCGAGGCGTCGATGGCCTCGGAGAGGTCCTTGCCGACCTTCTTGTCGTCGACGTCGAAGGCGACCACGAACTCCACGTCCTTGACGTGGTAGTCACCGAAGACGACGTGCATGAGCCCGGGGACGGTCCCGCTGGGGTCCGCGTCCTTGTAGTACTCCACGCCCTGGATGAGGGACGTGGCGCAGTTGCCCACTCCCACGATCCCTACTCGTACCGAACCCATGGGGCTCTCCTTCTCTGTGCTGGGCCTTCTGGCTGCTGGTCGGTGGTGGTGCTCAGTGCTCGTGCTCAGTGCTGGTGCTCAGTGCTGGTGCTCGGTGGTGGTGGTCTGGCTCGGCGGGGTGCCGTGCTCGTCGCCGCGCTCGGCACGGATGAGGTCGGAGAGCCAGCGCACCTCGCGCTCCACCGACTCCACGCCGTGACGCTGGAGCTCGCCGGCGTAGCGGTCGACCTCGGCCTGCGTGCGGGCCAGCTCGGCCTGGACGCGGGCGAGCCGCTCCTGCAGCCGCGAGCGACGTCCCTCCAGGACGCGCAGGCGGATCTCCATGTCGGTGGAGGAGAAGAACGCGAACCGGATGTCGAAGTTGTCGTCCTCCCACGCGGTGGGGCCGACCTCCGACATCAGGCGCTGGAACTGCTCGTTGCCGGCGGGGGTGACCTCGTAGACGATGCGCGGCCGGCGGCTCGTCGACGTCGTGGTGGTGCTGGCCTCGGTGATGAGGTTGGCCCGCAGCATCTTCTTGAGCGCCGGGTAGAGCGAGCCGTAGGACAGCACCCGGCCCCAGCCGAGCATGAGGTTGAGCCGCTTGCGCAGCTCGTAGCCGTGCATGGGTCCCTCGTGCAGCAGTCCGAGGACTGCCAGCTCGATGGTGTCACCACGGCGTGCCATGTGACCTATCGTACCGATATATCCGCCCACGACGAATCTGGGTTGTGGGACCCCTGCCCGTACCCTGTTGCCCTGTGAGTGCTAAGAAGCGGAGGGCCGACGGCAAGGCCCAGACCCGGCGTCCGAAGAAGCGGCGTACCGGCAAGCAGCAGGCGGCTCGGATCGCCAAGGTCCTGGCGATCGTCGGTGTGGTCGGTGCCCTCGTCCTCGGCGGTGTGGTGGTCGTCCTCTACCAGGCGATCAGCATCCCGCAGCCCAACGAGGACTTCGAGGCCCAGACCACCTTCGTCTACTACCGCGACGGTGAGCGCCAGCTCGGCACCTACTACGAGGACCAGAACCGGGTCTCGATCCCGCTGCGCGAGATGCCCGAGACGATGCAGGACGCGGTGGTCGCGGCCGAGAACCAGACGTTCTGGACCGACAAGGGCCTCGACCCGAAGGGCATCCTGCGCGCCCTCTTCTCCAACGCCCGCGGCAACGCCCGCCAGGGCGCGTCCACGATCACCCAGCAGTACGTCAAGATCCTCTACCTGACCAGCGAGCAGAGCTACAAGCGCAAGATCAAGGAAGCGATCGTCTCGCTGAAGATCCAGCAGCAGCTGAGCAAGGAAGAGGTGCTCGAGGGCTACCTCAACACCATCTACTTCGGCCGCGGCGCGTACGGCATCGAGGCCGCGTCGGAGGCCTACTTCGACCACCCGGCCAGCGAGCTCAACCTGCGCGAGTCGGCCGTCCTCGCCACGGTGCTCAACAACCCGTCGAAGTACGACCCGGCCAACGGCAAGGAGGCCAAGGCGGACCTCAAGGGTCGCTACGCCTACGTCCTCGACAGCATGGCCGAGATGGAGACCATCACGCCCGAGCAGCGTGACAAGGCGCTCAAGAAGCTGCCGAAGTTCCCGAAGATCGCGGCCCAGAGCCAGTTCGGCGGGCAGCGCGGCCACATGCTCGCGCTCGTCAAGCAGGAGATCCTGGACCGCGGCATCGCCGACGAGGACGAGATCGACGGCGGTGGTCTCCGCATCACCACGACGTTCGACCCGCAGGTGATGGCCGACGTCGAGGAGGCTGTCACCGAGCAGCGTCCCGACGCCGGGATGCCCGGGCCCGCGGGCAACAAGGACCTGCATGTCGGCGCGGCCACCGTCGACACCGCGACCGGCGAGCTCCTCGGCTTCTACGGCGGCCAGGACTACCTGGAGTCCCAGATCAACTGGGCCGTCTCCGGCGGCATGGCCGGCTCGACGATGAAGGCCGCGACCGACGTCGCCGCCATCCGCGACGGCTTCTCGCTCAACGACACCTTCGAGGGCAACAGCCCCATCGACATCGCCGGCACCGAGTTCGGCAACCAGGGCGACACCGACTACGGCTCGGCCGTGTCGATGCTCAGCGCCACCGAGAACTCCGTCAACACCGCCTTCGTGGACATGGTGGACTCGATGGAGGACGGCCCGCAGAAGGTCGTCCAGGCCGCCGAGGACCTCGGCATCCCCGGCAACGAGACGCAGCGGTGGGGCATCCCGCGCCGCTCGATCGACTTCCAGGACAACGTCGGTGTCACCCTCGGCACCGCGCAGGTCAGCCCGATCAACATGGCCAACGCCTACGCCACCCTCGCCAACAACGGCGTCCGCAACGAGGTCCACGTCCTGCAGAAGGTCGTCGACAAGGACGGCAACGTCCTCTACGAGGCCAAGCAGCGCAGCAAGGAGACCGTCGACCCCGACATCGCCGCCGACGTGACCTACGCCCTGCAGCAGGTCGTGGAGTCCGGGTCGGGCACCGAGGCGCTCGCCCTGGGCCGCCCCGCCGCCGGCAAGACCGGCACGGCCACCAACGACGACGACGAGGTCTCGTCCTCGTGGTTCGTGGGGATGACCCCGCAGGTGTCGACCGCGGTGATGTACGTCCGCGGCAAGGGCCGCGACGGCCTCGACGTCCCGCGCCCCGACGGGGGCGACCTGTGGCTCCCGACCAGCTCGGACGGCAAGTCCGGCTACTTCGGCGGCAACTACCCCGCCAAGACCTGGACCTCCATCATGCAGCGGGTGATGGAGGGCAAGGACGTCGAGGAGTTCCCGGAGCCGGTCTACGTCGACGGCGACGCGCCCGAGGACGGGCACGACTACACCCCGCCGCCCCCGCCCCCGCAGCCCTCATCGCCCCCGCCGCCGCAGCCCTCCAACACCCCGACGGAGACCGCTGGGCCGCCCACCGAGGAGCCCTCGGAGACGCCGACCGAGACCCCGACGGAGACGCCGACGGAGACCCCGGTCCCGACGACCCCGGTCCCGACGACCCCGCCTCCGCCCCCGCCTCCGCCGCCGACGACCCCGGTCCCGACGACCCCGCCCCCGCCGCCGCCCGCGCCGACGGAGACCCCGACCACCCCGCCGCCCGGCGGCCGCCTCCAGCCGCGCCAGCCGCTGGCCGACGTCCGACCCTGAGCCCGTCGGTGGACCGCCCCGACCGCCCCGCGTCCGAGGTCGTCCTCGGCGACCACGATGCGCCCACGCGCACCGACCCGGTCGCCGCGGCGATGTCGGAGGTGGTGGGCGGTCCCCTGGGCGACCACGCCGCGGGGCACCGCTGGTGGGACGCCGGTCGGGTGCTGGCCGGCGCGACCGCGCTCACCCTGGCCGCCGGCTTGGTGAGCAAGGCCGCGTGCGTGCCGTCCGGGTGGAGCAACCAGGACCAGCCGTTCACCGAGCTGTGCTGGACCGACCTCGCCGGCACGTCGGTCGACGCCGGGTCGCCGCCCCGGGTCGCCGGCTGGCTCGAGCAGGCGGCGGAGTGGCTGCCCGGCACCGGGACGGTGGCCACCACCGCCGCGCTCGCCGTCGTCCTCGCGGCGCTCGCGCTGCTCGCGACGGCCCTGCTCGTCCGCGTGGACCGGCGCCGGCCCTGGGCCGCCGCCGGCTGGGCCCTGGGCCCGGTGCTCCTCGTCCACTGGCTGTCGTGGGAGCTGGTGGCTGCCGTCGGGCTCGCCGTGCTGCTGTGGGGCTGGACCTCCGGGCGCGCCTGGCTCGCCGGCATCGGGGCCGGGGTGGGCGCGGCCTTCGCGCTGCCGGTGGCCGTCGCCTTCGTGGGCGTGGTCGCCGTCGGGGGCCGCCTGCGCGAGCGGGTCGACGCCCTCCTGGCGGCCGCCGCCGCCTACGTCGTGGTCACCCTGCCCGGCCGTGCGACCGCGGAGACCCCCGACATCGGGTCGGTCTGGTTCCTGCTCGACCGCACGGACGTCGGCGGGTCCGCCACGACGCGCACGGTCGTCCAGGTCGTCGTCCTCGCCGCGGCTGCGGGCGCCGTCTGGTGGCTCGTCCGGCGCGCAGCGCGACCCAGCCCCCTGACCAGTGCCCGCGCCGGCCTGGTCCTCCTGGCGGCCGTGCTCGCGGTGGCGCCGTCGGCACCTCCCGAGACCGCCCTGCTGGTGCTGCCGCTCGCCGCGATCGCCGTACGCCGCTGGCGCGACCTGCTCGTGTGGCAGGCGCTGCACCTGCTCAGCTGGGTGCTCACCGGGTGGTACGTCGGGCAGGTGCTCGTGCCGACCGTCGCCGACGACGTGCGCGCCTACTGGCTGGCGGTCCTGCTGCGGGTGGGCGGGCTGGTGTGGCTGGTGGCGGCCGTGCTGCGAGACGCCGCCACCGGGTCAGTCGACGACGACGCGGTCGAAGTCGGTCGCGGTGAACCGGACCCGGACCTCGATGTCCTCGCCGATGCGGGGGACCCGCGCCCCTGACGGGACGAACAGCATCGACGCCTGCATGTGGGGCGGCTCGGCGAAGAGCCGCTGCTTGCCGTCGATGGAGAACGGGGAGCGCACGAAACCGACGGCGTCGAGGCCGCCTCGCGCCAGCGTCGCGGCGCGTGCCTTGAGCGACTGGTCGCCGGTCGGCGCCTCCAGGCCGATGCCGTGCGCGGTGCCGCCGCTCACCACGACGATGTGGCCCTGCTTGGGCGCGCTGCGTCCCCGGTAGCCGAAGGTGTCGCCGCGATCGACCTCGTGGACGTCGAGGACCGTCGCCGTCACCGAGAGGGCCCCCCGGTCGCCGAGCCAGAGGTCGGTGCCGATGCGGGGACGGACCGTGAAGTCGGGGTAGGTCGTCGTCAGCCGGTCGAGCTCGGCCTCGGTGAGGTGGGAGACGAAGACGGTGCGCGTCGGCAGGCCGGAGGCCACGACGTCGTTGATGAGACGGGTCACCTCGCCGAGGTGCGAGGTGGTGTTGAGCGGGAGGTGCATGGCGACGCCGCTCAGGCCGCACCGGTCGCTGCGCGCCGGACCGAGCGTCGCGGCGGCCTCGGCGAGGCCCCGGCGGGTCATCCCGTGGCGCAGCATGGAGGTCAGCTGCTCCAGCACGAATCGGGCGTCGGGGTCGCGCTCGCGCAGGGCCACCAGGTCCTCGGGGCGGCTGACCGTGTGCACGACACGGGACGCGAGTCGCGGGTCGAGGTCGAGCGCCGCACCGAAGGGACGCCACGGCGTGAGCACGAGGAGGTCGCCCGCGTAGCGGCTCGCCGCCTCGGCCACCTCGTCGTAGGTGCCCACCGCGACCGTGTCCACCGGGGCCCCGGTCTCACCGGCGTGGTCGGCCAGCCACTGCGCCCGCCGCGCGAGGCGACCGACCGACAGGCCGTAGCCGTTGCCCTTCGCCACCGGCACGATGCCCGGGTGGGTGCGGACCGTCTGGAGCAGGTGGGAGCGCCAGCGCTCGCCGTCGACCCGAAGGACCAGGCTCATGCGCGCCTCACCCCCGCCGGGCCAGGTAGAGCTGGAACGCCTTGTAGATGGCGCGGTTGACCGGGAGGTCCCACTCACCGGCGTACTCGACCGCCTCGCCGCCCGTGCCCACCTTGAACTGGATCAGCCCGACGTGGGGGTCGTCCGCGTCGAGGGTCTCGGTGATGCCGCGCAGGTCGTAGACGTGGGCGCCGGCGTCGAGCGCGTGGCGCATCATCGCCCACTGGACGGCGTTGGAGCCGCGGACCTCCCGCTTCTCGGTGGAGGACGCGCCGTAGGAGTACCAGGCGTGGGTGCCGACGCGGATCCCGATCGTGGCCGCGACGAGGTCGCCCTCGTGGCGGGCCAGCCACACCTGGATGCGGCCGGGGTCCTCGGCGGCGAGGGCGTCGTACATCGTCTCGAAGTAGGACAGCGGGCGCGGGGTGAAGTGGTCGCGCTCGGCGGTGTGGACGTAGAGGTCGTGGAACGCCTTGAGGTCGGTGCGCTCGCCCAGGGTGACCTCGACGCCGGCCTTGTCGGCCTTCTTGATGTTGCGGCGCCAGAGCTGGTTCATGCCCTTGAGGACCGCGTCCTCGCTGCGCGGCTGGCCGTCCTGGTCCGCCAGCGGGACCTGGAAGTTGAACTGCGGCTGCCCGGCGGTGAAGCCGCCCTCGGCCGACTGCTGCTGCCACCCCAGCTCGTGCAGCTGCGCGACCACGCGGGCGCCGTCCTGCGTGCGCTCGAGGGGAGGTACGTCGCCCAGCCGGCGCACGGACTCGTCGGCGATGCCGGCCTTGACCTGCTCGGCGGACCAGCGGCGGGTGACGACGGGCGGGCCCATGCGGACCGCGAAGGCGCCCTCCTGCTTGAGGTGGGCGACCATCGGCCCCAACCACGAGCCGAGGTCGTCGTCGGACCAGTCGATGACCGGACCCTCGGGGAGGTAGGCGAGGTAGCGCCGCACCTTCGGCAGCTGGCGGTAGAGGACGAGGGCCGCGCCGACGAGCTCGGTTCCGCGGAACCACCCGAGCGACTCCGAGCGCCACTCGGCCTTCACGCTCGCCCAGCCCGGGGTCTGGAGGAAGCTGGCGGACGACCGGCTCGCGATGAGGTCACGGTGCTGCTGGGTGGAGATGGGGCGCAGCGTCAGGGGGGTCGTCACCCCGGAGAGATTACAAGGGACCAGACACGACCCCCGTACGTGTCTGGTCCCTCCACCGGTAGAGACGCAGGGCACACCCGTTTGGTTGCCCTGCGGTGGCGACTTCGTTGGAACGGTCCTCGCGTGGACCGCCTGTGGGGGTGGAGAACAGGAGAGTTCGTCCGGTGATCGTCAGAAGATCGTCAAGACGCTCACAAGGTTGGCCGCAATCCGCTATGGAGCCGTAGCAGTCGGGTACGGCAGGACGTTGCACAAGTGGGGGAGCAGAGCGGCCCGTGGGGACGATGCCGCCGCGCCCCTGCCACCGCCGGCGCACCTCGCGCCGCACTCAACCCTTGGGGGACACCAGCATGAGCTCTACCGACCGCAACCGCCTCGCTCCACGACTGGGCCTGGCCGCACTGATCTGCCTGGGGACGGTCGCCGCCGCCCCCGTCGCCGCCACCGCGGGGCCTCCCGGCAACAACGGCACCGTGAAGGTCGCCCCGTACGGCGACATCGACGCCATCCCGAACAACCACCCGCACGTCGGGTGCACCTTCCAGCTCGAGTGGTACGGCTTCGACGCCGGGGTGACCTCGACGGTCCTCTTCGAGGAGCAGGCGCCCACCACCGGCGTGGGCATGAGCGTCGCGGGTGACACCACCGTCCAGCTCGACAACGACCCCGGGAACGGCGCCGGCAACGGCGGCATCGACGGGTCGCAGGCCTACACCCTGTCCTTCACCGGAGCGCCGCACCCGCAGCAGGGCTACCACGTGAAGCTCACCATCAACACGCCCGAGTCCAACGGGGCGACGGTCAAGCACAAGGTCTTCTGGGTGGAGGGATGCGGCACCCCGCCGACGACCCCGCCGACGACTCCGCCGACGACCCCGCCGACGACCCCGCCGACGACCCCGCCGACGACCCCGCCGACGACCCCGCCGACGACCCCGCC
>NZ_CANKYS010000008.1 GCF_947488025.1 uncultured Nocardioides sp. | reverse complement strand
TAGCCGTCGTCTACCGCGGCGGAGTCGTCCTGCGCGCCATCACGATCTGGCTTCGCCAATAGGGAGACACGCCCTAGCCCCTCGGGTCAGTCCCGGGACCCGCCCTCGGCGAGCGAGCGGGCGATCTCGACGAGGGTGGTGACCCCGAAGCCGGTGGCGCCCGCGGGCACGTGGCCGTAGGGGCTGCCGAGGTTCATCTCCTTGCCGGCGATGTCGAGGTGGGCCCACGGGAGCCCGCCGGTGAACTCGCGCAGGAACGCCGAGGCGTAGAGCCCGCCGCCCCAGCGCACCCAGTCGTGCTGGAGGAGGTCGGCGACCTTGGAGGAGGTGATGCGCTCCTTCATCTCCTCGGGGATCGGCATCGGCCAGTGCTGCTCGCCGGCCGCCCGGCCTGCGGCCAGGACGACCTGCACCTGCTCGTCGGTGCCCATCACGGCCCCGACCTTGTCGCCCAGCGCGAGCTGCATGTGGCCGGTCAGGGTGGCGATGTCGACGACGAGGTCGGGCTCCTCGAGCACGGCGAGCGACAGCGCGTCGCCCAGCAGCATCCGGCCCTCGGCGTCGGTGTTGGCGATCTCGACGGTGGAGCCGTTGTGCATGGTGATGACGTCGCCGGGACGGGTGGCGGTGCCCGACACCATGTTCTCGGCCATCGGCGCGAAGGCGGTCACCTTGACCGTCAGGCCCAGCCGGGCGACGGCGAGGGTGGCGGCGACGACGCTGGCCGCACCGGCCATGTCGCCCTTCATGTTGACCATGCTCGACGACGGCTTGATGGTGAGGCCGCCGGAGTCGAAGGTGACGCCCTTGCCGACCAGGGCGAGGTGGGCGACCGCGTCCTGCGGTGCCCAGGTCAGCTTGACCATCCGCGACGGCGCCTCGGAGGAGTCGCCGACGCTGAGGATGCCGCCGCAGCCCATCTCCGCGAGCTGCTCGTGGTCGAAGACCTCCAGCTTCACCTTGGGCGCGCCGCGTCCCTTGGTGACGTCCTTGTGCGCGGCCGTGACGAGCTCGGCCAGCAGCGGGGGAGTGCAGTCGCGGGGCGGGGTGTTGACCCAGTCGCGGGTCAGCGCGACGGCGTCGGCGAGGACCTCCGCGCGCTCGAGCGCCGCGACGGCGTCGGCGCGGCGGGCGATGCCGGTGAGCACGACGACGTCGTTGGGCTCGGTGGTCTCGGACTTCGCCGACTTGTAGGCGGTGTACGTGTAGCCGCCGAGGCGGTGCCCCTCGACCACGGCGGCGACCAGCTCGGGGGTCTCGCTCGGCAGGGCGAGCGCGACCGACGCGGCGTTGGGGACGTTGCGGGCCGCGACGCCCGCGGCACGGCGTACGGCGATGGGGTCGGTGGGGTCCTCACCCAGGCCCACGAACACGAGCAGGGGCGCGTTGACCTCGTCGCGCGTCGGCGTCCGGACCGCCTCACCGGCCTTGCCGGTCACCCCCATCGTGGAGAGGAAGGGGCGGAGCCGGCGACCGTACGCCGCACTGACGTCCGCGGCGGCGTCGCACAGCCGCGGCCCCTTGGGGCCGGCGACCACTCCCACGACGACGGCGTCGGCTCGGGTCTTGGCGGGGCTGGCACTGCGGAGCGCGTAGGAGGTCACCCGGGGCATGTTAGGGGAGGCCTGACACGCTCCGGTGCTGCGGTAGGTTCGGCGCCATGGCCGGATCGCTCAAGCAGTCGCCCCTCCACGACCGTCACGAGGCCCTCGGTGCGAAGTTCGCCGAGTTCGGCGGGTGGTCGATGCCGCTGGAGTACCCGACCGGCGTCGTGAAGGAGCACACGGCCGTCCGCGAGGCGGTCGGGATCTTCGACGTCAGCCACCTCGGCAAGGCGATGGTGTCCGGTCCGGGTGCCGCCGACTTCGTCAACGCCACCCTCTCCAACGACCTCGCCAAGATCGAGCCCGGCAAGGCGCAGTACACCCTCTGCCTCGACGAGTCCGGCGGCATCGTCGACGACCTCATCGCCTACTGGCACGACGACGAGCACGTGCTGCTGATCCCCAACGCGGCCAACACCGCCGAGGTGGTGGCCCGCCTCACCGCCGCGGCGCCCGACGGGGTGAAGGTCCGCAGCCACCACGACGACTACGCCGTGCTGGCCGTCCAGGGCACCCGCTCCGACGAGGTGCTCGAGAAGGTCGGGCTCCCGACCGGCCACGACTACATGTCCTTCGTCGAGGCCGAGCTCGGCGACACCGGCGTCGGCGTCGTCGTGTGCCGCACCGGCTACACCGGCGAGCGCGGCTACGAGCTGGTCGTGGCCAACTCCGTGGCCGGTCAGCTGTGGGACGAGCTCATGGCCGCCGGCGAGGAGTGGGGCATCACGGCGTGCGGCCTCGGCGCCCGCGACACGCTCCGCACGGAGATGGGCTACCCGCTGCACGGCCAGGACATCAGCCTCGACACCAACCCCGTCGAGGCGGGGCTGTCGTGGGCCGTGGGCTGGAAGAAGGAGGCCTTCTGGGGCCGTGACGCGGTGCTCGCGGTCAAGGAGGCAGGCCCGAAGCGGCGCCTGCGCGGGCTCATCGCTGTCGGCCGCGGCATCCCGCGCCCAGGCATGGGCGTCACCCTCACCCACGACGTGCCGCTCGCCGACATCACCTCCGGCACGTTCTCCCCGACGCTCAAGAAGGGCATCGGCCTCGCGCTGGTCCCGACCATGGTCGCCGCGGACGCTCAGGTCGGCGTCGACATCCGCGGCCGGCGCGAGATCTTCCAGCTCGTCAAGCCGCCCTTCGTCGACCCCTCGGTGAAGGAGTCCTGACGTGCTGCCCGGCCAGCCGCCGACGTTCCGCCAGCCCTCGGCCTCCGAGCGGCCGTGGTGGTGGCGCCTGGAGGACGCGTCCGGCGAGGCCCTCGAGGTGGCCGGCCACTCCGACCAGCGCTTCGCCAACCAGGGCGACGCCGAGTCGTGGGTGGGCGAGATCTGGGCCGACCTGGCCGAGCACGGCGTGGCCGCGGTGACGTTGTTCGAGCACGACCGGCAGGTCTACGGACCGATGTCGCTGAGCGCCTGAGGCGTGTCGGACCGGTCGGACTTCGCGACGTACGTCGACGCGCGGTGGCCCGACCTCGTCGGCGCCCTCGAGGACGAGGGCGTCCCGGGCGATCGCGCGCGGCTCGCGGTCGCCGAGGCGCTGCTGGCCGCCCGGCGGTCGTGGGAGCGCCGGGTGCGCGAGGAGCAGGTCGACGTCACCCTGTGGGCGGAGGTGCGCGACCGGGCGGCCCTGCCCGGTCGGCCGGGCGAGCCGGTGCCCCACGCCGTACGGCCGCGCGACCCCCGCGACGGGCCGGAGGAGTGGCTCGAGCGCGCGGACCGGCTGCGCGCCGCGCGTCGTCGACGGGGAGCGCGCCGCGGCGTGATCGGCCTCGCGGTCGTGGCGGTGCTCGCTGCGGGGTGGGGGTGGTGGGCCGCGCGCCCGGACCCGCCGGCCGTGCGTGAGGAGGCGAACCCGCTGCCCGTCGCCTGGTACGCCGAGGGGGAGCTCCACCTGCAGGACGTGGTGGTCGAGCTCCCCGAGGTCGAGACGTTCGTCGCCGACGTCACCGACCGTGCCGCCGTGGTCGCGCGGCTGCGGTCCGGCGAGGTCGTACGGGTGGACGCCGAGGGCGAGGTCGAGCCGGTCGACGAGGCGCCGGACACCCTCGACGCGGTCCCGATCCCGCCACCCGTCCGCGGGATCGGCCCGTACGACGTGCTGGTGGAGAGCGTTCCCCTGGCCGGCGGGGGCTGGGCCCACTTGGTCGACTCCGCGCGCCGCGCCGGCTCCCAGGACGCGCTGCGGCAGTCGGAGACGGGTCGCCGCGCCGTGGTGGTGTGCCCGACCGAGTGGACGTGCGAGCAGCCGGTCACCGTCGTCGCCGGCGGGACGGTCCGGTTGCGCTGACCCGACGGTCCCGGCCGCTAGGGTCGCGCCTCGTGGCTGAGGCACTCTGGACAGGCGTGGCGCAGGCCTACGCGCGCAGCTTCGCCGGCCTGTGCGCCGGCGCCGTCCCGGTGCTGCTCGCCGACCTGCCGCGAGGCGGCCGGCTGCTCGACGTCGGGTGCGGCACGGGTGCGCTGGTGCACGCCGCCCGCGAGGCGGGGCACGACGCGGTCGGGGTCGAGCCCGACCCGGAGATGGCGGCGCTGGCGTCGGCCGCCCTCGGCGCCGACGTCGCGGTCGCGGGCCTGCCGGTCCTGCCCCTGGCCGACGACGGCTTCGACACCGTGACGGCGTCCTTCGTGCTCAACCACGTGGACGACCCCCGTGCCGGGGCGCGCGAGCTGGCGCGGGTGGCCGCTCCGGGCGGCACCGTGCGCGCGACGATCTGGGGCACGACCCCGCCGCCGCAGGCGGTGATGTGGAGCGAGCTGCTCGACGCCGCCGGTGCCACCCGTACCCCGTCGCCGCGACTGCCTGCGGAGCGCGACTTCGAGCGCTCGCCCCACGGACTGGCCGGGATCCTCGAGGAGGCCGGGCTCGCCGTGACCCACGCCGGCACGCACGCGTGGCGGTGGCGCGTGGCCGCCGACGACCTGTGGGCGGGGCTGACCTCGGTCGGCAGCTTCGGCGTGCTGTGGCGCGACCAGGCCGATGACGTGCGAGCCCGCGTGCGGACGGCGTACGACGCCCTCGACGCGCGGTGGCGCGACGGCGCGGACCCGGACGGGGACCTCGCCTTCGACGTCGTGTGCGTCGTCGCCGAGGCGCGCGTGCCGCGCACGTAGGAGGGTCGTGGGAGGTCGTAGAGTCGTCCCGTGCGCGCCTACCTCGACCTCCTCCAGCGGATCCTCGACGAGGGGGTCGAGAAGACCGACCGCACCGGCACCGGCACGTTGAGCGTCTTCGGCCACCAGATGCGGTTCGACCTGTCCGAGGGGTTCCCGCTCGTGACCACCAAGAAGGTGCACACGCGCTCGGTCTTCGGTGAGCTGCTGTGGTTCCTCCGCGGCGACACCAACGTGAAGTGGCTGCAGGACCGCGGCATCACCATCTGGGACGAGTGGGCCGACGAGAACGGCGACCTCGGTCCCGTCTACGGCTACCAGTGGCGCTCGTGGCCGACGCCCGACGGCCGCCACGTCGACCAGATCTCCCGGCTGGTCGAGGGGATCCGCACCAACCCCGACTCGCGTCGGCACATCGTCTCGGCCTGGAACGTCGCCGACGTGGACGACATGGCCCTGCCGCCGTGCCACACGATGTTCCAGTTCTACGTCGCCCCCTCGGAGTCCGGACCGGGGCGGCTCTCGTGCCAGCTCTACCAGCGCTCGGCCGACACCTTCCTCGGCGTGCCGTTCAACATCGCGTCCTACGCGCTGCTGACCCACATGGTCGCCCAGGTGACCGGTCTCGAGGTGGGCGACTTCGTGCACACCATGGGCGACGCCCACCTCTACCTCAACCACGTCGAGCAGGCGAAGCTCCAGCTCTCCCGCGAACCGCGCCCGCTGCCGCGCCTCGTGCTCGACCCCACGATCACCGAGATCGACGGGTTCGACCTCGAGCACGTCGCCGTCGAGGGCTACGACCCCCACCCGGGCATCAAGGCGCCCATCGCGGTCTAGCGCCCAGTGCGTCCTAGCGACGTTCGAGTGCTTGGCTGACCGCCTTCGCGACGTCGGCCACCAGGCGCGTGTGCCACCGCTCGTGGGCGGTGAGGTCGGCCACGAGGGCGTGGCAGTCGGGGCAGGTCGGGTGCTCTGTGCTCATCGGAGCCTCCAGGGGTCGGGGTTCTTCGTTCCACCGTGACAGGGCCCGGGCCCACGGAACAGGGCCCATGGACCGTCCCTCAGTAGGGTCGGTCCCGTGCTCCGTCCCGACCAGCGCGTCGTCCTCGTCGCCGCCCACGCCCGCAACCGGGTGATCGGCAACGGTCCCGACATCCCGTGGCGGCTCCCCGGTGAGCAGGCCCAGTTCAAGGAGCTCACCTGGGGCCACACCCTGCTCATGGGACGCACCACCTTCGAGTCCATCGGGCGGCCGCTGCCCGGGCGCACGACGATCGTCCTGACCCGCCACGCCGGGTGGAGCCACGACGGCGTGCTGGTCGCCCACACGGTCGAGGAGGCGCTCGACCTCGCCCGGTCGCAGCCCGGGGACCTCATGGTCGCCGGGGGTGGTGAGGTGTACGCCGCGCTGCTGCCCCACGCCACCCACCAGGTGCTGACGGAGGTCGACCTCGAGCCCGAGGGCGACGTGCACTACCCGCAGTTCCCCGCCGACGAGTGGGTGGAGACCCGGCGCGAAGCCTTCGAGGGCTACGAGCGGGTGTGGCTCGAGCGGATGGAACCCGCCGCATGAGGATCATGGTCGACCCCTCGTCCGGCGTCCCGCCCTTCGAGCAGGTGCGGGAGGCTATCCGTGCCCGGGTCGATGCCGGTGAGCTGGAACCCGGCTTCCGGCTGCCGCCCGTGCGCTCGCTCGCGACCGAGCTCGACCTCGCCGCCAACACGGTCGCCCGCGCCTACAAGGAGCTCGAGGCCCTCGGCGTCGTCGAGACCCGCGGGCGGGCCGGCACCTTCGTCGCCGGGTCCGGCGTCGAGCGGTCGCTGCGTGAGGCCGCGTCGTCGTACGCCTCAGTCGTCCGGACCCTCGGGGTCAGCGACGCCGAGGCGCTCGACGCCGTACGCCGCGCGCTGGGCTGAGCGGCCGCGCGGTCACGCCCTGCGCCTGATCCGCCGCCTGCGTCATGCGAGCTCGCACCCATGGCTGCGGATTCGTCTGACGTACGCGGTCCGGACGTCGGGAATGAACTCGGCCGGGCCCTCGTTGGACCGGACAGCTGGCTCCGCATCAAAGCCCCCGGGCCTCACCACCTGCCGCTACGAGCGGCCCTTCGCCGAGAGGCGGCTGACGGACCAGCGAGCAGCATCACGCAGCCACCCGCGGGTAAGCCCCGGTCAGGGTGGCTGCGTGCTGTCCGGGGCAACCTGCGATGCTCGGCCCCATGGACGTCGCCCATGACCGGCACATCGTCGTGGCGGCGGTCGCCCTGGTGCGAGACGGGCACCTGCTGACCGTGCGCAAGCGGGGGACCGAGCGGTTCATGCTCGTCGGCGGCAAGCTCGAGCCGGGGGAGTCGGCGCAGGACGCGGCGCTGCGGGAGACCTACGAGGAGGTCGGGCTCGAGATCGGGTCGGCCACGCTGCTGGGCGAGTTCCACTCGGAGGCCGCCAACGAGCCGGGCCACACCCTGCACTCAACGGTGTTCTGGGTCGAGTCCGACGCCGAGCCGGTCGCGTCCGCCGAGATCGCGGAGGTCCGCTGGACCCCGCTGGACGACCACCCCGACGACCTGGCGCCGATGCTCGAGCACCACGTGCTGCCGGTGCTGCGGGCGACGGCCGGCGAGGTCTGAGCCAGCCTCAGCCGGGGCGGACCTCGAGGAGCCGGAGCTCGTCACCCCAGCCCGCGATCATGTCGGTGGTGCGGGAGTGCCCGCGCGAGGCGTCGTACGCCGAGCACGCCGCGCGGACCCGGACGAAGGTCTCCCGCACCGCGTCGACGTCGCCCTCGAGCGTGCGCTGGACGAGTCCGAGCAGATCGTCGGCGGGCCACTCCTCGATCGGGTGCGTCCGCAGCTCCCAGGCGAGGTACTTGTTGTAGGGGCGCACCCGCCCGGCGATCGCGAAGACCACGTCGAGCAGCCACGGCACCGACTCGGCCGCGTCGAGGCGGGTCTCGAGCGGGCGCCCGTCGCGGTCGCTCTTGAGGGCGCGGTAGGCGAAGTTGATCCAGCCGTCGAGCCGGTCGTGGTCGATAAGGACCGCGTCGGCCTCCTCGGGCGTCAGGGTCGCCTGGCGTCGTAGCGCGGTGACGATCGCGCCGCCCGTGCGGTCGAGCACGACCGGCGCCCATGCGCAGGACCAGCGGTGCCACCAGTCCTCCGTGCCGAAGGCTCCGGGCGCGTCGAGCTCGGACCGCGACCAGGGGATCTCGTCCACGTCCGACGAGTGCGCCGTGGTCCTCTCGGCGGCTGCCTCGTCGCCCAGCACGACGAAGACGTCGAGGTCGGACCGCTCGGTGGCCATGCCACGGCCGGCGGACCCCGACAGCACGAGACCGAGGAGACCGTCGCCGTGCGCGGCGAGATTGCGTTCGGCGAGGGCCGCGACGAGGGCGCAGTCAGCGGCGGTCAGGTGCGCGGGCAGGTCCAGGGACAGCGTCACGGCGCCAGCCAACGCCATCGGTGCGGCGCCGGCAACCGGTTACTTCGGCGGCAGCGTCCGCACGAAGGCGACCCCACGGCCGACCCAGAGCTGCAGCCCGTCGTCGTCGGCGAGCGCGTCGGCGGCGACGAGCAGCCACCCGGTCATGGCGCGCCCGCGCATCTCCATCGGGGCCACCGACGAGCCGTCGACCCACCCCTCGGCGTCGGCCGGGTCGGCGCGCACCATGAGGGAGCCGTCACTGGCGGCCGCGACCGCCATGTGGCCGTCGAGCATGAAGCCGAGCCCGCCGAACATCTTCTTCGACGTCAGCCCCGGCTCCCCGTCGAGGACGTCGTGGATGCGCCGCGCCAGCTCCTCGTCGTACGCCATGCCGTGACCGTAGACCACCCGTCCGACACCGGCTCGCGGCTCGGCGACCACGGCGCGACGGAGGAGGAGCGATAACCTTCGACCATGAGCGAGCGGAGCGAGCGAGTCGAACGGTGCAGTGCGGCACGTGCCTCACGCGCGCACGGAGCGAAGCGAGTACGCGCGTGAGTGTTGCAGTCCCGTTCGGCCGCCTCCTCACGGCGATGGCCACCGCGTTCCACGAGGACGGCAGCGTCGACCTCGACGGCACGGCGCAGATCGCCGCGCACCTGGTCGCCCACGGCAACGACGGCGTCGTGGTCAGCGGCACGACGGGGGAGAGCCCCACCACGTCCGTCGCCGAGGACGGCGAGATCCTGCGGGCGGTCCAGGACGCGGTCGGCGACCGCGCCACGGTCATCGCCGGCGTCGGCACCAACGCGACCGCGCACTCGGTCGAGCTGGCCCGCCAGGCGGAGAAGGTCGGTGTCGACGGGGTGCTGCTGGTCAGCCCCTACTACAACAAGCCCGGCCAGGTCGGGCTGCGCCACCACTTCACGTCCGTCGCCGAGGCGACCGAGCTGCCGGTCATGCTCTACGACGTCCCCGGTCGCACGGCAAGCCTCATCGAGCTCGACACCTACGAGGCGATGCGCCGCTACGACCACGTCACGTCGGTCAAGGAGGCCTCCGGCCTGCTGCCGCGCACGGCACAGCTCGTGGACATGGGCTACGCCGTCTACTCCGGCGACGACGTCGCCACCCTGGGCTACCTCGCCTACGGCGGGGTCGGCCTGGTCTCGGTCGTCGCGCACGCCGCGGGCGACCAGCTCGCGTCGATGATCGACGCCTGGGTCCGCGGCGACCACGCCGAGGCCCTGCGCATCCACACGGCGCTCCTGCCGGCCTTCGAGGCCGTGATGGGCGTCCCCAACTACGGAGCCACCACCGCCAAGGCAGCCCTCGAGCTGCTCGGTGTGCTCGACAACCGCCGCGTCCGCGGCCCGCTCGTCGCGCTCGACGACCACGAGGTCGCAGAGCTCCGCACGGGCCTGGCTGCCGCCGGCCTCATCTGAACTCCTGACCCCCCGAACCCGAGGAATACCTTGAGCCATCCCCACCCCGACCTGAGCGCGCCCGCCCCCCTCCCGGCCGGAGGCCTCCGGGTCATCCCGCTCGGCGGACTGGGCGAGGTGGGCCGCAACATGACCGTGTTCGAGTACGACGGCCGGCTGCTGATCGTCGACTGCGGCGTGCTGTTCCCCGAGGACCACCACCCCGGCGTGGACCTGATCCTCCCCGACTTCGACCCGATCCGGGACCGGCTCGACGCCGTCGAGGCGCTCGTGCTGACCCACGGCCACGAGGACCACATCGGCGCGACGCCGTACCTGCTGCGCGAGCGCGGCGACATCCCGCTCGTCGGCTCCAAGCTGACCCTCGCCCTGCTCGGCTCCAAGCTGCGCGAGCACCGGCTCAAGGAGACGGTCCACTACGAGGTGGCCGAGGGCCAGACCATCACCTTCGGCCCCTTCGTGCTGGAGTTCGTGGCGGTCAACCACTCCATCCCCGACGCGCTGGCGGTCGTCATCCGCACCGGCGCCGGCGTCGTGCTGCACACCGGCGACTTCAAGATGGACCAGCTGCCGCTCGACGGACGCATCACCGACCTCAACGAGTTCGCCCGCCTCGGCGACGAGGGCGTCGACCTGTTCCTGACCGACTCCACCAACGCCGAGGTGCTGGGCTTCACGACGTCGGAGAAGGACATCTCCCCGGTGCTGGACGGGGTCTTCGCCAAGAGCGAGAAGCGGATCATCGTGGCCTGCTTCGCCTCCCACGTGCACCGCGTCCAGCAGGTGCTCGACGCTGCTGTCGCCCACGGACGCAAGGTCGGCTACGTCGGTCGCTCGATGGTGCGCAACATGGCCATCGCCCAGGAGCTCGGCTACCTCACCGTGCCGCCCGGTGTGATGGTCGAGGCGAAGGAGCTCGCCGACCTGCCGCCGCACAAGCAGGTGCTGATCTCGACCGGCTCGCAGGGCGAGCCCCTGGCGGCGCTGAGCCGCATGTCGCAGAACAACCACCACTTCGTGCACCTCGAGGAGGGCGACACCGTCGTCCTGGCCAGCTCGCTGATCCCCGGCAACGAGAACGCCGTCTACCGGGTGATCAACGGCCTCGCCCGCCTCGGCGCCAACGTCGTGCACAAGGGCAACTCGCTCGTCCACGTCTCCGGCCACGCCAGCGCCGGCGAGCTGCTCTACTGCTACAACATCGTCAAGCCGCGCAACGTGATGCCGGTGCACGGCGAGGTCCGCCACATGCGCGCCAACGCCGACCTGGCCCGCGCCACCGGCGTGCAGAACGTCGTCCTGGCCGAGGACGGCGTCGTCGTCGACCTGGTCGACGGCGTCGCCAAGGTGACCGGCAAGGTCGAGGTCGGCTACGTGTTCGTCGACGGCACCACCATCGGCGACGTGTCCGAGGCCTCGATGAAGGACCGCCGGATCCTCGGTGAGGAGGGCTTCCTCTCGGTGATCGTCGTCGTCGACTCGGTGACCGGCAAGGTCGTCTCGGGCCCGGAGATCCATGCCCGCGGCTTCGCGGAGGACGAGTCCACCTTCGACGACATCCGCCAGCCGATCATCGACGCCATCGACGCCGCCGTCGCCGAGGGCACCAACGACAGCTACCAGCTGCAGCAGACCATCCGACGGGTGGTCGGGCGCTGGGTCAACCGTGCTCACCGTCGCCGCCCGATGATCATTCCTGTGGTGATCGAGGCCTGACGGCCCTAGCATCGACGCGGGACCGGCTCCACCCGCAGCAGCGGGGCCGGCAGGCCTGGGTGGGGAGGTGGACATGCCGCGCAGCCAGGGCGCGCTGAGCCGGCTGGCGGAGCTGATGCGCCGCGTCAACTCCTCCACCGACACCGAGGTGATCCTCGAGGAGATCGCGCACGGTGTCGTCGACGTGCTGGGCTACGGCGTCGCGGCGATCGCCCGCCTCGAGGGCGACACGCTCGTGATGACCCACGTGGCCGGCCCGCCCGACGTCGTCGCGCAGATCCTCCACCGCCGCACCCCGGCCGAGCAGATCCTCGACGAGTTCCGCGAGGCCGACAAGTGGGGCATCCTCCGCTTCGTGCCTGCGGGCCGGATGTCCCCGGCGCGGCTGCAGGCGGCGTGGATCCCGGAGTTCCAGCCCACCGGCGACCCGGACGCGTGGCACCCCGAGCACGCCCTCTACGCGCCGCTCTACTCGGCGGGAGGCGAGCTCCTCGGCAACATGGCCGTCGACCTGCCGGCCGACGGCAGGGTGCCCGACGAGGCCGACCGCGAGCTGCTCGAGATGTTCGCCGTGCAGGCCGGCGTGGCGCTGTCCAACGCCCGCGAGCGCGAGCGCCTCACCGACCGCGTGCGTCTGGACCGCATGCTCACCACGGTCGCCGGCGCCGCCACCGCGCAGAACCTGTCCCAGGCGCTCGGCGCCGCCGTGGTCGCCGTCGCCGAGTCGCTCGGCACCGTGCAGACGGTCGTGCGCACCTTCCCCAGCGACGCCCAGGGCAGCCAGCTCGGCGTCGGGACGCCGTACACCTTCACCTCCGAGCACGACGTCCCCGAGATCCGTGAGGACCTCACGCGGCTCGAGGACCTCCCCGTCCTCATCGAGCTCGGCGTCGACGACCCGTCGTCACCGCAGCTGCCCCGCAGCGCCGCCCGGATGCAGGAGCTGATGCGCGGCATGCGGGTGGACCGCGCGCTGGTCTCCCCGCTCGTCTCGCAGGACGACCTGGTCGGCTACCTCGTGCTCGGCTTCGCCCGCCACGCCCGCACCGTGACGGCCAACGAGGCCGACGCCGTGCTCGAGGTGTGCCGACTGCTCGCCCAGACCGTGCGCGCCTCGCGCGTGCTGGAGACCGAGCAACGCCTCGTGCAGGAGCTGCGCGAGCTCGCGCGCTACCGCAGCGAGCTCATCGCGACCATCTCCCACGAGCTCAAGACGCCCCTCACCGCGATCCTCGGACACGCCGAGCTGATCGCCGACCGGCACCCCGACCTCGCCTCGATCGACGCGATCATCCGCAACGCCGGCCGGCTCAACAACCTCGTCGCCAACCTGCTGCACTACTCCCGCATCCAGGGGCGGCGCGAGACCGTGCGGCGCGCGGTCGACCTCTCCGAGCTGTGCGAGGCCAGCGTCGACCTGCTCGACATCCGCGCCAAGCAGGCAGGGGTGCGGCTCCACTTCGACCGCCCGGGACCGGCTCCGGTGATCGTCTTCGGCGACCCCGAGGAGCTCGCCCGGGTGATCGACAACATGGTCGACAACGCCGTCAAGTACACCCCCGAGGACGGCTCGGTGTCAGTGGCGATGACGGTCGGGGACGACGAGGTCAGCGTGCACGTCACCGACACCGGCCTCGGCATCTCGGTGACCGACCAGCAGAACGTGTTCTCGGCCTTCCACCGCTCCACCAACCCCAACGCGCTGTCGGTGCCCGGCACCGGCCTCGGCCTGCCGATCGCGCAACGGATCGCGGAGTCGCACGGCGGGACGCTGAAGGTGTCCTCCGAGCTGGGTCAGGGGAGCACGTTCACCTTCACGCTCCCGCTGCGCTCGCTGCGAGAGCAGGCCGACTGAGCTCGGCGGACCCCGCCTCGAGGTGCACCACCCGGTCCATCTCGTCGAGCCCGACCGTGCCGTGGGTGATCCACAGGATCGACCGGCCGGCACGCCCCGCCGAGCCGAGCATCTCGTGTGCGACGGCCCGCGCGGTGGGTCCGTCGAGGTGGGCGGTCGGCTCGTCGAGCACGAGCACCGGCGGGTCCGCGAGGAGCGAGCGCGCCAGGGCGAGCCGAGCGCGCTCACCCCCGGACACGTCCCGCCGCCCGGCGCCGACGTGGGTGTGGATGCCCGCGGGGAGCGCGTCCACCCACGCCCCGAGGCGGGCCCGCTGCAAGGCGTCGAGGACCTCCTCGTCGCCGGCGTCCGGCCGCGCCAGCCGGACGTTCTCCGCGACGGTCGAGGCGAAGACGTGGGGGTCGTCGTCCACCAGGCCCACCCGGCGGCGTACGTCGTCGAGCGCGAGCCGGCGCAGGTCGGTCCCGCCCAGCAGCACCTCGCCACGGACCGGGTCGATGAAGCGCACCAGGCTGGCGGCGAGGGTCGACTTCCCGGAGCCCGACGGCCCGGTGACCCCCAGGTGCTCGCCGGGCCGCAGGACGAGGCGGTCGAGCGCGAGCACCGGACGCTCGGTCCACCCGAGCTCGGCCCCGCGCACCACGACGTCGTGGCCGGCCGGCACGGGCTCGGGCGAGACGGGGTCGGCCACAGCCGGGGGAGTGGCGGTGAGCCGGTCGAGGCGCCCGCGGGCCGCACGAGCCCGCACCGACAGGGCTCCGGCGTCGGCGAGCCCGCCGAAGGCGTCGGCGAGCGCGAGCGGCACGAGCAGCAGCAGGGCCAGGCGCGCGGGTGACGTGTCCGACAGGTCGACGAGGGCCGCGACGGCGACCACCCCCAGACCGGCCGCGGCGCTCGTCAGGGCGGTGCCCGCGGCGACGGCGCGGGAGGAGCGGCGTACGGCCCGGGCGAGCGCGGTCGACTCCGCGCGGACGGCGGTGAGGGCCCGGTCCGTGGCGCCCCACTGCTCGAGCTCGCGCAGGCCGTGGGCGAGCTCCTCCACCCGGGTCCCGAGCCGGGCCCGGTGGGCGACCAGCAGCGGTTCGGCGGCAGCGGCACCGCGGCGGGCGAGGACGAACGCGAGCCCGCCGGCGGCGGTGACCAGCAGCACGACCGCCCCGGCGAGCGGCGCGACGAGGGCGGTGAGCAGGGCGGCACCCGCGCCGACGAGTGCCGCGGTGACGAGCGGCTGGCGCACCCGGAGCCGGTCGTCGAGCAGGGCGTCCACGTCGTCGACGACACCGGTGAGCAGGTCGCCGCGGCGCGGGCCGAGGCGGCCCGGCACCAGCGGGACGAGGTCGGCGAACACCTGCGCCCGCCGTTCGGCCAGCTCCCGCAGCACGACGTCGTGGCTGAGCACGCGCTCGGCGTGCCGCAGCACCGGGCGCGCGAGCCCGAAGAGACGGACCCCGACGATGGCGACCATCAGGTAGAGGACGGGGGGCTGCTCGCTGGCCCGGGTGATCAGCCAGCCCGCGGTGGCGGTGAGGGCCACACCGGACGCGGTGGACAGCGCCCCGAGCGCGGTGGCGGTCCGCATGCCCCAGCGGGGCCGCCCCTCGTCGTCGAGCGAGGCGCGACCGATGGGCACAGGGGCCGCCGTCGGGTGGCGGCGTACGACCTCCGGCTCGGCCCGGTCGGTGCCGGGAGCCGCCACCGTCGCGGGGACCGGCGCCGGGGCCAGGTCGACCACCCGGTCCGCGGCGGCGAGCACGGCCGGCCGGTGGGCCACCACGACCACCAGGCTGCGTCGGGCCAGCAGCGCGAGGGTGTCGAGCAGGACCTGCTCGGTCTCCTCGTCGAGGTGGGCGCTGGGCTCGTCGAGGAGCACGACCGGTCGACCGGCGAGCACGACCCGCGCCAGCGCGACGCGGGCCCGCTGGCCCGCGGACAGGCCGGCGCCGTCCTCGCCGAGCGGCGCGTCGAGCCCCTGGGGGAGGGCGCGGACGGCGTCGTCGAGGCCGACGCTGCGCAGCGCGTCCCACACCTCGTCGTCGCCGGCCGAGGGGCGAGCGAGCCGGACGTTGGCGGCGATCGTGTCGGCCAGCAGCCACGGCCGCTGGGGCGCCCAGCCGACCAGGCTGCGCCACCACCCCGGCTCGAGGTCGTCGAGCGGCGTGCCGCCGACGCGGATGTCCCCGGCCAGCGGCCGCAGCTCCCCGCGGAGGGTGGCGAGCAGCGTGGACTTGCCGCACCCGGAGGGACCCGCGATCGCGACGAGGCCGCGGTCGGGAAGCTCGAGGTCGAGCGGGCGGGTGAGGGCGGGCCCCGGGGCGTGGCCGATCTCCAGCCCCGACAGCACCAGGCCGGTGGAGGTGGGCAGGGCCGTGCCGGTCCCTCGAGTCTCGGCCCGCGCGAGCAGGTCGTCGGCGTCGGCGAGCGCGGCCGTGCCCTCGGCCGCCGCGTGGAACTCGGCGCCGACGCGGCGCAGCGGCCAGTAGGCCTCGGGGGCGAGCAGCAGGACGATGAGCGCGACCTCGAAGCCGACGCTGCCCGAGGCCAGCCGCAGGCCGACCGTCACCGCGACCAGCGCGACGGACAGCGTCGCGACGAGCTCCAGCACCGACGAGGACGCGAAGGCGACCTTCAGGGTGTCGACGGTGGCGCGCCGGTAGCGGTGGGTCACCGACCGGATGGTCTCCACCTGCGCCGCGGCGCGCCGGTGGGCGACCAGGGTCGGCAGCCCGCGCACCACGTCGAGGAAGTGGCCCGAGAGCGCCTCGAGCTCGCGCCACTGCGTGCGGGCTCGATCGCGGGTGGTGAGGCCGACGAGCACGGCGAAGACCGGCACCAGCGGCAGCGTCAGCGCGACCACGAGGCCGGAGAGCGGGTCGAGCCAGGCGATCGCAGCCAGCGTGACGAGGGGGAGGACCGCGGCGGGCACCAGGGCGGGGAGGTAGCGGGTGACGTAGGGCTCGACCCCGGCGACACCGCGGGTGGCCAGCACCACCAGGCGGGCCGGCGGCAGGTCGTCGCTCCGGCGAGCCGCGTCCAGCAGCCGCTGGCGCAGTGCCCCGGAGACCTCGCCCGCAGCACGGGCCGCCGCCCGCTGACCGACGTACGCCGCCGCGGTCCGCAGCAGCACCAGACCGGCGAACGCCCACGCGGGGCCGTGCCAGCCACCGGCCGGCGGGGTGACCGCGGCGACCACGAGGGCGCCGAGGGCGAAGGCCTGCGCCACCGTCGCCAGGCCGCCGACGACCCCGCTCGCCACCACCAGCGACAAGGCGCCGCGGGCGGGGCGGAGGTGGGGGAGCGCCGCCGGGTCGAGCGGCTTCACGACGCCGGGGTCTCGGCCAGCTCGGCCGTGGGGATGTGGTGCACGGCGATCCGCCGGCGGAACACCCAGTAGGTCCACGCCTGGTAGCCGAGCACGATCGGGGTGAAGACGACCGCGACCCACGTCATCACCTTGAGCGTGTACGCCGTCGCGGCGGCGTTCGTCGTCGTGAGGGAGTACGCCGGGTCCGTGGACGAGGGCATCACGTCGGGGAACAACGCGACGAACAGGCCGATGACGGCGAGGGCGATGGTGACGAAGGTGCCCACGAACGCCCAGCCCTCGCGCCCGCCCATCGCGGCGAGCAGCCCGCCGACGAGCGCGAGCGCAGCGACGACGAACACGACCGCGGAGACCGCGCTGCCGGTCTTCAGCTGGGTCCAGACCAGGAAGACCACGGCGAGCAGGGCTGCCACGGCGCCGATCCGCACGGCCAGGTCACGGGCGCGGTGGCGGATGTCACCGTCGGTCTTGAGCGCGACGAACATCGCGCCGTGCGTGGCGAAGAGGGTCAGCGTGACGAGACCGCCGAGCAGGCCGTAGGGGTTGAGCAGCGTGAAGAGGGTGCCGGTGAACTCCTTGTTGGCGTCGATCGGCACGCCGGCGACGATGTTGGCGAAGGCGACGCCCCAGAGCAGGGCCGGCACGAACGAGCCCCAGATGATCGCGAGGTCCCACCGTCCCTTCCAGGTGTCGTGCCCGCGCTTGTGGCGGTACTCGAAGGCGAGCCCGCGCACGATGAGGGCGACGAGGATCAGCAGGAGGGGGAGGTAGAACCCGCTGAACAAGGTGGCGTACCACTCGGGGAAGGCGGCGAAGGTCGCACCGCCCGCGACCAGCACCCAGACCTCGTTGCCGTCCCACACCGGACCGATCGTGTTGATCATGACGCGGCGCTCGGTCTCGTTGCGGGCGAGCACGGGCAGCAGCATCCCGACGCCGAAGTCGAATCCCTCCAGGCAGAAGTAGCCGACCCACAGCACGGCGATCAGGGCGAACCAGACGGTGGTCAGTTCCATGGTGTCTCTCTCGTCATCAAGCAGGCGGGTCAGTAGGCGGGTCAGTAGGCGAAGGTGAGCGGGGCGTCCTCGTCGTCGGAGCCGCCGACCTTGACGCGGGGCGGCTCCTCGTAGGGATCGGCGCCCTTCTTGATGTAGGTGACGAGGAGCTTGACCTCGATCACCGCGAGCACGGCGTAGAGCGCGGTGAGCACGATGAGGGACGTGGCGGCCTCGAAGACCGAGACGCCCGGCGAGACGCCGGACTCGGTGGTCATCAGGCCGAAGACGACCCAGGGCTGCCGGCCCATCTCGGTGAAGATCCAGCCCCACGACGACGCCAGCGTCGTCGCGATCGGGAGGCTGAGGCCCAGGACGCCGAGCCAGCGGACGCCGGGCGTACGCCCCTTGCGGGTCAGCCACAGGATGAGCGCCGCACCGGCCGCGGCGAAGAACCCGAGGCCCATCATGAAGCGGAACGACCAGTAGGTCACCGGGATCACCGGGGTGTAGTCGCCCTCGGTGAAGGCCTTCGAGGTCGGGTCGGAGCCGTAGGTCTCGGCGTACTCCTCCCGCAGCGGGTTGATGCCCTCGACGGTGCCGTCGAAGGACCCGGTGCCGAGGAACGAGAGCAGGCACGGGACGGTGACGGCGAACTTCTCCTCCTTGCCGTCCGGGGTGCCGACGGTGAACACGGAGAAGGGGGCGCACCTGTCGCTGGTCTCGTAGAGGCCCTCGGCGGCCGCCATCTTCATCGGCTGGACCTCGGTCATCACCTTGCCCTGCAGGTCGCCGGTGATCGCGACACCGAGCCCGGCGAGCAGCGTGACGACCGCACCGATGCGGATCGCGCGGTGGTACATCGGGCGGTCTGCCTCGTGCTTCTTCTTCATGTAGAGGTAGGCCGAGACCCCGAGCAGGAAGGTGCCCGCGGTCATGTACGCCGCGAAGATCACGTGCGGGAACGTCACCACCTGGACCTTGTTGAACATCACCGCCCAGAAGTCGATCAGCTCGGCGCGCCCGGCCTCGGCGTTGAAGCGGTAGCCCACCGGGTGCTGCATCCAGGAGTTGGCGGCCAGGATGAACCACGACGACGCGAGCGTGCCGAGGTGCACCAGCCACATGCAGCCCGCGTGGAGGCCCCTGGGGAGCTTGTCCCACCCGAAGATCCACAGGCCGAGGAACGTCGACTCGAGGAAGAACGCGAGGAGCCCCTCGACCGCGAGCGGGGCGCCGAAGACGTCCCCGACGAAGCGGGAGTAGTCCGACCAGTTCATCCCGAACTGGAACTCCTGCACGATCCCGGTCACCACGCCGATGGCGAAGTTGATGAGGAAGAGCTTGCCGAAGAACTTCGTCAGCCGGAGGTAGTCCTCCTTGCCGGTGCGCACCCAGGCGGTCTCCAGGCCGGCGATGACAGCAGTGAGCCCGATCGTCAGCGGCACGAACAGGAAGTGGTAGACGGTGATGATCCCGAACTGCCAGCGGGCGATCTCGAGGACGTCCATGGGGCCCTTTCGGCGAAGGAGTTACTACAAAGTGTAGTAGATACTACGCCGTGTCGTAGTTCAGCGGTCAGGGCCTCTAGACTCTTGATCCGTGAGTCCAAGGTCCCGGATGGGAGAGCTCGAGCAGGCCGTGCTCGAGGCGCTGTGGGACCTCGACGTGTCCGGCCGCTCCGGCCGCTCGGAGGGCTCGGACGCGCCCGGCGCCAGCGGCCGGGAGGTGCACGACCGGCTCGCCGGTCGCGACCTGGCCTACACGACCGTGATGACGGTGCTCGACCGGCTCGCGCGCAAGGACCTCGTCGTACGACAGCGCGACGGGCGCGCGTTCCGCTACGCGCCGCGGCTCACCCGCGCCGCGATGACCGCCGAGCTCATGCACGAGGCGCTCGAGGGCACGCGTGGTGACCGCGAGCAGGCACTGGTCTCGTTCGTGGGGGAGGCCAGCGTCGAGGACCTTGCCGCGCTGCGTCGCGCCCTCGACGACCTGTCCTGACCGCCGCCGCGATGCCGACCCCTGTCGTCCTCGGCGCGCTCGCTGTGCTGCTGGCCGGCCCGCTGCCGTGGGCGTTCTCGCGGTGGCCCCGGCTCCGTCGTACGCCGGCCGCAGCCATGCTGCTGTGGCAGAGCACGGCGCTGGCGGCGGTCCTGGCAGCGCTCGGCGCCGGGCTCGCGCTGGTGACCGGACGGCTCCGGCAGGGCGCGGCGGGACCGGGCGACGTCGTGGTGGCCGCGCTGGCCGGGGCGATCACGGTCGTGGTGCTGGGCCGGCTGCTGCTGAGCGGACACCGCACGGGCACGTCGCTGCGCCGGATGCGACGGCTCCACCGCGAGCGCGTCGACCTGGTGGCACGGCTCGACGGGGGAGTCTCCGTCCTCGACCACGACGTCCCGGTGGCCTACTGCGTGCCGGGCATGAGCGGCGCGCGCATCGTCGTCTCGCGCTCGACCCTCACCCGCCTGGCCCCGGCCGAGCTCGACGCGGTCCTCGGGCACGAACGGTCCCACCTGCGCGCCCGTCACGACCTCGTGCTGGAAGCGTTCACGGTGCTCCACCTGGCGTTCCCGCGCTGGGTCGCCAGTGCCTCCGCGCGTCGCGAGGTGGAGGTGCTGGTCGAGGTGCTCGCCGACCGGGCGGCCTGTCGCGGCGGCGATCGACGGGCCCTCCTGTCGGCCCTCGTCACGCTGGCGGGCTCGCCCGCACCGGCCGGGTCGCTCGGATCGACGGGACCGGCGCTCGCCGCCCGGGCGGAGGTGCTGGGCGACCCGCGCTCCCACCCCTGGCAGGCAGTAGCGGTGGCCGTGCTGGCCGCGGCCATCCTGGCGCTGCCCACCCTGCTCGTGGTGCTGCCCTGGCTGAACGGCCTCGTCTGAGGGACGCACGAGGGCCCCGGCGGATCGCTCCGTCGGGGCCCTCGCGTGCTGCTGTCAGTCGGTGACCGGGGTCAGCGACGTGTCACGCGGAAGCGGATGCGCTCCTTGCTGGTCCGCACCGTGTCCGAGCCCTTGTACTTGGCCTGCACGACGTGCCGGCCGGGCTTGTAGTTGCGCTTGATCGTGAACACGACCTTGCCGTCCTCGAGGCGCGAGATGCCCATGCGCTTGCCGTCGATCCTCAGCACGACCTTGCCCGCGGGCGTGGTGCCCTCGGCCCCGACCCGAACGACGATCCGGAAGTCCTGCTTGAAGCGCGGCGTGCCGGGCTTCACCTTCACGTCCGTCGTGGAGTCGACCTTGCCCGGGTCGGGCGTCGGGGTCGGGGTGGGAGTGGGGGTGGGCGTGGGCGTGGGCGTGGGAGTGCTGCCCGCGACCACCGTCGCGGTGAACGTCGCCGTGGACGTGGCCAGCGAGCCGCTGCCCTCGTAGGTGGCGGTCAGCGAGTGGGTGCCCACCGGCAGGTCGGCCGGCAGGGCGACCGAGGCTTTGCCGTCCGCAAGGGTGGCCGAGCCCAGCTCCTTGCCCCTGGCGTCGGTCACGGTGACCGTGCCCTCCGGGGCACCGCCGACGGAACCGGCACGCTTCACGGTGACCTCGGCGGTCGACGCGGTGCCGAAGGTGGACGGCTCAGGACGGTGCACCGCCTCGGTCGCGCTGACGAGCTTGCAGTCGACGATCTGCACGTTGTCGACGTACCAGCCCTCGTTGCCGCCACAGCCGTCGCGCCCGATGTCGAAGCGCAGCTGCACGGTGTCGCCCGGCTCGGCGCCGGTCGCGGCGATGTCGACCTGCGACTCGCCCCAGCTGCCCTTGGTCTGGCCACCGTCGGTGCCCGTGAAGCCGGGCTCACCCGCGAGCGGGTTGGTGTTGGTGGCAGGACCGGTGAGCGTGGTCGGCTCGTTGTAGAGGTAGGCAGCCGCCGGGATGGCCGTGAACGGGCCACCGTTGATGCTCATCTTCACGTTGCCACCGTCATAGCCGATCTCCGTGGCGACGTAGTGCTCGAAGGTGAGCTTGGCCGAGCGCAGGCTGTCGGGCAGCTGCACGACCGGGCTCGCGATCGAGTCGCGGCTGGAGAAGTCGCCCGGGCCGTTGACGCACTGGCCCTCGGCGGGGGCGGGGCCGAAGGCCACCTTGCTGGCGTGCGGGTCGCCGGTGCCGGCCGGGGCCGAGTCCACCGACTTCCAGGGCTCGTGGATGCCGCCCTCGAAGACCACCTCGTTGCTGGCGGTCCAGCCGGTCAGGCCGTCTTCGAAGTCCTCGCTCCACAGCACGTCCTCGGTGAAGCCCTCGCCACAGGTGGCGGGGGCGTCCTTGGCGAGCAGGGCCGTGAAGTTGCACTTCACCGGCTCGGTGCGCATCTCGGTCGCGGCCGTGGCGGCCTCGACCGACGCGCAGTCACCCGCAGTGATCGGGGTGGCTGCCACCGGCGCGGCGTCGGGCTGGGTGGTCAGCTTGTTGATGGGCTGGCCGACCAGGTCGACGCAGGACTGCTCGAACGCGTTGGCCGCGTCGATGAAGTTGGACTGCGGCGTGAGGTAGGCGGTCTGGGCGCGCCACCAGATGGCAGCGGCCTTGTCGAGACCGAGGCCGGTCACGGTCTGGCCGTTGTCGGTGCCACCGTCGACGACCAGCGCATAGGCGTGGTTGGGCACACCCGAGTTGCTGTGCACGCCACCGGCGTCGGCGCCGGTCGGGTCGCACTTGTACTCGGCGTCGGTCACCTTGCCCGGGTCGCCGTAGCAGGTGGGGTTCCACATGTCGCGGATCGCGCCGCCGAAGGCCGTGGACTTCTCTCCCATGAGCCAGCGGGTGGTGTCGGGACGCGAGGACGTGTCCTCGGCCTTGACCGCGACGCTGACGGGGTTGGCGGTGCTCTTGAACTTGGCACCGTCGGCCTGGGAGACCATCACGCCGTAGAGCGCAGGGTCACCGGAGAAGCCGGCCGGCGGGTCGACGTTGTTGTTGCCGATCACGATGCCGGTGGCGCCGGCGGTCTTGGCGTTGGCCACCTTCGTGGCGAAGGGGCACGTGCCGCGGTCGACGTAGGCCCACTTGCCCGACACGGCGGTGGCGTTGGTGAATGCGGTGCAGCCGTCGGTGGTGGTGGGACCGGTCGTGTTGGCGGCGTCGCGCGCGACGACGACCTCAGCGGTGATCTCGGTGGTCGGGAACGGCTTGGCGCCGGTCGCGGCCACGGCGACGCACGGACCGGCGAGGCTCGCCGGGGCCGTGATGCGCATGTCGAGGCCGGGAGGCGCGGTCTTGTCGCAGTCGCCCACGGTGCGCTTGGCCTGGAAGTTCTCGCCCTCGTCCTCACGACCGTTGATCAGGTCGAGCGTCTCGCCCCACACGTCGGAGTAGGACTCGTTGAGGGCACCGGACTGGTACTGGTAGATCAGGCCGGAGGTGTACTCGGTGTAGGCGTGGCCCCACTCGTGGGAGACCACGTCGTCGGAGGTGACGCCGTTGCAGTAGTTGGTCGTCACGCCGTTCCAGTTGGCGTTGGGGCAGCTGATCCGCGGGTCGTTGTTGACCGTGCGCATGATGGCGCCGCCGCCGTCGTAGGAGTCGCGACCGAACGCGTTCTCGTAGAGCCAGTAGGACTCACCGGCGGAGTTGACGAGGTTCTGCTGGTCGTTGTTGAGGGTGCCCGGGAACGGGTCGCCCTCCTTCCACACGCGCGTCAGGGACGGCGACTGCGGGGTGCCGGTGGCCTCGTAGAGCTCGCGGCTGAGGGCGTCTTGCACCATCGACCACCGGTTGAGCGCCTTGCCGGTCTGCGCGTCGATGAAGACGGCGTCGCGGACGTTCTTGTCGTTGGTGACCTCGACCTGGTAGGCGAGCACGGCCTCGCCGGCCTCGCCGCGGGTCGCGCCCATGCGGTAGACGACCAGCTCGGTGTCCTGGGGCTCGATGCCGGTCAGGTCGGCGGTCTCGCCGTCGTGGGCCGGCGGGTCCTCGCGGACCAGGCCCACGGCGCGCTTGCCGGCGTCGCTCGCGCTGATGCGCGGGTCGACCGACAGCGACAGGTCGGGGGCGGCGTAGCCGTTGACCGAGGTGAGGTCGCCCTCGCGGTCGACCTGCACGCGCAGCATCGAGCCGAAGACGTCGACGCCCTGGTAGGACTGGGTGTAGGTCGCGGTCCAGCCGGCCGCTGACTTCGTGACCTCGCTGCGGACGAGCTCGCCCGGCCGCGCGCCGAAGTTGGCGGCGTAGCGGTCGAGGTAGGTGTCGGCCTTGCTGGTCGCCGCGGCGAGGGAGTTGCCCTCGACGGACGGGAGCAGGTCTCCGTCGCCCTTGACGCGGATGAAGCCGACCTTCTTGGTCGCCTCCTCTCGCGTGACGGCGACGTCACCACTGGCCCGGTCGGCCATGGCGGCGACGCCGTTGGGGTCGGCCTGTGCGGCCGGTGCTGCCTGCACGCCGATCGTCGGGAGCGCGGCAAAGCCAGCCCCCACGACCGCGAGTGCAAGTCCTCTGTTGAGGAGCTTCACTCTCATTCCTCCGATTTCCGAGTCGCACTCGGAACCAGAGTCGCCCGAGTGACCCGGCTCACCATAAGTAGGACGTCCGACAATGGGAAGGGAGGGTGGACTATTTGCCCCCCCAGGGGTGGCCGCCGACGACACGCACTCGTGTGATCCATGTGACGGGTGTGACCGGGCCGTAGGGTCGGACCATGGCGACCCGTACGTCTTCCCCGCCGGGGTCGCGGAGCTCGAGCACGTCTGGATCCAAGCGCACCACCAAGGGTTCGAGCACCCGATCACGGAGTACCAGCAAGCGCCCCGCCCCTCGCTCGTCAGCGAAGGGCCGGAGCGGCTCGAGCGCGCGTCCGGCACCTCGTGCCGTGCGCAGCGGTGCGGGCCCGGTCTCGCGCACGTTCGGCGTGCTCGGGCGCGGCGTCGCCGCGGTGTGGCTCGGCATCGCCCACGGCGTGGGCGCGGTCGCCCGGTCGATCGGGCAGTCGGCTCGCGACCTCGACCCCGAGCACCGTCGCGACGGGGTCGGCCTGTCCCTCCTCGGCTTCGCCATGGTCGTGGCCGCCGCCGTGTGGTGGCAGCTGCCCGGCGGGGTGATGGACTTCGCGCGGTCGCTCACCTCCGGAGCCGTGGGCAAGGTGGGCTGGTTCGTCCCGCTCTTCCTCGTCTACGCCGGCTGGCGCACGCTGCGCGACCCCGAGCGCAACGGCCCCGCCGGCCGCCAGGTGATCGGCTGGGCGGCCTTCTCGCTCGGCCTCCTCGGCATCGTGCACATCGCCAACGGCAACCCGCAGCCGGTCCTCGGCGACGCCACCAACCTCCAGGAGGCCGGCGGTGCCATCGGCTACGTCACCTCGAGCCTCCTGCTCGACCTCATGCAGACGACGTACGTCGTCGTGCCGCTGCTGGCGCTCCTCGCGATCTTCGGCGTCCTGATCATCACCGCGACGCCCGTCTACCAGGTGCCGGTCAGGCTCGCCGAGCTGCGCGACAAGGCGCTGGGCCGTACGCCTGTGGAGGACGCCGCGGCCGACGACGAGCCGACCAAGCCGGTGCGCACGCGCCGCCGGTCGATGCTCGACGACGAGATCGATCCCGAGATGGGCGACCCCGCCTACGACAGCCCGGTGCTCTCCGACCGCGAGCTCAGGAAGCGCCGCAAGAAGAAGGAGCCGGCCGAGCCGGTCGAGGACTACGGCATCGACCTGTTCGCCGACCCGACCGACGCGATGTCGGACGCGCCGACCGAGGTCACCCCGGCGGTCGCCGCGGTCCCGGCCGGCAAGGACGAGACCGGCCCCGTCGAGCCGCCGCCGCACACGCCGCTGCCGGCTCGGGTCGAGCAGCTCGCGCTGTCGGGCGACATCACCTACTCCCTGCCCGACAACTCCTCGCTCAAGCCGGGCTCGCCGCACAAGGCGCGTTCGAAGGCCAGCGACGCGGTCGTCGAGCGGCTGATGCAGGTCATGGACGAGTTCGGCATCGACGCCACCGTGACCGGCTACACCCGCGGCCCGACCGTGACCCGCTACGAGGTCGAGCTCGGCCCGGCGGTGAAGGTCGAGAAGGTCACGGCGCTGTCGAAGAACATCGCCTACGCCGTCGCGTCCGCCGACGTCCGCATCCTCAGCCCGATCCCCGGCAAGTCGGCGATCGGCATCGAGATCCCCAACACCGACAAGGAGATCGTCTCCCTCGGCGACGTGCTCCGGTCCACCACGGCCCGCTCCGACCACCACCCGATGGTGGCCGGGCTCGGCAAGGACGTCGAGGGCGGCTTCGTCGTGGCCAACATGGCGAAGATGCCGCACCTGCTGGTCGCCGGTGCGACCGGCTCCGGAAAGTCGAGCTTCATCAACTCGCTGATCACCTCGATCCTGATGCGTTCGACGCCCGACGAGGTGCGGATGATCATGGTCGACCCCAAGCGGGTCGAGCTCAACGCCTACGAGGGCGTGCCGCACCTGATCACCCCGATCATCACCAACCCCAAGAAGGCCGCCGAGGCGCTGGCCTGGGTCGTGCGCGAGATGGACATGCGCTACGACGACCTGGCCAACTTCGGCTTCCGTCACATCGACGACTTCAACAAGGCGGTCCGGGCCGGGAAGGTCGAGGTGCCGGCGGGCAGCGAGCGCACGCTGACGCCGTACCCCTATCTCCTGGTCATCGTCGACGAGCTCGCCGACCTGATGATGGTCTCGCCGCGCGACGTCGAGGACTCCGTCGTCCGCATCACCCAGCTCGCCCGCGCGGCGGGCATCCACCTGGTGCTGGCCACGCAGCGACCCTCGGTCGACGTGGTGACCGGCCTGATCAAGGCCAACGTCCCCTCGCGGCTCGCCTTCGCGACGAGCTCGCTCGGCGACAGCCGGGTCATCCTCGACCAGCCGGGTGCCGAGAAGCTGGTCGGCCAGGGTGACGGGCTGTTCCTGCCGATGGGCGCCTCCAAGCCGGTGCGCGTCCAGGGCGCGTGGGTGACCGAGGCGGAGATCCACCAGGTCGTCAAGCACTGCAAGGACCAGCTCGAGCCGACCTACGTCGAGGACGTGACGGCGCCGAAGGAGTCCAAGCGCGAGCTCGACGACGACATCGGCGACGACATGGAGCTCGTGGTGCAGGCCATCGAGCTGATCGTCTCCACGCAGTTCGGCTCGACCTCGATGCTCCAGCGCAAGCTGCGCGTCGGCTTCGCCAAGGCGGGCCGGCTGATGGACATCCTCGAGAGCCGCGGGGTCGTCGGCCCCAGCGAGGGCTCGAAGGCCCGCGACGTCCTGGTCAAGCCGGACGAGCTCGATTCCGTGATCGCCACGTTGGAGGGGGGAGCCTGATGGGCGCCAGGTCAGTTCAGGCAGCAGTGCACGAGGACGACATCCACGACGAGACCGGTGAGCACGGGACGCTCGCCGTCGCTCCCGACGCGGTGGAGGTACGCCGCAGCGCGGCCGTCGCCGCCGGCGTCGGGCTGACCGCGTCCGCGGTCGCCATCGCCTACCTGGCTCGGGCGACCCAGACCGGGTCCGCGCTCGACTGGGCCTTCGTGGTCGCGATGGGCCTGCTGGGTGCCTACTGGCTCGTCGGACTCGTCGACGCCCGCACCCCGCTGCTCGTCGCGGACGCGCAGGGCATCCGGATCCGGCTCGGTCGCACGTGGCGCGGGCTGCCGTGGACGGCGGTGCACCACGTCGAGCACACGCCCCGACGGGGCCTGCTCCGCGACGGCCGCCTGGTCGTCGTACCGCACAACCTCGAGCTCATCGAGGCCGAGCTCACCGGCACCGGCAAGCGCCACACCAGCATCTCCCGGTTGCTGCACGGCGCGCCGTTCGCGGTGCCGCTCGGGCTCTCGACGCGCGTCACCGGTGCCGACGGCGACCTCACCGAGGCGCTCGGTCGCGTCGCCCGCGACGCCGGCCAGATCGTCGTCCTCGCGCCCGCTGCCGACGAGGTCGATGACAAGGTCGAGGCCGCCGGATCCGCCGACGTCGCAGAGTCCGTCGAGGAGACCGAGGCCCCCGAGGCCTCGCTACCTGCGGAACCGGTGGTCGTCGAGCCCGTCGTCGAGCCCGTCGTCGTGGCGAGCCCGACCCCGGCCGCGCTGCGTGAGACCGGCACCGCCCGCCGCTCGGAGGTGCGCCGCGACGTGGTCGTCGACGAGGAGGAGCCGGAGGGTCGCGAGCTGCGCCGTCCCGGACGGGTCAGCCTGGTCGAGGAGACCCAGTCGTGGGGCGACCGCGTCCGCGCCATCGCGCGGCCGGGGGAGCCCGTCGAGCCACTCGTGCTCGACGACTTCGAGGTCGAGCCCGCCGAGGACCCGGTCATCGGCCCGGAGCTCGCTGCGGCCCGCACCCGTCTCGGCCTGAGCGTCGACCAGCTCGCCGACCGCACCCGGATCCGTCCGCACGTGATCGAGGCCGTCGAGGTCGACGACTTCGAGCCCTGCGGTGGCGACTTCTACGCCCGCGGCCACCTGCGCACGCTGGCGCGGGTGCTGGGCATCGACGTCGCGCCCCTGCTGGCGTCGTACGACGAGCGCTACGCCCACGCCCCGATCAACCCGCGGCGGGTGTTCGAGGCCGAGCTGGCCACCGGCGCGCACGGCTCCATCCGGGGCACGCGGGGCGGCCCGAACTGGTCCGTCCTGGTCGCCGTCGTGATGGCGCTCGTACTGGCCTGGTCGATCGCCCGGCTCGTGATGGACACCCCACCCGAGCTGCGCGGCGCCACGCCGGTCCTCAACGGCTCCGGTGGCCCGCAGGGCGCGGGCACCGCTCCGCTGGCCGAGCCGGTCGCGGTCGTGGTCAGCGCCGCCTCGGGCGGTGCGCAGGTCGTCGTACGCGACGGTGCGGGGGAGCAGGTCTTCAAGGGCAACCTGGCCGTGGGCCAGACCCGCGAGCTGAAGGCGTCGCCGCCGGTGCGCGTGATGTCGTCCGACGGCGCCGTGACCGTCTCGCTCGCAGGCGGCGAGGCCCGCCCGGTCGGCGAGCCCGGCGTCGCCGGCCAGGGCACGTTCGTCTCCGACTGAACCGGCAGGCACCTGCGCCGTGAGTGGGGAGGATCGTCCTGACATGTCGAGGACGATCCTCCCCACTGTCGTCCCCGACCGGCGTGAGAGCGGCCTCACCGCCGCGGCAGTGCGGGTCCGGGCCCACGGACCCGGCATACTCACGGGTGCGATGACGACTGACACCGACCTTTCCCTGACCCCACTGAACGTCGCTGTGGTGACCCTCGGGTGCGCCCGCAACGAGGTCGACTCCGAGGAGCTGGCCGGGCGGCTCGAGGCCGGCGGGTTCGTCCTCGTCGACGACGCGGAGGACGCCGACACCGTCGTGGTCAACACGTGCGGCTTCGTCGAGGCCGCGAAGAAGGACTCGGTCGACACGTTGCTCGAGGCGGCCGACCTGAAGGCGTCCGCCGGTCACGGCGGCCGGGCCCAGGCCGTGGTCGCCGTGGGCTGCCTCGCGGAGAGGTACGGCAAGGACCTCGCCGAGTCGCTGCCCGAGGCGGACGCGGTGCTCGGCTTCGACGACTACCCCGACATCGCCTCGCGGCTGCGCGCCATCGTGGCGGGGGAGACCCACCACCCGCACACCCCGTCCGACCGCCGGCGGCTGCTCCCGATCTCGCCGGTCGAGCGCGACGCGTCCGGCGTCTCGGTCCCCGGCCACGACGTCGTGGCCGACGTCGACGAGATCGGTGAGGGCGCGCCCGCGACAGGACCCCGCGCCGTACGTCGTCGCCTGGACTCGGGCCCGATGGCCCCGCTCAAGCTGGCCAGCGGTTGTGACCGTCGCTGCACCTTCTGCGCGATCCCCAGCTTCCGCGGGTCCTTCGTCAGCCGCCGGCCGAGCGACGTGCTGCAGGAGGGGCAGTGGCTGGCCACGCAGGGCGTCAAGGAGCTCTTCCTCGTCAGTGAGAACTCCACGTCCTACGGCAAGGACCTCGGTGACCTCCGGCTGCTCGAGACCCTCCTGCTCGAGCTGAGCGGCATCGACGGCATCGAGCGCGTGCGCGTGTCCTACCTCCAGCCGGCCGAGACCCGGCCGGGCCTGATCGAGGCGATCGCCTCGACGCCGGGCGTGGTGCCCTACTTCGACCTGTCCTTCCAGCACGCGAGCGGCCCGGTGCTGCGGCGGATGCGGCGCTTCGGTGACCCGGAGAGCTTCCTGGGGCTGCTCGAGCAGGTGCGGTCGCTGGCCCCGCTCGCCGGCGTACGCTCCAACGTCATCGTCGGGTTCCCCGGCGAGACCGAGGACGACCTCCAGACCCTGTGCGACTTCCTGGTCGCGGCCCGCATGGACGTCACCGGCGTCTTCGGCTACTCCGACGAGGACGGCACCGAGGCCGCGGGCTTCGCCGACGACCTCAAGCTCGACGACGACGAGATCCGCGCCCGCACCGACCACGTCACGACCCTCGTCGAGGAGCTCAACGCCCAGCGGGCCGAGGAGCGCATCGGCGAGCGGGTCGTCGTGCTCGTCGAGTCCGTCGAGGACGGTGTCGTCGAGGGACGGGCAGCCCACCAGGGCCCGGAGGTCGACGGTACGACGACGCTGACCGGCGCTGCCCACGCGCGCGTCGGCGACCTGGTGGCAGCGACCGTCACCGGCACCGACGGGGTCGACCTGGTCGCACGCACGGACGGAGAGCCGGCATGAGCACCGACAGCACCGACCACCAGGTCTCCAACTTCAACATCGCCAACGTGCTGACGGTGCTGCGCATCGCCATGGTGCCGCTCTTCGGCTGGGCGCTGCTGCACGACGGCGGCAACGACCCTCTGTGGCGCTGGGTGGCGTTCGGGCTGTTCGCCGTCGCGATGATCACCGACAAGATCGACGGCGACCTCGCCCGCAAGCACAACCTCATCACCGACTTCGGCAAGATCGCCGACCCCATCGCCGACAAGGCGATCACGGGCATGGCCTTCATCGGCCTGTCCATCGTGGGCGACATCTGGTGGTGGGTGACGATCGTCGTCCTGCTGCGCGAGTGGAGCGTGACGCTGCTGCGCCTGTCGGTGCTCAAGGACGTGGTGATCCCCGCCGCGCAGAGCGGCAAGATCAAGACGGTCCTCCAGGCGTTCGCGCTGGCCGGGCTCCTCTGGCCGCTTCCGCACGGCGACGCACACGGCGGGGCCTTCGACTTCTGGCCCGGCCTCGTGGGCGAGGGCCTGTTCTACCTCGCCCAGGCGGCGCTCGCCGCAGCCGTCGCGATGACGATGTGGTCGGGCTACGAGTTCTTCCGCGATGTTCGCCGGCAGAGGGCTGTCAAGGGCGATCCCGAACTGTCCGGGAACTGACCGACAACCGACACCAAGTCGTTACCACGTCTTCGGGTAAAACTCGACTTTCGGGGGGGCCGGTGTCGGAGATCTGAGGTTAGGGTGAGCCGGCTCACCCACCCTCTCGAAAGGTCTTCCTTTGTCAGCATCACGTCTTGGGCGCCGCTTCTCGCTGGCGACCGCCGTGACGGGACTTCTTGCTGCGCCACTCGCCGTGGTCACCACGGCTGCTCCTGCGCAGGCGGCTCCCGTCGACATCCAGATCCTCGCCACCAACGACTACCACGGTCGCCTGCTGCCCAACACCTCCAACGGTGCGCAGGAGGCGGGTGCGGCCCAGCTCGCCGGCGCGGTCAAGCAGCTGGAGTCGGACTACCCGGGCAGCACGGCGTTCACTGCCGCAGGCGACCTCATCGGCGCCTCCACGTTCGAGTCGTTCATCCAGCGCGACAAGCCCACGCTCGACGCCCTCAACATCGCCGGCCTCGACGTGTCCGCTGCGGGCAACCACGAGTTCGACCAGGGCTACGACGACCTCGTCGACCGCGTCATGACTCCCTATGACGCGACCACCAACCCCGAGGGTGGCGCTGACTGGCAGTACATCGCGGCCAACGTGAAGCAGGCCGGTGACCACAGCGCCTACGCCCTGCCCGACGTCACGGCCAACACCCCGGACCCCTCGGACGTGTCCGACGGCGGCACCTGGATGACGACGATGAACGGTGTCAAAGTCGGCTTCGTGGGTGCCGTCACCGAGGACCTGCCCGCACTGGTGAGCCCGTCCGGGATCACGGACGTCTACGTCGACGACATCGTCTCGTCGGTCAACCAGGGTGCTGCGGACCTCAAGGACGAGGGTGCGGACATCGTCGTCATGCTGATCCACGAAGGTGCGAGCTCGGAGGACATCTCCGCGCTCAGCGACGGCTCCGCCTTCGCCCAGATCGTCGCAGGCGTCGACTCCGACGTCAGCGCGATCGTCTCCGGCCACACCCACCTGGCCTACAACCACGCTGACCCCAACGCCGACACCGCCGGCCGGCCGGTCGTGTCCGCCGGGCAGTACGGCACGAACCTCAACAAGCTGGTGTTCGCCGTCGACCCCGACGCCGGCACGGTCGCGCTGAAGTCCAAGGACGTCGTGCGGGCCAACACCGTGACGCTCACGGACCCGTCCGCCACGGCCGCACGCGACGCCGCGTCCACCGTGGTCCAGGACGCCGTGGCCAAGGCCGAGGTGCTGGGGGCTCGCGAGCTGGGGCAGCTGGCCATGCCGTTCAACCGCGCCAAGCTGGCCAACGGCAACGAGAACCGAGGTGGCGAGTCCACCCTGGGCAACCTGGTCGCCGAGGTCCAGCGATGGGCCACGGGGCCGGAGTCGTCCGGCACGGCGCAGATCGCCTTCATGAACCCGGGCGGCCTGCGCGCCGACATGCTCGGCAACAACGCCAGTGGCTACCCGGCCGTCCTGACCTACAAGCAGGCAGCGGTGGTCCAGCCGTTCGCCAACACCCTGGTCACGATGGACATGACCGGGGCACAGATCAAGACGCTGCTCGAGCAGCAGTGGCAGCGTGACGGCTCCGGCAACGTCCCGTCCCGTCCGTTCCTGCGCCTGGGCACCTCCGAGGGCTTCGAGTTCACCTACGACGCGACGCGACCCGAGGGCGACCGGATCACCGGCATGTGGCTCGACGGCTCCGCGATCGTGCCCGGCACCGTCTACTCGGTGACGGCGAACTCCTTCCTGGCGTCCGGCGGCGACAACTTCCGTGCGTTCAACACCGCCACCAACAAGCGCGACTCCGGCCGCGTCGACCTGCAGGCCATGGTCGACTACATGGCCGCCAAGTCCCCGGTGGAGGGTGACTCGACCCAGCACGCCCTCGGCGTGAGCTTCCCGCCCTCGGCCCCGTCCGCGTACCACCCGGGTGAGCCCGTGCGGTTCAGCGTCAGCTCGTGGTCGTTCACGGCACCGGGCGACCCGCAGGACGAGACCGTCGACGTCCTCATGGACGGTGAGCAGGTCGCCACCCTGCCGGTGGACAACACGCTGGGCACCACTGCCACGGACGAGTACGGGAAGATCGCGGGCGACGTCGCCATCCCGGTGAACACCGCTCCGGGTGAGCACGTCATCACGCTCGTCGGCCAGACCACCGGCACCACGCTCGACATCCCGGTGACCACTGACCGTGCCCCGATCAAGGCCGACGCCACCGTCACCGCGGTCGCGACCCCGTCGACGATCAAGGCACAGACGGGCACGTCGGTCCTCGACGTCACCGTGTCCCGGCCCGGCACCAAGGCGACCGGCCTGGTCGCCGCGCTGCTCGACGGCCAGGTCGTCGGCGGGGCCGAGCTGGTGGACGGCAAGGCCGCGATCAAGGTCGGCCCGTTCGCCACGGCCGGCGAGAAGCTGATCGAGGTCACCTACTACGGCGACCAGGCGACCAAGGCGGCGTCGGGCCAGGTCAGCCTCACCGTCGAGCCGGCGCCCGTGGTCGTGAAGGCCACGCCGACCCTGACGGCGACCGTCAGCCCCGACACCGTGAAGGTCAAGAAGGACGGCCCCACCGTCTCCCTGGCGGTCACCAAGCCGTCCGGCACGGCGACCGGGGCGGTCATCGCGATGGTCGACGGCACCGTCGTCGGCGCCGGTGAGCTCGCGGGTGGCAAGGCGGACATCGCCCTGCAGCCCTTCGACGAGGCCGGCACGGCCACGGTCACGCTGAAGTACTTCGGCGACGAGAGCACGAAGGCCGCAGAGACCAGCGTCGCGGTCACGGTCACCAAGGCCAACCCGCGGGCCAAGGTGCGCGCACCGAAGCGCGTGGAGCGAGGCGACCGGGCCGTCTTCCGCCTGGTCTACCAGGCCGCGGACCTCAAGCCCTCCGGCAGGGTCACGGTCAAGGTCGCGGGCAAGAAGGTCACCAAGAAGCTGAAGAACGGCAAGGTGACGTTCCGCATCAAGATGACCAAGCTCGGCAAGAACAAGGTGGTCATCCGTTACCGCGGGGACGACCTCACGGCCGCCAAGAAGAAGGTCGTCCGCGTCCGCGTGACGCGCTGATCGCACCACTCCAACGGAAGGGGATCCGGACTCGGCCGGATCCCCTTGCCGTCCCCCCAGCATCCCTTTGCACAGGAGAACCCATGCAGACTTCCGCGTTCGTACGACGCGCAGCCGGCGGCCTCGGCCTCGGCCTCATCACCGCAGGGCTCGCCGCCCTGCCCAGCCCGGCCCAGGCGAACCCCGCGGGCACCGCACTGGTCATCAACGAGGTCTACGGTGGCGGCGGCAACAACAACGCAGACCTCAACGCTGACTACGTAGAGCTCTACAACCCGACCGCCGCATCCATCAACCTCTCCGGGCTGAGCATCCAGTACCGGTCCGCGACGGGGTCGGCTGCCACGAACGGCACCGCGGCGCTCACCGGGTCCGTCCCGGCCGGCAAGACCTTCCTGATCCAGACCAGCACGGCTGGTTCCAACGGTTCCGCCATCCCTGCCCCGGACGTGACCGTGACCGGCGTCAACATGGGCGCCAGCGCCGGACAGGTGTTCCTGGTCGACGGGACGACAAGCATCACCCCGTCGCCTGCCACGGGCAACATGACCTCCGACAGCCGGATCGTCGACATGGTGGGGGTCGGCTCGACGTCGACCTCCTTCGAGACGGCTCCGGCCCCGGGGATGTCGATCACCACGTCGGTGTCCCGCACCGCCGGCGTCGACACGAACAACAACAGCGCGGACTTCACCGCGGGCGACCAGACCCCGACCGCATCCGGGGGCGGGGTCGTGGAGCCGCCTCCAGAGCCGGTCGACGTGTCCATCGCGGAGATCCAGGGCACCGGTGCCGCGAGCCCGCTCGTCGACGACCCGGTCGTCACCGAGGGCGTCGTCACCGCGGCGTTCCCGACCGGCGGGTTCAACGGGTTCTACATCCAGACCGGTGGCGAGGACACGACCCCGGGCGCCTCTGACGGCATCTTCGTCTACGAGCCCGGCTTCGCCGCCACCATCGAGGTGGGCGACTCCGTCGAGGTCGAGGGCGTGGTGAAGGAGTTCAGCTCCCTCACCGAGATCGACGCCACCGAGGTGACCGAGCTGAGCCAGCCGCTGCCGCCCGCCGTGCCCAACACGGTGCTTCCCGGCACCGACTGCGCGCTCCCGGGTGACGAGTGCCTGACGGGTGCCGAGCTCGACGCCGCTCGCGAGGAGCTCGAGGGCGAGGCCTTCCAGCCGACGACGCCGATGACCGTCACCGACTCCTACGACTTCGGTGCCACCTCCTCCAGCTTTTTCGGGGAGATCGGCATCGCCGCCGCCAGCGACATCCCGCTGGTCACCCCCACCGAGGTGATCGACGCGCAGGACACCGAGGCCATCGCGGCGCGCACGGCGTACAACACCGCGCACCTGGTGGTCCTGGACGACGGGTCGTCCGCCAACTACTGGAACACCTCCAACACCGCCGGCGCGCAGGACCAGCCGGTCCCGTGGCTGACCAAGGACCACACCGTCCGCGTGGGCGCCGACGTGACCTTCGACGAGCCGGTCGTCCTCGACTACCGCTTCGGGTGGAAGCTCCAGCCCCAGCGGCAGGTCGTGGGTGAGCCCACCGGGCTCGTCACGTTCGAGCAGGACCGTCCGGCGGCCCCGGCCGCCGTCGGTGGCGACCTGAAGCTGGCCGCGTTCAACGTGCTCAACTACTTCACCACGTTCGGCGGGGACGTCCCCGGCTGCACGGCGTACGTCGACCGGGACGACAACCCGATCGCCACCCGCAGCTGCAGCGGGTCCAACGGCCCGCGTGGTGCGTGGGACCAGGTGAACTTCGAGCGTCAGCAGACCAAGATCGTCAACGCGATCAACACCATGGACGCCGACATCGTCTCCCTCGAGGAGCTCGAGAACTCCAAGTCCGTGGACGGGGCCAACCGCGACGAGGCGCTCGCCGCCCTGGTGACCGCGCTCAACGACGACGCCGGGGCACAGCGGTGGTCGTTCGTGCCGTCCCCGGCCGTCGTCCCGGCGAGCGAGGACGTCATCCGGACGGCCTTCATCTACGACCCCACCACGGTCACGCCTGTGGGCGAGAGCGAGATCCTCGACGTCAGTGCCTTCGACAACGCCCGTGACCCGCTGGCCCAGCTGTTCAAGCCGAAGGTCGGCACGTCCGACCAGGCGTTCGCCGTCATCGTCAACCACTTCAAGTCCAAGGGCTCTGGCGTGGACGACGGCACCGGCCAGGGCAACGCCAACCCCGACCGCGTGGCGCAGGCCACGGCCCTGACGGAGTTCGCGAACAGCTTCGCTGCTGCTCGCGGCACCGACAAGGTCTTCCTCACCGGCGACTTCAACGCCTACTCGATGGAGGACCCGGTCCAGGTGATCGAGGCGGCCGGCTTCACCTCCCTGGAGTCGACCGACGACCCTGCGGAGGAGAGCTACAGCTTCGCCGGGACCTCCGGTTCGCTCGACCACGTGTTCGCCAACGCCGCAGCCAAGGCGATGGTCACCGGCGTCGACCTGTGGGAGATCAACGCCAACGAGTCGGTCTTCTACCAGTACAGCCGCTACAACTACATCGGCACCGATCTCTACACGCCTGAGGTGTTCGCCAGCTCGGACCACAACCCCGAGGTGGTGGGCATCAAGGTGCCCGTCAAGCCGGAGCCCGCGTCCGTCACGGTGACGGCCAAGGTGACCCCCCAGGTCGTCGTGGTCGACCGCACCCAGGCAATGGTCCACGCGACGGTGACGGACACCTCCTCGAAGCCCGTCACGGGCACCGTGGAGATCCGTGAGGGCAACGTCCTCCTCGCCTCCGGCCCGGTGTCCGGTGGGGTGGCCAACGTCAAGCTGCCCGCCTTCACGACCACCGGCCAGCACACCCTAACCGTGCGCTACCTCGACGGGACGGCCGTCCGCGCCGAGCAGACGGTCGCCGTGTCGGTGCTCCGTGCCGCATCGGACATCCGGGTCCTGAAGGCCAAGGCGGTCCAGGGCAAGAAGGGCGTGCTCAAGATCGCCGTCCGCGACTCCGACCTCGGTGCGGCCGAGGGCAAGGTCCGCGTCAAGGTGGCGGGCACGTGGCGGAGCGCACGCCTCGACGACGGTCGGGTGAAGGTGAAGCTGCCGGCCTTCGCGAAGCCCGGTACGAAGCGGATCGTGGTCGCCTACGCCGGTTCTTCCAGCGTCGAGCGGGACCGCAAGGTCGTGAAGCTGCGCGTGAAGCGCCGCTGATCGTCATGCACCAGACGGCCCGGTTCCCCGATGGGGGCCGGGCCGTCGTCCTGCTCAGCGCAGGGCGAGGGCCGCCTGCACGAGCGCGAGGTGGCTGAACGCCTGCGGGAAGTTGCCGGCCATCCGCCCGTGGGTGACGTCGTACTCCTCCGAGAGCAGCCCGACGTCGTTGGCCAGCCCGCAGAGGCGGTCCATCAGCTCGTGCGCCTGCTCGCGCCGACCGGCCGCCGCGAGTGCGGAGACCAGCCAGAAGGAGCAGGCCAGGAACGGGTGCTCGTCGCCGGCGAGTCCGTCGACGCCCGTCTCGGTGCGGTAGCGCAGCAGGAGTCCGTCGACGTCGAGGTCGGCGATGACGGCGTCGATGGTGCCGAGCACGCGCGGGTCGTCACCCGGGAGGAAGCCCACCAGGGGGATGGTGAGGAGCGAGGCGTCGACCGCCGTCGTGTCGTAGTGCTGGGTGAAGGTGCCGCGCTCCTGGTCGAAGCCCTTGTCCAGGATCTCCTCGCGCACCCGGTCCCGGAGGTCGCGCCACCGGTCGACCGGACCGTCCAGGCCGTGGCGCTCGACCGCCTTGACCGCGCGGTCGAAGGCGACCCACACCATCACGCGGGAGTGGGTGAAGTGCCGCTGCGGCCCGCGGATCTCCCACAGCCCGTTGTCCGGCTCGTCCCAGTGCTCGGCGAGCTCGTCGACGAGCGCGCGCTGCAGCGCCCAGGAGTTGTGCGTCTCCTCGAGCCCGGCGTCGCGGGCCAGCTCCAACGCGATCATCACCTCGCCCAGGACGTCGTTCTGCCGCTGGGACACCGCGCCGTTGCCGATCCGCACCGGGGTGCTCCCGGCATACCCCGGCAGGTGCGGCACCTCGCGCTCGGGAAGCTGCCGGCCACCGTCGACGGTGTACATGATCTGCAGGTCCGCCGGGTCGCCCGCGACGGCGCGCAGCAGCCAGCCGCGCCACTCCAGCGCCTCGCCGTCGTAGCCCGCGCCCAGCAGCGACTCCAGGGTGAGCGCCGCGTCGCGCAGCCAGCAGAAGCGGTAGTCCCAGTTGCGCTCCCCGCCGAAGTCCTCGGGGAGTGACGTCGTCGGGGCCGCGACGATCCCGCCGGTCTCGGCGTGCGTCATGAGCAGCAGGGTGAGCAGGCTGCGCCGCACCAGGTCGGCGTGCGGGACGTCCTCGGGGGCGCGTGCCGACCACCTGCGTTGCCGCTCCGTGGTGGCGGCGATGCGCTCGTCGATGGACAGCGGCTCCGGGACGTCGTGCCACGAGCGCACCCACGTGGTCGAGAACCTCACCTCCTCGCCTGCCGACAGCTCGAACTCGTTGCTGTGGTGGCCGTGGCGGCCGTGCGGGAGGTGGGGGCCGCGGAGCACGAACTTGTCGGGCCCCGCCACCGCCACCACGACCTCGTGGCCGTGTGCCTGCTCCCGGCTCACCCAGGGGCGCACCAGGCCGTAGTCGGCGCGCACCACCCAGTCGTGGCGCATCCGCACGGTGCCGCGCGTGCAGGTCACGCGGCGTACGACGTCGGCGCGACCGTCGCCGACCGGCATCACGTCGAGCAGCACGACCTCGCCGTCGGCGGTGGTGAACGTCGTCTCGAGCAGCGCGGTGCCGTCGACGTAGCGCCGGCTGGTCGCGACGACCTCGTCGGCCGGGGCGAGGAGCCAGCGCCCGTTCTCCTCGGTGCCGAGCAGCGCGGCGAAGCAGGCGGGGGAGTCGAAGCGCGGCAGGCACAGCCAGTCGATCGATCCGTCCTTGCCGACCAGAGCCGCTGTGCCCCGGTCGCCGATGAGTGCATAGTCCTGGATGGGGAGCGCCATGCGGTTAGTGTCGCCGACATGTGGTCAGGCCAACCGGAGTCGAGCGTGGCTGCACGCGTCCTGGAGGCACTCGCTTCGTGCGGGGAGACGCTCGCGACGGCGGAGTCCCTGACCGGTGGGCTGCTGTCGGCACGGCTCACCGACGTGCCCGGTGCGTCCCGCACCTTCGTCGGGGGCGTGGTGTCGTACGCCACCCGGGTGAAGGTCTCGGTGCTCGGGGTGCCGGACGGGGTGGTCACCGAGCACGGCGTGGTCTCGGAGGAGTGCGCCCTCGCGATGGCTCGGGGCGTGCGCGACCGGCTCGACGCGACCTGGGGGCTGGCGACCACGGGCGTGGCCGGGCCCGACCCCCAGGAGGGCCGGGCCGTCGGCACCGTGTGGGTGGCGGTCGCCGGTCCGACCGGGGCACGAGCGGGCCTGCTCGACCTCGCGGGCGACCGCACGGCGATCCGGGAGGCGACGTGCGCTGCCGTCCTCGAGATGCTCGCGGACGAGCTCGACGGCGGGCGGGGCGGGGGCCGGGACGGGGCACAGCCGCGCGAAAGCGAGGTAAGTCGGCGGGAAGAAGGAGGCCTCGGGTAGCGTTGGGGCAGAGACTTCTCCTCAACCGGACATCCCGAGAGTAAGGACTCGCGCATGGTGCTCTTCCGACGACTGCTCGGTGACGTGCTGCGCAGTGCCCGGATGCAGCGCGGGATGACCCTCCGGGAGCTCTCGGCAGAGGCGCGGGTGAGCCTGGGCTACATCTCGGAGATCGAGCGGGGTCAGAAGGAAGCGTCCTCCGAGCTGCTGGCTTCCCTCTGCCAGGCGATGGACCTCCCGCTGTCCGACGTGCTGCGCGACGTCGCCGACGCGGTGTCGATCGAGGAGGCCGCGGTCGGCCTGGTCGTCAGCACGCCGATCCGCCCCGCACGCCCCGCCGGCGACGTGGTCGCCTCCGCGGCCTGACCCCGACCGGGGTCCTGCGTCAGCGCTCCGGCTGGCAGCTGGGACACCAGTAGGCGGCCCGCTCGCGACCGGGCTCGCCGAGCATCGTGACCACGATGGGAGTGCGGCACCGGCGGCACGGCGACCGGTCGCGGCGGTAGACCCACATGCGCTCACGCTCGCGCAGGTCTCCGGTCGTGGTCTGGATCGCCCGCTCCTTGTTGACCTCGAGCATCTGCCGGCCCCGACGCACGAGCCGGGGGAGCTGGTCGACGGTCGCGACGGCACTGGCCGGGTTGACGCCCATGGTGAAGCACAGCTCGGCCATGTACATGTTGCCGATGCCCGCGAGGTTGCGCTGGTCGAGCAGCGCCTGCCCGATCGGCCGACCGGGCTCGCCGCGGAGGTTGGCCACCGCGCGTTCCTCGTCCCAGTCGGGGCCGAGCAGGTCGGGCCCGAGGTGGGCGACGAGGTCGGCCTCCTGCTCCCGTGGGACGAGCTCGACGATGCCGAGCTGGAAGCCAACGGCCACGCGGTCCTCGATGCCGAGCACGAGGCGGACCTGGGTGTCGGGACGGCGCCACCGCTCGCCGTTGGGGTAGACGTGCCAGGAGCCCTCCATCTTGAGGTGGGTGTGGATCGTCCAGGCGCGCTGGTGGTCGATGCGGGTGAGCAGGTGCTTGCCGCGCGACAGGGTGCGGATGACGGTGCCCTCGCGGAGGTCGACGGTGGCGAAGGCCGGGACGCGGAAGTCGGTGACGGTCAGCCGGTGACCGGTCAGTGCGCGGTCGAGCTTGGCTGCGGCGCGATAGACGGTGTCTCCCTCAGGCACGCAGCCTCAGCCCCTTCGGTGTGGCGAGGAAGCCCGCAGCGGTGAGCGCGAGCCGGATGGGTGTCTCGCCACCGCTGCCGATCAGCGCCTGGCCGTCGGCCTTCTCGACGGTCAGCCGCCCGAGCGCCCCACGTCGGGCGGCATCGGCCAACGCGGCCATCGCCGGGGTGAGCACCTCGAGGTCGTCGCTCCAGGTGAGCAGCGTGCGGCCGCCGCGCTCGACGTAGACCGTCAGTGCGCCGTCGACCAGGACGACGAGCGCGCCCGCCTTTCGACCGGGTCGGTGCCCCGCCCGCTCCTCACCGGCGTCGGGCCACGGCAGGGCGGCGCCGTAGACGTTGGCCGGGTCGGTCGCGGCGAGGGCGACGACCGACGGCTTCGTGCCGGACGAGGCGCGGTCGGGCTCGGTGAAGGTGCGCAACCGGTCGATCGCGCCGGCCGTGCCGAACTGGGCGGCGCCGAGGCCCTCGATGAAGTAGCCGCGTCGGCAGCGCCCAGTGTCCTCGAACGCGCTGAGCACCTTGTAGACCCCGGCGAAGCCGCCCACCACCCGCTCGCTGACGACGGCGCCGCGCGTGACGACGCCGTGGCGCTCCAGCAGGTGCTCGGCGCGGGCATGGGCCCGTCGCGTCGGGTCGCTGTCGCGTTCGGGCAGCAGCGCCCACCGGCCGGCCGTCTCCGGCGGACCGGTGCGCACGGGCATCCGACCGCCGGTCGTCCTGCCCAGGCGTGGCGGCGTACGACGGGTGCGGTGGGACGGCGTGCCGCTGCGCACGAGGGCGCGGAGCGGGGCGAGCGTGTCGTTGGTGACCAGGCCCTTCCAGGCCAGCTCCCACAGGGCGGCGCTGAGGTCGGCGTCGGACGTGGACCCGACCCGCTCGGCGAGCTGGCGGAAGAACCACGCGCCACCGGGGTCGAGGGCGTCGAGGACGGCCCGCTGGAGGCCCTCGGGCTCCTCGCCCTCGACCTCGGGCAGCGTGAGGTGGGCCTGGTCGGCGAGGTGGAGGCTGACCCAGCCGTCGCTGCCGGGCAGCGGGGCGTGGCCGGTCCAGATGACCTCGCCGGAGGCGGTGAGCTCGTCGAGCATGGACGGCTCGTAGTCGCGGACACGGGCGGCGAGGACCAGCGGCTCGAGGGCGCTGGCCGGGACCGGGCAGCCGGCGAGCTGGTCGATGGCGGCGACCACGCCGTCGATGCCGCGCAGCGAGCCGCCGACGCGCTGCCAGGCGGGCAGGAAGCGCGCCACCGCGTCGTGGGTGACGGGCTCGATCTCCTGGCGGAGGCGGGCGAGCGAACGGCGGCGGAGCTTGCGCAGCACCTCGGCGTCGCACCACTCGGTGCCGGAGCCGGACGGTCGGAACTCGCCGTCGAGCACCCGCCCGCGGTGGGCGAGGCGCTGGAGCGTCTGACGGGCGACGGCCTCGCCTAGCCCGAGCCGGGCCGCGACCTCGGCCGTGGTGAACGGGCCATGGCTGCGGGCGTAGCGGGAGACGAGGTCGCCGAGGGGGTCCTCCGGCAGCTCCAGGAAGGCGTCGGGCGTTCCGACCGGGACGGGTACGCCGAGCCCGTCGCGCAGCCGGCCGATGTCCTCGATCGCGGTCCACCGGTCGTCGCCGGCCATCCGGACCGGGGCGACCCGGCGGTCGAGCGAGGCGAGCCACCCCTCGACGTCGGCCCCGTCGACCGACCTCGCTCGGATCTCCTCGACCGAGAGCGGACCGACCAGACGGAGCAGGTCGGCGACCGCCTCGGCGCCGCGGGCACGCCGGTCGGGGGCGAGCCACTGCAGCTCGGCCTCGACCTCGGTGAGCACCTCGGGGTCGAGCAGCTCACGCAGCTCGGCACGACCGAGCAGCTCGGCGAGCAGCCCCTGGTCGAGGGACAGCGCCGCCGCACGCCGTTCGGCGATGGGGGAGTCGCCCTCGTAGACGAACTGGGCGACGTAGCCGAAGAGGAGGCTCCGGGCGAAGGGACTGGGCTGGGTGGTGGCGACGTCGACGACGGTGACCTCGCGGCGCTGCACGCGACCGAGCAGGGTCACCAGGGCCGGCAGGTCGTAGACGTCCTGCAGGCACTCGCGGACGGCCTCGAGCACGATCGGGAAGGCGGGGTACTGGCTCGCGACCTCGAGGAGCTGGGCGCTGCGCTGGCGCTGCTGCCACAGCGGGCTGCGACGGCCGGGGTCGCGGCGGGGGAGCAGCAGCGCGCGGGCGGCGCACTCGCGGAAGCGGCTGGCGAACAACGCGGACCCGCCGACCTCCTGGGTGACGAGCTGCTCGATCTCCTCCGGCTCGAAGACGATGACCTCGCCGGTGGGTGGCTCGGCGTCGGTGTCGGGGATCCGGATGACGATGCCGTCGTCGGAGGCGACCGCCTGCCCGTCGACGTCGAAGCGCTCCCGCAGCCGGGCGTTGATCGCCAGCGCCCACGGGGCGTGGACGGGGGTGCCGTAGGGGGAGTGCACGACCAGGCGCCAGTCGCCGAGCTCGTCGCGGAAGCGCTCGACGACGACCTGGGTGTCACTCGGGACGACCTGGGTGGCCTCGCGCTGCTCCCCGAGGTAGGTGACGAGGTTGGTGGCGGCGTTGGCGTCGAGGCCGCGCTCGCGGACGCTCGCGATGGCCTTGGCCGCAGGCTTGGCGGCGAGCTCGCGGGTGAACGCCCCGACGGCCGCGCCGAGCTCGGCCGGCCGGCCGAGGGCGTCGCCCTTCCAGAACGGCAGGCGTCCGGGGATGCCCGGCGCCGGGGTGACGAGCACCCGGTCGTGGGTGATGTCCTCGATGCGCCAGCTGGTGGCGCCGAGGGCGAAGATGTCACCCACCCGGGACTCGTAGACCATCTCCTCGTCGAGCTCGCCGACCCGGCTGGCCTTCTCGCCGACCAGGAAGACGCCGAACAGGCCGCGGTCGGGGATCGTCCCGCCGCTGGTGACGGCCAGCCGCTGGGCGCCGGGGCGTCCGCTGAGCTGGCCGGTCACCCGGTCCCACACGATGCGCGGGCGCAGCTCGGCGAACTCCTCGCTCGGGTAGCGACCGCTCAGCAGGTCGAGGGTGGCGTCGTAGGCGGAGCGGGGGAGCTGGGTGTAGGAGGCGGAGCGCGTGAGGAGGGAGAAGAGCTCGTCGACCTGCCACTCCTCCATCGCGAGCGCGGCCACGACCTGCTGGGCCAGCACGTCGAGCGGGTTGGCCGGCACCGCCATCCTCTCGATGGCTCCCGAACGCATCCGCTCGACCGAGACGGCCGTCTGGGCGAGGTCGCCGCGGTGCTTGGGGAACAGCACCCCGCGGCTCACCTCGCCGACCTGGTGGCCGGCGCGACCGACGCGCTGGAGCGCACTGGCGACGCTGGGCGGCGACTCGATCTGGATGACGAGGTCGACCGATCCCATGTCGATGCCGAGCTCGAGGCTGCTCGTGGCGACGACACACGGGAGACGGCCGCGCTTGAGGTCGTCCTCGATGATCGCGCGCTGCTCCTTGGAGACCGAGCCGTGGTGGGCCTTGGCGATCACGGTCTCGGCGCCGCTGCTCTGGCCGGACTGCGCCATCACCTGGGCCGGGCTCGCGGCCGCCCGGGACGGGCGCTCCGCGTCCGTCTCGAGACCCTCCTCGCGGGCGGCGGCCCGCTCGGCGGCGATCTCGTTGAGCCGGGCGGTGAGTCGCTCGGCCAGTCGTCGGGAGTTGGCGAAGACGATCGTCGAACGGTGCTCCTCGACGAGGTCGACGACGTGCTCCTCCACGTGGGGCCAGATGCTCGTCGAGCGGCCGGGGTCGCCCGACTCCTCGTCGTACTCCTCGGGCATCGTCATGTCCTCGACGGGGACGACGACGCGCAGGTCCCACTCCTTGGTGCTGGGCGGGGCGACGATCTCGACGGGCTGGGTGCCGCCGAGGAAGCGGGCGACCTCCTCGAGGGGACGGACGGTCGCGCTGAGGCCGATGCGCTGGGCGGGCTGCTCGAGCAGGTGGTCGAGGCGCTCGAGGCTGATGCCGAGGTGGGCGCCGCGCTTGGTGCCGGCGACCGCGTGCACCTCGTCGATGATCACCGTGTCGACGCCGCGCAGCGTCTCGCGCGCCTGGCTGGTCAGCATCAGGAACAGCGACTCGGGCGTGGTGATGAGGATGTCGGGCGGCGTCGTGCCGAGCTTGCGACGATCGGCCGGGCTGGTGTCGCCGGAGCGGAGGCCGACGGTGACGTCGGGGACGGTGGCCTCGAGCCGCTCGGCGGTGTTGCGGATGCCGGTCAGCGGGGCGCGGAGGTTGCGCTCGACGTCGACACCGAGCGCCTTCAGCGGGGAGATGTAGAGCACCCGGGTGCGCCGGCTCTTGTCGTCGGGCCGCTCGGTGCTGAGCAGCCGGTCGATCGCGTGGAGGAAGGCGCTCAGCGTCTTGCCGCTGCCGGTCGGCGCGACGACCAGCGCGTGCTTGCCCGCGGCGATGGCGTCCCAGGCGCCCTCCTGGGCCGGCGTCGGGCTCGCGAAGGACGCCTCGAACCAGGCGCGCGTCGGCGCGCTGAAGCGGTCGAGGGCAGTCATGCCGTGCAGTCTGACACCGGGGTCCGACAACAGGCCCCGCCCCGAGGGCTGTCGCGCGGCCGCGGTTCTCCGCATGCGCCGCGGATCGTCCGGCGCCGGGCCACCAAATCGGGCAATTCGGTGCGCGCGAGCCGCGTCCGGGCGGACGGTCGTGCATCGTGTCGACATGACGGCAGTGATGCTCCCCGAGACGGCCACGGTGGTCCGTGAGCTGGAGCGCGCTGCGGAGGCGTTCGCGCAGCGCGCGCTGGAGCAGGAGGCCTGCCGCGACCGCGCTCGTCCGGGCACCGCCGTCCAGCACCGCCACGCGCACTCGGCCACGCTCTGGCGGCTGGCCGAGTCGAGCCTGCGCGTACGCATCGGTGAGCTGGAGGCCGCGTCGGCCCTGTGAGCGTCGGGGCGAGCCAACGTCCTCAACTTGGGAGACGCCCTTCCCGGCGACGCGGGCGTACGGTCGCGAGATGGGCCGCAGCGCCCGACGACAGGGAGGTCGCGCCATGGGGTCACTTGCCCGGACATCGCGGATGCTCGTCGCGGCGGGCCTCGCCGTCGCCGTCCTTGCCTCGGCCGGAGCCGTGGCCGCCCCGGGCGGGCCCGGGCCCCGGTTCACCGCAGGCGCCGACGGAGTCGGCGACCCCTACTTCCCGCGCGCGGGCAACGGCGGTTACGACGTCACGCACTACGACCTCGACATCGACTACGTCCCACCGGTGGCGACGGTCCCGCCGACGCCGCTGGCGCAGGTCCGTGGCCGGCTCGACGGTGTGGCGACGATCGACCTCGTCGCGCGCCAGGACCTCGACCGCTTCAACCTCGACCTGCGCGGCATGACGGTCTCGGCGCTCACCGTCAACGGCAAGCGCGCCACCGGCATCGAGCCCCCGGCCGACGGGGTGGAGGTCGACGGAGCGGCGTACTGGCACGTGCAGGACGACGCGAGCCGCAGCTGGGAGCTGACGGTCCAGCCGCGTCCCAAGCTCAAGGCCGGGCAGTCGGCGCGGGTGGTCGTCACCTACGGCGGCGCGACCACGCGCCCGACCGACGTCGAGGGCGCGCTCTACGGCTGGGTCACCACGCGCGACGGCGCGATGGTGGTCAGCGAGCCGGAGGGGTCGATGACGTGGTACCCGGTCAGCGACCACCAGCGGGACAAGGCGACCTACAGCTTCGAGATCACGGTGCCTGCCGGCAAGACCGCGGTGGCCAATGGCCTGCCGGCCGGGGAACCGGTGACGGCGGACGGTACGACGACGTGGTCCTGGGAGGCCCCTGACCAGCAGGCCAGCTACCTGACGACGGCGTCCGTCGGTGACTTCGTCCAGCGACCGGTGACCACGTCGGCGAGCGGGGTGCCCATCCACGACTTCGTCGACAGCAAGCTCACCACTGGTCAGCTCGCCACCACCGACGCCAGCCTGGCGTTGCAGCCGCGGATGATCGACTTCTTCGAGTCGCGGTTCGGTGCCTATCCCTTCGCCTCCTTCGGCTCGATCGTCGACGACGACAGCGTGGGATATGCGTTGGAGACCCAGACCCGTCCGGTCTACTCGAGACAGGCATCCCAGGGCACCGTCGCGCACGAGCTCGCACACCAGTGGCTCGGCAACGCCGTCAGCCCCGACACGTGGCAGCACATCTGGCTCAACGAGGGCTGGGCGACCTACGCGAGCTGGCTGTGGGCCGAGGAGAACGGCGGCACCACCGCGCAACAGGCGTTCGACACCTGGTACGCCCCGGCCCGCACGTCGGGGTACTGGTCACTGCCGATCGGTGATCCCGGCCCGCTCGGGCTCTTCGCGACGCAGGTCTACAACCGAGGTGCCGGCACGCTCCACGCACTGCGCGCGAAGGTCGGCGACGAGGCGTTCTTCGCGGCGACGCGCGAGTGGCTGCAGCGCTACGACGACGCGACGGGGACGACCGACGACTTCATCGCGGTCTTCGAGGAGGAGTCCGGGCAGGACCTCTCCGCGTTCTTCCACACCTGGCTGTTCGCCCCGGAGAAGCCCACGAGCTGGTGATCGCACCCCCGCCGGCACGGCCCCGGTGGTGAGGGCCGGGTTGCGAGGTGGTCTGGTCCGGTCTGGCGTCCTGCCCCCACCGGGAGCACATTGAGGAGTGGGCCGGACCACGCGGCCGTGGACGCGACCCTCGGAGGCGTCACGTGAACTCGTTCCGACGCGTACTGCCCCACCCTCGGAAGACATGGACGGCGAACCGGCCCGCTGGGTCGAGGCGCGCTGTTCCGCCGGCACGGCCGGCGCGTCCGGGCTGCGGCCCGGAGCCCAGGCGCGGAGCCGCTGACTCCTGACACTCGCGGTGGTGGAGCCACCGCCCCACGAGGAGAGACAGACATGGCAGCAACGAAGTCCGGGAGGAAGACGACCTCCAAGCGGTCCCCAGGCAAGCCGGTCAACGCAGGGCTGGACGACCCCCTCTACGTCCCCCACCTCGACGAGCTGACGCTGCCGGAGTCGGCGCTCGAGGGGACGGGTCCCGACTACAGCACGATGCTCGAGTCGATCTGCGGGGTCGCCGACGACTCCCAGCAGGTGGAGCTCTACGACGGCACCCTGGGCGTGACGGTGGCGTTCGTCGACCACCACCAGCTACCGGTCGCCCAGGTGCAGTGGAACGACGACCTCGCCACCGTCTTCACCAACCCGGGAGACGTCAACGGGGTGCGGTGGGGGAGCGGGACGATGATCGGTCCCGACCTGTTCCTCACCTGCGGGCACCTGTTCGACACCGACATCAACGGCTGGACGGTCCCGCGCCAGAACGGCACGTCAAACGCGATCTCGCCGCAGCAGGCGGCCACCAGCATGCACCTGAACTTCGAGTACCAGGTCGACGAGAACAACGTGCTCCGCGCCGAGCAGTCCTACCCGATCACGCAGCTCATCGAGTACCGCCTCGGTGGCCTCGACATGGCGCTGTGCCGGATCGGCGGCAGCCCCGGCTCCCGCTACGGCTGGAGCGAGTTCGCGACCACGGACGTGGCCGTGGGCGACATGCTGGCCATCATCGGGCACCCCCTCGGCCAGCCGAAGCGGATCGAGGCCGGCCCGGCGACGACGCTGTCGGGGTCGGTGATCCGCTACAACGACATCGACACCCTCGGCGGCAACTCGGGGTCGGGCATCCTGCACGGTCCGACCGGGCGCGTCGTCGGCGTACACACGAACGGTGGCTGCACCAGCTCAGGGACCGGCAGCAACTCGGGCGTGGCAATCGCGGCGATCATCGCGGCGTCGCCCACGCTGCGGTCGACCACCCCGAGCTCGCAGACCGCCCGCGCAGCGGACAGCATCACCACCCAGCTCGCCGACGACGTCACCGGCACCCTGCTCGCCGCCGACACCGGCTTCCGGGACCGGGTCGGGACCCGGCTGGCGGCCGACATCCGCGACACGTTGCTCGCGCGCGACGTGCGCGGGACACCCCTGGCGCGGGACGTGAGGGGCACCCCGCTTGCGCGCGACGCCGGCGGCACGCCGTTGGCGGGAGACGTCCTCGGCACGCCCGGCGGCGCGGACGACCCCAACCTGACGCGCCGGGAGGTGATCGTCGACCTCGACGACCCGTGGCTCGACCCGGCGGTCGGCCGAGCCCTCGGCGGTGTGCGGCCCTTCGTCCAGGCCGCGCCGCACCTCGGGATCGCCCAGGAGAACGCGTCGGAGCCGGTCGCCGACGCGGTCCTCGGTGAGCTCGAGGCCGCCATCGAGGCGGGTTCGGCGCTGGTCGAGTCGCTGGTGGCCCTCCACGACCTGCTGAGCAGTGGGGGCGACATGTGATCGGCATCGTGTCCCACCTCGACGACCTGCACGCCGTCCACGTACGACGTCACCTGGAGCAGGCAGGGTCCGCGCACCTGGTCCTCGACACCTCGTCGCTGCCCGTGCAGGTGGGGCTGACGACGAGCGAGGTGCCCGGCGCGGGCTGGCACGGCTGGTGGGAGCACGACGGGGTGCCGGTCGACCTGCGCGACGTGCATGCCATGTGGTGGCGCCGACCGCAGCCCTTCGTGCTGGACGGTGCCATCACCGACGCCCACGACCGCGCGTTCGCGCGCGGCGAGTGCGCGGCGATGGTCGCCGGGCTGTGGCACTGCCTCGACGCGGAGTGGGTCAACGACCCCGACCGCGACGAGGCGGCCTCGCGCAAGATGTGGCAGCTCCGCGTCGCGTCCGAGCTCGGCCTGCGGGTGCCGCGCACCTGCATGACCAACGACCCCGCGCGCGCCCTCGGCTTCATCGAGTCCGAGCCGGGCTCCGTGGTCTTCAAGTCCTTCAGCGCGAGCGAGGTGACCTGGCGCGAGACCCGGCTGGTGCGCGACGAGCACCGCGAGCTGTTCGACCGGGTCCGACTCGCGCCCGTGATCTTCCAGGAGTGCATCCCCGGAGGCTTCGACATCCGGGTCACCATCGTGGGCGATGAGGTGTTCTCCGCCGAGATCCGGTCGGGCGAGTCGTCGTACGACCTCGACTTCCGCGTCGACACCGAGAACGCGCCGATCGAGGTGCACCCGCTGCCGGAGCCGGTCGAAGGGCGACTGGTGCGGATGATGCGGCGCCTCGGGCTGCGCTACGGGGCCATCGACCTCCGCAGGGCCCCCGACGGCGACTACGTCTTCCTCGAGGTCAACCCGGCCGGGCAGTGGCTGTTCATCGAGCTCGCGACGGGCCAGCCCATCTCCTCGGCGCTGGCGCGGCTGCTCGGGTACCTGGACGAGAAGATGACCGCACGAACGGGGCGTCGAGCGGGGACGAGCACGCCGCCCCATCAGCAGCCGTTCCACCGGGAGCGGCGCACCACACAGATCGGGGGACCACGCCGTGCCTGACATCGAGCTGTTGAGAGCGCTCGCCGCTCACCGGGACGGACATGACGAGACCGCCGGACTGGACGCGCGGACGCTGCGCTTCGTGGTGGAGTACGCCGACGCGGTCGACGTCGACGCCGCCCGCGCCGAGGTCCGGAGGCTCCTCGGCATCGAGGACGTCGAGCTCTTCGCCCTGTTCGACGACGCGCGCCCGGACGACGAGCTCGGTGTCTTCCACGTCCTGCAGCTCCCCGGGCTGGAACGCACGATGGACAACGGCACGTTGTTCTCGATCGCCCACGAGCTGCGCGAGCTCCTCGGTGCGGTCACCGTCGAGCCCGACATCGGCAGCGAGTTCTACCAGGAACCGGTCGCCCCCGGCGCGGTCGACGAGTCCGTGGTCAAGGACCGCTTCCAGGGCACCTGCTTCGTGGCCGGTGCCGCTCCGGCCGACCGCACGTGGGCCCTCGCGCGCGCCGGGGTGCTGGACGCCTGGGATGACAGCCCGGCCCGGGGGGCCGGCATCCGGATCGGCCAGCCGGACACCGGGATCACCCCGCACGTCGAGCTCTCCGACGTCACCATCAGGGACGGCTTCAACGTCCTCACCGGCGCCGCGGACGCCGTCGATCCCCTGTCCGGGGGCGGCAACCCCGGCCACGGGACCGGGACCGCCAGCGTGGCGGCGAGCGGGTCGCGCGGCGAGGTGCTCGGTCCCGCACCCGAGGCCACGCTGGTGCCCATCCGCTGCGTCGAGTCCGTGGTGCTCGCGTTCAACGGCAGCGCGGTGGCGAGGGCGATCGACCACGCCCGGCAACGTGGCTGCCACGTCGTGACCATGAGCCTCGGCGGCACCCCGAGTCGTGCGATGCGCCAGGCCATCAAGCGGGCCATCGACGAGGGGATCATCGTCCTGGCCGCCGCGGGCAACTGCGTCGACCTCGTCGTCTACCCCGCCCGCTACGACGACGTCATCGCGGTGGCCGGGAGCAACGTCGACGACGGCACGTGGCGCGGGTCGTGCCACGGGTCCGCGGTCGACGTCACCGCCCCCGCGGAGAAGGTGTGGAAGGCCGTGGCCGGACCGGGGAACAGTGCGGTGGCAGGGGGCCAGGGCACCTCCTTCGCCGTCGCGCTCACCGCCGGCGTGGCAGCGCTGTGGCTCTCGCACCACGGCCGGGCGACGGTGCTGGCGGCGGCCGCGGCTCGGCAGACAACGGTCCAGGCACTCTTCCGTGACGTGCTGACCTCGACCGTGCGCGTCCCGGCCGGGTGGGACACCGACGAGTTCGGCGCGGGGATCGTCGATGCCCGGGCGGTCCTGCACGCCCCGCTCGACGGCCCGGTCGCCGCGGCACCCGAGGCTGCCTCCCGGAGCACCACCGCCGACGCGATGGACCTGCTCGTCGATGCGATGGGGCCGGACGGGGCAGCACTGCTCGCGGAAGCCGCCGCGCAGCCGCAGCTGCAGCTCGAGCTCAGCTCGGTGATGTTCGAGGACGCGCGGATCGCCGCCGACCTTCCCGAGGAGGCCGACGTCGAGTCCCGCCTGTCGCGGCACCCGATGAGTCCACAGCTCGAGGCGGCCATCGGCGTGACGACCCCACCGAGCGGCCGACCCGCCCCCGGGCCGACGAGGCCCGAGCTGCGCGCCGACCGGATCGCCTCCGTCGACCCGGTCGTGCTCGTCGCCGGCCGCCGCAGCGGCCTCGAGTCCGCGGCCGACCTCACTCCCGAGGCAGCGCGGGAGTCGCTGCGTGCGGATCCCGCGTCCGTGCTCGGGCTGCTCGAGGACAAGGTCCGACGGGTCCGGGGCGAGTCCGACGAGGTCGACACGCAGAGGCTCACCCCCCTCCACGACCAGCTCCTCCGGGACAGCGAGCGGGTCATCGGGTGCCTGTGCGAGGGCGAGGAGGTCCCGCGCGACCCCGGCTCGGAGACCGCGCTGGAGGCGCTGGTGCAGCTCGAGGGTCGACCCGCCCTCCGGCTGGGCGACGACGGCGTCGACCCCGACGACCCGGAGCTCGGTGAGTGGCAGGGTCCGGTCGTGCTCCACCCCACCTTCGCGGTGAGGCAACGCTCGGTCGGGCGCATCGACTCCGCTCCCGGCGTCCATGCAGGCACGGGCTTCGTCGTCGGTGACGGGCTCGTGATGACCAACCGGCACGTCGTCGAGCTGCTCGCCTTCCCGACCCCGCGCAGGTCCGACCCGTCCGGGTGGGTGCTGACCGGGGCGCCGTCGATCAACTTCTCGCCGACGGCGGCCGACACCACCCGCAGGTTCCGGGTCCTGGAGGTCGTCTTCGCCGGGCCCGACCCGATCGAGGGGCGGGTCGACCTCGCCCACCTCGACCTCGCCCTCCTGCGCGTCGAGCAGACCAGCCTCGACGGCGTCGGGCTGCCACCTCCGCTCACGCTGTCCACGCAGCCGATCGCGCCCGCTGCCTCGAGGCTGTTCGTCGTCGGGTACCCGGCGATGCCCACCGTGCTGCCCAGCGACGAGGACGGCCGGCGCCGCATGGACGTCGTACGCCGGCTGCAGGAGCTGTTCAACATGCAGTACGGCGTGCGCTACCTGAGCCCGGGGCTCGTCATGACGTCGCGGGACGCGCTCCCCGACAGCCCTCGGGGCTGGGTGTTCACCCACGACGCGACGTCCCTGGGAGGAAACAGCGGGTCGTGCGTGCTCGCCTTCGACGACGACCTGGACGTCGCCGGCCTGCACTTCGCCGGCAACTGGCTCCGGGCGAACTACGCCCACGCGATGGAGCAGGTCGCGCCGGCGATCGCGAGGTTCGTGCCATGACCCCGAGGGGCGTACGCCGTGCGGCGGCGCACGTATCACCGGTGACGTTCGTCGCTCCTCTAGAGGTGACCGGGAAGATCCACGTCCCGGACCGCAGCGGGTCGCGTGCGGCGGCCGAGGCCGAGTCGACGGCCGGTGCGACCAGCATCCAGCTCGGCGGGACGTCGCTCTTCTGAGGGGGTGGGACCAGGTGCGCCTCACGAGTGACGAGTACGTCCTCCTGGAGGAGGCGTTGCTCGACGCCTTCGACGACGTCGACGGGGTCATGCGCATGCTCCGGCGCGCAGGCATCCCGCCGGGCGAGATCGCGCCCGGGGCCCTGGTCGGCGTGATCGGCGAGGTGATCAGCTACGCCGAGACCCGGGACCGCGTCACCGCGCTCGTGACGGCAGCCCGCGCCATCAACCCCGACAACGTGCGGCTGATGGAGCTGGCCGCGGCGACGGGCGCGGGCGCCGCGCCGGTCACGGCCGCGGTCCCGGAGGCGCAGGTCCTCACGCAGACGCGGCTCCGGCTCGAGCGGATGGTCGACCCCCGACGCGGCATCGCCGACCTGGGCCGGTTCTCGGTGCGGCTCCTGGAGTACACCCGCCGCGTGTGCGCCGTCGAGCTCGGCACCGCCGGCGGGACGGGCTTCCTCATCGGGCCCAGCAGCGTCCTCACCAACCACCACGTGGTCAAGAAGGCCATCGACGGCGCGTTCCCGCCCGAGAAGATCGTGCTCCGCTTCGACTACAAGCGCGATCGTGACGGGATCGTGCGCGACCCCGGGACCGAGGCCCGGCTGGCCGCGGACTGGCTGGTCCACACCTCGCCCTACAGCAGCTTCGACCTGGCGGACTACGTCGAGGGCACGGAGCCCGCCCCCGACGAGCTGGACTACGCCGTGCTCCGGCTGGAGCGCCCCCTCGGCGCCGAGGGGACCTCCGACGACCCGGTCGGCGCGCGCCGCGGCTGGGTCGAGCCGCGGGCGGAGGAGCACGACTTCCCGCTCGGCTCCTACCTGATGGTCGTCCAGCACCCGTGCCACGACCCGATCTCGTTCGACTTCGCGTTCGACGGTGTCCAGCGCGTCATCGGCGACCGGCTGCGGGTGCACCACCGGGTCAACACCATGCCGGGCTCGTCGGGCTCCCCGGTCCTCGATGCCCAGCAGGAGCTCGTGGCGCTGCACCACGCCGGACAGCCCGGGCGCGACGACGTGTGGCTGCCCTGCGACCGACAGGTCACCGCGGCCGACTACAACCAGTGCATCCCGATCGCCACGATCAAGCGCGACCTCGAACGCCACGACCTGGGCTGGGTGTTCGGAGGGGAGGAGCCATGAGGCTCGACGGCCCCGCCTACGGTCAGCTGTCCCGGGCGCTCGGCGACGCCCTCCGGCTCGAGGAGTTCGACCGGCTCGCGCGTCGCCTCGGCTGGGAGCGCACCGACGTGGTCGGTGACGGAGCCACGCTCGGCACCACGGTGCACGCCTTCATCGAGCACGCCGAGGTGCAGGACGAAGTCGCCGACCTCATCGCCGAGGCCCAGGGCCTGGTCCCGACCAACCGGCTCCTGCAGGACGTGGAGTACGACGCCCTGGTCGGCCCCGCGCGCCACGTACGGCCGACGCGTCGTCCGGGCGAGGACGTGCAGACCGGGATCGTCGAGGCGGTGCTCGAGGCGATCGACGACAGCGAGGAGCTGAGGTCGATGCTCGTCGAGGTGGACGCCCGCGCTGCGGCGTACTGGGAGGAGAGCCGCACCACGACCGACAACCTCCGCCGCTGCGTCGAGGCCGCCGCGACGGACGGGTGGCTGCTCCCGTTGGTCATCGAGGCGTCGTCGCGCGCCCCGGGCGACCCGAGGTTGCGGGAGCTCGAGGCCCGGTTGGCGCCGCTCGCCGCGCCCGAGGTGGACCCGGAGTCGTGGCGTCCGGCGCTCCAGCTGTGCCGACTGACGGGCGGCTTCTTCATGATCGACCGGAAGCCGCTGCGCGCGTCGATGGAGCGGATGATCCCGGCAGACGGCAACCGCGTCCTGGTCGTGCGCGGGGAAGCACGATCGGGCATGAGCCACAGCCTGCGGTTGATCTACCACATGCGCGAGGTCTGCTCGTTCGAGATCGCGGAGATCGACCTCGAGGAGGCCTCGCGACGGGTCGGTCCGCGTCGTTCGCTCACCCCACGAGACCTGGCGATCGAGGTCGTCAGGGCACTCGACTACGACGACGTCGACGTGCCGGACAAGCCGCCCGACAAGCAGTGGTCGGCGTGGATCGTCGACTTCAAGGACTGCTTCGAGGAGCGGGCCCAGCGCGACGACCGTCCGATGACCTTCCTGGTCCTCGACGCCTTCCACAAGGTCCGGCTGACCCAGGCGTCGCTCGACCTGGTCAGCCGGTTGAGCCGGAGCGTCGGGATGGTCCTGCCCAACCTGCGACTGGTGCTGGTGGGCTTCACCGAGGACCTCCCGGTGGGGCTGCGCCAGGCCAGGCTGCTCGACCAGACGGGGGAGCTCACGGTCCAGCACCTCATGGAGTTCTTCGCCAAGGCCTTCAAGGAGTCCCAGGTCGAGATCGATCCGGCGGAGATCGCCCGCAAGACCACCGAGGTCCTCGGCAGGCGCAAGACGGCCGCGCCCGGATGGCTGGACGAGATGGCGGACCGGGTCGCCCGCGAGCTGCCGGGGACCTGACGATGGGCGACACCGAGATCAGCATCGAGGAGCTCGTCGCCCAGGCGATGGCGCTGAGGGAGGCCGCCACGGCCGAGGTCGAGCCGTCGCCGGTCACTGCGCCTCCGGCCGCTGCACCACCGGCTCGGGTCGGTGGCCACGAGGAGGCAGCGGCCGTCCTCGGCTGGTTCGACCCTGACACCCTCCGCCCGACGACGAGGTCGGCGGACGGGGCGGGCCTGGACGCCCTGCTCCGATCGGCGATCCACGTCGTCGACGACCAGGGCGAGGACGCGCTGAGCATCTCCTCCAACCGCCGCGTCGCGGTGCTCCGCCACCTGCGGGAGTCGGGCCGCCTGCGTCGGGCGCTTGCCGCGAACACGGCATCACCGGGGGACCGGCTCCACCAGCTGATCCGGGTCCTGGTGACCGGCGGGGTGGTCGAGATCACGGACCAGTCGCTGCCGGACCTCCACTCGCTGGCGCTCGTGTGCGACTGGCTGCGCGACGCCGGTTTCGAGGACCTGCCGGACCTGGTCCGGCTGCGTGACCGCATCGACCTGCTGACCCTGCTCGAGCCGCTCGAGCTCCTCGCCGGACCCGAGTTCGTGGGTCGGAAGGCCGAGCTCGCGGTCATCGCCGACTTCCTGGGTCGTGAGCAGACGGCGCCTGCCGGGACGAGGCGCGGGCGCAGCCGTACGACAGCGCACCAGCAGGCGGACACCCGCCTGCTGGTGCTCTACGGGCCCGGTGGGATCGGCAAGTCGACGCTGGTCGCGAGGTTCCTGCTCGACCTCGGCGGCCGGGACACCCCCGCCGCGTCGCGGGTCCCGTTCGCCTACCTGGACTTCGACCGGCCGTCCGTGGAGGCCACCAACCAGTGCCTCATCCTCCTCATCGAGATGCTCGCGCAGATCGGCGTCGAGTTCCCCGACGCGAAGGCGAGCTGCAACCGGATCCGGGAGGACTGGGCCCGGGTGCTGGAGGTGCCGCGCGGCAAGCGGCACTTCTCACTGCCGCGCGCGGTCGACGAGCTGGTCACGATGCTCCAGCAGCTCGACCTGGCCCGACGCGGCTTCGTCCTCGTGCTCGACACCTTCGAGGTCGTGCAGTACCGCAGCAGCGAGGAGGTTGCCACGGTGCTGCGGCTGATCGACCTGCTGGTGGAGAAGCTGCCCGCCGAGGCCCGGGTGGTCGTCGCCGGACGGGCGGGGATCACCCGCACGTACGCCCAGCAGCTGGAGGTCACGGCGCTCGACCCCGGGTCCGCGTGCGAGCTCCTCGTGAAGCTGGGCGTGGAGGACCGCAAGGTCGCCGAGCGGATCGCGCACCGCTACGGCGGCGACCCCGTGTCGCTCAAGCTGGCGGCGTCGGCCCCGGACGCCCACCGGCCGCTGTCCAGCTGGTTCTCGCGGGCCACCGACTGGCTCCTGCAGCTCGACGGTGCGGTGATCCAGCGCCGGCTCTACGACCGGGTGCTGGGGCACGTGCAGGACGAGCGGGTCCGCCGGCTGGCCGGCGCCGGTCTGGTGCTGCGGCGGATCACGCCGGACATCGTGCTCAACGTGCTCGCCAGGCCGTGCGAGCTCGGCGTCGCCACCGCCGAGCAGGCGCAGGACGTGTTCGACGAGCTCGAGCGCGAGACCTCGCTGGTCACGCCCGAGTCCGACGGCGCGCTGGTCCACCGGGTGGAGCTGCGGCGGGTGATGCTGCCGCTGCTCGAGGCCGACCAGCCGGCGCTCTCGCAGACCCTGCACCGGGCCGCTGTCGCCTACTACGCCGGCCGACCTCCGGTGGCCCGTGAGCGGGCCGAGGAGATCTACCACCGCCTCAAGTCCGGCGACGACCTCGGAGTGGTCGACAACCGGTGGATGGACGGTGTGCAACCCCACCTCGAGTCCGCCATGGACGAGCTCGACGGCAGCCGACGGGCCTTCCTCGCCTCACGGCTCGGGGTCGCCCTGGACGCTCTGGCGACGGACGCCGCGCGTCTGGAGGACTACGAGGAGATCACCGCGCGCAAGGTGCGTGCGATGCTCGACGACGATCGGCCACGCGACGCGCTCGCCGCGCTCGGGACCCGCCAGGAGCGCTCGCCGCGGAGTCCCCTGACGGCCCTGACCGCCGAGGCCCTCTTCGCGGTGGGACACGTCGAGCAGGCGGTGTCCCTCCTCGCGACGACGGCTGACGACGCGCTGCTCGCAGGGGTCAACGACCAGACCTACCGGCTCGCGCGGATGCAGGCCGAGCTCGTCATCTCTGCGGGGCTGTGGGACGCGGCGGGAGGCGTGCTGCGCCGGCTCGAGCAGGTGGACGAGCTCGCGTCCGACCGGCTGGTGCGGCTGGGTTGCACGGCGCTCGGCGCCGTCCTCGCCAGGGGAGCGGGTGCCCCGGCCGTCGACCTCGCTCGCGCGGCCAGGACCACCATGGACGACCTCCCGGACGCCGTGCTGCACGACGACCCGTCCTTGGTCCGTGCCGTGGGCAGCGTCCTGGCCGCCGACGACGCCCGGGACGTGGAGCGGATGGCACGCGTGGTCACGCTCGCCGGCATCCCGCGCCACGTCGAGGGACCGGTGCGGGTCGTCGCCGCGGAGCTGGCCACCATCGACCTGGCAGCCTCGGCGCGCGAGGAGGAGCAGCCGGGCATGCTCACCCGCAGGTTGCGGCTGCCGCAGGCGCGGTCGCTCACCGCCGCCTGGAGCGAGTTCCTCCTCGTGGCGGACGAGGCCTCGGTCCGGGCCACCCTGCGGGAGGTGCTCTGCATGCCCGGGGTGGACCTGACCGGGCTCATGACCGCCCTGGCTCGGGTGATGACGACCGACCCGAGCCTCAGCCGCAGGACCGAGCGCCGCGACGAGGGGGTGACGGACGACGTCGTCTCGCGCGTGCCGCTCCCGCCCGAGGTGCACCGGATGCTCGCGCAGGCGTTGGTGTCCGTCTTCTCTCCCGAGTCGTTGCGGTGGTTCCTCCGGATCCGCCTGCACCAGAGCCTCGACGCGCTGGTGCCGGGCAGCACGACGGACTTCGAGGAGAGCGTCCGGCAGCTGGTGGACGTCCTCGAGGAGCGGGGGTTGCTGCTGGAGCTGGTGGCCCACTGCCTCGAGGTGGCCCCGGGCGACCTCCAGCTCCTGCGGACGGCCGAGGCCGTGGGCCTCGACACCCCGGTGTCCGGGATGCTCGACGACGTCGTGCAGCGGGTCGAGGCGGCAGGGCGGCCGGTCCAACCGTGGCTCCACGCGCTCGGCCAGGTCGAGGCGCAGACCTGCACCATCCACTGCGACGGCGCCGTCGCGGGCGCCGGCGTCCTCGTTGCGGCCGACCTCGTCCTCACCGCGGACGTGGTGGGCGCACGCCTCGCCGAGGCCGCCGGGCACTGCCGGTTCGATGCCAAGACGAGCCGGCGCGGCGAGCTGGTCACCCCGGGCACCTGGTACGACGTCCACGACGTGGTGGCCGCCGACAGCAGTCGCGGTGCCGGAGCCGGCTGGTCGCTGGTCCGGGTCGACGGCAGTCCGGGCGTGCAGCCCGTGGGCGGGGACGCCGTCGAGTCCTCGACCGGGACGCTGCGGGGCTGGGTCGACCTCGCGCGCCCCGACGCCGTACCCACGTCGGAGGAGGTGCTCGTCCTCGGCGTGGGCCCCGGCAACGGCACCGGTGCCTCGGTGCGACTGCTCGCGAGCCGCGTCCGCCCTGCGGGTCGGCCCGGTCTGTCCGCCATCGATCCGCCCGATCCGGATGTCCACCCGGGAGCGGTGGTCTGCTCGTGGGAGATGGTTCCGGTCGGGCTGCTGTGCGGCACCGCCCCCGATCGGGGAGCGGCCGACCTGGTGCTCGGGCTCGATGCCGTGCTCGCCGACCTGGCCCGGCTGGGCCTCGACCACCTGGTCAGGACGTCGCTCGCCTGACGGGATGGGGGCGACATGACGGACACGTGCGGCGGTTGTGGCCCCGCGGACGGCTGGCCCGGTTTGCGTGAGCGCCGGGTCCGCGCAATGGTGAAGGGGACACATTCTCCCTACGGAAGGAGAGCCCGTGCTTGCTCTCACCGAGAACGTGACCGACATCGTCAAGAAGCTGGCCGAGGAGGTGCCGGAGATCTCGGCGCTCCGGATCGCCACCGAGTCGGACGGCGAGTCCCTGTCGGTGAGTCCCGCCGACCACGCCGAGAGCGATGACCAGGTCATCGAGCAGGACGGCGCGACGATCTACGTCGACGGGCCGGCCTCGGAGTTCCTCTCCGACAAGGTGCTCGACGGCGGCGTCGACGACGACGGCAACATCCAGTTCGCGCTGGGCCAGCAGGCCTGATCGAGCGCGACTGAACGGACCGGCGGAGTCCTGGGCCCATGGGGGTTCGGGACTCCGCTCATGTCCGGACCGTCGGCGGACGTGGGGAACCGTCGGCACCTCGTCCGGCCGGTTCGAGGTGCCGATGGTTCCCCAACCGCGAGCCGGCCGATGCCGCCCCGGGCAGGACCGCGCCGGGCCGGGCGTACGCCCGGCGACGTAGGGCTAGGCGCCGAGCACGTCGCGCCACGAGTGCTGGGGGTCGAACCCGACCAGCTCACGGGCCTTGTCGATGGCGTAGAAGGTCTCGTCGCGGCCCATCTCCCGCCGCACCTCGACGCCGTCGTAGAACCGGGCGATGACCTCGTCGGTCGTCGCCGCGACGGACATGTCGGCGTTGGCGACGTTGAAGACCTCGTATCCGAGGCCGTCGGTCACCAGGCAGCGCTGCACCATCTGGCCGAGGTCGCGCACGTCGATGTAGGCGAAGATGTTGCGTCGCCGCAGCGCCGGGTCGTCGACGAAGTCCGGGAACAGCTCGGCGTACTCGTGCGGCTCGATGACGTTGTTGATCCGCAGGCCGTAGACGTCGGCACCGCTCCGCGCCTGGAACGAGCGCGCCGTCACCTCGTTGGCGACCTTGGACATCGCGTAGGAGTCCTCGGGGACCGTCGGGTGCTCCTCGTCGACCGGCACGTAGAGGGGCTTCCGCTCGCCCTGCGCGAAGCAGACGCCGTACGTCGTCTCCGAGGACGCGAAGATCACCTTGCGGATGCCGAGCCGGGTCGCGGCCTCCAGGACGTGGTAGGTGCTCAGCACGTTGGTGGCGTACGTCGCCGAGTCGGCCGTGCGCAGGATGGCCGGCACTGCGGCGAAGTGCACGACCGCGTCGTACGACGGCTGCTGCGGCAGGTCGAGCTCGTCGAACGTCGCCAGCCCGGCGAGCGCCGAGTAGACCTGGCCGGCGTCGGTGAGGTCGACCTGCAGGTCGTGGACGTCGGGGTGGTCGAGCGGCACGAGGTCGGCGTTGGTGACCTGGTGTCCCTGCTCGGCGAGGTACGGGGCGACGTGCCGGCCGGCCTTGCCGCTGCCACCGGTGAGGAAGATGCGCATGGGGCCCTTCCTACCGCAGGGCTGCAAGGTGCTCCCGCCTCACCAGGGCTGCACGCCGGTCTCGTCGCGGAACGTGCCGCTCGGCCCGTCGTCGGGAAGCGTCGCGAGCTCGAGGAACACCGCGGCGCCCTGCTCCGGCGTACGCGTGCCGCGGTGACCGTTGAGGTCGGTGGCGACGAAGCCGGGGCAGCCGGCGTTGACGAGGATCCCGGCTCCCGCCAGCTCCTTGGCGTACTGCACGGTGAGGGCGTTGAGGTAGGTCTTGGTGGGGGAGTAGGCCCCCGAGATCGGGCCGACCGGCTCGGCCTGGGCGGTCTGCAGCCCGAGCGAGCCGACCGTGCTGGAGACGTTGACGATGCGCGGGGAGGGGGCCTCGCGGAGCATCGGCAGCATCGCGTTGGTGACCCGGATGACGCCGAGGACGTTGACGTCGACGACCTCGAGGACCTGTGCCGCGGTGACCCGGGACGGCTCCTGCGGCATGCCGCCGGTGATGCCGGCGTTGTTGACCAGGACGTCGAGGCCACCCTCGTCGCGCAGCTGCACGGCCGCGGCGGAGACGCTGGCCTCGGACGTCACGTCGAGGGCGACGCCGAAGACGTCGTGGCCGTCGGCCAGGAGCTTGGCGACGGCGTCCTCCCGCCGTGACGCGTCGCGGGCGCCGACGCCGACGCGGAAGCCGAGCCGGGCCAGGCCCGCGACGATCTCGTAGCCGATGCCCTTGTTGGCGCCGGTGACCAGTGCTGTCTTCTTCGTGTCTGTCATGCCTCGATCGTGCGTCGGGACAGCCGCGGCGTTCCAAGACCGATCGGGTGGCTCCCGATACCTCGGGGGTATCCCCGCTGGTCAGCGGCCGTAGGCTCGAGGACGTGGAGACCCGCGAGCTGCGCTACTTCGTCGCCGTCGCCGAGGAGGCGCACGTCGGCCGGGCGGCCGAACGGCTGGGCATGGCGCAGCCGCCCCTGTCACGGGCGATCGCCCAGCTGGAGCGCCGGTTGGGTGCTGACCTGTTCGTGCGTACGCCGCGGGGCATGGCGCTGACCGGTGTCGGTCGGACCCTCCTCGACGAGGGCCGCGCAGCGCTGGCGGCGGTCGAGGCGGCCGAGCGGCGTACCCGCCGAGCCGCGGAGGCGCCCGGACGGGCGCCTGTGGTGCTGACCGCCAAGGCGGGGGCGTCCAGCGAGCTGATGGCCAAGCTGCTCGACGCCTACGCGGCTGAGCCCGGTGCGGTCGCCGTCGACGTGGTGCTCAGCCCGCCCGGGCACCAGGCCCTCATGCTGCGCGACGGCCGTGCGGACGTGGCGATCCTGCACCGCCCCTTCGACGACGTGAGCGGCTTCGACGTCGACGAGCTGGCCACCGAGGAGCAGGTGCTGATCCTGCCCAGCGGACACCCGGCCAGCACGAGCCGCTCGATGACGGTCGCCGAGGCGGGCGCGATCCCCGACCTCCCGCTGCCGCGCTGGCCCAGTCTCGACGGCTCCTATCCCGACGGCCCCGGACCCGAGCTGCGCGACCTCACGCAGGTGCTGCAGCTGGTGCGACTCGGCCGGGCCTCGGTCGTGCTGCCCGAGTCCGCTCGCGCCAACCTCCGCGACGGGCTCGCCGTCGTGCCGCTCACCGACGCGCCCCGGGTCACCACCCTCATCGCCTGGCCGCCGCACAGCACGTCCGCCGGGGTCGCCGGTCTGGTCCGCGCCGCGGGCGCCCTCTGAGCGGGCGTCTCAGCCGTCGACGCCGCGGCACTCCTCGGCCCGGCGCAGCAGCACCCGGCGCTCGCCCTCGTTGCGGGTGAGGGCGGCCGCCTCGTCGAAGGCCGACGCCGCCTCGGCGTGGCGCCCGGCCCGCTCGAGCAGGTCGCCGCGCACGCTGGGCAGCAGCGGCGAGCCGCCGAGCGCAGCGGGAGCGACGGCGTCCAGCACAGCGAGCCCGGCGGCGGCACCGTGGGCTCGCCCGTGGGCCACGGCCCGGTTCACCTCGACGACCGGTCCGGGCGCCGCCTGCCCGAGGATGTCGTACAACGCGGCGACGCCGGCCCAGTCGGTGTCCTCGGCCCGGGCGGCCCGCGCGTGCTGGGCGGCGATCGAGGCCTGGAGGAAGTAGCGGCCGACGGGCCGGCCGCCCGCGGCGACGTGGGAGGCGGCACGCAGTGCTGCGAGGCCGCGCCGGATCGCCAGCTGGTCCCACAACGACCGGTCCTGCTCCTCCAGGAGCACGGGGGTGCCGTCGGGGGAGAGGCGGGCCGCCGTGCGGGAGCCCTGCAGCTCGAGCAGCGCCTGCAGGCCCAGCACCTCGGGCTCCTCGGGCGCGAGGTCGGCCAGCATGCGGGCGAGCCGGGTCGCCTCGGCCACGAGGTCGGGGCGCATCCAGCCGTCGCCCATGGTCACGGTGTAGCCCTCGTTGAAGGTCAGGTAGACCACGGCCATCACGTCGTCGAGCCGCGCGACCCGCTCCTCGCCCGTCGGCAGCTCGAGCTCGACCCGCGCGGCCGTCAGCGTCTTCTTGGCCCGCGAGATGCGCTGGCCCATCGTGGCCTCGGAGGTGAGGAAGGCACGCGCGATCTCGGCGGTGGTGAGCCCGCCGACCAGTCGCAGGGTGAGTGCCGCTCGCGACTCGGGGCTCAGCGAGGGGTGGCACGACAGGAACATCAGCCGCAGGACGTCGTCCTCGATGTGGTCGACCTGGTCGTCGAGGTCGGGCACCGGTGCCTCCTCGCCGCCGTCCCGCTCGAGGTCGTGCTCGAGCTCGGCGACCTTGCGGCGCAGCGTCTCCGCGCGCCGGAAGTGGTCGACGCCGCGACGCTTCGCCGTCGTCATCAGCCACGCCGACGGGTTGTCGGGGATCCCGGACACCGGCCACTGCTCCAGGGCTGCCACGAGCGCGTCCTGGGCGAGGTCCTCGGCGAGGTCGACGTCGCGCGTCATCCGGGTGAGCGCGCCGACGAGGCGGGCCGACTCGGCCCGCCACGTGGCGATCACGGCCCCCGTGGGCCCCGGGGGGCCGGAGAGGTCGTCGTACGTCGTCCCTGCCGGCACCCGGCCAGCGTAGGTCAGTCGCCGGGCGCCTCAGGACCCTCGGACACCTGCCGCAGGGTCGAGACGACGGTGGCCTCGGGCCAGTGCTTGGCGTGCAGCTCGGCGAAGAGCCGCTGGTCGGCCACGGCCTCCTCGAGGCTGGCGTACTCCATCAGCGACCAGCCGCCCACGACCTCCTTGCCCTCGGCGTAGGGGCCGTCGACGCGGGTCACCTCGCCCCGGCGGACGACGAAGTTGACGGCGTCCTCGGTGCCGAACAGCCCGCCCCCGTCGAGGAACGAGCCGTTGGCGGCGCGCTCCCCGATGAAGACGTCCATCGCGTCGAACAGCGACTGCGGCGGCATGTCGATGTTCTCTTCCATCCTGACGAATCCCATGAAGCGCGGCATCGTGATCGTTCCTCCTGTGGTGCGGTGGGTGGGTTCTCGCACGTACGTCGAACGGGCGCGGCGCGCTTCGACATCGGTGCCGCACATTTCCCCGACGGCTCTCCTGCGCATCCTGCTCCGACCGGCGCCGTGCTTGCCACCCTCTTGCCACCCTCTTGCCACCCTCTTGCCGCCCCCGCGCACCATGGAGGCATGAAGCCCCTCGTCCCCGCACTCGCCGGGCTCCTGGCCGTGCTCACCACGGCCTGCTCGGGCGACACCGCGGCCTCCGGCTCGCTCGGCCCGGTGACGGGGGAGGAGGACAGCGGCTGGCCCTTCGCGGTCGAGGAGGTCGACCGGTTCGCCGAGCCGTGGGCGATGGCGTTCCTGCCCGACACCGGTGACCTGCTGGTCACCGAGCGCAGCGGCACGCTCCACCTCCGTGACGCGGACAGCGGGGAACGGACGGAGGTCGCCGGCGTGCCCGAGGTGGTCGACGCCGGCCAGGGCGGGCTGGGCGACGTCGTGCCCGCGCCGTCGTACGAGGAGGACGGGCTGGTCTACCTGAGCTGGGTCGAGGCGGGCGAGGGCGGCACGGGTGCCGTCGTCGGGCGCGCGGAGCTCGACCCGAGCGGGCCGCGGCTCGACGACCTCGAGGTGCTGTGGCGACAGACCCCGAAGGTGGACGGCGACGGGCACTTCAGCCACCGCATCGCCTTCTCGCCCGACGGCCAGCACCTCTTCGTCTCCTCCGGCGACCGGCAGCTCGGCGCGCCCGCCCAGGACACCACCAACACGCTCGGCACGATCGTGCGCCTCACCCTCGACGGCGAGCCGGCTCCGGGGAATCCACTGGCCGATGACGGCGGGGTGGGGGCCGAGATCTGGAGCTGGGGCCACCGCAACCCGCTCGGGCTCGAGCACGCTCCCGACGGCACGCTGTGGTCCTCGGAGATGGGGCCCGAGGGCGGCGACGAGCTCAACGTGATCGAGCCCGGGTCGAACTACGGCTGGCCCGAGGCGTCCGACGGGAGCGACTACGGCGGCGGGGAGATCCCCGACCACGCCGAGGGGGACGGGTACGCCGCCCCCGCGCGCTCGTGGGACCCCAGCATCTCGCCGGGCAGCCTGATGATCTACGGCGGCGAGCTGTTCGAGGGGTGGCGGGGCGACGCCTTCCTCGGCGCCCTGTCAGGAGAGGCGCTGGTGCGCGTCGACCTCGACGGCGAGGCCGCCGGCGAGGCCGAGGTCTTCGACATGGGCGCGCGGATCCGCGCGGTCGAGGAGGGTCCCGACGGGGCGATCTGGGTGCTCGAGGACGAGGGCTCGGGGCGGCTCCTCCGCCTCACCCCGGCCGAGTAGGGTCGGCGCCACGCCGATCCTCGGGGGGAGATGGGTTTGGACGCGCTCCACGCGCCGCTGCTGGCCGTCGTGCTGGCCCTCGCTGCGGCATCGCTGCTCCAGTACGTCATGACGCGGCTGGGCGGGACAGGCGGGACGGGCCCCAACCAGCTCGTCGGCATCAGGACGAGGGCCACGCGCGCGTCCGACGAGGCGTGGCGAGCGGGCCACGAGGCGGCCCAGCCCTGGCTGCTCGCGACCGCGGTCCTGGGACCGGTCCTCGCGCTGCCGCTCGTCGTCTGGCGGCTCGCCGCCGGGTCGGCGCCCTCCGCCGCCCTCACCGCGGCGGCCGTCGCCGCGACGCTGGTAGTGATCGGCCTCTTCGCCTCCGCGGTCGTCCATGCCCAGCGTTCGGCCCGACGGGCCGAGGACGCCAGGACCCGCTGAGCCGGTCCCCACCCGGGTCTGTCCACAGCCGGCGCCGACCCCGTTTGGCCGACCACGGCCGCGGGCACCTCCAGCCCAGGCGCACCTCGGCGCCGACGGGGGCAGGAGACGCACATGTACGGAGACACCGCGGCGATCCGCCGGCTCGCCGACCGGATGAGCGAGCAGGGCGCGGACATCAGGCACGACGCCGATCGGCTGGTCAGCGCGTCGCAGCTGGTGCTGTGGGACGGCCGGGCGGCCGCGGCGATGCGCGAGCGGATGGCCGAGCGCGCGCTCGCGATGAGACGCACGGCCGACGAGCACGACGACGCGGCCCGCGCGCTGCGGCGCCACGCCGACGAGGTCGACCGGCTGGAGGAACGCATCCGGGAGATCGCGCGCCGGGTGCGCGGACTGGTCGAGGACGCCCGCTCCCGCCTGGCAGCCCTCGCCGAGCGCGCCGTCGACCTGGTCACGCGAGGTGCCGACCCGGTCGACGAGGCGCTCGCATCCTTCCGTCCGCCGCCCGACGGCCACCGGGACTGGCTCGACGTGCCCGACCTCCTCGGCGGCGTCCGGTGAGCACGGTGACGATCGACACCGGGGGCGCCGCCGTCGCCGACGGTGAGGTGGCCACCCAGCGCGTACGTCTCTCCCGCGCGGCCGTCGACAGCCTGGCCGCCGTCGCGGGTGTCGCCTCACCGGCCGACGAGCTCCTCACCCGCACCCCGGCGCCGCCGGGAGCTGGCCGCCTCGGGGGTGCCCCGGCCACGCCGCCTGCGGAGGCGATGGTGGACGACGTCCTCGAGCGTGCCGGGCTCCTCGCCGCCGGTGCGGCGACTGCCGCGGCGCGTGCGGTCCTCACGACGTGGCACGCCCCGAGCCTCGCCGTCGACCTCGAGGTGCTCGTCGACCTCGCCCGGGGAAGGGCCCGCCTCCGCAGCCACCACCGGTGCCTCGGCGACCGGGTGGCCTGCCTCTCCACCGCAGACGGAGCCTCCCTCGAGCTCGGCTGGTTGCCGCTCGGGCGGTGGGGAGCCGAGCTGGCCCGCGCGGCCCGCGTCGACCTCGACACGTTGCGGACCGCACCGCCGTTCGGGCCGACCCCCGACGTCGTCGAGACGCCGTGGGACCTGCTGCTCGCGACCGGGGAGGCCGTCCGGGCCGGGCGCCGCGACCTCCTGGACCGGATGGTGGCCGACCACCCGGCCACGACGCTCGCCGGGCGTCGTCCGGACCTGCTCGACGACGCCGACGTCGACGACGTACGCCGCTGGCACGAGCAGCTGGAGAGCACGTCCCGGGGCCGGCTGCACGGCGCGCTGACGGGCCGGGGCACCCGTGGGGGCGTGGCCGGCGTCGTCGAGTGGGTGCTGCTGCCCGACGGCTGGTCCTCGCTGACGCCCGTCATCCGGGACGACTGGGAGATGGTGCGCCTCCAGCGCGTCGGGCCCCAGGACCTGCCACGGGCGCTCGCCCGGCTGGCCGCGGGGATGGCGGCATGAGCACCGGGAGCGCCGCCCTGCCCCCGATCGAGTCGGTGGCGGGTGGGTCCCACGGCGTGGTCGCGGGCTACGACCAGATGCTCACGCTGGCCGCCCGCTACGACCGGCAGGCCGGCGACCTCGTCGAGATGGCCGGCCTCGGTGCCCGGGTGATGGCCGACGGCGACCTCCTCGCCTCCGCGTTGCTGGCCCCGCTGTCCTTCGCCGACGCCGAGGTGCAGGTGCTGACCGCCACGACGGGCAGCGACGGCCTGACCGTCCGGGCGCTCGGCATCGAGGCGGACGCGGTCGGCGTACGAGCCGTGGTGTCGGCCTTCCGGGCGAGCGACGCCCTGGCGCGACAGCTGTCCGAGACCCTCGACGGCACGCTGGGCCGGGTGGCGGGCCAGGCGCTCCCGGGAGCGCTGCCGGCCCTGCTCCTCGTCGGCGGCGTCACCTACGTCTGGTGGTCGACACTCCCGGCCGAGGAGCAGGCGGCGCTGACCGAGGAGCTGTCCGACGACCTGGGTCGGCTGCTCCACGACCACCCCGGGCTGGTCCAGCACGCGGTCAACGGGAGCGGCGGGCTCCTCGACGGACTGACCGGCGGGATGGTCACGGGTGCGGGTCTGCTCGACCCCGGTGGGGTGATCGACGGACCGACCACCAACGACGCGGCCCGGCTGATGGCGCTCCTGCTCGGCGACGACACCGACGTCCGGGTCACCGAGGTGGCCGACGCCGGAGGTGGGGCGCGCCCCCTGCGTCCCGACAGCCTGCGATCCCTCGTGGAGCAGCTGTCGGCCACCAGCGACCTCGACGCCGGTCCCGACCGCGCGGGCCTGCACGGCGCGATCCAGGTCCAGCAGGTCGGGCGCGACCCCGACGAGCGCTACATCGTCTACCTCCCGGGCACCGACGACATGCGTCCGATCCCGGGCGGGGGCGACCTGGTGCGGGACATGGAGACCAACTACCAGCTGCTCGCCGGCACGGACAGCGCCTACGGCCGTGGCATCCAGCAGGCCATGCTCGACGCCGGTCTCGACGGCAAGGAGGTGATGCTGGTCGGGCACTCCCAGGGCGGGATGGTCGCGACCTCGCTGGCCGCCGACCGCGACTTCACCCGACACTTCCAGGTCCAGCACGTCGTCACCGCCGGTGCGCCGACGGCGCAGGTCGCCGAGCTGCCCGCCGGGACCCACGGGCTGCACCTGGAGAACCGCGGTGACGTCGTGCCGTTGCTCGACGGCGAGGACAACCCCGACCAGCCGCAGCGCACGACGGTCCGCTTCGACGACGGTGGGTACGACGTCGTCGGCAACCACGACCTGACCCACTACGCAGCCGGAGCCGCCGCGGCCGACGCGTCCGCGGACGGCTCGATCCGCGACGCGATCGACCGGATGCGCGCCGACGGCTACCTCGGCGACGGGGCCTCGGGTCCGGTGCGCACCTGGGTGATCACCCGGTGACGCCTGCGTCGGGCGACGGCAGGCCGATCCGGTTCGCCGTTGTCACCCCCCTCATCTAGGGTCGACTCCTGTGACAGAAGCCATGATCTCGGCACGGGGACTGCGCAAGTCGTTCGGCGACTTCGAGGCCGTCAAGGGCATCGACGTGGAGGTGCGCAAGGGCGAGGCCTTCGGCTTCCTCGGCCCCAACGGCGCCGGCAAGTCGAGCACGATGCGGATGATCGCGTCGGTCAGCCCGGTGAGCGGCGGTGAGCTGCGCATCCTCGGCATGGACCCGGCCACCGACGGCCCCGCCATCCGCGGTCGCCTCGGCGTGTGCCCGCAGGAGGACACGCTCGACAACGAGCTCAACGTCTTCGACAACCTCTACATCTACGGCCGCTACTTCGGCATCGACCGCGCCACGTGCCGTGAGCGTGCGCAGGAGCTGCTCGAGTTCGCGCAGATCACCGAGAAGGCCAAGGCCAAGGTCGAGGACCTCTCGGGCGGCATGAAGCGACGGCTCACCATCGCGCGCAGCCTGATCAACAACCCCGACCTGCTGCTGCTCGACGAGCCGACCACCGGCCTCGACCCGCAGGCCCGCCACGTCCTGTGGGACCAGCTCTTCCGGCTCAAGCAGGCCGGCGTCACCCTCGTCATCACCACCCACTACATGGACGAGGCCGAGCAGCTGTGCGACCGCCTCGTCGTGATGGACAAGGGCCGCATCGCCGCCGAGGGCTCCCCGCGCGAGCTCATCGACGCCCACTCGACCCGCGAGGTCGCCGAGCTCCGCTTCGGCGTCGGCGAGCACGAGGCGCTCGCGGAGAAGATCGAGGACCTCGGCGAGCGGGTCGAGGTGCTGCCCGACCGGCTCCTCGTCTACAGCGACCACGGCGAGGACGTGGTGACGGCCGTCCTCGACCGCGGGCTGCACCCCATCGCGACCCTGGTGCGCCGCTCCACCCTGGAGGACGTCTTCCTGCGCCTGACCGGCCGGAGCCTGGCGGACTGATGGCCACCGAGACAGGGGCCGACACGAGCCCCACCACCCGCCCGCTGCGACCCACCGGTTCCCTGTCGGCGTGGGAGGGCATGGCCCGCCAGTACGACTACTGGCTCACCGTCCTCAAGCGCACCTGGCGCGGGGGAGTGGTGAGCAGCTTCCTCACCCCGCTGCTCTACGTCGTCGCGATGGGCGTCCTGCTCGGCGGGTTCATCGAGGGCGACCCCGACCGGCTCGAGGGGGCGACGTCCTACCTCGCCTTCGTGGTCCCCGGCCTCGTCGCCTCGCACGCCATGACGATCGCGGTCAGCGAGTCGACGTACCCCGTCATGGGTGCCATCAAGTGGCACCGGACCTTCTACGCCCAGCTGGCCACGCCGCTCGCCGTGCGCGACCTGGTCAACGCATTCGTCGGTTTCGTGATGTTCCGGGTCGCCTCGGCGTGCGCGGTCTTCATGCTCGTCATCGCGCCGTTCGGCGTCTTCACCACCTGGTGGGGACCGATCCTGGCCTGGCTGTCGCAGGTGCTGGTCGGCTTCGCCTTCGCCACCCTGGTCTTCGCCTACAGCGCACGGCTCAAGTCGGAGGAGGGGTTCGGCCTGCTGTTCCGCCTGGGCGTGATCCCGTTGACCCTCTTCTCCGGGGCCTTCTTCCCGATCAGCAACCTCGGCCCGGTGCTGGAGTGGATCGCCCGGCTGACCCCGCTGTGGCACGGCGTCTCGCTCTCGCGGATGTTCTGCGTCGGCCAGGTCGACTGGTCGCTCGTGGCCCTCCACGTCGTCGTGCTGGTCACCCTCACCGTCGTCGGCTGGTTCCTCGCCGTGCGCAACCTCGACCGCAGGCTGGAGGTCTGACATGGCGCTGATCCAGGAGATCCCGGCACCGCTGACGCCGGCCGCCGCCACCAAGGTGCTGGTGCTGCGCAACTACGTCGTCTACAAGGACGCGTGGAAGCTCTTCATCACCGGCTTCCTCGAGCCCGTCTTCTACCTCTTCTCCATCGGCATCGGCGTCGGCCAGCTGATCGACACCTTCGAGTTCCACGGCGAGGCCATCCCCTACGCCGAGTTCGTCGCCCCGGCCATGCTCGCGACGTCCGCCTTCAACGGTGCGCTCCTCGACTCGACCTACAACGTCTTCTTCAAGATGAAGTACGAGAAGCTCTACGACCAGATGCTGGCGACTCCGTTGACCACGGGAGACATCGCGCGCGGCGAGATCACCTGGGGCCTGATGCGCGGCTCGGTCTACTCCGCCGCCTTCCTCGTCGTGATGGCGCTGATGGGCCTCACCCAGTCGTGGTGGGCCGTGCTCGCCCTGCCGGCGGCCGTCCTCATCGCCTTCGCCTTCTCGGCCGTCTGCATGGCAGTGACGACGTGGATGACGTCCTGGCAGGACTTCGACAAGATCACCCTCGCCCAGATGCCGCTGTTCCTCTTCTCGGCCACGTTCTTCCCGATCGAGGCGTTCGGGGACGGCGTCCTGCGATGGGTCGTGGAGGCCACACCGCTCTACCGCGGCGTCGTGCTGTGCCGCGAGCTGACCACCGGGGTGATCACCTGGGAGTCGGCGATCTCGGTGGTCTACCTCGTCGTGATGGGCGCCATCGGCCTCTTCGTCGTACGACGTCGCCTCGACAAGCTGCTGCTGACCTGAGACTCATACTGGCCCGATGGGATTCGAGAATCGCTACCGCTTCAGCGTGCACGCGGCGGTGCTGGATGTCGCGGCCGAGTCGGTGCTGCTGTTGCGACAGACCTACGGTGACCTGCGCTGGGGTCTTCCGGGTGGTGGCGTCGAACCCGGTGAGACGATCGTGGACGCGCTCGGAAGAGAGTGTCGCGAAGAGCTTGGCGTAGATGTGCAGATAGGGCCGCTGACCGGCTGGTACTACCACCGCGAGTTCGAGTCGCAGGTCGGCATCTTCCGCTGTGGCCTCCCCGCCGGCGCAGAGCTTCAGCTCTCGCCCGAGCACGACGCATTCCGGTGGACGCCGCTCACCGAGCTCGCGGGGGTCCAGGCCGCTCGGGTCCGGGCAGCAGGCACCTACGGTGGCCATCTCCACACCCGAGTCTTCTGACCGTCCTCGTGGTGGCGGCACCTCGCAAGTCGGGCGTAGGTTCGCGCGCAGTCTGCCGCCACCCCGCGACGGGACCCAGGGCTCTGGGGGCTCTGGCGGCTACACCACGTCGGTGCGTAGGTTCGGAGGATGGACTCCTACGCCCAGGGTGAGACGACGCCAGCACTGCTCGACGAGACCATCGGGGACAACCTGGCGCGCACCGTGGCGTCGTACGCCGACCGCGAGGCACTGGTCGAACGTGTGAGCGGGCGACGCTGGACGTGGGCGGAGCTGCAGGCGGACGTCGACGCCCTCGCGCGCGGTCTGATCGGTGCGGGCATCCGGAAGGGGGACCGGGTCGGCATCTGGGGACCCAACAGCGCCGAGTGGACGCTCGTGCAGCTCGCGAGCGCCAAGGTCGGCGCGATCCTGGTCAACGTCAACCCCGCGTACCGCACCCACGAGTTCTCCTACGTCGCCAACCAGTCCGGCATGCGGCTGCTCGTCGCCGCGACGTCGTTCAAGGCGAGCGACTACCGCGCCATGATCGAGGAGACGCGCGTCGACACCCGCGCGCTGGAGCGGGTCGTGCACCTCGACGACGAGGCGAGCTGGGCGGGGCTGCTCGCCGACGGCGAGCAGGTCTCCGCGGACCAGCTGGCCGAGCGGGCCGCCAGCCTGGAGCCGGGCGACCCGATCAACATCCAGTACACGTCCGGCACCACCGGCTTCCCCAAGGGTGCGACCCTGAGCCACCGCAACATCCTCAACAACGGCTACCTCGTCGGTGAGATCTGCGGCTACACCGAGGCCGACCGGGTCTGCATCCCGGTGCCCTTCTACCACTGCTTCGGCATGGTCATGGGCAACCTCGCGTGCACCACCCACGGCGCCACGATGGTCATCCCGGCGCCCGGCTTCGACCCGGCGCTGACCCTCGCGGCGGTGGCCGAGGAGCGCTGCACCTCGCTCTACGGCGTGCCGACGATGTTCATCGCCGAGTGGGCCCTGCCGGATCTCGACACCTACGACCTCTCGTCGGTGCGCACCGGGATCATGGCCGGCTCACCGTGCCCCGAGGAGATGATGAAGAAGCTCATCGCCGCGGGGGTCGACGAGATGACGATCTGCTACGGCATGACCGAGACGTCGCCGGTGTCGACGCAGACCCGCACCGACGACTCCCTCGAGCGCAAGGTCGGCACGGTCGGCCGGGTCTGCCCGCACCTGGAGGTCAAGATCGTCGACCCGGTCAGCGGAGACACCGTCCCCCGCGGGGAGGCGGGGGAGTTCTGCACCCGTGGCTACTCGGTGATGCTGGGCTACTGGGACGAGCCGGAGAAGACCCGCGAGGCCATCGACGGCGACGGGTGGATGCACACCGGGGACCTCGGGGTGATGGACGACGACGGCTACGTCCGGATCACTGGCCGGATCAAGGACATGGTCATCCGCGGCGGGGAGAACATCTACCCGCGCGAGATCGAGGAGTTCCTCTACACCCACCCCGACGTCGAGGACGTGCAGGTCGTCGGCGTCCCGGACGAGAAGTACGGCGAGGAGCTGTGCGCGTGGCTGCGGATGCGTCCGGGCAGCGAGCCGCTGGACGCCGACGGCGTACGGGCCTTCGCGACGGGCAGGCTCGCCCACTACAAGATCCCGCGCTACGTCATCGTGGTCGACGAGTTCCCGATGACCGTGACCGGCAAGGTGCGCAAGGTCGAGATGCGCGAGGTGTCGACCGCTCGCCTCGGGCTCGACTGAGCCGACCGGTCATCGGAAGACCTCCTCGTGGAGCCGGTCCAGGGCTTACTGGGTGTGTCCCTATTGCGTGGCCGAGTTGCGCGGTCACGATGCGGCGCATGCCGTACCCAAGCGATCTGACCGACGAGCAGTGGAACCTGCTGGAGCCCGTGTTCAACGCGCCGGGCAAGCGCGGTCGCAGGCACGCCGATGACCTCCGGAGCGTCGTGGACGCGATGTTGTACATCGCCCAGACCGGCTGCCAATGGCGCTACCTCCCGCAGACGTTCGGCCCGTGGACCCGCGTCTGGTCGCAGTTCCGTCGCTGGTCGCGCAATGGCACGTGGGCTCAGGCCCTGACGGTGCTGCACGCCGCGGCGCGACGACAGGACGGACGGGCGGAAGAGGCGCCTTCGATGGTCGTCATCGACACCCACCTCGCACGTTGCGCATCGAATGGCGGGTTCACGTTCCACGACCGAGGCGGCCCCTACGGCCGCACCAAGGGCGCGAAGCGCGTCGTGGCCGTTGACGTGACGGGGCTTCCTGTGGCTGCGCTGGTCGTTCCTGCTTCCACGCACGAGAACCGTGCCAGCGACCTGATGTTGGAGCACCTGACCCAGCAGGGCGTGACCGACCGGCTCGAGCTCGTCTTGGTGGACCGCGGCGTCACCGCGGCCGCCGCGCGGGACCTTGGCCGGGACCACGACGTCGACGTTCGCCGCGTTGGGTGGGACGACAAGCAGCCGGTCTTCCGACCCATCCGACACGCCTGGCGCGTCGAGGTCGCCCACGGCCGCCTGGGGCGTTCGCGCCGGTTGGCGAAGTCGTTCGAGAACACCACCGCCTCAGCGACCGGGTGGCTTCAGGTCGCCTGTATCGCAACCACGCTTCGCCATCTCTCGCGCGAGCAGGCGCGCCACCGCCGACCCGCCGTCGCGGCGTAAGTGACGAGCCTCGAGCCCGCACGCCCAACCGGGCGCCCGGCTGACGCGACAAGATGAGCACGTGGACATGCCAGCAGCCGTCGACGAACTCTCCGCCAAGCTGATCGCTCTCGGCTGGGTGACGGACCTTCTCGTCGGTGGCTCGCTGGCAACCGGTGACTACCGGCCAGGCGTAAGCGACATCGACCTGGTCGCGTTCACCGAAGGACCACTTGATGCCGAAGCACGTTCGACCATCACAGCGCTCCACCGCGCGCTGGATGCTACGACCGCAGCCGGGGCCAACCTCGGTTGTGCCTACGTTGCAGGCTCAGCCTTGCTCGACGTGGCTTCTCGCCATCCGACCTGGACCCACGGACATCTGGTTGACCGCCCACTCTCCGGAATCACGCGGGCTGAGCTCGTCAGGCACGGGGACGCCGTCTTCGGCCGCCCGCCCGATGCCGTGCTGGCCAGCATGACCGACGATGACGTTCGACGTGCCGCACAGGCAGAGCTCGCCGGCTACTGGGCAAAGGCCGTGCGTCGCCCTTGGTGGTGGCTCGACCCCTCCATCGCCGACCTCGGACTCACCTCTATGGCCCGCGCGCGCCACGCGCTCGCCACCGGCACCCTCATAACGAAGACTTCGGCCATCGACGCTGCGCAGGCGCCCGGTTGGCTGCGCGGCGATCTCCACGCTCGACGCGGCGGCAGCGCTGTGAGGTCGCCGCGTCTGCGTACGGCGATGGTCGCGTGGTCCGACGCACGGCGCACGACGGCTGCCGCGCGACGCTGGCGATCCAGCCAGTAGCCAAACCCCGATGCCCACCCCACCGCCCCGCGCCGGTGAAGGGAACGGTGTCCTAGTTCAAGGCGAATAGGGACACACCCAGTTAGATCGCGACGACAGCCGGCAGGTCGGCGGGAACTGCGCGACGGATGGCCGTTCCACGCATTGTGCCCACCACGGGGACTGGTTGGATGACGGCCATGAGCATCACGCCCGACACCAAGGACTGGACGTGGGTCCTGGAGCGGCCCTGTCCGGAGTGCGGGTTCGAGTCGGCCGCGCGCGCGGTGTCCGACCTGCCCGATCTCCTCGGGACGACCACGACCGCGTGGACGCAGGTGCTCGCCCGCCGCGACGTGGCCGACCGTCCGCGGCCCGGCGTGTGGTCGCCGCTGGAGTACGCCTGCCACGTGCGCGACGTGCACGTGCTCTTCGCCGAGCGGGTCCGGCTGATGCTCGCCGAGGACGTCCCCACCTTCGCGAGCTGGGACCAGGACGCCACCGCGGTCGAGCGCGACTACGGCAGCCAGGACCCCGACGCGGTCGCCGCCGACCTGGCCGAGGCGTCCCGGGCGGTCGCGGTGCTCTACGCGTCCGTCACCGATGACTCGCGCGGCCGGCGCGGGCTGCGGTCCACCGGCGACGAGTTCACCGTGGAGAGCCTCGGTCGCTACCACCTGCACGACGTCGTCCACCACCTCCACGACGTGGGAGCCCTCCGCGGATGAATGAGACCGTCCGCGCCTATGACCGCGACGCGCAGGCGTACGCCGCCCGCACGGCAGCGATGCCGGCCTCGGTGCGCGCCGACATGGAGCGCCTGGCGACGCAGCTCGGACCGGGCGCGCGCGTCCTTGAGATCGGCTCCGGCGGCGGGCGCGACGCCCTGCTGATGGAGGAGCTGGGTCTGGTCGTACGACGCACCGACGTCACGCCCGGCTTCGTCGCGCTGCTGGGCGGGCAGGGGCACCCCTGCGACCTCCTCGACCCGCTCGTCGACGACCTCGCGTCGCCCGGCGGACCGTACGACGCCGTCTGGGCCAACGCCTCGCTGCTCCACGTCGACCGGGACGACCTGCCGACGGTGCTCACCCGGATCGCCCACGTCACCCGGCCCGGGGGCCTGCTCCGGGCGTCGTTCAAGGAGGGCGACGGGGAGGGCTGGTCCACCCACGGGACGATCAGCGGCCCGCGGCACTTCACCTACTGGCGGGCGCCCGGCCTGGAGGTCGTCGCAGCGGGCTCGGGCTGGACCGACATCGTCGTGCGCCAGGGGCTGGAGGGCGACCGGGGGGAGACCTGGCTCGAGCTGTCGGCTGCCCGTGATGGGGTGTCGGCATGAGGCACACGGAGTTCTGGGCGCGGCTCGACGAGGCCCTCGGGTCGGCGTACTCCCGCAGCTGGGCCGAGCTGACGGTCGTGCGCGACCTCGACGGCCGGACGACCCAGGAGGCGCTCGACGCCGGGATGCCGCCCAAGCAGGTGTGGGCGGCCGTGCGTCGTCAGCTCGAGCTGCCGGACAGCGAGCGATGACGACGGGGGTCGCGGGGCTCACCGTCGCGGAGGTCCAGCGGCGTACGGTCCGCACCCTCGTCGTCTCCCAGGCCGTCGGCGCCGTCGGTGTCACCATCGGTGTCGCGACGGCATCGCTGCTGGCTCGCGACATCTCCGGCAGCGAGACCATGGCCGGCCTCGCGCAGACCTTCCAGGTCCTCGGCACGGCGGCGGCGGCCTACGGGCTCGCGCGCGTGATGCGCCGCCGCGGGCGGCGGGTCGGCCTGGTCGCCGGCTACCTGATCGGCGCGACCGGGGCCGTGCTCGCCGTCGTCTCCGGCGTCGTCGACTCGATGGCGGTGCTGCTCCTCGGCGCGGTGATGCTGGGCGCCACCACGGCGGTCAACAACGGCTCGCGCTACGCCGCGACCGACCTCGCGACCGAGGAGCACCGCGCCCGCGCGCTGTCCGTCGTGGTGTGGGCCACGACCGTCGGTGCCGTCGCCGGCCCCAACCTCACCGGGGTGGGGGCGTCCGTGGCGCGCACGATGGGAGTCCCCGAGCTGACGGGCGGCTTCGCCATCGGCGCGGTCGTGCTGGTCCTCGCCGCGGGCTGGGTCTGGTGGCGGCTGCGTCCCGATCCGCTGCTCCTCGCCCAGGAGACGGCAGGCGTCACGCCCGCCGTCGGCCCCGAGCCGCGCGGCCGGTCCTGGGGCCGCTTCGTGGCCGTCGTGCGCGACGTGCCCGCCGTCGGTGCCGCGGTGGTCGCCATGGCCTGCGCCCACGCGGCGATGGTGACCGTCATGATCATGACGCCGCTCCACATGGAGCACGGCGGCGCACAGCTGGAGATCATCGGCTTCGTCATCTCGGTCCACGTGCTCGGCATGTTCGCCTTCTCGCCGATCGTCGGCTGGGCGGCCGACCGGTTCGGCCGCAGCGCCGTCCTGGTCACCGGTGGTGTCGTCCTGCTCGTCTCGCTGGCGCTGTGCGGCCTCTCGCCGCAGGGCACCTCGTGGCAGATCTTCACGGGGCTCTTCCTCCTCGGCCTCGGCTGGTCCTGTGCCACCGTCGCCGCGTCGACGGTCATCGCCGACCGCACGCCCATCGAGGCCCGCACCGACGTGCAGGGCACCTCCGACATGGCGATGGCTCTCACCGCCGCCGGGGGAGGAGCGCTCGCGGGGGTGATCGTCGGCGCGCTGGGCTACCCCGCGCTGGCGCTGTTCGCCGCGCTGCTGGCCGGGGCCGTCGTCGTCGCGGGCGCAGTCATCCGCAAGCACGCCTGACCCGCCCGGACCGACTCGCGACCGACCCGCGACCGATCCGAGACCGGCCGCCGACACGCCGGGCGCGGAGCGCGCGTCGAACACCTGTTCGGGCTACTGTGCATCCACAGGTACGACGAGGGGCGAGGTTGTCCACAGCGTTCGACCGTCCTGATCAGGGACTGTCGGTGGCTCGCCCTAGCGTCGCAGACGTACCTCTCACGACACGACGACAAGACAGGACACAGCAATGGCTGGTGCAGACCGCGAGAAGGCCCTCGACGCCGCGCTCGCACAGGTGGAGAAGCAGTTCGGCAAGGGCTCGGTCATGCGACTGGGCGACGAGACGCGTGCGCCGCTCGAGGTGATCCCCACGGGGTCGATCGCCCTCGACGTGGCCCTCGGGCTGGGCGGCCTGCCGCGCGGTCGTGTCGTGGAGATCTACGGCCCGGAGTCCTCCGGAAAGACGACGGTCGCCCTCCACGCGGTGGCCAGCGCCCAGGCGGCCGGCGGCATCGTCGCCTTCATCGACGCCGAGCACGCGCTCGACCCCGACTACGCCAAGGCCCTCGGTGTCGACACCGACGCGCTCCTGGTGTCCCAGCCCGACTCGGGTGAGCAGGCGCTCGAGATCGCCGACATGCTGATCCGCTCCGGCGCGCTGTCGCTGATCGTCATCGACTCGGTGGCCGCGCTCGTGCCCCGTGCCGAGATCGAGGGCGAGATGGGTGACAGCCACGTCGGCCTCCAGGCGCGCCTGATGAGCCAGGCGCTCCGCAAGATGACCGGTGCCCTCAACAACTCCGGCACCACCGCGATCTTCATCAACCAGCTGCGCGAGAAGATCGGCGTGATGTTCGGTTCGCCGGAGACCACGACCGGTGGTCGTGCGCTGAAGTTCTACTCCTCGGTGCGCCTCGACGTGCGTCGCATCGAGACCCTCAAGGACGGCACCGACATGGTCGGCAACCGCACCCGCGTCAAGGTCGTGAAGAACAAGGTCGCCCCGCCGTTCAAGCAGGCCGAGTTCGACATCATGTACGGCAAGGGCATCAGCCGCGAGGGTGGCCTGATCGACGTGGGCGTCGAGGCGGGACTGATCCGCAAGGCCGGCGCCTGGTACACCTACGAGGGCGACCAGCTCGGTCAGGGCAAGGAGAACTCGCGCAACTTCCTGCGCGACAACCCCGACCTGGCCAACGAGATCGAGAAGCTCATCCTCGAGAAGCTGGGTGTGACTCCGGCCGTCGACAAGCCCAGCGACGACCTGAGCGACGAGCCCATCGGGGTCAATGACTTCTGACGAGTCGCGTCCCGCACCCGACTGGGTCGGCGACGTCGGCCTCGGGGTCCAGGCGTGGGTGGGGGACTCCCCACCCACGTCAGAGGCGTCGCCGCCGGCACGGGGTCGCGACCGACGTGGCGGCGACCGGCAGGACGGTGCCCGGCGCGAGGGTCGCAAGGCCCGCACGGGCGGGCGTGGTCGCACCCGGACGTGGGAGGAGCGGGAGGCGGCCAGGCTGGCCCGCGAGGAGGCGGCGGCCGCGGAGGTCGAGGCCGACCCGGAGGCCGTGGCACGCAAGATCCTCCTCGACACGCTGACCGGGCAGGCCCGCTCACGCCGGGAGCTCGCCGACAAGCTGGCCAAGCGCGGGGTCCCCGACGAGCTGGCCGCGCAGCTCCTCGACCGCTTCACCGAGGTCGGCCTGATCGACGACGCCGCCTACGCCCGGCAGTGGGTGGAGAGCCGGCACCGCAGCCGGGGGCTGGCTCCCCGGGCGCTGGCGCAGGAGCTGCGTCGCAAGGGCATCGACGACGACGACGCGAGGTCGGCCCTGGAGCAGATCGACGAGGGCGACCAGCACGCGGCTGCCCGCGCGCTCGTCGACAAGAAGCTGCGCTCGATGCGCGGGCTCGACCACCAGGTGGCCACCCGGCGGCTGGCCGGGATGCTCGCCCGCAAGGGCTACGCCGCCGGCCTGGCGTTCTCCGTCGTCCGCGAGGCGCTCGGCGAGCTCGAGGACGAGTCGCACCCCGACTTCTGAGCGTCGGCCAGTCACCGTCCTTGCGTCATGCGGAGCCGCACCCATGGGTTGCGGAACGGATGACGCTCGGGAACGACATCGACGGCGGACCACCCTTCCCTGCCGGTGGCGTGCTCTGGTGGGATGGAGCCCGTGAGCAGCGAGCGCGAGGTCCTCACCTACGACCTCTTCGGCACGGCCACCCGCGAGCTGGCGCAGGAGGTGGCCGACTCGGGGTTCCGTCCCGACATGATCCTGGCGATCGCGCGCGGCGGGCTGGCCCTGGGGATGGGGCTGGGCTACGCCCTGGCGGTGAAGAACATCTCGGTGGTCAACGTCGAGTTCTACACCGGCGTCGACCAGCGCCTCGACGTGCCGATCATGCTGCCGCCCACGCCGGCGGCGGTCGACCTGTCGGGCCTGAAGGTGCTCGTCGCCGACGACGTGGCCGACACCGGTCGGACCCTCGAGCTCGTGCACGCGTTCTGCGAGGGGCACGTGGCCGAGGCTCGCACGGTGGTGATCTACGAGAAGCCCCAGTCGGTCATCAGGCCCGACTACTCCTGGCGCACCACCGAGCGCTGGATCGACTTCCCGTGGTCGGTGCTGCCGCCGGTGGTCGACCCGGACGCGCTCGCCCACTGACGTGCCAGACCCTGGGGCGATGGCGGCCCGCCCCGTCGTCGTACGACACGGCGACCGGGAGCTGGCCGGCACGGTGCTGCCCGGAGAGTCGTGGGCAGCGGCCGCGGTCCGGATCGCCGCGGAGACGGACGGCGAGCCGGTGGTCGACGACCTGTCGGGTGACACGCTGCGGTTCGGGATCGAGCCCGACCAGCGGGTCGACCTGCGGGCGATGACGCGCGGCGACCTCCCGGCGCTGACCCGCTGGCTGCAGGAGCCGCACGTGCAACGGTGGTGGCACAACGACGGCGAGCCGACCGCGGACCGGGTGGCGGCGGCGTACGGGCCTCGGGTGGACGGCATGACGCCGACCCGCATGTGGGTGGTGGAGGTCAACGGCCGGTCGGTCGGGTTCGTCCAGGACTACCGGATCCGCGACTATCCAGGGTTCGCCCTCCTCACTCCCGACCCCGACGCGATCGGTGTCGACTACGCGATCGGCGAGCCCGGGTGGGTGGGACGCGGTCTGGGCGCCCGCGTGCTGTGGGCGTGGATGCGAGGTGCGCACCGGCGTTTCCCCGCCGCGACGTCGTACTTCGCGGCGCCCGACCACGCCAACGCGGTGTCGCTGCGGATCCTCGACAAGGCCGGGTTCACCCAGGGCACCTGGTTCGACGAGCCGCAGCGCGACGGCACCACCGCCACGGTCGTCGGCTGCACCCTCGACGTGCGTCGAGTCCTGGGCCCGGCGGCACTGCGCCGTGCGCCATGATGTGCCCATGACGGACGACATCGCCGCCCACCTGCGCCTGCCGGCGGGACCGGTGGACCTGACCGCGATCGAGGCCGACGCGGCACCCGGCTTCGACGGCGGCAAGGCCGAGGGGAACGACGCGCTCGCCGCCATGGGTGCGGAGCTGGCCGACCTGCAGGAACGGCTCTGGGCCGAGCGGACGGTCGGGTCCGAGCGCCGCGTCCTGCTCGTGCTCCAGGGCATGGACACGAGCGGCAAGGGCGGGGTCCTGCGCCACACGATCGGGCTCGTCGACCCGCAGGGCGTCCGCATCACCAGCTTCAAGGCGCCCACCGAGGAGGAGAAGCGCCACGACTTCCTCTGGCGCATCGAGAGGGCGCTGCCGGAGGCGGGCTACATCGGGGTCTTCGACCGCTCGCACTACGAGGACGTCCTGATCGCCCGGGTCCGGGGCTTCGCCGACGACGACGAGATCGAGCGCCGCTACGGCGCGATCAACGCCTTCGAGGCCCGGCTCGTCGACGAGGGGTTCTCGATCATCAAGTGCATGCTCCACATCAGTGCCGACGAGCAGAAGGTCCGGCTGGCCGAGCGGCTCGCCAATCCCGAGAAGCACTGGAAGTACAACCCCGGCGACCTCGACGAGCGGGCGTTCTGGCCCGCCTACCGCGAGGCGTACGAGGTCGCGCTCGAGCGCACCAGCACGCAGCTCGCGCCGTGGCACGTGGTGCCGTCGGACAAGAAGTGGTTCCGCAACCTCGCCGTCGGCCAGCTCCTCCTCGACACGTTGCGCGGCCTCGACCTGCAGTGGCCCATCGCGGACTTCGACGTGGCGGCCGAGACCGAGCGCCTGGCCCAGGAGGACCCGGTCCAGTGAGCTCCACCGGACTGCCCGGCGTCACGGTCACCCGCTACGTCACCCCTCTCCGCGAGGGCGGCAGCCTGCCCGGGGTGGTGGAGGGTGACGACCTCGGCACCTACGTCTGCAAGTTCCGCGGGGCCGGGCAGGGCGCCAAGGTGCTGGTCGCCGAGGTGGTCGTGAGTGCCCTCGCGACCCGGCTGGGCCTGCGCACCCCGCGGCTCGTGCTGCTCGACCTCGACCCCGAGCTCGCCCGCTACGAGGCCGACGAGGAGGTGCAGGACCTCCTCAACGCGAGCGTCGGTCCCAACCTCGGCATCGACTTCCTCCCCGGCTCGTTCGGCGTCGACGGACAGGTGAGCGCGGCGGACGACGAGGGCGCGCGCGTGCTGTGGCTCGACGCGTTCACCGCCAACGTCGACCGGTCCTGGCGCAACCCCAACCTGCTGATCTGGCACGGCGACCTGTGGGTGATCGACCACGGGGCGTCGCTCTACTTCCACCACGGCTGGCGCTCCGGGGTCACCGCCCCGGCGAAGTTCGCCGCCCAGCCGTGGGACGTCGGCGGCCACGTCTTCGAGTCGTGCGCCGGTCGGGCCCGGGAGCTCGACGAGGAGATCGCCGCCAAGCTCGACCGTGAGGTCTTCGTGGAGGTGCTGGCCGAGGTCCCCGACGTGTGGCTCGAGCCGGTGCCCGGGGCGGACGGTGCCGACGAGCTGGGGCCGGACGCCCTGCGAGCGGCGTACGTCGACTTCCTCCTCGCGCGCCTCGGCACCCGCCAGTGGCTCCCGGAGGTGGCTCGATGACCGCCGCCCGGATGGCCTACCAGTACGTCGTGCTCCGCTGCGTCCCGCGGCCGGAGCGCGAGGAGTTCCTCAACGTCGGCGTGGTGCTGCACTGCCAGTCCGCCGACTTCCTCGACCTGGCGTGGTCGGTCGACGCCGACCGCCTGCGCGCCCTCCACCCGGGCATCGACGTCGACCAGGTGTGTGACGCCCTCGCCTTCGCCGACCGGGTGTGCCGCGGGGACGAGCGAGCGGGAGAGGCCGCGCGGCAGTCGTTGGGGCAGCGGTTCGGCTTCCTCAAGGCGCCCCGCAGCACCGTGCTCCAGCCCGGCCCGGTGCACGGCGGGCTGACCGCCGACCCCGCCCGTCAGCTCGAGCACCTCCGCGAGCAGCTCATCGGCTGACAGCCGTGACGTACGTCGGTGCGGTGCGGGCGGTCCTCGCCGGGGGCGGCGACCCGGAGCGGGCCGCGCAGCAGCAGGCCTACATGAAGTCCGCGCTGCCCTTCGTCGGCCTCGGCTCGCCGGCGCTCAAGGCGCTGCTGCGGCCGCTGCTGGTCGAGCACCGGTTCGCCGACCGGGCGCAGTGGGAGGCGGCGGTGCTCGAGCTCTGGGAGGACGCCCAGCACCGGGAGGAGTGGTACGCCGCGATCGCGCTCGTCCGGCACCGGGCCTACCGCGCGTGGCTGGACCCCGACCTGCTGCCGCTGCTGGAGGAGCTCGTCCGCACTGGCGCGTGGTGGGACGTCGTCGACGAGATCGCCGCCCACCCGGTGGGCTCGGTGCTCCTGGACCACCGAGCCGCCGCCACGCCGGTCGTCGAGGCCTGGTCGGTGGACGCCGACAGCCTGTGGGTGCGTCGTACGGCGATGCTGGCGCAGCTGCGCCACCGCGAGCAGACCGACACCGACCTGCTCGCGCGCGTGCTGGTCGCCAACCTCGACGACACGGCGTACGGCCGCGAGTTCTTCGTCCGCAAGGCGCTCGGCTGGGCGCTGCGGCAGCACGCGCGCACCGACCCGGCGTGGGTCCGCAGCTTCGTCGCGACCTACGACGACCGGCTCAGCGGGCTGACCCGACGCGAGGCGCTCAAGCACCTCGCGTCGTGAGAGGTCACACTGGGACGAGCTCGACCGCACCCACGGCGTAGCGGGCGAGGATCGCGCGCGCGACCGCGGGGTGCGCACCCAGCGGGTCGGACACCGCCACCGCGCCTGCCTCGACGGCCAGCTCGGTCGCCCGGTCGGGCAGCCGGCCGGGAGCGAGGAAGAACGAGGCGACCGCGATGTGGCGCTTGCCCTCCGCGCGGAAGGCACGCACGGCCTCGCCGGCAGCGGGCGGAGCGGCCGACGCGAAGGCCGCGGTGACGGGCAGGCGGTGCCGCGCGCCCCACGTGCGTGCGATGCGGGCGACCGCCTGGTTGGCGAGCGGGTCGGACGAACCGGCAGCGGCCAGGACGAGCGCGTCCAGCTCGCGCACCCGCGCCGCCTTGAGCGCGTCGCGCAGGCGGACGTCGAGCACCTCGAGGAAGGCGGCCTCCATGCCGAGGATCCGGCTGGCCTGGATGCGTACGCCGTCGTGGCGGGCCATGGCGGCGGCGATGGCCTCCGGCACGTCGACCTTGGCGTGGTAGGCCTCGGTGAGCAGGAGCGGGACGACCACGATCTCCTCGTGACCGGCCTTGACGAGGCGGTCGACGACCGTGTCGAAGCTCGGCTTGGAGAGGTCGAGGAAGGCCGTCTCGACCTTGAGGTCGGGGCGCATCGCCTTGACCTCGGCGACGAGCGCCTTGATCGTCGCGGCCGAACGCGGGTCCCGGCTTCCGTGGGCCAGGGCAACCAGAGCAGGAGCAGCCATCAGGGGTGCCTCCGTTCGTGTGTGGTGGTGCTGTCGTGCTGGGTGGGTGCGACGACGTTGTCGCTTGTGCTGAGGAGGTCGTCCAGCGACCGTCTCGAAGTGCTGGTCTGGGGGAGTGGCCTAGGCATGGATGCCGCACTCGGTCTTGTTGGTGCCGGCCCAGCGGCCGCTGCGCGGGTCGTCGCCCGGAGCGACGCGGCGGGTGCACGGCCAGCAGCCGATGCTGGGATAGCCGTCGTGGACGAGCGGGTTGACGAGCACGCCGTTGTCGACGATGTACTGCTCGACCTGCTCGTCGCTCCACCGCGCCAGCGGCGAGACCTTGACCTTGCCCTTGCGGGCGTCCCAGCCGACGACCGGGGCGATGACCCGGTTGTGCGTCTCGGCGCGGCGCAGGCCGGTGGCCCAGGCGTCGTACTCCGCCAGGGTGTCGGCGAGGGGCTTGACCTTGCGCAGGGCGCAGCAGAGGTCGGGGTCGGTCTTGTAGAGGTCCTTGCCGTACTGCTCGTCCTGCTCGGCGACGGTGAGCGAGGTGCTGACCGTGCGCAGGTTGACCGGCAGGGTCGCCTCGACGGCGTCGCGGGTGCCGATGGTCTCGACGAAGTGGTAGCCGGTGTCGAGGAAGACGACGTCGATGCCGGGCGCGACCCTCGACGCGAGGTGCGCGAGCACGGCGTCGCCCATCGAGGAGGTGATCGCGAACCGGTCGCCGAAGGTCGCGACGGCCCACTCGATGATGACCTCGGCCGGGGCCAGCTCGAGCTCGGCGCCGACGTGGGAGACGAGCTCGCGCAGCTCCTCCGGCGTACGCCCGTCGGTGTGCGTGCCCTTGAAGTCGCGGGCAGCCTGCGTGGAGGCGCTCATGCGGCGCCCCCGCCGGGCCGGATCATCCCGGTCATCTTGACGGTGAAGCTGCGCAGGCACGAGCGGCACTCCCAGGCACCTGCACCCTCCTGGGGGAACAGGTTCTCGTCCCCGCAGTAGGGGCAGTGGAAGGGCTGCGCGCGCTCGGACATCAGACCGACACCGGCTCCCCGCGCAGCAGGGTGTCATCGGCGCGCGCGACCCACGCGGCGAACCGCTCGCCGTCGGTGCGGTCGGCGAGGTACGCGGACACGACCGCGGTGACGTATTCGTCGAGGCCGGCGCTGGTGACCTTGTGGGCGCGGAGCTTGCGGCCCATGGCGGGGTTGAGCCCGAGGGCGCCGCCGAGGTGCACCTGGAAGCCCTCGACCTGGCGGCCGTCGGCGTCCATGACGAGCTGGCCCTTGAGGCCGATGTCGGCCACCTGGGTGCGCGCGCAGGCGTTGGGGCAGCCGTTGACGTTGACCGAGATGTCGGTGTCGAGGTCGGGGAACCGCTTCTCCAGCTCGGTCACCAGGCGGCGGGAGCGCTCCTTGGTGTCGACGATCGCCAGCTTGCAGAACTCGATGCCGGTGCAGGCCATCGTGGAGCGGCGCCAGTTGCTCGGCCGGGCGGTCAACCCGATCTTCTCGAGGTCGTCGGCGAACGCCTCGGTGTCCTCGGCGGCGACCCCGATGACGACGAGCTTCTGGTACGCCGTCAGCCGGGCGCCGCGGGCGTCGTAGCGCTCGACGAGGTCGCCGAGCGCGCTGAGCGTGGTGCCGTCGATGCGACCGACGACCGGAGCGGCGCCGACGTAGAAGCGGCCGTCCTTCTGCTCGTGGATGCCGATGTGGTCACCCTGGGCGATCGGCGCCTCGGGGGAGGGGTTGTCGACGAGCGCACGGTGGAGGTACTCGTTCTCCAGCACCTCGCGGAACTTCTCCTTGCCCCAGTCGGCCAGCAGGAACTTCAGCCGGGCCTTGGAGCGCAGGCGGCGGTAGCCGTAGTCGCGGAAGATGCCGGCGACGCCCTCCCAGGCGTCGGCCACCTCGTCGAGGGGGATCCAGACGCCGAGCTTGTGGGCGAGCATCGGGTTGGTGGACAGGCCGCCACCGACCCAGAGGTCGAAGCCGGGGCCGTGCTCGGGGTGCACCGTGCCGACGAAGGCCACGTCGTTGACCTCGGGCGCGACGTCGTGGCTCGGGTGGCCGGTCAGCGCGGTCTTGAACTTGCGCGGCAGGTTGGAGAACGCCGGGTTGTCCAGGGCTCGACGCTTGATCTCGGCGAGCGCCTCGGAGCCGTCGATGATCTCGTCCTTGGCGATCCCGGCGACGGGGGAGCCGAGGAAGGGGCGCGGGCCGTCGCCGCAGGCCTCGAGCGTGCTGAGCCCGACCGCCTCGAGCCGCTCCCAGATCGCCGGCACGCTCTCGATCTCGATCCAGTGGTACTGGATGTTGTTGCGGTCGGTGATGTCGGCGGTGTTGCGACCGTAGGTCGTCGACACCTCGCCCAGCGCCCGGAGGGCGGCGGCGTCGAGGATCGCGCCGTCGGTGCGCACCCGCATCATGAAGAAGCGGTCGTCGAGCTCCTCCTCCTCGAGCTGCGCGGTCTTTCCGCCGTCGAACCCGGGCGCGCGCTGGGTGTAGAGGCCCATCCAGCGGAACCGGCCACGCAGGTCGGCGGGGTCGATCGAGTCGAAGCCGCGACGCGAGTAGGTGTAGAGGATGCGGTCCCGCACGTTGAGCGGGTCGTCGTCCTTCTTGGACTGCTCGTTCTTGTTGAGCGGCTCGGTGTAGCCGAGCGCCCACTGACCCTCGGCGCGCTTGGGGCGCGGGATCTCGGTGTGCTGGGCGGCCTGGGGCGTGAACCGGAGGTCAGGCATGGTCAGGAGATTCCTGTTCGCTGAGGTGTGCCGCGCGCGACGGTGAGCGCGGAGGGGTGCAGGGGCGGCGTCAGCGATGCCAACAGGTCGCGCTGCCCACGCGCATGAGGTCGACGTGACGTCGGACCACAAGGTGTGCGTGGGTGGAAGCGGAGACCATGTCAAGAAGTCTCAGGGGTTGGACACGCGTTCCACAAGCCGAAATCTCGTCATGTGGGATGGAGCGCCACGATGTGAGACGGCTGTTCGGGGGTCCGCCCGTCGGCCGAGGTGGGTGAGGCCCAGGTCACACCGTCGTTACGCGTGAGTACGCCGCTCGCACGACGCGATGCCGAGCCACGTGTGCCGGTTGCCCCACCAGCACCAGCCCAGCTTCGGCGCGTGCTGTCGCTCGCGACCGTCGCGTCCGGTGCCGTTGCTGATCCACAGCGCCGGCGTGCGGGCGTCGTACGTCCCGTTGCTGCGACGCAGCCGCGACCCGGGCGTCATGAAGCAGGCGTTGCGCTCGAGCACGTCGGGGTCCTGGAGCACCCAGTGCAGTCCTTCCGCCAGGGTCAGCGGCGAGCGGCCGGCAGCGACGATCTCCGGCACCGACTCCTCGGGCGTCCGGTTCGCGAAGGCGTCCCCGCGGTCGAGGCCCGCCACGACGTACGGCGTCGGCGGGACCTCCACGGTCGGTGCGAAGGCGTCGACGTCGGTCATGTCCTCGACGACGAAGCCCGCCTTGTCGCCGAGGCGGAGCAGGGGAGCGAGCCCGGACGCGGGTGCCGGGGTCACCAGGAGGGAGTCCGGGGGAGCGGGCGCAGCCAGCTCGTGCAGCCCGGCGGCCGGGATCCCGGCGAGGTCGTGGACACCGAGGCGGACGAGCCGCTCGGCCTGGTCGGAGAGGGAAGGGAGCGCCACGCGTCTTCAACGCACCGGGCGGCGCCGGCGTTCCCGCGAACGTGTCCTGGAGCTCGCGTCCCGAGCCCGTGTCCAGACCGCGCGGGGCCCGGCGCGACGTCGTCCGGGGGCCTCTAGGCTGTGGGCCATGACGGACTCCCTGATCAGCAGCGCGTACTCGCAGGCACTCGAGGTCATCGCCTCGGTCGAGCCCCGCATCGCCGAGGCCACCCGCCAGGAGCTCACCGACCAGCGGGGCTCGCTCAAGCTGATCGCCTCGGAGAACTACGCCTCGCCGGCCGTGCTGCTGACGATGGGCACGTGGTTCAGCGACAAGTACGCCGAGGGCACCGTCGGCCACCGGTTCTACGCCGGTTGCCAGAACGTCGACACCGTCGAGTCGCTCGCCGCCGAGCACGCCCGCGAGCTCTTCGGCGCGCCCTACGCCTACGTCCAGCCGCACTCCGGCATCGACGCCAACCTCGTCGCCTTCTGGTCGATCCTCGCCAACCGGATCGAGTCGCCGTACCTGGCGAAGATGCAGGCGAAGAACGTCAACGAGCTCACCGAGGCCGACTGGGAGGAGCTGCGCCACGAGTTCGGCAACCAGCGCCTGCTCGGGATGTCGCTCGACGCGGGCGGCCACCTCACCCACGGCTTCCGTCCGAACATCAGCGGCAAGATGTTCCACCAGCAGCAGTACGGCACCGACCCGGAGACCGGGCTGCTCGACTACGACGCCGTCGCGGCCAAGGCGCGTGAGTTCAAGCCGCTCGTGCTGGTCGCCGGCTACTCCGCCTATCCGCGTCGGGTGAACTTCGCCAAGATGCGCGAGATCGCCGACGAGGTCGGCGCCGTGCTGATGGTCGACATGGCCCACTTCGCCGGCCTCGTCGCGGGCAAGGTGTTCACCGGCGAGGAGGACCCGGTCCCGTTCGCCCACATCACCACCACCACGACCCACAAGTCCCTGCGTGGCCCGCGCGGCGGCATGGTGCTGGCGCAGGAGGAGTTCGCCTCCGACGTCGACCGCGGCTGCCCGATGGTCCTCGGCGGCCCGCTGTCGCACGTGATGGCCGCCAAGGCCGTCGCCTTCGCCGAGGCTCGCACGAGCGAGTTCCAGGGCTACGCGCAGCGGATCGCCGACAACGCGAAGTCGCTGGCCGAGGGTTTCCTGACGCGCGGCGCGAACCTGGTCACGGGCGGCACCGACAACCACATCGTCCTGCTCGACGTCTCCTCCTACGGCCTGACCGGTCGCCAGGCCGAGTCTGCGCTGCTCGACGCCGGCGTCGTCACCAACCGCAACTCCGTCCCGGCCGACCGCAACGGCGCCTGGTACACCTCCGGCATCCGGCTCGGCACGCCCGCCCTCACCACCCGCGGGTTCGGCCACGACGAGTTCGACACCGTGGCCGAGCTCATCGTGGACGTGCTCAGCAACACCGCTGCCGGCACCACCAAGGCCGGCGGCCCCAGCAAGGCGTCGTACGTGCTGGGCGACGGAGTCGCGGACCGTGTCACGAAGCGTTCGGCGGAGATGCTGGACAAGCACCCGCTCTACCCCGGGCTCGTCCTCAGCTGACCGGGTCAGTGCGGTGCCCTTGGTCCACCACGTGGACCACAGTCACCGCACTGTCGTCGGAGCACCCGTTCGGACGCCGAGCCCGGGTCCGACCGTCTACGTCAGCGAGCGGTAGAGGTCGAGCGTGCGGGTGGCGATCGAGCCCCAGCTGAAGGACTCCTCGGCGCGGCGGCGGCCGGCGACACCGTAGGCGCGGGCACGGTCGGGGTCGCTGACCGCGTCGGTCAGCGCGGCCGCGAGGTCGGCCACGTAGCGCTCCGGGTCGAGGGGCGTGCCGGTGCCGTCGGTGGCCTGCTCGATCGGGACCAGCCAGCCGGTCTCGCCGTGGACGACGACCTCGGGGATGCCGCCGGTGGCGGTCGCGACGACCGCGGTCTCGCAGGCCATCGCCTCGAGGTTGACGATGCCGAGCGGCTCGTAGATCGACGGGCAGGCGAAGACGGTGGCGGCGGTCAGCAGGGCGACGACGTCGGGGCGCGGCAGCATCTCGGCGATCCACACGACACCGGACCGGGTGGCCGCGAGGTCCTCGACGAGGCCGCGCACCTCGGCCTCGATCTCCGGGGTGTCGGGCGCCCCCGCGCACAGCACGAGCTGGACGTCGGGCGGCAGGGCGGCGGCGGCGCGCAGGAACAGCGGCAGCCCCTTCTGGCGGGTGATCCGGCCGACGAAGATGACGCTCGGCCGGTCAGGGTCGACACCGAGCTCGCGGACCCGGTCGGGGTCCGCCACCGGCGACCACTCCGTGGTGTCGATGCCGTTGTGCACCACGTGCACCCGCGCGGGGTCGACGGACGGATAGCTGCGCAGCACGTCGTCGCGCATCGCGGCGCTGACCGCGACGATGCCCGACGCGCCCTCGTACGCCGTGCGCTCCGCCCAGCTCGACAGGGCGTAGCCGCCGCCGAGCTGCTCGGCCTTCCAGGGCCGCATCGGCTCGAGCGAGTGGGCACTGACGACGTGCGGGATGCCGTGCATCAGCCCGGCGAGGTGGCCGGCCATGTTGGCGTACCAGGTGTGGGAGTGGACCAGGTCGGCGCCGTCGCAGTCGTCGACCATCGCGAGGTCGACGCCCAGCGTGCGGATCGCCGCGTTGGCGCCGACGAGCGACTCCGGCTCGGCGTACGCCGTCGTGCCGGGCTCGGAGCGCGGGGCCCCGAAGCAGCGCACGCGCGCGTCGACGTCGGGCTGCACGCGGAGCGCCCGGACGAGCTCGGCGACGTGCACGCCGGCCCCCCCGTAGACCTCCGGTGGGTACTCCTTGCTGAGGACGTCGATGCGCATGGAGCGAACCTAGTCGCAAGACGCGGTCCCCAGGGAGGTCGACCGCGCCCCCGCGGACGGCTAGTTTCGTCGCATGCCCAACACGCCCCCGCGCAAGAAGGTGCTCGCCGTCGTCCTGGCCGGTGGTGAGGGCAAGCGCCTGATGCCGTTGACGGCCGACCGCGCCAAGCCAGCGGTGCCGTTCGGCGGGATCTACCGCCTGATCGACTTCGCGCTGTCCAACGTCGTCAACTCCGGCTACCTCAAGGTCGTCGTGCTGACGCAGTACAAGTCGCACAGCCTGGACCGCCACGTCACCACGACCTGGCGCATGTCGCAGCTGCTGGGCAACTACGTCACCCCGGTGCCGGCGCAGCAGCGCGTCGGGAAGCGGTGGTACCTCGGCAGCGCCGACGCGATCTTCCAGTCGCTCAACCTGCTCACCGACGAGCAGCCCGACATCGTCGTGGTGGTGGGCGCCGACCACGTCTACCGGATGGACTTCTCGCAGATGGTGGCCGACCACGTCGAGTCCGGCGCCGGGTGCACCGTCGCCGCGATCCGGCAGCCGATCGGCCTGGCCGACCAGTTCGGCGTCATCGACGTGGACCCCGGCAACCCGCAGAAGATCCGCGCGTTCCTCGAGAAGCCGACCGACCCGGTGGGCCTGCCCGATTCGCCCGGTGAGGTGCTGGCCAGCATGGGCAACTACGTCTTCGACGCCGACGCCCTGCGCGACGCCGTCACCCGCGACGCCGAGCGCGAGCAGTCCAAGCACGACATGGGTGGCGACATCGTGCCGTGGTTCGTCGACAAGTCGGAGTCGGCGGTCTACGACTACAAGGACAACGAGGTGCCCGGCGCGACCGACCGCGACCGCGGCTACTGGCGCGACGTCGGGACGATGCGCTCCTACTACGACGCCCACCTCGACCTGGTCTCGCCGCTGCCGGTCTTCAACCTCTACAACAACGCGTGGCCGATCTACACCAGCTACGGCCCGCACCCGCCGGCCAAGCTGGTGGAGGGTGCGAGCGGGGCGAAGGTCTCGACCTTCAACTCCATCCTCTCGCCCGGCGTCGTGGTGAGCGGCGGCACCGTCAACCAGTCGGTGCTCTCGCCGGCGGTGTGGGTCAAGGACGGCGCCGAGGTGTCCGACTCGGTGCTCATGGACGGGGTCCGCATCGGCGAGGGCGCGGTCGTGCGCAACGCGATCATCGACAAGGGCGTCGTCGTCCCTCCCGGCGTGCAGATCGGCGTGGACCACGAGGCCGATCGCGCGCGGGGGTTCGTCGTCGACGACGGCCTGACCGTCCTCGCCAAGCAGCAGCCGGTCCCGGAGGGCTAGAGCGCGTCGCGCCGGGCGACGAGGAACGCCTTCTCGACCTCGTTGCGGCACGCCGCGATGGCCTGGTCGTACGCCGCCCGCGCGGCGTCGAGGTCTCCCGCGCGCGACAGCAGCTCGGCGCGCACTGCCGCGGGCCGGTGGCTCTCGGGCACGTCCAGCCCCTCGAGCGCGTCGAGGCCGGCGGCCGGTCCGTGCTGCTCGGCCACGGCCACCGCGCGCGCGAGTCGGGCCGACGGCGTGGGCACCACCTGCAGCAGGACGTCGTACAACCCCACGATGCGGTCCCAGCGCGTGTCCTCCGCCGACGGTGCCGTGGCGTGCTCGGCGGCGATCCGCGCCTGGAGGACGTACGACGCCGCGAGCGGGGTCAGCGGACCGGTGAGCTCGGGCCGGGCGAGCAGGCGCGTCGCCTCGGCGACCTCGTCGTGGTGCCACCGGGTGCGGTCCTGGTCGGCGAGGAGCACGAGATGCCCGCCGCCCGCCCGGGCGTCGCGCCGCGAGTGCTGCAGCAGCATCAGCGCGAGCAGGGCGACCAGCGCCGGCTCGTCCGGACGCAGGCCGAGCACGACGCGCACCAACCGGATGGCCTCCCCGGCCTGGTCGGCGCGCAGCAGGTCGGGGCCCGTGCCGGGGGCGTAGCCCGCGGTGAAGGCGAGGTAGGCGGTCTGCGCCACCGTCTCGAGCCGTTCGGGAAGCACGCCGGCGTCGGGCACGGTGAAGGGGATGCCGGCTCCGACGATGCGCTTCTTCGCGCGGGTGATCCGGGCGGCCATCGTCGGCTCGGGGACGAGGAAGAGCCGGGCGATGTCGGCCGTCGGCACGCCGAGCACCAGCCGCAGCGACAGGGCGCTGGCCGACTCCGGCGCGAGGGCTGGGTGGGCGCACATCAGCACCAGCCGCAGCACGTCGTCCTCGACCAGGCTGCCGGCGTCGGCCATGGTGCGGGCTACCTCCTGGTGCTGCGCGGCGTCGATGAGCAGGAGCGGCTCCTTGCGCCGGGCCACCTCCTCGGTGCGGAGCCGGTCGAGCACCCGCCGCTTGGCGGCGGTCATCAGCCAACCGGCCGGGTTGTCAGGGGTGCCGTCCACGGGCCACGTCCGGCTGGCGGCCTCGACCGCGTCGCCCAGCGCGTCCTCGACGAGGTCGAGGCGACGGAACTGCGACAGGAGCAGGGCCACCAGGCGGCCCCACTCCTGTCGCACCACCTGCTCGAGCGCGGCCTCGGCCGTCACCACGGTCAGGACATGTCCACAGTCGGGTGGATCTGGATGTCGTACGGCGGCAGCAGCCTCAGCAGCTCCACGACGACGTCGAGGTCGGGCGCCTCGAGCAGGTAGAAGCCGCCCATCCCCTCGATGACCTCGGCGTAGGGACCGTCGGTCAGAGCCACCCGGCCCTCGCCCGACGTGCGCATCACCGTGGCGTCGCCCGGTCCGCTCAACGCCTCGCCGGCCAGCAGCTCGACGCCCTCGCGCTCGCGGCAGGCCGCGTCGAACGCCCCGAACTTTGCCATCGCCGCCATCTGCTCCGTCTCCGTCTGCTCGGGCCACGGCTTCTCCGCGCCGTCGCCGATCAGCAGCACGAGGTACTTCATGACGCACGCTCCTTCTCGCTCACGCAGCGCCGCACCTCGACGGCGTCGCCGGTCGCTGCCAGCAACAGGCAGCACTCCATCAGGTCGTCGAGGTCGTCGGTCTCGACGAGGTAGAACCCACCCACCTGCTCGTGGGTCTCTGCCCACGGGCCGTCGGTGACCTCGGTGGCGCGGGGCGCGATGGTCCTCGCCTCGGACGCGCGGTGCAGCTCGGCGCCGCCGGTGATGCGGTGCCCGTGCTCCACCAGCCGGGCCGAGAACTCCTCGTGCGCCGCGTAGCCGGCCCTTCGCTCCTCCTCGGGCAGGTCCCACCAGCGCTCGGCGTCCCCCATCAGCAGGACGACGTACTCGGTCATCTCGTGCTCCTCACTCCGCCAGTCGGCGGAGCTCGAGGTGCTCACCGCGCGAGGCGAACCGCTCGCACGCGGCCCGCAGCGCCGCACCGTCCTCCGAGTCGACGAGGTAGAAGCCGACCACCTGCTCGGCCGTCTCGCTGAACGGTCCGTCGGTGACCAGTGCGCCACCGGAGCCGTCGGGCCGCATGGACGTGGCCTGCGCGGAGGGCTCGAGCGGGCTGACGGTGACGAGGGTGTGCCCCTTGTCCGCCAGGTCGCGCTGGAACTGCTGGTGGGAGCGGTGTCCCTTCTCGTGCTCCTCGGGCGGCAGGTCGGCCCAGTCGGCCTCGGGTGCGGGCAGCAGGATCAGGTAGCGGCTCATCGCCGGTGGCTCCTTCAGGTCGCGGGCCGCGGGACTGCGGCCTCACCACTCTGACGGATCAGCCCGACACGGATCGACAGCGCCGGGCAGGTTTCTCGACGGGAGTTGTCCGACCCGCCAAGATGGGCCCATGGCCACCCACGAGAGAGCCGGACAGCCCGCCCGCACCGAGGACCTGGTGGACGTCTCCCACCTCGTGACGGCCTACTTCGACCTCGAGCCCGACCCCGACGACGTGTCGCAGCAGGTCGCCTTCGGCACCAGCGGCCACCGCGGCACCTCGCTCACCACCTCCTTCAACGAGGTCCACATCGCCGCAACCACGCAGGCGATCTGCGACTACCGCCGGGAGCAGGGCTACGACGGCCCGCTCTTCATCGGTCGCGACACCCACGCGCTGTCCGAGCCGGCGTGGGCGACCGCCCTCGAGGTGCTGGTCGCCAACGACGTCACGGTGCTCGTCGACGACCGCGACGGCTTCACCCCGACCCCGGCCGTGAGCCACGCGATCCTGCGCGCCAACCAGGGACGTACGACGGGCGCGGGACTCGCCGACGGGATCGTGGTGACCCCGTCGCACAACCCGCCCCAGGACGGCGGCTTCAAGTACAACCCGCCCCACGGCGGGCCCGCCGACTCCGACGCCACCAGCGTCATCGCCGCCCGGGCCAACGAGCTCATCCGCGGCAACATCGCCGGCGTGCGACGGGTCTCCTTCGCGAAGGCGCGGGCCGCGGTGGGGTCCTACGACTTCCTCGGCACCTACGTCGACGACCTGCCGTCGGTGCTCGACCTCGACGCGGTGCGCGACGCCGGCGTGCGGATCGGCGCCGACCCGCTGGGCGGCGCGAGCGTGGCCTACTGGGGCGAGATCGCCGACCGGCACCGGCTCGACCTGTCCGTGGTCAACCCGCTGGTCGACCCGACCTGGCGGTTCATGACCCTCGACTGGGACGGCAAGATCCGGATGGACTGCTCCTCGCCGCACGCCATGGCGTCACTGGTGGGTCGCAAGGACGAGTACGACGTCGCGACCGGCAACGACGCCGACGCCGACCGGCACGGCATCGTCACGCCCGACGCCGGCCTGATGAATCCCAACCACTTCCTCGCGGTCGCGATCGCGCACCTCTTCGGCGGTGCCCGGCCCGGCTGGCCCGAGGACACGCGCATCGGCAAGACGCTGGTGTCGAGCTCGATGATCGACCGGGTGGCCGAGTCGATCGGCAAGCCGCTGGTGGAGGTGCCGGTGGGCTTCAAGTGGTTCGTGCCCGGCCTGATGGACGGGTCCTTCGGGTTCGGCGGCGAGGAGTCGGCCGGTGCGTCGTTCCTGCGTCGCGACGGCTCCACCTGGACCACCGACAAGGACGGCCTCCTGCTCGCCCTGCTCGCGAGCGAGATCCTGGGCGCCACCGGCAAGACGCCCAGCCAGCACTACGCCGAGCTCGTCGCCCGGCACGGCGACCCGGCGTACGCCCGCATCGACGCTCCGGCCAGCCGCGAGGAGAAGGCCAAGCTCGGCGCGCTCTCGCCCGACGACGTCTCGGCCACGACGCTGGCGGGGGAGGAGATCACCGGCAAGCTCACCGAGGCGCCCGGCAACGGCGCGAAGATCGGCGGGCTCAAGGTGACGACCGAGTCGGCGTGGTTCGCCGCGCGGCCCAGTGGCACCGAGGACGTCTACAAGATCTACGCGGAGTCCTTCCGCGGCCCCGAGCACCTTGCCCAGGTGCAGGAGGAGGCACGGGAGGTCGTCAGCACGGCTCTGCGGTGAGGCCCTGCAGCATGCGGATGGGGTGCTCACCCCGCGCGGGGCGTGGCACCGTCACCGGGCCCGCCTCGATCGGCCCGCGCTCGCTGCCACCGTGCGAACGGGCGTCGGCGCCGTCGGCGTGCTCGATCCGGGTGCGGTCGAACCGCACCGCCGTGACGGCGTCGAGCCGGACCAGGGCCTGCCCGTCGCCGTCGTCGAGCACCGCACCGAGGCCGTCGCAGCCGATCACGCGTCCCTGCAGCCAGCTGCCCGCGACCAGGACACTGACCTCGGCGCCCGTGTCCTCGGCCCGCCGGAGCAGCGTCCCCACGCTGAGCATCGTGCTCGAGAGCTTGGTCATCCCCCACCTCCCCACCAGGAATCCCCACGCGATGTGGGTGCGGCGAACCTAGGTCGCGGGTCGCTCGCCGGACCGGTGGTGGGACGAGCGTGGCCGAGGACTTCGACGAACCTGCGACGAGCGTGCGGGACAGGGCGCCGGGTGGTGTGGACCAGTCAGCCCGACCGGTCAGCCGCCGACCGGGCCTGCCTCGATCGGGTCGCGCCGCCGACGTCCGTGGGACCGAGCCGCCCGGTCGTCGGGCTCGTCGATGTCGGCCCGCGAGAAGCTGACCGCGACGATCGCGTCGAGGCGGACCAGCACCTGCTGGGCGTTGCCGTCGTCGAGCACCACCCCGAGGCCGTCGGCGCCGACGATCCGGCCGTCCAGCCAGGTGCCCTGCACCAGCAGGCGTACGGGCGCGCCGGCGTCCTGTGCGTGCCGCAGCAGGGTGCCGACGGTGAACAACGTGCTGCCCTTGCCTGACATCACGACTCCTCTCGATCCGGCCACGCTATGTCGTGCGGGGCCGTGCGGGTGGCCGATCGGTCAGGTGTGTCCTGACGACCTCGTGCGCGACGCGGTCAGGGCTGCGGCGTGGCCCGGTCCACGACCTCGCGCAGTGACCCGCTGTCGAGCATGCCGAACGTGCCGCCGTACGACGTCCCGAACCGGCTGCCGCAGAAGGCGTCGGCCACCTCGGGCGGTGCGTACCGCACGAGCAGAGAGCCCTGCAGGCACGCGGCCATCCGGCCGGCGAGCCGCCGCGCTCCGGCTTCGAGACCGGCCCCCTCACCGAGGAGCGCGAGGGTGTCGTCGACCGCCCGGTCGAGGCGGCTGTCCGCCCCGCGGGCGGCACCGACCTCGGTGATCCAGGCCTGGAGCACCTCGGGCTCGCGGCCCAGCGCGCGGAGCACGTCGAGCGCGTTGACGTTGCCCGAGCCCTCCCAGATCGAGTTGAGCGGTGACTCGCGGAACATCAGCGGCAGCCCGGAGTCCTCGACGTAGCCGTTGCCGCCGAGGCACTCCAGCGCCTCGGCGACCATCGCGGGCGTGCGCTTGCACACCCAGAACTTCGCGAGCGGCAGGGCGATCCGGCGCAGCGCCACCTCGTGCGGGTCGCCCGGGCGGTCGACGGCCGCTGCGAGCCGCATCGCCAGCGCGGTGGCGGCCTCGGACTCGACGGCCAGGTCGGCGACCACGTTCTGCATGAGCGGCTTGTCGACGAGCAGGCCGCCGAAGGCCGAGCGGTGCGCGACGTGCCACGACGCCTCGGCGAGCGCGTGTCGCATCAGGGCGGCCGACCCGAGGACGCAGTCGAGGCGGGTGGCGGCGACCATCTCGATGATCGTCCGCACACCGCGGCCCTCGTCGCCGAGGCGCTGGGCAAGCGTGCCGTTGAGCTCGAGCTCGCTCGAGGCGTTGGACCGGTTGCCGAGCTTGTCCTTGAGCCGCACGACGTCGATCCGGTTGCGCGAGCCGTCCTCGAGCACCCGCGGGACGACGAAGCAGGTCATGCCGCCGTCGGCCTGCGCGAGCACGAGGAACACGTCGTTCATCGGCGCGGAGGTGAACCACTTGTGCCCGTCGAGGCGGTACCACCCGTCCTCCGACGTCGGCGTCGCGCGGGTCTGGTTCGCGCGCACGTCGGAGCCGCCCTGCTTCTCGGTCATCCCCATGCCGGCCAGCGCGCCGGTCTTGGCGGAGCGGCCGCGGACGCCGGGCTCGTACGAGCGTGCCGCCAGCAGCGGCGTCCACTGCCGCGCGATGGCCTCGTCGGCGCGCAGCGCGGGCACGGCGGCGTACGTCATCGAGATCGGGCAGCCGTGCCCCGGCTCGGTCTGCGACCACGCGAGGAAGCCGGCGGCGCGGCGCAGGTGGGCGTGCGGGTCGCCCGCCTCCTGCTGCTCCCACGGCGCTGCCTGCAGCCCGTGGCCGACCGCCCGCTCCATCAGCCAGTGCCACGAGGGGTGGAACTCGACCTCGTCGACGCGGTTGCCCCAGCGGTCGTACGACGTCAGCTCGGGGTGGTGGCGGTTGGCCAGCATCCCGTGCTCGCGCGCCTCCGCCGTGCCCGCCTCGGCACCGAGCGGGATGAGCTCGTCGACCAACGCCGCCGACCCGTGGCGGGTCAGCGCCTCGGTGAGGGCGAGGTCCGAGGTGACGACGTTGTGCCCCACGAGGGCGGGCGCCTGGTTGGTGGCGGTGCGGGCGTCGAAGGTGGTGCTGTCGTCCATGGGCCCACCGTAGGGCTCGCGCCGGGGCCGCGTGACGAGGGCCACGTCGTCGGTCGAACCGCCGCGCGGGTCCGGTCCATCGGTACGCCGCCTCGATAGCGTGGTCGGCATGGTCGAGGCGCGCGAGGACACCCCTGCCCCGCGCCGCGCGGAGGTGGTGCTGCGTCGGTGGCGTGAGCACCTGTGGCGCATCATCGTCACGACCGTCGGCTCCTGCCTGCGCCACCGCGTCACCGGGCTCGCCGCCGAGGCGGCGTTCTTCGCGGTGCTGTCGGTCCCGCCGCTGATCTTCGCCCTCGCCGGCGCCGTGGGCTTCGTCAGCGAGCGGTTCACCGCGACCCAGGTCGAGGACGTGAGCAACGCCGTCCTCGAGATCTCGCGCCAGGCGCTGACCGACCGGGCCGTGGACCGGATCATCGCCCCGACCCTCCAGGAGGTGCTCGACGGCGGTCGCTACGACGTCATCTCGATCGGCTTCGTCCTCGCCCTCTGGTCGGGCTCGCGCGCGCTCAACGTCTTCGTCGACACCATCACGATCATGCACGGGCTCGGCGGTCACCGGGGGATCGTCGCCACCCGGGCGCTGTCCTTCGTGCTCTACGTCCTGGCGATGGTGACCGGTGCGGTGAGCATCCCGCTCGTCGTCGCCGGACCGACCCTGGTCGACCGGGTCCTGCCGGAGCGGCTCGACTTCGTCAACAGCCTCTACTGGCCGGTCGTGCTCGTCCTGTGCATCTGCTTCCTCGCCACGCTCTACCACGTGTCCGTCCCGGTGCGGACCAACTGGAGCTTCAACCTGCCCGGCGCCGTCTTCGCCCTCTTCTGCTGGATCGCCGGGTCCTACACCCTGCGGTGGGTGCTGACGGTGACGGCTGCCGAGTCGCGCTCGATCTACGGCCCGCTGGCCGCGCCCATCGCGGTGCTGCTGTGGCTCTACCTGCTCGCGCTCGCCGTACTCATCGGAGCAGCGGTCAACGCCGCCTTCGACACCGTGTTCCCGCAGAAGAGCACGACCCGCGCGCGGCTGGAACTGGTGCAGCGCCTGCGCGAGCGGATCAGCGTGCGAGACTCCTGACCGTGCGTGCCGACAGCGTCCACCCCAGCGTGGGACGGGTCTCCCTCCCCGAGCAGACCCGGTCGCCGTGGTGGGAGCTCGGCCGGCGACTGCTGGCCGCCCTCGCGATCCTCGTCGGCACCGTCCTGATCGTCTACTTCGACCGGGACGGCTACACGGACGGCAACGACCCCACCGACACCATCAGCTGGATCGACGCGATCTACTACACGACCGTCACGCTCAGCACGACCGGCTACGGCGACATCGCCCCGGTGACCGACCAGGCCCGCCTGGTCAACGCGTTCATCATCACGCCGGCCCGCATCGCCTTCCTCGTCCTGCTGATCGGCACCACCCTCGAGGTCCTTGCCTCGCAGGGACGAGAGATGTTCCGGGTCGCCCGGTGGAGGAAGAGGAACATGGACCAGCACGTCGTCGTGATCGGCTACGGCACCAAGGGCCGCAGCGCCATCGAGACCCTGCTCAACAACGGCTACGAGCGCGGGTCGATCGTCGTGGTCGATCCGGACGCCGTGGCGATGGAGGAGGCCAACCGCGACCAGCTCGTCGGCATCGCGGGTGACGCCACCCGTCGCGGCGTGCTGCGCCAGGCGGGGGTGGAGAAGGCCACCCACGTCATCATCACGACGGACCGCGACGACTCCAACGTGCTCGTCACGCTGACCGTGCGGCAGGTGAACCCCGACGCCTGGATCGTGGCCTCGGTCCGCGAGCACGAGAACGTCCCGCTGATGAGGCAGTCGGGCGCCAACTCGGTGATCACCTCCTCCGACGCCGTCGGCCGGCTCCTCGGGCTGTCGTCGATGTCGCCGATGCTGGGCTCGGTCATGGAGGACCTGATGACCTATGGCGAGGGCCTCGAGGTCGCCGAGCGCGACCTGCTGGTCGCCGAGGTCGGCAAGCAGCCCCAGCGGCTGCCCGACCAGGTCATCGCCGTCGTGCGTGACGAGAAGGTCTACCGCTACTTCGACCCCGTGGTCTCGCTGCTCGCCCGCGGCGACCGGCTCATCGTCATCCGCCCGGCCAAGGAGCTCCCGTGGGCGCCGCGTCCCGGCACCCACGGCGAGGAGCTGGCCGACGAGGACGACTGAGAGCCAGCCGTCGTGATCGCCTCGCACCGTCACCGCTTCGTCTTCGTCAAGACCCGCAAGACCGCCGGCACCAGCCTCGAGATCGCGCTCTCGCGCCACTGCGGGCCGACCGACATCGTCACCCGGATCAGCCCCGAGGACGAGGAGCTGCGCGCCGCCGCCGGGGGAGTCGGGCCCCAGAACGACGACACCGACCCCAGCTCGTACGCCCACATGGGGGCGCGCCGCGTCATCGAGGTCATCGGCCGCGAGACCTGGGACGCCTACTTCACCTTCGCGGTGGAGCGGAACCCGTTCGACGTGGTGGCCTCGTCCTACCGCTACAGCGCGCGCAAGCCGACCTTCACCAAGTCCTTCGCCGAGTTCGTCCGCACTCCCAGGCGCATGGAGCGCCTGGCCCTCAACGAGCGGCTCTACCGCCTCGACGGCCAGGTGGTCGTGGACCGGGTCTACCGCTACGAGGAGCTGCCGGCCGCGGTCGTGGACGTCTCCGCCCGTCTCGGCATCGCCCTCGACCTGCCGCACGCCAAGCAGGGGAGCGGGCCGCACTACCGCGAGCTCTACGGTCCCGGCGACGCCGACATCGTGGCGCAGCGCTTCGCGCGGACCATCCGGGAGTTCGGCTACGAGTTCTAGCCGGGCCCCTGGCGCAGACTCCCCGCTCGAGCGGGGAGTCCGACTCCTGGAGGCCGTTGCAACGGCCTCGAAGAGTCAGAAGAGGCCAACAAGTCCGCTCGCTGCCGTCGGCTCGACCCCGAGCGGCCCTGCCGGCCGTACGTCACAGCGCGGGCCGGCAGGGCCTCGACCGAGAGCCCCACGCAACTCGATCTGCCCGGGAGGTGCTCGTCAGGGCCTGCTTGATACATCGGCTCACCCCTGGGGCGGGATGATGCCTGCACGTCACCGGACGAAGGGGCCGCTGCCACCGCGGTGAGAGAATTACATGGTTGATCTTCACTCATCGGCGTGGCGCGCTTGACTTCTGGCTCATACGATCGCTCCTTGTGCACCAACAGTCACAAGAGCCTCACTCGTCACAGCGGCCTCCCGCGCCCACGTCGGCCCTCCGGGACGTCGTGCATCGAGCCGTCCGCACCGCACAGCTGTTCGCCGGAGTGCTCGCGCTGCTCCTGTTGGTCATGCCGACCACGGCCGGTCGGATCAGCCTCGCGTCCTCGACGTACCTGTGCTCCGGCTACCAGGGCTGCGAGGCCGCCGGGTACGGGAACGCCGGCTACCGGCAGGTCTCCTCGACGATGTACTGGCGGATGTACGCCGGGCACAACTGCACCAACTACGTGGCGTACCGCCTGATCCAGTCCGGCATGCCCAACGTCCGTCCGTGGACCGGCAGCGGCAACGCGTCCAACTGGGGCGTGGCGATGGCAGGCATCACCGACCAGGTCCCGACGGTGGGCTCGGTCGCCTGGTACAAGCCCCACGTGACGCCGGCCGGTTCGGCGGGCCACGTCGCCTACGTCGAGCAGGTCATCTCCGACACCGAGATCATCGTCTCCGAGGACTACTGGGGCGGCGACTTCTACTGGCGCCGCATCACCAAGTCCGGCGGCGGCTGGCCGAGCGGGTTCATCCACTTCAACGACCGCGTGGTCCAGCCCACGTCACCCCCGACCATCGCCGGTACGCCGATGGTCGGCGCACCGCTCGAGGTGGCGGTCGGCGGGTGGACCCCCGCGCCGACGAGCGTCACCGTCCAGTGGCTCGCCGACGGGGCCGCCATCCCGGGCGCCACCACGGCCGGCTACGTGCCCACGCCCGACGTCAAGGGCAAGACCCTGACCGCCCAGGTGACCGCGCAGCTGGACGGGTACACCCCGGGCGCCGCGGCCCCCGCAACCGCGCCCGTCGCCCCGGGCACCTTCCAGCCCACCCAGGCGCCGACCATCCAGGGTGCTCCGGAGGTCGGCACGACCCTCACGCTCACCCCGCCGTCGTGGGCGCCGCAACCCACCAAGGCGAAGACGCAGTGGTACGCCGACGGGAACGCCCTCGACGGTGCCACCGGTGCGACGCTGACCCTCACCCGTGACCAGATCGGCAAGCAGATCAGCGCCCGCGTCATCGCGAGCGCCAAGGGCTACAAGAAGTCGAGGTCGACCGCGTCGGCGACCGCGCCCGTCCTCGCCAAGGCTGTCGCACTCCGCAGCCCGTCCCGGGTCAAGGGTGCGCCGCAGGTGGGGAGCCGCATCGTCGTGAAGCCAGGCCGGCTCCGTCCCAGCAATGCGTCGACCACCTACCAGTGGCTCCGGGACGGTCGACGCATCGCCAAGGCCACCCACCGGGCCTACACCGTCCGTCGCGGGGACGTCGGTCGCGGCCTGACCGTCGAGGTCACGCACGACCGGCGGAACTTCCGCGCCACCACGGAGACGCTGACCGTGGCGTCCCCCGTCACGACCACGCCGAAGGTGCGGGTGCGCACCGAGGCCAAGCGGGGAAGGGTGGCCGTCGACATCCGCGTCAAGGCCCTGGGCGCGCCCAAGCCCGCGGGCGCGATCACCGTCGCCGTCGGACGACGGACGATGGAGGGTGCGCTCGTCGACGGGAGGGTGCGCCTCGTCGTGCGCGACGTCAAGCCCGGGAACAGGCCCGTGGTCGTGCGCTACGCCGGCACCGACGTCGTGCAGGCGGCTGTCGCGCGTACGACGGTCACGGTGCCTCGCACGAAGTCGTGACGATGGTCGCCCTCACCCCCGGAGGGTGAGGGCGGGGCAGCGGGAAGGCGCGCATCGTGGTGGGCGGACCACCGTCGACATCACGGTCGACCTCGCGCGTGGTTCCCGTGCAGCGTGCGCGCCAGGGAGAGGCGGACCATGACAGGGATCGGCACTCCGCACAGCGCCGTCAGACGGGTCGTCGGCGTCGTCAGTGACGGCACCGGGCGTTCGCAGGACGAGGTGGTCGTCCTGGCGACCATCGGCGCGGCCTTGCTGGCGGCCGTGGCCGTGTGGCGAGGCATCGCCTGGGCCGTGCAGGCGGCGACGGACCAGGACCCGTGGCCCGCGCCACCGGCGCGGAACAGCGGGTAGGCGCTGCCGTCACGGTGGCGCGAGACGATCGGACGAGAGGTGCAGCGGATGAAGGTGCGAGCGGGAGCTGTGGTCCGCGGGACCGGGGTGGCGCTCGCGTGCCTCGCACCTGACGCCTCCAAGCGCTCGCCCATCCTCCTCGCCGGTTTTGCGGGCGGCTGGTTCCTGGGCAGGCCCGGCCTCCAGGGCTTCACCGTCGTCCCTGACGCGGAAGAGCCCTGGAAGCGCACAACCGTGCCCTTCGCCACCTCGGTCGCGACGTGGTCGACCGTGATGCTGGCGGCGATGACGGCGCTGCGGAAGACGAGGCTGCCGGTGCCGGTCGCTGCGATCGTGCTCGGAGGTGGCCTCGTCGTGGTCGACTCCCTCCTTGCCGACCTGGCGGAGGCTCGTGACGCGCGGACCGGGGGCGCTCCGGGCGACGCTCGCTAGTCCGTCGGGGTGTCTACTCCGGGCGAGGCCCGGTCGCGACCCTGCGTGCTGCCCAGCAGGACCATGGCGAGCATGGGCAGGACGAGGACGGTGGTGGCGCCGGCGCCCACGAGCACCGAGGCGGTCTCGGTCGACATCTGACCCGCGTCCACCGAGACCGACGTGACCGCGACGATGATGGGCAGCCCGGTGGCGGCGAAGAGCGCGGTAGCGGCGCTGTCGCGGGCGCCGAGGCGGTCCGCGCGCGGGCCGAGGGACCGGCTGGCGATGAAGACCGGCAGTGCGCGGGCGGAAAGGATCAGCACGAGCACCGCTGCGAAGGCCGCCGGCTCGCGCCCGATGGCGCGCGGGTCGATGGCCATGCCCGAGGTCACGAAGAACACCGGGACCAGCAGCCCGAAGGCGATGCCCTCGAGCCGAGCCTCGAAGCTCTCGTCGCCGTCGGGGAGCGTCAACCGGAGGATGAAGCCGGCCGCGAACGCGGCGAGCACGATGTCCAGGTCGAGCTCGTTCGCCACCACGCTCAGGGTGACGAGGAGCAGGATGGTCAACCGCACGGGCGTCTGGCTGGTCGACTCCGCCCCGCGGCGGATGTGCACGAGCAACCACGAGCTGCCACCACGCAGGCGCCGCGACGGGATCGTCAGCAGGAGCGCCACCACCGCGAAGACCAGCAGGACCAGGAACGACTCCTCCGCGCCCCGGGTGCCGAGCAGCAGGGCCATGGCCACGACCGGCCCGAGCTCGCCGTACGCACCGTGGCGCAGCACCGATGCGCCCACCCGGCCGGTGGTCATGCCGGAGTCCTTGAGGATCGGCAACAGGGTGCCCAAGGCGGTCGACGTCAGGGCGATGGCCAGGGCCACCTCCTCCTGGACCACCCCCACTCCAGCCAGCCACGCTGTGAGGGCGAAGGCGACGCCCAGGCACGCCAGCCAGGTCAGGCCGGCCCGTCGCCCGGCCCGTCCGGCCAGCTCCGCCGGGTCGATCTCGAACCCGGCGAGGAGGAACAGCATGCCCAGTCCGAGGTCGCTCAGCAGCTCGATGGGCGCACCCTCGACGGCCAGCTCGAGCCCGAACGGTCCGATCAGCATCCCCAGTGCGAGCAGGAAGACGACCTCCGGGACCAGCCGTCGCGGCACCAGGCCAGCGATGATGGGAGCCGCGACGGCGACGACCGAGATCCAGAACAGTGACACGGCAACCGACGGCATGCGACTCCTGTCCCGGACGGGCACTGGTCTTCGGCACGCTAGGGCGACGCCCGTCCGGCTGCAAGCCGGAGTCCAGCCCCGCATGTCGGGGTACGAGAAAACCGGCAGGTCGAGGAGCTGAGCCTCTGACCTGCCGGTTTGTGGTGGGCGATACTGGGTTTGAACCAGTGACCTCTTCCGTGTCAAGGAAGCGCGCTACCGCTGCGCCAATCGCCCATGTCTTGAGTTGTGTCGGTGTCGATCTCTGGCGGAGGTGGGTACGGGATTTGAACCCGTGTAGACGGATTTGCAGTCCGTTGCCTCGCCTCTCGGCCAACCCACCGTGGAGGTTCCGAAATGAACGGGGGAGACCTTCCGAGCGGACAACGAGACTCGAACTCGCGACCTCAACCTTGGCAAGGTTGCGCTCTACCAACTGAGCTATGTCCGCCTGCATCCTGCGCCGTTTCACCGGCCCTGAGTGCGAGTGGAACAGTAGTACATGCCCGACGAGGCACCAAAATCGCCCCCCTCCTCCGTGTGTCACACGCGTCCCAGCGGGATCGCCCCGACCCCTAGAGTGACGCCATGCGCGCGTGGATCGACGGTGACCTGTTGGCCGACCCGACCCAGGGGGCGATCGCGGTCACCGACCACGGGTTCACCGTCGGGGACGGCGTCTTCGAGGCGGTCAAGACGCTGGACGGCGTGCCGTTCGCGCTGACCCGTCACCTCGCCCGGTTGGAGCGGAGCGCAGCGGGTCTGGGGCTGCCCGCCCCCGACCTCGACGACGTACGCCGCGGGGTCGCGGCCGTGCTCGACGGCGCGCAGGACGACCCGATCGGCCGGCTCCGCATCACCTGGACCGCCGGGCCACACCCCATGGGGTCCGGACGTGGTGGGGGACCGGCGACGCTGGTCGTCGCCTACAGCGCGATCGACCACGCGCCCGCCGAGACCAGCGTCGTGACGGTCCCGTGGACCCGCAACGAGAACGGCGCGACCGCGGGGCTCAAGACGACGTCGTACGCCGAGAACGTCATCGCCCTGGCACACGCCCACCGGCACGGTGGGACCGAGGCGGTCTTCGCCAACACCGCGGGCAACCTGTGCGAGGGCACGGGGTCCAACGTGTTCTACGTCGTGGACGGGGAGCTGCGCACCCCGAGCCTGGCGTCTGGATGCCTGGCCGGCATCACGCGTGAGCTGGTGCTGGAGTGGTGCGGTGCCCGGGAGGTCGACGAACCGCTGGCCGACGTGCATGCGAACGCGAGCGAGGCCTTCCTCGTCTCCACGACCCGCGACGTCCAGGCCATCACCCGCTGGGACGACCGCGACCTCCCCGCGCCCGGCCCGGTCACGAAGCAGTGCGCGGCGACGTGGGCCGCCCGCGAGGCTGAGACCATGGAGCCGTGAGCACACCTGACACCACCCTCGACCCGGCGATCGCTGCTCGGCTGCGCCACACCGCCGAGGGCCTCGTTCCCGTCGTCGTGCAGCAGCAGGGCTCCGGCGAGGTGCTGATGCTCGCCTGGGTCGACGACGAGGCGCTGCGCCGCACCATCGACACCGGGCGGGCGACCTACTGGTCGCGCTCACGGCGCGAGTACTGGGTCAAGGGCGACACCTCGGGCCACGTCCAGTGGGTCAAGGAGGTCCGCCTCGACTGCGACGGCGACACGCTCCTCTTCGTCGTCGACCAGGTGGGCGCCGCCTGCCACACCGGTGACCACACCTGCTTCGACGCCGACCTGGTGCACCGGGTCGATGGCTGAGCCGGGGGAGTCCCGCCCGGCGACGCGGCGCACCTTCGGCCCCGTCGTCCTCCTCGGTGTCGGGTCCGCCGCCCTGGCTGCGTGGACCGCGAGCAAGCCCTGGGTCGACGGCACGGGCGCCGACTCCGCCCCCGGCATGGCGTCCACGTCCTGGGGAGAGATCGCCTCCTCGCCGCTCGGCACGGCTCTCGCGTTCGTCGTGCTGGCCTGCTGGGGCGTCCTCCTCGTCACGCGGGGGCGGTTCCGCCGGGCGATCGCCGGCCTGGCCGTGCTGGCCGCTCTCGGCTACGTCGCGACCGTCGCGTGGGCGCCGTTCAGCCTGCCGGACCACCTCGTCGAGCAGGTTCGCCGCCGGACGGGGATGACGCTCGACGACACCTCGCTCACCGGCTGGTACTGGCTCGCGTGCGTGGCGGCGCTCCTCGTGCTCGCCTCGACGGTGCTGGCACTCCGCCTGGTCCGGACCTGGCCGGAGATGGGGACGAGGTACGACGCTCCCACGGGAGGCCGAGCCGCCGGTGACGCCGACGCGACGCAGGCGCCGAGCGACCGGCCCACCGACAACATCGACATCTGGAAGGCCCTCGACGACGGCCGGGACCCGACCGCCTAGACTTCGTGCGCACCTGCTCGACCCCGCACCGACCGACGAAGGAGCACCCACGATGGCTGCTGGCCACGGCAACACCCCCGCTGCATGGACTGCTGTGGGGATCGCGATGCTCGGCTTCGTCGTGGGCAGCGTCGCGCTGCTGCAGGTCCCGACCCAGATGACCCTGCTCTGGATCGGCATCATCATCGCGGTGATCGCGTTCCCGCTGTTCCTGGTGCTGTCCAGGCTCGGCTTCAACTCCTCCGACCACTGAGCGTCACGCCGGTCACAGTCCGGGTCCGTCCACTGGGCACCGGCCCCGGGCGGGCTGGGCCCGGGTGAGAGGCTGAGGCCATGCCAGCGACCGGTTCCGTGCTCGACGACATCGTCGCGGGCGCACGCGACGACCTCGCCCGCCGCGAGGCCGCGCTCCCGCTCGGCGAGCTGCGCGCCCGCCTCGCCGACGCCCCGACCCCGCGCGACCCGATGCCGCACTTCCGTGCTGCCGGGGCCAGCGTGATCGCGGAGGTCAAGCGCCGCAGCCCGAGCAAGGGTGCGCTCGCCGAGATCCCCGACCCGGCGTCGCTCGCGCAGGCCTACGCCCGCGGCGGTGCCGCGGCCATCTCGGTGCTGACCGAGGAGCGCCGCTTCGGCGGCAGCCTGGCCGACCTGCGCACCGTGCGGGCCGCCGTCGAGACCCCGATCCTCCGCAAGGACTTCATCGTCGAGCAGTACCAGCTCGTGGAGGCCCGCGCCGCCGGTGCCGACCTCGCGCTGCTCATCGTGGCCGCGCTCGACGACGACACCCTGCGCCGCCTCCACGACGAGGCAGCCGGGCTCGGCCTCACCGTCCTGGTCGAGGTGCACGACGAGGCCGAGGCCGAGCGGGCGCTGGCGCTCAGGGCGGGGCTGATCGGCGTCAACAGCCGCAACCTCAAGACCCTCGAGGTCGACCCCGACGTGTTCGGACGCCTCGCCCCCCAGATGCAGGGCGACGCGGTCCTCGTCGCCGAGAGCGGCATCACCGGCGTCGCCGACGTCGAGCGCTTCGTCTCCGAGGGAGCAGGCGTGGTGCTGGTCGGCGAGGCACTGGTCAAGGACGGCGACCCCGAGGCCGCCGTACGAGCGATGACAGGAGTGACGGCACCGTGAGCGTGCAGCCGAGCACCACCGGCAGGGGCACCAGCAGGTACGACGCCGACGAGCGCGGCTACTTCGGCCAGACGTGGGGCGGGCGCTTCATGCCCGAGGCCCTCGTCGCCGCGCTGGACGAGCTGACCGAGGCCTGGCAGGAGGCGATGGCCGACGCGGCCTTCGTCGCCGACTTCGAGCGCGTGCTGCGCGACTACGCCGGCACGCCGAGCCGGCTCTACCACGCCGAGCGGCTCTCCGAGCTCGTCGGTGCGCGCGTGCTGCTCAAGCGCGAGGACCTCAACCACACCGGCGCCCACAAGATCCGCAACGTCCTCGGCCAGGCGCTGCTGACCAAGCGGATGGGCAAGACCCGCGTGATCGCCGAGACCGGTGCCGGCCAGCACGGCGTCGCCAGCGCCACCGCCGCCGCGTGGTTCGACCTCGACTGCACCGTCTACATGGGTGCGGTCGACACCCGCCGCCAGGCGCTCAACGTCGCCCGCATGCAGCTGCTCGGCGCCAAGGTCGTCCCGGTCGAGTCCGGCAGCGCGACGCTCAAGGACGCGATCAACGAGGCGCTACGCGACTGGGTCGCCAGCGTCGACCACACCGCCTACCTCTTCGGCACGGCGGCCGGTCCGCACCCGTTCCCGAGCATGGTCCGCGACTTCTGCCGCGGCATCGGCGACGAGGCCCGCGAGCAGTGCCTCGAGCAGTACGGCGTCCTGCCGGACGCCGTCGCGGCGTGCGTGGGCGGAGGCTCCAACGCGATCGGCCTGTTCACCGCGTTCCTCGAGGACGAGGGCGTCGAGATCCACGGCTTCGAGCCCGGGGGAGACGGCGTGGAGACGGGCCGCCACGCGGCGACCATCCACGCCGGCGAGGCGGGTGTGCTCCACGGCGCCCGCACCTACGTGCTCCAGGACGACGACGGCCAGACGGTCGAGTCCCACTCGATCTCCGCCGGTCTCGACTACCCCGGGGTCGGCCCGCAGCACTCCTGGCTGGCCGCGGCCGGGCGGGCGACGTACACGCCGGTCACCGACGCCCAGGCCATGGACGCGATGGCGCTGCTGAGCCGCACCGAGGGGATCATCCCCGCCATCGAGTCCGCCCACGCGATCGCGGGCGCGCTCGACGTCGCCACCCGGCTCGGCCAGGAGAAGGGCCCCGACGCGACGGTGATCATCAACCTCAGCGGTCGTGGCGACAAGGACATGGGCACGGCCATCGAGTGGTTCGGCCTCGGTGACGCCGACCTCGGCCCCGACGCCGACCTCGAGCAGGTCGAGGCCGACGCGGCGACCGAGCTCGACACGGAGGCCCAGCAGTGACCTCCACCAGCACCGCCTTCGCGACCGCGAGGGCCGAGGGCCGCGCTGCGCTCATCGGCTACCTCCCAGCCGGCTACCCGTCCGTGGACGGCTCGATCGAGGCCATGAAGGTGATGGTCGAGGCCGGCTGCGACGCCATCGAGATCGGCCTGCCCTACAGCGACCCGGTGATGGACGGCCCCACCATCCAGGCCGCCGCCCAGGCGGCGCTCGACGGCGGTGTCCGCACCTCCGACGTGATGCGCGTGGTCGCGGAGGTCGCCGCGACAGACGTGCCGACGCTGGTCATGACCTACTGGAACCCCGTCGAGCGCTACGGCGTCGAGCGGTTCGCCGCCGACCTGGCCGCGGCCGGCGGTGCCGGGCTCATCACGCCCGACATCACCCCCGACCACGGTGCCGAGTGGATCGCGGCGGCCGACGAGCACGGCCTCGACAAGGTGTTCCTCGTCGCGCCCAGCTCGACCGACGACCGCATCGCGATGACCGCGCACGAGAGCCGCGGCTTCGTCTACGCCGCCGCCGTCATGGGCGTCACCGGCGCGCGCGACGCCACCTCCGACCTCGCCGGCCCCCTGGTCGATCGGGTGCGGTCCGCGGGGGACGTCCCGGTCGCGGTCGGCATCGGGGTCAGCAACGGCGACCAGGCCGCCGAGGTCGCCGGCTTCGCCGACGGCGTCATCGTGGGCTCCGCCTTCGTGCGCTGCCTGCTCGACCACGAGGGCGACCTGCCCGCCGGGCTCGACGCCCTGCGGAGCCTGACCACCGACCTCGCCGAGGGCGTGCGACGTGCGCGCTAGGGCACTCGCCGTGGTCGCCGTGGTCCCCCTGCTCGCGCTGCTGGCGGCCTGCGGCGGTGGAGCTCAGTCCGCGGGGCTGACCGGCACGGTCCTCGACCCGCCGTTCGAGGTCGCCGCGACCCCGCTGGTGGACACCGACGGCGCCGCCTTCAGCCTGGCCGACGACACCGACAAGGACCTGACCCTGGTCTTCTTCGGCTACACCAACTGTCCCGACATCTGCGGCCAGGTGATGGCCACCCTCGCCGGCACGTTGACGCGGCTCGACGACGAGCAGAAGGAGCGGCTCGACGTGGTGTTCGTGACGACCGACCCCGCGCGCGACGACGAGGCGGTGACGGAGGACTACGTCAGCGCGTTCGACCCGAGCATCATCGGTCTGACCGGCGACCTCGACGACATCCTCGAGGTGGGCGAAAGCCTCGCGGTCGGGATCGACAAGGGGGACAAGCTCCCCAGCGGCGGCTACGAGGTCACGCACGGCACCCGTGTGTACGCGATCGACGCCGACGACGAGTCGCCGATGATGTGGAACCGCGACGTCTCGCAGGCCCAGCTGGCCAGTGACGTGCTGACGTTGCTCGACGAAGGATGATGCTCCCGATGCTGACCGTCCCGACCGTGCTGGCCTCGCCGCTGGTCACCCTGATGTCCATCCCGAGTCCCGCCGACGGCGTGTGGAACCTCGGCCCCGTGCCGATCCGCGGCTACGCGCTGAGCATCATCCTCGGCATCGTGCTTGCGATCTGGATCGGCGAGCGGCGCTGGGTCGCGCGTGGCGGCACGGCCGGCGAGGTCAGCGACCTGGCCCTGTGGGCCGTGCCCTTCGGGCTGATCGGCGGCCGGCTCTACCACGTGATCACCGACTGGGAGCTCTACTTCGGCGAGGGTCGCAACCCCGTCACCGCGCTCTACGTCTGGCGCGGCGGCCTCGGCGTGTGGGGGGCGATCGCCCTCGGTGCGTTCGGGGTGTGGCTCGGGGCCCGGTCGAAGGGCATCAAGCTGCTGCCGCTGCTCGACGCGCTCGCTCCCGGCGTGCTCGTCGCGCAGGCCGTCGGACGATGGGGCAACTGGTTCAACCAGGAGCTCTACGGCCGTCCGACCGACCTGCCGTGGGGCCTGGAGATCGACGTCGCCCACCGTCCTTCGCAGTACCTCGACCAGGCGACCTACCACCCGGCGTTCCTCTACGAGTGTCTCTGGAACCTGGCGGCGTTCGCCGTCATCATCTGGGCCGACCGCCGCTTCCGCCTCGGCCACGGTCGCGTCGCCGCGCTCTACGTCATGCTCTACACGCTCGGCCGCGGCTGGATCGAGAACCTCCGCATCGACGACGTGCAGATGGACGACGTGCTGGGGCTGCGGCTCAACGTCTGGACCTCGATCGTGCTGTTCGTGCTGGCCGCGGTGTGGTTCGTGTGGTCGGCCCGGCGACATCCCGGTCGTGAAGAGGTGGTCCGCACCCGGGAGCCCGAGGTCGAGGACGCAGAGGACTCCGAGGACTCCGAGGGCTCCGACGACGCCGGGGACGCCGAGGACTCCGAGGACGGCCGTCGCGCCGGTCCCACGGCCTGACACGGCGCGCACCGGCGGCTCGCGCCGGTGATAGGTTCCGTGGTGCTCGGGCCAACGTCGTCCCCAGCGTTGACTTCCACCCCCTCGCCCGTCGCGGCCGGTGAACCGGTCCGTGACGCGCGGAGACGACGACGGGAGAATGCCTCCATGCACGCATTCCCGCCGAGCCAGGGTCTCTACGACCCTCGCCACGAGAAGGACGCCTGCGGTGTCGCCATGGTGGCGACGCTCACCGGTGAGGCCAGCCACGACATCGTGGCCAAGGCGCTCACCGCCCTGCGCAACCTCGACCACCGCGGTGCCGCGGGCGCCGAGGTGAACTCCGGAGACGGCGCCGGGATCCTGATGCAGGTCCCTGACGCCTTCCTGCGCGAGGTGGTCGACTTCGACCTGCCTCCGGCGCGGGCGTACGCCGTGGGCACCGCGTTCCTGCCCGGTGACGCCGAGGCGGTGGCCAAGACCCGCCGGCGCATCGAGGAGCTCGCCGAGGAGGAGGACCTCACGGTCCTCGGATGGCGTGAGCTGCCCGTCGACGACACGACGCTGGGCGCCACCGCGCGCAGCGTGATGCCGAGCTTCGCGCAGGTCTTCGTCGCCGGTCGCGGCGCGCGGGTGAGCGGGATGGCGCTGGAGCGTCGCGCGTTCTGCCTGCGCAAGCGCGCCGAGTCCGAGACGGACGTCTACTTCCCCTCGCTCTCCTCGCGCACGCTGGCCTACAAGGGCATGCTCACCACCGACCAGCTCGACCAGGTCTTCCCCGACCTGACCGACGATCGGGTCGCCTCCGCGATGGCGGTCGTGCACTCCCGCTTCTCCACCAACACGTTCCCGAGCTGGCCGCTGGCCCACCCGTTCCGCTTCATCGCCCACAACGGTGAGATCAACACCGTCATGGGCAACCGCAACTGGATGCGCGCCCGCGAGGCGCTGCTCGAGAGCGACCTGATCCCGGGCGACCTCGAGCGGCTCTTCCCGATCTGCACGCCCGGTGCCTCGGACTCCGCGTCGTTCGACGAGGTCCTCGAGCTGCTGCACCTCGCCGGCCGCTCGTTGCCCCACTCCGTGCTGATGATGATCCCGGAGGCCTGGGAGAACCACCGCGAGATGGACGCCAAGCGTCGCGCGTTCTACGAGTTCCACTCCATGCTGATGGAGCCCTGGGACGGACCCGCGTGCGTGGTGTTCACCGACGGCACCCAGATCGGCGCGGTCCTCGACCGCAACGGCCTGCGGCCCTCGCGCTACTGGGTCACCGACGACGGCCTCGTCGTCCTCGCCTCCGAGGTCGGCGTGCTCGACCTCGACCCCGCCACCGTCGTCCGCAAGGGCCGGCTGCAGCCGGGTCGGATGTTCCTCGTCGACACCGAGGAGCACCGGATCATCGAGGACGAGGAGATCAAGAGCCAGCTCGCCGCGGAGCAGCCCTACGACGAGTGGCTGCACGCCGGGCTCGTCCACCTCGACGACATCGACGACCTCGAGCACATCGTCCACACCCACGCCTCGGTGACGCGCCGCCAGCAGATCTTCGGCTACACCGAGGAGGAGCTGCGGGTCCTGCTCAGCCCGATGGCCAACACCGGTGGCGAGGCGCTCGGCTCGATGGGCACCGACACCCCGATCGCGGCGCTGAGCGACAAGCCGCGGATGCTGTTCGACTACTTCTCCCAGCTGTTCGCGCAGGTGACGAACCCGCCGCTCGACGCGATCCGCGAGGAGCTGGTGACCTCGCTGAGCGGCTCGATCGGCCCCGAGGCCAACCTCCTCGAGCCGACCCCGGCGTCGTGCCGGCAGATCGTGCTGCCGTTCCCGGTCTTCTCCAACGATGACCTGGCCAAGATCCGCCACATCAACCGCAACGGCGACATGCCGGGCTTCCAGGTCCATGTCGTGCGCGGGCTGTACGACGTCGAGGGCGGTGGAGCGGCGCTCGAGGCACGCCTCGACGAGCTGTGCGCCGAGGTGTCGGCGGCGATCGCCGCCGGAGCCCGCATCATCGTGCTCTCCGACCGGCACTCCACCGCCGAGCTGGCCCCGATCCCGTCGCTGCTGCTCACCGGCGCGGTCCACCACCACCTCGTCCGGGAGAAGACCCGCACGCAGGTCGGCCTGCTGGTCGAGGCCGGCGACGTCCGCGAGGTCCACCACGTGGCCCTCCTGGTCGGCTACGGCGCGGCCGCGGTCAACCCCTACCTCGCGATGGAGTCGGTCGAGGACCTCGCCCGCGAGGCCTACTACGTGAAGGTGGACGCCGACAAGGCCGTCGCCAACCTGATCAAGGCGCTCGGCAAGGGCGTGCTCAAGGTGATGTCCAAGATGGGCGTCTCGACGGTCGCGTCCTACACCGGCGCCAAGATCTTCGAGTCCGTGGGCCTCTCGCAGGCCGTCATCGACCGCTACTTCACCGGCACGACCTCCAAGCTCGGCGGCATCGAGCTCGACACGATCGCCGAGGAGGTGGCGCGCCGTCACGCGACGGCGTACCCCCGCAAGGGCATCGCCCCCGCGCACCGCGAGCTGACGATCGGCGGGGAGTACCAGTGGCGTCGTGAGGGCGAGCCGCACCTGTTCGACCCCGAGACGGTCTTCCGGCTCCAGCACGCCACCCGCACCGGCAGCTACGACATCTTCAAGCAGTACACCGACCGGGTGAACCAGCAGTCGGAGCGGCTGATGACGCTGCGCGGGCTGTTCACCTTCAAGGACGGCGTGCGCGAGCCCGTCGACATCGACGAGGTCGAGCCGGTCTCGGAGATCGTCAGGCGCTTCTCCACCGGTGCGATGTCCTACGGCTCGATCAGCCAGGAGGCGCACGAGACGCTGGCGATCGCGATGAACCGGCTGGGCGGCAAGTCCAACACCGGTGAGGGCGGCGAGGACCCCGACCGGCTCTACGACCCCGAGCGGCGCTCGGCGATCAAGCAGGTCGCCTCGGGTCGCTTCGGCGTCACCTCGGAGTACCTCACCAACGCCGACGACATCCAGATCAAGATGGCGCAGGGCGCCAAGCCCGGCGAGGGCGGCCAGCTGCCCGGCCACAAGGTCTACCCGTGGGTGGCCAAGACCCGGCACTCCACGCCGGGCGTCGGCCTGATCAGCCCGCCGCCGCACCACGACATCTACTCCATCGAGGACCTGGCACAGCTGATCCACGACCTCAAGAACGCCAACCCGGCGGCGCGCATCCACGTGAAGCTCGTCTCCGAGGTCGGCATCGGCACCGTCGCTGCAGGTGTGTCGAAGGCGCACGCGGACGTCGTCCTGGTCTCCGGGCACGACGGCGGCACCGGCGCGTCACCGCTGACCTCGCTGAAGCACGCCGGTGGTCCGTGGGAGCTCGGTCTGGCCGAGACCCAACAGACCCTGCTGCTCAACGGCCTGCGGGACCGGATCGTGGTGCAGGCCGACGGCCAGCTCAAGACCGGCCGCGACGTCATCATCGCCGCGCTGCTCGGGGCGGAGGAGTACGGCTTCGCCACCGCGCCGCTCGTGGTCAGCGGCTGCATCATGATGCGGGTCTGCCACCTCGACACGTGCCCGGTCGGCGTCGCCACCCAGAACCCGGTGCTGCGCGAGCGCTACAGCGGCAAGGCCGAGTACGTCGTCAACTTCTTCGAGTTCATCGCCCAGGAGGTCCGCGAGCTGCTGGCCGAGCTCGGCTTCCGCAGCCTCGACGAGGCGATCGGGCAGGTCGGCACGCTCGACGTGGCCCAGGCGGTCGACCACTGGAAGGCCTCCGGGCTGGATCTCCGGCCGATCCTCCATCAGGCCTCGGCCCACGGTGAGTTCGGCCAGTTCGAGCACCAGGACCTGCGCAACACCAAGGTCCAGGACCACGGTCTCGCCAAGGCGCTCGACAACGAGCTCATCGCCATCGCCGCCCCGGCGCTGGAGAGCGGCGAGCCCGTGCGCGCCCAGGTCGCCATCCGCAACGTCAACCGCACCGTCGGGACGATGCTCGGGCACGAGGTGACCAAGCGCTACCGCGGCGAAGGCCTGCCCGACGGCACGATCGACATCACCCTGACCGGCTCGGCCGGCCAGTCGTTCGGCGCCTTCCTGCCGCGCGGCGTGACCCTGCGGCTCGAGGGCGATGCGAACGACTACGTCGGCAAGGGCCTCTCCGGTGGCCGGATCGTCGTCCGCCCCGACCGGGGTGCGACCTTCGAGGCCGCCGAGCAGATCATCGGCGGCAACACCATCGGCTACGGCGCCACGTCGGGCCAGGTCTTCCTGAGCGGTCGCGTGGGCGAGCGCTTCTGCGTCCGCAACTCCGGCGCCACCGCCGTGGTCGAGGGTGTCGGCGACCACGGGTGCGAGTACATGACCGGCGGTGTCGTGGTCGTCCTCGGAGCCACGGGTCGCAACTTCGCCGCCGGCATGTCCGGTGGCTACGCCTTCGTGCTCGACCTCGACGAGCAGCGGGTCAACCCCGAGCTGGTCGAGCTGGCACCCGTCACCGGCAAGGCCGCCGACGAGCTCAGGTCCCTGGTCGAGCAGCACGCCGAGGAGACCGGCTCCGCCGTCGCCACCGCGCTGCTCGCCGACTGGGACGCCTCCCTGGCCCGCTTCACCGAGGTGATGCCGAGCGACTTCAAGCGCGTGCTCGAGGCGCGCGAGGAGGCGATCGAGGACGGGCTCAGCGAGGACGAGGCCGCCGCCCGGATCATGGAGGTCCTCCATGGCTGACCAGATGGCTGACCAGGCGCCGTGCGCCGAATCGACGTACGACCCCCGACCCGCGAAGAAGGTGAACCAGCATGGCTGACCCCAAGGGCTTCCTGAAGCACGGCCGCGAGGTCGCCTCCCGCCGTGACGTCGCCGAGCGCGTCCAGGACTGGAACGAGGTCTACCCCGACGGAATCGGCCGCGCGCTGCTGCCGATCATCAACACCCAGGCCGGTCGCTGCATGGACTGCGGCATCCCGTTCTGCCACCAGGGCTGCCCGCTGGGCAACATCATCCCGGAGTGGAACGACCTGGTCTGGCGTGACGACTGGGACGGCGCGATGGACCGGCTCCACGCGACCAACAACTTCCCGGAGTTCACCGGCCGCCTGTGCCCCGCACCCTGCGAGACCGCCTGCGTGCTCGGCATCAACCAGGACCCGGTGACGATCAAGAACGTCGAGGTCTCGATCATCGACCGCGCCTGGGGCTCGGGCTACGTCCGCCCCCAGCCGCCCGAGTGGCTCTCCGGCAAGACCGTGGCCGTCATCGGCTCCGGCCCCGCCGGGCTCGCCGCCGCCCAGCAGCTGACCCGGGCCGGGCACACCGTCGCGGTCTACGAGCGCGCCGACAGGATCGGCGGCCTGCTGCGCTACGGCATCCCCGAGTTCAAGATGGAGAAGAAGCACCTCGACCGGCGCCTCGACCAGATGCGCCGCGAGGGCACCGTCTTCCGCGCGGGCGTCGACGTCGGTGGCGACCTGACCGGCGACAAGCTGCTCGACCGCTACGACGCCGTGGTGCTGGCGATGGGTGCGACGGCCGCCCGAGACCTCCCGGTCCCCGGGCGCGAGCTCGCCGGGATCCACCAGGCCATGGAGTTTCTCCCGCAGGCCAACCGCGTCGCCCTCGGAGAGGCCCCGACGTCCGACGGCTCGGACCAGATCGTGGCCACGGACAAGGACGTCGTCATCATCGGCGGCGGCGACACCGGGGCCGACTGCCTCGGTACGTCGATCCGGCAGGGTGCCCGCTCCATCACGCAGCTGGAGATCATGCCGCAGCCCGGTGAGGACCGGCCCGCGGGCCAGCCGTGGCCGACGTACCCCATGACGTTCCGGGTCTCCTCCGCACACGAGGAGGGCGGCGACCGGGTGTACGCCGTGTCGACGCAGGAGTTCGTCGGCGACGACGACGGCCGGGTCGCCTCGCTCCGGCTGGTCGAGGTCGACGCGACGTTCCAGCCCGTCGAGGGCACCGAGCGCGACATCCCGGCCCAGCTGGTGCTGCTCGCAATGGGGTTCACCGGCCCCGAGCGCGCCCGTCCCGAGGGCCCCGGCCTCATCGACCAGCTCGGGGTGGACCTCGACGAGCGCGGCAACGTGCGGCGCGACGCGTCGTACGCCGCCTCCGTGCCCGGCGTCTACGTCGCCGGTGACGTGGGCCGCGGCCAGTCGCTGATCGTGTGGGCGATCGCCGAGGGACGCAGCGCGGCCGCGTCCGTCGACGCGTACCTCACCGGATCGACCACGCTGCCGTCGCCGATCAAGCCGCACGAGCGCCCGCTCGTCGTCTGATCCGCCTCCGAGCGGTGCGTGGGGCGGGTTCTCGTCGCGAGAAACCTGCCTCACGCACCGACACGGGTGGGACGGGACCTTTTTAACGATCCAATCTCCGATAGGGTGACGGACGTGCGTAGAGCAAAGATCGTCTGCACCCTGGGCCCCGCGGTGAACACCCCCGAGGGGATCCGATCCCTGGTCGAGGCCGGCATGGACGTCGCGCGGCTCAACATGAGCCACGGTGCGTATGCCGACCACGAGGCCGTCTACCGACTGGTCCGCCAGGCCTCCGACGAGAGCGGTCACGCGATCGGGATCTTCGCCGACCTCCAGGGTCCGAAGATCCGGCTCGAGACCTTCGCCGACGGGCCGGTGAAGCTCAAGAAGGGTGCGACGTTCACGATCACCACGCGTGACGTCGCGGGCACCGCGGAGATCTGCGGCACGACCTACAAGGGACTGCCGGGCGACGTGAAGGCGGGTGACCCGCTCCTCATCGACGACGGCAAGGTCCGCCTCCGGGCGACGTCGGTCACCGACACCGACGTGGTCACCGAGGTCGTCGTGCCGGGCAAGGTCTCCAACAACAAGGGCATCAACCTGCCCGGCGTCGCGGTGTCGGTCCCCGCCCTGTCCGAGAAGGACACCGAGGACCTGCGGTGGGCGCTCAAGCTGGGCGTCGACTTCATCGCCCTGAGCTTCGTGCGCCACGGCGGCGACGCCGAGGACGTACGCGCCGTGATGCGCGAGGAGGGCATCACCGTCCCCGTGATCGCCAAGATCGAGAAGCCGCAGGCCCTCGACAACATCGACGAGATCGTCGACGCCTTCGACGGCATCATGGTCGCGCGGGGCGACCTCGGCGTGGAGTGCCCGCTGGAGGACGTGCCGATCCACCAGAAGCGGATCATCGACAAGGCCCGTCGCTACGCCAAGCCCGTCATCGTCGCCACCCAGATGCTGGAGTCCATGATCACCTCGCCCGCGCCGACCCGCGCCGAGGCGAGCGACGTGGCCAATGCGGTGCTCGACGGCGCTGACGCGGTGATGTTGTCGGGCGAGACGAGCGTGGGGGAGTACCCGATCGTCGCCGTCGAGACGATGGCCCGCATCGTCCAGTCCACCGAGGTGCACGGCCTCGGCCACATGGCGGAGGTGGAGTGGCAGCCGCACACCCGCGGCGGCATCGTCGCCAAGGCGGCCGCCGAGGTCGCCGAGCGTGTCGAGGCCAAGTACGTCGTCGCCTTCACCACGAGCGGCGACTCGGCCAAGCGGCTGTCCCGCTACCGCGGCCCGATCCCCGTCCTCGCCTTCACCCCGAAGGCCCGCACCCGCTCGCAGCTCGCGCTGACGTGGGGGGTCGAGACCTTCCAGGCCGGCGAGGTGGAGCACACCGACGAGATGGTGCGCCAGGTCGACGAGGCGCTCCTCGCCATCGGACGGGTCAAGGAGGGCGACCTCGTCGTCATCATCGCCGGCAGCCCGCCCGGCATCCCGGGCTCGACCAACGCCATGCGCATCCACCGCATGGGCGACGCCATCAACGAGGTGACCCCGGCCTACCGCCGCACCCGCTGACTCAGCGCTTCGGCCCGACCGCGCGAGCGGTGGCTGAGCCACGTTCGGCGCGCCGCGAATGTCGCTGGAGCACCGACACCGATCGCGTGCCGGGTGCGGGATTCGAACCCGCACGCCCTTTCGGACAATGAGGTTTGAGCTCATAGCGTCTGCCATTCCGCCAACCCGGCTAGGTGGCCACACCGTAGCGGAACTAGCCTTGAGGTCGTGACCCAGCCCGTGGACAGCAGCACCCCCGGAGACGCCGTACGCCGTGTCGTGATCGCCGAGGACGAGGCACTCATCCGCATGGATCTCGCCGAGATGCTGGGCGAGGAGGGGTACGACGTCGTGGGCCAGGCCAGCGACGGGCAGCGGGCGATCGAGCTGGCGCGTGAGCTGCGGCCCGACCTGGTGATCCTCGACGTCAAGATGCCTGTGCTCGACGGCATCGCGGCGGCCGAGACGATCGCGGGGGAGCGCATCGCACCGGTCGTCATCCTCACCGCGTTCTCCCAGCGCGACCTGGTGGCGCGGGCGCGCGACGCCGGCGCGATGGCGTACCTGGTCAAGCCGTTCCAGCGCGGCGACCTGGTGCCGGCCATCGAGATGGCGGTGAGCCGCTACGCCGAGATCACCGTCCTCGAGCGTGAGGTCTCCGACCTCCAGGAGTCGCTGGCGACGCGCAAGTCGGTGGACCGCGCCAAGAGCGTGCTGCAGGACAAGCTCGGGCTCAGCGAGCCCGATGCGTTCCGCTGGATCCAGAAGACCGCGATGGACCTCCGGCTGTCGATGAAGCAGGTCGCCGACGGTGTCGTGGAGCACGGCGTGGCCGGGCTCGGCGACGGCGCCGGGGGACCTGCGACCCCCTCCTGACCCACGTCTCCTCAAGGTCTCGTCAAGGCCTGGAGGCACTCCGTGTTTCGCCGGTGTTTCCGGTACAGACCGGTTGGTCACGAAACGACAACGGCGGGAGACTCAAGGCCCGCAATCGTGTCCTGGGCCACATCCTGAGTGTTAGGTTCCCGCCACGAGGCTGCCGAGGTGGACAGCCCAGAGAACTACGGAGGGTCCATGATCCGCTCATCCAAGACGTGGCAGGTCGCCGCCATGGCGTCTGTTGCCGGTCTGGTGCTCAGCGCATGCGGAACGACCGACACCGATGGTGGCGGCGACGCGTCCGGCGAGGACTGCAACTTCAAGATCGGCGTGATGGGAGCTCTCTCGGGCGCCAACGCCAGCATCGTCCTCCCGTCCGTCGACGGCGCCGAGCTCGCGCTCAACCAGTGGGAGAACGACGAATGCGAGGTGACCCTCGAGAAGTTCGACACCGAGGGCGACCCCGCCAAGGCGACGCCGGTCGCGACCCAGATCGCGGGCGACGACACCTTCATCGGCGTCATCGGCGGCGCGTTCTCCGGTGAGACCCGAGCAACCAAGAGCATCTACAACGACGCCGGCGTGACCATGGTCAGCCAGTCGGCCACCGCGACCGACCTCACCCAGGAGGACCCGGTGGAGGTCTTCCACCGCCTCGTCCCCTACGACGACTACCAGGGTGCGGCGATCGCCAACTACCTCACCGACGAGGTCGGCGCGAGCAAGGTGTTCGTCGTCGACAACTCCGAGGCCTACGGCGAGCCGCTGGCCGACCGCGTCGAGGAGACCCTCGGCGACGCGATGGTCCAGCGCGACAAGACCGAGGTCGGCCAGACCGACTTCGCGCCCACCATCTCCAAGATGGAGTCCGCAGAGCCCGACGCCATCTTCTACGGCGGTTACATCGCGGAGGCGGCGCCGCTGCTCAAGCAGATCCGGGACGCCGGCATCGAGGCTCCGTTCGTCGGTGGTGACGGTCTCTACGGTGCCGACTTCGGCAACGCGGTCGGCGCGGCCGGCGAGGGCGCCGTCGTGATGTGCCCCTGCGCCCCCATCGAGGAGGACAGCACCTTCGCTGCCGACTACGAGGAGGAGTTCGGGTCCGCCCCCGGCGCCTACGCCGCCGAGGGCTACGACGCGATGAGCGTCTTCCTGGCCGCCCTCGACGACGGTGCGCGCACCCGCGAGGACGTCGAGGCGTTCGTCGACGACTACACCGGCGAGGGTCTGTCGAAGGAGATCGCGTTCGACGAGAACGGCGACGTCCCGCAGGAGAACGTCTCCTACTGGGCCTACAAGAACGAGGGTGGCACCCTCGTTCCCGAGGTCGAAGTCACGCCCTGATCCGCACGGGTTGACCATGTAGTACGACGGGGGCGGTCGGGCTTGCTTGCCTGACCGCCCCCGATCCATGGCCCGGACCGGGCCCAGACCAGGGAGGGCCCTGAGTTGGACTTCGATGCCCTGATCAGCGGGTTGGACCGTCACACACTGGACGGCATCACCCGCGGATCCATCTACGCGCTCGTCGCGCTCGGCTACACGATGGTGTACGGCGTGATGAAGCTGATCAACTTCGCCCACTCCGAGGTGTTCATGGTGGGCACCTGGGCGGTCCTCGGCGTCTACACCGTCCTCGGCGTGGGGGCCGGCGAGTCACTGGGGATCGTCATCGCGGCCACCCTCCTGGCACTCGTCGGGGCCATGGTCGCATCGGCAGGCACAGCGCTCGCGGTCGAGCGCATCGCCTACCGGCCACTTCGCAAGAAGGGCGCGCCACCCCTGATCTTCCTGATCACCGGCATCGGGTGCTCCATGGTCCTCGTGGAGCTCTTCGGCCAGGTGTTCGAGGTGTTCTTCGGCCCTCCGTTCGGCCGAGTCACGGTCAACATCCCCTCCGTTCTCGAGACGAAGGAGCTGTTCACCATCCCGGGCATCGACCTCACCATCACCAACACGCGCGTCATCATCATCGTGGGCGCCGTCTTGATGATGCTCGCGCTCGACACGTTCGTGAACAAGAGCCGCCTCGGTCGCGGCGTCCGCGCCGTCGCGCAGGACCCCGACACCGCCTCGCTCATGGGCGTCAACCAGAACCGCGTGATCATGCTGGTCTTCGTCCTCGGTGGCGCGATGGCCGGCGTGGCCGCGCTGCTCTACACGATCCAGTACGACATCACGAAGTTCGACATCGGCTTCATCATCGGTCTGAAGGCCTTCACGGCCGCGGTCCTCGGCGGCATCGGCAACCTGCGAGGTGCCCTCGTGGGCGGCCTGCTGCTCGGGATCGCCGAGGTCTATGCGTCGACCATCTGGAGCTCCGAATGGGCCAACGTGACGGCGTTCGTCGTCCTCGTCGTGGTCCTGATGTTCCGCCCGACCGGTCTGCTGGGCGAGTCGCTCGGAAAGGCACGCGCATGAACACCCCACGACGTTCTTCTCCTCCGCTTCGCTCCTCCGAACAACGCCACGGGGACCCCGCATGAGCCAGATCTTCGACACCATCCGCGGTTTCAGCATTCGCGACCGCATCGCTCAGGCTCCCAACTGGGCACGCAAGGTCGGCATGCTGCTGGTGATCGCATTCGCGTTCTACCTGCCGTTCCTCAACATCCTGCCGTTCGCCTACGTCCGCACCGACCTCACCTCGAGGGGCTCCGACTGGGCCAGCGTGCTGTTCCTGGTCGTCGTCTACATGATCGTGGCCGTCGGGCTCAACGTCGTGATCGGCTTCGCGGGACTGCTCGACCTCGGCTACGTCGGCTTCTACGCGTTGGGCGCCTACTCGATCGCCTTGTTCGGATCGCCGTCCTCGCCGGTGGTGGAGGCACTGCAGAACAGGTTCGGCCTCTCCGAGACGTGGGCCGTGCCGTTCGCGATGTGCATCCCCATCGCGATCGCGATGTCACTCATCGCCGGCGTGATCCTCGGTGCGCCCACGCTGCGCCTGCGTGGCGACTACCTCGCCATCGTCACCCTGGGCTTCGGCGAGATCATCCGCATCACCGCCCGCAACCTGGACAACGTCACCAACGGCGCGACCGGCATCACCAACGTCCCCACCCCACCCGGTCCGGAGACCGACGGCCGTGCCTTCTTCAACACCGTCGACGCCGAGCGGTGGTACTGGCTGGCGCTGACCATCCTCATCATCATCATCTGGCTGGCCTTCCGCCTCGAGCACAGCCGGGTGGGCCGGGCCTGGCTCGCCATCCGCGAGGACGAGGACGCCGCCGCGATCATGGGCGTGGCTGCCTTCAAGTTCAAGCTGTGGGCGTTCGCCATCGGCGCCTCGGTCGGTGGTCTCGCCGGCTTGCTGTTCGGCAGCAAGCAACAGTACGTCGAGCCCAACGCGTTCATGGTCAACCTGTCGTTCCTGTTCGTGGCGATGGTCGTCATCGGCGGGTCGGGCAACATCTACGGCGTGCTGCTCGGAGCGTTCCTGCTCACCTACCTGCCGGAGCGGTTCCGCGAGTTCCAGGAGTGGCGCCCGTTCGCGTTCGGCGTCGCGCTCGTCGTCGTCATGATCCTGCGTCCGCAGGGACTGGTGCCGAGCAGACGCAGGGCGCGAGAATTCGAGGACCGCAAGGTCGAGGCCGAGGAGGCTGCTGCCGATGTCTGACCAGACGATGCAGGGCGGGACGGCGAGCGTCCCCGGTGCCCAGGTGGCCCCCGACACGTCCGACCACGATGCGCTGAGCATCCACGCCGGGCCCCAGGGGGAGACCCTCCTCGAGATCGACCACGTCACGCTGCGCTTCGGCGGCGTGGTCGCGCTCAACGACGTCGACTTCTCGATCAAGCGGGGCGAGATCCTCGGCCTGATCGGCCCCAACGGTGCCGGCAAGACGACGTGCTTCAACGTCATGACCGGGGTCTACACCCCCACCTCCGGCGAGGTGCGCTTCAACGGCAAGGTGATCAGTGGCACCAAGCCGCACAAGATCAACCAGCTCGGCATCGCTCGGACCTTCCAGAACATCCGGCTCTTCCCGGAGATGTCGGCGCTCGAGAACGTGCTGGTCGGCTGCGACGCCCGCCACAAGACCAGCGTGCTGGGCGTGCTGTTCCGCGCCTACCGCGTCAGGCCGACGGAGGACCAGCTCCCGGACAACGGGTTCAAGCGCGCCTTCGCCAAGGTGTTCGGCATGAGCCGGCACGTCCTGGAGGAGCGCGGTGGACGCATCCGGGCCATGGAGCTGCTGAAGTTCGTCGGCATCGCCGACCGGGCCCACGAGCTGTCGCGCAACCTGCCCTACGGCTACCAGCGGCGCCTCGAGATCGCCCGGGCGCTGGCCACCGAGCCGGAGCTGCTCTGCCTCGACGAGCCGGCCGCCGGCTTCAACCCCGCGGAGAAAGAGGACCTCATGGACCTCATCCGCCGCATCCGCGACCTGGGCCACACGGTGCTGGTCATCGAGCACGACATGAAGCTGGTCCTCGGGGTCACCGACCGGATCATCGTCCTCGAGTTCGGCCAGAAGATCGCCGAGGGCACGCCAGACGAGGTCGCCCGCAACCCGAAGGTCATCGCCGCCTACCTGGGAGAGCCCGACGATGCTGCTTGAGATGAAAGACGCCGTCCTCAGCTACGGCAAGATCCAGGCCCTCCACGGCATCAGCGTGGAGGTCGCGGAGGGCGAGGTGGTCTCCCTCATCGGGGCCAACGGTGCCGGCAAGACGTCGACGATGCGTGCGCTGTCCGGCGTACGAGGGCTGCACTCGGGGTCGGTCGTCTTCAACGGCGAGGACGTCACCAGGCTCCGCGCCGACCAGCGCCTGCGCAAGGGGCTCGTGCTGTGCCCCGAGGGTCGGGGGATCTTCCCCGGCATGACGGTCACCGAGAACCTCAACATGGGCGCCTACACCCGCAAGGACAAGGACGCCCTCGACGAGGACTACGACCGCGTCTTCGACCTCTTCCCCCGCCTCCTCGAGCGCAAGAAGCAGGTCGCGGGCACCATGTCCGGCGGCGAGCAGCAGATGCTGGCCATCGGGCGCGCGCTCATGTCGCGACCCAAGCTGCTGATGCTCGACGAGCCGTCGATGGGCCTGGCGCCCATGCTGATCCAGCAGATCTTCGACATCATCACCGAGATCTCCCAGCAGGGCACCACGATCCTCGTCGTCGAGCAGAACGCCAAGCAGGCGCTCACCCGCAGCGACCGCGCCTACGTGCTGGAGACCGGCAAGATCGTCAAGACCGGCACGGGCACGGAGCTCCTCGACGATCCCTCGGTGCGTGAGGCCTACCTCGGCGTAGCCTGATCCCGGCAACGGGGATAGGGTCTGTCCCGGCGTGGTGCCGCGAGAGGGCGGCTGGGGGCCACGGTGGGATGCTCGAGGAAGTGGTGGGTCGATGAGTCGGACGCCGGTGACCGTACGCGTGGCCGAGGCCACGGACGTCCCCTCCCTGCGTGAGCTGTGGAGTGACATCCTGCGCCGGGGTGCGCTCGACGAGCAGCTCGCCGACGTGGCCGGGATCGTGGCCACCGCCGACTCCCGCGACGACCAGTGCGTCGTCGTGGCCGAGGTCGACGGCGAGGTCGCCGGTGCGGTCTACCTCGAGGCGACGACCTTCACCCCCCTCAACCTGGAGCCGGCCGTCCTCGCGGTCTCACCGCACGTGTTCACCCGGTTCCGCCGCAAGGGCGTGGGCAGCGCGCTGATGGAGGCGGCCTGCCGCTTCGCCGACCAGCACGGCATCGGCCACGTCCAGACGGCCGCGGCCGCTGAGGCGCGTGACGCCAACCGGTTCATGGCGCGACTGTCGTTCACGCCGCAGGCGACGCTGCGCGCGGCCACCACCAGTGCCGTACGCGCCCGCCTGCCGCAGTCGCGCCAGGTGACCCAGGCGGCGACGAGCCGGCAGCGGATCGACCGCGTGCTGGCCGCCCGCCGGATCCGCCGCGAGCGCGTCCCGGGCTGAGACCGACGACGCCGGTCGCCCGTCAGGCGGTCGGAGCGTCCAGCAGCGCGCAGGTGATGCGCGAGGTGCACACGCGCCGGCCCTGCTCGTCGGTGATGACGATGTCGTACGACGTCGAGGACCGGCCGAGGTGGATGGCCGTCGCGACGCCGGTGACGGTGCCCGAGGTGGCCGCGCGGTGGTGGGTGGCGTTGATGTCCACCCCGACGGCGATCTTGGCGGGGTAGGCGTGGATGGCGGACCCGATCGAGCCGAGGGTCTCGGCGAGCACGACCGACGCCCCGCCGTGCAGGAGGCCGAAGGGCTGCGTGTTGCCCTCCACCGGCATGGTCGCCACGACCCGCTCGGCAGCCACCTCGACGAGCTGGACGCCCATCTTGTCGTTGAGCCTGCCGTTGCCCTGGGGGAGGAACGCGACCAGCTCCTCGACGCTCATCCCGGCCAGAGTCTGTGGAGTCGTCATGGCGCCCATTCTGCTGTCGGTCGTGACGGATAGAGTCGGCGGGTGCCTGAGACGAGCGAGACGCCCCGCCCCCGCCTCCTGCTGCTGGACGGCCACTCACTGGCCTACCGGGCGTTCTTCGCGCTGCCGGTGGAGAACTTCGCGACCGCCTCCGGGCAGCACACCAACGCGGTCTACGGCTTCACCTCGATGCTCGTCAACGTGCTGCGCGACGAGGTGCCCACCCACGTGGCCGTGGCGTTCGACAAGTCGCGCCAGACCTTCCGCCTGGAGGAATACAGCGACTACAAGGCCAAGCGCAACAAGACCCCCGACGAGTTCAGCAGCCAGCTGCCGTTGATCCGACGCGTCCTCGACGCGCTGCACATCCAGCACCTGTCGATGGACGGCTACGAGGCCGACGACATCATCGCCACGCTCGTGACCGAGGCGCTCGCCGACGGGATGGAGGTGCTGATCCTCACCGGAGACCGCGACTCGATCCAGCTCGTCACCGATTCCTCCACCGTGCTCTACCCCATGCAGGGGGTGAGCAACCTGGCCCGGATGACCCCGGCCTACGTCGAGGACAAGTACGGCGTCCCGCCGCACCGCTACCCCGAGCTCGCGGCCATCGTGGGGGAGACCTCCGACAACCTCCCCGGCGTCCCCGGCGTGGGTCCGGGCTTCGCGGCGCGGTGGATCAACCAGTACGACGGCCTCGACAACGTGATCGCCCATGCCGACGAGATCACCGGCAAGAAGGGCGAGGCGCTGCGCGCCCACCTCGGCGACGTCATCCGCAACCGTCGGCTCAACGCGCTCGTGCGCGACCTGACCCTGCCGGTGCGCCCCGAGGGGATGGCCCGCCAGCAGTGGGACCGCACCGCCGGCCTCGAGCTCCTCGACGAGCTGGAGTTCCGCGGTGAGCTGCGCACCCGGCTGCTCGACACGATCGACCCCGACCCGGGCGACGCGGTCGAGGCCGAGTCCGGCTTCGAGCTCGACGGTCGCCGCCTGGGTGCCGGTGAGGCCGCCGCCTGGCTCGAGGAGCACGCGCCCGTCGGCACGCGGGTGGGGGTGTCCGTGCAGGGCAGCTGGCGCGCCGGCACGGGCGAGGTCGTCTCGCTCGCCGTGGCGACGCGCGAGGGCGACGCCGCCTGGGTCGACGTGACCGACATCAGCACCGACGACGACGCGGCCGTCGCGGCGTGGCTGGCCGACCCGGAGCGTCCCAAGGCGATCCACGATGCCAAGGGGCCGAGCCTGGCCCTCGCCGCGCGCGGGTGGGGGCTCGCCGGTCTCGAGGTCGACACCGCCCTCGCGGCCTACCTCGTCCAGCCCGACCAGCGCTCCTACGACCTCGCCGACCTGACCCTGCGCTACCTCAAGCGCGAGCTGCGCCAGGACACGGTCGACGCCGACCAGCTCAGCTTCGACGCGATGGACGACACGACGGCCAGCGACACCGCGATGCTGACCGCGCGGGCGGTCCTCGACCTCGCGGACGCGCTCGACGACGCGGTCGAGGAGCACGGCGGCACCCGCCTCCTGCGCGAGGTCGAGCTCCCGCTCATCGCGACCCTCGCGCGCATGGAGCAGGTGGGCATCGCCGTCGACATCGACTACCTCGAGGGCCTGGAGTCCGAGTTCGGCGACCAGGTGCGTGCTGCGGCGACCGACGCCTACGACGTGATCGGCAAGGAGATCAACCTCGGCTCTCCCAAGCAGCTGCAGGTGGTGCTCTTCGACGAGCTCGACATGCCCAAGACCAAGCGCACCAAGACCGGTTACACCACCGACGCCGACGCGCTGCAGCAGCTCTTCGAGAAGACCGAGCACCCCTTCCTGCAGCACCTGCTCCGCCACCGCGACGTGATTCGGCTCCGCCAGACCGTCGAGGGCCTGCTCAAGACCGTCGCCTCCGACGGCCGCATCCACACCACCTACAACCAGATCATCGCGGCGACGGGCCGGCTCTCGAGCACCGACCCGAACCTGCAGAACATCCCGATCCGCACCGAGGCCGGTCGCCGCATCCGCGAGGGCTTCGTGGTCGGCGAGGCCGGCGAGTCGCTGATGACCGCCGACTACAGCCAGGTCGAGATGCGGATCATGGCGCACCTTTCCGAGGATGCGCTGCTCATCGAGGCGTTCCGCTCCGGCCAGGACTTCCACTCCATCACCGCCGCCCGCGTGTTCGGCGTCGCCGCCGAGGACGTCAGCGTCGAGCAGCGCGCCAAGATCAAGGCGATGAACTACGGCCTCGCCTACGGCCTGTCCGCGTTCGGCCTCTCCCAGCAGCTGCGCATCTCCACCTCGGAGGCCAAGGGCCTCATGGACGAGTACTTCGAGACCTTCGGCGGCGTGCGCGACTACCTCGGCGGCATCGTCGACGAGGCCCGGCGCTCGGGATTCACCGAGACCATCCTGGGCCGCCGCCGCTACCTCCCCGACCTCACCAGCGACAACCGCCAGCGCCGCGAGACCGCGGAGCGGATGGCGCTCAATGCACCGATCCAGGGCTCGGCCGCCGACCTCGTCAAGGTCGCCATGCTCGGCGTCGAGCAGGCGCTGGCCGAGCAGGGGCTGCGCTCGCGCATGCTGCTCCAGGTCCACGACGAGCTCGTCCTCGAGGTGGCGCCGGGGGAGGAGGAAGCGCTCGCCGCGCTCGTCCGCGCCGAGATGGGCGGTGCCGCCGACCTCGCCGTGCCGCTCGACGTCTCCATCGGCACCGGGCGGAGCTGGCACGACGCCGCTCACTGAACGGTTGAGCGCTCCTTCAGCTTGACGAAGCTGATGGGGAGCAGCACCACGAGGAGCGCGAGATCGACGGTGAGCACGACGGCGAGGAGCTCGCCGACGGTGGAGACCATGGTCGTGGCCAGGGCGACGACCACTCCCAGCGCCACCCAGATCAGCGCCATCGACACCGTGCCCTGGCGGGCGAGCACCGAGTAGACCAGCAGGTGCAGGAGCGACATGCACGTGCCCAGCACGGCGAAGACCCAGAGCAGGCCGCTCACCTCGTCGTACTCCTGACCGCCGGCGAACACGAGCACGAGGTCGGGGAACAGGGCTGTCGCGAGCACGCACGCCCCGCCCAGCCCGCCGACGACCAGCAGGCTGCCGGACAGCGCGCGTGACGAGTTGCGGCCCGTCGACATCGACGGGAACGCGACGACGACGACGAACTGGGGAAGGAACATCACGGCGCGGGAGACGATGAGGCCGGCGGCGTAGAGGCCCGAGTCGTGCGAGTCCAGCACCGAACGGCCGACGAGCATGTCGATGTTGGTCAGCGCCAGGTAGGCGAACAGCGCCTGCGAGTTGAGGACGGCTTCCCTGATGACGGGGAGCAGTCCGTGACGCGCGTGGACGTCACCGGCCTCGCGGGCGTGCCGCAGGACGACGAGGCCGTAGAGGAACGGTGCGTAGAAGCCCAGCGCGACCCCCAGGAACGCCATGAACTCCGTGGGCCGCCAGAGGATCAGTGCGAGACCGATGACGAGCCGGGGGACTCCCGAGAGCACGTACATGGTCGCGAGCTCGCGCCAGCGCCTCTCGCCCTGCAGGATGCCCATCTGCGCACCCGCCATCGTCATCGGCACGGCCGCGACGGCGGCCAGCGCGGCCGTCGGCATGCTGTCCAGGTCGAGCAGGTGGTTGACGAGCGGGGCACCGAGGAGCAGCACGGCGCCCAGTGCCAGCGACGCGCGTGACGCCAAGCGCAGGATCTCGCGCTCGATCTGACCGACGTGAGCGGGGTCGGCACTGATGCGTCGCGCGGCGGTCGCCTGGAGCCCGAGCATGACGACGCTGAGGATCATCACGAGGTTCATCAGCGCGAAGAAGGCGCCGTAGGGGACGGGACCGATGATCCGGGCCGCTGCCATCGTGAACCCGTAGGTGGCGACGTTCATGAGCATCATTGCGACCGCGATCTGCCCACTCCCGGCCAGCAGGCCGCGGGGTCCCCCACGAGGACCGGCCAGGTCGCGCGACCGGTCGTGGGGTCGTGTGGGCATGCGGCACACCCTAAGGTGTCCCACCGTGGGACCACGGGTCGATGGGGCGACACCACGCATGCGTGGGCTGCTGTTGCCGACGGTCTGGGCAACCGTCCTCGCGGTGCTGCTGCTCGGCGGCGCGCTCGGTCCCGGCTACGTCCTGAGCTACGACATGGTGTGGGTGCCGGACCTCCGCCTCGGCGCGGATGCCCTCGGGCTCGGCACCGCGCTCCCGAGAGCCGTCCCCTCCGATGCCGTGGTGGCCGTCCTCGACGAGGCGCTCGGGGGCATGCTCCTGCAGAAGCTGGTGCTGGTGGTGCCGCTGGTGGCAGCAGGTTCGGGCGCGGCCGCCCTGGTCGGCCCCGGCGTCGTGGCACGTCTGGTGGCGACGTCGGTCGCTGTATGGAACCCGTTCGTGGTGGAGCGGCTGGCCATCGGACACTGGCCGGTGCTGGTGGGCTACGGAGTCCTGCCGTGGGTGCTGCTGGCGGGCGCCGAGTGGCGCCGGTCAGGCGTGCTCCCGGCGAGGCTCCCGGTCCTCCTGATCCTCGGAAGCCTGAGCGCGTCGACCGGGATCGTCACGGCGATCGCCGCGTGCGCGGCTGCCGCGCAACGGGGTCGTCGTCGCTGGCTCGCCCTGGCGGGGATGCTCGTGCTGGCCAACCTGCCCTGGCTGGCCTCCGGGCTGCTCCACGCCGGCAGCGCGACATCGAGCGCCGACGGCGCGGACGTCTTCGCGCCGAGCGGCGGGGGGCTCCTCCCGGGACCGCTGGCCTTCCTGTCGCTCGGCGGGACCTGGAACGCCCAGGTGGTGCTCCCATCGCGGTCCGGCGCGCTGGGCGTCGTCATGACGGTCGTCCTGGCGGTGCTCGCGGTGCTGGCCGTCCGCCGGGGGTGGTCGCAGGTACCGGCCGGGCTGCGGCGCCCGCTGGTGGCGTGCTGGGTCGTGGGTCTGAGCCTGACCGTGGCGACCTGGGCGCTGCCGGGTGTCACGGGGTGGCTGGCCAGCACGGTTCCGGGAGCGGGGCTTCTCCGGGACGGCTCCCGCATGCTCGCCCTGGCGGCGCCGCTGACCGCCGTGCTGGCGGGGCGCGGCGCCGAGGTCCTGGTGCACGCGCTCCCGGACGCGTTCTCCCGCGCCATGATCGCGATGGCCTGCGTCCTGTTCCCGGTCGCGCTCCTGCCGGACGCGGCGCTCGGTCTCTCCGGACGCGTGGCGGCCGTGGACTACCCGGAGCCGTACGCAGACCTGGCCGCTGAGCTCCGGTCGCTCCCGCAGGGCGATGTCGTCCTGCTGCCTTTCCAGAGCTATCGCGCCCCGTCCTGGAACAACGACGGTCGGCCGGTGCTGGCGCCGCTCGGCCGCTACCTGTCCCGCCGCGTCGTCGTCGAGGACCGGCTGGTCGTCGACGGTCGTCCGCTCGCCGGGGAGGACCCGAGGGCCGCTGACGTACGACGCGCCCTGGAGGCACCGGACGAACGCCAGCGGGCTGCCGGGCTGCGCGATGCGGGCATCCGGTATGTCCTCGCCGAGCAGCTCCCGGACGTGGACGTGCCTGACGTCGAGGGCGACGTCGTCCGGCAGCTCGCCGGGTTGATCCTGATCGACCTCGGGCCCGCGGCGCCGGAGCCCCGCGCGCCTGCCGCGTGGATGGCCGTGATGTCACTGGCGTGGGGCGGCTGGATCGGCCTCGCGGTCATCGCCTTCGTGCAGTGGATGCGGGATCGTCGCCGGCGGGCGACGCGATAGTTGCGCAGAACTGGCTACTGGCTGGTACCTTGCAGGCATCGCCTAGGAGGTCACCGGAGTCATGGGTTCAATCATTGCGCCGATCGTCAGCATCCTCGTCGGTGGCGGTCTCGCCGTCGCCACGCTCACCGGTGTCGTCACGAGCCAGACCAGTGCGCCGGAGCAGTCGCCCGGCACGATCAACACGCCGGAGTTCAACTACGGCGCAACCGAGTGACGGCTGCCTGACCGGCCTCCGCCACGCGGGGTCACCCGGCGTCGGGATCCTGGGCGTCGACGCGCTCCCCGCGCAGGACGGCGGCCACGACGTGGGCGAACGACTCCTGGGCGTGCTCCCACGTGAACCGGTGGCTCATCTCGAGTGCTCCGTCGCCGAGTCGGCCTCGCAGCCCGGCGTCGTCGAGCAGGTCGCGCAGCGCGTCGACGAGCTCCTGCGGCTGGTCGACCAGCAGCCCCGACACGTCGTGGGCGATCGACTCCCGGGTGCCGCCCGCTGACCCGTAGGCCACGGTCGGTGTCCGGTGCATGCCTGCCTCGCCGACGACGAGCCCCCAGCCCTCCTTGAGGGACGGGAGGGCCAGCGCCCACGCCTGCGCGTAGACCTCGTGCTTGCGGGTCTCGTCGACGTGGCCCTCGAACACCACGGTGTCGCCCGCGCCGCGCTCGGTGGCGTAGCGGTGCAGCTCGGCCTCCCACCACCCGCTGCCCACCACGTGGAGGCGCAGGTCGGGGTGGTCGTGGCGCAGGGTGAGGGCCGCATCGATCGCGTGCTCGACCTGCTTGTGCGGCACCAGCCGTCCGACCACCGCGATCGTCGGGTGGGCTGACTTCCCGACCCCCGCCGCGACGATCGGGTCGGTGCCGTTGTGCACGACAGCGATGCGTCGGCGGTCGACGCCGAGGGGGACCAGCTCGTCACGGGTGGCGCGCGACACCGCGACGTACTGGCACGAGCGGTAGAGCCGGGGAGCGAGAGCGTGCTCGACCGCCCAGCCGACCTTGCCGACGAGCCCGGGGTAGACGACGGGCCACTGCTCACGGTGCACGTGGTGCACGAGCACGACGACGGGTGCCTTCGTGGCGGCACGGGTGAAGAACGGCAGGCCGTTCTGGACGTCGACCACCAGGTCGACCGGACCGAGCCTGCCTCGCGCGAGCGCCGTGAACCCCTCCGAGTAGACGGTGAGCTTGGACCCGCGCCGGACGAACCGGATGCCGTCGACGACCTCTTCCGGGGGCGCGGCCGCGTGCGCGGCGCAGAAGATGGTGACGCGGACGCCGCGCTCGACCAGCCCGCGCGCCATCTTCTCGAGGTAGCGCTCGGCGCCGCCGCCCTCGGGGTTGTGGGTGTCGCGCCAGCTGAAGAAGGCGACGTGGCGCCCCGCGAGCTCGTGTCGGTCGGTCATCGGCGAGAACCCTACCGCCGAGTCACTTGTCGGTTAGGGTCTGCGGGTGCTGACGAGGACCCCGCCGTGGCGCGCCGACCTCTCCCGGTCGCTACGGCTGTTCCGGGAGTTCGGTCACGAGCAGTCCGACCCGGCCCGGTTCTACACCGCCCTCGCCCGCGACTCCGCCGATCAGGTGTCGCAGTACCACGACCTGTCGGGCCAGCTGATGCTCGACGTGGGTGGCGGTCCCGGCTACTTCCGGGAGGCGTTCGAGGCGGCAGGCGCGTCGTACGTCGCCCTCGACGCCGACGTGGGAGAGCTCGCCGGCGCCGGCTCGATCGACGCCCGCACCGTCCTCGGCAGCGGCATGCAGCTGCCGTTCCGCGACGCGGCGGTCGACGTCTGCTACTCGTCCAACGTCCTGGAGCACGTCGAACACCCGTGGCGGATGGCGGCCGAGATGGTGCGCGTCACCCGGCCGGGTGGACTGGTCTTCATCAGCTACACCACCTGGTGGGGTCCGTGGGGCGGCCACGAGACGGCGCCCTGGCACTACCTGGGCGGGCGCCGGGCCCGGCGTCGCTACGCCCGACGCCACGGTCACGAACCCAAGAACAAGTTCGGTGAGTCGTTGTTCGCAGTCTCGGTCGCGGACGGCTTGCGATGGGCGCGCACCCAGCAGGAAGCAGACGTGGTGCACGTGCTGCCGCGCTACAACCCCTGGTGGAGTCGTTGGCTGCTGCACGTCCCGGGAGTGAGAGAGGTCGTCACGTGGAACCTGGTGCTCGTGCTGCGCAAGCGGTGAACGCCACGGGCGGGTCTCAACGTGATCGGTCTCCCTTCGGCGTGCGGCTCGTCGGCGCGTGCGTCGTGCTCGTCGGCCTGGCGCTGACCCAGTCGGCAGGGCTCCTGGTGCCCGACACCAAGCTGGACCTCGCCGTCGCCCCGGCCGACTTCCTGGCCCGGGCGAGCCACCTGTGGGACGCGCAGGGAGCCTTCGGCCAGCTGCAGAACCAGGCCTACGGCTACCTGTGGCCCATGGGTCCTTTCTTCCTCCTGGGGGACGTGCTCGGCCTGCCCGGCTGGGTGGTCCAGCGACTGTGGGTAGCGCTGGTCATGTGTGTGGCGATGGTGGGCGCGGCGCTGCTGGTCCGCGTCCTCGGCGTCCGGTCCGACCTGGCTGCGATCACGGCAGGCTTCGCCTACGCGCTCTCTCCCCGGATGCTCACCGTCCTGGGACCGATCTCCATCGAGGCCTGGCCGAGTGCACTCGCCCCCTGGGTGCTCCTCCCGCTGGTCATCGGCGCGACCCGGGGATCGCCACGGCGCGCAGCAGCCCTGGCCGGGCTGGCGGTCGCGATGGTGGGTGGGGTCAACGCTGCGGCGACCTTCGCCGTGATCCCCCTCGGTGCGATCTGGCTCCTGACCCGTGAGCGCGGGCCACGACGCCGGCAGCTCATGACGTGGTGGCCGATCGCCACCCTCCTGGGCACGGTGTGGTGGCTGGTCCCGCTGTTCCTCATGGGCTCCTTCAGCCCGCCCTTCCTCGACTACATCGAGTCCGCGCCGATCACCACGTTCCCGACGACGGTCTTCGACGCGGTGCGGGGGACCTCCAACTGGATCCCGTTCATCGACGCGGGGTCGCGCGCCGGCAACGACCTGATCACCCAGTCCTACCTCGTGCTGAACTCCGTCGTCCTGATGGTGGCCGGCCTCGTCGGTCTGGCTCTGCCGCGCAACCACCACAAGACGTTCCTGTGGTCGGGCATCGGCGTCGGCCTCGTCCTCGTGACGATGGGTCACCTCGGCGCCGTGCAGGGATGGTTCGCCCAGCCCGTCGGCGACTGGCTCGACGGCGCGCTCGCACCGCTCCGCAACGTCCACAAGTTCGACCCGGTGATCCGGCTTCCGATGGTGGTCGGGCTGGCGTTCGTCATCGACGAGCTCCGGTCGCGGCGCGTACGACCTGCCGGCGCCGAGGTCCTGACGCCCGTCAATCGGCGGATCCTGGCCGGCACCCTCGTCATCGCGGTCGCAGGGGCCGCCGCGCCGGTGGCTCTCGGTCGCCTCACGCCGTCGGGCGGATTCGGCGAGATCCCCCAGTACTGGTCGGACACGGCGACGTTCCTCGCGGAGAGCCAGGACGCCGGCGTCGCCCTCCTGGTGCCGGGCAGCTCCTTCGGGACATACGTCTGGGGAACCCCGCGCGACGAGCCGTTGCAGGCTCTTGCCGGCGCACCGTGGGCAGTTCGCAACGCAGTCCCGCTCGCGCCCACCGGCAACATCCGCATGCTCGACGAGGTCGAGCGGCGCCTCAACGAGGGCAACGGCAGTACGGGACTGACCGACCACCTGCGTCGCGCCGGGGTGAGCCACCTCGTCCTCCGCAACGACCTCGTCCGGTCCTCGGACATCCCGGACCCGGTGCTGGTCCGCCAGGCCATCGCCTCGAGCCCTGGTCTCACGCGGGTGGCCTCGTTCGGCCCGGAGGTGGGTGGCGACGCGGAGATCGACGGCGAGATCGGCAAGGCCGTGATCAGTAGCGGCTGGCAGGCGAGGATCCCCGCCGTCGAGGTCTTCGAGGTGTCAGACCCGTCGACGTTCGCCACGTTGGCACCCAGCCGGCCCACCACCGTCGTCGGCGGGCCCGAGGACCTCGTCGACCTCGCGGACCTCGGCGTCGTGACCGACGCCCCGGTGCGACTCGCCACCGACCTCGGTGACGCCGAGCCGCCGGGACCGGTCGTCCTCACCGACGGGCTGCGCAGCGTCGAGCGATCCTTCGGACGTCTGCACGACGCCACGTCCGAGGTCCTGGGCGAGAACGCGCCACGTCGCAGCGTCGCCCGCTTCCCTGACTACATGCTCGACGGCTCGGCGTCGTGGATGACGCGATCCGCCCTGGCCGGTGTCGAGGGTGTCACGGCGTCGATCTCACAGTCCGACGTCGACGCCGGCGGCGCGATCGAGCCCGCTGCGATGCCCTATGCGGCCATCGACGGGTTCGCCGGTTCCGCGTGGCGGTCGGGACGCACCAGTGACCCGGCCTGGTGGCGTGTCGACCTGGACACCCCCCGCGAGCCGGGGACGGTGACCATCACCGTGGGGGAGCGCAGCGACGAGGTGCTGCGCGTGTCGACGGGGGACTGGTCCAGCGGGACGCTGCGGATCGACGCCGGAGAGACGGTCACCGTGGCCGTTCCCGGACGCGTCTCCCACCTCCGTGTCGACGACATCTCGGAGCGCCCCTTCCACCAGACCGTGCTCGCTGAGGTGGACCTCGGGATCGAGACGCGCCGGGACCTGGTCGCCCCCTCGCTGCCGCCGTCGTGGGATGGTCCGGACACTGTCGTGCTGCGGCGTCTCGCTGACGCACGGACCGGGTGCGCCGTCGTCGAGGGTGACGTCCGTTGCTCCCCGCAGAAGGCGTCGGACGAGGAGGAGCCGAGGGGCTTCTCGCGCGTCGTCACGCTGCCGGACGCGGTCTCCCACCTCCCCCGGATCGATGTGTCGCCGATCGCGGGTCCGGAGCTCGACGAGCTCCTGCTGAAGGACCAGCCGGTCGCGATCACGACATCCAGCGCCGCCGTCCGGGATGTTCGCGCCGGCTCGCTCGCTGCCATCGACGGGGACGCGGGGACGACGTGGGTCGCCGGCCCTGACGAGGTCAATCCGCAGCTGCGGGTGCGATGGCTGGGGAAGCAACGCATCACGGGAGTCGCCCTTGACGTCGCACGCGAGGTCGCTGCTCGTGAGCCGCAGTCCCTCCTCCTCACGTGGCCGGGTGGGTCGCGAGCCGTTGAGCTGGAGTCTGGCCGGGCCAGCTTTCCGGCCATCAGGACGACCGAGCTGAATCTCGAGGTGGTCGAGGCCGAGGCGGCGACCGACCTGTCGTTCGACGGGACGGCCACGCCGGTGCCGGTGGGTGTCACCGAGCTGCGGCTCGAGGGGCTGCCTTACCTGCCAGTGCGGCTTCCTGCCGCGTCGCGCATGTCCGACTGCGGCGTGGGGCCGAGCCTCCGGATCAACAGCCGCACCTACAAGACCCGGGTGCGCGTCGATCCCAGGTCGCTCGCGGCCGCCGGCGCTGCCGAGGCGGAGCTGTGCGGAGCCGAGGAGGTCGACCTGCGGGCAGGCCGCAACGAGATCGAGATGCGGGCCTCGTCGACGTTCGTCCCTGACTCCTTGGTGCTCGGCAGGACCGAGACGGATCTCGGGACACCCGTCGCGACGACGATGACCGAGGACACCTCCCGCACGGTCGCGCTCGACGACGGGGACGCCGCCGTCGCCACGCGCGAGAACACCAACGCCGGCTGGGACGGCGTACGGGGCGGACGAGCGGCCGAGCCCCTGACGTTCGACGGGTGGCGCCAAGGATGGGACGCTCCCGGCGCGGGAGCCCTGCGCATCCACTTCGCGCCCGATCTGGCCTACCGCGCCGCGCTCGGACTCGGGCTGCTGACCTTCCTGCTCCTGGTGGTCACGGCGGTGCTCCCGAGCCGGGCTCCGGTGGGGAGGTTGCGTCCGGTGGCGGGGCGACGACCGGGGCTCGCCGCGTGGACGGGCGCCGTTGTCGTGACGTCGGGCGTGGTCGCCGGATGGCCGGGCGTCGGGGCGGCGGTGCTCGGCGTGCTGCTGGCCCTGGCAGGCAGGAGATACCTGCCCGGCGCCGCGCCGCTCGTGCTGACCGCTCCGCTGGTGGTGTCCGGGATGGCGTACGTCGCTCGGCCGTGGGGCTCCAGCGAGGGATGGGCGGGCGAGCTCGCCTGGCCTCAGCTCCTCTGCGTCGTCGCCCTCTCGACCGGGTGTGCACTGGCGGCGCTCGAGGTGTCAGGTGCGCGCCGCACCGCGAGCCGCATGAAGGGCTTCTCCACGAACCTGTAGAGCAGCTCCGAGGCGACCAACGTGACGAGCAGGGTCAGCGTCCAGACCTGGAGCCCGGAGCCGCTGAACACGTCGTATGCCGTGAGCTCGAACACGAGGGCGAGCACGAAGAGGTGGATGCAGAACATCGAGTACGAGATGTGTCCGAGGTGTCGCAGCGGGCGCGAGGCCAAGAACCTGCTGAAACCGCGCTCCGGGTGGGCCAGCACGCCCGAGAGGACGATCAGCGCTCCGATGGCGGTGTAGAGCAGGTTCTTGACGAGGGTCTGCGCCGGCGTGCCCGCGACGAACATGACAGGGCCCGCGATGGGGGTGGCCGCGACCAGCATGAGCCCGGCGACCATCACCCAGCAGGTCCCGGGCAGCGCGCCGAGCCGCGCGACCTGGTCGAGCACAAGGCCCGAACGCCCCTGCTGGAGGTCCACGTGCGCCAGCGCCAGCCAGATCCCGGCGGCGAACCACCCCAGGTAGCCCGGCAGCCAGAGCCCGGGGGCACCGCCGACGCGGGGGTCGAGCTGCTCCACCAGGACTGTGTGCCACAGGACGGCCGTCGCGACCATGGAGAGCAGGACCAGATGGGTCCGCAGCCGATGGAGGGTCGGGCGTCGAGCGCCGACGCAGAGTGCCATCAGGAGGGGGAGCAGCAGGTAGAACCCGACCTCGACCGTGAGGCTCCACATGTGTGTGAGGGCGTGTGGCAGCTGGTCGTGGACGTAGGTGTCGGCGACCAGGAGGTTGGCGACCCACGTGGACGCACTGGTGCCGTCGTTCTCCTCCAGGACGGTGAGGGCGAGCACGACCGTGACGAGGTACACGGGGTAGATGCGCAGGAACCGCTTGAGGAAGTAGCGGCTCCGGTCGGGGGCCGGCAGCCCGAGCGCTGCCCTCGCGAACCACGGTCGCGACAGCAGGAAGCCCGACAGGACGAAGAAGATCGCCACACCCACGTCGAGCCGAGCCAGCAGCGTTCCCCAGATCCCGTTGCCCAGGTAGGTCCCGGTCTGGAAGGTGGTGTGGGTGGTCAGCACCGCGAGCGCTCCGACCGCGCGCCAGGTGTCGAGGACCGGGAACTGGTGCCGCAGGTCGACCGTGCTCACCAGGCCGGTCCCAACACCTGGGGGCCGACCTCCACGACGTCGATGCAGAGCGTGGTGCCCGGCTCGAGCCCGTCGATCCTGACCGTGCCGGGGTCACCCTCCGCGCGCAGGTAGAGGTTGTTGAGCCCCGGGCGCACGGACTCCTGTCGTGTCGTCCCGTCGAGGGTGACTTGCGCGACCGACGCCTGGCTGGATAGGTAGGCGATGCGCATCCAGTTGGGGGCGATCTGCGATCCCGGTGTGCCGTCGAGGCGGAGCGAGCGGCCGCGCTCGCCGATGCGCCACCCGCAGCCCTCGGACGGACCGGGAGCCGTCCTCGGTCCGGGTCCGATGGTCATCCCGTGCACCGATCCATCATCGTCGATCATCCCGATCCTGTCGCTGCTGTCGGGATAGGTCACCGGGAGGTCGAGCAGGTCGACGAAGTCGGGGCTCTGGTTCATCGGTGAGGTGTAGGCGGGCATCACCGAGTCGGGAAGCGTCTGGGGGACGAGGTCGACCGGGCCGAGCCGATCGACGTCGGCGCGCAGGCGCTCGACGAAGGACGCGGACGCGTTGTCGTGGTGCCAGAAGCCGACGTATCCGACGGTGCTGACCACGCCCCCCACCGTCACCGCGACGCATGCGGCGACCGTGACCCACCGCGGTGCGTGCCACAGCAGCAGGGGTGCAGTCCGCTCCTCCGAGGACTCGACCGCGCCCTTGAGCGGAAGGAAGACCAGACCGAGGGCGAGCGTCGCTGCGCACACCACGTCGGTGAGGTAGCGGAACTCGAGACCGGAGATCGCACCGTAGATCTGGCCGCGGCTGCCGCCGAGCAGGACCGCGAGCGCCACGGCGTACGCCGCCAGCATGGCCCAGGCTCGCAGCGTGCGGGTGCGCCGCAGGAAGCCGTAGCAGGCCAGGACCACGAGGGCGACACTGCTGAGGCTGATGGCCCAGATGGGGGGCTGGGCGAGCACGACGGGGGGAGTGGTGTCCCACCACCTCCACGGACCACCGACCAGCGACGTCGGCAGGCTGGTGCCCAGCATCGACGAGAGCACCTGGCCCATCTGGGCGCCGTCCTCGTCCGTGAACGGCTGGGGGACGGTCACCCGGTAGTAGGCGGTGTAGCCGCCGAGCAGGAGGGTGAAGACGACCAGGGCGGGCCAGTAGGCGGCGACGGTGGAGCGGACCCGCTCGAGGAGGCGACCTCGGGCGAAGTAGCCGACTGCGAGGAAGGCGAGTACCGGCGCGATGAGGGCGGACTTGGTGTAGAACGCGAGCCCGACGACGACGAGCGTCACGCACGCGGCGAGCCAGCGCAGGGACCGGGTCCGCAGGTAGGCGACCCAGGTGAGCACGCCGAGGAAGAAGCAGATCTGCAGCGGGAGCTGGCACAGCGCGGCGATCCACCACATGTAGGACGGCACGGTCACCGCGGAGAAGAGGTAGAGCAGCAGCGGCGGGACGATGCCCCAGCGCCGGCCGTGCAGGCTGAGCAGCATGGCGAGCGCGGCGAGGCTGGCTGCGGCCTGGAGTGCGAGTGCTATGGATGCAGCCAGGGTCCACTCGAGGGTCCCCGCCTGCTCGACCGCGACCGCGAGCAGCCTCACCCCGGGGATCAGGTTGCTGTTGAAGTCGGCCAGGTAGTAGCCGGCCGCTCCCGACGCCCCGCGGTCCCGGGCGTCGGCCAGCAGGACGTAGTCGTCGGCGTAGAAGAAGCTGGGGAAGACCGCCCACGCGCGCAGGACCAACTGGCCCGCGATGAGCAGCAGGCAGACGGCGACGACCGAGGACCGGTGCCGTGCGACGGAGAGCTGGGATGCCCAGCCACGGTGCTTCATCGGTCCCCCACGGGTGGGGATCATGTCACACGACCTACTCGCGCGTAGGACGTCTGGGCAGGGTGCCGTGCGGGGCGCCGCGGGATGCGCCACCCTGCCACGAGCATGGGCTACGGAGCGGTAGGTTGGGCGCATCGCTGAGGACGAGGAGATGGGTGTGGGGGCCTTCGACATCGACGTGTGCGTCGTGGGTGGAGCCGGTCATGTCGGCTTCCCGCTCGCGGTCGCCCTGGCCTCCCGGGGTTTGCGGGTCGCGATCCACGACATCAACGACGACGCGGTGGCGTCCATCCGTGGCGGCGTCGCGCCGTTCCTCGAGCCGGGCGTCGACGAGCCCCTGGCCCGGGTGTTGGCCTCCGGGGCGCTGGTGGCGGACAACGACGTGACGCTGCTGGAGCGTTCCGAGGTCGTGATCGTGGTGGTGGGTACTCCCGTCGACCAGTACCTCAGCCCGGACCCGGAAGCGGTGCCCCGAGCCGTGGGAGAGCTCGTGGAGCACCTGCGGCCCGGGCAGCTCGTCGTGCTGCGGAGCACGGTGTTCCCCGGCGTGACCCGCCGCGTGGAGCAGCTGCTCGGCGCGCGCGAAGGTGTCGACCTCGCCTTCTGCCCGGAGCGGATCGCTGAGGGGCGCGCGATGACGGAGCTGTTCGAGCTGCCCCAGATCGTCGCTGCCCGTACGCCGCGCGCTACCAAGCGCGCTGCCGACCTGTTCGGCCACCTCACCGACTCGATCGTCGAGCTCGAGCCGGAGGAGGCCGAGCTCGCCAAGCTGTTCACCAACTCCTGGCGCTACATCAAGTTCGCCGCCGCCAACCAGTACTTCATGATGGCCAACGACCTCGGGCTGGACTTCTCGCGGATCCGCGCCGCCATGATCGAGGACTACCCGCGCGCGGCAGACCTGCCCGGTGCCGGGCTGGCTGCCGGGCCGTGCCTGTTCAAGGACACCATGCAGCTGGCCTCGGTGACGGGCGGGTCGTTCCCCCTCGGGCACTCGGCCATGCTGGTCAACGAAGGCCTTCCCGACTACCTCGCCAAGCGGATCGAGGCGCGCCACGACCTCTCATCGATGACGGTCGCCATCCTCGGGATGGCGTTCAAGGCCGAGAGCGATGACCGGCGATCGAGCCTGTCCTACCGGCTCAAGCGCGTGCTGCGGTTCCGAGCGGAGCGCGTGCTCACCACCGACCCCTTCGTGCGTGACGACCCCGAGCTCCTTCCGCTGGACGAGGTCCTCGCTGCGGCGGACCTCGTCGTCATCGGCGCGCCCCACGAGCAGTACCGCGACCTGGCGATCGGCTGCGAGGTCGTCGACGTGTGGAACCTGCGCGGCGAAGGGTCCCTGACGTGACCGCGACCGCGGTGTCGGTGGTCATCCCCGCCTACCAGGAGGACGAGGCGATCCGGCCCGTGCTGGACCGTATCGTCGACGCGATCACCCTGGACTTCGAGGTCCTGGTCGTCGTGGACTTCCCGGACGACCGGACCGTCGCAGCCGTGGCGGAGCACATGGGTGGAGACGCCCGGGTCCGCACCCTCGTGAGCACCTACGGACGCGGGCCGGCCAACGCGATCCGCTACGGCATCGACCACGCTGTCCACCCCGTCGTGGTGGTGACGATGGCCGACGGGTCCGACGACCCGCGTCTGATCGACCCGATGGCCCGGCTCGTCGAACGAGGCGTCGTGGTCGCCGCCGCGTCCCGCTACTCCCCGGGCGGTCAGCAGGTGGGCGGGCCGCTGCTCAAGTCCACGCTCTCCCGCGCCGCGGGTCGCTCGCTCGGCGTCCTCGCACGGGTCGGGACCGATGACGCCACCAACAGCTTCAAGGCCTACGACACGGCCTTCGTGCGTGAGGTGGGCATCGACAGCCGCAGCGGCTTCGAGATCGGGCTGGAGCTCACCGCCAAGGCGCGCCGTCTACGCCGCCCGGTGGCCGAGCTGCCCACCATCTGGCTGGACCGGGCGGTGGGACAGTCCCAGTTCGACCTCAGGGCCTGGATCCCGAAGTACCTGCGGTGGTACCGCTTCGCCTTCGGTCCGGAGCTGTCGGTGGACGACGTACGGCGTCAGGCAGCGGCGATCGCGCAGAAGAACCAGAAGGAGGGTCAGTCATGAGTCGAGTCCTGGTCACCGGGTCGGCGGGCTTCATCGGCGGCTACGTCGTCGAGGAGCTCCTCGGACGCGGCCACGAGGTCGTCGGAGTGGACAACTACTCCAAGTACGGACCCGTGACGAAGTCCTACGACGACCACCCGGGCTACACCTTCGTCGAGGGCGACGTGCGCGACGTGGCGCTCGTCGAACGGCTTCTGGACGGGTGCGAGCACCTGGTGGCGGGCGCCGCCCTCATCGGCGGCATCTCCTACTTCCACACCTACCCCTACGACCTGCTCGCCGCCAACGAACGGATCATCGCGGCCACGTGCGACGCGGCGATCAAGGCCCGCGCCACCGGCACCCTCGACAAGGTCACCTACCTCTCCTCGTCGATGGTGTTCGAGTCGACGACCCACTGGCCGTCCAAGGAGGGCGACGAGCGGCAGATCCCGCCCCCGCTCTCGTCCTACGGGTTCCAGAAGCTCGCCGTGGAGTACTTCGCGCGTGCGGCGTGGGACCAGTACGAGGTGCCGTTCACGATCGTGCGGCCCTTCAACTGCGTCGGCGTGGGGGAGGGGCGCGCGCTCGGCGACGTCGAGATTCCCAGCGGCAACGTCAAGCTCGCGATGAGCCACGTGGTGCCCGACCTGATCCAGAAGGTGCTCAAGGGCCAGGACCCCCTCCACGTCCTCGGCGACGGCGAACAGGTGCGGCACTACACCTACGGCGCCGACCTGGCTCGCGGCATCGTCGAGGCGATGTCGTCACCGGCGGCGCTCAACGACGACTTCAACCTCTCGACGGCCGAGTCCACGACGGTGCGAGAGCTCGCCGAGCTGATCTGGACCAAGATCAACGGCGACCGTCCGCTGTCGCTGCACCACGATGCGGCGTTCGAGCACGACGTGCAGCGTCGTGTCCCGGACGTGGCCAAGGCGCGCGACGTGCTGGGCTTCGAGGCGACCACCTCGCTGAGCGAGATGCTCGACGTGGTGATCCCGTGGGTACGGCAGGCGATGGCCGACGGTGTGATCTGACCCGTCAGGCAGGGACGGCGACCATGAAGGCCTGCGCGCCCAGCAGCCTCCACGCCCAGGGCGACCTGAGGTAGAGGCGGACGAGTGCATCACCCGACGGCAGTCGGCTCTTGGTGGTGTAGGGCAGGAACCGCGGGTGGTTCAGCTCGACACGGAAGCCGGTCGAGGCGAAGGCCTCAGCCAGGGCTCGGTCGTCGACCGGCGTGATGTGGTCGAAGAACATCCAGTAGTCGCGTGCGCAGTAGCGGATGTTGGGCTGCAGGACCAGCAGCTTCCCGTCGGGACGCAGCACCCGACGCACCTCCTCCAGCGTGGCGAGGATGTCGTCGCGCGTGATGTGCTCGAAGAAGTTGCTGATGAACACGCGGTCGATCGTGGCGTCGCCCACCATGTGCAGGTCCGTGGAACGACAGACATGGGCCTCGACGCCGACGGCGGCGTGGTCTCGCACCGCCGGGTTGAGGTCGACGGCGATCCGGCGCTCGGCGCCGATGTTGTTGATGAACTCGCAGTGGCCGGCAGCCACGTCGAGCACCACGGCGTCGCGCGGGACCCAGCGCTGGAAGTAGGAGCTGCACAGGGTGCGCCAGAGGTCGGCTCGTTGCTTCGCCTCGCGGTCGAAGCGGTGGGCGTAGAGCGTGCGGAGGCCCTCGCTCTCCCGGGTGGCATCGTCGTGGGACACGGGCGTGACTATGCCAGTCACACGCCGGCGACACGGGGCGAAACGGGCGCTTCACCCCTGCGCGGGATGTTGCACTCGATTCCCTACCCGGCACATCTACTTGCTGGTAGCCTTCGGCGACTTCATCGATCCCCCTGGGAGGATTCACGTGCGCAAGGTCATCGCCGGCGTGTTGCTCGGCCTTGGTTCGTTCCTGCTCGTTGCCGCGCTCACGGTCGTCCTCTGGGGCGGCGACGCCGTCAAGAAGACGCCGCTCGACACCGACTCGGTGACCAACCTGTCCGGCACGGCCGACAAGCTCAACCCCGGCACGGGCGAGGTGGAGTCGCTCCAGGTCAAGGCCACCAGCGTGACCAAGGCCGACGCCGAGCTCTCCAGCGACGACGTCGTCGTCTTCGTCAACACGACGTGCCTCGTGATCGACGAGGGTGACACCCCCCAGTGCGTCGACGACTCCGACGAGCGGCTGGTCAGCGCCAGCAGCGACGTGTTCGCGACCGATCGGCAGACGGCCGAGGCGGTCAACGACCCCCAGTACGTCCCGCCGAGCGCTGAGGAGAAGTCCGGCCTCGTGAACAAGTGGCCCTTCGACGCGGAGAAGAAGGACTACATGTACTGGGACAGCATGCTCGGCGAGGCGGTCGACGCCACCTACGACGGCACCGAGACGATCGAGGGTCTGGAGACCTACAAGTACCACGTGCTCGTCGAGGAGGAGGCGGCCGAGGTCGTCGAGGACGTCGACGGCGTCTACTCCCAGGACAAGTACATCTGGGTCGACCCGACGACGGGATCCATCGTCAACCAGACCCAGCACGAGGTGCGCGAGCTCGAGGACGGCTCCCCGCTGCTCGACATGCAGCTCGCCTTCACCGACGAGCAGGTCGAGGGCAACGTCGCCGACGCCAAGGACAGCGGCCAGTCGCTGGACCTCCTCACCAAGACCCTGCCGCTGGTCGGCTTCATCGGTGGTGCGATCGCCTTGCTCGCCGGGCTGTTCCTGTTCCTGCGCGGGCGCCGCGACACGACTGCTGCCTGAGGCGGGACCGACCAGGTCCTGACGCATGTCCGAGCTCGCGACAGTCCAGCCCGACGACGTGCGGTGGTACGCCGACACGTTCGAGCGGATCCAGCACAACGTGGAGACGGCCGTCCTCGGCAAGCGACACGTCGTACGACTCGGGCTGACCTGCCTCGTCTCGGAGGGTCACCTCCTGCTGGAGGACCTCCCCGGGACGGGCAAGACGATGCTGGCCCGCGCGCTGGCGAAGTCGCTCGACTGCTCCTTCGCGCGCATCCAGTTCACGCCCGACCTGCTGCCGTCCGACATCACCGGCGTCACGGTCTACGACCAGGCGCACGGCGAGTTCTCCTTCCACCCGGGGCCCCTCTTCCACAGCCTGGTGCTGGCCGACGAGATCAACCGCGCCTCGCCCAAGACGCAGTCCGCGTTGCTCGAGGTGATGGAGGAGGGACACGTCACCGTCGACGGGAAGACCCACGAGGTCCGCCGGCCGTTCATGGTGATCGCGACGCAGAACCCGATCGAGCAGGCGGGCACCTACCAGCTTCCGGAGGCGCAGCTCGACCGCTTCCTGATGCGCACCAGCGTCGGGCACCCCGACGCGGAGTCCACCGAGGCCCTGCTGGCCGAGTCGCGCATCCGCGACCGTGCGGCTGACCTCCTGCCGGTCGTCACGGGGCGGGAGATCGAGCAGATGGGAAGGTTGGCCGACGCGGTGCACGTCGACCCGGCCGTCATCGCCTACGTACGCCGCCTGGCGGAGGCGTCGCGGGAGGTGCCCGAGGTCAGGATCGGCCTGTCCACCCGTGGCTGCCTGGCGTGGATCCGTGCCGCGAAGGCGTGGGCCCTCGCCGAACGGCGCGGGCACGTGGTGCCCGAGGACGTCGCGACGCTCGCGCACCCGGTGCTGGGGCACCGCCTGTTGATGGGCTCCGCAGCGGCCTACGGCGGCACGACGTCCGACGAGGTCATCGACGACCTGCTCGCGCAGGTGCCCGCCCCCCGCGACCGCGCGTGAGCGAGCGGGCCGGCGCCACACGGTGGCTCGCCCCGCTGCGCCTGCTGACGCCGCTCGGCCGCGGTGTGCTGGCCACGGCCGTCGTCGCGACCGTCCTCGCCGTGCGGTTGAACTGGCAGGAGTTCGCGCTGGTGGCCGCTGTCGCCCTCGGGCTGCTGCTGGTGGCGCTGGCCTGGCAGGTCCTTCCCGGTGCCCCTGCAGCGACGCTGGTCCTGAAGCAGCAGCGCACCGTCGTGGGCGCACCCCCGCCTGACGTGCTCCTCGTGGTCGAGGCAGGTCCTCTTCCGATGCTGTTCCCGCGCGTGGTGGTGCCCGTGGGAAGTCGGAGCGTGCGGCTCCGACTTCCGTTCCTCCGTCCCTTCTCGCGGCACGAGGAGGCGGTCGCGCTCCCCGAGCTGCCCCGGGGCGTGCACGTCGTCGGGCCGGTCACCTACGAGAAGACGGACCCCGTGGGCCTGGTGAGTCGCCCGCACGCGGTCGGTGAGGCGATCGAGCTCCTGGTGTCGCCGCAGGTGACCGACGTGGACGTCTTCGCCGGAGGCCTGTCCAACGACCTCGACGGGGCGACGAGCCGACAGCTGTCGATGAGCGACCTGGCCTTCCACGCACTGCGCGAGTACGTCCCCGGGGACGACCTGCGGCACGTGCACTGGCGGTCGTCGGCCAAGGCGGGTCAGCTGCTCGTCCGGCAGTTCCACGAGACCCGGCGCGGTCATGTCACGGTGCTGGTCGACTGCGCGAGGTCGTCCTACCCGCGGCTGCGCGACTTCGAGCTCGCGACGTCGGTGGCCACCTCGATCGCGCTGCGCTCCGTGCGCGACGACTTCGACACCTACCTGCGGTGCGGACCTCATGTCGCGCACAGCCGCCACCCCGTCGCGATGACCGACGCGGCGTGCCGGTTCGCCCTCGAGGACGACGACGGTCACCTGGCCCAGGCCATGGACGCGGCCGGGGCCGTCGCCGGGACCGGGCTCGTCGTCCAGGTCACGGGAGCGGCCCGGGCGATCGCCGACCTCGACGCAGCTGCTGCGCAGCTCGGTCGCGGAGCGGACTGGATCGTCGTACGTGCGGACAGCGAGGGCAAGACGCTGGTGCGTGACAGCGGATCGCTGCGCGAGCTCTCCGTGCCCGACCTGGCCCGCCTCCACGAGCTGATGGCGCGGGGGATGCGGTGACGCGCCAACAGGGCAGCGTCGCCGACGGGGTGGTGGTCGTCGTCGCCCTGGCGATGATCCTGTCGATCCTCGACGACAGCTTCGCGGACCGCACCTACCTCGTCGCAGGCCTGGTCCCCGTCGCGCTGCTCGTCGGCCTCGCCCTGGCCACCCGTCGTCTGCACGAGGGGGGCTGGTGGTACTCTCTCGCCGGGCTGGCGGGCTTCGTCCCGGTCGCGGCGTGGGCCGCGCTGCGTGAGCCGGGGCCGTGGGTGTTCCCGACGTTCCGCACGGTCGGCCGGGTCCTGACGGGGTCCGTCGACGCACCCCTGACGTTGGTCAGCACGGTTCCCCCGGTGGAGCCGAGCGGACAGGTCATGCTGGTGCCGTTCCTCATCGGGTTCCTCGCGGCGTTCCCCGCGGCGTGGTTCGCGGTCGCGACCACGCGCCCGTTCGCGCCGGTGGTGCCCTTGCTGGCGGCCCTCGCGGCGACGATTCCGCTCGGGGTGCTGGCGCCGACCCTGATGGTGACCCGGGGGATCCTCGTCGGGGGCATGCTCCTCGCCTGGGCCGCGGTGCGGGCGCGGCGACGCGAGACCACCGTGAGCGCCACCCGCGGGGCTAGCGCGGCCGCCGCGGCGGCCGTCCTGACCGTGGTGCTCGTGTCCGCCTTCGCCGTGCTCGTGGTGCCCGACTCGGACGTGTCCGACCGCGTGCTGCTCAGCGGCAGGAACGACACTCCGCGCGTCGCCGAGACGCCGGCACTGCCCGTGCCGAGGACCGACGACATCAGGTTGTTCACGGCGAGGGGGGTCCCCGACGGCCATCGGTTGCGGCTGGCCGTGCTCGACCTCTACGAAGGCACGGCCTGGATCCCCGCGGAGGAATCGCCGGGGTCCGACGGCTACGGGACGTTCAAGCGGGTCGGGTCCGCGGTGGCCGCCCTCCATCCCGGGACCACGGCGGTGGTGCGCGTGAAGTTCCGGCCCGGCTACTCCAGCGACTGGCTGCCGATGCTCGGTGAGCTGACCAGCCTCGACTTCGACTTCAACCCCGGCAGGACCGATGTCGGCGACGTGCGCTACAACCAGGCCACGGCGAGTGCCCTCGTGCTCGGCGGGGTCGACGTGCGCGACGAGTACCGCTTCGAGTCGGTGGTGGGAAAGGTGGGCTTCGCCCGTCGCGACCGGACGCGCGAGCCGACCGACGAGCAGCGCCAGCCGGACGGTGAGTTCCTCGACGAGCACCTGGAGCCGTTCGACCGCCGGGAGCTGCTCCCACTGGAGCGGGTCCTGCTGCTGGCCCGCTACCTCCGGACGCAGGGCACGGTGCGGACCACCGAGGCCTTCGACCAGTCACCCGACATGCTCGGGCGCCGCATGCTCGGGTCGCAGCGGATGACCGGCACCGCCTTCCAGTACAGCGCCCTCATGGCGCTCGGGGCCTCCCGCCTCGGCGTTCCCGCGCGCCTGGTCACCGGTGCGGCGCCGGGCCGCCGCGGGCTCGTCGACTACGGCGACCTCACATCCTGGGTCGAGCTGCAGTTCGAGGACGGCACCTGGCGCCCGCTCGACCTGGAGCGATACCTGGGCTCGCGCGTGCTGGAGGAGGGCACGGAGCCGGTGCCGGCGCCCGACCCCGAGGACTTCGTCCAGCAGCAGCTCGACCAGGCGTCGAAGGGGAAGGACCGGGAGATCGGTCCGCCCCGCGACGAGGCGGAGCCGCGTCCAGCGCGGCAGGTGGCCCTGGCGGTCGTCGCCGTGATCGTCACGCTCGGTCTCGCCGCGTTGCTGCTCGTGCCCCTGGCGAAGGTGGTGCGTCGCGCCCGCCGACGGCGTACGTCGTCGTGGTCCGGCCTCTACGTCAACGGCTGGCAGGAGGTGCTCGACGCTGCCCGCGACTGCGGCACCCCCGTGCCCGACGGGTGGAGCCGCTTCGCGCAGGCGGCCGGCCTGGGCGTGGGCGCTGACCTGGCCCGGGAGGCTGACGCGGCAGTGTTCGCGCCCGGACCCCCGGACGAGGCGGAGGGGCGCGCGTTCTGGGACGCGTGCCAGCGGGTGCGTCGTGAGCTCGTCATGCAGGGAGGACTGCGCCGGCGGCTGCGGGCACACCTCGACCCGGCGTCGCTGGTGGCCGGCTGGGCCCGCCGGAGCCGATCAGGCCGCCAGGCGCGCCACGAAGATCGCGGTCCCGGGCGTCAGCATCCCGCGGGTGCGTGACCAGCCTCCCCAGACCCGGTCGTGGTGCTCGGGCCACTCGGGCTCGACGAGGTCGACCAGCCTGAAGTCGTGCCCCGCGAGCAGGCGCACCCAGTCGCCCAGGGTGCGGTGGTGCTCGACGTACGACACCACGCCGGTAGCGTCGTCGACCTCCACGTAGGGGGTGCGGTCCCAGTAGGACTGGGTCGCGGTGAGGCCGGCCTCGCCCGGGTCGTCGGGGAACATCCACCGCGTCGGGTGGGTGACCGAGAAGGCGAACCGGCCGCCGGGTCGGAGCACGCGGGCCACCTCGCGGACCGCGACGTCGATGTCGCTGACGAACTGCAGGGCGCCGAAGGAGCAGAAGACGACGTCGAAGCTGTCGGGGGAGAAGGGCAGGGCGGTGGCGGTGCCGCGCACGGACGGCACGGCGACGCCCGTCTCCGCGTCGAGGCGGAGCGAGTGCTGCAGCTGGCGGTGCGACAGGTCGAGGCCGAAACCCCGGCCGCCGTGCGTGCGCACCCAGCGCGAGCACTGCCCGGCGCCGCTGCCCACCTCGAGGACGTCGAGACCGGCCACGTCGCCGAGGATCCCGAGCTCGTCCTCGGTGTGGCCCTCGGGCCCCCAGACGAATCCGGCGTCACCCAGGAAGTTGCCGTGGGTGGCCTGGTACTCGTCGGCGTAGCGGTCCCAGTCGGGTCCGTTGGCACTGCGCGACTCGTGCTCGGAGACGGGACGCCGCTCGACACGCACCGACTGCGGCAGGTGATCCTCCACCCTCGGAAGCCTAGTGGGGGTGCGGGCGAACCTCGCCGGCGTGTGCCACGATCGCTCGGATGAGCGACCTCGGACCCACGCTGCAGCCGCTGGCCGGCGGTCACTCCGGGCGCACGTTCCTCGGGGAGGTCGCCGGCGATCGCGCCGTCGTACGCCTCTATCCACCCGGGGACCCCCGCGGGGACGCGGCTCCGGAGGTCGACCAGGCGGTGCTGCGCCTGGTGCGGGGCCTGCTGCCGGTCCCCGAGGTGCTCGAGGGGCGCCGGGGCGACGCGTCGACCGGCCGGCCGGGCCTGCTGGTGACGTCGTGGCTACCGGGGGAGCGGGGCGACCTCGTCGTGGAGCGGCTCGCCGCAGCCGGCGACACCGACGGGCTCCGCCGGCTCGGGACCAGCACGGGCGGGGTGGCCGCCGCGCTGGCCGCGATGCCCGAGCTGCGGCCCGGCCCGTTCGTCGACGCCGAGCTGACCGTCGGCGCCTTCCCCGACGGTGGCCTCGACGAGTGGGTCGCCTCCCGCCTGGCGCACTGGCCCGAGGCCGACCGCGCTCCGCTGGCGGAGGTGGCCCGGGACGCGCAGGACCTGCTCGACACGGTGCAACGGGTCTGCCTGGTGCACAGCGACCTCAACCCGAAGAACCTGCTCGTCGACCCCGACACCCTCGAGGTGACGGGCGTGCTCGACTGGGAGTTCGCCCACGCCGGGCACCCGTGGACCGACCTCGGCAACCTGCTGCGGTTCGACCGGGACCCCGCCTACGTGGACGGTGTGCTCAGCGCATGGGCGTCGCGGCACGGCGGTGCTGCCGACGCGCTGCTCGACGGGGCGCGGTCAGCCGACCTCTGGGCCCTCGTCGACCTCGCTGCCCGAGAAGGCGAGAACCCCGTCGCCGACCGGTCCACGGTGCTGCTCCGTGCCGTCGCGGAGGCGGGAGACGTGCACGCGTGGCCGCGCGAGGCGTGACACCGCTCTGAGCGTGGACTGAGCGTGCCTGCCGGTTGGACGCCGAGCGTGGCGCGCGCGTAGTCTTGGGTGTTGCGCCAGTCGTCTGCCCGGCTTCCATACCGAGCGAACCCGGGCTCGCCGCACCACCGTCCGTGACCAGTCATCGTCGGGGAGCAGTGAAACAGGCAGCTGCACGCGTCCGCACGACTCCATCCATCCAAGGAAATTCCTTCCATATGACGAGCACGCTCTCCACTCTTCCGGACTACGACGCCCCTCAGGTGGCTGTCAACGACATCGGGTCCGAAGAGGACTTCCTCGCGGCGATCGACGCGACCATCAAGTACTTCAACGACGGCGACATCGTCGACGGCACCATCGTCAAGGTGGACCGTGACGAGGTCCTCCTCGACATCGGCTACAAGACCGAGGGCGTCATCCCCTCGCGTGAGCTGTCCATCAAGCACGACGTCGACCCCAACGAGGTCGTTTCCGTGGGCGACAAGGTCGAGGCCCTGGTCCTTCAGAAGGAGGACAAGGAGGGTCGCCTGATCCTGTCCAAGAAGCGTGCTCAGTACGAGCGTGCCTGGGGCACCATCGAGCAGGTCAAGGAGGAGGACGGCGTCGTCGAGGGCACCGTCATCGAGGTCGTCAAGGGTGGCCTCATCCTCGACATCGGTCTCCGCGGCTTCCTGCCCGCCTCGCTGGTGGAGATGCGTCGCGTCCGCGACCTGCAGCCCTACGTCGGCCAGACGCTCGAGGCGAAGATCATCGAGCTCGACAAGAACCGCAACAACGTGGTCCTGTCGCGTCGCGCCTGGCTCGAGCAGACCCAGTCCGAGGTCCGCCACGGCTTCCTGACCCAGCTCCAGAAGGGCCAGATCCGCAAGGGTGTCGTCTCCTCGATCGTCAACTTCGGTGCGTTCGTGGACCTCGGCGGCGTCGACGGCCTCGTCCACGTCTCCGAGCTCTCCTGGAAGCACATCGACCACCCGTCCGAGGTCGTCGCCGTGGGCGACGAGGTCACCGTCGAGGTCCTCGACGTCGACATGGACCGCGAGCGTGTCTCCCTGTCGCTGAAGGCGACGCAGGAGGACCCGTGGCAGCACTTCGCCCGGACCCACCAGATCGGACAGATCGTGCCCGGCAAGGTCACCAAGCTGGTGCCCTTCGGCTCGTTCGTCCGTGTCGAGGAGGGCATCGAGGGCCTGGTGCACATCTCCGAGCTTGCCGAGCGTCACGTCGAGATCCCCGAGCAGGTCGTCCAGGTCAACGACGACGTCATGGTCAAGATCATCGACATCGACCTCGAGCGTCGCCGGATCTCGCTGTCGCTCAAGCAGGCCAACGAGACCGCCGCTGCTGCCGACGTGGAGGAGTTCGACCCCACGCTCTACGGCATGACCGCGACCTACGACGAGCAGGGCAACTACGTCTACCCCGAGGGCTTCGACCCCGAGACGGGCGAGTGGCTCGAGGGCTTCGACGAGCAGCGTGCGGTCTGGGAGGACCAGTACGCCAAGGCGCACGCGCGCTGGGAGCAGCACGTCAAGCAGCAGGCCGACGCGAAGGTTGCCGAGGCCGAGGCCGGCGAGGCCACCTCGTACTCCTCGGGCGGCGACGTCGTCGAGGACGGCGAGTCCGGTGGCGACACCGGCGGCTCGCTCGCCTCCGACGAGGCGCTGCAGGCGCTCCGCGAGAAGCTGACCGGTGGCCAGGCCTGATCGGCTGATCCACTGATCTGAGCACCACCACGACGGCCCGCCGGGGAGACCCGGCGGGCCGTCGTCGTCTGCCGGGTGGGTGCCGTCGTCAGGGGCGATCCGCTAGAACTGGCCCCATGACAGGAAGCGGAACGTCAGCCCTGGTGCTCGGCGGCGGGGGCATCACCGGGATCGCCTGGCAGCTCGGGATCCTCACCGGCCTGGCGCGGGCGGGTGTGGACCTCGCCGACGCCGACACCGTCGTCGGCACCTCCGCCGGATCGGTCGTGGGTGCGCAGGTGACCAACAGCGTCCCGCTCGAAGAGCTGTACGCCGCCCAGCTCGAGCCGGCCGACGCCGAGCTGGGGGGTCGGCTCTCCCGCATCGCGGCGCTCAAGCTCGTCCCGCCCTACGTGCTGCCCGGGAGCGGCCGCGACAAGCTCGCCCGCGTCGGACGGGTCGCCCACGCGTCCCACGCCCCCGGGAGCGTGGACCGCGAGGGCGTGATCCGCGCCCGGTTGCCGGTCCACGACTGGCCCGACCGCGACCTGCGCATCACTGCGGTCGACGCCACCAGCGGTGAGTTCACCGTCTTCGGCCCGGACTCGGGCGTCGACCTGGTCGCGGCCGTCGCTGCCAGCTGTGCCGTCCCGACCGTGTGGCCGCCCGTGGAGATCGGCGGGCGCACCTACATGGACGGCGGCATGCGGTCCACGGCCAACGTCGACGTGGCCCGCGGAGCCGAGCGCGTCATCGTGCTGGCGCCCCTGCCGCGGTCGGTGAGCAAGAAGGTGTCCATCCGGGCCCAGCTCGAGCGCGTCGCACCGCGTGCCTGGTCGGTGGTGACGCCGGACCCGGAGGCGCTGGCCGCCTTCGGCCGCAACCTGCTCGACCCCGCCAAGCGCGCCGTCGCGGCCGAGGCCGGGCTGCGCCAGTCCCGCGACCTCGTCGACCAGGTGGGTCCGGTGTGGGCGGCCTGAGGCCTCAGAGGAGGTCGGCGAGCGCGTCGCGCCGCACCTTGCCGGTGGCCGTCATCGGCAGGCCGGCGACGCCGAGGTAGTCCTTGGGACGCTTGGCCGGCGCCAGGACCAGGCGGGCATGGGCGTCGAGGGCGTCCGTCGTGACGTCACCCACCACGGCGGCGCACACCCGCTGGCCCCACCGGTCGTCGGGCACGCCGAAGACGGCGACGTCGTCGACTCCCTCGACCTCGCGCAGGGCGTTCTCGACCTCGAGCGGGTAGACGTTGACGCCGCCGGTGATGATCAGGTCGGTGCGCCGGCCCTCGAGGTGGAGGTAGCCGTCGGGGTCGATCCTCCCGACGTCACCGACGGTGAACGCCGGCCCGTGCGGGGTGTCGCGCCAGGCCGCCGCCGTCTGCTCGGGGGCACCGAGGTAGGTGAACCGGGCGTGCTGCGGCACGGCGCACCAGATCCGGCCGTCGTCGTCGGTGGTCAGGGTGCGGCCGGGGCGGGCCCGCCCCACCGTGCCGGGGTTCGCCAGCCACTCCTCGGAGCGGCACGCGGTGAACTGGCCCTCGGTCGAGCCGTAGAACTCCCACGTCGAGCCGTCGGGGAACAGCTCGACCAGCCGGTGCTTGACCTGCGGCGGGCAGGGGGCGCCCGCATGGGCGACGAGCCGGAAGGACGACAGGTCCGGGACGCCCGCGGTGTCCCAGTGGGCGAGGAGCCGCTGCAGGTGCGTCGGCACGCAGAACATCGTCGTCGGCCGATCGCGCTCGATCGCCGCCGTCACCACGGCCGGGTCGAACTTCCCCGGCACCACGATCCGGCCGCCGGCGAGCAGGGTGCCGGTAGCGAAGCGGAGCGGGGCGGAGTGGTGGAGCGGGCTCAGCACCAGGTTGACGTCGCCCGCGGCGAAGCCCCACAGGTCGCGCTCCTCGCCGACCAGGGCGGCTGCCTCGGTCTCGGGGAGGAGCCCGGACCACACGCCCTTCGGTGTGCCGGTCGTCCCGCTGGTGCAGTGGATCGGCCGGCCGAGCGGCAGCGACCGGGACCGGCCGCGCCGGGCGGCCAGCAGCTGCTCCACCTGCGCCTGCGAGGTGACGACGAGGTCGGGGGCGATCGGATCGAGGATCCGGTCGCGCTCCGCCTGCGTGAGCGCAGGATCGAGCGGCACGGGAAAGATCCCGTCGGCCAGCAGCGCCAGGACCAGGTCGACGTACGGCGGCGAGCCGGGGACCAGCAGGGCCACCCGGGCGCCTGCGGCGAGGGCGTCAGCGGTGCCTGGTCCGTCCATGGGGGCATTGTGCCCGCGTGCGTGCAGGCCGAGGCAGTCAGCCGCGTGGGACGAGGTGGAAGCGCTCCTCGACAGGACCGAGGTCGTCGACCGGGTGGGTAGTGGACGCGTGGCCGGCGAACCGGTCGTGGCGGGCGTAGCTGACCAGGAGCGCGATGGCGGTGGCCAGGACCAGGAAGGCGATGATGGTGTCCATGGCAGCAATCATTCGCCCATCTGCTTCCTGCCACCAGTGGCAGGAATGACAATGTGGGTTGATTTCCTGCCACGACTCGTGGCACGCTGCTGAGATGCAAAAGGTCGCCGTGGTGGTGCAGGAGCAGCCGGAGCCGTTCGGGCTCGGGGCGCTGTGCGAGGTCTGGGCCGAGCCCTACCACCCCGAGGACGACAACCCCGTCTTCGACTTCACGGTCGTCACGCCGCGGCCCGGGCGGCTGCACACCCGCGCGGGGTTCGACCTGCACGTCGAGCACGGGCTGGACGCGGCTGCCGACGCGGACCTCATCTGCCTGGCGCCCAAGAGCGACCACCGCGGCACGTCGCCGGAGGTGTCCGAGCTGCTGCGGTCCGCGCACGCGCGCGGCGCAATGCTCTTCGCCCACTGCTCGGCGACCTTCATGCTGGGCGATGCGGGGCTGCTCGACGGCCGTCGCTGCACGACCCACTGGCGCTACGCCGCCGAGCTGGCGGCTCGGTTCCCCCAGGCGGTCGTCGACCCCGACGTCCTCTACGTGCAGGACGGCTCGATCGTGACCGGCGCGGGCTCCGCGGCCGTGCTCGACGCCGCGCTCCACGTGATGCGCCAGCAGTTCGGCGCGAAGGTCGCCGCCACGACGGCGCGGCGCATGGTCGTCCCGCCGCACCGCGACGGCGGCCAGGCGCAGTACATCGCCCGCCCCGTCCCGGTGTGTGAGTCCGAGGCCCTCGCGCCGCTGCTGGCGTGGATCAGCTCCCACCTCGCCGAGGAGCTCGATGTGGAGACGCTGGCCCGGCAGATGCACATGTCGGCCCGGACCTTCGCGCGACGGTTCAAGGAGGAGACCGGCACGACGCCCTACAGCTGGATCCTCGGCGAGCGGGTGCGCGCCGCCCAGGAGCTGCTCGAGCAGACCGACCACTCGATCGACTGGGTGGCTTCCGAGGTCGGCTTCGGCAACGCCGCGACGCTTCGCCACCACTTCGGCCGCTCCCGCGGGGTCAGTCCGCAGGAGTACCGGCGCAGCTTCCGACTGACGGCCTGAGTCCGAGCGGCGGGACGTTCCACGGGCGGAACGGCCGTGAGGGCACGGCCGGGCGACCTCTAGGCTGGAGCCGTGAACGCGACTGCGCTGGCCGACCTGTCCGCCGACGACCTCGCCGTCCTGCTCGACGAGCAGCGGGCAGCCTACGAGCAGCTCAAGGCGCAGGGTCTCAGGCTCGACCTCACGCGCGGCAAGCCGTCGTCCCAGCAGCTCGACCTCGCCGACGACCTGCTCCGGCTGCCGACGTCGACCAAGGACGCCAGTGGCGTCGACGTCCGCAACTACGGCGGCCTCGAGGGTCTGCGCGAGCTGCGGGAGATGTTCGCCGAGCTGCTGTGGGTCGAGCCCGACCAGGTGGTCGCCGGCGGCAACTCGAGCCTGTCCATCATGCGCGACTGCCTGGTCTGGATGATGCTCTTCGGCGCGACCGACTCCGAGCGGCCGTGGGGCAAGGAGGAGAAGGTCCGCTTCGTGTGCCCGGTGCCGGGCTACGACCGCCACTTCACCCTGCTCGAGAGCCTCGGCATCGAGATGGTGACCGTGCCGATGAACGACGACGGCCCCGACGTCGGGGCCGTCGCTGCGCTCGTCGCCGACGACCCGAGCATCAAGGGGATGTGGATCGTCCCGACCTACGCCAACCCCACGGGTGCTGTCTGCAGCCAGGACGTCGCCGCCCGGCTCGCAGCGATGCCGACCGCCGCGCCGGACTTCAAGATCTTCTGGGACAACGCCTACGCCCTGCACCACCTCACCGAGGACGAGGCCAAGAGTGCCGACATCCTCACCCTGGCGTCCGCCGCGGGGCACCCGGACCGGCCGATCATGTTCGCGTCGACCTCCAAGATCAGCTACGCAGGCGCGGGCGTGGCCTTCCTGGCCGCCTCCGCCGGCAACGTCGGCTGGTACCTCCAGCACCTCGGCAACGGCTCGATCGGGCCGGACAAGGTCAACCACCTGCGGCACGCGGAGTTCTTCGGCTCTCCGCAGGGCGTGCGCGACCACATGGCCAAGCACCGGGCGATCATCGCGCCCAAGTTCGCCGAGGTGGACCGGGTGCTGACGGAGCGGCTCGGCGGGCGCGGTGTCGCGACCTGGAACTCCCCGACCGGTGGCTACTTCGTGAACCTCGACGTGGTGCCCGGCACCGCGAGCCGCGTCGTCGCCCTCGCCAAGGAGGCCGGCATCGCGCTGACGCCCGCCGGGTCGTCGTTCCCCTACAAGCAGGACCCGGACGACACGAACATCCGGCTGGCGCCCACGATGCCGCCGCTCGGCGAGGTCACCCAGGCCATGGTGGCCGTGGCGACCTGCGTGCTGCTCGCGGCAGCGGAGAAGGCGGCCGCCGACCGCTGACCGGGCGCTTCCTGCCCGCCCGGGTCGGCGACCGGGCGCTTCCTGCCCGTCCGGGGTCAGGCGGCCGCGGGCTCTGCGCCGAGCCCGCCGCGGACGAGGTCGGCGTAGCGGCCGCCCTGCAGCAGCAGCTCCTCGTGGGTGCCGAGCTCGACGACGCGCCCCGCGTGGAGCACCGCGATCTGGTCGGCGTCGCGGACGGTGGACAGACGGTGGGCGATCGTGATCGTCGTACGGCTCCGGGTCACCTCGTCGAGCGTGGCCAGGATGGCGCGCTCGGTCTCGTTGTCGAGCGCACTCGTGGCCTCGTCGAGGACGAGCACGGCCGGGTCGCGCAGCAGGGTGCGGGCGATGGCCAGCCGTTGCTGCTCGCCGCCGGAGAACCGGTGCCCGCGTGAGCCCACGACGGTGTCGTAGCCGTCGGGAAGAGAGGCGATCAGGTCGTGGATGCGTGCCGTGCGGCAGGCCTGCTCGATCTCGGCATCGGTGGCCTCCGGGTGGGCATGGCGCAGGTTGTCCCGGACACTCGCATGCATCAGGTAGGTCTCCTGGGTGACCACGCCGACGACGGCGGCCAGGTCGCCGGCGGCGAGGTCGCGGACGTCGACCCCGTCCACGAGCACCCGGCCCGACGTCACGTCGTGCAGCCGGGGCACGAGTGCGGCGAGGGTCGACTTGCCGCTGCCGGTCTCGCCCACCAGGGCGAGCGTGCCGCCCGCGGGCACGACGAGGTCGACCTCGGACAGCACGGCGCGCTCGCCGTCGTACGAGAAGCCGACCCGCTCGAAGCGGACCTCGCCGCGCACGCGGTGCCGGTCGATCCGGACCGGCACGTCGGGCTCGCCGATGTCGACGGGGAGGTCCGCGTACTCGAAGATCCGGCTGAAGAGCGCCAGCGAGGCGGTGAGGTCGACCCCGACGTTGAGCAGCCCCATGAGCGGACGGAACAGCGTGCCCTGCAGCGCGACGAAGGCGACGAGCGTGCCGATCGTCATCCCGCCCGAGGTGGCCGGAAAGCCGGCGGCGAGGTAGATCGCGGCCGGGACGGCGGCGAAGACGACGTTCATCGTCGCCATCCGCCAGCGACCGGCGAGACGGGAGCGGATCTCGAGGCCGACGAGGTCGGCGGAGGTCTCCTCGAACCGCGCGGTCAGGCGCGGTGAGGCGCCGAGGGTCTTGGTGAGCAGCACGCCGCTGACTGAGAGACCCTCCTCGATCTGGACGTGGAGGTCGGCGAGGCGCCGCTGGCGCTCGCCGGTGATCCGGTGCCGCATCCGGGCGACCTGCCGGGTGAGCAGGACGGCAGGTGGCAGCACCACGAGCGAGATCAGGGCGAGGCGCCAGCTCAGCGCGACCATGGCGACGGCCGTGCCGACGACCACGGTGACGTTGGCGGCGATCGACGTCGCCGTCTGGGTGACGACGCCCTGCATGCTGCCGATGTCGTTGACCAGGCGCGACTGCACCTCACCGCCGCGGGTACGGGTGAAGAAGTCGAGCGACTGTCGTTGGAGGTGGGCGAACAGGTCGCTCCGCAGGCGGTGCATGACGCGCTGCCCCACCGCGGTGGACAGCCAGGTCTGCACGACGCCGATCACGGCGGTCGCGACGGCGACGCCGATCATGGCGCCGACCAGGAGCAGCAGCAGGCTCACGTCCTGGTGGGGGAGTGCCTCGTCGATGACGTGCCGGACGAGGAACGGCTGGGCGAGCCCGACGAGCGAGCTCAGCACGATGAGCGCGACCACGACGGTCAGGGTCGCGCGGTGCGGGGTGAAGAGGCCGGCGATGCGGCGCAGGGACACGGGGGAGTCCGCGAGCTGCCGCAGGTCGGCAGGATCGGGGCGACCGCCGCGGGAGCGTCTGCCCCGGGAGTCCGGACGGGAGTCGGGGTGGTCAGTCATCCGACCAGCTCCTCTCGGTGTGCGAAGGTAGTGAGGTAGCCTCACTATGAGGCTGCAACCGAGAGGCAGGCGGAGGTATTCCCGTGGACCGGACGAGGGGGCCCGAGCCGACGACCGGCGACCTGGTCATGGCGCTGGCCCGTCGGGTGCGACGTGCCCACGTCGAGGCGCTCGCCGCGTGGGACGTCACCCCGTCGCAGGCGAGGGCGCTGCGCGTGCTGGGCGGTGCCGACGCGATGCGACCCTCGGCCCTCGCCGAGGCTCTGCGGATCGCTCCCCGCTCCGCGACCGAGGTCGCCGACGCGCTCGAGGAGCGGGGTTGGGTGCGGCGCGAGCCCGACCCCACCGACCGCCGGGCCACCCGGCTGGTGCCCACCGAGGACGGGCGCCGGCTGCTGGCGCAGGTCGACGACGTACGCCGCGACGCGTCGCAGCGGGTCCTCGACGTGCTCACGCCCGCCCAGCGTCGTACGCTCCACGAGATCCTGGCCGTCGTCGTGGGGGAGGACCTGTGACCATTCGTGTCGGCCTGACCGGCGGCATCGCCTCGGGCAAGAGCACGGTCTCGGTGATCCTCGCCGAGCTGGGCGCCGTCGTCATCGACGCCGACCTGATCGCCCGCGAGGTCGTGGCGCGCGGGACGCCGGGTCTGGTCGCCGTGGTCGCGGAGTTCGGTCCGGAGGTCCTCACGCCGGACGGCGACCTCGACCGGGCCGCCATGGGCGCCCTCGTCTTCGCCGACCCCGACGCGCGCCGCCGGCTCGAGGCGATCATCCACCCGCTGGTGCACCGGCGCAGCGCCGAGCTGGAGGCGGATGCACCGGAGCACGCGGTCGTGGTCCACGACATCCCCCTGCTGGCCGAGGTCGGGCGGGCCGGGTCCTTCGACGCGGTCGTCGTGGTCGACGCCCCCACGGAGCTGCAGGTGCAGCGGATGGTCGAGGACCGGGGCTGGACCCGCGAGGAGGCCGAGTCCCGCATCGCGGCGCAGGCGACCCGCGAGCAGCGACGGGCGATCGCCACGCACGTGGTCGACAACACCGGCTCGCTCGACGACCTGCGCCAGCAGGTGGAGGCGATCCACGAGGAGCTCGCCCGCCGGGCCTGACGTTTCCGGCTCGCGGGCCTCCGCCGGGTAACCTCCCCACGTGCTCTCGATCCGACCCCGCCTGGCCGTGATCGCGTCCGGTGTCCTGCTGGTGAGCGGGTGTGCCGGTCTCGGCCAGGCGCCCGACGACACCGAGCCGGCCACGTCCAGCCCGTCGTCCTCGGCGTCGACGACGCAGTCCGCCGAGCCGGCCGAGCCGGAGGCAGAGGCGACCGAGGACCCCGACGCGCCGACGTCGTGGGGCCCGACGACGGGCGAGCTCGCGCAGGCCCAGGAGCTCGTCGCCGGCTGGAGCTCCGAGCAGCTCGCCGGAGGAGTCATCGTCGGACGCTTCCACGGCACCGACCCGGAGGAGCCGGCCCGCATGATGCGCGACCTGCACCTCGCGGGCGTCTCGGTGACCGGCGCCAACGTCCTCGACCGCGACCAGGTGCTGGCGATGACCGCGGCGATCACCGAGGCCGCTCGCGCCGACGGCCGCGACCACCCACCGGTCATCGGCGTCGACCAGGAGGGCGGCTACGTCTCACACCTGCGCGGCATCGCCACCGACTTCCCGCACTTCCAGTCGGCCGGGCTCGCCATCGCTGCGGATGCCCGCGCCGGCCGCCGGGTCACCCGCGCCGCGGCCCTCGCGACCGGCCTCGAGCTGCGCGACCTCGGCTTCACCTGGGTCTTCGCCCCCGTCGCCGACGTCACCATCGGCGCCGCCGACCCCACCATCGGGGCGCGGTCGCCCTCGCAGGACCCACGCCTGGCCTCGCAGGCGGTCGGTGCCGCGATCAAGGGCTACGACGACGCGGGTGTCGTGTCGACGGTCAAGCACTTCCCCGGCCACGGCGGCGCGACCAGCGACAGCCACGACACCCTCCCGGTGCTCGACTCGACGCTCGCCGAGCTCGAGGCGCAGGACCTGCCGCCCTTCGAGTCCGCGTTCCGCCAGCAAGCGCCGGCGGTGATGCTGAGCCACCTCAACCTGACCGAGATCGCGCCGGGAGTGCCGGCCAGCATGGCGCCCGAGGTGTACGACCTGCTGCGCGACGACCTCGGCTTCGAGGGCGTCACCATCACCGACTCGCTCGGCATGGGCGCCGTCGGCGGCCGGCCCACGCCGGCCCTCCAGGCGCTGCAGGCCGGTGCGGACCTGCTCCTGATGCCGGTCGACACCGCGACCACCCACCAGATAGTCGTCGACGCCATCGACTCCGGACTGGTCTCCCGCGCCCGCGTCGAGGAGGCAGCTGCCCGGGTGGTGGCGGTCCAGATGTGGCAGGCGCGGGTGGCAGCACGACGGCCCGTCCCCGCCGACGTGGTCGAGCGCGCACAGGCCGCGAGCGCGGACCTGGAGTCCGCGGCGTACTGATCGGTCTCAGGCAGCGCACCCGGTCAGCGCCGGGCGGTGCGTGACGCAGGTCCTGGCCACTCGGAAGGTGTCTCACGCACCGCTCGGGTGAGGAGCGTCCGGGGAGCGGTGCGTGACGCAGGTCCTGGGCGCTCGGAAGGTGTCTCACGCACCGCTCGGGGGTGGGGCGGGGCGCGGCAGGCTTCGTCGGGGATCGCCCGGGGGATACGACAAGACCGCCGGGCGTGGCCCGGCGGTCTCGAGGTGGCGCGCTGGGCGCCCGGGGTCAGGCAGCCAGGTCGGGGTCGCCCGCGCGGCGGAGCTTCTGCAGCGCCTCGCGCTCGAGCTGGCGGACCCGCTCGGCGGAGATGCCGTGGCGGGCACCGATGTCGGCGAGCTTGTGCTGGCGACCGTCCGCCAGGCCGTAGCGGGCGCGGACGATGTCGGCGGAGCGCTCGTCGAGGATCGCGACGAGGTCGTCGAGCCGCTGGCGGGCCTCCGCGTCGAGGACGTTGAGGTCCGGTCCGGGCGCCGTCTCCTGCGCCATCAGGTCACCCAGGGAGGTGTCGCCGTCCTCGTCGACGGGCGTGTCCAGCGAGACGTGGTCGCGGCCCCAGCTCATCAGGTCGAGCACCCGGTCGAGGTCCATCCCGAGCTCGGTGGCGATCTCCTGCGGCTCCGGGTCGCGGCCGAGCTGGCGCTCGAGCGTGCGCCGGGCGCTGCCGACCTGGTTGAGCTCCTCGACGACGTGCACGGGGAGGCGTACGACGCGCGCCTGCTGCGCGATGCCGCGCGTGATGGCCTGGCGGACCCACCACGTGGCGTAGGTCGAGAACTTGTAGCCCTTGGTGTAGTCGAACTTCTCGACCGCACGGATCAGGCCGGTGTTGCCCTCCTGGATGAGGTCGAGCATCGGCATCTGCGAGCGGCCGTACTTGCGCGCGATGGAGACGACCAGGCGGAGGTTGGCCTCGATGAAGCGGTCGACCGCGAGCCGGCCCTGCTCGGCGAGCCACTCGAGCTCGGCCTCGTTGGCGCTCATCGGCGCACCGCCCTTGCGGCGACCGACGCGACCGGTGTCGAGGAGGTGCTGGGCCAGCAGGCCCGCCTCGATGGTCTTGGACAGCTCGACCTCGGTCTCGGCGTCGAGGAGCGGGGTGCGAGCGATCTCGTCGAGGTAGAGGCCGACGCTGTCGCGGCCCTCGATCTCACGAGTGGTGGTGGTGCGCTTGGCCTGTGCGGTGCTCATGTCGTCCTCCTGCTCTCGTGCGACCACCCCTGTGTCGCACATCTGTTCCAACGCCGGTGTCCGTCGCGGGATTCCCCGCCTCGGATGTGGTGCCTTCACCTGCCTTGACGAGCCAGTACCCACCGGAGTTGCATGTTCGTCCAACTCTCAGGGACTTCTCAGGGGTCAGCCCTGAGGACCGCGTCCGCGCAGGGCCCCCGTCGGCCCGGTGCCGACGTGAACGCGCGGGTCCTCCACAGCCCGGGCCTCCAGCTGTGGAGGGACGCACCCGGGTTGTGGAGCAGTGCACGACTTCTGTGGGGAACCCTGTGGGACTGGAGGTTTGTCCAGCGGAACCCTTGCGTGCGATCGGCCGGAGGACATAGAACTCTCCTACCGATCCCGCTCCGGCGGGGTCGGGGATCGGATCGGACGAACAGCTCCAGACGGCGACTTGCTCGCCGCGCAGGCCCGGTGGCGGGGACTGTGGGAGCCGGGAGGCCGGTCCGGTGGATCGGACGTCACCACCCCGATCACATCGAGGGGCTCCTGATGCTCATACCATCGGGAGCCCCTCACCTGTGTGCGCCCACGAGGCTGCCAAAGGTCGGGGAGCGGTCGCAACTCCCGCGGGTCGACGGGCCGGTGGCCGGTGGTCGACGAGACGGCGTACGGCGTGCGTCAGTCCTCGGCCGGTGGCTCGTAGCGGTGCAGCGCCGGGTCGTCGGCGCGGAAGCTGCGCACCGGGCCGGGAGGGGTGTCGGCGGTCTCGAAGCGCACGGTCACGACCCCGGCGCCGGAGCCCCACACCCAGCCCGCACCCATCTCGTCGTGCACGACGTCGGCGCCCGGTGGCCAGGTGCGTCGCGGTGGCTCGGGGATCACCACCTCGACCCCCTCGTCCTCTCCGCTCTCGCCGAAGAGGTCCTCCTGGACCCAGTCCGCCAGCCCGGACACGCCGACGCCCAGGAGCCGTACGCCGCCCGTGGTGTCGAGGTCCGCCAGCAGCGCTCGGGCGACCCGGGCGATGGTCGCGCCGTCGTCGGTCGGGCTCGTGAGCGTGCTCGACCGGCTGAGCGTGGTGAAGTCGTAGAGGCGGACCTTGATGGTGACGGTCCGACCGGAGTGTCCGTTCTTGCGCATGCGCGTGCCCACCTCGCGCGCCTGCCGCGTCAGCAGGCCCTCCATCAGCCTCCGGTCGGTGAGGTCGGAGTCATAGGTGCCCTCGACGCTGATCGACTTCGCCTCCCGCTCGGCGACGACCGGGCGCGAGTCCTGGGCCCGTGCCAGCTGCCACAGCCCGTGCCCCTGTGCCTGGCCGAGCAGTCGCACCAGCTCGTCCTCGCTGACCGCCTCGAGCTCGGCGACGGTGTGGATGCCGGCACGACGCAGGCGCTCGGCGGTGGCGGGACCGACGCCGGGGATCACCTTCACCTTCATCGGCCGGAGCAGGTCGAGCTCGGTGCCGGGAGGAACCACGGTCATGCCGTCGGGCTTGTCGAGCTCGCTGGCGACCTTGGCGAGGAACTTCGACGACGCGATGCCGACCGTCGCGGTGAGCCCGCCCGTGACCTCCTGCACGCGCCGCCGCAGCTCGGCACCGGCCGCGGTGACGGTGTCGACCTCGAGGTCGGGCAGGCCGGCGGCGGCGAGGTCGACGAACGCCTCGTCCAGCGAGAGCGGCTCGACGAGGGGGGAGAGGTCTCGGAGCACCTGCATGACCTGCTTGCTGGTCGCGCGGTAGGCGTGGAAACGCCCGCTCAGGAACGCCGCGTGCGGGCAGCGCGCCCGCGCCTCGCGCCCGGACATCGCGGACCCCACGCCGTAGCGGCGCGCCTCGTACGACGCCGTGGACACCACGCCCCGGCCGCCGGTGCCCCCGACGATCACCGGCTTGCCCCGCAGCGACGGCTTGTCGCGCTGCTCGACGGCGGCGAAGAAGGCGTCCAGGTCCAGGTGGAGGATCGACGCGGTGTCGCGCATCAGCCGGTCGGGCCGGGAGCGGGCAGCAGCGTCACGGCCCCATCCTCCCGCATCGGGGGTGGGTGGCCGGGGAGCGCTCCACCCCGGCCGCACGCCACGAACCGTCCACAGGCGACCCCAACCGCCGCTTCTCCACAGGCGGAGGCCTGGCCTAGCGTGAAGGGTCGGTGCTGCCGGGAAGCGTCGTGGTCATGGAACCCCACGAGCTCGTCCCCGTCCCCCCGTCCACCTCGCCCTCGCCGTCCGGCGGCCCCACCACGCTGCGCGTGCGCACGCCGGGCGACGTCGCCGCCTTCGTGCCCTTGGCGATGGGCTTCGTGCCGCAGCGTTCGGTCGTCGTCGTGAGCGTCGGTGTCTCCGGCGGCATGCACGCCCGCGTCGACCTGCCCCACGACCCCGACGACGTCGACGACGTGGTCGAGGCGCTCCTGCGGCCGGCCAGGCGCAACGGTGTGCGCGACGTCGTCGTCGTGGTCTACGACGACGACACGACAGTCGCCGACGAGGCGGCCTGGTCGGTCCACGAGGAGTTCACCGCGGCTGGGATCGCCGTGCGCGAGGTGCTGCGCGTCCACGACGACCACTGGTACGCCGTGCTGCCGGGCGCCCCGCTCGCCGCCTACCGGGGCGTCCCGTTCACGCTCGCCGAGCACCCGTTCACGGCGCAGGCGGTGTTCGAGGGGCGGGTGACCCACGCCAGCCGCGAGGCGCTGCGCGAGACCCTCGCGCCCGACCTGGCGGCGGTGGGACGGAGCGGGCCCCTCCTGGCGGACGCGACGCCGCTGCCCGCGGGTGGCCTGCGGGCACTGGTACGTCGCCACCTCGGCGACCGGACCACCTTCTCGTCCCCCGAGCTGGCGTCCGTCGCGGTGACGGTGCGCACGGGCGAGCGCCGCGACGAGGCGTGGGTGTGGCTCGACCGCGCGGACGCCCGCGGTGCCGTGGAGCTCTGGTCCGACGCGGTGCGCCGGCTGCCCGCGACCCACGTCGCCGGTCCCGCTGCCGTCCTGGCGTTCGCGGCGTGGCTCGTCGGGGACGGCGCGCTGTCGTGGTGTGCCGTCGACCGGTGCCGTACGAGCGAGCCGGCCCACTCGCTGGCCGGCCTCGTGGCCCAGCTGCTGGACTCGGCGACCCCGCCGGACGCGTGGGCGACGCTGCAGCCCGGGCTCGACGCGAGCGGCGACCCGGCGGCGTGAGACCAGCCCTCCGGACGGTTCCCGCGCGGTGCCGCCGTGACTAGGGTGCCGTCATGGGTGAAGAGGTCGACCAGCAGGAGTTCAGCCGAGCCGACCGGACGCGCCACCGCGAGAAGGTGCGCCGCAACCTCGACGTGTTCGCCCGCATGCTGCGCGAGGCTGCGTTCGAGACCGACGACCCGATGACCGGCCTCGAGATGGAGCTCAACCTCATCGACGACGCGGGCGACCCGGCCCTGAAGAACGCCGAGGTCCTCGAGGCCATCGCCGATCCCGACTTCCAGACCGAGCTCGGCCAGTTCAACATCGAGATCAACGTGGCCCCGGCCAAGCTGCGCGAGGGTGGTCTGTCGAAGTTCGAGGACAGCCTGCGTCGCTCGCTCAACTACGCCGAGGAGAAGGGTTCGAAGGTCGGAGCGCACCAGGTGATGATCGGGATCCTCCCGACCCTCGCCGAGGGCCACATGAACGTGTCCTCCCTCAGCTCCAACCCGCGCTACAAGCTGCTCTCGGAGCAGATCCTCGCCGCCCGGGGCGAGGACATCACGATCAGCATCTCCGGCAAGGAGCGCCTCACCACGACCGCGGACTCGATCGTCCCGGAGGCCGCCTGCACCAGCACCCAGTTCCACGTGCAGACCTCGCCCGACCAGTTCGCCGCCCACTGGAACGCCGCGCAGGCGATCGCGGGCGTGCAGCTGGCGGTGTCGGCCAACTCGCCCTACCTGCTCGGCAAGGAGCTCTGGCGCGAGACCCGCATCCCGCTGTTCGAGCAGGCCACCGACACCCGCAGCGAGGAGCTCAAGGCCCAGGGCGTCCGGCCGCGGGTGTGGTTCGGCGAGCGGTGGATCACCTCGGTGTTCGACCTGTTCGAGGAGAACGTCCGCTACTTCCCCGCACTGCTCCCCGTGACCGACGACGAGGACCCGCTGGAGGTGCTCGAGTCCGGCGGCACGCCCGCCCTCCACGAGCTCAAGCTCCACAACGGCACGATCTACCGCTGGAACCGTCCGGTCTACGACATCTCGCAGGGCATTCCCCACCTGCGCGTGGAGAACCGGCTCCTCGCCGCCGGCCCGACCGTCGCCGACACGATCGCCAACGCGGCACTCTGGTTCGGACTGGTCCGCTATCTCGTCGAGAGCGAGCGCCCGCTGTGGTCGCAGATGTCGTTCTCCGCAGCCGAGGAGAACTTCCACGTCGCCGCCCAGATGGGAGTCGACGCGCAGGTCTACTGGCCGGGCCTCGGACAGGTCCGGGCCACCGAGCTGGTGCTGCGACGGCTGCTCCCCATGGCGCGCGCCGGCCTCGACTCCTGGGGTGTCCCGTCCGAGGAGAGCGACCGCTACCTCGGCATCATCGAGCAGCGCTGCCAGACCGAGGCCAGCGGTGCGGGGTGGTTCGTCGACCGCGTCCGCGAGCGTGGGGGAGCGGACCGCTACGACGCCCTCCGGGCCACGCTCCTCGACTACCGCGAGCGCATGCACACCAACGAGCCCGTCCACACCTGGGACTGACCGCCACGTCCTGCGCTGTCAGGTGCGGGACCCCACCGGTCGGGGTCGCAGCCGGCGCCACTCCCGGCGTACGTCGCTGACCGGGTCGAACCACCCGCGCCGGGTCACGACGACCAGGCCGACGGGCATCCCCAGCGCGCGAGCGGCCCAGGCGGCGGGCCCGAGCCAGCGCAGGTCGTCGTCGTGCGGGCTGAGCTGGCCCGGACGGGTCAGCCACAACGCGGGGCGGGGGACGAGGGCGGACGAGGCCCGCAGCAGCGCGAGGACGACGTCGGCCCGCAGCCCGGCGTCGGGCAGGGGCGGGTCCTCGACGTGCCGGACGCTGCGTCCCGGGACCCCGGCGTGGACCGCGACCGGGAAGCGGCGACGGTCCTCGCTCTCGACCAGCTCGAGCGTGGCCGCTCGCAGGACGGCGTGCGTGTGCTGGTCGACGGGCGCCTGAAGTGAGGGTTGGGGCGCGAGCGGTGGGGCCACCCCTCCAGCCTGCCCCAGTGCGGAGCGTCCGACCCACCCCTCCACAGGCTGCCCAAGGACTGTGGTTTCCGTTACGGTGCCAGCAGGCCAGCGGCGAGGCGTCGTGGCCACGAGAGGAGACACCATGGGCACCGTCGTCGTCGGGTACGTCCCCAAGCCGGAGGGTGAAGCGGCTCTCGAAGCCGGCATCAACGAGGCGAAGCTGCGCGGCAGCAAGCTGGTCGTGGTGAACTCCCACCGGGGAGGACAGGAGTTCGACGGTTCGGCTGCCCGCTCCTCCGAGGACGACCTGACCGGGATCCAGAAGCGGCTCCAGGAGGCCGGCGTCGAGCACGACGTGCGCCAGCTCGTGCGGGGCTTCGAGCCTGCCGAGGACCTGATCAGCATCGCCGAGGCCAACGGTGCGGAGCTGCTCGTGATCGGCCTGCGACGCCGCTCGCCCGTCGGCAAGCTCATCCTGGGCAGCAACGCCCAGCGTGTTCTCCTCGACGCCCCGTGCCCGGTCCTGGCGGTCAAGGCGCAGTAGCAGCTCCCTGACCTCGAGCGGTTCGCGCGCGTGCGCGAGGCGCGGCGCGGCGTCCGTCGGGCAGGATGGCCCCATGGGCTTCCAGATCACGGGCGACCCCGCCGCCGACAAGGTTCTCGACGACTCCGCGTTCGCGCTGCTGGCGGGCATGATGCTCGACCAGCAGTACCCGATGGAGCACGCCTTCCGCGGGCCGGCCAAGGTCCTGGACCGCTTCGGCACGGTCGAGCCCGAGGCGATCGCGGCGGCTGACCCCGAGGAGTTCGCGGCCATGGCCTCCACCCCGCCGGCGATCCACCGCTTCCCGGGCTCCATGGCGGCGCGGCTGCAGGAGCTGGCTCGCATCGTGGAGGAGACCTACGGCGGCGACGCGTCGCGGCTCTGGACCGAGGCCGCCGACGGCAAGGACCTGCTCAAGCGGGTGATGGCGCTGCCGGGGTTCGGCAAGCAGAAGGCGCAGATCTTCGTCGCTCTCCTCGCCAAGCAGCTCGACGTACGTCCCGAGGGTTGGGAGGCCGTGGTCGGTGACTATGCCCTCGAGGGGCACCGCTCCGTCGCCGACGTCGTGGACGCCGAGTCGCTGCAGAAGGTGCGCGACTTCAAGAAGGCCAAGAAGGCCGCCGCGAAGGCCACGGACTGACCTCGAGGTGTCGCCCGGGCGTGCCGACGGTCGTGGACACGCGCCGAGGGGAGCCGGATGTCGGACCATCTGGACGGCCGTGGCAGAATGACCGCGCGGCTCTTGACGTCACCGGGCCTCGCCGCGCCCCGAAGCTGTTCGACGAGAGGTGTTCGTGTCCTCACACGCACGCAAGTTGCTCCCCGCAGAGGTGCTCACGCACCCCTCCATCGCTGCCCTGGTCGCCGGCGCTGCCCCCACCGGCACCGTGTCCCCCGAGGACGTACGGCGCGCCAGTGAGGAGGCCGGGGTCGAGCCCCGGCACCTGAAGGCGCTGCTGGTGCACCTCAGCGGCCTCGGGATCTCGGTGCAGATCGACGCCGCAGGCATGCGCGCGGTCGCCGCCACGAGCAAGCGGGCCGCGACGTCGTCCGCTGCGAAGAAGGCCCCGGCGAAGAAGGCGGCCGCCAAGAAGGCCACCGCCGCTCCCGCCGCCGCCAAGACCGCGGCACCGGCGAAGAAGGCGGCTGCCAAGAAGGCTGCGTCGTCCACCGGCGACGAGGTCGTCGACCTCGGCACCGTCGAGGCACCGGTGATCGGCCCGGACGGCAAGAAGGTCCTGCCCGACATCCCCGACGCCGAGTTCGAGAAGGACGTCGCCAAGGACCCGACGATCAAGGAGGACGAGAAGCAGGCCTTCACCGTCTCCGCGGCCGACGAGACCGACGAGCCGGAGCAGCAGGTCATGGTCGCCGGTGCGACCGCCGACCCGGTCAAGGACTACCTCAAGCAGATCGGCAAGGTCCCGCTCCTCAACGCCGAGATGGAGGTCGAGCTCGCCAAGCGGATCGAGGCCGGCCTGTTCTCGGAGGAGAAGCTCGCCAAGGGCGGCCGGATCAGCCCGAAGATGCTCGAGGAGTACGAGTGGATCGCCGAGGACGGGCGCCGGGCGAAGAACCACCTGCTCGAGGCCAACCTGCGACTCGTCGTCTCGCTGGCCAAGCGCTACACCGGTCGCGGCATGCTCTTCCTCGACCTGATCCAGGAGGGCAACCTCGGCCTGATCCGTGCGGTCGAGAAGTTCGACTACACCAAGGGCTACAAGTTCTCGACCTACGCGACGTGGTGGATCCGTCAGGCCATCACCCGCGCGATGGCCGACCAGGCCCGCACCATCCGCATCCCGGTGCACATGGTCGAGGTCATCAACAAGCTCGCTCGCGTCCAGCGGCAGATGCTCCAGGACCTGGGCCGTGAGCCCACCCCGGAGGAGCTCGCCAAGGAGCTCGACATGACCCCCGAGAAGGTCATCGAGGTCCAGAAGTACGGCCGTGAGCCGATCTCGCTCCACACCCCGCTCGGCGAGGACGGGGACTCCGAGTTCGGTGACCTCATCGAGGACTCCGAGGCCATCGTCCCCGCGGACGCGGTGTCGTTCACGCTGCTCCAGGAGCAGCTGCACGCGGTGCTCGACACCCTCTCCGAGCGCGAGGCCGGCGTGGTCTCGATGCGGTTCGGCCTCACCGACGGCCAGCCGAAGACCCTCGACGAGATCGGCAAGGTCTACGGCGTGACCCGCGAGCGGATCCGTCAGATCGAGTCGAAGACGATGTCCAAGCTGCGCCACCCGAGCCGGTCGCAGGTCCTGCGCGACTACCTCGACTGAGCGCTCGCTCACCTCGCACGTCACGAGCAGCGTCGCCCTCCGGGGCGGCGCTGCTCGTCATTTCGACGTCGCCGGCCGTGGCCGGGCTGGCAGGGTGGGGGCGTGACGACGGGGCGCGCTGGTCGACGGTGGGCGGTGGCTGCAGCCTTCGCGCTGCTGGTGACGGGCGGGTGCTCGACGGAGCAGCCGGAGCCTGAGGAGCCCGGAGCGGCGGCCGACGGCGCGGGCGGGGGGACCACGCCGCCCGAGGAGCCGGCCGACGAGCCAGGTGAGGAGCCGACCGGATCGCCCCCGTCGGCGCCGGAGACGCCCGAGGAGACCGCAGACGAGCCGCTGTCCGCGGACGACGTCGACCGGACGGTCGCGGTGCGGGCGGTGCGCCACCTCGCCGGGCGGATCGGTCCGCGCGAGGCAACGGGGGAGGCGTACGCGCGAGCTGCCCGCTGGGTCTCCGCGGAGCTGTCGCGGCTCGGCTACGAGGTCGAGCAGCAGCGGGTGGACGTGCCGGCGGGGGAGTCGTGGGGCGTCGCCGTCCCGGCCGGGCGTTCGGTCAACGTGGTCGCCACCCCGCCCGGCTTCGACCCGACCGAGCCGCACCTCGTCGTCGGCGCCCACCTCGACACGGTGCCGCAGGCGCCGGGTGCGGAGGACAACGCCTCGGGTGTCGGGGCGATGCTCTCAGTCGCCGAGGCGGCCTCGCAGCGCACCACCCGCCTCCCGACGGTGTACGTCGCCTTCGGTGCCGAGGAGCCTCGCGGCGCTCCGGAGGACCACCACTACGGGTCGCGGCGCTACGTCGCCGCGATGCAGCCCGCCGAGCGTCGCGCGGTGCGGGCCATGGTGTCGCTGGACCGGGTCGGTGTGGGCGACCGGGTCCCCGTCGGCTCCGCGTACGACACCGACCCGGTGCAGCAGGCGCTGCTGGCAGCGGCCCGCCGTGCGGGCGCCGCGACCGTGGCGGAGGGCGGCCAGCGCAGCAGCGACCACTGGTCCTTCGTCCGTGCCGGCCTGCCGGGCGCGCGGCTCGGGTCGACGCCGTACGCCGGCTACCACTCGGCCGGCGACGTGCCCGCGGTCGTGTCAGCGGCGCAGCTCGAGCGGGTGGGCCGGATCGTCGCTGCGTGGCTGGCTCCGCGCTGAGGCCCGTCAGCCCAGCCCGGCGCACTCCCGCAGCGCCACCCGCTGATCGCGTGACGCCGCCGCTGCCGCACCGCTGTCGGGCGCGGCGAGCCCGTCCGCGCCGATGGTCGCGGGCCACCAGCGGGATGCGGTGACCTCCGCCCGTCCTGCCGGCGCGCGCGGCGGACGGACCGTGAGGGTGAGCACGCCCGTGGGCCCGGGGGAGTACCAGGCGAAGTTGCCCAGCCCGTAGGCGACGTAGCCGGGTCCGAGCCGACCGTCGCCCTGGAGCTCGTGGGCATGGCTGCCCGCCACGACGTCGGCGCCGGCCCCGACGAGCCGACGCGCCAGCAGGCGCTGGTCGGCGGACGGGCACCGCTCGCCCTGCACGCCCCAGTGGAGGTGGACGACCACGACGTCGGCGGTGCGGTCGGCCCGGCGGACCTCGCGAAGCAGGCGTCGGGGGTCCAGCGCACCGGCGACGCCGGACGTGTCCGGACCTGCATTCCATCCAGCAGTGGGGTCCGCGGTCGGGTCCTGGTCGGCCGCTGACGCGGCCAGGACGGCCACCCGCGTGCCGTCCACGTCGGTGACCGCCGGGGTGAAGGCCTCGTCCTCGTCGGCACCGATCCCGACCACGGCCAGCGGCGGGTCCGCGGCGGCTGCGCGACGGGCCGCCCGCAGCGTCGAGGCAAGCCGGTCCCGGCCGAAGTCGACCGCGTGGTTGTTGGCCATGCTCGCCACGTCGATGCCTGCTGCGGCGAGGGCCGTGAACGCCGACGCACCGGCGGAGAACGTGAACCGCTTCCCCGCTTCGGGACGCCCGCCCGAGCCGACGGAGGTCTCGAGGTTGACGATCGCCAGGTCCGCCTCGGCCAGCGCCGGGGACGCGGGCGCCAGAGCGGTGGCCGGGTCGCGCAGGCGCGGGGCGAGCACCCCCTCGAAGTGGATGTCGCCGGCGACCGCGAGGCGCACCGGGGAGGGACGCCGCTCGCGCGGGGTCGGAGCGGTCGAGGTCTCGGGAGCCGATCCCGTCGGGGCCCGGGACTGCGGCGGCGGGGGCGGTGCCTCCGATCGGCTGCAGCCCGCGAGGACGGAGCACGCGAGGAGCACCAGCACCGTGCCGGAGCGGCGTACGCTCCTGCGCCCGGCCGCGATCATGGTGCCATCGTGCCACCGGAGACCCGGCCACCTCCGGAAGTAGGTGGACGCGACAGGGGTGGACGGTGACACACTCGATGCATGAGAACTCGGATCTCACTCATCGCCGTCCCTGCCCTCGCGCTCGGCGCCCTGACGGCCGCTCCGGCGCACGCGGAGTACTACAGCACCAGCGACCCGGCCGACGCGAGTGCCTCGCTCACCGACATCCGTGCGCTGCGTGCGAAGCACGGAGCCGCCAACGTGCTGGTCAAGGTGCGCTTCCGCGACCTGACGCGCTCGAGCGCTGCAGCGGTGTCGGTCTTCCTCGACACCGACCGCGGCACCAAGGGTCCTGAGTACGTCCTCAGCAGCGGGCTCAACGACGGCACCGACTACGTCCTCACCGAAGCGCGAGGGTGGCGCGGAAGCGACGAGCGGGTCGACTGCCCCTACGACGCGCGGCTGCGGTGGGGCGCCAAGAACACGTTCCGCGTGCGCATCAGCCGGGAGTGCCTGGACAAGCCCGACTCGGTGCGGGTGTCGGTCAAGATGATCGACCAGGCTGATGGCTCCCACCCGGTCGTCGACTGGTCCCCCGAACGCCGCAGGTGGAGCCTGCCGATCGAGTCGGGCCTCGGCGTCTGATCGCGAGGACCGGCGGCCGCGCCCCGGCCCTCAGGTGGCGGCGACGCCGGCCGCCCACGCGACCGCGGCGAGGAAGGCCGCGACGAGCTCGATCATGATCGACACGCCCACGGCGCGCAGCGCCCCCTTGGTCGAGGGCCACGCCAGCGCGCCGCCGACGCGCGCCCGCTCCGCGACGTAGACGCCGAGGACGAACCCGATGAACATCCCGATGACCGGGACGACGAAGAAGCCGACGAAGGCCAGCACGCCCCCCGCGACGAGCGTCCGCGTCGGCACGCCGGCGGCCTTGAGGTGACGTCCGGGGACGAGGTACTTCACGACCGACCCGACGACGAGGAACAGCGTGGCGACGGCGAACACCGCCCAGCCGGTCGACGTACCGATCTCGAGGGCCCACACCAGGATCGCGCCGAGCACCAGGATCGTGCCCGGCAGGACGGGGACGATGATGCCTGCGATGCCGACGGCGATCGCGAGGGCGACGAGGATCTCGAGGGCGCTCACGGGGCACAGCCTCCCAGACGGCGTACGCGGGGACGGGCGGGGACGCAGAACGGCCCCGGAGAGCGTGTCCGGGGCCGTTCGGGAGTCGGTGGTGCCTCAGGCCTCGCTACCCGCGGACGGGGTGTCGAGCTTGTGCGTCTCGTCGTGGACGGTCGCAGCGACCTCGCGGAGCTTCTCGCCGTGCTCACGAGCGTGGTGGGCGCAGAACAGCAGCTCGCCGCCGGTCTGGAGCTCCACCCGCAGGTAGGCCTGGGCGCCGCAGCGGTCGCAGCGGTCACCAGCCGTCAGGACGGCCTGGGTGGGTGCGGTGGCAGTGGTCACGTCAGCCTCATTTCTGTTCATCGGTGTCTGGCCCAACGTAGCCAGTGGGGCAAAGATTCCCTGCTGCTGTTTCAGGTACGAGAACTCATCAAGTCAATCACGTCACACTCTCCCTCGCTGGCGTTGTCCTCAAGCGTGGACGAGCCGTTGCGGAAGTGATACCTGTCCGGTGCCCCACGCTAGACCTGTGCATGCACGGCTCTGGGCAAGGCGTGCCTCCGTCGGCGTCCGGCGTGTCGCAGGTAGGTTCTTCCCTTGTGGCAGCACCGGCAGACAACACCTACAACGCCGCACACCTCCTCGTCCTCGAGGGGCTCGACGCGGTCCGCAAGCGACCGGGCATGTACATCGGCTCGACCGACACGCGCGGGCTGATGCACTGCCTCTGGGAGATCATCGACAACGGCGTGGACGAGGCCCTGGCCGGGGTCGCGCACCGCGTCGAGGTCACGCTCCACGACGACGGCTCCGTCGAGGTGTACGACGACGGGCGCGGCATCCCGACCGACAAGGAGCCCAAGACAGGCCTGTCGGGCGTCGAGGTGGTCGCCACCAAGCTCCACGCCGGCGGCAAGTTCGGCGGCGGTTCCTACGTCGCCACGGGTGGCCTGCACGGCGTGGGCCTCTCGGTGGTCAACGCGCTGTCTGCCCGGATGGACATCGACGTCGACCGCTCGCCCTGCCAGCAGGGCCTGTCCTTCCAACGGGGCGTGCCCGGCGTCTTCGACGGCGACGGGCCCGGTGCGTCGTTCACGCCGCAGTCCGGCCTGTCCCGCAAGGGCAAGCGGGTCGCCAAGGGGAAGACCGGCACCCGGATCCGCTTCTGGCCCGACCGGCAGATCTTCACCAAGGACGCACGGTTCGAGATGGACGGCCTGATCGGGCGCGCCCGCCAGACGTCCTACATCGTCCCCGGCCTCGAGCTCGTCATCCGCGACCAGCGCACCGAGGAGATGGTCGAGGAGAAGTTCCGCCACGACGGTGGCATCGCGGAGTTCGTCGAGTTCCTCTCGCACGGCGAGCCGGTCACCGACATCCTGCGCCTGCAGGGCACCGACACCTTCACCGAGACGGTGCCGCTGCTCGACGACAAGGGCCACATGACGCCGCAGGAGGTCGAGCGCGAGCTCACCGTCGACGTCGCGGTGCGGTGGGACACGGCGTACGACACCGAGCTGCGCTCGTTCGTCAACGTGATCGCCACGCCCAAGGGCGGCACCCACGTGGGTGGCTTCGAGGCCGCCCTCACCAAGACCTTCAACGACGCCATGCGCGGCGCCAAGGTGCTCAAGGCCGCCGACACCGACGTCATCAAGGACGACGTCATGGAGGGCCTGACGGCGGTGGTGACCGTGCGCCTGGCCGAGCCGCAGTTCGAGGGGCAGACCAAGGAAATCCTCGGTACGCCGGCCGCGCGCGGCGTCGTACGCAAGGTGGTGGCGGGTGAGCTCAAGGCGTTCCTCACCTCGACCAAGCGCGCCGAGAAGGCGCAGGCCAAGCTGCTGATGGAGAAGGTCGCGGGTGCGTCGAAGACCCGGCTCGCCGCGCGCCAGCACAAGGAGAACCAGCGCCGCAAGAACGCCCTCGAGTCCTCGGCGCTGCCGGCGAAGCTCTTCGACTGCCGCAGCACCGACACCGAGCGCACCGAGCTGTTCATCGTCGAGGGCGACTCGGCGATGGGCACGGCCAAGGCCGCCCGGAGCAGCGAGTTCCAGGCGCTGCTGCCGATCCGCGGCAAGATCCTCAACGTCCAGAAGGCCACCGTCGGCGACATGCTCAAGAACGCCGAGTGCGCCTCGATCATCCAGGTCGTCGGCGCCGGCTCGGGTCGTACGTTCGACCTCGAGGCGGCCCGCTACGGCCGGATCATCCTGATGGCCGACGCGGACTCCGACGGCGCACACATCCGGTGCCTGCTCGCGACCCTGTTCTTCAAGTACATGCCCGAGCTGGTGCGTGACGGGCGGCTCTTCTCGGCCGTGCCGCCGCTGCACCGCATCGAGCTGTCCAACCCCAAGAAGGGGATGGACAAGTACATCTACACCTATTCCGACGACGAGCTGCAGCGCAAGCTCGCGGAGCTGAAGAAGAAGAACGTGCGCTGGAAGGACCCGGTCCAGCGCTACAAGGGCCTCGGCGAGATGGACGCCGACCAGCTGGCCGAGACCACCATGGACCCCCGCCACCGCACGCTCCGCAAGCTCACCATCGACGACGTAGACGAGGCGAGCAAGGTCTTCGACCTGCTGATGGGCTCCGACGTCGCCCCGCGCAAGGAGTTCATCGTGCAGGGCGCCTACGAGGTCGACGTGGAGATGCTCGACGCCTGATGTCCGACATCGACGTGGCAGTCGTTGAACAGGTTGCGGAGACCGTGGTCCTCGATGAGCTGTGGCCGCTCTACCGCACCGTCTTCGAGGACTTCGACGACCTCGACACATGGCGCCACCAGGTGTGGGACCGGCACTCGGCGCGGCCGGGATTCCGCCTCGCGCTTGCTCGCACCCATGGACGGCTCATCGGGTTCGGCTACGGCTACACCGGCGAGCACGGTCAGTGGTGGACCGACAGCGCGGCCACGGTGCTCCACCCCGATGTCGCTTCCGACTGGCTGGGAGGGCACTTCGAGCTGGTGAGCATCGGTGTCGCAGAGTCCGCACGTGGCGCGAGCGTCGGACGGCGTCTCCTGACCGCACTCACAGACGGCCTCAGCCACCACCGCTGGGTTCTCATGACCTCGTCGGATCCCGAGGACCCGGCCCGGCGCTTGTACCGCTCGAGTGGCTGGGCCGTGATCGGTCCCGGGTTCTCGGCCGACCGCATCATCATGGGGCGCTCATGGCCGGCAAGGTGACCTGACACCAGCGGCCCGCTGGCGGAGAGCCGGGCCCCGGGCGAGCACCATGCAGGCAGTTCGCAACGGATCTCGGCTGGCTGAGCGTGGGACCCGAAGACGGGTGGGCGAACTGCCTTCATGGTGCACGCATCGTCCCGCTGAACGTAGGCAGTTCGCCTGTATCTCCGGCTGTCCGAGCGCGGTCGTCTCTCGCAGCATCCCGAACTGCCTACGTTGGTCGAGCCCGCGCGCCCCGTTGCCCGGGGCCGGAACCGCCGCCTCACCGCGACGTCGTACAGCGTGTCGCGCGGGACACGCCGTACTGGATGTGGCCGTACCCGCATCCGCGGCCCATCGGTCGGCTAGCGTGCGCCCATGCTCGACATCGGGGGAATCGTGGCGTTGGTCGTCCTGGCCGTGGCCATGTATGCGTCCTACTGGATCATCCGCCTCGCGGTGAAGCACGGCATCGAGGACAGCCGTCGCTACCCGCCCGCCGACCTGCGGCGCACGGACTCCGAGCAGCGCTGACGCCCGGCCGGGCTCAGGCGTGCTCGGTCAGCAACCCCGAGTCGACGTCGTAGAGGAAGCCACCGACCTTGGCGCGGTCGCCGACGAGCGGGTGGGCGCGCACCTTGGCGACGTCCTCGCGCAGCTGCTCGAGCTGGTCGGTGACCACCCCGAAGGACTGCCAGCTGGCGTCGACGCCTGCGGACTCGCCGACCCTGTCACGCAGGTCCTGCTCGGAGGCGGACGCCATGGCGCAGCGGGTGTGCGGCACCACGAGGATGCGCTGCACGTTGAGCAGGTGCACGCCGAGGACGAGCGCCTCGAGCGCCTGCGGGGTCACGCGCGCGCCGGGGTTGCGGAAGATCTTGGCGTCGCCGTGCTTGAGCCCGAGCATGCCCAGGGGGTCGATGCGCGAGTCCATGCACGTGACGAGGGCGATGCCGGCATGGGCCTTGCCGTCGAAGCCGCCGAGGTCGAAGGAGTCCGCGAACGCGCGGTTGGCCTGCAACAAGTCGTCGAAGTCGCTCACGAACGGCAGGTTAGCGCCCTTCAGGCACGGCCGGTGAAGACGTCTCGCGCCGCCAGCCGGGTGGGGCGCACCTCGCGGAAGAGCACGAGCGCGAGGACCGCGGCGACGACCGCGCACCCGGCCGCGCCCCAGAAGACCGCGTGCTCCTGGGCGATGCCGGCGACCCGGAGGAGGTCGGAGAACTCCTTGCACCGGCTCTTGCCGTCGCACACCTCCTGCACCGGCGGCACGGCGAGCTGCTCGGAGTAGTAGCGGCGCAGCCCGATGGTGGTGAGCGCGGAGATGCCCACGAGCATGCCGACCATCCGCGCGACCACCACGAAGGCGCTGGCGACGCCGTGGACGTCGTCGTCGGTGAAGGCGAGCAGTGCGGCGTTGACCGGCGCCAGGGCGAGCCCGAAGCCGAGGCCGCCCGTGACGAGGGCGAGGTTGGCGATCGGCTCCTCGATCGTGGTGAGACCCCAGCGCGTCATCAGCACGAACCCGGTGGCGGCGAGCAGCATCCCGCCGGCGGTCACCAGGCCGGGGGAGAGGAAGCGGATCAGGTACCCGCCCGCGACCGCGCCCACCGGCAGGGCCAGCAGGAAGCGGACCAGCACGAGCGCGGCGGGCAGCTGGTCGTCGGGGTAGACCGTGGTGCGGGCGAACAGCGGGATGTCGATGAGGGCGGCGATCAGCGCGGCACCCACGAAGAAGCTGACCAGCAGCGCCCCCCACGCCGGCGTACGACGCAGCGCGCCGCGGGGGACGAGGGGGCTGGCGGCGCGGCGTACGTGCCAGGTGAAGGCGGCGGCTGCGACGACGGCGCCGAGGAGGTACCACCGGCCCTGGGGCGAGAACACCTCGACCTTGGGGTCGGCGGTGGCGAAGGCGAGGATGACCCCGCCGAGGGCCGCCGCGAGCAGCAGGGCACCGACCAGGTCCGCGTCGACGAGCACGCGTGCCCAGCCGCGCAGGTCGAGCAGGGGGCGCGGCGCCCACCAGCACCAGGCCAGCAGCAGCACGAGCGAGACGACGGTGGCGGCGCCGACCGGGGTGAGCCAGCGTCCGTCGCCGGCGAAGGGGATGAACAGCTGCCCCCACGTCAGGTCGCGCATCATCGGCGCCGGGCGCAGGAAGACCACCGCGGCGCACGCGAAGGTGGTCAGGAGCAGCAGCAGCCCGACGAGGTCGGGCCGCCGTCGGCCCGCCCCGGACGGCTGGTGCGGTGCGAGGGCGCGGATGGCGGCGGCGAGCACGAGGCCGACCGCCAGGTTGATCGCGAAGATCGCGCGCCAGTCGGCGACGGCGAGGACCGCCGCCCCGAAGAGCGGGCCGAGCACCGACCCGATCTCCTGGACGGCGGACACGACGCCCAGCGGGACGCCGCGGCGCTCGACCGGGTAGAGGTCGGCGACCAGCGCGAGCGTGGCCGGCACCAGGCCGCCGCCGCCGACGCCCTGGAGGAACCGGCCGGCGACGATGCTCGGCATGTCGTAGGCGACGGTGGTGATGAGGGAGCCCAGGGCGAACAGCACGAGCGCCATCACCAGCACGGGCACGCGACCGCGCAGGTCGGCGATGCGGCCGATGAGCGGCAGCATCGCGACGTAGCCGAGCAGGAAGCCGCTGACGATCGGCGCCGCGCGCTGGAGCTGGTCGATCGGCACCCCGACCCCGGTCATCATGTCCGGGAGCGCCAGGACGACGACGTAGGTGTCGGCCGCCGCGAAGGCGACGGCGACGGCTGCCATGGCGAGCAGCGCCCGCGAGGTGCGGGAGACCGCGGCCTCGCCCGTGGCGGTGCTCACGGCGCGGTGATGTCCTTCTCGGTGCCGTAGTCGGCGAAGTCGACGGTGTAGGTCATCGGCTCGGCGCGGGGGTAGAAGACGCCGGTGAGCGTGGCCTTGCGCAGCTCGCCGGCGTCGCTGACCTGCCACTCGACGTCGAAGGTGTCGCCCGACGACGAGGGGATGATCGCGTCCATCGCGTCGCCGGGGACGGTGCCGGAGTAGGTGGTGAGGATCTCGCTGTTGTCGGCGCCGCCGCGCACGCTCTCGCCGGCCTCGGGCGACTCGGTGAGGCCCAGCAGCCCGGCGAAGCCGTCCTCGCCGATGAGGTTGGAGGGGTCCGGGGCGCCGTACTCCTTCGGGTTGACCTCGTTCCAGCCCGGGGTGAACGGCAGCTGGGCGTAGACCGTGTCGTCGACCGCGATGACGGGTACGTCGACGGTCTGGCCGGCGAACACCACGGTGATCGAGCCGTCGAAGGCCGGCGCCTGCGTGATCGTGCCTGCGGCCTGGGTGATGCCGGAGACCCCGTCGGGGAGGGAGGGCGTGGACAGGGTGAGGTCGACGCCGCTCGTCTCGGTCAGCGTGGTCGCGGCCTGGTCGAGCACCTCCTCGGGCGTGGGGCCCTCGTCGCCACCCTCGCTCCCGCCCGCGTCACCGGAGCAGGCGGAAAGCGCCGGGAGGGCGAGCACGACCGCGGTGAGCGTCGTGGCGAGTCGTCCGGAGGTGCGGGCGCGGGCAGGCATGACCTCAGCCTTCCACAGGGGCGGCTGCGCCACCCTCGCCAGCGCCCGCCGCGGCCGCACGCGTCGCGAGCTGCGCGGACACCGGGGAAGCCACCGCGGCGATGGGCTGCGGTGCGGGGACGCCCGAGCCGTCGCGCCGTCCGTTGGCCTCGGGCAGGTCGACGGGCGCCCCGCTCGACGCCGCGGCGCGGGCCGGACCGGGCCCGGCCCAGGCGGTGACCAGGGTGTCCTCGCCCTTGAGGAAGCGGTGGCTCCGCACGCCGCCGGTCGCGCGGCCCTTGCCGGGGTACTCGCTGAACGGGGTCACCTTGACGGCGCCGGCCTCGGTGCCGGGCAGGGCCGTGGACGAGCCGGAGGCGGTGACGACGACCGCGTCCTCGGGCACGAAGGCGCCGAAGAACGCCACCCGCTGGCCCGCGCCGAGCTTGATGCCGGCCATGCCGCCGCCGGAGCGGCCCTGCGGTCGTACGCCCGAGGCGGGGAAGTGGAGCAGCTGGGCGTCGGAGGAGATGAAGCAGAGCTCCTCGTCGCCGGTGACGAGCTCGACCGCGCCGACGACCTCGTCGTCGTCCTTGAGGCCGATGATCTCCCACTCGTCGCGGTTGAGCACCTCGGGGTTGACCCGCTTCACGACGCCGTCGCGGGTGCCGAGGGCGAGGCCCGGGCCGTCGGTGGGCAGGGAGGTGAGTGCGAGGGCGCGCTCACCGGGGTCGAGGGCGAGCATCTCGCTGAGCGGCAGGGTGCCCTGGAGGTTGGGGTCGTTGGCCGTGGGCGGCAGCTCCGCGTTGCTCAGGTCGAGCACGGAGAGCCGCATCACCCGCCCGCGGTTGGTGACCACGCCGATCTCGCCGCGCTTGGTCGTGCGGACCACGGAGACGGTGACGTCGTGGTTGGCCCGGTCGCCGCCTGAGCCCGGCGGCTCGGCGTCCCGGGTGCGGGCGAGGAGGCCGCTGGAGGAGAGCAGGACGTAGCAGGGCTCGTCGGCGACCTCGACGGACGCGACCGCCGCCGTGACGGCGGGAGCCGCGCCGAGCAGGACCGTGCGACGCGGGGTGCCGTGCTCCTTGGCGACGTCGGTGAGCTCGTCGGAGACGACCTTCCGGAGCAGCTTCTCGTCGGCCAGGATCGCGTCGAGGAGCTCGATCGTGCGCTCGAGCTCGCTCTTCTCCTTCTCCAGCTCCAGCCTGCTGAACTTCGTGAGGCGCCGCAGCGGCATGTCGAGGATGTAGTCGGCCTGCACCTCGGAGAGCTCGAAGATCTCGATGAGGCGCTCCTTGGCCGCCGCTGCGTTGTCGGAGCCGCGGATGACCTGGATGACCTCGTCGATGTCGAGGATGGCGATGAGCAGACCGTCGACGAGGTGCAGCCGGTCCGCGGTCTTCCCCCGGCGGAAGACGGAGCGACGGCGTACGACGTCGAAGCGGTGGCCGAGGAAGACCTCGAGCATCTCCTTGAGGCCCAGCGTGCGCGGCTGGCCGTCGACGAGCGCGACGGCGTTGATGCCGAAGGAGTCCTCGAGCGCGGTCTGGCGGTAGAGCTGCTCGAGGATCGCCTCGGGGACGAAGCCGTTCTTGATCTCGATGACCAGGCGCAGCCCGTGCTCGCGGTCGCTGAGGTCCTTGATGTCGGCGATGCCCTGCAGCTTCTTGGCGAGCACGAGCTTCTTGATCTGGTCCATGACGCGCTCGGTGCCGACGCCGTAGGGGAGCTCGGTGACGACGATGCCCTTGCGTCGCGCGGTGACCGACTCGATCCGGGCGGTGGCTCGCATCTTGAAGGTGCCGCGCCCGGTCTCGTAGGCGTCGCGGATGCCGTCGAGGCCGACGATCTTGCCGCCGGTGGGCAGGTCGGGGCCGGGGACGAAGCGCATCAGGTCGTCGAGGGACGCCTTCGGGTGCGTGATCAGGTGCTTGAGCGCCTGGACGACCTCGACGAGGTTGTGCGGCGCGATGTTGGTGGCCATGCCGACCGCGATCCCGGCCGACCCGTTGACGAGCAGGTGCGGGATGGCTGCCGGCAGGACGACCGGCTCCATCTCGCGGGAGTCGTAGTTGGGCTTGAAGTCGACCGTGTCCTCGTCGATGGAGGCGGTCATCGCCACCGCGGCGGGCGCCATCCGGCACTCGGTGTAGCGCATGGCGGCGGGGGAGTCGTCGGGCGAGCCGAAGTTGCCGTGGCCGTCGACGGTCCGCAGTCGCATCGACCACGGCTGCGCCATCCGGACGAGCGCGTCGTAGATCGCTCCGTCGCCGTGCGGGTGCAGGCGGCCCATGACCTCACCGACGACGCGGGCGCTCTTGACGTGCCCGCGGTCGGGCCGCAGCGACATCTCGTCCATCGTGTAGAGGATGCGCCGCTGCACCGGCTTGAGGCCGTCGCGCGCGTCGGGCAGCGCGCGGGAGTAGATGACCGAGTAGGCGTACTCGAGGAACGACGTCTGCATCTCGTCGCGGATGTCGGTGTCGAGGATGTGCTCCTCGAAGTCGTCCGGGAGGGGCTCCTGCTTCGTACGTCGTGCCATGGCGCCATTGTCCCCGGTGCCTGCTCGTGGACCGTCGGGGGCACGCCGAGGAGGAGGGGCGGATAGATTGCAGTCGTGACCGAGACGGACGCCGCCGCAGACGAGGTGCGTACGACGCGCCCGCCCCGGCACTGGGAGGCCGACGTCCTGCTGCGCGACGGGCGCACGGCCCACATCAGGCCGATCCAGCCCGAGGACCGCGAGCTGCTCGTCGAGTTCTACAGCCGGGTCTCCGACCAGTCGAAGTACTACCGCTTCTTCTCGCCCATGCCGTTCCTGTCCGAGCGCGACCTCGACCGCTTCACCCAGGTCGACCACCGCGAACGCGTCGCGATGATCCTGCTCGTGGCCGGCCACATGATCGCGGTCGGTCGCTACGACACCATCCGGCCCGGCTACGCCGAGGTGGCGTTCCTCGTCGAGGACGCCCACCAGGGCCGCGGCATCGGCCAGCTGCTGCTGGAGCACCTCGCGCAGGCCGGGCGCGAGCGGGGCATCGACGAGTTCGTCGCGGAGGTCCTGCCCGACAACCAGGCGATGATCCACACCTTCAAGGACGCCGGCTACCAGGTCAGGAGCACGTTCGAGGACGGCGTGATGGAGCTGGTGTTCCGGATCGACCCGACCGACACGGCGCTCGGCGTCATGGAGCAGCGCGAGCACCGCGCCGAGTACGCCTCGATCGAGCGCTTCTTCTCGCCGAGGTCGGTCGCGATCATCGGCGCGAGCCGGCGCCAGGACACCATCGGGCGCGCACTGGTGCGCCACCTCGTCCTCGGCAACTTCACCGGTCGCATCCACGTGGTCAACCCGAGCGCCGACTCGGTGTCCGGCATGCCGGCGTGGAAGTCGGTGGGCGACATTCCGGGGGACGTCGACGTGGCGATCGTCGCGGTGCCCGCCGAGTCGGTCCAGGACGTCGTCCTCGACTGCGCCGCCAAGGGCGTCCACGGCCTGGTCGTGATCTCGTCCGGCTTCGCCGAGACCGGTGAGGAGGGCCGGATGCGGCAGCGCCGGCTGGTCGGGCTGTCCCGGTCCTACGGCCTCCGGCTGATCGGTCCCAACGCGCTCGGCATCATCAACACCGACCCCGACGTCCAGCTCAACGCGTCGCTGTCCTCGGTCATGCCGCCCCGCGGCCGCGCCGGGTTCTTCTGCCAGTCCGGAGCGCTCGGCTCGGCGATCCTGGAGAAGGTGCAGAACCGCGGCCTGGGCCTCACGACGTTCGTCAGCGCCGGCAACCGCGCCGACGTCTCCGGCAACGACCTCCTGCAGTACTGGGAAGAGGACGACGCCACCGAGGTGGTGCTGCTCTACCTCGAGTCCATCGGCAACCCGCGCAAGTTCTCCCGGATCGCGCGCCGGGTGAGTCGCCGCAAGCCGATCGTCGCCGTACGGTCGGGGCGCAGCTCGCAGGGCGTCCCCATGGGGCACGCGGTGCGGAAGATCGGGGCGCCGGGCGAGGCCGTCGACGCGATGTTCCGCCAGGCCGGGATCATCCAGGTCGAGTCGCTGGAGGAGATGTTCGACGTCGCCCAGCTGCTCGCCCACCAGCCGCTGCCGCGGGGGCGCCGGGTCGCGATCGTCGGCAACTCCGACGCCCTGGGCCTGCTCGCGGCCGACGCCGCCAACGGTGTCGGCCTCGTCGTCAACCGGCAGGAGGCGCTCGGCGCGGACGCCACCGCGGAGGACTTCGAGGACGCCCTCGACGCCGCCATCGACGACCCCGAGGTCGACGCGGTGGTCGCGATCTTCATCCCGCCCCTCAACGTCGCGGGCGCCCGCGAGGACGTCGCCAACGTGCTCGCTGCGGTGGGCGAGCAGTCCGACAAGCCCATCGTGTCGACCTTCCTCGGCACCGAGGGCGTCCCCGAGCTGCTGCGCGTGCCCGACGTCGCGGGGTCGAGCGCCGGTCGCGGGTCGGTGCCGTCGTACCCCGCCGTCGAGGCCGCCGTGCGCGCGCTCGCGCGGGTGGTCGAGTACGCCGTGTGGCTGCGCGTGCCGCAGGTGACGGCCATCGAGCCCGGCTCCAACGACCTCGACGCGGCCCGCCACCTCGTCAACGAGGTACTCATGCGCCACCCCGAGGGGCGCGACCTGGACTTCGACGAGCAGCACCGCCTGCTCACCGCCTACGGCATCGACCTGTGGGACACCTACGCCGTCGCCACCCTCGATGAGGCCACCACGGCGGGGGAGACGCTGGGCTGGGACGTCGTGCTGAAGGCGACCGCGGACCACCTGCGCGACCGGCCCGACCTGGCCCACGTGTGGCGCAACATCGACACCCCCGACGAGATGGCACAGGCGTGGCGCTCGCTCACCAGCCTGATCACCGACCCCGACAACGCCGGGTTCGTCGTGCAGGGCAACGCGCCGCCGGGGGTGCCCGTCACGATCGCGACGATGGAGGACCCGCTCTTCGGCCCCGTCCTGTCCTTCGGCATCGGCGGCCCGCTGACCGAGCTGCTGGGGGACCGGTCCTTCCGGATCCCGCCCCTGGCCGACCACGACGCCCAGGACATGGTGCGCGAGATCAGGGCCTCGCCCCTGCTCTTCGGCTACCGGGGCAGCGAGATCGTCGACGTCGCGGAGATCGAGCGGCTGGTGCGCCAGGTGGCGCAGCTCCAGCACGACCTCCCACAGGTGCGGGCACTGCAGCTGCCGCTCGTGCTGGCCGGCGCGGAGGGCGCCACGGTGCTCGGTGCCAACGTGCGGGTCGAGCCGGTGAAGGACCCCCGCTCGGACTGGTTCGTCCGTCGACTGAGCACGATGCCCGGGGACACCCTGCCGGACTGAGCACGGCGTGACAGACTGCCACCATGCCCCGCTCCACCCGTGACGCGGACGTCTCCCACGACCTCCGCAAGGCGATCCACCGCACCGGCTACTACCCCGAGGTCGTCGCCGACGGCGTCTTCTCCGCGGCGGGCGGCGAGGAGGTCGTGTCCTACTTCGTCCACCACGAGACGACGTTCGACCACGAGGAGGTACGCCGGCACCTCACGGCGCTCCTGCTGACGCCGACCCGGCTGGTCATCGCGCACACCGACGAGCACCCGGGCGACGACCTGCTGCCCGAGCCCTACACCTCCACCACCACCGAGGCGGTCACCCTGACGTCCATCCGGACCGTGGTCGTGACCCGGATGGTGGCCAACCCGACCAAGGGCGTCGCCCCGCCGGCCGAGGCCGTGCTGACGATCGGCTGGGGCGGCGTGGGACGCCTCGACCTCGAGCCCGCCGCCTGCTCGGACCCGAGCTGCGACGCCGACCACGGCTACACCGGCACCCTCGCCGGCGACGACTACACGCTGCGCGTCTCGGCGGCCGCCGAGGGAGCCGACGCCGTGGCCGGTCTGCTCGGCTTCGCGGACGCCCTGTCCGCGCGCACCCGCGGATGACCGCCCCGGCGGTTTTCACCCCGCCGGCCTACGGCGACCGCTCGCTCGCCGACGTCGTGCCGTCCGTCGCCCGCGCTCTGGGCGTCGAGCTGCACGGGCACCCCGCCGGGATCGAGCTCCCGCCGGCGCCGTCGTACGTCGTCTTCCTCGTCGACGGCATGGGGGCCGAGCTGCTCACCCGCTACGCCCATGCGGCGCCCTACCTGTCGTCGCTCGTCGACGGCGGTTCCACCGGGACGGCCGGCGTGCCCTCGACCACGGCCACGTCGCTCACCTCCCTCGGCACCGGGCTGGTGCCGGGTGCGCACGGGCTCGTCGGCTTCACCGCCCGCATCCCGGGCACCGACCGGCTGCTCAACCACCTCTGGTGGGACACGAACGTCGACCCGGTCGAGTGGCAGCCGCACCCGACGGCGCTCGGTCGGCTGGCCCACGCTGGCGTCCACGTCACGTCGGTCAACAAGCGTGACTTCGACGGCTCCGGCCTGACGATCGCCTCGCAGCGCGGGGCGACGTACGTCGGCGCCGACCGCGTCGGCGAACGGATTGCCGCGACCGTCGCCGCGTCGGCCGACCGGCCGTCACTGACCTATGTCTACGACTCCGACCTCGACTGGACCGGCCACAAGTTCGGCGTGGCCTCGACGCAGTGGCTGCAGCAGCTGGCGATGGTCGACGCCGAGGCCGAGCAGCTGCGCGAGGCGCTGCCGGCCTCGACCCGCCTGCTGGTCGTCGCCGACCACGGCATGGTCGACAGCCCGCGTGGGTCGCGCGTCGACGTGGACGAGGTCGACGGGATGCGCGACGGGGTCGCGCTCCTCGGCGGCGAGGCCAGGTTCCGCCACCTCTACTGCGCCGCGGGTGCCGTGGCCGACGTGGTGACCACCTGGCGCGAGGTGCTGGGGGAGCGAGCGACCGTCCTCACCCGCGAGGAGGCCATCGGCCGGGGCTGGTTCGGCGCCGTGTCGCCGGGCGTGCTGCCGCGCCTGGGCGACGTCATGGTCGCGTGCCACGGCGACAACGCGGTGATGTCGAGCCGCGACTTCGCCTACGAGGACACCCTGGTCGGGCTCCACGGCTCGCTGACCTCGACCGAGATGCTGATCCCGATCCTGGTCGGCTGAGCCGGCGACCCGCGCGCAGAGTCAGCCGAAGGGGAGCGGTTCCGGGGCCAGGCTGACCGCCTTGGCGCGTGCGGCGGTCAGACGTCGGCGGTGGTGCTGGCGGCAGAGCACCTCGTAGGCCACGTCGTGGGGGCCAGCCGGCGGCTCGTCGACCTGGTCCACGTCGCCGACGACGATGACCTCACCCTCGACGACCATCGCGCCGTTCTCGGTGCGGGCGTTGTGGGTGGCGCGCTTGCCGCACCAGCACAGCGCCTCGACCTGGAGCACGTTCATCCGGTCGGCGAGCTCGACGAGACGCGCGCTCCCGGGGAAGAGGTAGGAGCGGAAGTCGGTGAGGATGCCGAAGGCGAAGACGTCGATCTGCAGCTCGTCGACGACCTTGGCCAGCTGGTCGATCTGCTCGGCCGCGTAGAACTGGGCTTCGTCGCAGACGAGGTAGTCGATCCGCCCGCCACGCGTGAGCGTGTCGACGACGTAGGCCCAGAAGTCGAAGCCCTCGTCGACCTCGAGCGCCTCGTGGGTCAGGCCGAGGCGGCTGGACACCACCGCCTGCCCGGAACGGTCGTGGGTCGTGAAGATCCGCCCGACGCGACCGCGCGCGGCGTGGTTGTGGTTGGTCTGGAGCGCCAGCGTCGACTTGCCGGAGTCCATCGTGCCGGTGAAGAAGTGCAGTTCAGCCATGTCGCGCGAATCCTGTCACAGCCTCCGCCCCGCGCGACGGCTACCGTGCCGGCCATGGACGACGACTTCCGCCGCAGGCACCCCCGCGGACCGCTGACCAGCCCCGACGAGCTCGCCGCGGACCTCGGCGGCGTCACCGTCCTCGACGTGCGCTACCTCATGGGCGGGCCGCCGGGGCGCGAGCAGCACGCGGCCGGCCACGTGCCGGGAGCGGCGTACGTCGACCTCGACGAGGACCTCGCCGACCCGCCGGGCGCCGGCGGTCGGCACCCGCTGCCCGATCCGGGACGCTTCGAGGCGGCGATGCGACGCGCGGGGGTGCGGGACGACCGCCCCGTGGTCGTGTACGACGACTGGCAGGGGCGGGCGGCCGCGCGAGCGTGGTGGCTGCTGCGGCACCACGGCCACCGCGACGTACGCGTCCTCGACGGCGGGTGGACCGCGTGGCTCGAGGACGGGCACCCGGCCGAGGCCGGTCCGGTGGACGTGGAGCCGGGCGACTTCACGGTCGGGCCGAGCGACAGGGCCCCCGCCGTCGGCCCCGAGGAGGTGCTGGACGTCGAGGTCCTCATCGACGCTCGGGCGCCCGAGCGCTACCGCGGGGAGACCGAACCGGTCGACCCCGTCGCCGGCCACGTGCCGGGCGCCGTCAACGTGCCGACGACCGCCAACCTCGACGAGCGGGGGCGCTTCCTGGCTCCCGAGCGCCTCCGCGAGGTGTACGCCGCTGTGGGCGCCGACACGGCGTCGTCGGTGGCCGCGTACTGCGGGTCCGGTGTGACCGCCGCCCACGACCTGCTCGCCATGGAAGTCGCTGGCATCCGTGCCGCGCTCTACCCGGGGAGCTGGAGCGGCTGGATCACCGACCCGGAGCGGCCGGTCGCGACCGGGTGATCAGCCCGCCCGGACCTCGTCCCCGACGCTGATCAGGCCGGTGGTCTCGGGGACGAGGTGCACGGCGAAGAACACCTTCCCGTCATCGGAGCGGCGGTGCCGGGCCAGGGTGCGCGTCGGCTCCTTCGCGGTCGCGAGCGTGACCGGGTCGAGGGTCGCCATCACGCAGCGGCCGACCGGCTTGCCGATGCGGAAGGAGACGTCGCCGACGACGACCCGGGTCCAGCCGTCCTCGGCGAACGGTTCGTCGCCGTCGACGACGAGGTTGGCGCGGAAGCGCTCGACCGGCAGGGGTTCGGGCGGCACCTCGCCGAGCTCGAGCGCGCGCTCCAGGATCCAGTCGTCGAGCCGGCGCAGCGAGGCAAGGGACGCGATCGTCACCGGGAACGAGTCGGGGAACGCGGCGTGGTCGCCGGGGCGGGAGAACCCCGGTTGCAGCGAGCGCCGCTCGGGGGCGTGGCACCAGACCAGGCGCAGGTCGCCGCGTCCCAGCACGGAGCGCACCCACGCGTCGGCGTCCGGTCCGGCGGGTCGGGCCTGCAGGTCGAGGGAGAACAGGTGGACGTCGACCGGCGCGGCTCCGGGGACGTCGACGAGGAGGTCGGGGTGACCCGGGGCGCGGAGCCGGAGCGCGGCGGTGACGGACGGATCGGTCGACGGTGTGTCGGCGACCACGTGGAAGAGGCGGTGCACCTCGCGTGCGGAGACGAGGCGGCCATCACCGTCGACGACCATCCACGTCCGGTCGTCGACGAGGCCGCCCGGCTGCACGGTCGTGGAGCTGATCGGACGGATGGCGCCGGACTTGAGCGGGTGGACGTTGAGCTGGACGAGGCGCAAGCGTCAGTCGCCCTTGCCGCCGCCGAACATGATCTCGTCCCAGCTCGGAACGGACGCGCGGCCGCGCTTCTTGGCAGGCCTGGGCTTCGGTTCGGCGGGGGTCTCGGCGGCCGGCTCCGGCTCAGGCTGGGTCGCGGCCGGCTCGTCGGCCGTGTCCTCGGCTTCGCGGTCGCCCCGGTCGTCGCCCCGGTCGTCGAGGTAGGCCTCGACCGGCTGCTCGGCGCCCAGCCCGGTGTCGGAGAGCTCCATCGTGGTCTCCTCCGGGGTGGCGGAGGGCTCCTCGGCGGTGACCATCTCGATCGCGTCATCGCCGAGCGGCAGGTCGTCACCGATCGCGGTGAGCCGACGCTGACGCGCGGCCGCGAGGTCGTCGGATGCCGGCGCGGCTGTGGCCGAGGTCTCGGCAGCCGGGGTGACGTCGCCGACCAGCCACCGTGCGTCGTCGTCGTCGAGCGTCACGAAGCTGCCGCGCGGGTCGTGCGAGAAGGTGGCGGTCCCGATGCGACCGCCCACGTCGTACAGCGCCGTCAGCGTCCACCGGCCGTCCTCGCGGCGCCAGGCGTCCCACTCGACGCTGGCCGGGTCGACGTCGTGGGCGCGGAGGTGGGCACCCACGGCCTCGCCGAGGGTGCGGGCGCCGGACTCGGACGCGCGGCGGCGTACGGAGGCCAGCAGGGCACGCTCGGCGACGTGCGCGCGCTCGGCCATCACCGGCGCCGCGAACGGCATGATCTTCTCCACCGACGTGCCGGCGGCATGGGCCACCGCCTCGGGTGACTCGCCGGCCCGGATGCGCATCTGGATGTCGCGGGGGCGGAGGGTTGATTCCATCGGGATCTCCAACTGGCCAGACGTGTCGGGGCCGCTGCTGTCGGGGGCGCCGCTGACGGCGCGACGGAGCCGGGGGTCGATCGCCAGGGTGTGCTCCTGGCCCGACTGGTCCACCAGGAGCAGGCGCTTGCCGTCCCTGCTGCGTCCGGTGAACGTCAGCTTGGCCATGGACGGCGGACTCCTGCCTGGCGGGTGGTCGGGGCGGTCGAGGTGGTCGGCGGTGCACGGGGAATCCGTGTCGCTCGAGCCTACGCCAGCGCGGTGCCCCGGCACGGTTGCCCCCGCGGCGCGCCCTAGGCTTCCGATGTGCCTGAGCCGGAGTTCGCCACGCCGCTGGTCGTCCTCGACCTGACGGGGATCTTCTTCTTCGCGGTCGCCGGGGCGCTGGTCGCGGTTCGCAAGAACCTGGACCTCTTCGCGGCGCTCGTCCTCGGCGGCATCACCGGGCTGGGCGGCGGCTTCATCCGCGACGTGCTGATCGGTGCGACGCCACCGGCCGCCCTGACCGACTGGCGCTACCTGTTGGTCCCCGTCTTCGCCGGGCTGCTCACCTTCGCCTTCCACCCCGCGGTCGGACGCCTCGAACGGGTGGTCACCCTCTTCGACGCCTTCGGGCTGGCGGTGTTCTGCGTGACCGGCGCGCTGAAGGCCGTCGAGTTCGGCCTCGGCCCGGTGCCGGCGGCCCTGATGGGGATGGTCACCGGGGTCGGCGGCGGCGTGATCCGCGACGTGCTCGTCGGCAGCGTCCCGGTGATCTTCGAGGGCGTCCTCTATGCGACCCCGGCCCTGGCGGGGGCCGCAGTCGCGGTGCTCCTCGATCGCGCCGACCTGCCGTTCCTCGTGGTCGCCGCCGCCGGGTTCTCCACCTGCCTCACCTGGCGGTTGCTCGCGCTCGTGCGCGGGTGGCGGGCGCCGCTGCCCAAGGGTCCGGCCAACGTCTGAGCGCCGCCGCCGCCTCTAGTCGCCCAGCACCCGCCGGAGGTGCGCGTTGGCGAAGACCCGGTCGGGATCGAGCCGGTCGCGCAGCGCGAGGAAGTCCGCGAAGCGGTCGTACGCCGGTGCCAGGTCCGCGGCCGTGCGGGTGTGCACCTTGCCCCAGTGGGGGCGCCCGCCCGCCTCGCGCAGGATCGGCTCGAGCCCGCCGAAGTAGGCCGTGTGGTCGGTGTCGGCCGGCACGTGGAAGGCGAGGTAGAGGCTGTCGCGGCCGTGGGCGGTCGACAGCGCGACGTCGTCGGCGCGGGCGGTGCGCACCTCGACGGGGAACGCGATGCGCCAGTCGCTGGCGTCGATGGCCCGGCGGCACGCGCGGAGCACGTCGAGCCCGACCTCGCGCGGGACGGCGTACTCCATCTCCCGGAAGCGCACCCGTCGCGGCGTCACGAAGACCCGGTGCGCGAGGTCGCTGTAGCGGCGCTCGGACTGCGCGCGTGCGGCGACCCGGTTGATGCGCGGGACCAGGGCGGGCGCCCGCGAGCCGACGCGGCACAGGGCGCCGAAGACGCCGTTCGACAGCACCTCGTCCTCCCACCACGCCGCGGCGCGCGAGGGGGGCTGCTGCTCGCCGGGGTCGAGGTCGGTGCGGACGTTCTGCTTGACCATGAGGCGGTCGGTGTGGGGGAACCAGTAGAGGTCGAGGTGGTGCGCGGCGTCCGCCATCTCGTCGTACGACGCCAGCCCGCGCTCCCACGTCATCGGCTGCTCGTGGGCCTCGACGACGAAGAGCGGCTCGACGTGCAAGGTCAGGCTGGTCAGGACGCCGAGCGCGCCGAGGCCGACGCGGGCGAGGTCGAAGACGTCCGGGTTCTCGGTCGCGGAGGCGCGCAGTACCTCACCGGTCCCGGTGACCATCTCGAGGCCGGCGAGCTGGGCGGCCAGGCCGGCCGCCGTGCCACCGGTGCCGTGGGTGCCGGTGGAGACCGCGCCGGCGAGCGTCTGCTCGGCGATGTCGCCCATGTTGTGCAGGGAGAGACCGAGGTGCTCGAGGGCGAGGTTGAGGTCCTTGAGCCGGGTGCCGGCGCGGGCCGTGACCGTCATGGCCTCGCGGTCCACGGCGAGGATGCCGCGCAGCCCCTCGGGGCGCAACAGGGTGTGCTCGGGTGCCGCGATGGCGGTGAAGCTGTGCCCGGTGCCGGTCATCTTGACGGTCGTGCCCGCGTCACGCGTTCGGCGTACGACGTCCACGACCGCCTCGACGGAGCCGGGCGTCTCGACGTGGCGGGGGACGGCCTCCTCGAGCCCGGACCAGTTGCGCCAGAGGTGACCGTGGAGGGCGGAGCTCATGCCCGCAGACTAGGGGCCGGGCGGGCCGCCTGCGCGGCGAGCGCGCCGAGCAGTCCGCCGGCCAGCGCCACGGCGTACGCCGCCGAGGCCCCGCTGTGGTCCACGACGAACCCGGCGATGCTCGCACCGGGGGCCACGCCCGCCACGATCCCCGTGTGCAGGATCGCCATGCCCTCGGTGAGGCGACCGGACGGGACGCCCTGCTCGACCATCGTCATCGCGCCGATCATCGTGGGCGCGATGGCGAGCCCGCCGACCAGCAGGACCACGGCCATCACCGGGACGGAGTCGACGAACATCAGCGGTGCCATCGCCAGCGCCATCGCCGCAGACCCCCACCTCAGCCGGACGTCCGGGCCGCTGCGCCAGACGATCGCGCCGGTCACCAGCCCGGCGACGAGGCTGCCGAGCGACCACACCGCCAGCAGCCAGCCCGCCACCCAGCGCTGGCCCTGCTCCTCGGCGAAGGCGACCGTGGTGACCTCAGCGGCGCCGAAGAGCGCGCCGAGGGTCAGGCAGACGAGCGCGAGGGTCAGGACGAGCCGCCAGGGCATCGGGGGCCGTGGGCCGGCCGGCGCGCTGCGCCCGGCGGGCGGCTCGGTGCGCCGCTGCGCTGCGAACGCGAAGGTGCCGACCACCCCGCTGACCAGCGCGAAGGTGAGGCCCGCGACCGGGTGCCAGCTGGTGGCCAGCAGGGTGACGAGCACCGGGCCCACGACGAAGACGACCTCGTCGAGGACGGCCTCGAGGGCGAACGCCGTCTGCTTCTCGCCCGGGTCGTCGAGCAGGTGCGACCACCGGGTGCGGACGCTGGCGCCGACCTGGGGGAGCGCGGCGCCGGCGACGGCTGCGAAGACGTAGGTCCAGACCCGCGCCCAGTCCTGCTCGACGGCGAGCATCATCAGCGCGAGACCGGCGCCGAACACCGAGATCGCCAGCGGCAGGACGCGCGCCTGTCCGAAGTGGTCGACCCACCGCCCGTGCAGCACCGCGAACGCGGCCTCGGCCAGCACGAACACCGCCGAGACCGTTCCGGCCAGCCCGTAGGAGCCGGTGCGTTCCTCGACCAGCAGGACGATGCCCAGCCCGACCATCGAGATGGGGAGCCGGGCGACGAGGGCGGCGCTGCTGAAGCCGAACGCGCCGGGGCGTGCCAGCACCCGGCGGTAGGAGTCGAGCACAAGCGGGATGGTAGGCCGCTCTACGCTGGCCCCATGAATCCTGCGGGTCACCCGGACGTGAAGCCGTACGACGCTCTCCTGGTCCTCTCCTTCGGAGGTCCCGAGAAGCCTGAGGACGTGGTGCCGTTCCTCGAGAACGTCACCCGCGGGCGTGGGATCCCGCGCGAGCGCCTCGAGCAGGTGGGGGAGCACTACTTCCTGTTCGGCGGCAAGAGCCCGATCAACGACCAGAACCGGGCGCTGATCGCGGCGCTCGAGAAGGACTTCGCCGACCAGGGCATCGACCTGCCGGTCTACTTCGGCAACCGCAACTGGGACCCCTACCTCGCCGACACGCTCGCGCAGATGACCGCTGACGGCGTCCAGCGCGCGGCGGTCCTCGCCACGTCGGCGTACTCGTCGTGGTCGTCGTGCCGGCAGTACCGCGAGAACCTGTGGGACGCCGTCGAGCAGACCGACGGCGCGCCTCGCCTCGACAAGCTCCGGCAGTACTACAACCACCCGGGCTTCCTCGAGCCCGCCGTCGACGCCTGTCTGGAGGCCCTGGCGGCGCTGCCCGACGGGGGCGACCGGGCGCGGCTCGTGTTCGTCACCCACTCGATCCCGACCGCGATGGCCGAGACCAGCGGCTCGGAGGATCCGGCCGGACAGCCGCGCGGGGCCTACGTCAAGCAGCACCGCAGTGCCGCCGACGAGATCGCCCGGCGGGTCCGGGAGGCCACCGGGCGGGCCCACCGCCACGACCTCGTCTACTGCTCGCGCTCGGGTGCGCCGTCCACGCCGTGGCTGGAGCCCGACGTCAACGACCACCTCGAGGAGCTGGCCACCGACGGGGTGAGCGGCGTGGTGCTCGCCCCGATCGGGTTCGTCTCCGACCACATGGAGGTCATCTACGACCTCGACACCGAGGCGATGGCGACCGCCGAGCGCCTTGGCATGAAGGCGGTGCGCGCGTCGACGGCAGGGACCGACTCGCGGTTCGTGGCGATGGTCCGCGACCTCGTGCTGGAGCGGGCCGCGGCCGAGCGGGGCGAGTCGCTTGAACGCCCGGCGCTGGGCTCGATGCCGGCGGGGCCCGACCTGTGCGGAGCGGGTTGCTGCCCCAACCCGCGAGGACCGCGCCCGGCCCTGTGCGGGGTCGACTCGTGACGGTCGCTCCCGTCGAGCTGCGCGACCTGGCCACGTCCCTGGCCCACGAGGGTGCCGGCCTGGCCCGCGAGATGCGGCGCGGCGGCATCGACGTGGCCGACACCAAGACCAGTGCGGTCGACGTCGTCACGGAGGCCGACCGGGCCGTCGAGGAGCTGCTGCGCTCCCGCATCGTCGCCCAGCGCCCTGACGACGCGATCCTCGGGGAGGAGGGCGACGACCGGGACGGCACCTCAGGGGTCCGCTGGGTCCTCGACCCGATCGACGGGACCGTGAACTACCTCTACGGCCTGCCCGACTGCGCCGTGTCCGTGGCCGCCGAGGTGGACGGAGTCGTGGTCGCGGGCGCCGTGGTGACGATCCCCACAGGTGTCGAGTACGCCGCAGCTTCGGGGCACGGTGCCACGCGTGACGGGTCGGCGATCTCCGTCCGGCCGTCGCCGCCGCTCGCCGAGCGTCTCGTGCTGACGGGCTTCGGCTACCAGCGTGAGGTGCGCGAGCACCAGGCGGGCTGCGTGGCCGCGCTGCTGCCCGAGGTCCGTGACATCCGCCGGATGGGCTCGTGCGCCCTCGACCTGTGCCACGTGGCGGACGGCAGCGGCGACGGGTACGTCGAGGCCGGGCCGCAGCCGTGGGACTGGTCCGCCGGTGGGCTGGTGCTGCGCGAGGCCGGCGGTCGTTTCGAGCTGCTCGACGGCACCTTCACCCTCGGCTCGCACCCCGTGCGCAACGTGGTCGTGGGGGCCCCCGCAGATGGCTGGGACGACTTCGTCGCCGCGCTCGCGACAGCGGGGTTCATCGCCTGAGGCGCCCCCCGTGGGGGTGGGCTGGACCCGCCTGCCGAGGCGGGAATAGCGAGACGTCACCCACTGTTCAGGCGACACGTCGCGGACCGGCTCACCACGGAGCCGGTTCATGGTGCACAATCTGGCGCCGACGACGCGCACAACTGGGACGTCCCGCCGCGATCCGGCAGGACGGGTCCACAGCATGGGGAGAGGTAACGATGGCCACCGACTACGACGCACCACGCAAGTCCGAGGAGGACCAGAGCGAGGAGAGCATCGAGGAGCTCAAGGCCCGACGCCACGACAAGAACTCCGGCAAGGTCGACGAGGACGAGACCGAGGCCGCTGAGTCCTTCGAGCTCCCGGGCGCCGACCTCTCGCACGAGGAGCTCGCGGTCGAGGTCATGCCTCGGCAGGACGACGAGTTCACCTGCATGAGCTGCTTCCTGGTGCACCACCGCTCGCAGCTGGCCGACGAGAAGAAGCTCATCTGCCGCGACTGCATCTGAGTCCGGTGGCTGGGTCTCCGAACCTGATCCTGGGTTCGGGATGAGGCTCGGGCTCGGGCTGGGCCTTCGAACACGACGGCGCCTGTTCCTCCTCGCGAGGGGCGGGCGCTGTGGCGTGTCTGGGGCCGATGGTCGGTGGCTGGTCGGGTCACCCGCCGCGGTGGGGCGGCGTCGAGAGCGCCCTCCTGCGAGCCTCCCGCTCCTCGTCGAGGTGCACGGCCTCGGCCCTGAGCTGATGCCTGGCCGGGTGGTCGACGGGCGTTCCGAAGAGCATCCGCTCCACCCTTCGCCGGTGCGGGCACGTCCGGTAGCGGACGCACGGTGCCCCCACCCTGCGCGAGCGGTCGACACTGGTGAAGTAGTCGATGCTCGTCATGTCCCGGTACTTCCGCGGCACCCACCACCCGGTCACCCGGAGGTCGACGTGGGCCGGGTAGCGGTTCCCGTTGCGCGCACGGGCGCCGTCGGCCCGCATCGGCTCAACCCGCTCACCTGACGTCTCATCGTGCAGGGCTACCGCGATGCCGGCGAGGCGCAGCATCCGCTGCAGGACGCTCACCCGCGGACTCGTGCGCTCGGTCTCCCACCGCGCCACTGCCGACTGGGACACCCCGAGCAGGAGGGCCAGTCCGCGCTGCGACACGTCGAGGATCCGTCTGACTCGCCGGACGAGCCCCGGCACGCCCCCGTCGAAGGGACCCATGTGCAGCCACACGAGCTCCGCCTCACTCAGTCCCGCCGCCCTGCCCCCGGCCGCCCCGCGCCCCGCCGTCGTACCGCTCATGTGCCTTCCTCCTTGTGATCGCCGTCTGTCGTACGACGAGCGAACCGCGAGGAGCCGACAGCGGTGGCAGCCCTCTCCACAGGAGGCGGTGCCGACCACTCCTGGTCGCCCCTGTGGACGCTTCGTGGCCACGGATGTCGTCCGGGCCGGGCGTGTCGACCCCCCGGACCGCACAGTGGCCGGTGAGTCGCTGAGCGACTCACCGGCTAGTGAGCCGTTGGCGGGGGCGCCCGATGTCAATGAGTCGCTGGGAGACTCACTGGCCATGGTCGGGCGAGGTACGCCCGCGGGGGGCCGAGGGGCGTGAGCGGGGAGGTCGTCCTGCCGAGAGTCCGGACCGGCCCGGACTCCGACGAGCGAGCCCGGGGCCGGCTCCGGCGCCGGGGCGCGGGTGGGCTCGGTGGATCTGGAGAGGCTGTCCGACGTCAGGACTCGGCGGCGGGCGCCTTGTCGGCGTCCTGGCCGTCCTTCTTGAGCTGCGGGGGGAGGTGGCCGGTGGACTTGGCGTAGTAGTGCGCTGCGCGGCGGGTGGCGAGCATGCGTGCGACGCCGATCAGGGTGCCGCTGACGGCGGCCCACATGACGGCCTCACCGATGCTGACGTCGGGGTCGGCCGGGTTGGCGGGCGGGTTCTTCCCGGTGGCCGCGCGCCAGGACGAGTTGAGGCCCTTCTTGGCCACGGCTGCCGCGCCGATCGCGGCGACGAGGGAGAACGCAGAGTAGAACTTGCTGGAGCTGTCCGCTGTGGAAGAAGCCATGGACGCACCCTACCCAGCAGTTGCGCGCGTCCGCCCCGCCTCCAGGGCTGAGACGAGGGCGTCGGGTCGGCGCGAGCTGACCAGCCAGTACGGCGTCGGATCGGCGGGGTCCGCGATGTCCACCCGGACGCCGCGCTTGAGGTAGGGGCGCAGCAGGAGGTAGGCCCTCGCGTCGGCGTCCACGCCCGCCTGACGTCGTACGTCGTCCGCCTCGAGTGCGGTCGCGCGACCGACGAGCTCCAGCGGGATGTGCGCCCGGCCGGCGCGGAAGGTCGTGCCGTCCACGGACACCCGCGGGCGGCCGTAACCGACGAACATGGCGACGAGGACACCCATGGCCAGGGCCGTGACGGACCACGCCACGACCTCGGGCGTGGCGGCGAGGACGGCCAGCCACAACGACGCCACGAACATCGTGCCCTGCACCCACCAGCGGAGCGGGACGGTGAGGCGTTCGGCGTAGTCCACGGCGCAGAGCCTATAGATTCACTCCCCGTGCCCGACCACGACCCAACCCCCGACCCAACCCCCGACCTGGACATCGCGATCGTCCGCCTCGACGCCGACCTGCCGCTCCCGTCGTACGCACACCCGGGAGACGCCGGCGCCGACCTGCACACCACGGTCGACGTCGACCTCGCACCCGGTGAGCGGGCCCTCGTGCCGACGGGCATCTCGATCGCGCTGCCGGACGGGTACGTCGCGCTCGTGCACCCACGCTCCGGGCTCGCCGCCCGCCACGGCCTGTCGATCGTGAACACCCCGGGCACGATCGACGCGGGCTACCGCGGCGAGGTCAAGGTCATGCTGATCAACCACGACCCGGTCGAGTCCGTGACCCTCCGCCGCGGCGACCGGATCGCCCAGCTCGTCGTCCAGCGGTTCGAGCGGGCGCGGTTCGTCGAGGTGGGGGTGCTGCCCGAGTCGATCCGGGGCGCCGGGGGCTACGGTTCTACAGGTACCGGTTCGCGTCCCTGAGCCGGAACGCGTTCGAAGGCGCGCTGATCGAAGGAGTGCAGACGTGAAGTTCCGCCGCAAGGCAGACACGACCCCGGCGACTGCGGAGACCTCCGCGGAGAGCGCCGCGGACGACACCGCCGGCCCGGCTGCGGGCACCGGCCCGTTCGACGTGACCCAGGTCGAGGGCGACGGCGTCGAGCGCGCCGACCTCGGCTCGGTCCTGGTGCCCGCGATCGCCGATCGCGAGCTCCGGTTGCAGGTCGACGAGAAGAGCGGCCAGGTCCGCGCCGTCATGCTCGCCGGCTCCGACGGCGCGTGTGAGTTCCAGGCCTTCGCCGCCCCGCGCAACGGTGACCTGTGGTCCGAGGTCCGCCCGCAGATCGCCGAGGACATGGCGCGCCGCGGGGGCCAGGCCACGGAGCGCGAGGGCCGCTGGGGCACCGAGCTGGTGTGCCAGATGCCCGTACGACGCCCCGACGGGACCACGGCCACGCAGCCCTCACGCATCGTCGGTGTCAACGGCGACCGTTGGATGCTCCGCGCCTCCTTCCTCGGAAAGCCGGCCGTCGACCCCGACACGACCTCCGACTGGGAGGACGCGCTCGCGCAGATCGTCGTACGCCGCGGCGACCAGGCGATGCCGGTCGGCGAGCCGCTGCCGGTCACGCTGCCGGACGACGCCCGCCGGGTCAGGTGAGCCGTGGCCGAGAAGAGCCGGCTGCGTCAGGCGCTCTCCCGGTGGGCGGACAGCTCCGAGGCCCATCAGCGCGACCTGCGCCAGTCGCACGCGACCAACGAGGCCATCGCCATCGCGGACGCCCCCGAGCGTGAGCACGTGGTCGTCAACGGCGTGCTGCGGACGGTCACGCTTCGCCCGCGCGGTGGCGTCCCGGCCCTCGAGGCCGAGCTGGACGACGGCTCGGGCGTCATCACCGTGGTGTGGCTGGGGCGGCGCCGCATCACCGGCGTGGACCCCGGCCGGTCGGTGAGCGTGGCCGGCTGCATCGGGCGACAGGGCGGCGTGCCGATCATGTTCAACCCCCGATACGAGCTGCGCCCGTGACCGACCCGACCAGCGACCCGGCTGCCAAGCCCACGAGCGCCATCACCCCCACCACCGACACGGTCGAGGCCGTGGTGCGCGGCCAGCTCGCCAAGGCGCTCGGCGGCCGGCGGGGCATGGCCGAGGCCGCGGTCCCGACCATCCTGTTCACCGTCACCTGGTTGACGATGCGCGACCTCAACCTCGCGCTGTCGATCAGCATCGGTGCGGCGCTCGTCCTGCTCGCCATCCGGTTGGTGCAGCGCTCGACGGTCCAGTTCGTCGTCAACGCCCTCTTCGGGATCGGCATCGGCTGGTACTTCGTCTACCGCGCCGCCCAGTCGGGCGGGTCGGAGCAGGAGCAGGCGCTCGCGTACTTCCTTCCCGGGCTGCTCTACAACGGCGGGTACGCCGTCGTGCTGGCGTTCACCTGCCTCATCGGCTGGCCGCTGGTCGGCTTCATGGTCGGCAGCATCACCGGCGACCCGACGGCCTGGCACTCCGACAAGCAGGTCGTGAAGCTCTGCAACCGGCTGACCTGGCTCCTCGTCGCCCCGTGCCTGCTGCGGGTGGCAATCCAGGGACCGATCTGGCTGGGCGGGAACTCAGGCTCGATGGACCCCGACGCGGCGGTGGCCGCCCTCGGCGTGCTCAAGATCGCGCTCGGCTGGCCGTTGCAGCTCGCGGCGCTCGCCTCGATGATCTGGCTGCTCTCGCGCAACAAGACGCCGGTCGCGCAGGACGCCGCGACCGCCTGAGGGTTCCGCCCTCAGCCGTGGTGCTGGACGGGGGAGAGGAGCTGCTCAAGCTCGGACTCGACCTCGGCGGGCACCACGAACAGCAGCTCGTCGCCGGACTCCAGCGGCTGCTCGGCCTCGGGCGTGTAGACCTGCCCGTCACGCAGGATGGTCACGAGCGCGCAGTTCTCGGGGAAGGGCACCAGGCCGGCGGGCGTGCCGACGTAGGGGGAGTCGGCCGACAGGGTGAGCTCGACCAGGTTGGCGTTGCCCTGGCGGAAGGTGAACAGGCGGACCAGGTCGCCGATCGAGACGGCCTCCTCGACGAGCGCGGACATGATGCGCGGGGTGGAGACGTTGACGTCGACGCCCCACGCCTCGGTGAAGAGCCACTCGTTGTTGGGGTGGTTGACCCGCCCGACGGTGCGGGGGACGCCGAACTCGGTCTTGGCGAGGAGCGAGGTGACCAGGTTGGCCTTGTCGTCACCGGTTGCGGCGATGACCACGTCGCACTTGCCCAGCTGCGCCTCGGCGAGCGAGGACAGCTCGCACGAGTCGGCGAGCAGCCACTCGGCGTTGGGGACGCGCTCGGGACGGATGGCCGAGGGGTTCTTGTCGATCAGCAGGATCTGGTGACCGTTCTCGATCAGCTCCCGGGCGATCGATCGACCCACGGCTCCGGCTCCGGCGATGGCGACGCGCATGTCTCAGATGTCCTTCAGTCGTCTTCGGGGCCGGCCTCGAGCACGGCGTAGGCGTGGGCGGCGTTCTCCTCGCGGATCACGATGTGCAGCATGTCGCCCTCCTGCAGCACGGTCTCGCGGGTGGGCAGCATGCCCTCGCCGAGCCGGTCGATCCAGGCGATCCGGCTGCGCGACTGCATCTGGAACTCGACCGTGCGGTTGCCGACCCAGACCTCGGGGACGGGGATGTGGTCGACGCGGATCGTTCCCGACGGGTCGCGGAAGTCGGGCTCGGCCCCCGCCGGCAGGATGCGACGCAGGACCTGGTCGGCCGTCCACTTCACGGTCGCCACGGTCGTGATGCCGAGGCGCTGGTAGACCTCGGCGCGGCCGGGGTCGTAGATGCGGGCGACGACCTGCTGGAGGCCGAAGGTCTCCCGGGCGACCCGCGCGGCGATGATGTTGGAGTTGTCACCGCTGGAGACCGCGGCGAAGGCGTCGGCGCGGCGGATGCCGGCCTTCTCCAGCACCTGCTGGTCGAAGCCATAGCCCGTGATCTTGTCACCGTTGAACTCCGGCCCCAGGCGACGGAAGGCGTCGGGCTCGCTGTCGATGACGGACACGGTGTGGTTGCGGTCCTCGAGGCTACGGGCGAGCGTCGAACCGACGCGGCCACAACCCATGATCACGACGTGCACGCCAGAACCGTATCCCAGCAAGGATCTGGATCGTCGCGGGTCTAGGCTCGCGCCCGTGAGTGTCGGCGACGTGTCCAAGCGGATCCTGCTGGGTCGCAAGCTGCGCAGCAGCCAGCTGGGGGAGACGCTCCTCCCCAAGCGGATCGCCCTGCCGGTGTTCGCCAGCGACGCACTGTCGTCGGTGGCCTACGCCCCGGACGAGGTGTTCATCATGCTCGCCGTCGCCGGCGCGTCGACGTACGTCTGGTCGTGGAAGATCGGTCTCGCGGTCGCGCTCGTGATGCTCACCGTCGTCGCCAGCTACCGCCAGACCGTGCACGCCTACCCGTCCGGCGGCGGCGACTACGAGGTCGCCACCGTCAACCTCGGCCGCAACGCCGGCGTCACGGTCGCCAGCGCGCTGCTGGTCGACTACGTGCTCACCGTCGCGGTGTCCATCTCGTCGGCCTCCCAGTACGCCGCCGGTGCGATCCCGCCGTTGATCGGGCACGAGGCGACGGTCGGTGTCGTCGCAGTGGCGCTGCTGACCGCGATGAACCTGCGCGGCGTGCGTGAGTCGGGCTCGTTCTTCGCCGTGCCGACGTACCTCTTCATGGTGGCCATCCTCGGCATGTGCGCCTACGGCCTGCTGCGCCTGCTGGCCGGCGACCTTCCCGAGGCGGAGAGCGCCCATCTCGACATCGCGCCGCAGCCCGGGTGGGAGGAGCCGCTGACCCAGATCGCGCTGATGTTCCTGCTGGCGCGGGCGTTCTCCTCCGGGTGTGCTGCGTTGACGGGCGTCGAGGCCATCAGCAACGGCGTGCCGGCCTTCCGCAAGCCCAAGAGCCGCAACGCCGCCACCACGCTGCTCATGCTCGGCCTGATCGCGATCACGATGATGATGAGCGTCATCGTCCTCGCCAACCAGATGACGATCCGCTACGTCGACCCGCACGAGCTCGACCGCCTCCGCACGACTGCCGGGGGCGCTGTGCCGGACAGCTACGAGCAGCACCCCGTGATCTCCCAGATCGCGGAGGGCTTGTTCATGGACACGTTCCCGCCGGCCTTCTACTTCGTCGTCACCGTCACCGGCGTCATCCTCGTGCTCGCGGCCAACACCGCCTTCAACGGCTTCCCCGTCCTCGGCTCGATCCTCGCCCAGGACGGGCTGGCCCCCCGGTCGCTCGGCTCGCGCGGCGACCGGCTCGCGTACAGCAACGGCATCGTCTTCCTCGCGGCCCTGTCGATGCTGCTGATCTGGGTCTTCGACGCCGAGACCACCAAGCTGATCCAGCTCTACATCGTCGGCGTCTTCGTCTCCTTCAACCTCAGCCAGCTCGGCATGATCCGCCACTGGACGCGTCACCTGAGGACCGAGACCGACCCCACGGCCCGTCGCCGGATGATGCGCTCGCGCGCGATCAACACCTTCGGTCTCTGCATGACCGCCGTCGTGCTGGTCATCGTGCTGATCACGAAGTTCCTCGCCGGTGCCTGGATCGCCATCCTGGCGATGGGGTTCTTCTTCCTCGTCATGCGGGCGATCGGTGGCCACTACGACCGCGTGGAGCTCGAGCTCGCCGCCGACGAGCAGGACAAGGTCATGCCGACCCGGGTGCACGCCATCGTGCTCGCCTCCAAGCTGCACAAGCCGACCCTGCGCGCGCTCGCCTTCGCCCGTGCCACCCGCCCCAACGTGCTGGAGGCGATCTACGTCAGCGTCGACGCCAAGGCCACGACCCGGTTGCTCGAGGAGTGGGACGACCGGCACCTCGACATCCCGCTCAAGGTGCTGCACTCGCCCTACCGAGAGGTGGTGCGCCCGATCGTGGAGTACACCCAGGAGATCCGGCGGGCCAGCCCGCGCGGCGTCGTGGCGGTCTACATCCCGGAGTACGTCGTCGGGCGCTGGTGGGAGCAGCTCCTGCACAACCAGACCGCGCTGCGGCTCAAGGGGCGGCTGCTGTTCACGCCGGGCGTCATGGTCATCTCGGTGCCCTACCAGCTGCGCTCCTCCCAGGCGGCCGAGGAGCGGCGCCGCGACGAGGTCCGCGTGCACGCCGGCGACCTGCGCCGTGGCCGGGTGGCCTCGCGCAACAACAACCGGCAGATCGACGACGAATGACCACCCCACGATGAGCCGCCAGAACCGCGCCCGCCGTGCCCGCGGCCGCTCGAGGGTGGGGGAGCGCTTCGAGGTCGAGGTGGGACCCGTCGCCCACGGCGGGCACTGCGTCGCGCGGCTGCCCGAGCCCGAGTCGCGGGTGGTGTTCGTGCGCCATGCCCTGCCCGGGGAGCGGGTGGTCGTCGAGATCACCGAGGGCACCGACGGCGACCGCTTCTGGCGCGGCGACGCGGTGGAGGTGGCGACCGCGTCGGCCGACCGGGTCGAGGCACCGTGCCCCTACGCCGGCCCGGGCCTGTGCGGCGGCTGCGACTTCCAGCACGTCGCGCTGCCGGCCCAGCGCGACCTCAAGACCGCTGTGGTGCGCGAACAGCTCGTCCGCCTCGGGCGCCTCGACCCGGCCTCCGACCTCCTGGCCGGGCTGCAGGTCGAGCCGGTGCCCGTCCCAGGACGCCCCGACGACGGCCTGCGGTGGCGCAGCCGTCAGCGCTACGCCATCGGTCCGGACGGCCGTCCGGCGATGCGGGCGCACCGCTCCCACGACCTCGTCCGGGTCGACGACTGCCTCATCGCCGCCGAGGGTGCGCGACCCGGCGACGCGGTCGACGAACCGCTGGTCGAGGGGGGCACACCACGCCCGTCACGAGACCCCGTCACCCACGAGGTCACGGTCGGCGCCGACACGCACCCGTTCTCCGTCGCCTCCGACGGCTTCTGGCAGGTGCACCCCGAGGCCCCGCGCGTGCTCGTCGAGACCGTCCTCGAGCTGCTCGCCCCTCGCCCCGGGGAGCGCGCCCTCGACCTCTACGCAGGCGTCGGGCTGTTCGCCCGGTTCGTGGGGGAGGCCACCGGCGCCCGGGTGGTCGCCGTCGAGGCGGACCGGACCGCGTGCACCCACGCCCGCGCCAACCTGTCGGCGCTGAGGGGCGCCGTCGTCGAGTGCGGCCCGACCGACCGGGTGCTGCGCTCGGGCCTGGACGAGCCGTTCGACCTCGTCGTGCTCGACCCGCCCCGCGAGGGCGCCAAGCGCGCCGTCGTGGAGCAGGTGGTCGACCGGCGCCCCCGCGCCGTGGCGTACGTCGCCTGCGACCCCGCCGCGCTCGGGCGTGACGTCGCGATCTTCGCCGAGCACGACTACGAGCTCACGGCCATCCGGGCCTTCGACCTCTTCCCGATGACTTTCCATCTGGAGTGCGTCGCGCTTCTTGTGAAAGGCGACTCGGGCCTGCGGTGACGCGATTCGCGACGATACTGTTGGCCTCCGCCAGTGCTACTGATGGCGCCTTCTGGCTCGCTCTGGGCTCGCTTTGCGGACAGAGCGCCCGATCCTGGGTCGGAGCCCGCGCGCCCAGGGCTCGGCGACCCGCCTGGATTGATCTGGATTTCGGTCGCCTTCTTAGTGGGTCGGCTCAGAAGGGCGGCGGCCCGACGAGTTCGAACCCTCCGTTGAGCCGTCCTGACTCCATGATCCTGCTCATGTCCACGGGGCCCGTGGTCTCGCCGGGCGCAAGGGGAGTGCTGGCCCCGAGGTAGAACGCCTCGCAGGTGCCGGGGGTGTGCAGGAACAGCACCGTGGCCGACTCCGAGACGACCTTGAAGGCGTGCGGGACGCCGGCCGGAGCGAGGCTGAACCCGCCCGCGCGGAGGGGGTGCTGCCCGCCGTCGAGGTGGACCAGCAGCTCGCCCTCCATGACGACCATGGACTCGTCCGCAGGATGGGTGTGGAGCGGCGTCACCTTGTCCTTCACCATGACGGTCGTTGCGAGGAGGAACGACCCGGCCGTGTCCCCTGCTTTGGCGAGCCAGGTCTGCTCCGCACCACCGTAGAACCACCGCCGCTCGGCGTCCTCGACGTTGCGGACCAAGGGGTGCGCGGTCATGTGGTCATGGCTTCTCCTAGGAATGGGACACGAGTACCAAAAAGAGATTGCAGTACCATTCCTGCTGTGTCAACCCCCGAGCTGTCCAGGACCAGACGTCGTACGCACGCCGCCCTGATCGCCGCCGCCCGCGAGCTCGTGACCGAGGGGCTGACCCCCACGGTCGAGGAGGCCGCTGCTCGAGCGGACGTCTCGCGCACCACGGCCTATCGCTACTTTGCCAACCAGGCCGACCTGCTCGTCGCCGCCCATCCCGAGGTCGCGACGACCACGCTCCTCGACGAGGACGCACCCGACGGCCCCGTCGCCAGGCTGGAGGTGGTGCTCGACCGCTACCTGGAGGGCCTTTTCGGGTCCGAGGACCAGCAGCGGACGATGCTGCGCCTCTCGCTGGACCCGACCATCAGCGACGAGCGCCGCGCCGCACTGCCCCTGCGTCAGGGCCGCGTCATCGGCTGGGTCGAGCAGGCGCTCGAGCCGCTGGCCGACACGTGGTCGGCGGAGGAGCGACGACGTCTGGCGTGCGCCGTGCGCGCCGCGGGCGGCATCGAGTCGCTCGTGTGGCTCGTCGACGTAGCGGGCTTCTCGCGCGAGGAGGCCCGCGTCCAGATGCGCTGGTCTGCGCTGGCGCTGCTCGCCGAGGCGCTGCGATCGGGCCCGCCCGGACGCGGGCGCTGACGTACTCAGCGACGGGCTGCCCAACAAGGCCCCGTCTGGCAGCGCAAATGTCGAGGACTTCCGACCGTACGTCCCACGTGTGGTCACGAGTGCCAGCCGGACGACTCCAGCGGGATCGTCGGTCAGGGAGGCAGTTCAGCGGCGTCGCCTCGTCCGGCGCTGAGCACGCTTCCCATGCCGGGCCCCACGTTCATCCATCCTGCAACTGAGATGTAGCGGCTTCCCATGTAGCGGTGGTTGAGCCGCCGGTTCGCTTGGCGTCGCGGGCCCCTCGCAGCGGGGCGAGCCAACTCCCACCGGTCCCGCATGGTCTTCCCGATCCGTGGGCGGGCCGGTGATGCCAGGCCGACTCGACCACAGCCGACGCAGGTGGGTGTTCCCGGTCTTGGTGATCGATCCTTGGATCCGCGACTGTCCCGAGGGCGACTTGCTGGGTACGAGCCCGATGAAGGAGCCGATGGTCTTGCCGGTGAAGAGCCTGGGGCTCGAGGGCAGGTGACCTGCTACATGCTCGCTAACGAGCTGTTCGTCGAGTCCGCTAGTGCTGCTCGCGCAACCACGGCGGCTGCCGCGACGACGACGACGATGCCCACTGGGTTGAACCGCCAAGCCTCTGCAAGGTTGCCTCGTACCGTGAGGCGAGCCGAACCGCCAGCACCTCCGGGTCAATCGTCCGTAGGGTTGAGCAGCTTCGACAGCAGCCGTCGGAGCTCCCGGTGTCCGCGCTCGCCCAGGATCTGGGTCACTTGCTCCTCGATGCCCTCGATGGTCTGACGCCCGGCCGCCACCGCGTCGCGGCCGCGCTTGGTGAGCACGATGAGCTTGGCCCTGCCGTCGTGGGGGTCGGGACGACGCACGACGTATCCCATGTCGACCAGCTCGTCGACCAGTTCGGCCATGGACTGAGGGGTCATGTTGGCCTTGCGTGCGAGCTCGGTGAGTCGCGAACCGTCGGGAGAGATCTGGGCGAACACGGCGGAGTGCTTGGGCTTTTGCGGATAGCCGGCACCGACCACACCGTCGACGATCTGGAAGCCGAGCAGGCTGTAGGCCTGGCCCAGCATCGAGACCGTGTTCATCGGTTCCTCCATTGACAACTCCCGTGCCTGAGAGTATTCAGGTTACCTGAACAAATGCGAGCGACGTGGGCATGGTGGCTGCCCGGGACGAGAGAAGTGATCGCGATGAGTCAGGTGAGGACGGAGACGTCGGCTGCTACCTCCGTGGCCTGGGTAAGATCGGCCGGTGCTGTTTGTCTGGCGGCCGGAATCCTGGGGGCCGCGAGCGGCATCTTCTTGGCGGTGTACCCGGGGCAGGTGTCCAAGGATATGTTCAGCTATCCGCTCACCGCCGGCGGCTTCACCGTCCTTCAGGTCTGGTTCTTCGTCCAGCACCTGGGGCTGCTGGCCGGGATCGCGGCTCTCGTCTGGGCGGAGGTCATGGCGCCGGGCCGGAGCACCCGCTGGGGTGTCGGCCTCGCGGTCTTCGGCATGGCGCTGCTTGCGGTCACCGAACTGGTCGCGATCACGGCACGCAACTCGACCTATCCCGGTGACGGCACCGGCCTACTCGACGTGCTGTACGGGGTGTCCAGCGTGGCGGTGGGTGTGGGTCTGATCCTGGCCGGTAGCGCGGTCCGTCGCGGGGGACGGTGGTCTGGCTGGCGCGGGCTCGTGGTGCTGGTCGCCGGCATCTTCGTGTTCGTGCCGATGATGCCTGCGTTGCTAGGTCCGTTCGTCCTTGCGCGCCTGGCCATCACGGTCTGGATGATGCTCTTCGCGGCCTTGGGCTACGCGTTGTGGAAGGCCGACCGGCAGTGAGCAGCCCCGCTGTCGGCTTCGATCCCGCACCGGAGAGCTTGGTCACGGGTTGCGTAATCGATACCGATCGAGGCCATCGCGTGAAGTCACCCCATCCCTCGGGTGGGCCGGGGCCGCTGCTGTTCGTGACGGCCGTGATGCACGCGGGCGATCGCAACACAGCACTACGAACAGGGAGCGCCGCGTGACCGTCATCGAGAACCAGGCCACGGTCGCATGCACGCAGGAGGAGCTCTTCGACTACTGCGTCGACCTCCGCAACGAGCTCGAGTGGAACCCCAGGGCGGTGTCGATGGAGAAGCTGACGGACGGCCCGATCGGTGTCGGCACAAAGTTCCTGGCCCGCTGGAAGGGAGCCCCATCGGCGATCGAGGTCACGTGCCTGGAGTTCGAGCGTCCACGCCGCTGGGTCCACGACAACGGTGGGCCGATCGCCGTCACCTTCACCGGCGTCGTGGAGCCAGCCGAGGGTGGGTCGCGGCTCAGTGTTCGGTTCGATGCGCGCCCGCGCGGGTGGTTCCGAGTGCTGTTCCCGGTGTTCCTGGTGATGGCGCGCCGGCAGGAGAAGGCCAACATGACCCACCTGCGACGGGCCCTGGAGCGAGGGAGGAGTGAGACGTGAGCACAGGACGAGCGGCGGCCCGGGAGATGCCCATCATCCACCGGATCTTCCGGCGCCAGTTCGCCGAGGTCCGGACGCTGGTACAGGAGGTGCCAGCACACGACGCCACGCGTGTGGCTGCGATCTCCGACCACCTCGGATTCCTGCTCGACGAACTGCACATGCACCACACCACCGAGGACGACCTCATCTGGCCGAAGCTGCTCGACCGCGCGGGTCTCGACGCGCCTCTGGTGGAGCGGATGGAGGAGCAGCACCAGCAGATCGACGTGTCGGTCGCCGAGGTGCGCGCGGCGACCCAGGTGTGGCACTCGGAACCGACCTCGGCGACGTCCTCGGCGCTCGCCGACCGCATCGTCGAGTTCTTGGTCGTCCTCGAAGGACACCTCGACGAGGAGGAGCAGGTCGTCGTGCCCTTGATCGACCGGCACCTCACCGAGACCGAGTGGCAGGAGGTCGGGGAGCGCGGCTTCGAGAAGTTCACACCGGCCCAGCGGTGGATCGCCATGGGTCAGTTGGTCGAGGTCGCGACACCCGAGGAGGCAGCGACGTTCTTCGGCGACCTGCCGGCGCCGGTCAAGGTGCTGTGGCGGTTGATCGGCAAGCGCAAGTACCACAGGTACATCACGCCGGTCCGCGGCCTGCAGGTCGTGTGAACCGGGGGACGCCGTGACCAGGCCATGACCAGAGCGGCCGCCGTTTGCTCCCTCGTGCTCGGGCTGGGCTTCGGGCTACCGGGCTCCTACGGCGCGTGGTGCTACGCGCGGAACGGCGAGGTATGGAGGTTCCTCGGCTTCCCGACCTACGGCGGCGGGCCCTTCGAGCGCTGGGGACTCCCGACCAGCCTCCCGCTGCTCCTCGGCTTCGTGGCCGTGTGCGCCGCCGAGGTGGCGGTGGGTGTGCTGCTCTGGCGCGACACCGCAGCCGCGCCGTGGCTGGCGCTGGCCCTGCTACCGGTCGAGCTCGTGTTCTGGATCGGCTTCGCCCTGCCGTTCGGACCCCTGCTGGGACTCGCGCGCACCGCGCTGGTAGTCGCCGTCCTCGTGTCCGGGGACTGAGCAGAGCCTGTGGGCTCGGAGCGCGATCAGTCGACGGGTCGCAGCGCGAAGGACAAAAGTCAATCGACGATCCGAAGCGCCAGTCGCGGGCAGGCCCGGACCGCTGAGGCGGCGTCGGGGCGCAGGTCGTCGGTGATCGGCCCGGTGACGATCGGATAGCCCCACTCGTCGAGGTCCACGATCTCGGGCAGCAGCTCGTGACACAGGCCGCGGCCCTTGCAGGCGGGCCAGTCGACGCGCAGCTGGTGGCTCACGACGCCAGCCTTCGCGAGCGGTCCGCGGCCAGGCAGCCGCCCGCCGCGTGGGCCAGGATCTCGCCGGGCAGCGCCGCGAACAACGACCTCACCAGCCGCACGGTGCCGTCCGGATGAGCGCATGCTCCCCGGCGTACGACGAGCGAAGCGAGCTCCTCCACCCGGCTGCGTGTGCCCGACCCGTCGAGCACCCGGTGCAGGGACAGGGCGAGCGCGGGCAGCCCGTTGAGGCACGGGCCGCACCTGCGCGCGCTCTGGGAGGCGAGGTAGTCGGTGATCCGCACGGTCACGGCCAGTGGGCACGCGTCCGGCCCCGGCGCGTGCACGACCCCAGCGCCGAGCGCGACGCCCAGCGACCGCATCCCCGGCACCGACACACGCAGGCTCGCCACCGTCTCCCAGGTAGCCCACGAACCGTGGAACCCACCCAACAGCACCGGAGCACCGACCACCGACGGCGGGAGTACGTCACGCATCCGGGCGCCGTACTCCACCTCGTGCACGTGCGGCACGGCGTCGGGCGTCGTGACGCTGAGCAGGGCGGTGCCGGGCTCGCCAGAAGTGCCGAAGCGCCGGTACGCCGTCGCGCCGACGTGCACCAGCAACCCCACGTGGGCCCAGGTCTCGGCGTTCGAGAGCAGGGTCGGCCGGCCACCCACCCCCGACTCTGCCTCCGGCTGCCACGTGGTGACGGGCAGGTTGGTCCGGCCCTCGATCAGCTCCACCACCGCCTTGGCCTGCCCGGCCACGAACCGCGGCTCGGCTGTGTGCTCCACGATCTCCACCGGGTCGTCCCGCTCGGCGAGCGCGCGCCGCAGCCCGGCTGCGGCGAACGGCCGCTCGCCCGGGAGCACGACGTGCACCTTGTTCGCCCTCAGGGCCTGCGCCGCGGCGACCGCACCGTCGAGCACCAGATGGGGACGGGTGAGGGCCAGTGCGGTGTCCTTGCTGCTGGCCGGCTCACCCTCGCTGGCGTTGACCACAACCACGGGCCGCCGGGTCCTCCCGGCGCGCTCGAGCACGGCACCGAGCTTGATCGCGAACGGGAAAGCCGCCCCGCCGCGCCCGCGCAGACCCACCGCGGTGACCAGCTCGGTCAACGTCCGGGTGTCGACATTGGGGACGACGCCGTACTGAGTGCGGTGCGCGGGGAGCGACGGACCCTGCGCGATCCCGGACAGCAACGCCGGCCCCGGGTGCACGTGGAGGTCGTCGGGAAACGGGACCGGCGAGTTCACGACGGGCTCCCGACCAGGTCGCGCTCGCTGCGCAAGCGACCGAGACGCAGCCCGAGTGCGGCCACGACGGCGAGCACGCAGGCGACAGTCGGTAGCACCGCCCACAGCGCGCGTTGCTGGATGTCGGTGCCGATGCCGATCGTGTGCACGACCGCCGCGACCCAGGCAACCCAGGAGAAGACGTGCACTGCGCGCCATCGCCGATGCGTCAGCCGCGACCGGACCAGGCTGGTCACGACCACGACACCGATCAGGTCCAGCGACAAGGCGCCGAGGCCGAGCCAGAGCGGTTCGTAGGACGCCCCAAAAGGCAGCAACGCCTGCCACCACCGGATGTCGACGAAGGTGTCGAGCACCGCAGAGACCACGTGCACGATGAGCGCCACCACGGACAGCAGCGCGAGGTTGCGGTGCACGTGCTGGGTCACGAAACGCGGCACCCCCTGGCCGGGGCGGCCGCCCATCGCCAGCACGCCGAGCACCGTGCTGACGCTGAGAAGCACGAGCAGGGTCAGCCCGGTCGCCCGGTTGAGGTACCAGAGGAAGGGTCCTTCGGTCATGCCGCGCTCCTCTCTCGTGGCCAGGCGCCGGTGCGCGCGACCGCGCCGCGCCGCCCGACCAGGCGTGCCGAGACCGCATGGTCCTCAAGCCAGCCGGTGGCGGCGTCGCCCATCACGATCGCCGCCGTGCTGGCAGTGTTGGCCGCCACGCAGGTGGCGCCGGCGGCCGTGACGGTGCGCCAGGCCCCGGTGGTCGGCAGTCCGGTGCGGGGGTCGAGCAGGTGATGGTGGCGTACGCCGGCCCGGGCCCAGCGGCGCACCGTCGTCGTCGAGGTGGCCAGCCCACCGCCGGCCAGTGCCGTCAGCTCCTCGGCCGGACCGCCAGGTCGCTCCGCCACCACCACCGGCCAGGGCACGCCGTCGGGCGCGGCGACCCGCACGTCACCGCCCACCCCGACGATCGCCGAACACGCCAGCCGCTCTGTCAGCGCCGCAGCGACCAGGTCAGCCGCCCACGCCTTGCCTGTCGCCCCCAGGTCGAGGGCGGTGTGCTCGGGGATCCGCACCCACCCGCCGGGATCGGTGCAGATCTCCCGCCACGCGTCGAGCGGAGGAGGTTCCGGTCGGACGAACGAGCCGGAGGCTCCTTCCTCGATCAGCGCGAAGTCACGGTCGTAGCCGACCTCCACCAGAACCCGGCCGAGCAGCGGGCTGACCAGGCCGTCGGTCTGCCGCGCGGCCTCGCGGCCGACCTGAACCGCAGCCACGAGCAGCGGGTCGACCGCCACCCACTGCCCCGGCTGTGCGTTGACGCGCGTCAGGTCGGAGTCTCGGAACCGGCTGGCTACCTCGTCAACGTCCCGCAGCACCGCGCGCGTGACCGCGAGGGCACGGTCCAGCTCGGCAGGACGGCGTACACCGACGTACACCTCGCTGCCGAGGGCCCGGAACGTCGCATGGCTGGTTGCGGCACCCATGGTCACGATCCGCTCGTCGCGGGAGGCGGCGGAGGCGGGGCTGGTGGCGGTGCGGAGATGGAAGGGCCGGACGACGCGCTGCCCGGGCCGCCGCCGGAACTCGTGGACGAGCTCTGCGTGGGGGCCCGGAGGTCGCCGCCGCCGACAGACTGGGTCACACCAGACGTGACATAGCGCGTGGTCACCCGGGTCCGAGTCGGTCGCTCTCGCAGCACCGGTCGGGTCGATCCCTGCTGCGCACGGGCAACCTGGAACTCGTAGCGGGCGCGCTGCCGGTCCGCCTTGGCCTGCGCAGCCTCGCGCTCGGCCTGCTCGGCCTCGAAGTCGGCAGCGGCCACTCCGACGACCCAGCCGGTAGCGGTCAGCGAGACGGCTGTCGCGGCGCCGGTGACGGCCGCGACAGCCCGACGGTTGCGGTCGCGGGTTCGCGAAGTGATGCGTTTCGTCATGCCGGCCACCCTCGACGCACTCCTGCCAAGCGGGCCTCACAGCAGGGTCAAGGAATCCTCAGGGAGTCGTTGACGCTCTCTTGACCCTGAGGCGAGGCGCGCCTGAGGTGCGTCGGCGGAGCATGCCCACATGAGGATCTTCACCGTCGCCGTCCTGTCCGCCGCCGTGGCCGCCGGCACCGGGGGAGCCGTCGTCGCCTACGACCTCGCCACCCCGCCCGTCCGCTCCGCCGACGAGACAACCACCCCGACCCAGCCTGCGAACGAGTTCCAGCGCCGGGCCACCCGACCCCGATTCGCCCCGTGTAGGCCGCCGGCGAAGCTCGAGCGCGGCACCTGCGTGACCAACGAGGTGCGGACCGTGCTCCTGCCCTCCCCGCAGATCCAGACGCAGCCGGTACGGCAGGCCCGGGCCACCTCCAGCGCCACCAACGCGCCGTCCGACCAGACGGTCCGAGATGACGACCACGACAGCAGGGGCAACGACCTCGACGATCACAACGACCCCGACGACGACCGCGACCACCGCCACCGCGACGACCGCGACCACGACGACCACGACGACCGCGACCACGACGACCGCGACGACGACGACCGCGACCACGATGACCGCGACCACGACGACCGCGAAGACGACTGATTCAGTGACGCGAGACGGGCAGGTCCACCTCGACCAGGGCCCCGCCCTGGGGGGAGCCGCCGGTCCGCAACGAGCCGCCCGCACCGGCCGCCGTACGGGTGGCGATGTCGAGCCCGAGGCCGCTGGTGCCCGGCCTCTCGACGCGGTCGCGGCCGAAGCCGGGACCGCTGTCGCTCACCTTCAGCAGGACGCGGTCATCCGCGTGCCGCAGCTCGACCCGCAGCGCGGTGCCCTCGGGGGTGTGCGCGAAGACATTGTCGACGATCACGTCGACCAGGTCGGTCAGGTCCGTCTCGTTGAGAGCGGTCGGCAGCGGCTCCAAAGGCAGCACCACCTCGAGCGGCCGGCTCTGATCCTCGGCAAGCGGACTCCAGAACGCCATCCTCGCGGCGACGACGGCGGTGGCGTCGCAGCCCGGTGCCAGGTCGGTGCGCACCGGGCGCCTGGCCTCGCGAACAATGGCGTCAACCGTCCGCTGCAGCACCCCGATGTGCTCCTGCAGCCGCTGACCCAGCTCGGGCTCGGCGACCGCCTCGGCGTCCAGGCGCAGCGCGGTCACCGGGGTCCGCAGCCGGTGGGAAAGGTCCGCCACCGCCGCGCGCTCCATCCTCAGCAGCTCCGTTGTCCGCTCCGCCAACCCGTTGAGCGCGCGAGCCAGCTCCTGGGTCTCCTCGGTGCCGGCGACCTCGGCGCGGGCCGTCAGCTCTCCTCCGCGCAGCCGGTGGGCGGTGTCGGCGACCGCCATCAACGGCTCGCTGATCCGGTTGCCGAGCCGGCTCGCGATCGCCAGTGCGGCAGCGAGGAGCACCACCCCGAGCCCGACGATGCCAGCCCAGGCAGGCAGCACGCCGCGATCGAGGTCGTCAGGGCCAACCACGCTGCGTACGACGGCAGTACCGTCGGGACCCACCACCGGCAACAGCACCTGGCCGCCGGTGCCGTCGATGACCGTGAACGCCTCGCCATCCAGCGCCCGCCGCACGTCGGCGTCGTCTGCCATGTCTGGACCCGACCCGAGCTGGCGACCGTCGGCGGTCAGCACCTGGGTGGAGGGCGTGCCGCGTTGGTCGATGCCGGCGACGAGGTCGGCGAGCTGGGTCTCGTCGGTCAGGCCGGACACCAGGATCGCCACGTTGCGCGCCTCCTGGTCGGCCGCCGCCATCGCGCGGTCCTCGGCAAGGGTGCCGACCAGCAGGCAGAGCGGGATCACGAAGGAGACCACGACTGCCGAGGTGGTGGCCACCACCAGCAGCGAGATCCGGCGGCGCATCAAGCGTCCGGCGATACGAGGCGCACTCCGACGCCGCGGACGCTGTGGAGGTAGCGCGGCGCGGCCGCGGTCTCACCCAGCTTGCGCCGCAACAGCGACAGGTGGACGTCGAGCGTGCGGTCGGAGCCGCCGTAGGCCTCCTGCCACACCTCGGCGAGCAGCTCGCGCTTGGTGACGACGTCGCCAGCCCGGGCGGCCAGGGCGAGCAGCAGTTCGAACTCCTTGCGGGCCAGCTCGAGCGGTTCACCGGCCAGCGTGACCGTGCGGGTGCGCTCGTCGACCGACAGGTCGCCGACCCTGATCGGCTCGGCCGGAGCCGTGTCGCGCCCACCTCGCCGGAGTACGGCGCGGATCCGGGCCGCGAGCTGGTCGGTGCCGAAGGGCTTGACGATGTAGTCGTCGGCGCCGTCATCGAGGGCCTTGACCATCGTCGGGTCGTCGTCCTGGGCGGTGATCACGATGATCGGGACCTGGCTCGCCGCGCGAATCATCGAGATCAGGGTCAGCCCCCCGACGTCGGGCAGACCGAGGTCGAGCAGCACCAGCGTCGGCGACTCGGCGAGCACGTGCTCGAGCGCCGCGAGCCCGGTGCTCACCGACGCGACGGCGTAGCCACGATCACCGAGACCACGGTGCACCGCGCGCCGAATGGGCTCGTCGTCCTCGACGACCAGGATGCTGGTCATGCGGAACGGTAACCTGCGCATCCGCTCGCACGCGACGAGCGCGGCTGGAAGGATGCGGGAAGTGAGACCGTCCCGCTTTCTGGCTACCGGCATCGCCGTGTGGATGCTGGTGGTCGCGCTCGGCTCCGCGCTGGTTTGGGTGGTGATCGCGCGGGCGGGCGGCGGCGTGGTGTCCTCGGAGTCGCCGGTCACCACGACGACCGACCAGCCCGACCCCGGACGGACCCGGACGCCGAGGACCAGGCCGAGCACTCCGAGCGCCACGACCGAACCGACCACGGAAGACCCGGTGCGGCGTACCTGGCAGGGGCCGGGCGGTCAGGTCACGATCGCGTGCCGGGATGCAGCAGCTAGTTTTGTCAACGCCATTCCCGACAGCGGCTTCATATTCGAGCTCGACGATCGTGGACCGGGTCGGGTGCGCGTCGAATTCGAACGTGAGACTGACGACGACGAGCGGTCCCGCATAGATGCCTCGTGCGTCGCCGGCACTCCGACCTTCGAACTCGAGGTTGACTCAGACTGAACCAGTAACCATGAAGTGCAGATACGAAGCGGACCAGATTCCGGTCCGAATGCTGCTGTCTGCATCGGGGCTTGGGCGATCGCAAGCCGGGCTCACGGCCGTTGGTCACCAGGCGCCACCCGCAACCCTCTGAGGTCCTGCCGCTCGGGCTCGTCCTTCCGCCGGATACGCCATCCCTCTCAGCCATCGTAGGCACCCAGACCATCGTCGAGCTGGTCTACATTCGGTTCGTCCCCCACTGCTAACCAAATCTGGCAAGCCCTCGGTCAGATCGGCGTCTGCCAGTTGGCGACCACGCCTTGGAGCCGCGTCATCAGCTCAAGCCACAGCCCGCTGACCTGGAGGACGCCGAGTGCCACCATCACCAGCCCGCCGACCAGCATCACCGTGGATGCGTGGCGACGTGCCCACTGCAGGCGGGTCATTGCCCGCGAGACCGAGAACGCCGCCACGATGAAGGGGATCCCCAGCCCGATGCTGTAGGCGAAGGACAGGAAAGCCCCCCGACCGGCGCCGGCGCTGCTGGTGGCCAAGGTGAGCACCGCCGCCAGGGTGGGTCCGATGCACGGGGTCCAACCGAGTCCGAACATGACCCCCAAGAGCGGTGCGCCGGCTAGCCCGGCACGCGGGCGGTAGCCGAGACGCAGGCTGCGGCTCGCGATGGGGAACTTCCAGAACAGGCCGGTGAACATCAGACCGAAGACGATCGTGAGGCCGCCCAAGACCCGGACCAGCGTGTCCTGGTGGGCGATCAGCAGCGCGCCGAAGGTGCCGAACAAGACGCCGTAACTGGTGAACACCGCGGCGAACCCGGCCACGAACAGGACTGCACCCAGGACTACCCGGCGGCTGCCGGGCGCGCGGGTGGTTGGGCGGGCCTCGGTCCCTCTTGCGTTGGAAACCTCGTTGGGAACCTTGATGGCGCACTCGTCGGTGGTCTGATGGCTCTCCGCGCCGGACATGCCGGCGACGTAGGACAGGTATCCGGGCACGAGGGGCAGGCAGCACGGCGAAAGAAAGGAAACGAGGCCGGCCGCGATCGCCAACAGAGCTGCGACCGCGAGGGGTCCTGACATCACCAGGTCGCTGGCGCTCATGGCAACGATGGTCTCGGTCCTGTCCTGGTGAGGCCGCCGCTGTAGCGCGGCGGCTTTGGTACGAATCTAGGCGACGAGCCTGGGCTCGGTGGGCGCGGTTCAGACACCGGCGTAGGAGTGGAGTCCGGTGATCCACAGGTTGACGCCGAAAAAGTTGAACAAGAACGCGGCGTATCCTGCGAGGGCGAACCAGGAGGCTCGCACGCCGCGCCACCCCGCGGTCGCCTGGGCGTGCAGGTGTGCGGCGTAGAAGACCCAGGTGATGAACGCCCAGGTCTCCTTGGGGTCCCAGCCCCAGTACCGGCCCCACGAGTTCTCGGCCCAGATGGCCCCGGCAATCACGGCGAAGGTCCAGATCGGGAAGGCGAAGATGTGCGCGGTGTGGGCCACCTGCTCCAGCGTGCGGGTGGTGGGGAGACTGGCGGCGTAGCGCCCCTTGGGCGCCTGCACCGTGCCGCGCCGCTCTTGACGGTGGCGCACCAGGAATAGGCCGGTCGCGACAGCACCGACAGTGAAGACTCCGCCGCCCGTGATCGCGGCGGCGACGTGGATCACCAGCCAGTACGAGTCCAGCACCGGCACCAGCTGGCCGGCGGGAGTGTAGAGAACAGTGACGGCCAGGCCGAGTGCGAGCAGGACGATGGCCACGATCCAGACGCCGAAGGCGCGTACCGGGCGCCTGGACAGGAACGCCAGGTACGCGGCGCCCGCCGCGAGTGCACACACGAGCACGAACTCGTACATGTTGCCCCAGGGGACCCGCCCGGCCGCGAGACCGCGCGTGACCACACCGCCGAGGTTGAGCAGGAACGCAAGCACGGTCAGCGACGTCCCGACCGCACCCAACAGGCGACCGCTGGAGGGCGGAGCGGCGACCATGGTGCCGGCGCCCGCCAGCCGGTTGTGCGCGGGTGAATCGGGGACGACAGGGGCGGCGCTTGCGACCTGGCCGGCAGCTTCCGCGGCGTAGGCCAGCAGGGCCAGCGCGTAGACGGCGATGGCGGAGTACACCAGACCGTTGGAGAACTGAGCCAGTGTCTGCTCGTCGAAGATCATCTGGGGGTGTCCTTGTTGACGGGTGTGGTGAGGTGCGGGCTGGTGAGTGCGGCTACGAGGTTCTTGATCTCGTTCGGCGGGGGCTCGCGGCGAGTGAGTGAGTAGCCGGCGATCTCGACCATGGTGCCGGCGTCGGCGCTCGGTCGCAGCCGCATCCACAGCCGTCGCCTGCGGACGATCAGGGATGTGGTGAGCCCAACGAACAGGACGATCGCCGCAACGAGGGTGATCTCCTTGCCGGGGTCGTAGGCGATCTGAAAGTTGGCGAACCGGGAGACCCCGTCGAAGGTGAGGGTGCCTTGACCGTCGGGAAGCCGCATCGTCTCCCCGACCGACAGCGCCTGGCTGAACGGTCGCCCATCGCGGCGCACCTGGGTGAGCTCGTCCTTGTCGAGGGTGAACACCGACTGCGGCACTCCGTCGCTCAGGCCGAGGTCACCGGTGAAGGCGGTGAGGAACAGCTGGGGGTTCAGAGTGTCGGGGAACATTGAGTAGGGTCCCTGAGGGCCGACGTCGGCGGTGGGAAAGAAGAACCCCTCGAACGCCAGTTGTGCCGGCTGCGCGTCCGGCGCCTTGATCACGCCCTCGGAGGCGTTGTCAGTGTCCAGCGGCAGGAACAGCACCGGTCCCGTGAAGACGACGCTGTCGCGCCCGTCGCGGACGGTGACGATCGGGGCATACCCGTTGCCGGTGAGGAAGAACTTGGTCTCGTTGACGTCGAGCGGGTGGTTCGGCTCGACGGTGATGGTCTGCTCCTCACCGTTTCCGGCGCGGTAGGCGAGCCTGGCCGCGAACTTCGTCGGTTGCCCCGTGTTGGGGCCGCTGGTCTGGTAGGAGACGTCGAAGTCTTCCAGCCGAAACGACACCGGTTCCAGGTTGTCCACGTCAGTCCACGCGGAGGGGGTGAAGGCGTCGTACTGGGAGAGATCGTTGGCGAACGTCCCGCCCTCGGCGACGGCGACCCTGCCCTCGAACCCGATCAGCTTTCCCCCGGCGATGCCGACCAGGAGCACCAGCAGCGACAGGTGAAAGGCGAGGTTGCCGACTTCGCGTAGGTAGCCGCGCTCGGCCCGGACCTCGTCTGTGGAGGTGAGGACACGGAACCCCCTGCGGCGCAGATGTGCCGCCGCGGTGGCGATGATCTCGGCCGGCTCACCGCTGGTTGTCCAGCTGTGGTGCCCCTCGAGGCGGGCCAGGTTTCGCGGGGCCGGTGGTGGAGCGCTGCGAACCGACTGCCACAGGCGGCGCGAGCGGGGCAGTACGCATCCGGTCATGGAGACCAGCAGCAGCACGTAGATGGCGGCGAACCAGGGGGAGGCGTAGACGTCGAACATCCCGAGCCGGTCCAGCCATGGCGCGACACGGGGGTTCTCTTGGGCGTAGTTGATCACCGCGGCCGGGTCGCTGGCGACGTTGCGCTGTGGGAACAGCGACCCCGGGATCGCGGCGAGCGCGAGCAGCGCGAGCAGCATCACCGCCGTGCGCATCGAGGTCAGATTCCTCCACGCCCAGCGCAGCCACCCCCAGGACGGCGACGCCTGCCCCGGACCGGCTGGGGGGGCTTCGGGCGCTTTCGTCTCGACGTTGGTCACTGTCCGGGGTCCCGTTCCGCGGCAGTCTCGGTGACGATCGTTGACAACGTCGAGCGGTCTGTGGGGCCGACAATTCTGGCCGCGAGGCGACCTTGGGCGTCGACGACAAGGGTGCTCGGCACCGCGCTGGGCGGCAGCGCCGAGCCGAAGGCGAGCACTGCATCACTGGAAGTGTCGGTGGTGATGCTGGGGTACTCGATGCCGTAGCTGTCCTCGAACGCCCGCGCCGCGGCGTTGTTGTCGCGCACGTTGATCCCGACGAACCGCACGCCAAGGTTCCGCGTCTCCTCCGCCACTCGCTTCAGGACGGGGGCTTCGGTGCGACACGGGGCACACCACGAGCCCCAGACGTTGTAGACGATCACCTGGCCGTCCAGGTCGGTGCTGTCGAACGGTCCGCCATCGAGCAGCTCGCCGGTGAACGGCTTCACCTGGCGCCGGTCCTCAGCCGCGATGACCTCAACGACCCCGTCGCTCGCGGTGGGGGTTCGCGCGCGGTCGCCGGCGCAGGCCGAGGTAGTCACGGCCACAGCAATCAGGCAGGTCAGGCCGGGCAGGCGGGATCTCGACCGGCTGGCCCTCATGATTGAGCTCCTCCAGAGCAACGTGAGCAGGGTGCTTCGGATCGCGCCACTGTCAGATCCGTACTCTACGGAGCAGCAACCAAGCGCACCGCGCCGGGACCGCCGACAGAAGAAGGTAGGGAATGGGACGACACAGCCGCGGCGCGCGCATCCTGATGGGCGCAGCCGCTGGGGTCGCGACAGTCGCCCTGCTGACCGCCTGTGGCGGACCAGCCACTCAGGCCTCGCTGGAGCACTTCGAGGCTCCGCCGGTCAAGCCGATCAAGGTAGACGGGCTCGACCGCTGCGGCGGGATGGAACGTGAGAGCTCCGGGGACGAGAGCTCCGACCAGCTGCCCGAGGCGGACCTGCCGTGCTTCAACGAGGCGCGGGCGGTGGACACGTCCCGATTGGCCGGCCCGGCGGTGGTCAACCTATGGGCGTCGTGGTGTGGACCCTGCCGCAAGGAGATGCCGATGCTGGCGGACGCGGCCCTGGATAACCCCGATGTCCGGTTCGTCGGCATCAACACCCAGGACCGACCTGAGGCGGCCGCAGATCTCCTTGCTCGGACTGGCGTGACGTACCCACAGCTGGTGGACGTCGACGCGGTCGTGCTCGGCTACACGCGCGTCCCGGGCCTGCCGGTGACTCTGGCCTTGGACACCGACGGCAGGGTCGTGGACCGGGTGATCGGCGAGATCTCCGGCGAGGAGCTCGCCACGCTGCTGCAGTCGCTGGCAGAGCAGGAGTGACCGGTGCCACCCGCGCCTGCGACTCCTCTTCCGACCCGAACGGCCCAAGCTCGCGAGACAACACCGTCGCTCGTCGCACGGCCCCTGCGCCGCCACCTGCTGGCACGACTCGCGGCGACATCGCTGGTCGGTGTCGCCGCCGCCGGAGCCAGCGCTCCGTGGGAGCACCGCTGGCTCCTGCCGTTGGCGGTCGCGGCGCTGGTGCTCCTGCTTCAGCGGGTGCCGCTGTGCCACGCGTTCCTCCTCGGGCTGCTGTTCGGGCTTGGCTTCACGCTTGCGTTGACGGCGTGGATGCGGGCCGTCGGCACCGACGCTTGGCTGCTGCTGAGCCCTGTCGTGGCCGCGTACTACGCCCTTGCGGCGGTCGGCATCGCGCTCGTGAGTCGGTTGCGCGGCTGGCCGTGGTGGACGGCGGGTGTGTGGGTGGCGGTCGAGACCGCGATGTCGGCCTGGCCGCTGGGTGGCTTCCCGTGGACCCGGATGGCGTGGGCCACCGTGGACACCCCGTTCGCGCTGTGGCTGCCTTGGGTCGGCGCCACCGGCGTCAGCTTTCTGGTCGCCTTGACCGGTGCCACGCTTGCCTGGGTGATCTGTGAGGGCAGGGCCCGCCCCGTGAGGGCGGTCCTGGTCATTGGGGCCGCGCTCCTGGTCGGCTCCGTGCCTGTGGTGTTCACACCTGAGTCGTTGACATTGTCCTGGGAAGCCGGCCTGCCGACCGTGACGGTCGCCGCGGTGCAAGGCGATGTGCCCGGCGCCGGAAACGACTTGGTCGCCGTTCACGAGCAGGTGACCGAGAACCACGTGCAGGCCACCGTCGACCTCGCCCAGCAGGTGCAGTCCGGCGCAGTGCCGCAGCCCGACTTCGTGCTGTGGCCGGAAAACTCCACCGCGGTCGACCCGTTGCGCGACGAGCAGACCAACTCAGTGATATCCCGGGCCGCGGCGGCGATCGGAGTGCCGGTGCTGGTGGGCGCCATCGTCGACGGCCCTCGCCCAGACGCCGTGCTCAACCAGGGGCTGGTGTGGCTACCGGACGGTTCTACCGGAGAGCGCTACACCAAACGTCACCCGGTTCCATTCGGCGAGTACGTGCCTTTTCGCAGCCAGCTCTCCGGACTCAGAATCGGGCGCCTGGACATGGTCCCGCGCGACATGATCGCCGGCACTCGCACCCGGCCGCTCGACATCGCCGGCATCCGCGTCGCGGACCTGATCTGCTTCGACGTGGCGTTCGACGACTCCGTCACCGCCCAGATCGAGAACGGCGCCCAACTGGTGACCGTGCAGACCAGCAACGCCACCTTCACCGGGACCCCGCAGTTGCAGCAGCAGTTCACCATCAGCCGGGCCCGTGCCATGGAGACCGGCCGCACCGTGGTGGTCGCCTCCACCAACGGCATCAGCGGCGTCATCGGCCCGGACGGCACAGTCCTTGACCAGTTGGCCCCCCGGACGACCGACATCGCGGTCGCTCAGGTCCCCCTGATCGACGCGCGGACTCCGGCAGTGCGCTACGGCTCGCTGATCGGACAACTTCTGTCCCTGGTTGGCGTTGCAGCCATCATCACAGCAGCCGCGGCGCCCGTCCGACGCAGACTCCCGAGGGTGCGCCGCCTTCGTGGATGGCGTACGCGCCGACACCAGCAAGACCCCAGCTGAGCTGTGGCACCGACCCAGTGGGCGACAGGGCCAATCCTCTCGGACCGGGCGCACGCGACCCGGCTGAGTCGACCAGCCCGTCCCGCGACTCTCACCTGGTCAGAGAGGGCGGCCGTATCACCATGTCTGCGGCGATGGGTGCGCACTCGCGTGTTGTCACAGGCCGAACGCGCCGCCCTCGATCAGGATGACGAGGCCGAGTACGATGAGGACGAGCGGGAACAGGATGTGCTCCCAACGCTCCAGCACCTCAGCGATCGGCTTGCGGGTGGCCACGAACTTGGCGGCCAGGACCAGAACGACGACAAGGGCCAGGAACACGACGCAATAGGCGACGAGGGCGCCGGTGCCGACAGCAAGGAACACCGGCACGTAGACCCCGATGTTGTCGCCACCGTTGGCAAAGGTGACTGCCGCCACGGCGAGGGCGCTGATCGGCCTGTCGGCGAAACTGTCGTCGTCATCATCTCCGTTGCGCCACACCTGCCAGGCTGCGTATCCCCCCAGCAGGAGCGGGATCAGGCCGAAGTACGGGATGGCGTCGTCGGGTAGGAACAGTCCCGCTCCGAAGGTCACCGCGACTGAGGCCAGGAGGATGCCACCGAACCCGAGGTACTGCCCGACGACGATCCTGGTAGTGGTACCTGATTGACCGGCTCCGCGTGCGAAGAACAGGGACAGAACAATGATGTCGTCGATGTTGGTGACCAGGAACAGGCCAATTGCCTGCAAGGCGGTGGTGAACAAGTCCAAGTCTCCTTCCGTGCTCGTCGATGTCGACGCTTTTCGTCGACCCTCTCGATAGGACTGTGGGTGCTCGTCGGCTGCGCGACCGAGTCCAGTTCCCGGGCGCGCAGCGATTGCCCAGTCACTCAGCGCGTTGAGTTGGCCCGCCTGAGAAGCGAAAACGCACACCTTGCTCTCGCCCGTCGCACAATCTTGGTGGGCCAGGCTGATCGAGACGGACTCTGAGGGTTCCAGACCATGAACGGGCTGGCCGTCGCAGTCTGCGGCTGTTCAGCGAGGCCAGGTTGGTCGTCATCGAATACCTGTCATGGCTCGTTGGTCCTCGGGGGGGCGGGGTGGTGGTCCGCCGCCGGCTCCGGAGTATTCATCGGCCGTTCGGGGCGGGCGTGCAGCACGGCGATCACGATGAAGCCGGTGACCAGGAAGGTGTCGGCGAGGTTGAAGGTGGGCCACCAGCCGGTGTGCAGGTAGTCGGTAACCCGGCCGTCGCGGGCGCGGTCGACAAGGTTGGCGACGGCGCCGCCGATCACGGCGCCTCCGGCGATCCGCTCGACCCACCCCGCTTGGGGGGCCCTGCGCCAGGCGTACACCGTGATGGCGACGGCGATAGCGGCGGTGATGGCCACGATCACCCCGGCGGGCAATGTGTTGCCCACGCTGAATGCCACGCCGGAGTTGTAGGCCAACCGCAGCTGCAGCAGCCCCAGGTCGATCGCGGAGTCAGCGAGCCGGACCTCTGATGCAGCCTTGGCTGCCAAGTCGACCGTGGCCACCATCGCCGCTGCGAGCAGGACTACGACGCGACCCGTTCGCGCGCGTTTGCGGGGCTCGCCGGGACCGTGGCTCACCTTGCTGGGGCTTCCGCCGGCGCCGCAACGGTCGTGGGCGTGGGTGCGGGTGCGGGAGGGAGGGGGCGGACGCGGCCGGCGCGGACGCCGTTGCCGATCACGAAGATCTCGGCGACCTCGTGGACCAGCACGACCGCGGCCAGCCCCAGCACCCCGAAAGCGGCGAGCGGGATCAGGATGGCGATCAGGCCGAGGGAGAGGCCGACGTTCTGCAGCATGATCGACCGGGCCCGGCGGGCGTGGGTCAGGGTGTGCGGCAGGTGGCGCAGGTCCTCGCCCATGAGGGCGACGTCGGCGGTCTCGATGGCCACGTCGCTGCCCATGGCGCCCATCGCGATGCCGACGTCGGCCGTGGCCAGCGCGGGGGCGTCGTTGACGCCGTCGCCGACCATCGCGGTCGGCCGGTTCTCGCGGAGCCGGGCGATGATGGCGGACTTGTCCTCGGGGCGGAGCTCGGCGTGCACGTCGGTAATCCCGGCCTGGGCGGCCAGCGCGACGGCGGTGCGTTCGTTGTCGCCGGTGAGCATGGCGACCTGGTAGCCGCCGGCCCGGAGCCGAGCCACTACCTCGGCGGCCTCGAGGCGCAGGTCGTCGCGGACCGCGACGGCGCCGATCACGGCCCCGTCGTACTCGACCAGCACCGCGGTGGCGCCCGCTTCCTGCATCGCGACGACCGGGTCGGCGAGATCGCCGGCCGGGATCCAGCCGGGCCGGCCGAGCCGGGCGCTGCGGCCGTCGATGGTGCCGGTGAGGCCGGCGCCGGTGACCGATTCGACGCCGGTGGCGTCGCGGTGGTCGGGGACGGCGGCGAGGATGGCGCGAGCCAGGGGGTGCTCGCTGCGGGACTCCAGGGCGGCCGCGATGTCGAGGACCTGCTCCCGGGTCTGGCCGGGTGCCGTGGCAACCTCGACGACGGAGGGTTGGTTGCGGGTCAGGGTGCCGGTCTTGTCCAGGGCGACGGCACGGATCCGGCCGAGGGCCTCAAGTGCGGCACCGCCCTTGACCAGGGCGCCGATGCGGCTTGCGGCGCCGATGGCGGCGACCACCGTGACCGGCACGGAGATCGCCAGCGCACACGGGGAGGCCGCAACCAGGACCACGAGGGCGCGCTCGATCCAGGTCGCGGGGTCGCCGAGCAGGCTGCCGGTGATGGCGATGACTGCCGCGAGGACCATGATCCCGGGCACCAGGGGCTTGGCGATCCGGTCCGCCAGTCGCTGGGCGTTGCCCTTGCGGGACTGCTCGGCCTCCACGATGGTGACGATCCGGGCCAGGGAGTTGTCCTCGGCGGTGGTGTTGACCTCGACCTCGAGGACGCCGGTGCCGTTGATGGACCCGGCGTAGACGGTGTCGCCGGGGCCGGCTTCGACCGGGACGGACTCGCCGGTGAGGGCGGAGACGTCCAGGGCGGTGCGTCCGGTACGGATCACGCCGTCGGTGGCGACCCGTTCGCCGGGCCGGACCAACAACAGGTCGCCGATGGCGAGGTCGGCTGGGGCGACAATGACCTGGGTGCCGTCGCGCAGGATGGTGGCCTCGGCCGGGACCAGCGAGAGCAGGGCGCGCAGGCCGCGGCGGGTGCGGGCGACGGCGTACTCCTCCAAGCCTTCGCTGATGGAGTAGAGGAACGCCAGCATGGCGGCCTCGGCGACCTCGCCGAGGATGACCGCACCGACGGCGGCGATCGTCATCAAGGTGCCGACGCCGATCTTGCCCTTGGCGAGCCGCCGCAGCGTACTGGGGACGAACGTCCAGGCCCCCAGAGCCAGCGCGATCGCGTTCAATCCGGTCACCACGGACCCCGAGGCGTCGTTGAGGTCGGCGATGAAGCCGGCGATCAGGAAGACGCCGGCGGCCGCGGCGAACCGCAGCTCGCTGACCTCCCACAGCCGTTCGGGCTCGTGCTCCTCCAGATCGCCATCGTTGTTGCGGGGTTCGTCGTTGCCGCAGCCGCAGGCGTCCGTCATCGTGCTTCTTCCTCAGTCGGGGTGGGGGTGGTTCTGGTGGTGGCCTCGGTGTGGTTATCGCCCGGGCCGTAGTTAGGGCAGAGCTCCACCGCCTCGCCGGTCAAAGCGAGCAGCTGTTCGGCCGCGCCGAGCAGGTCCATCAGCTCGGGGTGGGCGATGGAGTAGAACATCTGCCGGCCCTCAGGCCGGCCAACGATCAGGCCGCAGTCACGCAGGCAGGCGAGATGGCCCGACACGGTGCCCTGTGCCAGATTCAAGGTCTTTGTGAGGTCTACCACGCGGCGCTCGCCGTGAGCGAGCTGGCGGATGATTGCCAGCCGGTTGCGGTCCGCGAGGCCGTGGAACAGAGCCGCGCCGCGGCGCAACGCCGGGTCGGCCTTATCCGTTGTCATTGCCATAGACCGATGATAACTTCGGACTCATTGATCGTCCAGTTCCGCTGACAGCGGACATCTGAATGGGCTCTACTGGTGACAGCAATGACGCACCACGAGCTGGACGGGACGCGCGAGCCGAAAACGGAGGAGGAAGTGGGTCCGCTCATGCGAGTGCTGCTCCGGCGACGCGGCCCGGTGCTGGTGGCGGCGCTGCTGCTCATGACTCTGGCTGGCGTGGCCGGGCGGGATGCCGGAGACAAGCTGAGCTCCGGTGCGTACCTGGATCCGTCCGCGGAGTCGCAACGTGCGTCGGAGCTGTTGACTCGGGAGTTCCCTGGCGGGCCGCCGAACTTGGTCCTGGTCGCCGAGTCGACCACCAGTGATGTCGACTCTGCGGCAGCCGTGGAGTCTGGGCGCGAGCTCACCGAGCGGCTTGCCGGGACGCCCGGCGTTGGTGGCGTGCAGTCCTACTGGGCGACCCCGGATCCGTCGTTGCGTGCAGCGGACGGCCGGTCCGCGCTGGTCGCGGTGCAGCTGATCGGCGGCGAGAGCGCGGCACAGGAGGCCGCGGCGAGGATCATCGACGACCTCGAGCAGGATCCGGGGCCGCTGCGGGTGAGCGCTACCGGGCCCGCCGCGGTCGGGCTGGCGGTCGATGAGCAGGCGGAGAGCGACCTGGTCTCTGCGGAGATGGTGACCTTGCCGATCACCCTGCTGGTGCTGCTGCTGGTCTTCGGCTCCGCGATCGCTGCCGGTCTGCCGCTGCTGGTGGGTGCCGGCGCGGTGGTCGGCACGCTGGCGGTGCTGGGACTGCTGACCGAGGTCACCACGATGTCGACCTACGCGCTGAACCTGACCACCGCGCTCGGGTTCGGGCTGGCGGTGGACTACAGCCTGTTCCTGGTCACCCGGTTCCGCGAGGAACGCCGCACCGGCCGCTCGGTGGAGGCCTCGGTGGTGGTCGCCGTGCGCACGGCGGGCCGCACGGTGGTGTTCTCCGCGGTCACGGTGGCGCTCTCGCTCTCGGCTCTGCTGCTGTTCCCGATGCCCTTCCTCCGCTCACTGGGGTATGCCGGGATCGCGGTCACCGCGCTGGCCGCGCTCGCCGCGGTGGTCGTGGTCCCGGCGATGCTGGGCCTGGTCGGGCACAGGCTGGACCGGGCCGACCTGTTCGCCCCGATCCGCCGGCGGATGACCCGGCGCCGCTCGGGAGTGGGGGAGGACCGGTTGGTCTGGCACCGGATCGCTGCCCTGGTGATGCGCCGTCCCGTGTTGGTCCTGGTCTCGGTCAGCGCGGTGCTGATCTTGCTGGTGCTGCCCTTCGCCGGGGTGCGGTTCGGGCTGCTGGACCACCGCACCCTTCCCGCCGACCACCCCGTGGCCGAGACCGCCGAACAGCTGGCAGCGGACTTCCCAGGCGCGGCCGAGGACCCGATCACCGTGGTGATACCAGAACGCGACGCCACGCCCGTCGGCGAGAGCGAGCTGGACGAGTACGCCGCCCGGCTCGCGACCCTGCCCGGGGTGGCGGCCGCGGAGACCGCCACCGGCCGGTACGTCGACGGGCCAGCGACCCCTGCGACCGGCCTGCAGGCTGAGGGTTTGAAGGCCCGTTACGCCTCGGCAGCCGGAGTCTGGGTGGCCGTCACGGCCTCGGCCGCGGACCCCGCCGACGCCCGCAGCGTCGTACGTGACATCCGTGACCAGCCGGCACCGGGGGAGGTGCTGGTGGGCGGCCCAGCAGCCACCCTGGTCGATGCCACCGACACGATCGCCGACCGGTTGCCGTGGGCACTAGGGCGTGTCTCCCAAAGATCGGCGGGGATGGCCGGGATTGTTGACGCATGTCGCGTTCTGCCGTGTTGAACGAC
>NZ_CANKYS010000007.1 GCF_947488025.1 uncultured Nocardioides sp. | reverse complement strand
GCCCCTGGCATCATTCCGCCCCCAGCCCACGCTGCCACGCTCGCCCAGATGACGCCTTGTTCAGCAGTCTCCTAGGCAGATCCGGGCGACCTGAACGCGGTGTGAGCGGTCGTTTGGTCTCAACCCCAGGGCTGCAGCTGCGGCGGCGAGCCGCGCCCGAGCAGCCACGCGGCCAGCTCCTGAGGGTCCGCCCTGGCGGGAAGCCCCGCGACGAGATCGGGGAGCATCCGGTCGACCAGTTCCGGCGACCAGTCACGACTGGTGAACCCCAGATCCAGGTCCGCCAGGTGCACCTCGACCTCGCGCCACCGCCGGTACGGCAGCAGCGCGGCAGCGTGTTCTCCTCCGTCGACGGTCCTCACGGGACGGGCCCAGCAGTCGTCGGGCACGTCGGCGAACAAGCGGTCCAGTCGGGCCGCCCAACGCACCGCGTCGTCGACGATCTGGTGCGCATCACGCGCCGCCCCCGCTTCGATCGCGGCTGCACGACCGGCCGCACCACCGGCGTACTGCTCCACGACGTCCCCGCGCATGACGCCCTCGATGCGGCTGCACATCGCCTCTGCATTTCGAGCGAGGTGGGTGAGGACGTGGCCGACGGTCCAACCGGGCAGCAGCGATGCGCGACGCGCCACCGAGTCGTCGAGGCCGACGACCAGGTCCTTCATGCGGGCGTGAGCGCCCCGGCATGCCTCGACGTCTTCTGAGGGACGGTCCACCTCCTCGACGCTACCCGAACGTGTTCCGACCGCTCAGCGGCGAATCCGGTGGCTGGCGTCGCCGACAGGGACGCGCGAGATCAGGGCCGCTGCCCTCACCAGCGCGGCCTGCACCGCCTCGTACGGCAAGGACGGCATCGACGCGAGCCCGAACCAGCGGATGTCGTCGTGCTCCTCGGGGGCAGCGTTGGTCGGCACCCCGGCCCAGTCGCGCACGAGCCAGGCGCTCAGCAGCACGGGCTCACCGGCAGGTCGGACGGTCACCCGGCACAGGTGGGACGTCGAGCCCGTCGCGACCTGGACACCCAGCTCCTCGCGAAGCTCCCGCGCGAGCGCGCCCATCTCGGACTCGCCGTCCTCGACGACCCCACCCGGCAGGTCCCACCTGCCCGGGTGCGCACGCTTGCTCGGGCTCCGGTGCACGAGGAGGACGCGGTCCTCCCGGACCAGGGCGCCGACGACCACTCCGAGCATCCGAGCAGCCAAGCACGTGCCTGCGACAGCGAACCCGCCCGAGTCGACCTAAACGTCAGCCCACGACCTCGCCCAGCATCCGGTCCGAGGCGAGCAGGGCGTCGCGGTCGTGGGTCGAGGTGCTGGCCAGCAGCTCGTCGGCCCCGGTGCGCTCGGCGAGGGACTCGAGGCGCCGGCGTACCGTCGTCGGGCTGCCGGCGACCGCGCGGTCCAGCGAGGACTCGACCCGGCGGCGTACCTGGCTCGACCACGTCGCGGCGCGGATCGCGGCGACCGACTCCAGCGGCGGGAACTCGCCCGTCTGGCGGGACACCGCCATCGCCCAGGCCTCGGGCAGGGCGAGCTCGCGCGCGGTCGCGTCGTCGTCGGCAAGGACCACGTCGAGGGAGATCGTCACCCGCGGCGCGCTCCCCTCGTGCGCGACGAAGGACCGACGGTAGCGAGCCAGCACGTCGGGGAGCTCGTCGGAGTCGAGGATCGGGCCGCCCACGACCACGGGGAGCCCGAGACGTGCCGCGACCTCCAGCCCGCGCCCGGTCGCGAGCAGGTGCATCGGCACCGGGCGACCGGTGGCAGGACGGGCGGTCACGTCGGCGGTGCCCTCGAGGTAGCCGCGCAGCTCGACGAGGTCGTCCTCGAAGGTGTCAGCGTCGTCGTGGTCGCGGCGCAGGGCGCGGCGCACCGGCGGCGTGAAGCCGAGGGACCGGCCGAGGCCCAGGTCGACCCGGCCGGGGTGGAGGGCCTCGAGCACGAGGAACTGCTCAGCGACCACCACGGGCTGGTGCAGCGGCAACATCACCCCGCCCGACCCGATCCGGATGCGGTCGGTGCGGGCGCCGATCGCGGCCAGCAGGACGGCCGGCGCACCGGAGGCGATCCCGGGGACGGCATGGTGCTCGGCGACCCAGAACCGGTCGTACCCGACCTGCTCCGCGTGCACCGCCCTCGCCACGGTCGCCTCGATGGCATCGGCGTCGGGCGCACCGACGCGCGTCCTCGAACGGTCGAGCAGGGAGAGCCTCACTCCTTGCCCAACACGTCACGGCACCATCGGCATCCCGGCCAGGACGATGTGCCCGTCACACCCCGAGAGCGGCCCGCAGCCGGGCCTCGTCGACGCGCCAGAAGTCGTGCTGCCTGCCGTCGACGAAGGTCACCGGGATGTCTTCGCCGAAGCGGTCCTCGAGCTCGTCGTCGGTGGTGATGTCGACCTCGTCGAAGGACTCCCCCAGGTCGTCGCACACGCGCGAGACGACCTCGCGGGCCGCCTCGCAGAGGTGGCAGCCCGGGCGGGTGTAGAGCGTGACGCGGGCGTCGCTCATCCGAGGAGCCCCTGCACCCGACGTCGCTCGAGGCCGCGCAGCCGGCCCTTCTGCACCTTGCCGGTCACGGTGAACGGGAGCTCGTCGACGACCTCGATGCGGCTCGGCTGCTTGAAGCGGGCCAGCCGGACGACGGCGTGCGCTCGCACGGCGTCCTCGAGGTGGGTGCGCGCGTGGGCGACGCCGCCGACCGGGACGACGTACGCCACGACCGCCTCGCCGGTCGCCTCGTCGGGCACCCCGATGACCGCCGCCTCGTCGACCCCGTCGACCTCGCGGAGCACGTCCTCCACCTCGCTGGGGTAGACGTTGAAACCGCTGACGATGATGAGCTCCTTGACCCGGTCGACGAGGAACAGGTCCCCGCTCGCGTCGAGGAAGCCGACGTCACCGGTGCCGTACCAGCCGTCGGCGTCGGGGCCGTCCGCGCCGTCGGGCCAGTAGCCGCTGAAGAGGTTGTCGCCGCGCACCTGGATCTGGCCGGGGTCCTCCCCCTCGACCTGGCCCCACGTCTCGTCGACGAGCCGCAGCTCGATGCCGGGCAGCGCCGCCCCGACGGACCCCGCCCGCGGCTCGCGGCTGCAGAGCGTGCTCGTGACGACCGGCGACGCCTCGGTGAGACCGTAGCCCTGATGGACGGGGATGCCGGTGATGGAGGTGAACTCCTCGATCACCTCGGGCTCCAGCGGCGCCGATCCCGACAGCACGAGCCGGACCGGCCCGAGCCGCTCGCGCAGGTGCTCGTCCGGCAGCCAGTGAGCGAAGACGGGCGGGGCGATCGGCACGACGCTGCAGGCCTCGTCGTCGATGAGGTCGAGCACCGCCTGCGGGTCGAACTGCTCGACCAGCAGCAGCCGCGCCCGGTGCCGCAGGACGCCGCCGAGCACCGCGTTGAGGCCGTAGACGTGGAAGAGCGGCAGCACGCCGAGCACGACGTCGTCGCCGTGCATCATCGGCGGCTCGACGGCCGCCACCTGCTCGATGTTGGCCAGGAGCGCGCGGTGGCTGAGCATCGCTGCGCGGGGTCGGCCCGAGGTGCCGCTCGTGTAGAGGAGGGCGGCGAGCTTCTCGGGATCGGGCAGCGGCGGCACAGGGCGTACGACGTCCGCGCGGAGGTCGTCGAGGGCGAGCTCGCCCTCACCGGGCGCGGCCCCGGTCACGACGACCGTCGGCCGGGCGACGTCGGGGTCGAGCTCGGCCAGCGCCGCACGTACGGCGTCGAGCGCGGTCTCGTCGGTCACCACCAGCTGTGTGCCCGAGTCGGCGACCATCCGGGCGAGCTCGCCGGCCGTGGAGCGCGGGTTGACCGGGACGGCGACGACCTGGGCGCGGAGCACGCCGAGGTAGGTCGTGACGAACTCGATGCGGTTGCCGACGGCGATCATCACCCGCTGCCCGGCCCGGATGCCGTGCGTCCCGAGACCGGTCGCGAGGCGAGCCACCTCGTCCTCCAGCCGGGACCACGTGAGCGAGCGACCGCCGCTCTCGACGAGGGCCTGCCGGTCGGGGACGTCGTCGGCAGCCTCGGCCACCAACGCGGAGATGTCGTTGCGCGGCATGCGTCGATCCTTCCACAGCTACGCTGGCGGGGTGACCCCGTCCGACCGGCCCCGGCGCCTCAACCTGCAGCAGCGGTCGGCCCTGGCAGGCGAGGCCGCGGCGGCGTCCGCGGAGGTCGAGAACGCCCTCGCCTGGCCGAGCGACCCGACCGCGGCCGCCTTCTTCGACGTCGACAACACCGTCATGCAGGGCGCCAGCATCTTCCACTTCGCGCGCGGGCTCTACCGCCGTCAGTTCTTCACCACGCGGGAGATCGCCGCGGCCGCGTGGAAGCAGGCCTACTTCCGGATCGCGGGCGTCGAGGACCCCGAGCACGTGGCCGACGCCCGCAACTCCGCGCTGTCGTTCATCGCCGGGCACACCACCACCGAGCTCGAGGAGCTCGGCGAGGAGATCTTCGACGAGGCCATGGCCCACCGCGTCTGGCCCGGCACCCGCGCCCTGGCGCAGCTCCACCTCGACGAGGGCCAGCGGGTGTGGCTGGTGACGGCGGCGCCGATCGAGATCGCCACCATCATCGCGCGGCGGCTCGGCCTCACCGGCGCCATGGGCACGGTCGCCGAGCACGTCGACGGCGTCTACACCGGCCAGCTCGTCGGCGACCTGCTGCACGGCCCGGCCAAGGCGGAGGCGATCAAGGCGCTCGCCGCCCGCGAGGGCCTCGACCTCGCCCGCTGCTCGGCCTACTCCGACTCCAGCAACGACCTGCCGATGCTCTCGCTCGTCGGCGACCCCTGCGCGATCAACCCCGACGCCCGGCTGCGCGCCCACGCACGTGCCCACGGCTGGCGCATCCACGACTACCGCACCGGCCGCAAGGCGGCCCGGGTCGGCTTCCTCGGAGCCGCGGTCGCCGGCGCGGTGACGGGGGCCGTCGCCGCCGGGGTCAGCCTGCGCGGGCGCGACCGCTCCGCCTGAGCCCCAAGCCACGGATGTAACTGAAAGTTACTCACGGGTTCACAAGGCCGACCCGGCCCCCTATCGTGGACGATGCTCCGACCGGGAGGGGACACCGCATGCGGGCGACGAACGACCTCGATCGTGCCTTCGAGCACGGCATGGACGCGCTTCGGCGCGCGGTCGCCGCTGCCCTCGCGGGTCAGCCCGTCCCCCAGCTCGCCGGTCACGTGCTCCTCGCCGAGACGGCCGCCCCGGGTGCCAGGTCAGGTGGGTCCGCCGGTGCCGGTGGCCCGGTCGGCGACGAGGACCGCGCGACGTCGTCCGAGGTCGACGAGGCCGAGCGCGAGCGGCTGATCGCGCTCGTCGAGCTGGCCCGCACGGGCGACAAGGAGGCGTTCGGCCTCCTCTACGACCACTACCAGGCCTCGGTCTACCGCTTCCTCTACTACCGCACCCGCTCCCAGACCCTCGCCGAGGACCTCACCTCGGAGACGTTCTTCCGGGCGCTGCGCAGCATGAACGGCTTCCGGTGGCAGGGCAAGGACTTCGGCGCCTGGCTGATGACCATCGCCCGCAACCTCGCGATGGACCACTTCAAGGCCGGTCGCACCCGCCTCGAGCTCACCACCGAGGACATGTCGCCGCACGACGACACGACCGAGGGACCCGAGGGCGCGGTCATCGCCGGCCTCACCAACGAGGTGCTCCTCAAGGCGCTCACCGAGCTGCCGGTCGAGCAGCGCGAGTGCCTCATCATGCGGTTCCTCCAGGGCCTGTCGATCGCGGAGACGGCGCAGGCCCTCGACCGCTCCGACGGCGCGGTCAAGCAGCTCCAGCTGCGCGGCGTACGCAATCTCGCCAAGCTGTTGCCGGAGGGGTTGAGAGACGCGTGACACAACCCGTAACCCCTGCCTCGTCTGGCTCGTTCGTCCCAGTGGGAGGACCCGCCAGCAGTGAGACAGGACGACCGCGATGACAGCCCCCTTCTCGGCGCGACGGCGTGCCGACGAGTTCGAGGCACTGCTCTCCCGTGACCCCGGAACCGCTCCCTCGGGTCCGTCCGGACGCGATGCGGAGCGGTACGCCGACCTGCTCGAGGTCGTGGCCGACCTGCGCGCCGTGCCGCCCGTGGCCGCGCGGCCCGAGTTCGTCGCGTCATTGCGCGAGCGGCTGATGGCCGAGGCCGACACCGCCCTGGTCCGCCAGCCCGCGGCTGCGTCGCGACTGGCGATGCCCGCCCCGTCGCGCACCCGGCCGCGTCGCATCGGTGTGCTGCTCGGCGGCGCCGCCCTCGTCGGTTCCGCGGCCACCATGGCCGTCGCCGCCCAGACGGCCCTCCCCGGCGAGTCGCTCTACGGCGTCAAGCGCGGGATCGAGTCCGCGCAGGTGCGCCTCGCCACCGACGACGCCGCCCGCGGCCGCACCCTGCTGGCCCAGGCCGGGACCCGCCTCACCGAGCTCGAGGAGCTCGCCGCCGACGACGCCGGCCGCGACCAGCTGGTCCCGGACACCCTCGACTCCTTCACGCGCCAGTCGAGCGACGGCGTGCGCAGCCTGCTGGTCTCCTACGAGGCCACCGGCAGCCAGAGCGACGCGCAGGACGCGCGCGACTTCACCGCCACCAGCATGGACCGACTCGAGCGGCTCCAGGGCGAGCTGCCCGAGAGCGCCCGCGACGAGCTGCTGGCCGCCGGCCGGACGCTCGCCGACCTCGACCTCGAGGTGAGCAACGCCTGCCGCGGCTGCACCGGAGGCATCACCACCACGCCCGAGTTCCTGCTGACCAGCGCCCCGTCCGCCGGCCTCCTCGCCGGGCTCGACACCGACCAGCTGACGCTGGAGGGCGCGCCGGTCTCGGGACAGGACCTCACCGGCATCACGGTCCCCGAGGCGCTCGACCCGCAGCAGGTCGTGCCGACGACGGTGCCGTCGACCACGCTCGGGCCCGGCCCCTCCTCGGTCGTGCCCGACCCGACGAGCACCGGTCCTGCCAAGCCCGAGCCCACCAGGCCGGTCAAGGACATCACCAAGAACCTCACCGACACCGTGACCGACACGACCGACCAGGTCACCGACGGCCTGACGGACACGACCGGCACCCTCAGCAACCAGCTCGACGACGCGACCGGAGGCGCGCTCGGTGGCCTCACCTCGGGTGCCGACGACGCCACCGGCGGGCTGATCGGCGAGGTGACCGGCACCGTCGACGGCGCGACCGGCGGGACGCTGGACGACGCGACCGGTGGCCTCCTGCCCTAGCCGCTGCCGCGGGGGCGTTGCTCAGCCGAAGACGCCGCCGCGATCGCGCAGCAGGTCGAACAGCGTGTGCTGGATCGTCTCGCGCACCTGGTCGGTGACGTTGAAGACGAGCATCGGGTCCTCGGCCTCGCCGGGCTCGTAGGCGTCGGTGCGGATCGGCTCGCCGAACTCGAGGATCCACTTCGACGGCAGCGGCACCAGGCCGAGCGGCCCGAGCCACGGGAAGAACGGCGTGATCGGGATGTAGGGCACGCCGAGCAGCCGTGCGAGCGACGGGACGTTGCCGACGAGCGGATAGATCTCCTCGGCCCCCACCACGGACAGCGGGATGATGGGTACGCCGGTGCGCAGCGCCGCCGAGACGAACCCGCCGCGCCCGAAGCGCTGCAGCTTGTAGCGCTCGCTGAACGGCTTGCCGATCCCCTTGAACCCCTCCGGCCAGACGCCGACCAGCTCGCCGTCGGAGAGCATCCGTTCGGCGTCCTCGGTGCAGGCGAGGGTGGCCCCGCCCTTGCGGGCCAGGGAGCTGACCAGCGGCAGCTTGAAGACGAGGTCGGCGCCGAGCGGGCGCAGGAAGCGGCCGGCGTGGTCGTGCACCGTGAGCATGGTCATCAGGCCGTCGAGCGGGATCGTGCCGGAGTGGTTGGACACCACGAGTGCGCCACCCTCGGCAGGGATGTTCTCCAGCCCGCGGACCTCGAGGCGGAACCACTTCTTCGCGATCGGACGCAGCGCCGCCATGAAGAACCGCTCGGTCAGCTCGCGGTCGAAGCCGTAGTCGTCGACGTCGTAGTCACCCTCGAGGCGGCGGCGGACGAACGCCATCAGCTCGGCCGCACGGCGCTCCCAGTCGGCCCCGAAGACCTCCTGCGCGGCCTGCTGCGCCGCCGCCAGCCACTCGCCGACCGGGATGCCGGTGGTGGGCGGTGCCGTCGCAGCGGGGTCGTCGGCCGGTGGCGGCGCGACCGCCTCGTCGGCCGGCGCGGTGGTCCGAGCACCGTCGGCGCGGGCCTTCTTCCTCGGGGCACTCGGCTTGCCGGACGCTGCCTTGGCCGACGGTGCCTTGACGGACGGTGCCTTGGCGGACGGTGCCTTGGCGGACGGTGCCTTGCGGGACGAGGGCGCCAGGTTGCGCGCGGCCGACGACGGCCGGGCGCTGCCGGAGCCGCGGCCGGGACGGCCGCCGGTGCCGATCGGGATGACGACGGCGTCCTCGCCGTCGCGGCGACGGGCCTTCTCAGGCACGACCGACTCCCTCCTTCGCGGCGGGCGCCACCGACCGGCAGAAGTCGGCGAACGCCTCGGCCGTGGTGAACTGCGGCTCGAAGCCGAGCATCGTGCGCATCCGGGTCGTGTCCACACCCCGACCGTAGGTCAGGAAGCCCAGCTGCTCGGGCGAGAAGTCCGACACGCGGGCCTGGCGCATGGTCGAGCCGAGCCGCCCGACGGCGAAGCGCGGCAACGCGACCGACGGGGTGCCGAGGCGGCGTACGGCCTGGCTCAGCGTCAGCAGCCCGTCACCGGCGACGTTGAAGGTGCCGGGCACGCCGTTGGTCGCGGCGTGGCGCAGCACGCGCATCAGGTCGTCCTCGTGGAGGAGCTGGAGCCTCGGGTCGAAGCCCAGGACGCGAGGGATGACGGGGAGCCGGAAGTAGTTGGTCAGGGGGCTCGAGACGTGGGGTCCGACCACGTTGGCCGCCCGGATCATCGTGACGTCGACGTCCGGGCGCCGACGGGCGAACCCGCGGACGTAGCCCTCGATCTCGTAGACGTCCTTGGCGTAGCCCGAGGAGGGCAGGCGCTTGGGGCCCATGTCCTCGGTGAACATCGCGGGGTCGCGCGGACCCGATCCGTAGACGGTCGTCGTCGACTTCACGACCAGCCGCTCGACGGTCGCCGACCGCTGGCACGCAGCGAGCAGCTGCATGGAGCCGATGACGTTGAGCTCCTTCATCGTCCCGCGACCGCCGGCGGAGCCGGGCGTCGCGATCACGCTCATGTGGACGACGGTGTCGACGTCCTCCTTGGCGATGACCTTGGCGATGACGGGGTTGCGGATGTCGGCGCGGACGAAGGAGACGTCGCCGACGTCACCGCGCGGCGGGACCACGTCCACGCCGATGACTCGATCGATGGACGGGTCGCCGGTCGCGGCGCGCGCGAATCGGCGTCCGATGTCCCGGGAGATCCCGGTGACCAGCACGACCCGCCCCATGGTCGAGGGGTGTTACTTGCCGAGCTTGCGGCGCTGCACGCGCGTCTTCTTGAGCAGCTTGCGGTGCTTCTTCTTGGCCATGCGCTTGCGCCGCTTCTTGATGACAGAACCCACGAATCAGACCTTTCCTTGCGGCCGACGTTCGTCGGCCGGACCCCGCACACCCTACTTGCCGGGTGCGAGAGCGCGGAATCGAGTCGGACCCGTGGATCCCGACCGAGAACGGAGTGCGTCAGCCGGCGTTGTAGAAGCTCTTGCGCAGGTACTCGTTGACGTCGTCCTCCCGGACCCGGAAGGAGCGACCGACGCGGACGGCGGGCAGGTCGCCGCCGTGCACGAGCCGGTAGACCGTCATCTTCGAGACGCGCATCCTGGACGCGACCTCGGCGATGGTCAGGAACTGCGCCTCGGACATGTCGCCTGGGGTGTTCTCAGCCATGGTGTGCACCGATCCTTCTGCGCGGAACGGCGCCGGCTTCCGCACCGGCGTCACAGGCGTGCCGCTCTCGCTGACAATAGGGCTCGCGTGACGCGTGGGGAAGAGGAACGCCAGAGAAACTTGTGGGACTGCGGCGTGTCGGGTTGCTTCCTTGACGAAGCGGCGTGGCGTCGGGGGCCGATGACTCAGGGCAGCGGGTCGAGGCCGTGCAGCGGGAACACCTCGGTGCGGGTGGCGTTGATCGCCCGGTCCAGCCACGTCTCGGGGTCGTAGCCCCCGGACCAGTCGCGGTAGGCGGGCGTGCGGCCGTCGGTCATCCGGTGCGGCGCAGTCGCCCCCAGCACCTCCTCGACGTACGCCCGCCACGCCGGTGGCGTCGGCTGCGCGGGGTCGATGGGGGAACCGGCGACGACGGCCAGCAGGTGCGTCCATGCGCGGGGCACCACGTCGACGACGGAGTAGCCACCTCCGCCGGTGACGACCCACCGTCCCTCGGCGACCTCGTGGGCGAGCTCGTGCAGCGCGAGGTAGGCCGCACGCTGACCGTCGACGCTGAGCATCATGTGGGCGAGCGGGTCGTTCATGTGGGAGTCGCAGCCGTGCTGGGTGACCAGCACCTGCGGGGAGAACTCGCGCAGGATCGGGGGTACGACGGCGTGGAACGCACGCAGCCAGCCGGCGTCGGCGGTGCCGGGCGGCAGGGCGACGTTGACCGCGGTGCCCTCGGCCCCCGGGCCGCCGGTGTCGCTCGGGAAGCCCGTGCCGGGGAAGAGCATCTGCCCGGTCTCGTGCAGCGAGATGGTGAGGACCCGCGGGTCGTCCCAGAAGATCTTCTCGACACCGTCGCCGTGGTGGACGTCGATGTCGACATAGGCCACGCGCTCCGCACCGTCAGCGAGCAGCTGCGTGATGCCGACCGCCACGTCGTTGTAGATGCAGAAGCCGCTCGCCTTGTCGGGCATCGCGTGGTGCAGGCCGCCGGCGATGTTCACCGAGTGGAGCGACTCGCCGCTCCAGACCTGGCGGAACGCCTCCAGGGTCGCGCCGACGACGTGGGCGCTGGCGAGGTGCATGTCGGCGAAGACCGGGTCGTCCTCGGTGCCGAGGCCGCGGGCGGCGTCCTCGAAGCCGGGCGTCGCGCCGGCCCGGGTGACGGCCTCGATGAGGCCCTGGTCGTGGACCGTCGCGATCTGCTCGTCCGTCGCCACCGGGGCGTCGACCCGCTTGATGCCCGCCAGGACGCCGAGCTCGTCGGCCAGGCGCATCGTCAGGTCGACGCGCACCGGTGACATCGGGTGCGTGGGCCCGAAGTTGTACTCCGTGAGCGTCTGGTCGAACACGACTGACGCAGGCCCCGCACACTCCATGTGGCGGACGTTACTCCTGCGCGCCGCGAGGTCCGACCGGCGGACGGAGTTGAACGTGTTCAACTATCCTGCCACGATCCTGGAGTGACCACACCGCAGGCTCCCGCGAGTACGGCCTACCGGCCCCAACTGCGATGGCTGCTGCTCGGACCGCTTCTCGGCGCCGGCTCGGGCAGCCTGGTGGCGTTCGTGTTCCTGCTCATCGCCTTTGCGTTCGACGGCACGCCGCCGTCCGCGACCGAGTTGCTGGCAGGAACCGGACCGACCGCGGTGTTGGCGGTCGTCCTCGGCGGTCCCATGGGCGCCGCCGTGGGCCTGCTGGCCGCGGTCCCCCTCGCGCTCCTCGTCGGCCGGCACCTGCCGCGCCCGGTGGCCCGGCGTCGCGCCTTCGTGCTCGGCGCCGCCCTGCCGCCGGTCGCCATGGTGGCACTCTTCTCGTTGGTGAGCGGGCGGTTCGTTCTGGCGGACGTCGACCTGCGGCGGGGTGGGGAGTGGCTCGGCCTCACCTGGTTCGTGGCTGCCGCTGTACTGGGCGGGCCCCTGGCCGCGCGGGCCACCTCGCGGGTCCTGCCCCACACCGACGCCTCCTAGGGTGACGAGGTGCCCGCGAAGCGACCCGTCCGACGCTCGAGCAAGGCCGAGCAGACCCGGTCCGGCATCGTCGACGCCGCGATGTCACTCTTCCGGACCGGCGGCTACGACGCCACCACGATGCGCGCCATCGCCGACGAGGCCGGGGTGTCGCTGGGCAGCGCCTACTACTACTTCTCCGGCAAGGAGGAGCTGGTCCAGGCGTTCTACGACCAGATCCAGGTCGAGCACGCCGTGGCGGCCGAGACGACGTACGACACCGTGGTCTTCGCCGACCGGCTCCGCGGGGCGATGGACTCCTTCCTCGACGTGGCCGGTCCCTTCCACGACTTCGGCGGGCAGTTCTTCCGCAACGCAGCCGATCCCCGCTCCCCGCTCTCTCCCTTCTCCGAGCAGTCGATGCCGGCACGCGAGGCCAGCACCGCGCTGTTCCGGCGGGTCGTCGAGGGCTCAGACCTCAAGGTCGCTCCGGCCCTGCGCGACGAACTGCCAGAGCTGCTGTGGCTGCTGCACATGGGCGTCGTGCTCTTCTGGGTTCACGACGACAGCGACGGTCAGCGCCGCACGCGCGGCCTCGTCGCCGGGATCGTGCCCCTGGTCGACCGGGCAGTGCGGCTGACCAGGCTGCCCCTGGTGCGCGGGCTGGTGGACGACGCGATGGCCGTGGTGCGCCAGCTGCGCGCGAGCTGACTGAGGAGCCCTCGGCGAGCTCGCGGGAGCGGTTGCCCTGCCCTCACCGGATGCGGGCGACCACCACCGTGTTGCCGCGGTAGCGCTCGCCGTCCCAGTCGGTGCACGTGACCAGGACCAGCCCCGGGGCACCTGCGGTGGCGAACAGGCGGCCCGCGCGGGCGGCCAGCTCGGCCCGGCCTAGGCCCCGGACGGAGCGGACCGTGAAGTCCAGCGCACCACGGTCGGTGACCACCTCGACGGTGTCGCCCGGCTCCAGGCCGGCGAGGTCGTCGAAGACGCCGCCACCGTCGTGCACCGTGTGGCCGGCCAGCACCGCGGTCCCCCGGGCGCTGCCCGGTCGCGCTCCTGCCTCCCACCACCCGACCACGCGCGGGTCGGCCGGCGGCACCAGCGCGCCGCGGGCGTCCAGGCCGACGGTCACCACGGGTGCGTAGAGGCCGAGGGCGGGGATCCGCAGCGCCAGCGGCGGTCCGGGTGGGAGCGGGGCCGGCGTCTCCGGCTCCACAGTCGGCACCGGTACGACGCCCGCCTGCTCGGTGACCAGGCTCGTCGCCGTGTCGACGGCCGTCGAGTCGGGAATGTCGTCGGACCGGGTCGAGGACACCATCGCTGCCACCATGGTGAGGGCCACCGCGCCGCCGATCACGGTGGTCCAGCGGGCGGCCGACACGAGACGGGCAGTTCGCACGGGAACGCTCCTTTCCTGGAAGGGGGACGTCACCCGAGAGGGAGTCGGGTGACGTCCTCCTGCTGGTCAGGTCTGTCGGACCCTGACCAGCACGCCACCGGCCGAGGCCAGCAGCACCAGTCCCATCGCCGTGAGGACGACGCCCCACTGCTGCGCCGCGGTGGTCCCGGCGTCAGGAGCCGCAGGGAGACCTGCGTCGACGGCGGTCGGCACCTGGGCCGACGGTGCCGGCGGCTCGGACGCCTGCACGCCCAGCACCTCGACATCGTCGGGCTGCGTGGTCGGTTGCTGCGTGGTCGGTTGCTGCGTGTCCTCCACGGCCGGCTCGTCGCCCGCCGGCCCGCTCGGCTCCGCCGAGGGGGTCGCGGTGGTCGGCAGCACCTCGGGAGGCTGCGCGGTCGGCGGCTGCACCGTCGGCGGCTGCACCGTCGGCGGCTGCGTGGTCGGCGGCTGCGTGGTCGGCGGCGCGGTCGGGCAGACCACGGCCGGGTGGTCGTACGCGAAACGGAACTCCTGGTGGGTCACCGCGGCATGTTCGACCGTCTCGGTCACACGCTCCAGGTAGAACCAGTCGGCCAGTCCTGCGCTGCCGTGACTCAGGTAGTGGAGTCCCCACCCGGTGTCGTCGAGCCAGGTCACGTTGGGATTGTTCTCGTGCGGCTCCTGCGTGGCGTTGGCCTGCCAGTCCGGGTCGTCGGGGCCGGTCGGGATGGCCGGGACGACCCCGTCGCCGAGCGGACCGCCTGTCCACGAGTAGTGCTGCCAGCCGACGAACACCTCCTCGGTGTAGGCCTCTTCGTCGATCACCGTGCGCTCGTCCACCTGTCGCCAACCCTCGCCCGGGGAGGAGAGGACCCAGTCGGTCGTCTCGGTCCAGGCGTCGGCGGGCACGCAGGGCGTGTCCGACGTCGTGGTCACGGAGGTTGCACTGCCGGCCGTCAGGAACAGCAGTCCGCCGCTGAGGACCGCGACGATGCCGGCGAGCGCGAGGACCAGGGCGTTCCTGGCCATTCCCGAGAGTGGTCTGCTTCGTTCGGATGCCGCGGACATGACCACCACCCCACTTCGATCCGCGGGAGTGTTTCGACCGGTTGGTCACCTTCATTGTCACTCGGAGTTACCGCGAGACCTAGCGGTTGTGACCAATCAGACCAAGACCGCCCTCGGCGGCCGAAAGCCGCATGGGGACTGGGTTTTCGCCTTACCAGGAGGTCGTGGTCAAGAGCCCTCGGCGAGCTCCCGAGAACGGTTGCGGGCCGCCTCCATGGCGGCGAGGAAGGCGGCGCGGACCCGGTGGATCTCGAGCTCACGGAGGGCGGAGGCCGTCGTACCGCTGGGCGAGGTGACCTGCTCGCGCAGCACGACGGGGTGGGTGCCGGTCTCCCGGAGCATCGCCGCGGAGCCGACGAGCGTCTGCACGACCAGCTCGGTCGAGGTGGCCCGCGGCAGACCCAGGTGCACGCCTGCCTCGATCATCGACTCGACGACGAAGAAGATGTAGGCCGGGCCGGAGCCGGAGATGGCCGTGACGGCGTCCATCTGCTTCTCGGGGATGCGCAGCACCTTGCCGGTCGACGCCATCAGCGACTCGGCCTCGAGCAGGTGCGACTCGTCGCAGTGGGAGCCGGGCGAGATCGCGGCCATGCCCTCGTCGACGAGCGCCGGGGTGTTGGGCATCACGCGGACGACCGCGACGCCGTCCGGCACGTGCGACTCGATGAACGCGGTGGTGATGCCTGCGGCCAGCGACACCAGCAGCTGGCCCGCGCGGAGGTCGGGGGCGATCTCCTGGAGCACGTCGCCCATGTCCTGCGGCTTGACGACGAGCGCGACGGTGTCGGCCTTCGCTGCCGCCTCGCGGTTGGACACGACCGCGACGCCGTAGCGCTCCTCGAGCTCGCGGGCTCGCTCGGCGCGCTTCTCGCCGACCATCAGCTGGTCGACGCGGCGGCCGGCGCGTACGAGCCCGGACAGCAGGGTCTCCCCCATGACGCCGGCCCCGATGATCGCTGTGCTCATGCGATCAACCTACGGCCTGGCGTCCACTGATTTCGACACGCACGTCGCGGTCTCGTCCCTCGACCGCGGTGCTTGCTCAATCTGGCCCACGACGCGCCCGCTCCTTCGTCGCGGACGCTGTGGTCTCACTTCTTGGAGACGAGCGAGCGGACGAAGAACGCCAGGTTCTGGGGCTTCTCGGCCAGGCGGCGCATGAGGTAGCCGTACCACTCGGTGCCGTAGGGGACGTAGACGCGCACGGTCTCCCCGGCGGCCGCGAGACGCTTCTGCTCCTCCGGGCGGATGCCGAAGAGCATCTGGAACTCGTAGGTCCCCGGGCGCCGGCCGAACCGGCTCGCCAGCGACGAGGCGATCTGGACCATCCGCGGGTCGTGGGTGGCGATCATCGGATACCCCTGGCCGCCGAGCAGCACCTTGAGGCAGCGGACGTAGGACCGGTCGACGTCGATGCGGTCCTGGAAGGCGACCTGCTCGGGCTCCATGTAGGCGCCCTTGCACAGCCGCACGCGCGAGCCCTCGTAGGCCAGCGCGCGGCAGTCCGCCTCGGTGCGGCGCAGCATCGCCTGGAGCACCGCGCCCGCCTCGGGGAAGTCCTTGCGGAGCTCGCGCAGGATCGACAGCGTCGAGTCGGTGGTGGTGTGGTCCTCCATGTCGAGGGTCACGGTCGTGCCGGCGTTGCGGGCGGCGCGACAGATCTCGCGCGCGTTCTCCAGCGCGACCTTGTGCCCGTTGTCGGGCAGCGACTGGCCGATCGCGCTGAGCTTGACCGACACCTCCGCCTGCGGAGCCAGGCCCTTGGTCGCCAGGTCGGCGAGCAGCTCCTTGTAGGCCGCGACGGTGGCGTCGGCCCGGGCCGCGTCGGTCGTGTCCTCGCCGAGGTAGTCGAGCGTGGCTCGCAGGCCGTCGTCGACGAGGCCCGACGTCGCCGCGACCGCATCGGCCGTGGTCTCGCCGGGCACGTAGCCGGTGACGATGGAGCTCGAGACGGGCATCGTCGAGACGAGCTTCTTCACCCCCTGGCTGCGAGCGAGGAGCAGGATCGGCTGGCGGAGCAACGACATGGCGGCAAGGCTACGCCGACCTCCACCTCGGACCTGCACCGAACCTTCACGGCTCCTCCACCCGTTCCGGGCCGGTGCTCTCCTAGCGTCGTCGGCATGACGTCGAGCCTCTCCTCCCCCACCTCCCGGTACGCCCTCGCCGGGGCCCTGTCGGCCGGCACCGTCGCGTTCCTGCTCCTCGGCATCGGTGCCCTCGGCATCGTCGGCGACGGGGACCGAGACTGGCTCTACCTGGCGGCGCCGGCCGTCCTGCTGGTCGTCGCCGCGGCGACCCGGTTCCGGCCGGGCGGCATGGTGCTCGCGCTCGGAGCCGCTGCGCTGACGACGCTCCTGGCAGGAGTGGTCGCGGTCGTCCTGGTCGCCGCCGACGACACGACCGGTTCGGTGGTCGACGTCGTCCTGCTGTCGGTGATGTACGCCGGTCTGTTCGCGGCGGGGGCGTGGCTGTTCAGCCGGGTCCCGGAGCCGCCGGTCGACGCCGTCGCGAGCGACATCAGGCGGGCGTGATGGCAAGGCGGAGGGCCGAAGGCGGGCCGCTAGGCCCGTCGAGCGCCCGACAACGCAGCCAGCGCGCTCGCATGGTGACGCGCAGCAGGTGAGAGACCGGCGGATCCGGGTCAGGGCGTCCGGCGCCTGAGGGTGGCGGCGCCCAGCGCGAGCGCACCGACCGCGAAGCCGGCGACGACCAGCACGTTGCGCCACACCTCCGCCGTGTCGGCCGCTCCGACGAGCTCCTGCATGGCGTCGATGGCGTACGACATCGGCAGGAGGTTGCTGACGGCCTCGAGCACGGCCGGCATCGCCTCGCGCGGCACGAAGAGCCCGCACAGCAGGATCTGGGGCAGCACGAACGCCGGCATGAACTGCACCGCCTGGAACTCGGTCGTCGCGAAGGCGCTCACCAGCAGGCCGAGCGCCGCGCCGAGGACGGCGTCGGCCACCGCCACGACGCCGAGGAGCCACACCGGACCCTGCACGTCCAGGCCGAGGAGCCCGACGCTCACGGCCACCGCCAGCACGGACTGGACGGCCGCGAGCAGCCCGAAGGCCAGGGCGTAGCCGAGCAGGAAGTCGAGCTTGCCCATCGGCATCGTGAGCAGCCGCTCGAGGGTGCCGGACGAGCGCTCGCGCAGCGTCGTCACGCTCGTCACCAGGAACATCACGATGAAGGGGAACATCGCCAGCAGGCCCGGACCGAAGCGGTCGAAGAGGCCACCCGGCAGGTCCAGGAACATCCACCACAGCAGCGTGATCAGGACGCACGGGACGACCAGCAGCATCGCGAGCGTGCGGTGGTCGCGGCGGATCTGGGTGAGGACGCGGCCGGCGACGGCGAGCGTGATGCGCGGGCTCACAGGACCTCACCCTGGCCTTCGACGAGGTGGAGGAACGCCTGCTCGATGTCCGGGGCACCGGTGCCGCGGAGGATCTCCTCGGGGGAGCCGTCGGCGATGATCCGGCCCTCGCGCATCAGCAGCAGCCGGTGGCACCGCTCGGCCTCGTCCATGACGTGGCTCGACACGAGCACGGCGGCCCCGCGGTCGGCGATCCGGTGGAACAGGTCCCACAGGTCGCGGCGCAGCACCGGGTCGAGGCCGACCGTCGGCTCGTCGAGCACCAGCAGGTCCGGCGTACCGAGGAGGGCGACGGCCAGGCTGGCCCGACTGCGCTGGCCGCCCGAGAGACGGCCCACGACCTGGGAGCGGTGGTCGTCGAGGCCCACCGCGGCGACGGCCTCGTCGACCTGGGCGCGGTCGATGCCGAGCACGCGGGCGAAGAACGCGAGGTTCTCCGCGACGGTCAGGTCGTCGTAGACGCTCGCAGCCTGGGTGACGTAGCCGACCCGGGTCCGCAGCGGCGGGCTGCCGGCCGGCTCCCCCAGCACCTCGACGGTCCCCGATCGCACCTGCTGCGCGCCGACCAGGCACCGCATCAGCGTGGTCTTGCCGCAGCCGCTCGGACCGAGCAGGCCGGTGACACCCGCGGCGACGTCCAGCGAGATGCCGGGCAGCACCTCGCGCTCGCCGCGTACGACGGCGAGGTCGCGTACCTCCACGACGTTTTTCACCATGTGTTGAATTGTGCTCCGGGTGTCTCGTCGTCGTCAAGGCCCGACGAGCGGTGCACCAGACATGTTCCGCGGGCGCAGAACCTGCGTCGCGCACCGCTCCGGGAGGTCGGTGGCGGCTGCGGTGCGTGACGCACGTTCTCAGTGCCGGAAAGCTGTCTCACGCACCGCTCGGAGGGCGGCCACCGCTCGGACGGCGGCGGACAGGCGTACGGCGTCAGGGCAGGTCGCCGGTCAGGTAGTGCTGGAGCACCGGCCCCATCCGGGCGACGACGTCCTCGGCGGGCATCTGGGCCATCGGCGGCAGGGCGAGCAGGTAGCGGGCGACGATGAGGCCGACGACCTGGCTGGCGACGAGCGGGATCCGGACGTCGGGCCGGTCGGCGACCAGGCCCGCGAGCACCGGCCCGACGACGACGGGGATGAAGGCGTCGCGCACCAGTCCACCGCTGTCGTCGGCGATGAGGGAGCGCACCATGGCGAGCAGGCCCGGCTGGATCGCCGGGTCGTCCCACACGCCGAGGAAGGCGCTCAGCAGCCGCTCCCCCGCGCCGTCCGGCCCGGCCGCCACCACCGGTGCGAGCACCTCGCGCGGGTCGACGGGGATCTCGAGCGCGGCGACGAAGAGGTCGTCCTTGCTCCCGAAGTAGTGGTGCACGAGCGCGGGGTCGACGCCCGCCGAGGCGGCGACGGCGCGGATCGTCGTACCGCGGAAGCCCTTCTCGGCGAACGACGCCCGCGCGGCGGCGAGGACCTCGGCCCGGGTGTCGGGGGCGCCGGGGCGACGGCCGCGGGACGTGCGGGTGGTCATCAGGGGCTCACGGCGTGGGGACGGCGAGGTGGGCGCGGGCGAACTCGAGCGACTCGGCCAGGTCGGCCTCCCGCTCGGCGCGGCTCGCGGACCGCCGCGTGTTGATCTCCAGCACGACGTGGCCGGAGAAGCCCTTGCCGGCGAGGTGGCGCAGGAACTCCCGGGCCTTCATCACGCCGCGGCCGGGCACGAGGTGCTCGTCCTTGGCCGATCCGGTGCCGTCGGTGAGGTGCACGTGGCGCAGGCTCGCGCCCATCCGGTCGGCCATCTCGATGACGTCGCTGCGGGCGATCGCGGCGTGCGAGAGGTCGATCGTGGTGTGGGCGTAGTCCTCGGCACTCGGGTCCCAGCCGGGGAGGTACATCTCCATGCCGCGGCGCGAGGAGGCGCGCCACGGGTACATGTTCTCCACCGCGAACGCGAGGCCGGTGCGGGCCTCCAGCGACGCGATGCCCTCGACGAAGCCCGCGGCGTAGTCCTTCTGCCACCGGAACGGCGGGTGGACGACGACGACGTCCGCGCCGACCGCCTCGGCCATCTCGGCCGACTTCTCCAGCTTGCCCCACGGGTCGGTGCCCCAGACCCGCTGGGTGAAGAGCAGGCAGGGCGCGTGCACGGCGCAGATCGGGACCTGGTGGTGGTCGCTGAGCTTCTTGACGGCGTCGACCTGCTGGCTGAGGGAGTCGATGCCGACCATCACCTCGACCGCGTCGTAGCCCAGCTGGGCCGCCCACCCGAAGGCGTGCGCCGTGGACTCGGGGTAGACCGAGGCGGAGGAGAGCCCGACCAGAGGAGTGGTCCGCGAGGAGGACATGGTCAGGGCTGCCTCGTGACGACCGAGATCTGGTCCAGGCGCTCGAGGATCACGCCCTCACGCAGCGCCCACGGACAGATCTCCAGCTCGGTCAGGTCGAAGATGTCCATGCAGGCCTCCGCGACCAGGGCACCCGGCACGATCTGGTGGGTGCGGCTCGGCGAGACGCCGGGGAGCTCGGCGAGCTCGTCGGGCGCCATGTCCATCAGCTTGGGGATCCAGCCCGAGAGCGTCTCCAGCTCGAGGGCGCGCGGGACGAGGGGACCGTCACCGCTCGGTGCGGCGCCGCAGATCCGCGCCAGGGAGCGGAAGGTCTTGGACGTCGCCGCCGCCCGGTCGGGCACGCCGGGGCGGAGCAGGTGGCCGGCGTCGCGGGCGATCTCGGCGCGCACCTGCTTGCGCAGCTCGCGTACGTCGTCGTCGGAGGGCCGGCCGCCGCCGAACCACGCCTTCGCCATCCGGGCGGCGCCGAGCGGGAGGGACCAGGCGACGTCGGGGGCCTCGTCGGTGCCGCCGGCGATCTCGAGCGAGCCGCCGCCGATGTCGAAGACCGCGAGCCGCCCGGCCGACCAGCCGAACCACCGGCGTACGGCCAGGAACGTCAGGCGCGCCTCGTCCTCGCCCGACAGCACCTCGAGGCGTACGCCGCTGTGCTCCTCGACGTGGGTGAGCACCTCGTAGGAGTTGACCGAGTCGCGCACCGCCGAGGTGGCGAAGCCGAGCATCTCCTCGCAGCCCTTGTCCTCGGCGATCTGCGTCGCCGAGGCGCAGAAGTCGGTGAGGGCCTTGATGCCCTTCTTGGTCACGGCCCCGTCCTCGTCGAGGTGCTCGGCCAGCCGGAGCGGCTGCTTGTGCGAGGAGGCCGGGAGGGGCGCGGCACCGCCGTGCGCGTCCACCACCAGCAGGTGGCCGGTGTTGGAGCCGATGTCGAGGACGCCCAGGCGCATGAAACCCAAACTACTAGGCTCACCACGTGCCCGAAGTCGACCTGGTCTTCCCCCGCGCGTTCGTCGAGTTCGCCGACCCCGCCGACGAGTCCCAGGTGTTCCGCTGTGACCTGACGTGGCTGACCTCGGCCTACACCTGCATCTTCGGCCAGGGGTGCCAGGGCATCTACTCCGACGCCCCGGACGTCGGCTGCTGCACGCTCGGCGCCCACTTCGCCGATCGGGACGACGAGAAGCGGGTCGCGGCGTTCGTCGCCGAGCTCACTCCCGACGACTGGCAGCTGCACCCCGGCCGGCCGGTGCGCAAGCCCGACTGGATCGAGACCGACGACGACGGCGAGCGCAAGACCCGCGTCGTCGAGGTGGACGGGCAGCAGGCGTGCGTCTTCCACAACCGCACCGACTTCAGCACCGACGCCGGACACGTCGGCGCCGGGTGCGCACTGCACGGCCTGGCCCTGCGCCAGGGGCGCAACCCGCTGGAGACCAAGCCCGACGTGTGCTGGCAGCTGCCCATCCGTCGCCAGTTCCGCGAGGTCGAGCGACAGGACGGGACGGCCTACACCGAGGTGTCGATCGGCGAGTACGACCGGCGCGGCTGGGGACCCGGTGGCCACGACCTCGACTGGTACTGCTCGGGCAACACCGAGGCGCACGTCGCCCCCGAGCCGGTCTACCTCACCCACGAGCCCGAGCTGGTCGAGCTGATGGGTGCCGAGGCGTACGCCGAGCTGGTCCGCCACTGCGAGGCGCACGTGGTTTCGCGTTCCGCGCTCGCACTGCACCCCGCGTCACCGCAGCACTTTTGACCGAGGTCGCGCAAAAGTGGCGGAGGCGGCGTTGAAAGTGGTTGTGACGTGCATTACCTTCGACAGGTGGCACCCTCCCCCAACTCCCGGCCCGATGACCACCCTCACGCCGGTCGTCTCGGCATCTGGTTCATCGGCGCACGCGGGTCGCTCGCGACCACCGCGACCATCGGCCTGAGCGCGCTCGCGGCCCACCTGACCGACGAGACCGGCTGCGTCTGCGCGCACCCCGACCTCGACGCGCGCGGCCTGCCGGCCTACGCCGACATCGTCGTGGGCGGACACGACGTCGACACCCTCCCCCTCGTCAAGCAGGCCGAGCGCCTCGTGGCCGGAGGCGTGGTGCCGGGAGTCCTCGCGCACCAGGTGGGCGCCGAGCTCCACGCGACCGAGGCCCGGCTGCGTCCGGGCGTCCGCCACGGCGACTCCACCGACCAGCGCGCCGACGTGGAGCGGCTCGCTGCCGACATCCGCGACTTCGCCACCGACGTCGACCGGGTCGTGGTCGTCGACGTCTCGAGCACGGAGCCGCCGCACGACACCGGCGCGGACGCCGACTCGTGGAGCGCCCTCGAGGCCGCCTGGGCGGCCGGCCGTGCGCCGCTGTCCCCGAGCTCGGTCTACGCCTGCGCCGCGGTGCTGGCGGGCGCGGCCTACGTCGCCTTCACTCCGAGCCCCGGCATCGACGTCCCGGCCCTGCGCGAGCTCGCCGACGAGCGCGGTCTCCCCTACGCCGGCAGCGACGGCAAGACCGGCGAGACCCTCGTGAAGTCGGCCCTGGCGCCGATGTTCTCCACCCGCTCGCTCGCGGTGCGGTCGTGGACGTCGATCAACCTGCTCGGCGGCGGCGACGGATCGACGTTGTCCGACCCCGCCGCGCGGGAGAGCAAGACCAGCACCAAGCGCTCCGGCCTCGAGTCGATGCTCGGTCACCCCGTGCCCGGCCCGATGCACATCGACTACGTCGAGGACCTCGGCGACTGGAAGACCGCCTGGGACCACGTCCGCTTCGACGGCTTCCTCGGCACCCGGATGACGATGCAGTTCACCTGGGAGGGCTGCGACTCGGCCCTGGCCGCGCCGCTGGTGCTCGACCTCGCCCGCCTGACCGCCCGTGCGATGGCCGTCGGCGAGACCGGCCCGCTGACCGCCCTCGGCTTCTTCTTCAAGCAGCCGATCGGCTCGCAGGAGCACCGACTGGCGCAGCAGTGGGAGGCCCTGCTCGCCTGGTCGACCGCGTGCGCCGACCGGGTGACGACGTGAGGGTCGCCGACCTCGTCGAGCTGACCCGGGCCCCCGCCGCGTTCTCCATCCCCGGTGACGCGTGGTCCGGCGCCGCACACGCGGCGGCGGGCGGGCGGGGCTGGGCGATGCCGGTCGCCTCCACCTGCCTCTACTGGTCGGGCATGGCCTTCAACGACTGGTGCGACCGCCACGTCGACGCCGAGGAGCGGCCCGAGCGGCCGATCCCGTCGGGCCGGATCAGCCCCGACGCGGCCCTCGCCGTGGCCGCCGGTCTCGGCGCCGCGGGGCTCGGCGTCGCCGCGCTCCTCGGCGGCCGCTCGGCCGTCGCCGTCGCCGCCCCGCTCGCGTTGATGGTGGTGGCCTACGACGCCGTCGCCAAGGACGCGGCGGTCGGCCCCCTCGCGATGGCGTCGACGCGTGGGCTCGACGTCCTCCTCGGCGCCCACGCCTCACCCGCGACCGCCTGGCAGCCCGCCCTCGCGATGACCGCGCACACCGCCGGGCTCACCTGGCTGAGCCGCGGCGAGGTGCACGGCACCCGCCCGGAGGTCGCAGCCGCGGTGACCGCCGGCACCGTCGCGGTCGCAGCCGCCACGGCCCACGCCGCCTTCCACGACCCGCACGCCGGTCGGCTCTCCCGCGCGGCCGGGGTCGGCCTGTCGGCGGCGTACGCCGTCGTCGTCGGCCGCGCCCAGGCCCGGGCGGCACAGCAGCCGACGGCCGAAGCGGCCCGCAGCGCCACCCGCACCGGGATCGGCGGGTTCTCCCTGCTCCAGGGAGCATGGCTCGCACGCCGCGGCCGGCTGGCCGCCGCCGCAACCGTCGTCGGCGCGGGCCCCGCCTACCGCGCCCTCTCGAGCCGATGGAGCCCGACGTGAGCGCCGGGCGCCCCTCGCTGCGCCTGGGCTACGGCAGCAACGGCTTCTCCGGCCACCGGTTCCCCGACGCCTGCGCGGTGATCGCGGGCCTCGGCTACGACGGTGTCGCCCTCACCCTCGACCAGCCCCACCTCGACCCCTTCGCCGACGACGCCGTGGCCCAGACCGCGCGCGCCGCGAAGTCGCTCGCCGACCACGGCCTGGCCGTCGTCATCGAGACCGGCTCGCGCTACGTCCTCGACCCCTGGCACAAGCACGAGCCCACCCTGGTCAGCGACGGCGACCGCGGCCCGCGGATCGAGCTGCTGACCCGTGCCGTGCGGATCGCCGCCGAGCTGGGCGCCGAGGCGATGTCGTGCTGGTCGGGCGTGCTGCCCGAGGGGGCCAGCGCCGAGGAGGGCTGGCGCCGGCTCACCGACGGCCTCGGCCCCGTCCTCGACCTCGCGCACGACCTCGGCGTCACCGTCTGCTTCGAGCCCGAGCCCGGCATGCACGTCGACACCGTCGACGAGGCCCTCGAGCTGCGCCGCCGGCTCGGCGAGCCCGACCACCTCCGGCTGACCCTCGACCTCGGCCACCTCGTGTGCAACGAGCCCCGCGCCCCGGAGGCGTCCGTCGCCGTCGCCGGCCCGCTCATCGGCAACGTGCAGGTCGACGACATGGTGCGCGACGTGCACGAGCACCTCGAGCTCGGCGCCGGCACCCTCGACCTCGACGCCGTCCTCCGCGCCCTGCTCGCCACCGGCTTCACCGGCCTCGCCAGCGTGGAGCTCCCCCGCCACTCCCACGCGGCGCCGACCGTCGCCGCGCGCCAGATCGTCGCCCTGCGCGCCTCCCTGGCCCGCCTCGCCACCTCCGACAGGGAAGGATCCACGCCGTGACCGAGATCGAGCCGCTGGCCGACCACGACACCATCCGGCACGCCCTCGACGCGAGCGCGCAGGCGCAGCTCGAGGCGCTCACCGCCGAGGTGGCCGACGATCCCTCACGGCTGGGTCGGGCCTTCCCCGCAGCTGCCCGCAGGACCGGGCGCGGGCCGCTCCCCGGCGTGGACGGCGTACTGCTCGAGGACGCGGTGCGCGTGCGGCTCGTGCAGGTCGCCGCGAGCTCGCTCGACCCCGACGCGCTGCTGGCCGAGCTGCGCGAGGTCTACCGCTACGGCGACAGCGACGAGAAGCGCGCGGTGCTCCACGCCCTGTCCGGCGCACCCGAGGAGGTCGACGGGAGCGACCTGCTGCTCGACGCGCTGCGCACCAACGACACCCGCCTCGTCGCCGCCGCGATGGGCCCGCACAGCGACCGGCTCGACGACGACTCCTGGCGTCAGGGCGTCCTCAAGTGCCTGTTCACCGGTGTGCCGGTCGCCTCGGTCACCGCCCTCGCCCGCCGGGCCGACCGCGAGCTCGCCGAGATGGTGCAGCGCTACCAGCGCGAGCGCGAGGCGGCCGGGCGCGACGTACCCCTCGACGTGCAGGTCGTCCTCGACGCCTGTGCCACCTCCCCCGAGCAGCCCCAGCACGAGCAGAAGGACCTCTGATGCGCATCTTCGACCCCCACATCCACATGACGTCGCGCACCACCGACGACTACGAGGCGATGCACGCCGCCGGGGTCCGCGCGCTGGTGGAGCCGGCGTTCTGGCTGGGCCAGCCCCGCACCAGCGTCGGCTCGTTCACCGACTACTTCGACGCCCTGGTGGGCTGGGAGCGGTTCCGCGCCGCGCAGTTCGGCATCGCCCACCACTGCACGATCGCGCTCAACCCGAAGGAGGCCAACGACCCGCGCTGCGCCGAGGTGCTCGACGTGCTCCCGCGCTACCTCGCCAAAGACGGCGTGGTCGCCGTGGGCGAGGTCGGCTTCGACTCGATGACCGTCGAGGAGGAGAAGGCGTTCGTGCGGCAGCTGGAGCTGGCCGTGGAGTTCGAGCTGCCGGCGATGGTCCACACCCCGCACCGCGACAAGGAGCAGGGCACCCGCCGCACCCTCGAGCTCGTCACCGAGTCGGGCCTCGCCCCCGGCATGGTCGTCGTCGACCACCTCAACGAGGTCACCGTCGACCAGGTCGACGAGGCGGGCTGCTGGATGGGCTTCTCGATCTACCCCGACACCAAGATGGACGAGCACCGGATGGTGGCCATCCTGCAGCGCCGCGGCCTGGACCGCGTGCTGGTCAACTCCGCCGCCGACTGGGGCCGCAGCGACCCGCTCAAGACGGCGAAGACCGGAGCGGCGATGCTCGAGGCGGGCTTCTCCGCCGACGACGTCGACCGCGTGCTGTGGCGCAACCCGATCGAGTTCTTCGGCCAGAGCGGCCGCCTGCTCGTCGACCCCGAGCTCCCCGACGACGCCTCGACGGGGGCCGACGCCTCGGCGACCTTCGAGGGCAACTCGATCCTGCGCGGCTCGCGGGACTGACGATGAGGCTGCAGCACCCCGACGGCACCGTCGTCCACCTCGGCTACGGCACCAACGTCCTGCCCGCCGAGGACGTCGACGGGCTCGTCGCCCAGGTGGGGACGTACGGCGACCGGTTGCGCCAGCACCTCGACACCGACCGCGTCGGCCTCGGGATGTGGCTCCCGGCGGCCGCCGCGCGCCGGCTCGCCTCCGACCTCGACGCCGTCGCCCGGCTGCGGGACGCGATCGACGAGCACGGCGTCGAGATCGTCACCCTCAACGCCTTCCCCTACGCCGCCTTCCAGGACGAGGTCGTCAAGAAGCGCGTCTACCACCCGACCTGGGCCGAGCGCGCCCGGCTCGACTACACCCTCGACGTCGCGCGCGTGCTCGCCGCACTGCTGCCCGAGGACGCCGTGCGCGGCAGCATCTCGACCCTCCCGCTGGCCTGGCGTGCGCCGTGGCTGGCCGACCGCCAGGCGCAGGCCGAGCTGCAGATCAAGGCCCTCGCCGAGGGACTGGCCGAGGTCGAGGCCGACACGGGCCGCACGATCCGGGTGGCCTTCGAGCCCGAGCCCGGCTGCGTCGTGGAGACGATCGCCGAGGCGGTCGACCGACTCGACTCCGCCGACCGTGAGCGCATCGGCGTCTGCCTGGACCTGTGCCACCTCGCCGTCGGCTTCGAGGACGCGACCGACGCGCTCACCCGCCTCGACGCCGCCGGCCTCGACGTGGTCAAGGTGCAGCCCGCCGCGGCGCTGGTCGTCGACGACCCCGCCGATCCCGCCGCCCGCGCCGCGCTGACGTCGTACTCCGAGGACCGCTTCCTGCACCAGGTCCGCCAGCGCGTGGGCCAGCGGCTCGCCTCGCGCGACGACCTGCCCGACGCGCTCGAGGGCCGCCGTCCGCTCGACGACCGGTCGCCGTGGCGGGTGCACTTCCACGTGCCGGTCCACGCCGACCCGGCCCCGCCGCTACGCAACAGCCGCGACGACCTGCGCGCCTCGCTCGCCGCCCTGCTCGGCGGCGACACCGCCCGCACCGACCACCTCGAGGTCGAGACCTACACCTGGTCCGTCCTGCCCGACGGCGCCCCCGCCGACGACGACGCCCTGGCTGCCGGGCTGGCCGCCGAGCTGGCGTGGGTGCGCGACGAGCTCGTCGGGCTCGGCCTCACCCCCCTCGACTGACACCGCCCCGACCACCAGACCCCCCACCTCCCAGACAGGACGCCAACCGTGGCCCACCCCAAGCTGCTCGTCGTCGACCTCGTCGGCCTCACCCCCGACCTGCTCAGGCACATGCCGCGGCTGCGCCGCCTCGCCGACCAGGGCTCGCAGGCGACCCTCGAGCCGATCCTCCCCGCCGTGACGTGCTCGGTGCAGTCGACCTTCCTCACCGGCCTGCCGCCGTCGGGGCACGGCGCCGTCGGCAACGGGTGGTACTTCCGCGAGCTCGGTGAGGTGTTCCTCTGGCGCCAGCACAACAAGCTCGTCGAGGGCGAGAAGGTGTGGGAGACGATCCAGCGCGAGCGCCCCGACTACACCGTCGCCAACGTCTGCTGGTGGTACGCCATGGGCATGACGACCGACTACACCGTCACGCCGCGGCCGATCTACTACGCCGACGGCAAGAAGGCCCCGGACTGCTACACCCGCCCGCCCGAGCTGCACGACGAGCTCGTCGGCGCGCTCGGCGAGTTCCCGCTGTTCACCTACTGGGGACCGACCGCCGCGATCGCCTCCAGCGAGTGGATCATCGCCGCCACCCGCCGGCTGATGCCGCGCAGCGACCTCACGCTCTGCTACGTCCCGCACCTCGACTACGACCTCCAGCGCTTCGGGCCGGACTCGGACGAGGCCGTGCGGGCGGCCCAGGAGATCGACGCCGCGCTGGCGCCGCTCCTCGACGACGCCGAGCGCACCGGCGTCACCGTGCTGGTGCTCTCGGAGTACGGCATCACCGACGCCGACCAGCCGGTGGACATCAACCGGATGCTCCGCCGCAGCGGGATGCTCGAGGTCTACACGCAGGACGGCATGGAGTACCTCGACCCCTGGACCTCGCGGGCCTTCGCGGTCGCCGACCACCAGGTCGCCCACGTCTACGTCGACGACCCCGCCGACCTCGAGACCGTGCGCGGGCTGTGCGCCGACCTGCCGGGCGTCGACCAGGTGCTCGACCGCAGCGCCCAGGCGGCGTACGGCCTCGACCACGAGCGCTCCGGCGACCTGGTGCTGGTCGCGGACGAGACCGCGTGGTTCACCTACTACTACTGGCTCGACGACGCCCGGGCGCCCGACTTCGCCCGCGGGGTGGAGATCCACCGCAAGCCCGGCTACGACCCGGCCGAGCTGTTCTTCGACCCCGAGGACAAGGCGGTCAAGCTCAAGGCCGGCCTCACCCTCGCGAAGAAGATGGCCGGCCTGCGCTACGCGATGAAGGTCGTGCCTCTCGACCCGTCGCCGGTGCGGGGCACGCACGGACGCCTGCCGAAGGACCCGACGCTCGGCCCGATGCTCGTGTGCAGCACGCCGGGAGCGGTCGCCGGGTCGGTGCCCGCGACCGACGTGCGCGACCTGATGCTGAGGCTCGCCAGCACGTCTTGACGTCAAGAAACCGGACCCCGGTGTCAAGGCCCCCATGCTCGCGGACCAGAATCTGGTCATGCGCCTGGACCACGTCAGCTTCGCCGCCGGACCTGATGGACTTGCCAGCACCGCCCAGCGCATCGGGGGGCTGCTCGGTACGGACTTCGTCGACGGCGGCATCCACCCCCGTTTCGGCACCCGCAACATGACCCTGCCCCTGGCCGGCGACATCTACATGGAGATCGTCGAGGTCCTCGACCACCCCGCCAGCGACAAGGCCCCCTTCGGCCAGGCCGTCCGTGCCCGCTCCGCCCTCGGCGGCGGCTGGATGGGCTGGGTCGTCTCGGTCGCCGACATCGCCCCGATCGAGGCCCGCCTCGGTCGCGAGGCGGTCAAGGGCAACCGCCGCCGTCCCGACGGCACCGAGCTGCTGTGGCAGCAGATCGGCGTCAACGGCCTGCTGTCCGACCCGCAGCTGCCCTTCTTCATCCAGTGGGAGTCCTCCTCCGACCTGCACCCCAGCAACGGCGCGACCGGTGACTTCTCCCTCGCCTGCCTCGAGATCGCCGGTGACCCGCAGCGGGTCAGCGAGTGGCTCGGCGAGACCGTCGAGGCGCCGCTGGAGGACGTGAAGGTCGAGTGGGTCGCCCCCAACGGCACCCCCGGCATCGTCGCCGTCCAGCTGCAGACCCCCAACGGGCTCGTCCGCATCTGAGACGAGCAGCGGCGAGCGAGGAACGAGCTCGACGCGTGGGCTCGGCCAGATTGAGCAAGCCCCACGACCGAGGCACGAGGTCGTGACGGGCGCGTCGAAATCGAGTGTTCGGCCGTCCCCGAACATCTGGAACACCCCCGAGCTCTACGAGCTCGAGAACCGCGCCGCCGACCCCCACGACCGCATCGCCACCGCGATGCGCGAGATCGACGACTGGGCCGGGCGCACGCTCCTCGACGTCGGCTGCGGCACCGGCTTCCACCTGCCGCTGTGGGCCCGCTCGGCGGCGCAGGTGGTCGGCGTGGAGCCGCACCCGCCCCTCGTCGCCCTCGCCCGCCGTCGTACGCGCTCGCTCGCCCACGTCCGCGTCCTCGAGGGCGGCGCCCAGGCCCTGCCCCTGCCCGACGCGTCCGTCGACGTGGTCCACGCCCGCTGGGCCTACTTCTTCGGTCCCGGCTCGGAGCCGGGCCTGCGCGAGCTCGACCGGGTCGTACGTCGCGGGGGCACGGCGTTCGTGATCGACAACGACCCCACCCGCTCGACCTTCGGCCGCTGGTTCCGCCGCGGCTTCCCCGAGGTCGACCCCGAGGCGGTCGAGCGGTTCTGGTCGATGCACGGCTGGCAGCGCCGGCCGATCGACATGGGCTGGTCGTTCGGCTCCCGCGAGGACCTCGAGTCCGTCGTCCGCATCGAGCTGCCACCCGCCGCTGCCGAGGAGGCCCTCGCGTCCCACGCCGGCACCGAGGTCGACTACGCGGTCAACCTCTGGTGGCGGCGCTTCTGAGCCGGGCTCAGCTCGACTCGCGGATCGCCAGCGTCGGCTCGAGGAGGACGCCGCGCGTCTCGACGGGCTGGTGGGTCAGCAGCGCCCGGATGGTGCGGATGATCTCGACCGCCACGTCCTCCAGCGGCTGGCGTACGGACGTGAGGCCCACCGGGTAGACCTGAGCGACCTGCGAGTCGTCGAAGCCGACCACGGCGATGTCGCGACCGGGCGCGAGCTGGCGGATCCACAGCGTGTGGAGCACCCCCATCGCGAGGGTGTCGGAGGCGCAGACGAACGCCGTCGGCGCGGACTCGTCGAGCAGGACGGCCGCCGCCTCGGCGCCGCTGTGCACGACGTCCTCGACGCGCGAGGCCAGGCCCGTGGTGGACAGGCCGTTCTGGTGCATGGTGCGGACCCACCCGGAGCGGCGGTCCTCACCGATCGGGGAGTCCTTGCGCCAGCCGATCCACGCGATGCGGGTGTGGCCGCGGTCGATGAGGTGCTGGGTGGCGAGCGCGATGCCCGCGGCGCCGTCGACGTCCACCCACACGTGGCGGGCCACGTCGTCCTCCCACGGTCGACCGAAGGCGACGAAGGGGGCCCGCTGCTGGGTCAGCCATGCGGCCTGCGGGTTGCCGAGGTAGGTGTCGGTGACGACGAACGCGTCCACCGCGGTCGAGCGCAGCAGGTTGTCGTAGCCGCCGACCGGGTCCTCGTCGTCGCCGGGGAAGAGGAGGACGTGGTAGCCCACCTCCTCGCTGGCCTCGACGAGGGAGTGCACGAAGCGGTCCATCGCCGCGTTGGCCGTGCCCTCCTGGGCGGGGGCGAACCGCAGGCCGATCAGCGACGACGTACGGGTGCGGAGGTTGCGGGCGGCGCGGTTGGGCGAGTAGCCGAGCTCGGCGATCGTCTGGCGCACACGCTCGAGGGTGTCGGGGCGCAGCAGGTCGGGGTTGTTGACCGCGTTGGAGACCGTCTGGCGCGAGACGCCGGCGCGTTCGGCGACGTCGGCCAGGGTCGGCGGGGTCACGGGCAGCGTGCTCCCGCTCCGGTGCTCGTTGCGCGCCATGGCTCCCCCTCCCGATCGACCTAGATCGATCCAATCGAGGTGAGCATAAGCCCCGGGCGCCCGCGCGCACGCCCGCCCGACGGGTGAGTACGCCGTGCGCGGCGGGCACCGCGGTGTCGGTGGGCTCACCTAGCGTGGGGTCCATGTCGACCAAGACCGCTCGGACCCGCTCCTCCTACCGCTGCTCCGAGTGCGGGTGGGAGACGGCCAAGTGGGTCGGCCGCTGCGGGGAGTGCCAGGCCTGGGGGTCCGTCGCCGAGGCGGGCGCTCCCACGCTGCGCGCCGCGGCGGGCCCGGTCTCGACGCCGGCGGTGCCCATCGGCCAGGTCGCCATCACCGAGTCGGTCGCACGCTCCAGCGGCGTGCCCGAGCTCGACCGCGTGCTGGGCGGCGGGCTGGTGCCCGGGGCCGCGATCCTGCTGGCCGGCGAGCCCGGCGTCGGCAAGAGCACCCTGCTGCTCGAGGTGGCGGCGCAGACCGCGCGCACCCGGCAGCGCACCCTCTACGTCACCGGCGAGGAGTCGGCCGCCCAGGTGCGGCTGCGCGCCGACCGCACCGGTGGGGTGCACGACGAGCTGTTCCTCGCCGCCGAGACCGACCTGGGGGCGCTGCTCACCCACATCGAGGACGTACGCCCGACGCTGCTGGTCGTCGACTCGGTGCAGACCATCGGCGCCTCGGGCATCGACGGCGTGCCCGGCGGGGTGACCCAGGTCAAGGAGGTCGCGGCCGCGCTGATCCGGGTCGCCAAGACCCGCAACATCACCACCGTGCTCGTCGGCCACGTCACCAAGGACGGCTCGATCGCCGGGCCGCGGGTCCTCGAGCACCTCGTCGACGTGGTCCTCCACTTCGAGGGCGACCGCAACTCCCGCTTCCGCATGGTCCGGGCGATGAAGAACCGCTACGGCCCCGTCGACGAGGTGGGCTGCTTCGACCTCTCCTCGGAGGGCATCGCTGCCGTGACCGACCCGACCGGACTGTTCGTCGAGCACCACACCCAGGACGTCTCCGGCACCTGCGTCGCGGTCACGATGGAGGGTCGCCGCCCGCTGCTGGCGGAGGTGCAGGCGCTGCTGACCCCGTCCCCGCTGGAGAGGCCGCGCCGCACCGTCTCGGGCGTGGAGTCCTCGCGCGTCGACATGGTCCTCGCGGTGCTGCAGCGCCACGCCCGCCTGCGCATCGCCGGCAGCGACACCTTCGTCGCCACCGTCGGCGGGGCCAAGCTCCACGACCCGGCCGCCGACCTGGCCATCGCGGTCGCCGTGGCCAGCTCCCACCTCGGCTTGCCGCCGCCGCGGGGCGCCGTCGCCATCGGCGAGATCGGCCTGGCCGGCGAGCTGCGCCGGGTGCGCGACCTGCCGCAGCGCATCGCCGAGGCGTCCCGCCTGGGCTTCAAGGTGGCCGTCGTGCCCCGCGGAAAGGCCCTCCCGAGCGAGCGCGGGATCCCCTCCCGACGCGTGGTCGACGGCCTCCGGGTGGTGGAGGTCAACGACGTCGTGGGCGCGCTGCTCACCCTCGACCTCGTCTCGCCCCTCTGACGGGCCGAGCGGCGCCGCGGCGCCGCCGGACGGAAAGGATCGCTCGATCGGGTCCGCCCACCCCTACACTTCACCCGATGGCGCACGGGGGCGCCCGAGGAGAGAGCACGTGGAGGGACCCGTGGCAGAGCGCATCGACGAGCAGCTGAGGCTGCGCGCGACCCTGGCCTCGATCGCACCGGGCACACCGCTGCGCGACGGGCTCGAGCGGATCCTGCGCGGGCGCACCGGCGCGCTGATCGTGCTCGGCCAGGACAAGACCGTCGAGTCCATCGCCACGGGCGGTTTCACCCTCGACGTTCCCTTCACCGCGACCGGCCTGCGCGAGCTGGCCAAGATGGACGGCGCGATCATCCTCGACAAGGACATCACCCGGGTCCACCGGGCCGCGGTCCACCTGATGCCCGACCACACGATCCCGTCCGAGGAGACCGGCACCCGGCACCGCACCGCCGAGCGCGTCGCCAAGCAGACCGGCCACCCGGTCATCTCGGTGTCGCAGTCGATGCAGATCATCGCGGCCTACGTCGGCGAGATCCGCCACGTCCTCGAGGACTCCGGCAAGATCCTGTCACGCGCCAACCAGGCGCTCGCCACGCTCGAGCGCTACAAGCTGCGCCTCGACGAGGTGTCCGCGACGCTGTCGGCCCTCGAGATCGAGGACCTCGTCACCGTGCGCGACGTCGCGGTCGTGGCCCAGCGCCTCGAGATGGTCATCCGGATCGCGCGCGAGATCGAGGACTACGTGCTCGAGCTCGGCACCGACGGACGCCTGCTGTCCCTCCAGCTCGAGGAGCTCGTCACCGGCGTCGATGCCGAGCGCGACCTCGTCGTCCGCGACTACCTCCCCGGCGGCCGACGCCGCCAGGCCAGCCCGGCGTCCCACATCGCCGAGCTCGAGGCGCTCTCCCCCACCGAGCTCGTCGACCCGGCCTCGGTGGCCCGCGCCATCGGCCTCGGCGGCGCCGAGCACCTCGACGCCGCCGTCGCGCCGCGGGGCTACCGGCTGCTCGCCAAGGTGCCCCGCCTCCCCGCCGCCGTCGTCGACCGCCTCGTCGACCACTTCGGTGGCCTCCAGCAGCTGCTCTCCGCCGGCATCGACGACCTCCAGGCCGTCGAGGGTGTCGGCGAGCTCCGCGCCCGCAGCGTCCGCGAGGGCCTCTCCCGCCTCGCCGAGTCGAGCATCACCGAGCGCTACATCTGAGACGGCCAGCTGCGAGCGACGAAGGAGCTCGCGGCGTGGGGCCGGCCAGATTGAGCAAGGCCCACGACCGAGGCACGAGGTCATGACGGCCGCGTCGAAATCTGAGACGACCTGAGCCGGATCTGCTGCTCGAGCGGTGGCCCACCCACACTCCCGGGCCGCGGAATGTCGGTCCGCCACCGCTGACCGGGACGTCGTACGCCGGCCGCGCCGCGCTCCACCACCGCCGCACGTGCGGCAGGTCTGGCCCCCGAACCAGCGTCCTGAGGGCCACAACCGCCACACGTGCGGCGTACGACGACCTCACCCCGCGAGCAGCACCAGGATGCCCGAGAGGAGGTTGAGCAGCACGAAGCCGCCCGCGACGACCAGCGCGACGACGATCGGGTAGCGACCGCGGGACTCGCCGAGCCGCACCGCCCGGCGCCCGTAGTGCACCGCCAGCACGGCGGGCAGCGCGAAGACGACGAGTGCCGGCACCCCGGCGAGCACCATGACCCACCACTCGGCAGTCTCGGCGCTACCCGTCGGGTGGCCGAGCGCCGAGGCCAGGCCCTCCCCGACCGCGAAGGCGAGGAAGAAGGTCACGACGAAGCCGAGCAGCGACCACCACGCCCGGCGCAGGCTGGTGGCGGCGTCGGGGGCGGGGCGTACGCCGGTGGCGGTCATGTCACTCACCCCAGGACGACGACGAGGACGACGAAGGCGAGCGCCGCGGCCAGCGCGAGGACCAGGCCCAGCTCGGCACGCGGCTCACGCGGACCGCCGCGCGCCCAGTAGTAGCCGACCGGTACGCCGACGAGCCCCACCGGGAGCCAGAGCAGGCCCGCCACCCGTGCCCAGTCGGGCGGGTCGATGCCGTCGCCGATGCTGAGCGCGTACGCGTAGGCGACCGCCAGCGCGAACAGGACGCCGAGCACGAGGGTGACGTGCCCCGCGACCGCGGCGCCGGGGAGGGCATTGCGCCGCGCGCGATGCTGGTGCAGGGTCACCATGACCTACCTCCTGTGACACCTCCAGCGTCCCGCGCGCGGGCAGCCGGCCACAGGGCCGAAGGGCCTGATCAGCCCGCGGAGTTGCCCGCGCCGTCCTCGCCGGGGGTGTGGGCGGTGTCGCCGTCCTTGTCCTTCTTGCCGCCCTGGGGCTGCGGGTCGGCGGTCGTGGTGACGACACCGGGCTGCGGGGCGACGAGCTCGAACTGCACGTCGGTGGCGTCGCCCCCGAGGGCGGCGGCCTGGACGTGGTACCACCCGAGGCCGGCCCACTCGGTCCACTTCGTGCAGCCCTCGTCCGAGCGCTTGGCCGACCAGGTGACGACGACCGGGGCGTCGACGGCCTGGCGGACCACCACGTCCTGCGGCGGGATCGAGGCCGGGCACTCGCGGCTGCTCCAGATGTCGTCGCTGCCGGAGGTGATGGTGACCGTCATCGTCTCCGCGGAGGCCTGCCACGTGCAGGCCTCGGTGACGAGGGTGCGCAGGTTGATCGTGATGGGGACGTCGGAGCCGCCGGCAGCGGACGTCAACGCAGGCGTGGCGACGATGTCGGACTCGGTGCACGGTCCGGTCGGCTCGGCCAGGACGGGCTCCGGGGGCACGGTCTCCTCGGGGACGGTCTCCTCGGGGCGGTCCTTCTTGCCCTTCTTGCCCTTCTTGCCAGCACCCGGTGCGACCTCGGCGGTCGGGCCGGCGGTCGGGGCGGTCGCGGTCTCCGCGGTGGACGCGCCGGCCTGGGTCGCCTGCGCCGTCGACTCGTCCTTGCCGTCGGCCGAGCCACCGAGCACACGGGCGAGCACGACGACGAGCAGCAACGGGACGGCGAGCACGATGATCCGTCGGGTCCAGTAGACCCGGGCCGGGAGCGGCCCACGAGGTCGTACGGTCGTCGGCATGGGCTCAGGTTAGGTAGCCACCGGCCCGTCTCGGCGGAGGCGCACCGGCTCACCTACGATCACCGCGATGGATGCCTCCCCCAGCGCGCTGCACGACGCCGTGCTCGAGTGGTACGACGACCACGCGCGGGACCTGCCGTGGCGCGGGCTGTCGGCCACGCCGTGGTCGGTGATGGTCAGCGAGTTCATGCTCCAGCAGACGCCCGTCGCACGCGTCCTGCCCGTGCACGCCACCTGGCTGGAGCGGTGGCCCACCCCGGCCGCGCTGGCGGGCGACTCCACCGGCGAGGCCGTGCGGATGTGGGGCCGGCTCGGCTACCCCCGCCGGGCGCTCCGTCTCCACGCCGCGGCGACGGCCATCGTCGAGCGGCACGAGGGCGAGGTTCCGGCGTCGTACGACGACCTGCTCGCGCTCCCCGGCGTGGGTGACTACACCGCCTCCGCGATCGCCAGCTTCGCCTTCGGGCAGCGGCACGTGGTGCTGGACACCAACGTCCGCCGGGTGCTGGTCCGGGCCGTGTCCGGGCAGGAGTTCCCGGCGCCCGCCGTCACCCGGGCCGAGCGCGACGTCGCGACCGGGCTGCTCCCCGACGACGAGGCGACAGCGGCGACCTGGGCCGTGGCGACGATGGAGCTGGGCGCGCTGGTCTGCACCGCACGCCAGCCGTCGTGCGACGCCTGCCCCCTCGCGAGCGACTGCACGTGGCGCGGTGCCGGCTTCCCGGCGTACGACGGCCCGCCCCGCCGCGGACAGGCGTGGGCCGGCACCGACCGCCAGTGCCGCGGCCGGATCCTGGCCCTGGCCCGCGAGGCCGACTCGGTCTCGGCCGAGCAGGTGGAGGCGGCGTGGCCCGGCGCCGAGCAGCGGGAGCGCTGCCTGACCGGGCTCGTGGCCGACGGGCTCCTGACGCAGATCACCCCGGGGCGCTGGGCGCTCCCGGGGTGATCTGACCGACGCCTGGGATCAGGCTTCGTTGGACTTCGGCACGTCCGTCGGGCCGGCGGTGTCGTCGGGCCCGTCGCCCATCGGACCCTCGACGACCGTCTCGAGCGGCGGCATGTCGGGGACCGTGGAGTTCTTCTGGCCGCGGAAGGTGAACTTCGCGGTCGGGCCCTCGCCCTCGACGTCCACGAGCACGATCTGGCCGGGGCCGACCTCGCCGAAGAGCATCTTCTCGGCGAGCACGTCCTCGATCTCGCGCTGCACCGTGCGACGCAGCGGACGGGCACCGAGGACCGGGTCGAAGCCGCGCTCGGCCAGCAGCGCCTTGGCGGGCTGGGTGAGCTCGAGCGACATGTCGCGGTCCTTCATCCGGAGCTCGACCGCGTTGATCATGTTGTCGACCATCGCGACGATCTGCTCCTGCGACAGCGGCGGGAAGACCACGATCTCGTCGACACGGTTGAGGAACTCGGGGCGGAAGTGCTGCTTGAGCTCCTCCGACACCTTGCTCTTCATCCGCTCGTAGGAACCCGCGGCGTCCGCACCGACAGCACCGAAACCGAGGTTGACGCTCTTGGCGATGTCTCGCGAGCCCAGGTTGGTCGTCATGATGATGACGGTGTTCTTGAAGTCGACGACGCGACCCTGCGAGTCCGTCAGGCGACCCTCCTCGAGGATCTGCAACAGGCTGTTGAAGATGTCGGGGTGGGCCTTCTCGACCTCGTCGAAGAGGACGACGGAGAACGGCTTGCGGCGCACCTTCTCGGTGAGCTGACCGCCCTCTTCGTAACCGACGTAGCCGGGAGGCGAACCGAACAGACGCGACACGGTGTGCTTCTCGGAGAACTCGCTCATGTCGAGCTGGATGAGCGCGTCCTCGTCACCGAAGAGGAACTCCGCGAGCGTCTTGGACAGCCAGGTCTTACCGACACCGGACGGGCCGGCGAAGATGAACGAGCCACCGGGGCGCTTGGGGTCCTTGAGGCCGGCACGCGTACGACGGATCGCGCGGGAGAGTGCCTTGACGGCCTCCTCCTGCCCGATGACGCGCTTGTGGAGCTCGTCCTCCATCTTGAGCAGACGGGTGGACTCCTCCTCCGACAGCTTCACGATCGGGATGCCCGTGGCCACGGCCAGGACCTCGGCGATCAGCTCCTCGTCGACCTCGGCGATCTCGTCGAGGTCACCGGCGCGCCACTGCTTCTCGCGCTCGGCACGGCGTGCGGAGAGCTGCTTCTCCTCGTCGCGCAGACGGGCCGCGGCCTCGAAGTCCTGCCCGTCGATCGCGGCCTCCTTGCGCTGGCGCACGTCGCCGATCTTCTCGTCGTACTCGCGCAGGTCCGGCGGCGCGGTCATCCGGCGGATGCGCAGTCGCGAACCCGCCTCGTCGATGAGGTCGATCGCCTTGTCCGGCAGGAACCGGTCGGAGATGTAGCGGTCGGCCAGCGTCGCCGCCGAGACCAGGGCCTCGTCGGTGATGGTGACGCGGTGGTGCGCCTCGTAGCGGTCGCGCAGGCCCTTGAGCATCTCGATGGTGTGCGCGATCGAGGGCTCCTGCACCTGGATCGGCTGGAAGCGGCGCTCGAGCGCGGCGTCCTTCTCGAGGTACTTGCGGTACTCGTCCAGCGTGGTGGCGCCGATGGTCTGCAGCTCGCCGCGGGCCAGCATCGGCTTGAGGATGCTGGCGGCGTCGATCGCGCCCTCGGCGGCGCCGGCGCCGACGAGGGTGTGGATCTCGTCGATGAACAGCACGATGTCGCCGCGGGTGCGGATCTCCTTGAGCACCTTCTTGAGGCGCTCCTCGAAGTCACCGCGGTAGCGCGAGCCGGCGACGAGGGCGCCGAGGTCGAGCGTGTAGATCTGCTTGTCCTTCAGCGTCTCGGGCACGTTGCCCTTGACGATGTCCTGGGCGAGGCCGGCCACGATCGTGGTCTTGCCGACGCCGGGCTCACCGATGAGGACGGGGTTGTTCTTCGTGCGGCGCGAGAGGATCTGCATCACGCGCTCGATCTCCTGCTCGCGCCCGATGACGGGGTCGAGCTTGCCCTCGCGCGCGGCCTGGGTGAGGTTCTGGCCGAACTGGTCGAGGACCAGCGAGCTCGACGGCGCCTCGCCGCCGGAGCCGGAGGCCTGGGCGCCGGCGGTGGCCGACTCCTTGCCCTGGAACCCGCTGAGCAGCTGGATGACCTGCTGGCGGACCCGGTTGAGGTCGGCGCCGAGCTTCTGCAGGACCTGGGCCGCGACACCCTCGCCCTCCCGGATCAGGCCGAGCAGGATGTGCTCGGTGCCGATGTAGGAGTGGCCGAGCTGGAGCGCCTCGCGCAGCGAGAGCTCGAGCACCTTCTTGGCGCGCGGGGTGAACGGGATGTGGCCGGACGGGGCCTGCTGGCCCTGGCCAATGATCTCCTCGACCTGGGCGCGCACGGCCTCCAGGGAGATGTCGAGGGACTCGAGGGCCTTGGCGGCGACGCCCTCGCCCTCGTGGATGAGGCCGAGCAGGATGTGCTCGGTCCCGATGTAGTTGTGGGAGAGCATGCGGGCCTCTTCCTGGGCCAGCACGACAACTCGCCGGGCTCGGTCGGTGAACCGCTCGAACATGTGCGCTCCTCTACGTCTGCGTGGTCCACGGTGCCTCCCATAGGGGCGGGAGCGCGGACACTGGGCTCAACGCCCGACATCAGCCTACGTGTTCCCACCCCACGCACGAGCCCGTCCGCTCACAGCGAACGTCACCGGCCAGCCGGGGGCGAGGAACGAGCGCCTGGCGTGGGGCCGGGGAGGTTGAGCGAGGGCCGCGACCGAGGGACGAGGTCGCGACGCCCGCGTCGAAACCAACCCCTAGTGGGCGGCGTCGTAGGCCTGCTGCACGTCGGCGGAGATCCGGCCGCGCTCGGAGACCTCCATGCCCTGCGCCTTGGCCCACTCGCGCACGTCCTTGGTGTTGGACGAGGACGACGAGGAGGAGCCGGACGAGCGGCGCGTACGACGGCCACCACCGGCGACCTTGCGGGCGTGGCCGACGTAGCCGCTCAGCGCCTCGCGGAGGGAGGCGGCGTTGGCGTCGTTGAGGTCGATCTCGTAGGTGGTGCCGTCGAGGCCGAAGGAGACGGTCTCGGTGGCCTCGGTGCCGTCGAGGTCGTCGACCAGGACGATGTTGACCTTTTGTGCCATGGTGAATTCCTTTGCCTTTTCGAGCGTTCGGGGCCAAACGCGTCGGATGCAGTGTGGCAGCAATTGTCGAGGCACACAAAAGAAGTCAGGAATTCCCTGACATTGACCTCGAATCCACAATTCAGGAATTGCGTTCGAATACCAGGCGCAGCCCCTGCAGCGTCAGCCACGGGGAATGCACGGTGAAACACGAACAATCGTCGACGAGAAGTGTCGCCAAATGTCCTGTCGAAATGACCGTGACGTCCTCGACGCGAGCTCCGAGCTCGGCGATCATGCGCGCCACCAGGCCTTCCACCTGCGCCGCGACGCCGAACACCATGCCGCTCTGCAGCGCCTCCACGGTGTTCTTGGCGATCACCGAACGCGGGCGCGCGAGCTCGACCTTGCGCAGCTGCGCGCCGCGTCGCCCGAGCGCCTCCAGCGAGATCTCGATCCCCGGCGAGATCGCGCCGCCGACGTACTGCCCCTTCCCGTTGACCACGTCGAACGTCGTGGCGGTGCCGAAGTCGACCACGATGGCCGGACCGCCGTGGAGCGTCGCGGCGGCGAGCGAGTTCACGATCCGGTCGGTGCCGACCTCGCGGGGGTTGTCCATCAGGACGGGAATGCCGGTGCGCACCCCGGGCTCGACGACGATGGAGGTCACGTCCTCGAAGTGACGCTCGAGCATCTCGCGCCACTCGTGCAGCACCGCCGGGACCGTCGCACACACCACGATGCCGTCCACCTCGTCGAGCCGCTCGGCGAGCAGCCCGCGGAGCAGGACCGACCACTCGTCGGCGGTGCGACGCTCGTCGGTGTTGACCCGCCAGTGGGCGGTGACCTCCTCCCCGTCGAGCAGGCCGAGGAAGGTGTGGCTGTTGCCGATGTCGGCGGCGAGCAGGCTCATGTCAGTCCGCCGTCGGTGCCGGGGTGGTCAGGTCCATGCCGATGTCGAAGACCGTCACCGAGTGCGTGAGCGCCCCGACCGAGACGAAGTCGACACCGGTCGCCCCGATCCGCGCCGCACGCTCGAGGGTGATGCCGCCGCTCGCCTCGAGCGGCACGCGGCCGGCCGTACGCCGTACGGCCTGGGCCATCAGCTCGTCGGTCATGTTGTCGAGCAGGACCCGCTCCGGCGGCTGGGGCAGGGCGAGCAGCTCGTCGAGCTGGTCGAGGGTCGTCACCTCGACCTCGACGGGCAGCCCGGGGTGACGGCCGCGGATGGCGTCGAGGGCGGGAAGCACGCCCCCGGCGGCGATGACGTGGTTGTCCTTGACCATCGCCATGTCCTGCAGGCTCGTGCGGTGGTTGACCCCGCCGCCGCAGCGGACGGCGTACTTCTGCAGCGCCCGCAGCCCGGGAAGCGTCTTGCGGGTGTCGAGCACCAGCGTCGGGGAGCCCTCCAGCGCCTCGACCCAGCGGGACGTGGCCGTCGCGACGCCCGAGAGGTGGCAGGCGAGGTTGAGGGCGGTGCGCTCGGCGACGAGCATCCGCTGCGTCAGGCCCTCGACGCGCATCACGACGTCGCCCCTCGCGACCCGGGTGCCGTCCGCGACGCGGTCGGTGATGGTGGCGTCGGCGCCGACGGCGTGGAAGACGACGGCCGCGACCGCGAGCCCCGCGACCACCCCGTCCTCCCGGGCACCGAACACGGCCTCGGCCCGGGCGCCCGCTGGGATCGTGGACTCGCTCGTCGGGTCCACGCGGGGCTCCGCGGGGAGGTCCTCGGACAGCGCCCGGCCCACCACGTCCCACACGTGAACGGGGTCGAGGCCCGCGGCGGTGAGGTCGGCGAGGACCTCGGCGGGCACGTCACGCAGGCTCGTCATGCGGAGACCTCACTGGTCGTCGGATCGGTGGACGGGCTGTGCACCCACTCGACCGCGACGCGTCCGTCGGCGTCGAGCCAGGAGTCGACGTGGCCCGCCCGGGCCTCGTCGCGGTCGGGGTGGTCCTCGCGCCAGTGGGAGCCGCGGGTCTCGGTGCGCAGGGCCGCGGCCTCGGCGAGCGCGGTGCTGACGGTGAGCAGGTTGGTGGTCTCCCACGCGGCCGTCCCGGCCTCGGCCTCGCCGTGGTCGAGCGAGCCGAGGAGCGCCAGCGCGTCGGTGAGGCCCGCCGCGTGGCGCAGCACCCCGACCCGGGTCGTCATCGTCTCCTGCATCGACCGACGGCGGTCACCGGAGACGAGACCCTCCGGGCGCCGGTCGGGGACCGGGTCGGCCCAGGGGCGCAGCTCGCCGGGCAGCACGTCGGCGATGCGCCGGGAGAACACCAGCCCCTCGAGCAGCGAGTTGGACGCCAGCCGGTTGGCGCCGTGGACACCGGAGCAGGCGACCTCTCCGGTGGCGTAGAGCCCCGGGACCGTCGTACGCCCCCACAGGTCGGTGGCCACGCCGCCGGACGCGTAGTGCTGGGCGGGCGCGACCGGGACGAGCTCGGTCACCGGGTCGACGCCGTGCTCTCGGCACACGCGCAGGATGGTGGGGAACCGGCGCTCCCAGAATCTCGTGACGATCGCTTCGCGATCTCCTCGATCACCGGGGCGGCTCGCTTCGCTCGCGGGCACCCCGAGGTGGCGCGCGTCGAGCCACATGTGGGGCTTGCCGGACTCCATCATCCGTCGGGTGATCGCCTTGGCGACGACGTCGCGCGGGGCGAGGTCGCCCAGCGGGTGCTCGCCGTGCATGAAGCGGTTGCCCTCGAAGTCCACGAGGAAGGCGCCCTCGCCGCGCACCGCCTCGGAGATCAGCGGCTGCTGGCCCTGCGAGTCGGGGCCGAGCCACATGACGGTCGGGTGGAACTGGACGAACTCGAGGTCGCGGAGCCGGGCGCCGGCGCGCATCGCGACGGCCATCCCGTCACCGGTGGAGACGCTGGGGTTGGTGGACTGGCTGAAGACCTGGCCGAGGCCGCCCGAGGCGAGGACGACCGCCCGGCAGTGCACGGCTCCGACGCCGTCGTGCTGGCCCTCGCCGAGCACGTGCAGCGTGAGGCCGGCGACGCCCCCGTCGGCGGCGCGGAGCAGGTCCACGGCCAACGCGTGCTGGATGACCTCGATCTCCGGGGCCCGCTCGACGGCGGCGGTCAGCGCGCGCTGGATCTCCGCGCCCGTGGCGTCGCCGCCGGCGTGGGCGATCCGGTCGCGGTGGTGGCCGCCCTCGCGGGTCAGCGACAGCTCGCCGTCGGGGTGGTGGTCGAACTGGGTGCCGAGGGCGATCAGCTCGTGCACCGCCTCGGGGCCCTCGGTCACCAGGACCCGGACGGCCTCGACGTCGCAGGCGCCCGCCCCGGCGACGAGGGTGTCGCGCTCGTGCTGCTCGGGGGTGTCACCGGGCCCGAGGGCCGCTGCGATCCCGCCCTGGGCCCACTGGGTCGACCCGGCCGCGAGGACGTCCTTGGTCACCACCAGCAGGCGCAGCGCGGGGTCCGCGGCGTGGATGCGGAGCGCGGCGGTGAGGCCGGCGATGCCGGATCCGACCACGACGACGTCGGCGCGGGTGGTCCACCCGGGGGCCGGGGCTCGGAGGCGGCCCGGGACCGGCCGGTGGAGGCTCATCCGGGCAGGCTATCGAGCGACGGCGTCGCCGCGGGCCAACGTCTCGTCCCCGAAGGTCTCGGCAGGGTCGAAGCCGGTGCCCATGACCTTGTTGTCCGCGTCGACGAAGACCACGTGCGGCTTCAGCTCCTTCGCCTCGGCGGTGTCCATCTGGCCGTAGCCGATGAGGATGACCGTGTCGCCGGGGTGCACCAGCCGGGCCGCGGCCCCGTTGATGCCGATGACGCCCGACCCGCGCTCGCCGGCGATCGTGTACGTCTCCAGGCGCGCTCCGTTGGTGACGTCGACGATGTGGACGAGCTCACCGGCCAGCAGGTCGGCGGCGTCGAGCAGGTCCTCGTCGACCGTGACCGACCCGACGTAGTGCAGGTCGGCCTGGGTCACCGTGGCCCGGTGGATCTTGGACTTCATCATCGTGCGCAGCATCAGCTGTTCCTTCCTGAGGTGGTCGAGGCCGCGGACGCGGTCCCCGCCTGGTCCGACCGCTCGAAGACGATCGGTGCGTTGTCGATCAACCGCGTGGTCCCCACCCGCGCCGCCACGAGGATCCGGCCCTCGCCGACCTCGGGCGGCTCGCCGAGGTCGACCGACGTGAGCGCGAGGTAGTCGAGCTCGAGGCCCGCCTCGGCCTTGAGGACCGACATCGCGGCCCAGCGCGCGGCAGGTACGCCGTACGCCGCCCGCTCCTGCGCGGCACGCAACGCCCGGCTGAGGGCCACCGCGGCCCGACGCCCGTCGGCGTCGAGGTAGCGGTTGCGGCTGGAGAGCGCGAGGCCGTCGGGCTCGCGGACCGTCTCGGCGCCGACGACCTCGATGCCCATGCAGAGGTCGCTGACCATGCGACGGATCAGGGTGAGCTGCTGGTAGTCCTTCTGCCCGAAGACCGCCACGTCGGGGCGGACCAGGCCGAAGAGCTTGGCGACGACGGTCAGCACGCCGTCGAAGTGGCCCGGGCGGGAGGCGCCGTCGAGGATCGTGGCGAGGGTGCCGGGCGAGACCGTGACCCCGTCGTGGACGGACTCGTGGCTGAAGCCGCCGGGATACATCTCCTCGACGCTCGGCGCGAAGACGACGTCCACCCCCTCGGCCGCGCAGACCGCCAGGTCGGCGTCGAGGGTGCGGGGGTAGCGGTCGAGGTCCTCGGTCGGGGCGAACTGCATCGGGTTGACGAAGATGCTGACCACGACGGGGCCGTCGGTCGCCCCGCGGGCGGTGCGGATGAGGCTGGCGTGGCCGTCGTGCAGGGCGCCCATGGTGGGCACGAAGGCGATCCGGTCGCCGGCACGGCGGGCGTCGGCGAGCAGGCCGGCCAGCTCCTCGCGCGTCGACGCGAGGGTGGGGGTAGCGGTCATCGAGGCTGCCGGGCGCGGGGGGTCGGGGCCTCGACGGCGTCGAGGACGCGCAGGATCGCGGCGGCGCGGATCGGCAGCAGGCGTCCGTCGGTGACGGCCCGGTCGAGGGTGGCGCGCGCCATGGCGACGTACGACGGCAGCGTCTGCGGGGCGGTCTTCCGCAGGTCGGTGACGTGCGCGCGGACCGTCTCCACGTCACCGCGCACGATCGGCCCGGTCAGGGCGGCGTCACCGTCCTCGAGCGCGTTGTCGAGCGCGGCGGTCAGCAGCGGGCGCAGGGTGGCGGCGGGGTCGGCCGCTCCGGCGGCGGACAGGATCTCCATCGCCTCGGCGACCAGGGTGACGAGGTGGTTGGCGCCGTGGGCGAGACCGGCGTGGTAGAGCGTGCGGTGCTCCTCACGCACCCACATCGGCGTTCCGCCGAGGTCGGCGACGAGGGACTCCGCGAGCGCCCGGTCGTCCTCGTCGGCGGTCACGCCGAACACGCAGCCGGAGAGCCGCGGCAGGTCGACCTCGGTGCCGGTGAAGGTCATCGCCGGGTGCAGGGCGATCGTCCGGGCGCCGACCTGACGGGCCGGCTCGAGCACGGCGAGACCGTGGCGCCCGCTCGTGTGGACCACGACCTGGCCGGCGTGGATCGCACCGCTCGCGGTGAGCATGGTGACGACGTTGGACAGCATGTCGTCGGGCACGGTGAGCAGCAGCAGGTCGCTGGCGCGCGCGACGTCGGTCGGCTTGGCCACGGCGACCCCGGGCAGCAGGTGGTCGATGCGACCCCGCGAGGCGTCGGACTCGCCCGCTGCGGCGACGACGTCGTGGCCCGCAGCGCGGAGAGCGGCGGCCAGGACGGCACCGACGCGACCGGCGCCGATGGCACCGACGCCGAACGTCGGGTGCGACGTCGGGGTGAGGACAGGGTCGTGCGTCATGTGGTGACCTCTTCGTTTCAGTCCCTCTCGGGTACCGATCTACTGCGATCAACATCGAGCGTACGCCTGCGGATTCCACGGCGGGAACGCCTGGGCGGCGTGACGAAGGCCACTCCCCCGTCCTCGCGGAGCGTCAGCGGCGCAGGATGCGCCGGGCGGTGGTGTTGCCGGCCAGCTGGACGACCTGCACCAGCGCCACGATCGCGATCACCGCGGTCCAGGTGACGACGGTGTCGAACTGCCGGAAGCCGTACTGCAGGGCGAAGTTGCCCAGCCCGCCGCCGCCGACGACGCCGGCCACCGCGGTCATGTCGACCAGGGCGACGAAGGCGAAGGTGTAGCCCAGCACCAGCGGCCCGAGCGCCTCGGGCAGCACGACGGTCCGCACGATGCGCGCGCGGCCGGCGCCGACGGACCGCGCAGCCTCGATCACGCCGGGATCGACCGTGACGAGGTTCTGCTCGACGATGCGGCTGATCCCGAAGGCGGCGGCGAGCGTGAGGGCGAAGATGATCGCCGGGTTGCCGATGCCGGTGCCCACGACCACCCGGGCGAACGGCTGCACGGCGGCGATGAAGATGACGAAGGGGATCGGCCGGAAGAAGTTCACCAGCACGTTGAGCACGAGGTTGACCGGGCGGCTGGCGTAGAGGCCGCCGCCGCGGGTGACGTACAGCCCGAGACCCAGCAGCAGGCCGAGCAGGCCGCCGAGGGTGAGCGTGATCGCGACGATGTAGAGGGTCTCCCACGCCGCCTCCCAGAAGAGCGGCCAGAGCTGGCTCATGTTGGTGTCGGTCACCGGGCCAGCTCCTTCGTGGGGACGAGTGCTCGTACGGCGTCGACGGCCGCGTCCACGGCCGCGGGGTCGCCGTCGAGGGCGAGGGTCAGGTTGCCGAAGGTCTCGCCCTGGACCTCCTCGATGCCGCCGAAGACGAGCTCGAAGCGCACGCCGTGCTCGAGGAGGGCCGCGAACACGTCGCTCTGGCGTACGTCGTCGCCGCGGAAGGCGAGCTTGACGAACCGTCCGTCGTGCCGGGCGTGCAGGGCCGCCAGCGCCTCGGCGTCGGGCTCGTCGTCCACGATCGTCGAGACGAACCGGCGGGTGACGGGCTGCTGGGGGTCGGAGAGCACCTGCACGACCGGCCCCTCCTCGACGATGCGACCGGCCTCCATGACGACGACGCGGTGCGCGAGGCTGCGCACGACGTCCATCTCGTGGGTGATCACCACGATGGTGATGCCGAGCTCGCGGTTGACCCGGCGCAGCAGGGCGAGCACCTCCTGCGTCGTCTCCGGGTCGAGGGCGCTCGTCGACTCGTCGGCGAGGAGCAGCTGGGGGCTCGTCGCGAGCGCGCGCGCGATGCCGACGCGCTGCTTCTGGCCACCGGAGAGCTCGTCGACGTGGCTGTGCGCCTTGTCGGCGAGGCCGACGAAGTGGAGCAGGTCGGAGATGCGGGCGTTCTGCTCCTGCGTGGGGACGCCGGCCACCTCCAGCGGGTAGGCGATGTTGCCCCACACGGTGCGCGAGCGGAACAGGTTGAACTGCTGGAAGATCATCCCGATCCCCAGCCGCACCTCGCGCAGCTCGCGCTCCTTGAGGCCGGTGATCTCCCGGCCGCCGACCCGCACGCTGCCCGAGGTGGTGGTCTCGAGCGCGTTGATCAGTCGTACGAGGGTCGACTTCCCGGCCCCGGAGTAGCCCACGATGCCGACGATCTCACCGGCCTCGACCGTCAGGTCGACACCGCGGATCGCCTCGACGGGCGTCCCTCCGCGGGCGGCCGGGAACGTCTTGTGCACGTCGGTCAGCTCGACGAGCGGCATCGTGGGGCTCCTCCCCTGGTCAGCGTCGGGTCACTGCTGCGCCGCGGACTACCGCTGCGCGGCGGTGTCGGCCTCGACGTCGTCGAGCGACGCCTGCAGCTCCTCCTGCGGGACCTTCACCAGCTCGGCGGTGCCGCCGGAGACGTCCTGCACGCCGTCGAGGACGGCCTGCGTCTCCTGGTAGACCTCGACGAGCTTGCGCAGCGTCGGGTCGTCGCGGTCCTCGGCGCGGACGGCGAAGACGTTGACGTAGGGCAGCGCGTTGGGGTCGTCGACGTCGTCGGTGGCCAGCGCGTCCTCGAAGGAGAGACCGGCCTTCTCGACGAAGTCGTTGTTGATGACCGCGGCCGCCACGTCGGGCAGCGAGGTGGGCGTGAGGTCGGCCTTGATCGCCTTGACCTGCACACGGGACGCCGACTCGTCGACGTCGGCGAGCGTGGAGTAGATCGAGCCGCCGTCGGCGAGGGTGATGAGGCCGGCCGACTGGAGGATGAGCAGGGCGCGCGCCTGGTTGCTGTCGTCGTCGGGGACGACCACGGTGTCGCCGTCCTGGATGTCCTCGACGGAGTCGACCTGGGACGAGTAGAGGCCCAGCGGGTAGATCGCGGTGGAGCCCAGCGGCACGATGTCGTCGTCGTTCGCGACGTTGTACTCCGCGAGGTAGACGATGTGCTGGAACTGGTTGATGTCGAGCTCGCCCTCGCTCAGCGCGGGGTTGGGCTGGGTGTAGTCGGCGAAGTCCTCGATCTCGAGGTCGATGCCCTCGTCGGCCGCGGCGTCGACCAGCACCTGCCAGTAGGGGTCGCTGGCGCCGACCGTGCCGAGGACGACCTTCTCGCGCTCCTCGCCGCTGGTGGCGCCGGCGTCGTCGCTGCCCCGTGACCAGAGGAGTCCGACCACCACGGCGATCACCGCCAGGACGGCGATGCCGGCCAGGAGCGGCGTACGTCGCTTGGCGGGGGGTGCGATCTGCGGGTGGTTCTCGGACATGGCGGAGCCTCTCGACGTACGGTCCTGAGCCGGGGGAACCTCCGGACCCCGCACGGGTATGCCCCGGAGGCGGTGTGAACCGCCTCACCCACCGCCGTGGGCGGTCGTCGTGCTGCTCAGGCGCGCAGGTGGAGCTTGGCGTGGTCGGGGTCGTCGACGACGAAGGGGCGCGGTGCTCGGGGCAGCCAGGTGTGCGTGACGTGGTCGACCACGTGGACGCCCTCGGGGGACTCGATCTCCACGACGCCCTCCGGGACCTGCCCGTCGTGCAGCGCGTTCCAGACCAGCCACTCGCGACGCTTGCGCCGGTTGCGGATGGAGGTGGCGAACGACTCGGGGTTGGTCCAGTGGGCGAACTCGTCGCCGTCGAGCCACTTGAGCTCGACGCAGAGGCCCTGCGGCAGCGCGAACATCTCGATGTGCTCGGGCGTCGTGCGGATCTCCCACTCCGGCGCCTTGGTGTAGACGTAGTCGGGGCTCATCGGGAAGCCCCACTCCTCGATGTTGCGCAGGCCGAGGTCGAGGTAGGCCTTGCGGTCCGACTCGATGTACAGCCCGTGGCGCGGGAACCGGATGACGGCCTCGGCCATCCCGACCTGCCACGACAGGTCGGCCATCGACACCTCGCCCTCGGTGGTGAGGACCATGTCGCCGTCCCACTTCCACGAGTAGCGGGTGCGGACGTGGGAGAAGCACCAGTTGTAGAAGTAGGCGAGCGAGTGCACCGAGCGCTCGTTGACGGCGAGGTGCTCGGCACCGGCGCGGGCCACCTGGAAGGGGTACTCCTTCAGGGTGAACCGGTCGGACAGGCCGTGCTCGGCCGCGACCCGCAGGGCCTCCTCACCGGTGCCGTCGTCGGACCCGTTGTCGACGAGCAGCACGTGGTCGCACGCCCGCAGCAGCGGCGGGAGCACGAAGCGCAGGCCCGGGGCCTCGTTCTTGACCCGCAGCACCGCCGTGGCTCCGCGCCGCAGCCCGCCGGGCCCCCCACGCGAATCAGCCCACGGCCAGACGATGTCGAAGTCCGTGTGGCCCTCGAGGTTGGCGAGGCCGTGGCCGGAGCCGATCGGGATGCTCACGGCTGCGCGTCCCGCTCCCGCCCGAGGGCCTTGCGGACCCCGCGGCGCACCGACGGCGGGATCGCGGCGCGTACGTCGTGGGGCACGCGGTCGGCGAACGACCGGTGGCCTTCCTCGCCCGCGGCCTCGTGGAGCGCCCGCCGACGGGCCTGGTGGCGCGCGTGCTCGGCGGTCGAGCGGCTGATGGCGGCCGCCTCCTCGTAGAGGTCGACGTACTCCGCCCGCAGCTGGTCGAAGGTCTCGTGCGCGGCAGTCGTGTCGCCGCCCTCGTCGGCGAGCTTGTTGAGCTCCTCCCACGTCTGGCCGGTGAGGTCGTGCAGCCGCCTGGGCAGCGCGAGGTCGTCGAGCGTGGCGCTCACGCGGCGGAGGTTGGGGTCGATGAAGCGGTGCACCTCGCGGATCTGGTCGCTGCGGGTGTGGATGATCGTCTGCAGGTCGAGGGCGTGCCCCATGGCCGTGGTCGTCCTGACCCAGTCGGTCAGCAGGTCCTCGTAGCGGACGAAGACGCGGCCCTGTGCCGCGTCACCCTCCACCGCGTCGACGCTGCGGGTGGCCCGCTCGGTGTGGAGCAGCATGTTGACCCAGCTCGCCGCGAGGTGGGCCGAGCCGAGCTTGTTGGCGTAGTACTTCTGCTTGGAACCGACCACCTCGGCGGGCGGGCGCAGCATGGTGGCGAAGACCGGCGTCGCGCCCGTGCGGATCGCGGCGACCCGCCACAGGCCGAGGAACCAGCTCAGCCGCGGGTCCTTGACGACGAGCTCGGGGTGCTCGGCGAAGTGCGGCTCGAGCCACTCGCTGACCCGGATCCTGGCGGGCTCGCGGCTGCAGATGCGGCCGGTGTCGAACCACGCCTCGGGGCGGCTGTCACTGACCTGGACCAGCGCCTCGCGGAGCCACTCGTCGTGGACGTCGACGACCCACTGCGGCTCGCTGAAGCCACGCGGGTTGGAGTCGTCGGGCGGCACCTCGGGCAGCGGCACGTGCATGCCGAGCCGCGACACGATGCCGGCCAGGGTGCTGGTGCCGCTGCGGCCGGCGCCGGCGACGAAGAGGACCTTGCGCGGCACTCCGTCGGGGTTCATCTCGTCGATCGCTCTGGGCTGCTCGGTCACGGCGGGCAGCCTACCGGCGGGCGGGCGCGCTGCTCGGTCCCCACTAGGCTCGCGGCCCATGAAGCGGCTCTTCTCCCGGGCACCCCTCCTCGGCGTGGTGATCCCGGCGTGGGGCGTGGAGGACTACCTCGACGACTGCATCCGCTCCCTGCTCGCGCAGACGCACACGCGGTGGGAGGCGGTGATCGTCGACGACGGGGCGACCGACCGCTCGGGCGAGATCGCCGACGACTGGGCCCGCCGGGACACGCGCATCCGCGTCGTCCACTCCGTCAACGGAGGCCTGGGCGCCGCCCGCAACCTCGGGGTCCAGCACGTGCGGGGCGACCACCTCGCCTTCCTCGACTCCGACGACGTGCTGCCGCCGACGGCGTACGCCGACCTGGTGGGCGCGCTCACCGCATCGGGCTCCGACTTCGCGACCGGGTCGATCGTGCGCTGGGAGGGTGACCGGCTCGTCGAGCCGCCGTGGATGCGACGTCTCCACCGGCCGCTGCGGGGGGCCCGCGTCGAGGACCGGCCCGAGATCCTGGGCGACGTCTTCGCGTGGAACAAGGTCTTCCGAAGGTCGTGGTGGGACGCCCGGGACCTGTCGTGGCCCGAGGGCGTTCGCTACGAGGACCAGCCCACGACGACGCGAGCCTTCCTCGAGGGCCGCTTCGACGTGCTCGACGAGGTGGTCTACCGCTGGCGGATCCGGGAGGGCTCGATCACGCAGACCCGCGCCTCGTCGCTGCAGGACCTCGCCGACCGCTGGGAGACGAAGCGGATGTCGCTCGCCTCGGTGCGCGAGCACGGCTCCGCCGACGTCGAGGCGGTCTTCGTCGACCGGGTGCTGGCCGGTGACCTGTGGCGCTACTTCCTGCTGGTGCCGGGGTGCACGCCGGAGTGGTGGCGGCTGCTGCGCTCGGGTGTGCTCGAGATCTGGGGCCGGCGCTCGCTGGTGCACAGCGGCCTGCCGCCGGTCCACCGGCTGGCCGGCTGGCTGGTCGAGCAGGACCGCCGCGCCGACGTCACCTCGCTCATGGAGTGGGTGGCGACCCTCGACGGCCCCGCCCCGCGGGTGCAGGACGTCGCCACCGGCGCCTGGCGGCTGTCGGTGCCGCCCTCGGTGCTCGACGAGACCACCGTGGCCCCGGAGGCGCTGTCGCTCCGGGACCACGAGGTCATCGACTGATCAGAGGAGCCCTTCGGACTCCAGGAACTCCTGGGCCACGTCGGCCGGCTGCTCGCGGTCGATCTGCACGCTGACGAGCAGCTCACCGAGGGTCTCGTTGTCGAGCGCCGCCATCAGGTCGTTGAGCGGACCCTCGACGTCGGGGTTGTCGGCGAGGAAGTCGCTCGACACCGCGGGGACGAGGTTCTGCGCGGGCTGGATGCCCTTGTCGTCCTCGAGCAGGAGCAGGCCCTGGTCCTCGAGCGTCCCGTCGAGCGTGCTGGTCTGGCCGAGCTGGGCCTCCCCATCGAGCACCGCCTGGAACGTCTCGGTCGAGGCGTAGCCCAGCGGCTCGAGGGTGATGTCGATGCCGTAGGTGTCGACGAGCCCCTTCTCGCAGTCGGTGCGGCCCTTGCAGTCGGGCGCAGCGGCCAGCGTGACCTGCTGACCCTCGAGGTCGGAGAGCTTGGTGACGCCCTCGGCGTCGGAGAACTCCTGGCTGGTGAAGTAGCCGTTGGCGGAGAACGCCTCGGACGGCTCGAGCAGGGTGATGCCCTTCTCCTCGAGCAGTGACGCACCGGCGTCGATCGTCTCCTGGGCGTCGCTGGTCGACAGCGGCTCGGCGTCGGGGCCGTTGGCGTCGGTGTTGAGCTGGTCGACGATGCCGGCGACGTACTCCGGGGCGATCTGCACGGAGTCGGGCATCTCGTTGAGGTAGATCGGGCGGGTGTCGACCAGCCGGGTCTCGACCTCGTAGCCCTCGGCCTCGAGGACCTGCTGGTACATCGCGGTGACGAGCGCGGCCTCGTCGAAGCTCTGGCTGCCGATGACGACGGACGTGCCCTCGCCACCTCCCCCACCCGAGCCGGAGGTGGGCTCGTCGTTCTCCTCGGCGAGGTCGTCGCCGGCGCATCCGGCGAGCAGGGCGGTCAGGGCCAGACCGGTGACCGCCATCAGCGGACGTCGTACGTGCATGTCGTCAAACCTTCTGTGTCCCGTGGCCGAGCCACGCGTGTCCGGTGATGCGAGCGGGTCCGCTCAGCTCCCGGTGGGAGCCTCTGCCACCGTAGTCGAGGGCACCGACAAGTCCTCATCACGATCCGGTGACGGAGCGCGCGGCATCGGGTCGACGGCGCGCTGCACCGCGGCCGCGGCGAGCTCGAGGACCAGGGCCACGGAGGCGACGACCACGGCCCCCGCCATGCCCTGCGCGTAGTCGTTGCGGGCGAAGCCCTCGGTGATGATCCGGCCGAGGCCCGGCCCCGCGACCAGGGCGGCGATGGTGGCCGTGGCCCACACCTGCACCAGGGCGAGGCGCACGCCGGAGGCGATCACCGGCAGTGCCAGCGGCAGCTCGACGCGCCGGAAGCGTTGCATCGGTGACATGCCCATCCCGTCGGCGGCCTCCTGCACGTCGGAGGGCACCTCGCGCATCGCGACGTAGCCGTTGGTGATCAGCGGCGGGAGGGCGAAGAGCACGAGCGCGATGAGGGTCGCGAGACCGGCGCGGCCGTAGGGGCCGAAGTCTTCGGAGCCGGGCCAGTCCGCGGCGACCAGGAGGGCCAGCAGCGCGAAGGTGGGCACGGCGCGGCCGACGTTGGAGATGTTGACGGCGAGGAAGCCGCCCTTGCCGAGGTGGCCCAGCCAGAGGGCGAGGGGCAGGCCGAGCAGCATGGCCGCCACGAGCGCGGTGGCGGTGAGCAGCAGCTGCTCCAGCAGCCGCGCGACGAGGCCGCCCGCACCGGTCCAGCTGTCGGGGTCGATGAGGTACTGCCAGGTGTCGGCGAAGAGCTCCATCAGCGCGCCCCCGCCGTCCAGGGCGTCAGCACCCGCTGCAGCAGCACCAGCACCACGTCGAGGACGACGGCCAGGACGACGCACAGCACCGCGGCGGTCATCAGCTCGGCGCGGAAGTCCCGCGCGACACCGTGGGCGATGAGGTCGCCCAGACCGCCGTACGCCACCAGGGTGCCGACCGTGGTCAGCGCGATGGTCGACACCGCCGCGACGCGCAGGCCGGCCATCACGACCGGCAGCGCCAGCGGCATCTCGATGCGGGTGAGCATGCGCGCGCTCCCGTAGCCCAAGCCCCGGGCCGCCTCGCGTACGTCGTCTGGCACGGACCGCAGCCCGTCGAGCAGCGCCCGCACCAGGATGGTCAGCGCGTAGAGACCGAGCCCGATCACGACCGTGGCGGCCGACAGGCCCGTGAACGGCACCAGCAGGGGCAGCAGCGCCAGCGACGGCACGGTGTAGACCCCGGTGCTGAAGCCCAGGACCGCGGACTCCAGCCGCGGCAACCGCCGGGCGAGCAGCGCGAGCGGCAGGGCGATGGCGATGCCGAGGACGAGGGCCGCCAGCGTGATGAGCACGTGCTCGACGAGCGCGTCGGTGATCTGCTCGTGGCGGTCCTCGACGTACTGCCAGCAGAACCACTCGTTGACGAACCGGCTGTAGCAGCTCGGCCCGGAGTCGGCCGCCCCCAGTATGGTCACCGCATGGACGCTACACGGGGCGGCGAGCCGATGATCCGGCTCGAGGGCGTGGGCAAGACCTATCCGGACGGGACCGTGGCCGTCCACGAGCTCGACCTCGACGTCGCGCGCGGCGAGATGGTCTGCCTCGTCGGTCCGTCGGGCTGCGGCAAGTCGACGACCCTCAAGATGATCAACCGGCTCATCGAGCCCACCACCGGCCGGATCTGGCTCGACGGCCAGGACGTCACCGACGCCGACCCGGTCGAGCTGCGGCGCGGCATCGGCTACGTCATCCAGCAGATCGGCCTGTTCCCCCACCAGCGCATCGAGCAGAACGTCATGACGGTGCCGCTGCTCTACGGCGAGTCGAAGGCCACCGCGCGCGAGCGCGCCCACGAGCTGCTCGAGACCGTGGGCCTCGAGCCGGAGCAGTACGCCCGGAAGTACCCCCACGAGCTGTCCGGCGGCCAGCGGCAGCGCGTCGGCGTCGCCCGCGCGCTGGCAGCCAACCCGCCCGTGCTGCTGATGGACGAGCCCTTCGGCGCGGTCGACCCCGTCGTGCGAGGCCGCCTCCAGGACGAGTTCCGCCGCCTGCAGGACGAGCTCGGCAAGACCGTGGTGCTGGTGACCCACGACATCGACGAGGCCATCCGGATGGGCGACCGCGTGGCCGTCTTCGCGGCGGGCGGCCGGTTGGCGCAGTACGCCACCCCCGGCGAGCTGCTCGCCCACCCCGCGGACGAGCAGGTGGCCGACTTCGTGGGTTCGGGCGGGCTCCGCACGCTCACGGTGACCCGCCTGCGCGAGGACCACCTGGAGCCGCTCGACGGCGTCTCCACCGGCGACCTCGGCTCGGCGATCGACATCGACTCCTCCCTCGAGGACGCGCTCGCCGCGATGCTCCGCGACGACAAGCCGATGGTCGGGGTGCGCCGCGGGCCGACGTTCCTCGGGGTGCTCACCCCCGCCGGGGTGCACCGCGCGCTGCGCGAGTCGCTGCGCTAGCGCCCCGTTCCGTCACGGGGGGCACCACGACCCACGGCAACGCGCCGACTGTCCCGACACACACGGTGCCGCAACCCGCAGGCACCTGCCGGCCGTTGCGGCACGCACCGTGTCGCAACCGGCACCGCTCCCTCGTGGGAAGCGGGCGGGACGGTGTCACATCCGGTGCGGCGACGCCGGGTCTACTGCGCGTGGACGGTCACGTCCTTGTGCCAGGACTCGGTGACGTACTTCGTGCCCCAGCCCATCGAGGTGTAGAGCCCGTCCGCCCCGGTCGGTGAGTCGGCGTCGACCTCGAGCCCGACGCGGTCACGACCGCGGGCGGCGGCGTCGGCGATGATCGTGCGGAGCAGGCCGGTGGCCACCCCGCGACCTCGCGCGGACTCGAGCACGCCGAGGTAGGAGACGTACGACCCGTCGGGCCCGGTGCCGGACTCGCTCACCGTGCCGACCAGGGCGCCCGCAGCCTCCGGCTCGCCCCCCTCGCCGTCCACGATCTCGGCCAGCCACCAGTGGTCCCAGCGGTGGCCGGGGTCCTCGCGGAGCCGGTGGATGAACTCGTCGAAGGTCTCCTCCGAGGAGTTGAAGTGGTCGGTGAACGCGCCTTCGAGCACGTCGTGCACCGCGCGCAGGTCGGCCTCGTCGGGCATCCCGCCGGAATCCGGACCGCCCTGCCGCTGGACGAGGCGGAACACCACGCCCCTGCGCTCCCAGCGGGCCGGGTCGGGGACCAGCTCGGCCTCGGCGGCCTCCGCCGAGCGGCTCATCTGCCACCACGTCCGGACCCGCTCGAAGCCGGCGTCCGCCAGCCAGCCGTGCTGTCGCTCGTCGTCGGCGAACGCACCGGTGTCGATCTGCTGCTCGGTCAGGCCGCGCGCCGCCCCGACCGCCCGCGCCTGGGCCTCGGCCCAGTCGACGAGCACCTCGCTGCAGCGGTCGGCGGCCCGCTCGTCGACGTCGCGGGCGACGATGTGCACGAAGAGCATCCGGCCCTCGGCGCGGTCGTGGACGCTCCCCCAGGCCTGGATCCGGCCGCCGGGGTCACGCACCACGAGGTTCTCGCGCATGGCCAGGCCGCGCTCGGAGACCTCGACACGCACCTCCTCCTCGCCCGATCCGGCCCAGCCGCGCCCGGCGCGCTCATGGTCGCGCAGCAGCTCGGTCAGCCGCTCTACCGTGGCCGCGTCGTCGCCGTCCGGCTTCTCGGCCACCCAACCCGCGGGGAGTCCGGGGTCGTCGGGCAGCGCGTCGGTGGGGTCGCTCTCGAACCTGTTGTCCTCAGGGATCACGAGCGGTCATTCTTCCGTACGCCCTGCTCGAGCCCCCGGCGCGGTGCGTGACGCAGGCTCAGGCGCTCTTGTGGTTGCGGCGCGCGGCGGCGGCGCGGAGGGAGTCGAGCTCGGCGCGGAGCACGTCGAGCTCGGCCTCGAGCTCGGCGACGATCACGATCGCCTCGGCGGCCCGGCCCTCGGCGTCGTCACGACCGCGCTCGGCCTCGTCGCGGCCACGCTCGGCGGCGTCGGCGCGGCGGGCCTCCTGGCCGCGCTTGAGGGTCTGCTCGGCGGCGTTCTTCTGGGCGTTGGAGAGGGCGCGCTCGAGGACGTCGATCGCCTCCTCGCGCTCGTTGATCTTGCGCCGCATGTCGGCAGCGAAGGCAGCGGACTCGGCCGTACGACGCTCGGTGAGCGCGCGGTACTCCTGCGCCTGCACCGCCCGGTCGCGGGCGGCGTCGCGGCGGGCCTGCATGAGCTCGGAGTGGGTGATGCGGGTGGCAGCGGCACCGGCCAGCACGGCCACGACGGCAGCGACAGCGGTCAGTCCGGCCGACGAGGACGCCAGGGCGCCGATCACGAGCACTGCTCCGAGGGCGAGGAGTGCGACGGCCACGGCCAGACGCGTGCTGCGCTGGCGGCGACGAGCAGGCGTGCGGGACACCTGTGACTGCTGTGACTGCTGGGAAGGCATGTCGCCCAGACTAGGGGCGCGGTCGTCCCCCGTCGGCGCGACACGCACGCTCCAGGGCCAGCGAGGCGAGGGTCACCCCGGCTGCCCCGACCGCCGCGACGAGCGCGCGGGCGATCCACCGGTCGGCGTACTGCGACTCGTCGCCCAGCCAGCTGACGGCGTAGCCGACGTAGCCGGCCGTCACCAGCGCGCCGGCGAGGGCGCACGCCCGGGCCAGGACGAGGCGGTTGACGGCCTGGTGCGGCTCGAGCCGCTGGCCCCGTACGTGCACGGTCTGCCACGTGTGCCAGGCGAGGAAGCCCATGATCGCGGCGACCAGGACGAGCACCAGCGCCTGCGCCCAGGACACCAGGGGCGGACGGCCGGCGACCGCGCTCATCACCGGGTGGAGCGCCCACCCGAGGGCCAGGCCGGCGACGATGCACGCCGTCAGGGCGCGTGCGGACGTCGGGCGGAGCGTGCCGCGTGGCTCCTCGGGGTCCGTGTCGGGCTCGGGCCCGGGCTGGGTCATTCGACCTCGAGGGTGAGGTCCTCGCGCCTCTTCACGCCCGAGGAGTCGGAGGCGTCGAGCAGCTCGGCGATCGGGCCGCGGTCGGGGAACACCGCGTCGGGCTCGAGGTCGTACCAGGGCTGCAGGACGAAGGCGCGCTCGTGGGCGCGCGGGTGGGGCAGGCGGAGGAAGTCCTCGTTGGCGCGGCGGTCGCCGACGACGATGAGGTCGACGTCGAGGGTGCGCGGCGCGTTGCGGACGTCGCTGCGCTCGCGGTCGAAGGCGTCCTCGATCGCCAGCGCGCGCTCCATCAGCCGGTGGGCCGGGAGCGTGGTGTCGGCGAGCAGGACGGCGTTGAGGTAGGGGCGCGAGCCCTCGGGCGCGTCCACCGGCTCGGTCTCGTAGACGGGCGAGACACCGGTGACGAAGAAGTCGGGGGTGTCCGCGAGGGCGTTGACGGCGCCCTGCAGCGACGCCAGGCGCTCGCCGAGGTTGGAGCCCAGGCCGACCACCACCCGACGGATCGGGTGCATCTCGCCGGTGAGGGAGTCGGCGTCCACGATGTGGGGGTTGGGGGTCTCAGTCATGAGCGTTGCCTCGCGTTCTGGTGATCGTCAGCGCGACGTCCGAGTACGTCGCGTCGATGGGTGCATCAGGTTTGTGGAGCGTGACTCGCGCCCATTCAACACGAGTGTCCAACAGGCACACGTCCGTGATGCGTTGAGCGACGGTTTCTATCAGGTCGACGGTGTCGCGCTCGACGGCAGCCTTCACGTCCGCCACCAGACTGCCGTAGTTCACGGTGTCCGTCAGGTCGTCCGAGGCGGCCGCGGGGCGGGTGTCGATGCCGAGCACGAGGTCGACGACGAAGACCTGCCCCTCGCGCCGCTCGAAGTCGAAGACGCCGTGGTGGGCGAAGCACTCGATGCCCGTCACGGCCAGCTCGTCGGTCATGCGGGGTCTCCTGCGCTCGGGTGCTGCATGGCCGCCACCACCGCGAGCGCGTCGCGGGTGGCTCGTACGTCGTGCACGCGCAGGTGGTCGACCCCGCGGACGGCCAGCAGCGTGACCAGGGCGACGTGGGCGTGCTCGCGCTCGTCCACCGGCCGAGGCGCGCCGTCGACGGCCAGCAGCGAGCCGAGGAACGACTTGCGGCTGGCGCCGACGAGCAGCGGGCAGCCCAGCTCGCGCAGGACGTCGATCGCGGTCAGCAGCTCCCAGTTGTGGCGCGGCTGCTTGGCGAAGCCCAGCCCGGGGTCGAGGACCACCCGCTCGCGCGGGACGCCGGCGGCGAGGACGGCGTCGAGCCGCTCGCCCAGCTCGCGGCGTACGGACGCCACGACACCGTCGGGCGAGTAGTCGGTGAAGTCGCGCATCCGGTCGGCGTGGGCGCGCCAGTGCATGGCGACGTAGGACGCGTCGCTGTCGGCGACGACGTCGAGGATCTGTGGGTCGGCGAGGCCACCCGAGACGTCGTTGACGATCTGCGCCCCCGCCGCGAGGGCTGCCGCGGCGACCTCGGCGCGCATCGTGTCGACCGACACCACGGCCCCGCCCGCGGAGAGCTCGCGGATCACCGGGACGACGCGGTCGAGCTCCTCGGCGACCACCGGACGGGTGGCTCCCGGCCGCGTCGACTCGCCGCCGATGTCGAGCACGTCGGCGCCCTGCGCCAGCAGCTCGCGGCCGTGGGCGACCGCGGCCTCGGTGGTGTCCCAGCGGCCGCCGTCGGAGAAGGAGTCGGGGGTGACGTTGACGATCCCCATCACCCGGGTTTTCCGGGCGACGGAGGGCACGCCCTCGCTCACCTGGTGCCTGAGTGGATCAGCGCCATCGCCTCGGCGCGGGTGGCCTGGTGGGTGAGGAAGGCGCCGCGCACCGCCGAGGTGATCGTGCGGGCGCCGGCCTTCTTGACCCCGCGCATCGTCATGCAGAGGTGCTCGGCCTCGATCACCACGATGACGCCCCGAGCCTCGAGGATCTCCATGAGCGAGTCGGCCACCTGCGTGGTCAGCCGCTCCTGCACCTGCGGGCGCTTGGCGTAGACGTCGACGAGGCGGGCGAGCTTGGAGAGGCCGGTGATCTTGCCGGTCTCGGCCGGGATGTAGCCGACGTGCGCCACGCCGGTGAAGGGCACGAGGTGGTGCTCGCACATCGACCACAGCTCGATGTCACGCACCAGCACCATCTCCTCGTGGCCGAGGTCGAAGGTCGTGGTGAGGACGTCGTCGGCGCTCTGCCGCAGGCCGTGGGTGAGCTCGGCGTAGGCCCGGGCGACCCGCGCCGGTGTCTCGAGCAGCCCCTCCCGATCGGGGTCCTCCCCGATCGCGTACAGCAGCTCGCGCACGGCCGCCTCGGCCCGGACGTGGTCGAAGGCGGGAACGTCCTCCGGCGCGACCTGCGGCACGGTGAAGGGGTCGGTCACGGCGCGTCCGGGTGGGGCGGGGTCGGGGTGTCCGGGTGGACGTCCGGGCCGCCGTGCACGTCGCCGCCGGCACCGGGCGGCGTCAGGATGGCGCCGCCGGCCTCCGGCTCCTGCGTGGTCCCGTTGGCGTGCGCCCGGTCGCGGATCTCCTGCGGGATGTCGACCGGCGGGATCGTCGACGGCACCCGCATTGGCGACCCGGTCCAGGCCGGCCGAGCGGGATTCATCCTGAGCGCCTCGAAGATCGACGCGATCTCCGCCTTGTCGAGCGTCTCCTTGTCGAGGAGCGCCAGCACGAGCGCGTCGAGGACGTCACGGTTGGTCTCGAGGATCTCGAAGGCCTCCTGGTGCGCCTGGCCGAGCAGCGCCTTGATCTCCTCGTCGACCGCCGCGGCCGTCTCCTCGGAGTAGTTCCGGGTGTGGCCCATGTCGCGGCCCAGGAACGGCTCGGAGTTGCTGTCGCCGAGCTTGACCGCACCGAGGCGCTCGGTCATGCCGTACTGGGTCACCATCGCGCGGGCCAGCCCGGTGGCCTTCTCGATGTCGTTGCCGGCACCCGAGGTCACGTCGTGGAAGATCAGCGCCTCGGCGGCCATGCCGCCGAGCATGTAGGCGAGGTTGTCGAGCATCTCGCTGCGCGTCTGGGAGTACTTGTCGCGGTCGGGCAGCACCATCGTGTAGCCCAGCGCGCGACCGCGCGGCAGGATCGTCACCTTGTGCACGGGGTCGGTGCCGGGCAGGGCCGCTGCGACCAGGGCGTGGCCGCCCTCGTGGTAGGCGGTGATGAGCTTCTCGCGCTCGCTCATCAGGCGCGTACGACGCTGCGGACCGGCGATGACGCGGTCGATCGCCTCGTCGAGGGAGGCGTCGGTGATCAGCTTGGCGTTGCTGCGCGCGGTGAGCAGCGCGGCCTCGTTGAGCACGTTGGCCAGGTCGGCACCGGTGAAGCCGGGGGTGCGGCGGGCGATGCTCAGCAGGTCGATGTCCTGCGCGATCGGCTTGCCGCGCGAGTGGACCTTGAGGATCTGGTGGCGGCCGTTGAGGTCCGGGGCGTCGACCTGGATCTGGCGGTCGAAGCGTCCCGGGCGCAGCAGCGCCGGGTCGAGCACGTCGGGACGGTTGGTGGCTGCGATGAGGATGACCCCGCCGCGCACGTCGAAGCCGTCCATCTCGACGAGCAGCTGGTTGAGCGTCTGCTCGCGCTCGTCGTGGCCACCGCCCATGCCGGCGCCACGGTGGCGGCCGACGGCGTCGATCTCGTCGATGAAGACGATGGCGGGGGCGTTCTCCTTGGCCTGCTCGAACAGGTCACGCACACGCGAGGCGCCGACACCGACGAACATCTCGACGAAGTCCGAGCCGGAGATGGAGTAGAAGGGGGTGCCCGCCTCGCCGGCGACGGCGCGCGCGAGCAGGGTCTTGCCGGTGCCGGGCGGGCCGTAGAGCAGGACGCCCTTGGGGATCTTGGCGCCGACCGCCTGGAACTTGGCCGGGTCGGTGAGGAACTCCTTGATCTCGCCGAGCTCCTCGATCGCCTCCTCGCAGCCGGCGACGTCGCTGAACGTCGTCTTCGGCATGTCCTTGGTGATCAGCTTGGCCTTGGACTTGGCGAACTGCATGACGCCGCGGCCGCCACCGCCCTGGGCCTGGTTCATCAGGAAGATGAACAGCAGGATGATCAGCGCGAAGGGCAGCAGGGTCGCCAGCAGCGAGCCGAGGAAGCTGGGCTGCGGGACCGTCGAGTTGTAGGACTCGATGGTGCCCTCGGCCCGCTGCTCCTGGACCGCCGCGAGGAGCGCCTCCTGCTGGCCGTCGATGTACTGGGCGACGACCTTGTCACCGTCGTCGCGGGTGCCCTCGTCGAGTGTCGCCTGGATCTCGAAGTCGGCTCCGTTGAACTCGATCTCCTTGACCTTGCCGTCGTCGATGTAGGAGGCGAGGGTCGAGGTGTTGACCTCGTCGTAGCCGTCGCTGGGCGCGAGGAACTGGATCGCCAGCAGCACCGCGAAGGCGGACAGGACGATCCACAGCCAGGGACCCTTGAATATGCGCTTCACAGGCAACTTTCAGCGGTTCGGAGGTGAGGAGGCGACGCTACACGCCGCCCGGGCCCACATTGTTTCAGGCGGGGTGAAGCGGGGCGACCTCGATCAGGAGTAGACGTGTGGTGCGAGGGTGCCGATGTCGCGCAGGTTGCGGTAGCGCTCGCGGTAGTCGAGGCCGTAGCCGACGACGAACTCGTTGGGGATGTCCCAGCCGACGTACTTCGGCTCCACGGGCATCGAGAGGGCCTCGGGCTTGCGCAGCAGCGTGGCGATCTCGACGCTGGCGGGGCTGCGGCTGGAGAGGTTGTTGACCAGCCAGCTGAGGGTGAGCCCGGTGTCGATGATCTCGTCGACGATGAGCACGTCACGACCGCTGATGTCGGTGTCGAGGTCCTTGAGGATGCGGACGACGCCGCTGGACTTGGTGCCCGACCCGTAGGAGCTGACCGCCATCCAGTCCATCTCGAGGTGTCGCGGCATCGACCGGGCGAGGTCGGCCATCACCATCACCGCGCCGCGCAGGACGCCGACCACGAGCAGGTCCCGTCCCTCGTAGTCCTCGGTGATCTGGAGGGCCATCTCGGCCAGCCGCTGCTGGATCTGCTCCTCGGTGAAGAGGATGTTGACCAGGTCGTGCTCCACGTGGGACGAGTCCATGGGCGTCAGCCTAGGGGCACGCAGACGATCTCCAGCACCCCGTCGCGCCGGAGGGCGCGGAGCGGCCCGGGCAGGTCGATCCACTTCTGGCCACGCCAGCCCACGATCAGCTCGTCGACGGCGAGGACGTGCTCGCGGGTCAGCTCCGACGGCGGCGCCCCGGCGTCGAGCGCGGCGCGCCGCAGGACGCGGTGGCGGATCGACGGCGGCTCGTCCCGCAGCGTCTCGAGGTGGAGGCCACCGTCGCGCCGTACGTGGGCGAGCGCCCGGTCGGTCAGCACGTCGAGCAGGGCCGTGTCGTCGCGCAGCTGGTCCGCCGTGCGGGCGAGCGCCTCGGCGATGCCGGGACCGAGCTCGTCCTCGAGCACCGGCAGCACCCGCTCGCGCACGCGGACCCGGGTGTAGCCCGGGTCGGAGTTGTGCGGGTCGTCCCACGCCTCGAGGCCCTCGACCAGGCAGGCGGTGACGGTGTCGGCACGACGTACGCCGAGCAGCGGGCGCGCGAACACCCCGAAGGCCGGGCGCATCCCCTGCAGCGACCGGCCGCCCGAGCCGCGGGTGAGGCCGAGCAGCACGGTCTCGGCCTGGTCGTCGAGGGTGTGGCCGAGCAGCACGTGGCGCGCCCCGAGGTGCTCGGCGACCTGCTCGAGGACGGCGTACCGCGCCTCCCGGGCGGCGGCCTCGGGCCCGAGCCCCGACGCGGCGTCGACCTCGACGCGGGCCGTGAGCGTCTCGTCGACGCCCATCGCCGCGAGCTGCGCGACGACGCGGTCGGCCTGGTCCGCCGAGCCGGGCTGCAGGCCGTGGTCGACGGTCACCCCGACGACGCGCAGGCCGAGCTTGTGCCCCTCGAACACGGTCGCCGACGCGAGCGCCAGGGAGTCGGCGCCCCCGCTGCACGCCACCGCGACGGTCTCCCGGTCACCGCCGCTCGCCTCGGGCCGGACCAGCGTCCTGCGGACGGGCAACCGGACCGCCGCAACCGACGGGTGGAGCGTCACAGCACCCGGGCGACCCAGGCGTCGGGGTCGGCGATCTCGGCCTTCGACGGCAGCGTCTCGGGGCCGGTCCACACGGTGTTGAACTCCTCCATGCCGACCTTGTCGACGACGTGGCGCACGAACACCGCCCCGTCGCGGTACTGCGCCATCTTGGCGTCGAGGCCGAGCAGGCGGCGCAGCAGCTTGTCGAGGGAGCCCGAGCCCTTGCGGCGCTGGTTGAACTTGCGGCGGATCTCGGCCACCGACGGGATGACGGTGGGGCCGACGCCGTCCATGACCACGTCGGCGTGACCCTCGAGCAGCGACATCACGCCCGTGACACGGTCGAGGATCTCCTTCTGCTCGGGCGAGGAGACGAGGTCGATGATGCTGCCGTCGCCGCCGCGGAGTGCGTCGGCGCCGCGACGCAGCCCGTCGAGCAGCGCGCTCGGCTCGAGGGTGTCGGCGACGGCGTGCATCTCGGTCATCAAGTGCTGGCCGAGCCACGGGTTGGCGGTGAACTGCACCCGGTGGGTCTCCTCGTGCAGACACACCCACAGCCGGAAGTCGGTGGGGTCGGCGCCGATCTCGCGCTCGACGTGCACGATGTTGGGCGCGACCAGGAGCAGCCGGCCGTGCGGGTCGTGGAACGGGTCGAACTGCCCCAGCACCTTGCTGCTGAGGAAGCCGAGCATCAGCCCGACCTCGGCGCCGGTGACCCGGGTGCCGACGGCCTCGGCGAACGCCGACGGCGGGCCCTTCTTCTCGATGAGCTTGTCCACGACGGGGCTGAGCAGCTTGGAGAAGCTGTCGGCGTTGGCGCGCAGCCACCCCGTGCGGTCCACCACCAGCACGGGCGCGGTGCCGTCCGCGGCGTGCAGGCCGGTGAACTCGCGGACCAGCGGGGTCGAGCGGTCCGCTCCCTCGCGGAGCTCGACGACGGCGGCCGTGGCCTCCTCGGGCGACACGTCCGGCCCCGGCCCGGCGATCCGGGATCCCACGGTGACGGCGAAGTCCCAGTCGACGAGATTCATGACTCGACCCTAGCCGGGGGTGGTGCAGCGGCAGGCCGCGAGCGAGGCGGCGGCGCGGTCGAGGGCCTCCTGCGCGTCGTAACGCTCCTCCGGCGGCGACCGGTCCGCCCCGAAGACGAAGGCGAGCGGCTGTCCGTCGCGGTCGACGGCGATGCCGGCGAGGGCGTGGACCCCGGTGAGCGTGCCGGTCTTCGCGCGGACCAGCCCCCGCGCGACGGCCGGGCCCTCGGCGAAGCGGTAGGTGAGCGACCCGGTGAACCCGGCGACCGGCATCCCGGTGACCAGGCTGCGCATCGCCTCGCCGTCCGGGCCGGCCGCGTGCTGGATCAGGTCGATGAGCGTGGCGGTCGAGACCCGGTTGCGGCGCGACAGCCCGGAGCCGTCGTACACCTCGGCGCCGGTGACGTCGATCCCGAGCCCCCCGAGGGTGGCGAGCACCCCGGCCGCACCCGCCTCGAACGACCCGGTGCCGGAGGTGGCGAGCCCGACGTGGTGGGCGACCACCTCCGAGCCCTCGTTGTCGCTGACGTCGAGGATCCGCTCGGCGACCTGCGACAGCGGTGCGCTCTCGACGGCGGCGAGCTCCTCGGCGCCGGCGGGTACGACGACCCGCTTCGGCTGGCCGGTCACCCGCAGCCCCGCGGCCCGGAGGCCGTCGGCGAAGACCCGGGCGGCCGCCAGCGACGGCTCGTCGGACTTGAGGTCGCTGTCCGGCTCGTCGCCCCCGTCGACCATCAGCGCGGTGATCGGGCTGACGATGTCGTCGGGGACGTAGTCACGACGCCAGGCCGGGTTGTCGGTCGGACCGGTGAAGAGGCTGTCGTCGAAGCGGACCCGGACGCGCCCCTGACCGCCCAGCGCCTCGGCGACCTCCAGGGCGAGCGTGGTCACGTCGGCGCGGGCGGGGTACGTCGACTCGGCCTCGGCGAGCGTGAGGGACCTGCTGGCCAGCAGCGGATCTCCCCCGCCGACCAGGACGACGTCGCGCGGGCCAGAGCCGCGCACCACCCGCGTGGTGAAGGTGTGGTCGGGCCCGAGCGCCTCGAGGGCGGCACCGAGGGTGAGCAGCTTGGTCGTCGAGGCCGGGAGGTAGCGCCCGCCCCCCGTCGTCCACTCGGGCGAGCCCGGCGCCAGGGCGGCGACCGCCCCGACGACGTGGCGGCCGAGGTCGGGGTCGGCGAGGTCGGCGGTGACGGCCGCGGCGACCCGCTCCGTCGCCAGCCCGGACGCGGCGTCGAGGGCGACGGCGTCGTCGCCCGGCGGCGTCCAGTCGGGCAGGTCGAGCCCGGCGGGCGCGAGCACCTGCTCGGGCTCGGTCACCGGGTCGGCGGCCAGCCCGGGCAGGTAGCGCTGGCCCCACTCGAAGCGGTAGGCACCCAGGCCTGCCGCGAGGAGCGCGAGGACCAGGACCGTCGGCAGCCAGTGACGGGCCGCCCACCGGCGTGACGACCGCTCGGCGTGACCGGCGGAGTGGCGTAGGTCACGTCCCACCCTTTTCGACCCTCTCGCTTCGCGCATCGGGGCCATTGTGCGCGACACTGCCCCCAGACCAACGCGTCGGGCTCGCGGCCGGACGCAGCTGAGCGGCCCGAAGGCGTGCCGGAGATGTGGAGGAAGACGTGCTGACGTTCGACGTGCTGGTGGAGATCCCCAAGGGTGAGCGCAACAAGTACGAGGTCGACCACGAGACCGGGCGCATCCGCCTGGACCGCATGCTCTTCACCTCGACGGCCTACCCGGCCGACTACGGCTTCATCGAGGACACCCTCGGCCAGGACGGCGACCCGCTGGACGCGCTCGTGATCCTGCAGTCGCCGACCTTCCCCGGCTGCCTCATCGAGTGCCGCGCCATCGGGATGTTCCGGATGACCGACGAGGCCGGCGGCGACGACAAGGTCCTCTGCGTCCCTGCGCACGACCCGCGCCTGGAGCACCTGCGCGACATCAACCACGTCTCGAAGTACGACCGCCTCGAGATCCAGCACTTCTTCGAGGTCTACAAGGACCTCGAGCCCGGCAAGTCCGTCGAGGGGGCCGACTGGGTCGGCCGCACCGAGGCCGAGGCCGAGGTCCGGGCGTCGTTCGAGCGCTTCAAGACCGAGGGCCACGGCAACGACCTCGACAACATCGCCGACGACAGCCTCGGCGAGGACGCCTGAGGCTGCCGCCAGCCACGGCTGGGGTCAGGCAGCGGCCGCCCCGGTGACCGCTCCGGCGGGCTCGAGGGCCTCGGCCAGGATCTCGGTCACCCGCCCGACCGGCCGCACGTCGAGCTCAGCGAGCAGCTCGGCCGGTACGTCGTCGAGGTCGGCGCGGTTGCGCTCCGGGACGTAGACCGTCGCCAACCCGGCGCGCTGGGCCGCGAGCAGCTTCTGCTTCACCCCACCGATCGGCAGGACGCGTCCCGACAGCGTGACCTCCCCGGTCATGCCCACGTCGGAGCGCACCGGCCGGCCGGTGAGCAGCGAGACCAGCGCGGTCACCATCGTCACGCCTGCCGACGGGCCGTCCTTCGGGATCGCGCCCGCCGGGAAGTGCACGTGGATGGACCGATCGAGCACGGCCCGGTCGATGCCGAGCTCGTCGGCGTGCGCCCGCACCCACGACAGCGCGATCGACGCCGACTCCTTCATGACGTCGCCGAGCTGGCCGGTGACGGTGAGGCCGGGCTCGCCCTCGGCCACGGACGTCTCGACGTAGAGCACGTCCCCGCCGAGCCCCGTGACGGCCAGACCCGTGGCGACGCCCGGTACGTCGGTCCGCTCGTGGCTGTCGGGCGTGAAGCGCGGCCGGCCGACGAGGTCGGTCAGGACGTCGGTGTCGATGTCGAGGCGGTCGACCTCGCCGGTCGCGAGCCGGGTGGCCGCCTTGCGGAACGCCTTGGCCAGCAGCCGCTCGAGCTGGCGTACGCCGGCCTCGCGGGTGTGGTTGGCCGCGAGCTCGCCGAGCGCGTCATCGGAGACGGTGACCTCGTCAGGGGTCAGCGCGGCCCGCTCCAGCTGGCGGGGGACGAGGAAGTCGCGCGCGATGGCGACCTTGTCGTCCTCGGTGTAGCCGTCGATGGTGACCAGCTCCATGCGGTCCAGCAGGGCCGACGGGATCTGCTCGACCACGTTGGCGGTGGCGATGAAGAGGACGTCGGACAGGTCGAGGTCGAGCTCGAGGTAGTGGTCGCGGAACGTGTGGTTCTGCGCCGGGTCGAGCACCTCGAGCAGGGCCGCGGCCGGGTCGCCTCGGTAGTCGGCCCCCACCTTGTCGACCTCGTCGAGCAGGACGACCGGGTTCATCGAGCCGGCCTCCTTGATCGCCCGCACGATGCGACCGGGGAGCGCACCGACGTACGTCCGCCGGTGGCCGCGGATCTCGGCCTCGTCGCGCACGCCGCCGAGGGCGACGCGCACGAAGCTGCGGCCCAGGGACCGGGCGACGGACTCGCCGAGCGACGTCTTGCCGACCCCGGGAGGACCGGCGAGCAGGACGACCGCGCCCGAGCCGCGACCGCCGATGACCTCCAGGCCGCGCTCGGCCCGGCGGGCGCGGACGGCGAGGTGCTCGGTGATGCGGTCCTTGACCTCGTCGAGGCCGTGGTGGTCGGCGTCGAGGACCGCGCGGGCGGCGGCGACGTCGTGGGAGTCCTCGGTGCGGTGGTTCCAGGGCAGCTCGAGGACGGTGTCGAGCCACGTACGGATGTACCCGGCGTCGGGGGCCTGCTCGCTGGAGCGCTCGAGCTTGTCGACCTCGCGCAGCGCTGCCTCGCCGACAGCGTCGGGCAGGTCGGCCGCTTCGACGCGCGCGCGGTAGTCGTCTGAGCCGTCGGGCTCGCCCTCGCCGAGCTCCTTGCGGATGGCGGCGAGCTGCTGGCGCAGGAGGAACTCGCGCTGGTTCTTCTCCAGGCTCTCGCGGACGTCGGTGCTGATCTTGTCGTTGACCTCGTCCTCGGCGTCGTAGGCGCGGGTCCACTCCACGAGCAGCCGGAGCCGGTCGTCGACGTCGGCGGTCTCGAGCACCTGGCGCTTCTGCCCGTTGTCGAGGTAGGGCGCGTAGCCGGACATGTCGGCGAGGGTGCCGGGGTCGGTGATCGTGCGGACGGTCTCGATGACCTGCCACGCCTCGCGGCGCTCCAGGACCGAGACGACGAGGGCGCGGTACTCCTCGGCGAGCTCGCGGGTGGTCTCGGTCGGCGCGACGTCGGGGACGTCCTCGGCCTCCACCCAGAGGGCGGCACCGGGACCGGTGACCCCGGCACCGATGGCAGCGCGGCGCTCGGCGCGCAGGACCGCGGCGGGCCGGCCGCCGGCGAACCGGCCGACCTTGTCGACGACCGCGACGACGCCGTGGGTGGCGTACCGGTCCTCGAGGCGGGGCGCGACCAGCACGCGCGCGGGCTGGTCGTCGGAGCTGGCGTCAGGCTTGGAGTCTGTGGCCAGCCGCGCGGCGTCGATGGCCGCACGCGAGGAGTCGTCGAGCTCGATCGGGACGACCATGCCCGGCAGCACGACGACGTCGTGGAGGAACACCACCGGCAACGCGGTGGGGAGGAACTGGTTCTGGGTCATGACTGGCCCAACCTTCGGCACCGCGGTGGTCATACCGGATCGGGTTTCGCCCACCGCGAACGCCGCCTGCGGGCCCTGCAACGCCGGGTTACTGCAGGTACCCACCCAGATGCATCAGGGTGGGTACATCCGCTAACCCGGCGTTACAGGCGGGCCAGGCCGATCGGGGCGACGACGCGGTCGAGCTTGTCCGGGTTGCGCACCAGGAACAGCCGCGTCACGACGCCGTCCTCGACGAGCATCGTCCCGACGCCGTCGCGGTGACCGGCGACGACGAACTGGATCGCCGGTGACCCGTTGAGCCAGACCGGCTCCAGCTCCAGCGCCTCCGGGGTGACCGCGGTGAGGAAGCGGAGGACCTTGTCGCGGCCGTAGATCGGGTTGAGTGCGGCCTGCACCTTCCCGCCCCCGTCGGTCATCAGCACCACGTCGGGGGCCAGCACGTCCATCAACGACTGCAGGTCACCCGTCTCGGTCGCCGCGCGGAACCGCTCGATCACCGCGTCGCGCTCGGCCGCGCTGACCGACGCGCGCGGACGGCGCTCGGCCACGTGCGCACGCGCGCGGCTGGCGATCTGCCGCACCGCCGACTCGGACTTCTCGACCGCCTCGGCGATCTCGGCGTACGGCACGTCGAAGACCTCGCGCAGCACGAAGACCGCCCGCTCGGTGGGCGGCAGCGTCTCCAGCACGAGCAGCATCGCGGTGGAGACGCTGTCGGCGAGCTCCACGTCCTGCGCGACGTCGGGCGCGGTCAGCAGCGGCTCGGGCAGCCAGGTGCCGACGTAGTCCTCGCGGCGCCGGGCGAGGGTGCGCAGCCGGTTGAGGGAGAGTCGGGTGGTCATCCGCACCAGGTAGGCCCGCGGGTCGCGCACGTCGTCGACCGGGACCTCGACCCACCGCAGCCAGACCTCCTGCAGCACGTCCTCGGCGTCGGCGGCCGAGCCGAGCATCTCGTAGGCGACGGTGAAGAGCAGGTTGCGGTGGGCAGTGAAGTGATCGGTCGTGCTCACCTGCTGATCGTCCCAGCCTCCGCCAGCGGCAGCTCGCAGACGTCGCTGAAGCCCTGGGAGGCCAGGCCCATCGCGGAGTTGAAGCGCGAGCGCTCGTTCTCGACGGCGACCATCATGGTCAGCTCGACGAGGGCGGCGTGGCCGAGCCGGCGGTCCAGGTCGGCCACCATCTCGTCGGTGACCTGCGGCGGCGTGACGGTCATCGCCTCGGCGTACGCCATCACGTCACGCTCGAGGTCGGTGAAGACGTCGGACTCGCGCCACCGCGGCACCTCGCGCACCTTGGCCTCGTCGAGGCCCTTGGTGTGGGCGAGGAAGTAGCCGAAGTCCAGGCACCACGAGCAACCGATGACGCCGGCGCTAGCCATCTCGGCGTACGTCTTGAGGTGCGGGTCGAGCGCGGACCACCTGCCGACCTTCTGCTCGAAGCCGAAGACCGCCTTGAGGACCGGCTTGTTGTGCCAGAGCACGTAGGCGTTGTCGGGGACCTGGCCCCACATGCGCTTCGCGACGCGGGTCATGACGGCGCCGTAGGCACCATCGATGCGAGCCTTCGGCAGTCTCATCTTCTGGGGCGGGAACTGGCTGGGCATGTCATCTCCTCGTTCGGGGTGGATGACATGGAGACACCGGCCCCCTCAGATCTGTGACACCCACTCCTCGAGGGCTCGTGCGACCTCGAGGTGGATCTCGGCGGTGCGGACCGCGTCGGGGGTGCCCATGGAGTGGTCGGCGTCGGGCACCTCGAGGACGTCGCAGCCGGCGTCGGCGAGCTCACGCGCCACGGCCGGGTCCCACAGCTCGTCGGCGAGGCCGCCGACGAGGAGCTGCCGGCCGGGGTTGGCGGCGATCCCCTCGGCGACGACCGGGTCGACGAGGAGCGGGGTGAACCAGATCGCGTCGAGCCCGCGCTCGGCGGCGTACGACGCTGCGCGGGTGCCGAGCGACTTGCCGACCACCAGCACGTGGTCAGCGTCCTCCCGGGCGTGCGCCGCGGCCACGTGGCGGCGTACCCATGCCTCCGCGTCCTCGTCGCCGCGGGTGGTCGAGTCCCACCAGAGCTGCTGGACGGTGAGGTCGTGCTGGAGCAGGGCCAGCCTCGCGAGCTCGAGCAGGGGCGCGGCCGGCGAGTAGGCGCGGCCGGGGGCGACGATGGCGAGGCCGCGGCTCGTGCCGGTCGGCTCGAAGCGGGTGGGCAGTCCTCCGAAGGTCATGACTCATCCTGGGTGGCGGCCTTGGTGGCGTGGAAGTAGCCGACCCCGCCGTGCAGCGTGAGGTCGACGTCGCGACAGCCGGACTCCCGCAGCCAGGTGACCGCCTCGGCCGTGCTGCACATCGGGCCGAGGATCCCGGCCCGGGTGCCGACCCACCGCAGCGGCTCGTAGCGCGGACCGGTGTCGGTGAACAGGGAGCTCCCGGTGAGCGCGGCGCCGGGGGCGAGCACCCGCACCATCTCGCCGATCGCCCGGCGCGGGTCGGGAAAGCAGTGCAGGCCGGTCAGCGAGACGACGAGGTCGAACGACGCGTCGGCGAACGGCAGCGCGCCGACGTCGGCGAGCGCGGTGGTGACCTGGTCGGTGACCCCGAGCCGGGTCGCGGCGGCGCGGGTCCGGGCGAGCATCGTCGCCGAGATGTCGGCGGCGACGTAGTCGATCCCCTGCCCCGGCCGCAGGCCGCGCAGGGCGACCCCCGACCCGGCCGGCACGTCCAGCACCCGCGCACCGCGGGGCAGCGTCCCGATCTCGGCGGCCGTCTCCCGCATCAGCGCCAGGTCGCTGCCGGTGCCGGCGCGCCAGGCCGGCCCGCCGATCCGTTCGTGCTCCACGAGCCAGGGGTAGACGTAGGACCACACCGGGTCCTCGTGCCAGCCGCCCAGCCCGGGGAGCCGCACGTCAGGCGTCCGAGCCGATGGGCCAGCCGAGCAGCTCGGGGCTGCGCAGCATCTCCTCCGGCACCCCGAAGGCGTCGACGAGGTCGACCGCGATCGGTCGGACCTTGCGGCACAGCGCGTTGATCTCGCGGCTGATGGCCTTGGACCGGGCACTGGAGAGGCGCCCGTGCTCCATGAACCACGCCCGGTCGGCCTCGATCGTGGTCAGGGCGTGGAGGTCGCACAGCAGGTTGAGCGCGACCTTGAGGTCGCCGTCGGGGAGGCCGGCCGTCTTCTGCACGAACGCCTCCAGCACGAGCCGCTCGGTGTGCGCGCGGGCGGCCGCGATGACGTGGTCCTGCACCCGGGAGAAGACGGCGCCGGGGTCCATCCCCTGGTCGATGCCGCGTTTGAGGCGGCGCGCGACGCCGCCGATCATGTGCTCCTCGCGGAAGCGCAGCATGGCGAGCTGGTAGTTGGGGTCGAGCAGCCCGGCCTCCTGGTCCCAGGTGTCGCCGCCGGGCAGCAGGTCGCGCACCGACTGCACGAGCTTGTGCACCGCCGTGCGCTCGACGACGGTCTCGACCGCGAGGCCGGCGACGAAGCGGGCCATGCCGAGCTGGTCCATGTCCTCGAACTCGCCGGCGTAGTCGGTGAGCAGGCCCTTGGCCACCAGCTGGAGGAGGACGTGGTTGTCGCCCTCGAAGGTGGTGAAGACGTCGGTGTCGGCCTTGAGCGCGGCGAACCGGTTCTCGCTGAGGTAGCCCGCACCGCCGCACGCCTCGCGGCACTCCTGGATGGTGCGGGTGGCGTGCCAGGTGCCGAGGGCCTTCGTGCCCGCGGCACGCGACTCCAGCATCCGCCGGGCGTGCTCGTCGCTGCCCTCCTCGATCGGCCCGGGGCCGGAGAAGACGTCGTGCAGCTGCCCGGCGACGACCTCCTGCGCGAAGTGGAGGGCGTACGTCCGCGCGATCAGCGGCAGCAGGCGGCGCTGGTGCATGCCGTAGTCGAGGAGCACCTGCTCCTCGTCGGGCGACGTCGCCTCGAACTGGCGGCGGCGCACGGCGTAGCGGGTGGCGATGGTGAGCGCGACCTTCGAGGCGTTGATGCCGGCGCCACCGACGCAGACGCGACCCTGGACGAGGGTGCCGAGCATCGTGAAGAACCGCTTGTTGGGGTTGTCGATGGGCGAGAGGTAGCGCCCCTCGGGCGTCACCTCGGCGAACTGGTTGAGCAGCGCGGTGCGCGGCACCCGGACCCCGTCGAACCAGAGGCGACCGTTGTCCACTCCGTTGAGGCCCATCTTGGGGCCGCAGTCCTCGATGCGGACGCCGTCGAGGACCCGGCCGCCCTCGCGGACCGGGACGACGAAGGCGTGCACGCCGTGCCGCTCCCCGTCGACCTCGAGCTGGGCGAACACCACGGCGAGCTCCGCATGGGCCGCGGCGTTGCCGATGTAGTCCTTGCGGCTCGTGTCGTCGGGCGTGGTGATCACGAACTCCTGCGCCGCGGGGTCGTACGTCGCCACGGTCCCGAGCGCCTGCACGTTGGAGCCGTGCCCGCTCTCGGTCATCGCGAAGCACCCCATCGTGCGGCCGCTCACGAGGTCGGCGAGGTGGGCGTCGTGGTGGTGCTTCGTGCCGAGCTGCAGGATCGCGCCGCCGAAGAGCCCGAACTGCACGCCCACCTTCACCAGCACCGACAGATCGCCGTAGGCCAGCGTCTCGAAGGCCGCGACCGAGGCGCCGATGTCGCCGTCACCGCCGTACTCCTCCGGGAAGCCCATGCCGGTCTGGCCGGTCTCCGCCATCATCACCACGACGTCGCGGACGCGCTCGCGGAAGTCGGCGGTGCTCATCTGCTCCTCGTCGAGCAGGATCTGCGCGTGCTCGGCGAGGTTGTCGCGGACGAGGTCGCGGACCTCGCGGTAGCGGCCGTCGAGCAGGGTGCGCAACGCGTCGACGTCGACCTCGGGCTGCCGGTAGCCCGAGTCGTCGGCGTGGACCGCGTCGTCCTCGACGCGCGCCGGTGCGGTCTCCGGCAGAGGCGTCGGCAGCTCGTCGGCGATGGGCGGAACCTGGTCGGTGGCCATGTCGCCAAAGGTAGCCATCCCTGTAGGTTCACCGCGATGAACGTGTCGGAAGCCACCCCGTCGGGCGACCAGGGCGAGCCGCTGGGGACGATGGCCTACAACTTCGCCGTCGTGGGCGTGCAGAAGGGCGGTACGTCGACGCTCGCGGTGACGCTCAACCAGCACCGCCTCGTGTGCCAGGCGCCCGACAAGGAGCGCCACTACTTCGACGACGAGGACGTCGACTGGTCGGCACCCGACTACGACCGCGACTACTCCGCGCCGCGCCGTGCCCGCGTGCACCGGCTGCTCGGCGACGCGTCACCGACGTACCTCTACTGGCCGCACGCCCTGGAGCGGATGCGTGCCTACAAGCCGGACATGCCGCTCGTCGCGGTGTTCCGCGACCCGCTGGAGCGGCTCTTCTCCCACTGGGTGATGCTGCGCTCGCGCAACCTCGCGTGGCCCGACTGGCCGGACTTCCTGACCGAGTGGCCCCACACGTCACTGCCTGACGAGGTGCCCGACGACGTACGCACGATGCGGTGGCGGCACATGACGGGCCTGGCGCGCGGGTTCTACGGCGAGCAGCTGCAGCGCGGCTTCGAGCTGTTCGACCGGCGTCAGTGGCTCCTCCTCGAGCTGCGCACGATGCTGGCGGACTTCCCCGCGACCGTCGACCGCACGACCGACTTCCTCGACCTGCCGCGCTTCGAGCACGTGCCGCCGCTGCAGAACTGGCACGCCGGTGCCGAGCAGGTGCCGGGCACCGCGCCCACCGCGGACGACCTCGCGCGCGTCGCCGAGGTCTACGCCAAGGACCTCGCGCTCTTCGAGGAGCTCTCCGGCATCGACACCTCGGCCTGGCCCACCCGCCTCGTCCTCGACGGGCGGCTGGACCCCGGCGAGCTCGCGGCCCGGTTCGCGCGGAAGGTGCGCTGAGCGGTCAGGGACGGGCGAAGAAGTTCGGCGCCCGCCACGCGTACATCGACTCCTGGCTGACCGTGCGTCCGGTGCGGGGGGCGTTGATGACCTGGCCGTCGCCGATGTAGATGGCGACGTGGTAGATCGAGGTCGGGCTGCTCGAGGAGCCCCAGAAGACGAGGTCGCCCGGCGCGAGCTGGCCGGCCGTGATCTTCGTCGACTGGGTGTACTGCGCGACCGAGTAGTGGGGCAGCGACTTCCCGCCCGCGGCCCAGGCGCCCGACGTGAGTCCCGAGCAGTCCCAGGCGTCCGGACCGGACGCGCCCCACCTGTAAGGGTCGCCGAGCTGCGCCGTGGCGAACGCGATCGCGGCCGCGGCACCCGTCGACGCCGGCGGCGCGGGAGGTACGGGCGGGGGCGGGGCGGGCGCCGGGGTCGGCACCTCGGTCGGGGCCGGGGCCTCGGTGGGCGTGGGGGCCTCAGTCGGGGTGGGGGCCTCGGCCGGCGTCGGAGCCTCGGTGGGCGTCGGGGCCTCGGTCGGCGTCGGAGTGGGCGTCGGGCTCGGGGTAGGGGTCGCGGACGGCGTGGGGGTTGGCGTCGGGGTCGGCTGCTGCTCCTGCTGGGCCTGCGCGTCCGCCTCAGCCTGGGCCTGAGCCACCGCTGCGGCCTGCGCCTCAGCCTCGGCCTGGGCTTCCGCCTCCGCCTGCGCCGCGGCAGCGGCAGCCTCGGCGGCTGCCCGTTCGAGCGCGGACTGGCGCTTCTCGGCCAGTCGCACGCTGATCCCCTCGAGCTCGGCGAGCTCGGCGAGGAGGTCGGACTTGGTGGCGGACACCGACTGCGCCTCGGCGCCGGCGGCTGCCTCGGCGGCTGCCGCGGCGTCGCGGGCCTCCTCCGCCTCGGCCTCGGCGGTCGCTGCGCGCTCGGAGGCCTGGGTGGCGGTCGACGCGGTGACGTCGGCGACGGCCGACGAGGCGAGGAACGCGTCGTACTGGTGGTCCAGGGCGTCCGAGGTGTTGCCCATGGTCACGGTGCGGTCGATCAGCGACGCGACGCCGTCGGCCTCGACGACCGCCGCGAGCCCCTGCAGCTGGCTGCCGTCCTCGAAGGACTGCACCACCGTGGCGGCGTAGAGCTCGCGCTGCGTCGCGACGTCCTGCCGGGCAGCCTCCGCAGCCTCCTCCGCCTCGACCGCGTCGGCGCGGGCCTGCTCGGCGCGCCAGCGCGCACCGTTCCACGCCTCGGCGGCCTGCGCGGCGCGGTCTCCGGCGGACTCGAGGGAGAGGTTCGCGCGGATCAGGTCGGCCTGCACGGCCGCGACGTCGCGCCCCTTCGCCTCGGCACGGCCCTCGGCGGCAGCGACGTCCGCCTCGCTCGGGACCGGGTCGCCGTCGGCGTACGCCGCGTGCCCACCGCCCACGGCCAGGCCGGCGACGAGGACGACCGCGCTGGCCCAGCGCGACGTCGTACGACGCTGCGGCTCATGGTCGTGCGGCGGTGCGACGGGCACGGGGGCTCCCAGAGGGTCTCGGGCCCGCGCGACTTCCCCTTCGCACGGGCAACTCGAGGCACGTTAGTGAACTTTCGTCACACTGGGAACACTTTCCCCAACTTTTTCACCGACGCCCGGCGTGTCGGCTTGCAAACTACATCGATGTAGTTCGCGGATGGCGGGTCACTCGGCGTCGACGGGGACCTGGCTGGTCGTAGAGGTGGGGTGGCTCGACAACCCCCGTCTGTCGAACTTCTGCCCGCTGGCCAACCCGCCGAGCCAGAAGGCGAAGAGGGCGATGACGACGCCGGCGAGGTCGTCGGCGATGTAGTGCCAGCCGAAGTAGAGGGTCGCCACGACGGTGATGGCGAAGTTGGCCCAGAACACGATGTGCAGGATCCGGTTGCGCAGCGTGTACTGCACCATCAGCGCGACGAGCAGGGTGATCGCGACGTGGAGCGAGGCGAAGCCGGCCACGGACTGCACGGCTCCCTCCGCGCCGTCGCGGATGACCCCCTTGCGTCCGTAGAACAGCGACTCCATCAACGCGCTCGACCCGGTGTCGGGGAGGTCGGCGTAGAGGTAGCTGTACTGGAAGCCGGGGCCGAGGGTCGGCAGCGCGAAGTAGGACGCGGTGCCGAGCGACCAGGCCAGGCACTGCGAGGTGGCGAACCAGTAGCCGAAGGTGATGTTGCGCGACCACACCAGCCAGGCGGCGAGTGCCAGCGGCACGAGCGGCAGGAACCACAGGTAGATCGTGGAGAGGATGTGGGCCGAGAACCCGGCGCCGAAGATCGTGTGCAGGATCGTCGCCGGCTCGTGCCCGAACATCAGGGCTCGGTCGACCAGGTGCAGCTCGCGGTCGTACTTGTCCTCGCCCATGATGAAGGGGAGGAACGACTTGAGGTTCCGGTAGGAGACGTAGGTGATGTAGAAGGCCACGAGCCCGAGCACCACGAGGGTGATGCGTTCGCGGTCCCAGTGGGTGCGGATGCGCTCGCGCACGATGTCGGGCATGAGCGCCGGCTTCATCCGCGAGTACCACAGCGCCCGCGGCAGCAGGTCGAGCAGGAAGGCGCCCAGGATCAGCAGGGGCAGGCGCAGCCAGGCCGGGCCGAGGAAGCCCTCGGGGTCCACCAGTCGCCGGTCGAGCACGAGCGCGGCCGTGACCGCCAGCGCACCCATGGTGGCGGCGACTCCCACGAGCAGGGCATAGGCCGGTCTGTACACGGACGTCAGTCTAGGGACGGGTCACGACCGGGCCGTGATCGGCGGCACAGCGAGCCGGGTCACGTCGACGCGCAGCGACACCTCGTCGCCGGGAGCGATCCGGCCACCGAGCGGTCCGACGGCGTCGACGGTGCCGACGCCCTCGACCCCGACCACGAGCCGCACGAGCTCGGGCGTCACCCGGGCGGACTCGACGACAGCGCGCAGAGGGCCGTCGTCGTCGACGACGAGGGCCGAGCGGCGGAGCGCGACGGCGTACGCCGACGGCAGCCCGGCGGCGTCCAGCACCCGCCGCGCCGCCTGGTCGCGCAGCACGCGGGCGTAGCCGAGGAACAGGGCGGTCTCCTCGTCGACCGGCTCGCGCCACACCTCATCGATCGCGCCCTGCTGCACGACGTGGCCCGCCCGCATCACCGCGAGCCGGTCGGCGAGCGCGAAGGCCTCCTCGTGGTCGTGCGTGACCAGCAGGGCCGTGGTGCCGGCGGCGTGGAGGATCTCGCGCAGGTCGCCGGCGAGTCGCTCGCGCAGGGACGCGTCGAGCGCCGACAGCGGCTCGTCGAGCAGGATCAGCCGTGGCTCGACGGCCAGGGCGCGCGCGAGGGCGACGCGCTGCCGCTCGCCCCCGGAGAGCGTGCCGGGGAGCCGGTCGTCGTACCCGGCGAGGCCGACGAGCTCGAGCAGCTCGCGCACCCGCTCGGCGAGGCGGGCCGACGGCGTACGACGCAGGCGCAGGGCGTAGGCGACGTTGCGGGCGACGGTGAGGTGGGCGAAGAGCTGCCCGTCCTGGAACATCAGCGCGAAGCCGCGCTTGTGGGTGGGCACGCCGGCGAGGTCGGCGCCGTCCCACGAGATCGAGCCGGCGTCGAGCGGCTCGAGACCGGCGACGGCGCGCAGCAGCGTGGACTTGCCGCAGCCCGACGGACCGAGCACGGCGAGCACCTGCCCCGGCGCGAGGTCGAGGGACACGTGGTCCACGGCCGCGGTGTCGCCGTAGCGCACGGTGACGTCGGTGAGCTGGAGCATGGCGCTAGAACGCTCCCACACCCGGCACGCGCAAGCGCTCGACGGCCAGCATCACCGCAGCGGTCGCGACGGCGAGGACGACCGAGGCGGCGAGCGCCATGCCGTAGTTCATCGCTCCGGGATGGCCGATCAACCGGAAGATGACGACCGGCAGGGTCGGGTCGGTGTCACGGGCGAGGAACGACGTCGCCCCGAACTCCCCCAGCGACGCGGCGAACGCGAACCCGCTGGCGGCCAGCATCGGCTTCCACGCCACCGGCAGGTCGACGGTGAGCAGGGTCCGCCACGGCGAGGCGCCCAGGGAGGCGGCCGCCTGCCGCTGCTGGTCGTCGATGCCGCCGAGCACCGGCGTGAGGGTCCGCACGACGAGCGGCAGGGCGACGAGCGCCTGCGCCATCGGGACCAGCAGCGGGGAGTCGCGCAGGTCGAGCGGCGGCTCGTCGAGGGTGATGAGGAAGCCGAAGCCGAGGGTCACGGCGCTCACGCCCAGGGGCAGCATGAAGAGGCCGTCGAGGGTCGAGCGCAGCCGGCGCTCGGCGACGAAGTGCGAGCGCCGCGTGACGATCAGCGCCACGGATCCCCCCACCAGCAGCGCCATCCACGTCGCGTCGACTGCCGTGCGCAGGCTGGTCGCGAGGGCGGTGGTGACCGGCACGAGCAGCGCCTGGTCCTCGCCGGTCGTGGTGAGCGCGCGGTAGTTGTCCAGGCCCCAGCCGTCGCCGACGCTCAGCGAGCCGAGCACGAGCGTGAGGATGGGCAGCAGCATCGCGACCAGCACCAGCACGGTCGCGACGACGACCGGCGCGTCGGAGCGGCGTACGGCCCGCACGGGCGCCACGGCACGCTGGGTCGTCGGGTCGGGGGTCGCGCGCAGCCGGGCGGCGAGGGCGAGCAGGCACACGACGGCCACGATCTGCAGCACCGACAGCGCGGCGGCTGCCTGCAGGTCGAAGACGGTGGTGGTGAGCAGGTAGATCTCGGTCTCGATGGTCGCGTGCCGGACGCCGCCGAGGGTGAGCACGATGCCGAAGGCGGTCGCGCAGAAGAGGAAGACGATGCTCGCGGCGCCGACGATCGCGGGCCGCAGCGCCGGCAGGGTGACGGTGCGCAGCACCTGCCACGGCGTGGCGCCGAGGGCAGCCGCGGCCTGCCCGGGGCGGGGGTCGAGCGACTCCCACGCGACGCCGACGGTGCGCACCACGACGGCGACGTTGAAGAAGACCAGGCCGAGCACGATGGCGACGGGCGTGCCGTCCAGGCCGAGGAAGCCGAGGGGGCCGCCCTCCCCCAGCAGCTGGCGGAACGCCACGCCGACCACGACCGTCGGCAGCACGAACGGCACCAGCAGTGCTGCGCGCACCGCCGCGCGTCCGGGCAGCGCGAGCCGGTGCAGGGCGTACGCCGCCGGCAGGCCGAGGACGACCGCCAGCACCGTCGCGAGGCCGGAGGTCCACACGGTGAACCAGGCGACCCGGTGCACCCGGGGACGCGCGAGGACGTCGAGGACCGCCCCCGGCGCGAACTGGCCGTCGACCACGAAGCCCTCGGCGACCATGCCGGCCACCGGCAGCACGAACAGCGCGCCGAGCACCAGGACGGGGCCCGCGGCGAGGAGGACGAGGGCCAGCAGGCGGCGGGCCTGGGGTGACGTCATCGGGAGATGACGTCGGTCCACTCGGTCAGCCACTGCTCGCGGTTGGCGTCGACGTCGGCGGGGTCGACCTCGTAGGGGTCGCTGGGCTGCGGGGCGAAGGCGGCCCAGTCCTCGGGGACCGTCGCGCCCGGCATGACCGGGAAGACGTACATCGACTCCGGCAGCGCGCTCTGCACCTCGTCGCTGAGCATCCAGTCGACCAGCGCCGCGGCGCCCTCGGGGTTGTCGGCGCCCGCCAGCACGCCGGCGTACTCCACCTGGCGGAAGCAGGTGTCGAGCAGGGCCGCCGTCGTGGACTCGCCGCCGTCGACGGTGAAGGCGGGCGAGGAGTCGTAGGACACGACGATCGGCCGGGTGCCGTTGTCCGAGCCGGCGGTGAAGTCGCCGTAGTAGGCGTCCTCCCAGCCGTCGACGACCTTGGCCCCGTTGTCGAGCAGGTCGGTCCAGTAGTCCGGCCAGTCGTCGCCGAAGGCAGCGACGGTGGCCAGGAAGAACGCCATGCCGGGGCTGCTGGTCGAGGCCCCCGGGGTGACGAGGAGGTCGGCGTACTGCTCGTCGGCGAGGTCCTCGAGGGTGCGCGGCGGCTCGACGCCCTCCTGCTCGAACCAGGTGGTGTCGACGTTGACGCAGACGTTGGCCGAGTCGATCGGCACGAGCCGGTCGCCGCCCTCGGGCAGGGCGTACTCCTCGGGCGGGGTCGCCGTCGTGGTCACCTCGGCGAAGGCGCCCTCGCCGAGCGGGCGGGACGCGAAGGTGTTGTCGATGCCGAACGCCGCGTCGGCGATCGGGTTGTCGGCGGTGAGGCTGAGCTTGGTGGCCAGGGTGCCGGCGTCGCCCGCGGCGCGGACCTCGAGGTCGTAGCCGGTCTCGGCCTCGAAGGCCCGCACCAGCTTCTTCGGCAGGTGGAACGACTCGTGCGTGGCGAGAACGACCGGTCCCCCGGTCTCGGCACTCTCGCCGGTCCCGTCCGATGGGGCTGGCGACTCCGTGGCCCGGGGCTCCTCGCCGCTGCCCACGAGGCTGCAGCTGCTCAGCAGCAGGGCCGAGGCGAGGGCCGGGATCGATGCCGTGAGGGCAGCGCGGACGCGTACGTGCTTCATCTTGACTCCCTTGCGCCGGTGCTAACCGGATCAGGTTCGGAGGGTCTGCGGCTGGTCCGCACTCTCAGCACGCCTGCGCGTGCTCCCCTGTCTTCGTGGTCCCACCCTAGCCTCCCCCTACGCTGCCTCCATGCCGAGCCGTCGCCACGACCTCCTCGCCCGCCTCGTGCCCGTCCTGCGCCGCTCCCGTGAGCTCGACGACGAGCCGACCGAGCGGGCGCGCGTCGAGGCGTGGCACGCCACTCTCGACCAGGGACCCGACCGGGCCCTGCCGACCCGCGTGGTGCCGCGCTTCGCGCAGCACTGGGAGGCCACGGTCACCGACATCGGCTTCCCCTGCCACGTCCTGACGCCGCGCGGCCGTCCGGCGAGCCGGACGCTCTACTACGTCCACGGTGGCGGCTACATGGCGCCGATCGACCCCTTCCACGTCCGCTACGCCACCCGCCTGGCCGACGCGATCGGCGCGCGTGTCGTGATGCCGGACTACCCGCTCGCCCCCGAGCACACGTGGAAGGACTCCCACGACGCGCTGGTCGAGGACGCCGCGCGCTGGGCGGGCTCCGACGGCGGTGCGGTGCTGGCGGGCGACTCCGCCGGCGGCGGGCTGGCGCTCGCGATGGCGCTCTCGATGCGTGACCGCGGCCTGCCGCAGGCGTCGTCGTTGGTGCTGCACGCTCCCTGGGTGGACCTCACCACCTCGACGCCCGAGACCTTCGCCGCCGACGCGATCGACCCGTGGCTGTTCATCGGGAAGACCCAGGCGTACGCCGCGTGGTGGGCCGGGTCGGCCGACGGGCTCGGTCGCCCGGAGGTGTCGCCGGCGCTCGGCGACCTCGCCGGGCTGCCGCGGGCGATGATGCTGTACGGCACCCGTGACCTGCTCGCCCCCGGCTGCCGCCTGCTGGCCCGCCGGGCCGCGGAGGCCGGGTGGGACCTCACCGCGATCGAGGAGCCCGACCTGATCCACGTCTACGGCCTGCTCCCCTTCGTGCCCGAGGCCGCTCGCGCCTTCCGCCAGGTGCGGGCGTTCCTGAGATGAGGGTGCTGGTGGCCCGCGTCGACGACCTGCCGGTGCGCACGGCGTACGACGTGTGGCGGCTGCGCCAGGAGGTGTTCGTCGTGGAGCAGGACTGCCCCTACCCCGACCTCGACGGCCGCGACCTCGAGGAGTCCACCCGTCACGTCGTGCTGCTCGACGACGAGGACGGCCGGGACCGCGTCGTCGGCACCCTGCGCGTGCTCGACGACGGCGGGTGGGCCCGCATCGGTCGGGTCGTGGTCGCACCGACCGTGCGCGGGCGTGGCCTGGCCGCCCTGATGATGCACGAGGCGATGACCCTGTGCGGCGACCGCGAGGTGCGGCTCGACGCCCAGACCGGGCTGACGTCCTTCTACGAGGGCTACGGCTTCGTGGTGACGGGGCCGGAGTTCGACGAGGACGGGATCATGCACGTGCCGATGAGCCGACGGGAGAGGACCGGCCAGTAGGCCTTGCGCCCGCTGCCGGGCGAGCGAGACTGGAAGGACACGGCTCGCCCAAGGAGATGATCGCCGTGATCACGCTCGCCCACGACCTCGAAACGACCCACCACGACCTCCGGCACCGCCTCGCCCTGGCCAGCAGCGCGCGGGGCGACCGGCGCCACCCCCGCGACCACTACACCGCGATCGACACCTTCCTCGCCATGGCCAGCCGCCACAACGCGGCGATGGTCGACGCGATCGCGCCGCTCGTGCGCGACCTCCCCGGTGGCCACGACCTCGCCCACGACTACCTCATCGCCAGCCGCACCTACGAGGAGGCCCTCGCCCAGGTGAAGGCCAGGCTCTACGGCTCCACCTACGCCCTGACCCGACCCTGGCCCGAGATCTGGGCCGAGGTGCACCGCGAGATCGACGCGGTGTTCGCCCTCGAACGCCGTCTCGCCGAGGCGCTGCTCGACGAGGACGACGGCACCGAGGACCTCGGCGCGCGCCTCCACCACGCCGAGCTCGCCTCGCCCACCCGCCCGCACCCGTGGATCCCGCACCAGGGAGTGGCGGGTCACCTCGCCCGTGCCGTGGCCCGGCGGGTCGACCGCTTCTGGGATGCCGCGGAGGGGCGCATGGTCCCGGAGCCCGTGCGCCACCACGACCGCACCCACCAGGGGAAGCTCACGCAGTACCTGCTGGCCGACCCGCACCTCGGGGAGGAGTGACTGAGCCGTCGGCCACGACCATGAGCACCGGCGCGAGCACCTCTTCGCGCCATGATGGGTAGGTGCCCCACGTCGAGCTCGCGGAGATCCGGGACTTCCTCGCCGCCCACGCACCGTTCGACTCCCTCCCTGCTGCCGTCCTCGAGTCGATCCCGCCCCGACTGGGTGTGGGCTACCACCGCCGCGGCACCGTGGTGCTGGCCGAGGGCAGCACCCCGGTCGAGCTGCTGGTGGTGAGGTCGGGCGCCGTCGAGCTCCGCAACCGCGACGACGAGCTGGTCGAGCGGGGCGCGGCCGGGACCTGCATCGGCGGCGCCGCGCTGGCGACCGGAGCTCCACAGCCGGTCACCGTCCGCGCAATCGAGGACACCCTGGTCCTGGCCATCCGAGCCGACCTGTTCCACCAGCTCCGCGCGGGGCACGCCGACTTCGCGGCCTTCTTCGAGCATCGCGCCGGACGGCTGCGCGAGGCCGTCGCCCGGCAACGGCGGGACGTGACCGGCGCGGAGCGATCGGTGCTGTCCAGCACCGTGGGCGACCTCGTGGGCCGCGCACCCGTCAGCATCCGCGCCGACGGCTCCGTCCTGGAGGCTGCGCGGTTGATGTCGGCGGAGCAGATCTCCTCGGTGCTGGTGACCGACGGCCAGGGCCTCGTCGGCATCCTGACGGACCGCGACCTGCGCACCCGGGTGCTGGCCGCCGCCGTGGACCCGGCGAGCCCCGTGTCGGCGGTCATGACGCCGTACCCGGCGACGACCCGCCCCGACGCCCCGGCCCTGGAGGCCCTGCTCGAGATGGTGCGCCGCAACATCCACCACCTGCCCGTGGTCGAGGACGGTCGACCGGCCGGCATGGTCACGGCCACCGACCTGCTCCGGCTCCAGCAGGCCAACCCCGTGTTCCTCGTCGGCGACCTCACCAAGGCGCCGGACGTCGCCGCGGTCGCGGAGCTGGCGAACCGGCTGCCCTGGGTCGTCGTCGGGCTCGTCAGACAGGGCACGTCCGCCCACGACGCCGGCCGGGTCGTCACCGCCGTCGGGGACGCGATCGAGCAGCGACTCATCGCCCTCGCCGAGGCCGAGCTCGGCGCGCCACCGGTGCCGTACGCCTGGCTGACCCTGGGCTCGCGCGCACGCTTCGAGCAGGCCCTCGCCCCCGACCAGGACCATGCGCTGCTGCTGCACGACGACTACCGCTCCGACCTGCACGCGCCCTGGTTCCGCGAGCTCGCCGAGCTGGTCGCGAGCGGGCTGGAGACCGTCGGCTACCGGCGGTGCCGGGGCGACAAGATGGCCACGAATCCCCGGTGGCGCCAGCCCCTCGACTCCTGGCGCGGCCACGTGGCGCGCTGGGTCGGCACGCCGGGCCCGAAGGCGATCCTGGAGGCCAGCGTGTTCTTCGACCTGCGGCACCAGTACGGCGACCCGAGCCTGACCGCCGAGCTGGTCGCCGTCCAGCGCCGGGCAGCACAGGGCGCGCCGATCTTCCTGGCCCACCTGGCCGCCGCCGCGGCGTCGCACCACACGCCGCTCGGGTTCTTCCGCGGCTTGGTCGTGGACCGGTCCGGCGAGCACCGCGACACGCTCGACGTGAAGCGGAGCGGGATCAACACCATCGTCGAGATCGCGCGGCTGCACGGGCTGGCGTGCGGGTCGGAAGCGACGTCGACCCTCGCCCGGCTCGAGGACGCCGTGGCCGCCGGTCGCCTCAGCCCCACGCTGGGAGCCGACCTGCGCGACGCGTGGGAGCTCCTCGCCCACCTGCGGCTACGCCACCAGGTCGAGCAGGTCCGCGCAGGGAGACCGGCCGACAACTGGGTCGACCCGTCGGTGCTCAGCCACTTCGAGCAGCGGCACCTCAGGGACGCGTTCGGCGTGATCCGGTCCGCCCAGGGTGCCATCGCGCAGCGCTATCCCGTCCGCGAGCTGACATGACGCCCGGCCCGCTGACCCTGAGCGTCAGGACCTGGCTGCGCCGACGCCGCTGAACGACGACGTCGGTGCCGGGGTGGTGACCACCCCGGCGCCGACGCTGCTGCCGCGCTCCGTCAGACGTCGCCCTGCGCGTGCTGCGCGACGAGCTCGGTCTTGCCGGGGTAGCGGATCTCCTCGACCAGCTCCTGCATGAGCGGGCTGGGCTTCGGGGTGAACTGCGAGACGATGATCGTCACCGCGAAGTTGATCAGCATCCCGATCGTGCCGAAGCCGGTCTCCAGGATCCCGAAGATGCCCTCGCCGTTGCCGTAGATGTCGATCGTCCACAGCATGTAGGCCATCGTCGTGAGGAGTCCGGCGAGCATGCCCGCCGTCGCTCCCATGGCCGTGCAGTTCTTCCAGAAGATCCCGAGCACCAGGATCGGGAAGAAGCTCGCTGCGGCGAGCCCGAAGGCCAGCGCCACGACCTGGGCCACGAATCCGGGCGGGTTGATGCCGAGGTATCCGGCGACCACGATCGCGCCGGCCATGGCGATGCGGCCGACCAGGAGCTGCCGGGCCTCGGTGGCCTGCGGGTTGATCTTCTTGTAGTAGACGTCGTTGGCGACCGAGCTGGAGATGACCAGCAGGAGGCCAGACGCCGTGGACAGCGCCGCCGCCAGCGCGCCGGCTGCGACGAGGCCGACGATCGGGGCGGGGAGACCGCCGATCTCGGGCGAGGCGAGCACGATGATGTCGTTGTTGACGAAGACGTCGGAGTAGCTCAGCACGGTGTCACCGGGCAGCTCCGAGATCGGGGCACCGACCGCGCCCGGCGCCTCGGGCGCCTGGGTGATCAGGCCGACGTCCGCCCAGGTGTTGAACCAGCTGGGGACCTGCGAGAGCTGGGTGCCCTCGATGTCCTGGATGATCTGCAGCTTGCTGAAGGCCGCCACCGACGGGGCGGTCGTGTAGAGCAGGGCGATGAAGAACAACGCCCACAGTGCCGAGTACCTCGCGGCCCGCACGCTCTTGGCGGTGTAGAAGCGGACGATCACGTGGGGCAGGCCCGCGGTGCCGAACATCAGCGCCGCGGTGATCAGCAGCATGTTGAGCATGTTGGTGCTGCCGAACGCGGCCGTGTACTCCGAAATGCCGAGGTCGGTCTGCAGCGCATCGAGCTCCGCGAGGATCGTGCCGAACCCGATCTGCGGGATCGGCACGTCGGTCACCTTGGCCGAGACGGCGACGGCGGGGATCAGGTAGGCGATGATCAGCACGGAGTACTGCGTCACCTGGGTCCAGGTGATGCCCTTCATGCCGCCGAGGACGGCGTAGAAGAACACGATGGCCATGCCGATGACGACGCCGGTGGTCGTGTCCACCTTGAGGAAGCGGGTGAAGACGAGACCGACGCCGGCCATCTGACCGGCGACGTAGACGAAGGAGACGACGATGGCCGCGACCACCGCCACCATCCGTGCGGTCTCGTTGTAGCGGTCGCCGACGAAGTCCGGGATCGTGTACTTGCCGAACTTGCGCAGGTACGGGGCCAGCAGCAGCGCGAGGAGCACGTAGCCGCCCGTCCAGCCCATGAGGTAGACCGAGCCGCCGTAGCCGTTGCCGGCGAAGGCGATGATGCCGGCCATGGAGATGAAAGAGGCCGCGCTCATCCAGTCAGCCGCGATGGCCGCGCCGTTGGCGGGCGCCGGGATGCCGCCTCCGGCGACGTAGAAGCCGGACGTCGTGCTGACCCGGCTCCGGTAGGCGACGAAGATGTAGATGCTGAACGTGAGGACCACGAAGATGAGGGTCCAGGTCTGGATGTCGCTCACGAGTGGTGCACCTCCTCCTCGTACTCGTCGATCCCGAACTCGGCGTCGAGCTTGTCCATCCGGGTGACGTAGACCGCGATCAGGATCACGAACGTGATGATCGAGCCCTGCTGGGCGAACCAGAAGCCCAGCGGGAAGCCGGCGATCACGATCTCGTTGAGGGGCTCCACGAACAAGATACCCGCACCGAATGACACGAGCGCCCAGATCGTGAGCAGCACGGCCATCAATCTCAGGTTTCGGCGCCAGTAGTCCCGGCGCTGGTGTTCATCCACGGTGTCCTCCACTGGCTGACGACTCGGAGTTGGCTGCCCGGCAGCACAACAGCGGCTCGACACGCGGGTCAAGGCACTCATGTGACGGGGGTCACAGTTTTCGGCGAGCGGTCGGAAATCGTCGACCGGTGGCGCGACGGGGTCGGCTGGCGCAGCCCAGCCGGGGCTTCGGCGCCGTTCGTCGCGCAGGACCGGCCGTTCGTCGCGTCACGGACCGCCGTTCGTCGCGTGTGACGGCACCCGATCGTCCGTCGGCGCCGCCCACTCGGCCACGCCGTTCCGTACAGTCCCCCCATGAGCGGTGCAACGGCGACGAGCGCGACCCGGGTGCGGCGCGGGCCCGACCCGGCCAAGCGTCGGCTGGCCGGCGCGGTCGCGATGGTCGTCCTCGGCTCCTTCCTCCCCTGGATCGACACTGCGGTCGGCTCGGTCTCAGGCGCTCGCGGCGCCGGACTGTGGACGTTCTACGCGGCGATGCTCGGGCTCGCGGGGGCGTTGATCCCCCTGCGCCGGGTGGCGGCGGTGCAGGCGACGATCTTCGCCGTCGTGGCGGTGGTCCTCCCCGTCTGGCAGGTGGTGCACCTGCTCACGCTGGTCGGCATGAGCGGCTGGGTCCCCGGCCCCGGCCTGGTGCTGGTGCTCGGCGGGGGCGTGCTCGGCGCCACCGCGGCTGCTCAGCTGTTCCGCCCGTCGGAGACGACCACGAGCACCGGCCCGAGCACCTCCTCGCGCACCAGGCGGGACTGACGCGACAGCCCGCCGATCACGGTCGGGGCGAACCACCACCCGTCGCGGTCGAGGACGCTGCCGCCGAGGGCGACGTCGCCGCCCTCGGAGCGGCCGAGGTCGACGTAGCGACGCACCCGGTCGCGGGCGACCGCCGATCGCAGCGGCCCGCAGCGCGTGGCGGGGTCGGCCGGGTCGCCGACGACGACGTCCTGCATCGCCGTCACCGCGGCCTGCAGTGCCTCGGCGTGCCGGTGCACGGGTACGACGACGCTCGACGGCAGGCGGCAGCCCTGACCGGCGTTGGCCGCGACGGCGCGGGCGGCCGCGGCGACGACGGCTCCGAGGTCCCCGTCGTCGCCCACCCGGACCGGGCGCGGACCGCCGACGTCGAGGCGTACGCGCGTGCCGGCCCGCTCCCCCGCGACCCGGACCCGCTCGGCCACGACGGGGGACCCGGTGAGGGAGACCTCGTCGACGCGCTCGTCGAGGGTGAGCGCGATGGCGACGTCGACGTCGCGGGTGGTCACGACGTTGAGCACCCCGCGCGGCAGCACGTCGAGGGCGATCCGGCCGAGCTCGATCGCTGCGGTCGCGGCCTCGGCAGCGGGCTTCAGCACGACCGTCCCACCGGCGCCGAGCACCCGGCCGACCTCCGCGAGCGCCACGGCCAGGGGCGAGGTGGCGGGCGTGACCACGGCGGTCACCCCGGCGGGCTCGCGCTGCTCGGCCACCGACCACGTCATCGCGGCGATCGCGTCGTCGAGGTGGGTGGACCGCAGGGCGACCGGCACGCCGGTCTCGGCCGCCATCAGGGCCACGAGCTCGTCGGCCCGGTCGGCAACGGCGGCGGCGAGGCGTCGTACGGCGTCGGCGCGCAGGTCGGCGTCGGTGCTCCACTGCGTCGCGTCGAAGGCGCGGCGGGCGGCCGTGACCGCGTCGCGCGCGTCGGCGACCCCGGCATCCGGGACGTCCCACAGCGGCTCGGCCGTCGCCGGGTTGCGGGCCGGGAACGTCCAGCCGTCGGCGGTGGGCTGCTCCCTGCCGTCGACCGGCAGCCCCCGGGCCCGGGCGTGCTTGCTCATGGGACAACCTCACCACGTCGACCTGCCCGGACCCGGCAGTGGCTAGCCTCGGGTCCATGCGCGACGACCTCGGGGCCGACGTCCCCCTGCCCGGCCCGGCCCGTCGCGTCGTCTCGCTGGTGCCGTCGCTCACCGAGGCGATCGCAGCAAGCGCACCCGACCGGCTGGTCGGGGCGACGGACTGGTGCACCCACCCCGCCGACCTCGACGTGACCCGCGTGCGCGGCACCAAGAACCCCGACCTGGCGGCGGTCCGCGCCCTCTCCCCCGACCTGGTCGTGGCCAACAAGGAGGAGAACCGCGAGCTCGACGTACGCCGCCTGCGCGACGCCGGCATCGCCGTGTGGGTGACGCGGATCGAGACGGTCGAGGAGGCGCTCGCCTCGATGACGCGGCTGCTCGACGAGGCGCTGGCGCTGTCCCTGCCGGAGTGGCTCGACGACGCATGGGGGTTGTGGGGAGGCCCGCCTGCGCCGTCGCGGCTGAGGGTCGCGGTCCCGATCTGGCGCGACCCGTGGATGGTCGTCGGGTCGCCGACCTACACCGACGACCTCCTCACCCGGGCCGGGCTCACCAACGTGCTGGCCCACGGTCCGGCCGGGCACGACGGGCGCTACCCGACGGTGACCCCCGACGACATCGACGCCGCCGGCGCGGACGTGGTACTGCTCCCGGACGAGCCCTATGTCTTCACCGCCGACGACGGCCCGGAGGCGTTGCGCACGCCGACGCGACTGGTGTCGGGCCGGCTGCTGACCTGGTACGGGCCTGCGATGGTCGAGGCGCACGCCGTGCTGACCGGCCTGCCTGAGTAGCCTCCCCTCCCATGACCCGCGACCCGATCAGCGAGGCCCACCGGCAGTGGGTGGCCCACGGCTGGGGCGACGCCGCCGACGGGATGGCGATGGTGACCTCGCTCGTGCGCGCACAGCAGCTGCTGATGGAGCGCATCGACGGGGTGCTCCGCCCGCGCGGGCTGACGTTCGCCCGCTACGAGGTGCTGCGGCTGCTCTCCTTCAGCCGCGGCGCCGCGATGCCGATGTCGCGGCTCGGGTCGCTGCTGCAGGTGCACCCGACGAGCGTCACCAACGCCGTGGACCGGCTCGTGGCGCAGGGCTACGTGGAGCGCGTGCGCAGCGACGAGGACAAGCGCGTCGTACGCGCCGTGCTGACCGACGCCGGTCGCGAGGCGGTCGAGGAGGCGACGGACGCCCTCAACGGCCAGGTGTTCGAGGCGCCCGGGCTGCCCGGCGGCGAGGTGCGCGAGCTGACCGAGCGACTGACGACGCTGCGCACCGGGCTCGGCGACGGCTCCTGACCCCCGCCACCGTCCCGCCCTGCCGCCTATCTAGGGACGTTTTCGTAGCTCTCGGGCGCCCATCACCTACCAGTTCGTCCCTAGATACCGATGGCGGCCGGCTCGTGACTCGCGAGTAGTTAGTTGGATGTCCTACTATCTGTCCATGGCCGACCTGCACACGCCCACCCACCCGATCCGCCTCGTGACGGCGTCCGCGTTGTTCGACGGGCACGACGCGTCGATCAACATCATGCGGCGGATCTTCATGAGCCAGGGCTGCGAAGTCATCCACCTCGGGCACAACCGCTCCGTGCAGGAGGTCGTCGACGCGGCGCTCGAGGAGGACGCGCAGGGCGTCGCGGTGTCGTCCTACCAGGGCGGCCACGTGGAGTACTTCGAGTACCTCGTCGAGTCGTTGCGCGCCGCGGGCGCCGGCCACGTTCGCGTGGTCGGCGGCGGTGGCGGCGTCATCGTCCCGAAGGAGATCCAGCGGCTCCGCGACTCGGGCGTCACCATCTTCTCTCCCGAGGACGGCCAGAAGATGGGCCTCGTCGGGATGATCAACTCCGTGGTCGCCGACTGCGACATCGACCTCTGGGCCGACCGGCAGGTCACCGCCGAGCAGGTGCTCTCGGGTGACCGGTTCGCCGTGGCCCGCGCGATCACCGGCGCGGAGGGCGGACGCCTCGACGAGTCGCTGCTGGAGGACGTACGCCGCGCCGCCGCGCGCCGCGTCGTACCCGTCCTCGGCATCACCGGCACCGGCGGCTCGGGCAAGTCGAGTCTCACCGACGAGATCGTGCGCCGCTTCCGCACCGACCAGCAGGACAAGCTGCGGATCGCGGTCATCGCGGTCGACCCGACCCGCCGCAAGGGCGGCGGCGCGCTGCTCGGCGACCGGATCCGGGCCAACTCGCTCGACGGCGACCGTGTCTTCTTCCGCTCGCTGGCCACCCGCGGCGCGCACGAGGTGCCCGAGCACCTCGCCGACGTGATCGACGTGGTCAAGGCCGCCGGCCACGACCTGGTGATCGTCGAGACGCCCGGCATCGGCCAGGGCGACGCCGGCATCGTGCCGCTCGTCGACCACTCGCTCTACGTGATGACGCCGGAGTTCGGCGCCGCCTCGCAGCTGGAGAAGATCGACATGCTCGACTTCGCCGACAGCGTCGCGATCAACAAGTTCGAGCGCCGGGGCGCGAAGGACGCGCTCCGCGACGTCGGGCGCCAGCTCGTCCGCAACCGCGGGGCCTTCGGCAAGCAGCCGCACGACATGCCCGTCTTCGGCACCAGCGCCGCGACCTTCAACGACGACGGCGTCACCGCGCTCTACCAGCACCTGCGCGTCGAGCTCGCCGGCGCCGGCCTCGAGGTCAGCGAGGGCACGCTCCCCCACGTCGACGTACGCCACTCCTCCGGCATCCGGCAGGTCGTGCCCTCCGACCGCGTCCGCTACCTCTCGGAGATCACCGAGACGGTCCGCGGCTACCACGCGCGTACGTCCGAGCTCGCTGAGGCGGCGCGCCACCTGCAGCGCGTGCAGCACGTCGCCGACCAGCTGGCCGACGGCGACCTGGGCCGGGTCGCCGAGCTCCTCGAGTCGGCCCGCAAGGCCGTCCCGCACGAGGTGGCCGACCAGGTCGAGCGCTGGCCCGCGATCGTCGAGTCCTACTCCGGCGACGAGCAGGTCGTCGTGGTGCGCGACCGTGAGATCCACACCAAGCTCACCAGGGAGTCGCTGAGCGGCAACAAGATCCCGCGCGTCTCGCTCCCCCGGTTCACCGACCACGGCGAGCTGGTGCGGTTCTGGCGCAACGAGAACCTGCCCGGCTACTTCCCCTTCACCGCCGGCGTCTTCCCGTTCAAGCGCGACAACGAGGACCCCGCCCGCATGTTCGCCGGCGAGGGCGACCCGGCGCGCACCAACCGCCGCTTCAAGATCCTGTCCGAGGGCAACGACGCGACGCGCCTGTCGACGGCGTTCGACTCGGTCACGCTCTACGGCCGCGACCCCGACCCGCGCCCCGACGTCTACGGCAAGGTCGGCACCTCGGGCGTCTCCGTCGCGACGCTCGACGACATGAAGGCCCTCTACGACGGCTTCGACCTCGTCTCGCCGACGACCAGCGTCTCGATGACGATCAACGGGCCGGCCCCGACGGTGCTGGCGTTCTTCCTCAACACCGCGATCGACCAGCAGGTCGACGCGTTCACCGAGCGGGAGGGCCGCGAGCCGAGCGAGGAGGAGCGCGCCCAGCTGGCGGCGTACGCCCTCGCCAACGTGCGCGGCACCGTGCAGGCCGACATCCTCAAGGAGGACCAGGGGCAGAACACCTGCCTGTTCTCCACCGAGTTCAGCCTGCGGATGATGGCCGACATCCAGGAGTGGTTCATCGAGCGGCAGGTCCGCAACTTCTACTCGGTCTCGATCTCCGGCTACCACATCGCCGAGGCCGGGGCGAACCCCATCAGCCAGCTCGCCTTCACCCTCGCCAACGGCTTCACCTACGTCGAGGCCTACCTCGCGCGCGGCATGGACATCGACGACTTCGCGCCGAACCTGTCGTTCTTCTTCTCCAACGGCATGGACCCCGAGTACAGCGTGCTCGGCCGCGTCGCCCGCCGCATCTGGGCGGTGACGATGAAGGAGAAGTACGGCGCCTCGGAGCGCTCGCAGAAGCTGAAGTACCACGTCCAGACGAGCGGCCGGTCGCTGCACGCGCAGGAGATGGACTTCAACGACATCCGCACCACGCTGCAGGCCCTCATCGCGATCTACGACAACGCCAACAGCCTCCACACCAACGCGTACGACGAGGCGGTGACGACCCCGACCGAGGACTCCGTGCGCCGCGCGCTGGCGATCCAGCTCATCATCAACCGCGAGTGGGGGCTGGCGATGAACGAGAACCCGCTCCAGGGCTCCTACGTCATCGACGACCTCACCGACCTCGTCGAGGCAGCGGTGCTGGCGGAGTTCGACTCGATCAACGAGCGCGGCGGCGTGCTCGGCGCGATGGAGACCGGCTACCAGCGCGGCCGGATCCAGGACGAGTCGATGCTCTACGAGCACCGCAAGCACGACGGCTCGCTGCCGATCATCGGCGTCAACACCTTCGTCAAGGAGTCGGCGGCCGACGCGCAGCCCAAGGAGGTCGAGCTGGCGCGGGCTACCGAGTCCGAGAAGGAGTCGCAGCTCGCCCGGGTGCGCTCCTTCCAGGCCGCGCACGGTGTCGAGGCGCAGGAGGCGCTCGCCCGGCTCAAGGACGCCGCGATCTCCGGCGACAACGTCTTCGCCGTGCTGATGGACGCGGCCCGCGTCTGCTCGCTCCAGCAGGTCACCGAGGCGTTCTTCGAGGTCGGGGGCCAGTACCGAAGGAACGTCTGAGCCTCGCGGATGAGCGCAGCGAGGACGCGAACGCGAAGAGGTTGAGGGAGCCCCGCGAGCGAGGAACGAGGTCGCGACGGGCGGCTCGAAACCTCACCGGGGCACCGGGCTCAGCCGGGCGTGACGCCCCGGAATCCGCCGGCCACGTGGTCGTCGGTGCGCGCGTAGTCGTGCGAGGTCGTCGTGAGCAGCTCCGCCGCCGCCGAGATCGCGCTGGCGCCCGTGCCCAGGCTGCTCGCGGCAGCACCCAGCAGGCCCTCGACCGTCGCGGCGAGCGTGGCGGCGCGTGGCACCTCGCCGAGCGCCCCGGCCGGGACCCGCAGGCCCCGGACCTCGTCGGCCGCGGCCTTCACGGGCCCGACGAGCGCAGAGAGCTCGGCGGCCGCACCCAGCAGGGTGCCGGGCTCCACGTCGACGTCCTCCGAAAGACCCAGCTCGGACAGTGGGGTGCGGGTCATGTGGGGGTTGGCCCAGAGGTCGCCGTAGTCGTCGCGCAGCCACCACCAGCCAGAGGTCCCGGTGATCGCGTGGTCGAACTCCTCGGCTCCCGACTCGTAGGTCACGACGAGCTGGCCGTCGACCTCGACCACGCCCTGCGACATGCTCGGCAGGTCGTAGGGCTCGCTGCGGTTGCCGTCGAGGTCCTGCACGTAGAGCTGGCTGTGGTCCTCGTGGCGGCCCGAGGAGGCACTGAAGATGTACTCCCCGTCGCGGACCAGGACTCCCTGGCAGTGGGGCGGCGTGTCGACGGTGTCGACCTTCACCCACTGCCCGGAGGAGTCCTGCTCGTAGACGTAGAGCTCGTCCCTCTCGTGGTCACCGAGGTAGAGCCTCCCGTCCTTGACCGCGGAGTACGACCCGCCGTCGAGGCCGGTCTGCGGGGGCGCCTTCTGCGGCACGGTCTCGCCGCGCGGTGCAGACTGCAGAGCTGCCAGGGAGTAGGTGTAGACCTCGCCGTTGTCGACGACGTAGACGTCGTCTCCCCGGACGCTGACACCGCCGGCGTGCGTGGGCTTGCCGCCACTGACGGGGTTGCCGTCCGCATCGAGATGGGTGTCGCCGAGGGTCACCTCGCCGACCTCGGCGCCGGTCACCTCGTCGATGAGCGCGAGGTAGGACGCGTCGCCGTGCCCCTCGTCGTCCTTGGTGTAGTACGACTGGAGCAGCGTCCCGGTCCTCGGGTCGTAGCCCAGGCCCTGCGGGATCCAGCCCCGGCCGTCGCCGGTGGCGGCGGTGTTGGGGATGATCGGTCCGAGGTCGCTGTTGTTGCCGTCGAGCCACTCCTCGTTCTTCGCCATCCCCTCCTCGACCCACTTCCGGGTCTCGTCGTCGAGGTCGTCGAGGTCGACGTCCTCGCCGCGCAGCACCGCCTCCACGGCAGCGAGCTGCTGGTTGTAGGAGGAGCCGACCGAGAGCAAGCGGGCGTTGACGACGCGGGCGAAGATCTCCTCGACCGCCGGCGGAAGGCCCGCGGGCCGGTTGCGCCAGAAGGCGATGTAGTGCTCGGCCTGGTCCTCGGCGGACTCGTAGGCCGAGGCAGCCGTCTCGAGGGCGCCGCGCGCACGCACCAGCACCGCCCGGGTCACCCCGAGCCCCTGCCGCAGACCCGAGGCCCGCGCGGCGAACGCCATCGCGGCCAGCCCCGACCAGACCGGGACCTCTGCGGCGGCGGTCAGGTCCTCCCGGACCCCGACCAGGGTGTGCAGCACGCCGTCGAGGGCATCGACCACGGCGCGCACGGCGGGAGCGTCGCCCGACACCAACCGCCGGTACTCGATCTCCGGGTCCGTCACCGTCTCGTCACTCCCCGTCCTGCAGCATGATCGCGGCCACCGACGAGCGGAGCGGGAACAGCACCGTCTCGCCCGCGGAGTCCTCGAGGACGGTGCAGGCACCGGTCGGCACCCTGCACGACAGGAGAGCGACCGTGTCGCCCTCGGTGGTCCGCTTGCCGGTGCCCGGGCCGGTGATCACGGTGCCGACCGCTGTCTCCTGGTCGGCCCACCAGGACAGGTTCCACCGCTCCTGCGGGACCCGGAGGTCGACGGCCCGTCCGTCGGCGTCGACGACGCGGTCGGGACCCGAGTCGGGCTTCTCGATTCGCCACGTCCCGTCGGGGCTGGTCAGCGCGTCACGCACGACGGGAGGCTCGTCGTCGCTCGCAGACGCCCCCTCCCCGGTGCTGAGGTCGTAGACCTCCTCGCCCTCGATGACGCGGGCGCGCACGCGCTCGTCGTCGACGGCGAGGATCTCCACCTCCGCCTCCAGCAGGTGGTCGACCGGGTCGTCGATGCCGGAGGTGTCCATCCCGTCCTCGGACGTGGTCTCCTCGCCGGAGGACAGGTCGAGGAACCGCATCACCGCGGTGCCCTCGTCGTAGTCCGCGTCGAGGACCACGAGGCGGGACCCGTCGGGCGTGCGGGCCAGGCCGGTCCCGGCGACCTCGAGCCCGGTCGGCCCGGGTTCCGCTCCCGGGCGCACGAACCACAGGTCCGCGCCGGTGAACGCCGGGTCGCCGGCGGATGCGTCGTCGTCGGCCGGCACGAAGAACACCCCGTCGCCCGCGACGACGTAGGCCCGCGGCGGGCGGCCCGTGTCCACGGTGGTGCCGTCCGCGAGGTGGACCGTCGAGCCGACGGCCCAGGACAGGCCGGACGCGTCGACCGGTGCCGTGCTGGTGCGCCATCGCCCGTCGTCCGCCGGGCCCGCGGGCCCGGCGGAGCCGTCCGCGTCGTCGGTGCACCCGGTCACCAGCGCGCCGAGCAGCAGCATGCCGCAGACGGCGACCCCCGAAGACCTCACGGTGGGATGGTGCCACGGGAGAGACCGGTCGAAACCTCCCGCCCGGGCTCGGCTGCCGGCAGGTCGAACCGGAAGACCGTCCCGCTGCCGGGCGGGGTCGCGAGGCACTCGATGGTGCCGCCGTGGCGCTGCACGATGGTCTGGCAGATCGACAGCCCCATCCCGGTCCCGCGGAAGTGGGCGCGGACCGCTCCGCTGCGGTGGAAGCGCTGGAAGATCAGGGCGCGCTCGGAGTCGTCGACGCCGACCCCGTGGTCCTCGACCTCGACCACGACGCGCGATCCCTGGCGCCTGGCGCGCACGGTGATCGTCGCGGGCTCGCCGGGCCGGGCGTACTTGACGGCGTTGCCGATGAGGTTGCCGAACAGCTGCCTCACCGCGACCGGGTCGGCGCGCACCGACGGCAGGTCGGGGTCCGCCTCCAGCACGTCCTCGGGCCCGAGCAGCCCCGACACCTGGTCCAGCACGCCACCACTGCCGGTGATGGACACCTCGCGCGCGGCGATCTCGCCCGACTCGGCCAGCGCGTGCTCGAGGAGGTCGCCGATGAGCTCCCCCATCTGCTCGGAGGCGCGTTCGGCACGGCGCAGCGGCTCGGCGGCCTCCGACCCGGGCTCGAGGTCGTCGACGGCGAGCGAGAGCCAGGACCGGATCGCCGAGAGCGGGCCGCGCAGGTCGTGGGCAGCCGTCGACGCGAAACCGGCGAGCGGCCGCAGGCCGGAGCGGTGCTCGGTCACCTCCCGCATCACCAGCAGCACGCCGGGGCTCCCGCTGCTGCGCGACAGCGTGGCCCGCGACACCGCGAGGACGACCTCCTCGCCGCTGGGCAGCGCGATCACCACGTCGCCGACGCCCAGCTCGGCACGTACGGCGCCGGTGCGGGACGGTGCGGGGTCGCTCAGCAGCCCGACCAGCTCGGACAGCGCGTCGGCATCCGTGGTCGCGGTGCTGACGCGGTGGGCCAGCCGGCGGCTGGCGCCGTTGCTGCGCTCGACGCGACCGTCGGGGTCGAGCACGACGAGCCCCTCGTCCATGCTCTCGGTCATCTCGCCGAGGAGCTCGGCCTTCTCGGCCGCGTCGGCGCGGGCCGCGGTCGCGGCGGCGTACAGCTCGTCGACCCGGTCGCCCAGGGCGCCCACGGCCAGGCCGGTGAGGAGCACGGCGACCATGAAGAGCTGCGAGACCAGCACCTCGGCCACCGGGTCCTCGATGGAGGCGAACGGGCCGTGCCCGGTGAGGCTGAGCACCAGGGCGATGCCGCCGAGCACCAGGCAGTGCAGCGCGGCGGGGAAGGTGCGGAAGCGGGCGGCCGACCACACGGCGAAGCCGATCACGAGGAAGACGACCGGGTAGGGCTGCACGAAGAGCAGGGCGGTGCTGGCGACCGACAGCACCCACAGCAGCACCAGCTCGGTGCGCGAGCCGCCGTGGGTGCGGGCCGGGATCGGCTGCGTGTGCCACTCCCACGCGAGGTGCCCGACCGCGCCGACGGTGAGGACACCGACGACGTGCCGCGCGAACCACGCCACCGGGGTCAGGGCCTCCACCGTGGCCCCGTCGAGCCAGAGGCCGAGCGTGCCGACCACGGCACCGAGCGCGCAGCCGACGGCCGCCGCCCCGGCGGTCGCGGCCAGGTTGCGGGGTGACCGGATGCTCTGGGTGCCGCCGGCGCCGAGCATCGTGGGGCACCACCGACGCAGCAGCAGCCCGGCGACGGCGGTCTGCAGCGTCACCGACACCGCGCCGAAGAGGCCCAGCAGCGGTGACACCCCGGTCGCGACGACGACGCCGAAGTGGAGGACCAGCAGCGGCGCGAGCACGCGCAGCACGTGGCGGGGCGACTCGGCGAGCAGCCACAGGAACGCGACACCGGAGCCCGGCCAGACGAGGCTGACGACCTGGCCCTCGATCGCGGTCGCCCGTCCGACGAGGGTGAGCACGACGTAGGCCGCGGCGAAGGCGACGGCCCGCGCCGGCGACAGGGCCCTCGTCATGGCGACACACTACGACCGGCGTCGGGGTGCCCGTGGGGGGTTCGCCGGGCGCACACCTCACGATCTGCTCACATCTGCCGCAGAAACCGCGACACGGCGCGACACCGACCCGGGAAGGGGGCCAGACTCGGACGCATGTCCCCGCGCAGCCTCGTCGCCGACGACGAGCCCGACATCCGTGACTTCATCGGGCACGTCCTCGAGCGCGCCGGTCACGTGGTCACCGTCGCCGGGGACGGCGCCGAGGTCCTCGAGCACACGTCGGTGGAGACCTTCGACCTGGTCGTGGTCGACCACCACATGCCGCGGATGACGGGCCTCGCGGTGGCCGACGAGCTGCGCCGTTCCAGCCCGACGACCAAGGTGCTGATCATGTCGGGGGACCTCGACGTGGGCGACGCGCACCAGCACTTCCTGCCCAAGCCGTTCAACCGGCGCGAGTTCGTGGCCGCCGTCGAGACCCTGCTCGCGCTGCCCTGACAGGGTGCAGGCCGTTACCGCCCCGAGGTGGACAGGGCCAGCCCGGTGCCGGCGTCGAAGATGTGGGCGCGGGTCGACGACCTGACGCTGTCGGCCGCCACCCTGGCCACCGTGCGCGCGCCCGTGCTGCTGGTCCACGGGGCGCAGGACCGGCTCACCCCCCTGCGGACCGCCGTCCTGCCCCTCCTCGACCACCTGGGCGACGTACGCCTCCACGTGCTCGGCCGCTGTGGTCACGCGCCGCAGCTGGAGCAGCCGACGGCCTTCCGGGAGCTGCTGGCGGCCTTCCTCGTCAGGGGTTGATCGTCAGAGGTTGACGGTGATGTCCGCGTCCTTGCGGAGGTCGTCCACCAGGGCCGTGGCGACCTTGCCGGTCTCCTGGTCCATCGCCTGCTCCTCGAGCTGCTCGCGCACCTGCGCGAAGGGCGGGAACTCCTGCCCGCCGCCACCCGAGGCAGCCTGCTGCTTCTTGGCCTGGTCGTAGATCGCGCGCAGCTCCTTGTCGGTCGGCTCGAACGGGCCGTTCTCGTCGGCGACGAGCTGCTCGACCATCGCCTGCGTCTCGACCTGCTCGCGCGCCTGGTCGGCGCTGACGCCCTGGGCCTCGACGGCCTTCAGCAGCTCCTCGGTCGACTTCATGCCGTTCTGCTCGGCGAGGTCGGCGAGCTCGGCCTCGACGGCGTCGTCGCTGACCTCGAGGCCGCGCGACTCGGCCTCCTGGAGCAGCAGCTCGGTGTCGACGAGGTTGTCGGCGGTCTCCTTGCGGAGCGCCTCCTCGTCGGGCTCCTCGCCACCCATCTGCGCCTGGGCGGCGGCCTGCTGGAAGGCCGCCTCGTAGATCGGGACGAACTCCTCCTTGGTCACCTCCTCGCCGTTGACCTCGGCCACGACGTCGGGGATGGCGTCGAGGTCCGGCTGCGGGCCCTCGGCCGCGTCAGCCGAGTCGTCGGCCGACTCATCGGCCGACGGGGACGCGCTGGACGAGGCGTCCTTGCCGGCGTCGGCGTCGGAGGAGTCCGAGCCGCCGCAGGCGGAGAGGGTCAGGACCGCGGCGACCGAGAGGGCGCCGAGGGCGGTGCGGGTGCGCGACCGGAGCAGGGAAGTCATCGTGGAAGTCATCCCCGCCAACGGTACGCACCCAACCTGAGCGCGGTCCTCAGGGTTCTCAGGTCGTGGGGTGGCGCATGGCGCCGGTCACAGGTCCTCGAGCGAGTCGGGCACGACGAGCGCGTCCGGGTCCTGGCGCACCGGGAGCTGCGCCAGCGCCGTACGCACGAGCGTGAGGCGGGCCGCGACCGCGACCTTCTGCCGCAGCCGGCCCACGCCGCTGTCGCCGAGCGTCTGCTCCACGGCCTCGGATATCTGGGCGTCGGTGAAGGTCGGCCGGGTGCCCGCGGGCACCTCGACGTCGGGGAGGGCGAGGAGCACGGGCAGCACCTGGCTGCCGACCGCGTCCAGCAGGTGGTAGCGGTCGAGCTTGCTCATCGACTCCCAGGCCGCCTCGCCCTTGGCGCGGCGGCCGACCTTGCCGGCGGCGACGATCTTGGCGGCGGCGGTGACGGCGACGGTCAGCTCGTGCTCGGTGAAGCGCATGGGTCAAGTGTGCCCCTGCTGGGGAATCCGCGCCCAGCTGAGCTGAGCTGGAGGCAGGTGAGCCCGGTTGGGGAACGAGATGCAGGCCGATCGCGCCATTCGACCTGCATCTGGTTCCCCACGTGTGACATCGACCCCGCGTGGCCTGGAGGCCCGGCGCGAGAAATCCGGTACATCCGCGTGACGATCTGCCAGCTCGGCACGACCAACCAGTGAAACCACCGATCGAAGGAGGCCCTCATGGGTATCGCCGACAAGGCCAAGAACGCTGCTCAGGACATCGCCGGGAAGGTCAAGGAGACCACCGGCGAGGCCACGAACGACGACAAGCTCAAGGCCGAGGGCAAGAAGGACCAGTCCGCCGCCGACCTCAAGCAGGCCGGCGAGAACGTCAAGGACGCCTTCAAGAAGTAGAGCAGCACCCTGAACCCCGACCGGGGGCCGGCGACCCCGGCCCCCGGTCGGTCATCCTGATCCCCACCACCCACCTGAACCTGGAGGAACCTCGTTGCGGCTGCCCGACCTGACCCCGACCGAGCTGAGCGAGGCCCAGCGCGCGTTGCGCGAGCGGATCGTCGGCGGACCGCGCGGGAGCGGACCGCAGCACTTCCCGCTCGTGCACGAGGACGGGTCGCTGACCGGCCCGTTCGGGGTGATGCTCCACGAGCCGGCGCTGGGCGCGCCGCTGCAGGAGCTCGGCTCCGCGATCCGCTACGCGACCCGGCTCAGCGCCCGCACCCGTGAGATCGCGATCCTCGCCGTCGCCGCCGCGACCGGCAGCACGTTCGAGTCCTACGCCCACGAACGGGTCGGCCGCGCGGTCGGCCTCACCGAGGACGAGCTCGCCGCGGTCGCGGACGGTTCGTTCACCTCGACGGACCCCCACGAGCGTGCTGCGCACGCGTTCTGCCGTCGCCTCCTGGCCGACACCGGACCGGAGGCCCGGTGGGACGACGAGACCTACGCCTCGTACGCCGCCACGCTGGGCGCGACGACCATGACCGAGCTGGTCGTGCTCGTCGGCTACTACCGCACGCTCGCCCAGCTGCTCGACGTCTTCGAGGTGGGCGTGCCGGAGGAGTAGCCCCTCGGGCCGTCAGTAGTGGGCGGTCATGACGTGCTTGATGCGCGTGTAGTCGTCGAACCCGTAGCCCGACAGGTCCTTGCCGTAGCCCGACGCACCGAACCCGCCGTGCGGCATCTCGGAGACGAACGGGATGTGGGTGTTGACCCACACGCAGCCGAAGTCGAGCTCCCGGGTGAGCCGGTCGGCGACCCCGACGTCGCGCGTCCACACGCTCGCCGCCAGGCCGTAGGGCGCGCCGTTTGCCATCGCGACCGCGTCGGCCTCGTCGTCGTACGACTGCACGGTCAGCACCGGGCCGAAGACCTCCTCCTGCACGATGCGGTCGTCCTGGCGTACGCCGGTGACCACGGTCGGGGCGAAGAAGAAGCCCTCCTCGCCGTGGCGGGCGCCGCCCGTGCGGACCGTGGCGTGGTCGGGGAGCTCGGCGAGGAACGCCTCGACCTTGGCGAGGTGGGTGGCGTTGTTGAGCGGGCCGTAGTCGGCGTCGGGGTCCGACGGCGGGCCCGGGCGGGTGCCCTCGGCCGCCTTGACGAGGAGGTCGACGAGCTCGTCGTGGACGCTGCTGTGGGCGATCACGCGGGTGGCGGCGGTGCAGTCCTGGCCGGCGTTGAAGTAGGCCGCCGCGGCGATCATCTCCGCGGCCCGCGGCAGGTCGGCGTCGGGCATCACGACCGCGGGCGCCTTGCCGCCGAGCTCGAGGTGGACCCGCTTGAGGTTCCTCGCCGCGGACAGGGCGACCTCCGTGCCCGCCCGGACCGAGCCGGTGATCGCGACCAGCCCGGGGGTCGGGTGCTCGACGAGGTGGCGACCGGTCGTCGCGTCGCCGTTGACGACGTTGAGCACCCCCGGCGGCAGGATCGCGCCGGCGATCTCGGCGAGCAGCACGGTCGAGCGGGGCGTGGTGTCGCTGGGCTTCAGCACGATCGTGTTGCCCGCGGCCAGCGCGGGCGCGATCTTCCAGATCGCCATCGCGAAGGGGTAGTTCCACGGCGTCACCTGTCCGACGACGCCGATCGGCTCGCGTCGGATCGCCGAGGTGTGGCCCTCGAGGTACTCCCCCGACGACTTCCCCTCCAGCAGCCGCGCGGCACCGGCGAAGAACCGCAGCTGGTCGACGCCCTGGTCAACCTCCTCGCTGGCGATGTAGCGCACCGGCTGGCCGGTGTCGCGCGCCTGCACCTCGCTGATCTCGTCGCGTCGCTCGGCGATCGCGGTGGCGAGGTCGAGCAGGTGGGCCTGGCGCGCCCCGGGGGTGAGCCGCTTCCACGACGCCGACGCGCGCTCCGCGGCGGCGTACGCCCGGTCGACCTCCTCGGGGGTCGAGACCGGTGAGCGTCCGTCGGGCTCACCGGTGACCGGGTCGACGAGGTCGATGAAGTCGGTGGCCGCCGACTCCACGAGCTCGCCGTCGATGAAGTTGCGGATCGTCTCGGTCATCAGGGCTCCCGGTCAGGCGACGTAGATCTTGCGGATGGTCTCGTGGACGACCCAGGTGGTGCGCTCCCCGGCCCGCAGGCGTACGACGCTGCCCGGGCCGAGCGCGACCTCCTCGCCGTCGTCGTCGAAGGACACCGTCCCCGATCCCGACAGCACGACGAACACCTCGTCGACCTCGACGTCGGTCGCGGTGCCCGGCGTCATCTCCCAGACGCCGACCTCGACGCCCGAGACCGCGGCCAGCGCGCGCGACCCGGCCTCCGGGGCGCCGTCGACGACGGTGCCGGGGTCGAGCGGGGTGGTCGGCACGGTGGTGGCGACGTCCAGCACACGGGTGGTCACGCGGGTCATGTCGGACATCGTCCCCAGCGGCGCGGCACTGTCGGGCCGACGATCTGTCGTCACTTGGCCCGCGCACCCAACAGTTCGTCTGCCACGAGCGCCACGTGCAGCGAGACGCGGACGTCGGGGTCATCGAGGTCGGCGTCGAGGATCGCCTCGATCCGGGCGAGCCGGTCGTAGAACGCGGCCCGGGACAGGTGGAGGCTCGCTGCGGCCTCGGTCTTGCTGGCCGGGTGCAGGACGAGGGCGCGCAGGGCGGCGACGAGCTCGGTCCGCGAGCCGTCGGCCCGGTCGTGCTCCTGCAGCGGCCCGAGCTCACGCTCGACGAAGAGCCGCACCCGCTCGTCCTCGCCGAGCAGCGCCAGCAGCCCGCGCAGGTGGAGGTCGGCGAGCCGGTGGACGTCGGGGTCCTGCCCGCGCCGGGACTGCGGAACGGCGTCGGCGACCTGCCCGGCCTCGGCGACCGTGCGCGCGACACCGGTGCGGTCCGGCACGGTGCGGCCGGCGGCGACCACCACGTCGTGGTGCGCGAGCACGCGGGCGGCCAGCCGGTCGACCAGGTCGTCGGCGTCCGCCCCGGGCGCGGTCGAGACCAGGACCCGCAGGTCACGCTCGACCTCGCACACCAGCGCCGGCACCCGGAGCGCGTGCGCGGAGCGCACCACCGTGGCGGCGACCTCGTCGAGGTCCACGAGCGGCACGGAGCCGACCCGCCCGCGCAGGACGACACCGGTGAGGCTGCGGCGGTGCACCGGGAATCCGGCCAGCTCGCAGCGACGCCGCACGTCGTCGGAGCCGGGGTCCTCGGCCAGGCCCGTGAGCAGCTCGAGGTGCGTACGGCGCATGAGGGTGCCGCGGTCGCGATCGTGCAGCCGGTGCAGCGCGAGCGCCGACGCGGCCCGCTCGGCCACGGCGACCAGTCGCTGCGACGGAGCCTCCGGCGACCCGATGACCAGCCGGCCCCAGGCCCGGTCGGTGGTGCCCAGGCGCGTGACGAGCCAGCCGTTGGCGGCGTCCCAGCCGGTGCGACCGGCCACCTCCACCCGCCGCGACCGCGCGGGCCAGCCGTCGAGGAAGCCGTCGTCCTCGTCGGGCCCGGCGAAGTAGTCGAGCGGGCGGTGCTGGGCGTTCTCGACGACGACGGGCGCGTCGGCCAGGCGCTGCACGGCCCGCAGGATGTCCACCGGGCTCGCCAGGTCGTTGCTCAGCTCGGTGAAGGTCTCGTGCACGCGCTGCGCCTCGCGCAGCTCGGCCAGCTGCTGGTCGACCACGCGCTCGCCGATCTCCTGGGCCAGCGCCGCGAAGCGGGTCTCCCGCCCCAGCACGACCAGCGGCAGCCCGTGGCGCTCGCACGCGTCGACCAGGGCCTCCGGGAGCGCGCGCGACCACCGTCGGCCGAGCTCGACGACGACACCGGCGCTGCCGACGTCGGTGAGCTCGTCGACGAACGCCGTCAGTCCGGCCGCGTCGTCGTCGGCCGGCAGGCCGGTGCCCATGGTGAGCAGCAGGTCTCCGGGGCGCAGCAGCTGGCGCACGTCGAGGCGCTCGGTGGCGTGCACCCAACGGATCGCCCGGTCGGTCCCGGCACCGCCGGCGACGACCTCGGGCGCGGCGCGGTGGAAGGTGGGCAGCTCCAGCGCCTCGCGGAGCGTCACCCCCGGCGTCATGTCCACGGGCGCAGCCTACGCGTGCGCGGGGTGACGATGTGTCCGGCCAGCGCGACCGATGCCGACGATCCGACACCCGCCCCGACGGCGTACGACGCGCAGGATGGGCGGCATGACAGAGCAGATCGTGCACTGGGCCGACGGTTCGCCCCTGACCGGCTCCCCCACCGGCTGGGCCGACGTCACCAACCCCGCCACCGGGCAGGTCACCGGTCGCGTCGCGCTGGCGAGCGAGGCCGACGCCACCCACGTCATCGGGGCCGCGTCGCGCGCCGCCAAGGGGTGGGGCACGACCTCGCTGGCGCGGCGTACGCAGGTCGTGTTCGCGTTCCGCGAGCTGCTCAACGCGCGCAAGGAGGAGCTCGCCGCGATCATCACCGCCGAGCACGGCAAGGTGCACTCGGACGCGATGGGCGAGATCGCCCGCGGCCTGGAGGTCGTGGAGTTCGCGTGCGGGATCTCCCACCTGCTCAAGGGCGGGCACAGCGAGGAGGCCTCGACCGGCGTCGACGTGCACTCCAAGCGCGTGCCGCTCGGCGTGGTGGGCATCATCAGCCCGTTCAACTTCCCGGCGATGGTGCCGATGTGGTTCTTCCCGGTCGCCATCGCTGCAGGCAACGCGGTGGTGCTCAAGCCGAGCGAGAAGGACCCGAGTGCCGCGAACTGGCTCGCAGCCCTCTGGCAGGAGGCCGGCCTCCCCGACGGCGTCTTCAACGTGCTGCACGGCGACAAGACGGCCGTCGACGCGCTGCTCACCAGCCCCGAGGTGCAGGCCATCAGCTTCGTCGGGTCGACCCCGATCGCCGAGTACGTCTACGAGACCGCGAGCCGGCACGGCAAGCGCGTCCAGGCGCTCGGCGGCGCGAAGAACCACATGGTCGTCCTCCCCGACGCCGACCTCGACCTGGCCGCCGACTCGGCGGTCAACGCCGGGTACGGCAGCGCGGGCGAGCGCTGCATGGCGATCAGCGTGCTGGTCGCGGTCGACCCGATCGGCGACGAGCTGGTCGCCCGGATCGCCGACCGCACCCGCACCCTGCTGATCGGCGACGGCGGCCGCTCGGCGACGGGCGAGGGCAAGGAGGCCGACATGGGTCCGCTCGTGACCAGGGCGCACCGCGACCGGGTCAGCTCCTTCATCGACTCCGGCGAGGCTGCCGGGGCGAAGGTCGTCGTGGACGGTCGCGACGTGGCGGCCCGCGGCGCCGAGCAGGGCTTCTGGCTCGGCCCGACGCTCTTCGACGACGTCACGCCCGAGATGGACATCTACCGCGAGGAGATCTTCGGGCCGGTCCTCTCGGTGGTCCGCGTCGGTTCCTACGACGAGGCGGTCGCGCTGGTCAACGCCAACCAGTACGGCAACGGCACCGCGGTGTTCACCAACGACGGCGGCGCGGCCCGGCGCTTCGAGGCCGACGTCGAGGTTGGCATGATCGGCGTCAACGTGCCCGTCCCGGTGCCGGTCGCCTACTACTCCTTCGGCGGCTGGAAGCGCTCGCTCTTCGGCGACACCCACGCCCACGGCACCGAGGGCGTCCACTTCTTCACCCGCGGCAAGGTCGTCACCACCCGGTGGATCGACCCGGCCAACCGCCCCGAGGGTGGCCTCGAGCTGGGGTTCCCGCGCAATGACTGAGACCACCTTCGCCAGCGACCTGAGCACGACGTACGACGCCGCGCGGGCCTACGAGCTCGACCGCGCGCACGTCTTCCACTCCTGGTCGGCCCAGGCCGAGATCTCCCCGATGGTCGTCACCCGCGCCGAGGGCAGCCACGTCTGGGACGGCGACGGCAACCGCTACCTCGACTTCTCCTCCCAGCTGGTCTTCACCAACCTCGGCCACCAGCACCCGCGCATCGTCGCCGCGATCAGGGAGCAGGCCGAGCACCTCTGCACGATCGCGCCGGCGATGGCCAACGGCACCCGCTCCGAGGCCGCCCGGCTCATCGCGAGCCACACCCCCGGCGACCTCGACCACGTCTTCTTCACCAACGGCGGCGCCGACGCCAACGAGCACGCCGTACGCATCGCGCGGCTGCACACCGGCCGGCACAAGGTGCTGACCACCTACCGCAGCTATCACGGCGGCACCCACCTCGCGGTCAACATGACCGGCGACCCGCGCCGGTGGGCGAGCGACCACGGGTCGGCCGGCACCGTGCACTTCTTCGGGCCGTTCCTCTACCGCAGCCCGTTCCACGCGACGACCGAGGAGGAGGAGTGCCAGCGGGCGCTCGAGCACCTCGAGCAGGTGGTCGCGCTGGAGGGACCCGGGACGATCGCGGCGATCGTGCTCGAGGCGATCCCCGGCACCGCGGGGATCATGGTCCCGCCGCCCGGCTACCTCACCGGCGTGCGGGAGATCTGCGACCGCCACGGCATCGTGCTGGTCGCCGACGAGGTGATGTCGGGCTTCGGCCGCGCCGGTCGCTGGTTCGCCGTCGAGCACGGCGGCGTCACCCCCGACCTCCTCACCTTCGCCAAGGGCGTGAACTCCGGCTACGTGCCCCTCGGCGGCGTCGCGATCAGCGACGAGATCTACTCGACCTTCGCCCACCGCGCCTACCCCGGCGGGCTCACCTACTCCGGCCACCCGCTCGCGTGCGCCGCGGCGGTGGCCACGATCCGCGCCATGGAGGACGACGACGTCGTCGGACGCGCCGCGCGACTCGGTGATCAGGTGCTCGGGCCCGGCCTGCGGGCACTCGCGGACAAGCACGAGTGGATCGGCGAGGTGCGCGGCACCGGCGCGTTCTGGGCCGTCGAGCTGGTCAGCGACCGGTCCACCCGCGAGCCGCTCGCGCCCTACGGCGGCTCCAGCCCCGCGATGGGCGCGATCGTGAAGGGCTGCCAGGAGCGCGGGATGCTGCCGTTCAGCAACTACAACCGCATCCACGTCGTCCCGCCGCTGACCACCACCGACGACGAGGCACGCGAGGGCCTGGCGATCCTGGACGCGGCGCTGACGGCTGCGGCGGGGTGAGCGGCCACCTCACGGCGTACGAGCGGCACGCCCCGGACCCGCGGCTCGTGGCGGAGTCGCTGGCCGGCAGCGAGCAGGCGGTCTTCTGGCTCGACGACGTCGGTGCGGCGCCGGCGTACGACCCCCTCACCGCCGCGAGCCGCGCCGACCTCACCGTCGTCGGAGGCGGCTACCTCGGGCTCTGGGCGGCCGTGCACGCCAAGCGCCGCGACCCCGGTCGACGGGTGGTGCTGCTGGAGGCGCAGACCGTCGGGTGGGCGGCGTCGGGGCGCAACGGCGGCTTCTGCGAGGCGTCGCTGACCCACGGCGAGGAGAACGGCCGGTCGCGCTGGCCCGAGGAGTACGACGTCCTCGAGCGGCTGGGTGCCGACAACCTCGACGCCTTCGAGGCCGACGTGCGCGACCTCGGCCTGGCGTGCGAGTGGGAGCGCACGGGCACGCTGTCGGTGGCCGTCGAGGACCACCAGCTCGCGTGGCTGGCGGGCTCGCCGCACGTCCTCGACGCGGCCGGCGTACGGTCCGAGATCGACAGCCCGCTATTTCTCGGTGGTGCGCTCGAGCCCGACACCACGGCCCTCGTCCACCCGGCGCGGCTGGCGCTCGGCCTGGCCCGGGCGGCGGCCGACCTCGGCGTCGAGGTCCACGAGCACTCCGCGGTGACCGGCCTGCGGCGCGAGGGCGGCGTCGTCGAGGTCGCCACGGACCGGGCGGTCGTGACGTCGGACCACGTCGTGCTCGCCACCGGCGTCTTCCCGGCCCTGCTGCGCCGCAACCGGTTGATGACGGTGCCCGTCTACGACTACGTGCTCGTCACCGAGCCGCTCACCGCGCAGCAGCGCGCCTCGATCGGCTGGGCCGGCCAGCAGGGCCTCGGCGACCTCGCGAACCAGTTCCACTACGCACGCCTGACCGCCGACGACCGGGTGCTCTGGGGCGGGTACGACGCCGTCTACCCCGCCGGCGGCGGGCTGCACGTGCGCCACGAGGACCGCCCGGAGAGCCACGCTCGGCTCGCGTCCCACTTCCTCGCGACCTTTCCGCAGCTCGAGGGGGTCCGGTTCACCCACCGCTGGGCCGGCGCCATCGACACGTCGACCCGGTTCGCGGCGTTCTACGGCACCACCCACGGCGGCCGCGTCGCCCACGCCGCCGGCTTCACCGGTCTCGGGGTGGGCGCCACCCGCTGGGCGGCCGAGGTGCTGCTCGACCTGCTCACCGGGCAGCCGACGGAGCGCACCGAGCTGCGGATGGTGCGCGAGCGGCCCCTCCCCTTCCCACCCGAACCCCTCGCCTCCGCAGGCATCAACCTCACCCGCTGGTCGCTCGACCGCGCCGACCACCGCGAGGGCCGGCGCAACGGGTTCCTGCGCGCCCTCGACCGCGCGGGGCTGGGCTTCGACTCCTAAGCTCGGCGGGCCCGGGCCTCACCTGGGGAACCGTCGGGCTCCCGATCGGCCCGATCCACTGCCCGACGGTTCCCCAGCCGGCGTACGTCGTGCAAGCAGGGGGCCAGCGCTCAGCGGGCCAGCTCGCGGAGGGCGGGTACGACGTCGGAGCCGAGGGCGGCGAGGAAGGACTCCTGGTCGTGCCCGGGGCCGTGGAGGACGAGGTGGTCGAAGCCCGCGTCGACATAGGGCCGGACCGCGTCCACGACCTCGGACGGCGTCGTGGCGACGATCCAGCGCGAGGCGACCTGCTCGATCGGCAGCCGGTCGGCGGCGGCGGCCATCTCGACGGGGTCGTGGAGCCGGTGCTTCTCCTCCGCGCTGAGCGACAGCGGCGCCCAGAAGCGGGTGTTCTCGAGCGCCTCGTCGCGGGTGGCGGCGTAGGACAGCTTGATCTCGATCATGCGGGAGAAGTCGCGCGGCGACCGGTCGGACGCGGCGCGCCCCTCCTCGACCGCGGGCAGCAGCTTGTCGGTGTAGAGGTCCATGCCCTTGCCGCTGGTGCAGATGAAGCCGTCGCCCACGCGACCGGCGTACTTCGCCATCTGCGGCCCGCCGGCGGCGACCCAGATCGGGACACCACCGTCCGGACGGTCGTAGATCGTGGCGTCGACGGTGCGGTAGTAGTCGCCCTCGAAGCTCACCCGCTCGTCGGCCCACAGCTCGCGCATCAGGCGTACGGCCTCGCGCAGCCGCGCCCAGCGCTCCTTGAAGTCGGGCCACTCCGGCAGGCCGACCGAGATCTCGTTGAGCGCCTCGCCCGTGCCGACGCCGAGCACGAGGCGGCCGGGGTTGAGCAGGGCGAGCGTGGCGAGCTGCTGGGCGAGCACGGCCGGGTTGTAGCGGAACGTCGGCGTCAGCACGCTGGTGCCGAGCACGACGCGCTCGGTGCGCTCACCGAGGGCCGCCAGCGCGGTGAGGGCGTGCGGCGCGTGGCCGCCCTCGTGGCGCCACGGCTGGAGGTGGTCGCTGACCCAGACGCTGTCGAGGCCGACCCCCTCGGCACGGACGCCGAGCTCGACGAGCTCACGCGGCCCGAACTGCTCGGCGGAGGCCTTGTAACCGACGGCGAGAGAGGGGGTCACCGCGCCATGGTGGCACGGCGACCCCCAGAGCCCTCGGGACTCAGGCGGCCACGTGTCGGTCGACCAGACCGACCCGCATGTCGGCGAGGATCCGCGTCAGGACCCGCGACACCTGGGCCTGCGTCAGCCCGACGGACTCCGCGATCTCCTGCTGCGTCTGCTCCTGGAAGAAGCGCAGCTGCAGGATCCGACGGTCGCGCGCCGTGAGGCCGCGCATCAGCGGGTCGAGAATGACCTTGGCCTCGGTCTGCGCCAGGGCCCGGTCCTCCCCGCCCAGCAGGTCGCCGATCGACGACGAGCCGTCGGCCACCGGTGCGTCCAGCGAGGTGGGCGTGAAGCACCCGTCGGCGGCGAGCGCCTCCACCACGTCGGAGGTGTCCTCACCGAGGTGGGCGGCGAGCTCGCTGGGGCGGGGTGAGCGGCCGAGCCGCGGCTCGAGCTCCTCCTGCGCGCCGGCGATGCGGGTCTGCAGGTCCTGCACCCGACGAGGCGGGCGGACCATCCAGCCCGAGTCACGGAAGTGCCGGCGCAGCTCACCGCGGATGGTGGGCACGGCGAACGACAGGAAGTCGTGGCCCGCGGCAGGGTCGAAGCGCTGTGCGGCCTTGGTGAGGCCGAGCAGCGCGACCTGCTCGAGGTCGTCGAGGTCGATGCCGCGGTTGCGGTAGCGGGAGGCCATGCTGCGGGCCACGGCCGCATTGGTCTCGATGAGCTGACGGGTCAGCTCGTGGGCGTCGGCCTGGCGGCGGACGTCGCGGAGGTCGCTGACGATGGCGTCGGTGCGACGGGCACGTGCCCGACCCTCGAGGGGCTGGGCGGGACGGAGCCGGACAGGGTTGAGTCCAGCAGGCAGTGCAGGGGCGATCGACATGGAATCCACGGCTCGCTTCCTGGGTGTTGATGGCGTCTGCCGTGGTCTCCAGCAAGACGATCAACCACCACAGTCGCATGGTCTGGACCAGTACGACAGCCGCAATGCGAACGCACCCGTCAGGGCGAGCCGTGCGACAAGGTCTGTCCAGGGTTCTCGCCGAAGACCTGGCGGTACTCGGTCGCGAAGCGACCGGGGTTGAAGAAGCCGAAGCGGGCGGCCGCGTCGCCCACGGTGGGCACGGAGCCGTCGCGCAGGACCTGGTGCACGAGGTCGAGGCGGACCTGGCGGAGGTAGGCGTGCGGGGTGCAGTCGAGGTGGCGCCGGAAGGCGTACTGCAGGGCACGAGGCGTGACGTGGCACTCCCGGGCGATGTCGGACATCGTCAGGTCGTCACCGGCCCGCTCGGCGATGATGCGCTGCGCGAGGCGTACGACGGCCTGGGTGGCGTCGCGGGCGTCGCGGACGGCCCCGCGGTCGTCCCCCACCACGTTGTTGGCGAAGGTCTGCAGGAGGCTGTGCGCCAGGAGGCGGGACGCGTCGCCCTGCCCGACCGGGCGGTCGCTGCCCTCCGGCGAGACGCCGAGCCGGTCGACCACCGCGCGCCACTGCGCGGCCGCGGCCGGCGAACGGGGCGTGAAGCTGCTGAACCGGAGGTCGTCGCTCGTCTTGTCGGGGTCGATGTCGGCGATCGCGGCGCTCAGCACCTCGAGCGAGACGCTGGTGTTGCGGACGTCGTAGCCGTTGCCACCCCCGGAGAACGCCATCCCCCACCCGGCCGCGAGGAGCGTGTCGCCTGCGCGACCGCGGTCGGTGACGGAGCCGCGGGAGTACTCGATCTCGCCGCTCAGCACGTCGACGACCACGAGCAGCGGCATCGGCTCGGCGTCGAAGCTGACGGACTCGTCGATGCGCAGCCGGTCGAACGACACGCCCCCGCGCTCGCGCCGCCGGTGGTGCACCGCGCCCATCCGACCGTCCAGCCCCAGCGCGGTGCCGTACGCCGTCTCCAGCCAGTCGCGGGCCGCGTCGCCGTCGCCGTCGAAGTCGAAGGCGTCAGGGGACTCGCGTCGGGAAACCCGGTCGGGCATCTGAGCACCTCCTGAGGAGCGTGCGGACGACCCGGCGGCTTGAGTCGCATCGACTCTAACCCAGATGCGGACGTTCCGCCCGTTCGGAGGTGACGGGCCCAGCCTGTAGGGTGGAACTTGCTTCCAGTTCAACTCCGCCCTGTGTCCGCGGACCTACGTCATGCAAGAGGTGACGATGTCTGCCACACCCCTTTCCTCGGGCGATCCCGCCCCTCAGGGCGATGCGCTGCGCGACGAGGTCGCCCAGCTGCACGAGGCCGTGCGGTCGCAACGCGACATCGGCATGGCCATCGGTCTGCTGTCGGCCCGTTTCGACTGCAGCACCGACCAGGCCTGGCGCACGATGCTGCGCGTCTCGCAGGACAGCAACACCAAGGTCCGCATCGTCGCGCGCGTCCTCGTGGCGACCCACGACGGCACTGCGGACGCGGACGACCACGAGGCGCTGGCGAGGTTCGTCGGACACCTCCCTGCGTCCGGCTGGCCGGGAGGACCGACGGCTCAGGGATAATCCGGCGCATGAACATCGATGACGCCGCCCTCGCCGAGAGCCTGCGCCGGCTGTCCCAGCCGCGGGACGACGACGGCAGCATCACCTCGGCCCTCCACGTCGTGGTCACCGCCTGCGTCGACCTGTTCGGCGTGGACGGCGCGGGCGTGCTGATCGCCGACGAGCAGGACATCCTGGTCTACGCCGCCGCCAGCGACGGCCCGGGCCGGCTGCTCGAGCAGACCGAGGCGGAGGCCGGCGAGGGCCCGTGCACCGAGGCGTTCGTCCAGGCGCGCGTGGTGACGAGCCGCGACGTGACCGCCGAGGCCGACCGCTGGCCGACCCTGGCCCGGGCGATGGCCGAGCAACCGGTGCGCGCCGTGCTGGGCACGCCGGTGCTCCTCGGAGGCGTGCCGGTCGGCACCCTCGACGTCTACAAGAGCGAACCCCACGACTGGGACGAGAGCGAGCAGGCCGCGATCGGGCGCTACGCCGAGATCATCTCCACCACCCTCGGCGCCGCCTTGCAGGCCCACACGGCCGGCGAGCTCGCCCGACAGCTGCAGTACGCCCTCGACTACCGCGTGCTCATCGAGCGGGCCGTCGGCTTCCTGATGGCCAAGCACGGGCTGGACGCCGTCGGCGCCTTCAACGCGCTGCGCACGGCCGCGCGCAGTCGACGCACCAAGATCGGGGTCATCTCCGAGCACGTCCTCGACACCGGCTCCCTGCCGGCCTGACGCGCCCGCGTCAGTCGTCCACCCGCTCGTGCGGGATGGTCCGCGTCTCCACGATCTGCGTGGCCACGTCGCGCAGCTTGACGTTGGTGGTGGAGGAGAGCCGGCGCAGCAGCTCGAAGCTCTGGTGCTGGTCGATGCCGTAGCGCTCCATCGCGATGCCCTGCGCCATGCCGATGACGTGCCGGGAGCTGATCGCGGTCTGCAGCGTGCTGACGTGGCGGGCCGACGACAGCGCCGTCGTGGCGTGGACGGCGTACACGAGGGCGAGGTCGACGACGTCGCGGTCGTCGAACGCGCCCGTGCGGGTGCTGTAGAGGTTGAGGGCCCCGAGGGGCTCGTCACGGTCGGTCACCGCGACGGCGAGGAGCGACCCCACGCCCAGCTCGGAGGCGCGCGGTCCCCAGGCGGGGTAGCGCGTGTCGGCGCCGACGTCGCCGCTGCGCAGCCAGCCGCCGGTGTCGGCGATCTCGAGGCAGGGCCCCTCGCCCAGGGCGTACTGCAGTGCGTCGGCCTCCCGGGCGAGCGGGTCGCTGCTGGCCAGCGTGCGATGGCCGCGGGACGTGCGGATCGTGAGGCTGACCTGGTCGGCCTCGGGGACCAGGTCGCGCATCCGGGTGACGATCGCGCGCGAGGTGACGGCCTCGTCAGGCTCCTGCTGCAGCTCCGCTGCGAGTGCCGCGAACACGGCCAAGGAGTCATGGGATGACAATGAGGATCCTTGAAGGACGTACGCCTGAGACCCGTCTTCTGGAGCCTGGACGGAATTTATCGTCCCCGCTGGCCGTGACTCAACGCGACACCTCCCATAGGAGGTAGTTCGTCGCCTCCTGGCCTCGCACGTGCATGACCCCCGGTCGCACGGGTACCTCTGCGCGTGACCACCTCCGACATGACCACGGACGCGCCCGCGGCGCTGCCCGTGCCGCGCCCCCGGACCGGGCGCCTCGTCATCGCCTCGGTTCCCGCCAACCACGTGTACGTCCGCCACCTCGCGCCCGAGGACGGTTCGGGGCCGGTGCGCCTGCCCGACCCGACGCCGCCGGGTGCGGCGACGACGCAGCAGTGGTGGCCCCCGGTCATGCTCGACGCCACCTGGGTCGAGACCCACGACTTCGACGTCTTCCACCTGCACTTCGGCTTCGACGCCCGCAGCCCCGCCGACCTCGAGGAGCTCGTCGCGGCGCTGCGCCGACGCGGCAAGCCGCTCGTCTTCACCGTCCACGACCTGCGCAACCCGCACCACCTCGACCGCGAGGCCCACGACCGGCACCTCGACGTGCTGGTGCCGGCCGCCGACGCCATCATCACGCTGACGCCGGGCGCCGCAGCAGAGATCCGGGCCCGCTGGGGACGCGATGCCGTGGTCGTGCCGCACCCCCACGTCGTACCCCTCGACGTGATGCGCCGCGTCGCCGCGATGCGCGACGTCCGCAGGCGGGGACCGCGCGAGCGCGAGTTCCGCATCGGCATGCACGTCAAGAGCCTGCGTGCCGGCATGAACCCGCACGCGCTCATCCCCGTGCTCGTCGACGCGGTCCGCGACCTGCCGGGCGCCGTGCTGCAGGTCAACGGGCACCGCGACGTGCTGCTCCCCGAGGGGGCGGGGTACGACGCCGCGCTCGCCGAGGCCCTGCAGGCGCACGCCGCCGCGGGCGAGCTCGACCTGCACGTCCACGACTTCCTCGACGACGACGGCCTGTGGGCCTACCTGGCCTCCCTCGACGTGTCGGTGCTGCCCTACCGCTTCGGCACCCACAGTGGCTGGCTGGAGGCCTGTCGCGACCTCGGCACCGCCGTCGTCGCGCCCTCGTGCGGCTACTTCGCCGACCAGGCGCCGGTGCTGACCTACGAGCACGACGAGGACCACCTCGACGCCGACAGCCTGGTGGCCGCACTGCGCGAGGCGCACGCCGGTCACGTCGCTGCGCCGCCGAGCGTGGACGACCGGCGCCGCCAGCGCGCGCAGGTCGCCGACGCACACGCGGCGGTCTACGAGTCGGTGGTCCGACGGTGAGGATCTGCCTCATCGCCTCGAGCCGCTTCCCGATCCGAGAGCCCTTCGCCGGCGGTCTGGAGTCGATGACCTGGACGACCGCCCGCGGTCTCGCCGAGCGCGGCCACGACGTCACGCTCTTCGCCGGACCGGGGTCCGACACCTCGCTGCCGGTGCGGCTGCTCCCGCTGTCGACCGTCGAGGTCAGCTCCGCCGCGATGGCCGACAAGTTCGCGCCCGGGCCCGGCTGGCTGGCCGAGCACCACGCCTACCTCTCCCTGATGCTCTCCCTCGCCCGTACCGGCGCCGAGGAGTACGACGTCGTGCACAACAACAGCCTCCACCACCTGCCCATCGCCATGGCGCCGGCCGTCGACGTACCGATGCTCACGACGCTCCACACCCCTCCGCTGCCGATGATCGAGTCGGCGGTGGCGCTGTGCTCGCGCCCGCCGCGCTTCGTCGCGGTGAGCGAGTGGACGTCGACCGCGTGGCGCCACGCGGTGGACAGCGACGTCGTGCTCAACGGGCTCGACCTGCGCGACTGGCCCGCCGGTCCGGGCGGCGGACCGGCCGTGTGGTCGGGCCGCATCGTGCCGGAGAAGGCACCCCACCTCGCCGTCGAGGCCTGCCGGCTCGCCGGGGTGCCGCTGGTGCTGGCCGGTCCCGTGCAGGACCAGGCCTACTTCGACCGCGCGGTCGCCCCGCTGCTCGGCGTCGACGCGATGTACGCCGGTCACCTCGCGCAGCGCGAGCTGTCCCAGCTGCTGCGCCAGGCGTCGGTGGCGGTGGTGACGCCCATGTGGGACGAGCCCTACGGCCTCGTCGCCGCCGAGGCGATGGCCAGCGGCACCCCCGTCGCGACCTTCGCCCGCGGTGGTCTCAGCCAGGTCGTCTCGCCGCAGGGCGGCGTGCTCGCCGCACCCGGCGACGCGGCCGCCCTCGCCGACGCCGTCGTGGCCGCGGCCCGGCTCGACCGTCGCGGCGTCCGTGCCTATGCGGAGTCCACGTGCAGCGCGGACGCGATGGTCGAGGGCTACCTCGACCTCTACGCCGAGATGACCCGCCAGGACCACGCGGCGTGACCCGCGACGAGACGGCGACCATCGGCTACTACGTCCACCACGTCGGCAGCGGTCACCGCCACCGCGCCGGGGTGCTCGCCGCCCGGCTGCGGCGCGAGGGCATCGCGGTCACCGGCCTGTCGTCGCTGCCGCGACCCGACGGGTGGGTCGGCGACTGGGTCCGGCTGCCCCCGGACGACGACGGCGACCCCCGGGACGTCACCGCCGACGGACACCTCCACTGGGCCCCCCTGCTCCACGACGGCACCCGGTCCCGCGCCGCGGCGCTCAGCGCCTGGCTGGAGTCCGCGCGACCGGACCTGGTCGTCGTCGACGTCTCGGTCGAGGTGCTCCTGCTCGCCCGCCTCCACGGCGTGCCCGCGATCGGGGTGGTCCTCCCCGGGCGCCGCGACGACCGCGCCCACCTCCTCGGGTTCGGGGTCGCCGAGGCGCTCGTCGGGTTCTGGCCGCGCACCGCGGGGGACATGACACCCGGGCTGCCAGACGACCTCCGTGACCGGCTGGTGCCGGTCGGCGCCCTGTCGCGTCACCCGGTGCGGCCCGCGCTGCGCACCCGCTCGCACGGTCGCGAGCGCACCGTCGCCCTCATGCTCGGCTCGGGCGGCCACGACGTCAGCGCAGACGACGTACGCCTCGCGCGGGGGGCCACCCCCGAGTGGCGGTGGCACGTCCTGGGCGCCGACCGCGGCACGTGGGTCGACGACCCGTCCGCCGTGCTGGCCGGGGCCGACGTCGTCGTCACCCACGCCGGGCAGAACGCGCTCGCCGAGACCGCAGCCGCGCGGCGCCCCGCCGTCGTGCTGCCGCAGGCCAGGCCCCACGACGAGCAGCGCGCGACCGGCGAGGTGCTGGCCCACGGCTGGCCGGCCGTGGTGCGCACCGCCTGGCCCGAGGCCGGCGAGTGGAGCGACGTGCTCGACCGGGCCGCTGCCCTCGACCCACGCCCCTGGACCCAGTGGTGCGACGGCTGGGCGGCCGACCGCTTCGCCGACGTCGTGCTCGCCACCCGTGACCGCGTGAGCGCGAGGCCCACGCCGTGACCCGGGTCGCCGTCGTCACGATCGCGCACGGCCGTCACGAGCACCTGGCCGCCCAGCACCGCTCGCTCGCCCGCGGTGCGATGCGCCCCGACACCTACCTCGCGGTCGCCATGGACGACCCGGACATCGTCGCGGAGGAGGTGGACGGACTCGCGCGCGACGTCGTCGCCGTCGGCCGCGGCCCCCGGGGCGGCCTGCCGCTCGCCGCCGCGCGCAACCTCGGGGTCGAGACGGCGCTCGACACGGGTGCCGACGTCGTCGTGCTCCTCGACGTCGACTGCCTGGCCGGGGCCGGGCTCGTGGCGTCGTACGCCAATGTCGTCACCACGCGACCGCACCGCATCTGGTCGGGTCCGGTGACCTACCTCCCGCCCCGCCCGCCCGACGGCTACCCCGCCGACCCCGCCGCCCTCGCCGGCTGGGACGACCCGCACCCCGCACGACCGGCCCCGGCGCCCGGCGAGCTGCTGCAGTCCGACAACCCCGACCTCTTCTGGTCGCTCTCCTTCGCCGTGGGCCCGCGCACGTGGGACCGCCTCGGCGGCTTCTGCGAGGACTACGTCGGCTACGGCGGCGAGGACACCGACCTGGGTCGTACGGCGATCGCCCGCGGCATCGGCCTCGGCTGGGTCGGCGGCGCCCGCGCCTACCACCAGCACCACCCGGTGAGCAGCCCCCCGGTCGAGCACCTCGACGACATCCTCCGCAACGGCCGGCTCTTCCACGAGCGCTGGGGCGAGTGGCCGATGACCGGGTGGCTGGAGGAGTTCGAGCGCCGGGGACTGGTGCGGCGAGAGGATGGGCACTGGATCCGCGAGACACCCTCGATCAGCGTCAAGGAGACGACACCATGAGCACGACGACCCGCACCGTGTCCGCCACCCCCGAGCAGGTCTGGGAGGTCCTGTCCGACGGGTGGCTCTACCCCCTCTTCGTCGTCGGCGCGTCGCGGATGCGCGAGGTCGACGACTCGTGGCCCGCCGTCGGGAGCAGGCTGCACCACAGCGTCGGCAGCTGGCCGGTGCTGATCGACGACACCACCGAGGTGCTCGAGGTCGACGAGGGACGGCGGCTGCTGCTCAAGGCCCGCGGCTGGCCGGCCGGAGAGGCGCACGTCGAGATCTCGCTGCGCCCCGACGGCGACGCGACCCTGGTCACCATGGTCGAGGACGCCACCGCCGGCCCCGGCGTGCTGGTGCCCAAGCCCCTGCGCGACGCCCAGCTGCACTGGCGCAACGTCGAGGCCCTGCAGCGACTGGCCTTCGTGGTGGAGGGCCGGACGCGGTGAGCGCCGCGTCCACGGGCGCGTACGACGCCGTCGTGGTGGGGGCCGGACCCAACGGGCTGGTCGCCGCCAACGTGCTCGCCGACGCCGGCTGGCGGGTGCTGGTGCTCGAGGCACAGGCCACGCCGGGCGGCGCGGTCCGCAGCGACCGCGAGGTGCGCCCCGACTTCGTGCACGACACCTTCAGCGCGTTCTACCCGCTGGCCGTGGCCTCGCGCGCGATGACCGACCTCCGGCTGGAGGACCACGGACTGACCTGGGAGCACGCACCGGCGGTGCTCGGCCACCCCTTCGGCGACGGCCAGTGGGCCGTCCTGCACCGCGACCGCCACGACACCGCGGCCGGCCTCGACGCGCTCCGGGCCGGCGACGGGGACGCCTGGCTGGAGCTGTGCGGCGCCTGGGACCGCATCGGCCCGGCACTGGTCGACGGGCTCACCTCGCCCTTCCCGCCCGTGCGCGCGGGAGCCCGGCTGGTGCCCGCGATGGCCCGCGCCGGCGGCCTCGACACCGTGCGACGGCTGGCGACACCGGTCGCCTCCCTGGGCCGCGAGCTCTTCGCCGGGCCCGCCGCGCAGCTGCTGCTCAGCGGCAACGCCGGCCACGCCGACTTCCCGCTCTCCTCCCCCGGCTCCGGCGTCTTCGGCGTGCTGATGACGATGCTCGGCCAGACCGTCGGGTTCCCCGTCCCCCGCGGTGGCGCCCAGCAGCTCACCCAGGCGCTCGTCACCCGCGCCACGAGCCTCGGCGTCGAGCTGGTGACCGACGCCGAGGTGACCGCCGTCGACGTCCGCGACGGCCGCGTGGTCGGCGTACGCACCCGTGACGGGCAGTCGTACGCCACCCGCGCCGTGCTCGCCGACGTGTCGGCCACCCACCTCTTCGGCCGCCTGGTCGCCGAGGAGCACCTGCCCGCGCGACTGGTGCGCGGCATGCGCGACTTCGAGCTGGACCCCGGCACCGTCAAGGTCGACTGGGCGCTCTCCGGGCCCGTGCCGTGGACCAACCGGCCCGAGCAGGCACCCGGCACCGTCCACGTCGCCGACTCCGTGGAGGAGATGACCCAGACGCTGGCCCAGGTCTCGTCGGGGGTCGTGCCGGACCGACCGTTCCTGCTGACCGGCCAGATGACGACCAGCGACCCGACCCGGTCGCCCGCCGGCACCGAGTCGTTCTGGGCCTACACGCACGTCCCCCAGCCGGGGAAGACCCGCCGCGACGCCGCGGACGAGGTCACGGGCGCGTGGGACCACGACGACACGCAACGCTTCGCCGACCGGATGCAGGCGCGCATCGAGGCTCGCGCGCCGGGCTTCGGCGAGCTCGTCCTCGAGCGCCGGGTGCTCGGCCCGCACGAGCTCGAGGCGCGCAACGCCAACCTCGTCGGCGGCGCCGTCAACGGCGGCACCTCCCAGCTGCACCAGGAGCTGGTCTTCCGCCCCGTCCCGGCCATGCGCGGCCGGGCCACGACCGGGCTTCCCGGTCTCTACCTCGCCTCCGCCTCCGCCCACCCCGGTGGCGGCGTCCACGGTGCGGCCGGCGCCAACGCCGCCCGCGCCGCCCTCTGGAACCGAAGGATCCGCCGATGACCGACCAGCTGACCTTCGGGTCCCTCACGATCGCCTTCGACGACCGCGTGCTGCGCCCGCGCGAGTGGACGGCCGCGCAGTCCGACTGGGCGGCCGACCTGCTCGCCACCGCGCCGGACGGCACGGTGCTCGAGCTCTGCGCGGGCGCCGGCCACATCGGCCTCCTCGCCGTCGCGTCGTCGGAGCGCCACCTGCTCTGCGTCGACGCCAACCCCGTCGCTTGCGACTACGCCCGCGCCAACGCGCTGGCCGCCGGGATGGCCGACCGGGTCGAGGTGCGCGAGGGCCGGCTGCAGGACGCGCTCGAGCCCGGCGAGCTGTTCCCGGTGATCATCGCCGACCCGCCGTGGGTGCCGCGCGAGGAGACCGGTCGCTTCCCCGAGGACCCGCTCACCGCGATCGACGGCGGCGACGACGGCCTCGACGTCGCCCGCGCCTGCCTCGCCGTCGTCGACGAGCACCTCGCCCCCGGCGGCTCGGCCGTGCTCCAGGTGGGCACCCGCGCCCAGACCGACGCCCTGCGCGGCGAGCCCTGCTTCACCGAGGGACGGCTCGCGATGGTCGAGGTGCGCCAGCAGGTGCGTGGGGTGCTCGCCCGGATCGACCGCGCCTGACGCTGCCGTCGAGCGGTGCGTGACGCAGGTTCTGGAGCTGGGGAACCTGCCTCACTCACCGCCGCACCAGCGGTCCGTTGGCGAGCGGTGCGTGACGCAGGTTCTCGAGGTGCGAAACCTGCCTCACCCACCGCCGATGGGGCGGGTCGGCGTCCGACGGCCGGGACACGCGCGGCGGGAGACGACTCAGCGCGGGATGACCTTGTGGGTCCCGTCGCACCAGGGGAGGCGGCTGGACTTCTCGCAGCGGCAGAGGGCCACCACGGGGCGGTCGACGGCGTGGACCGTGCCCTCGAGGTCCTGGACCGACTCGGCGCCGCGCAGCAGCATCGGGCCGTGCGGGACGAGCACGACGTCGGGGTGGTCGAAGTCGGGGTGATCATCGCTCACGACTGCTCCTCCCACACCCCGAGCATCGCGGTCGCGAAGCGGGCCTCGACGTCGAGGCAGGTCCAGGCGCCGAAGAGGATCTCGACCGCCTGGTCGGGCTCGTCCTCGGCGAGGGTCCCGCAGATGTCGCGGGCGGCGAGGTGCTCGTGGATCGCGTCGGCCTCGACGTGCTCGTCGTAGTAGGCCGACATCGGACCGTCGAGACCGAGCCGCTCGAGCCCCTGCACCATCTTGCGCGAGGGCAGCGAGCTGGTCATCTCGAAGGCCGCCAGGTGCCCCATCGCCGCACCGCGGAGCCGACGGTGCAGGCCGAGGAGGGAGCCGGCGTTGTTCATCTCGAGGTTCTCGGGGATCGCGTCGTCGACGTAGGCGCCGTACTCCGCCCGCAGGCCGACGGCCTCGAGGCCGCGCGCGAAGAGGTGGGAGTGGAGCCGGTTGGGGTCGCCGTCGCCGTACTCGTCGAACTGCAGCGCCATCAGCGCCGCCTTGGCCCGCACCGGCAGGCGCGGGACGACGAAGGCCGACGGGTCGGACTCCTTGAGGTGGTAGACCGAGCGCTGGCGCAGCAGCTCCAGCACCTGGTCGCGGTCGGCATGCCGGCGCACGCGGTCGGCGAGCGACGGGCCGTCGTCCGCGGCGACGATCGCCTCGAGCGCCGAGGGCACCTCCGCCGGCGACGGTGCGGCCGCGGCCGAGGCGTCCGATGCCGACCACCGCGCGCGCAGCCGCTCCTCGAGGGCCGTCTCGAGGTCGCGGCGCACGCCGAGGAGGTCGGGGTCCCACTCGGCGCGGTCGTCGGCGTCCTCGAAGCCGCGGAACGACAGCTCGTGCAGCGTCCAGAGCGAGATCGACTCGTCGTCCCACGAGTCCGCGCCGGGCGCCGAGCCGGTCAGCCCCGGCTCGCCCAGCCGGGCGACGAGCCACTCGCTCAGCCCGCCGCGCGGCTTGGGCAGTCTCACGGCTGGAACACCACCTTGACCATGCCGTCCTCCTTGTCGCGGAACTTGCGGTAGGCCTCGGGGGCGTCGTCGAGGGGCAGGTGGTGCGTGGCGAACGACTCGACGCCCAGCACGTCCTCCTCCTGCTGGAGGAGCGCGAGGATGTCGTCGCTCCAGCGCCGGACGTTGGCCTGGCCCATCCGCACCTGCACCTGCTTGTCGAACAGCTGGAACATCGGCAGCGGGTCGGTGGGGGCGCCGTAGACGCCCGAGATGCTGATGGTGCCACCGCGGCGGACGCTGTCGATGCAGCTCATCAGGGCGGCGAGCCGGTCGACGCCGAAGTTGAGCATCACCTTCTCCTGCACCTTCTTGGGGAGCAGGCCGAGCGCCTTCTGAGCGGTCTCCGCGACGGGCGAGCCGTGCGCCTCCATGCCGACGGCGTCGATCACGGCGTCGGCGCCGCGGCCGTCGGTCAGCTGGCGTACGGCGTCGCCGACGCCGTCCACCTCGGTGAAGTCGATCGTCTCGGCGCCGCGGCCGTGGACGCGGGCGAGCCGCTCGCGCACGGAGTCGACGACGATGACCCGGAGGCCGCGGTGGAGCGCGATCCGGGCCGCCATGTCGCCGATCGGGCCGGAGCCGACGACCGCGAGCGTGCCGCCCTCCTCGACGTCGGCGTACTCCACGGCCTGCCACGCGGTGGGCAGCACGTCGGAGAGGAACAGGAAGCGGTCGTCGGTCGGACCGTGCGGCACCTTGATCGGGAGGGTGTCGCCGAACGGCACTCGCAGCAGCTCGGCCTGCCCGCCGGGCACCTGGCCGTAGAGCTTGCTGTAGCCGAAGAGGCTGGCGCCCGTGCCGGTGTCGGTGTTCTGGGTGGTCTCGCACTGGCTGTGGAGGCCGCGCGTGCACATCCAGCAGGTGCCGCAGCTGATGTTGAAGGGCACCACGACGCGGTCGCCGGGCGCCAGGGTGGTCACGGCCGAGCCGACCTCGCGCACGACGCCCATCGGCTCGTGGCCGACGATGTCGCCCGCGGCCATGAAGGGCGTCAGCGGGTCGTAGAGGTGCAGGTCGGACCCGCACAGCCCGGTCGAGGTGACCTCGATGACGACGTCCGTGCGCTCCTCGATGACCGCGTCCGGGACCTCCTTGACCTGCATGTCCTGCTTGCCCTGCCACGTGACTGCCTTCATGAAACCGGTGACCTCCTCGGGTCGGTCGTGCTGAGTGCTGATTTGCGTGCTCAGCCAGTGCCCCGCTGGGCCCCTTCCATGCGCGTCCGTGCGGGTTGCGGGCGCCTGGCTTCGGTGGGACGGTGGAGGTCTCGCCCCACCCCAGGTAGGTGTCCCATCAACGACGTCTTCGAACGTCAGCTGACCCACGCCGTCCTCGAGCTCGGCGCCCAGGCCGATCCGCCGCACACCCTGCAGCGGGTTGCCGAGATCACCCCGGAGTTCTTCACCGCGTGCGACTACGTCGGCATCTCGCTCGTCGAGCGTGACCGGATCGGCACGCCCATCGCCACCGACGAGAGGCTGCGACAGCTCGACGAGGCGCAGTACGAGATGGGAGAGGGTCCGTGCCGCGAGGCGATCCTCGAGCACGAGACCGTCGTGGTCGACGACCTGGCCACCGACCCGCGGTGGCCCTCATGGGGGCGGGCGATGGTCTCCGAGCTGGGCATCCGGTCGAGTGCCAGCTTCCGTCTCTTCACCCGGCCCGACCGCACCTGGGGCGCCCTCAACGTCTACTCCAGGACGCCGGGCGCGTTCACCGACGAGGACGTGGAGCAGGGCCGCATCATCGCCGCGCTGGCGGCGGTCACGCTGGCGCGGTCGATCCACGACGAGCAGCTCGCGCAGGCCCTGGAGTCCCGCACCCTGATCGGCCAGGCCACCGGGATGCTGATGGAACGCTACGGCCTCGACGACCACCGCGCCTTCGATGTGCTGCGTCGGCTGTCGTCGCAGCAGAACGTCAAGCTCCGCGACCTCGCAGCCCAGGTCGTCCAGACGCGCGACCTCCCGGTCGGGGCCGACCCCGCCGCGAACTGACCCGCCCGTTGGCAGGTGGCGTCTGACGCGCAGGATCTGTGACCCTCGGAACATGGACGACCAGCCCGCCCCCGAGCACCGCCGACCCGACGGGGTCACCGACGAGACCGTCGAGGCGGTCGGCAAGGTCTCGGCCGCGCTCGACCACGTCGAGGACGCGCGCGGGCACCTCTACGCGTTCCACCGCCTCATGGGCAGCGCCGAGTCCACCTTCGAGGAGGCGGAGGCGCTGGTGCGCGAGGCCGGCCACGGCGAGCTGGCCGACGCCCTGGACCGCGAGGTGCTCGGGCAGAACCCGCTCCCGGGCATGTGGTCGTTCCAGATGGTCGAGGCCTTCGACGACGGCTTCTACGCCCGCACCAAGCGGCTGCACCAGCGCATCCTCGACGAGCTCGTCGACGGGCAGCGCCACGTCTTCGAGGCGGAGATGAAGGAGCTGCGTCGCACCCGCGGCCGCGAGGGCCACGAGGCCAGGCCCGCGGACGTCGAGGGTCACCCCGAGTACGACGCCTGAGGCGCCGCCGACCAGCGCTAGGAGCGCAGCTGCGGGAGCACGTCGGACCCGTAGGCCGCGATCATGTCGGCGTAGTGCGGGCCCATGTTGGCGACGTACACCTCGTCGAAGCCGGCGTCGACGAACGGCGCGTAGGCCTCGACGTGCTCGGCGACGTCGGGCCCGAAGGCACCCTTGTCGGCGAACGCGTCGCGGGTCACGAGCTCGCTGGCCTGCTCGAAGTGCTGCGGGCTGGTGAGCACCTGGCTCAGCTCGCCGGGCACGCCGGAGTTGGGCCACAGCTCGTACGCCGCATCGATCGCGTCGTCGCGCGTGGGACCCCAGGCGACCTTGAAGCCCGCCTGCGTGGGCGCGTCGGCACCCTTGGCGGCGCGGAACGTCTGCACCGACTCCGCGTCGGGCTGGGTGGTGATGAAGCCGTCGGCGATCCGGCACGCCACGTCGAGCGCCTTCGGCCCGAAGGCGCTCATGTAGATCGGCGGCGGCTGGTCGGGCAGCGTGTAGATCCGGGCCGTGTCGACGGTGTAGTGCTTGCCCTCACGGGAGACCACCTCGCCCGTCCACAGCTCGCGGATCACCTCGACCGCCTCCTCGAGCATCTCCAGCCGACGCGCGGCGTGGGGCCAGACGTCACCGAGCACGTGCTCGTTGAGCGCCTCGCCGGTGCCCACGCCGAGGGTGAAGCGTCCCTCGCCGAGCAGGACGGCGGACGTCGCCGCCGCCTGGGCGATGATCGCGGGGTGCGTGCGCACGGTCGGGCAGGTGACCGCCGTGGTGACCGGCAGGTCGCACACCTGCGCGACCGCACCGATCATCGACCAGACGAACGGCGACTGCCCCTGCGCGTTGGTCCACGGGTGGAAGTGGTCGCTGATCCAGAGGCTGTCGAAGCCGGCGCGCTCGGCCAGCCGCGCCTGCTCGAGCAGCTCCTCGGGGGCGTACTCCTCGCAGGACAGGAAGTAGCCGAAGCGGGTCATCAGCGCGCGAGCGAGTGGGCGGCCGCGCGGGGGCGGACGACCTGCTTCTCCGGCTTCTCCGGCGCCATGAGCAGACCGTGCTGGATCGCCCAGAGCACTGCCTGCGAGCGCGAGGTCACCTCGATCTTGGAGTAGGCGCCGCGGATGTAGGACTTCACCGAGTTGATGCTGAGGTTGGTCTCCTCGGCGATGTCGCGGTTGGCCTTGCCGGAGGCGATCATCGAGAGGACCTCGGTCTCGCGCTGGGTCAGCGGCCACTTCTCGGCTGCTGCCTTCTCCGCCTCGGCCTGGCCGGTCCACGCGTCGACGACGACGCGGCCGTCGGCGATCTGGAGCAGGTTCCACACCAGACGACGGGCCGGGAGCCACTTGCTGACGAAGCCGGCGGCGCCGCGCGACATCTCGGTGGAGACCGCCTCGGGGCTGCAGTCCCAGCCGAAGGCCACCATCCGGGTCGGGAACCGCTGCGGGGCGGGGCGCACGCCGGCGGAGCGGCGGTGGGGTTCGTAGAGGGTGAGGTCACAGAGGGGGGCCGGGCCGTCGGCGCGGTGCGCCACGACGGTGACGAGTGCGGAGTGGGGCTCGAGCATGGTGCGCAGGCCGTGGACGACCAGCTCGCTCTCCTCCATGATCGCCACCTTGACGTGACGGGTGACGGGGGCTGTAGGTCGCTGCATGGCCGTGCAGTACCCCCATGGGCGGGCCGCATACGCCCCGATGGCGGTGGACGTCTACGCCAGCAGCACCCGGGCCACGCACGCCGCCTCCGACTCCGAGACGCCCGCGCGCTCGGCGGACTCGCGCAGCATCAGCGCCGCCATGTCGGTGGTCACCGCCATGCGCGCCGCGACCAGGCCCACGGCCACGTCGACGAGACGCTGCTCGCGCAGCCGCTCGGGCGCCTGCTGGGCGCGGCGGAGGGTCTCGAAGCCGAGGTCCGCGTTGGTGACGGCGCCGGCCTGCCAGGCGCCGAGGGCCTCGACCAGGCCGTCGATGCGGTCGCGGAAGGCGTAGGCGGTCGAGGCGTAGAGGTCGATGTTGAGCACCGCGCGACCGTGCTCCACCACCGGCAGGCTCACGGTGCTGGCGATCGCACCGAACGCGCGCTCGCGGGCCGTGTCGGCCCAGTCCAGCTCGTCAAGCGGGTGGACCTCTCCCGGTGGCGGCGCGGGCCCGGCGTCGCGGGGCTCGTCGTGCCGGGGCTCCCCCGTCGCCGCCCGGTCGACCAGGGTGAAGGTCAGGTCCTCGTCGAGGAGGGTCACGCTCAGGGCAACGCAGTCCGGCACCGAGCGCACGGCCCAGCCCTCGATCACCCGCAGCAAGCCCTCCATGTCATCGATGGACGCCGTCACGTACTCGTCCAACGCCTCCCGACTCTGCGGCAGCAGCTCCATATCGATCCCCTCGACACATCGGTGTTGCCTGAGCCCTCGATGGTCCTCCGCCGCCCGGTGCCACACCACACCCGCCCGGGCGGCCACCTGCGCGCGCATGTGGCTCCGGACGACTGGGTACGACGCTGCCGTGAACGCCGAGACCTCGCAGCCCCCTGTCGTCGTGCTCGACCTGGACGGAACCCTCGTCGACTCGGTCTACCAGCACGTCAGCGCCTGGAACGCCGCCTTCCACGACGTCGGCCTGCACGTCAGTGCCGTACGCATCCACGAGGCGATCGGGATGGGCGGCGACCGGCTGGTCGCCCACGTCGCCGGCGACCCGGCCGAGTCGGCCGTGGGCGAGGACGTGCGCAAGCTGCACGACGACTACTTCCGCTCCCACCTCCGCACGGTCTGCGCCCTCGACGGCGCCGCCGAGCTGGTGGAGGCGCTGGCCACCCAGGGGCACCGGCTGGTGCTGGCCAGCTCCTCGGAGAGCGACCTCGTCGACGACCTGCTCGAGCTCGTCGACGTACGCCGTCACCTCGCGGCGGTCGTCACCGGCTCCGACGACGCCGCCACCAAGCCTGCGCCCGACATGGTGCGGCTGGCCGTCGAGCGCGCGGGCGGCGGTCAGGCCGTCGTCGTGGGCGACGCCGTGTGGGACGTCCTGTCGGCCGAGGCCGCCGGCGCGTCGTGCATCGGGCTGCGCAGCGGCGGCGTCCCGGCCGAGCGCCTCACCTCCGCCGGTGCGTCAGCGGTCTACGACGGCCCGCGCGACCTGCTGGAGCGCCTCGACGACAGCCCGTTGCGCTCGCACTGAGCACACGCCCTGCGACACCCGCGACGTACGAGACCCGCCGGAGTCACCTCGCACGGCGTACGGGAGGTCAAGACCGGCGGGTCTCGCGCTGGCCGCCGAGACCGTGCGGGACGTTCCCGGCCTGTGTGGAGATGTACCCCTCAGGGGTGGAGTCCATACACCCCCGATTGATCGGATCGAGACGGGGTACGGACACGGCGTCACCAGACATCCCCCGCACCGCCCCCAGGAGGAGAGATGAGCCCGTCCGACGACCGGTCGCAGGAGCCCTGGACCGACCCGCAGACCCACCTCGACACCGACCCCGTCAACGCCGAGCCGACGCCCGAAGGTGACGAGCCCGACGAGGACGACGAGGACGGGTCGTGACCTCCCTCTGGCTCGACCGCGCCGCCCCGGTCGCCGACGACCCGCTGCCCGGCTCCGGGGAGGCGCTCGACGCGCTCGTCGTCGGCGCCGGCCTCACCGGCCTGACGACCGCCCTCCTGCTCGCGCGCGCGGGCCTGCGCGTCGCGTGCGTCGAGGCCCGCCACGTCGGCGCGGTCACCACGGGCCGGACCACCGGCAAGGTCTCCCTGCTCCAGGGCACCCACCTCTCGCGGATCCGCCGCCACCAGTCCGAGGACGTCGCGGCGGCCTACGTCGACGCCAACCGCGAGGGGATGGAGTGGTTGCTGCGGTTCTGCGACGACCACGGCGTCCCCGTCCAGCGCCGCACCGCGGTGACGTACGCCGCCGACGAGCAGGAGCGTTCGTCGGTCGAGCAGGAGCACCAGGCCGCCGCCGCGCTCGGCCTGGACGTCGCGTGGCGCGACACCCTCGACGTGCCGTTCCCGCACGTGGCGGCGACGACGCTCGCCGACCAGGCCCAGCTCGACGCCATGGACGTCCTCGGCGCGCTCGCCGAGCAGCTGCGCACACACGGCGGGACCCTGCACCAGGGCCACCGCGTGCGCTCGGTCTCGAAGGGCGGCCGGCCGACCGTCCGCCTCGAGGGCGGCGAGACCCTGACCGCCGAGCACCTCGTGCTCGCCACCGGCACCCCGATCCTCGACCGCGGCCTGCACTTCGCCCGGCTCGAGCCGCAGCGCTCCTACGTGCTCGCCCTCGACGGCGCCGGACCGATGGAGGGCATGTACCTGTCCGCCGGCTCCGACGCCCGGTCGGTGCGCGACGCCCCCGGCGGGACGCTCGTCGTCGGCGGCGCGGGCCACGTCGTCGGTCGTACGGACTCCCACCTCGCCCACCTCGAGGCGCTGCGGGCGTGGGCGGCGAAGTGGTACCCCGCCACCACCGAGACCCACCACTGGTCGGCCCAGGACTACAGCAGCCCCGACGGGGTGCCGTACGTCGGGCCGCTCCGGCGGGGCGGCGACCGCATCCACGTCGCCACCGGCTACGAGAAGTGGGGCATGACCAACGCTGTCGTGGCCGCCCGCGCCATCTCCTCCGACATCCTCGGCGAGATGCCGTCGTGGGCGCAGACCCTCAGCGGGCGGTCCCCGTCGCCGTCGAACGCCGCCGAGATCGCCCGGATCAACCTCGGGGTCGGCGCTGCCGTCGTCACCGGCGCAGTCCGCACCGCCCGCGAGCGGCTGCCGGGCACCGCCGGCCCGGCCCAGGCCGGCGCGTGCGGCGTGGTCGGTGTCTGCACCCACCTCGGCGGGCTGCTGAAGTGGAACGACGCCGAGGACACGTGGGACTGCCCCCTGCACGGGTCGCGCTTCTCCCGCGACGGTGCCGTCCTCGAGGGGCCGGCGACCCGGCCGCTGCTGAAGCGCCCGGGCGCCGCTGCAGGAGCCGAGGACCGGGTGGAGTGATGCCGCAGGTCCGCCGCGTGCTGCTCGCAGCCGCCCTCCTGCTCCTGGCGGGATGCGCAGCCGTGGTCCCCGACGACTTCCCGGCCGACCCCGACGGCACCCTCGACCGGGTGCGCAGCGAGGGCGTCCTCCGGGCCGGGGCCTCACCGCGGCCGGGCTGGGTCGACGTGGCCGACGACCCGCCGACGGGCCGCGAGCCGCGTCTGGTCTCCGGCTTCGCCGACCACCTCGGCGCCGAGGTCGAGTGGACCGTCGCCGGCGAGGAGGAGCTGGTGCGGCTGTTCGAGGCCGGCGAGATCGACCTGGCGGTCGGCGGCTTCACCGACACCAACGCGTGGGTCGACAAGGTGGGCCTGACCCGGCCCTACACCGAGGCGCACGTGATGATGGTGCCGATGGGCGAGAACGCCCTGCAGTCCGAGCTCGAGCGCTGGCTCGACACCCAGCCCACCGCCGGCGGTCGACCGTGAGCCGCGCGGGTTCCGGCCACTGGTTCGGGCACGCCGAGCTGCCACCGCCGCAGGCCGAGGCACTGCACCGGGCCAGGCGCCTCGAGGTCGTCACGCTCCTCTACATGCTCACCTGCGTCGCCGTGGTCTTCGCGACGGCCGGCAGCTCGCAGGCGATGAAGACGGCCTGGGTGGAGGACTCGCTGGCGCTCGTGCCACCGCTGGCCTTCCTAATCGCCGTACGCCTCGGTCGACGTCGTCCCACGGCCGACCACCCCTACGGCTTCCACCGCGCCACCGGCGTCGGACACCTCACCGCGGCCATCGCGCTGCTGACGGTCGGCCTGCTGCTGGCCGTGGAGTCCGCGATGGGGCTGCTGCGCGCCGAGCACCCGCCGATCGGCACCGTCCGGCTGCTCGGCCACACCTTCTGGGCCGGCTGGCTGATGGTGGCGGCGATGGTCTACACCGGCATCGGCCCGTTCATCCTGGGCCGGATGAAGCTGCCGCTCGCCGAGCAGCTCCACGACAAGGTCCTCTACGCCGACGCCGACATGCAGAAGGCCGACTGGATGACCGCAGCCGGCACCATCGCCGGCGTCCTCGGCATCGGCCTCGGGCTGTGGTGGGCCGACTCCGGCGCGGCGCTGCTCATCTCGCTCTCGATCGTGCGCGACGGCTGGACCAACCTGCACTACTCGACCACGGCGCTGATGGACGAGCGCGCGCGGACGTACGACGACGCGCGCCCGCACCCGCTCACCGACCGGGTCGACGAGGTGCTGTCCCGCCTCTCCTGGGTCGACGACAGCCGCAGCCGCGTGCGCGACCAGGGCCACGTCTTCCACGTCGAGTCGTTCGTGCGGCCCGTCTCCGGCCGGACCCCGACCCTCGAGCAGCTCGAGGCGGCGGCCGACGTGCTGCGGGAGCTGGACTGGAAGGTCCATGACGTCGTCGTGGTGCCCGTGCGCGACCTGCCCGAGACGATCCCGGACCCGCGTTGACGGCCGGCGTCGATCAGTAGGCGATGCTCGACTCCCGGCGCTGCCGGGTGGTCAGCAGGCGGGCGGCCATGAAGCCGCCGACGGCGCCGAAGAGGTGTCCCTGCCACGAGACCCCCGGCTGCCCGGGCAGCACGCCGAGCAGCGCGCCGCTGTAGAGCAGGAAGACCGCGACCCCGATCAGGATCTCGGTGGTGCGGCGGTTGAGGAAGCCGCGCACGATCAGGTAGACGATCCAGCCGAAGATCAGCACGGACGCGCCCGCGTGGGTGCTGCCCGGCTGGGCGAAGAGCCACACGCCGAGCCCGCCGACGACCCAGATGATCGCGGTGGCGGCGAGGCCGCGGGCGATGCCGGTGGCGAGGGTGAGGAAGCCCAGCACGAGCACGGGCACGGTGTTGCTGACCAGGTGGTCGAAGCCGAAGTGCAGGGTCGGGGCGAAGGCGACGCCGGCCAGCCCGTCCTCGCTGCGGGGCTGGACGCCGTACGCGTCGAGCGGGTTGCCCGTTGCGGCGTCGAAGATCTCGAGCACCCACAGCAGCGCGACGAACCCGCCGGTGATGAGCGCAGCCCCCTTCCAGGCGGGCTCGCGGGCCGTGGTCTGCATGCCCTTCATCGTGACATCCCGCGTGAAACCCCGATATCTGATGACGCTGTGAACGGAATCGGGCCGCTGATCCGTACGCGACGTCCTCAGACATCTAGCGTGGAGCGACCTCGGGCGGGAAGCCGCCGGTCGAGACGGTGCCCCAGCGGGTGGGCGTGATGCGGAGCAGCGACTTGTCCTGGTCGACCATCGCCTGCCGGTACTCCGCCCAGTCGGAGTGCTCACCGGCGATGGAGCGGAAGTACTCCACGAACGCGTCGAGCGCCTCCTCCCCAGCACTGGCGTCGAGCACCTCGCACGTCCCGTCGACCTGCACCCACGCGTCGTCCCACTCGTCGGAGAGCACGACCACCGAGACGCCGGGCCGCTTCCGCGCGTTGCTCGTCTTGGCGCGCTGCGGGTAGGTCGCGATGACGATGCGACCGCTGTCGTCGACGCCGCCGCTCACCGGCGATGCCTGCGGGGTGCCGTCCGCGCGCTCGGTGATCAGCAGCATGCGGTGGCGCGGGCGTACGAACTCCAGCAGCTCGTCGAGACCGACCTCGGTGTTCGTCGCGATGTTCGGAGCCATGCGTCGAGGTTAGCCCGCGACGACCGGCTCTCCCCCGACCCACACCCGCTCGACCCGGGCAGCGCCCACCTCGTCGGGCGCGTCGAACGGGTCGCGGTCGAGCAGGACTAGGTCCGCGACCGCGCCGGGCTTGACCATCCCGGCGTCGTCGCGGTGGCAGACCCACGCCGACCCGGAGGTGTACGCCGCCAGCGCGACCTCGAGGGACAGGGCCTGATCGGGGAGGAACGGCTCGCTCCCAGCAGGCCCGGACTCCCCGTAGGCCATGCGGTGGACGGCGACGTGGATCGCCTCGAGCGGGTCGGGGGTGCTGACCGGCCAGTCGCTGCCAGCGACGAGGCGCGCGCCGGCCCGGTGCAGGTCGCCGAAGGGATACTGCCGCGCCGCCCGCTCCGCGCCGAGGAACGGGATGGTGAGGTCGACCATCTGGTCGTCGTAGCAGGCCCACAGCGCCTGGATGTTGGCCGCCACCTGCAGCTCGGCGAACCGCGGCACGTCCGACGGGTGCACCAGCTGCAGGTGTGCGATCTGGTGGCGGCGCAGCGGTTCGGTGCCCTGGAGCGCGTCGAGCGCCTCGCGCACGCCGCGGTCGCCGAGCCCGTGGACGTGGACCTGGAAGCCGGCCGCATCGAGGGCGCCGACGATCCCGCGCAGCGCGGCGGGGTCGACGAAGGAGAGGCCCGCGTTGGTGGTCGCGTGGCCGCACCGGTCCAGGTAGGGCTCGACGAGCGCGGCCGTCCCGTTCTCGGCCACCCCGTCCTGCATGATCTTGACCGAGGTCGCGGCGAAACGCCCGCGGGAGTACGCCGCCCGCTTCTCAACCAGCTCGGCCACCTGCTCCAGGCCGCGCTCGCGCTCCCACCACAGCGCCCCGACCACGGTGGCCACGAGGTCGCCCGACGTGGCCGCGCGCAGGTAGGTCGGTCCGGTGTCCTGCATGCCGGCGTACGCGCCAACGATGGCGTCCTGCCAGCCGGTGATGCCGAAGGAGAGCAGGTGGCGCTGCCCCTCCATCAGTCCCGCGTGGAGCTCCTCGGCCGTCGCCGCGGGGAGCACCGCGAGGGCGCGGTCCATCGCCCCCTCGTGCAGCACGCCGGTCGGCTCGCCCGAGGCGTCACGCTCGACGCGGCCGTCCGCCGGGTCCGGGGTGTCGCGGGTGATGCCGGCGACCTCCAGGGCACGGCTGTTGACCCACATGCCGTGGTGGTCGCGGTTCACCAGCGCCGCCGGACGGTCGGCGACGACGGTGTCGAGCTCAGCCGCGGTCGGGAGCCCGCCGGGGAACGCCGCCATCGCCCAGCCGCCGCCCTGCACCCAGTCGAGGTCGGGACGCGAGGCGGCGTACGACGCCACGTGCGCGAGGTAGGCGGCGCGGTCGACCGGCAGGTCGCTGAGGTCGCAGGTCAGGCGCTCGAGCCCGCCCTGCACCGGGTGGACGTGCGCGTCGGTGAAGCCGGGCAGGAGCAGGGCCCCGCCGCAGTCGACGACCTCGGCGCCGGGCCTGCGCAGCGAGCCACCGACCGCCGCCACCCGTCCGTCGCGCACCAGCACGTCGCCGACGTCGCCGAGGTGGCGGAAGCCGTTGAAGACGCGAGCGCCGGTGAGGACGAGATCGGTCATCGACCGAGGCTGCGCTCGTGGAGCGCGCGGATGCGGTCGTCGTACGGCGGCACGGGTCCGTGGACGCGCACGCCCGGCGCCACGTCGGTGACCGGGAGCGGGGCGACGGGCGCGGCGGGCAGCCCCCACTCTGCGCGCCACCTCGAGAGCTGCGCGGACGAGGCGGCGTACACCACGGGCCCGAGCCCGACCCACGCGTGGGCGGCGGCGCACATCGGGCAGTGCTCGCCGGAGGTGTAGACGACGTGGTCCGCGCGCTCCTCCGGAGCCACGTGGGCAGCTGCCCACTGCGCCAGCTCGAGCTCGGGGTGCGCCGTCGGGTCGGCGCGCGACACCTCCTCGTTGTGCCCGGTCCGCAGGACGGTCCCGCCCGGGTCGACCAGCACCGAGCCGAAGGCGGAGTTGCCCGCCTCCCACGCCTGCTCGGCCAGGCGCAGGCACAGGTCGAGGTGGTCGGCCGCGCCGGGGAGGTCGGGCAGGCCGGGGAGGTGGGGCTGGTTGGTCTGGTCGGGTGGCATGGGCCCAATGTGGTCGATCCGGTGACGGGCCGACAAGGACCGTCCGTACCCCTTGGGGCGGTCTCCCGCGTGTCAGCGCCTGCCTACTGTCGAGGCATGACCACCGTCAGCCGCACCTTCGACGTCCGCCCCCAGCCCTCCGTCGTCATCGACTACCTCAAGGACTTCGGCCACGCCGAGGAGTGGGACCCCGGCACCGAGTCGTGCACCCGCCAGGACTCCGGCCCGGTCCAGGTGGGCTCGACGTGGCACAACGTCTCGAAGATCGCCGGCGTGAGCACCGAGCTGACCTACACGCTGCAGCAGCTGACCGACGACACGATCGTGCTGGTGGGGCACAACGACACGGCGCGGTCGATCGACACCATCACGGTCGTGCCGAGCCCCGACGGTCCGGGCAGCCGCATCACCTACGAGGCCGTCATCGAGCTCAAGGGTGCAGCGAAGATCGCCGACCCGGTCATGAAGATCGTCTTCGAGAAGATCGGGAGCGACACCGAGGACGACATGACGACTGTCCTCAACCGCCTGCCCGCCTGACCCGCGGCGGCGTAGTCTCGTCGCACACGAGCGGAGGCGCCCATGGCCAAGAGCGACGGCACGCACGGCGAGCCGGGTGCCCGTCCGCCCCGCGACGACCGTTACAACGCTGCAGGACGCCTGCGCGGGTCGGTCTACGACGTCGAGATGGAGCGGCTGCAGGAGCAGCTGGTGCTGCTGCAGTACTGGATCCAGTCGCAGGGCCTCAAGGTCCTGGTGATCTTCGAGGGGCGTGGCTCGGCGGGCAAGGGCGGGGTGATCAAGCGGATCACCGAGCGCACCAGCCCACGCACCGTGCGGATCGCCGCGCTCCCCAAGCCGACCGAGCGCGAGCGCAGCCAGTGGTACTTCCAGCGCTACGCCGAGCACCTGCCCGCCGCCGGCGAGATGGTCCTGTTCGACCGCAGCTGGTACAACCGCTCGAACGTCGAGTGGGTGATGGGCTTCTGCACCGAGGAGCAGCACCAGGAGTTCCTGCGCAGCTGCCCGGAGTTCGAGCGGATGCTGGTCCGCTCGGGGACCGTGGTCCTGAAGTACTGGTTCTCCGTGAGCGCCGAGGAGCAGGAGCGCCGCTTCGAGGCCCGCAACGCCGAGCCCCTCAAGCGGTGGAAGCTCTCGGACATGGACCTGGCAGAGCGCGAGCTCTACATCCGCTACTCGATGGCGAAGGACACCACCTTCCAGTACACCGACATCAAGCAGGCGCCCTGGTATGTCGTCCCGTCGGACGACAAGCGCGCTGCACGCCTCAACTGCATCAGCCACCTGCTCTCGCAGTTCGACTACGAGGACGTCGCGCCCGACCCGGTCGTGCTCCCGGAGGTGAAGGACATCCCCTACGTCCGCACGCCGATGCACGAGCAGACCTTCGTGCCGCAGCTGTTCTGAGCCACTCGGACGCCATGGAGGTCGAGCTCGCCGAGGTCCGCGACTTCCTGGCCGACCACGCGCCGTTCGAGCTCCTGCCCGCCGCCGAGCTCTCGGCGCTGCCCCGGCGGTGCACGATCCGCTACGCCAGGCGCGGCAGCGTCGTGCTCGAGGTGGGCGACCGCGGCGACGGGCTGTACCTCGTCCGCTCGGGCGCCGTGGAGGTGCGCGACGAGACCGGCGAGCTGGTGGACCGGGTCGGCACCGGCGAGGCCTTCGGGATGAGCTCGCTCCTGGAGCACCGGCCCACGCGCTACCGCTGCACCGCGGTCGAGGACACCCTGCTGCTGGTCCTCGAGCCGTCGGCGTTCGAGGAGCTGACGCACGCCCATCCCGACGTCGCGACCTTCTACGCCACCACCCACCACGCGCGCCTCTCCCGCGCCATCGGCAACCTGCAGCGCGCGACGTCCGGCAGCACCGCGCTCGGCACCCGCGTCGGTGACCTCGTCACGCGCGAGCCGGTGACGACCACGCCGACCGCGTCGGTGCGCGACGCCGCAGCGGCCATGGCCGACGCCGGCGTCTCCTGCATCCTCGTCGTCGAGCACCTCGCCCTCGTCGGCATCGTGACCGACCGCGACCTGCGCAACCGCGTGCTCGCCGCTGACCTCCCGCCCGACCGCCCGGTGCGGTCGGTGATGACTCCCGACCCGGTGATCCTCTCTGCCGACGCCCTCGCCTTCGAGGCGCTGCTGGAGATGGTGAGCCGCGACATCCACCACCTCCCCGTCGTCGACGACACCGGTCGCCCGGCCGGACTGGTCACCACCACCGACCTCGTGCGCCTGGAGAACGCCAACCCCGTCTACCTCGCGGCAGCGATCGGGGGCCAGACGTCGCTGGCCGACGTCGTGGCGGAGGCCCCGGGCATCCACGCCGTGCTCGGGCAGCTCGTCGAGCGCGACGTCAGCGCCGCCGACATCTCGCGCGTGGCGACCGCGCTCGGCGACGCCGTACGACGGCGCGTGGTGGCGCTGGTCGAGGAGGAGCTGGTCGCGGAAGGCCTGGGGCCGGCGCCGGTGCCGTACAGCTGGGTCGTGCTCGGGTCGGCAGCGCGGGACGAGGAGGGGTTCACCGCCGACCAGGACCACGCGATCGTGCTGGGCGCGGAGCCCGACGCAACCGGCGCCGCCTGGTTCGCCGCGCTGGCTGACCGGGTCACGGTCGTGCTCGAGCAGTGCGGCTGGCCGCGCTGCCCCGGGGACGTGATGGCCACGAACCCCCAGTGGCGACTGACCGTCCCGCAGTGGCGCGCGCTCCTCGCCGACTGGTCACGCGAACCCCGGCCGGACGCCGTCCTGCACACGGCGGTCTTCCACGACATGCGCCACCTCGCCGGCGACCGGGAGCTCACCGAGCAGGTGCACCTGGCCTCCGTCTCGACGGCGTCCCCGCGCCTGCTCGGCCACCTGTCGCGCCAGGCCCTCTCGATGCGACCCCCGCTCGGCTTCTTCCGCGGCTTCGTGCTCGAGCGGCACGGCGAGCACCGCGACACCCTCGACATCAAGCGCCCGATCTCCGCGGTCGTCCAGCTCGCGCGCATCCACGCGCTGAGGTCCGGGTCACCGGCGCTGTCGACGCGCCGACGACTCGCTGCCGCGGCGACGGCGGGCACGATCGACCGCGACACGGCGACCGAGCTGACCGACGCCCTCGAGCTGATGTCGTACCTGCGGCTGCACCACCAGGCGGCGCAGGCGCGGTCGGGCCTCACGCCCGACAACTTCCTCCGGCCTGCCGACCTCACCCAGCGGCAGCGGCGCCACCTGCGCGACGCCTTCGAGATCGTGCGGTCCGCGCAGCAGAGCCTGTCGAGCCACCTGCCGCCGGGGTTCGAGTGAGGGCGCGCCTCTCCCTCCTCCGTCGCCCCCGGCGTCCCGACCACTACCCGCCGGGTCCGCTGCGGGACCTCGCCGCGGCGCCACCACCACCCCCGACGACCCCGGTGTCGCAGCTCGAGCTCCTCGCGCTCGACCTCGAGACGACCGGCCTCGACCCGCGCACCGACCACGTCCTGTCGCTCGGGTGGGTGCCCGTCGTGCGTGGGCAGGTGCTGCTCGCCGAGGCGCACGAGCACCGGGTCCGCCCGCCCGAGGGCGTGGAGGTCGGTTCATCGGCGACCCTCCACCGGTTGACCGACGACGCACTCGCCGACGCCGCGCCGCTGACCGAGGTGCTCCCGCTGCTGCTGGACGCCCTGCGGGGTCGGGTGCTGCTCGCGCACCACGCCGCGCTCGAGGTGGACTTCGTCGGTGCCGCGACGGCGACGGCGTACGACGCCCGTCCGCCGCTGACCGTGGTCGACACCCTGGCCGTCGAGCACCGCCTCCGCGCCGACGTCAACGGCGAGGTCCACGGCTCGCTGCGCCTCGACGCGGCTCGCCGCGCCCACGGCCTGCCCGGCTATGCCGCCCACCACGCCCTCACCGACGCCCTCGCGGCCGCCGAGCTGCTGCTCGCGCAGGTCGCGGACCTCGAGCGGCGGCTCGGTCGCGAGGTGCTGCTGAGGGACCTGCGGCCGCGGCGATCGGGATAGCGCACGACCGACCTGCCGACCGTTCACCCGCGGGGGTGGAGGACCGCCCCTGCCTACCCCGTCGGCCCCGGATCATTCGGATCCCAAGGGTGTTTTGTGGTGGTCCGGCGCCCGGCAACGTGGAGGACTCACACCGAACGAAAGGACACCCCCCGTGGACATCGGTGACAGCTTCCAGCGGACGACCGACGGCATCTTCGACTTCCTGCCGAACCTCGTCGGCTTCCTCCTCATCCTCCTTGTCGGCTACCTCATCTCCAAGGTGGTCGCCGGCATCGTGCGCAAGGTCCTCGACAAGGTCCACCTCGACCGGCGCCTCCACGAGAGCTCCGCCAACCGGTACGTCGACGCGGTGCTCCCCGGAGCGTCACCGGCCGCGGGCATCGCCCGGGTCGTGTTCTGGCTGATCTTCATCTTCTTCATCACCGCGGCGATCGGCGCGCTCGGCATCCCGGCCGCGACCAACTTCATGAACCAGGTCCTGGCCTACCTGCCCAACGTGATCGTGGCGATCCTCATCTTCATCGTCGCCGCGCTCCTGTCCGGCGCCGTGGCCGGCGCGGTGGTGCGCTTCATGGGCGACACCCCGACCGGCAAGGTCGTCGGCACGGTGGCCCCGGCCATCATCATGACGATCGCGCTCTTCATGATCCTCGAGCAGCTCCAGATCGCTCCCGAGATCGTGCGGATCGCCTTCACCGCCATCATGTTCGCCCTCGCCCTCGGTCTCGCCCTGGCCTTCGGCCTGGGTGGTCGCGACCTCGCCGCCGACCTGCTCCGTCAGGCGAAGGACAAGGGTGGCCAGGCCGCCGACCGGGCCAAGCACGACGCCCACGTCGGTGCCGACCGGGCCCGCGACGAGATGGGTGGCCGTCGCGACGACGCGCTCGGCAGCTATGACACGCCCTCCAACTACCCGACCAGCGTGGACCCGGAGGCGACCCAGCACATGCCGCCTCCCGCCCGCTGACGCACGCTCCCGGAGACGGCCCCCACCCTCGGGTGGGGGCCGTCTCGTCGTGGGATGCCTGCGGTCAGACCGCAGGCAGGAGCACGTCGGCGATCGCGCGCGCCTCCCCCAGCGGGTCGGCGGGTTCGCCGCGCAGCAGGCTGGCGAGCGCCCCGCTGTAGACCACGAGGAGCCGGGCGACCATCACGTCCGGGTCGGGCACGCCCGCCTCCTCGACGAGCACGCGCAGCCGCGACACCAGGGCGGCGGTGTCCGCGTCGACCAGCCGGAGGACGGGGTCCGCACCGGCACCGCCCGGACGCTCCGAGGCAGTCGCGAGGAAGCAGCACCACTGGGTCGTGCCCGACACGCGCCGGAACTCCACCAGCGCGTCGAAGAGGGCCAGCACCCGTTCCCGCGGCGTCGGGGCGGCCTCGATCGCCGCCTCCCACTGCGCCGTCCACGCCGCGAGCCGGCGCTCGAGGACCGCTTCGAGCAACCCGTCCTTGCTGCCGACGTGCTGGTAGAGCGTGGCGATCGCGACCCCCGCGTCGGCGGCGACCCGGTCGACGCCGGTCACGCCGATGCCGTCGCCGAAGAAGAGCCGCTCGGCGCTGTCGAGGATGCGTTCGCGGGTCTCGGTCCTGGCCACGCAGGAAGCATAACGTCCGTTATGGTAGAACGATCGTTATGGTCTCGACGACAGCACCCGACGTCCGCGCGCCCGCCCGGAGCGTCGCGGTGGCGCTGGCCGGCACCCTGCTCATCGCCTCGACCTACGGCATGGCGCGCTTCGGCGTCGGCCTCTTCGCCCCGCGTCTGGTCGCCGAACGCCCGGACCTGGAGCCGGTCGTCGGGTGGGCGGCCGCGGCCCAGTTCGTCTCGTACGCGGTGGCAGCGACCATCGCGGCGCGGGTCTCGGACCGCCGGCCTCGCGCTCTCGTGCTGGCCGCAGGGACCACGGCCGCGCTCGGCTGCCTCGGGGTCGCCACGACCGCGTCCCCGACCTGGTTCGTCGTGCTCGTGCTCGTGGGTGGCGCGGGCGCCGGGCTGGCCTCGCCCGCGTTGGTACGCGTCGTCGACGCGGTCACCCCGCCCCGCTCGGCCGCGACCGCCCAGGCCCTGGTCAACACCGGGACGGCGGTCGGCGTCGTCGTCGCCGGCGTGCTCGCACTGGCGGTGCCGTCCACCACCGTCGCCTGGTGGACCATGGCGGCGATCAACGCCCTTGCCGCCGCTGCCGTGCTCCTCCTCGCGGGGGGCCGCAGCGGGCGCGACGGTACGGCGACCGCGACGGCCAGCGGGTCGTCGTACGACTGGAGGCCGTTGGCGACGCCGGCCGTGGCAGCGGTGGTCGCCGGCGCGGGCTCGGCGCTCGTGTGGTCCTACGGTCCGCTCATCGCCACCGGGTCGGGGCAGGTCGCCGACAGCAGGGTCGGGCTGCTGTGGATCGTGCTCGGGATCGGCGGGCTCGCGGGCCCGCTGACCGGACGGCTGGTCGCGGGCCGCGGCCTGGCCGGGGCGTGGAGCTGGTCCGTCGGTGCGGTCGCCCTCGCCTCCGTCGCGCTCGCCGCGGCCGTGGACCTGGGCCTCGCGTGGCCGGCGTACGTCGCGATGGCGTGCTTCGGCGCCGGCTACATGTGCCTGTCGGGCGTGCTGATCCTGTGGGCCAGGGACGTGTGGCCCGAGGCGGCCGGTCGCGGGACGTCGGTGCTCTTCGTCGCGCTCGCGGTGGGCCAGGCGGTCGGCGCGGTCGGCTTCGATGCGTGGCGCGACGTCGCCGGCGGAGCAGGAGCGGCGGCCACCGCCGCCCTGCTCTGCCTCGCCGGCGCGGTGGTGGTCAGGCGTCGCTGACGTCGATCAGCACCTTGCCGACCGCCCCGTCCTCGACGGCCGCGTGGGCCTCGGCCGTCCGCTCGAGCGGGTAGTGGTGCACCGGCAGACCGCGCTCCTCGCCGACGCCGAACGCGCCGTCGGCGACCGCGGCCGCGACGTCGTCGGCCGCCGCGCGCAGCGCAGCCTCCCCGACCGTGTAGAGCAGCACCCACTGGAAGCGGGCGTTGGTCGAGAACGTCTCGCGGACGCTCAGGGTCACCTCGTCGCCACCGTTGTTGGCGTAGATCGCGATCGTGCCGCGCGGCTTGATCACGCGCAGGTCGAGCCGGAGGTTCTGCGCGGGCGCCACCTCGACGACGATGTCGACGCCGTCGGGCGCCAGGCCGCGGACGGCGTCGGCGGTGTCACCGTCGCGGTAGTTCACGGTGTGGTGGGCGCCGGCGGCGGTCGCGAGCCGCGCCTTGTCGTCGCTGCTCACCGTGGCGATCACGGTCGCGCCCGCCCACCGCGCGAGCTGGATCGCGGCGTTGCCGACCGCGCCCGCGCCGCCGGCGACGAGGACCGTCCGACCGGACAGCGCGCCCGGGGCGAGCCGGTCGGGGCCGTCCTCGGAGGTGGTCAGGGCCCGGTGGGCGGTGATCGCGGGGACGCCGAGCGAGGCGCCGACGTCGTACGACGCCCCCTCGGGCAGCGCGGTCAGGCGGGCCACCGGCAGCACGACCAGCTCCTGGGCGGTGCCGCCGGGGCGCTGGTGCTGCGCCAGCATCGTCCAGACCCGGTCGCCCACGGCGAAGCCCTCGACGTCGGGGCCGACTGCGTCGACGATGCCGGCGCCGTCCTGGCCGGGAACGACCTCGGGGAACGCGAGCTCGCCCATGCCGCCGGCGCGGAACTTCCAGTCGGTCGGGTTGACGCCGGCCCGGACGATCCGCACCCGGACCTCGCCCGGCCCCGGGTCGGCCGCCTCGCGCTCGACCAGCTCGAGGACCGAGCTGTCGCCTGTCTCGGTGTAGACCACGGCACGCATCGCGCCTCTCCTTCGTCGGGGACGTCTTCGTGGGGCCCAACACGCGGGTGCGGCGGGCTATGCCCCGGCGCTCAGGTCGTCGCGAAGCGCCACTCGAGCACGGCGGCGTACGTCTCCCCCGGGCGCAGGACCGCCGAGGGCCACTCGGAGTGGTGGGGCGAGTCGGGGAACAGCTGCGGCTCGAGCGCGACGCCGTCGCCCTGGCGGTAGCGGGCGCCGCTGGTCGAGCGGCGGGTGCCGTCGAGGAAGTTGCCGGTGTAGACCTGCAGGCCGGGTTGGTCGCTCCACAGCTCGACGCCGGTGCGCGTCCTCGGCGAGGCGAGCGCGGCGGCCCGGCGCAGGCCGTCGCCCCGTACGACGTAGTTGTGGTCGATGCCGCGCGCGTCGACGACCTGCGGGTGCTCGGCGCGGATCGCCGGGCCGATGGGGGTCGAGGTGCGGAAGTCGAAGGGCGTGCCGTCGACCGGGGCGTGGCCGCCGGCCGGGATGCCGGTGGCGTCGACCGGCGTGAACTCCTCGGCCTCCACGAGCAGCTCGTGGTCGTCGACGGTGCCGGACCCCTCGCCGTCGAGGTTGAAGTAGGCGTGGTTGGTCAGGTTGACCACCGTCGGGGCGTCGGTCGTCGCCTGCATGGTGACCCGCACGACGTCGCCGTCGATGTCGTACGTGACGCGGGCGGTGACCTCGCCGGGGAAGCCCTGGTCGCCGTCAGGACTCACCAGCGACAGCACGACCCGGTCGGGGTCGTGCGACTCGACGTCCCAGAGGCGTACGTCGAACCCGTCGGGGCCGCCGTGCAGGCTGTTGCCCCGGTCGTGCGTGCGCACCTCGACGTCCCGGCCATCCAAGGTGAACCGGCCCCCGGCGATGCGGTTGGCGTAGCGCCCGATGGTGCCCCCGATGTAGGTGTCGGCCGCCAGCCGCTCCCCCACGTCGGGATGGCCGAGGACGACGTTGCGCCGTTCGCCGTCCCCACAGGTGACGACCAGGCTGTGCACCGTCGCGCCCAGCGTGAGCACCTCCACGACGGGGCCCGGCTCGGCGCCGATCGTCAGCAGGCGGACCTCACGTCCGTCGGGCATCCGGCCGAAGGTGGTCTCGCGCGTCGCGTCGTGGGTCACGGGCTCATCCTCCGGCATCACGCCCGCGAGGCCCCCGCGGGCTCCGTGGACGCTGAGAGACTGTGGCGGTGTCGGAGGACAGAGCCACAGAGATCGCCGCGAACCGGAGGCTCTGGGCAATCGTGAACGAGCGCTACACCGACGCCGCGGCCGAGAGCATGTGGCGGCGGGCGGAGATGATGTGGGGCCTGTTCGCCGTGCCCGAGGCGCAGCTGGGCGTCCTTGGCGACGTCCGCGGCCTGGACGTCCTGGACCTGGCTTGCGGGACCGGTTACGTCTCCGCCTGGCTCGCACGCGCAGGTGCCCGCCCGGTCGCGCTGGACTTCTCCGGTGAGCAGCTCGCCACGGCACGGAACCTCCAGGCCCGGCTCGGTCCCGACTTCCCGCTGATCCAGGGGGACGCGGAGCGGGTGCCGCTGGCAGACGGACGGTTCGACCTCATCGTGAGCGAGCACGGAGCGGCCGCCTGGTGCGATCCGGAGCGCTGGTTGCCCGAGGCCGCCCGGCTGCTGCGACCCGGCGGCCGGTTGGCCTTCCTCACCAACAGCAACCTGTCGACGCTGTGCGTTCCGGCCGAGGGCGGCGTGGCCCAGGACCAGCTGCTGCGCGGCCAGCGCGAGGTCCATCGGGTTCAGTGGCCGGGCGGCGGGTTCGAGTTCCATCCGTCGCACGGCGAGTGGGTCAGGCAGCTGCGCCGTTCCGGCTTCGTGATCGAGGCTCTGCACGAGCTGTACGCGCCGGCCGACGGCCTCGACCATCCCTTCTACGAGATCGTGTCCCCGGGGTGGGCGACGGCGTGGCCGGCGGAGGAGCTGTGGGTGGCGGTCCTCGACCAACCGCACAGGTAGAAGCCTCCCTTGCGGACGTCGAGGACGACGAGGTCCCGCCCTCCAGTCGCAGTCGCCTCCGGCTGCCGACGAAGCGTCTGCGAGGCAGGAGCGGGACCCACGATGCCGCTGTCGTCGAGCCATGCTGCACACATGCCGAAGTTCGCGTCGGTCGCGGTTCTTCACCCGCGGCTCCATCGTGCCGGTTGGGGAACCATCGGCAGGCGCACGGGACGACTGGGCCTGCCGTTCGTTCCCCACCGCGGCGCCCGAGCCCACCAGGGCCCGCCAGACGGAGAACTGCGGCCGTACGACGCATTCCGGGCCGTGGCACCGTCGCGCGGCCGCGGTTCTTCACCCGCGCGCGGACGACCGGGCGTCCCGCGCCACCTCACCAGCGCGCGTGGACCTGCTCCCGGATCCGCCGGTCGTAGAGGTCGGCCACACCGTGCCGGAACGCGGTGGGCAGCTCCCCGACCAGACCGGCGGCCGCGTTGGCCTGCGCCTGCCCGACGTTGCGCGCACCCGGGATGACGGTCGAGACGCCGGACTGCTGCCAGATCCACGCGATCGCGGCCTGGGCGGGGGTGACGTCGAGCCCGGAGGACCGGACGAGCGCGGAGAACTCCTGCGCCGCCTCGACGCCGGTCGCGTAGTCGACGCCGGAGAAGGTCTCGCCGACGTCGAAGGCGCTGCCGTCGCGGTTGTAGGTGCGGTGGTCGTCCTCGGCGAACGTCGTGTCGAGGTCGTACTTCCCCGACAGCAGGCCGGAGGCCAGCGGCACCCGGGCGATGATCCCGACGCCGGCAGCCTCAGCCGCGGGGAGCACCTCGTCGAGCGGCTTCATCCGGAAGGCGTTGAGGATGATCTGCACGCTGGCGACGCCCGGCCGGGCGATCGCGCTGAGCGCCTGCGCTGCGGTCTCGACGCTGACGCCGTACGCCGCGATGACGCCCTCCTCGACGAGGCGGTCGAGGACGTCGTACGTCGCGTCGTCGTCGATGACCTCGCTCGGCGGGCAGTGCAGCTGCACGAGGTCGATCGTGTCGACCCCGAGGTTCTTCCGCGACCGGTCGAGCCAGGAGCGGAAGTGGGGCTCGACGTAGTTCGCCGGCACCTGGTCCATCCGCCGGCCCATCTTGGTCGCCACGGTGAACCCGGCGCCCGGGTGCGACGCGACGAAGCGGCCCACGAGCTGCTCGCTGCGTCCGTCGCCGTAGACGTCGGCGGTGTCGAAGAAGGTGACACCCGACTCGGCCGACGCCTCCAGCACGGCCGTCGCGTCGGCCTCGCTGACGTCGCCCCAGTCAGCGCCGAGCTGCCAGGTGCCGAGGCCGACGACCGAGACCTCGCGGCCGGTCCTTCCAAGCGTGCGGTGTTCCATGGCGTCAGTCCTACAGGTGCCCGACAAGGCGGATGACAGCGGCACCGGACCGCGCGACGGGACCATACTCGGACCCATGGCTGTCATCGAGCTCCACGACGTCGTCAAGACCTTCGGCGCCACCCGCGCGCTCGACCACCTCGACCTCACGGTCGAGCAGGGCGAGGTGCACGGCTTCCTCGGACCCAATGGCGCCGGGAAGTCCACCGCCATCCGCGTCCTCCTCGGGCTGTTGCGGACCGACTCCGGTGTCGCCTCGATGCTGGGCGGCGACCCGTGGCGCGACGCCGCCACCCTGCACCGGCGGCTCGCCTACGTGCCGGGCGACGTCTCGCTGTGGCCCAACCTGAGCGGCGGCGAGGTGATCGACGTACTGGCCCGGATGCGCGGCGGGCTCGACGAGGCACGACGCCAGCAGATGCTCGAGCGCTTCGACCTCGACCCGACGAAGAAGGCCCGCACCTACTCCAAGGGCAACCGACAGAAGGTGGCGCTGGTCGCGGCGCTCGCCAGCCGGGCCGACCTCTACCTGCTCGACGAGCCGACGTCGGGGCTCGACCCGCTGATGGAGGCCGAGTTCCAGGAGGCCGTCCTCGAGCTCAAGGACGAGGGCGCCACCATCCTGCTCAGCTCCCACATCCTCGCCGAGGCCGAGGCGCTCTCCGACCGGATCAGCATCATCCGCGCCGGGCGCGTGGTGCAGTCCGGGACGCTCGCCGAGCTGCGCCACCTGACCCGCACCACCGTCATCGCCGAGACCGACCGACCCGCCACGCAGCTGGCGAGCGTGCCCGGCGTCCACGAGCCCGAGTTGCACGGCAACCGGGTCACCTTCGACGTCGACTCCGACCACCTCGACGAGGCGGTCCGCGCGCTCTCCGGCCTCGGCGTACGCTCCCTCGCCGCGCACCCGCCCACGCTGGAGGAGCTGTTCCTGCGCCAGTACGGCGACGAGGTGACCGCATGAGGACCACCCCAGCCACCAGCTCGGTGACCGGCGTCGGCCACCTGCTGCGCCTGATCCTGCGCCGCGACCGGGTGCGGCTGCCGCTGTGGCTGGTCGGGCTCGGCGGGTCGATCGTCGCGAGCGCACTCGCCGTCCCCCCGCTGTACGACACCCCCGAGAAGGTCGCGGGCTACGCCCGGACCGTCGGCGCCAGCCCGGTGAGCTACCTGATGTCGGGCCGCCAGGTCGGCCTCGACACCCTCGGCGGCATCGTGGCCAACGAGATCTCGCAGGTCGCCCAGCTCGGTGTCTGCCTGATGGTCGTGTTCCTCGTGGTGCGCCACACCCGCGCCGAGGAGGAGTCCGGGCGGGCCGAGCTGCTCCGTTCGACCGTCCTGGGCCGCCACGCCGCCACCCTCGCCGGACTGGTGTACGGCGTCACGGCTGCGCTGCTCCTCGGCGCCATCACGTCGATCTCGATGCTGGCAGCGGGCCTGCCTGCGGGCGGCAGCCTCACGTACGGCGTCGGACTGGCGCTGCTCGGGGTGGCGTACACGGCGATCACCCTGGTCGCGGTCCAGATCTCCACCTCGGCCCGCGGGGCGCTCGGCCTGGCCGGGGCCGCCGTCGCCGTCGGCTACCTGGTGCGAGGCATCGGTGCGATGCAGGACAACGCCCTCGTCTGGCTGTCCCCGTTCGGGTGGGCGCAGGGCATGAACGCGTTCGGGGACGAGCGCTGGTGGCCCGCTCTGATCCTCCTCGTGTTCACCGCGCTCCTGCTGTGGCTGGCCGCGCGGCTGATGGCGCACCGCGACTTCGGCGGCGGGCTCATCGCGACCCGTCCCGGCCCCGCGCGGGCGGGCCGGCTGCTCGACACCCCGTTCGGCCTCGCGACCCGGCTCCAGCGCGGCCTGCTGGTCGGGTGGGCCGTCGGGCTGTTCCTGCTGGGCGTGCTCTACGGCGCCGTGATCCCCACCGTCCCCGACCTCATCGAGTCCAACCCCGAGATGGCCGACGTCGTCGGCGCCTCGGGCCAGGCCGCCGAGGACGCGCTCGTCGACGCCTTCCTCGGCTACATCTACCTCTTCATGGCCGTCATCGCGTGCGGCTTCGTCGTCGCGTCGGTGCTGCGCCTGCGGGCCGAGGAGGAGGCCGGCCGCGCGGAGGTCGTCCTCGCGACACCGGTCAGCAGGACGTCCTGGATGGCCGCGACCACCACCCTCGCGCTCGTCGCCGCCGTCGCGCTGACCGTGCTCATGGGGCTCGGGCTCGCTGTCGGCTACGGCATCGGCAGCGGCGAGTGGGACCAGGTCCTCACCCAGGTCGCGGGCCAGCTGGCCTACCTCCCCGGCACGCTCGTCGTGGGCGCCCTCGCCGCGGCGCTGTACGGCCTGCTGCCCCGTGGGACCGGGATCGCCTGGGCCGCGGTCGCGCTCATCGCCCTGCAGGTCGTGCTCGGCCAGCTCCTCGGGCTCCCCGACGCCGTCCAGGCCATCTCGCCGTTCTGGCACCTGGCCGCAGTCCCCGTCGACGACTTCGAGATCGTGCCCTACGCCACGCTGGTCCTGATCGCGGGCGCACTCGTCGCGGCCGGACTCTGGGGCTACCGGCGACGGGACGCCGTCGCCGGCTGAGCTCTCATCGCCCGGTCAGTCCTTGCGGTCGCCCTTTGCCTGCTCGTCGTCCTGCTTCGGGGCGTCCTCCTCGAGCTGGTGGTACTGCTCCGCGCTCAGGTAGCGCCGCATCGCAGACTCGATCGCCGCCGCGGAGGACCCGCGGGACGACCCAGCGGTCTCCCTGGCCTCGCGGGCAGCGCGCATCGACTCCGCCTTCGACATGTCGTTCATGTCGTCACCTCCTCCATCTCCCAGCACACCGCCGGCAGGGACAGGTGACCAGTGCCGTTGTGCCTGCTGAGCGGGGACCTTCGGGGACGCAGGCCCCCTACGCCTCGTAGTGGGGAAGGATCCGGCCGTCCCGGACGAAGGTGAGCGCGGCATCGACGTCGTAGGCGTGCACGGCCGACACGTGTGCCGCCAGGCCGGCCGTGAGGTCGGCGACGGCGGGTGCGCTGAAGAAGGTCGAGCGGGCCGCCTCGTCAGGGAAGCCCAGGCTGACCGACGCGTGCAGGTGCTGGCCGGCGGGGTTGTCGTGCGCCACGTCGGGTGTGTCCCACAGCTTCTTGCTCCACGGGAGGAAGGTCTGCGTCCGCAGCTCGGTCAGCGGGCCGGTGGCGGCCAGGGCCGGGATGAAGTCGCGCTTGAAGAACCGCCGGAAGGCGCGTCCCGGGACGCCGGGGCGTCGGCGGAGGTAGATCATGGCGCGTGCGCCGCTCGCACCACCGCCGGCGGGCGCGACGTCGTACCAGCGGGACGAGCCCGGCGGACCGGCGTAGAGCAGGGTGCGCCGGAAGACGTTGACCTCGTCCTGGTAGGCCAGCTTGGTCTGCGTGCGCCCCAGGACGGGCGACACGGCGGAGCGGAACGTCACCTCGGCGACCCCGTCGATCCTGCGGTCGGGCGGGATCTCCGTCTCGACCCCGTCGATGGCCGGCCACCGTCCGGGGTTCACCGCGGCCAGGTGGATCTGTCGGTACTCCAGCAGACCCTTGGTCGCCGCGATGATGCTCGAGTGCGGCCCCTTCCAGTAGTCCATGCCGGTCTGGCGGGACTGGTCGTCGCGCACCCAGAGCAGGATGGAGGAGCTGAAGTGCCTCTCTGCGCCCATGATGACCTCCTCGTCCCTGCCGTGGTCGCCTAGGCCGCGAGGAACGCTGCGGCGATCGGCGCGAACTCGACGTGGTGCTGGAAGATCCCCCCGTGCCCGGAGTTCGGGTAGATGATCAGCTCCGAGCCCGTGATCCGGCGGTGCAGGTCCTGGGACAGGATCGAGGGGACCATCCGGTCGTTGTCGCCGTTGGCGATCAGGGTCGGCTGGGTGATGACCGCGAGGTCGTCGGGTGCACCGCGCCCCCACGTCTTGATCGCGGAGAGCTGCGTCTGGAACCCCCTGAGCGCCATCGGCGCGTCCCGGTCGACGGTCCGCTCGTGGAGGCGCTCCACGAACGCCTTGCCGGCCGCCTTGCCCGCCGGGTCGCGGTTGAAGAAGAGGAACTCCTTGGGGTCCGAGCGGGTCAGGGTGGCTCGCAGGATGTCGTAGTAGGTCGTGCGCGCGACCTTGTCCATGTCCTTGCCGCCCTTGGGACCGGTGCCGGTCAGGACTAGCCTGCGCACGAGGCCGGGGTCCTTGACGATGAGCGCCTGGGCGATCATGCCGCCCATCGAGAAGGAGAAGACGTCGATCGTGTCGTGCCCCAGCGCCCGGATGAAGGTGAGGGCGTCGTCGGCCATCGCCTCGATGGTGGGGGGCACCGTGCCGGACGAGGCCCCGACGCCGCGGTTGTCGAAGGTGATCACGTGCCGGTGGGCGGCGATGGCGTCCACGATCCGCGGGTCCCAGTTGTCCAGCGTCGCGGCCAGGTGCACGAAGAAGACGACCGGCACACCACCGGTCGGCCCGAGCTCGCGATAGGCGAAGGTGACGCCGCCTGCCGTGAGCTGACGCGTGGGGGCATCGCGGTAGGCCGTGACGACGGGGTCGGACGCATCGCTGGTCATCGGGAACTCGCTTGTCTGCCGATCGTAATATTACGATCGTCATACTACGCACGCCCGACATGATCCGACCAGCCCGGAGGAGGCCGCATGACCAGGTACGCCGAGGACCACAAGGCCGCGACACGTCGACGCATCCTCGACGCGGCCGGCGAGCGGTTCAAGCGTGACGGCGTCGACGGCTCCGGCATCGCCGCGGTGATGGCGGACGCCGGGCTCACCAACGGCGCCTTCTACGCGCACTTCGACTCCAAGGACGACCTCGTCGCGCACGTCGTCGCCGACCAGGTGCGCCACCAGAACGAACGGGCCGGTGTCGACCTGGGCACCCCCGACGGCCTGTTCGCCTTCATCGAGGACTACCTGTCGCGCGAGCACCGCGACAGCGTCGCCGGCGGGTGCCCGTCGGCGGCCCTGCTGCTGGACGTGTCGCGAGGCTCTGCTGCGACCCGCCGGGCCTACGGCGAGGAGCTCGTCGTGATGGTCGACGCCATGGCGGCCCTCGTCGACCCGGAGGATCCCGAGGGGGGTCGCATCGCCGCGATGAGCCTCTTCGCCGCCATGGTCGGCATCCTCCAGCTGGCCCGCGCCCTGCCGGACGACCTGGCCGACGAGCTGCTGGTCCGGGGCAGGCACGACGTGCTGCGCCAGGCAGAGCAGCTCCTCGGCGGCCGCACCCCCCACGACAACCTCAGGATGGAGCACTCATGAAGGCATTCGTCGTCGAGAAGTACGGCGCCGACGCGATCGTGCCCGCCGAGGTGGCGGATCCGACCATCGGGCCGGCGGACGTCCTCGTCCAGGTCCGCGCCGCCAGCATCAACCCGCTCGACACCATGACGCGGAAGGGCGAGTTCAAGCAGCTCATCAAGCGCAGGCCGCCGTTCGTCCTGGGCCACGACCTCGCCGGGGTGGTCACCGAGGTCGGCGCACAGGTGCACGACATCGCCGTCGGCGACGAGGTCTACTCACGTCCGCGGGACCAGCGCATCGGGACGTTCGCCGAGTACGTCGCGGTGGACCACGAGGACGTGGCCCCCAAGCCACGGTCGCTGGGCTTCGACGAGGCGGCGGCGGTCCCGCTCGTCTCCCTGGCGGCCTGGCAGATCCTGGTCGAGCGCGCGCGGGTGCAACCCGGCCAGAAGGTCCTCGTCCATGCGGGGGCCGGCGGGCTCGGATCGAGCCTGGTCCAGCTGGCGAAGCACCTGGGCGCCACCGTCGCCACGACCTGCAGCGCGGGCACGGCCGACCTCGTACGCGGCCTGGGCGCCGACATCGTCATCGACCACCGCACCCAGGACTTCACCGAGGAGCTCTCCGACTACGACCTGGTCGTCGACTCCCTGGGAGGTGACAACCTGCGGAGGTCGCTCACCGTGCTGCGCAAGGGCGGCCTCGCTGTCGGTGTCGCCGGCCCACCGGACGCCGCCTTCGCCCACCAGCTCGGCGCACCCCGACCGCTCGCCCTGGTGATGCACCTCCTCAGCCACCGGGTGCGCCGCCGGGCCGCGCGACTCGGCGTGCGCTACGAGTTCTTCTTCATGCGGGCCAGCGGCGCCCAGCTGCGCGAGCTCACCGCGCTCTACGACTCCGGCGCCCTGCGCCCGGTCCTCGACCGCACCTTCCCCTTCGACGAGACGCCGGAGGCGATGGCGTACGTCCAGCAGCGCCGGGGTACGGCGGGCAAGGTCGTCGTGAGCATGGGGCTCCCGGCCGAGGGCTGAGCAGCCCGGGCGTCACCCCACGAGGACGACGTGCAGCTTCCGAGGCCCATGGACGCCCTCGACCCGGTCGAGCTCGATGTCGCTCGTGGCCGACGGCCCGCTGATCCAGGTCGTGGGACGCGCTGGGTCGAGGAGCGCGATCGCGTCCGGGATGTCGGGGACGACCTGGCTCACGTCGACGATGCACACGTGGAGGTCGGGCACGAGGCTGATCGCCCGGCGACCCTGGTCGGGCTGGTGGTCGAGCACGATCGTGCCGGTCTCGGCGATGCCGACGCGGGCCCGGGTGACGACGGCGTCGATGCGGTCGAGCTCGTCCGCTGTCAGCCTGTCGTCCACGACCGAGCCGGGGACGTCGAGATCGAGCCCGGGAGGTACGACGACGCTGGCGCCGGCGAGCGCCTCGGCCACCGCTGCCTCCCGGTCTGCGACGGCGCAGCGCGTGACCACCGCCCGGTAGTCCTCGACGCGCTCGACGAACAGCGCGACCAGGTCGCCGCGGTCCGGTACCCGAGGGGCCGGAGGAAGGTCCTCGGCCGGCGACACGCCGGACAGTGCCGAGCGGACACGCCGGAGGATCTCGTCGCGCGCGCTCATGTGCGGCCCCCGTCGGTGCGGTCCCACCACTCGCGGAAGGACTCGGTGGGCGGCGCCGGCAGGTCTCGTGCGCCCGTCCAGCCGGCGGCCGGCCCGGGCAGGCGACCCGCGGCGGTGCGGCCGCCGGGCAACGTCGTACGGGAGAAGCGCCCGAGGACGCGGCCGGCCAGACCGGAGGCTTTCTCCGCCCACGCGAGTCGACGGGAGTCGGAGAACGCCCAGGCGGCGGTCTTCATGGCGACGGCCTCGGCCTTGGGCACCCGGTCGCCGCGGTGCGAGTCGACGACGGCCGCGCGCTGGTCGACCAGCACGGACGGGATGTCGATGCGGACCGGGCAGACCTCGAAGCAGGCGCCGCACAGCGACGAGGCGTAGGGCAGGGACGCGGTCTGCTCGTCGGCGACGCCGTTGAGGAGCGGGTTGAGGATCGCGCCGATCGGGCCGGGGTAGACCGAGCCGTACGCGTGGCCGCCGACCCGCTCGTAGACCGGGCAGACGTTGAGGCAGGCCGAGCAGCGGATGCAGCGCAGCGCCTGCCGCCCGACGTCGTCGGCCAGGGCGCGGGTGCGGCCGTTGTCGAGCAGGACGACGTGCACTTCCTGCGGACCGTCTCCGGGCGTCACGCCGGACCAGGTCGAGGTGTAGGGGTTCATCCGCTCCCCCGTCGACGAGCGCGGCAGGAGCCGCAGCATCGGGTCGAGGTCGGACCAGGTGGCGACGACCTTCTCGATGCCGACGACGCTGACCAGCACCTCGGGCAGGGTCAGGCACATGCGGCCGTTGCCCTCGGACTCGACCACGACCAGGGTGCCCGTGTCGGCGACGGCGAAGTTGGCGCCGCTGACGGCGACCTTGGCGCGCAGGAACTTCTCGCGCAGGTGCTCGCGGGCAGCACCGGCCAACACCGCCGGCTCGTCGGTCAGGTCGTCGGGCGCCGGCCGCCCGACGTCGCCCATTCGGCGGCGGAAGATCTCGCGCACCTCGGCGCGGTTGCGGTGGATCGCCGGCACCAGGATGTGCGAGGGCAGGTCGTCGCCGAGCTGGACGATCAGCTCGGCGAGGTCGGTCTCCCAGGCCAGGATGCCCTCGGCCTCGAGGGCTTCGTTGAGGCCGATCTCCCCGGTGGCCATCGACTTGACCTTCACCACCTCGTCGACGCCGTGGGACCGCGCCACCTCGGCGACGATCGCGCACGCCTCCTCGGCGTCGCGGGCCCAGTGAACGGTCGCGCCGGCCCGGGTCAGCGACTCCTCCAGGGTCTCGAGGTGGGTGGCGAGGTCGCGGAGCGCTGCCTCCTTCACGGCCGCTCCCGCGAGGCGCAGGTCCTCCCAGTCCTCGACCTCGGCGACGACCGCGGCGCGCTTGTCGCGGATGGTGTGGGTGGCGTGGGCGAGGTTGCGCCGCAGCTGGGTGTCGCCCAGCGCCTCGCGGGCGGCGGTGGGGAAGGCCGGCATGCCGACGAAGGTGCCACTCATGCGTCGTTCTCCTCGGTCGACGCCAGCACCTCGGCGAGGTGCATGACGCGTACGCCGGCGCGCTGGCGCGAGAGCAGCCCGCCGACGTGCATCAGGCAGGAGTTGTCACCGGCGACCAGCACCTCGGCGCCGGTGTCGCGCACGTGGCGGGCCTTGTCGGCGCCCATCGCGATCGACGTGTCGGCGTTCTTGAGGGCGAAGGTGCCGCCGAAGCCGCAGCACTCGGTGGCATTGGGGAGGTCGACCAGCTCGATGCCGCGGACGGCCTCGAGCAGCCGGGTGGGCCGGTCGCCGACGCCGAGCATTCTCAGGCTGTGGCAGGTCGGGTGGTAGGTCACCCGGTGCGGGAAGTAGGCACCGACGTCGGTCACGCCAAGGACGTCGACGAGGAACTCGCTCAGCTCGTAGGTCCGCGGCCCGGTCTCCGCGACGGCCGCCACGAGGGCGGGGTCGCCGGAGCGGTCGGCGACGATCGAGTGCTGATGCCGCGCCGACCCGGCGCACGAGCCCGACGGCGTGACGATGGCGTCGTACCCCGCGAACGCGTCCACGAAGGTCCGCACCACTGGCACCGCCTCGTCGAGGTAGCCGGTGTTGACCATCGGCTGCCCGCAGCACGTCTGCGCCTGCGGGAAGTCGACCTCGACGCCGAGACGGCGCAGCAGCCTCACGACGGCCTTCCCCGTGTCGGGGAACATGGCGTCGTTGACGCAGGTGACCTGGAGGGCGACCCTCACGCTGGCGATCCTTTCATGGTGATGCAGGTGTGGTGGTCTCAGATGAGCCGCCGGCGCACGGCCCACACGATCGCCTCGACAGTGGTGTCGACGCCCACGCTCTCGCACGCCGCACGGGCCTTGCGCCGCACGGTCCGCTCGGAGACATCGAGCCGGCGCGCGACCGCCTCGACCGTCTGCCCCTCGGCCATCATGCGTAGCACGACGAGCTCGTCGTCACCGAGGGGCACCGGATGGTCGTGCATCGTCAGCGGCGGACCGGCTGGTCGACGTAGGGCACCAGACGAACGGGTCCGAGGAGGCCGTACGCCTGCCGCTGGGCCACGCCGTAGACAGCCGGCGTGACCGTCCTCAGCCGGTTGAGGAGGGTGGAGGCCACCTCCACCTCGATGACGTTGGTCCCGCGGCGCAGCAGGCCGGCAAGGTCCACACGCGGGTGGAGCGGGTCGCACCCGCCCACGGCCACACCGTTGACGGTGACCCGGAAGGTGTCGGTGACCTCGCCGAGCTCGAGCCAGGCACCGTCGCGGTCGGTCCAGTCGGAGCCAAGGTCGACCTGGGCGGTGTAGCGACCGAGACCGGAGACGTCCTCGAGCCCGGGGATCTGGCTCCACGGCACCAGCGTGGTCAGCTCGGCCGTCCGCACCGGCTTGACCGTCTCGGTGGCCGTCGCGCCGGGCTGCCAGTCCTCGACCTCGAGCCGCCAGGATGACGGCGCGACCGGGTCGCGGACCCGGTCCACCTTCGCGGCGACCGTGCGGCCGTCGCCGAGGGTGACGGTGTGGTCGCCGGCGGTACCGGCGCGGGCCACGAGCTTGCCCGGCTCGCGCAGCACGTCGAGGGCGGTGGTGGCGGTCGCGTGCAGCTGGGCGGGGTCGGCCGACTGCGGGGTCGCGAAGGCGATCACGGTCGACTGCCCGGGCGCGAGGTCGACGCGGACCCGCACCCGGTCGGCCTGGCGCTCCCAGAGGCCGACCGGGCGGGTCTCACCCGTCCAGGCATCGAGCACCACCGGCACCGCGCGCGGCGAGGTGGTGGTCAGCCAGACGTCCTGGGTGACGCGGTTGAGCCGGCGGTTCTCGGCGTGCCGCGCGTTGGCGACGTAGTAGAGGTCGACGTCGCCGACCACCCGCCGCAGGGTCATCACGGTCGACCGCTCGTGCTCGACGTCGGGCGTGATGCCGAGCGAGGCGAGCGCACCGGGGATGTCGGCGTCGGCCGCCGCCGAGCGCGTCGTCGGCAGCGCCTTGATCTGCGCGACGAGGTCACGCAGCTCGGCGGTCTCGGGCGCACCCTCGGGCAGGCCGACGGGGCGCGGGTCCGACCAGTCGCGCACGAACACGATCGGCAGCCCGGCGCGGCCGAGCTCGAGCACCTTGCGCGCGGTCGCGACCGCCATCGTGGCGACCTGGCCGCGGAACTGGTCGGTGCCGACGATCATCGCCTTGTAGGCCGGGCCCTCGGGAGCGAGCCGGCCACCGCTGACCGTGGCCAGCGGCAGGTCGAGCAGCGCCGGGGTCGCGAAGGAGTGGGTCCACCCGAGCGGGATGCCGTCGTTCGTCGCCCAGAAGGCGCCGATGCCGGTCGAGGTCCAGCCCTTCTGCCGTAGGAAGACGATGTCGTACTTCGGCGTGCCGGTCTGCAGGACGAACTGGGTGCGGGAGAGGTACGCCGCGATGTCGGGCATGTGCTGCCACTGCGGGGTGCGGGGCCCCCACGCCTCGCCGAAGCCGATCGCGCCGTTGTAGTAGGGCGAGAAGGCAGCGAAGCCGGGCCACGTCACGCCGGGCGCGTCGGCGTAGGGGAAGCCGTGGATGATCGCCTGGTTGACGCCCGCGGCGAAGATGCTGTTGAGGGTGAAGAGCGCCTGGTTCTGCTGGGTGGGGCTGGCGCTGTTGCCGCCGAGCATCGTGTTGTAGGCCGCGCCGTTGTAGCAGATCGCCTCGCACGACAGGATCGTGTGACCGGCCATGTCGCGACCGCCCGCCATCACCCGGTAGTCGTCGAGGTTCTTGAAGCCGAGCGACTCGGTCTCGGGGATGTCGAGCAGCGCCGCGTGCTCCACCGTGTCGGTCTCGAGGCCGTAGGGCTGGACCCGCAGACCCATGCCGAGCGTGCGGGCGAAGGCCTGCAGCGGGAGCAGGTGGTGGTCGCGGTAGAGGTCGGAGAGCACCTGGTTGTAGTCGTCGCGGACCTGGTTGGTGCGCAGGCTGTCGGTGGTCGCCGCGTCGACGCCGGTGCCGAGGTCGTAGAGGTACTTCTCCTTCAGCTCCATCACGACCGGCAGCCACGGCCGCAGGTCGTAGCCGGCACGCTTCTCGAACTCCTCGAACATCATCGGCGTCCAGATGGTCGCCTCCGTCTCGATCTCGAGGGAGTCCTCGAAGAGGTAGCCCCCGGCGCGGCCGAGCAGGCCGCGCAGGTCGCGGTCGAGGACCTTGTCCTCCCAAAGAGCGACCACGGCCTGGGAGCCGAGCGCGCTGAAGTGGTCGACGACGTACGACCGCGGCGAGGTGTGCGGCGCGGCCTCGGGCTCCTGGCCGGACCCGCGCTGCCAGAAGGACAGCAGCACCCACGACCCGCCGGCGGGCGCGGACGGCGCCGTCCAGGTGATGCGGCCGTCGACGACCTGGTCGAGCAGGTCGACGTAGGAGTCGGGGTCGACCTGCGGCAGCACGCGCGTGTTGGTCGAGGGGGTGTAGCGGTGGGCCTGGAGCGCCACGAGCGTCTGCTTCGTGACGGCGCCCTCGGCGTGCAGCAGCGCCTCGGGGACCACGCCGTCGTACGTCGCCCCGGCGGCCAGGTCGGCCCGTCCGTGCGCGAGCTCCGTGCAGGCGGCGTCATCGTCCGGCGTGATGGTCGAGACGGCGGCTGGCCACGACGGGCCGACGGTGATGTCGATGCGCACGTCGCGCTCGGCCGCGCGGGAGAGGGCGGCCTTGACGCCGGCCACCCACGGTGCCGTGCCCCAGCCGTGCGACTCGACGTCGATGGTGATGTTGCGGGCGCGGAGGCTGTGGGTGACGTCGGCGACCTCGAGGACGCCGAAGCCGGCGTCGGCGACCTGGTCGACCTCCCGCGCGATCTCGACGGGGTCGACGAGGCCGTGCGGCCACCACCAGCGGAAGCCGGCTGCGGTCGCGGTGCCGGGCGAGGCGAAGCGGCGCACGAGGTCCTTCGGGAGCCACTGGGTGGCGGCGGAGGCACCGCCCGGCGCGGCGGCGGCGGGCGTGGCGGACGCGGCGGCCACGAAGCCCGCGGCGGCGGCGGACGCACCGAGCAGGGTGCGGCGGGTGAGGTGGGTCGGGCCGGGCTGGTCCATCGGGGTCTCCTGTGGTGGGTCAGGCGGTGGGGGGACCGACGCGGTGGTCGGCGGCGTCCCAGTCGAGGCCGGGGCGGGGGTCGTGACGTCGTACGTCGTGGGTCTCGCGGACGAGGGCGCGCATGGCCGCGAGGTCGGGCAGGTCGGCGCCGAGGGCGCGTGCCTGGACGAGGGCGTTGCCGAGCGCGGCCGCCTCGCCCGGGCCGGCCAGCACGGGTACGCCGAGGGCGTCCGCGGTCAGCTGGCAGAGCAGGTGGTTGTGGGAGCCGCCGCCGACGACGTGCACGACCTCGAGGTCGCGACCGGCCAGCCGGGCGGCCGTGCGGAGATGGCGCCGGTAGGCCAGCGCGAGGCTGTCGAGGACGCAGCGGGTGATCTCGCCCGGGGTCTGCGGGAGCGGCTCGCCGGCGTCTCGCGCCAGCCGCACGACGCGCTCGGGCATCGGGTCGGTGGCGCTGCCGGGGCCCAGCAGCGACGGGTGGTTGATGTCGACGACGGTGCGCAGGGGCGCCGCCGTGCTGGCGCCGGCGAGGAGGGAGGCGAGGTCGGTCGCAGGGGTCCCACGGTCCTTCCACGCCCGGAGGCACTCGGAGAGCACCCAGAGGCCCATCACGTTCTTGAGGAAGCGGACGGTGCCGTCGACGCCGCCCTCGTTGGTGAAGTCCGCCTCGCGGGCCTCCTCGCTGAGGACCGGCTGGTCGAGCTCGAGGCCGACGAGCGACCACGTGCCCGAGGAGATGTAGCCGAAGGAGGTGGTCGAGTCGGCCGGTACGGCGACGACGGCGGAGGCGGTGTCGTGGGATCCCACCGCCACCACCGGGACGTCGGGCGCGAGGCCGAGGTCGGCTGCGACCTCGACCCGCAGCGGGCCGACCACGGAGCCGGCGTCGCGCAGCGGCGGCAGGATCGACCAGGGCAGCTGCAGACGACTGGCCAGCTCGCTCGACCACTCCCCCGTCGTGACGTCGAGCAGGCCCGTGGTGGAGGCGTTGGTGCGCTCCGCGCCGACCTCCCCGGTCAGCCAGTAGCTCAGCAGGTCGGGCAGCAGGAGCAGGGTGTGGGCCGACTCGAGCGCTGCGGTGCCGCGGGCAGCCGCGAGCTGGAAGACGGTGGTGAACGGCAGCTGCTGCAGGCCGTTGACGGCGTACTGCTTCTGGACGCTGACCGTCTTGGCGACCAGCTCGGGCACGTCGCGGGTGCGGGGGTCGCGGTGGCTGTAGGGGTTGCCGAGCAGCTCGCCGTCGCGGTCGAGCAGGCCGTAGTCCACGGCCCAGGAGTCGATGCCGATCCCGTGCAGCTCGCCGGTGCGTGCCACCTCGGCCATGCCGGCCAGCACCTCACGGTGGATGCCCAGCACGTCCCAGAAGAGCGAGCCGCCGACCGGGACACCACCGTTCGGGAACCGGTGCACCTCCTTCAGGGACAGGTGCCCGGCCCCCACGCGCGCCGCCATGACCCGGCCGCTGGTGGCGCCCAGGTCGACGGCGGCGACGCGGAGGTCGGTCATCGCAGGAAGGCCGCGGCCACGCCGGCGTCGACGGGGATGTGCAGGCCGGTGGTGTGGCTGAGCTGGTCGGTGCACAGGACGAAGACCGCGTTGGCGATGTTGTCCGGCAGGACCTCGCGCTTGAGGATCGTGCGCTGAGCGTAGAACTTGCCGAGGTCCTGCTCCACCACGCCGTAGACCGCGGCACGGTTGGCGCCCCAGCCGGAGGCGAAGATGCCGGAGCCCTGGACGACGCCGTCGGGGTTGACGCCGTTGACCTTGATGCCGTGCTCGCCGAGCTCGGCGGCCAGCAGCCGCACCTGGTGGGCCTGGTCGGCCTTGGCGGCACCGTAGGCCACGTTGTTGGGGCCGGCGAAGATCGAGTTCTTCGACGAGATGTAGACGATGTCGCCGCCCATCCCCTGCTCGATCATCGCCCTGGCCGCGGCCTTCGCGACGAGGAACGAGCCCTTGGCCATCACGTCGTGCTGGAGGTCCCAGTCCTGCTCGGTCGTCTCGAGCAGCGAGCGCGACAGCGAGAGACCGGCGTTGTTGACGACGAGGTCGACACCGCCGAAGGCCAGCACCGTGGCGTCGAGCGCAGCCTGCACGGCGGCGGCGTCGGAGACGTCGACCTGGACGCCGACCGCGACGTCGCTCGTCCCGATCTCCGCCGCCGCGGCCTGGGCCTTTTCCAGCGACAGGTCGGCGACGACGACGCACGCACCCTCGGCGGCGAGCTTCCTCGCAGTGGCCAGGCCGATGCCCGAGGCAGCACCCGTGACGAGCGCGACGCGGGTCGCGAGCGGCTTGGGCTTCGGCATCCGCTGGAGCTTGGCTTCCTCGAGCGCCCAGTACTCGATGCGGAACTTCTCCGCCTCGTCGATGGGGGCGTACGACGACAGGCCCTCCGCGCCGCGCATCACGTTGATCGCGTTGACGTAGAACTCGCCGGCGACGCGGGCGGTCTGCTTGTCCTTGCCGAAGCTGAACATGCCGACACCGGGCACCAGCACGATCAGCGGGTCCTTGCCGCGGATCGCGGGGCTGTCGGGCGTGGCGTTGCGGTCGTAGTAGCCCTGGTAGTCCTCGCGGTAGGAGACAGCGAGCTCCTGGAGGCGGGCGACGCTCTCCTCGACCGAGGCGGAGGCGGGCAGGTCGAGGACCAGCGGCTTGACCTTGGTGCGCAGGAAGTGGTCGGGGCACGACGTGCCGAGCTCGCCGAGACGGGGGTGCTCGGCGTGCGCCAGGAACTCCAGGACCACGTCGGCGTCGGTGAAGTGGCCGACCATCGGGCGGTCCGCCGAGGCGATGCCGCGGATCGTCGGCGCGAGGGCGGCGGCCTTGGCGCGGCGCTCGGCCTCCGGCAGGGCGGCGTACCCCTCGAGCGCGGGACCGAACGACTCGGCCTTCGAGTGCTCGGCGATGTAGGCGGAGGCGGTGTCGATGATCCAGAGGCTGTTGGCCTCGGCCTCCTCGGACGTGTCACCCCACGCGGTGATGCCGTGACCACCCAGGATGCAGCCGCGGGCCTGCGGGTTCTTCTCCTTGATCTCGGCGATGTCGAGGCCGAGCTGGAAGCCGGGGCGGCGCCACGGCACCCACACGACCTGGTCGCCGAAGATGGTCGTGGTCAGCTCCTCGCCGTCGGCGGAGGTCGCGATCGCGATGCCGGAGTCGGGGTGCAGGTGGTCGACGTGCGCGGCGTCGACGAGGCCGTGCATGGCCGTGTCGATCGAGGGGGCGGCGCCGCCCTTGCCGTGCAGGCAGTAGTCGAAGGCCGCGACCATCTCGTCCTCGCGCTCCACTCCGGGGTAGACGTCGACGAGCGCGCGCATCCGGTCCAGCCGCAGCACGGCCAGGCCGCCCGGGGTCAGCGTGCCGAGGTCGCCACCGGATCCCTTCACCCACAGCAGCTCGACGTCCTCCCCGGTGACCGGGTCGGTCTCGGTGCCCTTGGCGGAGGTGTTGCCGCCGGCGTAGTTGGTGTTCTTGGGGTCCTGGCCCAGGCGGTTCGAGCGCTGGACCAGCTCCTCCACGACGGGGCTGACGGCGGGGTTGAGGTCACTCACGGTGCTGGTTTCCTTACGGGTTGTGGGGGTCAGTTCCAGCCGGCTTGCGAGCCGCCGACGCGGTCGGCCTCGATCTGCTGCTGGTAGCCCGACTCGAGGTAGGCGCGCATCGGGTCGGCGGGCAGGCCGCGCTCCTCGCGCCACGCCGCCAGGTCACGGCGTACGTCGGTGTAGAAGGCGTCCATGAAGATCTCGTTGGCGCGCAGCACGTCGCCGGCCGAGCGCGCCTCGTCGAGGGCCTCGGTGTCGAGGAGCAGCGCGCGGGCGGTCATCTCCTGCACGTTGAGCACCGAGCGGATCTGGCCGGGGATCTTGTCCTCGATGTTGTGGCACTGGTCGAGCATCAGCGCGACGTCGCTCTCGGCGCCGAAGCCGCCACCGCGGATGACCTCGACCATGATCCGGAACAGCTGGAACGGGTCGGCCGCACCGACGATGAGGTCGTCGTCGGCGTAGAAGCGGCTGTTGAAGTCGAACGAGCCGAGCTTCCCGAGGCGCAGCAGCTGCGCCACGATGAACTCGATGTTGGTGCCGGGCGCGTGGTGGCCGGTGTCGAGACAGACCTTCGCGCGGTCGCCGAGAGCGGCCACGTGGACGTACGACGTGCCCCAGTCAGGGACGTCGGTGTGGTAGAACGCCGGCTCGAAGAACTTGTACTCGAGCACGAGCCGCTGGTCGTCGGAGAGCCGGTCGTAGATCGTGCGCAGGCCCTCGGCGAGGCGGTCCTGGCGGGCGCGCATGTCGCCCTGGCCGGGGTAGTTGGTGCCCTCGGCGAGCCAGATCTTCAGGTCGCGCGACCCGGTCTGGTTCATCACCTCGATGCAGGCGAGGTGGTGGTCGATCGCCTTCTGCCGCACCCGCGGGTCGGTGTGGGTCAGGGCGCCGAGCTTGTAGTCGTCGTCCTGGAAGGTGTTGGAGTTGATCGTGCCGAGCGCGACGCCCTGCTCCTTGGCGTACGCCGTCAGCGCGGCGTAGTCGTCGACCTCGTCCCACGGGATGTGGAGGGCGACGGACGGCGCGAGGCCGGTGAAGCGGTGCACGGTCGCGGCGTCGGCGATCTTCTCCTCGACGGTGCGCGGGGTGCCGGGGGTGCCGAAGACCCGGAAGCGGGTGCCCGAGTTGCCGTAGGCCCAGGACGGGACCTCGATCGCGAGCTCGCCGAGTCGGTCGCTGATGGCGGAGAAGCCGGAAGGGGAGGTCATCACTGGTCCTGAGCTGTCGTGGTGTGCGTGTCGGTGGTCGTGCTGGTGGGGAGCGCGGCGAGCTGGTCCTCGAGGTGGAAGACCTCGGTCAGCCACCAGAAGCCCTGGTCGGGCGGGAGGTCGAGGTCGACGAAGAACTCGGCCATCTCGGCCTGCCAGCGGGCGTTCACGTCGGTGCGGGCCATGCCCTCCTGCGCGGCGGCGAGGTCGGGCGTCTCGAGGTAGCCGACGAGCAGGCCGTCCTCGCGGAGGAAGAGGGAGTAGTTGGTCCAGCCGGTGTCGTGGAGGGCGCGGAGCATCTCGGGCCACACAGCGGCGTGGCGCTCGGCGTACTCCTCCATGCGGTCCGTACGGACCTGCAGGGTGAAGCAGACGCGGTGCATCGCGGTCTCCTGTTCGGGTGGGTGGGATCCGCTGGTCGAGGAGGGCCGGAGGCGCCTCCTCGACCAGCGGAGCTGTGCGGTCGACTCAGAAGTCGAAGTCGCCGATGTTGTCGGCGTCGAAGGTGAACGGCTCGCCGAGCAGGACGACGCCGTCGGCGCCGACCTCGAACTCGCCGAGGTCGCCGGCCTCGAAGGAGTCGCCCTCCTCGCCCGAGATGTCACCGTTGGCGAGTGCGGCGGCGGCGTAGGCGGCCAGGGCGCCGAGGTCGCCCGGGTTCCACAGCGCGAACGACTCGACGGTGCCGTTCTCGACGTACTCACGCATCTGGTTGGGGGTGCCGAGGCCGGTCAGCGCGACCTTGCCCTTGGAGGAGGAGTCCGACAGGTAGCGCGCCGCGGCGGCGATGCCGACCGTGGTGGGCGAGATGATGCCCTTGAGGTCGGGGTGGTTCTGCAGCAGCGCCTCGGTCTGGTCGAACGACTTCTGGTCGTCGTCGTCGCCGTAGACCGTGTCGACGAGCTCGATGTTCGCGTAGTCGGGGTTGTCGGCGAGCTCGGTCTCCATCATGTCGATCCACGCGTTCTGGTTCGTCGCGTTGGCGGCCGCGGACAGGATCGCGATCTCGCCCTCGCCGCCGATCTGCTCCGAGATCAGCTCGAGCTGCTTGGCGGCGATGCCCTCGGCGGTGGCCTGGTTGATGAACAGGTCGCGGCACTCGGGGTTGGTGTCGGCGTCGAAGGTGATCACCTTGACGTCGGCGCTGCGGGCCTCCTCGATCGCGTCGCACAGCGCCTCGGGGTCGTTGGCCGACAGGATCAGGGCATCCTTGCCCTGCTGGGCGACGGTGTTGATGTAGGACACCTGCGCGTCGGGGCTCGCGGTCTCGGGACCGACCTCCTCGATCTCGGCACCGAGCTCCTCGGCGGCCGCCTCGGCACCGGCGGTGCTGGTGTCGAAGTACGGGTTGCCCAGGTTCTTCGGCAGCATCGTCATGCTCAGCGAGCCGCCGTCGCCGCCGCTCGAGCCGCTGTCGCCACCGTCGTCGTCGCTGCCGCACGCGGTGAGCGCCGCGGAGGCGGTGAGGATGATCGCAGCCAGAGCGATCGGCCGCCGGGTGTGGAACTTCATGTGGGTCTGCCTTTCGTGTTCCTAGACGCCGGCGGATGCGGCGTTCTGGGTGGGGCTCGACTCCCGAGGAGTCGATGCCTTGCGGGGCAACCTCGACGAGGTCCACGCAAGGACGCTGGGGAGGATCACCGAGGCCACGAGCAGCAGGCCGACGATGATGTTGGTGACGTTGACCGTCACGCTCTCCAGGCGCAGGGCGCTGGAGATGACGCCGATCAGCACGACGCCGGCGAGCACGCCGTGCAGCCGGCCGCGGCCGCCGAAGATCGAGACGCCGCCGAGGAGCACCGCTGCGATGACCTGCAGCTCATAGCCGGTGGCGTTGTCGCCGCGGGCCGAGCCGTAGCGCAGGGTGAAGTAGATGCCGGCGAAGGCGGACACCACGCCCGACAGGACGAAGAGGATGAACTTGGTGCGGGCGACGTTGACGCCGGTGAAGTGGGCCGCCTCGTCGTTGAGACCGATCTCGTAGATGCCGCGCCCGAAGGTGGAGAAGTGCAGCAGCACGACGAAGGCGACGGTCAGCACCGCGAACGGGATCATCACCAGCGGGATCCGTGTCTCGCCGATGGTGTCGGTGGCGAGGTCGGCCCACGAGTCGGTGAACTCGGTGATGGCCGTCGTGCCGAGCAGGCCGACCGCGATGCCGCGGAAGAGGGCGAGGGTGCCGATGGTGACGGCGAGCGACGGCAGCCCGACGTAGGCGATGAGGAAGCCGTTGAGGGCGCCGCACGCCAGACCGGCCATCAGGGCGAGGGCCGCGGCGGCCGGGATCGACATGCCGCTGTCGTGGAAGACGCCGAGCAGCACGCTGCTCAGGCCCATGATGCTGGCGACCGACAGGTCGATCTCGCCGGTGATGATGATGAGCGTCATCGGCAGGGCGATCAGCAGGATCGGTGCGATGTCCTGGAGGAGGAACTTCACGGTCAGCGGACCGTCGAAGTTGTCCACGTTGATCGTGGCGTAGACGAAGACCGCGACGGTCAGCGCGATGACGGCCATCTCCCGCGTCAGCAGCCAGCGCTTCCACAGCGGCGCCGAGTAGTCGGCGTACGTGCGGCTCATGAGTGGTCCCTCGATTCGGCGAGCTTGCGGGCCTGCCTGACGGCGAGGACGCGGTCGAGCACGATCGCGCCGAGGATCAGGGCCCCGACGACGGCGCGCTGCCAGAAGTCCTCGATGCCGAGGCTGGGCAGGGCCCGGTTGATGGTGACGAGCAGGAAGGCGCCGATGGCCGCGCCCCACACGGTGCCGCTGCCGCCGAAGATCGCGACGCCACCGATGACGGCCGCGGCGACGGCCTGCAGCTCGATGCCCAGGCCGACGCTCGAGCTCACGGTGCCGTAGCGGGCGGTGTAGAGGGCGCCGGCCAGCCCGGCCAGCGCGCCGCTCAGGACGAACGCGGCGAGCAGGCGGCGGCGTACGGGGAGTCCGTAGAGGACCGCGGCGTCCGGGTCGGAGCCGATCGCGTAGAGCTCGCGGCCACCGCGCGCGGTGTGGAGGTAGTAGCCGACGATCGCCAGGACGACCAGCGCCAGGATGGTGAGCAGGGGCACGCCGAGCACGGAGCGGGTGCCGAGCTGGAGGAACTCGCGGGGCAGGTCGCCGGCGTTGATCCGGTCGCTGCCGGCCCAGGTGAGCATGATGCCGCGGTAGATGTAGAGCGTGCCGAGCGTGATGACGAGCGCGGGCACGCCGCCGTAGGCCACCAGGACGCCGTTCACGAGGCCGAGGACCGCGCCGAGGAGCAGGCAGGCCACCAGCACCGCGACGATCGGGATGTTGGGCTGCTCGATGAACAGCCGGCCGGCGAGGTAGGCGGTGAGCGCCATCACCGAGCCGACGGACAGGTCGACGTTGCGGGTGATGATGACGACGGCCTGGCCGACGGCGAGGAGCAGCAGGATCGACGGGTTGAGCAGGAAGTTGCGCCAGCCGTCGTCGCTGAAGAGGAAGCCGTTGTTCTTCGTGGTCGCGAGCACGACGACGGCCACCAGCACGAGGAAGATCGACAGCTCGCGCGATCGCAGCACGGTCGTCAGCGCACGGCGCGTCGGGGACAGCTGGCTGGGCCCCACCAGCAGCGCCTCGCCGGCGGACGTCTCGTGGTCCGAGCCGTGACCGGACTCCGGGCGCTCGACGTCGGTGTGGCTCATCGGACGTCCTCCAGGTGGTGGGTGGCGGCGTGCATGACGGCCTCGGGGGTGGCGTCAGCGCGGTCGAGCTCGGCGGTCACGCGGCCCTCGCACAGGACGACGACGCGGTCGGCCATGCCGAGGACCTCAGGGAGCTCGGAGGAGATCATCAGGATCGCGAGGCCCTGGCCGGCGAGCTCGGACAGCAGCCGGTGCACCTCGGCCTTGGTGCCGACGTCGATGCCGCGGGTGGGCTCGTCGATGATCAGCAGCTTGGGGTCGGTGGCCAGCCACTTGGCGATGACGACCTTCTGCTGGTTGCCGCCGCTCATCGTGGCTGCGTTCATGTCGAGCGCGCTGGTCTTCACCTCCAGGCGTCCGGCCCAGGGGCCGGCGGCCCGGTTCTCCATCGAGGAGGTCAGGAGCCCGGCCTTCGCGATGTTGCGGCGGATGACGCCGGCGACGTTGCGGGTGACCGAGGAGTCGATGACGAGGCCCTGCTTGCGGCGGTCCTCGGGGATGAACGCCATGCCTGCGCGGATCGCGGAGCGGGGGTCGTTGCCCTTGACCGCCTTGCCGGACACCGTGACCGACCCGGAGTCGTAGGAGTCGACGCCGAAGACCGCGCGAGCGACCTCGCTGCGACCGGCGCCGACCAGACCGGCCAGCCCGACGATCTCACCGGCGCGGACCTCGAGGTCGATGTCGTGGAAGACCCCGGCCCGGTTGAGGCCGCGCACCTGCAGCACCGGCTCGCCGATCTCGGCGGCCACCTTGGGGAACAGGTCGTCGACGTCGCGGCCGACCATCAGCGACACGAGCTCTGAGGGCGTGGTGTCGGCGATCGTCAAGGTGTCGATGTAGGAGCCGTCACGCATGACGGTGACGGTGTCGGCGAGGTCGAAGACCTCGTCGAAACGGTGGGAGATGAAGACGAGGGCGCGGCCCTCGTCGCGCAGGCTGCGGGCGACGGCGAACAGCCGGTCGACCTCGACGCCGCTGAGCGCGGCCGTCGGCTCGTCCATGACGAGCAGCCGGGCGTCGAGCGAGATGGCCTTCGCGATCTCGATGATCTGCTGGTCGGCGATCGAGAGGCCCTCAGCGGGACGGCGGGGGTCGATCCGCACGCCGAGCCGGTCGAAGAGCCGCTCCGCCTCGGCGTACATCGCGTGGCGGTCGATGCGCCGCCCGCGGGCGAGGATCTGGCGACCCATGAAGATGTTCTCGGTGACCGAGAGATCGGGGAAGAGCGTCGGCTCCTGGTAGATGACCGCGACGCCCGACTTCTTCGACTCGGCGGTGGAGGGGAAGTCCACGGGCTCGCCACCGAGCTCGAAGGTGCCCGAGTCACGGCGGTGCACTCCGGCGACGACCTTGACCAGCGTCGACTTGCCGGCGCCGTTCTCGCCGATCAGCGCGTGGATCGACCCGGCCTCGACGCGGAGGCTTCCCGAGCGCAGGGCGACCACGGGCCCGAACGACTTGGAGACGTCGCGCAGCTCGAGCACCGGTGCGGCAGCTGGAGTCGTACCCATGGTCCATCCTTGATTGAAAGGTTTCACAACGGGGACGACGCTAAGTGGCGACGATCACACGCGTCAAGCACTCAGCGACATTTTCTGTGACGTTTCACTCAGAAGGATCCGTCGACTACGCTCCGAGGGCCCCCTCAGTCAAGGAGCCAGATGTCCAGGACCGCCGCGTCGCCGCGACCCGGTCGACGCCCGTCGGTCAAGGACGTCGCAGAGCGGGCGCAGGTGTCGTTGGGCACCGTCTCCAACGTGCTCAACCGCCCGGACCGCGTGAGCGCCAGCACGCGGGACCGGGTCGAGCGGGCGATGGCCGACCTGGGCTTCGTGCTCAACGAGTCCGCGCGACAGCTCAGGATGGGCCGCAGCAACACCTTCGCCTACGTCATGCTCGACGCGACCAACCCGTTCTTCACCGATGTCGCTCGCGGGATCGAGCTCGCGGCCGAGAAGGCGGACCTCTCCCTGTTCCTCTGCAACAGCGACGGTCGCAGCACCCGTGAGGGCGCGCACCTGGCCCACCTGCAGCAGCAGCGCGTGGACGGCATCCTCATCACGCCCGTCGACCCGGACGCTCCCGAGCTTCCCCGCATCGTGCAGCAGGGCACTCCCCTGGTGGTCGTCGACCGCGCCGCCACGAGCGGGTCGTTCTGTTCCGTGACCGTCGACGACCGGCTCGGTGGACGCATCGCCATCGAGCACCTCCTCGACCAGGGCCACACCCGCGTGGCGTTCGTCGGTGGACCGGACTCGATCGGACAGGTCCGGGACCGCTACGAGGGAGCGTGCGAGGCGTGGCGCGAGGCAGGTCTCCCCGACACCGACCTGATCCGGGTCGAGACCGAGGCGCTGTCGGTCCAGGAGGGTCACGTCGCCGGCGAGCGGCTCGCGGGACTGCCGAAGCGCAAGCGGCCCAGTGCCGTCTTCTGCGCCAACGACCTGGTCGCCCTGGGTCTCCTCCAGCAGGTGGTGTCGAGCGGGCAACGCGTGCCGGAGGACCTCGCCATCGTCGGCTACGACGACATCTCCTTCGCCGCGGGTGCCGCTGTCCCGCTGTCGTCGGTACGACAGCCGCGACAGGCCCTCGGACGCGCGGCCGCCGAGCTGCTGATCGACGAGGTCAACAACCCCGACCACGAGCACCAGCAGGTCGAGTTCACGCCCGAGCTGGTCGCCCGGACGTCGACACTGGGCTGACATGCAGGTCCCGGTCAGAGGCCTCTCGTCGTCATGAGATTGATGCCGTACGGCGTCTCCTCGCGGCCGGACTCGGTGAACCCGAGCTTCGCCAGCACGCGGCGAGAGGCGACGTTCCAGTCCCAGACCGATGCCCACAGCCGGTCGTGACCGGACGCCCTCGCCCAGTCCAGCACCGCCCACCCGGCCTCGGTCGCGTAGCCCTGGCCCCAGGACCGACGCAGGAGCTCGAACGCCAGCTCCGGCTCGTGCACGCCGGTTCCACCCACCAGACCGCAGTATCCGATGACGTCCCCGTCGGCCTTGCGTTCGACTGCGAGCAGCCCGGCGGACGACGGGTCGCCCGCTCGGATCGACGTCTCGAACGCCGCCAGCGTGGGGTGTCCGTCCGCGTCGATGCGACGGTGCGGCGGCACCCGCGCGTCGCGTTCGAGCCACATCTCGCGCTGGACGACGGCTTCCTCCACCAGCCACGGCCTGAGCAGCAGGCGGGTGGTCTCGAGCAGCACGTCGGGGTCACCGGCTCCGCGTGCCATGCCGGCAAGCCTCGCACGACGCCACGCGGCTCGGCGCACCGACGTATCAGATCCCTCCGTCCGGCCTCCTGAACAGGTGGACGAGAAACCGACGGCACGAGCCTCGGCCGTGCTCGGGAGGGACCATGCAGGTGGTGTACCGCGTCGCCTACGCGCCGGGACCCGACGACCCACCCGAGCGCGACCGGATCGTGCGGGACTTCGCCGGCCCGACCGGCCGCGAGGCCCAGGAAGAGGCACACCGGTGGGCCGCCAGCCGCAACCGGCAGCGGCCACCCGAGCTCCGGAGCCAGTGGCCCTGGGTGCTGGAGCGCTGGAACGCGCGGACGCGGGACTGGGAGCACGTCCGTCACCTCCGGTAGGTCACCGCCGGCTACGCGCCACCGGCCACCAGGACGATCTTGCCGAAGTGATCGCCCTTCTCGAGCCTGTGGAGCGCGTCGCGTACGTCGGTGAGGGGGGGCGGTCGAGTCGATGACCGGCTTGATCGCGTGCGCGTCGATGAAACGAGCCATGTCCCGATACATCTCGGCCGAGCCCGTCTCGATGCCGTGCAGCTCGACGTTCTTGGTGACGAGCTCGTAGGTGTTGATGGGGGCGCTGAGCCCGGCGAGCAGTCCGATGAACGCGATCGAACCACCGATCCGCACCGCACGCAGTGACTGGTTGAGGTTCGCGCCCCCGACGGTCTCGACCACGTGGTCGACGCCTCGCCCTCCGGTCCACCTCAGGACCTCGTCGGCCACGTCCGCACTGCGGTAGTCGATGACACGGTCGGCACCGAGATCCGCGAGGCGGACCGCCTTGGTGGAGCTGCTCGTCGTGACCGCGACCCGCGCGCCCAACGCAGTCGCGAACCGCAGGGCGAACATCGCCACGCCACCCGTTCCGTGGACGAGGACCCGATCGCCCCGGCCCACCCGGCAGCGGACCGCGACGGCGTGCCACGCCGTCAACGCCGCGATCGGCAGTGCGGCCGCTTCGGCGGCATCCAGGCTGGCAGGCACCGCCTCGACGTGGTCCTCGTCCAGCACGAGGAAGTCGGCGAGCACACCCGACGCGACGGGGCCACCGACGGGCGAGCGATACGTCTCCGCGCTCAACGCCCCCGAGCGCCAGTGGGGAAGGAACATCGGCGAGACCCGGTCCCCCACCGCGAAACGGGTGACCCCCGCGCCGACCGCCTCGATCGTTCCGGCAGCGTCCGAGATCGGCGTCACCGGCTCCGGCGGACGCCACCCTTCCTCGCCCTTGACGACCAGGAGGTCGCGATAGTTCAGCGACACCGCCTCGACCCGGAGCAGGACCTGCCCCGGGCCGACACACGGCGTCTCGACGTCGCGGACCTCGAGTCGGTCGATGCCGTCCCCGGCGGTCAGCCACCTCCGGGAGGTGGCCGGCAGGGCGGCGGTGTGGCCTGTCATGACTCCATCGTCCGAGCCCACGAACACCGAGACCAGTGGCGCGCGCGACCATGTCCGCAAATATCGCGCCATACTTGACCACGTGGCTCTCCAGCGTGTCCGCGTGATCCTCCAGGCGCCGCTCGCGCCGTTCGAGCTCGGCGTCGTCCACGAGGTCTTCGGCGTCGACCGCACCGACGACGGCGTGCCGGCCTTCGACTACCAGGCGTGCACCGAGGATCCCCGCGAGACGTTCGTGGTCGGCGGTGGCGTCAGCGTCACGACCGGTCTCGACCTCGCCTCCTGCGCTGACGCGGACCTGGTCGCGCTCCCCTCGGGACCGATGCACACGCCCCCCTCGCCCGCGGTGCTCTCGACGGTCCGCGCCGCCGCCGAGCGTGGGGCGTACGTCATCGCGGTCTGCACCGCGGCCTTCACCGTGGCGGCGGCCGGCCTCGTCGACGGGCGGCCCTGCGCCACGCACTGGCGCTACGCCGACGCGCTGCGCGCGCGGTTCCCCGCCGTCGAGGTCGACTCCGACGCGCTCTACCAGCAGGCGGGGAAGGTCGTCACCAGCGCAGGGACCGCGGCCGGGATCGATGCCTGCCTGCACGTGGTCCGTGCGGAGCTCGGGCACACCGTCGCCGGGCGGATCGCGCGCAGGATGGTCATCGCTCCGCATCGCGCGGGCGGGCAGCGCCAGTTCCTCGAGCGTCCGCTGCTGCCCGCGACGAGCGCCGGCCTGGCCCACCTGCTCGAGTGGCTGGACGATCGCCTCGCCGAGCCGCACACCGTGGCCTCGATCGCGCGTCGGGCCCAGGTCTCTCCTCGCACCTTGCTGCGCCGTTTCCACGACGAGACCGGGGTGACGCCGATCGCGTGGTTGACCCTCAGACGGGTGGCTCTGGCCCAGGAGCTGCTCGAGGAGAGCACGCTCCCGGTCGAGGAGGTCGCGCATCGCGTCGGCCTCGGCAGTGCCGCGCTGCTGCGCCACCACTTCCAGGCCCAGGTCGGCGTCTCGCCGACGCAGTACCGTCGCCAGTTCCGTAGCCCCTGAGCGGTGCGACGCGGCAGCTACCGAGCGTCCCAGCCACGCACGGAGTGGATGGTCGCGGTCTTGGGGTACGTCCCCCGCGGGCGGCCGATCTCGAACAGGTCCACCAGGAGCACCAGCGGGTAGTCCGGTGCTTGGCGCACGCGCCTGACGACGACACCTTCACAGCCGATGACGGTCTCGCCCTCACCCCAGATCGCGGTCCAGGTGTGCGGCCGGGTGGCGTCGAACGGCATCCGCACCTCTGTCATGTCAGTGGTGAGGCCCGGACCACCGTGCGCCTTGACCCCCGACCGTGCAGTGGACTCCTCGCCGATGGCGGCGGCATCGATCTCGAAGATGCACACCTCACCCGCCTCTGACTCGTCCTCGTGCTCGGTGCCGACGAGCCAGGCGGCCAGCATGCAGTCGAGGTCGCGGCTGGCGCTCACGGTGATGTCCACGCGCCCGGCGGACGGAGCCCACAGCAGACGCGTCGGCACCTCGGTCCGCACGACGAGCCCGTCGTCTCGGTGCCGGTGCGTGCCGCGGGAGGTCCCCAGTGCCCCCGAGTACGTCCCGGTCTGGAGGTTGGAGACCCGGAGCGGCGCGTCTTCCGGCCGCCAGTCGGGCTGGTCACGATCGATGCGCAACCGGATCCCGTCCCCCGCGATGTCGAACCGTGCGGCGGACCGGTCCGGCGTCGTCCAGTGCGGGAGGTAGTGGGGCACCCAGAGATCCGGACGGGGCCGTCGCGAAAGGCGTCCTCGACGTCAGGGGCGCGACCCGGAGGTCCGGGCAAGGCAGTGGAAGGCTCGCTCATGGGGGCATCGTGGGCTGCGTCGAAGTCGGCGGGCAAGGACACCGTCCGGTCTCATCCCTGCTCCGGCTCGGCCCGGAAGCCGGTCGGCCGTATGGATCGGGCGGGGACGCCGGCGACGATCGCGTCGGCCGGGACGCCCTTGGTCACGACGGACCCAGCACCCACGATGGCGCCGTCGCCGATCGAGACCCCGGGGACGACCGTGACGGAGGCGCCGATCCAGACCTTGCGTCCGATGACGATGGGCCCCGGCTGCATGTCGGCGCGGCGGTCGGGGTCGACGGCATGGTTGAGGGTCGTGAGCGTCGTTCCGTGGCCGATCAGGGTCCCGTCCCCGATGGTGATGCCACCGGTGTCCTGGAAGCGGCAGCCGAGGTTGATGAAGACGTCCCTGCCCAGGTGCAGGTTCTTGCCGAACTCACTGTGGAAGGGCGGGAAGAGGGTGACCGAGTCGTCGACCGGGCGCCCGGTCAGCCGGGCCAGGAGGTCGCGGATCTCTTGCGGCGTCCGGTACGCCGAGTTGAGCTCGGCGGTGACCGCGAACGCCTCCTGCGCGGCGTCGTGCATGAACCGGTGGTGCTCGGACCCGCCCTCGATCAGGCGGCCTGCGTCGACGTGAGCCAGGAACTCCTGCAGGTCCATGCCCGTCACCTCGCCTCGACGGTCGCGGTGACCGGACCACCGAGCGCGGCGATGCGTTCGGCGGCGTCGTCGTCGAGACGACCGAGGACGACGATGCCGGAGTGGAAGGACTGGTCCCCGTAGTAGAGGACGAGGTCGTTGCCGGGCGCGTAGTAGCCGAGGTCACCGACGGCGGGGTCCGCTCCCTCGGGCTGGCCCTCGAGGGACAGGGGTTCGGGCAGCGGCCCGGTCTTCTCGACCCCGCCGTGGTCGACCATGTCGACGGTGACGGGAAGCTGCGCCAGCAGGTCCTGCGCGGCGGCGCTGTCGTCGAGGGTCGCTGTGAAGCGCTGGTCGCCGATCGTGATGCCGATCTGCATCGTGTCCTCATCTCGGTTCGGGCCGGCACCGGGACTCTCCGGTCCCGCGGCCGGGTGTGGGGTCGTGCGTGCTGGTGGACGAGCTCGTCGTCCCGGACGACGGCTCCCGGGTGCCCGGTACCGGCTGATCCGACCCGCACGCGGCCAGGGCCATGGACGCGGCCAGGGCCATGGACGCGCCGGTGGGGCGTACGAGCGTGGCGACGGTCATGGCAGCAGGAGCACCTTGGTGGCGGTGCGCTGGTCCATCGCGGCGTAGCCCTCCGCGGCCCTGTCGAGAGGGAGGGTGAGGTCGAAGACCTTGCCGGGGTCGATCCTGCGGTCCCAGATGAGCTGGACGAGCTCGGGGAGGAAGCGCCGCACCGGAGCGGGCCCGCCGTGGATGTGGACGCCGGCCATGAAGAGCTCGTCACCGGGGATGGAGACGTCGTGGGAGACCCCGACGAACCCGACATGGCCGCCGGGGCGGGTGGAGTGGATGGCCTGCATCATCGACTCCTGGGTGCCGACGGCCTCGATGACCGAGTGGGCCCCGAGGCCGTCGGTGAGCTCCTTCACCTTCGCGACACCGTCCTCGCCGCGCTCCTCGACGATGTCGGTCGCGCCGAACTCGCGAGCCAGTGCCTGACGGTCCGCGTGGCGGCTGAAGGCGATGATGCGCTGGGCGCCCAGCTGCCGGGCGGCGAGGATGCCGAGGAGTCCGACGGCGCCGTCGCCCACGACCGCGACGGTCTTGCCAGGGCCGGCCTCGGCTGCCACGGCGGCGAACCAGCCGGTGCCGAGCACGTCGGAAGCCGCCATGAGCGAGTGGATGAGGTCGGGCTCGGGCATGCCGGGTGTGGCCACGAGGGTGCCGTCGGCGAGCGGGATGCGGGCCAGCTCGGACTGGGTGCCGAGCGTTCCCATGAGCACCCGGTGCGTGCAGTAGGCCTGGTAGCCGGCCTTGCAGATCTCGCACGTGTTGTCCGAGGCCCAGAAGGACCCGACGACGAAGTCGCCGACCTTGATCGTGCGGACCTCGTCGCCGACCTGCTCGACCACGCCGACGTACTCGTGGCCCATCACCTGGTGCTCGACCGGCTCGGCGCCGCGGTAGGGCCACAGGTCGCTGCCGCAGATGCAGGTCGCGCTGAGCCGGATGATCGCATCGGTGGGCTCGATGATCGTCGGGTCTTCGCGGTCCTCGACCCGGACGTCCCCGGGTGCGTGCATGACTACCTGGCGCATGGCGCTGGGCTCCTCTTCGTCGTCGCTGGTCGGCGGCTCCTGTCGCCTCGTCACGAGTGAACCCGCTCCGCAGCGCATGTGGGAGTCCCTGTCGAGGGGTGCACTGTCAGGGCACCCCTCGTGGCTGCAGGGAGCCACCGGACCGGCCTAGTCTCGATGTCGTGGACAACCGAGAAGAAGTGCGCGAGTTCCTGACCACCCGGCGCGCGCGCATCACTCCGGAGCAGGTCGGGCTCGCCACCACGGGAAGCCGCCGCGTGCCTGGGCTGCGGCGCAGCGAGGTCGCGACACTGGCCGGCCTGAGCGTGGAGTACTACGCCCGGCTCGAGCGGGGCCAGATCGCCGGCGCCTCCTCGGGCGTGCTCGAAGCACTGTCGACGGCGTTGCAGCTCGACGAGACCGAACGCTCCCACCTGTACGACCTCGCGCGTGCCGCGGACGGCATCCCGACCAGCGGCCGACGGCGACGGCGTACGCCGGCCAGGGCCGCGTCACGGCTCAGCCTGCAGTGGGCGCTCGAGGCCATCACCGACGGCGTGGCCTTCGTCCGCGACCCCCACCAGAACCTGTTGGCGACCAACGCACTGGGACGCGCGTTCTACTCCCCCGTCCTCGGCAGCGGTGGCAGGACCCCCAACCTGGCTCGGTTCCAGTTCCTCGACCCCGCCTCGCGCGACTTCTATCCAGACTGGGAGCTGTTCGCCGAGATGTGCGTGGGCATCATGCGCACCGAGGCCGGGCGCGACCCCCACGACCGCGGTCTGCAGGACCTCGTCGGGGAGCTCTCCACCCGGAGCGAGACCTTCCGCCGCCTCTGGGCTGCCCACGACGTCCGCACGCACGGCACGGGCACCAAGCGCTTCGACCACCCTGTCGTGGGCGAGGTCACCCTCGTCTACGAGGAGCTCGCCATCACCGCCGAGCCCGGACTCGTCCTGCTCGTCTACACGGCTGAGCCCGGCTCCCCGTCTGCCGAGCGTCTCCGGCTGCTCGCTTCGTGGGCCGCGTCGCAGCAGGCGGCCGTTCCCACCGAACACTCCGAGGAGGGACTTCCCCAGTGAAGCTCGCCCCCAGCCCCACCACCCAAGGGCCAGACCCTCTACGTCGCCGACGACACGAGTACTCCGTCTGACCGAGCCTCCGTAGACACAGAAGACTCCCCCAGGGTCTCGGGTCCCCGGGGGAGTCAGAGCCGCCTGTCGGAATCGAACCGACGACCTAGTCGTTACGAGTGGACTAGGCCCGTCCTCAGCGTCGTTGCTCTACCCGTGCCCTTCCGCTGCGGCTCAAGACAACTTCGTGAACCTACGGGAGGCGACGGAAGAGAACGGGCTGGTTCGGTGATTAAAGGGGGCAATTAGGAGGGAGCGTGTCTGGCCGGCCCACTTCGTTGGCATCGCCCGCCAGCAACGGCCGCGACGACCACCACCACCTTGCTCGGCCTGCCGGCGCCCTGAACGTCGTGGAGCGATCTGGGCAAACCTGGTGAAGGGCCTACCGGAACCGGCGAGGTCGAGCCACCCAGGACCATCGGCACCGGCCGCGGAAAGTCACGGCCTGAGAGAGCCCGCGCTGCAATCCTGAGCGTCAGCCACGAGGCTCCATACCAGGACTGCCGTCGTCTCCGAACGCAACGATGATCTGACACTGCGTGCAGAGGGACTCGCGCTGAATATCGTCGAAACTAAGTGCCCAGAACGTCTGCCAGCTCGGAGACAGGGCACCACAGGCGGCGCGTGCCGCCCCTGGCTGCTTTGCATGCACCAGGGTCGCGGGTCGCCAGACCGGTTCTGACCCGTCGTTCTCATACCTTCCGTGACTAGCCGCGGGAAACCAGCGTCGCCGCGCGGAGTTCCTCGAACTCATGAGCTGCTACTCGAAGATGCGAACTTCGCGGACCGCATGAATAGGCGCTTTGTGATGTCAGCCTGAGGCAAAGTGCCCGCAGCCAGGGCAGTGTTCGTACCGATAGTCAGGCCATGGCCGTTAGTCAACAGCATCTCCTCCGCCGAGTTCGGGGACTGCCGGACCATCGAGGTGAGCCAGGAGTTCCGCCTGTTGGTCCCGGTAGTTCCTCACGTTGGCGAGCTTGACCTCTTCGTATCCGCGCACCATGTCGGGAAGCCGAGCGATCTGGACGGCAACGCCGTGGTTGGTTGTCGTCAACCGGTCGCACAGGCGGTCGACGACGGCGACGTAGTCCTCGACCAGCTCGCGCTCGACCCGGCGCACGTGGGCATAGCCGAATGGGTCGAGTCGTGTGCCGCGGAGCCGCCGCATGGGTACCAGCCCCTTGAAGGCCGGAGCGAACCACCGTCCCAACGTGAGCTTGCGGTCCACGCCCACGGCGCGCAGAACGGGCGGGTGAAGTTTCCACGCAGCGGCGGCGTCGGTGCCGAACCTGGCCGCGAGGTCCCGTCCGACGTGCTCGTCCAGCGCAAGGCGGGCGACCTCGTACTCGTCCTTGTACGCCATCAGCTTGTAGAGGTGTCGCGCCACCGCCTCCGCCAGCTCGGTCGAGCCGGGGACGACGTGCTGCTCGCGCTCGCGGACGCGGCGGACGGTCGCTGCGTAGCGCTCGGCGTACGCCGCGTCCTGGTAGGCGACGAGGTCGTCGTGGCGCGTGCGCAGGAGCCGGTCGAGCTCCGACTCGCCCGGCCGGGCAGCCCACGGGTCGTCGAGGGGCTCATCGGCGGATGCAGCAGCAACAGCGCGGTGGAAAGCACCCGGGTCGCTGACGAGCTGGCGACCGCGCCGGAAGGCCTGGATGTTCGCCTCCACCGCGACACCGTTGAGGCGGATCGCGTCCTCGACGGCCACCGCGGGAAGCGGGATCGCGCCGGACTGGAAGCCAATTCCCACCATCAAAATGTTGGTGTACTGGTCGTCGCCGAGTAGCGCGGCCGTCAGCCGGCGCGCGTCCACCGTTTGGCCGTCCGGACGGGTCAGGTCGCGGATGCGGCTCACCAGCTCGCCGGTGTCGGGGAAGTCGCGGGTGACGTCGGCGACCATGTGGCCGGTCGGCACCTGGGCGGTGTTGATGACGGCGACGGTCCGGTCCGCAGCCACGACGTCCAGGTTCGCGGCATCGGCCGCCACCAGAAGGTCGCAGCCGACGTAAAGGTCGCACTCACCGGCGGCCAGCTTGTTGGACGTGCCTGGGCCATGGCGCCAGAACCGGACATCGGAGACGACCGCGCCACCCTTCTGGGCAAGGCCGGTCTGGTCGAGCGACCGGGTGGCCCAGCCGGCGAGCAGGCCGGCGGTCGCGAGCACCTGGGAGACGGTGACGACTCCCGTGCCGCCGACCCCTGCGAGGCGGATGCCAAACTGGTCCGCGAGCGCCGTCACGGCCCGCGGGTCGGGGAGCTCCTCGGCGGCGACCGGGTCGAGCGGGGAGCCGCTCATGCGGGCCGCACCCGGCACCACGGTCATGAACGCCGGGCAGTCACCGTCCAGGCAGCTGTAGTCGACGTTGCAGCTGCCCTGGTGAATCTGGGTCTTGCGGCCGAGCTCGGTCGGGACGGGCTGGACGGACAGACAGTTGGACTTACGACCGCAGTCGCCGCAGCCTTCGCAGATCCGCTCGTTGATGTAGACGTTCGCCTCGGGCTGCTCCAGCTGACCGCGCTTGCGCTTGCGTCGCTTCTCGGTCGCGCACTCCTGGTCGTGGACCAGCACCGTGACGCCGGGCGTCGCGGCGAGGACACGCTGCGCCTCGCCGATGCGCTCGCGGGACCAGACCTCGACGCCGCGCGGGAGGCGACGCTTCCGGTAGCGACGCATGTCCTCGGTCGTAACGATGATCCTCGCGACCCGCTCTGCCCGCAGCACCTCGATGATCTGCTCGATGCCCATGCCACCCACCGCTCGCTGGCCGCCGGTCATCGCCACGGCCGAGTTGTAGAGCAGCTTGTAGGTGACGTTGACGCCGCTCGCGACGGCGGCGCGGATGGCGAGGGACCCGGAGTGGTCGAAGGTGCCGTCACCAAGATTCTGAACATAGTGCGAGCGGTCGACGAAGGGTGCGATGCCAATCCACTGCAGGCCCTCCCCCCCATCTGCGACAGGCCGGTGACGGTCCCGACCTGGGACTCCTCCATAAGGAGCACCATCGCGTGGCATCCGATGCCACCTCCGACGAGTGAGTCCCCACCCGGCTTCGTGGAGGAGTTGTGCGGGCAGCCGGAGCAGAAGTACGGCGCCCGCTTGTCCGCGGGAGCCAGCGGGAGGAGCACGCGTCGGTGGGCGGGCAGGCCCTCGGCGGGCTCGATGGCGCGGTGCGCGGCCAGACGCTTGCGCAGGCTGGGAAGCAGTCCGTCGACGTCGAGCTCTCCGTAGGCAGGCACGAGGTCTTTGCCCTCGTCGTCGCGCTTGCCGGTGACCTTCGGGGCTCCGTCGCGGCCGTACAGGATGTCCCGGACGGCCGACTCCATGAACGACCGCTTCTCCTCCAGGACGAGGATCTCGTCGAGGCCGTCCGCGAAGTCGCGGACACTGCCGGGGGACAGCGGCCACGGCATGTCGACCTTGAGCAGCCGAACGGTGCTGCTCTCGAGAGCACCCTGGGTGAGGCCGACGCGCTCCAGCGCGGCGAGCAGGTCCTGCCAGGTGCGTCCGGCGGCGACGATGCCGAGGGTGTCCGAGGCACCTCGCCCGACGACGCGGTTCAACCCGTTGAGGCTGGCGTACTCCTCGGCGAGGCGGAGCCGCGTCGTGACGAGGTCGCGCTCGAGGGGGCCGAGCGTGGGCTGGAGGAGACGCGCGGTCGGGACGTGCTGGCCCGCCCCGCGGGGCACCATCGGCAGGGGCGAGCGTGAGATGCGGGTGAGGTCGACGCCCGACGAGCCGTCCGCCACAGCTGTGACAATCTTCATCCCCACCCAGAGACCCGTGGCCCGGGAGAGCGCGACCGCGTGCAGTCCCAGCTCGATGACGTCCTGGCTGTCGGCCGGGTAAAGGTAGGGGATGTTGAGGTCGGCCAGGGCCAGATCGGAGGCGCAGGGCACGCTCGAAGACTTAGCGGCCGGATCGTCGCCAACGAGCACGAGGGCGCCGCCGGCCGGGTGGGCGCCCATCAGGTTTCCGTGCCGCAAGGCGTCCTTGGCCCGGTCGAGGCCTGGGGCCTTGCCGTACCAGATGCCCAGCACGCCGTCCCGGACGGCTCCGTCGAGGGTGTTCGCCAGCTGGGAGCCCTGGACCGCTGTCGCGGCGGACTCCTCGTTCAGGCCGGGAACGAAGACGACGTCGTTGGCCTCAAGCAGCCCCTTCTGCCGCCCCAGCTCGAGGTCGTACCCGGCGAGGGGCGACCCCTCGTACCCCGAGATGAACGTCGCGACGTCGCGACCTGCGTCGAGGTCGCGCCGGTGCTGGTCGATCGGCAGTCGCGCGAGGGCCTGCACACCGGTGAGCTGTACGCGGCCGACCTCGGCCGAGTACCGCTCCTGGGGTGTGACCGTCCCCGACGAGTGCGGCGCAACCGTGACATTCATGGAGTGCTCCTCAAGAGGTGTGCGAATCCTTCGTCTACCAACGGCGCTGTTGGGGTTCGCGGGCGGCGAGCAGACGTGCACGCTGGGATGCGAACGCGTTGGGCCGAGCCTCGGCTGAATGGCGTCCTATTGGCAACAAGCTTCTTCCCGAGTGATCACTCTGGCCGGTCAGCACCCGGCTCAGCGGCCGAAACGTGCCATGCTGAGCAGCATGGGTCCTATCGACGCCACCGACGCCCGCATCCTCCTTGCACTGGACGCGTCTCCTCGCGCGCCGGTCATCGAGGTAGCCGCTCGCGTGGGATTGGCCCGGCGAACTGTGCAGCACCGCCTCGGCCGCCTTGAGGAGGAGGGGTTGCTGCAGCTGAACAGCACGCGCGCAATCGTCGACAACCTGGGGTTCAGGGTGCGAGCAGTCATATCGGCCGAAGTTCAGCAAGACCACCTCGCCCCTGTCGTCGAGGACCTGGCACGAAGATCGAGTCCCGTGGCGTGGTGGAAGTAGCGGCGCGTGGCGCTCTGCTGGTTTGAACTATGCCGTGACGGCGGCGGGGGTGTCGATTGCCTCCTCGTTGGAGTTGCTGGCGGGGGCCAGGGCGGTGGGCTCGGGCGGGGTGAGTAGTGCCATGGAGCTCTCGGAGAGGTAGCGGCGATCGGCGACCTGCCACTCGTCGTGGGCCTCGATCAGCACGCACGCGGTGAGTCGGTGCAGGGCGGCGGGGTTGGGGAAGATCCCGACGACCTCGGTGCGCCGCTTGACCTCGCGGTTGAGCCGCTCCAAGGGGTTGGTCGACCAGATCTTCGACCAGTGCGCTTCGGGGAAGTCGGCGAACGCGGTGATCTCTTCGCGTGCATCACGCAGCATTGCGGCCACGTCGGGGAGCTTGGGTTCGAGCATGGTCGCGACGACCTCGACCTGCTCACGGACCAGCGGGCCGGTGGGTTGGGCGAAGATGGTGCGGATCGTGGTCGCGACCATCGCCGAGGACGCCTTCGGCACCCGGGTCAGCACGTTGCGCATGAAGTGGACCCGGCAGCGTTGCCACGTCGTGCCCGCCATGACCTGGTCGACCGCGGCCATCAGCCCGCGGTGGTGATCGGAGATCACGAGCTGCACGCCGTCCAGGCCGCGTTCGCGCAGCCCGCGCAGGAACTCGGTCCAGAACGCTTTGGACTCGCTGTCGCCGACCTGGGAGCCCAGCACCTCACGGCGTCCGTCGGCGCTGACGCCGGTGGCGATCACGACGGCCTGGGACACCACCCGTCCGTTGACGCGGGCCTTGCAGTAGGTCGCGTCCAAGAACACGTACGGGAACGCGCAGTGGTCCAGCGGGCGGGTGTCGTAGGCGGCGACCTGCTCGTCGAGGCCGGCGCAGATCCGCGACACCTCGGACTTGCTGATCCCGGTGTCGACGCCCAGCGCGACCACGAGGTCGTCGACCTTGCGGGTGGACACGCCGTGGACGTAGGCCTCCATGACCACCGCGTGCAACGCCACGTCGACGCGTCGGCGTGGTTCGAGCAGGGTCGGGAAGAACGACCCGGTCCGCAGCTTGGGGATCTTCACGGTGAGGTCGCCGGATGTCGTGGACACGGTCTTGGGTCGGGTGCCGTTGCGGTGTGTGGTGCGGTCCTCGGTGCGCTGGTGCGGCTCGGCGCCGATCACGCTGGTGGCCTCGGCATCGACTAGGGCTTGGAGCATCAGGCCGAGCATCTGACGCATCAGATCGCCGCCATCAGCGGTGCGCAGCATCTGGGTGAGCTCGAGCAGGGCAGACTGGTTCAGGGTCATCGCGTGAGTCCTGTTCTACGAGTTGATTAGAGCCTTCTCGCAGAGCCTCACGCGGTGGCCCGTTCACGTCCCGGACCGACACCCCGGCAGGGGCTGGTCCGTGGCCATGCCGGGCCCGCTACTTCCACCACTCCAGGGGACTCACCCTGGCACGAATCCCCGAGGTGCTCGACGCAGCAGCGACAACGGGCGAATGGGACCTGACGTGTCGAGTTGCTGCAAGGGATAACGACGACCTGTACAGAGTTGGACAGCAGATCCTGTCGTGCGCCGGCGTGCTGCGCACATCCACAGCCGTGCTCATGCGGGACCTGATCCAGTATCGGACCACCGGCCTGCTAGCCCGTTTGGCCGAGGAACGGCCGAAGAGGGCTTGAGAGTTCTGCGAATGATCACGAGTCAGCAGACCTGGTGCATCCAGCCGAAGGTGTCCTCGCTGCGGCCGAACTGCATGCCGACCAGCGCCTCGCGGATCTGCATGGTGAGCTCGGTGCTCGCCGGCGCCGGGGTCGTGGACGAGGGGCTGCGCAGCTCGCCGACCGGCGTGACGACGGCGGCAGTGCCGCAGGCGAACACCTCCGCGATCTCGCCCGAGGCGACGCCAGTTTGACACTCAAGCCCGCCGACACGTCTGGGCTACGGCTCGAGTTCTCCGACAGGCGGCCATGCCGGCAAACAGCCTTGAGCGGCGTCAGCGTCCTCGGATCAATCGCGCTCCGACGAGCCGTCTCCAACGTGTCCACGACTCACTCGACAACAGGCTTGCCATAAAGCCGGGCGACGCGAAGGCCTGAGCGACAAGGAACGCAGCCATCAACGCAACCGCTGTCACGCCGGTCACGGTCCCGACGTCGTCCGAGTGCTGGTGCACCACCAAGGATGCGAGCGACATCGCCGTCCAGACGACCCCGACCCACCTTGCTCGACTCGACACTTTCTGCTGTCCGAAGAGGAAGTGCGCGAGCACGACGATTCCGACCGCTGCGAACATCGAAAGCGAGATGCCGAAGGCGACCGGTCCCGGCTGGGCGCTGGCGAACACGAACACAGCTCCTAACCAAGGCACGTAGCGAAGCAGCTTTGCGCGTCGCGGGACGAGAACCCACAGTCCTACCCGCGCTGGGTTCGAGACGGGGATAACCTCTCCTCGGAGGAGCCGCATGGAGCCGCACAACAGCCAGACGACCTCCCACCCCGACCGGAGTCTTTTGACCTCACTGACGGGTAGTGAAGCGAGCCGAACCCTTCGGCTGAACGACTCTCCCGGTGCGATGGTGAGAGGCAGTCCCAGCGTGCGCGAGAGGTCCTCCCCACCGAGACCGTGCTTGGTACCGCCGAGCACCAGGTGCTCGATCGAGTCACTCCCCCGGCCGCGGTTGAAGACCCGGATGATCAGGTTGTAGTCGTCAACCACCATGTGCAGACGCAGGGACGGGCCGCTGAGCCGCCACGACACCACCGCCCAGATGAACGACGAGACGGCAACCAGAGCCGAACACCCAGCGAGCGTGCGCGCAACCCAATCGGTTGCCAACAGTCCCCCTCGACTTAGACCAGCGCGAGTGTCGCAGCATACAAACATCGGCCCTGAACGACCCGCGGCAACGCTCAGGCGTCGCGACTCACTTACTCGACGGTGCGCGCCTCGCCCAATGCGACGCGCGATCACAGTCGCATGGCACAGGGAAGACATGACCCCGAACCAGATACATGCGCCCAGTGCGGGCGCGCCCGAGCAGCGCAGCGACAACGCAGGACTCCTCCGCGTGAAGCTCAAGGACTACTTCCACCCCGACTGCGGCGACGCCTACAACTTCGCGTGGGCAGCTGACCGCCTCCACTTCGGCATCCGGATCGAGAACATGGCCGATGACGAAGGCAACATGTGTGTCGAGGTGACCCTCTACAACGAAGTGCCCGCCCTCGACTGCCGAGACGTCGCTGCTTGGTGGCCTTTCCCGAGGGGCTGGGCGACGCGACCGGAAGTTCCCCTCACGGATGACGAACTGTGGGATGCCCTGCACGATCCGCGGTGGGAGGCAGAACACGCCCGCGCGTTCATGCTGCGTGTGACTCACGACTCGGCGTGTTGTCCAGTCGCTCGCCCCGCACACGCCGTGACTCGAGACGAGTGGTTCGTCGACTTCTCCGGACTCCCGTTGGCCGGCGACCTCGACTACACGTCGTTCCCCCACACTGAGTTGCTTTCCAGCGGCCGCGCCGTGTAGCCGAAAGGCCATCGCAAGGGCGGCGGCTCTCGACCGGCCGCAACCTGGCGGCGCCTCGTGGGGCAGAGGAGCCGAGCTGGGTATCGGACCCTGAATCAGAGGGTGGCGACGCAGGTCGTCCGGCAACGTTCGAGATCACCTGGGCTGCGTTGCGGCGTATCGCGACTAGTTGTACCCGGCCATCAGGTTGGTAGCACGCGGCTGATCGGTGGCTTGCCTCCGAGTGCGCTGTGGCGTCGTTCAGTGTTGTAGTGCTCCAGCCAGGGTGCAAGTGCGGCTGCGCGGGCGTCGTTGCTGGTGAAGCCGTGGCGGTAGGCCCACTCGGTGGCCAGGGTGCGGTTGAGCCTTTCGACCTTGCCGTTCTGCCAGGGGCAGTGGGGTCGGATGAACTTCTGCTTCGCGCCCAGGGCTGCGCAGACGCGCTTGACGTCGTTGGGGACTGCTGCACGAACGGGTGACAATGTTGGTTAGGCCGCCTGGGTCGCGGCCGGCTTCATGATCAACTCGTATTCGACCGGGGTCAAACGTCCGAGAGCGGCCTGGCGACGACGTCGGTGGTAGGTCTTCTCGATCCAAGTCACGATGGCAATCCGCAGCTCCTGACGCGTCGGCCAGGCTCGTCGGTTGAGGACGTTCTTCTGCAGCAGCGCGAAGAACGACTCCATTGCTGCGTTGTCGCCTGCCGCCCCGACTCGGCCCATGGAGCCGACCATCGAGTGACGGTTGATCGCGTGGACGAACTTCCTGCTTCGGAACTGGGACCCGCGGTCGGTGTGAACCACACAGCCGGCCACATCACGACGGCGAGCAGCGGCGTTGTTCAGCGCCGCGACCGCCAGCGACGACTTCATGCGTGAGTCGATGGAGTACCCGACGATCCGGTTGGAATAGACGTCCTTGATCGCGCAGACATAGAGCTTGCCCTCGCCGGTCCAGTGTTCCGTGATGTCGCTGAGCCAGAGCTCGTTCGGGCGGTCGGCCCTGAACTCGTGCCGGGTCACGCCGTGCTTGTCGGTGACGGCGCACAGGTCGTCGTGGACCGGCGGGCCGGGCTTCTTGGTGTTGCCGCCGCGCTTCTTGCCGTGCGTGGACCACCAGCCCAGGTCCGAGCAGATCTTCCAGGCGGTCCGCTCGGCCATCGGCTCACCAGCCTCCTTCGCCTCGTCGACGAGGAATCGGTAGCCGAACTCGGGGTCGTCGCGATGAGCGTCGAACAGTGCGTTGGCACGGTAGGCCGCGGTCAGCTCGGCATCGGTGACCGGGCTGGCCAGCCAGCGGTAGTAGGGCTGGCGGGCGATCTTCAAGACCCGGCACGTCACCGTGACGGGGACCCCGTCGCCGGCCAGCTCGCGGACGAGCGGGTACATCATTTTCCCGGCAGGTGAGCCTGCGACAGATAGGCGGCAGCCCGGCGCAGCACCTCGTTCTCCTGCTCGAGAAGCTTGATCCGCTTATTCGCCTCACGCAGCGCGTCGGACTCGCTACCCGACTGGGGCGAGCCAGACGACCGGGTCGAGTTCTTCTCCTCGATCGCGAGCCAGCGCTTCAGGCACGACGGCGAGATACCGAAGTCCTTAGCGACCTGAGCCATCGAGGCATCGGAGTCCTTATAGACCCGGATCACGTCCTCGCGGAACTCCTTGGGAAACGCCTTCGGCATGGTGCACATCCTTCCAGCGCCGACACATCGACGCAGATCAGATGTCACCTATCCGTGCATCAGTCCCAGGTGACGCCGCAGCGTCTCAAGTGAGCCTCGAGACAGAGCCGGCGGTGTGTCGAGTGCGGCGTGCGCGGAGATGGCGACGGTCTCTTTCGAGTCGGTGATACGTGATGGGGGGCATGTTGATGCGCACCAGTGGGTCCGCCGAGCCTTCCTACGAGACTCCGCGGACGGCAGCCCAGTGTGCCTCAGCCTCGGCCTGAGCTAGGCGCGCTTCGAAGATCTCGACACCTCTTGCGCCCAAGCGCGCGATGTCAGGCTCTTCCGAGGCCGCGAGGACCCGACACGTCTCGACGTGACGCGCGTAGCGTTCGTGGTCCTCTCCAGTCATCGTGCCGACATCAAGGGTCCAGACGATGTCGTCGGGCTCCCAACCCAAGGGGCGCAAGGCTTCGGCGAGGGTCCTGAGCGAAAACCGCGGATTGACTTGGTAGCGCGTGGCGCTCACGAGAGCATCTGCGGTGAATGCGAAGCCGGGCTCGCCGACCGTCTTCTTCACCCATTCGACATCTTGTCCGGCCAGAACCCAGAAGATCTCCCGCGCGCGTCGCGTGCCCGACACGCGGTTCCACAGGGCGTCACGTTCGTCGTTCGACAGTTGCTGCGCGCTGTCCTCCCACTGAGCGAAGTCGACGCGGCCACGGCGCTCCACTTGTTCGGCGTGCTTAGCAAGTAGGTCCGCATAGGCTCCCGGCGCGGTCTTGACCAGTGCGCTGAGCGTTTGTGCCTGGGTGTGGGGCTTGAGCATGTCGTTCGGAAGCGCGAGCTCCGACAATGCCTCGACCCAGTAGCCATCGTCAGGTAGGCCGTCGTCGTAGGCATGGTCTGCAATCCACACGGCAGCCGCAGTACTCCGCACGGCCGAGTCGCGGTGGGTGAACAGCAACCGGCGAGTGTGTTCGTCGATACCGTGCAATGCGAGCGATTCGTCCAGCATCGCGACGTCCTCGACGGTCAGTTGAGAGATCACGGCTTCGACAATTCGCCCGTCGATGGGCTCAGGCCGTTCGGCGAGAACCACCTCGATGAAGGTCGCGCGGCTGTCGGGGTCGCTCATCAGTTGCTCAGCCATGGCTCCGGTGAGCGAGTCCGTCTCCAGACAACGGTCCATGAATGCCCCCGCGAAGCGGGCCAAGCCAGCTTTGGCGGCTGCTTCGAGCCAGTCGCCGGGCCGTACGTCCGGTAGCCGCGCAATGTGCCTCATGATCCAAGAAGGCGCTGTTCCGTTGCGGAGGGTTGAGAGGTCCTCGCGGTGCTCGTCGATCCATGCCATCAGGACAGCCGGGTCTTGGTCGAGGTATGGCTGCAGGGCCGCCGTCAGTGCCGTCTCCTTCACCCGCGCGGACTTGTCACGATCTCTGCGCTGCACGCGGTGGTGTCGGTCTGCAACGAGCGACGCGAACAAGGGGTCGGGTTCCTCAAGGAGCATTCCCAGGGAGTGCGTCACCTCGTTGAACTTGGCGCGCAGACCGGGCGATCGCACGGCGTGCGCGACCTCCTGCGCGAGCGCGGTAGCGATCTCACGGCTCACTCGTTGCTGCTCTGCGCTCACGTTGCCGCCGTACGGCAGGCCTCGACCGTCCGCGAGCCGTACCCACTTGCCAAGGAGATCTAGAAGCCTGCTCGCTTGGGGTCGGGTGAAGTGAGGTGCGCGTCGGACCAGTTCGGGGCGCATGGCTTCGAAGAGTCTGACCATGTCGTCGGCCGGCCACGCGAAAGACCGAAGGACGACTTGGCGGTGTACTTCGGGACTCATGTAGTTGTCGTCGAAGATGGGCTTGAGCGCCTCGCAAGCCAGCCCAACCCAGAGCGTGTCGGATAGCCGGTCGGGAAACTTGTGCCCGATTAGCTCCAATAGGCCGGCGAGTTCGTCGACGTCTGGGAGATCACCACTCAACGGAGCCCTTGCCGCATCAACCAGCGCCTCGACAATCGAATCAGTGTGCCAGTCCCTGGCCGCCAACTCTTCCAGTACTCCGAAAAGGCGGTCCAGGTCCGCGGCGCCGCTAGCATCTAGCCTTTCCGCGACGTGCGTGGCGAGTAGCGTCGCGTGCTTCACCGCTGTGGCGGGGTTCCCGGCATGACAGGCGTCCTCGATCCGGGACACCAAGTATCCGGATACAAAGGCAGCCTGTGGTCGGCCAATGGCGGCGTACGTGCGAAGCAACTCGTTGTGGTCGACGTGCCTGCCGCCAGCCAACAGGTCAAGGACTTCGGCATCCGATGGCACGACGGCCCTCGGTGCCCCCGTCAACCTGGCGTAGATCTGGTGTTGCACCACCTGGGCCGCGGCTTCGGGAATGGCCTCCTTCAGATCTCGAAGCCGTACTGGGCTCGGGTGGCTGGAGAAGAACACCTCTGAAGCCAGGCTTCCCGCGACTACCCGCGGGGCGACCTCGAAGGTCTGTTCCAAGGTCGGCTCGGTGGTCCCATAGGCGTGTCGTTGCTGCACGTCGACGAGGCCTGCGATCGCCACGGATCGCAGCAGCTGCAGGAACGTGGCGTAGCGAAGCTGCAGCAGATTCGCCAGACGGTGTGCCTGGTCCTCGTCGATTCGGCCCACAAGCGCGATGCATCCCAGAATCTCGCGTGCGTCGTCTGGCGCGTTGAGGCGACGAAGGGCAGTTAGCACCTGCGCTCGGAGCGCGTCGCCAGTCCACACCGATTGCCAGTCACCGTGTCGAACGAGCAGGTCGGCCAGCCGTAGTGCCCACGCGGGTCTGCCCTGCGCCTGGTCGAGTAGGTGCGCCAACACAGCGACCCGGGTGATGCCTCGTAGCCGTAGGAGCTTGCCCATGTCCTCCCGGCTGAGCAGGTCGACATGCACCTTGGTGGCGTCGACGAGTACATCAGCGACGTGGTCGGTCTCGTGCGGCCAGCAGGTCGTTGCGATCCGAAATCTCATCCCCTCCGCGGCCCTGACGCGTAGCAGCGTGCGCAGGTCTTGGATTCGGCCGCCGGCGTCGTCGACTACAACGACATCAGGAGCTGCGCTGATGAGGTCGTCGAGGAGTTGCTGAGGATCGACCGGATCTTCGAGGAAGAGGGCGCCGCTGAGGCGTGCCGCGACGTGGCTCTTTCCGACACCCGGCACGCCCCAGATGATGAGGTCCCCAGGCTCGTGGTCTGCCAGATAGATCTCATGATCGCGTCCCACAGAGGGGAGTTGCCGTTCGTCCGGCAGCGCCCCGCGCGGTTCGCGGGAGAAGCTGAAGGGGCGGCCCTCGATGGCCAGAATTTTGGAACGCCAGTCTGGATTCGCTCGGAACTGCTCGGTGAACCATGCCCGGTCGTGAACTTGGAGGAGCTCGCACTCGAACTCAGCCGCGATCGCTTGCAGTTTGTCCCGTCGTCTGCGGTTCACCTCTGCGAGGTTGGCCGCGATTACATACTCGACACCGCGTCCGTGGCGCCTCATCGACTCCAGGCTCCCGCGCAGGCTCCGGCGCGCGCCGTCCCAGGTGCGCGAGGAGGTGATGACCACTCCCACAGCTCTATCGTCGGTCCCGATCTCTGCGTCCAGCCCGTAGTCGGTGCCGCCGGTGATAGGGACGAGTCCGGGGTAGGTGGAGGCGTGGTCAGCGGTGAGTACCTCAAACACGAGCGCAGGCACCGCAGACAGGGCCTCTCGCAGCAGATGCTCGACGGGTACGGCATCTCGGCTTGAGTTCACGTCTGTCAGACGATCCCACTGCTCCGGCTCATAACGCGCCAGCATGGACAGGCGGAACAGCACGGCCCACCACACGACCAGCGGGTGCACCGGCCGTTCTCCGCCGTCTAAGGACGGGTAAACGCGCCATCCATCCCTGCTTCTGACACCAATCGATGCCGCGACCGCGGCGAAGCTTGCAGTGGCGACGTCCTGCTTGTCCCACTGGAGCAGCACCGAGCATGTGCCGTCGTCGTGCAGATACATACCGATCGGTTCTCCGCTGGCTCTAAAGGGCGAGCAGCGGGACAAGGCCGGGTACCGCGACAGGAAGGTGTGCACCGCGTCGGCCTGCGCCGCGTAGTTCGCGCCGAGGGTCGCTACGTATGGCGGAGGCATCTCGACGTCTCGTGCGAGCCAGTCTGGCAAGTTCGACACGAACATGGCAGGTATGCCGCCCGCCCACATCGACGTTTCCGCCGTGATCAAGAGGGAGCGATCCTCGCCACCTCCGGACAGGGGCTGCGGCTCGGCCTCCGCCAGCAACGGCCACAGCGCACCTAAGGCGGTCTTCTCGGGCAGACGGGAAGATGCCATGATCTCGCGGATTCGCCCGAAGGACCCGCCTTCATGTGGAACGACGGTGAGGCTCGCGAGTGGGCCGCCCGGCGTCGCATCCCCACCGATCCCTATGCCGTGTTGGTTGAGGCGCCACGAGTCGCTCGCGAGCGCTGCCGCGATTGCTCGGCCTGCTTGTGAGAGAGCATAGAAGGCAAGGATTGGCCTGGTCGCGACTCCCACCGCTGCCGCGGCAGCGAAGAGCTGTTCCGACTGCTCGAGCGCCGAAGTGAACACTCGCTTCCGGTCGGACCGGCCACCCAGCGCCGGCGGGGATGAGCGAAGTGAGCGCAGGCCGCTCCACGCTCCTCCGAGCGCGGCACCGGTCACGCCCCGGGACGCCTCGCCGTCCGTGGGGGAAGTCGAATCTAGCCACACTCCGCTCAGGGTACGGCGACGCACGGGCGAGTCGGGCGTCAACCGCACCTCAGTAGTCGTGCAGCCCGATGTGGTCGACGAGGAAGAGGTACTTGCGGTTGTCCATGGCGAAGTAGATCCGTCCGCACTCGTTGGCCGGCTTTGCGTCGTCAACCTTCACGTGCGGTTCGGCCGGGTAGCTGTAGTCACCTGACTCGATGCTGTTCGGCGTCAGGTTCGAGTCGAACATGGCGATCTCGATCTCGAACTCGGTGGCGACGTCCTCGAGGCGCTGCCCCAGCGATCCATCGTTCTCGTGGTACCGGCGGGCGATCGCCGCGAGCGCTTGGACATGTTTGAACATGCGTGCGGGGTCGGGGTACGGGTTGTCCTTCAACTGACCTCGCGCACGCTGGGTCAGTTTGAAGTGGTCGCCTTCCAGCTCCTCGATGAGGCGTTTGCCTTCCACCCAGTCCTTGGGCTTCGTGACGGTGTCCTGGTCGGTCGCTTGTCCGAGGGAGAGCGGGTTCATCTCGCGCAAGTGCATGTCGAGCTCGAGGACGTGCTCGGCGAAATCCGTCGCCCCTGCGGTTCCCAGCAGCTGCGCGTACCCGTGCGGACGGAAGCGTCGGTAGGGGCCCAAGAAGGTCTCAGGAACAGGTATCGACCCATCGGCGACGAGCAGCCCGTCTGGCGGCTTGGTCCTCAGGTCGCTGAGCACCCGAGGCTTCTTGCTCCAAGCGTTCGCGTACACCTCCAGGTTCACACCATGCAGACCGGCGACCAACGCGAGGAGCTTCTTCCAATCGTCAGGAAGATGCGGCTCATTGGCTTCGTCGTTGAGCAGCATGACCACCGTGGTCCACGGCGCACTGGTGCCTTCTGCCTGCGGGCGCAGCCCCACCGCGTCGATGACCTGCAATGACATCGCGGAAGCGAGCGCTTCAACATCGCCGTCGAACCATTCCTCCTCGTGGGAGACGATCTCCGAGGCACCGAAACCGCGAAGGTTCTCCACGATGATGGTGCGCGAGAGCCCGAAGACCACGCTGCCGCCACCCTCGAAGGCGACCGCCGCCAGCAGATGAACAGGGTTGTTCTCCCGGCGCCACGTCGAGTGGTCGATACGCTGCCGATCGAACCACTCGTCCTCAGGAACCGGCAGGGGGGCCACGAAGGTTGGGCGAGCCAGTAGGGCCGCCCGCGCCTCGGGGACATGTTCCGCTGGCAGCGGGACTCGGTCGGCGTGTGCCTCGTCTTGCCACACGCCCAGTCCCTCGACCTGCTTGGGCAACACGAGGTTGCCGTGGTCGGGCACGCGCAACTTTGTCTTGGGTTCCAGGCCTTCGGGCCACCCCTCGCCAGCGCGCACCTCGTGTGTTCGGCGCACGCTCGACGTGATGTCGTGGAGCGTGTGCATGAGTCAGTCCTCCAGCAGATATCCCACCGGGATGCGGAGAACACGCAGCTCCTCTTCCGGCATCCGGTCGATCGCCTGGTGCAACAGGTTGCGGAGCTGCTCCTCGGCCTCGCTGCCGGAGCGGCGCCGGGATCGTGAGGAGGGCGACCGGTGGCTCTGCATTGTCAGGATAATGCTGCCGGCAGCGTCGACGAGAGCGCGTGCAGGTGCTGCTGCCGCTGCAGTCGCCGCTGTCTCGTGAGCCTTCGCCGAAGCCGGAGGAGAGCCCTCGGTGACGATCCGGACGTCCGCGAGCCCGGGGTCGTCGTCCTTCCACTTCTGCAGATGGGCGAGGACGTTGGTTGCCAGGGACTGCTGCCAGCGGTCTTGAGCGGCAGGCTCGTTCCGGAGCACGGTGCTGAAGAGTTTGGCTGGCTTATCGCCGTGCAGTGCCCCGACCAGCAGACTTCGCAACTGCTCGTCGTCGAGCGCAGTCGCGAATCGTTCCATCCATCCAATCTGCGTTCGGATCGGGACGGCTGGAACGAGCACCAGAGTAGGATCGCCTTCATCGACTCGCCCGCGGACTTGGCTGAATTTCACCGGCTCGAGAGGGACGGGCTTTGTCGGCAGTGTGAGCACCCGGTCCTGTTCCAGGTCCAGATAGTGGTCGACGTCAGGTGCCCAGTCGAGTACTGCTCGCCACAGGTCTCGGCGAACGCGTACGTGCCCCTTGGGGCGTGCGGCCCCTCCGCGTACCGACACGAGCAGGTCGCCCGGTCGGTCTGTGTGGAGGGTTACTAGCCCCTCTGCCTCTGCCAGGGCGAGGAAGTCTCTGAAGCGCTGGAACCCCAGCGCTTTCGGGTCGAACCCGTCATAGGTGAGCTGCTTCATCGCGATCCGCACCTCGCTGGCAGTCGGTGCGCGATCCCCTACCGTCCGTGAGGCTACGGCCGTCTCGAGGACTTTCAGCGCATCAGCGACGAGGTCGCCGGATCCTGCGACTGCCTCGGGCTGCTCGTCGCTGTTCGACATCTACTACTCCACATCGTTGAGGGCAGAAGGAGCCGAGCCCCAACGGGCTCGGCTCCTTCTGCAGTCGTCTGTGGTAGCAGTACCGGCATCAGCTTCTCGCCAACCGCGCTTCCCCTCGGGGGTTCGTCGGCCGTTGTGTCCTGTCTACCGTGCATCAACAGAACTGGTCCACGAACTGGTTGGCGAGTTCGACCCTGGTCTTGACGAGCGTCGACTTTGTCAAGGTCAGAGTTACAGCACTCTCCGAGACAGATAGTAGGGCTGTATTGGCTCAGATATCAAGAATCGGCGCTACCGGTACGATCACGCCGGGTAATGGAATCGGACTACGTCCGCCGGCGTGATCGTACCGGTGGAGTCAATCACCGTCCCGCTGCCTGCTTCCTCGGCGTGTCGCCGCTCCTTGCCCGGGGCCGCCGACGCCTCCGTGGCAAGCGCCTGGCCGATCGGCTCAGAGCTGCGCTCAGAGGTGCCGGGCTCGGATTGCCCAAGGCGGCGACGCGCCGTTCCCAACCCGTGCTGATTCCGACGCCACGCCCTCACGCGACTTGGGCGTCGCCAATGTGACACTGTATTCGTCCTAACATGACGTCGTGAACGACACCGCCTCCTCCTCCCAGGCCCTTCCACCCACACCTCCCGCCAGCCTCGAGGACCTGCAGGTCACGCTCTCGCTCGACGAACACTCCGGCCCCCGAGTCGCTGGCTGGCGTGACTACTACGTCGCGAAAGGCGAAGAATGGTCTCCGCTCGTCGATCTGTGTGTGGACGATCTGCACAGCCGGAAGCTCTGCTACTCGTGCGGACGGGACGCGAGCCTGTTAGTACGCGGCGAGTTCCCTTGGGTGTGCAGTCGATGTGAGCCCGCCGCATAGCGTTCGCAGGCAGCGAATGGCACCGACTTGGCCGCCTGCTACGCCCGGGCTCGCCCTCAATGCGGCAGCGAGGCGGTCACGTGCGCGCGTGGGACTCCGCGAGGGCGAGCACTGGCTCAAGGTCACCGTGCGAGTCCATCCACGCCAACGGAGTGAGATCGTCGAGCTCCTCATTAGGCGTCGTCATCCAACCCTCGAGGGACAGCGGATGCATTGACTGGGGCAAGACGGCAAGCACTTCTCGCAGACCTTTCAGCCGCTGCGGCTGCGGGAACTGCCAAGAGGGGAAGCCGAGCCTGCGGTGGACGCGTACGGCGTACAAGTCGCCGGTACGGGCGCAGCGCCGCACTGTCGAAGGCGACCGGTTCAGCCGACGGGCCACGGCAGCCACGTCGAGAAAAGGGGAGGCCGCAGCTCTCGTCCTTTCCGCAATCTCAGCGAGCCGCTGTCGAGCCGCCGCCATAACCTCGGGATCGAACGAGTTATGCGGAAGTCCGGAGTCGATGAGGAACTGCCTCTCCGCTGCGGTCATGACCGAGTAGCCAGCCGCGAGACCGCCCCCGCGCCCGTCCGTTGGGCTTGGCGCCGCACCACGCTCCATGTTGCAACGGTACGCCCCGGTTGCGGTGGCATACGGCCTCGTCGAGGGAGCGTCGTCTTGAAACCCGTTGATGGCTCTTCGGCGTTCGCCGGCGAACTCAGGACAGCATTGTGTCGCTGTCTCGGGTGGAACCGCCGCGCCTCGGAGTCAGTCCATCTCGGAACCCCTATTTCTCGCGGCTCGCGTAGGTCTTCGCGCGTGCGACCAAGGTGAGGCTGGGGGCAGCGCGTCGACGGGTCGTCCGTCGACATGTTCCGGCAACACGTAGACGGGTGACCCGCCGCGTCTCTCGGCGAGGCGGACGACCAGGCCCTTCGTGCGAAGCTCCTCGAGCGTCGCCTCGATGTCCTGAGTGCTGACGTGACTGATGTCTGCGTTCATGTCCTCCCTGTGCCACCTTGGCTTCGCCGCGAGCAGAGCTGAAACAGCTTCGAGCCGCGGGTCGTGCCCGCCGGGGCCAGCCCCTGCGCGAGACGAGGTCGAGGTGTGGCGAACGAACTATCAAAGAGAACAAGGAAGTACAAAGAGGTACAAAGAGGCACAGAGTGAGCAGCGTCGTTGCTGACGCGACCGCGCCGCCGAGGTGCAGTTCGTATGCGAACTAGTCGTCGATCATGCCAGCGACGATCGCGTCGTTGGCGATCTCGAACAGGGGCTTCTGCAGCCATACGCGGACTGTGGGGCGCATGAAGGACAGCACGCTGACTGGTGTGCGCAGCTCGGTCTCAACATCGATGAAGTTCGCAACCACGTTGCTGGTGATGAGGGTGATCGGCCCCACCTGAAGGACGTCCGCGTTGCGCTGCAATGGGCCAGGGACGCGCAGACCGTTGTCAGCGCCGAGCATCGAGAGCAATGCGGCGCACATGTGTCGCCCCAGATGCCACGGTTGGGAGTCCGTACGGGGCGCCCACGCGGTCAGCCCCTTGTGCACCGCGGCCGCCGCCGCGTGCGGGAGAACGGCTCGATCTCGGCCCGACAGCCGCTGATCACGAAGAGCGGTGGACGTAGGCACGGTGCACAGGGACGGGAGATCGTGCGGCGCCATGGCGATCTCACCGGAAGATCTTCACCCATGAGGTACCCTTCGACCCGGAGGGCTGAAGGGGCATGCCCTCGAAGGGTACCTCGCGTGTCAAGTTTTTCGGCGGGGTATCCATGGCGCCGCACGATCTCCCGTCCCTGGTGCACGAAACCCAGTCGTGAAGGCTGTTGACCTCACGATTCCTCGCGCTAACGCTAAGCGTGTGTACATAATGGTGTAACACGGCCAAGCGGCATGTCGCGTCGTACCACCAGACGACAGCACGATCACCAGTGGGAGGTGAACATGGTCTCGCGCACCTTGCGGGCCGGCATCGAAGGCGCCGGCTCCATGATGGACATCGGCGGAACTGGTTACCGCCGTCACCTCAATCGCACCCTGAAGCTCCGCAACCCCGTGTCCGACCAGCGCAACCTCGCCAAGGACTTCCGCATTGCCATCGTCACGGTGGTCGACAAGGGCGCCAAGCGCCGGTGAGTCAACAGGATCCGGACCCTACGTTGCCCGCCGGTCCGGACCGAGTCAACGAGCGCGAGATCGTCGAGACCGCCGACGGGGAAATCGTCGAAGAGTTCATCGACACGCTCGAACGAGACAGCGAGCGACCGGTCAACCAGGGTGAGCTGGCCAGAGCCCTGCGCCGCACCGTGCGCGTCTCGACGACGCACAGCGGACCGCTTCCCTCAGCGGAGTACCTGCGATCCATCGACCGGATCGTGCCCGGGAGCGCCGAACGCATCCTCGCCATGGCCGAGCGGGAGCAACAACATCGCCACACCATGGACTCCCGCCAGGCCGACATCATCGAGAAGGATGTCGATCACAACTACGACGTCACTAAGCGGGGCCAGCGCTACGGGTTGTGGATCAGCGCGTTCGTCATCGTCATCGCGGCCATCCTGGCCCTGACCGGACACCCCGAGATTGCGGCAATCCTTGCTGGCGTGGACCTCGTCGGCCTCGCAGCCGTATTCGTGATTGGACGCCTCGTTCGTCCAGGTGACGGTGCGGCCGAGGGCCAAGACCCTGCCGCCAGGTCCGTCGAAGCCGGCGGTACCGAGTCCGACGGCCCTCCAGCGATCGACACATCCCGGTCCTAGCACTCGGCACGGCCCTCCATGCTCGCCGCAGTGCCCTCACGGCGCCGAGCTATGGCACCGGAACGGGCCGCTCCGTCCACGCCCTAGCCTGAGGACATGGACTTCACATCCGAGCAGTATGAGAAGGCGCGAGACAACCTCCGCACCTCCACGGTAGGACGCGACGCCCCCGTGATCGTCCTGGGCCCCCTCCTGCAACTGCTCGGCACGAAGACCATCACGGCGGCGCTGTGCCAGTATCGCGACTCACGCACGAACGGACAGCCCGTGACGACCTGGCGCGCGGCCTGGCTCACCGACACCCACCTCTTGCACGTCAGTGCCTCCAAGAACATCGATTCCTGGAACTCTTCAGACGTCAACGAGGACGGGCCGATTCCTGATGAGCTCGAGGCGTGGTCGCGTCCTTTGAGCGATGTCGTTGCACTTGAGATCGCCGACGCAACGGTCTCCAGGCCAGCCGACGCGAAGGATTTCGCATGGGACTTCGTGTACGAGGTGGTCTTCCATGACGGACATCGCTTGGCCCTCCCGCTGTTCGGCGACTATCCGAACGACGCTCAAGAGCGCGACACCACCGCTGAGTTCTGGGCGAGCGTGCGCGACGCGGTGTGAACTGGCGTCGCTGTTCGACGCCGCCTGAGTACCGAGCTGGCTACTTCTGGGGCGAAGCGAAGTCCTGCGGGCGCGGGACCGCCGCTGGCGCCTGCCCGGAGAAGAGCATTGCGCCCTGTCCGCGTCCAGGCGCAATATCTTGCTAAGGACGTCGCGAGACACGGGGGCACGCAATGATCGACGGACCCATCATCGTCATTACTTTGACCGGCGAAAAGGACGAGAATGATGCGTTGGCACGGCTCGTTGACGACGCGCGCGCGGCCCGCACGCTTGAGGTGCTGACAAGAGGACCAGTCCATCCGGAGGTCCTGCAACAGGTCAGTGACTTCTGCGACGAGAACGACCTGCTCCTGCGGTTCCGGCCTGAGGACTAGGGCAGGAGTCGTCGGGTGAGCGGCATCATTGCGGTGGCCCGTCGCGCGGTCGCCTTGGTCAAGCCCGGCAAGGCCAAACCAGTCGTCGCCGATAAAGACTCACCGTCTGCAGACCCGCCGAACCCCTACCAGCCGGGCGCAGAAAAGATACGCACGACCGCGACTTGGCTGGCAGGAGCTCTCGCGGCAATTGCCACAGTCATGCTGGCCGGTTCGCAGCTGTCGGACATCGGCACGATGTCGCCCGAGGACGAACCGGTCCGCTTTGGTCTTGCCATCGGCGCCGCTGTAGTCGCGGTAGCGGCCGTAGCGTTTGCCGTGTACCGACTTACCGTCATACAACTACCCGCGCTGGGCGGCCTCGCACTTGCCGCGAAGCAGGCCCGTGACGGCAAGTCCGAACTGGTCAAGCTCGCTGCCAGCGACCCCGGCCTGCGAGCCGGCCGTGAGTCCGTGACAGAACTGCTAGCCGATTACGACACCGCGCGCACCGATGAGATCGATGCCACGAAGGCGGTTGAACAGGCACAACTCGACCTTGGTCTGGCGACAAAGTCCTCGGAGGTCGAAGCGCTCAAGAAGAAGATCGCGGCAAGTCAGGCGGAGGTCGACGCTGCTGCGGCTAGAGCGAAGAAGCTTCGTCCCACCGTCGTACACGTCGTTCAACTCGCCACTTACCTTGACCTCCGGGCGGCCTTCGCCCAGATGCGTAAAGGCGTCTTTGTGGCCGCCCTCGTCGCGGCCGCTGCCTTCGTGACCTTCGCTTGGGCAGCCAATCCTCCGGACCCAGAGCCCTCCGCTGACAGTGCTCTGGACGCCGTCCCCGTCTACGCCGAACTGCGGCTCACGCAGGACGGAGTGGACAGACACGCCTCACTTCTCGGCGAGGACTGCGCCGCGACATCCAAGGCGGAAGGCGTACCGGTCATGGCACTTGCATCCAGCAGTAGCGGGGTAGAGGTCGTTCTTGTGCCGAGCGAGGACTGTGCCACGGCGGCTCGTTTCGTTGTGTCCTCCGGCAACGGCACCGTCGTCGCTGCTGATCCGGTGCAACTGCCGGTGCCGACCGAGCCGGCCGAGCCGGCCGAGCCCACCGAGTCGACAACCGAGCCCCCTTCATGACGGCACGTTCCGACACGGGGTCGAGACGAAACCGAAGCGGCGGGCCACCGCTCGAGGCAAGCGCTACGTCACGCTCGCCCAGACCAGCGGGTATCGCCCGTTGCACCGTTCCCCCACCCCCACGACGAACCCACTGCCGGGCCCCAAGGTTGAGTTGTCGGCCAGCACGCGGTTCCACGTAGCGGCCTGCTTCAGCGCGGAGTCTTTGCGGACGTAGGCGAGGTGCGGGTTGAGCAGTGCGGCCTCTCGCGGCAGCGTCACGGGCGGCATGTTCATCGGTCGCCCCGCCTAGCAGCCCTGTGGACGGCGTTCCGCCGGGCCTCGAAGGCGCGTTCAGCGACGTACAGCGCGAGCAGGTGCGGCGCGATGGGATCATCGAGCCCCCAGCGGCCCGTGATCCCATCCCCGGCCCACGCTCCGCCGGCGCGGTGAAGGCGGCCGAGCTCGTTGTACAGCGGCGTGATCCCGTGCGGCGAGCGTGAGAAGCGGTCTGGGCGGGTGGCGAACACGCCCGCGGGCCCGGTACGCCGAACGATTCGGGTGAGCAGGTCGGCGTGAGTCGGAAGACGCTTGGTCGGTACGTCAGATGGCATGCCGTCGGCGGGACCTTCGGACAGGCACACCACTATCCCGCTGCCGACGAGGTCGATCAGCAGGAAACGGCCCGTAAACGTCGCCGAGCCGGCGGCCGTTGCCCCACGTCCGTGTGCGAGCAGCATGTCGGCCAGGTCGCGATCTGTTGGGAGGACTGTCGAGGCGTCGACACCAGCAATCCTGGTCAGCGACGTGACCGCCCGGTGGGCGTCCCTTGCCGCGTTCAACGGACCGGATGCGCTCCGGCCGAGCACGATGAGCGGCCGCCTCTGCCGGACGACGAGTCGACGCAGGTCGGAGTCCGGCTCAGCGGCCCAGGCCGCGGCACCGCGAGGCTGTGCCGTGATGACCGTCGCGTGAGGCGAGCGGGCTGACTGCCTGGGGGACCGGCCGGACGACTGGGTCGACTGACTGGGAGTTGAGTTGGGAGTCGGGGTGGGTGTGCTGGTCATGAGTGCTCCTTCGAGCGGCTGCGTCGCGGCGGGTGCGCAACGGACTTGGAGGGGTGGTGGGTAGGAGTGGATCGGGGCGTACCACCGCGATGTGTGCGGAATGCGCCGGTTGGCGCACCCCAGACCCCGGCTGAGCAGACTTGCAGCGAGTCCGAGTGGCGCAAGCGGGACTTGGCGCTGCCAGTTGCGCGCTACGAAGATCCGGAGGAACGGCGTCGACCGGGAGACCGACGCGTCACGCCACGCTGGTCGAGGTACTCGTACGCGACGTGGGTGGCGATGCCCAGTCGGTCGAACAGCTCCTTGACCATCTCTCCGCACTCGTAGGAGCGCACAAGGTCCTCGCGCTCCTCCTCGGACAGGTCCGCGATGGAGCGTCGCCGACCCAGCAGGTCGATGGCGCGTACACCCCTGTTGTTGAGGCCTCGCGGAGTCGGGTTGAAGTCGTCCGGAAGCGCAAGCGCGACGCCGGCTTCGAGGAGCAGTTCGACGCCGGACAGGTACTGGTCGTACTGCGACGGCCAGGTGACGCCGGACTCGTCGCGGCGGCACGACTTGTCCAAACACAGGTAGCCCGCGACCTCGCGGATGCGGGTCGGGACGCACCAGATGCCGCCACAGAACGCGCACGGCACGATGGCCGGCCACTGGCCCCACGAGAAGGTCCAGCGGTGGATCTGTCCAGACTTTTCCGAGGCAGAGTAGAGACCCTTCACGGCAGTCGTGTTCGCATGACTCGACGGGCGGACCCGCGGCAGCTCTCCCGCGAGGATCGCGGCGTTTCGGATCGTCGCGACGGTGGCGCTGCTGCCCGTGGGTCGCAGCCAACCGCCGTCATCCGCGACGAGAGCTCGCATGCGCTCGACCAGTTTTCGCGTCGCCTCGAGCCCACCGAACCCGTCGACGAGGTCGCTGTCGGCGAGCAGGTCGTCGACGGTGACGACATCGGCCGCCTCCTCCCCCGGCACGGGCTCCGGAAACTCGATCGCCGACCACAGTCGCACCAGTTCGGGTTCGTTCGCCGCCAGACACTTCAGGCGCTTCTGCGGAACCCCGGCGAGCGCTGCCAGGTCACGCTGCGCCTGAGCAAGCCTGCCGCCGGCGAACCGCATCACCTCACCGGCCCGCAACAGCCGCATCAGGCCGACCAGTCCGTTGCTGGCGTACCCCTCGTTCGGGTCGAAGCGTCCGCTGAACGGCACGCGCCACAGCCCCCGCTCGAGGCGCTCATCGTCGATCACCAGCTCGCCGGACCAGGCGACCGGGGCATTGCGGCGCTCGTCTTCGGCCTCGAAGGCGAGGTTGCGTACGGCTCGGTGGAGGGCGTCGCGGACGCCCACCTGGTACTCACCGCGCAGGAAGGCGACGATCTTGTCCAGGTCCGAGGAGTCGGCCCCGACGTGCTGGCGTGCGAGAACGAGCTCCACCTCGAGCGCGCGCAGTTCGACCGCCAGCGCTGACTCCTCACTCGCGAGGACCGCGTCGCGCTTCTTGATCTCATCGAGCAGCGCCTGGGAGCAGGAGTCATCGAGCATCCGGTCAACCATCTTCGTCCGCTGGGCCGCCAACGCGGCCTGCCTGGTGGAGATCTGGTCCCGCCGCTCCTGCGCCGCGGTTGATCGCCGGGAGGCGTGCTCCATGGAGAAGCTGGACAGCACGTTGCCGTCAGCTTGCCGCAGCGCCTCCACGATCGAACCGTTCAGCGCTTCCTCGGCAACGAAGTAGTTGCGTTCCAGCGCGGTCCGGTCCTCGCGCTCGATGCCCCAGTCGACACCGCGGCCTCGCACGCGCATCGATGTGCCCTTGCGGTCGCGGCCCTGCAGTTGCGCCGCGACCCCACCGAAGGTCACCTCGAGTCCCTGCCAGCCAGACCTCGCCCACCGACTCGGACGAATGCGTCCCAGCCTCGCGGCACGCTGCGCCTCATAGGCGCGGATCCGCGCGAAGTCCTCCGGGCGTGCCCACGGGCCATCAAGAGGAAAGCAGTCGCTGATGTCCTTCGACTGTTCCCCCAGCCGAACCGACAAGACGCCCGTCTCATAGAACGACAGGTTCGACCTCATGATGCGGGCCCAGTTGCTCGCACGCATGCTCAGTGCCGAGCCGTACTCGACCAGCTCGGAGTTGTAGGTGGCCGCCGGGCCGTACCGCCGCCTGATCATCTCGGAGCTCATACCCGCCTCAGCGAGCTCGACGAACATGTCGATGGGATCGGTGCCGTCCACGCCCCACCGAGACAGCACGGCGCGCACGAGGGCCACCTGGTCGGCCCGCTGGCCCGCCCGGTCCACTACCTGGGGCAGGCCCACCACCTGGTCGGCAGGCGGGTAGTTCGACGGCGTGTCGATCGCCATGAACGCCTTGTTGGTCGCGATCTCCCGGAAGCGCATCGTCCCTACAGGTGCCGCCTGCGGGATAGCCATCAGCACCCGCCCGTCCTCCATCCGGTCCCCCGTCAGCCGCATCTGAGACATCGACGTCTTACGACGCATCACCGTCGCCTCCGTCGCACCGAAAGACGCCATCATTGCCAGCATCATCGACGTGTGCGGCTGGTCGAAGTCCCAGCGGCCGATGTGACCGTCCCCGGCCCACATCCCATGGATGCCGTTCATGTGGTCGAGCCGGTCGTACAACTTCACGTGGCCGTGCTTCGTGCGGCAGTAGCGATCCGTGCGCTTGAAGAACATCCCAGCGATCACCGGCGAGATCTCGCGTGCATACCGTTCCAGCGCAGCAGTGTGCGGCTGCTCCAACTCTTCAGAGACCATCGCACCGGTGCCCGTCGAGATGGTCAACACGATTCCGCTGTCGCCCAGCTCGACGAGGATGAACCTGTTCACGAACTGGAGGCCGTCCGGCGTGGTGTGCACCTGGGAACGAGCCTGCGTTCGAAGCAGGTGTGCCAGGTCATCGATCGACGGAAGCAGGTGACGGATCTCCATCCCCGTCACGTCGGCGAGGCGCTCCGCAGCCTCATGGGTGTCCGTCGCAGCGCTCCGGTAACCAGACCGGCCCGACGAGGTGCTTGAGCGACCGCCCACAAGGAATGGCCGCCTCTGAACCTCCACCATGTCGTGGAGGTCCTTGTCGTGACCGGGAAGCCACTTGATCGTCCCAGTCGTGTCTGTGCGGACGTAGCCGCTCACTGAAAGCTCCACCGGAAGGTAGATGGATCGTGACACTTTATGAATCCTAACGCTTCAACCTGGTGCCGAGACGACACAAGAGGCCGCGCATCCGACGGCGTACTTGTGACACTTGGCCTGACCTTTTGACGGTGTGCGGGGCTCGAGAAACCTGATCCCGGGCCCGATCGACGAACGCGATTCCTCGCCCTCGCAGGAGCCCGTCACTCCGGATGACGGGGCAGCCCGACCCCGTGTTGCTGTGAGGTGCATCTGGATTTCGTCTACTCGCCCGATTCGAAGTCGAGAACGATGTGCTCTGGGTCGCCTTGGGCGTCCCAGTCGATGCGAAGCACCGGGGCGTCGCGGTTCGTGTCGCCGCTGCTCCCGTCGTCGGGGTAGCTGGACGTGCGGGTTCTTCTGTTCGCGGTCATGGTGGTTCTGTGCCGCGTGGCTTCACTCAGGTGGCCAAGCGATGCGGTGAGCCGTCGAACCGGCTGTCCCACGAGCGCAGTCTTGGGCCGAGTCGCAGCTGGTAACGGTGAGGCCAGCAGCGTGAACTCCTGAAGGGGCCTGACGCACACTTGGTGTGTCAGGCGACACGATCGGGTCGTCGCAGCATTTCTAGCCCGCGAGCTGCCCTGCCGTGAGCGAACCTCTCCGTGTCCGTGACGCCGGGGAGCCGACACAAGTCTTGCCCGGCACGGACGACGCCGGCGGAGCCCCTATTCACCGCAAGGGCCACGGCAGATCCTGAGGTCAAGGAAGGTCGGGAGAGCTCCACGCCTGGCGACAGTCGCGTAGTCCACTCCTACTCCGGACCGGGGTTCACGCGTCGTCGTTTGGGATTTCGTCGATGGGACGACCGTAGACGTGCTGGATTGGAACGTAGATGGCAGAGCCGTCCGCGCGACGCTCTTTCAGGCGAACGACCAGTCCGAGCCGTCGCAGCACCTCGAGTTCCGCCTGGAGTTCGTTGGTCGCGCAGCTGGCGCACAGTTTGTAGTTCATACTTCCTCTGTGCCACGTCGACTCCATCGCGAGTCGAGCCGTGCTCGACGCGTCACCCTCTAAAGCGTGCTGGCTGCGTGCTGGGACGACCTGAAAGCGCTGTGCGCAACGTACCTGTGGCACCGGGCTTGACTGTCTGAGGTGTGCGGGCCCGAGAAGACTGACCTCGGAGCTTCTCAACGGTGCCTGTCCGCCTACTTGCCGAGGTGATTGACCCCCGATGACGGGTAGCCCGTCGCCGTACTGCCCGTGCTTGCGCTTGGAGACCACTCCAAGCCGCCCCACCAGTTCAACTTGTCCGGAACCCGCGCGGCTAGCCACCGAGAGCGCGAATGCCAGGCGGCATCAGTGACATGTCCGAGCTGAACGGCATCACGGTGAATAGCCGGCTGACGTCGGTGATGCTGACCTGCTGTTCGACGAGCTCGGGAACCGAGCTGTCCGGCGGCCAGATGCGTGACAGGCCGACGTCGGCGGCCGCCGCATCGAGACGTTTTAGGTGATCAGGTCCTGAGCTGTGGGTCCTGCCGACAACCAGCAACGCGACCTTGCCGAGGCCGATCGCCTCCGAGGCGTTTACCGGGCCCAACCGGAACGAGAGACCGACAGGCTCCCCAGCGGGATCGAGGACAACTCGCGAGTCCCCCACGAGTGCGAGAGCAAACTGCGATCTGGCCTCCCCTGACGCCTCGACGTACTCGGACACCAGGGCGGCGTAGACCCGCACCCCTTTCGGACCACCTCCGCGCACGCCGTCAAAGCGCTCGAGCAGGAGGGCCCTGGACGCCGAGGCGCCGAGCACACCCGAGCCCCGTGCTAGCCCGAGCAGCAGCGTGACCCAGACGGCCCAGTCCGCCAGCAGAACCAGGGTCTTCGGGTCTCTCGGCTCTCCGTGCTCGATGAGATCCATGACCTCTGCGCGACCGTGAAGCGCGCTCGTGGCCTGGTTGTGCCGGTTGCACAGCACAGTTCGATACTGCGCGAGGTCGTCGCGGTCGGGGTCGATACCGAACCTCTTCCACAGGGTCTGCGGGATGATGTGCTCGACGGTCAGGCCCTCGCTGGTGCCGCACAGAAGGCAGGCGTCATCGGGCGGCGTCGTCGTCCTATTGCTGGTCAAGGCGTTACCTCCTCACGCGCGGGCACTGCTGCGTTGCGCTTCGCCCCGGAAGTCACTGTTCGGACGCGTGCTGTCGCACGAATGCAGCGACCTCTGCGTCGGCTCCAATGCCGTCCCACCATCCGCCGTAGAGGTGCGACTGACGTATCGCCACATCGAGGACCGTGACCATCGAGTTGGCGATCACCTGGTCACTCGCGTCGGGGAATGCGACTGCTCGAACATGGGACTCCGTCGCAATATGCCTGAGCGTTGGGTGGGAGCGCCACTGGTGGAACGCGGAACAACTGGGGTAGAAGGCCGCCGACATGCTGTCGTCGCCCTTGCGCGCTGCGACAGCCAAGATGCACCACCACAGGTCGAACTCGCACAACGAGTTCAGCAGCCAGTCGTCATGGGTCAACTCCTCTTCGCGAGGGAGGTCAGTGCCAGCCGGGTAGTCCGGCCGCAGGTGAGGCGCGCCGGACACGAGAGCGCGCGCGAGGGAGATTGCCTGTCCGCCTCTGTCCTGTCCTTGAGGGCCGTTGAGCAGGTTCGCACGTGAGGCCATGGTCAAGGCATGCCGGAACCAGGAAGTCCACACGTAACCGCCTTCATCGATCGCTCGGTTCGCGAGGTCAGGCAGCAGGTCCCATGAGCCGCGGCGCACCGCGAGCGATCCGATACCCAGGCCTCGGATGAAGACGTCGAGGTAGTGCTGGGCACGGTCGCGGTCGCCGCCCAAATTGCCGACGCGACTTGGCGACAGGAGCCGTGCTTTGTAGGCACGCTCGAGCGCAACGATGGCCAGCCGGAATGTGTCGTGCTGGTCGTAGAGCACGGCCTGGCAGGCAATGGCCGCGATCTGGTCGAGCGCACGCAGTCGGTCGTCTCGCTGACCCGTGTCACCTGCACCGGCTCGGATTGCAGCCTCGTTGAGGAACTCCTGCACACGAACCGTGGAACCCGACTCGAAGAGCGTAATAAGCGCCTCCGTCAGCGTCTGGTCATCCATTCCCGGGTCTAGAGGGACGACGAGCGCAGCGCCCGGCCCACTACCTCGAAAACCTTCGACGACGCGACGAACGAGCTCGTCGGCGTCTCTGCGCGCCTCCGCCTTGATCCGCTCACGGTAGCGCGCCAGGAGCTGGTTCCAATGCGAGTACCGAAGGCGGACGTTCGAGGTGCCTTCGCGGATGAGGACTTCACCCTCCGAGAACACGGTGACGGACTTGCCGTCACCCTTCATGTACTGACCGATGATGCTGACCGGCACCGGCAAACCGTCGGGATTGGGCCCGACGTAGATAAGGACGACGTCTCGACCCTCGACGACGTGGTGCTGACTGATGATGTTCACAGGGGCGTCCACGAACCTAGCGACCTTCTGCCTCAGGTCGGCGGAGTCGAACTGATCGACGGCGATCGCAGCCTGGTCGTGGGCCGGCGCCCCTTTGTCGTTGACTCCAACGACGATGTAGCCGCCCGCCGGGAGGTTGCCCAGAGAGATCGCGTCCTTCGCGAACTCCAAGGAGTCCTTCGACGCACGCCCACTCAAGTCCAGCGTCGACTTGAAGTCGAGAGCTGTCTCTTCTGCGCCCGCGGTGAGGAGCTCCAGCAGCTTCTCCTCGTCGGTGCGGCCGTCAACCACGATCATCAGCATCCCCCTGTCACGACGGACCCTAGATGCTGCGGTAGATGCGGTCGGTCGGTCGCCGCCGCCCAGCGCGGTGTCATGCGCGCTGCCGAGGCGCGGGAACAACTCGGAAAGAACACGGGTCCACAAGACGACCCCCATCGAGTGGTCATGACATCCCTGTGCCTGGTGGACGCGACCGAGTGGCGACAGCAGTGCTCAGCGCAAAAGCATGTCCGGGCCGTCCTTGGGCTGCGCTCGGGCTCCTCACCCGGCGCGCACGAGCCCGAACCAGCCGATTTCGCGCGTGAAGAGGCGTTGGGGCGCCGTCCTTGCAGCGAAATAGGGCCGATTGACACCCTTGATGGCCTCATTTTGCGGGTTCACCACCGCCTCACCACCCATTTTCCGCGCAGGTGGCGAACCCGAAAGGGCCTCTGACCTGCACAAACGGTGTCTCCAAGGGCGAAAGCTGGCACTTTCGCCAGTTTGGCACTCGGGGGGAGGACACATATAGGGCCTCGGTACATATATGAAGAACACTAGGGAGGACCCCATATGAGTACTACTACTACTAGAAAGTAGTAGAAGTCTTCTACACACACCCTTTATACGGCTCTGACCTGCGGTTTTGCGTTTGCCACTTACTGCCGCCGAAAGTGGCAAAGTGGCAAGAACGTGATGACTGAGCGTGGCGCGATGTGCCCGAAAAGGCCAATCTTGGCACTTCCACGGTTGCGGAAGTGGCGAAAAGTTGGTCCGTGGGCTGGTGAAGCCGACGCCCCGGACTGCGGGCGGCGACGCCTGGTCCATGGGTGCTACGCAAGGCATTGACCCCTCGCGACTGGCATGGTGCTGACGAAAGCGTGGCCGATCGCTTCGAGGTCGTCAGACCTCTCCGACCACGCCGCGAGTTCCTCGCGGGAGACCCTGTGGTCGCTCCGCTCGGCAATCGACGCGTAGCGTCCTGGACACCACGTAGCCTCGGGCCGACGGCGAGTTCGCGGTTGGGCTTTAGCCATCCGCAACAGGGCACGGGACCAAACATGACTCAACAGCAACCACCCTTCTGCAACGCAGAGCAGTTCAGGGCAGAGCCCTCGGGTCCGGGCATCTGGACGCCGCGACGACGGCAGCTCCATGACGCGTTGCGGTTGCGCGGCGACGAAACCGTCGCCGACCTGTACCGACGCGCGATCGACGTGTTCGGGGAAGAGCCGCTCACCACCGGAGCTTTGATGATCGGCTCGCACTGCATTCGCGAGATGGTCAACCGTCTTCCGCGCGTCCTCGGCGAGGTGAAGGTGCACGGCCAACGTGGAGACGGAGGGTCCGAGCGGCTGCTTGAGCGCGCATTGGAGGCCTACGACGAGGACCCCACGAGCGCGGCGACCGCGCACCTGGCTGATGCTGCGCGCGCGCTCATCCAGAGTCGGCGCGATGCTTCGGAGCGTTCGGCACGCATGCGTGCGGCCCTTGTGGTGGGCGACAACGACCCCGGCGGCAGCAGATCGACGCTCGCGGCGGTCCGAGGTGCGGTCGCTTGGTTCGAGAAGTTCCGCCATCCCCAGAATCGGGACCTGTCCAGGTGGCCGACGAGTTCCACCGGTGAAGTCATTGAGCACCTTGAAGTGATCGAGCAGGCACTCTACGGACGCTTGGGCCGCTTCTTTGACGTCCTCGCTGACGTGAGCGACCTGCTGGTCTCCGCGAACGCCAAGGTTGACGACGAGTGGGTCGCTCCCACGCCCGAGACAGTCCGAGGCGTGCTGCCACGGCTCGCAGACCCTCAGCATCGGCGGGCTTTCTACATCGGTCTGCACAACCCGCGCTGGCTGCCCGAACTCGACGCTCAGCACGCATTCTCCGATCCGCCGCTTCGTCGCGACGACACGGACGGGTCCTCGACATACCAGGCATGGCCGCAAGGGGACTACCTGCGCAAGATCGCCGCGGAGGTCCCCGTCGAGGCGGCCCAGGTCTTGGCACGAGTGTTCCGCAAAGACGTCGCATGGAGCGTCCATGAACTGGTGGTGGCGACCGCGGGCGAGGCGCCGCGCGAGGCCGCGGCCATCCTGGCGAACGCGGTCACCAGTTGTGTCACGAGCGGATTCGCTTCGCGTTTCGTCGGCGTCGACGCGATCCGAGTGGTCGAGACGCTGGCCCCGGGTAGCAGGTCCCAGCGACGCAAGGCGAAGTTGATCGCGGATAGCCTGCTGCAACCGTTCCGGGACCCGGACGGGCCGTCCCGCCCGCTGCTGGGCCGCTTCACCGTTGTCGCAAACGTCGACGAGCACGACTACGAGGACGCTGTACGCCGCGTCGTTGGGGCTTTCGACGGCGACCTCGGCATCTTCAACAGCCTGACGCGGTGGTTGGCCGCCGAACAGCGCCTCTCGGGGACGTTCGACCCCGACGGCTACGACGCCAGCCACATCCGCCGGCCATCGATCGCCAACCCGCGACATCACATGCAGTTCGACACGGTGAGCGACACCCTCATCGACGCCGTACGCGACTGCGCCGCGAACTTAGCGCCCAGGGTCGGCCTGCCCTCAGTGCTCCACACGCTGCGTGCCCAATATGCGCCGATATTCGTGCGCATCGAGCTGCACTGCCTGGCCCACGAGATCCAGCACGCCCGCAAACAAGGACAGCGCCCGAGCGCGGACGTCATGCTCGAAGCCGCCCGTCGTCTCACCGCTCCCGAGCTGGCCGAGAGCGGCAACTGTCAGCGCGAACTGGACGAGCTCGCCGCGGCGGCGCTGCCCCTTCTCGACGACGTCAACTATGCGCGGTGGGAGAGCACCGTGCTCGGCGAACCTGACTTCGACGAGGCGACCAGGTTGCGGATCGCCTCCTTCTCACCCCCCAACCTGACTCCCGACGATGCTGTCGCGGACTTCGTCGAACGGCAGCGACTCCACCGCCTGGCCGCCGTGGGCCGCGAAGCGCTGCGCGGGCACGCCCTGAGGATGCTCGACGAGCTCGTGGCAAAGCACGGAGCAGTTCCGACTACGGACTCCTCGGGTGAGTGGCGCGAAGATCGCGAGGATGACTTCGGCTTCCACGACATGGCGCCGCGGCAAGTGGTCTCCGAGGTGGCGCGACTGATCGATGACACTCTCGCGGACAGTGGCGGCGACGTCCCTCGTCGCCACGATCGCCTCGGGCGCGCCCTCGGACAAGCTGTCACACGCAACCCGACGGCGTTCTCAACCCTGGCGCACGAAGTCCTGCGCCTCGACGCTCTTGCCGTCGGCTATTACCTCTCGGGCCTCGCAGATGCGCTGCGCGAGGCCGATGCGGGCGAAGTGCCGGACGACCACCAGCCCGACCCGGAAGTTGACGAGCAAGTCGCCGAGGAAAACGACGAGGAAGCAGATCGGGAGCTCAGCGGAGCAAGAGGACCGGATGTGGGCGGGGCGGGGGAAGCGGCGCGGTCCGGGACCAACACGTTCCGTAGCCTGGTGGACTGGACTAGCGTACTGGACGCGCTGCTCGCGCTGGTCGCGGCGCACTCCAGCTTGAATCGTGGAGGCCAGCCGCAGTCCGTGGTCGAGGCCCGACAGATGCGGTCGAACCGTAAGGATCTGTGTCGACTTCTCACAGCAGGCGCCGCGAAGGACATCCCTGCTGAGCAGATTGGGCCCGCGATTGCGCTTGCTGCGGCGATGGCTTCAGACCCGGACCCGACGACCAGCCCGGACGAGGCTGTTCATCCTCACGCTGTGCACGACCCGTTGTCGTACTCGGTCGAGACCGTCCGATCCACTGCGACGAACGCTGTGTTTGTTCTCGTTGCCGCCCATGTCAGGCGCAGATACGGTCCTGCTGGATCCACGCCCGAGGCTGACCTGGCCCGGGACCCGATCGTGTGCGACGCTCTGGCGGCTCTCGAGCGGCGTCTGGCCCCGCACCGTGATCCCAGCATCGCGGTCGCGGTGGTTTTCGGCGAGCACGCAGGGTGGCTGCTCAGGCACCTTCCCGCGTGGTTCGCCCAGCGGAACTCGATGCTGGCGACACCCGACGCGTTCGGCGAAGCATTCATCGCCGCGGCCTTGACCAGCCACTACCCCAACCTGGGAGTGCTCGAAACGGTGCAGCCGGGCTGGTCGGCTCTGCTCGGTCTTCGCGGGTCGGCCGAGCCTCCCCAAGATCGGCGGCAGGACCGGTCACTCGCGCAGCTGTTCGGCGACCGGGTCCTGAAGGTGTACCTGTGGGGACACATCGAGCTCCACGACCCCATGCTCGTGGAGTACCACCACCGGGCTCCCATCGCTGAGCGCGCAGCGGTCCTCAGCGAACTCGGATGGGAGATGGTCCGCGCTGACTCCATCGAGCCCGCCATCATGGAACGGGCGATGGCCTTGTGGGACAGCCGACGTGGCGCGGCTGAGGACGGCGACGGCGACCTGGCCGAGCTGGCAGGCTTCGAATCCTGGGTCAGGTGCGGCTTCTTCCCGCACTCGTGGTGGCTACCCCGTCTCATCGTGCTGGCCCGCGCGGTCGACATCGAGGGCCTGCACTTCGTAGGCGACCAGCTTGCTGCCGCGGCAGCAACAGCCGAGCACCTTCCTGAGGCGCTGGAAGCGCTCGACCTGCTGGTGCGTCAGTGCAACGCCCGGACAGGGGGGATCACCTACCAGCTGAGGAAAGCCGCCCATCAGATCCTCGAGCAAGCGCTTCGCTCCCCCGACCCGCTCATGCGGCGTAAAGGAGACGACCTGCTCAATTTCATGGGCAGGAACAGCGGCATCTTTATTGACCCAGAGCTGACGCGTCTCGCGGAGGCGGCGCTGCCATAGAGCCGCAGCGGCTCTGAGGAGCGCGCATCGGACACACGGTCTGTTAAGGAATCGGCCCCAGCGTGAAGCCACCGAGCAGGGTGTGACAGCGGCGACGAGGGTCGCGCAGCCAGTTGGAGGCGGTCGGCATGGTGTGGGGTCCTGCGATGGTCCGCACCCCTTGGCCGCCCCTCCAGCGCCCCGGCCGGCTCCTCATCCGCCGTGCCGCCACCGGCGACCCGCGTGCACGGCGTTAGCCGTTATCCACACCCCCGAGCGGCTGCAGGCTCGTGATGTGAAGGTGCGCGACCGCTGCGAGCAGGGCTGACGCCGCCTCATCGAGCGGCACGCCTCGCACACTCCTGGTCACCACTTCGGCGAGATGCAGATCAGTACGCCCCGCCTCCTCGTCGTCGACGTGCTGCTCGAGTACGGCCAACGCGCTCGCGGAGTCGGCGGAGAACGCAACGGCCCGGTCCTCAACGGCCCGATCCTCGACAGCGTCCTCGTCGACAGCCTTGTTCTCGAGGGACGCTGGGTCTCGACCCGTCGATGGGTCAGCTAGTTGTCGCAGCCTGCGTCGAGCTGCTTCGCTGGATCGCGCGACGAGACTCTCGAGGGTTGCGGCAACCCCTTCGCCCGTTTGAGGCTGTAGCAGGTTGGCGTTGCGGGCGAGTTCGTCCACACGCTTCGCCGTCATCGGCAGCGCAGACCGGCCTGTGCTGGACGCAAGCTGGATACCGAGACCCAGGGACAGGCACCTCTGCGGGCCAAGGAACATAGGGGGTTTGTTGTCTGCTTGAGTTTCGGGGGCTCCTTGGGGCGCATCAGATACATGGGGCGCACCGGCTTCTCGACCCGTTCCTGAAGGCGCTTCGGCATCAGCCTCGAGCACGTCGTCAGGGACCACGGCCAGGACCGCGACACGTCCCAGCTTGTCTCGCTCGTCGTCGTCGAGGACCTCGAGTGCGGCCACAATGTCGTCGAGCAGCTCCACAGGGGCGAACACGGCCCAGCTTCGGTGGTCGAGCCACCAGGATTCCGGCGCCGGATCGTTGACCATCGCAAACGTCGCCTCCGGCGACTCGCGCAGCGCGTTCGCGAGGATCTCAGCGGATTCCAGAGCCTGTCGCTCGCGCACCTTCTCCCATATCTGGATGCTGGTCCCGCGAGGGTCGGCGGCACTGATGCGGCGCGACATCGCGGGCTCGACCTGCAGCGCGGCCGCCAGGTTGGCTGCGATATGCAGCGAGGCAGAAAGCTCCTCGGGCAAGACCTCGCCTTGTCCGTGCACCGACGCGCTGGCCCGGCTGCGTGCTGTGGCGAGCTCAGCGGCAGCGTCCCTGAGCCCCATCGCGGCGACGATGGGGCGCACGTTGTCATCATCAGAGCAGGCGCGGTTGACCGCATCTGCAGCTGCGGTGAGTACTTGCGTCGCGCCGTCGACCTGACGATCCGCGTAGTCACTGAGACTCATCGCGGAGTCAGGTCCGGCTCCGTCCAAGAGAGGTGGCGGGCTGAGTGCAGAGAGCTTGTGGCTGATGTCGGTGAGTTCAGATCGCCACGTCGCTCGACGTCGCGCGTTGTCCTCAGCCTTCAGTCGCAGGGGCAGTTCGTTGGCAACCGCCGTGAGAGCTGCGGCTATTTCGATCTGGATGGTGACGATCTCGGTCCATGTCTGCGAGGACGTGGCGCGGCGAAGGGCAGCCTGGAATCCCACGGCCTGCCGAACGCTCTCGCGCGGCTTGAAGCTCTTGCGCGGCATGTCCTTGTGGCCAGGTTCGTGGTCCGCGATGCGGTAGGGCCGGCCGTCTGCGGTCACGGTGGTCACCTCGAACTGGTGGAGCTCGGGGCAGGCGTCCTTGATTCGTTCCAGGCATGCGACGGCGGACTCGTTGAGCGCGTTGTCCGCCCCTGGCCGGTGAACGTCCCAAGGCAGCAACGGAGGCATCTCGCCTGAGCCGTCCGGGGCAAGGAGACGGACCACGTGGACCTTGGTGTCTTCGACGGCGACCGTCAGCGCCAGCTCATCTGCCCGGCACAGTGTCTCGGTTCGCTCGGCGGGGGTGCCCCAGATGTCGGCGAGTTGAGCAGTTGTCAGGTGGGGTGCGCAGCCCGCGACCAGCCGCGACCACAGAAGCGCTGATGACAGATCAGTGGGATCGTCCATGCGCCTGGCCAAAGCGGTGACAGCTTCGAGAGGGACAGTCAGCCGGTGTCCGCCGGCTTCGAGGACTCGCAGCGCGTCGACAAGGTCTGCGCCATCGAGGATCGTCGTCAGTTGCTGGCTCGTGAGGTGGTCGCCGACCCGGGCCACTGTCTGTTCGAAGTCGCTCCTGAGCGGAAGTTCTCCAGCTATGGCGACCACGCGCCGCAGACCCGCGCCGAGCGCGTCGTGCTCGATGATCCCCCAATCCATCCCTTGGTTGCGTTGCGGGTAGGCAAGGAACGCGAGGTTGGCAAGCGTCATGCCATCTGGGCGACGACTCTCGAGCATCGGAAGGACCTCGTGGACGTAGAGCGCGTTGTCAGCGCGCTCGGCTCCCTCAAGGAGGCTCGCCAGGTCGCGAGCTGTCATGTGTCCGGCGAACTCGTCGCGAAGCGCGTCAGCGACGTCGGGGACCGAGGTAGGGAACCGTTCAGCGACGCGGCGGATCATCCATCCGGCGTGGACGGGGTCGATGACGGCTGCTAGGCGGCTGAGGGTATCCCCCAGCCGTGGAGGCGGGTTCTGGTGTAGGAGCTCAACGAGCGTCGTGGAGCGAAGTTCATGAAGCCCCCGCCACCTGTCGCCCTCGCGCACCACGATGTGCTCGTCTCGCAGGACTCCCAGCGCGTCCCCGACGGGCGCGACAGCACCCGCACCCCTTGGGGCGGCCAGGGCTGCGGCGAGACGGTCCGCATGCAGACTCAGCCCGAGCGTGTGCGCCGTCGTGACGAGGCGCGCGGCTTCCCGCTGGACGTGACGCTTGGGGTCTTTTAGTGCCTCGACTTGAGCACCGAGGACCTGGCGCAGACGCTGACCAGTGCTGAGAAGAGCAACGAACTCCATGAGGAGGCCTTCTGACCTCTCGAAGGCTTCCTCAGGCGTCATCTTGGTCGTGATGCCTTGCCGGGTCATCCGCTCGCTGAGCAGCTGCGCGACCTCCATGCGAAGCCACGGCTCGACAACACGTGTCGCGCCGACGAGCAAGGTTGGCGTGAAGTCCTCGGATCGTGCGGCGCCCAGGAGCAGCACCTCGGGGAGTTCGCGCAGAGCCGAGGCTGCTGACGGCCACGCGGCCATCTCGGGCCGGCCGAGATTGTCAGCGACGACGAGGATGGGGGACGTGCGGGTGGGTCGCAATAGCCGCACATGGCGCGCCAGGAGCGCCGTGTCCCGTGCGTCCACGAGCCGTTCGACCCGGACGACTCTGGCTGCAGGGACGAGGTCTCTGGCGGCTCGCCACAGCAGCACCGACTTGCCGGACCCCGAGGGGCCGATCAGCATGACGCTCTGCTCGTCGTGTAGGCCCTCATCGCAGGCCCTCAGCTCGTCGGTGCGGACCACGTCGAAGTCGGCGGCCACGTGTGCGGGTTGTCCGTCGATGCCGAGGTAGAAGGTCTTAGCTCGCAGGTCATCGGCCGGCAAAAAACTGACCGGCGAGCAGACTCCGTCGGCCACTGCGACGTCGAGGCCTGTCACGTCGACCGCCTCTTGCGCCGCCGCAATAAGCGCGTCGATGTCACTGACTCGCACGCGCTTCGCAGTCGACACGGTCGTGCGGCGTTGAGCAGCCGCCGCTTTCGCGACCTCCTCGGTCAAACGGTCGACCCCGATGCCGGCGATCGCGGGGTGGAGTGGCAGCGCCTCGGCGAGCAGCGCCTCGCTCTCCTGCCTGATCCGGTAGGGCAGCTGTATTAGTCGAGACCGGCTAAGAACCTCGTCTGCCTCCTCCGCCGAAAGGCCGTGTCTGCGAAGGCCTGCGAGGATGCGGTCGCGCCCCGGCCCGACCTGCTGGCCGATGGTCGCGTCCCAGCCTGTGAACGCGATCTGTGATGCGAGGCCTCCGTCGGTGATAACAACGATCTCCTCGCCACGGGCGCTCGCCTCCGCGTGAGCCAGCGCCTCCGCGATCTTGGCCGCGCTCAGCTCGCCGTGGCCGGCGTCCAGCTCCTTCATCTGGACGAACCTGCGACTGCCGTCTGTGCAGCGGCAGTCAGCATCCTCGTAGCCCTCCGGCAGGAGATCGACGAACGGCAAACGCCCGGCCCGCGCTGCTGCCAAGAGGTAGACGCACACGCTCACTTGCCACGTGACTCCTGCAACGTTGCGAGCGCCTTGTCTGAGATCCGCCCACAGAGCTTCTTCAGACATCTCCCGTCGACGCTCGAGACTGGACTCGCCGTTCGACTTCGTGCCTCGAGCGCTGGACGGCGTCGCATCCGAATCTGCCGACGCGGGCTTCGTCGCGGGAAGGGACCGCGAATGCTCGGTGACCTTCATCGGCGGGGTGGGACGACGATTGGGCGTCGACTTCTTGCCTGCGCCGCGACCATTCTGCGTCCGTCGCTTCGGCCCCACGACCACATTGTGTCCGATTCGCAGGACACCCCGCACGGCGAGTTCGACAAGGTGGTTCATGACCCGTTCGGGCTTCGTCACAGCGCGCGTCTGTGCGCTCCACTCAGGTCAGCTCGCATCGGTGCGCGAGCGGTCACCGATTCGCTTCTAACCGAAGTGTTGTGGCCGACGGTCTCCAACCGGGCAGAGATCGGGAACAGCACCCGCTGGCATGGGGGTTGCCTCCATAGGCTGAGCGATGGGGGAAGCCGTTCTTTCCCCGGGTCGCTGATCAACCTGCCCGGCGCGGATCAGTCCACGATTGCCGGGCGCGCCCAACTAGGAAGGAACAGGTGTGACCACGCCATCGCCTCTCGCCTCCTGCTTCATCAGTTACAACCATGCCGACAAGCCGCTCGCCGTTGCGCTGGCGGCCGGGCTGAAGTCGTTGGGATACCGCGTCTGGATCGACGAAGGCGAGCTGCGGGTCGGTGACAGCCTGATAGCGGCCATCAGCCAAGCCATCGGGCAGGTCGACTTCCTCGCGGCGCTCGTGAGCGAGCACTCGATTGCGAGCAACTGGTGCCAGAAGGAACTGTCACTAGCGATGACCGAGGAGGTCACCGGCCGCGGGCTCACGGTGCTCCCTTGCAAGGTCGGAGACGTCGACATGCCTCCCGCGCTTGTCGACAAGGTCTACACCTCGATGGAACGGGACCGGGTCCCCGAAGCAGTCCAGCGACTTCATCGCGACATGCAAAGCCACCTGACCGGCACCACGCCGCTGCCGCCACGCCGCCGCTCGGCGACGGACCTCTCGCCCTCGACCAACGGGGATGCTGCTGAGTTGTCAGCTCTCGACCAGGCCAAGGATGCGATCGCGTATGGGCGCCGTCCCCTTGCAACGCTGGACTATCTGGGCACGCTGACCGACACAATCTCGGAATCCAAGGCACTGGCCGATCGAACCTTCAACACGGAAAACGACAACACGACCGCCCGCGAGCGGCGCGTGACAATCTTTCAGTCGACGACTGAGGCCGCCGCACTCACCATGTTCCTTTGCGCTCACGCCGATGAGCGCGACTACAGACGCGCCCTGGAGAGCATGAGACACCTCGGCCAGTGGCCCATAGGACACGGCGGCGCCACGGTGCTGTTGACCCAGCAGCAGGCTCCGGGCCTGCTCCTTCTCGCAGCCGGAGGGGTTGGCGCCGTCTCCGAAGAGCGCTGGGACTTGGTGAAACACCTGCTGAGTTCGGTCCGGGTCATGACGGCAACGGGCGAGGCGCCTCTCGCGACCGGTGTCGACCTGAGCAACGCACTCGCAGGCAAGACCTCGTTCACGCAAGACAGTCCCATGTCTCAACACGGACCGACGCTGGTCCACGACTACCTGGCCGCGGTCAACGGTGCACACAAGGTGATGCCTCGCCGTGCGTTCGACGACGCCTGGGAGCGCTGGGAATACATCTGGCAGGCGGCGGCGTGCAACGCAAACGGGAGGCTGCTCGGAGTGCCTCATCTGTCGATCACGGGCAGAAGCCACCACTACGAAGCGCAGAGCAAGGGATGGGCTGACACGTTGGCCGCCGCGCAGCCCTCGCTCCGCGAGTTGCTCGGCGAGCCGGGCGTGCCGCGAGCGTTCGACGCCATGCTCGCGGAGGTAGCTCAACGTGCCGCGTGGAGCACGATTCCCCGTCACTTGGCCGGCACGCTCCCCGGCTCGGGTTGGCGGGTCGACGAAATCGGGGAGTACGCGGTGCCCGAGCACGAGCGCATGGCCTGGAAAGACTTGCTCCCAAGTGAGTCATGACCGCGGCTAATCGTCTCGAGGGGAGCGTGGGCGCGTCTCGGGTAGTCCACGCTCCTTCGCCACCCGAGCGCGAACCTGCAGCTCGAGAAGATCGAGCCGAAACCAACGCCGACCGTCATGCACGACGTATGGCACCTGATCGCGTGCGCAACGCCCTTGTAGAGCGATCCGCGTGCATCCAAGGACGGCCGCCGCGGCTTCCATCCCCAGCCACTCGTGCTCCTCATCCGGAGGCCAAGGTCGAGAACGGGCCTCGTCCCGTCGCCGCTCTCGTTCCTCGACAGCTGCCGCTCTGGCGGCAGCCAGAGCGATGACTTGATTGCGAGACAGCGACGGGCGTTGTCCACGCGGGTTGAGCACACCGCGCCGGACCAACTTGGGGACGGTCATCCGATGCACGCCGAGCAGTTCGGCGGCCTCGCGCTGCGTCACCCACTCGGAACCCGGCACGCCAGCAGGTTACGGGCCATGCGCACGGCAGCGCGACGATCCACAGGGCGATGTCATCGCGCGCCGCATAGTCGAGCTCGCACCCGGGGGAACGCGTGGGTTGCTGCTGCGTCATCGAGCGACACCCTCCCTCAACGCCGAGCTTCGATACGTCGGAGCACTTTGAGTCGGAGACGCTTCATCCGGCGCCCGCCCCACGTCCAGACGCGCAGCACGGACCCCCGAAGGAGCATGACGTGGGCTAGTTGAGCCCGGTCACAACGGCGATCGCGGTGAACGTCTACAAGGCAGCTTAAAGGACGCGAAGATGACGCTGAACCTCACTGCCGACTGCGTTCTTCGTCTCTAGAACCGTCAGCTCCCAGGCAACATCTGCTGGCTGGTCCGCATATCGGCGGCCGCGTCGGACTCGAACTTGAGCCGCGGTGCGGGCCACTCGAGCATCCCCTGAATCTCGGCGACCAGGGCGGCGGGCGTGAGATTTTTCGCGATGATGGCCCATCTGAGGCTGGCAACGGCGTCGACTCGACGCAGGCACTGGGTCGTCATCGCGACCAGGTCAGAGACACGGACTGTGTCTTGTCCTGCCAGCGCAAAGTAAACCCACTGGGTCGAGTAGCGGGTCAGGTGCTCGTAGTTCGGGCGTCCCGCGAATGCGCGGCTGACTGATCGGACATAGATGTCGTTGTCGAACGGGATCGGGTCCCACCGTTCGACGGGCTCGAGCCGCACCTCGATGTTCGCGCCGTCGACGGTGTCGTCCCGGACGAGGACTGTGTGATGGTCTGTGATGACGCGACGCAACAACGTCTTTGGCATCGGACCAGCGTCCCCACGCAAGGTATGCCACCGGTCGGTGCGAGGCTCACCGGTGTAGTGGGGGGTGCGGTGTCTCGTCGAGCCGCTCCCCAGCCGCGGGTACCACTCCACCAGCCATTCCAAGATCCCCGGTAGTGCATCGAAGCCGTCCCCGCTGAGCTCGACGGGGTTCCTGTCCGTGCTCTGCTTGAACTCCAGAGCCTCTTGAGAGAGCGCGTACAGGACGTGCGATCGACGCAGCGAGTCAGCCACCCCCTTCGTCAGCTCCCGTTCGTCCGAGTAGTCACGAAGAACACTCACCACAGTTTGGGAGAGCAAGGACCCCGGCAGGTGTTTGGGGGCTCGACGCTGCCGCCACTCCATGACCAAGCGAAGTTCAACCCTCTCGACGACCGCGTTTCGAGTCTGCTTGCTTAGGACGGGCCCGAGCTTGAGGCTGAGGTCCGACTGCAGCTGGTCAGTGGAATACATCCTCGTGCCAGCTGCCGCGACGATGCGCGTTTTGGACAGGAACGCGCGCGGCTCGATCCGCTCGATCGAGGGGTACTCATGCCCTTGACCGCACACCCTGTTGCGCCGGAAACCCTGCAGCTCCTCGACCCACCGCGCTCGGACGGGCGCGGCCGTGCGCTGGCCGCACTCAGGACACGGAAACTCCGAATCCGACATCGGTACCCCCACCGCCATCGTGTGACCACCACCACTGGCCACCGTCGGCCACACACGATAGGGCAGACAAGGCCGCTGCCGAGCCCGTTCTCGGGCACCGCTAGACCAGAAATCGAGTTCCGCGAACCCGCTTCTACGAAGGCTGGAAGCGCTAGGTCGCGCCGTCCTACCGTGATGACGCAGAAAGAGATTCGACCCGGGTTAGGAGCCGGGCCGAATCGAGGTCACAAGTCACCGCTCGCCGCGAAACGAGAAGGGCAACGAAATGACTCCACGAACAGTACGCCTCCCGAGCCCGCGAAGCGACATCCACCCGCCTACAACCCCATCTAGCTTCAGGGCCGGCGCAGCGAGGCCCAGCTCGCGAACCTGGGCGACCCACGAGCTCACCAACCGTGAGTGCCGTGAGCTCGAGCGAGCCGCGTCCGCCGCAACCGCCGATCCCGCCGACAACATGGCCCAGTTCCGTCGCGAGGCGACCGACGCCTACCTCGGACTGAGCGCTGCCACCAGGGACTACCTAGAGCGCATGGCTGCGGGGACGACGGCGCGCCCGGAGCTGCTGATCCGCAACCTGCCGGACATGCCCGACCTCCCGCCCACCCCGACGGTTGGGCAGATGGCCGTCACCGGGAACACTCGCAGCGAGTTCATCCAGGTCGCATTCTCCGTGCCGTTCGGACTACCCACCTCGTACGCCGACCAGCGCGACGGACGGCTCTTTCACGACATCTACCCCATCGAGAAGAACGCCCTCGCCGTGTCGAGCCAGAGTTCCCAGGTGCACCTTGGGTTTCACACCGAGATGTTCTTCCACCCCGATCCGCCGGACTTCCTCTTCCTGCACTGCCTGCGTGCGGACCCCGCCGGCCTCGCTGAAACTGGCGTGACGGCTGTTGACGACATCACCGCCCTGCTCACGCCTTCGGAGATCGACGAGCTCCGCAGACCCCTCTTTGCCCTCGACCTGGCGAACCTGCATGGCGCGTACCTGCACGGCGGGCGCCGGATCACCGAAGCCGACCCCCGACCAGTCCTGCCGATCCTCCCGAACACGACGACGCCCGGGGCCGACGGCCGCTTCCGATTCGAGCCCGGTCTCACTACCCCCACGACAACCGCAGCCGCCGCCGCGATGAAGGCCGCCGACGAGGCCGCCGAGAAGGCGATCGTCACCGGCAAGCTCGAGGCCCGCACGATGCTGATCGTCGACAACCGTCGCACAGTCCACTCACGTTCCCCGTTCGTGGCCGCCTACGACGGAACCGACCGATGGCTGCGACGCGTGATGGTAAGCAAGCTCAGCGACGGATCCGACCTCGGGTTCCACGAGCGCCTCGACCTGGAGATGTGCCGGGCTTGGCGCGACCGCGGGGCCTTGATCAGATCCGTCGCCTACTCCAAGGACGGGGGCGCGGCATGAGACCCCTCACCTCCGACGTCGCCTGGCTGCCCGCCTTTGTCTACAACCACACTGAGGCCTCGGAGCTCGCCACCCACGTCGCCGAGGCCGTCACGGCGCGCGGAGTCGCACGAGTAGCTGGGTTCCCTGGGGACGCCAACGAGCTCGTCGCCTTCCTCGCGATGGTTGGCCCACCGCTGACGTACTACGGCGGGGACACCGGTTCTCACCCCGACCAGGCGGCCGTGTGGCGCGTGCGGTACGAGCACGAGGCGTCCCTGAGAGGCGAGACCCACGCACTCGAAGGCCCGCTCGCCGTTCACTCGTCCCAGTCGCTGCTCGAGCCCCGGCCGCACTACTTCTGCATGCTCATGGTCAACCCCGGATGGCAGGACAACGAAAGGGGGTTCAACGGCGAGTCGCTGCTCGCCCCCTGGGCCGAAGCCTTCAAGGCCCTCGACGAGGAGAACCCGGACTACGACGACCTGCTGCACACGCTCATGAACCCCATCCCCTTCCCCGATGGAATTGCCCGACCGCTCGCCTACCGGCTCGACGACGCCTACGACGACCACGACTTAGGTGTCCGACTCAAGAGTGGACTCCTCGCGTACCTGCGGGACAGCCAGCCCGGCACCGCAGCGCTTGCCGCTACTGAGCGGTTCGTCGACGCCGCCCGCAGAACGGCGCGGACCGTGCAGATGGCTGCCGGAGATTTGGTGGTCCTCGACAACGACCGGTGGGGCCACGGCCGACACAGTGTGATCGGCAGACGACGCGACGCCAAAGCACGGGTGCACACCAACCCGCGAGAGCTGTGGAGCCTCACCCTCCAGTAGCTGCGGTAAGCAAGCACTGACGGGTTCTCGGGCCGCAATCGCGACATGCCGGACTTCACGCCTTCAACCCGTCAGTGGATCTGTCGACCAAACGCCGAGCGCCCCGGGACCGACATCCCCAGAGGCCGCGCTTCGTGTAGCCAGAGGAGTTCTTGATCCGAGAAGGAGTCATTCCGTGACCACCCGCTCCAGCCGCGACCATTCCGTCAGACCGCACCGCGTATCTCTCGCGTCACGGGTCGCCATCCTCGACGGCCCGCCCGACACACCCGCCGAGACCAGCAACGCTTGCGCCATCGCGGGGCTTGAGACGTCGCGTCTCCTCGCAGAACGCCTGTCTCGGTCTACGCAGCCGATGTGTGCGGCTCACTTGTCCCGACTTTCGCCGAACGCATGGGGGTGACGCACATGTGGTTGAAGGCGCTCATCGCGCTCTCAGGACTGCTGCTGGCTGCCGCGCTATCGCTGCGCACGGGCTTGATCGGCGTGGTAGCACCGGATCTGGTTCTCTCTGCCGGCTGGTTCGGCGCGGACGCCGACCGGCTCACCAGCTTGGTGCTGGCCGGATCGATGGTCTCGCTGATGCTGAGCCTGAGCTATCTGGTCATCCGACGCCGCCGAGCCGCCGGCGGTCAGGCTGAGGCAACCGCTGACTCCAGCAGTGCGGTCGGGATGGTCGCAGCGATGCTTGGGCTGGTTACAGCCGTGACGAGCACGGTCGCCGTGCTCTTCCCGTCCACGCCCTACGATCTCGCTGCGCCTGCGTGCCGCGGCGCATACCTTCAAGGATCGGCCTTCTACGCGCAAACACTCTCCGCAGGCGTCAGCGCCCGTCGCGGGCCCGGCCGTGGCTATCAGCAGGTCGACCGGTTCGAGGGGGATTGCACGCTCGGCTTCGAGGGCTACTGCATCGGGGAGCCCGTGCCCAACCAGCTGACCGACCTTCCAGACTCGAGATGGTTGATATTGAACGGCGGATCCGCCCTGGTCTCCTCGGCGGTGCTGCAGGTGCAGTCTCAACCCACGAATGGTGACGCAGGGACGCCACACGAGTCATGCGAAAAACTCGGTGGGTACCCCGCACCGGAGAAGCTTCGGTTTCGGGCAGTCATGAAGCCGGGATCAGCCAACGAAGTCCGACTCTCGGCAACTGCAACCGGCGCTCCGTTAGTCGGATACGCACAGAAGGTCATCGACCCGATCGATGGGTCATACCCGTACTCACCCATCGGATCGCCGAAAGACAACAGCCCAGGATTCAGCGGCACCTGGTTGGCAGGGTCAGACGTCGACCTACTTTCCAAGGGCACCGGAACCATGCAACTGGTGGCCTCCGCGTGCCTCTCCGCCGCGTTTCCCATCGGTGATCCGGTCGTCTACCTCGCGCGGTATCGAAGGGGCACGCTTCGCACGCTCACTCGGTTGAACGCCCCGCCGGCGGACTCCGCAGTCCTTGCCAACACGGCTTGCTACGGGACGCCCCGCTAGGAGCGCTACCTCACAGCGGCTCTAGTGCAACCGCGTGGCGGCACCCAGCCCACCTACGACGTGTCCCTCGGATCGCTTGACCAATTACTCGACTTGCGCGTCGATGCGCGCGATGGCCAAACCGCGATCGATCTCCTTGCGAGGCGTCCTCTGAGTGCCTTTGAAGAAGACGTGGGTCGCGCGGAGCGTACGTCGACCGCACTGCTGTCCGGCATCGTAGAAAGCCAGCCGCAGCTTGCCACCCTTCAACTCCCAGAGCTCGTCGCGCAGGTGGTTCAACTCCTCGGGGACTGGGAGTTTGCCGCGGGCGCAGTAGCGTCCCAGGCGATCGTTCAACGTGGCGAGTCCGTCGAGGGAGCGACCGCTGCGGAAGATCGACTCGAGTTCCATCGCGGAGGGGTGCTCGGAGGCGTTGTCCCAGGCGGCTTCGACGGTGAACAGACGACCTTCTTCGAGGATCGCCCTGCCACACGACGCGCATGTCCTGAAGACAGCGTTAGTCACCTCGAGACCCCCACGGCGTCGGCTGATGCAGCACGCCCGAGACTAGCTGGGGTCACTCGCCTGCAGTGGGATTGCTCGCCTCGGAGAGGTCACCGAAGGACATGCCAGCGGGCAGGTCGTGGCCTCGACGCAGCATCCCCATGGAGATGTTGGTCATCCCGAGACGGTCCGCAACGGACTGCACGCCCTCGCGAAGGTACGGGTAGGCGACGTACAGAGCGACATTCGCTCCGAAGGTCGTCAGGTCACCACGATCGACGGGCTCCAGGGCTGCGGGGTCCAGGACCTCGTAGCTGCACACGACTGAGTACTCGATCGTGGCGACACTGTCGCCCTCGTCGTCCTTGGGCTCGCATCGGACGTCGAAGCGATAGTCGAGCTGCTCATCATTGCGCTGCCACTGCGGGTGCACGATGAACTCGAACTGCGTCGGCTCGCGCCCCGAGGTGCGTGAGCCACCGAGCTTTAGGGCATACACGTTGATCAACTCGACGCTGTCGACCACTGCCCGCAGGCCGTCGCGCTCCGGTTCGCTCACGCGGCCATTGAGTAGTCGGCGCGGCGGACGGGTCGCAACTGGTGCTCGACCGGCGGTGTGTCGGTGGACTCCACGGTGGTGTTCATCTCTGACCAGAAGAACTCTGCGTGCGGGGTCCCAGCATCCATCAACGCCAGAACATCGACGTGGGTGGTCCGAGCCACCTGAGCCGCGGCGCGTGGGCGCGCCGAGATCTCCAGGTCCATGTCCATCGCATCGAGGTACTCAGCGATGGTGTTCACCCGCAGGTTCCCGTCGCCTGTCAAGGCGTTCGTTACAGCCGACTTGCCGCGCCCGAGCTTTGTCGCAAGCGCAACGCGGGTCATGCCGGCGGTCTCCAAGGCATCATGGAGCAGTTCGAGAACGTCTCCTCGCAACTTGGCGGCCGCCATGGCGCGACGACCCTCAGGGGTCGACGAGAGAAGGTTGGAAAGCGTCATGGGAAGGTCCTTCGGTAGCTAATCCGCTGATCTCGACGTTGGCGCGTCCCAGCAGCGGTCAGTCCTGTCTGAGCGACAAGGTACACGTATGAGTGTACCCATGTCGTCGGCCGCGGCAAATTGACTGCGACTAGTCCAGACGCACAGGCCAACGGCGGAGAGTCAGCCTTCGGTCGTCCTCCAACAACGTTCGCACGGACGACGCATGCCCGGCTGGCGGCTGACCCAAGATGAAAGGGTGGAGCCGTGACCAGACATTGGAGTGCCTTCCAAGGAGATCGTGGCGAGATCGATGTGATGCGGGAGCTGCTCGACTGCGGCGCGGCGATCAACGCACTCACCGCATCAGACTCCGGCTGGGACTTGCATCTCCACTTGCCCGAGCGGCCCATGCACATCAACGCCGAACCGGCCGGCCACCTGAACCGCACCAAGTTGTCGTGGCGACTGGCCGGACGTACCGCGCACATCCAGGTCAAGCGCACGACCAGCTCGAGCGTCACGCTCAAGGTCGGCACCGTTCGAGGCTGGCTTACGGGCACCAGGGCCGGGACACCCACGTTCCTGGTGATGGTGCGCGACAAGCCGGACGGCACCACGTCCCGACTGATGGCCACGCCGGCAGCGCTCCAGCACTGGCTCGACTCGAACGAGCATCGCGGCGAGGCAGCGGAGCACACGCTCGGATCACGGGCGATGATGCGCTTTGATGCCAAGACGTTTGGCTGGAGCGCCCACATGTGGTGCCTCTACCCTGAGGTGCTACTAACGCACCCCGTCGTGGAGCGGGCGGCTCATCGGCGCCAGTTCAGCGATGCGGAAGTCGTCTCCTTCACCGCCGAACTCATCGCCGGGTGCTTGGGCCATGACGGAACTGACATGGACGCAGGCACCGTGTGGTGGACCACCGGCTCGTGGGGCTTGGCGCAGAGCTCGTTGCAGATGCTCAAGCCCAACCTCAACGCCCTTGCGGCCCAGGCGCTGGAGGACCTGGTTCAGGCAGAGGTGTCGAGTCATGCGTCTCCTACACCGGGTCGAAACAGGGGCGAGGATTGGCGAGGCACGGGATTGCCTGTCTCTTACTTGGGCGGCGACCCACGCAGTGGCGCTTCGGCGTTCCACGTCGCGCACGATGTCATTGCCAATCTGCACAAGTGGATGACGGCAGTCCGAGGCACCGGCTCGCCGGCCGGCTGGTGGACCTTGCCTCACGTATCGACCGAGGACCCTTCCGACACCCCGTAGCCGTCGGAGCAGCCGGCGCCGGCCGACGCGGCCAGAACGCAGGACGCGTCCGCGCCAACACGCTCAGGTTGATCGCTGCGCCGAAACTAATTCGGCGCCCACAGCGGGCTCGCACTCTGCCACGAGCCCTCCGCACCCAAGTGCGACAACGGTACTGTGGCGACGCTCGGATAACCGCGTACCACCGCAGGCAGCAGCGCCGTTCGCCCCAGATCGAGCCGGTCGAGCAGGAACTGGATCAGGGTGAGCTGGCCGAAGGTGCGGTTCCACGCGGTGGAAGCCTTGTCCAGGTCCGGGTGAACGCCGACGCGAGGTAGCCGCGGGGTGATGGTGTGGACCTTGTTGAAGAGACGGCCGTGATGCGCGCAGGTGTTGCGGACCAGGTTGAGCGACTTCAACCAGCTGGTGAGCTGTGGCGCGGTGAGTCCGCAGGCGTCGGCGACCTCGTCTTGGGCGGCGCGAGGCGCGAAGCCGTAGAGGAACGACAGTCCGCCCCAGTCGAGTAGCTCGACCGCCGCCCACACGGGCAGACGTCCGCCGTACTTGTCGTGGTGGTGCGCGACGAAGTCCTCGCGTGACCTGCTGAGCTCCCACTCGTAGTTCTCGCGCCACCGCGCGTACTCATCCCCGGCACGCGCGGTCGGGCCGAGCTTCTCCACGTCGAGGTGCGCACACGGGTCTACCTTTCCGAGCTCGTGGCCGAGCAGGGCGCGCATCGTGAGCTCGATAGGAGACAGCACCGAGAAGGTCGCGGCTCGAAGTCGCGCATCGAACTCGTAGAGGGCAACCACATCCGCCAGCCGGGTCCCGGGAAAGAAGTCGTCGACTCGCTTGCCCGAGACCAGTTGACGAAACGGGTACCAGTAGCCGCTGAGTCGGTAGTAGTTGACCCGCTCCAGGGTCTGCGCAGCAGTGTCAGGATCGCCCACATCCATCCCCCGGGCCGACAGCAGCTGAACCTGCTGGGCGTAGGTCTGGTGGGCCTTCACCTCATCGTGCACGCCGATCACCTCCGGGGACGACTGCAGCCGTCCTCTCGACCAGCGGGAAGTGCGCCAAGGTGGACGAGAAAGAGAAGACCGGCCCTGGACCTACCGAGGTAGGCGGAACCGGTCGTGATGACGAAAACGTATCACGACGCGAAGGGACCGCACACACTGTCGGCTCTGATTGGGTGAAGCATCCGGATGCAACGCTCGATCGCCCATTGCGGCACCCGGTGGACCAACTTGTTTGCGGTGTCATTGTCAGCCCCCGCCCTCGCTGCGACGGGAGGGGTGCACTCGGGCTGCGGCGACGCGCTGCAACTCCTCCAGCGTGAGGAGGAAGTCGTTGCGGCTGTAGCCGCGCTCGCGGGCGTCCATGATCTTTCGGAACTCGGCGAGCATCCGCAGGTAGGTGTCGAGCATCGGCCAGTGGGAGTTCCCGTCGTCGTGACGCTGCACCTGCGGCTGCAGCTCCTGCCAGCGGCCGTCGGACATCAGGAACTCGACGTAGCTGGCCATGTGGGACTCAAGCGCGTTGTTGTGGTCGAAGCCTCGGAAACCGAGATCGCGAGCGAGGTCTTCACCGACGGGCGTCCCTTGCTTCGCAAGGTCGTCGATGCTGTAGGTGAGGATTCGGAACATCTGCAGAATGTCCACGGTCCGCGCGCAGTCCCTGCTGGACAGCTCGGTGCGGAATCCGGAGGTCTCGTACCAGTACTCACCTGTGAACCCCTCCTCGAGGATCCTCGCCCGCATGAGCTGGTACTCGAGGTCTCCGTCGACCTCCCTGCCATCCTCGGGCAGCACGCGACCCAGGATGCGATGCAGGAGGGAGAGCACCTGTCGGTCCACGATGCGCATGCTCTCGGGCGCCGGCTCGTCGCCGTGCTTCATCTCGCGTTCGTACACAGGCACGACTGCACCCAAGAGGAGGTCGCGCACGAATTCGCTGAGGCTGACGCCTGCCTCCTCGGCCTTCGCTCGCAACTGGTCGCGAACGTGGTCCTCGACCCGGATGTTGAGCACAGCCACCCCGCACCTCCTTTTCGCGTAAAGGTGTATGACGTACATCGTAGACATGTCATACAGTCATACGCAACTCGCATGCGACCCCAACCCACAATCAGATGGTCCGAGGAGCGCCGACCTCGGCATTGGGGCCGGTTGGGCAACTTGTCCGAAGGCGCCGTCGGCTCGGAGCGCGGCGCTTCATTTCCGCCGTCGTTCCCGCCTCGACCCCGATTGGCTACAGGGACTCAGGTGTCGGTGCCCGCAGGCACAATCACTTCATGACCCGTTCTGTGGCAGAAGTCGATGTCGGTCAGGCTGCGCGCATCCGCGCGCGAGCGCTGACTGAGAACGCGGCGATCGTCATCCTGCCGCTTCGGAACGATGAGCGGACGGGCAAGGCAGTCTACGCGGAGGACACGCTCTTCCTTGCCAAACGGCTGCAGGCAGAGGGTGTGCGTGCGACCTATCTCGACGCCGTTGGCGACCGGGTCTTCGTCTCGGAGAACAGTGCCGTCCTCGCAGCGGTGGGATCCCTTGCGCTCGGCATCGTCGGAAGCGCTGCCTACGACGGCCTGAAAGCGCTCGTGACGCGCATCTGGCGCACCGATGCGGGCGGGGTAAGCATCACCGTCACCGACGCCACGAACCCAGCGGCGACACAGTGGGTCGTGTCTGGCGAGCGGGCCCAGGTCGTCCAGACAATTGAGGAGCTCAAGGCCCGTGCTCTACTCCCCCGCGCGACCGCCGCGTCCAATCTCGTCCCCGCAGACGAGGGCCCGCCACCGAGTTGGACGAGCAAGATCCCCTCCGCCCGAGTGGACGCATTGATCGACGAGCGCCTAGACGAGGCCGACGAGCTTGCAGCGCTGGCGCAACGAATGCTGGCCCAACATCCCCCAGAGGTCCCTTCCGTGAATGCGGACGCTGAGGCCATCGCGGTACGGGCGCTGGGTCGCTATCGCTCAGCCCTTGACTGGGCCGAGGACACCGACCGCGAGCATGAAGTCCACGAGCGTCTTGATGCCGCTGGCAAGCGCAAGCGGCATGCCTTCGGCTGCAAGATCGAATACGAGGACAACACCTACTACGAGACCTGTCCCGTGTCACTGGGCCACGTCCGGGTGGGGCTGAGCGTTGGCGGCACGGCTACTCGGCTGTGCTCGCTCTGCGGTGAGGACATCAGCGCGTGCGAGCACGACCCGACGCACACCTACCTGGTGCCGGGAGGTTCCGCGGTCCGCGACTACTGCCGCATCTGCGTCGAGAGTGACTGCAAAAAGCACAAGTCGCACCTGTTGTACGAGGCGACCCCCGTCGCGATCGTCACGCAGTTGAGCGTCGACGAGGTCAGCATCGTCGCTCGCCCAGCTCAGCCCGACGCCCGTATCTACCGTCAGAGCATCGACATGAAGGAGCTCGAGCGCGAGCTCGGTGCCGACTTCCGGCCGGGAATGACGCTCCATTGCAACAAGTGCCTCAGCGAATGCGGGGGCTTGAAGCAGGTCTCGCTCCGCTAGCCGGCTCGGACTCCCAGCCCCGGCGGCGGCCCGCGACCTCGTGCCGCGCAACGCTACGGGGCGGTCCCAGTTTCGCTCGCCGCACCCGAGCGCACCGGGCGCCATACTCGATGCGAGAAGCACGGATGGCCGACGCTTCGTCGGGTGCGGTGTCGGGCCCGTATGGCATCCCGGACCACGGCGCGCAGCGGGGACGCAACCGGGATGCCGCTCAGCCCGTCAGGGAGAATGAACTCGTGCCACTTCCTTCCGTGAGTGACGTACAGCTGCAACTCGTCCTGGTTATCTACCGGCTCTTCGAGCGCGCCAACGACTGGCCCACCTTGGAGTTCGTGGACTATGAGTTCGATGGACTTGGTCACCCAGATGCCGTACAGGTCCTGCGTTCGATGCCCCCGGCAGTCATCAACGGTCTCGAACACGGGGCGGCGCCCTCGCCCGCCGAGGGCTGTCACTGACCATTCGCGGGATGGCCTTGGCCGCAGAGCAGAACAGTCTGGCGCACACCGACTTCCGGGCGTTCTGCGCCTCGGTGAAGCTCGCCCTTGAAACTGCCGGCGGCACCCGTCCACCTCAGGCACCGGTGCTCGAGAGCGCCCTCATATCTCGCCGGGTCACGCTCCCCGCTTCGGGACGTCGTGAGCTGATCACGAGGATCGGGAAGCAGTGGTCCGTCAACGGGCATTTGTGGACTGGGATGACGTGGGAGCCGGGCGGCACATGGGCAGCCACCGTCAACCGTGGTGGCGTGCGGGCGTACCGCGACGCGACCGACATACCGCAGTTCGTCGCCGCTGAAGAGCGCAGAATCAACGCAGGAGCCGGGCCCGTGCCGGCCGAACTGCGCCTGGCGGCCGCCATCCCAACCGTGGCCGCGGACCATCTACCGTCGTGGTTCTCGGCCCTCCCGGACTCCATGACCGACGACGTCGGCACGCGGATGCTCAGCGGCCATCGCGAGGATGCGTTCGTCCAGGCATGGAAGACGCTGTCGTCAGAACTGAGCGAAGCCGCCGACCTGTCCCTCGATGGCGTCGACCTGGTCAATCAGGCCTACCGGAAGCTCCAACGCTCGACCTCATCCGCCTCGCAGCGAAACGAGTACGAAGGCTACGTCGAGATGATGCGCGGGTTGGCGCGGCTGCGGAACGTGCATGCGCACCCCGGCGCGCGCCCCTTGACCGATCTCGAAGTCACGGCCTTCATCTCGATGTGCGGTGCCTGCATCTCGTGGGTTCGCTCGTTCGACTGGGCGTCAGTGCAGGCCGATCCGTCGCCTTGAGACATCGACCCTCGGGTGGGTTGTGCCGATTACCGGCGAGCTACGGTCCGGTCCGTTACTCTTAGCGACAGAAGCCCCGGTGGACCCGAGACCGCCGGGGCTTCTCTCACACCCAGGCATGGACGAGTTGCCGGCGGGCCGTGGCCGCGCGCCAGCGCGCGACGGCCCCACATCGTGACTCGGTCGGGAACGATACGAGCCTGCTGCCTGAGGCAACGCTGAAGTAGTTATGGCGTCTGCCCGTCCTCCGCCTGGAGTCTCTTCTCTCGTAGCCGACGACGTTTCGCTCGACGGGCTTCGGCGACGCTTCCCGGGGGCGGAACTTCGTATTGGGGAGCCTCTAGGCCTCGTATCAGCTCGCCAGGGTCGACCTCGAGGACATGGGCCAGCCGCAGAATGTTGTGCAGCGTCAGGTTGTTCTGTCCCCGCTCGACCTGCCCAATGTAGGACCAGTGGAGTGCAGTGCGCTCGGCGAGATCCTCCTGGCTCAGATCGAGCTCATAGCGTCGTTCGCGAATCCTGTCGCCAAACTTCCCAGTAGCGGCAGACAGCGGCGGTTTGCCGGCGGCGTGAGGCATGCGGACACTTCATCCATCTCGTGTCCATACATCCAGAGACTATTCATCTAGGACGAATAGTCTGTCACAGTAACTCGGTGTCCTCTGCAGTACTTGCACCCGCCGCACGCGTCTGGTTCGGCGACCAAAGTGTTGCGTCGCAAGTCGTGAGGGTGCACGGGACTGCCTCCTCCGCACACACGCGATGCATGACCAACCGCCGCAAGACCCAGACGACCTCCCGCTCGGCACAAGGAGACGCGGACCCGCGTGTGACCCCCCTCGACGAACTGCTCATCACGGGCAGGTTGTGTACACCCGACGAGGTCGCCGAGATGCTGCGCGTGAGCACTCGAACTCTGGCCGACTGGCGCACCGGTCGAGCAACAGGCCACGCTTTACCCTTCGTACGCATCGGCGGACGGGTGATGTATCTCTTGCGCGACGTCAACGCCTATCTGCTCCAGCGCGTCGAGGCGGCGGCAATGCGTCGGGACGCGGACGCATGAGTGTCGGCAAACGAGGACGCCCGGCGATCCCCGTCGGCGAGCGTGGGGCCTTCCGGCCGAAGAAATCCGGCGCGACCTGGCACTGCCGAGTCCGCTACCGAGACTTCGACGGAGTGCGACGAGAGTTCACCGCCAGTGGCCGAACCCAGCAGGCGTGCCTGGACGATGCAGCACGGCGCTGGACTGAGATCAGGAGCGACCTAGAGTCCACTCGGGGTCGAGTCGAGACCTCGATGGAGATCGTGGCCGCCCGATGGCTGGACTTCGTAGCCCTGCAGGTCAGGAACGGTCAAAAGACACACAGCACCCTGAAGCAATACAGCGACTGCTGGCGCGGCACGTTGGCACCGCTGCTTGCACACTTTGACGTCAATGAGTTGACCCGCGCCCAGGTTCAAACACTCCTGTATGAGGAGCTGTTCAGGCGCGACCGGCATGGCCAATACGTCCTCGACGAGGACGGGAACCTGATCCCTCTGGTGGGCAAGCAAGCACGACACGTGCTCGGCGCCATCCTGAACTTTGCCGCGGACCGCGGATATCGCCATGACGGCATGAGCCCACTGTTCGGTACCAAGGCACCCCCAAAGCGCCCACGAGGCGCCCGCATCGAGAGGGTCCTCACCGAGGCAGAATGGGCGGAGCTCCTTGAGATGGCCCGAGTCGCCGCGCGTCGACCGCGAGCCGCCCCGCACCTCTACTGGATGCTCGTGCTCATGTACTACACCGGCGTCCGCATCGGGGAGGCGGTCGGCCTGACCCACGCAAAGGTGCACCTAAGCCTCGATCCACCGATGGGCTTGGGGTTGTGAGCGCGTCGTGAAGTGAGAATGCCCTTACGTGCTGGGAAAATCGG
>NZ_CANKYS010000006.1 GCF_947488025.1 uncultured Nocardioides sp. | reverse complement strand
AGCTCAGAAACCTAGACAGGGAACGGCGTGCTCACGTTTCAGACGCGCAGGGCACCCACGGATGCGTCACATGAGCCGAAATAGGCCACGAGGGCGCCGGTGCCAACCGCGATAAACACCGGCACGTAGACCCCGATGTTGTCGCCACCGTTGGCAAAGGTGACTGCCGCCACCGTGAGGGCACCGACGGGTTTGTCGGCCATCGTGTGCTCGTCATCGTCCCCGTTGCGCCACACCTGACCGCGCTCACCGGTTCAGGATGGCACGCGCACCTGAGCCATTGGCGCGGTGCGGGTGGCTGCGGATGTGCCGGTTGGTCAGGTGATGTCGGCCCACGTCGCCTTCCCGGTGTCGGTGAGCTCGACCAGGCTCGCGGGGGCGCCTTCGTGGTCGCCGGTCGAACCCCAGGCGGCAAGGTGGGTCGCGTCGCAGAACAGGTTCGCCTCGGGCAGAAGTCGGCCTGCACGTTCCCGCAGGGTCCGCCGGGCAGCCATCCGACGACCGGGCTGTCCGCGGGTGGGCGACCGGCCTCGACGTGGGACCACCAGGGCGCGCCCGCAGGTCGGGCATCTGGTCTCGACCACGGCGTCGACCTCGAGGGCGGCGGGGATGCCGATGCCGTCGAAGGCGCACCACGTCCAGTACTGCTGTCCGTCCAGCCTCAAGTGGTGCCTGGCGGGGACCACGCTCAGCCCGCCAACCGCGACCACCGCTCCGGCCGGGCTGCGGGTGATGGCGCCGGCGCTGACCAGGTCGGAGAGTGCGGTCTCGACCTCGTGCAGGGTCAGGTCGCATTCGGCGGCGAGGGTGGCCACGTCCACGGGTGCGGCCGTGGCCCGGAGCCGGGTGAATGCGGTGCGCCGGACCAGGGTGGCGTCGCCACCGAGCCGGTCGAGCAGACCAGCAATCGGATCCCGGTCGTCGTCGGGGACCGTGGTGTCGTGATCGTCGTTGCTCGTCATCGTGGGCTCTCTTGGTCAGGCGCAGCAGGAGGTCGGCAGCTCGTTGCGGAACAGGCCGGCGACCAGCCGCAGGCTCTCGGCCATCGTCAGGTACGGCGCCCACGTGTCTGCGAGGTCGTTCACGGTCATGCCGGCCTTGATCGCGTAGGTGGCCGCCAGCATCACCTCGCCGGCTCCGTCGGCGGCCGCGTGCACGCCGAGCACCCGGCCGGTGTCGGCGTCGGCGACCAGCTTCACCGCACCGCGGGTGTCGTGGTTCACCAGGGCCCGGGGCACGTCGGCGAGCTCCAGGACTCGGCAGTCGCAGGAATAACCGGCCGCGAGCGCTTCCTGCTCGCTCAGGCCGGCCGAGGCCACCTGGGGCCGGGTGAACATCACCGCCGGCATCCCGGTGTAGTCCACGGACCGTTTCGCGTCCGGGTCCAGTGCGTTCGCGGCGGCGACATGCCCGGACGCGGCGGCGACGTAGACGTACTGCGGCGTGCCGGCGACGTCGCCGGCCGCGAACACGCGGGGGTTGCTGGTGCGCTGGTGCTCGTCTATCACGACGAACCCGCGGTCGTCGGTCTCCACGCCGGCCGCCGACAGGTTCAGCGCCGTGGTGTCCGGTCGTCGTCCGGTCGCGACCAGCACCCGCGCCCCTTCGACCCGGATCCCGGACGCGGTGGTCACCACTACGCCGACGTCGCTGGCGGTGGCAGCGACCGCACGCTCGTCGACCACGGTGATGCCGTCCTCGGCGAACACCCGCCGCATCACGTCCGCGAGCTCGGGCTCTGTGTGCGGCGCGAGCCGGCCGACTACCGTGACCCGGGAGCCCAGGTGTGCGAAGAGCTGCGCCTGCTCCATCCCGACGTACCCCCCGCCGATGACCACCAGCGAGGCGGGCAGGGCGCGCAGCTCCATCGCGGTGGTCGAGGTCAGGTAGTCCACCTGCTCGAGCCCGACGATGCCCCCGACATGCGGCTGGGCGCCGGTCGCGACCACGTAGCCGCGTGCGCGCAGCGGTCGGCCGTCGACCTCCAGGACCTCTCCGTCGCGGAACCGGGCGGTCCCGGACAGGATCTCGAAGCCCCAGGCGGTGGCGACGTCGACGTACTTGGCCTGCCGCAGCCAGCCGACCAGCTCATCCTTCTGCTCCACCACCGCGGCCAGGTCCACCTCGCCGGCGCTGGTCGGCACCCCGCGGAACGGGTTCGCCAGCGCCGCGTGCCGGGCACCCGCGGCGGCCAGCAGCGCCTTGGACGGCACACAGCCCCGGTTCACGCACGTCCCGCCCAGGGTGCTGCGCTCCACCAGCACGGCGCTCGCGCCGCGCCGGCGGGCCTCGATCGCGGCGGCCATCGCGGCTCCACCGGAACCGATGACCGCCAGGTCCACCTCGTAGGTCGGATCGTTGGGAACCGATGCAGCGGACACGGTGGGAGCCTCCTGGTTCGACGCGGTGGTGTTCACTGGTCCATCGTGAACCTTCCAGCACAGGGGAAGGTCAAGTCGCTGTCGGTATCGCGAACGCTGGACAACCGAGCGGGCTCGCCACCACCCGGCGAGCCCTTCTCATGGCCGAGGTGATCGCCCAGCTCAGCTGCCAGGCCACGTTCCAACGCGGCCCTGATCAGACCCGGGACCACCACGATCCCCGGGTCATCTCGATGTCGCCGTCATCGATCCTGGTGAACGGCCGCCTCAGGTATTCGTAGCGTCCAGCAGTGTTGACAGCAGTCGTCGGAGTTCGCGGTGTCCGCGCTCGCCCAGGATCTGGGTTACCTGCTCTTCGAGGCCTTCGATCGTCTGGCGACCGGCGGCTACGGCGCCTCTTCCCCGCTTGGTGAGCACGATGAGCTTGGCCCTGCCATCGTTGGGGTCGGGACGACGCACGACGTACCCCATGTCGACGAGCTCGTCGACGAGTTCGGCCATGGACTGCGGGGTCATGTTGGCCTTGCGTGCGAGCTCGGTGAGCCGGGAGCCGTCGGGAGATATTTGGGCGAAGACGGCGGAGTGCTTGGGTTTCTGCGGATAGCCGGCCCCGACGACGCCGTCGACGATCTGGAAGCCCAACAGGCTGTAGGCCTGGCCCAGCATCGAGACGGTGTTCAGGTCGTTCGCCATTGACAACTCCGAATCCGAAGAGTATTCAGGTTACCTGAATAGTTTCTAGCACACCCTGCTCGGAGTGTTGCCTTCGACGGGCCAGAGGAGCGATCAGGATGACGCACGTCGAGGCGGGCACGTCGCTTGCCACCGCTGTTCCCGTCTGGGTGAGGCACGCCGGTGCGGTCTGTCTGGCGGCGGGCATCCTCGGAGCCGTCAGTGGCATCTTCTTGGCGGTCTATCCGGCGCAGGTGCCCGAGGACATGTTCAGCTATCCGCTCACCGCGGGCGGGTTCACCGTCATTCAGATCTGGTTCTTCGTCCAGCATGTTGGTCTGCTGGCCGGTATCGCGGCGCTGGCCCGCGCAGCGGTCATGGCCCAGGGCCGCAGCGCCCGCTGGGGCATCGGCCTCGCCGGCTGGGGCATGGCGCTGCTCGCGGTCACCGAGCTGATCGCGATCACGGCACGCAACTCGACCTATCCAGGCGACGGCACCGGCCTTCTCGACGCGCTCTACGGCGTTTCCAGCGTGGCGGTTGGTGGGGGCCTGATTCTGGCCGGCATCGCGGTCCGCCGCGGGGGACGGTGGTCAGGTTGGCGAGGGCTCGTGGTGCTGGTGGCCGGCATCTTCGTGTTCGTGCCGATGATGCCTGCATTGCTGGGTCCGTTCGTTCTCGCGCGGCTAGCGATCACGGTCTGGATGCTGCTCTTCGCGGCCCTGGGCTACGCGCTGTGGCAGGCCGACCAGCAATGAGCAGCCCCGCTATCGGCGGCGCGGAGGCACCTGTCACGGTTTCCGCCACATTCAATGCAGACGCCGCCTCGTCGCCATGGATGTGGGTCACTGGGGGCGCGGTCTGCGGACTCGCCTGGTCGGCCGCACTCCGTGGGTACATGGTCGAGCTCGTGGGGGTCGAGTCGACCTTCACCTGGAGCGGGACGTTCGGCGCACTCCTTCTTCCGGGGGCGGTCACCGGCGGGCTGCTGGGATGGGCCGAGCACCTGCGGCGCGTCGGTCCGCCGCGCAAGTGGCGGCTGCTGGCTCTGGCTCCGCTGACCTTCGCCGTCGCGCCCATGCTGATACCCGGCGCCGTCACCACACTGGTGACAACTGGGATGGGCAGTGGGGCGATCGCGGTCGGGCTGATGGGAATTGTCGGCGGATACGCGTTGTCCGGACGTGGTCGGCGATGGCCCCGTGCCGTGTGCGGTGCCGTAGGCGTGGGTGTCACGGCGGCACTCGCCGCAACGGTTGCCGGGACCGACCCTCCGTTGTCGCTCACAGATCCTCGGGGTGCCTGGGCGGCGGTGCTGGCAGCCTCGTTGTTCCCCGTGCTGGCTCTCGGCTGTTCAATCCCGTACCGGAGCGCTTGGTCACGGGGTGCCGAACCGATCCCGATCGAGGCCACCGCGTGAACGCCCCCATCCCTAACATCGGCCCGGGCAGTGTTGGTCGTGCCGGCCGTAGTGGCACCCGGTCGGCGGCACGGCCTTGAGGGGAGGATGAAACATGGTCGTCATCACGAATCAGGCGGTGGCCGCCTGCCCTCCGGAGGAACTCTTCGACTACTGCGTCGACCTGCGCAACGAGCTGGAGTGGAACCCCACGGCGAAGTCGATGGAGAAGCTCACCGACGGCCCGGTGGGCGTCGGCACGAGGTTCCTGGCTCGCTGGAAGGGAGCGCCGTCGGCGATCGAGGTCGAGTGCCTCGAGTTCGATCGGCCCCTTCGCTGGGTCCACGACAATGGCGGGCCGATCGCGGTGACCTTCACCGGCACAGTGGAGCCGGTCGACGGTGGGTCGCTGCTCCGTGTCCGGTTCGACGCACGCCCGCGCGGTTGGTTCCGGCCGGTGTTCCCTGCGTTCGTGGTGATGGCGCGCCGTCAGGAGAGGGCCAACATGACTTATCTGCGAGAGGCCGTGGAGCGGCGCACTGGTGGCGGCCCGGGCACAGGCGGAGCCGCGGCGCGCGAGATGCCGCTCATCCACCGGATCCTCCGGCGTCAGTTCGCCGAGGCGCGGATGCTGGTGCAGGAGGTGCCGGCAGCCGATGCGCCGCGCGTGGGCGCCGTCGCCGACCACCTCGGGTTCCTGCTTGAGGAGCTGCACGGGCACCACACCACTGAGGACGATCTGATCTGGCCGAAACTGCTCGACCGCGCGGGGCTCGACGCACCGCTGGTGGCGCGGATGGAGGAGCAGCACCAGCAGATCGACGTGTCGGTCGCCGAGGTGCGCGCCGCGATGTCGGTGTGGCGTTCGGATCCGACGCCGGCGACGGCCGCGGTCCTGGCCGACCGCCTCGGCGAGTTCCTCCTCGTCCTTCAAGGGCATCTCGACGAGGAGGAGCAGCTTGTCGTGCCGCTGATCGACCGGCACCTGACCGAGGCCGAGTGGCAGGAGGTCGGGGAGCGTGGCTTCGAGAAGTTCACGCCGGCCCAGCGGTGGATCGCCCTCGGGCAGTTGGTCGAGGTGGCGACGTCCGAAGAGGTGGCGATGATGTTCGGCACGCTGCCGCCACCGGTGAAGGTGCTCTGGCACCTGATCGGGAAACGCAAGTACCGCAGGTACATCACGCCGGTCCGCGGCCGGCAGCTCGTGTGACCGGGGCAGGATGTGACCAGGGCGGCCGCCGTCTGTTCCCTCGTGCTCGGGTTGGGTTTCGGCCTCCCGGGTGCGTTCGGCGCGTGGTACTACGCGCGAAACGGCGAGGTGTGGACGTTCCTCGGCTTCCTCACCTATAGCGAAGGGCCCTTCGAGCGCTGGGGAATCCCGACCAGCACCGCGCTGCTTGTCGGGTTCGTGGCAGTGTGCGCAGCCGAGGTCGTGGTAGGTGTCCTGCTGTGGAGCGACGCCACGATCGCCCTGTGGCTGGCTGTGGCCCTGCTGCCGATCGAGCTCGTCTTCTGGATCGGCTTCGCGCTGCCCTTCGGACCGCTGCTGGGATTGGCGCGCACAGCGCTCGTCGTGGCCATCCTGGTGTCGGGGGAGTGATCGATCCCGCGCTGACCCTCCTGAGCCTGGCCGATGCCCGCAGTCCCCGAGGACGCCGTCGCTGCAGGTCAGAGGCCGGTTTGCCCTGATGAACGCAGTTGTCGGCAAAGGATCGCGCTCACGCTCAGCAGCATCGGCGTCTTCCCGATGACCCACCACGTCGAGTGCGTGGCGCTGCTGAGGAGAACCGGTCCCGGCCTCCCGTGACGTCGAACTAGGATCGCGCGGTGCGTCTGGTCTCGGCTGTCCTCGGCTTCGCCCTGAGGAAGGTGGGTCTGCTCCTCGCGGTCGTCCTGTCGATGTTCCTCGGCTTCCTGCTCGTCCAGGTCGCGGTCCCGACCCTCAAGGACGCCGTCACGGACCGCGAGCGGCTGCAGCAGGTCCGCGCCGAACGCGCAGCGCTCGACAGCGATCTCGAGCAGCACCACACCGAGGCCGAGCAGGCCCAGGGCGAGGCCGTCACGTCGCTCGAGGGCACGATCGGCGCGGAGATCGACGGGCTGGATCGACAGCATCGGAGCTGGAGTCCGCCGTCGAGGACAACCGCGAGCAGCGGGACAACGTGTGCGGCTTCTGGGAGAGCCTGCCCGAGAGGCTTCCGATCGGGCCGAACCCGTGTGAGGACGCGACGAAGCTGCTGGAGAAGGCCGAGCAGGCGCAGGCCACCGTCGAACGGAATCTGCGCGAGGCCGAGGCCGATGCCCTGGTCCTCCGCGACCCAGCGTTGACGAACGAGCAGAAGCTCGAGCAGCTCGGCGTGAGCGGCGCCTTCTCGTCCACCGAGAGGGAGATCGACAGCAAGCAGGCGGAGCGTGAGCAGAAGGAGGCCGAGGAGCGCAGCCTGGAGGAGGCCCAGGGATCGGGCGTGGGATGGGTCGTCGACCAGTGGGCCCGGTCGTGGAGGTGGCTGGCCGCCATCTCCCTGCTCGTGCTCGTCATGCCCCCGGCGCTGCGGGCCGTCAGCTACTTCGTCCTCATGCCGATGGTCCACCGGGCCCACCGGCCGATCCACCTCGCGGACGGCTCGGAGACCCCGCAGAGCGACCTTCGCACCTCTCCCGCCGAGCGCACCCTGACGATCGAGCTGGGCCCCGACGAGGTGCTGTCGGCGCGGTCGGAGCACGTCCGGCCGGTGCAGGGTCCGATCCGCGGTCACCTCCTGTACGACTGGTCGTCGCCGTTCATCAGCTACGCGGCCGGGCTCTACGGCCTGAGCCGGGTCACGGGCGATGAACGCGTCACCACGGCGACGCTGGCCACCCCGGACGACCCGGACTCGTACCTCATGCGCATCGACTTCCGGGACCACCCGGGTCTGGTCATGCGGCCGCGGCACGTCGTCGGTGTGATCGGCTCACCGGAGCTGCAGACGCGGTGGCCACGAACCCGCGCAGCGGGACCACCCGAATGGAGCAACACCTCGTGATGGGGTTCGACTCCCGCCTGCAGGTGGGTGTCAACCGGACCGAGGTGTTCTGGCCGTACCTGTGGGGCCGGACCCCACTGGTCGACGATGAGTTCAGTGGCTCGCACCCGCTCTTCTGGCAGAAGGCGAGCACCGACGGTCCGAGGAACCCGATCGCCAAGGCGTTCGACGCCTTCTTCTCGGCCTTCGGCAAGCTGCTGGGCTTCTGACCGTGGCAGGGTGGCGCCATGGCCACGTACGACGTGAACCCGGCGGCGGTCGCCCACGCGCGCAGGCTCATCGATGGCCGGCAGTACGTCCTCGACGGCGACTGGGGCTCCGTCCAGCCTGACGCCGAGGCCGAGAATGCCTACCTCGAGCGGCACTCGTTCGAGGACTTCGCGGCGTGGCACCTCGGGCTGACCGTGGGCGCCAACGACGGGACCAAGGCGCGCTACGCCTTCGTCTACGGCGACCTGCGGCGCGTCCACCGGTCGGCGCTGATTGCCTGCGTCTACCGCGCGGCCGAGTGGCGGCACAAGGCCGTGGAGCTGGCCGCGCACGACCTGCTGCAACGCCTCGACCAGATGGCCGGCATCGACTGAGGGTCAGTGGCGCGAGATCACGTCGGACAGTGTCGCCAGCGCGGAGGCGTGGTCGGTCGCGTCCACCACTGACCACCCGTGGGCCGGGGCGAGGTCGAGCAGCTGCCGCCGACCCTCGAGCACGAGCTCGTCGCCGCCCCGCTCCTCGATGATGCGCGAGACGACGGTGTTCACGGGAGTAGTGGCGCGGGCGTGCAGGCGCGGGAGGAGGACCTCGGGCTCGACGGTCAGCACCACGCCGACGTACGACGCCCCTGCCGCCGCCGCAGCCGCCTCGAACCGGTTGACCTGGGAGGGCGTGACGATGAGCTGGGGGAGCACCACGTCGCGTCCGGTGGCGAGGTAGGCGGTCAGCAGGGCGAGGGCGAGGGCGGAGGCCCGGACGGCCTCGCCGGTGCCGACGAAGTCGTCCTCCCAGCCCGAGACCCACGACCGCAGCTCGTCGATGTCGCACACGAGGGTGCCCGGGTGCGAGGCGGCGTACGCACGGGCGAGCGTGGACTTGCCGACGCCGGACGGTCCGTTGAGGTGGAGGAGGGTCGGCACGCGGGGAGGCTAGCCGAGCGAGCCGCGCGTGTGTGATATCTTGACATCAAGATACTGCGATGTCAGAACTAGGGGTCCCCCTGCTTCCCGCGCCTCAGGGTGCGACGGCAAGATGGATGCGAACCCGCGAACTCCCGAGGAGATGTGGCTGATGGCCAGTCAGGACAGCTTCGGTGCCAAGGGCACCTTGGACGTGGACGGACAGTCCTACGAGATCTACCGACTCGACGCGGTCGAGGGTGAGGGGCTCGACGTCCAGAGCCTGCCCTTCTCGCTGAAGGTGCTGCTGGAGAACCTGCTCCGCACCGAGGACGGCGCGGACATCACCGCCGACCACATCAAGGCGATCGCCGGCTGGGACGCCAGCGCCGCGCCCGACCAGGAGATCCAGTTCACGCCTGCCCGCGTGATCATGCAGGACTTCACCGGCGTGCCCTGCGTCGTCGACCTCGCCACCATGCGCGAGGCGATGGCGGAGCTCGGCGGCGACGCCACCAAGATCAACCCGCTCGCGCCCGCCGAGATGGTCATCGACCACTCGGTGATCGCCGACGTCTTCGGCTCGGCCGACGCCTTCGAGCGCAACGTCGAGATCGAGTACGAGCGCAACCGCGAGCGTTACCAGTTCCTCCGTTGGGGCCAGGGCGCCTTCGACGACTTCAAGGTCGTCCCCCCGGGCACCGGCATCGTCCACCAGGTCAACATCGAGCACCTCGCGCGCGTGGTCATGGTCCGCGACGGCGTGGCCTACCCCGACACCTGCGTCGGCACCGACTCCCACACCACGATGGTCAACGGCATCGGCGTGGTGGGCTGGGGCGTGGGCGGCATCGAGGCCGAGGCCGCGATGCTCGGCCAGCCGGTCTCCATGCTGATCCCGCGCGTCGTGGGCTTCAAGCTGTCGGGCGAGCTGCCCGCGGGTTCGACGGCCACCGACCTCGTGCTGACCATCACCGAGATGCTCCGCGAGCACGGCGTGGTCGGCAAGTTCGTCGAGTTCTACGGCGAGGGCGTCTCCGCGCTGCCCCTGGCCAACCGCGCCACCATCGGCAACATGAGCCCGGAGTTCGGCTCGACGATCGCGGTCTTCCCGATCGACGACCAGACGATCGACTACCTGCGCCTGACCGGCCGCACCGACGAGCAGCTTGCCCTCGTCGAGGCGTACGCCAAGGAGCAGGGGCTGTGGCACGACCCGAGCGCCGAGCCGCGCTACAGCGAGCGCCTCGAGCTCGACGTCTCCACCGTGGTGCCGTCGCTGGCCGGCCCGAAGCGTCCGCAGGACCGCGTCGAGGTCAGTGCGGCCAAGGACTCGTTCCGCGCCGCGCTCGCGGACTACGTCGACGAGGGCGACTCCGACCCGGACGACGCCGCCGAGGCCACGGGGTACGACGAGGCGGTCGAGGAGTCCTTCCCGGCCTCCGACTCGCCGAGCCACGAGGGCGGCAACGGCAAGCCCGTGCACGCCGACGCCCCGAAGGACGCCGGTCGGCCCACGAAGCGGACGAAGGTCTCGCTCGACGGCCAGGAGGTCGAGATCGACCACGGCGCCGTGGTGATCGCCGCGATCACGTCGTGCACCAACACCTCCAACCCGAGCGTGATGATCGGTGCCGCGCTGCTGGCCAAGAAGGCCGTCGAGAAGGGCCTGACCCGCAAGCCGTGGGTCAAGACCTCGCTCGCGCCCGGCTCCAAGGTCGTCTCCGACTACTACGACCGCTCGGGCCTCACGCCCTACCTCGACAAGCTGGGATTCAACCTCGTCGGATACGGCTGCACGACCTGCATCGGCAACTCCGGCCCGCTCATCCCCGAGGTGTCGGCGGCCGTCAACGAGGCCGACCTCGCGGTCGTCTCGGTGCTGTCCGGAAACCGCAACTTCGAGGGCCGGATCAACCCGGACGTGAAGATGAACTACCTCGCGTCGCCGCCGCTCGTCGTTGCCTACGCGCTGGCCGGGTCGATGGACGTCGACCTGTTCGGTGACCCGCTGGGCCAGGACGCCGACGGCAACGACGTCTTCCTCGAGGACATCTGGCCGAGCCCGCAGGAGATCGAGGAGACGATCGCCCAGGCGATCACCTCCGACATGTTCGGCGACTCCTACGCCGACGTCTTCAAGGGTGACGAGCGCTGGCAGTCGCTGCCCACCCCGGAGGGCAACACCTTCGAGTGGGACGAGGACTCGACCTACGTCCGCCGTCCTCCCTACTTCGACGGCATGCCCGACGAGCCGGAGCCGGTCACCGACATCGTCGGCGCCCGCGTCCTGCTCAAGCTGGGCGACTCGGTCACCACCGACCACATCAGCCCGGCCGGTGCGATCAAGAAGGACAGCCCGGCAGGCCACTACCTCGCCGAGCACGGTGTCGAGCAGCGTGACTTCAACTCCTACGGCTCGCGCCGCGGCAACCACGAGGTCATGATCCGCGGCACGTTCGCCAACATCCGCCTGCGCAACCAGATCGCGCCCGGCACCGAGGGCGGCGTGACCAAGGACTTCACCAAGGACGGCGAGGTCACCAGCGTCTACGAGGCCAGCCAGAGCTACCAGGAGGCCGGCACCCCGCTGGTCGTCCTGGCCGGCAAGGAGTACGGCTCCGGGTCCTCGCGCGACTGGGCCGCCAAGGGCACCGCGCTGCTGGGCGTCAAGGCCGTCATCGCCGAGTCCTACGAGCGGATCCACCGCTCCAACCTCATCGGCATGGGCGTCATCCCGCTGCAGTTCCCCGACGGCAAGACTGCCGACGACCTGGGCCTCACCGGAGCCGAGATCATCTCGATCAGCGGCATCACCGAGCTCAACGACGGCACCACGCCGAAGACCGTCACGGTCAAGGTGGAGCCCGCGCCCGGCACCGACCAGGCGCACGGCGAGACCAGCGAGTTCCAGGCCACCGTCCGCATCGACACCCCGGGCGAGGCCAACTACTACCGCAACGGCGGGATCATGCAGTACGTCCTGCGCAACCTGCTGCGCGGATGACCGACCCTGCCACCGATCCGGCAGCGGTGTGGCGCGGCCGCGTCCAGGACCACCTGGACGCGGCCGGCCGCCCGCCGCTGGGCGGCATGGCCGACTGGGAGGTCTTCCCCTTCGAGCGCGACGGGCTCACCCCGAAGCCGATGGGGGAGCGGGTCGTCCCCGAGCCGTCACGGGACCGCTCGCCCGACGCCTGCGGCACCTGCAAGGCCCTCGGGCGTGACGAGCTCGTGCTGCACACCGGGTCCCGACTCGCGGTGATCCGGCCGGGTGGCACCAGCCTGATGTTCGTCGCCAACGTCGTCTCGCGCGAGCACGAGCGGCTCGACGACCTCGACCAGGCTGCCGACGAGGAGCTCGGTCGGCTGGTAGCGCGCACCTACCGCGCCCTGCGCGCGCTCCCTGGCGTCGGCAACGTCCAGGTGAGCAAGTGGGAGAATGGCGGCGGCCACCTGTCCGTCAACGTGCTGGCCCGCCCGCTCGGGGTCCTCGAGCTGCGCGGCTCCAACCTGCCGGTCTGGGCCGACATGCTGCCCGACATCCCGCAGGACGAGTACGACGAGCGCGCCGGGGCCGTACGCGCGGCGCTCGCCTGAGAAATCCCCCGGAGCCACCCCACCGGATGCGCTCCTCGTGGCGTGTGGACGTGTGAGGCTGTGCCGCACACGAGGGGGATTCACGCATGTCCGCACCACCCATCGACGTCGTCGACCGGCTCGAGCGCCTGGCCGCGCACGCGCCGGCCGGCGTCATCGACCCCGACGCGGTCTGGACCCACGGTCGCCGACGGCAACGCGGGAGGCTCGCAGCGGCGCTGGCCGCCGTCGTAGCGGTCGGGCTGCTGGGTACGACGACGACGCCCCTGCTGCTCGCGCGGGTGCAGCGCGTCGAGCCGGCGGACTCCGCGCAGCCCATGGTCCTGCCCGACGTGGTCCGCCAGCCGGGGAGCTGGGAGTCCGCCTTCCCGAGCGTCCCGGGACGTCTCTCGGCCGTCGGCACCGGCACGCGGTCGGGCCTGTGGTCGGACCGCAACGCCTTCTGGGGCGTCTCGGCGACAACGGGGGAGTCGCGGTTCCTCGACCTGCCCGACGCGCTCGAGCTCGGTGAGGTCGCCGTGTCGCACGACGGCTCGCGCGTGGCGTACTGGATCGCGACGACTGCCGACGCCGACGCGCTCGGGCAGGCGGGGGAGAGCGCGATGCTCGCCGACGGGGTCGCCGTGCTCGACCTCGAGACCGGCGAGCGCGACGTCTGGACCATCGAGTCCGACCACGGGTTGTGGATCGGCGGCCTGGCCTGGGCGGGGGACGTGCTGTGGTGGTCGGCTGGCCCCGCGCAGGCTCGGGAGGACGGTGTGCTCACCGCACGGACCCGGACCCACACGTGGGACCTGGGTACCGACGAGCGCGAGGACGCCACCAGCCCGGCCGGCCGCCGCGTCAGCGCCAACGGCGTCGGCGACGCACCCGGCGGCTTCGTCGAGCAGGGCCGTTCCGGCCGGGTGGAGGTGGTCACCGGCGACCGTGACCCGCGGACGCTCCGGCTCGAGCTCCCGGCCGGCGCGCCCGGCGAGGCGGGGACCGTCCACGCGGCACTCAGCACCGACGGGGCCCGCCTGGCGGCCCTGCTGATGCCCGACGCCAGCACGTACGACTCGACGCCCAAGCCGGTCGTCGTGGGCTCCGTCGCCGACACCCGCGTGGCGCTGCGCCAGGTCGACGACGCCGTCGCGGGGACGGTCCTGGGGTGGCGTTCCGCGACCGAGGTGGTCGTGGCCGGGCTGGACGAGGTGGAGGAGGGTCGGCCCCAGCGCGTCCACCGGGCGTGGGCGCTCGACGTGGTGAGCGGTGGGCGGACGGACCTGACGGAGTTCGCGGGTAACACGCCGCAGGTGGCCGCCGACGCGTGGACCGCCGAGGTCGTGCCCGCCCCGGACGCCCCGTTCGCTCCCGACCCTCGAGTCGTCGGAGCAGGTGGGATCCTCGCCCTGGTCTTCTGCCTCTCGCTCTGGCGCGACCTGAGGCGGCGACGTGGCCACGCCTGACGGCTTCGCCGAGTTCGTCGTCGCGCGGCAGGCCGCGCTGCTGCGGACGGCGTACCTCCTCACCGGGCACGCCCAGGACGCCGAGGACCTCGTCCAGACGACGCTGGTCAAGATCGTCCCGCAGTGGCGCCGCATCGCCGAGAACCCCGAGCCCTACGTCCGGCGGACGATGGTCAACGAGAACGTCTCGCGCTGGCGGCGCCGACGCTGGCGCGAGCACGCGACCGACGTGCTGCCCGAGGCGCTGTCGCACGACCCGGACAGCGCCGAGCTGATCGCCGTACGCGACGCGCTGCGGTCGCTCGCGCCGCGGCAGCGAGCGGTGCTCGTGCTGCGCTACTACGAGGGACTCTCCGAGGCCGAGATCGCGGCGCAGCTCGGCATCGCACCCGGCACGGTCAAGTCACAGGCGCGCGACGGGCTGGCGCGGCTGCGGGTCGCGCTCCCCGCCGACGACGAGGATCGCACCGACGTGGTGTTGGACCTCCGTCGGTAGCCTGACGCCGTGAGCGACGTCCAGCACCCCGGTCCGCCCGAGGCGGTCGAGCAGCAGGACCCCGGGCCCGCGGTCGGCACCGCGCCCGTTGAGGAGCGCCGCCGGCGCAGCCTGCCCCTGGTGCTGGCGAGTGTCGCGGCCGCGCTCGTGCTCGGCGCAGCCCTCGTCGCCCCGCTCGTCGACCGGGCGATCCGCGGTGACGAGCGGGAGCAGCGCGCCCTCGACCTCACCCTGGTGGAGACCTGGGACCTCGCCGACCGCTCCCACACCACCGACGACGTGACCTACGAGCAGAACCCGCCCGCCGGGGGCGCCCACGCTCCCATCTGGCTGGCGTGCGGCGTCTACGACGAGCCGGTCCGCGACGAGAACGCCGTCCACGACCTCGAGCACGGCACCGTGTGGATCACCCACGACCCCGACCTGTCGGAGGACGACCGCGCAGCGCTCGCCGAGCAGCTGCCCGACAACGGCATCATGTCCCCGCGCGAGGACCTGCCCTCGCCGGTCGTGGTGACGGTGTGGGGCGCGCAGCTGCAGCTCGACGGTGCGGACGACCGGCGGCTGGGGCTCTTCCTCGAGGAGTACGGCGACGGGCACACCGCCCCGGAGTTCGGGGTGAGCTGCCAGGGCGGCACCCCCGACCCCCAGGGCGGGCTGCCCGAGCAGGGCACCGACGCCTGAGGCGGGGGCGGTCTGCTCGGGCGGGCCGGCCTCAGCGGGCCAGGAAGTCCAGCAGCGCGGCGTTGAACTCGTCGGCGTGGCTGACGTTGAAGCCGTGCGGCGCGTCCGGTACGACGATGAGCTCCGAGCCGGCGACCGCCTCGCGGGTGCGCTTGCCCGAGCCCTCGAACGGGACCGTGGCGTCGCTGTCGCCGTGGATGACGAGCGTGGGCACCGTGACCTGGGTGAGGTCGTCGCGGAAGTCGGTGGTGCCGAAGGCCTCCATGCAGCCCAGCGCCGCCTTCTGGTCGCTCTGGTGGCACATCGCGATGGCCTCCTGGCGCTGCTCCTCGGTCACCTTCAGCTCGCCCTTGGCGGAGAAGAAGTCGCGGGTGAAGCCGTCGAAGAACGTGGTCCGGTCCTCCTCGAGCCCCTTAGTCATCTCGGTCGCGGCCTCCTCGGTCAGCGGCCCGTCGGGGTTGTCGTCGCCCTTCATCAGGTAGGGCGGGACGGCGGCCGCGAACACGACCGAGTGCACCCGCTCCTGGCCGTGGCGGGCGATGTAGCGGGCCACCTCACCGCCGCCCATCGAGAACCCGACGAGCGTGACGTCGGTGAGGTCGAGCTCGGAGAGGATCCCGTCGAGGTCGTCGGCGAGGGTGTCGTAGTCGTAGCCCTTGGACGGCTTGTCGCTGCGACCGAAGCCGCGGCGGTCGTAGGCGACGACGCGGTAGCCGGCGGCGCTCAGCGGGCCGACCTGCTCGCTCCACGACTCGCCGGAGAGGGGCCAGCCGTGGATGAGGACGACGGGCCGACCGCTCCCGCCCGAGTCCTCGACATGGACCTTGGTGGAGCTCAGCAGGCCGGAGCTTGCGGTGACGTCAGGCACGTGGTGTCCCTTCGTTGGGGCCCCCGGGTGGGAGGGCCGTTCCTTGGTCCTTCGAACGTAGGCACGGGCGTGGATGGGTCGTTCCACCCGCCGGGGTGGCCGCGGCCCGGGAGGCGGGGCGTGCCCTAGCGTGGAGACATGCTCGTCGCCTTCTCGATCTCACCCATGTCCAGCGACCCCTCCGGCTCGGTCACCGACGCGGTCGCCACGGCCGTCCGCGTCGTACGCGAATCGGGGCTGCCCCACGAGACCAACGCGATGTTCACCAACGTGGAGGGGGAGTGGGACGAGGTGATGGCCGTGGTCAAGCAGGCCGTCGACGCGGTCGCCGCCGTGTCGCCGCGGGTCGGCCTGGTGCTGAAGGCCGACATCCGCCCGGGCTACGAGGGCCAGCTGACCGCGAAGGTGGAGCGGATCGAGGAGGCGCTGCGCGATGGACAGTGAGATCCGCACCTACCGCACCGGCGCGGACGAGGTCGTGCTCGACCTGACGCAGGACGCGGTCGAGTTCGTGGACGGCCGCGGCGACGGGCTGCTCCAGGTCTTCGTGCCCCACGCGACCGCCGGCATCGCGGTGATCGAGACGGGCGCCGGGTCGGACGACGACCTGCTCGCCACGCTGCGCGACCAGCTGCCTCCCGACGACCGCTGGCGCCACCGCCACGGCTCGCCCGGCCACGGCCGCTCCCACGTGATGCCGGCATTCGTGCCGCCCCACTGCACGATCCCGGTGCTCGGGGGCCGGCTCGCGCTCGGCACCTGGCAGAGCATCTGCCTGGTCGACCTCAACGTCGACAACGACGAGCGCCAGGTGCGCTGGTCGTTCCTGGCGGGCTGAGCGCCCTGCCCGCGGCACAGCGGGGAGCATCGCCGCGACATGTCGAGGTCGTCCTTCCCCGTTGACCGCCAGTCGAGGAGTCGTCACCCGTTTCACGTCGAACACCTGTTCGATAGACTGTCCGGGTGTTCCCCGCCCCGCAGCCCCGCCAGCGGCCCACCCCGCCCGAGGGGCACCGCGGGGTCGCGCCGCCCGGGTGGCCGCGGCAGGTGCGACCGCCGGACGCGCCGGACTGGGAGGTGACGGCTGCGAGCTGGCTGCTCGACCTCTGCCCGCCCGACTACCGCCGCTTCTCGGGGCTGCGGCGGCACGTCGTCGTCCTGGCCCGCTTCGCGGTGCTGCACGTCGAGGCCCAGCAGCTGGCGACTCGCCGCGGGCTGAGCGAGATCCGCGGCGACCTCAAGGACGTGGCCGACGAGGCGGTCGTCCTCGCGGCCGTGCAGACGTTCCAGCTCGAGGACGCCCGCCTGCTCGGCGTACGCCGCGAGGTGGGGTTGGTCGAGGACGCCCTCCGCGGGCGTCGCTACCGGGTGCGGATGTGAGGTCTGGCTAGGGTCGCGTGATGCACAGGTTCGCCGCCGTCGCCGTCATCGACCCGCAGGGGCGGCTGCTGATGCAGGAGCGCGGCGACGACGCGCTCCACGAGCCGGGCCGCTGGGGCTACCCCGGCGGGGACCTCGAGGCCGGGGAGGGCTTCGCCGACGCGGCCGTGCGCGAGCTCGCCGAGGAGACCGGCCTCCTCGTCGACGTCCACGACCTCGAGTCGCTGGGGGCGCGGCGGTTCCGCAGCGACGGGTGCGGCGGGGACGACGAGTTCGAGCTGTTCGCGGTCCGGACCACCGCCAGGCAGGCGGACGTGGTGTGCGGTGAGGGCCGCCAGATGGTCTTCGTCCACCTCGACGACCTCGCCGACCGCCCGCTGCACAGGGCGACGGAGCTGACCCTCCACCGGGTGCGCGAGTGGTCCGAGGTCCACCCCTTCGACCCCGGTCCGGACCCGAGGAAGTTTGCGGGGATCATCCTCGTCGACCGCCGGGGTCGGATCCTGCTGCAGGAGCGCGACGAGCACCCGCGGATCGACCCGGAGAAGTGGGGCCTGGCCGGCGGGCACGTCGACCCGGGTGAGGACTTCGAGCCCGCCGCCCACCGCGAGCTGGAGGAGGAGACCGGGGTCCGGATGCCGGCGGGCAACCTGCGCCTGTTCCGGGAGTTCGTGGTGGACCATCACCAGGCCTACGGCTCGTGGGACGTGATGCAGGTCTTCGTCGCCGCCACCGACCTCACGGACGCCGACATCGACTGCCGGGAGGGACGTCAGATCGTGTTCGTCGACCCCGCCGTGGCGCGCGGGCTCGACCTCAGCTCGGCCGCCACCGACATCGTCCCGGCCTTCCTCGACAGCGATCTCTACGCCAGCATGGCGCCATGACCGATCGCACCCTCACCGTCCACCCCGTCCCGTCGATGGGTGCCGAGGACGTCGTCGTCGCCCCCGACGGCACGGTCTTCACCGGCACCGAGGACGGGGTGATCTGGGCTCTCGAGCCGGCGACCGGCAGCACCCGCCGGATCGCCGACACCGGCGGTCGGCCCCTCGGCCTCGAGCTCCTCCCCGACGGCGACCTCGTCGTCTGCGACGCCCGGCGAGGCGTGCTCCGGGTCGCGCCCGCGTCCGGCACCGTCGAGGTGCTGGTCGACCGGGTCGAGGGCCGAGCGATGCAGTTCTGCAACAACGCCGCCGTCGCTTCCGACGGCACGATCTGGTTCAGCGACTCCTCGCTCCACTACGGCGTCGACCGGTGGAAGGACGACTTCGTCCAGCACACCCGGACCGGCCGGCTGCTCCGACGCGACCCCGACGGGGCCGTCGAGGTCGTCCTCGAGGGTCTCGCCTTCGCCAACGGCGTCGCGCTCGCCGCCGACGAGTCCTACGTCGCCGTGGCCGAGTGCCGCGGCCGCACCGTCGTACGACTCTGGCTGAGCGGGCCGCGCGCGGGGGAGCGCGACCACCTCGTCGCCGACCTCCCGGGCTATCCCGACAACATCAGCCGGGGCAGCGACGGGCTGATCTGGGTCGCGGTGGCGAGCCCGGTCGACGGCCTCGTCGAGCGGCTCGGGTCGGCGCCGATGGTGCTGCGCAAGGCGGTCACGCGGATCCCCGCGGCGCTGCAGCCCAAGCCGGCCCAGACGATTCGGGTCCAGGCCTACGACGACGAGGGACGCCTGGTGCACGACCTCGACCTGCCCCGGCCGGACCACGGTCCCGGCTACCACATGGTCACCGGGGTCCGGGAGCACGAGGGGCGCGTGTGGATGGGAAGCCTCCACGAGCCGTCGGTGGCGGTCCTCGACCGCCCATGAAATAGACTCCTGCCCCATGGCTCTCCTCGACTCGATCGCCTCGCCGCGCGACCTCCGTGGCCTCTCCGCGGAGCAGCTCGACGAGCTCGCCGCCGAGATCCGCGACGTGATGATCCGCACCGTCGCGACCAACTCCGGTCACCTGGGACCCAACCTCGGCGTGGTCGAGCTGACGCTGGCGATCCACCGGGTCTTCGACTCCCCGCACGACCGGGTCGTCTTCGACACCGGGCACCAGTCCTACGTCCACAAGCTCGTCACCGGACGGCACGCCGACTTCGCGACGCTCCGCAAGGAGGGTGGGATCAGCGGCTACCCGAGCCAGGCCGAGTCCGAGCACGACATCGTGGAGAACTCCCACGCGTCTACCGCGCTGTCCTACGCCGACGGGCTGGCGAAGGCCTATGCGATCCGCGGTGAGGACCGGCACGTCGTCGCGGTGATCGGCGACGGCGCGCTGACCGGCGGCATGGCCTGGGAGGCCCTCAACAACATCGCGATCGCGCAGAAGAGCCGCCTGGTCATCGTCGTCAACGACAACGAGCGGTCCTACACGCCGACCATCGGTGGTCTCGCCACCGCGCTCACGTCGCTGCGCACCAATCCGCGCTACGAGCAGGTGCTCGACCTGGTGAAGAAGCGTCTCAACGCCGTCCCCGGCGTCGGGCACGCGGCCTACGACGCGCTCCACGCGGTCAAGAAGGGCATGAAGGACGCGCTGGCCCCGCAGGGCCTCTTCGAGGACCTCGGCCTGAAGTACGTCGGCCCGGTGGACGGCCACGACCGCGCGGCCATGGAGCAGGCGCTGACCAACGCCAAGCGCTTCGACGGCCCGGTCATCGTCCACGCCCTGACCCGCAAGGGCCAGGGCTACGACCCCGCCCTGCGGCACGAGGCCGACCAGTTCCACGCTCCCGGTCCGTTCGACGTGCAGACCGGTGCGGAGAAGCCCAAGGGCAAGATCTGGACCGACCACTTCTCCGAGGCCATCGTCGACCTCGGCGGCCGCCGTGAGGACGTCGTCGCCATCACCGCGGCGATGATGCACCCCGTCGGCCTCGACGCCTTCGCCGCGAAGTACCCCGAGCGTACCTTCGACGTCGGGATCGCCGAGCAGCACGCCGTCACCTCCTCCGCCGGCCTGGCGATGGGCGGGCTGCACCCGGTCTTCGCGGTCTACGCCACCTTCCTCAACCGCGCCTTCGACCAGGTGCTGATGGACGTCGCGCTGCACAAGTGCGGTGTCACCTTCGTGCTCGACCGCTCCGGCGTCACCGGTGACGACGGTGCGAGCCACAACGGCATGTGGGACATGTCGATCCTGCAGGTCGTCCCCGGCCTCCGCCTGGCCGCGCCGCGTGACGTCACCCGGCTGCGCGAGCTGCTCGACGAGGCCGTCCTCGTCGACGACGCGCCGACCGTCGTCCGTTTTCCCAAGGGCCCTCCGCCCGCCGACGTACCGGCGGTCGACCGCGCCGGTGGCGCCGACGTGCTGGTGCGCTCAGGGGACCGGGACGTGCTGATCGTCGCCGTCGGGTCGATGGCGACGACGGCCGTCGAGGTCGCCTCGCGGCTGGCCGACCAGGGCATCGGGGTCACCGTGGTCGACCCGCGGTGGGTCAAGCCCGTCGACCCCGCCATCGTCGACCTCGCCCGTGAGCACCGGCTCGTCGTCAGCGTCGAGGACAACGGTCGCGTCGGCGGGTGCGGCGCGACGCTGCTGCAGACCCTCAACGACGAGGGTGTCGAGACGCCGTTCCGCCTGCACGGCATCCCGCAGGAGTTCCTCGACCACGCCAAGCGCGACGTCATCCTGGCCCGCATCGGTCTCGACGCGCAGACGCTCGCGCGCTCGATCGTCGAGGACGTGACCGCGCTCGACGGCGGGGCCGGCATCGTCGAGGTCGACCACACCGCCTGACGTCCAGCGGGCCGGGCCTCCTCAGAGGTCGCGGTGCACGCTCTCCGGCTCCTCGCCCTGGTAGCGGTTGATGTTCCAGATGGCCACGCCCAGCCCGCCCCAGAGGACGAGCATCGCGATCAGCATCATGACGACGGCAGAGGTGGACATCAGGAGCTCCTCTCGTCCTGCCGGGCTTGGATCTCGGGGTCACCGAGGAAGGTGCTCTCGCGCCACGGGAGGCGCGCGGCGACGAACCCGAGCACCAGCACGGCGGCGGCGAGGCCCCAGCCGAGGGTGGCCAGCATCCACGTCGGGTAGCCCTCGTAGGGCTCCTGGATGTTGTCGATGAACTCGTTGACCAGGATGAAGGTGAGTGCGGCCGGCGCGAAGACGCCGATGAGCAGCTCCCACCAGCGACCGACCTGCACCGATCCGTCGCGGTTGAGGTGCTCGCGCAGCAGGCTCGTCTTCCGGAACACCCATACGAGCGCGAGCATGCTGGCGACGGCCACCACGAGGATGCCGAACCGGTTGATGAAGTGGTCGATGATGTCGAGCACGTAGACGCCGGTGGTCGTGCCGAGCAGCGTGATGCTGATCAGCGCGGCCGGGACGCCGACCGCCATCGAGGCTCCGACGCGGGACATCTCGAACTTGTCCCGGACCGCGGAGATCACGACCTCGATGACGCTGACGAGCGACGTCACACCGGCCACGACGAGGGACCCGAAGAAGAGCACGCCGATCAGCGCGCCCGCCGGCGCCTCGTTGATGATGGCCGGGAAGGCGATGAACGCCAGCCCGAGACCATCGGTGGCCACCTCGTCGACGCCCACGCCGCTGGCGGTCGCCATGAAGCCCAGCGCGGCGAACACGCCGATGCCGGCGAGCAGCTCGAAGCCGGAGTTGGCGAAGCCCACGACGAGTCCGGACCCGGTCATGTCGCTGCGGCGACCGACGTACGAGGCGTAGGTGATCATGATGCCGAAGCCCACGGACAACGAGAAGAAGATCTGGCCGTAGGCGGCGATCCACACGCTCGTCTCGCCGAGCGCGCTCCAGTCGGGGGTGAACAAGGCGTCCAGGCCGGCGGATGCGCCGTCCAGCGTCAGCGCGACCACGACGAGCGCGATGAAGGCGGCGAACAGGATCGGGATGAAGATGGTGGAGGCGACGCCGATGCCCTTCTGCACCCCCAGAGCCATCAGGGCGAGGACGGTGACCCAGACCAGCACGAGCGGCACCGTGACGCCGCTGACGAAGTCGAGGCTGATGCCCGGGTCGCCCGCCTGCAGGTAGGAGCCGAACAGGAAGCCCTCGGGGTCGTCGCCCCACGCCTTGTCGAAGGAGAAGAACGCGTAGCGGGCGGCCCACGCGATGACCGCGGCGTAGTAGACGGCGATGACGAAGCAGATGCCCACCTGCCACCAGCCGAGCCCCTCGGACGCGCGGGCTGCCCGCCGGAACGAGAGCGGGGCCGAGCCGCGGTAGCGGTGGCCCAGGCCGTAGTCGAGCAGCAGGAACGGAAGTCCTGCAGTCAGCAGCGCGATCAGGTACGGGAGGATGAAGGCGCCGCCGCCGTTCTCGTAGGCGACGTACGGGAAGCGCCAGATGTTGCCGAGCCCGACTGCCGATCCGATCGCGGCGAGGATGAAGACCTTGCGGGAGCTGAACGCCCCCCGGTGCTTCTCGGAGTGTTCCACTGCTTCGCTCACGGTGCCTCCTCCTGCCGACGACGTCGAGCGCACCAGCATGCCAGAGATCAGGCACGCGAACGCCCCGCCGAGCGGTGAGTGGGACACGTTCTGGAGGTCCAGAACCTGCGTGACTCACCGCCCGGCGGGGCGTCCGTGGCCGAGCGGTGGGTGAGACATCATCCCCGGGCTCGGAAGATGCCTCACGCACCGCTCAGCGTCGGATCAGTGGAAGCGCGTGCCCGTCGCCTTCTCCGAGATGCCCTTCACGTCGAGCATGAAGGTCAGGCCGCCGTTCCAGAACGAGAACCCGGCTCCGGTGATCATCGCCAGGTCGATGTCCTGGGGTGCGGCGACGACGCCCTCGTCGAGCATCAGGCGCGCCTCCTCGGCCAGACCGGCCAAGGTGCGCTCCCGCACCTCGTCGGCGGTGAGGACGACGGGGTGCTCGGGCTTCTCGAGCAGCTCCTCGACCTCGGGGTCGAGGCGGCCGTCGGGGCCGTAGTAGGCGCCCTTCTTCGCCGCGACGATGCGCTCGAGGGCGGGGGAGACGTAGAAGCGGTCGGGGAACGCGCCCGCGAGCGTCTCGTTGTTGTGCAGCGCGATCGCCGGCCCGACGAGCGAGAGCAGCACGAACGGCGGCATCGGCGCGATGCCGGCGAAGGCACCGTCGGCGACACCGACGGAGGTGCCCTCGTCGACGATGCGACCGACCTCGCTCATGAACCGGCCGAGCAGCCGGTTGACGATGAACGACGGGCTGTCCTTGACCAGGATCGTCGTCTTCTTCAGCGCCTTGCCGGTGGCGAACGCCGTCGCCAGCGTCGCGTCGTCGGTGGCGTCGCCCTTGACGATCTCCAGCAGCGGCATGACCGCGACCGGGTTGAAGAAGTGGAAGCCCACGACCCGCTCGGGGTGCTCGAGGTCCGCGGCCATCTCGGTGATCGACAGCGACGAGGTGTTGGTCGCCAGCACGCACTCGCTGCTGACGACCTTCTCGACGTCGGCGAAGACCGTCTTCTTGACCGACATCTCCTCGAAGACGGCCTCGATCACGAAGTCGGCGTCACCGAAGGCGACCTGCTTGTCGGTCTCGCCGGAGACCAGCGCCTTGTGGCGGTTGGCCTTGTCCTGGTTGATCCGCCCCTTGGCGAGCAGCTTGTCGATCTCGGCGTGCACGTAGGCCACGCCCTTGTCGGCCCGCTCCTGGTCGAGGTCGGTGAGCACCACCGGCACCTCGAGGCGACGTACGAACAGCAGCGCGAGCTGGCTGGCCATGAGGCCCGCACCCACGATGCCCACCTTGGTCACCGGGCGGGCCAGCGACCTGTCCGGTGCGCCGGCGGGGCGCTTCGCCCGCTTCTGCACCAGGTCGAACGAGTAGAGCGACGCAAGCAGCTCGGCGGTCTGCGACATCGCCTCGAGGGCGTCGTCCTCCGCCGCGAAGCCGGCGTCCCGGTCGGTGTCGCGCGCCGCGGCGATGAGCTCGACGGCCTTCGCCGCGGCGGGGGAGCCGCCACCCGTCTTCGCCGCGACGATCCCGCGCGCACGCTCGATCGCAGCGTCCCACGCCTCTCCGCGGTCGACCTCGGGGCGCTCGACGACGGTCTCGCCGCGCAGCACGGAGGCCGCCCAGAGCAGCGACTGCTCGAGGAAGTCCGCGCCGTTGAAGACCGCGTCGGCCAGGCCGAAGTCGTACGCCGCCTGCCCGCCCAGGGTCCTGCCCTGGTTGAGCGGGTTCTCGACGATGAGGGTGACGGCCTTGTCGGCGCCGACGAGGTTGGGCACGAGCCACGCCCCGCCCCAGCCGGGCACCAGGCCCAGCATGACCTCGGGGAGGCCGAGCGCCGGCGCGGAGTCCATGACGGTGCGGTAGGTGCAGTGCAGTGCCACCTCGAGGCCCCCGCCGAGGGCGAGGCCGTTGATGAAGCCGAACGACGGCTTGCCGCCGTCCTGCAGCTTGCGGAAGACGGCGTGCCCGAGCTCGGCCACGGTGCGTACGGCGTCGGGGCCGCCGCCCTGGATGGCGTTGAGGTCGGCGCCCGCGGCGAGGATGAACGGCTTGCCGGTCACGGCGATCGCGTCGATCGTGTCGTCGGCCAGCGCCGCGTCGATCGCGGTGTCGAGCGCCAGCAGCGACGCAGGTCCGAAGGTGTTGGGCTTGGTGTGGTCCTCGCCGTTGTCGAGGGTGATCAGGCCGATGGTCGCGCCCGGCAGGGTCACGGTCCGCAGGTGGGCCTGCGTGACGCGCTCGGCGTCGGACACGATCGCCTGCGCGCGCTCGAAGATGGTGCTCACTTGACGTCTCCCTCGTTGTCGCCGCCGGTCCAGTGGGGGTTCTCCCAGATCACGGTGCCGCCCATGCCGATGCCGATGCACATGGTGGTGAGGCCGTAGCGGACCTCGGGGCGCTCCTCGAACTGGCGCGCCAGCTGGTTCATCAGGCGTACGCCGGACGACGCGAGGGGGTGGCCCATCGCGATCGCGCCGCCGTAGGGGTTCACCCGGGCGTCGTCGTCGGCGATGCCGTAGTGCTCGAGGAAGGCGAGCACCTGGACGGCGAACGCCTCGTTGACCTCGAAGGCCTCGATGTCGTCGATGGTGAGACCGGCCAGCCTGAGGGCCTTCTCCGTGGCGGGGATCGGACCCGCGCCCATCACCTCTGGCTCGACACCGACGAAGGCGTAGGTGACCAGGCGCATCTTCACCGGGAGGCCGAGCTCGCGCGCGGTCTCCTCGTCGGCCAGCAGCGCGGCGGTGGCGCCGTCGTTGATCCCCGCGGCGTTGCCGGCGGTGACGTTGCCGTGCGAGCGGAACGGGGTCTTGAGGCTCGCGAGCGACTCCATCGTCGTCTCGGGGCGCATGGGCTCGTCGGTCGTGGCCAGGCCCCAGCCGGCCTCGGCCGAGCGGGTCGCGACGGGCACGAGGTCGGGCTGGATCTTCCCGGCGTCGTAGGCCGCCTTGGTCTTCTGCTGGCTGCGGACGGCGTACTCGTCCACCCGCTGCTTGGTGATGCTGGGGTAGCGGTCGTGGAGGTTCTCCGCGGTCTTGCCCATGACGAGCGCGTCGGGGTTGACGATCCGCTCCGACAGGATGCGCGGGTTGGGGTCGACACCCTCACCCATCGGGTGGCGGCCCATGTGCTCGACGCCGCCGGCGATGGCGACGTCGTACGCACCGAAGGCGATGCCCGACGCGGTGTTGGTCACGGCCGTCATCGCACCGGCGCACATGCGGTCGATCGAGTAGCCGGGGACGCTCTGGGGCAGGCCGGCGAGCAACGCGGCGGTGCGACCGATGGTCAGGCCCTGGTCGCCGATCTGGGTGGTCGCGGCGATCGCCACCTCGTCGACCCGCTCGGGGGGCAGCGACGGGTTGCGGCGGAGCAGCTCGCGGATGCTCTTGATGACGAGGTCGTCGGCGCGCGTCTCGGCGTACTGGCCCTTGGCCTTGCCGAACGGGGTGCGTACGCCGTCGACGAAGACGACCTCACGCTGTGGTCGGGACACTGGCTACTCCCAGGCTTCGAGGGGGACAGGGTGTCCCCACGTTACCCCTCAGTAACAACGCCTGCCCACCAGGGCGGGTGTGTGTCGGGTCACGGCCGGCGACTCACTAGGCTCTGGCCATGGCCGATCGACTCGTGCACATCGTCGACGACGCCGAGGTGCTCGCCGACGCCGGTGACCTCACCCTCGTCGTCGTCCTCACCGGATTCCTCGATGCGGGCAAGTCCGCCGAGCTGGCGGCGCGGCACCTGGCCGACCTGTCGGACGGCAAGGTGGTGGCCACCTTCGACGTCGACGCCCTCCACGACTACCGCGCCCGACGCCCGCCGGTCACCTTCGTCCGCGACCACTACACCGACTACGAGGCGCCCCGGCTCGTCGTCCGGGCGCTGCGCGACAGCGGCGGTACGCCGTTCCTCCTGCTGGCCGGCCCCGAGCCCGACATCCGGTGGGAGGCCTTCGCGCGTGCGGTCCGCGAGGTCGTCGAGCGCTTCGACGTGAGCCGCGTCGTCAGCATGGGAGCCGTGCCGATGGCGGTGCCGCACACCCGTCCGATCGCCATCACCCCCCACGCCAACCGCCCCGACCTGGTCCCCGGCGAGAGCCCGTGGCAGGGCGAGCTGCGCGTCCCTGCGAGCGCCCAGGCGCTGCTGGAGATCCGGCTGGGGGAGTGGGGCATCGACGCGCTGGGCTTCGTCGCCCACATCCCGCACTACCTGGCCCAGATGGAGTACCCCCAGGCGGCGCTCGTCCTCCTCGAGCACCTCGAGATCGGCGGCCACCTCACCATCGACCTCGGCGAGCTGCGCGAGGCGGCCGAGATCACCGAGACCGAGGTCGACCGCTACCTCTCCACCCACGACGAGGTCGGTGACGTCGTGCGCGGGCTGGAGCAGCAGTACGACTCCTTCCGTGAGGCCGAGGCCAGCGGGTCGTCGCTGCTCTCCGACGACGAGCCGCTCCCGACCGGGGAGGAGATCGGCAGCGCGTTCGAGGCGTTCCTGGCCAACCTGGACGACGAGTCCAAGGACAACGGCGACGACGCCGGCGGCTGGGACGGTCGCTGATGGCGGGCAGCGCCGACGAGCTGGCGGGCCTGCTCGACCTCGAGCGCCTCGAGGTCGACCTCTACCGCGGTGCGCAGGCGCGCACGGAGCGGCAGCGGGTCTTCGGCGGGCAGGTCGCCGCCCAGGCGGTGGTCGCCGCCACCCGCAGCGTGGACAGCCCGTTCGTCCTGCACTCGCTGCACTCCTACTTCCTGCGTCCGGGCGACACGGCCGTGCCGATCGTGTACGACGTCGAGCGCATCCGCGACGGTCGCTCGTTCGTCACCCGTCGCGTCTCCGCGCGCCAGCACGGCCGCACGATTTTCTACATGACCGCCAACTTCCAGGTCCCCGAGCCCGGCCTCGAGCACCAGGACCGGATGCCCGACGTGCCGAGCCCCGAGCAGGGGATGCCGCTGGTGGAGCTGGCCCGCTCGCGCGGCCCCGAGGCCGCCGAGCACTGGGAGCGGGAGTGGGCAGCCCTCGACATCCGTCACGTCGGCATCACGGGTCAGGGGCTGCCCGAGGACCCCGACCACCCGGCGCGTGCCCGGCTCTGGATCAAGGTCGACGGCGACCTCGCTGCCGACCCGACGGTCCAGCAGGCCGCGTTCACCTACGCCAGCGACCTCACGCTGCTCGGCGCCGCGCTCGTGCCCCACGGCATCCACATCGCCTCCCCGCGCCTGCAGCCGGCGTCGCTCGACCACACGATCTGGTTCCACCGCCCCTTCCGTGCCGACGAGTGGTGGCTCTACGACCAGTTCTCGCCGTTCGCGGGCGGCGCGCGGGGCCTGGCGCTGGCCCGGGTCTTCTCCCAGTCGGGCGAGCTCGTCGCGACCGTCGCCCAGGAGGGCCTGATCCGCCTGCGCGACGACCGCTCGTAGCGTCAGGCCGGGTCGGCCCGGCCGAGCAGGTGCGGTGAGCCGTCCTTCGGGTTCGCCATCGCGAAGCTCCAGCCGGCGTCGTCGTGCCGCGCCGCGTAGCGCACGGTGCCCGGCAGCAGGACCGGCTTCTTGAACGCCACCTCGACGGTGACCGCCTCGGGCAACCGGTTCTCGATCGCGGCGACCGAGCGAGCGAGCGTCCACATGCCGTGGGCGATCTGGCGCGGGAAGCCCAGCGCCTTCGCGGTCAGCGGGTGGAGGTGGATCGGGTTGGCGTCGCCCGACACCGCGGCGTACGTGCGCCCGAGGTCGGCCGGCAGGCGCCACTCGACGCCACCGGTCGGCGGGTCCGGCAGCGTGAGGCCCGGAGTGGGTGCACCGTCGACGGACCGGCCGCGACGCAGGTAGGTCGAGGTCGACTCCCACGCGGTCTCGCCGTCGGCGGCCACGGTGGTGGTGAAGTCGAGCAGGACGCCCCTGGCGTGCGGGCGCGGCGCGGCGACCGAGGTGGTGACGTCGAGCGCCTCGCCGATCCCGATGGCGCGTCGCGCGGTGATCGTGTTCTCGACGTGGACCATCCCGATCGCGGCGTAGGGGAACGCCGGGTCGCCCATGATCGCCATGTGGAGCGGGAACGCCAGCAGGTGCGGGAAGCTCACGGGTACGACGTCGCGGCGCGGGAAGCCGCACACGCCGGCGTACGCATCGACGCGCGAGCGTTCGACGACGACGGCCTCGCGGGCGTAGGACAGGCCGGTGAAGTCGCGAGCCGGGCCCTTGCGGATCCCGGGGAGCCGGTTGAGACCAGGGACGGCCGGCAGCGCGGCGCGGGCGAGCGTGGCCAGCCCGCCCGGCTCGCCGGTGAGGGTCCTCGGCTGCTCGGTGGCCATCAGGCGCCCAGCATCATCTGGCCGCACACGCGCACGACGTTGCCGTTGACCGCGCCCGACCCGGCGCCGGCGAGCCACGCGATGGTCTCGGCGACGTCGACCGGCAGCCCGCCCTGGGCCATGGCGTTGAGGCGCTGGCCGACCTCGCGGGTCGCGAACGGCACGGCGGCGGTCATCTGGGTGATGATGAAGCCGGGCGCGACGGCGTTGACCGTGATGCCGTCGGGGAGCTCGTCGCGCAGGCTGTCGACGAGGCCGATCACGCCGGCCTTGGAGGTCGCGTAGTTGGTCTGGCCGACGTTGCCGGCGATGCCCGCGATCGAGGCGACGCCGACGATGCGGCCGCCGGCGTTGACGACGCCCTGGTCGAGGAGCTCGCGGGTGATGAGCTCGGGCGCCGTGAGGTTGACGGCGACGACGCTGCGCCACCGGTCCTCCGCCATGTTGGCGAGCTTCTTGTCGCGGGTGATGCCCGCGTTGTGCACGACGACGTCGACGCCGCTGTGGTGCTCGCGCAGGTGGTGCGCGATGCGCTGCGGCGCGTCCTTGGCGGTGATGTCGAGCACGAGGTGGTCACCGTCGAGCTCGCCCATCAGGGTCTGCAGCTCGCTGGCGGCCTGGGGCACGTCGACGCCGACCACGGTCGCGCCGTCGCGGTGCAGCACGCGGGCGATCTCCTCGCCGATGCCGCGGCTGGCGCCGGTGACGAGGGCGACCTTGCCGGCCAGCGGGCGGGTCCAGTCGGCGACCTCGTCGGTCGCTGTGGCCGCGGTGGGGGCGCCGTGGGCACCGATGCGGACCACCTGGCCCGACACGTAGGCCGACTTGGGGGAGAGGAGGAAGGCGAGGGTCGAGGCGATCGCACCGTCGACGGCAGGGGCGACGTACACGAGCTGGACGGCGCCGCCGCGGCCGATCTCCTTGCCGAGCGAGCGGGTGAAGCCCTCGAGCGCGCGCTGCGCCACCCGCTCCGAGCCGGTGCGCTGCTCCGGCGGCGTACCGATCACGACGACGCGCGGGCAGGTCTCGAGCCGGCGCATGAGCGGGGTGAAGAACTCCTGCAGGGCGACGAGCCCCGAGGTGTCGGTGATGCCGGTCGCGTCGAACACCAGGGCCTTGGCGCGTACGCCGTCCTCCAGCGTGGTGGTCGAGGCGATGCCGAGCCCGTCGAGCGTGGTCGGCAGCGTCTCGGCGAGGCGCCCCTCGCCGCCGAGCACGACGAGCCCGTCCACGAGGGGGGCGCCCTCGGTCCAGCGCTCCAGCCGCGTGGGCGCGGGCAGGCCCAGGATCTTGGTGAGCTGCTTGCCGATCGGGGTGGACACGAAGCCCTGGTAGCGGTCGCTCATGGTCGCGGTGTTCCCTCTTCGCTGGTGCGGACGGACGGTCTCGTCGATGTGTAACGCGTGCTGTAACTCCGAGTCCACTTTTCGTGACGTGCCCCTCACGCCGTTGGCGGGGGGCGACTCTCCGGCAAGGATAGGAACATGCAGCCCACCACGCGTCCGGTCGCCGTCGTCGGCGGCAACCGCATCCCGTTCGCCCGGTCCAACACCGTCTACGCCGGCGTCTCCAACCAGGAGATGCTGACCGCCGCCATCGACGGCCTCGTCGACCGGTTCGAGCTGCGCGGCGAACGGCTCGGTGAGGTCGTGGCCGGCGCGGTGCTCAAGCACTCGCGCGACTTCAACCTCACCCGCGAGTGCGTGCTCGGGTCCCGGCTGGCCCCCGAGACGCCGGCCACCGACATCCAGCAGGCGTGCGGCACCGGGCTGCAGGCGGCGATCCAGGTGGCGAACAAGATCGCCCTCGGGGTCATCGACGCCGGTGTCGCCGGCGGCACCGACACCACCTCCGACGCACCGGTCGCCATCAGCGACAAGCTGCGCAAGAAGCTGATGAGGGTCAACTCCGCCAAGGACACCGCCAGCCGGCTCAAGGCCCTTGGCGCCATCCGCCCCGGCGACATCGGCCTCGACATCCCCCAGAACGGCGAGCCCCGCACCCGGCTCTCGATGGGTGAGCACGCCGCGCTCACCGCGCTCGAGTGGCGGATCACCCGCGAGGCCCAGGACGAGCTGGCCGCACGCTCGCACCACCACCTGGCCCGCTCCTACGACGAGGGCTTCCACGACGACCTCATCACGGCGTTCCGCGGCGTCGAGCGCGACAACAACCTGCGCCCCGACTCGACGGTCGAGAAGCTCGCCACCCTCAAGCCTGTCTTCGGCAAGGGCGTGGCCGCCACGATGACCGCCGGCAACAGCACCCCGCTGTCCGACGGCGCGTCCGCGGTCCTGCTCTCGAGCGACGACTGGGCCGAGGAGCGGGGCCTGCCGGTGCTCGCCCACCTCGTCGACGCCGAGACCGCAGCCGTCGACTACGTCAACGGGCACGAGGGCCTGCTCATGGCGCCGGCGTACGCCGTCCCTCGCATGCTGGCGCGCAACGGCCTCACGCTGCAGGACTTCGACTACTACGAGATCCACGAGGCCTTCGCCTCCCAGGTGCTGTCCACGCTCGCGGCCTGGGAGGACCCGGTGTTCTGCAAGGAGCGCCTCGGCCTCGACGCCCCGCTCGGCTCGATCGACCGGGACAAGCTCAACGTCAACGGCTCCTCGCTCGCTGCCGCCCACCCGTTCGCCGCGACCGGCGGCCGGATCCTCCCGGTCGCCGCCAAGCTGCTGGCCCAGAAGGGCTCAGGCCGCGCGCTGATCTCGATCTGCGCCGCCGGTGGCCAGGGCGTGGTCGCGATCCTGGAGCGCTGACCGGCCAGGTCAGGGGCGGGTGAGCCGGAACCACTCACCGCTGCGGCCGTCCGACGCACGGGCGGGTCCCGTCGTGTCGGTCGACCCGACGCCCGAGACCGCGGTCACGGTCCAACCGCGGTAGGCCCGCTCGATGTCGCGGCGGACGACCTGCCTCGGGCGCACCGGCCAGGCTCGCGGTCCACCCGTGCGCATCAAGATGGTGGCGTCCGGTTCCGCGAGCTCGGTGACGCCGCCCGCCATGAGGGTGCGCCCGGCGTCGTCGAGGCTCTGGAAGCAGCCGATGTCGAGGAACAGGTCGAACCGGCTGCCGACGCCGGAGTGGACGAGGTGCCGCACGTCGCCGATGACGAACCGTGCGTCGTCGAGGCCGTTGCGACGCACGGCGACGTCGACGGCCTGGCGCACGTTGTCGACCCCCATGGCGTCCCAGCCGCGATCGAGGAGGACCTTGGTGGTGAAGCCGCGGCCGCATCCGAGGTCGATCGCGTGGCGGACGCGGTCGGGGCGCAGGGCCTCCTCGCGTTCGAGGAGGTGCTCGAGGGTGGGCAGGTCCTGGCGACCGGCCTTCTCCCACGGGGTGATCCCGGCGCGGTATGCGATGGCGTAGCCGATGCCCATGTGGAGTTCCTGACCTGCGAAGCGGGAAGTACCGCTCCTCTCGAGCCTACTCCTGTCCCGGTCCCGGACCCGCCCGGCTGCTAGGGTCACCAGCGATCGACATCCTTTAACGAGCCGTCCCGTGAGGCGGAGAAGGAGGTCCGGCGCGCAGATGCCTGCCACCACCGAAGAGACCGACCCCGGCACCGACCGTCCGGACCGCACGGTCCTGGACGCCCGTGACATCTCCCGGGCGCTGACCCGGATCTCGCACGAGCTGCTCGAGCGCAACAAGGGCGCCACCGACCTGGTGCTGCTCGGCCTGCACACCCGCGGCGTACCCCTCGCGAGGCGGATCGCCGAGAAGATCGCCGCCGTCGAGGGCGCCCCGGTCGCGGTCGGCGAGCTCGACGTGACGATGTACCGCGACGACTTGCGCTCGCAGCCGACCCGGCGTGCCCACAAGACCGCGCTTCCCCCCGGCGGCATCGACGAGAAGGTCGTCGTCCTCGTCGACGACGTGCTGTTCTCCGGGCGCACCATCCGGGCCGCCCTCGACGCGCTCGCCGACCTCGGCCGGCCCGCCGCCGTACGCCTGGCCGTGCTCGTCGACCGCGGGCACCGCGAGCTGCCGATCCGCGCCGACCACGTCGGCAAGAACCTCCCCAGCGCCCTCGCCGAGCGCGTCAGCGTCCGGCTGGCCGAGGTCGACGGCAGCGACGAGGTGACGATCTCGTGAAGCACCTGCTGTCTATCGACGACCTGTCGACCGACGAGATCCACCAGCTCTTCGAGACCGCCGCCGACATGCACGACGTGCAGAGCCGAGAGGTCAAGAAGCTGCCGGCGCTGCGCGGCCGCACGGTCGTCAACATGTTCTTCGAGGACTCCACCCGTACCCGGTCGTCGTTCGAGATCGCCGGCAAGTGGCTCTCCGCCGACGTCATCAACGTCAGCGCCAAGGGCTCGAGCACGTCGAAGGGCGAGAGCCTGCGTGACACGGTGCTCACCGTCTGCGCGATGGGCGTCGACGGCCTCGTCATCCGCCACCCCGCCAGCGGCGCGGCCGTGCAGGTCAGCCAGTGGGTCGACGCCGCGGTGGTCAACGCCGGCGACGGGATGCACGAGCACCCCACCCAGGCGCTGCTCGACGCCTACACCCTCCAGCGCCACCTCGGCTCGCTCGAGGGCCGGCACGTCGCGATCATCGGTGACCTGGCCCACAGCCGCGTCTTCCGCTCCAACATCCAGTGCCTGACCCGGCTGGGCGCCCGCGTCACCGTCGTCGCGCCACCGACGCTCATGCCCAGCGGCATCGGCGCGTGGTCGGCCGCGGCGGGGTTCGAGACGTCGTACGACATCGACTCGGTGCTGCCGGACGCCGACGCCGTGATGATGCTGCGGGTCCAGCGCGAGCGGATGTCGGGCGCGTTCTTCCCGAGCCCGCGCGAGTACACGGTCGGCTACGGCCTCACCCGCAACCGGCTCGCCCTGCTCAAGCCGGACGTCCCGATCTGCCACCCCGGACCGATGAACCGCGGCCTCGAGATCGCCGCCGACGCCGCCGACGCGGCCCAGTCGGTCGTGCTGGAGCAGGTCTCCAGCGGCCTGGCGATCCGGATGGCCGTGCTCTACCACCTGCTGGCCGGGGACACCCGGGGAGGAATTGCCTGATGTCGCTGGTGATCAAGGGAGCCTCGCTGCTCGGCGAGCAGACCCGGGACCTGTACGTCGACGACGCGGGCGTGCTCGTCGACGAGGCGCCGGCCGGCGCGGAGACCGTCGACGCCGACGGTCTGGTCGCCCTGCCCGGTCTGGTCGACCTGCACACCCACCTGCGCGAACCGGGACGCGAGGACGCCGAGACCATCCTCACCGGCTCGCAGGCAGCGGCCCTCGGCGGTTACACCGCCGTGCTCGCCATGGCCAACACCTCGCCCGTGACCGACACCGCCGAGGCCGCCACCCGGGTGTGGGAGCTCGGCCGCGAGGCGGGCCTGGTGCACGTGCAGCCGGTCGGTGCGGTGACGCGGGGGCTGGCCGGCGAGGAGCTCGCCGAGCTGGGCCTGATGCACCGCTCGCGCGCCGCGGTCAAGGTCTTCTCCGACGACGGCAAGTGCGTGCACGACGCGCGGGTGATGCGCCGGGCGCTGGAGTACGTCAAGGCGTTCGGCGGCGTCGTCTCGCAACACTCGCAGGACCCCACGCTCGCGGGACCGGCCGCGTGCTGCCACGAGGGGGAGCTGTCCGGTCGGCTCGGGCTCCCCGGCTGGCCCGGGATCGCGGAGGAGGTCATCGTCGCCCGTGACGTGATGCTCGCCCGCCACACGGGCTCGCGGGTGCACGTCGCCCACGTCTCCACCGCCGGCTCGGTCGATGTGCTGCGGTGGGCGAAGGCGCAGGCGCAGCGCGACGGCACCTGGGAGGTCACCGCCGAGGTGACCCCGCACCACCTGCTGCTCACCACCGACCTGCTCACCGGCTACGACCCGACCTACAAGGTGAACCCGCCGCTGCGCCCGCAGGAGGACGTCGACGCGCTCCGCGCGGCGCTCGTCGACGGCACCATCGACGCCGTCGCGACCGACCACGCGCCGCACGCGCGCCACGACAAGGAGCACGCGTTCGTCGACGCGGCCTTCGGGATGCTCGGCATCGAGACGGCGCTCGGCGTCGTCCGCACCGCGCTGCCCGACCTGTCCTGGACCGACGTCGCCCGGGTCATGTCGACGACCCCGGCCCGGATCGCCGGCCTGGCCGAGCAGGGCCGACCGCTCGAGCCCGGCTCGCCGGCCCACGTCGTGCTCGTCGACCCGACGGCCTCCGTCACGGTCGACCGCGACGCCTCGGCCTCGCTCTCCCGCAACAACCCGTGGCACGGGCGCAGCCTGAGCTCGCGGGTGGTGCACACGGTGTACGCCGGTCGGGTGACCGTGCGCGACGGCGCGCTGGCCTGACGTCGTACCTGAGCCGGGCCCTCGTGCCTGGACTTCCACGCCCACGCGTGGAAGTTCAGCGCGTATGCGGGCGTCCCACGCTCAGGCCCGGATGGACTTCCACGCACACGGGTGGAAATCCATCAGCGGTGCCGCCCGGGCGCTCAGCGGCGGCGGCGGGGGCGCAGGTCGAGCACGTTGTCGGCTCCGCGGTCGCGGAGCGTCGTACGGCCCCGGGCGACGGTGACGGTGTTGCGGTCGCCGGTGAGGACGACCTTGCCGGCGCGTCGCAGACCGACGGTGTTGTCCGAGCCGGTGATGCGCGTGCGGTAGGCCTTGCGGGCCGTCACGGCGTCGGCGCCGCGCAGCCGGACGAGGTTGACGACGTCGGCGGTGAGCGAGGACGAGGTGCTGGCCAGCTCGGCGGACTCCACGAGCCCGGAGACGGCGACCGTGGTGCCGGCCCCGGTGACGGACAGCGACCGCACGGACGGGGTGGTGACGCTGTAGCCGGCCCCCGTCACCTCGACGTCGTACAACGGCTTGGCGGTGACCGCGTTGCCCGTGCCCTCCAGGACGAGGCGGGTGGCGGTCGGCATCGTGACGGTCGCGTGGTCGGCGCTCACCCGTACGACGCCGCACGTGCCTCGCAGGTCATAGGTCACGTCGTCCCAGGCGAGCACGGTCTCGGCGCCGGTCTCGCACTGGACGGGCACCGCGATGCCCGCGGCCTGCGCGGGAAGCGCGGTCCCGCCGGCCGCGGTGAGCGCGACGGCAACGAGGACGGCGGGCAGGACGCGGTGGCGAGAAGTCACATACCGACAGTACGCAGAGCCGGGGCGGGGTGGGTCGTGGGCTCGGTCACACGCCGGCCGCGAGGCCGGTCGACGGGTCGCGGTCCGTGAGGCAGTAGACCTGGCCGCCGGGTGCGGTGAGGACGGTCCAGTGGTCCAAGACCCGCTCCAGCCGCGCGCCGAGGCGGACGTGCTCCTCGGCGTCGCGCGCGCGGTCGGCCGTCGCGAGGTCCGGGTGCGCCCGCACGGGACCCTCCGACTCGTCGAGCCGCTGCAGCAGGATCCGCAGCCGGCCGTACTCGACGAGCCGCGCGAACTGGGGAAGCGAGCCGACCTGGACCCCGCGGCCCGTCAGCCCGGACCAGAACGCCACCTCGGACTCCCAGTGTGCGGCGGGGACGTCGAGGCAGACCTGGTCGAGGATCGTCGCTCCGTCGCGGACCAGGCTCGGCTCGCCGTCGACGAGGGTGTGGCAGAAGACCAGGCCGCCGGGCGAGCGCATCACCTCGACGTCGTGGTGGGTCCAGGCGGACGTCGCCCCGAGCTCATGGGCCCGGGCGACCGCTGCCGGGCGGTCGGCGGAGTCGAGGTCGAGGTGCACGCCCGCGGACCCGTCGACGGCCTGCACCTTGACGTACGCCGCTCCCGCCGGCGGCAGCAGCGTGAGGAACTGCCCGTCCTCGCCGCGCCGCTCGGACGGCGTCCACCCCGTGACGGCCGACCAGAACGCGACTGCCTCCTCGTACGCGCCTGCCGGGGTGTCGAGGAACAGCTGGATCCAGTCGGGTCGGGCGGTCATCGAGAGATCCTCACACGCTCTAGGGTCGAACGATGGACGCCCGTAATCCCGCCGACTTCCCGCCAGCCGTTCCGCAGCTGCTGCACACCGTGCTCGATGCCCGGGACGTGCGCCGGGAGGCAGAGTTCTGGCGGATGCTGCTCGGGCTGACCTACCGGCCCGGAGACGAGGCGCCGGACGACGGGACCGACGACGTCAAGGACTGGCTGGCGCTCACCCACCCCGACGGTCGTCGCTGCCTGGCGGTGCAGGCGGTGGCGGAGCTGCCGGAGAGCCGGTGGCCGGAGCCGGGCCACCCGTCGGTCTCGCACCTCGACACCACCGTCCCGTCGCGGTCGGCGCTCGACGCTGTGCACGCCCTCGTGCTGGAGCTCGGTGGCGAGCTGCGCCTGGACCGGAGCGACGACGCGGAGGAGCCGCTGCGGGCCTACGCCAGTCCCGAGGGACACGTCTTCTGCGTGTTCGTGGCCTGAGCGCGGCTGGTCGAGCGCTGGGCGTCCCGTCTCGGCGGCCGGACGATCGGCTGAAACCGGTCGGCTGGGGAACGAGACGCAGGTCATCCGGGCCGAGCATCCTGCATCTCGTTCCCCACCGTGCTCGGAGCGCCGCGCGCTCAGGCGAGCCCGAGCCCGCGTGCCTCCTCCCAGAGGTCGTCGCGGACCCGGGGGTGGGCGGCGTGCTCGATCAGGTTGCGGGCCTGCTCGCGCTCGCTGCGGCCCCACATCCACGCGATGCCCTGCTCGGTGACCACCGCCCCGTGCTGGAACGACGTCACCGGCTCGTCGACGAGCGGCACGATCGTCGAGACGTCGGCGCGGGGGTGCCAGCTGCGCAGGGCGAGGAACGCCCGACCGCCGGGTGAGTGGCTGGCGCCCACGGTGAAGTCGGTCTGGCCGCCGAACCCGCTGTAGATGCGGGTGCCGATCCGGGACGCGTTGGCCTGGTCGAACAGGTCGACCTGCAGGGCCGTGTTGATCGACGTCATCGCCGGCTGCTGGGCGATCGCGGCGGGGGAGTTGGTCGCCTCGGTGCGCAGCATCCGCACCCGGGGGTTGTCGTCGACCCAGTCGTAGAGCGCCTGGCTGCCGAACACGAACGACGTACGCAACGGGGTGCCGCGGTCGAGGGCACCGGCCTCCTCGAGGACGAGGACGCCGTCGCTGAACATCTCGGTCCACACCTTCAGGCTGCGACGCTCCAGCACGCCCGCGATCGTGGCGTCCGGCACCTCGCCGATGCCGGCCTGCAGGGTCGCCCCGTCGCCGATCTCGGCGGCGACGCGGGAGCCGATCAACCGGGCGTCGTCGCTCGGTGGCCGGGCGACGTGGGTGGTCAGCGGCACATCCACCTCGACCCCGAGGTCGATGGCGTCGAGCGGGACCTCCGCGTCGCCGAAGGTCCACGGCATCCGCGGGTTGAGCTGCGCGACCACGAGGGCACCGCGGGCGCGGGCCGCCTCGATGGCGGCGGGCAGCACGTTGACCTCGAGGCCGAGGGAGACCTGTCCGTCGCGCGGCATCGTGGTGTGCACGACCACGACGTCGGGGGCGAGGGGTCCGTGGAAGAGCCGGGGGACCATCGACAGCCGGCAGGGCACGTAGACCAGCCGCGGGTGCCGGCGGAACCCCGGACCCACGAACGTCGTCTCCGGGACCACGCCGTCGTGGATCGGCAGGTCGGGCTGCGCGTTGAGCGCGTGCAGCCGGGCTGCCGGCAGGTCCGCCAGCAGCGGGCCCAGCAGGGTGACCGGCGAGGCGAAGTTGCCGCTCGTCACCACCCGTGGGCTCTCGAGGGACGCGCAGTGCTCGCGCACCTCACGGACGGCCTGCTCGACCTCGACGACACGCATGCGATCAGCCATGGCCCCAGCGTGGCAGGAGGGCGCGGAAAACCGCTGGGCCGTCCGGCCCGGACCGCCTAGGCTGTTGGTCATCATGTGGATCCAGGACTGACCCGACTCGCGTCCGCGGCGGCGCACACGTGCGCCCGAGGCCCGGCGAGTCCTCCCTGAACCCCTCCAGGACGTCCGCATGCCTGCTTCCTCGTCTTCTTCCCCCTCCTCGTCGCCCACCGCCGCCACCGGTGCCGCCGTCCCCTCCGGCCTCGTGCCGCTGGTCGTCACCGGCCTCTCGGTCACCTACCCCGACCGCACGGTCCTGACGGGGATCGACCTGCTCGCGCAACCGGGCCGGCGCATCGGCCTCGTCGGCGAGAACGGCGTCGGCAAGTCCGCGCTCCTGCGCGCAGTGGCCGGCCGGCTGCCCGAGCGGGCGAGGGTGTCGGGGACCGTCACCGCCCCCGACGACCTGGTGCTCCTCGGCCAGGAGCCACCGTTCCGGGACGCAGCGACCGTCGCCGAGGTGCTCGCCATGACGCTGGCGCCCCTGCGGACCGCCGTCGCCGACGTCGAGCGGCTCGCCGCCACGGTCGGCACCGCCGAGGGCGCCGCCGCCTACGAGCGTGCTCTGGAGACGGCCGTCGCCCACGACGCGTGGGACGCGGACCGGCGCGCCGAGGTCGCTGCCGCCCGGCTCGGCCTCGCCGACCTCGACGCCGACCGGGTCGTCGGCACGTTGTCGGGCGGCCAGCGCACCCGGCTCGCGCTCGCCACGATCATGACCACGCGTCCGTCCTGCCTGCTGCTCGACGAGCCCACCAACCACCTCGACGACGACGCGATCGAGGTGCTGACCGGGTTCCTGCGCGAGCTGCCGGGCGTCGTGGTGCTGGCCAGCCACGACCGGGTGCTGCTGGACGACGTGTGCACCGACCTGGTCGACCTCGACGCGGGCGAGATGGGCACCGACGGTCGCGGAGGGCGCCGCTTCGGTGGCGGGTGGACGGCCTACGAGGCCGCCCGCGCCGACGCCCGCCGGCGCTGGGAGGAGACCTACGCCGCGCAGCAGGAGGAGATCGGCCGGCTGCGGGACGCGACCCGGATCGGCACGTCGGCGATCGCGCACGACCGGGGCCCCAGCGACGGCGACAAGTTCATCTACTCCTTCAAGGGTGGGCGCGTGGAGCAGACGCTCGCCCGGCGCAAGAAGGACGCGCAGCGCCGGCTGGCGGCCGCCGAGCGGGAGCAGGTGCGCAAGCCCCCGGCGCCGCTCGCGTTCCGCGGCGCACTCACGGCCGTGGCCAGCGGACGGCTGGTCCAGGGGCGCGACCTCGAGGTCGCGGGGCGGATGCGGGTGGACCGGGTCGACCTCGCGGCCGGCGAGCACCTGCTCCTGACCGGGGCCAACGGATCGGGCAAGTCCACCCTGCTCGGGGTCCTGGCCGGCCGGTTGGAGCCCACGGGCGGCACGGTGCACGTCTCGGCCCGCACCGTCCGCGAGCTCACCCAGGACCCGGCGCCCGGCGACCGCCGCCGCTCCGCCCTGGCGACGTACGACGACGCGGTGCGGCACCTGCCCGCGGCGCCCGCGCTGCGGGAGCTCGGCCTGCTCCACCCGCGCGACCACCGCACGCCGGTCGGCCACCTCTCCGTGGGCCAGCGCCGACGGCTCGGTCTCGCGGTCGCGATCGCAGCGGCGCCCGACCTCCTGCTCCTCGACGAGCCCACCAACCACGTCTCGCTCGCGCTCGCGGGCGAGCTCGAGGAGGCGCTCGCGACGGCACCCGGAGGGGTCGTCCTGGCCTCGCACGACCGCTGCCTGCGCCGCCGGTGGGACGGCCCCGAGCTCGCCCTCGCGCCGTGGTGAGGCCGCCCGAGGACGCCGTCTCGACAGGCCGACGCGATGCCGGAGGGAAGCGGCGTCGCTGATAGGGTCGGCGTCGGCTCGAACATCCTTTAACGATCCGTCCCGTGAGGCGGAGAAGGAGGTACGGCATGGCTCTGCCTGCCCCAGCGATCATGGTCCTCGAGGACGGTCGCACCTTTCGCGGTGAGTCGTTCGGAGCCGAGGGTGAGACCTTCGGCGAGGCGGTGTTCTCCACCGGCATGTCCGGCTACCAGGAGACGCTGACCGACCCCAGCTACCACCGCCAGGTCGTCGTGATGACCGCCCCGCACGTCGGCAACACCGGCATGAACGACGAGGACACCGAGTCCTCGCGCATCTGGGTCGCCGGCTACGTCGTGCGCGACCCCGCCCGCGTCCCGTCCAGCTGGCGCAGCGTGCGCAGCCTCGACGACGACCTGCGCGACCAGGGCGTGGTCGGCATCAGCGGGGTCGACACCCGCGCGCTGACCCGTCACCTGCGCGAGCGCGGTGCGATGCGCGTCGGCATCTCGACCACGGAGACCGACCCCCAGCGCCTGCTCGAGCGGGTCCTCGCCTCCGGCGAGATGGCCGGCTCGAACCTCAGCGAGGCGGTGAGCACGAGCGAGGCCTACGTCGTCCCCGCGCAGGGCACGAAGCGCTTCACGGTCGCCGCGATCGACCTCGGCATCAAGTCCAACACCCCGCGGATGATGAGCGAGCGCGGCATCGAGGTGCACGTGCTGCCGGCCACCGCGACGATCGACGAGGTCCGGGCGGTCGGCCCCGACGGGCTGTTCTTCTCCAACGGGCCCGGTGACCCCGCGGCCACCACCGGTCAGGTGCAGCTGCTGCAGGACGCGCTGCGCGCAGGCATCCCCTACTTCGGGATCTGCTTCGGCAACCAGCTCTTCGGCCGCGCGCTGGGCTTCGGCACCTACAAGCTCAAGTACGGCCACCGCGGCATCAACCAGCCGGTGATGGACCGCACCACCGGCAAGGTCGAGGTCACCGCGCACAACCACGGCTTCGCCGTCGACGCCCCGCTCGAGGGCTCGACGACCACCGAGTTCGGCGTGGCGACGGTGAGCCACGTGTGCCTCAACGACGACGTCGTCGAGGGCCTCGAGCTCCGCGACGCCGAGGGCCGGCTCACGTCGTTCTCGGTGCAGTACCACCCCGAGGCCGCGGCCGGCCCGCACGACGCGGCGTACCTCTTCGACCGCTTCTGCGATCTCATGTCCGACCGGAAGGACGCCTGACATGCCCAAGCGCACCGACATCCAGAGCGTCCTGGTCATCGGCTCCGGGCCGATCATCATCGGCCAGGCCTGCGAGTTCGACTACTCCGGCACCCAGGCGTGCCGGGTGCTGCGCCAGGAGGGTCTGCGGGTCGTGCTGGTCAACTCCAACCCGGCCACGATCATGACCGACCCGGAGTTCGCCGACGCAACCTACGTCGAGCCGATCACCCCCGACTACGTCGAGAAGGTCATCGCCAAGGAACGCCCCGACGCGCTCCTCGCCACGCTCGGCGGCCAGACGGCGCTCAACTGCGCGATGGCCCTCGACAAGGCCGGCGTGCTCGAGAAGTACGGCGTCGAGCTGATCGGCGCCTCCATCGAGGCGATCGAGCGCGGCGAGAACCGCCAGCAGTTCAAGAAGATCGTCGAGCAGCTCGGCGGCGAGTCCGCCCGCAGCGTCATCTGCCACTCGATGGACGACCTGCTCGCCGCGGCCGACGACCTCGGCTACCCGATGGTCGTCCGCCCGTCCTTCACGATGGGCGGCACCGGGTCCGGGATGGCCTACGACGAGGCCGACCTGCGTCGCATCGGCGGTGCCGGCCTGGCCGCCAGCCCGACCACCGAGGTGCTCCTCGAGGAGTCCATCCTCGGCTGGAAGGAGTACGAGCTCGAGGTGATGCGCGACAGCGCCGACAACAGCGTCATCGTCTGCTCCATCGAGAACCTCGACCCGATGGGCGTCCACACCGGCGACTCGATCACCGTCGCCCCGGCCCTGACGCTCACCGACCGCGAGTACCAGAAGATGCGCGACCTCGCGATCGCGATCATCCGCGCCGTCGGCGTCGACACCGGCGGCTGCAACATCCAGTACGCCGTCAACCCCGCCGACGGCCGCCTGATCGTCATCGAGATGAACCCGCGCGTCTCGCGGTCCTCCGCCCTCGCGTCCAAGGCCACCGGCTTCCCGATCGCCAAGATCGCCGCCAAGGTCGCCATCGGCTACACCCTCGACGAGATCCAGAACGACATCACCCAGGAGACGCCGGCGTCGTTCGAGCCCACGCTCGACTACGTCGTGGTCAAGGTGCCGCGGTTCGCGTTCGAGAAGTTCCCCGAGGCCGACCCGACGCTCACCACGCACATGAAGTCGGTGGGCGAGGCGATGGCGATCGGTCGCAACTTCACCGAGGCGCTGCAGAAGGCGTTGCGCTCGCTGGAGAGCAAGCACGCGCCGTTCGACTGGCACAAGGAGTACGTCGAGCTCGACAAGGCGTCGCTGCTCGAGGAGATCCGCGTCCCGCACGACGGCCGGCTCAAGAAGGTCATGGACGCCATCCGGGCCGGCGCGACGCCCGAGGAGATCTTCGAGGCCACCGCCATCGACCCGTGGTTCGTGGACCAGCTCGCGCTGATCAACGAGGTCGCCGTGCAGCTCATCGAGGCCACCGAGCTGACGCCCGACCTGCTGCGGCTGGCCAAGCGCCACGGCTTCTCCGACGAGCAGGTCGGCAAGATCCGCGGGCTGTCCGCCGACGTCGTGCGCGGCGTGCGCCATGCGCTGGGCATCCGTCCGGTCTTCAAGACCGTCGACACGTGTGCGGCCGAGTTCGCCGCACAGACGCCCTACCACTACTCGTCCTACGACGAGGAGACCGAGGTGCAGCCCCGCGCCGAGGGCAAGGAGGCCGTGATCATCCTCGGCTCCGGCCCCAACCGCATCGGCCAGGGCATCGAGTTCGACTACAGCTGCGTCCACGCCTCGCTCGCGCTGGCCGAGGCCGGCTACGAGACGATCATGGTCAACTGCAACCCGGAGACGGTCAGCACCGACTACGACACCTCCGACCGGCTCTACTTCGAGCCGCTGACGCTGGAGGACGTCCTCGAGATCGTCCATGCCGAGCAGCAGGCCGGCCCGGTCGCCGGCGTCGTGTGCCAGCTCGGTGGGCAGACGCCCCTCGGCCTGGCGCAGGGCCTCGCGGACGCGGGCGTGCCGATCGTCGGCACCACCCCCGAGGCGATCCACCTCGCGGAGGAGCGCGGCGCCTTCGGCCGCGTCCTCGCCGACGCCGGCCTGCCGGCACCCAAGCACGGCACCGCGACGTCGTACCCCCAGGCGCAGCGGATCGCCCACGAGATCGGCTACCCGGTGCTGGTCCGTCCGTCCTACGTCCTGGGCGGGCGCGGCATGGAGATCGTGTACGACGACGCCGCCCTCGAGCACTACCTCGAGCGCTACGTCGCCAACGGCCTGATCAACGAGCGCCAGCCGGTTCTGGTCGACCGCTTCCTCGACGACGCGGTCGAGATCGACGTCGACGCGATCTTCGACGGCGACGAGCTCTTCCTCGGCGGCGTGATGGAGCACATCGAGGAAGCCGGCATCCACTCCGGCGACTCCTCGTGCGCGCTGCCGCCGATCACGCTCGGTCGCGAGGAGATCGACCGGATCCGCAGCTCCACCGAGGCCATCGCCCGCGGGCTCGGGGTGCGCGGGCTGCTCAACATCCAGTTCGCCCTCGCCTCCGACGTGCTCTACGTCCTCGAGGCCAACCCGCGCGCCTCGCGGACCGTGCCGTTCGTGTCCAAGGCGACGGCCACGCCGCTGGCCAAGGCCGCGGCGCGGGTGATGCTGGGTGAGTCGGTCGCCGACCTGCGCACCGCCGGCGTGCTGCCGGCCGAGGGAGACGGCGGGCACCTGCCCGACGGGTCGCCGATCGCGGTCAAGGAGGCGGTCATGCCCTTCGACCGGTTCAAGACCTCCGACGGTCGCACCGTCGACGCGCTGCTCGGGCCGGAGATGCGCTCGACCGGCGAGGTGATGGGCTTCGACGCGTTCTTCGGCACCGCCTTCGCCAAGGCCCAAGCCGCGGCCTACGGCTCGCTCCCGCTGTCGGGGAAGGTGTTCGTCTCGGTCGCCAACCGCGACAAGCGGCACATGATCTTCCCGGTCAAGCAGATCGCCGACATGGGCTTCGAGATCCTCGCGACCGCGGGGACCGCCGAGGTGCTGCGCCGCAACGGCGTCGAGTCCACGGTGGTGCGCAAGCAGTCCGAGGGCGAGGGCCCGGGCGGCGAGCGGACGATCGTCGGGCTGATCCTCGACCGCGAGGTCGACCTGGTGATCAACACGCCGCACGGCGCCACCAGTGGCGGCTCGCCGCGCGCCGACGGCTACGACATCCGCACCGCAGCAGTGCTCACCGACATCCCCTGCATCACCACCATCCAGGGCCTCGGCGCTGCGGTGCAGGGGCTCGAGGCGATGCGGCGCGGTGAGATCGGCGTGCGCTCGCTGCAGGACTGGGCCCAGCTCGCCGCGGACTCGCGGACCGTGTGACCGTGCGCCCCTACGACGTCGTCTTCGAGCAGGCGCTGACCCGGTTCGACCCCGAGCGGATCCACCACGCGGCGTTCCGCGCGATCCGCGCGGCGGCCCCCGTCACCGGGCGGGCGGTCCGCGTGCCCTCGGCGCCGGTGCGCGCCCTGGGCCTGACGTTCCCGCACCCGCTCGGCCTGGCGGCCGGGTTCGACAAGAACGCCGTCGGCATCGACGGGCTCGCCGCGCTCGGCTTCGGCCACGTCGAGGTCGGCACCGTCACCGGTGAGACGCAGCCCGGCAACCCGACGCCGCGCCTGTTCCGGCTGACGGCCGACCGGGCGATCGTCAACCGGATGGGCTTCAACAACGACGGCGCGGAGGTCGTGGCCCGCAGGCTCGCTGCCTGGCGTGCCGGCGGCGGCTCGACGATCCTCGGCGTCAACATCGGCAAGACGAAGGTCGTGCCCGAGGACGAGGCCGCCCGCGACTACGAGAAGTCGGCCGGCCTGCTGGCCCCCTACGCCGACTACCTCGTCGTCAACGTGTCCTCGCCCAACACCCCCGGCCTCCGCGACCTCCAGGCGGTCGAGAAGCTCGAACCCCTGCTGCGGGCCGTACGCCGTCGCGCCGACGAGGTGCGCCCCGACCACCGGGTGCCGCTGCTGGTGAAGATCGCCCCCGACCTCAGCGACGACGACGTCCTGGCCGTGGCCGACCTCGCCCTCGCGACCGGGCTCGACGGCATCATCGCCACCAACACCACGATCAGCCGCGACGGCCTCGCCACCCCGGCCGCCCGCGTCGAGGAGGTCGGCGCCGGCGGCCTGAGCGGGCGTCCGCTCACCCAGCGGTCGGAGGACGTCGTACGCCTCCTGCGCGAGCGGGTCGGTCCCGACCTCACCCTGGTCGGCGTCGGCGGCATCACCACCGTCGACGACGCGCGGCGCCGGCTCGCGGCCGGTGCCGACCTGCTGCAGGCCTACACCGCGTTCGTCTACGAGGGGCCCCTGTGGCCCCGACGCATCGTGCGGGGTCTCGCCACGGATGCCTGACGAGCGGGGACCGGCCCGGGGGAGCGTCCACCCCAGCGTGCACGTCGACGGCGAGGTCGTCGCCACCAAGCGCGTCGGCGGCTACCGCCACCTGACCCTCACCGCGCCGGGCGTCCCCGAGCGGTTCCGCGCGGGCAACTTCGTCGCGGTCACCGTCGCCGGGCACGTCGCGCGGCGGGCGCTGTGGGTGCACCGGGTCAGGGCCTCCAGCGCGTTCGGTCCCACGCTCGACGTCGTCGTCGAGGCCCGGGGGAGCGGCACCGCGTGGCTCGCAGCCCAGCCCGTCGGCGCCCGGATCGCGATCACCGGTCCGCTCGGCCGGCCCTTCGCCCTGCCCAAGGACGCGGTGTCGTGCCTGCTCGTCGGGGAGGGCTACGCCGCGGCCCCGCTCTTCCCGCTCGCCGAACGGCTCCGTGAGCGCGGGTGCGCCGTCTCGCTCGTCGTCTCCGCACCCGACGAGGCGCGCCTGCTGTCCGCGCTCGAGGCGCGCCGCTCGGCCCGCTCGGTCACCGTCCTCACCGCCGACGGCTCGGTCGGCCAGCGCGGCACCGTCGCCGACCACGTCGACGACCTCGTCCGTCGCAGCGACGCCGACGTCGTCTACGCCGCCGGACCGCACGCCGTGCTCCGCAGCGCGGCAGGGGCCGCCGAGCGCGCCGGTGCGTGGAGCCAGGTCGCGGTCGAGACGCCGACCCCGTGCGGCACCGGCCTGTGCCACGGGTGCCCGCTGCCCGTCGTCGGCGAGGACGGTGTCGAGCGCGTCGTCCGCGCATGCGCCGAGGGCCCCGTCCTCCGCGGCGACCGGGTCCGGTGGGACGCCCTGGGAGACGACCGGTGAGCGCCGACCTGCCGGGGCCCGTGATGGTCGCAGCCGGGTGTGGCGGCACCGGGCGCGAGCTCGAGCCCTACGCCGGTCCGGACGGCCTCGTCGGCCTCGACCTCGTCACCCGCTCGATCACCCTCGACGCCCGCGCCGGCGGCCCCGGGCCGCGCGTCGCGGAGGTGCCCGGCGGGCTGGTCAACGCCGTCGGCCTGCCCAACCCCGGGCTCGAGCACTTCCTCGCGACCGAGCTGCCCTGGCTGGTGCGGGCAGGTGCCCGCGTCTTCGTGTCCATCGCCGGCTCGACGATGGGGGAGTACGCCGACCTCGCCCGCCGCCTCAGCCGCGCGCCCGGCGTCGCCGGGCTCGAGGTCAACGTCGGAGCGCCCGACGAGGTGGGTGCCGGCCTCTTCGAGGTGCGCGAGCCCTACCACTCGGCCAGCGTCATCGCTGCCGTGCGCCGCGAGTTCCCCTCCGACCGGCCCGTGCTCGCCAAGCTGCGCCCCGACGTGTCCCGCATCGTCGAGGGCGCCCGCTCGTGCCACGAGGCCGGTGCCACCGCGGTCGTGATCGGCAACGCCGTACCCGCCGCCTTCCCCGACGGGCGGGCCGGCGGCCTCAGCGGGCCGGCCATCGCACCGGTCGCCCTGCGGTGCGTCGCCGAGGTGCACCGCGCCCTGCCCGACGTCCCCACCATCGGGTGCGGCGGCGTCCACGACGTCCGGTCGGCCAACGCCTACCTCGACGCCGGCGCCGACGCCGTACAGGTCGGCACCGCCCTGCTCCACGACCCGACCACGGTCGCCCGGCTGCGGGCGGCCCTCGCGCCCGGTCCCCGCAACGACTCCCGCCCCGCCCCTCCCGAGGAGAACCGATGACGCCGTTCGGCACCCGCCTGGCCCACGCGATCGAGGAGCGCGGACGATTCTGCGTCGGCATCGACCCGCACGCCGCGCTCCTGCACGAGTGGGGCCTCGGCGACGACGTCGCCTCCCTGGAGCGGTTCGCCCTCACCGTGGTGGAGGCGGTCGCCCCCGTCGTCGGGGTCGTCAAGCCGCAGAGCGCGTTCTACGAGCGCTTCGGCAGCCGCGGCGTCGCGGTCCTCGAGCGGGTCGTCGCGGAGTCCCGTGCGGCCGGGGCCCTGGTGCTGATGGACGCCAAGCGTGGCGACATCGGCTCGACCAGCCAGGCCTACGCCGACGCCTACCTCGACCCCACCTCGCCGCTCGGCTGTGACGCCGTCACCGCGAGCCCCTACCTGGGCTTCGGCTCGCTCGACCCGATGCTCGAGGCCTGCCGTCGCCACGGCGGCGGCCTGTTCGTCCTCGCGCTGACCTCCAACAAGGAGGGACCGGAGGTGCAGCACGCGCGCACCGGCGACGCCACCGTGGCCGGCACGGTGCTGGCACACCTGCGCGCTGCCAACGCCGGGGCCTCGCCCGTCGGCTCGTTCGGGGCGGTCGTCGGCGCCACCATCGGCGACACCGACGAGGACCTCGACATCAACGGCCCCCTGCTGGTGCCCGGCTTCGGCGCCCAGGGCGGCACCGTCGACGACCTGACGCGCATCTTCGGAGCCGCCGCGCGGTGGGCGCTCCCGAGCTCGTCGCGCGACGTGCTGCGCGCCGGACCCGACGTCGGCGCGCTGCGTGACGCCGCCCTGCGCGGCAACGACGCCGTGCGAGGCTTGGGGGCGTGAAGCTCCTCGCCCCGGCGGTCCTGCTGGTCTGCGTGGCCAGCGTGGCGCTGAGCGGCTGCTCGGGCGACCCGCAGGCCGACTACTGCGAGGCGGTCGAGGCGCACCAGGCCGCGCTCAGCGAGGTCGCGGCGTCGGAGGACGCCGGAGCCGTGTTCGACGCCCTCGACGACTACGAGCAGCTGGCCGAGCTGGCCCCACGCGACATCGCCGACGACTGGGCGGCGGTCGTGGAGCCGTTGCGCGCGCTCGAGGAGGTGCTCGCCGCGCACGACGTCGACCCGTCGACGTACACCGCCGACGAGCCGCCGGCAGGCCTGGCCGCCGACGCCCGTGAGGAGATCGAGGCGGCTGCCCGCGCGGTCGGCTCGCCGGGCACCGTCGAGGCGATGACCGAGGTGGAGCAGCACGCGCTCGACGTGTGCGGGACGCCGCTGTCGAGGTAGCGACGGCCCGGGGGTGTCGTGCACGTCACCTCGTCCGAGCAATCGCGCGGGCTCGATTGCCTGCCCCGACGCGACCTGACTAGATTGACCCGCACCGCCCGGATCCCCGTCCGACGCCTCTTGTTCCTGCACCATGCACCCCGCACGTCCGACCCCAGAAGGATCGCTTTCGTGGCCTTGCCCCCTCTGACGCCCGAGCAGCGCCAGGCAGCCCTCGACAAGGCTGCGGCCTCCCGACGCGAGCGGGCCGAGGTGAAGAACCGCCTCAAGAACTCGGGCGGCTCGATCGTCGACGTGCTCCGTGAGGGCCAGACCAACGAGGTCATCGGCAAGATGCGCGTCGTCGAGCTCCTGCAGTCGGTGCCCGGCCTCGGCCGCGTGCGGGCCCGCCAGGTGATGGAGCGCCTCGGCATCGCCGAGAGCCGCCGGGTGCGCGGCCTGGGCGTCAAGCAGGTCGCTGCGCTCGAGCGTGAGTTCGGCCCCGACGCCTCGTGACCGACTCCGCCCGTTCCCGACTGATCGTCCTCGCCGGACCCACGGCCGTGGGCAAGGGCACGGTCGCCGCGGCCGTGCGTGAGACTCACCCCGAGGTGTGGATCTCCGTGTCCGCCACGACGCGCGCGCCCCGCCCCGGCGAGGAGAACGGCGTGCACTACTGGTTCGTCTCCGACGAGGAGTTCGACGCGATGATCGACAAGGGCGACCTGCTCGAGTGGGCGGTGGTCCACAAGGCCGCCCGCTACGGCACGCCTCGCGGCCCGGTCGACCTCGCCCTGGCCTCCGGGCACCCCGCGATGCTCGAGATCGACCTGCAGGGCGCCCGGCAGGTGCGGGAGACGATGCCGGAGGCGCTGTTCGTCTTCCTCAAGCCGCCGTCGTGGGAGGAGCTCGTACGCCGTCTCGTCGGTCGCGGCACCGAGACCGAGGCCGAGCGGGAGCGTCGGCTCGAGACCGCCCGCGCGGAGCTGGCGGCCGAGAGCGAGTTCGACGTCACCATCGTGAACCACGAAGTTCACGCCGCTGCTGACGAGTTGGTAGCCTTGATGGTTGGACCTGCTCCATCCGCATCTGACTAGCGAGGCACCCACACCGTGGCTTCTCCCACCATCGCCGCCGAGGGCGTGACCAACCCCTCGATCGACGACCTGCTCACCAAGACCGACAGCAAGTACAAGCTGGTGCTCTACAGCGCCCAGCGTGCCCGCCAGATCAACGCCTACTACTCCCAGCTCGGCGAGGGCCTGCTGGAGTACGTCGGCCCGCTCGTGGACACCCACGTCCAGGAGAAGCCGCTCTCGATCGCGCTCCGCGAGATCAACGACGACCTCCTGACCTGCGAGGACATCGACCCCGCCGCCGAGGCCGCTGCCGCTGAGGCCGCTGCCGGCGACGCCACGGAGTGACGCGAGCCTCCTGGTGACCATCAAGGTGGTCCTGGGGGTCTCCGGCGGGATCGCGGCCTACAAGGCCTGCGAGCTGCTGCGCCGGTTCACCGAGTCGGGGCACGACGTCACCGTCGTGCCCACGGCCTCGGCCCTGCAGTTCGTCGGCGCGCCGACCTGGTCGGCCCTGTCGGGCAAGCCCGTCGCCACCGACGTGTGGACCGACGTCCACGCCGTGCCCCACGTCCACATCGGCCAGCAGGCCCACGTGGTCGTGGTCGCGCCGGCGACCGCCGACCTGCTGGCCCGTGCGGCCCACGGCCTGGCCGACGACCTGCTCACCAACACCCTCCTCACCGCCCGGTGCCCGGTCGTCCTCGCACCGGCGATGCACACCGAGATGTGGGAGCACCCCGCGACCCAGGCCAACGTCGCCACCCTGCGCGAGCGCGGCGTGGTCGTCATCGAGCCCGCCGTCGGCCGGCTCACCGGCGCCGACACCGGCAAGGGTCGCCTGCCCGAGCCCGCCGAGATCTTCGAGCTCGTGCGCGGGCTGCTCGACCGCGGCGCCGACGCCGCGCAGGACCTCGCCGGGCGCAAGGTGGTCGTCTCGGCCGGCGGCACCCGGGAGTACCTCGACCCGGTCCGGTTCCTCGGCAACCGGTCCTCGGGGCTGCAGGGCTACGCCCTCGCCCGGGCGGCGGCCTCCCGGGGCGCCCACGTCACCCTCGTGAGCGCCAACGTGACGCTGCCCGACCCGGCCGGCGTGAACGTCGTACGCGTCGAGACGACCGCGCAGCTGCGCGAGGCCGTGGTCGCCGCGACCGCCACGGCGGACGCGGTCGTGATGGCCGCAGCCCCTGCCGACTTCCGTCCCACCGGGGTGAGCGAGGCCAAGATCAAGAAGGCCGACGACGGGTCGGCGCCGGCCATCGAGCTGACGCAGAACCCCGACATCCTGGCCGAGATCTCCCACGACCGGGCCCGCGACGACGCCGTCATCGTGGGCTTCGCCGCCGAGACCGGTGACGCCACCGGCACGGTGCTCGACCTCGGGCGGGCCAAGCTCGCCCGCAAGGGCTGCGACCTCCTCGTCGTCAACGACGTCAGCGGGGGCGCGGTCTTCGGCAGCGCCGACAACGAGGCTGTCGTCCTGGCCGCCGACGGTGCGACCGTGGACGTGCCGCGCGGGTCCAAGACCGTGCTCGCCCACGTCATCTGGGACGAGGTCGCCCGGCGATTCGTCGGGTGAGACACGCGTCCCGGATGCTGGTCAGCAGGTACGTTTGACCGAACCGTTCGACAGAAGAAGCGAGTGACGACGTGGCTGGACGCCTCTTTACCTCCGAGTCCGTGACCGAGGGTCACCCAGACAAGATCGCCGACCGCATCAGCGACTCGGTCCTCGACCACCTGATGGCCGCGGACCCCGACAAGGCCAACCTCCGGGTGGCCGTCGAGACGCTGCTGACCACTGGCCTCGTCGTGGTCGCCGGTGAGGTCCGCACGGGTGCCTACGCCCCGGTGGCCGACATCGTCCGCAAGGCGATCCTCGACATCGGCTACGACTCCTCGGACAAGGGCTTCGACGGCACGACCTGTGGCGTGCAGGTCGCGATCGGCGCCCAGTCGAGCGACATCGCCGCCGGTGTCGACGCCGGCCACGAGTCCCGCGTCGGGTCGTCGGAGGACGAGCTCGACAAGCGCGGCGCCGGCGACCAGGGCCTGATGTTCGGCTACGCCTGCGACGACACCCCGCAGCTGATGCCGCTCCCGATCACCATCGCCCAGCGGCTCGCCCAGCGCCTGACCGAGGTCCGCAAGGACGGCACGCTCGGCTACCTCCGTCCCGACGGCAAGACCCAGGTCACCATCGAGTACGACGAGAACGACCGCCCGCTGCGCATCGACACCGTCGTGCTCTCGACCCAGCACGACCCCGACGTCGAGCACGCGCAGCTCGAGGCCGACATCAAGCAGCACGTCATCGACTACGTGCTCGCCGACGTCGACCTGCCCTCGGAGGGCTACCGGGTGCTCATCAATCCCACCGGCACCTTCGTGATCGGTGGCCCGATGGGCGACGCCGGGCTCACCGGCCGCAAGATCATCGTCGACACCTACGGCGGCATGGCCCGCCACGGCGGTGGCGCCTTCTCCGGCAAGGACCCCTCGAAGGTGGACCGCTCAGCCGCCTACGCGATGCGCTGGGTCGCCAAGAACGTCGTGGCCGCCGGCCTGGCCACCCGCTGCGAGGCGCAGGTCGCCTACGCCATCGGCAAGGCCGCCCCCGTCGGCGTGTTCATCGAGACCTTCGGCACCGGCGTCGTCCCGGACGAGCAGATCCAGGACGCCGTCCTCGAGGTGTTCGACCTCCGTCCCGCCGCGATCATCCGCGACCTCGACCTGCTCCGCCCGATCTACGCCCAGACCTCGGCCTACGGCCACTTCGGCCGCGAGCTCCCCGAGTTCACCTGGGAGAACACCGACCGCGCCGACAAGCTCAAGGCCGCCGCCGGCATCTGATCCTCTTGCGGGCGCCCCCCCCTCTCGCAGAGTCCCCGCTCGAGCGGGGAGTCCGCCACTTCGAGGGGCAAACAACCCCCACCAGGCGTCGGAGTTCCCCACCAGGTCGGGCTGTCGGCACCCGCTGACAGAATCTGCCGCATGTCGTCCCACGAAGCCCCGGAAGCAGAGATGCTCCCGGGGCTTCGTGCTGCCGTCGACGACGCCCGGGCGAAGGCAGCCGCCACCCGCCGCCGCAAGGCCGCGGCGTGGCAGCCCGCCGAGACCGACCCCGTCGCCCGGGTGTTGGTCGACATCGCGCTCGCCCACCTCGACCGCCCGTTCGACTACGCCGTTCCCGTCGCGATGGCCGAGTCGGCCGTCCCGGGGGCCCGGGTGAAGGTGCGCTTCGCCGGCCAGGACGTCGACGGCTACGTCGTGGAGCGCGCCGGCAGCACCGACCACACCGGCACCCTCCAGCCGCTGCGCCGGGTGGTGAGCCCCGAGCCGGTGCTCGCACCCGAGATCGTCGAGCTCAGCGAGACGCTCGCCCGGCGGTACGCCGGTGCCCGGTCCGACGTGCTGCGGCTGGCCGTGCCACCCCGCCACGCCGCCACCGAAAAGGTCGCCTCGACGCCCGCTCCCGAGGCGCCGGCGCTCGGCACGCCGACGGCCTGGTCGGAGGTCGCACACGCCGACGCGTTCCTGGGCCACCTCGGGACCGGGAAGGCACCACGGGCGGTCTGGGCGGCCGCACCCGGGGACGACTGGCCCGCCATGGTCGCGGAGGCGGTCGCGACGACGTACGCCTCGGGGCGGGGTGCGCTGGTCTGCGTGCCCGACCGGCGCGACGTCGCCCGGGTCGACGCCGCCCTGTCGCACCTGCTGGGGGAGGGGCACCACGTGTGCCTGACCGCCGACGGGGGCCCGGCCGCGCGCTACCGCGACTTCCTCGCCGTCTCCCGCGGGGCGCGGCGCATCGTCGTCGGCACTCGATCGGCCGCCTTCGCACCGGTGCACGACCTCGGGCTCGTCGTGCTGTGGGACGACGGCGACGACCTCCACGCCGAGCCCCGGGCTCCCTACCCGCACACCCGCGAGGTGCTCCTCCTGCGGGCCGGGCAGCAGGGCACGGCGGCGCTCCTCGGCGGCGTGGCCCGCACCCCCGAGGCCCAGCAGCTCGTCACCACCGGCTGGGCGCACGAGCTGGCCGTTCCCCGCGAGGTGCTGCGCCGCCGGGCCCGCGTCGAGGTGGTGCCGGCCGAGGACCGCTCCGTCGGCACCCGCGTGCCGCGCGCCGCGTACGACGCCATCCGCCACGGCCTCGCGACCGGGCCGGTGCTCGTGCAGACCCCCCGCGCCGGCTACGCCGCCTCGCTGGCGTGCGACACCTGCCGTTCGCCCGCCCGGTGCCCGGTGTGCACCGGACCCCTGGTCGTCGACGGTCCTGCGGTGCCGCCGCACTGCCGGTGGTGCGGCCACGTCGAGCGGGCGTGGGCATGCCCGACCTGCGGTGGTCACGGGCTGCGCGCACCCGTACGCGGGGAGGCCCGCACGGCCGAGGAGCTGGGCCGGATGTTCCCGGGCACCACGGTCCGCAGCTCCAGCGGTGACCGGGTGGTCGACCGGGTCGGTGCGTCGGCCGACCTCGTCGTCGCCACCGTCGGGGCCGAGCCCGTCGCCGACGAGGGCTACGCGGCCGTCGTCGTCCTCGACACCTGGCTGAGCCTGGCCCGCGACGACCTGCGCGTCGCGGAGGAGGCGCTGCGCCGGTGGTTCAACGCGGCAGTCCTGGTGCGTCCCGGCGGCCACGTCGTGGCGGTGGGCGACCCGGCGCACCCCGCGCTGCAGGCGCTGGTCCGGTGGGACCCCGCCGGCTTCGCTCGCCGCGAGGCCCACGAGCGTTCCCAGGCGCACCTCCCGCCGGCCGCCCGGCTGGCGACGGTCACCGGCGACCTCGGCGCCCTCGACGACGTCCTGCACCTGCTCGACCTGCCGGACGGGGCAGAGGTGCTCGGTCCGGTCCCGGCAGACGACGAGCACCGGGTGCTGCTCCGCGTCCCGCGCTCGAGCGGAGAGGCGCTCTCCCGCTCCCTCGGCGACCTCCAGCGGGTCCGCTCGGCCCGCAAGCTCGACCCCGTCCGGATCCAGGTCGACCCCCTCACCATCTGACCCGCCCGGCGCGTCGCGGTCCGGTGCGGACGTCGTACGGCCACTGCCGGGCGGTCAGCGTCATCCAGATCCGCAGCCATGCGTCCGGGGACGAGCTGTCGCCCGTACGGCGCCTCGCCCCCCGAGCGTCATGGCACCCGGCTGCCCGCCGACCACCGGCCATGCGCCACCCGGTGCGCTTCCCTAGACTTGGCCACTGCTCGATCGACCCCACAGATCGATCCCACCCAGCGAGCGAAGGAGCTCCGTGGCCGTCCAGCCCATCCGTCTCTTCGGCGATCCCGTGCTGCGCCAGCGCGCGGTGGAGGTGGACGACTTCGACCGCGAGGTCCGCCAGCTCGTCACCGACCTGACCGACACGATGCTCGCAGCCCCGGGCGCGGGCCTCGCGGCACCGCAGATCGGCGTGGGCCTGCGGGTCTTCACATGGAACGTCGAGGGCGAGGTCGGCCACCTGGTCAACCCGTCCCTCGAGCTCTCCGACGAGACGCAGGACGGCGCCGAGGGGTGCCTCTCGCTGCCCGAGCTGACCTACGACTGCCTGCGCGCGCTGTCGGTGGTCGCCACCGGGTTCGACATGTACGGCGAGCCGCAGCACATCGAGGCCTCGGAGCTGCTCGCCCGCGCCATGCAGCACGAGACCGACCACCTCGACGGCATCCTCTTCATCGACAAGCTCGACACGGCCGCACGCAAGGCTGCGATGAAGGAGATCCGCGAGTCGGACTGGTTCGGCCTGGAGCGGCCGACGGTCCGGCTCTCCCCACACCCGACGAACGGATTCGCCCGATGAAGGTCACCAGCTGATGCGCGTCGTGTTCGCCGGTACCCCCGAGGTCGCCGTGCCCGCCCTCGACGCGATCGCCGCCAGCCGCCACGAGCTGGTCGGCGTCGTCACCCGCCCCGACGCCCCGAGCGGCCGCGGTCGCAAGCTGGTCGCCAGCCCGGTCGCGCAGCGGGCGGAGGAGCTCGGCGTACCCGTCCTCAAGCCCGAGCACCCGCGCGACCCGGACTTCCAGGCCGCCCTCGCGGCGCTGCGTCCCGACGCCTGTCCCGTCGTGGCCTACGGCGCGCTGCTCCCGCAGTCGGCGCTCGACCTGGTGCCGCACGGCTGGATCAACCTGCACTTCTCGGTGCTGCCCTCCTGGCGTGGCGCCGCGCCCGTGCAGCACTCGCTGTGGGCCGGTGACGAGGTCACCGGCGCGACGACCTTCCGCATCGTCAAGGCGCTCGACGCCGGACCGGTCTTCGGCGTGATGACCGAGACGATCCGGCCCACCGACACCGCGGGCGACCTCCTCGCCCGCCTCGCCGAAGGCGGGGCAGGTCTGCTGGTGCAGACCCTCGACGGGATCGAGGACGGCACCCTCGAGGCGCGTGAGCAGCCCGAGGACGGCGTCTCGTTCGCGCCGAAGATCGTCGTCGACGACGCGCGGATCGACTGGACCCACCCCGCGGTCGCCATCGACCGGCAGGTGCGCGCCTGCGACCCCGCCCCGGGCGCCTGGAGCACCTTCGAGGGCGAGCGGATCAAGATCGGTCCGGTGCGCCCCGTCGACCGCGAGGCGCTCGAGCCCGGCGTCCTGGAGGTCACCAAGAACGCCGTCTTCGTCGGCACCGCCACCACGCCCGTCGAGCTGGGCCAGGTCAAGGCGTTCGGCAAGAAGCAGATGGCCGCCGCCGACTGGGCCCGCGGCGTGCGCCTGGAGTCGGGCGTACGACTCGGTGAGCAGGACGCCCCGTCGTGAGCCGGCCCGCTCGGCCCGAGGACGTCGACGAGATCTGCGGCAGCCTGCCGGAGACCGAGCTCGGCATCTCCTGGGGCGACCGGCCCACCTGGAAGGTGCCGCGCGGCGACAAGGGCCGAGGGTTCGTGCTCTACCGCGCGCCCCACAGGAGCGCGGTCGACCCGGTGACGGGGGAGATGTACGACGACCTGGTCGTCATCACGACGCCGACCGAGGTCGAGAAGCACGCGTTGGTCGCGGACGAGTCCACGCCGTTCTTCACCATCGACCACTTCCGGGGCTACGCCGCGGTCCTCGTGCAGCAGTCCCGGCTCGGCGAGATCGGCCGTGACGAGCTGGAGGAGATCATCACCGACGCCTGGGCGGCCAGGGCGCCCAAGCGGCTCGTGCGGGAGCACCTCGGTGGGTGAGCGCCGCCGCCCCGTCGACAAGGCGCGCCGCGCGGCGCTCGACGTGCTCACGGCCGTGCGCACCGACGACGCCTACGCCAACCTCGTGCTGCCCCAGGTGCTGCGCAAGCACGGTCTCCAGGGCCGAGACGCCGCGCTCGCGACCGAGCTGTCGTCCGGGGCCATCCGGATGCACGGGTTGTACGACGCGGTGATCGACGCCTGCCTGACCAAGCCGCGGCTCCAGCCCGAGGTGCGCGACGTCCTGCGTCTCGGCACCCACCAGCTGCTCTCCATGCGGGTCCCCGACCACGCGGCGATCTCGACCAGCGTCGACCTCGTCCGCGCCACCGTCGGCCAGGGACCTGCCGGCCTCGTCAACGCGGTCCTGCGTGCGATCAGCCGTCGCGACCTCGACGCCTGGGTCGCCGAGGTCGCCCCGGACCGGAACGACGACCCGCTCGGCCACCTGGCCGTCGCGCGCTCGCACCCGCGCTGGGTCGTCGAGGCGCTCGGTGAGGCGCTGGCCGCGACCGAGGGCACCGACGACGAGCTCGACGCGCTGCTGGAGGCCGACAACGCCCCGCCGCGGGTCACGCTGGTCGCCCGCCCCGGCATGGCGACGCTCGAGGAGCTCGAGGCCGCCGGTGGCACGCGCACCGGCCGGTCGCCGTACGCCGTCACGCTGGCCGGTGGCGACCCGGCCGCCGTCCCCGCGGTCGCCGAGAGCCGTGCGGGCGTGCAGGACGAGGGCTCGCAGCTCGTGGCGCTCGCGCTCGCCGACGCTCCGGTGGACGGACGGGACGAGCGGTGGCTCGACCTGTGCGCCGGACCGGGCGGCAAGGCGGCCCTGCTGGCTGCCCTCGCCGCGCAGCGCGGGGCCGTGCTCGTCGCCAACGAGCGGCAACCCCACCGGGCCGCGCTGGTCTCCTCCGCCCTGCGCGCCACGCCGCGCGGGTCCGCCCACGTGCTTGCCGGGGACGGGATGCGTCCCGCCTGGCTGCCGGGCACCTTCGACCGCGTGCTCGTCGACGCGCCCTGCTCGGGGCTCGGTGCCCTCCGTCGACGTCCCGAGTCGCGCTGGCGGCGCACGCCCCACGACGTCGAGGAGCTGGTCGCGATCCAGCAGGTGCTGCTCGATGCCGCGCTGGAGTCGGTGCGCCCCGGTGGGGTGGTGGTCTACGCGACCTGCTCGCCGGTGGTCGCGGAGACCAGCGACGTCGTACGCGCCGTGCTCGAGCGCCGCGGTGACACCGACGAGGTCGACCGCTTCCAGCTGTGGCCGCACCGCGACGGCACCGACGCAATGTTCGCGGCGACCGTCCGGCGCCGGGCCTGACGAGCGGACGTCGAGCCTGGCTCAGCCGTCCTGGAGGTGGCGCAGGTAGGACCACGGCTCGGCGAGGTAGCGCCGCCAGTGGTCCACGACCTCGAGATCCTCCCAGGCGGACTCGCGCAGCCCCCACGGCCCGGCCTCCAGGATGCGGGCGCCCGGCATGGCGGCGAGCACGGGGGAGTGGGTGGCGCAGAGCACCTGGCCGCGACGGGCGACCACGCGCTGCAGCGTGGCGACGAGCCCCAGCGTGGAGGAGAACGACAACGCGGCCTCCGGCTCGTCGAGGCAGTAGAAGCCCTGCCCGGTGAACCGCGACTCCAGCACTGCCAGGAACGACTCGCCGTGGCTCATCTCGTGGAAGGCGACGTCGTCGTCACCACTCGTCCTCGGGTGGTCCTCGATGTAGGAGTACCAGCCGTGCATCGTCTCGGCGCGCAGGAAGAACCCCCACTTGCTCGCCCCGGCTCCCCGCGCGAGCTGGAGCGCGTCGCCGAGCGGCGACTCCGTGGCACGTGAGGAGTGGCGGCTGTGCGTGCTGCCACCCTCGGGCGAGAGGCCGAACGCGATGGCGACGGCCTCGACCAGCGTCGACTTGCCGGAGCCGTTCTCGCCGACCAGGAAGGTGACCCCGGGGCCGAGGTCGAGGCCGTCACGCAGCACCTGGGTGACGGCGGGGATGGACGCGGGGTAGCGGTGCGCGGCGAGCTCATGGCCGGCACGCGCCTCGACGCGGCGCACGGGGTGGCGAGCGACGTCCTGACCCCGCAGCGGCATGGCGCCCAACCTAGTCGGTACCTCGGACAGCCCCTCGCCTCCGAAGGGCCGAGGCCACAGCCCGACCCAAGGTTGTCCGTGGATCGGCCACCAATTGGGGTGACTTCCGTGTGTGGACGGTTCACATCCTTTGCTCTGACCAGCATGATGGAGTCAGCTCGGCGCACCGGAGGGGTGCGTCGTGTCACGGGGAGCAGGAATCCATGCACGTGCGCAGCATCATGACGGCCGTGGCCGCCACCACCTTGACGTTGACCATGGGAACGACCGTGGTCGGCAGTCCCGCGCACGCCGTGGGCGGTTCGCACACGGTGGCGGGACCCGCCACCGGCGATCCCGACGTCTACCTGACCTATGTCGGCTGTGCCGACCTGCTGGGCGCCGCCGCTGCTCCCGCCTCCCGGATCAACCTGGGGCCCTACGCCGCCCCGCTCGGGCGACGGTCGCTGGGCCTCGTCCCGTCAGCCGCGGGCAGCGCAGCCGGTCCCTACGCCGCCTTCGGGTCGCTCGCCGGCCTCGACACCTCGGTGGCGGTCGCCGCGACCGGTGGCAGCACCGGCGTCTCGTGGGTCATGGCCGTCACCCGACAGAGCCCGGCTGGCACCGCCTGGCGCGGGCGGGCGGCCCTGTCCGCGCCCGCCGGCTCGTGGACCACGGTGTCCTCGGCCGCGCTGACCTACGACTGGGCACTGGTCGACCTCGCCTCCGGCGCCACCGTCGACCAGGTGGGATCCGCCACCGCCGCGCAGTTCGCCGCCCAGCACGGCGACGGCTCGGGCTTCGCGGTCACGGGCTTCGGCTGTGACGGCAAGGCCTTCAACCTGGATGCCGTGCGCGCGTCCGGCTCGACCTTCGACTTCGAGGGCGTCTCGCTCACGACCACCGTCGCTGCCTCGAGGCAGCAGGCCGAGCCGGGTCAGGACGTCGAGCTCACCGGACGCGTCACCGACGGCTCCGGTCGGGTGACCGGTGACCCGCTCGTGCTGGAGTCGCGTGCCCCCGGCGGCCAGTGGGCGGCGGTCGGCAAGCCCGTCCTCGCCGGCCGCGACGGCGTGGCCCGCGTCGCCGTACCCGTCACGGAGACCACGGAGTTCCGCTGGCACCGTCCGCAGGGCCAGTACGCCGACGAGGGCTGGTCCGACACCGTCACGGTGACGGTCGAGAAGCAGGCTGAGCAGACCCCGCCACCGCAGCCGGAGGGCCAGGACCAGCAGGGCGACGAGCAGGGCGACCAGCAGGGCGACGAGCAGGGCGACCAGCAGGGCGACCAGCAGGGTGGCCAGCCGGGCGAGTCCGAGGCTCCCGCGCAGCAGTGACGGACCCCGGCGTCCGGGCTCCCGGCTAGGCTCCCGGACATGGCGTCGCCGTTCACGGAGGTCGAGGTCGACGACCGGGTCGTCAAGGTCACCAACCCCGAACGGGTCTACTTCCCGCCCACCGACGCGGCACCGGACGGCGCGACCAAGCTCGACCTGGTGCACTACTACCTCTCGGTCGGCGACGGGATCGTCAACGCGCTGTTCGAGCGCCCGTGCATGCTGCACCGGTTTCCCAAGGGCCTGGCCGGCGACAAGGTGCACCAGAAGCGGTTGCCGGCCGGAGCGCCCGAGTGGGTCGAGACCGTCCAGCTGTTCTTCCCGCGGTGGAAGCGCACGGCCGACGAGCTGTGCGTGACCGAGCTCGCCAGCGTCATCTGGGCGGTGCAGATGTCGACGGTCGAGTTCCACCCGTGGAACAGCCGGCGCGCCGACACCGAGAAGCCCGACGAGTGGCGCATCGACCTCGACCCGGGGCCGGAGTGCGACTGGGCCACCGTGCAGCGGGTCGCCCACGTCGCCCACGAGGTGCTCGACGAGCTCGGTGCCGTCGGCTTCCCGAAGACCAGTGGCGGGTCTGGGATGCACGTCTACGTGCGGATCCCGCCCGACCACGGCTTCCAGGACGTACGCCGCGGCGCGCTGGCGTTCGCCCGGGAGGTCGAGCGACGAGCCGGGGGAGAGGTCACGACGGCGTGGTGGCGCAAGGACCGCGACCCCGCCCAGCTCTTCGTCGACTACAACCAGAACGCCCGCGACCACACGGTCGCCGCCGCCTACTCGGTGCGCGGTGTCCCGGAGGCGCGCGTGTCGGCACCGATCCGGTGGGACGAGGTCGACGACTGCCGGCCCGACGACTTCACGATCTTCACCATGCCGGAGCGGTTCGCCGCGACCGGTGACCTGCACGCCGACATCGACCACCACCCGTTCGACATCGCACCGCTGCTGGAGTGGGCCGACCGCGACGAGGCAGAGGGCGCGCAGGCCCCACCGGAGCCGGAGGAGGAGTGATGTTCGACCTCGACGCCGTCGACCTCCAGGGGCTGGGCGACCTGCTGGACGATCAGCCCTTCCCGGGTGGTCACCTGGACCCCGAGACCGGCGAGGTGTGGCCGGCCGTCGACGACGACCACGGGACCGACGACGAGGACGACCCGGCCGAGAAGGGATGGGTCTTCGTCGCGGGCGAGGGCTCGCGCGGCGCCTACCGCGACATGGCGCTCTTCGCCCACCATGTCGCCGACGCCCGCCTACGGCGTCGGCTGGAGGACGCGCTCACGGGTCGCGGTGCGTTCCGCCGCTTCCGGTCGGTCATGGACGACCAGCCGGAGGAGGTCCGCCGGGCCTGGATCCGCTACCGCTCGCTGGGACAGGAACGTCGAGCCATCCGGTGGCTCGACGCGATGGAGCTCGTCGACACCCAGGAGGTGGAGGCCCGGGACGCGGCCACGACCACGGAGATGGACGCCATCCTCGATTCCCTGGACGACCGCCCGCGACCGCGGGTCGTCGACATCGGAGAGAGGCTGTCGTCGTTCTCCGACCACTGGTCGCCGAAGGTCGTGGCACTCCTCAACGACTACGAGGTCAAGCTCGTGAAGGTGCAGGGCGAGTTCGTCTGGCACGACCATCCCGACACCGACGAGCTGTTCCTCGTCGTGTCGGGGCGGCTCACGATCCGACTCCGGGACGGTGACGTCGTCCTGGGACCGGGTCAGCTCTACGTCGTCCCGCGTGGCGTCGAGCACTGCCCGGTGGCCGAGGAAGAGGTCAGCCTGCTGCTCCTCGAGCCGACGGGCGTCGTCAACACCGGTGCGGCGGGCGGGCCGCTCACAGCCGCACACGACACCTCGCTGCTGGAGGGCCAGCAGCGCGACACCGACGGCCTCAGCGCGAACGCACCCGGTCATCGAGCAGGGTGAGCGCAGCCGTCGCGAGGACCCCGTCAGCGCACAACGTCGGTGCGGCGAGGAGGAACACCTCGCGGTCGGCCCACTCGACCCGCTCGACGCCCGGCTGCCCGGCCAGCGCGACGTCGAGGTCGACCTCGGCGCCGTCGTCCAGGTCGTCGTAGTGGGCGCGCGCGTCGTCGTACACGCCGAGGCTCCACGTGAGGTCCGCCGGCTGGCCCGGCACCTGCTCGTCGTCCAGCGCGGGCTGCACCGACAACCCGCCCGGCCCCAGCAGGTCGGTGACCGTGACCGGTGTGGGCGCGTACCCCAGGTCCTCGGCGAGCGAGGTCGAGTACGGCACCACCGTGCGCAGCAGGTCGTCGTCGAGGTGACGGGGGCAGGTGCAGCCGGGACGCTGCGGCGGCTGCCAGGCGACCGACGGGTCAGGCTTGCGACGTGAGAAGAGGCCCATGCGCCGATCCTCGTCGCTGTGACCCGCACCTGTCCGGGGAACAGCACAGCCGGCGCACAGGTCGTCCTCATCGTCCTCTCACGCACGCGACCTACCGTCGGGGCATGCAGCAGCACAGGTCCGCCCAGCCCCGCACCGACCGGATCGCGGTCGTCGTCAACACGGCAGCCCGTCAGGGCGCACGGGCGCTGCCGCTGGTCGAGGCAGCGATGCGTGGCGTGTCGGACGACGTGACGGTGCACCCGGCACACGGCGGTCCCGAGCTCCTGGAGGCGCTGGCGATCGCCGTCGAGTCCGAGCCGGACCTCCTCGTGGTCGGCGGCGGCGACGGGACGATCGGTTGCGCGGCCGCGATGGTCGCCCACACCCCGAGCGCCCTCGGCGTGCTGCCGCTGGGCACCGCCAACGACTTCGCGCGCACGCTGGAGATCCCCGGCGACCTCGCTGCAGCGGTCGACACGCTCGTCCACGGTCACGTCGTCGACGTGGACCTCGGACGCGTCGACGGGCGCGCCTACCTCAACGTCGCCTCGGTCGGGCTGTCGGTCGCCGTCACCCAGCGGCTGACCCCGGCGCTCAAGCAGCGGCTCGGCCGCTTCGCCTACCCGGCGGCGACCCTCGTGGCCTACCGCTCCCACCGGCCGTTCGCCGCCCGCCTCGAGCTCGATGACGGCACCACGCTGGAGCTCGCGGACCTCATGCAGGTCGCGGTCGGCAACGGCCGGCACTACGGTGGCGGGCTGACCGTCGCCCCCGACGCGTCCATCGACGACCACCTCCTCGACGTGTACGCCGTCGAGCAGGGGCGGCTGCGCGACCACGTGTCCGTCGCCCGGCTGCTCCGGACCGGCCACCTCGTCGAGCACGACCGGGTCCACCACGTCACCACCCGGCGCCTGCGCCTGGTCACCGACGAGCCGCTGCCGGTCAACCTCGACGGCGAGATCGCGGCCACCACGACCGCGACGTTCGAGGTGGATCGCAACGCGCTCCACGTCGTCGTACCGGCCGGGAGCCGTGCCGCGCGCCTCGACGGCCCCGAGGGTCACTAGGCTCGCCCCGTGGGCATCCAGATCACGCCGAGCATCCTCAACGCCGACCTGTCGCGCCTCGCCGACGAGGTGGCCCGGATCCCCAGCGCCGACTGGGTGCACGTCGACGTCATGGACAACCACTTCGTCCCCAACCTGACGCTGGGCCTGCCGGTCATCGAGGCGCTCGGCAAGCACGCGTCCCAGCCGCTCGACGCGCACCTGATGATCGAGGACCCCGACCGGTGGGCACCGGCGTACGCCGAGGTGTGCGGGTCGGTCACCTTCCACGCCGAGGCTGCCAAGGCGCCTGTACGCCTGGCGCGTGAGATCCGCGCCCAGGGGGCGCGTGCGTCGATGGCGCTGAAGCCCGCGACGCCGATCGAGCCCTACGAGGCGCTGCTGCCCGAGCTCGACATGGTGCTGATCATGACCGTCGAGCCCGGCTTCGGCGGCCAGAAGTTTCTCGACCTGTGCCTGCCCAAGATCCGCACCGCCCGCGAGCTGATGCGCAAGCACGGCGTGGAGACGTGGCTGCAGGTCGACGGCGGGGTCTCGCTGGAGACCATCGAGCGGTGCGCCGAGGCAGGAGCCGACGTCTTCGTCGCCGGGTCCGCGGTCTACTCCGCCGACGACCCCGATGCGATGGTCGAGGCGCTGCGCGAGCGGGCTGAGGCTGCGAGCGCCTGATGCAGCGCTACGAGCGGCTGTGGGAGCGCCTGCTCACGCTGCTCGGCACCCTCGGCGACGTCGACGTCGACGCCGACACTCCGGGCCGGCTCCGGCTCACGATCGACCGGCGCGAGGTCGAGATCGTGATGACAGAAGCGGACTGGGGCGAGCTGGTGACCATCCCCTACGGATCCTTCGCCGGAGCCGCACTGCACCTGCTCCACGCGATCTCGCAGGCGGGGGCAGTGGACGCTCCGTTCCTGGTGTACGACACCTACGACCTCCACCCGTGTGCCACGCCCCAGCCGGAGGAACCCGAGCTGGAAGCGGAACGACTGCGGTTCGAGGCCCGACGTGCCGTCGCGGACTTCCAGGTCGCGGTGCGTGCCTACCCGCCGGGCGAGGAGCCGACGTGAGCCGCCCGGCGACGGTCGACGACATCCACGCGACCGCTCGTGCGATGCCCCACGTGACCGTCGTACGCCCGGAGAAGAACCCCGTCTACCAGGTGGGTGGCAAGTCGTTCGTGTTCTTCCGGACGCCACGACCCGACGCGGTGGACCCCGAGACTGGTGAGCGCTACGACGACGTCGTGGTCATCTGGGTCGCCTCCGAGGGGGACAAGCAGGCGTTGCTGCAGGACGAGCGCCTGCCGTTCTTCACGACGGCGCACTTCGACGGTCATGCGTCGGTGCTGCTGCGCACCTCCCGGGTGGCGGAGATCGCGCGCGACGAGCTCGTCGAGGTGATCGAGGAGGCCTGGCTCGCGCAGGCCTCGGATCGTCGCGGCCGCGCGTGGCTCGCGTCTCGCGACCTGGAGGCGTAGGGGCCGTTCCGTACATTGGCGGCATGACCGAGTCCGTGTGGGACTACCCCCGCCCGCCGCGGGTCGACCCGAGCAGCGAGCACGTCGTGGTCACCCACGGTGGCCTCGTCGTCGCCGACACCACCGCGAGCCTGCGGGTGCTGGAGACCAGCCACCCGCCGACGTACTACCTGCCGGCCGCGGACTTCGCCGACGGTGTGCTGAGGCCGGGGCAGGGCGCGTCGTGGTGCGAGTGGAAGGGCCAGGCGGCCTACTACGACCTCGTGGTCGGCGACGAGGTGCTCCCGGCCGTGGCCTGGACCTACCCGACCCCGTCGAAGGGCTTCGAGGCGCTGGTCGACCACGTGGCGCTCTATCCGGGCCGCGTCGAACGGTGCACGGTCGACGGCGAGGTCGTTGAGCCGCAGCCGGGCAGCTTCTACGGCGGCTGGATCACCTCGCGGGTGACCGGCCCGTTCAAGGGCGTTCCGGGCTCGTCGGGCTGGTAGCCCTGACGCCGGCGGTCACACCTCAGTGCAGGCCGCGGTCGTTGACCTGCTGGCTCTGCAGGTGCGGTGCGTGCCGCTCGTGGTCCTGCCAGCGCCGCTGGTCGGCCATCAACGTCTCGCCGTCGAGCTGGTCGGCGCGCGTCTGCACGCGCTCGAGACGGGCCGTCCAGGCGTCGACGTCGCGCGCGACGTCGTCCAGACGGGCCGCGGGCAGCACGATCGCGTCGCCCTCGCTGCGGATGCCTGGCTCGATCGACGCCAGCCCGTCCGCCTCGTGGGTCGTCAACGGTCGGGTCAGCCTGATCCGCACGGGGTAGGTCTCCCGGTCCACGTCGGCCGGGTCGACCGCCAGCTCCACGATCCCGAGATCCGGCTTGTGCCTGCGTGTCGCCATGTCCTCATCCCCTCACCGGGGCCGGGACGGCCCCGCCCCTCGACTCCACCACGGCACGTGCGAGATGTCCATGGGTTCCGCGCCCCATGGGCCCGGGACACCGGAGCGGTGGGTGGGCCGGGTCAGCCGGCGAAGAGGGTGAGCCGCTGCCGGATGATCTTGCGCCGCAGGACGACGCGCCGTTTGCCGTCGTTGCCGATGCGGAGCCGGTCGAGCTCCCAGCCACCGTGCTCGGCGCGATCGACGAGCACGCGGGTGACGACGTTGCGGGAGAAGTCCTCGGGCAGCACGAGCGTCTCGAACTCCCACTCCACTCCGCGGCCCGGCGGGCGGCGCTGGATCCTGGCCATGTTCTCTCCCGTCTCCTCGAAGGGGGTGCGTTCAGTCGGCCGACACGTCGTCAAGGGCGTCGATGATCTCGGGCGGCAGCGTCAGATCCTCGATGCCGAGCGCGCCCTTGAGCTGCGCGGCCGTACGGGCGCCGACGATCGGGGCGGTCACCCCGGGCCGGTCCCGCACCCACACGAGCGACACCTCCAACGGCGACCAGCCGAGCCCGTCGGCGGCACGGGCGACCGCCTCCACGATCCCGCGGCCGCGCTCGTCGAGGTAGGCGCCCACGAACCGGGCGAAGTGCTCGGTGGCGGCGCGCGAGTCCGACGGCGTACCGGTGCGGTACTTCCCGGTGAGCACGCCCCTGCCCAGCGGCGACCAGGGCAGGACGCCGAGTCCCAGCGCCCGCGCGGCGGGGATCACCTCGTGCTCGACCTGGCGGTTGAGGAGCGAGTACTCCACCTGGGTCGACGCGAGCGGCACCCGACCCGGCACGGCCCGCTGCCAGGTCGCGGCCTGCGCGGTCTGCCACCCGGTGTAGTTGGAGATGCCGACGTAGGAGGCGCGGCCGGAGGTGACCGCGAGGTCGAGCGCGCTGAGCGTCTCCTCGACCGGCGCCTCGTCGGTCCACACGTGCACCTGCCACAGGTCGACGTGGTCGACCCCGAGACGCTTCAGCGACGCGTCGAGGGTGGTGAGCAGGTGGCCGCGGGACGTGTCGGTGACGCGCTCGCCCGTACGACGGGAGATGCCCGCCTTGGTGGCGAGGACGACCTCGTCGCGGGCGACGACGTCGCCGATGAGCGTGCCGATCAGCTCCTCGCTGGCGCCGTCGCCGTATCCCGCGGCGGTGTCGACCAGGGTGCCCCCGGCCTCGGCGAACGCGACCAGCTGGTCGCGCGCCTCGTGCTCGTCGGTGTCTCGGCCCCACGTCATGGTGCCGAGGCCGAGCCGGGAGGCCTTGAGCCCGGTCGCGCCGAGGGAACGCTGCTGCATGGTGGTGAGGGTAGCCACGGGTGGTGCGCGGACGGCACGGGACTCGCCCGTAGGCTCACGCCCTGTGATCGATCTCCTCAAGGCAGTGGTCCTCGGCGTCATCCAGGGGCTGACCGAGTTCCTGCCGATCTCGAGCAGCGCCCACCTGCGCATCTTCCCCGAGCTGTTCGGCTGGGGCGATCCGGGAGCGGCGTTCACGGCCGTCATCCAGATCGGCACCGAGCTCGCCGTCCTGATCTACTTCCGCAAGGACATCTGGCGCATCGGCAGCGCGTGGGTGCGCTCGCTGTTCAAGGCGGAGTACCGCGGCACGATCGACGCGCGGATGGGCTGGTTCATCATCATCGGCTCGCTGCCGATCGTGGTGCTCGGCGTGCTGCTCAAGGACGTCATCGAGCGGGACTTCCGCAACCTCTGGATCGTCGGCTGCACCCTCATCGTGATGGGCATCGTCCTCGGCATCGCCGACCGTGTCGGTCGCACCGACAGGCCGCTGGGCAAGCTCACGCTCAAGGACGCGGTGCTGATGGGCATCGCGCAGGCCCTCGCCCTGATCCCCGGCGTGTCGCGCTCCGGGGCGACGATCTCGATGGGCCGCTTCCTCGGCTTCGAGCGGGAGGCCGCGACCCGGTTCGCCTTCCTGCTCGCGATCCCCGCGGTCGTCGGTGCCGGGCTCTTCGAGCTCAAGGAGATCCCCCACGGGCACAACGACTTCGGCTGGGGACCCACCATCACCGCGACGATCGTCTCCTTCGTCGTCGGCTACGCCGCCATCGCGTGGCTGCTGCGCTACGTGAGCACGAACTCCTACACGCCCTTCGTCATCTACCGGATCCTGCTGGGCGCCGGTGTCCTCGCCCTGCTCAGCGCCGGGGTGCTGACCGCCTGACCCGGCTCAGGGAGACACCCCGCCGAGGCCCGACTCCCGCGCCCGGACGATGGCCGCCGAGCGGTCCGAGACCTGCAGCTTGGTGAAGACGTTGGAGACGTGGTTGCGCACGGTCTTGAGGCTGATCGTCAGCTCGTGGGCGATAGCGGCGTTGCCCTTTCCCGCGGCGACGAGGTGCAGTACCTGACGCTCGCGCTCGGTGAGCGTCGGGAAGGATCGCGCCCGTGCCACGTCCTCGGGGGACGCACCGGTAGCGAAGTGGGTGACGACGCGGCGAGCCACCTCGGGGCCCAGGAGCACCTCACCGGCAGCCGCGGCCCGGATCGCCCGCACGATCTCGTCCTGGTCGGCGCCCTTCAGCAGGTAGCCCCGCGCCCCGGCCCGCATGGCCGCGAAGACCGACCCGTCGTCGTCGAGCATCGTCAGCACCACGACCGAGACCGTCGGGTCGTGGCCGATCAACCTCCGGGTGGCCTCGATGCCGTCCACGCCGGGCATCCGGAGGTCCATGAGCACCACGTCAGGCGCCATACGACCGGCCAGGTCGACCGCCTCCTGGCCCGTGGCGGCCACGCCGACGACCTCGATGCTCTCAACGTCGCGCAGCATCGCCTCCAGGCCACGGCGGTAGGCGGGGTGGTCGTCGGCCACCAGCACCCGCGTCATGCCGAGCTCCGCGTGAGCGGGACTGCGACGTGGTCGCGGACGGGCAGCTCCGCGCGCACGACCACACCACCACCCGGCCGCGCCGAGACCTGGCAGGTGCCGCCGACCTCCGCCGCCCGCTCGCGCATCGACGTCCAGCCGAGACCACCGTCCCGGCTCGCGTCCCGGCTCGCGTCGCGCACGTGCCCGCGGCCGTCGTCGGAGACGGTGAGGACGCACGCGTCGGCCACCTGCAGGTCGACGTGACACCGCGTCGCACGCGCGTGACGTACGACGTTGAGCATCGCCTCGGACGCGATGCGGAACGCCGCCACCTCGATCGCCGCCGGCAGCACGGGCAGCGGGTCGGGACCGGTCACCTCGATCTCCAGACCGAGTGCCAGGGCGGCGGCCCGGTGCCGGATGGCACCGACGAGACCGACCTCGTCGAGCGCGGGTGGTCGGAGGTCGTCCACCGCTCGCCTCAGCTCGGCGATGGCGTCGCGGACGCCGGCACGTGCCTCCTGCAGGTGCGCCGCGCGGGCGCGGTCGTCGTTCCGGGACTGCGCGGCGTCGAGCTGGAGCACCACGGCCGCGAGGGTGGGGCCGACCTCGTCGTGCAGGTCGTTGCGCAGGCGTCGGCGCTCCTCCTCGCGCCCGGCCACGATGCGGGCACGCGACGCGCTCAGGCGACGTGACTGGCGCTCGGCGTGCACCAGCACCGCGGCGTACCTCGCCAGGTCGTGCAGCAACCGCTCGTCGCGTGGTGTCAGCCGCGCTCCGGGCGCCACGGCGATGACGAGGTCGCCCAGCCGCTCGCCCCGGTGCACCATCGGCGTCCGGACGGTTCCGGGCCGGGCTACGACCTCCTCGTCCGCGTCGTCCACGTCCGCGATCCAGGCGGCCTCCGCGCGCAGCACCTCGACCACGACCTCGGTGATGACCCCGGTCAGGTCGCCCGACGGCCCGCCCGCGGGTCCGTCCCCGTCGACCGTGCGGGTGACCTCGGCGCGCTCGACCCGGTCGGCCAGCAGCCGCAGCGCCCGGTGGGGCTGGGAGCGGTAGCCGTGCACCCGGCGCTCGAGGTGCTCGCGGAGCCAGACGTAGGCCGGGTGCACCGCGACCGCGACGACGGTCACCGCGAGCCAGCCGCCGACGGTCGCGTCGCCGACGAGACGACGGGTGGCCAGGAGCAGCGCCGCGTAGAGCAGCGAGACGGCGAGGAGCAGGATCCCGTAGGTCAGGGTGCGCCCGAGGACGACCCGGATGTCGAGCAGGCCGTGCCGCACCACTGCGATCGCGATGGATGCCGGGACCGCCACGCTGATCCCGGCCAGCACGGCGGCGGTGACGGCGTCGTCGTCGCCGAGCCAGACGTGGTTGGCCCAGAGCACGGCGAGGCCGAGCGGCACCGACAGGGCACCCCACGCGACCCACAGCAGCTGGTCGCGGCCCTGCTCGTCCGCGGTGGCCCACCGCGAGCGCACCACGACGGGGGAGAGGAAGACCAGCGCGGCGGTCAGGGCCAGCCCGGTGGCGCCGAGGGCCCCCGACAACCACTCCGGCAGCCACGGCAGGGGAGCGGACGCGCCACCGTGACGCTCGGCGAAGCCGGTCCGGTCTCCCGCGGCGCCGACGACCAGCAGGGCAGCGCCCGCGACGCCGGCGACGAGGACCGCACGCCACCGCCGGGACCCGGGCCTGCCGTCCGGCAGGAGGTGGACCACCAGCACCAGCCACAGGAACAGGAACACCCACGCGCCGGCGAGCAGCTGGTCGGCGACCAGGCCGGCACGACCGAGGTCGCCCGGTGTCGCGTCACCCTGCTCCCAGCTGCTCGACCGGCCCAGGAGCAGCGCGACGGACACGCCGTGGGCGACCAACAGCCACCCCAGTGCCCGGCGCTCGGAACGTACGACGACGAGCACGCCGAGGACCAGCGGCGTGACCGCCGCGACCGCCACCGCCGCGTTGTCCATCCCACGAGTGTGCCGAAGGCATTGCGGCGTGTCATGGGTCCCGGGAACACTTCCCGGCCGGTCCGGGACGCCGAGCCCGTGCGCCCGGGCTGGTCGGCGGCACAGGGTCGACCCGACCGGCGACCGTCGCCGGAGGGTGAGGGGGAGTGCCATGCCGCTCAGCAGGTTCGAGAGGACGCTTCCGTGGACCGGGGTGCTCGCCGCGCTGGCGTGGGTCGGGCAGTCGGCGTTGTTCCGCACGGACACCGAGGCCAGGCCCGGGCGGGCCTCGACCGACGTCATCCAGGCCGATCTCGTGCGCAACCACGCGGCCATCGGTTGCCTGGTGGTGATGGGCGTCGCGCTGGTGTTCTTCGCCTCGGCCCTCCGGGCCCACCTCCGCTCCGGCGAGGCGCGGGAGGCGACCTACAGCGCCGTCGCCCACGGCGGGCTGCTCCTGGCGGCTGCCGGGCTCTCGCAGATGGTGGTGTGGAGCTGGGGCCTGGTCAACGGTGCCGCCGACGCCGGGGACGACCTGGCCCTCGGGGTGCTGAGCCAGGTCTCGTTCTTCGGCTTCGCCGGCATGGGGATCGGCCTGTCGGCGGCGATGCTCGCCACCGGGCTCGGTGGCCTCGCCAACGCAGTGCTCCCGCGGTGGTTCGCCGTGACGAGCATCGTGATGGGTGCGCTGGGCGCGCTCGGCAACGCCGGCGTCCCGCCCGGCGGGCTGGTCAACTACCTGCTGATGCCCCTGTGGCTGGTGGCGGTCGCCGTCATCGTGGTGCGCCGGCAGCGCGCGAGCGCCGGAACGTGTGTGCCAGCAGGACCAGCGCCACGAGCTGGGTGAGCGCGACCACGGCGACGAGCGCGGGCAGCGAGCAGTCGTAGAGCCAGCCGGCGGTGACGCCACCGACGATCGCGAACAGTCCCTGGATCCCTGCGAAGACGCCGTACGCCGTCGCGCGGCGCGGCGCCTCGACGAGGTCGGCCACCACCGCCTTGACCGTCGAGTCCTGGACGCCCTGGGCGACGCCCCACGCGATGACGCCGGCGAGGACGGCGACCAGGGTCGGGCCGAGGGCCAGCGCAGGCACGAGCGCGACCAGGACCGGGACGAGGAGCAGCACCCGCGGACCGGCGTGGTCGAAGACCGACCCGACGGCCAGCGCCGCCACCGCCTCCACCGCCATCGCGGCGGCGTAGACCACCGGGACGGCAGCGACCGGGAGGAGACCGTCGACGGTGAGGTGGTAACCGATGATGCCGAAGGTGACGAGGGCTCCCGTCGTCAGCGACGCGGCCACCGCGTAGCGGAAGAACTCGCGAGGCAGCCCCGCTCCGACCACCTCGGCCCACCAGCCGCGGCGCGGGGCCGGGTGCTCCGGGGCCGCCGGCGGCAGCGTGTCGTCGTACACGCTGGGGTCGGGCACGCGCCGGCGCAGCGTGAGCAGGAGGAGCATGGCCACCGCCCCCGGGACGGCGAGCACGGCGAGTCCCCACCAGAGGGACGCGACCGCGACGACGCCGGCCACGACCAGCGGCCCGGCGAAGGCGCCGACCTGGTCGAGCGCCTTGTGCACCCCGAAACCGCGACCGCGGCCCACGGCCGAGGCGACGTGGGCGAGCAGGGCCGACTTGGACGGTGACCGGATCGCCTTGCCCAGGCGTTCGAGCAGGATCATCGTGCTCGCGAAGGCGAGCCCGGCGGCGCCCAGGCGCGGTGCGAGGGCGAGCAGGGGCACGCAGACCGCGGTGAGGCCGTAGCCCAGGATCGTCAGTGACCAGTAGCGCCCGGTGCGGTCGGCGAGCGGGCCGAAGGCGAGGCGCAGCACCAGGGCCACGGCCTCGCCGGCGCCGGTCACGAGGCCGACGACCACCGCGGACGCACCCAGCGCCGCGAGCACCGGGCCGTAGACGGAGCGGGCGCCCTCGTAGACCATGTCGGCGGCCAGGCTGACGAAGCCGAACCACCACACCACGCGCCACGCGGTCGGCGCGGCGAGAGGTCGGGTCACAACCACCCGGACTTCTTGAACAGGGCGAACAGCCCGCCCGCGACGCCGATCATCAACGCCATTGCGAACGGGTAGCCGTAGGTCCAGTGCAGCTCGGGCATGTGGTCGAAGTTCATGCCGTAGATGCCGGCGATCAGGGTCGGTACGACGACGAGCGCGGCACCCGCGGAGATCTTGCGCATGTCCTCGTTCTGCTGGACCGAGATCCGCGCCAGGTGGCCGTCGAAGGCCGTGGAGAGCAGGACGTCGAGGCTGTCGATGACCTCCGAGACACGTTGGAGGTGGTCGGCCACGTCGCGGAAGTACGTCGCGGTGTCGGCCGTGATCGGGATCGGCGTGCGGATGGTGGGCGTGGTGTCGGAGTGCATGGAGAACTTGCGCATCGGCTCGCGCAGCGGCATGACCGCGCGGCGCACCTCCGCGATCTCGCGCTTGAGGACGTAGATGCGGTTCGCGTCGTCGGTGCGCGCGGGGGAGAACACCGACTCCTCCACCTCGTCGACGTCCTCCTCGAGCGCGGCACCGACGCGCTCGTACTCGTCGACGACGCGGTCGCAGATGGCGTACATGACACCCATCGGGCCGTGCTCGAGCACCTGGGCTCGCTCCTCGAGGTCACGCCTGGAGTCGGCGAGGTCGATGCCCTCACCGTGGCGGACGGTGACGATGAAGTCGGTGCCGACGAACATGTTGATCTCGCCGGTCTCGACCGCGTCCTCCTCGTCGACGTACCAGAGCGTCTTGAGCACGAGGAAGAGCGTGTCTCCGTAGTGCTCGAGCTTGGGCCGCTGGTGGGAGTCGCCGGCGTCCTCGACCGCCAAGGGGTGCAGGTCGAAGATGCGTGCGATCAGCTCGAGCTCGTCGGGGCTCGGGTCGTGGATGCCGATCCACTGGAAGTCGCCCGGGTCGCACGGGACGCGGGCGTAGCCGAGGCTCTGGTCGTCACTGTCACCGAGCGGGACCCGCCTGCCCCGGTGGTAGAGAGCGTTGTCGACGATCACAGGCTGAGGCTAGCCCCACTAGCCTCTGGAGAATGCCCACCGTCATCCTCGTGCGACACGGCCGCTCGACGGCCAACGCCACCGGAGTCCTCGCCGGGCGCCTGCCCGGCGTCCACCTCGACGACGCGGGGGTGCAGCAGGCGGTCGCCGTCGGCGAGCGGCTGGCGGGCGTACGCCTCGCGGCGGCCGTGACCAGCCCGCTCGAGCGCTGCCGGGAGACCTGCCGCGAGATCACCACCCGCCAGGGCGAGCCGCTGCGGGCCGGCACCGACAAGCAGCTCTCGGAGTGCGACTACGGCGAGTGGCAGGGGCGCCCGCTCAAGGACCTCGCGAAGGAGAAGCTCTGGAGGACCGTCCAGGCGCAGCCCTCGGCGGCGACCTTCCCCGGCGGTGAGTCCATGCGCGCCATGCAGGACCGCGCGGTGGCCGCCGTACGACGCCACGACGCGCGGGTGGCCGCCGAGCACGGTGACGACGCCGTGTGGGTCGCGGTCAGCCACGGCGACGTCATCAAGTCGATCCTCGCCGACGCCCTCGGCACCCACCTCGACCTCTTCCAGCGCATCCACGTGGACCCGGCGTCCGTGTCGGTCGTGCGCTACACCGAGTCGCGGCCGTTCGTCATCGGCACCAACACGCACGCCGGCGACCTGTCCTGGCTGACCCCGCCGAAGAAGGCCCGCCGCGCGTCCCGCACCCGGCGCTCGGACGCCGAGGTGGGTGGAGGGGCCGGACCTCAGCCAGCGAGGTCCTAGGGTGAGTGGCATGCCCGTCGTGCACCGCTTCGACCCGCCCGAGCGCTTCGTCGCCGGCACCGTTGGCGAGCCCGGCCAGCGCACGTTCTTCCTCCAGGCCCGAGAGGGTGCGCGGCTGGTGAGCGTCTCGCTGGAGAAGCAGCAGGTGCAGGCCCTCGCGGAGCGTGTCGACGAGCTCCTCGACGAGCTGATGCGCGCCGCGGGCGGCGACGTCATGATCCCGGCGATCGCGCCGCGCGACCTCACCGACACCCAGCCCCTCGAGCAGCCGATCGAGGAGGAGTTCCGCGCCGGCACGATGACGCTGTCCTGGGACGGCGCCGACGAGCGCGTGGTGATCGAGGTGTTCCCGTTCACCGAGGCCGCGGTCGTCTCGCCCGAGCAGCTCCAGGAGGACCTCGAGGACCTCCTCGAGCCCGACCCCGACGAGATCTTCCTGGTCCGGATCACCGCAGCCGCGGCCCGGTCGTTCGTCGAGCGCTCGCTGTCGGTGATCGGCGCCGGGCGTCCTGACTGCCCGTTCTGCGGCGAGCCCGTCGACCCGGACGGACACCTGTGCGTGCGGGCCAACGGCTTCCGGCGCCGTGACCCCTGAGCTGCCCGACGGCTTCCCCACGGGGGAGCTCACGCTCCACGGCCGCGTGCTGCCCGCGTCCAACGCCACCTTCGTCGGTGAGCTCGGCGGCGTCCGGGTGGTCTACAAGCCGATCGCGGGGGAGCGGCCCCTCTGGGACTTCCCCCACGGCACGCTGGCCGCGCGCGAGGTCGGGTCGTACGCCGTCTCCGAGGCGCTCGGCTGGGACATCGTGCCGCCGACCGTCCTCGGTGACGGACCGCACGGTCCGGGCATGGTGCAGCTGTGGCGCGACGAGGTGGAGGACGCAGCGCCTGTCGACATCGTCGGCGAGGGCGAGCTCCCGCCGGGCTACCGGCACGTCTTCGACGGTCTCGACGCCCACGACCAGCCGGTGTCGCTGGTCCACGAGGACAGCGCGCCCCTGCGCCGGATGGCGCTCTTCGACGTCGTGGTCAACAACGCCGACCGCAAGGGCGGCCACGTCCTGCCGATGCCCGACGGGCACCGCCACGGCGTCGACCACGGACTGACGTTCCACGTCGAGCACAAGCTGCGCACGGTGCTGTGGGGCTTCGTGGGCGACGCGATCACCACCGAGGAGGCCGAGGGCCTGCGCGGACTCGTCACCGCTCTCGACGGTCCGCTCGGCACGACGCTCTGCGAGCTGCTCACCGAGGAGGAGGTCGCGACCACGAGGCGACGGGTCGCCCGGCTGCTGGCCCGAGGCACGTTCCCCGGCCCGCGCTCGTCGTCGTACCCCGTCATCCCCTGGCCGCCGTTCTGAGGTCACCCGTCCGGACGCTCACGAGCGGCGGATAGGCTGCGCGACATGCGTGCCTGGTCGTCGCCCGACGTTCCCTCACTGCCCGTGACGGGCCCCGTCGTGCGGGTGCACGACACCGCGAGCGGCGCCTTCGTCGAGACCCGGCCCGAGGGCCCGGCGCGGATGTACGTCTGCGGCATCACCCCCTACGACGCGACCCACATGGGGCACGCGGCGACCTACGTCGGCTTCGACCTGCTCCACCGCGCCTGGCGCAACGCCGGCCACGAGGTGACCTACGTGCAGAACGTCACCGACGTCGACGACCCCCTGCTCGAGCGGGCCGCCAAGGTCCACGTCGACTGGGCCGAGCTCGCCGAGCGCGAGACCCAGCTCTTCCGCGACGACATGGAGGCGCTGCGGGTCCTGCCGCCGGCGCACTACACCGGCGCCGTCGAGTCCATCCCGCAGGTCATCGAGCTGATCCAGCGCCTCGAGGAGGTCGGTGCGGTCTACCGGGTCGAGGACGACCTCTACTTCTCCGTCACCGCCGACGACGCCTTCGGCTCGGTGTCGGGGCTCGACCGCGACGCCATGCTCGCGATCTTCCCCGAGCGGGGCGGCGACCCCGACCGGGAGGGCAAGAAGGACCCCCTCGACTGCCTGCTGTGGCGCGCCGAGCGACCCGGCGAGCCGGCGTGGGACAGCCCCTGGGGACCGGGTCGGCCGGGCTGGCACATCGAGTGCTCGGCCATCGCCCTCGACCACCTCGGCGCCACCTTCGACGTCCAGGGCGGCGGCAGCGACCTGGTCTTCCCGCACCACGAGATGTCGGCCGGTCACGCGCAGGTCGCCCACCCGGGGGAGCGCTTCGCCCGCGCCTACGCCCACGCCGGGATGGTCGCCTACGACGGCGAGAAGATGTCGAAGTCGAAGGGCAACCTCGTCTTCGTCTCCGCGCTCCGGCTGAGCGAGGTCGACCCGATGGCGATCCGCCTCGTGCTGCTGCGCCACCACTACCGCAGCGACTGGGAGTGGACCGACGACCAGCTCTGGGACGCCGTCGACACCCTCGCCACCTGGCGCCGTGCGCTCGCCCTCGGCTCCGGCGCGCCGGCCCTGCCGGTCGTCGAGCGGGCGCTGGCCGCCCTGGCCGACGACCTGGACGCCCCGACCGCCGTCGCCGCCGTCCAGGAGTGGGTCGAGGCGACCCTCGGTACCACCGGCCTCGCCGACACCTCCGACCCCGAGGCCGCGGCGACCGTCCACCGGCTCCTCGACGCCGCGCTCGGCCTGTCCCTCTGACGTACGCGCCGCCTCGCCCCGCCTCCCGGGCGGTGGTTGAGCGACGTTTCGCGGGCGTGGAAGGTGGGTGGACCACCGCTCACCCGGGCGGGCGGTGCGTGATGCAGGTTCTCGCGCTGCAGAAGCTGCGTGGCTCACCGCTGCCCGGCGCGTGGGCGGCGTACGAGCGGTGGCTGAGCGACGTCCCGCGCCCGCGGAAGGTGGGTGGACCACCGCTGCCCGGCGTGTCGGCGTACGACGCGCGGGTGGGCGGTGGCTGAGCGACGTTCCGGGGCCGCGGAAGGTGGGTGGACCACCGCTCACGGGGTGCGCGGTGCGTGGCGCAGCTTTTCGCGCTGCAGAACGTGCGTGGCTCACCGCTGCCCGGCGGGTCGTCGTACGGGCGGTGCGTGGCGCAGGTTCTGGAGCCGCAGAACATGCGTGGCTCACCGCTGCCCGGGGGTGGGTGGCGTACGGGCGGTGCGTGGCGCAGGTTCTCGCGCTGCAGAACGTGCGTGGCTCACCGCTCCTGGGGGTGGGCGGCGTACGAGCGGTGGCTGAGCGACGTTCCGTGGGCGCGGAAGGTGGGTGGACCACCGCTCGGGCAAGCGGTCGGCGAGCGGCGGAGTCGTCAGTCGGTGTCGCGACGCTTGAGGTAGCGCTCGAACTCGCGGGCGATGGCTTCGCCGGAGGCCTCGGGTAGGTCGGCGGTGTCGCGGGTCTCCTCGAGGGCGCGGACGTAGTCGGCGACGTCCTCGTCCTCCGCGGCGAGCTCGTCGACGCCGCGCTCCCAGGCCTTGGCGTCGTCGGCGAGCTCACCGATCGGCATCGGCGCCTGGAGGAGCTCCTCGAGCTGGCCGAGGAGGGCGAGGGTGGCCTTCGGGCACGGGGGCTGGGCGACGTAGTGGGGGACCGCGGCCCAGTAGGAGACGGCCGGGATGTCGAGCTGGGTGCATGCGTCGTTGAAGACGCCGACGATGCCGGTGGGGCCTTCGTAGGTGGACTGCTCGAGCGCGAGGCGGTCGACGAGCTCGGGCTCGCTGGCGGTGCCGGTCACCGGGATGGGTCGCGTGTGCGGGGTGTCGGCGAGCAGCGCACCCAAGGTCACCACGAGCTCGGCCCCGAGGTCGTCGCAGGCGGCCAGGAGCTCGGCGCAGAACTGGCGCCACTTCATGTTGGGCTCGATGCCCCGCACGAGGATCACGTCGCGGTCCAGCTCGGCGGGACGCGCGACGGCGATGCGGGTGGTGGGCCAGGTGAGCCGGCGGTAGCCGTTGTGGTCGGTGCCGATGATCGGCCGGTTGACCTGGAAGTCGTAGAACTCCTCGGGGTCGATCGCGCCGATGACCTCGGCCTTCCACTGCTCGATGAGGTGGTCCACCAGCCCGGAGGCGGCGTCGGCGGCGTCGTTCCAGCCCTCGAAGGCCGCGATCACCACGGGGGACACCAGGTCCTGCACGTCGTCGAACTCGATCACCAGCCCAGCCTAGGGCTCCGGCCCCAGCCTGCCGTCGTGATTTCGCCGCCCGCCGCGCCGGGTGCCACCATGTGGGAATCCGGTCCGAGTGTCGGACGATGTTCCTAGGCTGGCGTCACCGCCGCCCGAGAGGAGCCACCCACCCGTGGAGCCGCAGCACCGACCAGACGCCACCGCCGCCCTGACGGCGATCCTTCGAGAGCGGATCATGGTGCTGGACGGCGCGATGGGTACGGCGATCCAGCGCGACCGTCCTGACGAGGCGGGCTACCGCGGAGAACGCTTCGCCGACCACCCCAGCGACCTGGTCGGCAACAACGACCTCCTGACGATCACCCAGCCGCACATCATCCGGACGATCCACGAGGAGTACCTCCGCGCCGGCGCCGACGTCATCGAGACCAACACGTTCAACGCCAACGCGATCTCGCTGTCCGACTACGGCCTCGAGGAGCTCGCCTACGAGCTCAACCACGCGTCGGCGCAGCTCGCCCGCCAGGCCGCGGACGCGGTGGCCACCGACGACCGCCCGCGCTGGGTCGCCGGAGCACTCGGTCCCACGACGCGCACGGCCTCCATCTCGCCCGACGTCAACGACCCGGGTGCTCGCAACGTGTCCTTCGACGAGCTGGCGGAGGCCTACCTCGTGGCCGCCCGCGGCCTCGTCGACGGCGGCTGCGACCTGCTGATGATCGAGACGATCTTCGACACCCTCAACGCCAAGGCCGCGATCTTCGCGGTCGAGACGCTCTTCGAGGAGCAGGGCCGGCGCTGGCCGGTCATCATCTCCGGCACCATCACCGACGCGTCGGGCCGCACGCTGTCGGGCCAGGTCACCGAGGCGTTCTGGGACTCCGTACGCCACGCCCGCCCGCTCGCGGTCGGCCTCAACTGTGCCCTGGGTGCGCGCGACATGCGGCCCTACGTCGCCGAGCTGTCGCGCCTGGCCGACTCCTTCGTCAGTGTCTACCCCAATGCCGGGCTGCCCAACGCGTTCGGCGAGTACGACGAGACCCCCGACCAGACCGCCGCTGTCCTGGCGGAGTTCGCCGACGCCGGCTTCCTCAACTTCGTCGGCGGCTGCTGCGGCACGACGCCTGAACACATCGCCGCCATCGCGGGCGCGGTCGAGGGCAAGGCCCGCCGCGAGCCGGTCGACCACCAGCCGGTCATGCGGCTGTCCGGCCTCGAGCCGCTGACCATCACCGACGACAGCCTGTTCGTCAACGTCGGCGAGCGCACCAACATCACCGGCTCGGCGCGCTTCCGCAAGCTCATCAAGGACGGCGACTACGGAACGGCCGTCAGCGTCGCCGCCCAGCAGGTCGAGGCCGGCGCGCAGGTCATCGACGTCAACATGGACGAGGGCATGATCGACGGGGTCGCGGCGATGGACCGCTTCCTGAAGCTCGTCGCCTCCGAGCCCGACATCAGCCGTGTCCCGGTCATGGTCGACTCCTCCAAGTGGGAGGTCATCGAGGCCGGTCTCAAGTGCGTGCAGGGCAAGGCGATCGTCAACTCGATCTCGATGAAGGAGGGCGAGGAGGCGTTCCGTCACCACGCGAGCCTGTGCCGCAAGTACGGCGCCGCGGTCGTGGTGATGGCGTTCGACGAGGACGGCCAGGCCGACAACCTGGAGCGCCGCAAGGCGATCTGCGAGCGTGCCTACCGCATCCTGGTCGACGAGGTCGGCTTCCCGCCCGAGGACATCATCTTCGACCCCAACGTCTTCGCCGTCGCCACCGGCATCGAGGAGCACGCCACCTACGGCCAGGACTTCATCGAGGCCACGCGCTGGATCAAGCAGCACCTCCCCGGCGCCAAGGTCAGCGGCGGCATCTCCAACGTCTCCTTCTCCTTCCGCGGCAACAACCCCGTCCGTGAGGCCATCCACGCCGTCTTCCTCTACCACGCCATCCGGGCGGGGCTCGACATGGGCATCGTCAACGCCGGGGCGCTCGTGGTCTACGACGAGGTCGACCCCGAGCTGCGCGAGCGTATCGAGGACGTCATCCTCAACCGTCGGCCCGACGCCGCCGAGCGTCTGCTCGAGATCGCCGAGACCCACAACCGCTCGGCCGAGGCGGTCGACGTCGCTGAGGACGAGTGGCGTGCGCTGCCCATCAAGGAGCGGATCACCCATGCCCTGGTGAAGGGCATCGACGCCCACGTCGAGGCCGACACCGAGATCCTGCGTCAGGAGATCGCCGCCCGGGGTGGTCGGCCCATCGAGGTCATCGAGGGTCCCCTGATGGACGGCATGAACGTCGTCGGTGACCTCTTCGGCGCCGGCAAGATGTTCCTGCCCCAGGTCGTGAAGAGCGCGCGCGTGATGAAGAAGGCCGTGGCCTACCTCATCCCCTTCATCGAGCAGGAGAAGCTCGACAACCCCGAGTACGCCACCGTCAAGGACACCAACGGCACCATCGTCATGGCGACGGTCAAGGGCGACGTCCACGACATCGGCAAGAACATCGTCGGCGTCGTCCTGCAGTGCAACAACTACGAGGTGATCGACCTCGGCGTCATGGTACCGGCGCAGAAGATCCTCGACACCGCAGCCGAGGTGGGCGCCGACATCATCGGCCTGTCCGGGTTGATCACGCCCTCCCTCGACGAGATGGTCAACTTCGCCACGGAGATGCAGCGTCAGGGGCTCACCATCCCGCTGCTCATCGGCGGTGCCACCACCTCGCGGGCGCACACCGCGGTGAAGGTCGACCCGAAGTACGACGGCCCGGTGGTCTGGGTCAAGGACGCCTCACGCTCCGTGCCCACGGCCGCAGCGCTGCTGCACGAGACCGGTCGCGCCACACTGCTGGCGGACGTGAAGGCCGACTTCGACTCGCTGCGCACACGCCACTCGGCCAAGAACGAGCGGCCGATGGTCCCGGTGGAGCAGGCCCGCGCCAACGCCACCCCGGTCGACTGGACCGGCTACCAGCCGCCCGCGCCACGGGTGCTCCAGCACGACGACGAGGTCTCGGCTGCCGGCACCCCGGTGTCGCGGCACGTGCGCGTCCTGCGCGACCAGGACCTGACGGTCCTGCGCGGCTACATCGACTGGCAGCCGTTCTTCAACGCCTGGGAGATGAAGGGCGCATTCCCCGACATCCTCAACAACCCCGGCTCGGGCCCCGCGGCGCGCAAGCTCTACGACGAGGCGCAGGAGATGCTCGACCAGATCATCGAGGAGAAGTGGATCCGCGCCCACGGCGTGGTCGGCTTCTTCCCCGCCAATGCGGTCGGCGACGACGTCGAGCTCTACCTCGACGGCGACCGCAGCACGGTCCACACCACGCTCCACCACCTGCGGCAGCAGGGTCAGCACCGCGACGGCGTACCCAACCGGTCGTTGTCCGACTATGTCGCGCCCAAGGAGACCGGGCTGCGCGACCACGTCGGTGCGTTCGCGGTGACGGCGGGCGACGGGGTGCAGGAGCGAGTCGCAGCCTTTCGCGCCGAGCTCGACGACTACAACGCGATCCTGCTGGAGTCGCTCGCCGACCGACTGGCAGAGGCGTTCGCGGAGCACCTCCACGAGCTCGTGCGCAAGGAGCTGTGGGGCTACGCCCCCGACGAGCAGCTCGACAACGTCGGGCTCATCAAGGAGCACTACGACGGCATCCGCCCCGCCCCTGGATATCCCGCGTGCCCCGAGCACACCGAGAAGCAGACGCTCTGGGAGCTCCTCGACGTCGAGGAGCACACCGGCATCCGGCTCACGGAGTCGATGGCGATGTGGCCGGGGGCGTCCGTGAGCGGCTTCTACTACTCCCACCCGCAGTCGCAGTACTTCGTGGTGGGCCGGCTCGCCCGCGACCAGGTGGCCGACTACGCCGAGCGCAAGGGCTGGACCCTGGCCGAGGCCGAGCGCTGGCTCTCGCCCAACCTCGGCTACGACCCGGAGGACTGAGCAGCGTCGGGTCGCCCCGGCCTCAGAGCACGACGCCCGCGAGCATCACGAGGGGCAGCGAGACGACCGAGGCGACCGACGTCACCAGGGTCAGTGTCTTGAGCGTGCCCTTGGTCGACAGGCCGAGCAGCGACTTGAACATCCAGAAGAAGTTGCTGTTGACCTGCAGCGCGAACATCGCACCGGACGCGATCGCGAGTCCGATCACGATGGGGGACACGGTCAGCGAGTCGAGGATCGGGGCGATGATGCCGGCCGCGGTGATCGCGGCCACCGAGACCGAGCCGATGGCGAGGTGCAGCACCGCGGCGATGAACCAGGCCAGCAGGATGCTCAGCACCACGGGCGCGCCGGCGTCGGCCTGGAAGAGGTCGCCCAGCACGCTGTCCAGGCCGGTCGCCTCGATGACAGCACCGAGCGAGCCGCCGACGCCGGTGATGAGGAGGATCTCACCGGTCGTGTGGAAGCCGTCCTCCATCGCCTCGTTGGTGTGCTCGCGGCCCGACGAGGCGCGCGAGAGGCCGTAGGCCCCGAGCAGGCCGAGGAACAGCGCGATGTTGGCGTCGCCGAGGAACGCGATGAAGGCGTTGGACCAGCCGCCGAGCTCGGCGAACGCCCCGAAGGCGATCAGCAGCAGCGGGACCAGGATGGGCAGCATCAGTGTGGCCAGGGGGAGCTGGCGCACGCCCTCCCGCTCCTTCACCGCGGTCGCCTCCGACTCGCTGCGCGCGAGCGCCGCCTCCGAGGACTCCGCCTCGCCCGTGAGGTAGGCCCGGTCGGCGGCCTCCTGCTCGGCCATCGCCTCGTCGACCTCCTCGTCGGTCTCCGGGTTCCAGAAGCCGCCGGCCGAGAAGAGCAGGCGCATCAGGAGCGTCGAGACGAGGGCGGTCACGAGGCCGATCACGACGCCGTACACGAGCCAGTCGCCGAGTCGGATGTCGAGCAGGCCGGCGATGGAGATCGCAGCCAGACCGGGGATCACGAAGACGTAGCCGGCGAAGATCCCGCAGCCGAGCGCGGACGCGAGCACGGGCAGGCCGACCTTGCCGATGAAGGGCGACGCGGACCGGGCGACGGGTGCGGCGAGCACGACCTGCACGTCGACGTAGATCGACGGCATGACGACCGCGAGCATCGAGGTCAACGCGTACGGCAGCCGGCCCGACCCGACGCGCTGCACCAGGATGGCCACCAGGCGCCGGAACGCTCCCGTGGAGTGCAGCAGCGACCCGATGAGCACACCGAAGCCGATCAGCAGCCCGACCTCCGCCATGATCCCGCCGAAGCCGGTGGTGATGGCCTCGATGGTCCCGGCGAAGCCGACACCTGCGGCCAGGCCGAGGTAGAGCGATCCGAGGATCAGCGAGATCACCGGGTCGATGCGTCCCTTGATGATCAGGGCGATCACCAGGACGATCGCGACGGTGGTGTGCAGGGCGACCATGAGCTCTCCCCGAGAAAGGCGGCGTCCCCGAGGGGCGAGTGGCCCTCTGTTTACCGGTACGGGTGGGGAATTGGCCAGCCGGGGCGGTCGAGGACATGCCGCCGACGCGCCAGCGGCGTCAGCCGGCCTCGGCCGTGGAGCGTGAGGAGCGGGCGACGAGGCGGTCGCCGACCCAGGTCAGGGCGACCGAGAACACGGTCACCATGAGCGCGAACGTGATCGCCGCGATGATGTTGTCGATGCGCAGGCGCGTGGTGAGGGCCGAGGCCAGCCAGACGACGCACCCGTTGACGACGAGCGTGACAGCCGCGAGGACCAGCATGTGCTCCGAGGTGGGGAGCCACCTGAGGAGCAGCTGGGCGACGACGTTGGCCGCGGCCACGAGGACGGCGACCACGAGCGCGGAGACCGGGCCGCCGCTGAAGTCGACGTCCGGCGTCACCCAGGCGGCCAGGACCACGGCCAGGGCGAGGAGGGCCCATCGGACCAGCACCGTCACGATGCGCATGCGTTCTCCCTCCCAGCCGGGTCGCTGGCCAGCCCACCCTGGTCCGCGTCGCGGTGCACTCTTCCGAACCACCGGGGCCGCGAACTCCCCCGAACCGGGGGAGATGGCCCGCTGGGCGACGCCGAGTCGGTCACCGCGAGATGACGGCCAGGCGCTCCCTCAGCTCCGCGAGGCGAGCGGCGTCCCACCCGGGCGGTCGCACCACGGCGTACCACGCGCTGAGCGGCTGGGTGCCGTACTTGTGGCCGTGGTCCTCGTCGAAGTCGTTGCTCACCGCCATGTCGACGGCGAGCTGGAGGAAGGTCGTCACCGGCGTCCACCGGATGGCCGGATTCACCGAGGCGTCGAGCGGCTCCTCGAGCCAGTCGGGCTCGTCCGCGAGGGTGTCCCAGTCCCACCACACGATCGGGTCGTCGCCGTGCTGAAGGAACACCGAGTGGGCTGTCCTGCCCTCGAGGTCCTGCACGCGGTTGGCGAAGACGAAGCTCTCGCCGTCACCGACCACGGGCCGCACCTGCGGTGACCCCGGCTCCCGCACCCGCTCGGCCTCCCTGCGCAGCCGCATCGTCTCGGGCGGACCGACCCACACCGCGCCGTCGACGCGGTCCCGGCTGTCGACGAGGGAGTCGAAGACCTGGGAGCCCCCGAACGAGCCGAGGCTCTCCCCGGCGATGTACAGGTCGGGCCGGTCCGCGCCCGCGCTCGCGAGCCGGTCCTCGACCGCCTCGAACAGGGCGACGGCGGTGTCGCCGGCCGCGGCGGACTCCGAGAGGAACGCCAGTGGGCTGGGCAGGTGCGAGTACTGCACGGTGACGGTGGCGATGTCGCCGTCGTAGAAGTACTCGAGCGGCTGCACGAGCTGCTCGTTGATCCATCCCGTGCCCGTCGGGATGACCACCAGCAGCGCGCTGCGGTCGAACCCGCCGAAGCGGTCCATCTCGCTCATCGCGATGTCGACCCGCTCCTCGACGGTCTCGGCGGAGGCGCGCCCGACGAACACCCGCACGGGCTCGACGACCTCCCCGGGGGAGATCTCCTCGAGGTCCTCCGTGGTCGGTCCCCGGGTCAGGAAGCGCCGGCCCTCGCGGCCGGCCTCCTCCCACACCACGGCGGAGTCCGGTCCACCGGAGCGCACCAGCGAGGTCGGCGGAGCAGGTGCGCCGCCGACATCGCGGTCGCCGAGGGCGAAACCGGCGTTGAGCCCGTCGAGCGTCCGCTCGAGGACGAACGTGTTGAGCGAGGCGAGCACCACCCACGCGACCAGGACCAGCGCGAGCCCGCCGGCGATCCAGGCCGGCAGCATCCGGGACCCCACCCGGGTGGCGGCGAGCCAGACGACCTTGAGCAGGCGGCCCACCGCGAACAGCACGAGGGCCACCGCGGTCGCCAGCAGCAGCGCGCCACCGAAGACGACCCAGTACGACGACCGCGCGTAGCCGAGCCGCTCCCACGTCCACCGGTGGGCGTCGACGGCCTCGAGCGCCGCCCACGTGGCGTACGCCAGGCAGACACCGAGCACCGCGAGGCGGACCTGCCGGTCCAGCGGCGCGTCGAACGGGTGCCACGGCCAGTCGAACCTCGCCCGCAGGCGCCGGGCGAGCCGCGTCAGACCCAGCCCGATGCCGTACCCGAGGGCGAAGGAGATGCCCGTCAGCACCCCCTGGAAGAGCCACGAACGGACGAGGAGCGACGGCGCCAGGGACTGGGCGGCGAACCAGGTCGCCAGCACCACGCCCAGGAGGCTGGGACGTCGGAGCAGGCGCGACCAGCGGGGCTCGACCTCGCTCGCCAAGGTCAGGCCACCTCGAAGACCAGGCCGTACCCGTCGCGCACCACGAGCAGCATCCAACCATTGAAGGTGACGTAGTCCGAGCGTCCGTCCACGACGGAGAGGACGATGCGCTCGATGGTGCGATCGGGCTCGCGACAGCGGACCCGGGTGACGGTGGGTGGGGCGAACGAGACCGAGACGCGGTCGACCTGCACCCGCGTGCGTCCGGTGTTGCACCCCGTGTCGAGCCGCGCCAGGCCGTCTTCGCCCACGACCAGGCGGGGCGTGCGGACCCGCGACGGAAGGCGTGAGGTCGAGCCGTCGGACAGGGTGCCGACCACCGACCACGTGCGCCCCAGCAGGGTGTTCAGGTCGACCGGTGGCTCGCGCTCGAGCACCAGGCTGACGTCGTCGGTCGTCAGGTGCAGGTCGGCGCCGTCCGTGGTCGCGGCGACACCCGCGCCCAGCAGGTCGGCGACCCACTGGTCCTGGACGGCGTCCTCGTCCGAGCACGCCATCATCGTGGTCGCAGGTCCTGACTCCCAGCTCAGCGTGCCGTCCTCGACGCTGAAGGCGCCGAACGCGGTGTTGCAGCCTCCCGTCACCGCCAACGTGTCCTCGTCGAAGGACAGTCGGAGCTCGGTGCCGGGCACCAGCTCGTACCCCTCGACCGACGTGGAGACGAAGGTGGCCGCCTCGAGCAACGCCATGTCGCTCTGCAGCGGCTCACGTCCGGACGCACTGGCAGCGTCGTCGTCACCGTCAGCGCCGCACGCCGTCAGCAGCGCCACGGTGACCGCGGCCAGCACCGCCCTCGTGCCGGGACCGCCCGCGCCGGGCCGTTGGCGCCTGCTCGACGGCGTCAGCATGTCGTCCTCCTCGTCGCCCACCCGCGCATCGACACGCGCGCCACGTCACCCCACCACCGACGGGTGGGCGCGGCCCTCACGAGTTTCGGGTGAAGGCCGGCCAGCCGCCCGTCAGAGGGGCCAGACGAGCGGCACGACGACCAGCGCCACGACGAACCACCAGACCATGACGGGCAGCCCGAGCCTCCAGTAGTCGCCGAAGCGATAGCCGCCCGGACTCATGATCATCATGTTCCCGGGGGTCGAGATGGGGGTCAGGAGCGCGGCGCAGCCGGCGATCGCCACCGCCATGAGCAGGGGCTTCGCGCCCGCGCCGGTCGCCTCGGCCGCGGCCAACGCGATCGGTACGACGACGAGCACCGTCGCGGTGTTGCTGACCACCTGGCCGAGGACGGCGGTCAGCACGAAGAGCGCCGCCAGAAGGAGGATCGGGCGCCCCTGACCCACGGCGTCGATGAGGAACGACGCCACCCGGTCGGCCGCCCCGCTCGTGCGGATAGCGGTCGAGAGCGGGATGAGGGCGCCGACGAGCACGACGGTCTGCCAGGAGACGCTCCGGTAGGCCTGTGTCACGGACACCACCCGCAGGAGCACGAGGGCGACCACGGCGCTCAGCCCGGCGATGGCGGGCGGCACCCGGCCCGAGCCCAGCATCACGACGAGACCGAGCAGGACGAGGACGGCCAGCGTGGCCCGCTGTCCCCACGCGACGGTCTGGCGACGGACGAGGTCGGGGGAGTCGACCAGCAGGACGTCGCGGTCCCGGTTGAGCTTGTCGAGGGCCGACCACCGGCCGTGGAGCAGGATGGCGTCACCCTCCGCCAGCTCGATCGGGCCGTCTCCCCGGTCGGTGCCGAGACGCTGGACGGCCAGGATGATGAGCGCGTTCTCGCGCTTCATGCCACGGTGGACGCGCTCCCCGACCAGCCGCGAGCGAGGCGGGACGACCACCTCGGCCACGCCCGCCTCGCGGTTCATGAGCCCGGCCCCGTCACCGAGGCCCACCATGCCGACGGCGAGGCCGTGCTCGAGGGCGAACCGCGTCACGTCGTGCGGCTCCCCGGTCACCACGAGGGTGTCGTCGTCACCGACGGGACCGACCACGACCTGCCCCGTCGGCGACTCCGCAGCCACGACGCGTACGCGCTCGTCCCCACCGAGGGTGCGCGACGGGCCGCGTCCGATGAGGTCCGAGCGCGAGCGCACGCGGAGGCGGTAGAACCCGTCGGTCAGCTGGTACTGGCCCTCGAGCGTCTCGCCCAGGGAGCCGAGGTCGGGCGGGGCGTGCTCGGGCGTGCGCTGCGGGAGCAGGCGAGGACCGAGGAGCGCACAGAGTGCGACCGTGCCGACCAGCAGGGGTATGCCGACAAGGGCGAAGGAGAAGAACGGGAACGGTCCCTCTCCCGCGTCGTCGGCCGCCTCGGAGATGATGACGTTGACGGGGCTGCTCATCAGCAGCAGCATCCCGCCGGCGCTCCCGGCGAAGGCCACGGGCATCAGCAGCCGGGACGGCGGCAGCCCGATGCGGTGGCCGACCAGCACGACCAGCGGCAGCAGCGCGGCGACCGCCCCGTTGAGCGTGATGAGCGACGTCAGGACCGCGGACAGCAGGCACACCGCCACCAGCACGCGGGTCGCCCCGGTCCCGGCGCGTTCGAGCAGTGCCTGCCCCGCCCACGTGGTGACGCCCGTCGAGTCGATCGCCTCGCTCACCACGAAGAGCGTCGCGATGAAGATGACGACCGGATCCCCGAACCCGGCCACGGCCTCCTCGGTGGTCACCAGCCCGGTGGCCCACAGCGTGAGCGCCGCCAGGATGGCGACCACGCCGACGGGCAGGCGGTTCCACACGAACAGTGCGACCACGAGCCCCAGCACGACCAGCGCCGTGGTCGCCTCGTCCAGTGCCATCCCGCAGCCCTAGTCGAGCTGGACCGGCGAGCCGGGGCCCCAGGGGATCTCGAGCAGGTACCAGCCGGTGAACAGCAGCGTCCAGGTGACCAGCACGACGACGGTGTAGGGGATCATCAACGAGATGACGGTGCCCATGCCTGCCGACGCGCGGTAGCGCTGGCAGACCAGGATGATGAACGGCAGGTAGACCATCAGGGGCGTGATCACGTTGACCGGGCCGTCTCCCACGCGGTAGGCCGCGACCAGGGTCTGCGGCGCGATCCCCAGGTTGTAGAAGAGCGGGATGAAGATGGGCGCGATGATCGCCCACTTGGGGATGACGCCCGGCATGATCATGTCGATCACGACGACCAGCAGGATGAAGCCGATCAGCAGCGGCAGCGCCCCGATGTCGGCCTGGCCGAGCAGGTCCGCGAGCTGGGTCGCGACCACGTTGGAGATGTTGGAGTAGTTGAAGAACGCGATGAACTGCGCGATCAGCAGCATCAGGAAGATGAGCCCGCCCAGGCCGTTGAAGGTCTTGATGATCGCGTTGATGACGTTGGTGGCACCGGTCAGGCTGCCCGACCCGGAGCCGTACCCCAGCCCGGCCGCGAGGAACAGCATCGAGATGATGAAGAGCAGGCTGCTCATGAACGGGGAGTTGCCGAAGATCTCGCCGGTCTCCGGGTTGCGCAGGGGGGCGTTGGGCAGGAAGGTCAGCGCCGAGATGATCGCGATCGCGACGAGGCTGTAGATCCCGGCCATCCGCAGCCCGCGGGACTCGTGCGACAGCTCGTCCCCGGTGGGGACGTGGTCCACCGGCGCGTCGGCCGGACGTTCCGACGGGTCCCACCTCCCGGCGCGGGGCTCGATGTACCGCTCGGTGAGGACCGTCATGACGGCCGCGGTGAAGAGTGTCGAGACGACGGCGAAGTAGAAGTTGTGGGTGACGTTGAGCGGCGCGGCGTCCGGCGCCACGCCGGCCATGATCTCGTTGGTGACCTCGGTGATGATCCCGTCCGCCGGCGTGATCAGGACGTTGACGAAGAACGAGGCGCTGACACCGGCGTACGCCGCGGCGATGCCGACGAGCGGGTTGCGCCCCAGACTCGCGAATGCCGCGGCCCCCAGGGGGATGAGCACGAGGTAGCCGGCATCCGAGGCGACGCTCGAGATCCCGCCGAGCAGCACGATGATGAAGGTGATCGCCCCCGCCGGTGCGACCTGGACCATCTTGCGGATCAGCGCCGCGATGAGTCCGGCCTCCTCGGCCACGCCGACGCCGATCATGGCGACGAGGATGACCGCGACGACGCCGAAGTCGTTGAAGTTCTGCACCGCGGTGGTGAAGATGTAGCGGATCCCGTCACCGGACAGGAGGCTCTCGACCTCGATCGTCTCGGTACGGACGGTGTACTCCGGGATCGCCACCTCGGGGTCGTGCTCGAGCGACGGGTAGGACGTGCCGCCGTTGTACTCCTGACTGACCGGGGTGTCCTCCGGCTCGGCCACCTCGGTCGTCACGCTCACGTCGGCCCAGGCGAGGACCGCCGACAGCACGATCACCCCGACGATCAGCGCGAGGAAGATGATGGCCGGGTGCGGCACCTTGTTGCCGACCCGCTCGATCCAGCCGAGGAACCCCCCGGAGGACTGCTCCGCAGCGGCCGAGGCGCTCACGGCCCGGTCCGGGGTGACTCGAAGCGGGTCGCCAGCTCGACGAGCAGCCTCGCGCCGAACCCGCTCGCACCCTTGTTGCGCCACGTGCGCTCCGTCGGCTGCTGGGCCGTGCTGGCGATGTCGACGTGCGCCCACGGGATGCCGTCGGTGAACTCCTCGAGGAACAGCGCCGCCGTGATCGACCCGGCGTTCGGGCCACCCATGTTGGTCATGTCGGCGACCTGGGAGTCGAGCTGTGAGCGGTAGCCGCGGTGCAGCGGCAGCTCCCACACCGGCTCGTCGGCGACGTCACCCGCGCGACGCACCTGCTCGACGAGTCCGGGATCGCTGCCCATGACGCCGGCGATGTCCACGCCGAACGTGCGCAGGCACGCCCCGGTGAGCGTCGCCACGTCCACCACGGCGTCGACGCCGTCCTCCACCGCGAGGCACAGCCCGTCGGCCATCACCAGCCGTCCCTCGGCATCGGTGTTGAGCACCTCGACCGTGGTGCCGTTGCGCATGTGCAGCACGTCGCCGAGCTTCATCGCCGAGCCCGACGGCATGTTGTCGGTGCAGCAGAGGTAGGCGGTGACCGCGCTCGTGCACCCGAGGTCGCGCAGGGCGGTCATCGCTCCCAGGATGGCGGCCGCGCCCGTCATGTCGTTCTTCATCTGGGCGTGCGACTCGTCGCTCGGCTTCAGGCTGATGCCGCCGGAGTCGTACATGATCCCCTTGCCGACCAGGCCCAGGTGCCCGGTGGGGGAGTCCGGCCGGTAGGAGACCTTGATCAGCCGCGGCTCGTCGACGCTGCCCCGGTTGACGCCGAGGATGCCGCCGCATCCCATCTCCTCGAGCTGCTGGCGGTCGAAGAGCTCGACCTCCAGGCCGGCGAGCGGCGCGACCTCCTCGGCCACCTGGCCCATGCGCTCGGCCGAGAGCGTCGCGGCCGGGCAGTTGGACAGGTCCCGACTGATCGCGGCCGCCCGTGCGGTGACCTCCCCCCGCGTCGCACCGGCGCGTGCCTGCTCGACCAGCCCGGGCGGGACGACGAGCGTCAGGCGGGTGAGCCTCGGCTCGTCCTTGCCGGCGCCGAGGAAGAAGCGCCACCGGGCGAGGAGCACGCCCTCCACCACGGCCTGGGCGAAGTCGTCGGGGGAGAGGGGGAGGTCGGTCCCCGACAGCTCCACGGCGAGCGTCGTGTGGCGTGGAACCGCCCGCGCAAAGGTCGCGGCGAGGTCGCGGACCAGGCAGGCGTCCACGGAAGGGGCCTCACCCACGCCCAGCGCCACCAGCGCCCGCCCGCCGGGATCCGGCAGCACGACCACCTCGTTCGGCGCGCCGGAGAAACCCAGCACGGCGAGCTGGGACGTGTCGGTGTGCAGGTCGCTCGGCGGTGGTTCGCCGGCGACGACCGGGACGGCCAGGGCCGCCGCGTCGGCGACCGGAGGCAGCGTGTCGGTGACCAGCACCTCGGGAGGCCGGCGCAGCGACGGGACGGGGTCGATCTCGCGCGTCGCTCGGCTGCTCACGGTGGACCTCCTGGCGGGGCTGGGCGTCCGTCGAGGATGGTCAGGTGCCCGAGGCCGACGGCTCCCCCGAAACGGGCGGTTCAGGGGATGACGGCGCCGCCTCGGAGGCGAGGATGTCGAGTCCGAGCCGGCGGGCGAGGTGCCTGGTCGCGAGCTGCCCCCGCACGCTGTTGCCGGCCCCGTCGAGGAGCGGGGAGGAGGTGGCGAGGGCGCCCTTGCCCGGGGACACCGTGACGAGCCCCCCGGCGATGCCGCTCTTGCCGGGCATGCCGACGTCGAACAACCAGTCGCCGGACGTCTCGTACATGCCCGCGATCGTCATCACCGCCAGCGTGGCGTGGGCGGTCTCGGGGTCGACGACGCGTCGCCCGGTGAGGGGGTTGGTGCCACCGTCGGCGAGGGTCGCTCCCATGACCGCCAGGTCGGTGGTCGTCACCGACAGGCAGCTCTGCCGGGTGTAGACCTCGACGGCGTCCATGGCCTGCCCGTCCAGGGCGCCGGCAGCGGCCAGCATGTTGGCCAGCGCCCGGTTGCGGTGGTTGGTCGCGCGCGCTGAGCGGAGGACGTCCTCGTCCAGCTCGAGCCGGCGTCCGGCGAACTGCGAGAGCGCGTCGCGCAGTGCCTCCCACCGCTCCTCGACCCCGCGGCCGGTGACGAGGCTCGTGGTCGCGATGGCGCCCGCGTTGACCATGGGGTTGGTGCGGCCGCGCGGGTCGCGCTCGAGCGGGACGGTGGAGTCGAAGGCCATCCCGGTGGCGTTGACGCCCACCAGGCGTCGTACCCGCTCGACCCCGTGGAGCTCGCAGGCCAGGGCGAAGACGAACGGCTTGGCGACGCTCATGATCGAGAAGGAGTGCGCGGCGTCCCCGGCGGTGGCCACGGCACCGGTCACCGCGACGAGGGCCAGGCCGAACCGGTGCGGCCCGGCTGCGGCGAGCGCGGGGTACACCGTGGAGACCCCGCCGTCCGGGACGGCTCGGAACAGCTCGTACGCCTCGTCGAGGCAGGCCTGGGTCGTCTCGCGGGCCGGCAGCATGCCGGTGGAGACGTGGCGCGGTTCCTCGTTCACGTCGCCGACCTCCCGTCGTGGGGACCGTCCGCGACGGCGGAGCGTTCGGCCCTCGGCGGCACCAGCCCGAGGCGCCACGCCACGAGCATGAAGGCGCCCAGGACGATCGGCCCGCCGAGGGTGACGGTGCGCCACACCACGAGGCCGGCCACGGCAGCTGCCTCGACACCTTCACCGCCGAGGTCCACGAACTCGGCGAGGAGGAGCCCGTCGACGATCCCCAGGCCCATGAAGGGGAACAGGGTGAAGGGGTAGACCAGGCAGAAGGTGACGTAGACGTCCAGGGCGGGCACCGACGCCGCCTCGACGCCCACGAAGCGCAGCGCGAGGACGACGATGCTGGCGTCGACGAGCACCATCGCGACCAGGCCGAGCATCGACACGGCGAGGTGGGACCGGAAGCCGGACGCGGCGTGGTGCCGGAAGGTGACGGCCCAGCGGCCCCACTCCTCGGGGTCCGTCGACCGGCGGACGCGCGCGGCGACGCGACCCGCAACCTCGCCGACCCGGGCAGCGGTCGAGTCGTGACGTACGGCGGCCAGTGCGAGGACCAGGATCGTGACGGCCACCAGGCTGCTCAGCAGCACGCTCCCGATCGGTCCCACCTCCCACCGGGTCGCCACGAGGAGCATCGTCCCCACGATCGGCACGGCGAAGCGGACCGTGTAGAAGGCGACCATGTTCGCCACCGTGCCGGCGAGGGCGACGGCGTGCGGGACGCCCCACGACGCGAACATCTTCAGCCGCAGCACGAGGTCGCCGGGCGGCGGCGCGACGACGGCGAGCAGGTGCGCGGCGAGGTCGTTGACGAGCGCCCGCACCATCCCGATGCCCGGGATGAAGAGGGCAAGGGGGAGCGCGTTGAGGGTGTTGCGCACCACCAACAGCCCGGCGAGGACGCCGAGCTCCTTCCAGGACAGCTTGCCGAGCGACGAGCGCACGGCACCCCAGTCGATGTCGCCCACGAAGCGCAGCGCCAACCAGATCACGACGACGCACAGCGCCGCCGTCAGGAGCCTGCGACCGACCGGCCCCCTCGACCGTGCGGGCAGAGAGTCGGTCACGCAGGCCCTCCGTCCCTCGCCGGTCGTCTCGCCGAGCACAGGCCACCGTGACGCCGCCGGCGCCGCTGAGCACCCCCTGAATCGGGTGAGAGGGCCGTACGTCGCCCAGCCGCGCGCCACTCACCCGGATCGGGGGAGCCCCTGCCCGCCGCCGCGCACGCAGCATCGTCGTACGCCATCGACGAAAGGGATCGACCCATGGGAACGCTGACGGTCTGGAAGTTCGACACCGCCTCGGGCGCCGACGACGCCACGGAGACGCTGCGTGAGCTCTCCGCACAGCACCTGATCACCATCCACGACGCAGCCACCGTCCGGTGGGACGAGGGGAAGAAGAAGCCGAAGACGAGGCAGCTGGCCAACCTGGCCGGTGCAGGTGCCCTGGGTGGCGCGTTCTGGGGCATGCTGTTCGGCCTGATCTTCTTCGTGCCGCTGCTCGGAGCCGCCATCGGCGCGGCATCGGGGGCACTGGCCGGGTCGCTGAGGGACGTCGGCATCGACGACGGTTTCATCAACCGGGTCCGCGACGAGGTGACGCCCGGGACCTCGGCGCTGTTCGTGATGAGCTCCGACGCCGTGGTGGACAAGGTCAAGGACGCCTTCTCCTCGCACCGGCCCGAGCTGATCTTCACCAACCTGAGCACCGAGCAGGAGAACGCCATCCGCGAGGTCTTCGCCGAGGAGGCGTGACGTCGCCGGCGGTGCGGTCGGATCAGAGCAGCTGCAGCCGGCGGGCGACGGAGAGTGCCTCGCTCCGCCGGCTCGCTCCGAGCTTGCTGTAGAGGCTGGACACGTGGGTCTTGACGGTGTTCTCGGAGACGAACAGGCCGTCGGCGATGTCGGCGTAGGTCGCGCCCCGCGCGAGCTCGCGCAGCACGTCGCGCTCGCGCGGGCTCAGGTGCGTGGTGACGGGCGGATCGGCGGCTGACGAGCGCTCCCGGCTCATGGCCGTGGACGGCGCGAGGGCGGCGGTGATGTCGGCGTGCGCCCCGGTCAGGTCGCGGAGGGTCGCCAACCAGGTCGCGGGACCGGCTCCCTCCAGTTCGACGAGCAACGTGTGGACCGGCGTGCCGTGGCGGGTCCAGCCGAGGAAGGGCACGTAGTTGCCCCTGGTCTCCGTCGCCCGGACGGCTTCGAGCACCACCTCGCGGGCCGACTCGTGGTCGCCGAGGGCGTGGAGGAGCTGACCGCGACACACGAGCGCCAGGGCGCGGCACGGCGGCTGGTCGAGGACCCGGTGCTCCACAGCAGCGGCGAAGTGCTCGACCGCGGTGCGCACCTCACCGACGAGGTCGGCCTCGACGCCACGCAGCAGCTCGGCCTCTCCGGGCGAGCCGAGGTCGTGGAGTTCGTCGCCGAGGCTCCTGAGGGTCGCCCGGTCGTCGGACAGGGACGCGAGGAAGGCCCGCTCGATGAGCACGGGGGCGCGGAGGTGGTGGGGGAGACCGGGGACGTCCATGATCGCCTGGAGGGTCTGCTCGGCCCGGATCACCGAGCCTCGCGCCAGGTGCACGCGCGCGTCGTGGACCTGCTGCCAGAACCGCGTGGTCGTGTCGGCCGGGTGGAGCGCGGCCGGGGCCCGCCCCTCGATCGGTCGTCCGGGATCGGCTGCGAGCGGCACCGTCGACATCGCGGCCAGTCGACCATAGAGCTCGGCCCGGTGGCGGGTCACCGGGAGCACGGTGACCAGGTGCTCCATCGCGTGCAGACTGCGTTCGGCCAGTCCGTGGGCGACGTGCTCCCGCCCGCGTGTGTAGTAGAGACCCGCGAGGTGGGTGAGCGCGGCCGCGGCGTGCGCAGGCATCCCCAGCTGATCCCCGAGGCGAGCCGCGCGGAGCAGGTTGGCCTCGGCCGGGACCGCCATACCGAGCGTGAGCTGGGCGATGCCGAGCTCCGCCAGGATGTGAGGCTGCAGGTCGGACGGGGTGGCGGAGAAGGCGCTGGAGTCCACCAGCCGCTGGGTCTCCTCGACCACCCCGGTCAGGGGTGCGAAACCGGCCCGCGCGCGCATCAGGCGCGCACCCAGCACCTGTGCCCTCCACCGGGCCGTGTCCCGGTCCTCCTCGGTGCTGGACGCGAGCAGCCGGTCGATCCAGTGCATCGCCGCCACCAGGTCCCCGTGGATCCAGCGCTCGACCGCGAGGACGAACCAGCAACCGGGATGCTGGTCGACGACCTCGGGCCACCGCTGTGAGAACGCGACCACGTCCTTGCCGCGATCGCGCGCCAGGAGCCGCGTGCCCTCGGCCACCAGCTGGCGCGCCGCCGCCTCGGCGAGACCGAGGTCGACCAGGCGCGCGAAGGAGTCGTCGACGGCCCCGACGCTGGTGTCGTGCTGCACGGCACGCAGGACCGTCGATCGCGCACGCTCGACGTCCACCCCGCCGGCGCGGATGCGACGACGTACGACCTCGGCGAGGAGCGGGTGGATCCGGAAGCGGGCCTCGCCCGCACCGGTGGCCCCCTGCGGCCCCGCGGCGTCGAGGGGGCCGCGCTCGGACCGCGTGACCAGCAGGCCGGTCGACTCGAGCCCGTCGAGGACGAGCCCGGCGCCCCGGTCCTGGGTCAGGTGCGCGGCGGTCTCCGCGGACACCTCGTGCTCGCTCGCCGTGCAGAGCAGGAGATGTCGCTCCCTCGACGTGAGCGTCGAGAACACCTCGTTCACCACCTGGTCCGCGACCGTCGTGCCACCCTGCGACATCCGGTGGACGGCGCCGTCCTGGTCCGGTGACGCTGCCACCAGCCGCGAGGCCAGCACCGCGACCGCACACCAGCCCTCGGCGTGGCTGGCGATCGCCGACACGATCGCGGGCGCCGCCGCTCCGACGTGGCTCGCGATCAGCTGCGAGCTCTCGGTGCTCGTGAGGCGGAGCACGTCGCCCCGCAGCTCGGTGAGGTGGCCGAGCAGCTGCGGGGCGAGACGGGTCAGCGGCAGGTCCCACCGGCTCAGCAGCAGGACCCGGATGGACTGGGGCGCCTCGTCGAGCCGAGCGTCGATGAGTCGGACGGCCGAGGGGGGCAGGGCGTGCGCGTCGTCGACGACCAGCAGTCGCGGCGTACCGCCGTCCGCGGCTGCCTCCGCGAGCGCGGCGTCGACGGCGGCGTGGTCCACGCCACGGCCCGCGTCGAGCCACACCACCGCACCGGGCGCCGTGGCTCCCCGGCCGTCGCGCAGCCAGCCCGCGACGCCGAGGGTCTTGCCTGCCCCGGCCGGTGCGACCAGCGTGACCACCGACGAGTCGCCGGCCGCGTCGAGGCGTCGCCACAGCTCCTGGCGGGCGACGTAGGTCCGCGGCAGGCGGGGAACACCCGCCTCGTCGTGCTGACCCGCGGGGTGGACCGGCCCCGTCGATGCTGGCTCACCCATGGCGTGGCGCCTCCCGCAGCAGCGTGCGTGGACATCGTGCCGATCGCCCTCGCACCCTCCCAAGCGCTGAAAGCCGGCGACCGCAGGTGGTCCGCGCACCCCACCCGTTCGGGTGAGGTCACTGGGAGCGTAGACCAGCGGACTCCGGCACCGTCAACACGTCCACGACCTCGACGCCGAGACTGACGAGGAGGCTGATGACGCCCTGGAGCTCCTCCTGGTCGGCCACCTCGCCCGACAGCACGGTCTGCGGGCGCTGTGGAACCGCGACGAGGTGCGGGAACGCCGTGAGGGCGTCCGGCGACAGCTCGGCATCGACACGGATCATCATCCTCGGCACCGGGTTCCTCCTCGCACGGACCGGACCGGACGCGCGCCCCGGAGGCAGTCCACCTCCAGGGACCCGGGAGCGGGTGGTCCTGGTGCCCCACACGCTACGGGCGAGGCGCTCCCCACGGCCTCCCACATATCGGGGGAGGTCGCCGGACCCCGCCCCCGGGTAGGAGGGTGGGGTGGCTCCACGACCCGTGCGCGACCGGCTGCGCGCACGCCCGGCGGATCTCGTCGACGTCTTCGTCTACGTCGTCGTCCTCAACCTGGCCGTGGAGTACGTGCCGGCCGTGATCAGCGAGGGGTTCACGCTGTCCCTTCTCACGGCCGTGGTGCTCAAGCTGTCGCTCGAGGTGGTCATCTGGCTCAAGGGCCATGTCGTGCGGGGCCCTGCGAGGCGCCAGCAGGTGGCCGGTGAGGCTGGTCCTCGGCGTCACCCTGTGGGTCGTGGCCGCCGGGAGCAAGTTCGTCGTCCTGCTCCTGATCGACCTCGTGTTCGGGGACGCGGTCAGCCTGGGCGGATTCTTCTCGGTGACGCTCCTCATCGTCTGCCTCCTGCTGGCGCGGTCCGGCGTGCGGAGCCTGCTGGACACCGGGCCGGACCCCTCTCGATAGGGTCGGGCAGGTGACTTCTCCGGTGCCGCCGTCCCTGCCAGCCGCGGTCCTGTGGGACATGGACGGCACCCTCGTCGACACCGAGCCCTACTGGATCGCCACCGAGTTCGCGATGGCGGAGAAGTACGGCGGCACCTGGTCGCAGGAGCACGCCCTCAACCTCGTCGGCAACGCCCTGCTCGAGTCAGGTGACTACATCCGCGTCCACATGGGCATCGACCGCACGCCGCAGCAGATCGTCGACGAGCTGCTCGACGGCGTGGTCGCCCGGGTCGAGGTCGAGGTGCCGTGGCGCCCCGGCGCCCGTGAGCTGCTCACCCACCTGCACCAGGCGGGGGTGCCCTGTGCGCTGGTGACCATGTCGTGGCAGCGCTTCGTCGACCCCATCCTGGCGCAGCTCCCCGAGGGGGCGTTCGCGTCCGTCGTGACCGGTGACCGCGTCGAGCTGGGCAAGCCACACCCCGAGCCCTACCTCACCGCAGCCGCCGAGCTGGGCCACGACCCGGCCGACTGCCTCGCGATCGAGGACTCCAACACCGGGGCCACGTCGGCCGTCGCCGCCGGCTGCACCGTCCTGTGCGTGCCCAACCACGTGCCGATCCTCGAGGGGGAGCGGCGCGTCTTCGCCGACACGCTCGAGGGCCTCGACGCCGCCGGCCTGGCACGCCTCGTGGGCGGCCGCGCCCAGGGCGTCGGCGCCGTCCACACGTGACCGGACCGTGACCGTATCGGTGTGGCCTGGCTCACGTTCACCGGTCTAGGGTGCTGGGACGACCCTGACCGGATACCGGACGGAAGGACCTCTGATGTCCCCGAAACGCACCCTGGCGACATGGACCACCGCACTCCTGGCGGTTGCCACCCTTGCGAGCTGCGCCGACAGCGAGCGCGACGGCGGTGATGGCGAGGGAGGCGGCAGCGAGGACGCCGGGACCTTCATCTTCGGCGCCGCGGGCGCCCCCGAGATGTTCGACCCCTACTACGCGACGGACGGCGAGACGTTCCGCATCACCCGTCAGATGTTCGAAGGCCTTCTCGGCATCGAGCCCGGCAGCGCCGAGGTCGTCCCGGAGCTCGCCACCGAGTGGACGCCCAACGAGGAGGGCACGGAGTGGACCTTCACGCTGCGTGACGACGTGACCTTCCACGACGGCGAGCCGTTCAACGCCGAGGCGGTCTGCGCCAACTTCGAGCGGATGTTCGACCAGAACGAGGCCGGCCAGGTCGCGGCCGAGTACTGGGGCTACGTCATGGGCGCCTACGCCAACGATCCCGAGAACTCGCTCTACCAGGGGTGCGAGGCGACCGACGAGTTCGAAGTCGTCATCACGATCAGCGGCCCCACCTCCGGCTTCCCGACGATGCTGACGCTCGAGTCGCTGTCGATGCAGTCGCCCAAGGCGTTGGAGGAGGGCGACGCCAACGGCATCGCCGCCGAGGGCGAGGGCTTCAGCTTCCCCGCGTACGCCGACGCCCCCGTCGGCACCGGCCCGTTCACCTTCGGCGAGTTCGACGAGGCCAACGGCGAGATCACCCTCGAGCGCAACGACGACTACTGGGGCGACACGGCCAAGGTCAGCGAGATCGTGTTCCGGGTGATCCCCGACGAGAGCACCCGTCGCCAGGAGCTCGAAGCCGGGAGCATCAACGGCTACGACCTGCCCAACCCGGTCGACTGGGCCGGGCTGGAGGAGGACGGCAACAGCGTCGAGGTGCGCGATCCGTTCAACATCCTCTACCTCGGCCTCAACCCCGAGGCCAACCCCAAGCTGAAGGACCTCAAGGTCCGACAGGCGCTCTACCACGCCCTCAACCGGGAGCAGCTGGTCCAGACGCAGCTGCCCGAGGGAGCTGCGGTCGCCACCCAGTTCATGCCCGACACGGTCAGCGGCTACAACACCAGCCTCGAGCCCTACGCCTACGACCCCGACGAGGCCAAGCGGCTGCTGGCCGAGGCCGGAGCGGAAGGCATGACGCTCGAGTTCGCCTACCCGACCGAGGTCACCCGGCCCTACATGCCGGACCCGGAGAAGATCTACGAGGCGCTGCGCACCGACCTCGAGGCGGTGGGCATCAACGTGAAGGTGGTGACGGCGTCCTGGAACGGTGGCTACCTCGACAACGTCTCCGGTGAGCCCGGCAAGTACGACGCCTACATCCTCGGCTGGACCGGCGACTACGACTCGGCCCACAACTTCATCGGCACGTTCTTCGGCAACCTGAAGGACAACGACTTCGGCACCGACGTCATGCCGTGGGGCAAGCAGCTGGCCGACGACCTCAAGGCGGCCGACGCGATCGTCGACGAGGCCGAGCGCGGTGCAGCGTTCGAGGAGATCAACCGCCAGATCATGGAGGAGTACCTGCCCGGCCTCCCGATCAGCCACTCCCCGCCCGCCCTGGTCGTCGGCCCCGGCGTCGAGGGCGTGATCCCCAGCCCGCTGACGGCCGAGGAGTTCGACACGGTCACGGTGGGAGGGGAGTGACTCCCACTCGTCAGTGACCGACGGCCCCCGGATCGTGCAGGCGTGGGAGGAGATCCATGCTTCGCTTTGTCCTACGACGACTGCTCCAGATGTGCGTCGTCGTCCTCGTGCTGTCCATGCTGCTGTTCGCGTGGCTCCGCTCCCTGCCGGGTGGCCCGGTGTCGGCCATCCTGGGCGAGCGGCAGACGCCCGAGCGTCGCGCCGCCCTGGAGGCCGCCCTCGGACTCGACCAGCCCCTGCCGGTGCAGTACCAGAAGTTCCTGCAACGCGTGGTCCAGGGCGACTTCGGCGTCTCCACCAAGGTGCTGCCCGGCGAGGACGCCCTCGACGTCTTCTTCACCAGGCTGCCCGCCACCATCGAGCTGGCGGTCCTGGCCCTGCTGCTGGCCATCGTGATCGGCATTCCGCTCGGCTACTTCGCCGCGCGGCGTGCCGGATCGGCCGTCGACACGACCACGGTGATCTTCTCGTTGATCGGGGTGGCCGTCCCGGTGTTCTTCACCGCCTTCCTGCTCAAGTACTTCTTCGCGGTGGAGTGGAACCTGCTGCCGGTCTCGGGGCGGCAGACCACCGGGATCGATGCCACCCGGGTGACCGGCCTGTTCGTGCTGGACGGGATCCTCACGCGCGAGTGGGACGCGGCCTGGGACGCCCTCAAGCACCTGATCCTCCCGGCACTGGCACTGGCCACGATCCCGTTCGCGGTGATCTTCCGCATCACGCGCGCCTCGGTCCTCGACGTGCTCGACGAGGACTACGTGCGCACCGCCGAGGCCAAGGGGCTGAGCACCGCGGTCATCCGGTCCCGTCACGTGCTGCGCAACGCGATGCTGCCCGTCCTCACCACCATCGGCCTGCAGGCCGGCGGTCTCCTGGCCGGAGCGGTGCTGACCGAGACCGTCTTCTCCTACCGTGGGGTGGGTGAGGCCCTGGCCACCTCGTTCCGTGAGAAGGACTACGCCGTGCTCCAGGTCCTGATCCTGGCGGCGGCCGTGATCTACGTGGTGATCAACCTGCTGGTCGACATCGCCTACGCCCTCATCGACCCGCGGATCAGGACGAGGTGACGTCCATGAGCGACCCCACCGAGCCGGCTGTCGCCGAGGACACCCGCCGTCCGTCGTACGGCCAGCGGCGCCGCGACCGGATCGACGCCCTCGCCCAGGCCGGGGCCGTCGACGACACGCCCGGCGTCTCGCTGATCCGCGGTGCCTGGCTCCGCCTGCGCCGCAACCCGGTCTTCCTGACCGGCGCGACGATCACCCTCTGCTTCGTCGTGCTGGCGATCATCGCGCCGTGGATCGCGCCGTGGGACGTCACGGCACGACCGCTCCTCGACGAGGTGCGACCCCAGAGCAACCCGGTGCCCGGCCCGCAACCCGGCCACCCGCTCGGCGGCGACGACCGGGGCCGGGACCTGCTCTCGCGCCTCATCGTCGGCAGCAGGCAGACGCTCATCGTGGGCGTCTTCGCGACCCTGTTCGGGCTGATCGGCGGGGTCATCCTCGGCACCATCGCGGGCGCCGTCGGAGGCGGGGTCGACTCGCTGGTGATGCGCATCGTCGACGTGATGCTCTCGATCCCCTCGCTGCTCCTCGCGTTCACGATCGCCTCGCTGGCGCGAAGCCCCAGCCAGTGGACGCTGATCGTGTCGATCGCGATCATCCAGATACCGATCTTCGCCCGGTTGCTCCGAGGGTCGATGCTGGCCCAGAGGAGCAGCGACCACGTCCTCGCCGCGCGATCGCTGGGCGTGAAGCGGCGCGCGATCGTCTTCCGGCACATGCTTCCCAACTCGATCGGTCCGGTGATCGTCCAGGCGACACTGTCGCTCGCGGTGGCCATCATCGACGCCGCTGCGCTGTCGTTCCTCGGCCTCGGCAACCCCGACCAGAGGCAACCCGAGTGGGGACAGATGCTCGGCCTGGCCCAGCGCTACATCTCCGAGGCGCCGCACCTCGCCTTCTACCCAGCGGGGTGCATCATCGTGGTCGCGCTCGGGTTCACGCTCATGGGCGAGTCGCTGCGCGAGGCCCTCGACCCCAAGACGAGGAGGTGACCCGGTGAGCCTCTCCCAGCACCGTGCGCAACCCCATCGCCCCGCCGTGGGCGAGCCGCTCCTGTCCGTCCGCGACCTGCGCGTCACGTTCCAGCGCCGCGACGAGCGGGCGTTCCGGGCCGTCGACGGCGTCAGCTTCGACGTCCGAGCAGGGCAGACGGTCGGCCTCGTCGGCGAGTCCGGCTGCGGCAAGTCCGTCACGTCGCTCGCGATCATGGGCCTCCTGCCCTCTCGCGGCAACACCGTGGAGGGCCAGGCACTCTTCGACGGCGAGGACCTGCTGTCGCTGTCGACGTCGCAGATGCGCGACCGGCGCGGCGCCGACGTCGCGATGATCTTCCAGGACCCGCTCTCCTCGCTGAACCCCGTCGTCACGATCGGTCGCCAGGTCACTGAGGTGATGGAGCGCCACCAGGGCCTGAGCCGCAAGGAGGCCATGCCGAAGGCCGCCGAGCTGCTCGAGCGGGTCGGCATCCCCGACCCCCGGGCCCGGCTCGCCAACTACCCCCACCAGCTCAGCGGCGGCATGCGCCAGCGCGCGCTGATCGCCATGGCGCTCGCCTGCAACCCGCGGCTGCTGATCGCCGACGAGCCGACGACGGCCCTCGACGTGACGATCCAGGCCCAGATCCTGGCGCTGCTCAAGGAGCTCGTCGTCGACACCGGCACCGCACTGGTGATGATCACGCACGACCTCGGTGTCGTCGCCGGGCTGTGCGACGAGGTCAACGTCCTCTACGCCGGCAAGATCGTCGAGCGCGGCAGCCGCCACGGCCTGTTCCGCCAGCCCCGCCACCCCTACACGGTCGGCCTGCTCGACTCGATCCCGCGCCTCGACGCGCCCCGGGGCGAGAAGCTCAACCCGGTGCCGGGGTCGGTGGCCGACAACCTGCCCTGGGACTCGGCGTGCGCGTTCGCACCACGGTGCTCCCACCGGGTCGACGTCTGCACCCGGGAGACACCCCGGTGGGACGGAGACGACGTGGTCGGGTTCCGCTGCTTCAACCCGGTGGGAGGACCCCGATGACCGACCAGACGCACCCCGCAGGAGAGGCCGACGTGCTGGTCGAGGTCCGCGACCTCGAGGTTCACTTCCCGATCAAGAGCGGGCTGATCTTCGACCGCACGGTGGGCCACGTCCGCGCCGTCGACGGCGTCGACCTCACCATCCGCCGCGGTGAGACCTACGGGCTGGTGGGGGAGTCCGGTTGCGGCAAGTCCACGCTCGGCAAGGCGATCCTCAACCTCGAACCCCCGACCGCCGGATCGGTGGTGTTCGACGGCACCGACATCGCCTCGCTCAAGGGCGAGGAGCTCCGGCGTGCGCGCAAGCGCTTCCAGATGGTCTTCCAGGACCCACTGTCCAGCCTCGACCCGCGCCAGACCGTGGAGTCGCTCCTGGTGGAGGGCATGCGCGCCCATGGTCTCGACACCGACGAGGCGTCCACCCAGGCCCGGCTCCGCGAGCTGATGTCGGCCGTCGGGCTTCCTCCGTCAGGTCTGTCGAAGTATCCCCACGAGTTCTCCGGCGGCCAGCGCCAGCGCATCGGCATCGCCCGGGCGCTGTCGGTCAAGCCCGACCTCATCGTGGCCGACGAGCCCGTGAGCGCACTCGACGTCTCCATCCAGGCCCAGGTGATCAACCTGCTCCAGGACCTGCAGGACGAGCTCGGCCTCACCTACCTCGTCGTCGCGCACGACCTGGCCGTGGTGCGCCACATCAGCGACCGGATCGGCGTGATGTACCTCGGCGGGCTCGTCGAGGAGTCCGGCGCCGCCGAGCTGTACGACGTACCGCTGCACCCCTACACGCGGGCCCTCATGTCCGCGGTGCCCGTCCCGGACCCCCAGGTCGAGGACTCGCGCGAGCAGATCCTGCTCTCGGGCGACCTGCCCTCACCGGCCAACCCGCCCACCGGCTGCCGCTTCCACACCCGGTGCCCCTGGCGGCAGGAGACGCTGTGCGACACCGACCGACCCGAGCTGCGCGTCGTCGAGGTCGCGGGGGCGTCTGCCGGACATCGCGTCGCCTGCCACTACGCCGAGCAGGTCGCCTCCGGTGCGATCCAGCCGCACGAGGTCGAGCCCGCACTCGTCGCCGGGGGCTTCGCCGGTCCGCGCGAGCTGCCCCAACCGCCACCTGACGCCTACGGCACGCCCTGATCCTGCGACCGGGGCGCCGTCGCCGGCTCGGGAAGCGGTGGGATCGTGCCGCCCTTGGTCGGGCAGTGCTGGTGGAAGGAGCACCAGTCGCACAGGCGCGAGGGGCTCGGGCGCCAGTCGCCGGTCTCGCGCGCGAGCTCGATGGCACGCCACACGGCCTCGACCTTGCGCTCGGTGGCGCGGAGGTCGTCCTCGTCAGGCTCGTAGCGGAGGATCTCGCCGTTGCCGAGGTAGACCAGCTGGAGCACCGACGGCACGACGCCGCGCAGGCGCCAGAGGACGAGCGCGTAGAACTTCATCTGGAACAACGCCTTGGCTTCGTAGCCCTCACCCGGGGCCTTGCCGCTCTTGTAGTCGACCACCCTGATCCGCCCGTCGGGCGCGACGTCGACCCGGTCGACGAACCCCCGCAGCAGGAGCTTGGACTCGAGTAGCGCCTCGACGTAGAGCTCGCGCTCGGCCGGCTCGAGCCGGCGGGGGTCCTCGAGGTCGAAGTAGCGGTCGAGAACGGTGCGGCACGAGGTGAGCCACGCGGCGAGGTCGGGGCCCTCGTCACCGAACATCTCGGCCAGGCCCGGCTCGGCCTCGAGCAGCCCCTCCCAGGCGGGCACGAGCATGTCGCGGGCGCGCTGCGGCGTGCGGTCGACGGCCGGCGCGTCGAAGAGGTCCTCCAGCACCTTGTGCACCACTGTGCCGCGGACGGCGTCGGGTGACGGCGGCTCGGGCAGGCGGTCGATCGTGCGGAAGCGGTACATCAAGGGGCAGGCCATGAAGTCACCGGCACGGCTCGGGGAGATCGCCCCCAGCACGTCGACGCCGTCCACCGCCGTCGAGACCCGCTCAGCGGGGGACTCGGGCGGTGCGGGAACGGGTGCGGGGAGGGAGGTCGTCATGGCGCGGTTCACCCTAGGCGAGGCGTACGACAGCGCCTCGGCCCACGCCGTCGCCGTCGGGACCCTTGGCTAGGCTTGGCTGGTGGCCGACCCGACCGATCCAGCCGATGCCGACGGACCGCGGCGGTCGGCGCCGCGCGCCCGGGGCACGATCCGGATCGGGTCGATCGTCGGGATCGACGTGCTCATCACCACCTCGTGGTTCGTCGTCGCCGCGCTGATCTCGCTGATCTTCGGCCCGCGCATCGAGGCGGCCCAGCCGGGCCTCGGGTTCTGGAAGTACGTCGCCGGCTTCGCCTTCGCCGTCGTGCTCTACCTGTCGGTGCTGCTCCACGAGGCCTCGCACGCCGTCGTCGCCAAGCGGCTCGGCTACGGCGTCAACTCGATCACGCTGCACTTCCTCGGCGGCATGACGGAGGTCGACGGGCAGTCCAGGCGACCGCGGCACGAGTTCTGGATCGCCGTCGTCGGCCCGCTCACCTCGATCGCGGTCGGTGCTGCAGCCGGTGCCGTGGCCTACGTGATGTCCGACGGTCTCGTCCGCGAGGCGATGCTCCTCCTGGCCGGGGCCAACCTGCTCATCGGCGTGCTCAACCTCGTCCCGGGCCTGCCGCTCGACGGCGGACGCGTGCTCAAGGCGCTGGTCTGGGGCGCCTCCGGCGACCAGCACCGCGGCAGCATCGTCGCCGGCTGGGGCGGCCGGATCACCGCCCTGGCGCTGCTCGCCTGGCCGCTCGTCCAGGAGCGCGTCATCGGCGAGCCGCCGACGATCCTCGACCTCGTCCTCGTCTTCATCCTCGGGCTGTTCCTGTGGAGCGGGGCGACGGCGGCGATGGCCCACGCCAGGCTCCGGCAACGGCTCCCCGCCCTGGTCGCGCGGCCCCTCGCCCGGCGTACGCTCACCGTCCCCGAGGACCTGCCGCTGGCCGAGGCCGTACGCCGCGCGCAGGAGGCACAGGCCGGCAGCATCGTCACCGTGACCCCCGACGGCACTCCTGTGGGCATCGTCAGCGAGGCGGCCGTGACCGCCATGCCAGCGGAGCGTCGTCCGTGGGTGGCCGTCTCGGCGGTCGCGCGCACGATGGAGGAGGGTCTGACGCTGCCCGCCACGGTCGCGGGGGAGGACCTCATCCTCGCCATCAGCCGACGTCCGGCGGAGGAGTACCTCCTGGTCGAGGCCGACGGCCGGATCTACGGCGTCCTGTCGACCGCTGACGTCGACCGGGCCTTCCGCGACAACGCTCGCCGCTGAGGGAAATCGCGGGTCGCGATACTAGGGTTCGCGCCATGTCCGAGCCTTCTCCCGACGTCCCCGCCGAGGCCTGGTCCGGCGTCCACCGCGGCCCCCTGCGTGAGGGCGAGTGGGTCCGCCTGGTCGACAACAAGGGGCGCAAGCACAACTTCGAGCTCGTCGCGGGCAAGCGGTTCTTCTCCAACAAGGGTCACCTCGACCACGACGACATGATCGGCCGCGAGGAGGGCTTCACGCTCGTCTCCTCGGCGGGCGGCCAGTACCTCGTCTTCCGCCCGCTGCTCAACGAGTTCGTGGTCTCCATGCCGCGCGGGGCGGCCGTGGTCTACCCGAAGGATGCCGCCCAGATCGTGGCGCTGGCCGACATCTACCCCGGTGCACGGGTCGTCGAGGCCGGGGCCGGCTCGGGTGCGCTGACCTGCTCGCTGCTGCGCGCCGTCGGCCCGTGGGGCCGGGTGACCTCTTTCGAGCTCCGTGAGGAGTTCGCGGACGTCGCCCGGCGCAACGTGCACCAGTTCTTCTCCGCCCCCGAGGGCCAGACCCACCCGGCCTGGGACCTGCGGCTCGGCGACCTCAAGGAGGGTCTGCCCGCGCTCGAGGGTCAGGTCGATCGCGTCATCCTCGACATGCTGGACCCGTGGAACTGCATCGACGCGGTCGCCGACGCGCTCGTGCCCGGCGGCATCGTCTGCGCCTACGTCGCCACCACGACGCAGCTGTCCCGGGTCGTGGAGACCCTGCGGGTGCACGGCGGCTTCACCGAGCCCCAGCCGTGGGAGTCGCTGGTGCGCGACTGGCACGTCGAGGGCCTCGCGGTGCGCCCGGGCCACAAGATGATCGGCCATACCGCCTTCCTCGTCACCGCGCGGCGGATGGCGCCGGGGGAGAAGCCGCCGCGCAAGACCCGTCGCCCCGCTCCCGGCGCCTACGGTCCCGACTACACGGGCCCCCGCCCGGCCGACGTACCTGCACCGGAGCCCGCCGAGCTCGACCAGACCGACGGGTGAGCATCGAGGTCGTCGACTGGTCCCCGCGCTGGGCCGAGCAGTTCGACAAGGTGGCGACCGTGCTGCGCATGGCGCTCGCCGACGTGGCCTCGGCCAGGGTCGAGCACGTCGGCTCGACGTCGGTGCCGGGGCTGGCGGCCAAGCCGGTCCTCGACGTCGACGTCATCGTCGACGCACACGACGTCCCCCAGGCGATCGCGGCCCTGGAGGGGGTCGGCTACGTCCATCGTGGCGACCTCGGGGTCACCGGTCGGGAGGCGTTCCACGCGCCCGACGGGCCGCGACGCAACGTCTACGTGTGCGTGGCCGGCACCGCGAACGTGCGCAACCACCTCGCCGTACGGGACGTGCTGAGGTCGCGCGACGACCTGCGTGAGGCGTACGCCGCGGTGAAGCGCGCGCTGGCGGCCAACCCCGCCATGGACATCGACACCTACCTCGCCGGGAAGTCCGCGGTGCTGCAGCAGGTGCTCGAGGCGTCGGGCGAGCTCACCCAGGCCGAGCTCGACGCGATCCGGCGGCTCAACGGCGCCTGATGCGGGACATGGCGCGGGACATGGCGCGGGACATGGCGCCCAGCCGACGCCAGAGTTGCGAAACGGTGACCAACACAGCGAGATATCCACTTCCGTCCCATGGATCCATGAGTAGTGTCATGTGGCAGGAGGTGCGAGATGTCTGAGCCGACACGTGAGCAACTTGCCACCCAGGTGCGCTACCTGGAGGCCGAGGTCACCGACCTGCGCCGCCGTCTCGAGGACCTGCCCGGTCAGTCGCGGGGGCTGGAGACCCGCCTGGCCGACGCGCAACGATCCCTCGCTGCCATCTCGAGCCAGAACGAGCGGCTCGCCCAGACGCTGCGCGACGCCCGTGACCAGATCACGACGCTCAAGGAGGAGGTCGACCGCCTGGCGCAGCCGCCGGCCGGGTTCGGCACGTTCCTCGGGCGCAACGACGACGACTCCGTCGACGTCTTCACCGGCGGTCGCAAGCTGCGCGTCAGCGTGAGCCCGGCCGTGGAGCTCGACGGCCTCGTCCGCGGGCAGGAGGTCATGCTCAACGAGGCGCTCAACGTGGTCGCCGCCCTCGACTTCGAGCAGGTCGGCGAGGTCGTCATGCTCAAGGAGATCCTCGCCGACGGCGAGCGGGCGCTGGTGATCGCCAACGCCGACGAGGAGCGCGTCGTACGCCTCGCGGAGCCGCTGTGCGCCGAGGACGTCACGATCCGGGCCGGCGACTCGCTGCTGCTCGACACCCGCGCCGGCTACGTCTACGAGGTCGTGCCGAAGTCGGAGGTCGAGGAGCTGGTGCTGGAGGAGGTGCCCGACATCGACTACACGCAGATCGGCGGCCTCACCACCCAGATCGACGCCATCCGCGACGCCGTCGAGCTGCCCTACCTGCACCCCGACCTGTTCAAGGACCACGAGCTGAAGCCGCCGAAGGGCGTGCTGCTCTACGGTCCGCCCGGGTGCGGCAAGACGCTGATCGCCAAGGCCGTCGCGAACTCGCTGGCCAAGAAGGTCGCCGAGCGCACCGGCGCGTCGGGGAAGTCCTACTTCCTCAACATCAAGGGTCCCGAGCTGCTCAACAAGTACGTCGGCGAGACCGAGCGCCACATCCGCCTGGTCTTCCAGCGGGCGCGCGAGAAGGCGTCGCTCGGCACCCCGGTCATCGTGTTCTTCGACGAGATGGACTCGCTCTTCCGCACGCGCGGATCCGGCGTCTCCTCCGACGTGGAGAACACGATCGTGCCCCAGCTGCTGAGCGAGATCGACGGTGTCGAGGCGCTCGAGAACGTCCTCGTGATCGGTGCGTCCAACCGCGAGGACATGATCGACCCCGCCATCCTGCGTCCGGGTCGCCTCGACGTGAAGATCAAGATCGAGCGCCCCGACGCCGAGTCGGCGCGCGACATCTTCTCCAAGTACCTCACCCCGACCCTGCCCCTGCACGCAGAGGACCTCGCCGAGTTCGGCCAGGACCGCACCGCCACCGTCAACGCGATGATCCGCGCGACCGTGGAGCGGATGTACACCGAGTCGGAGGAGAACCGCTTCCTCGAGGTGACCTACGCCAACGGTGACAAGGAGGTCCTCTACTTCAAGGACTTCAACTCGGGCGCGATGATCCAGAACATCGTCGACCGCGCCAAGAAGATGGCGATCAAGGACTTCCTCGACAGCGACCTCAACCCGGCGCAGCGTGGACTGCGGGTCCAGCACATGCTCCAGGCGTGCGTGGACGAGTTCAAGGAGAACGAGGACCTGCCCAACACCACCAACCCCGACGACTGGGCGCGGATCTCGGGCAAGAAGGGTGAGCGCATCGTCTTCATCCGCACGCTGATCACGGGCAAGCAGGGCACCGAGCCGGGACGGTCGATCGACACGGTCGCCAACACCGGCCAATACCTGTGACCGGACCGGAGCGCGCGATGGGACGCGAGGACGACCTCGGCCACGGCGACATCGAGGCCGCCCTCGCCGCCCGCCGCGAGCTCGGCGCCCGCTACGACGCCGAGCTCGTGGACGGCTTCGCCGAGAGGATCGAGCGGGCGGTGGAGCGGCGGGCCGCCGAACGCGGCGAGCTGCAGCAGCGTCGTACGGCTGGCACAGAGGGCGGACGAATCCGGCAGTTCGTCCTGGGCGTGATCTCGGTCGGCGTCGGGGTCCCGATCACGATCGTGCCGATGGTCGCCACGGACAACGGCCTCCCTGCCGTCATCGTGGCGTGGTTGGGCATCGCCGGCGTCAACGCCGCCCACGCCTCGGCGGTCAACGGTCCGCGCCGACACGACTGACGCGCGCGACACCCCTCCGGAGGAGTTGCCGGCACGGCTCGAGCACTAGGTTGGCCGGATGCGAACCATTCTGATCATCGTCGTCATCGTCGTCATCGTGCTGTTCCTCGCCGGGTTCCTCCGCCGCGGGCGCTGACCGCTCTCGACGCCCTGCCTGCTCGTGGCGTCAGCCGGCGACCAGCCGGTAGACATACGTCCACGGGCGGGCGAGGGCCGGTCCGGCCAGGTAGTCCTGCTCGCGGTGCTCCACGCGCCACCCCACTGACTCCAGCAGGGCAGGCATGTCGCGCGTGAGGTGACACCCGCCGGCGACCGCGCCCCACGGAGGTTCGATGCGCCGCTGCCAGCGACGTACGGACTCCTCGGGCGCGATGCCGTGCTCGAGCGCGTGCAGCCGACCGCCCTGACGCACCACCCGCCTGGCCTCACGCAGGGCCTCCAGCGGGTCGGGGATCGTGCACAGGCTGAACGTCACCAGCGCGCTGTCGTGCGAGTCGTCCGGCAGGTCGAGACGTTGTCCGTCGAGCCCGGCGCGCTGGATGGGTACGGCGCTGCGCGAACGTCGCGGCTCGGACAGCTCCCAGCCGACGTCCGAGGGCTCGATCGCCGTCACGGACGTGACGTCCGGGGGATACCAGCGGACGTTGAGCCCGCTGCCGAAGCCGATCTCGAGCACGCGGCCGGTCAGCCCGGCGCAGGCGGCCGCGCGCAGCTCGCCCACCTCGTGCCCACGCAGCGCCCGGTCGGTCAGTCGCGGCAGCACTCGCTCGTCCCACACCCGTAGGCTCACCGCATGACCTCCACCCCGCAGTGTTCTTCGCGTCCCCCGCTGCGCTCCTCCCTCGAACAACACGGCGGGGGCCCCGGATGAGCGTACGACGCGTGATGGGCACGGAGGTCGAGTACGGCATCTCGGTGCAGGGCCAGCCGTCGGCCAACCCGATGGTCGCGTCCTCGCAGATCGTCAACGCCTACGCCAGCTCGACGGTGAAGGCCCGGCGGGCGCGGTGGGACTTCGAGGAGGAGTCCCCGCTGCGTGACGCGCGCGGCTTCGACATGGCCCGCCAGGTGGCCGACCCGAGCCAGCTCACCGACGAGGACCTCGGCCTCGCCAACGTCATCCTGACCAACGGCGCGCGGCTCTACGTCGACCACGCCCACCCGGAGTACTCCTCGCCGGAGGTGACGACACCGCTCGACGTGGTCCGCTGGGAGAAGGCGGGGGAGCAGGTGATGCTCGACGCGTCGCGGATGGCGGCGCAGGTGCCCGGCAGCACGCCGATCGTGCTCTACAAGAACAACACCGACAACAAGGGCGCGTCCTACGGCGCCCACGAGAACTACCTGATGCGGCGCTCGACGCCGTTCGCCGAGATCGTGCGGCACCTCACCCCGTTCTTCGTGTCCCGGCAGGTGGTCACCGGAGCAGGGCGGGTCGGCATCGGGCAGGACGGCCGCGACACCACCCCGGAGCGGGGCTTCCAGATCAGCCAGCGCGCGGACTACTTCGAGGTCGAGGTGGGGCTGGAGACGACCCTCAAGCGGCCGATCATCAACACCCGCGACGAGCCGCACGCCGACCCGGCTCTCTACCGGCGCCTCCACGTCATCCTCGGCGACGCCAACCTCGCCGAGGTCTCCATCTACCTCAAGTCCGGCACCACCGCGTTGGTGCTCGCGATGATCGAGGACGGCTTCGTCGACCGCGACCTGAGCGTCGAGGGGGCCGTCAAGGCGCTGCGCGACGTCTCGCACGACCCGACGCTGCGCCACCTCGTCACCCTGCGCGACGGGCGACGGCTCACCGCCGTGCAGCTGCAGCTGGAGTACCTCGACCTGGCCAGGAAGTACGTCGAGGACCGCTACGGCGCCGACGCCGACGAGCAGACGGTCGACGTCCTCGCGCGGTGGGAGTCGGTGCTGACCCGCCTCGAGCGCGACCCGATGGAGTGCGCCACCGAGCTCGACTGGGTCGCCAAGCTCAAGCTGCTCAACCAGTACCGCGACCGCGACGACCTCGACTGGGACGACGCCAAGCTGCACCTCATCGACCTGCAGTACGCCGACGTACGTCCCGACAAGGGGCTCTACCACCGCCTCGCCGCGGCCGGCCGCATCGAGCGGCTGCTGGACGACGCCACCATCGAGGCGGCCATGCACGACCCGCCGGCGGACACCCGCGCCTACTTCCGCGGCCGGTGCCTCGACAAGTACGCCGACTCGGTCGCCGCCGCGTCGTGGGACTCGGTGATCTTCGACCTGCCCGGCCGTGAGTCGCTCCAGCGGGTGCCGACCATCGACCCGCTCCGCGGCACCAGGGCCCACGTCGGGGAGCTGATCGACCGCAGCGACTCCGCCCAGGCGCTCGTCGCCGCCATCACCCGCTGACCCGGTCCGCGCCTGCGCCTGTCCGGGGACTCCCCGCTCGAGCGGGGAGTCCGCCACCTGGTGGCCGTTGCAACCCCCTCGAAGTGTCGGACTTCCCCGCCAGGTCGGCTCCCGGGGCCCGCACGGCCAGGCGGGGCGCCGCGTCGATCGCGGTGCCGGCGTACGACGCGAGACGTCCGCCCACCGCGAACCTCCTTGTGGCGTCGGTGGGAGTGGATAGGGTCGGGACATGGCCCAGGAGCAGAAGCAGCCGCGCAAGTCCTCCCAGGAGGAGACGGCGACCGAGGAGGTCGTGGAGACCGACGTCGCCGAGCGCAAGGAGATGATCGACGAGGACGTCGACGCGATCCTCGACGAGATCGACGAGGTCCTCGAGACCAACGCCGAGGACTTCGTGAAGTCGTTCATCCAGAAGGGCGGCCAGTGAGCGACCCCCGCCTGCCCACGTCGTTCATGACCCCCGGCACCTCGAGCTTCGCCGACTTCCTCGGCGCCGAGGCCCCGGACCTGCTGCCGTCGAGGCGCGCCGTCCCCACCGGCAGTGCCGGTGACCTGGCACCCCACGGCACCACGATCGTCGCGGCCACCTTCGAGGGCGGCGTCGTCATGGCCGGCGACCGCCGCGCCACGATGGGCAACATCATCGCCCAGCGCGACATCGAGAAGGTCTTCCCGGCCGACGAGTTCTCCGTGGTCGGCATCGCCGGCACCGCGGGGCTGGCCGTGGAGATGGTTCGGCTGTTCCAGACCGAGCTCGAGCACTACGAGAAGATCGAGGGCACCACGCTGTCGATGGACGGCAAGGCCAACCGCCTCGCCGCGCTGATCCGTGCCAACCTCGGCCTCGCGATGCAGGGCCTGGCCGTCGTTCCGCTGTTCGCCGGCTACGACCTCGCGGCCGGCCAGGGCCGGATCTTCAGCTATGACGTGACCGGCGGGCGCTACGAGGAGACGGCCTTCCACTCCGTGGGCTCGGGCTCGCTGTTCGCCCGCGGGTCGTTGAAGAAGCTCTACCGCGACGACCTCGACGCCGAGGGAGCGGTCACCGCCCTCGTGCAGGCGCTCTACGACGCCGCCGACGACGACTCGGCCACCGGCGGTCCCGACCTGACGCGTCGCATCTTCCCGGTCGTCCACGTGATCACGCCCGACGGCGGCCGGCGGCTGCCCGACGACGAGGTGTCGGCCATCGCCGACCGGATGATCGCCGCCCGGATGCAGCGACCCGACGGCCCGGTCGCCCCCCTCACCTGACGTAGGAGCCAGTTCCCATGAGTATGCCGTTCTACGTCTCGCCCGAGCAGCTGATGAAGGACCGGGCCGACTTCGCCCGCAAGGGCATCGCCCGAGGTCGCTCGGTCATCGCCGTGCAGTACGCCGACGGCGTCCTGTTCGTCTCGGAGAACCCGTCCCAGGCGCTGCACAAGGTCAGCGAGATCTACGACCGCATCGCCTTCGCGGCCGTCGGTCGCTACAACGAGTTCGAGAACCTGCGCATCGCCGGCGTCCGCCTCGCCGACATGCGCGGCTACGCCTACGACCGCCGTGACGTCACCGGTCGCGGCCTGGCCAACGCCTACGCCCAGACGCTCGGCACGATCTTCTCCTCCGGGGGCGAGAAGCCCTACGAGGTCGAGATCTTCGTCGCCGAGGTCGGCGACACGCCCGAGGACGACCAGCTCTACCGGCTCACCTACGACGGCCAGGTGGCCGACGAGCACGGCTATGCCGTGATGGGCGGCGCCGCCGACGTCGTCGCGGGCCACCTCGCCGAGCACTACGTCGCCGGCGGCTCGCTCGAGGAGACGCTGCGGACGGCGGTCGCGGCCCTGGGGCACAGCGAGACCGAGGACCGGGTCATCCCGGCCGGCGCCCTCGAGGTCGCAGCGCTCGACCGCACCCGCACCCAGCCCCGCAAGTTCCTGCGCCTGCGCGAGGCGCGGCTCGTCGAGATCCTCGGCGGTCGTGGCAGCGAGGAGCCCGACACGCCCGCGCCCGAGGACGCCCTCGCCGGCTCCGGGCCGCGACACTCCGGTCAGGACGACCCCACCGACCCCACCGACCAGGTCTCCGGCGCCACGCCGCCCCTGGAGGACCCGGTCACGGGGGAGCCGCCGGTCGCACCGCCCGTCGCCCCCCCGGTCGCCCCGCCCGCGCCGGCGCCCGGTCCGGGCCAGCCGGGCCAGCCGGGCCAGCCGGGCCAGCCGGGTCAACCTCCGACGCCCGGCGCCCCGCCGCCTCCGACGGAGCCCGGCCAGGTCTGAGCGGCTGCGCGCCCGCTCCGGGCAGTCAGCGCAGGTGGAGCCCCGGCCACTCCGCCGTGGGCTCGGTCGGGATGCCGCTGAGTCGTCGGCGGTAGCGCACCAGCGGGCCGAACTCAGCCAGGGCGCTCCACAGCCGCTGGTGTGCGGCCCAGGGGAGCGGACCCGAGGGACGCACGTTCCCGTCCGGTCCGAACTCGTGCCAGGCGTCGCCGAAGCCGATCCAGGCGGGCGTCCACCCGGCGGCGTCGTCCCACGCGCCCTGACGCTGCTCCACCAGGCGCCGGCGGAGCTGGAACTCCATCCGGGCGCCGTCCACGACGACGGGTGCGGTGCGCACGGGCCACAGCCACATGTCGTCGGTCATCACCCGCAGCTCGAGGTCCTCGACGACGGCCGGCGCGGCCAGCACGGTCGCGACGAGGTGGCGGGCTCCCATGGGGGAACGCTCACCCGCGCGGCACCGGATCGTCAAGGTCGTGTCGTCCTCCGCGAGACCGGGCGTCCTGCCGGCGTTCGACCAGGCTCATCCCCAGCGAGGCACCCGCCGCGGCGACCCCCAACCACATCCGGGGACGGCGTACGCCGCGACGGAGCAACCAGCCCTCGGCCCACCCGTCCGCCGCCTGTCCGCCCCGGCTCACCCCGGCGACGAGCGCGCCGGCGGCCAGGGCGAGGCCCGTCGTCGTCGCGGCCCCGAGGGGGTGCGGCCGTTCGGCCGGCTCGACCTGCTGGTCCGTCTGGTCCGTCGGCTGGTCCTTCCCGCCGAGCTGCCCGGGGTGACGGACCATCCAGGCCGTGCCGGCTGCGACGAGGGCACCCGTCCCGCCGTGCAGCGCCCATCGCGTCGGCCGCGACCAGCGGTGCACCGGCATCCGCGCGGTGACCACGCCGGTCACCGCCGCCGTCAGCAGGTGGTACGGCCAGGAGCCCACCAGCGTCGACTCGGAGCGCTGTGGGACGGCCGGGGCGGGCGGGCGTGGGGCGGCAGAGGTGTCGTCCATGCGGGCAACCTAGGCGTCCGCGCCAAGCCGGGCGCGGCTCGCCGGACACGAATTCCGGGCGCACTGCCGTACGACGCGTGGTCCGCGGACCTAGTGTGGGCCCATGGACCGTCGGATCTTCGGCATCGAGAACGAGTACGGCGTCACGTGCACGTTCAAGGGGCAGCGCCGGCTCAGCCCCGACGAGGTCGCCCGCTACCTCTTCCGCAAGGTCGTCAGCTGGGGACGCTCCTCCAACGTGTTCCTCCGCAACGGTGCCCGCCTCTACCTCGATGTGGGCAGCCACCCGGAGTACGCCACCCCGGAGTGCGACGACATCGTCGACCTCGTCACGCACGACAAGGCGGGCGAGCGCATCCTCGAAGGTCTGCTGCTCGACGCCGAGGAGCGGCTGCACGAGGAGGGGATCGCCGGCGACATCTACCTGTTCAAGAACAACACCGACTCCGCCGGCAACTCCTACGGATGCCACGAGAACTACCTCGTCGGCCGGGCGGGGGAGTTCAGCCGGCTCGCCGACATCCTGATCCCCTTCCTGGTCACGCGACAGATCGTGGTCGGCGCGGGCAAGGTCGTGATGACCCCGCGCGGGGCGTCGTACAGCGTGAGCCAGCGCGCCGAGCACATCTGGGAGGGCGTCAGCAGCGCCACCACCCGGAGCCGACCCATCATCAACACCCGCGACGAGCCGCACGCCGACGCCGAGCGGTTCCGCCGCCTCCACGTGATCGTCGGCGACTCCAACATGAGCGAGACCACCACCCTGCTCAAGGTGGCCTCCTGCGACCTCGTGCTGCGGATGATCGAGGAGGGCGTGGTGATGCGCGACCTCACGATGGAGAACCCGATCCGCGCCATCCGGGAGATCAGCCACGACCCCACCGGCCGTCGCAAGGTGCGCCTGGCCAACGGACGCGAGGCGAGCGCCCTCGAGATCCAGGGTGAGTACCTCGCGAAGGCGCGCGACTTCGTGGACCGCCGACAGATCTCCACACCGACGATCGAGCGGGCGCTCGACCTGTGGGAGCGCGGCCTCAAGGCCGTCGAGTCCGACGACCTCGGCCTCGTGGACCGGGAGATCGACTGGGTCATCAAGCTCAAGCTCATCGAGCGCTACCGCGCCAAGCACGGCCTCTCCCTCGGTGACGCCCGCATCGCCCAGCTCGACCTCGCCTACCACGACATCCACCGCGGACGCGGGCTCTACTACCTCCTCGAGAAGCGCGGCGCCGTGGCCCGGGTGAGCAGCGACCTCAAGATCTTCGAGGCCAAGAGCGTCCCGCCGCAGAACACCAGGGCGCGCCTGCGGGGCGAGTTCATCCGCCGGGCGCAGGAGCGCCGTCGCGACTTCACCGTCGACTGGGTGCACCTCAAGCTCAACGACCAGGCGCAGCGCACCGTGCTGTGCAAGGACCCCTTCAAGGCCTACGACGAGCGCGTGCAGCGGCTCATCGACGGCATGTGACCTTGGCCCGCGACCGGCGCCGCCCGGTCCTCCGGCGGTGTCGCGACGGGTGGCGTGGGTCGGCTGGATAGGGTGTCCCGGCAACGCCGACCCGATCGAACAGGTGAATCCGTGTCTCGTGTACGTTCCGCTGCCCTCTGCGGTGTCCTCTCCCTCAGCATGCTCGGACTGGCCGCCTGCGGCTCCGGGTCCAGCGACGCCGAGGAGGGCGGCGCGTCCCTCAGCTCGGTGACCATCGAGGGCGAGCAGGGATCGGAGCCGAAGGTCACCTTCGACGGCCGCCTCGACGCCTCGCAGGAGGAGACCGAGGTCCTGGTCGAGGGCGACGGCGAGGAGGTCGCCGCCGGCGACACCGTCAAGGCCAACTGGTGGATCGGCAACGGCTTCACCGAGAAGAAGGCCCAGAGCACCTGGACCAAGGACGGCGCACCCCAGTCGCTCGAGGTCTCCGAGGAGATCGTGCCGTTCCTGCGCGACACCCTCGTCGGCAACCAGGTCGGCGACCGCGTCGTGCTGCTCACCAGCGCCGAGGACGCCTTCGGCGAGGGCGGCCGCCCCGACATCGGCATCGGCAACCGCGACGCCGTGCTCGCAGTCGTCGACATCCTCGACCGCTCGGAGACCGTGCCGCCGCTCGACGGCCCGCAGGGCGAGGAGAAGAAGCCCGCCGGCTGGGCCCCGGAGCTGATCGAGGAGGACGGCGTGGTCACGGGCCTCGACTTCAGCACCGCCCACAAGCCCACCGGCAAGCTGATCGCCACCACCCTGGTGAAGGGTGACGGCGCCAAGGTGAAGTCCGGTCAGACCCTGACCGTCGACTACCTCGGCCAGGTCTACAACGCCGACGAGCCGTTCGACGAGTCCTACAGCGGGGAGCCCGCCGAGTTCCCGATCGGCGTCGGCCAGGTCATCCCGGGCTGGGACGAGCGGCTCGTGGGCCGCACCGTCGGCTCGCGGGTGATCCTGGAGATCCCGCCCGCCGACGGCTACGGCGAGCAGGGCAACGAGCAGGCCGGCATCAAGGGCACCGACACGCTGTTCTTCGTCGTCGACATCCTCGCCGCCTCCTGACCCGACCGGACGGCGCACGACACGAGCAGGGGAGAGGGGGCAGGCATGGTGCAGCCACGAGCAGAGCGGCTGATGAACCTCCACATCCTGCTGCTCGGCGCCAAGCGCTTCATCGGCAAGGACGCGATCCGCGAGGCGTGTTACCCCGAGCACGCCCGCGGACCGGCCGGCGACGAGGCGTTCGAGCGCGCCTTCGAGCGTGACAAGGACGCGCTGCGACAGATCGGCGCCGTCATCGAGGTCGGCAGTGCCGACGCCTTCTTCGACGACGAGATCGGCTACCGCATCCCGACCGAGCAGACCTCGCTCCCCGAGATCCGCTTCGAGTCCGACGAGGCGGCCGTGCTCGGCCTGGCGGCCCAGGTCTGGCAGCACGCGACGCTCGCGAAGGCGACCGGCCGTGCACTCGCCAAGCTCAAGGGCCAGGGCGTCGAGATCGACCCCTCCCGCCTCGAGGTCGTCGCCCCGGCCATCACCGCCGACGAGCCGGCGTTCGAGCCCCTGTGGGACGCCATCGGCAAGCGCCGCCAGGTCAGCTTCCCCTACCAGCGCGCCGACGAGACGCAGCCGACCACGCGCCGGGTCCAGCCCTGGGGCCTCGCCCGCTCCTCGGGGCGGTGGTACGTCGTCGGCCTCGACGTCGACCGCGGCGCCGAGCGCGTCTTCCGGCTCTCGCGCATCGTCGGCACCGTCCGCGCGACCGGCAGGTCGGGGGCGTACGACGTCCCTGCCGGCACCGACGTCCGCGAGACCGCCCGGCGGCTCTCGCCGTCGTACCCCTCCGTCCGGGCGCAGGTCCGGGTGCGGCAGGGCACCGGGGTTGGCCTGCGACGGCGTGCCGAGTCGGTGACCCCGATCCCGGACAGTCCCGGGTGGGACGCCCTGGTCGTCGAGGGCCCGGTGCACGAGCTGTCCGACGAGGTCCTGACCTACGGCGCCGACGTGGTCGTGGACGAACCGCGGTCGCTGCGCGACGACGTGGTCGCCCGGCTCCGCGCCGTCGCAGCGACGGGGGAGGCACCGTGACGGTCCAGACAGGGGACACCGCCCCCGACCAGGTGGCACGGCTGCTCGCGCTCGTGCCCTACCTGCTCGCCCGGGGCGAGGTGCGGCTCGAGGACGCCGCCGCCCACTTCGGCACCGACGCCGACCAGATCGAGCGCGACCTGCGCCTGCTCTTCATGACCGGCGTGTCGCCGGGGCTGCCGGGCGACCTGATCGAGGTCGACCTCGAGGCGCTCGAGGGCGACCGGATCATCCGGGTCGACAACGCCGACTACCTCGCCCGGCCCGTGCGCTTCTCACCCGCCGAGGCCACCTCGCTGGTCGTGGCGCTCCGGACGATGGTCGACACCGCCCCCGCCGAGGCCCGCGAGGTCATCGAGCGGACCCTGGCCAAGCTCGAGGAGGCCGCCGGCCAGGACGGGGAGGGTCTGCTCCGCCTGCACGTGACCCCCACGCCGCTCGAGAGCAGCGCCGTCGTCCCCGTGCTGGAGTCGGCCCTCGCCCGCGGCCACCAGGTCGAGATCACCTACCACGTGCCCTCGCGCGACCAGGAGTCGCGACGGGTCGTCGACCCGCGGGGCCTCGCCCGGGTCGAGGACCTGCTCTACCTCGACGCCTGGTGCCACACCGCGGGCGGCGACCGGGCCTTCCGGGTGGACCGCATCGTCGCCGCCACCGAGCTCGACAGCCCGGTGGCCGACCCGGGCGCGCGCGCCCGCGACCTCACCGGCGGCTGGTTCACCGACGCCGAGACCACGACGGTCACCCTGCGCCTGGCGCCGCCCGCGCGGTGGGTGGTCGAGTACTACCCGGTGACCGGTCGGCGTCCCGGGCCCGACGGCACGATCGACGTCGAGCTCGAGGTGGCCAGCGAGGAGTGGGTGAAGTCCCTGCTGCTGCGCCTGGCCCCGCACGCCGAGCTGCTCGCTCCGGCGGCGTACGCCGAGGCGTTCCGGACCGCTGCCCGGGCGGCGCTCCACCTCTACGACGACGACGGCGTAGACTCCGAATGACGTCCTGAACGTGATCCACCACACCACCAATGACGGAGTGACCAAGATGATGGACCCGATGATCGGCATGCCGCAGGGCCTCGAGTGGCTCGTGATCCTGGCGATCGTGGTGCTGGTGTTCGGTGCCGCCAAGCTCCCCGACCTCGCCCGCAGCTCCGGCCAGGCGCTGCGCATCTTCAAGACCGAGACCAAGGGCATGCGCGACGACGACAAGGACACCGACAAGACCCCTGAGCAGCGCGAGATCGAGGCCCGCAACCAGGCCCACGACCCCGCCCAGGGTGGCGAGGTGCGCAACGAGGCCTCGGGCGAGGTGCTGCGCGAGCGGCGCGACGACACCACCGCCTGATCGCCGGAGTCCAGAAGAGCGTGAGGATCGCCGGTCTCGTCGGCCTGTTCAAGGGGCCGTCGCCCGACGCCGTGGGCCCGGACGGCCGGATGGCGCTCGCCGACCACTTCCGTGAGTTCCGGGCGCGCCTGTTGCGCTGCCTGCTGGTGTTCTCCCTCGCCCTGGCGGTGGCGTTCGTGTTCCGGCACGCCATCTACGACGCGGTCTACGGCCCCTACCAGGACGCGCAGGAGACCCTCGCTCCAGGCACGTCGATCGCCACGACCAGCGGCGCGGGCGCGGGCCTGCTGCTCTGGCTGACCCTGTGCGGCTTCGCCGCCGCCATCGTGACCGCGCCCTACTGGCTCTACCAGATCTGGGCCTTCGTGCTGCCCGGGCTCTACGCCCAGGAGCGCAAGATGAGCCGCGTCTTCGTGGCCGTGGCCGGTCCGCTCTTCCTCACCGGCATCGTGCTGGGCTACGTCACGCTGCCGATCGCGCTGGAGGTGCTGATCGGCTTCAACCCCGACGGCGTCACCAACCTCATCGACTTCAACGACTACCTCCAGTTCTTCACCCGCACGCTGTTCGTGTTCGGACTGGCCTTCAACATCCCGGTCTTCGTGGTGCTGCTCAACTTCGCCGGCGTGGTCAAGGGTTCCTCCCTCAAGGCCTACCGTCCGTGGATCGTGATCGGCACCTTCATCTTCGCCGCGGTCGCGACCCCGTCGGCCGACCCCTTCACGATGACCCTGATGGCCGTGCCGATGGTGCTGCTGTTCTTCGCCTCCGAGGCGATCGCGCGGTTCAACGACAAGCGTCGCGCCCGCCGGGCCCCCAACGCCGGGCTCTCGCCCGACGAGCTGTCCTCCATCTGAGGACGCTCTGACAGGGTGGACCCATGCAGGCCACCCTCACCGACATCGACCCGTTCGACCTGCCGGAGTGGCTCGGCACCGGTGACGTGGTGTGGTGCGCGGACGCCGGTCTGCAGACCGGCTACCTCGTCCGCGGCCGGCTGACCGCAGGGACGGTGCCCGACGGGTCCACGGCGTCCGAGGAGATCGTCTGCGACCTGCTGGCCGTCGACGAGGCCTACCCCGCCCCGGTAGTCGACGACGCGACCCGGCTGCGGGTGCACCAGGCATGGCGCCACGGCCAGGTCGTCATCGGCGAGCACGACTCGCGGATGGTCCTGGCCGTCCCCGGGACCCGGTTCGGACCCGAGCTGGTCCTGGAGGCACTGTCCCGGCTCGCCCGCGCGGTGGGCGCCCGCGCCGAGCGCTACGCCGCCCTGCTGCGGCTGGGTTGACCCGCGGCCGGCACCGACGTCGCGGCGCCGTCGAACGGCGCAGCGCGGTCGGTGCCGGGGGATAGGGTCGCGCCATGCACGACCCGGCTGTGCCCGACCGCCCCGTGCGGGGGCGCGAGATCGCCCTGCTGACCAACCCGACGGCCGGCCGCGGCCGGGGCGCGCGCCACCGCGACGCCGCCCTGACCCGGCTGCGCGAGAGCGGCTTCGTCGTACGCAACCTGCAGGGCCGTGACGCGGACGAGGCCGCCGACCTGGCCAGCGCGTGCGTCGCGGACGGGGTCGAGGCCCTCGTCGTGTGCGGCGGCGACGGGCTGGTCCACCTCGGCGTGCAGGCCGTCGCCGGCACCGGCACGCCCCTCGGCCTCATCCCCAGCGGCACCGGCAACGACGTCGCCCGCTACCTCGGCCTCCCGCGCACCGACCCGGTCGCGGCCGCCGACCGGATCATCGCCTCCCGGCTGCGCACGATCGACCTCGCCCGCAGCGGCGAGCGGTGGTTCGTCACCGTCCTGGCGGCGGGCTTCGACGCGATCGTCAACGAACGCGCCAACACGATGACCTGGCCCCGCGGCCAGATGCGCTACAACCTCGCCACGCTGGCCGAGCTGCGCACCTTCCGTCCGATCCCCTACGTGCTCCAGCTCGACGACGAGACGATGGAGCACGAGGCGATGCTCGTCGCCGTCGGCAACGGACCGTCGTTCGGCGGCGGCCTGCGGATCACCGAGGGTGCGCTCCTCGACGACGGCCTGCTCGACGTCGTGGTGATCACCCGGATGAGCAAGTCCAAGCTGGTCCGCTCCTACCCGCGGTTGTTCACCGGCCGCATCGACGGTGTGGCGGAGTACGTCCACCGTCGCGTCCGCACCGTGACCGTCGCGGCGCCTGGCATCGTGTCGTACGCCGACGGTGAGCGGTTTGGCCCCCTGCCCCTGACCATCGAGTGCGTCCCCGGCGCCCTCGACGTGATTGCATGAGGACCTGATGAGCACCCCCGACGACCAGCCCACGCCCGCCGAGCGCTACGCGGCCTTCCAGCGCGAGAAGCCCTACCCGATGCTCAAGGACTTCGAGGGCCTCTACGGCTTCGAGCTCGACGACTTCCAGCTGCGCGCGTGCCGCGAGATCGAGGACGGCCGCGGCGTGCTGGTCGCGGCCCCGACGGGGTCGGGCAAGACCGTCGTCGGCGAGTTCGCCATCCACCTCGCCCTGCAGACCGGGCGCAAGGCGTTCTACACCACGCCGATCAAGGCGCTGTCCAACCAGAAGTACCACGACCTGGTGAAGCGCTACGGCGCCGACAACGTCGGCCTGCTGACCGGCGACAACGTCGTCAACGGCGAGGCGCCCGTGGTCGTGATGACCACCGAGGTCCTGCGCAACATGCTCTACGCCGGCTCCCGCACGCTGCTCGGCCTCGGCTTCGTGGTGATGGACGAGGTGCACTACCTCGCCGACCGGATGCGTGGCGCGGTGTGGGAGGAGGTCATCATCCACCTCCCGGAGTCCGTGACGCTCGTGTCCCTGTCCGCGACGGTCTCCAACGCCGAGGAGTTCGGCGAGTGGCTGGCCACCGTCCGGGGCGAGACCACCACGATCCTCGAGGAGAAGCGCCCCGTACCGCTGTTCCAGCACGTCATGGTCGGGCGCCGCCTGCTCGACCTGTTCGCCTCCTCCGACGTCGACGCCAGCGCGGGCTTCGTCAAGGAGGGCGCGCCGGTCAACGACGAGCTGACCCGCATCGCCCGCGACGACTGGGCCAGCTCGCGGCTGATGCGCGACCGGCGTTCGCCGCGCAAGGGCAAGCCCGGGTCGTCGAAGAACCCCCGCGCCGTCGGCAACGGTCGGCGCGTGTGGATCCCGAGCCGCGTCGACGTCGTGGAGCGGCTCGACCGCGAGGGCCTGCTGCCGGCGATCGTGTTCATCTTCAGCCGGGCCGGCTGCGACGCCGCGGTCACCCAGCTCGTCCAGGCCAACACCCGCCTCACGACCGCTGCGGAGCGCGACGAGATCTTCGCGCGGGTCGAGGAGGCCTCCCGCACGCTGCCCGAGGAGGACCTGCACGTCCTGGGCTACCACGAGTTCCTCGACGGCCTCACCCGCGGCGTCGCCGCGCACCACGCCGGGCTGCTGCCGGCGTTCAAGCAGGTGGTGGAGGAGCTGTTCCAGGAGGGCCTGGCCAAGGTCGTCTTCGCGACCGAGACGCTGGCCCTCGGCATCAACATGCCGGCCCGCACCGTCGTGATCGAGAAGCTGTCGAAGTGGAACGGCGAGACCCACGCCGACCTGACCCCGGGGGAGTACACCCAGCTCACCGGGCGGGCCGGGCGGCGCGGTCTCGACATCGAGGGCCACGGCGTCGTGCTCTACCAGCCCGGGATGAACCCGCGCGAGGTCGCCGGACTCGCCTCCACCCGCACCTACCCGCTCCGCTCGTCGTTCCGGCCGTCCTACAACATGGCCGTCAACCTCGTCCACCAGTTCGGTCGCGCCACCTCGCGCGAGCTGCTCGAGCAGTCCTTCGCCCAGTTCCAGGCAGACAAGGCCGTCGTCGGGCTGGCCCGGCAGGTGCACAAGGCCGAGGAGGCGCTCGAGGGCTACCGCGAGGCCGCGACGTGCCACGTCGGCGACTTCATGGAGTACGCCGGCCTCCGGCGCCGGATCTCCGACCTCGAAAAGGGTGCGGCACGCGAGCGCCGGCACGACCGACGCGAGGAGGCGATGCGGTCGCTCGGCAAGCTCCGACCGGGCGACGTGATCCACGTGCCGGCGGGGAAGTTCAGCGGCCTCGCCGTCGTGATCGACCCGGGCCACTCCGGCGACGAGCCGCGCCCCTACGTCCTGACCGCCGACCGGCAGGCCCGGCGCCTCGCCCCGATGGACTTCCCGACCCCCGTGGAGGCCGTCGGCCGGCTGCGGATCCCGAAGTCGTTCAACGGGCGCAACCCCGCGATGCGCCGTGACCTCGCGACAGCGCTGCGCGCCAAGGCCCACGGGCTCGCCGCCCCCGGCGAACGACGTACCAAGCAGCGCGACTCCTTCAGCGACACCCCCACCGACCGGGAGATCGGGCGTCTGCGCGCCGACCTCAAGGCACATCCCTGCCACCAGTGCCCCGAGCGCGAGGACCATGCCCGGTGGGCCGAGCGCTACTTCAAGCTCGAGCGCGACACCGAGACCCTCAAGCGGCGGGTGGACAACCGCACCAACACCGTCGCGCGGACCTTCGACCGCGTCTGCGACGTGCTGACCGCGCTCGGCTACCTCGACGGCGACGCGGTCACCGAGAAGGGCTCCCACCTGCGGCGGATCTACACCGACATGGACCTCGTCGCCGCCGAGGCGATCCGGGCCGGCCTGTTCGACGACCTCGCGCCGTCCGAGCTCGCCGCCGTGCTGTCCGCGCTGGTGTTCGAGGCCCGACGCGCCGACGACGCCTCGTCACCCAAGATGCCCGGCGGACAGGTGCGACCCGTGCTCGCCGAGCTCGTACGCCTGTGGGGCCAGCTCGACGCGCTCGAGCGCGACCATCGCCTCGACTTCCTCCGCGAGCCCGACATGGGCTTCGCCTGGGCGGCCTGGCGCTGGGCCGAGGGCGACGACCTCGACGACGTGCTCATGGTGACCGGCCTCTCGGCCGGCGACTTCGTGCGCTGGATGAAGCAGCTGCTCGACCTGTGCGGCCAGGTGGCCGACGCGGCGGGGGAGCGCGACCTGCGCGACACGGCGCGGGCGACCGCCCGGCTGCTCAAGCGCGGCGTGATCGCCTACAGCGTCCTCGCCGAGTGAGAGGCTGACCCCCATGACTGCCGAGCCCGCCGACACCGGCCAGCGCCTCCTGCTGCTCGACACCGCCTCGCTCTACTTCCGGGCGTTCTTCGGCGTGCCCGACTCCGTGAAGGCGCCGGACGGCACCCCGGTCAACGCCGTGCGCGGCCTGATGGACTTCATCAGCCGGCTGGTGGGGGAGTACGACCCGACGCACCTGGCGTGCTGCTGGGACGACGACTGGCGGCCGCAGTGGCGCGTCGACCTGCTCCCGTCCTACAAGGCCCACCGGGTGGTGCGCGAGGTCCCGGGCCCCCGTCCCGACGTCGAGGAGGTGCCGGACCCACTGGAGGCGCAGGTCCCGATCATCCTGTCGGTGCTGGAGGCCTACGGCATCCCCGTCGTCGGGCACGCCGAGATGGAGGCCGACGACGTGATCGGCACCCTCGCCACGGGTGCCGGCATGCCGGTCGACATCGTCACCGGCGACCGCGACCTGTTCCAGCTCGTCGACGACGACACCGAGGTCCGCGTGCTCTACGTCGCCCGCGGCGTCAGCAAGCACGAGCGCGTCGACAACGCCTGGGTGCGGGGCAAGTACGGCGTCGACGCCCACCAGTACGCCGACCTCGCCACGCTGCGGGGCGACGCCTCCGACGGGCTCCCGGGCGTGGCCGGGGTCGGTGACAAGACCGCGGCGACGCTGCTCGGCCGCTTCGGCACCATCGACGCGATCATCGCCGCGGCCGGCGACCCCGACTCCGACATGGGCCCCGGGCCGCGGGGCAAGATCAAGGCCGCCGCCGACTACCTGGCCGTCGCACCCCGCGTGGTCGCCGTACGCCGCGACCTCGACCTCGGCGGGCGCGACCTGAGCCGTCCGCGCACGCCTGCCGACCACGAGGCCGTCGTCGCCCTCGACGCGAAGTGGGGCCTCGGCTCGTCTGCCGTGCGCCTGGTGGAGGCGCTGTCCGGCTCCCACTAGGGTGTCGCGCGTGAGCTCCTCCGAGGTCGAGTCCAAGGACCGGCAGATCCTCGCGCTGCTGGCCGCCGACGGACGCATGTCGTTCACCGACCTGGGCAAGGCGACGGACCTGTCGACGTCCGCGGTGCACCAGCGGGTCAAGCGGCTCGAGCAGCGTGGGCTGATCACGGGCTACGGCGCGACCGTCGACCACGACCAGCTCGGTCGGCCGCTGACCGCCTTCATCTCCATCACGCCGATCGACCCGTCGCAGCCCGACGACTACCCCGACCGGCTGCGGGGGATCACGGAGATCGAGTCGTGCTGGTCCGTGGCCGGCGAGGAGTCCTACATCCTCAAGATCCGCGTCGCGACGCCCCTCGCGCTCGAGGAGCTGCTGGCCCGGATCCGCGGGGCGGCCAGCGTCTCCACGCGCACCACGATCGTCCTCTCGACGCCCTTCGAGAACCGCCCCGTGGACTGAGCCGTCGACCCAGGGGAGTCCACCGCGCAGGGCTTGACCCGTGCTCGCCACAGGCGTAGTGGTGGGGGATGGCCCACTGCTGTCCCGCCGGGATGCTCGACGCGCTCCGCGGGGCCGTGTCGTGAGGGGCTCGCCGACGGTGCCCGAGCTCACGCGGGCGCACCGGCAGGGCTTCATAGAAACGCTGAAGGGCCTCGACCCCGAGCAGTGGTGGGCGCCCTCCCTGTGCTCGCAGTGGCGGGTGATCGACGTCGCCGCGCACCTCGCATGGGCCCCCGTCATGGGCGCGGGAGCCGGAGCGGTCGCGATGGCCCGCCACGGCTTCTCGATGAACCGGATGATCGCCCGCTCGGCGGTGGACTGGTCCGGTCGCGGGCGGGACGCGATCCTGGCGCAGCTGCGTGACAACGCCCGCACCGGCGCGACCCCGACCGGGATGCCCGCGGTCGCCGCGCTCGCGGACGCCGTCGTGCACGGGCTCGACGTACGCCGTCCGCTCGGCCAGCCGGGAGCGGTGCCGGTCGACGCACTCGCCCCGCTCGCCGACTTCACCCTCGGTACGCCGTGGCCGGTGAACGCCGTCGTCGGGGGCAGCGCGCGACGCCGCGTCGCCGGCGTACGACTCGTGGCGACCGACACCGACTGGACCCACGGCACCGGACCCGACGTGCTGGCCTCCGCCGAGGCGCTGCTCCTGCTCCTCTACGGCCGCCCGGTGGCCCCCGCCGAGCTCACCGGGCCGGGGGTGCACACCCTCCTGCCCCGCCTCGGCCCCGCCTGACCCGGGCACCGCTCCGGCCCGCCCGCAGAGTCCCCGCTCGAGCGGGGAGTCCGTCACTTGGAGGGGTGTACGACGCCCTCCAAGTGACGGACTACCCCAACAAGCACGCCCTCAGCGCATCAGGCCCCGGCTCTCGAGCGCCTTCATGATCCGACGCGCGAGGACGACCGGGCGCCCGAGATCGGCCCAGGTGACGCGGATGCAGATCCAGCCCTTCTGGACACAGATCTGCTCTTCCCGTCGCTTCTCCCGCATGAGGTAGTCGGCGAGCGTCTCACCGGGTCGGCGGTGCTGCTCGTACTTGATCCGGCCGTCGAACTCGAGGAAGACACCCAGCTTCGCCCACAGGAAGTCGACGATCCCCAGCAGGTTGCCCTGCTCGTCGAACACCTCGACCTGCGGCTCGGGCCGAGGGACCCGCTGCTCGAAGAACAGGTGCCACGTCCGAGCCTCTGCGACGTTGGTGACACGGCTGTCGGCACGAGCCAGGACGAGCCTGGTGCTGAGGCTGCCGGGCCAGTGGCACGCCGTCGCGGCAACATCGTGCAGCTCGGCGATCGTCGCGAGCTCTCGGTGCAGCACGCCGCAGGCGGCCACCAGCCCGGCCTCGGCGCCGTACGTCGTCGCCACCTCGATGGCGGCACGCGCAGGGTGGGTGGCCGGGACGCCGTCGCGCACCGCCCACCACCGCTTGCCGAGCGTGGCGCGATGGTGCACGACACCGGCCTCACGACGACCGGCCCGCCCGTCCGTACGGGTCAGGTGCGTCTCCTCCAGTCCGACGCCCCACAGCGGGACCCCGTGCTCGGCAAGGCTGTTCTGATGGGACAGCACCGCGGACCCGTGTGCTGTGCGGAGCACGGCTCGCGCACGCGCGCGCATCAGGCCGACCTCGTCGAGCTCCTTGACGAGATCGGTCGGGGCGTACGCGCCGTAGCGGAGCTTGGTGAGCGCGCCGGCCTGCACCTGGGCGCGGATGTCGCGATCGGTGAAGCCTTCTGCGATCAGCTCGCGCCGGAGCGCGACATCGGTGGGGGACAGCTGGAACTCGGCCATGCACTACTCGTGCCCGGAACCACCCGCTGCCGAAACGGTGCCAGACGTGGCTGTGGAGAACGGCGTACTGGGTGGGGAAGTCCGTCACCTGGAGGGCGTTGTACACCCCTCCAGGTGACGGACTCCCCGCTCGAGCGGGGAGTCCCCGGACGGGCGGCGGGCAGATCCCGGACGGGCGGCGGGCAGATCCCGGATCAGGCTGGAGGGCGGGTCAGTAGGCCTGGAGGGCGGCGGTGCGGCGGGACGCCTCGGCCATCTCGGCAGCCTTGAGCGAGGCCTCGTCGAGGCGACCGTGCTGCTCCCACCACTGCTGACCGGACTCGGGCAGCGTGTGGATCGGGTCGTAGTACTCGTAGTAGCGGGAGAGGGCCTCGACGTGGTCGGCCTCGATGGACGTGCGGTAGTTCTTCGTCCAGTAGGAGATGCCGTGCTCGGTGTCGTAGTCGGCGTTCTGGTGCACCCAGCGCTTGCCGACGAAGGGCACGTCGCACACGATGCGCGGCGTCGCGAAGCCCGGCAGGTAGCCCATGATGTGGTGCTGGAGGCGCTGCGCGTCGGCGAGCGAGACCCGCCAGTGCTCCGAGAACGGGATCATGTCGCACATGTAGAAGTAGTAGGGCATGATCTGCGCGCCATCGAGCAGGCGGAAGCACAGGTCGAGCAGGGCGTGCGGGTCGGCGTTGACTCCGTTGAGCAGCACCCCCTGGTTGCGTACGTCGCGCAGGCCGGCGTCGAGCATCGCCCGGGTCGCCTCGGCGACGATCGGTGTCACGGAGTTCGCGTGGTTCGCGTGGGTGTGCATCGCCAGCGAGACGCCGCGCGAGCGGGCGAGATGGGCGACGCGACCGACGCCCTCGACCACGTCGGGCTGCAGCCAGTGCTGCGGCAGGCCGATGAGGGCCTTGGTGGCGAGCCGGATGTCGCGGATGTTCTCGACCTCCAGCACGGAGGTGAGGAACGCCTCGAGGCGGGGCCACGGCATGTTGGCGACGTCGCCGCCGGAGACCACGACGTCGCGCACCGACGGCGTGCGCCGCAGGTAGTCGAGCATGTCGCCGAGGCGGTCGTTGGGCTTGCCGGCGAACTTCAGCTTCTCGATGACCGGGGTGGAATTGCCCACGAGGTCCATGCGGGTGCAGTGGCCGCAGTACTGCGGGCACGTCGGGAGCAGCTCGGCGAGCACCTTGGTCGGGTAGCGGTGGGTGAGCCCCTCGGTCGCCCACATGTCGTGCTCGTGGAGCGAGTCGCGCGCGGCGTGGGGGTGGGAGGGCCAGTCGGTGCGGCGGTCGCTGAAGACCGGCAGCATGTAGTGGCGCACCGGGTCGGTGTAGAACGCCTCGGTGAGCGAGCCCGGGCCCGCCGGCGACACGTGCGGCACCATCGTGTTCATCATCTGCGGCGGCACGAGCATCGACATCGTGGCCCGCTCGGCCTGGTCGCGCTCGAGGTCGGCGTAGAACCGCTCGTCGAGCAGGTCGCCCATCAGCTCGCGCAGCTGCTTGAGGTTCTTGATGCAGTGGGCGCGCTGCCACTGCACCGAGGCCCAGTCCGCGGCGCTCACGTCGGCCCAGCCCGGGAACCGGGTCCAGTCGGGCTCGACGAGCTCGACCCGCTGGTAGGGGTAGGGCTGGCCGGTGGCGGCGAGTGCCCCCTCCAGCGCGGTGGCGGTCTCGATGCTCATGGGATCTCCTAGCAGTGGCCCGGGCACACCCGGGTCAGGACTGACGGCGCGCCGGTTGTGTGTGCGGCGACACATCTGGGAGAGTACGTGGAGAACGTGCGGCCAGTCCAATGCCACGCCGCAAGATTTCCGGTTCTGGATGCAAAACCTAGAAGGATGCACTGCATGAACACCTCCTCGGACATCCGGTCGGACGTCCGCACCAGCGACCCGACCGGCCTGCACCGCGTCCTCGACGACCGCGCGGTGCTGCCGCAGGCCGCCCTGCGCCTCGACACGCGCGCGGAGCTGTGGCCCGACGAGGTGCGGATCCGCGTCGAGCGGCTCAACCTCGACGCCGCGTCGTTCCGCCAGCTCGAGCGCAAGCACACCAAGTACGGCGAGCGGCACCCCGACGCCGTACGCGCGGAGGTGCTCGACATCGTCGCCACCCGCGGCAAGATGCAGAACCCCGAGACCGGCTCCGGCGGCATGCTCGTCGGCACCGTCGAGGAGGTCGGCCCCGAGTCGCCTCTCGGCCTGGCCGTGGGGGACCGCGTCGCGACGCTCGTCAGCCTGACCCTGACCCCGCTCGTCATCGAGGACGGCCTGGCGCGCTGGGACGGTGACAGCGAGCAGGTGCCGTGCGACGGCTACGCCGTGCTCTTCGGCCGCTCCATCGCAGCCGTCATCCCCGACGACCTCGACCCGGCCCTCTCGCTGAGCGTGATGGACGTCTGCGGCGCACCGGCGCTCACGGCCCGCGTGGTGGAGGAGTACGTCGCCCGCCACGAGGATGGCCACGCCCCGACCGTCGCCGTGATCGGCGGAGCCGGGAAGTCCGGCTCCCTCAGCCTCGCCGCGGCCCGGCAGGCAGGTGCCGCACGCACGATCGGCATCGTTCCCCGCCAGGACGAGCACGACCTGCTCCAGGGCGCGGGTCTCGCCGACGCGGTGGCGATCGCCGACGCCCGCGACCCGATCGCGCTGCGCGACGCCGTCACCACCGCCGGCGGCCCCGCAGACGTCACCGTGGTGTGCGTCGACGTCCCGGGGTGCGAGGGCGGCGCGATCCTCGCCACCGCCGAGGGCGGTACCGTGATCTTCTTCTCCATGGCCACCAGCTTCAGCGCCGCCGCACTCGGCGCGGAGGGCCTGGCCGCCGACGTGCGGATGCTCGTCGGCAACGGCTACGTCCCCGGGCACGCCGCCTATGCGATGGAGCTGCTGCGCGGCGACGCCGGCGTCCGCGCCCTCTTCGAGCGGAGGCTCTGACATGGCCCGCACGACCAGCGCCCTCGGCATCGACCGCGCCGACGTACGCCGTGCGCGCACGTTGGCCCGCCAGGTCGGCAAGCCGATCGTCGACCTCGCCCAGCACCACACCACCGTCAGTGTCGAGCGGGCCACGCTGCGCCTCGCCGGCCTCGGTGGGGCCGACCCCGACGGCACGCCGTGGGTGAACCGGCTCGCCGACGTCGTACGCGCCGATGTCGGTCTCGAGCACGGCGTCAGCCTGCCGGTGTGGGACGCCCTCGCCCGCGGCGAGGGTGACGACCTGCTCACCCTCGCGCAGAAGGCAGCGGCCGGCTCGATCACCTTCCGGGTGCCCGAGGGCAAGGACGCGAAGCGTGCGAGCGCCGCCGCCCGCAAGGCCGTCGGTGCCGGCATCAAGCAGATCGACCGGCAGCGCGTCGCTCGCGAGAAGATGATCGCCAAGGTCGGTGACGCCCCCAGCAAGCCGTGGATCTACCTCATCGTCGCCACCGGTGACATCCACGAGGACATCCCGCAGGCGCAGGCCGCCGCCCGCGAGGGCGCCGACGTCATCGCAGTGATCCGCTCCACCGGTCAGTCGCTGCTCGACTTCGTGCCCGAGGGCGCGACCCGGGAGGGCTTCGCCGGCACCTACGCCACCCAGGAGAACTTCCGCCTGATGCGCGCCGCCCTCGACGAGACGTCGAGGGAGCTGGGCCGCTACGTCCGGCTCACCAACTACGCCTCCGGCCTCTGCATGCCGGAGATCGCGGCGCTGGCTGGACTCGAGCGGCTCGACATGATGCTCAACGACTCGATGTACGGCATCCTCTTCCGCGACATCAACCCGATCCGGACCTTCGTGGACCAGCGCTTCAGCCGCCAGGTCCACGCCCGCGCAGGCATCATCATCAACACGGGCGAGGACAACTACCTCACCACCGCCGACGCGATCGAGGCCGCGCACACCGTCACCACCAGCCAGCTCCTCAACGAGTACTTCGCCAAGGAGGCCGGGCTCGAGGACTGGCAGCTCGGCCTGGGCCACGCCTTCGAGATCGACCCCGAGGTGCCCGACTCGTTCCGCCTCGAGCTGGCGCACGCGATGCTGGCGCGCGAGCTCTTCCCCGACGCGCCGCTGAAGTGGATGCCGCCGACGCGCCACATGACCGGCGACATCTTCAAGGGCTACCTCCTCGACGGCTTCTTCAACCTGGTCGGCGCCCTCACCGGTCAGGGCATCCTGCTGGTCGGCATGATGACCGAGGCGGTCGTGACGCCGTGGATCTCCGACCGGGACCTGGCCCTGCAGAACGTCCGCTACGTCATGAACGCCGCCGGCAAGCTCCACGAGGACTTCCGCCCCGCGCCCGACGGCTTCATCGCCGGCCGCGCCCGCGAGGTGCTCGGCGAGGCGATCGGCCTGCTCGAGGAGATCAAGGCCGACCGCAGCGTCCCCGGTGAGCCGCCACTGCTCTCCGCCATCGCCGACGGCACCTTCGGCCTGATGAAGCGTCCCGCCGACAAGGGCAAGGGGCTCGAGGGCGTGGCCCGCAAGGCGGCCGACTACTACAACCCCGCGACCGAGATCCTGGAGGAGAAGTGAGCGAGCGCAGCGAGCTCACCAGTCAGCACACCGCCCCACGTGCCTCGTGGGCGCACGGAGCGAAGCGAGTACGCACATGAGCCTAATCCGCCCCTACGGCGACACCACCGGCGACGGCATGGTGCAGCTGTCCTTCACCCTCCCCATCGAGCACTCCAAGGTCGCCGAGGGCGCCGCGGTGCAGCTCGCCAACAAGATGGGCATGGACCCGGCCCTCGTCGTGCACGCGAAGCCGATGGGGGAGGGGTTCACGTTCTTCGTCGTCTACGGCCGGGTCAACCACCTCGTCGACCCCAGCACGGTCGAGGTCGTCGAGCGCGACTACCCCCTGCTGACGCCGAAGGAGGCCAACGCGGCGATCAAGCGGTCGATGCGGCGGCGACTGGTCGTCGTGGGCGGCTGCATCGGCACCGACGCCCACACCGTCGGCATCGACGCGATCCTCAACATCAAGGGGTTCGCGGGGGAGAAGGGGCTGGAGTACTACCGCGAGCTCAAGGTGGTCAACCTCGGCGCCCAGGTCTCGGTGCCGCAGCTCGTCGAGGCGGCCCGCGAGGAGAAGGCCGACGCCGTCCTCGTCTCGCAGGTCGTCACCCAGCGCGACGCCCACCTGCTCAACACCCGCGAGATGTCCGCGGCCTTCCGCGAGGCCTACCCGGCCGCCAGGCGCCCGCTCCTGGTCGTCGGCGGCCCCCGCTTCGACGAGACGATGGCAGGCGAGCTCGGTGTCGACCGCGTCTTCAGCAGGGGTACGACGCCGGGCGAGGTCGCGTCCTTCATCGTCCACCGGCTCACCGGCCCCCGTCCGAGCGCCGAGGAGATCGCGTCATGAGCACCCCGATGACCGACAGCAGCCGGGTCGGCACGGTGGTGACCCACCGCCGCTACGTCCCCTACTCCCACGCCCACTACGCCGGCAACCTCGTCGACGGGGCCTACAGCCTCGGCCTGTTCGGCGACGTCGCCACCGAGATGTGCATCGTGCTCGACGGCGACGAAGGGCTCTTCGCCTCCTACTCCGACGTGCAGTTCCGGGCCCCCGTCCGCGCGGGTGACGTCCTCGAGATCACCGCGACGCTGGTCAAGGAGGGCACCCGCAGCCGGGTGATGGACTTCGACGTGAACGTCGTCGGGCGAGGCGCTCCGAGCGACGACGCGCCCGGCCGCGCCGAGGTGCTGGACCCCCCGGTGCTGGCCACGACCGCCACGGGCACGGTCGTCGTACCTCCCTCATCGCGCGCCTGATACCCCCCACCTCGGCGTGTCATGCGTCGACACGCCGAGCGACGCGAGATTTGTCAATGGAGTTTCCTCCGGGGCGCATGCCGTTGACCTGCGACAACGTGCGTCGTCGCAGGTCAGGGACGTGTTGACACCGGTCTCGCGGAGAGGGAGGGTTCCCGGGTCCGCCTGTGCAGCTCGCGGGTGGCGCCTTCGGCAGAGCGGAGACGAACGTGGGGCACGCGGAGCCAGCGGTGCCCACCGTCCGTCGACCGGTCGACGGCGCCCCGCGGGGGCTGGATGCGGGAGGGACCCCGGGGCCGTAGACAACTCCGCGTGCTCGTCAGCCAGACGGGTGCGCGTTGGTCCGAAGCCCCCCGGTTCCTCCCGCACCGCTGCAGGCGCTCCTCCGTGCCGACCCGTCGGCTACGGTCTGTGCGTGCCGCTCCGCTGCCTCCTCGCCCTCGTCGGCGGTCTCGTGCTGGCAGCCGCCTTCGAGCCGGTCGGCCACTCCTGGGTGATGCCTCCCGCGATCGCGGCCCTGGTGCTGTCCGTGCGCGGGCTCGAGCCGCGTCGTGCGTGGCTGCCCAGCCTCGTCTTCGGGGTGGCGTTCGTCTACGCGGTGATGGTCTGGATGCGCGCGGTCGGCACCGACGCCTGGCTGGCGATGTGCGCCATGGAGGCGGCCTTCTTCGTCCCGCTCGGCATCGGGATCTCGTGGAGCATGCGGTCGCGCGCGTGGCCCGTCCTCGCCGCGCTGTGGTGGGTCGGCATCGAGACGTTGCGCAGCGGCTTCCCCTTCAGTGGCATGCCGTTCGGTCGTCTGGTGTTCGCCACCGCCGACACCCCGTGGGCCGACGCCCTGCCGTGGATCGGCATGACGGGCGTCAGCCTCCTGGTGGCGCTCACCGGTACGACGCTCGCCTGGGTGCTGCTGGAGGTGCGCACCCCGTCCCGCGCGACGTACGCCGCCGTGGCGGGACTGGCCGTCGTCACCCTCGCGCCCGCACTGGTGCCGTTCCCGCTCGAGCGCAGCGGCACGGCCACGGTCGCGGCAGTGCAGGGCGACGTCCCGGGCACCGGGCTCAACGTGCCGGCCGTGCACCGCGAGGTGACGGCCAATCACGTGCGGCTGACCGAGGAGCTGGCCGACGCCGTGGCCGCGGGGGAGCAGCCGCGACCCGACTTCGTGGTGTGGCCGGAGAACTCGACCGCGGTCGACCCCTTCCTCGACACCGAGGTCCACGCCGGCATCGTCGCCGCATCCGACGCCATCGCGGTCCCGATCCTGGTCGGCGGCACCAACAGCAACCCCCTCGATGACACCCAGGTGCTCAACCAGGGGATCGTCTTCCAACCGGGTCTGGGCAGCGGCGACCGCTACACCAAGCGCCACCCGGTGCCCTACGGCGAGTACATCCCCTTCCGCGGCAGCAGCTGGATGCCTTCCACCTACGGCAGGCTCACCGAGGTGCCGCGCGACATGGTGCGCGGCACCAGCCTGGAGCCGATCCGGATCGGCGACCTGCTCGTCGCCGACGCGATCTGCTTCGACGTCGCCTACGACGAGGGGATCGCCGGCCAGGTGGCGCGCGGTGCCGAGCTGGTGACGGTGCAGACGAGCAACGCCATGTTCAGCCGCACCGGCCAGCTCGCCCAGCAGTTCGAGATCAGCCGGCTCCGGGCCCAGGAGACCGGCCGGTGGGTGGTGGTGGCCGCGATCAACGGGATCTCCGGCGTCGTACGACCTGACGGCACGGTGGTCGCGTCGGTCCCCGCACGCGGGCAGGAGGTGCTGGTGGAGAGCGTCGGTCTCAGCACCACCCAGACCCTCGCCGTCCGTCTCGGCGTCTGGCCCGGACGACTCGCACTGATCTTCCTCGTCGTGCACACGGCGGTCGTGCTCATCACCTATCGTCGTCGCCGGCAGCGCGACCGCGCCGCCGACGACGACCTGCAGCCGCCCCGGCCGTTGCAGCCCCTGGAGCGAGGTACGCCCGCGTGAGTGTCGACGGTCTCGGCCGGTGCGTGATGGTCATCCCGACCTACGACGAGGCCGACAACCTCGAGTGGATCGTCGGGCGGTTGCGCGCCGCCCAGCCGGGCGTGGACGTGCTGGTCGTCGACGACAACAGCCCGGACGGCACCGGTGACATCGCCGACAAGATCGCCGCCGCCGATCCCGCCGTGACCGTCGTGCACCGCACGGAGAAGGCCGGGCTGGGCGCTGCCTACCTCCACGGCTTCGACGTCGCGCTCCGAGCGGGATACGACGTCATCGGCGAGATGGACGCCGACGGGTCGCACCAGCCCGAGCAGCTCCAGCGGCTCCTCGACGCGCTCCACACGGCCGATCTCGTCATCGGTTCGCGCTACGTCCCCGGCGGCTCGGTGGTCAACTGGCCGCTCCAGCGGCTCCTGCTCTCGCGCGGCGGCAACCTGTACGTCCGTCTGCTGCTCGGCATCCGGGTCAAGGATGCCACCGCCGGCTACCGCCTGTTCCGGCGCACGACCCTGGAGGCGATCGACCTTGGCTCGGTGAGGTCTACTGGATACGTGTTCCAGACCGATCTCGCCTACCGCACGCTCAGCCGCGGGCTGCGGCTGACCGAGGTCCCGATCGAGTTCGTCGAGCGGGAGCGCGGCGACTCCAAGATGAGCGGCCAGGTCGCGTCCGAGTCCCTGCGCAAGATCACCCGCTGGGGGCTCTCGGAGCGACGTCAGCAGCTCCGGAGGAGCAGGAGCCGGGCATGACCATTCCACCCCCGCCCGCAGGACCACGCCGTCGGCGCCGGTGGGTGCGCCCGGTCCTCGCGGCCGCCTTCGTCGTGGTGCCCCTGGTCGAGATCTGGGCCATCCTCCAGGTCGGCCAGCTCGTCGGCCCCTGGTGGACGATCGTGCTCCTCGTGCTCGACAGCCTGCTCGGGGCGTGGCTGATCAAGCGCGAGGGTGGCCGCGCCTGGACCGCGCTGCGCGAGGCACTGCAGCTCGGTCGGATGCCGGCCCGCGAGATCGCCGACGGTGCGCTGATCCTCATCGGCGGCACGCTGATGCTCAGCCCGGGATTCGTGCTCGACATCGCGGGCATCGTGCTGATCCTGCCCTTCACCCGGCCCCTCGCGCGCCGGCTGCTCACCCGGGTGGTCGAGCGCCGCCTGGTGGTCGCGCCCGGCCTCGGCGGCCCGTTCGGCCCTCCCGGCTTCGGGAGCGGTTTCGGCACCGGCTTCGGTCCGGGTCACGGACCCCGGGACGACGAACGCCCCGGACCTGGGCCCGGAGGCCCGGTGGTCCGGGGCGACGTCGTCGAGTGAAGCGACAGCCCGATCAGCTGATCAGCTGACGCGCTTCTTCTTGTTGGCGCGGTGCAGGTGCGCGGGGCCGATCTCGCCACCGCGCAGCAGCTCCAGCCGCTCCTTGAGGATGTCCTCGAGCTCCTTCTCGGAGCGACGCTCCAGGAGCATGTCCCAGTGCGTGCGCACCGGCTTCTCGACCTTCTCCTCGGGGAGGATGCCCGCCGTGCTCAGGGCCTCCTCGCCACATCGCGGGCACTCCCACTTGGCCGGGATGTCGGCCTCGACCGACATCGTGACCTCGAAGTCGTGCCCCTGCTTGCACCGGTAACCGACCTGCTGCCGAGCGGCGAACTCGATGCCGCGCTCGTCCTCGAAACTCTGGCCGCCGAGCCGTGCGCCACGTAGTGTGCGCTCCGCCACCGTGCCCACCTCCATTGGGTTGCTGACACCCGTTGTGTTGTGTTCGGGTCTTCCAGTGCAACGAGCCAGACAATGGTTCGTGACGCCGCTCGTGGACGACGCGGCTCGATCGCACCGGAACTTCTACGATCTTCAACGGTAGCGGGGACCGCACAATTCCGCGGATTCACGGTGTCGGCGGCCACGCTCAGGCGAGACGAACTTCACCCCCAGGGGTGGACCTGGCCCCGAGCAGGCTCAGATCACCGCGGGTACGTCGTTGCCCGCCTCGCGGATGCCGCGCTCGGTGTCGACCCGGGTGAGCAGCAGGCCGCCGATCACGAAGAAGGCGATCAGGGCGAACAGCGCCGGCCGGTAGGAGTCGGTGAGGGCGAGCACGATGCCGAACGTCGCTGTACCGAACCAGGAGGTGCCGCGGTCCATCGCGTGGTAGAAGCTGAAGTACTCCGCCTCCTTGCCCCGGGGGATGAGGAGGGAGAAGTAGGACCGGGCGAGGGCCTGCGTGCCACCCAGCACGATGCCGATGGCCACGCCCATCACCAGGAAGAGGGCCACGTTGCCGGCCGGCAGGAACAGGCCCGCCGTGACGATCACGCACCAGATGGCCAGGCCCATCAGGATGGTCCGCTTGGCGCCCACCCGGCCGGCGAGCCGACCGAACAGCAGCGCACCGCCGAAGGCCACGAACTGCACCATCAGGATCGTGGCGATGAGGACCGTCTGCCCGTGGCCGAGCTCCTCCGAGCCGTAGACCGAGGCGGACGCGATGACGGTCTGGATGCCGTCGTTGAAGAAGAGGTAGGCGATCAGGAAGGTCAGGGCCATGGGGTACTGCCGCATGTCGCGCAGCGTGGCCGCGAGCTGGCCGAAGCTCCGACGGATCGCGTTGCCCTCCACCTGCTCGACCGCGACCGGCGGGTGGTCGTTGAGCTTGAGGAAGGGGATCAGGGTGAACCCGGCCCACCACACGGCTGCCGACAGCATGCACAGGCGGGCGGCGAGCCCCTCGTCGAGTCCCAGGGCCTCGTGCCCTAGGTAGACAGCCAGGTTGAGCACGAGGAGGAGGCCGCCGCCGAGGTAGCCGAAGGCCCAGCCGCGGGAGGAGACCCGGTCCCGGTCGTCCTCGTCGGAGATGAGCGGCAGGATCGAGTCGTTGACCACGCCGGCCGCGCCGAAGAACAGGTTGCCGAGCACGATGCCGACCGCGGCGAGCTGCCAGTTGTCGCCCGTCGCGAAGAAGATCAGCGAGGCGAAGAACGCGCCGATCCAGGCCAGGGTCGCGAGCAGGCGCTTCTTGTTGGCCACGCGGTCGGCGTAGGCCCCCAGTGGGGGCAGCACCAGCGCGGACAGGATCGTGGAGACCGTGATCAGCCAGAAGAACAGCGAGTCGGGGGGCAGGGAGATCCCGCCGACCTCGAAGCGGCCGTCCTCGCCGCCGACGGCGTTCTCGGCCAGGTTGATGAAGTAGGGGCCGAAGAAGACGGTGCCGATGGTGGTCGTGTAGGCGCTGTTGGCCCAGTCGTACCAGTACCAGGCCTTCTGCTCGCGCGCCTGCTCGAGCGGCGCGAGGTTGGCGATCCCGCCCTCCACGTCCGTCATGCGTCCCCCTCCATGCCATCCCCCTGCCATGGCTGGTCGGGGCCGTTCCACTGTCCGCGGGCGCGGAGCACGTCCCTGAGTATGTCCGTGCGATCGGTCATGATGCCGTCGACACCACGGTCCAGGAGGGCGTTCATCTCAATTGGGTCGTCGATGGTCCAGACGTGCACCTGGACGCCGGCCGCGCGGGCCCGTCGTACGAGCCCGCGCGAGACCACGAGGACGCGGCCCCGCCGGTGGGGGACCTGCAGCGCCGCCGGTCGCCCGCGGGTGAGCCACCGGGCGAGCCGGGCGCTGGGGGAGAGCACGAAGGCGACCACCTCCAGCGGGTGGGCCGAGGTGGCGACCCGACCACCCGTGCGCCGGCGGAACGCGTTCATCCGGCGTCCGGAGAACGAGCCGACCAGCACCCGGTCCCACGCCTGACGCGCCTCGATGAAGCGCGCGAGCGCCTCGACCGCGCCCTCGGACTTGAGGTCGATGTTGAAGCGGGCCTGCGGGAAGGCGTCGAAGAGGTCGGCGAGGGTCGGCACCCGCTCGCGACCGCCGATCAGGGCCTGCTGCACCTCGGCGTACGTCGAGTCCGCGATGCTGCCGGTGCGGTCGGTCACCCGGTCCAGGACGGTGTCGTGGAAGGCCAGCAGGACGCCGTCGCGGGTGACGTGGACGTCGGTCTCGAGGTAGGTGTAGCCGAGCTCGACCGCGTGCGCGAACGCGGCCAGCGTGTTCTCGAGGCCCTCGATGTCTGGGTGGTAGGCGCCACCACGGTGGGCGAAGGCGAGGGGCCGTCCGCTGTCGAGGTAGGCAGGTACGGACCGTTGGGGCGACGTCACGTCAGAAGTATGGACGTCAGCGGTACCGTCGGGGGATGGAGAGCATGACGTGTCCCCGGTGTGGTGTGGAGATGGACCAGCGGACCCACGGTGAGGCGACGGTCAGCTCGTGCCCTGAGGGGCACGGGGTGTTCCTCGCGCGCGCCGACCTGGGGATGCTGGTCGAGGCGGAGAACGACTGGCACCGCAACGCCGGCCAGCACACCGCACCCCTGCCGCGCATCACCGCCGACATGACCGCCCCGCCGACGACCGGCAAGGTGTCGCGGGCCTGGGTGGAGACGCTCTTCAGCTGAGCGCCCGCCTCGCTGGTTGAGGTGCGAGGAGCGCCAGCGACGAGCCCCGAAACCATCTCTCCAATGACGTGAGATCTCGACGCGCCCGTTCCGAGCTCGTTCCTCGCTCGGAGGGCTTGCTCGATCTGGCCGGGCCCACGCCGGCGACTCGTTCCTCGTCGCCGGCTGCCCGTCTCAGATGTCGCGGAAGGTCTCGATGTTGGCGCCGAGCTCGTTGAGCCGCTCGGCAAGGTCCTCGTAGCCGCGGTGGATGACGTACGTCGAGCGCAGCACGCTGCGGCCCTTCGAGGCGAGCATCGCGATCAGCAGCACGACGGCCGGGCGCAGGGCGGGCGGGCAGACGATCTCCGCGCCGGAGAAGTGCGTCGGGCCCTCGATCAGCACGCGGTGCGGGTCGAGGAGCTTGACCTGGGCACCGAGCTTGTTGAGCTCGGTGAGGTAGATCGCGCGGTTCTCGTAGACCCAGTCGTGGAGGAGCGTCTGACCCTCGGCGACCGCGGCGATGACGGCGAAGAACGGCAGGTTGTCGATGTTGAGGCCGGGGAACGGCATCGGGTGGATCTTGTCGAGCGGCGCCCGCAGCTCGGAGGGGTGGGTGGTGATGTCCACCAGCCGGGTCTCGCCGTTGAGGGCGGCGTACTCGGGGGAGCGGTCGTAGCGGAAGCCCATCTCCTCCAGCGTCGCGAGCTCGATCTCGAGGAACTCGATCGGCACCCGGCGGATGGTGATGGACGACTTGGTCACGATGGCGGCCGCGAGCAGTGACATCGCCTCGATCGGGTCCTCGGCAGGGGCGTAGTCGACGTCGACGTCGATGGACGACCGGCCGGTGACCTTGAGCGTCGTGGTGCCGATGCCCTCGACCTCCACGCCCAGGCGCTGGAGGTAGAAGCACAGGTCCTGGACCATGTAGTTGGACGAGGCGTTGCGGATCACGGTCGTGCCCGGGTGGAGCGCTGCGGCCATGAGGGCGTTCTCGGTGACCGTGTCGCCGCGCTCGGTCAGCACGATCGGCCGGGACGGCTCGATGGTGCGGTTGACGCTGGCGTGGTAGCTGCCGTCGCTCGCCTTCACCTCGAGGCCGAAGGGACGCAGCGCCGACATGTGCGGCTCGACCGTGCGCTCGCCGAGGTTGCACCCACCGGCGTAGGGGAGGTCGAACTCGTCGTAGCGGTGCAGCAGCGGGCCGAGGAACATGATCACGGAGCGCGTACGTCGCGCGGCCGTCTCGTCGATGGCCGCGAGGTTGAGGTCCGCGGGCGGGATGATCTCCAGGTCGTTGTCGTCACCGACCCAGCGGGTGGCCACGCCGAGGGAGTTGAGCACCTCGAGCAGGCGGTTGACCTCCTCGATCCGCGCGACCTTGCGCAACGTCGTACGACCCTTGTTGAGCAGCGACGCGCACAGCAGCGCGACGCCGGCGTTCTTCGAGGTCTTGACGTCGATCGAGCCGGACAGCGTGGTGGGACCGTCGACGCGCAGGTGCGTGGGTCCGGCGCCCAGTGCCACGATCTCGGAGTCGAGTGCCGCGCCGATGCGGGCGAGCATCTCGAGGGAGAGGTTCTGGTGGCCCTTCTCGATGCGGTTGATCGCACTCTGGCTCGTGCCGAGCAGCTCGGCCAGCTGGTGCTGGGTGAGCCCGCGGTGCTTGCGGGCGTCGCGGATGAGGTTGCCGATGCGACCCTTGTAGTCAGCCATGGCGACAACGGTATCTCAGATATGAGATAACGCTAGTTCGCCGCTCCCGAGCGTCCTTCGACGACCGGGGGAGGGACGCCCGTAGGGAGGGATGGCGTGCACACGTGCATGGCAGGATCGGCCCATGCGTGCCACCACCATCCATGCGCCCGGGGACATCCGCTTCGAGGACGTCCCCGACCCGCGGATCGAGCTGCCCACCGACGCGATCGTCAAGGTGGTCGCCGGCTGCATCTGCGGCTCCGACCTCTGGCCCTACCGCGGCGAGAACGACGTGAGCGCCGGGTCGACCATCGGCCACGAGTGCGTCGGCGTCGTGGAGGAGGTGGGCTCGGAGGTCTCCACCACCAAGGTCGGCGACTTCGTGATCGTCCCGTTCTGCCACTGCGACAACACCTGCGCGCACTGCCGCGCGGGGGTGCAGTCGGCCTGCGTCAACCTCGGCATGACCCAGAGCGGGCAGGGCGAGTACGCCCGGGTGACCCAGGCCGACGGCAGCCTCGTCGCGACCGACGGGATGCCCGACGAGTACCTGGTTCCGTCGCTGCTGGCGCTCACCGACGTGATGGCCACCGGCTGGCACGCTGCGGTCGCCGCCGGCGTGCAGCCCAGGCACACCGTCGTCGTGGTCGGCGACGGCGCGGTCGGCCTCAGCGGGGTGCTCGCGGCCTCGCAGATGGGCGCCGAGCGCGTGATCGCGATGTCGCGCCACGAGCCCCGTCAGGAGATCGCCCGGTCCTTCGGCGCGACCGACGTCGTCGCCGAGCGCGGCAAGGAGGGGGAGGCCCGCATCGCCGACCTCACCGACGGCATCGGCGCCGACGCCGTCCTCGAGTGCGTCGGCACCGACGGCGCCATGAAGACGGCGTTCACCGTCGCGCGCCCGGGCTCGACGGTCGGCTTCGTGGGGGTGCCGCACGGCGTCGAGCTGCCGGTGCGCCGGATGTTCCAGAAGAACGTCGGCCTCGCCGGCGGCATGGCCCCGGTCCGCCGCTACCTGCCTGACCTGCTCGACCGGGTGCTGTCGGGTGCGATCGACCCGGGCAAGGTCTTCGACCTGACGCTCCCGATGGCCGAGGCGGCCGAGGGCTACCGGGCCATGGACGAGCGTCGCGCGATCAAGGTGCTCCTCCGCCCATGACGTCACCCGAGGACAAGCTGCTGCTCGGCCCGCTGCTCCGCTACGTCGACGAGACATCGGCGTCCGTCTGGGTCGAGACGGACGGCCCCGGTCGCGTCACGGTGACCCGGGGGGCGGCGAGCGCCAGCGCGTCGACGTTCGTCGTCCACGACCACCACTACGCCCTCGTCGAGCTGGACGGGCTCGCTCCGGGCACCGCGGAGCCCTACTCGGTCACGATCGACGGCGACCGGGTGTGGCCGCCGGCCGGGTCGCCGTTCCCCGACCCCGTCATCGCCACCATCGAGGCGGGTCGGCCGCTGCACCTGGCGTTCGGCTCGTGCCGCACGTCGGTCTCCCATGACGAGAAGGGCAACAGGACCCACGGCGTCGACGCCCTGCGCGCGTGGGCACTGCGCGTCGCCGGACAGGTCGAGGCCGCAGACCCCGACGATGCCGACCTCGACCCGGACCGTCTCCCCGACCTGGTGCTGTTCCTGGGCGACCAGGTCTACGCCGACGAGACCACCGACGCGATGCGCGAGTTCATCGAGTCCCGCCGCGACATCGAGCAGCCGCCGTGGACCGAGCTCCAGGACTACGAGGAGTACGCCCACCTCTACAAGCTCGCGTGGTCCGACCCTGCGAACCGGTGGCTGCTGTCGACCGTGCCGAGCGCGATGATCTTCGACGACCACGACATCCGCGACGACTGGAACACGTCGATGGACTGGCGTCGGGAGATGGAGGCCACCTCGTGGTGGCACGGACGCATCGTCGCCGGGCTGGCGTCCTACTGGGTCTACCAGCATCTGGGCAACATGTCGCCCGCCGAGCGGGAGCAGGACGAGGTCTACGCGAAGGTGCGCGCGCACCGGGGTGACGCCGAGCAGGACCTCGGTCCGTTCCTCGACGAGTTCGCCGCCAGGGTCGACCGGGAGCCACAGACCTACCGCTGGAGCTACACCCGCGACTTCGACACCCAGGCCCGGCTGGTGGTCGTCGACTCGCGCGCAGCACGCAAGCTCGACCCGGACGACCGGGCGATGCTCGACGACGACGAGGCAGCCTGGCTCGACGAGCAGCTGCGCGGCGACGTCGACCACCTGCTGGTCGGCACGTCCCTGCCCTTCCTGCTCGCGCGCGGGCTGCACCACCTCGAGGCGTTCAGCGAGGCGCTCGCCCAGGGAGCGTGGGGCGAGCGTGGCGGCCGGATGGGCGAGAAGCTGCGCCAGCTGGTCGACCTCGAGCACTGGGGCGCCTTCCAGAACAGCTTCCAGCAGGTCGCGCGTCAGGTCATGGAGGTCGCGGCGGGGGAGCGGGGGCGCGCGCCGTCCACCGTCACGTTCCTCTCGGGCGACGTGCACCACAGCTACGTCAGCGAGGCGCGTACGACACACGGCGGGCCGGTCCTGCGCTCGACGGTCCTCCAGGCCGTGTGCTCACCGATCCGCAACCCGCTCTCGCGCAACATGCGCTTCGCGACCGCCGCGCTCTCCTACGGCGTCGCCGGCCCGATGGGCCGCCTGGCGTCGAAGTCGGCTCACGTGCCTGACGCGCCGCTCACCTGGACCTACGCCGAGGGGCCGTGGTTCGACAACAACCTTGCCTTCCTCCGGCTGGCCGGCCCGAGCCTGCGCATGTGGTGGGTCACCGGTGAGGTCGTCGACGACCACGACCGGCCGCGGCTGGCGAAGGTGGAGTCCTACGAGCTCGACGAGGACGGCAACCCGCCCCCGCGCGAGCACTTCGTGTCCAAGGTGCGCCGCAGGGTCACGCGGCGCGCGAAGGACGACTCGGTCCGCGAGCGCTGACAGAGCGGCGCTGGGTCTCAGGCGTTGCTGAGCACGCGGTCGCGCCCGTGGACGCAGCTGCACGTGTCGGAGCACGGCAGGTAGGTGTGACGACCGTGGCCGCACGCGCTGCACGGCAGGTCGTGAGAGAGGTGGACCGAGCTGGTCTCGACGGTGTCCCACATGCCGTCAACGGTCGCACCGGATCGCGCCCGAGGGGCGCGAACCGGCCGGGAATGACCGATCTGGGGCAGGAATGACCCGTTCGGGCCATGCCGACATGACCCCGACACACCGGGCTCGGGTCCTAGGATCGCGCCATGGGCGCCCCACCGAGCCTGAAGCTCACACCGCGGCAGGCCCGGCGCATCGCCGTACGCGCCCAGCTGCTCGCCGCGCCGCGCCCCACCGACGTGCTGGAGGTGGTCCGACACCTCGGGTTCCTCCAGGTCGACCTCACCAGCGTCGTGGCACAGCATGCCGACCTCGCCCTGTGGACGCGGCTCGGGGCCGCCTACGCACCGGAGGACCTCGAGGACCTGGTGGGCGACGGCGCCCTGGTCGAGCTCCGGGCCATGCTGCTGCCCAGCGAGGACGTCGCGCTGCACCGCGCCGACATGGACGCCTGGCCCGGCGAGCCGCCGCTCAAGGAGTGGCAGGAGGACCTCGCCGACTGGGTGGCTGCCAACGATGGCTGTCGCCGCGACGTCCTCGCGCTGCTGCGCGCGGAGGGACCGACCGCCGCCCGCGACCTGCCGGACACGTGCGACGTGCCGTGGCGCTCGACGGGGTGGACCAACGACAAGAACGTGATGAAGCTGCTCGAGTGCCTCGAGGCGCGCGGCGAGGTGGCGGTCGCCTCCCGCGAGGGCCGGGAGAGACGCTGGGACCTCGCCGAGCGCGTCCACCCCGGTGACCCGGCGGTGCCCGCCGAGGAGGCCCACCACGTCCTCGCCGCGCGGCGCCTGAGGGCCCTTGGCATTGCCCGCCCACGGGCGCTGGAGGCCTGGGACGAGAGGTACGACGTCCGCGGCACCGGTGCGGCCGCCCGCATCGACGGCGTACGCGGGGTGTGGCGGGTGGACCCCGACCAGCTGGCCGACCTCGACGCCTTCGAGGGGCGCACCGCCATCCTCTCGCCCCTGGACCGGCTGGTCTTCGACCGGAGGCGGATGGACGACGTGTTCGGCTTCGACTACCAGCTGGAGATGTACAAGCCCGCAGCGAAGCGGCAGTGGGGCTACTGGGCGATGCCGGTGCTCGACGGCGACGAGCTAATCGGCAAGGTCGACGCGACGGCCGACCGCGAGGCGGGCGTGCTGGTGGTCGACGCGGTGCACGAGGACGGGGACTGGTCCGCGGCGCGGCGCCGGCGCGTGCACGCCGAGCTCGACGCGCTGGGGGAGTGGCTCGGGCTCGAGGTCGCGCGTCCGTGAGGCGTCAGCCCTCTGCCGGGGCGGAGGTGTCGGCGCAGATGATGCCGCGGTTGCCCTCCTGGTCGGCGACCACGGTGAGCCCGGGTGCGTGGGTGTCGTCGACGACCACGCCGCCGGCGGCCACGGCGGCGGCGACCCGCTGCTGGGCGACCTCGGGAGCCACGTAGACCTCGACGTGGAACCGCTGGCCCGGGACGGCGTCGGCGGCGAGGTCGTCGAACCACAGGTTCGGGACGCGACCCGTGGCGTCGCGGACCTCGTCGCTGGGCGATCCCCGGCCCTGGGACTCGGCATCGCCCGTCAGGAGGGCCGCCCACACGGGAGCGACGGTGGCCGAGCCCGCCGCGTCGAGGCCGAGCTCCATCTCGCTGACGGAGGCCGGGTCCGCGGCCAAGCCGTGCTCCGCAGCGATCTCGGTGACCCGGCGGGCGAGGTCGACGTCCTGCTGGGTCACCCACTCCACGACGTGTTCGGTGTCCTCGACGTCGCGGTAGATCGCGTCGGCGGTGACGAGCTCGAGGTCGACGTGCCCACGACCGACGACCACCCGCGGGTGGTGGCCGATCGCACCACCCGCCTCGCCCACCGCGGTCACGAAGCGGGCGGCGGCACCGAAGTCGTCGACGACGTAGCGCGCGTGCAGTCCCTGGGCGAGCTTGCGCCACTCGGTCAGTCCGGCCTGGGCGATCTGAGCACCCCGCAGCATGTCCATGCCCAGCGACCCTAGCTGCGAGGACCGGGTCAGGCGGCCAGCTCGAAGCCGAGCGACGCGGCGAGCCGGCGCGGGTCGGCGACGGCGAGCGTGGCGCCGGGGTGGGTGATCGTCCCGGTGGGGTCGATCGCCGGGACGGGCTCGTGGAAGGTCAGGCAGAGGGCGCGGTCGCCGTTCGTCGTGAACGAGACGCCCCGGTCGGTCAATGACAGGTGCGGGGGACCGGCGGTCCGGTGCCACGCGAAGCCACCCGTGAGCTCGGCCGAGACGATGTTGGAGCGGGGCGTGACCAGGCGCCACGGCCCGTACCGGACGAACAGCCAGTCCGGGCCCACCTCGACCGTGGTCGTGGCGGGAGTGATGCCGAAGGCGCGCGCCGGGGCGACGTACGTCGGCGCGAACGCGAAGTCGAAGGACTCCACCGCCTGCGGAGCGCCCTCGCCGCCGGGCTCGCGCACCAGGCCCCGCAGCGCCGCGCCGGCAGGGACGCGGTAGGGCTGCAGCACGGCGGCCGCCGGGGCAGGCACGCGGAGCAGGGCGCGGCTGCCGCCGCCCGGCGCGGGCAGGACGTGGTGGTCCATGGTCACCGCGGCCGGTCCGCGACCGGCCCGCCAGGTCCACGACCGCAGCGCGGGGTCCACCCCGGTGACCTCGAAGTCCACGGCCACGCCTGCCGGGCCGTGAACCCGGCCGGTGGTGCCGACGGCGAGCACGTCGTCGGTCGCCTCGACGTCACGGATCAGCGGGGCCCACGACGACCAGGTCGCGGGCGTGGTGAAGCGGCGCCACGCCTCGTCGGCGGTGGCGGGACCGTGGGCGTCGACGAGCACGAGAAGACCCGCTCAGAGCCGGACGGTGGCGTTGTCGCCGAGGTCGGGCTTGTCGTCGCTGAGCAGCCCCTTGGCCATATGGACGGCGACGGCGACCTTGCCCGGGGACTCCCAGTACTCCGCGGTGTCGCCGTCGATTCTCAGCAGCACGTTGTCGGGGTCGTCGGGACCCCCGGACATGAAGGCGCCGGCGGACGCGTCCCACAGCTCGCGGAGCTTGGCCCGGTCGTCGCTGACGTGGGCGGTGCCGGTTAGCGAGACCCAGCCGGCCTTGCTGGAGTACGACACGTTGACCCGCGGGTCGGCCTCGATCGCGCGCACCTTGTCGCTGCTGCGCTCGGTGAGGAACCAGGTGGTGCCCGGGTCCTCGAAGTCCTGGGTGCCCATCGGCGTGGAGACCAGGCGGCCGTCGAGCGACACGTAGGTCAGCACGGCGATGTCCGTCTCCCGCATGATCTCGGCAACGGGCGCGGTCCGGTCGTCGTGGGTGCTCATGCCTCGACACTGGCATGGTGGACAAACCCGGCACCCCACCCGAGGGGCGGAGTCCGGTCACGACAGGGGCGCGCGAGGCGTCGTACTGGCAGGATTGCACCCGCCACGACAGGGGAGACGCACACGTGACCACCACACACCCGGCCGACGACCATGCACTGATCCGCGTCGAGGGCGCGCGGGAGAACAACCTCAAGAACGTCAGCGTCGAGCTGCCCAAGCGCCGCCTGACGGTCTTCACGGGGGTGTCCGGCTCCGGCAAGAGCTCGCTGGTGTTCGCGACGATCGCGGCTGAGTCGCAGCGGATGATCAACGAGACCTACAGCGCGTTCGTGCAGGGCTTCATGCCCACGCTGTCCCGCCCCGACGTGGACCACCTCGAGGGCCTGACGACGGCGATCATCGTCGACCAGGAGCGCATGGGCGCCAACCCGCGGTCCACGGTCGGCACGGCCACCGACGCCAACGCGATGCTGCGGATCCTGTTCAGCCGGCTCGGGGACCCGTATGTCGGACCGCCGACGGCGTACTCCTTCAACGTCCCGACCCGCAAGGCGAGCGGGATGATGACGACCGAGAAGGGTGGTCGCACCGAGCGCCGGATCGCCAAGCAGGAGGTCTACCTCGGCGGCATGTGCCCGCGCTGCGAGGGCATGGGCAAGGTCAACGACATCGACCGGACCGCTCTCTACGACGAGGACAAGTCGCTCTCAGAGGGGGCGCTGACGGTGCCCGGCTACTCGATGGACGGGTGGTACGGCCGGTTGTTCGAGGGCATGGGACTGCCGATGGACAAGCCGATCCGGTCGTTCACCAAGAAGCAGCTCGAGACGATGCTGTGGGCCGAGCCGACCAAGATCAAGGTCGAGGGGGTCAACCTCACCTTCAACGGGATCATCCCCCAGATCCAGAAGTCGATGCTGTCCAAGGACCCCGAGGCCATGCAGCCGCACATCCGACGCTTCGTCGAACGGGCCGTCACCTTCCAGACCTGCCCCGACTGCGACGGCACGCGGCTCACGCCCGAGGCCCGAAAGTCGACGATCGCCGACAAGTCCATCGCCGACCTGTGTGAGATGCAGATCAGCGACCTCGCGGACTGGGTCCGCGACCTCGACGAGCCGTCGGTGGCGCCGTTGCTCAAGGGCCTGCAGCACCTGCTCGACTCGTTCAGCGAGATCGGCCTGGGCTACCTCTCGCTCGACCGATCGGCGGGCACGCTGTCCGGCGGTGAGGCGCAGCGCACCAAGATGATCCGCCACCTCGGGTCGTCGCTCACCGACGTGACCTACGTCTTCGACGAGCCCACGATCGGGCTGCACCCCCACGACATCGAGCGGATGAACAACCTCCTGCTCCAGCTGCGCGACAAGGGCAACACCGTGCTGGTGGTGGAGCACAAGCCGGAGACGATCGGCATCGCCGACCACGTGGTCGACATCGGCCCGGCCGCCGGGGCCGCGGGCGGCACCATCTGCTTCGAGGGCGACGTCGACGGCCTCCGCACGAGCGACACCATCACCGGCAGGCACCTCGACGACCGCGCGCGGCTCAAGGAGACGGTGCGCGAGGCGACCGGTGCGATGGAGGTGCGCGGCGCCTCGACCCACAGCCTCCGCGACGTCGACGTCGACGTGCCGCTCGGGCTGCTCACCGTCGTCACCGGCGTGGCCGGGTCGGGCAAGAGCTCGCTCATCCACGGCTCGCTGGCCGGGCGCGACGAGGTCATCGTGATCGACCAGGGCGCGATCAAGGGCTCCCGGCGCAGCAACCCGGCGACCTACACCGGGCTGCTCGAGCCGATCCGCAAGGCGTTCGCCAAGGCCAACGGTGTCAAGCCCGCACTCTTCAGCTCCAACTCCGAGGGCGCCTGCCCGACGTGCAACGGCGCGGGGGTGATCTTCACCGAGCTCGGCCCGATGGCGACGGTGGAGTCGCCGTGCGAGGAGTGCGAGGGCCGACGCTTCAGGGCCGAGGTCCTCGAGCACACGCTGGGCGGCAAGGACATCGCCGAGGTGCACGAGATGTCGGTCGTCGACGCCCTGGCGCTCTTCAGCGACGGCGAGGCGAAGATCCCTGCCGCGGTGAAGATCCTGAACCGGCTGGTCGACGTCGGTCTGGGCTACCTGTCGCTGGGCCAGCCGCTCACCACGCTGTCCGGCGGTGAGCGCCAGCGGCTCAAGCTCGCCACGCAGATGGGGGACAAGGGCGATGTCTACATCCTCGACGAGCCCACGACCGGCCTCCACCTCGCCGACGTGGCCAACCTCCTCGGACTGCTCGACCGCCTCGTCGACGCGGGCAAGTCGGTCATCGTCATCGAGCACCACCAGGCCGTGATGGCGCACGCCGACTGGATCATCGACCTCGGTCCCGGCGCCGGCCACGACGGCGGCACCGTCGTCTTCGAGGGTCCGCCGGCCGCCATGGTGGCGGCGAAGGAGCCCACGCTGACCGGCAAGCACCTCGCGGCGTACGTCAGCGGTTGAGGGTCAGGCCTGGCAGACCGGGCACCAGAACAGCCGCCGAGCGGCGATCTGCGTGTCCTGGACGGCGGTCCCGCAGATGCGGCACGGCAGACCGGCGCGTGGCGGCGGGCGAGGCGGTGGATGGTGTGACCCTCTGGCACGCCCCGATCGTTGCCAGCCCGTCCAACCACGGCGCCGCCCGCACGGGTGTGCTCGCACCTGCGAGCATGGAGCCATGAGTCCACGCGACCTGCGCGAGAGCTTCGCCGAACGTCCTGTCGTCCTCGACGGCGGCCTCGCCACCCTGCTGGAGGAGCACGGCCACGACCTGTCGAGCGACCTGTGGTCGGCACGACTGCTGCGCGACGACCCGGCCGCGATCGAGCGGGCCCACCGCGAGTTCTTCGCGGCAGGCGCCGAGGTCGCGACCACGTCGTCCTACCAGGTGTCGTTCGAGGGCTTCGGCGCCGAGGGTGCCGACCGTGACGAGGTCGAGCGGCTGCTGCGCAGGAGCGTCCGGCTGGCCGCTGCCGCACGCGACGACGTCGCCCCCGACGGCTGGGTGGCCGCCTCGGTCGGACCCTACGGCGCGGTGCTGGCCGACGGCTCGGAGTACCGCGGCGACTACGACCTCGACGTCGCCGGCCTGCGGGCGTTCCACCGCCCGCGGCTCGACGTCCTGGCCTCGACCGTCGGTGAGCACGCCGACGTCCTCGCGGTGGAGACGATCCCGTGCCTGGCCGAGGTCGAGGCGGTGCTCGCCGAGCTCGACGGCAGCGGCGTACCGGCCTGGCTGTCGCTGTCGGCCGCCGACGGGATGACCCGCGCCGGCGAGCCGATCGGTGAGGCGTTCGCGATGGCGGCCGACGTCGCCGAGGTGGTCGCCGTCGGGGTCAACTGCACCTCGCCCGCCGACGCCGGTGCCGCCGTGCTGGTGGCCGGCGCGCACGGCCCCGCGGTCGTCTACCCCAACTCCGGGCAGGGCTGGAACGCTGTCACGAGGTCGTGGGAGGGACGATCGGCGTTCGACCCCGCCGACGTCGCCGCATGGGTGGAGGCGGGCGCCCGGCTGGTCGGGGGATGCTGCCGGGTGGGCACCTCCGACATCACTGCCCTCCGCGCCACGCTCGGGCGCTCCGACCTCACGTCGTGAGCACCACGAGCCGCTGCGTGGCCCGCGTCATCGCGACGTAGCGGTCGACCGCGCCGGCCACTCCGTCGCCGAAGTGATCGGGGTCGACGAGCACGACGAGGTCGAACTCGAGCCCCTTGACCAGCTCGGGGTCCAGCCGCCGTACGCGGTCGCCCCACGCCCGGTCGGGGGAGGAGCCTCGATGACCGCCACGATCGACGACCACCGCCGTGCCCTCGGCGTGCTCGGCCAACCAGTCGCCGATGATCGTGTCGCGCTCGGCGACCGGGGCGTGGAGCACCGGGATCCCGCTCGCGCGGACCGACGTGGGCACGTTGGCCTCCGGGAGCGCGGCGCGGATCACCGGCTCGGCCTCGGCCATCACCTCGGCGGGCGTGCGGTAGTTGACCGTCAGCGGCGCGACGGTGACCTCCTCCAGCCCGACGCGCGCCAGCCGCTCGGTCCACGACCCGGAGAAGCCGTGCCGTGCCTGCGCCCGGTCGCCGACGACGGTCAGGCTGCGCGAGGGGCAGCGCCGCAGCAGCATCGCCCACTCGGCGTCGCTGAGCTCCTGCGCCTCGTCGACGACGACGTGCGCGAACGGCCCGGCCAGCAGGTCCACGTCCGACGTCGGGAGCGCTGCGTCGTCGACCAGCACGGTCTGCAGGTCGTCGTGGACGAGCATCGACACCAGCCCGTCGCCGAACTCGTCGGCGCCCGACTCGCGCGCCGTGGTGCGCAGGTCGTCGATCACCTCGCCCATCCGCGCGCGCTCGCGGGCCTCGGCCGCCTGCGTACGACGTCGGCGCCGCGAGGCCTCGGGGTCGCCGAGCCGCAGCCGGGCCGCGTCGAGGAGCGGGAGGTCGGCGTACGTCCACGCCTCGGGGTCGGTGCGCCGCAGGAGGCGCACGTCGTCGGGGCCGAGCCACGGGGCGCAGTGGCGCAGGTAGGCCGGCACGGTCCAGAGGTCGCCGACGAGGTCGGTGTGCTCGACCAGCGGCCAGGAGCGGTCGAACGTGTCGCGCAGCCCGGAGTGGCGCTCGAGGACCCGGCGGAGCTCGACGGGGGAGAGGTCCTCGAACGCGTCCGCGGCCTTGTCGACGAGGATGGTGAGGACCTCGTCCCACACGTCGTCGCGGGCGAGGTTGTGCGGTGTGCCCGGGTCGGGGGAGCCGAAGGCCTCCGTCCACTCCGCCGCGGTGATCGGCACGTCGCCCCACGCGGTCTCGACCAGGTAGGACTCGGTGGGCGGCTCCTCGTAGAGGGCGACGGCCGGCTCGATCGCCGCCACCATCCGCAGGTCGGCCTTCAGCGCCGTCACCCGGTCGTCCGGCTCCGGACCCTGCGCCACCTCGGGCACGAGGTCGCGGACCGTGCACGTCTGGACACCTTCCTCGCCGAGGCTCGGCAGCACGTCGCCGACGTAGGCGAGGTAGGGCTCGTGCGGGCCGACGAACAGCACGCCGCCGCGCCGGTGCCCCAACCGCGGATCGGCGTAGAGCAGGTAGGCGGTGCGGTGCAGCGCGACCACGGTCTTGCCGGTGCCGGGTCCACCGTCGACCACGAGCGTGCCGCGTGACCCGGCCCGGACGATGGCGTCCTGGTCGGCCTGGATGGTGCCCAGCACGTCGCGCATCCGGGGCGTACGGCTGCCGCCGAGGGTGGCGATGAAGGCGGACTGGTCGTCGAGGGCCGCGGTGCGGGTGAGCCCCTCCTCGGTGAACGCCTCGTCCCAGTAGTCGACGATGCGCCCGCCCACCCAGCGGTAGCGCCGGCGGCTCACCAGTCCCTGCGGGTGCGCGTGGGTGGCGGCGAAGAACGGCTCGGCGGCGGGCGAGCGCCAGTCGACGAGCAGGCGGCGTCCGTCCGGGTCGGCCAGGCCGAAGCGACCGACGTACGTCGGCTCGTCCACGTCCTGGTGGACGATGCGGCCGAGGCAGAGGTCGAGGTCGTAGCGGCGCAGCGCCCGCAACCGGGAGGTGATCCGGTGCACCTCCTGGTCGCGCTCGAGGGCGACCGTGCCGTGCCGCACCGGGGTCCGCCTGGTCTCCGCCAGGCGCTCCTCGAGCTCGGCCACCGCACGCTCCAGGCCGTTCGCGATCCGGGTGAAGTGCTCGCGGTCGCGGGCGATGAGACCCGGGTCGGCCTTGGCCGCGAGGGCGCCGGGAAGGGCGAACGGTGCGGTGTCCGGAAAGCTGTCCCGGGAGCTGTGCTGCTGCGTCACGCCGTGCAGTGTGAGCGCTGCACGGGGTCTTGCGGCAAGCCCCCGGATGGCCTATACGTTGAGAGTGGAGGCAGTCCAGGCCGTCGGATCGGTCCCGATCCTGGAGGCCATGGGGATCCGTGTCGTCGAGGTCCGTCCCGGCTTCGCCGCCGCCGAGCTGCCGCCGGAGCCCAACGTGAACCACTTCGGCGTCACCTACGCCGGGTCCCTCTTCAGCGTGGCCGAGATGCTCGGCGGCCTGCTGAGCCTGGCCACCTTCGATCTCGACGAGGGCGGCGAGCTCGCCGGGTTCGTGCCGCTCGTGAAGGAGTCGACCATCCGGTTCCGACGACCCGCGCTCGGCGTCGTACGCGCCTCGGCGTCGTTGCCGGACGACGAGGTGGCACGGGTGCGGGCCGACGCGCTGGCGACCGGCAAGGGGGAGTTCGTGCTCGAAGCGACGCTCACCGACGCTGCCGGCGAGGTCGTGGCGTCGACCACCGGGACCTACCAGGTCAGACGTCTCGGGTGAGCGCGCCGAGGTTCGTCCTGCACGACCACCGTCGGCCCAGCCCGCACTTCGACCTGCGGCTCGAGGAGGACGGCGTGCTGCGCAGCTGGGCGGTGCCCAAGGGGCTGCCGGCCGACACCCGCCACGACCGGCTCGCGATCGCGGTGGACGACCACGACCTCGACCACGTCGACTTCGAGGACGAGCACAAGTCCGTCGCCGACACCGGCACCTGGGAGGAGCACTCCCGTGACGACAGGCGTCTGGTGTTCTCGCTGCACGGCCGCGAGGGCGAACGTCGCTACGCCCTGATTCACACCGGAGGCTCCCAGTGGCTGCTGCACCTGACCAAGCAGCAGTCCGCCGTCAACGAGGGTTGACAACGGACGTTATGTCAACGAAGGTTGACGCATGAGGACTGCTGTCGACGCCGAGGAACCGAGCGAGGAGAGCCCGCTCGAGGAGCTCATGCGCATCGCCCGCGCCAAGCACGACCTCGCGGCTGCCGAGGCCGTCGCGGTGCGCCGCGCTCGCATCCACGGTTTCTCCTGGGCCGAGATCGGCACGATGCTCGGCGTCTCGAGGCAGGCGATGCACAAGAAGTACGGGAAGTTCGCCTGAGCACGTGCCCGGCTGATACCAGAGCGGTATCATTCAGGCATGGCCATGACGCTGCGGTTGACCCCGGACGACGAGCGCGTGCTGGCGCAGCTCGCGGAGAGCGAGGGCGTGAGCAGGCAGGAGGCGACGATCCGAGCCATCCACGAGGCGGCGTCCCGGCGCGGTCACGAGGCTGCCGTCCGGGAGGCGTCCATCAAGGCCCGGAGCAGGTACGCAGACGTCCTGCGTCGCCTGGGCGAATGACCACCTACCTGACACTCGAAGACCTGCTCACGTTGGTCGACGACCTCGGGATCGGCCCGGTGCGCGACCTGGGGCTGCTCGAGTCAGCCGCCCACCGACCGACGACGTCCCTGTGGGAGCGAGATGCCTATCCGACGCTCGACGAGAAGGCAGCGGCGCTGCTGGAGTCGCTCGTGGGAAACCACGCGCTCGTCGATGGCAACAAGCGCCTGGGGTGGCTCGCCGTCGTCGTCTTCTACGCGCTGAACGACGTGGAACTCGACGCACCGGACGACGACGCCTACGAGCTCGTCGTCAGCGTGGCGGGCGGCGCGCCCGAGCTCGGCGAGGTCGCGTCGGCGTTGTCGACATGGCGTTGACGCGCCGCCTCCCGTCCAGATTCCGCCGATAACCGACATTATGTCAGATAGTCTGGATCCGAGGACTACACCGGTGTGATCCGCACAGATGGGGTCCGTCCCCCATCTTTCCCGTGCGGGCTCTCGATAGGTTTGCCGCAACGCCAGATCGACGACGAGGACCACCGCCTGTGCTGATGCTGATCGCAGCGCTGTTCGCGGCGGCGGTGATGTCCCCGTGGCTGCTGCTGCGCGCCGGCCGGCGTGCGTTCCTGGCGATCGCGCTGGTGCCGCTCGCCGGCACGGTGTGGGTCGCCGCCCAGGGCGTCGTCGTCCGCGACGGCGAGACCTTGGTCGAGGTCCGCCCGTGGGTCGGCAGCCTCGGTCTCGACCTGGCCCTCGCCATGGGAACCCTCCAGTGGGTGATGGCGCTCATCGTGCTGGGCATCGGCACGCTCGTCCTGGGCTACTGCGCGTCGTACTTCGGCGACGACGAGCCGGGCGTGCCCCGCTTCGGCGGCGTGCTCGTCGCCTTCATCGCCTCGATGCTCGGCCTGGTCCTGGCTGACGACCTGCTGCTGCTCTACGTCTTCTGGGAGCTGACGACGGTCTTCTCCTTCCTGCTGATCGGCCACGACTCCGAGCGGCGGGCCAGCCGGCGCGCCGCCATCCAGGCGCTGGTCGTGACCACCTTCGGCGGCCTGGTCCTCCTCGTCGGCGCCATCGTCGTCGGCCGCGCCGCCGGGACGTTCCGGATCACCGAGATCCTGGCCGACCCGCCCGGTGGAACCGCCGTGACGGTCGGGGTCCACCTCCTGCTGGTGGGTGCCGTCAGCAAGTCCGCCCTGCTCCCGTTCCACTTCTGGCTGCCGTCGGCCATGGCGGCGCCGACGCCCGTCAGCGCCTATCTCCACGCAGCGTCGATGGTCAAGGCAGGTGTCTACCTCGTCGCACTGCTCGCCCCGGCGTTCGCCGGCGTCGCGGGCTGGCGCACGGTGCTCCTGGTGCTCGGCCTCACCACGATGGTCCTCGGCGGCGTACGCGCGCTCCGCCAGCACGACCTCAAGCTGCTGCTGGCCTACGGCACCGTCAGCCAGCTCGGCTTCCTCGTGCTCGTCCTCGGTGTCGGCACCCGCAGTGCGATGATCGCCGGCCTCGCCCTGCTCGTCGCCCACGCCCTGTTCAAGGCGACCCTCTTCCTGGTCGTCGGCATCATCGACCACAGCACCGGCACCCGCGACCTGCGCGAGCTGACCGGGCTCGCCCGCCGGCTCCCCGTCCTCGCCGTGACCGCGACGCTCGCCGCCGCGTCGATGGCAGGCCTCCCCCCGCTGCTCGGCTACGTGGCCAAGGAGAGCGTGCTCGTCGCGCTCGTCGACATCGCCCGCGAGGGTGACGGCACCGGGATCGGTACGACGACCGGGTGGCTGCTGGTCACCGGCGTGGTCGTCGGCTCGATCCTCACCGCCGCCTACTCCGCACGCTTCGTCTGGGGGGCCTTCGGCACCCGCGAGGTCGAGGCACCGGTGGCGGTCCACTCCCCCTCGCCCGCGTTCGTCGCAGCACCCGTCGTCCTCGCCGCGCTGTCCCTCGTGCTCGGCCTGCTCGGCGCACCGTTGACGACCGTGCTCGGCCGCCAGGCCGAGGCGTTCCCGGCCGGTGCCCACGAGCCGGAGCTGACGTTGTGGCACGGCCCGGGACTCCCCCTGGCCCTCACGCTCGTCACGCTCGCTGCGGCCGCGGTGATGTTCGTCGCCCGGGAACCCGTCGCCCGCGCCCAGGCGGCGCTGGGCCACGACTGGAGCCTGGAACGCGCCTATCGCGGCGGCATGCGCCTGCTGGACCGCACGGCGGTGGAGGTGACCGGTGTCGTGCAGCGCGGCTCGGCCGCGGCGTACCTCGCCATCATCCTGGTCGTCCTCGTCCTGCTGCCGGGATCGACCCTCGTCGGGAACCTCGACGACCTCCGGGTGACGGCGTGGGACAACCCGGCCCAGGCCGTCGTCGGCGTCGTCATCGTCGCGTCGGCGGTGCTGACCGCCCGGTCGCGGCGCCGCATCCGCGCCGTCCTGCTGGTCGGCGTCACCGGCTACGGCACGGCCTTCCTCTTCGTCCTGCAGGGTGCGCCCGACCTCGCGCTGACCCAGGCGCTGGTGGAGACGCTCACCGTCGTGGTCTTCGTCCTGGCCCTGCGTCGGCTCCCGGAGTACTTCACCGACCGGCCGCTGAGCCGCCAGCGCTACCTGCGCGTCGCGCTCGGCGTCGCTGTCGCGGTCGTCACCGCCGGCTTCCTGCTCGTGGCCGGTGCCGCACGCACCGCCGACCCGGTCTCGCTGGCACTGCCGGAGCAGGCTCTGGAGTTCGGCGGCGGCGGCAACATCGTCAACGTCATCCTCGTCGACACCCGCGCCTGGGACACGCTCGGCGAGCTCGCCGTGCTGGTCGCCGCGGCCACGGGCGTGGCCAGCCTGGTGTACGTCAACGCCCGCGGCGCCGACATCCGCCGCGTCCACGACATCCCCTACCCGGCCGGCGTGAAGAAGGTCGCCACCGCGCCCGGTCGACGCGCCTGGCTCCCCGGCTCACGCACGCTGCCGCCCGACAAGCGCTCGATCATCTTCGAGGTCATCGTCAGACTGCTCTTCCACACGCTGGTCGTCATCTCGATCTACCTGCTCCTCGTGGGCCACAACGAGCCCGGCGGCGGCTTCGCCGCCGGCATGACCACCGGCCTGGCCCTCGTCGTGCGCTACCTCGCCGGCGGTCGCTACGAGCTCGACGAGGCCGCACCCGTCGACGCCGGACGCCTCATCGGGGCCGGCCTCGCCGTCGCGGCGCTGGCGGCCCTCCTGCCGATGGCCTTCGGAGGCGTGGTGCTGCAGTCGGCGGTCATCGACGTGCACCTGCCGCTGCTCGGCGACCTGCACCTGGTCTCGTCGGTGCTCTTCGACATCGGCGTCTACCTCGTCGTCGTCGGTCTCGTGCTCGACCTGCTGCGCGCCCTCGGCTCGCACATCGACCGCGACATCCAGCGCGCCAGGCGCGAGGCCGTCACCGAGGTGGAGGCAGCATGAGCGTCAACCTCACCCTCGTCCTCGTCGCCGCGTCCCTCCTCGGCTGCGGCGTCTACCTGGTGCTCGAGCGCAGCCTGTCGCGCGTGCTGGTCGGGATCGTGATGATCGGCAACGGCGTCAGCCTGTCCTTCATGGTCGCTGGCGGGCCCGCCGGACGCGCCCCGATCGTGTCGAAGGGCGGCGACACGACCGGCCTCACCGACCCCCTCCCCCAGGCGATGGTGCTGACCGCCATCGTCATCACGCTCGCCACCACGGCGTTCGTGCTGGCCATGGCCTACCGCAGCTGGCAGCTCAACGGTCACGACGACGTGCAGGACGACATCGAGGACGACACCATCCGCCGGCTCGCCCTCCGCGACGTGACCTCCGAGGCCTACGACGCGACGACGTCGGACTACCCCGGCGACGACTCCAGCGGCGACCCCGGCCAGGGCCCCGACGACGACCCGCTCGCCGCCGACGCCGCCGGGATCGAGGGGAGGACGACGTGAACTCCCTCGTGCCCCTCCCCGTGCTCCTGCCGATCCTCGGCGCAGGCGCGTCGCTGGCGCTGCTGCACCACCCGCGCATCCAGCGGTGGCTCAGCCTCGCCGTGCTCGGCTCCGTCGTCGCCGTGGCCGCGGTGCTCCTGGTGCAGGCGGACCGCCACGGCCCGCAGACCGTGTGGATCGGGTCGTGGCCGGAGACCCTCGGCATCGTCCTGGTCGCCGACCGGCTCGCGGCTCTCATGCTGCTCGTCAGCGCCATCGTGACCCTGGCGGTCCTCGCCTACTCCGTCGGACAGGGCATGACCGAGGACGAGGAGGGTGCCCCGATCTCGGTCTACCACCCGACCTTCCTCGTGCTGGTGGCCGGCGTCGCCAACGCGTTCCTCGCCGGCGACCTGTTCAACCTGTTCGTCAGCTTCGAGATGCTGCTGTTCGCCAGCTACGTCCTGCTGACACTCGGGGGGACGGCCGCCCGGGTGCGTGCCGGCACCATCTACGTGCTGGTCAACCTGCTGTCCTCGACCCTCTTCCTCATCAGCCTGGCGGTGACGTACGCCGCCACCGGGACGCTCACCCTCGCCCACCTGGCGCAGCGGCTCGCGGAGCTGCCCGACCACGTGTCGCTCATGATCCAGCTCCTCCTGCTGACGACGTTCGCCATCAAGGCGGCCGTCTTCCCGCTGTCGCTCTGGCTCCCGGACAGCTACCCCACCGCACCCGCGCCCGTGACGGCGGTCTTCGCCGGCCTGCTCACCAAGGTCGGCGTCTACGCCATCCTGCGGATGCAGACCCTGCTGTTCCCCGACAGCCCGCTCACCGACCTGCTGCTGTGGGCCGCCCTGCTCACGATGATCATCGGCATCCTCGGCGCCATCGCCCAGTCCGACATCAAGCGCATGCTGTCCTTCACCCTGGTCAGCCACATCGGCTACCTCATCCTCGGCATCGCGCTCGACAGCCGCACGGGCACCGCGGGCACGACGTTCTACGTCGTCCACCACATCACCATCCAGACCGCGCTCTTCCTGGTCCTCGGCCTCGTCGAGCGACGCGCCGGCAGCACGGCGCTCATGCGCATCGGCGGGCTCGCCCGGATCGCCCCGGTGCTGGCCGTGCTGTTCTTCGTGCCGGCGATGAACCTCGCCGGCATCCCGCCGTTCTCCGGCTTCATCGGCAAGGTCGGGCTGTTCCAGGCGGCGCAGCTCGACGGCAGCCCGCTTGCCTGGACCCTCGTCGGCGCCGGCGCCGCCACGAGCCTGCTCACCCTGTACGCCGTCGCCAAGACGTGGGCGGTCGCGTTCTGGCGCACCCCGCGCGAGGCCCACGAGGCGCTCGAGGCGATCGGCGGGGCCGCGGCCGACCCGGTGCCGGGCCACGACACCGGCGCGGTCCAGCAGCACCGCGGGCACGTCCACACCGCCGCGGGCACCGTGTCGCGCAACGACATCGAGGAGGCCCGCCGGCTGGGCGACGACGACGAGCCCGATCGCGACTTCCACACCCTGATCGAGGCCGGGGAGGACACCCGCCACTCCCCCCTCGGCATGCTGCTGCCCGCCGGCGCCCTCGTCGCGGCCAGCGTGCTCCTGTCCGTCGTCGCCGGGCCGCTCTACGCGCTGGGTGACCGGGCCGCAGAGGACCTGCACGAGCGCACCCCCTACCTCTCCTCCGTCCTCACCGAGGAGCACCCGTGAGCCCGGTGATGCGCACCCGCCGCGACGGGTCCACGCGGCCCGCCCGGCATCGCGCCGTCCAGCCGCTCGCGGTCGTCTGGCTGCTGCTGGTCTGGCTGGCCCTGTGGGGCGCCGTCACGCCGCTGCTCGTCGTCGGGGGCGTGCTGGTGGCCGTGCTGGTCTGCCTGACCTTCCCGCTGCCGCCGGTCGACCTCGGGTCGTCCGTCCGCCCCCTTCCGCTGCTCGGCGTCGTCGCGCACTTCCTGCTCGACGTGGTGCGCGCCAGCATCCAGGTCGCGGGCGTCGTCCTGAGACGGCGCCCGGTGCGCAACGCCGTGGTCGCGGTCGACCTCGAGACGAAGTCCGACTTCCTGATGACCCTGGTGGCCTCGATGCTGTCGCTGATCCCGGGGTCGGTCGTCGTCGAGGCCCGCCGGTCCACCCACACGCTCTACCTCCACGTCATCGACGTACCGGACGCGGAGGCCGCCGACGAGTTCCGCCGCACCGCGCTGGACCTCGAGCAGCGCCTGCTCCGCGCGCTCCCGCCCCGACCGACCGACCGGGAGCGCCCATGACCCTCGTGCTCGTCGTCGGCGCCGCGCTGCTCACAGCAGCCGCCGCGCTCCTGCTCGTGCGCCTCACCATCGGACCGACGATCCTCGACCGGAGCGTCGCGCTCGACGTCCTCGTGGCGGTGACGGTCTGCGCGACGGGCCTGTACGTCGCCCACTCCGGCGCGACCTACGCGCTGCCGATGCTGGTGGTGCTCGCGGGCTGCGGCATGGTCGGCGCGGTCAGCGTCGCCCGCTACGCCAGCCGCAGCGACGACCTCGAGGCTGCCGATCGCGACGACCCGGGCACGGGCGGTGCGCGATGAGCTGGACCCAGGTCGCCGACCTCGCCGCCGCCGTGTGCATCCTCCTCGGCGCGCTGCTCGCGCTCATCGCCGCCATCGGCGTCGTCCGCCTGCCCGACCTGCTGACCCGGATGCACGCCGCCACCAAGCCGCAGGTCCTGGGCACGGTGCTGGTGATGACCGGGGTCGCCCTCCGCCTGCGCGACCCAGGCGTCGTCGGCATGCTCGCGCTCGTCGTGCTGCTGCAGATGGCCACCAGCGTGGTGTCGAGCCACATGGTCGCCCGGGCCTCGTTCCGCGCGGGGCAGGTCCGCCACGACCTGCTCGTCGTCGACGAGCTCAGCGACGGACCTGCCCACGAGGAGCCGCGCGGCGCGCCCTGACCCGGGTGCGCCTACCGTGAGGGCATGGCCCACATCCCGACGTACGACCTCAACGACGGCACGAGCATCCCCGCGATCGGCTTCGGCACCTACCCCCTGCGCGGGGACGACGGCACCGAGGCGATCCGCACCGCCATCGAGGCCGGCTACCGGTTGGTCGACACCGCGGTGAACTACGACAACGAGGTCGAGGTCGGCGAGGCGATCCGGCGCTCAGGGGTGCCGCGCGACGAGCTGGTCGTCGCCAGCAAGATCCCGGGCCGCCACCACGCGTACGACGACGCGATCCGGTCCGTGCGCGAGTCGCTGGACCGCCTCGGGCTCGAGCGCACCGACCTGCACCTCATCCACTGGCCCAACCCGAGCCAGGGCACGTACGTCGAGGCGTGGCGGGCACTCGTGCAGCTGCAGAAGGACGGCCTGGTGCGGTCCATCGGCGTCTCCAACTTCACCGAGGAGCACCTCGTCCGCATCATCGACGACACCGGCGTCACGCCGGCGGTCAACCAGGTCGAGCTGCACCCGCGCTTCCCGCAGGAGCACATGCGCGAGGTGCACGAGCGGCTCGGCATCCGCACCGAGGCGTGGAGCCCGATGGGGAAGCGGCGGGCGCCGCTGGAGGAGGACGCCGTCCGCGCGGCCGCCGAAGCACACGGCGTCTCCCCCGGCCAGGTCATCCTGCGCTGGCACGTCCAGCTCGGCTCGCTCCCCATCCCCAAGTCGGCCGACCCCGTCCGCCAGGCCCAGAACCTCGACGTCTTCGGCTTCGAGCTCAGCGACGAGCAGGTGGCCGCGATCTCCGCGCTCGCCGAGCCCGACGGGCGGCTCTTCGGCGGCGACCCCGACACCCACGAGGAGATGTGACGCCGGGACCTGGAGGGGCGCTGGCTACCATCACCGGCATGCTGAAGCGACTGGCCACTGTGGCCGCCTGCCTGTCCGTCCTCGCCCTGTCCGCCTGCGGCAACGAAGCGGACGGGTCGGACACCGCGTCCGACCCCTCGTCCGAGACGTCCAGCGAGTCGTCGGGCGAGTCGTCGGAGGCCTCGGGCGAGACCACCACGTGCGAGTACCCCGAGGACGGCCAGGAGCCGGCGCGCGAGGTGGAGGCCCCGGACGCCGAGGCCCCGTCGGAGGGCACGGTGCCGGCGACGATCACCACCAACTTCGGCGACATCGGCCTCACCCTCGACGCGGCCACCGCGCCGTGCACGGTGAACTCCTTCGTGTCCCTGGCCGAGCAGGGCTTCTACGACGACACCCCGTGCCCGCGCATCGGTGACCAGGAGGGCTTCGGCATCCTGCAGTGCGGCGACCCGACCGGCACCGGCTCCGGCGGCGCCGGCTACTCCTTCGCCGACGAGCTGAGCGGCGACGAGACCTACCCGGCCGGCACCCTGGCGATGGCCAACGCCGGGCCCGACACCAACGGCTCGCAGTTCTTCCTGGTGTTCCGCGACTCGCAGTTCGCCCCCAACTACACCGTCTTCGGCACCATCGACGAGACCGGCCTCGAGACCATCGACGCGATCGCGGCCGAGGGCAACGACAACGCCCACCCGGCCGGCGGCGGCGCGCCCAACAAGGACGTCACGATCGAGAGCGTCACGATCGGCTGATCGGTCCGCTCGCCCGCGAGGCCCGCAGGGCGGGAGGGTCCCGGTCGGCGATCCTCGGGCGGGTGGGACCTTGGGCCCTCCCGCCCGCCACCCGGGTCGCGCAGGGTCGGTGCCATGGAGCACGAGATCACCGTGGTGGACCTGGCGGAGCAGCCGACGGCCGTCGTGAGGGGCCCGGCGTCACCGGACAGCATCTCCGGCGTCCTCGGCCGCGCCTTCGAGGCCGTCGCCCGCGCAGCCGCCGACCAGGGTCGCCGACTCGCCGGTCCCCCGTTCGCCCGCTACCGCACGATGGACGCGTCGGGCTGGGACCTCGAGGCCGGCTTCCCGGTCGACGCACCGCTCGTGGCAGCCTCCGAGGTCGAACCGTCCAGCCTCCCGGCGTGCCGGGCGGCGCGGCTGGTGCACACGGGGCCCCACGACACCCTCGGCGAGGCGTGGAGCGAGGCGTCGACGTGGTTGGAGGAGCACGGCTACGTCGCCACCGACGCGCCCTGGGAGAGCTACCTGGACGAGCCCGCGGTGGCCGAGCCGCGCACGCTCATCCTGATGCCGTGCACCCGGGTCAGCGGCTGACCGTCTCGTAGGTGATCCCGGCGCCGAGCTGCACGGTCCGCGAGACCGTGCAGAGCCGGTCGCGCGACATCTCGATCGCCGCCTGCACGCGGTCGCGTGCGGCGTCACCGTCCGGGCCCTCGGGGAAGTCGACGTCGAAGGACAGCCGGAGCCCGGTGAGGTGGTTGCCGTCCGCGTCCCGCACCTTGTGCCCCTCGGCGTGGACGTCGAAGGTCGTGCTGGAGGTGCGCTTGTGGGTGATCGCCTCGACGTCGAGCGCGCTGCACCCGGCGATGGCAGCCAGCAGGAGCTCGACCGGCGTGAAGTCGGGGTCCTCTCCCCCGGTCCCGAAGAAGGTCTCACCGCCCCGGGCGTTGGTCGCCTTGAACCGGGTCGGCCCGATGCGGGTGAGCTCGACGCTGCGCAGCGTGTCGTCCGTCATGACGAACACCCTGCCAGAGCGCAGGCTCCGACAGGGTGCTCGGTCCCGACGGTGGGGTCTCCGCGAACGTCCTGCTGAGGGGGGTCAGCGGATGGTACGACGCGCGGCGCGCCGGGCACGGCGCTCCTCACGGCGGGCGATCTCCACGTGGCGCAGGAGGGCGCGATCCTGGGCGGAGCGCGCTCGCGAGTCGACGAGGCTGAGAGCCAGGTGCAGCTGCGGGTTCATGGAGATCTGTCCTTCCGAGGGCATCCGGCCCTCCCGTGGTGAGCAAGCTGGTGTAAGAACTAACCGCTCCGTTGCGGCTCTTACATCCTACGGACCAGTAGCATCCGCCCGGGCATCCTCGAAGGGGTGATCTCGGCCACCAGCCGGAGCCGGTCGCGGGCTAGTGTCGAGGCGTGACGACCGAGCGAGTGCGACGTCCCGGGCCCTCGGTCCGGACGCGAGTGGTGGAGCACGGCGACGGCTCCGAGGTGCGCCGCGAGGACCGGCTCATCACCGAGGAGCCGCTCGAGATCCGGGTGCGCGCCGGGTCGCTCGCACCGCAGCGGGCCTGGGTGACGATGCGCACGCCCGGGCACGACTTCGAGCTCGCCGCCGGCTGGCTGGTCAACGAGGGCCTGGCCGCGCCTGCCGCGATCGCCCAGGTCGCCTACTGCACCGATGCGGACCTCGCTCCCGAGCAGGAGTTCAACGTCGTCACCGTCGCCGTCGCCGGCACGACCGTGCTCCCCCACCGGCACGAGGCCTCGTCGACAGGGTCGTCGGCCTGCGGGGTGTGCGGCAAGGACAGCGTGATGGAGGCGCTGGCCACCCGGACGGCACGTCCGTGGTCGGGTCCGCGCCCCGACGCGTCCGTCGTACGACGCCTGCCGGAGGCGCTGCGCGATCGCCAGACGCTCTTCGCGCGCACCGGCGGCGTGCACGCGGCCGGGCTGGCCGACGCCGACGGCACGCTGTCGGTCGTCCGCGAGGACGTCGGGCGGCACAACGCCGTCGACAAGGTCGTCGGCGCGCGGGTGCTCGCCGGTGAGCCGCCCGCCGCCGCGTGCCTGGTGCTCAGCGGACGCGTCGGGTTCGAGCTCGTGCAGAAGGCCGCGGCCGTCGGCATCGGCTCGATCGTGGCGGTCGGGGCACCGACGAGCCTGGCCGCCCGGCTGGCCGCCGAGGCGGGCATCGACCTGTGGGGCTTCACCTCCGCAGGGCGCACCGTGCGCTACTGACCGGACCCGGGCGGCGTGGTGGACCCGCCCTGTCGGTGCCGCGATCTAACGTTCGTCACGTGCGCATCCTCCACACCTCCGACTGGCACCTGGGGAGGTCCTTCCACCGCGAGGACCTCCTGGGCCACCAGGGTGCGTTCGTCGACCACCTCCTCGAGGTCGTCGCGCAGGAGGGGGTCGACGTCGTCGTGGTCTCGGGCGACGTCTACGACCGGGCCCTCCCCCACGTCGACGCGGTCGCGCTGGCCGACGACACGTTCGCACGGCTCGCCGCCTCCCGCGCCCGGGTCGTCGTCAGCAGCGGCAACCACGACAGCGCCCGGCGCCTGGGCTTCGGCTCGCGGCTGATGGACGCCGCCGGTGTCTTCGTCCGCACCGACGCGTCCTCGGTCGGCACCCCCGTCGTGCTCGCCGACCGGCACGGCGACGTCGCGATCCATGCGCTCCCCTACCTCGACCCCTCGGCGCTGCTCGAGCCCTGGGGCCTGGCCCGCCGCAGCCACGAGGCCGCCCTGTCGGAGGCGATGACCCGGGTCCGAGCCGACCTCGCCGCACGCCCCACCACCACTCGCAGCGTGGTCCTCGCCCACGCCTTCGTGGCGGGGGCGACACCGTCGGAGTCCGAGCGCGACATCAGCGTGGGCGGCGTCTCCCGGGTCGCGACCAGCGTGTTCGACGGCATCGACTACACCGCGCTCGGCCACCTGCACGGCCCCCACGTCCTCGACGAGCGACTGCGCTACTCCGGCTCCCCGCTGGCCTACTCCTTCTCCGAGGCCGACCAGGTCAAGGGCTCGTGGCTCGTGGACCTCGACGCCGCCGGGTTCGCGTCGGCGACCTGGATCGACGCGCCGGTGCCGCGCAGGCTGGCCCGGCTCTCCGGCACGCTGGAGCAGCTGCTGGGCGACCCCGCGCTCGCCGCGCACGAGGGCGACTGGGTGCAGGCCACCCTCACCGACGAGCGGCGCCCGTTGCGCGCGATGGAGCTGCTGCGACGCCGCTTCCCGCACACGCTCGTCCTGCAGTTCCCGGCGCCCGCCCCCGACGTCCGCACCCCGCCGCGGCCGGCAGCGGGCACCAGCGACCACGCGATCGCGATCGACTTCGTGCGCCACGTCCGGGGATCGACGGCCACACCGCAGGAGTCCACGCTCCTGCGCGAGGCCATCGACGCCTGCTGCCACGACCCCGACCAGGACGTCCTCGTCGGTTCCCCCAACCGCGCGACGGGCGGTGCCAGGTGAGGCTCCACCACCTCCGCGTCGTCGGCTTCGGCCCGTTCGCCGACCCCGTGTCGATCGACTTCGACGCGCTGTCCGATGCCGGCCTCTTCCTGCTCAGCGGCCCCACCGGGGCCGGCAAGTCCAGCATCCTCGACGCGGTCTGCTTCGCGCTCTACGGCGACGTCCCGGGCGACCGCTCCGCGGCCAAGCGGCTGCGCTCCGACCACGCCGCTGACGACGTCGCGCCCCGCGTCGTCCTGGAGGCGACGCTGTCCGGGCGACGGTTCCGCATCGACCGCTCGCCCGCGTGGACCCGACCCAAGAAGCGCGGCACCGGCACCACCACCGAGCAGGCACGCGTCGTCATCGCCGAGCGCCGCCCGGCCGACGACGGCCAGCACCTCTGGCACCCCCTCAGCACCCGCCTCGACGAGACCGGCCACCTCGTCACCCGGCTGGTCGGCATGACGCTGCCGCAGTTCTGCCAGGTCGCGATGCTCCCCCAGGGCCGGTTCCAGGCGTTCCTGCGTGCGCGGTCGGAGGAGCGGCACGCGCTGCTCCAGCAGGTCTTCCAGACCGGTCGCTTCGACCGCACCGAGCGCTGGCTGCGCGACCGCCGCGTCGCCCTGCGACGCGACTCCGAGACCCACCGCAGCACGGTCGCCGACCTGGTCAGCCGCGTGAGCGAGGTCGGCGACGACCTGGCCCCCGAGGACTGGCAGGCCGACCCCGCCGTCCTCGACGGCTGGGCCACCGGGCTGGGTGAGGCCGCCGCGTCGGCCTCGGCCGTCCAGGCGACCCTGACGGAGACGCTCGCGGCGGCCGAGACCGCTGCAGCCGTCGCCGAGTCCGCGGGCGTCGAGCTCGCCGCGCTCCAGGCCACCCACGACGCAGCCCGGCGCGACCGGGACGCGCTGGATGCCGCCGGCCCCGAGCACGACGACCGGGTCCGACGCGCCGATCGGGCGCAGCGCGCCGCCGCAGCGCGTTCCCTCCACGACCTCGCCCTCGCATCGAGCACCGCAGCCGACGAGATCGAGCGGCGCCACCACGCGGCCCTCACCGAGCTCGCCGAGCTGGTGGGCGCGCCGACGACCGACGATGCCGCCGTGGCCGAGCACCACCGTGTGGCGACGCGCGTCCTCGACGACCTCGCACGCGTGCGTCCGCTCCGCCGACAGGCCGCCGAGCTCCAGACCCGGCTCGACCGCACGACTGCCGCCCGCCACGGGGTCGCGGCGGAGCTCGACCGCCTGGCGGTCCGCGAGCAGGAGGTGCCGCAGTCCCTGGCCGACCTCGAGCCCCGTCTCGCCGCCGCCCGCGACGCGGGCGCGGAGGTCGCGACCCTCGACCGCGAGCTCGAGATCGTCCGGTCCCGGGTGCTGGCCGCCCGGTCGGCCGAGGGGCTCGCCACCGAGCTCACGGCCGCCCAGCTCGACCTCGCGGCGGCGACGCAGACGCGGCTCCTCGCCCGCGAGGCCCTCGTCGAGATCCGCGAGCAGCGGCTCGACGGCATGGCCGCCGAGATCGCGCGCAAGCTCGCCGTGGGTGCGTGCTGCCCCGTGTGCGGCTCGGCGGACCACCCATCCCCCGCCGCCCCCGCGTCAGGCGCCCCCGACGAGGCGACCGAGCGTGACGCCCGTCGCGAGGTGGACGACCTCGAAGTAGTCGTGGAGGCCCACGCCCAGCAGGTGCGGGGGCTCGAGACCCGCCTCGCCACCGCCCGCGCCGAGGCCGGGGACACGATCGACCGGCTCGTCGCCGCGGAGGCCGACGTGCTGACGCGCGCCGCCGCGGCGCGGGCCGCTGCGGCCACCGTCGCGCCCCTGGTCGCTCGGCACGACGCCCTCCTCCTCGAGCGCGACGACCTCGCGCGCCAGCGTGAAGCACTCACCTCGTCCGCGGCGCAGCTCGACACCGAGACCGCTGTGCTCGACGCGCGCCTCGAGGCGTTGGCCGAGCAGGTCCGCGCAGTCCTGCCCGACGGCGCCGACCTCGACGCGCTGACCGCGCACCACCAGCAGGTCGAGGACCTCGCCCGACGCTGCACCGACACGACCGCCGACCTCCGACGCGCACGCACCACGGCCGAGAGCACCCAGCAGGCCGCGGATCGGGCGGCTGCCGGCGCGGGGTTCGCCTCTTCGACCGAGGCAGCGGCCGCCTGGCTCTCCGAGACCGACCTCGCCGCCCTCCTCGCGACGATCGAGCGGCACGAGCGCGAGCTCGCGCGCACCGGGGAGCTGCTCGGCGACGACGACCTCGTCCGGGCTGCCGCCGCGCCGGCGCCCGACCTCGAGGTGCTCGCCGACGCCCACCGGCGCGCCACGGAGGCGGCAGCGGCGGCGCGCCACCGTGACCTGGCCCTGCGCGAGCGCGTGCGCCGCTTGGGCGGCCTCGCCGGTGAGGTCCGCAGCGCCCTCGCCGCGTGGGCACCGGTCCGCTCCGACCTCGACCTGGTCGCCGACCTCGCGGCGCTGGTCGAGGGCAAGCACCCCGACAACCGCCACCAGATGCGTCTGTCCGCCTACGTCCTGGCCCACCGCCTCGGGCAGGTCGTCGAGGCCGCCAATCTGCGTCTCTCCACGATGAGCGACCGGCGCTACTCCCTCGTCCACACCGGACAGCGCGGCGCGGGTGAGACGCGCGGGGGCCTCAGCCTGCTCGTCCGCGACGACTGGACCGGCGACAGCCGCGATCCGGCGACGCTCTCGGGCGGCGAGACGTTCGTGGTCTCGCTCGCGCTGGCGCTCGGCCTCGCCGACGTCATCACCCAGGAGGCGGGCGGCGCCGACCTCGACACGCTCTTCGTCGACGAGGGCTTCGGCTCGCTCGACGCCGAGACCCTCGAGGACGTGATGGACACCCTCGACACGCTGCGCGACGGCGGCCGCGTGGTGGGCGTGGTGAGCCACGTGCCCGAGCTGCAGACGCGCATCCCCACCCAGCTGCGGGTCCACCGCGGTCGCACCGGCAGCCACACCTCGCTCTCCCTCGCCTGACCCACGACAGCGGAGTCGCTGCCGATCGTCCACGCGCGGCTCGGCTAGGTTCGTCCCCATGAGTGCGCCCGGGCTCGACCCGACCTTCAGCGACCTGCCGCACCGCCGGCTCGGCGAGGTGGCCCTCGCCCGGGCCCAGGAGCTCGGGGCCAGCCACGCGGACTTCCGGTTCGAGCGCAACCGCTACCAGTACCTCGGCGCACGCGACGGCGTCCTGCAGACCGCGAGCGACGCCGAGGACCTCGGCTTCGCCGTCCGCGTCGTCCACCGCGGCGCGTGGGGCTTCGCCTCCGGCATCGTCCTGACCGACGACGAGGCGCGCCGGGTCGCCGAGACCGCCGTCGCGGTCGCCCAGGTCGCCGCGGCGATGACGACGACCCCGGTCGAGCTCGCCCCCGAGCCGGTGCACGACGACGTCACCTGGGTGTCGGGCTACGACGTGAACCCGCTCGACGTACCCACCCCCGAGAAGGCGGCCCTCCTCGTCGACTGGACCGACCGGCTGCGCACGGGCGCGGCCGTCAACCACGCCACGGCCTTCCTGCAGCAGGTGCAGGAGAACAAGTACTACGCCGACCTCAGCGGCACCCGCACCACCCAGCAGCGGGTGCGCCTGCAGCCGGGCTTCGAGGCCACCGGCGAGGACGACCAGACCGGGATCTTCGACTCGATGGCCTCCGTCGCACCGCCGGTCGGCCGCGGGTGGGAGTACCTCACCGGGTCGCACTGGGACTGGGACGCCGAGCTCACCGAGGTCCCCGAGCTGCTCGCCGAGAAGCTCAAGGCCCCCACCGTCGAGGCGGGCACCTACGACCTCGTCGTGCACCCCTCGAACCTCTGGCTGACCATCCACGAGTCCATCGGTCACGCCACCGAGCTCGACCGCGCGCTGGGCTACGAGGCCAACTACGCCGGCACGTCGTTCGCGACCTACGACAAGCTCGGGAACCTCCAGTACGGCTCCCCGGTGATGAACGTCCGGGGTGACCGCACGCAGGAGCACGGTCTCGCGACGGTCGGCTACGACGACGAGGGCGTCCAGACGCAGGAGTGGGACATCGTCCGCGACGGCGTGCTGGTGGGCTACCAGCTCGACCGCTCGATGGGCCACCTCAAGCCGGAGCTGAACGACGGCCGGTCCAACGGCTGCGCGTACGCCGACTCCCCCGGCCACATCCCGATCCAGCGGATGGCCAACGTGTCGCTGATGCCCGGCGCTGACAACCTCGGCACCGACGACCTCATCTCGCGGGTCGAGCGCGGCATCTACGTCGTGGGCGACAAGTCGTGGTCGATCGACATGCAGCGCTTCAACTTCCAGTTCACCGGCCAGCGGTTCTACACGATCACCGACGGCAAGCTGGACGGGATGCTCCGTGACGTGGCCTACCAGGCGACCACGACCGACTTCTGGGGCTCCATGGAGGCCGTCGGAGGCCCCGACACGTGGGAGCTGCACGGCGCGTTCAACTGCGGCAAGGCCCAGCCCGGGCAGGTTGCCGCCGTCAGCCACGGCTGCCCCAGCGCGCTGTTCCGCGGCGTCAACATCCTCAACACCCTCGACGAGGCGGGCCACTGATGACCTCCACCCGGCACACTCCGCAGCAGCTGGTCGAGCACGCGCTCGCGACCTCGACCGCCGACGACTGCATCGCGATCGTCCGCGACGTCACCAGCGCCAACCTCCGCTGGGCCAACAACACGCTGACCACCAACGGCGTGATGACCGAGGTGTCGGTCACCGTGGTCAGCTTCGCCGCCGTCCAGGGCGGTGTCGCGACGGGCTCGGTGTCCGGCAGCGCCTCGACCCCCGAGCAGGTCACCGCTCTCGTGGACGCCGCTGACGCCGCCGCACGGGCCGGCTCGCCGGCGGAGGACGCGGCCGACCTCGTGTCCGACGCGACCTCGCCCGACTGGGACACCGAGGCGGAGACGACCGACATCGGGGTGTACGACGCCTTCGCACCCGCCCTCGGTGAGGCGTTCGTGCAGGCCACCGCCGAGGACCGGTTGCTCTACGGCTTCGTCAACCACGACGTCGCCACCACCTACCTCGGGTCGAGCCGCGGGCTGCGACTGCGCCACGTGCAGCCGACCGGCCACTACGCGTGCACCGGCAAGGACGCCTCACTCACCCGCAGCGCCTGGACCGGTGGTGCGACCCGCGACTTCCGTGACGTCGACGCCGCGGCGATGGCCGCGACGGTCGCGCAGCGGCTCGCCTGGGCCGAGCGGCGCATCGACCTCCCCGCCGGGCGCTACGACACGATCCTGCCGCCGTCGTCGGTCGCCGACCTGATGATCGACGCCTACTGGGGAGCCGGCGCGCGCGTGGCCCACGAGGGCGAGTCGGTCTACAGCCGCCGCGGTGGCGGCACCCGGATCGGTGACAAGGTCGCCGCCCCCGGAGTCAGCCTCTTCTCGGACCCGGCCTACCCCGGGCTCGAGTGTGCGCCGTTCGCCATCGCCGGGGCGTCCGACAACACCGACTCGGTCTTCGACAACGGCCTGCCGCTCGAGCGCACCGACTGGATCCGCGACGGCCTGCTGACCGGACTGCTCCAGACCCGCCACTCCGCCGGGATGACCGGCCAGCCGGTCACCCCGATGATCGACAACCTCGTCCTCGAGGTGGGCGACGGTGCCGGCACGGTCGAGGACATGGTCGCCGGCACGCAGCGCGGCCTGCTGCTGACCTGCCTGTGGTACATCCGCGAGGTCGACCCGCAGACGATGCTCCTCACCGGGCTGACCCGCGACGGCGTCTACGTCGTGGAGGACGGGGAGATCGTCGGCGCGGCCAACAACTTCCGCTGGAACGAGAGCCCGATCGACCTGCTCAACCGCTTCAGCGCCGCGACCGCGACCGAGCCGAGCTTCAGCCGCGAGTGGGGCGACGACTACTTCTCCCGCACCGCGACCCCGGCGCTGAGGATCCCCGACTTCAACATGTCGAGCGTGTCCCAGGGCGTCTGAGGCGGGCCCGGCTCAGCGCGGGTGCCCGCCCGGCACGTCGACGTCCGGGTCGTAGGGCGTGCGGGTGTAGACGAACGTCGCACACTCGAGGTGGTGGACCGACCCGTCGGGACGGCGTACGACGTCGAGCCGCTCGCCGCGGTGGTAGCCCGAGACCCCGACGAGCGTCCCGTGGACCGGTTCGAAGCGATCGGTCACCACGTTGCCGCGTGCCATGGCGCGCAGCTCGAGCCCGTCGTTGTGCCAGCGGACGTCGTAGGCGGTGTTGCCCCAGAACCACACGCCCGGCACGCCGTCGGCCTCGCGCGGGACGGCGGCGGTCGGGCGCCACGGAGCCGGCCGTGCGTCCTCGGCGTCGGGGTCGCCGTCGATGAGCGAGACGGCGAGCTCGCGCGGGTCGATCCCGGTGGTCGCGTTGGCCAGCACCACTGCTCCGATGCCGCTGTCGGGGTCGACGTGGAGTGCGGCCAGGAAGCCCGGCATCGACCCGTTGTGCCCGACGAGCCGTCCCCCGGGGTGGATGCCGAGCATCAGCCCGAGTCCGTAGTCGGGCGTGACGGGCCGCTGCATCTCCGCGAGCGAGGACGCCGCGAGCAGGTCGGGACGTGCCCCGCCGAGCACCTGGCCCCAGGTCACGAGGTCGGCGAGCGTCGACCAGAGCTGGCCGGCCGGCGCCATCGCCCCGGTGTCGGTGAGCGGCTCGTGGACCCGGACACCCGTGAAGTGGTCGACGCTCCAGCCGGGCTGGGCTCCGGGACGCGGCAGGTACGACGTCGCCCGCATCCCGAGCGGCTGGAGCAGCCGCTCGGCGACCAGCGAGCGCCACGGAGCCCCGAGCCGGCGGGCCACGACCTCGCCGAGGAGGCCGTAGCCGAGGTTGGAGTAGTGGAACCAGGCACCCGGCGGCGCGACGCGGCCGCGTCCGTCGTTGGCCGCGGCCAGGGCGGCGAAGTCCCCACCGCGCGTGCGCTCCCACCACGGTCCCCGGGGCTCGCTCTGCATGCCCGACGAGTGCGCGAGCGCGTCGCGGATCGTCACCTCGCCGTAGCCGACGTCGCCCAGGTGGGCCGCGAGCGTGTCGTCGAGGTCGAGCAGCCCCTCGTCGCGGGCCTGCACGACCAGGACGGCCGTCATCGTCTTGGTGATCGAGCCGATCCGGTACTGCCCGTCCAGTCCGGGCGCCTCCCCGGCCCCGCCCGCCCACACCGCGCCGTAGCGGTCGAGGACGGCGCCGACCACCGAGGTCAGGCGCCCCTCGGCCTGCGCGACGTCGAGCAGCCGCTGGCGCTGGTCACTCATGTCAGTCCTGCGCGAACGCCTCCGGCGGCGGGCACGCGCACACCAGGTTGCGGTCGCCGTAGGCCTGGTCGATGCGGGCCACGGGCGGCCAGTACTTGTCGGCGTCGATCCCACCCGGGAACACCCCGACCTCGCGCGAGTAGGCGCGGTCCCAGTCGCCGACCAGCGCGCGGGCCGTGTGCGGCGCGTGGCGCAGCGGCGAGTCCTCGGGGCTCCACTCCCCCGCCTCGACGCGGGCGATCTCGCCACGGATGGCGATCATCGCGTCGCAGAACCGGTCGATCTCGGCGAGGTCCTCCGACTCGGTGGGCTCCACCATGAGCGTCCCGGCCACCGGGAACGACATCGTGGGCGCGTGGAAGCCGTGGTCGACGAGCCGCTTGGCGACGTCGTCGACGCTCACCCCGCTGGCCTTGGTGATCCCCCGCAGGTCGAGGATGCACTCGTGGGCGACGAGGTCGCCGTGACCGCGGTAGAGCACCGGGAAGTGGCCCTCGAGCCGCGTGGCGATGTAGTTGGCCGACAGGACCGCGACGGCGGTCGCCCGGGTCAACCCCTGGGCCCCCATCATCCGGATGTAGGCCCACGTGATCGGCAGGATGCCGGCCGAGCCGTAGGGCGCCGCGCTGATGGGGCCGATGCCCTGCCGCTTCTCGGTCTCCGGGTGCCAGCCGTGCGAGGGCAGGTACGGCGCCAGGTGGGCGCGTACGGCGACCGGGCCGACGCCCGGGCCACCGCCGCCGTGCGGGATGCAGAAGGTCTTGTGGAGGTTGAGGTGGGACACGTCGCCACCGAACTCGCCCGGACGTGCCCAGCCGAGGAGCGCGTTGAGGTTCGCGCCGTCGACGTAGACCTGTCCACCGTGGTCGTGGACGATCTTGCACAGGTCGGTGATGGTGTCCTCGTAGGCCCCGTGGGTGGAGGGGTAGGTCACCATGATCGCGGCGAGCGTGTCGGCGTGCTGGTCGCACTTGGCGAGCAGGTCGTCGAGGTCGACCGAACCGTCGTCGGAGGCCTTCACCACGACGACCTTCATGCCGGCCATCACGGCCGACGCGGCGTTGGTGCCGTGCGCGGACGACGGGATGAGGCACACGTTGCGGCCGCCGTCGCCGTTGGCCACGTGGTAGCCACGGATCGCCAGCAGGCCGGCGAGCTCGCCCTGGGATCCGGCGTTGGGCTGCACCGAGACCTTGTCGTAGCCGGTGACCTCGGCCAGCCACCGCTCGACGTCGTCGACAAGCTCGCGGTAGCCGGTGGCGTCCTGGGCGGGTGCGAAGGGGTGCAGGTCGGCGAAGCCGGGCAGGCTGATCGGCTCCATCTCGGTGGTGGCGTTGAGCTTCATCGTGCACGACCCGAGCGGGATCATGCCGCGGTCGAGGGCGTAGTCGCGCGAGGACAGCCGGTGCAGGTAGCGGAGCATCTGCGTCTCGCTGTGGTGGGAGTTGAAGACCTCGTGGGTGAGGTAGTCGGTGGTGCGCCGCAGGTCCTCGGGCAGGCCCGAGACGGCGTCGTCGCCACCGGGCGCGACACCGAACGCACGCAGCACGGCCGCGACGGTCGACGGGCTGGTGCGCTCGGACGTCGACAGGCCGACGTGGTCGGCGTCGACGAGCCGCAGGTGCAGCCCGACCTGGCGGGCGGCCGCCACGACCTCGCCCGCGCGGCCGGGCACGGCCACCGTCAGGGTGTCGAACCAGGTGTCGTTGACGATGTCCGCTCCCCCCGCCCGCAGCGCCTCGGCGATGCGGCTCGCGTGGTCGTGGGTGCGCTGGGCGATCCGGCGCAGCCCCTCGGGGCCGTGGTAGACGGCGTACATCGAGGCCACCACGGCCAGGAGCACCTGCGCGGTGCAGATGTTGGACGTCGCCTTGTCGCGACGGATGTGCTGCTCACGCGTCTGGAGGGCCAGGCGGTAGGCCGGGCGGCCCTCGGCGTCGACCGACACCCCGACGAGGCGCCCGGGCAGGTGCCGCTCGAGGCCGGCCGCCACCGACATGAAGCCGGCGTGCGGACCGCCGTAGAAGAGGGGTACGCCGAAGCGCTGGGACGAGCCCACCACGACGTCGGCGCCGAAGGTGCCGGGGGCCTCGAGCAGCGCGAGGGCGAGGATGTCGGCCGCCACGACCGCCAGGCCACCGCGCTCGTGCGCGGCGTCGATGACCGGCCGCGGGTCGCGGACCGCGCCCGAGGCGCCGGGGTACTGGACGAGCACGCCGCACAGGTCGCCGTCGGGAAGGCCGTCGGCGAGGTCGGCCACGACGACCTCGATGCCCATCCCCTCGGCGCGGGTGCGGACCACGTCGATCGTCTGCGGCAGCGCGTCGGAATCGACGACGAACGGGCCGGTCGCGTTGCGCTGCGCGCGACGTACGAGCGTCATCGCCTCGGCAGCGGCGGTGCCCTCGTCGAGCAGCGAGGCGTTGGCGGTGGGGAGGCCGGTCAGGTCGGCCACGACGGTCTGGAAGTTGAGCAGCGCCTCGAGGCGGCCCTGGGAGATCTCGGGCTGGTAGGGCGTGTAGGCGGTGTACCAGGAGGGGTCCTCGAGCACGTTGCGCCGGATCACCGCAGGCGTGATGGTGGCGTGGTAGCCCAGCCCGATCATCGCCTCCGCCGGGCGGTTCTGCGAGGCCAGGGTGCGCAGTGCGCGGGCCGTCGCCTCCTCGTCGAGCGCGTCTGGCAGGTCGAGCGCCGCGGCCGAGCGGATGCCGCCCGGCACCGCGGCCGTCATCAGCGACTCGAGCGACTCGTGACCGATCGCCTCGAGCATGTGGGCGACGGCCGCGTCGTCCGGACCGATGTGGCGGGCGACGAACTCGCCCAGCGAGTCGGCGGGGCCGGCGGCGGTCGGGGTGGTGTCGGGCACGAGGGCTCCTGAGGTCGCGACGCTTGACCTCCCCCTCTGTCAGCCCGGTGACCTCCAGAGTGCCAACCCAGTGCGGTCCGGGTGCCTGAGAGGTTCCGGGGAGGAATTGCCCCTTCGGCGCACGACGTCCGGTCGGGGACCGTGCGCCGCGACTCTCCCGCATGGGATGTCGGCGGCACCGAGTCTAGCGGGAGGGCACCGAAATGCCCGAGGCCGCCCGGTGGACGGGCGGCCTCGTGGGTGGAACGGGAGGGTCGGGTGGGAGTCAGCCGGTCTGCCGCGCGGCGCGACGGGCGGCGAGCTCGTCGCTGGGCGACGGCGCGGCCTGCTCCGCCGTGCGCTCCGACGGCAGCTCGGCGAGGGTGCCCTCGATCTCGCGCCAGACGCCGCCGATGGCGATGCCGAAGACGCCCTGGCCGCCCTGGAGGAGGTCGATGACCTCGTCGTTGCTGGTGCACTCGTAGACCGAGGCTCCGTCGCTCATGAGGGTCACGCGGGTCAGGTCGTCGGTGCCGCGCTCGCGCAGGTGGGCGGTCGCGGTGCGGATCTGCTGCAGCGAGATGCCGGCGTCGAGGAGGCGCTTGACGACCTTGAGGATCAAGATGTCGCGGAAGGAGTAGAGACGCTGCGAGCCCGAGCCGGCCGCTCCCCGCACGCTGGGCTCGACGAGCCCGGTGCGGGCCCAGTAGTCGAGCTGGCGGTAGGTGATGCCGGCGGCGTTGCACGCCGTCGGGCCGCGGTAGCCGGTGTCGCTCGGGAGGGGCGAGACGTCGTCGTCGAAGAGCAGGCCCTGCTCCTCGGCGAGGTCGGTCGCCTCGGCCGCAGCCTTCATGCGGGCGGCGTCGGCGCCGTTCTCGTTCTCGTTGCTAGCCACAGTGACCCTCCAGGTCAGTTCCTCCGCTGAGCGGTAACTCCTGGGGGAAGGGCCCGCCCGGCGCCGGAGGACCGACAACCACAACGGTGGAGTTACAACAGAGACAGTTCAACGTAAGCCCGATCCGACGGGTTGTCCATCCATCGAGCGGCGTGTCGCAACCATCAACCTTCACTTGAGGGTGAGGGTCTGGACGAGCGTCAGGGGGACTCGAAGTCGTCGGGCGACACGTGGTCGAGGAACTCGCGGAACCGCTCCACCTCGTCCTCCTGCTCGGCGGGCACGGCCAGGCCGGCCTCGTCGAGGACGGCCTCGGCGCACACGATGCGCGTGCCGGTGCGCAGGGCGAGGGCGATCGAGTCCGAGGGACGGGCGCCGACCTCGGCGCCGCCGTCGAAGACGAGCTGCGCGAAGAACACCCCGTCCTTCATGTCGACGATGCGCACCTCGTCGAGGCGCTGGCCGGTGGCCTCCAGCACGTCGCGCATCAGGTCGTGCGTCAGCGGGCGCGGGGGCGTGACGCCCTGCTGGGCGAAGGCGATGGCCGTCGCCTCGACCGCCCCGATCCAGATCGGGAGATAGCGCTCGCCCGTCACCTCGCGCAGCAGCACGATCGGCTGGTTGGAGGGCATCTCGACGCGGACTCCCACGACGTCCATTTCGCGCATGCGCCCACCCTACTCACGTGTCCTGACGCGATCGCGCGGGTGGGGCGGGCGGTTCAGCCGCGGTCGAGACCGACCTTCACGAGGGTCGCGTGCAGGCGTACGGACAGGGCCGCGATCTCGGACGTGGCGTCCTCGGCCCGTCCTCGCGCAGCCGCGTCACGGCCGCGGGCGAGGGGGGCGACCACCTGCTGCACCAGGCCGACCTCGCGGTCGGCGGCCGTCTTGAACGCACGCAGGTGGCGGGGCTCGAAACCGAAGTCGGCGAGCTCACGGGCGGTCTGCGCGACGACCAGCGCGTCGCTGTCGAAGTGGCCCGTTCCGCTGCGGGCGCTGACCAGTCCGTACTGCTCGAGCTCGGTCAGCAGGTCCTCGGAGATCTCGGCCACCTTGAGCAGCTCGCGGCGTGAGAGGCGCAGGTCGCTGCTGCGCCGGAACGACTCGGGGCTCGGCAGTCCGTCGGCGCTGAGCGCGACCTTGGGCACGGTCGGCACGACCGACTCGATCGCCGGCGGCTCGAGCCCGCGGTCGATGGCGTCGAGGTGGTCGCCGATCACCTTGAGCGGAAGGTAGTGGTCACGCTGCATCGTCAGGATGTAGCGCAGCCGCGACACGTCGTCGGCGGAGAACTTGCGGTAGCCGGCGGCCGTCCGCTCGGGCTTGACGAGGCCCTGGTCCTCGAGGAACCGGATCTTGGGGATGGTCACCCCCGGGAAGTCGGCCCGCAGCTGGTCGAGCACCTGCCCGATGTTGTAGCGGGCGCCGCGACTCGCACCCGAGGCCGTCGAGGCACTCACGGATCAGCTGTCCGGGTGGGAGGAGAAGAACACCAGCCGGTACTTGCCGATCTGCACCTCGTCGCCGTCGTTGAGCTCGACGGAGTCGATCCGGTCACGGTTGACGTAGGTGCCGTTGAGGCTGCCGACGTCGCTGACGGTGTAGCCCGATCCCGACCGGCGGAACTCCGCGTGGCGGCGCGAGACAGTGACGTCGTCGAGGAAGATCTCGCTGTCGGGGTGTCGGCCGGCGCCCACGACGTCGACGTCGAGGAGGAACCGGCTGCCGGCGCTCGGTCCGCGCTGCACGACCAGGAGGGCGTGGCCCTCGGGGAGGGCGTCCACCGCTGCCGCGTCGACGGCGCTCAGCTGGCGGTCGGACGACTCCCGCTGGTCGGGGACCCCGAAGGTGATGGTCGCAGTGGACTCGACCGGGCTCGCGCCCGTGTCCTCCCCAGCGAGCAGCTTGGTGCCGCACTGGGCACAGAAGCGGGCATCGTCAGGGTTCTGCTTGCCACAGGCGGTGCAGAACGGCATGGAAAGCTCCTCGACGGATCGACGCCCAACCCTCAGCCGAGAGTTGAGGTTGACGGTTTCCCCGAACCTACCAGCCCGCCGTTGGCGACGGCGGGCGGTCGGGGAACACGGGTGGGCAGGTGGTGGGACAGGGGTTGCGGGTCAGCCGTCCAGCGTGGCCTGGTAGGTCGAGGCGTCCATGAGGCCGTCGACCTGCGAGCTGTCGGGGACCCCGACCTCGAACAGCCAGCCCGCCTCGTAGGGGTCGCTGTTGACCAGCTCGGGCGTGGAGTCGAGGGCGGCGTTGGTCGCCACCACCTCCCCCGTCACCGGGGCGTAGATGTCGCTGACCGACTTGGTGGACTCGAGCTCGCCGCAGGTCTCCCCCGCCGTCACCTGGTCGCCCACCTGCGGGAGGGAGACGTACACGATGTCGCCGAGGGCGTCCTGGGCGAAGTCGGTGATCCCGATGCGGACCGAGCCCTCGGTGTCGCCGGGGGTGCGGACCCACTCGTGCTCGCTTGTGTACTTGAGGTTCTCCGGATGCACGGGGACTCCTAGGTGCAGTGGTGGTGTGTGGCTGCAGGTGTGCGGCAGGCTACTGGCCGGTGCCGAACTCTGCATGCTCCGGTCGGGTGGGCTCACGGACGCTGGTGATCTGGACGGCCTCGAGGTCCTCCACGTCGACCGTGGCGCCGTCGTAGGTCTCCAGGGTCTCGATGGGTCCGGTGGAGAACTCGAGAGCCGTACGGAGCACGTGCGGGTCGCCGATCACCTCGAGGACGTAGGGCGGCTCGAGGAGCTGGCCGTCGACCTCGATGCCACCCACGCCGTTGTCGAAGGAGGTGTCCGCGCCGAGCCGGATCGAGTCGTTGAGCTCCATCGCCTCGGCACCGGCCGTGCGCAGCTCCTGCACCGTGTCGAGCAGCGACCCGACGTTGACGCGGGTGGACGACTCGTTGATGGTCATTCGGATGCCCGGTCCGGTGACCGGCACCAGGCCGGCGATGATGTTGAGGGTCCGCACCCGCTGCTCGGCCTCGTCGAGGGCCGCGAACCTGGCCTGGTTCTCGTTGGCGAGCTCGTCGCGCCGCGCCTCGAGCCGGTCGACCTCGCGGCGTGCGCGCTCGGCGGTGCCGGTGAGCCCGTCGAGCACCTCGACGAGCTCACTCTCGCGGAGACCCGCATAGGTGTCGTTGGCCGCGGTGTCGCGCACCTGGACGATGAAGGCGAAGCCGAGGACAGCCAGGAGCGCCGCGACCACGACCTGGCGCCGCGACGGCCGCACCACGGCCTTCCGTAGCCGGTCGCGACCGGGTTCGGGCTCGGGGTCGGTGCGGTGCTCAGGCATGGAAGACGTGCCTGCGGATGGCTGCGACGTTGGAGAAGATGCGGATGCCCAGCACGACGATCACGCCGGTGCTGAGCTGCGAGCCGACACCGAGCTGGTCGCCGAGGTAGACGATCGCCGCCGCGACCACGACGTTGCTGACGAAGGAGACGACGAAGACCTTGTCGTCGAAGATGCCGTCCAGGTAGGCGCGCAGCGCACCGAAGACCGCGTCGAGCGCGGCCACCACGGCGATCGGCAGGTAGTTCTGCAGGCTGAGCGGCACGTCGGGGGCGAAGACCAGCCCGGCGATGATGCCCAGGAGCAGGCCGAGGGCGGCTATCACGGCGAGCTCCCTTCTCGTTCAGGCCCGTTGTTGGGATCGGCGTCGAGCTCGATCACATCACGAAGGACGCGTTCGGGCGCAGCCGGCAAGCGGATGTCATCGACATTCTGGGCGTCGTAGACAAATCCGTAGTTGGAGACGCGGGCGAACCACTGCTGACCCTGCGAGCTCTCGACGAGCCGGGCCTGCAGCGTCTGGGGGTCACCGATGGCCGAGACCTCGTAGGGGGCGTTGACCGGGCGGCCGTTGACGTGGACGGCGCGGTTGGTGTTGCGGATGCCTCCCAGCGCGTTGATCCGCTGGTCGTTGATCGCCACGGCCTCGGCCCCGGCCGCGAACAGCCCGTCGACCAGCGTGGCGAGGTCCTCGTCGAGCACCTCCCCGTCCACGTCGCCGCCGGGCCGGTTGTCCACCGTGATCCGTACTCCGGGACCGTGGACGGCGGAGAAGCCGGAGACGAGCTCGGCGCGCCTGACTCGCGTCTCGATGTCGTCGAGCTTCGCCTGGTTCCTCGTGCTGCTGCTCGCGAGCGCGGCGTTGGACCGGTTCAGCTCCGCGACGTCCCCCTGCAGGCCGCGCACCTCCTCGCTGCGGCTGTCGATCTGCTCGACCAGCGCTGTCCGGCTCAGCTCGTTGGCCGGCGCCTCGCGGTCGGTCTGCACGGCGACGACGGCCGCCATCACGCCGAGCGCCGCCACCGCGAGCAGGCTGGACCAGTGCGGTCGCGCCACCTGCGGGCGTACGTCGCCGTCTGCGGCCCGCTTCTGGGCCACGTGGGCGTAGTCCTCGTCCATCGACCGCGCGGTGATCAGCGTCAGGAGCGGCGTCGTGACGTGCTCGGGCAGCGGGCGGTCGGTCTCGAGGTGTGCCGCTCGCGGCCCGGGACGCGGCTGCGACTCAGCCATGGTCGGTCGCCGGGAACGTACGACGCGGTGTCTCGCGCACCAGGGTGCGGACCTGCCAGGCGTAGAGGACCCCTGCCCACCAGTAGAGCCCGATCCCCCACCAGGCGAAGGCCCAGCCGAAGTTGCGGGCGAGCGTCGCGACGATGCCGTCACCCTCGCCGAGGAGCAGCAGCGGGAAGGCATAGAGCAGGTTGAACGTGGCCGCCTTGCCGAGGAAGTGCACCGGCAGCGCCGAGAAGCCGCGGGTGCGGAGGATCGGCACGAGGCCCCAGAGGAAGAGGTCACGCAGCGGCAGCGCGATGGCGACCCACCACGGGATGATGTCGCGCAGGAAGAGGCCGACCACGACGGCCAGGATGTAGAGCCGGTCGGCCACCGGGTCGAGGATCTCGCCCAGCGTGGAGTACTGGTCGAGCCGGCGCGCCAGCCACCCGTCGAGGAAGTCGGTGAACCCGGCGACCATGAGCACGACGAGGGCGATCGCGTCGGCCTCCGGCCCGAGCACCAACCACAGGAAGAGGGGTACGCCGGCGAGCCGCACCACACTGATGATGTTGGGCACGGTCCAGACGCGAGATGCTCCCTCGGACACGGTCAGACCCTATCCAGCGCTCAGTGAGCCTCGACGCCGGACACGTCGTGGTGCGCGGCGTCGCGGATCTCACCGACGAGCTCCTCGAGCACGTCCTCGAGCGTGACCAGGCCGATGACGCTCCCGTCGCGCTCCACGACCCGCGCCATGTGGGCGCCCTTGACCTGGAGGCTCTCGAGGGCGTCGTGGAGCAGGTCGTCGGGGTGGATGGAGGCGAAGGGACGGATCCACTTGTCCTCGATGACGCGCGAACGCTTGTCGTCGTCGGACTCCAGGGCGTCCTTGATGTGGAGGTAGCCCAGCAGCGTGCCGTCGTCGCCGGCGACCGGGAACCGGCTGAAGCCGGTGGCCGCGCACACGGCCTCGACGTCGGCCACGGTCGAGCCCGGGGCCACCGTGGCCAGGGTGTCGGGCGCCATCACGATGGCGGCGACGGACTTCTCGGTGAAGCCGAGCGCGCCGGCGAGCCGGTCGTACTCGTCGGCCTCGATGAGTCCCTCGCCCCGCGACTCCTCGACGAGGGCGGCGACCTCCTCGCGGGTGAAGCTGGAGTGGACCTCGTCCTTGGGCTCGATTCGCATGACGCGCAGCACCCCGTTGGCCGCCATGTTCATGCCTGCGATGACCGGGCGCAGCACGGTGACGATCGCCATCATGGGCGGGCTGAGCACCATCGCGGCCCGGTCGGCCCCGGCGAGCGCGATGTTCTTGGGCACCATCTCGCCGAGCACGACGTGCAGGTAGACCACGATCGACATCGCGACCACGAACGACACCGGGTGCAGCAGGTCGTCGGGCAACCGGGCGGCGTGGAAGACCGGCTCGAGCAGGTGGGCGACGGCCGGCTCTCCGATCGCACCCAGGCCGAGCGAGCAGACGGTGATGCCGAGCTGTGCCCCGGCCATGACGAGCGAGATGTTCTCCATGGCGCGCAGGGTGGTGCGGGCGGCCCGCGAACCCTCTTGGGCGCGCGGCTCGATCTGGCTGCGGCGAGCGGCGAGCAGGGCGAACTCCGCGCCCACGAAGAAGGCGTTGAGGCCGAGCAGCACGACGGCGAGGCCCACGCCGAGGAGGTCACTGTTCATGGTCGGCCTCCCCCACCAGCACGAGGTCGAGCCGGTCGATGCGCAGGCCGTCCATCCGTTGCACGGTCAGGGTCACCAGGCGCTCGCGCACCTCGTGGGGGTCGCTGCGGTCGGGCACCGGGAGCTCGACGCGGTCACCGGGCTCCGGGATCTTGCCGAGCTCGCGCATGACGAGGCCGGCCACGGTGTCGTAGTCCTCGTGGTCGGGCAGCTCGATGTCGGTGACGTCCTCGACCTCGTCGGGACGCAGCAGCCCCGACAGGGTCCAGCTGCCGTCGCGGCGCTGGCGGATCCGCGCGCCGAGCCGGTCGTGCTCGTCGGAGATGTCGCCGACGATCTCCTCCACGACGTCCTCGAGCGTGACGATGCCCGCGTGGCCGCCGTACTCGTCGAGGACGACGGCCATCTGGAAGCCGTCCTGGCGCAGCAGGGCCAGGAGCGGGTCGAGCCGCAGGCTGTCGGGCACGACGACGGGGCGGACCATGACGCGCTTGATGCGGGTGGTCGCGCGCTCGTGGACCGGCACGGCGACCGCGTGCTTGACGTGCACGGTGCCGACGACGGTGTCCTCGGCGTCGAGGACCGGGAAGCGGGAGTGCCCGGTCTGGCGGGCCAGCTCGATCACCGCTGAGACCCGGTCGCCGTCCTCGACGGTCGTGGTCCGCACGCGGGGGGTCATGATCTCGCCCGCGGTGCGGGTGCCGAACTCGACCGATCGCTCGACGAGCTCGGCGGTGTCGGCGTCGAGCGTGCCCTGGTCGGCGGACCGCTGGACGAGCGAGGAGAGCTCCTGGGAGCTGCGGGCGGAGCGGAGCTCCTCCTGCGGCTCGATGCCGAGGCGGCGCACGATGGCGTTGGCCGACCCGTTGAGCGCCCGGATGGGGCCGCGGGTGAGGGCGGTGAAGCCGCGCATGAAGCCCTGGGTGTTGCGGGCGGTCTCGAGCGGGCGGGCGATGGCGATGTTCTTGGGCACCATCTCGCCGAAGATCATCGTGACGACCGTGCCGATCGCGAGGCCGAGCGCGAGCGAGAGGGGTGTCACGACGCTCTCGGCCACCCCCGCGGACGCGAGCGGGCCGTCGATCAGGTCGGAGATGGCCGGCTCGGCGAGGAAGCCGATGGCCAGGTTGGTGACGGTGATGCCGACCTGGGCGCCGGACAGCTGAGTCGACAGCGAGCGAAGAGCCAGCTGGACGCCGCGGGCGCCCTCGTCGCCGGCGGCCGCGGCGCGTTCGACGCTGGGCCGGTCGACGGTGACGAAGGAGAACTCTGCGGCCACGAAGAGGCCGCAGGCGGCCACGAGGGCCAGCGACACGAGCAGGAGCAGGAGGGGGGTCACGACGCGCACCCGGTGGTCAGTGCGGTCGTGCGGGGACTTTGACTCTCGTCCATGGCGGCTGCTGCGGGTTCCTTCATCTCGTGCGATCGGGGCATGCGCCGAGCCGTGGTGCGCGGCGTCGGCGAGTCCACAGGGTAGCGGTCGGGTCCATTGTCACCCCAGTCGTCGTGTCGCCTTGGGGAGGCGGCCTCCGGCGCCCTACTCTTGCGCCGACACGGGCGGACGAGCAGGCCCTCAGGGTCTCGGCGAGGGGCAGCATGCGAGCGTGGGCACAGTCGATCACGGCTGCCCTCCTGATCGTCCTCGTCGCCACCCTGGCCACGGTCACGGCGACCAGCGACACGGACCAGGCGCGTGCGGCGGGCACGGTGCGGATGGTGCAGGGCACCCTGTCCCCCGGCACCGGAGCCGACGAGACGACCCGTCCCAACCTGGTGTTCGTCCTCACCGACGACATGCGCGACGACGACCTCGACCACATGCCGATCACCCGGCGCCTCCTGGCCGACCAGGGCATGGAGTTCACCGACGCGATCTCGCCGCACCCGCTCTGCTGCCCGGCCCGCGCCCAGCTCGCCACCGGCCAGTACGCGCAGAACAACGGCGTCCAGCACAACCGCGGCGTGAACGGCGGCTTCGACGCGCTCGACCCCACGCAGGAGGCCAGTGTCTGGTTCCGCGCCGGCGGCTACCGCACCGCGTTCGCCGGCAAGTTCCTCAACGGCTACCACCCCGGCGACGTGCGTCCCGCCGGGTGGTCGCGGTGGGACGCGCTGACCCGCGGGGTCTACGACTACGTCGACTTCACGATGACCGGTGACGGGGACCCCCGCCGCTACACCGACAGCTACATCACCTCGGTGATCGAGGACCGCACCAACGAGGCCGTGCGCGACTTCGCGCGCACCGGCGACCCCTTCGTCGTCTACGCGTGGCACCTCGCGCCGCACTACCGGATCAGCCCCGAGGGCGGACGCAGCCTGCCTCCCGCGGCACCGCAGGACCAGGACCTGTTCCTCGACGAGCGCCCGTCCGCGTTCGACGACCCCTCCTTCAACGAGGAGGACGTCACCGACCAGCCCGCCTACCTGCGGCACCGCGCCCCCGCGTCGCGCGACGAGGTGGCCGCGGAGAACACCGCCCGGCTGCAGTCGTTGCAGGCGGTCGACCGTGCGGTCGGGTCCCTGGTCCAGACGCTGGACGACGAGGGCGTCCTCGACGACACCTACATCGTCTTCACCTCCGACAACGGCTACTCCCTCGGCGAACACCGCTTCGTCGGCAAGGACGTCCTCACCGACGAGGCCCTGCAGGTCCCGCTGCTCGTGCGGGGCCCCGGCGTGGTCCCCGGTGCCACGTCCTCACTGCCCGCGACGCTGGTCGACCTCCCCGTCACCTTCGCCGCCCTGACGGGAGTCACCCCGCAGTGGCAGGTTGACGGCACGTCCCTGGCGCCGACCCTGCGCGGCGAGCCCCAGCCGTTCCGGGACACGACCCTCATCCAGACCGGGCGCACCCTGGGCAACGGCTGGTCGCACCGGGGCGTACGCACCGAGCGCTACCTCTACGGCACCGACGGTCTCGACACGTTCCTCTATGACCGGCTGCTCGACCCCTACGAGATGGTCAACCTCGCCGATGACCCGGCCTACGCCGGCGTGCGGTCCACGCTCGAGATGCGCCGCCGCGAGCTCGTCGACTGCGCGGGCTGGACCTGCAACCAGCAGTTCGGTCCGGTCCCCGAGCCGGTGACGGGCACGGCGTCCGGCGCCGCCCGCGGCTCGTCGTGACCACGTGACCGAGGCCCTGCGCTCCCTGCTCCACCCCGACCTGACGCCCGTCCTGGCCCAGGTGCTGCCGGTCGCGGTCTTCCTGCTCGCGATCACGGTGACCGCGGAGGTCGCACAGCTGGCGGGCGTGTTCGACGTGGCCGCGCACGCGCTCGCACGCCGCGCCCGGCACCGGGTCGTGCTGCTGTGGCTGACCTTCGCCACCCTGGCGGTCGTCTGCACGATCGCGCTGAGCCTCGACACCACCGCCGTCCTCCTGACGCCCGTCGGTCTCGCCATCGCCCGCCAGACCGGGGTGGCGCCCCTCCCCTTCGCACTCACCACCCTCTGGATCGCCAACACCGGCTCGCTGCTGCTCCCCGTGTCGAACCTGACGAACCTGCTGGCCGTGCACCGCTTCGAGGACCTCGGGGCCGACCACGGCGACTACGTCCGTACGGCGGCCGCGCCCGCGGTGACCGCCATCGTCGTGACCCTGGTCCTGATCGCCGTCCTGCAGCGGCGCGCGCTGCGCGGGACCTATGCCGTCGAGCCTCCGGCGGATCCGCACGACCGTGTGCTGCTCGTCATCGGCTCCGTCGTGTGCGTCGTGGTCGGGCCGCTCTTCGCCGTCGGCGTCGAACCCGCCGTCGTGGCGCTCGGGTCGGCGGGCGTCCTGCTCGCGGCGCTGCTGTGGCGGGCGCCGGGACTGCTGCGCGAGGTCCGCCCGCCCTGGCTGATGGCGGGCGGCTTCGTGGTCGTGGCCGGGGTGCTGCGCCTCGCCCAGGGCGAGGGCCTCCTCGACTGGCTGGCGCCCGCGGTCGGCTCCGGCACCCGCCCGCTCGACCTGCTCCACCTCTCTGCCGCCTCCGCGGTCGCGGCCAACCTCGTCAACAACCTTCCGGCCTACCTGCTCGTCGAGCCCGCGGCAGCCGACGACGTACGACGTCTCATGGCCACGCTGGTGGGGGTCAACACCGGAGCGCTGGTGACGCCCTGGGCCTCGCTCGCGACACTGCTCTGGCTCCAGCGCTGTCGTTCCGCCGGCCTGCGCATCCCGCTGCTCCGCCTCGCCGGGTGGGGCGCGGTGTGCGCGACGCTCTCCGTGACCGCTGCGACCCTCGCGATCCACTGAACCCATCCGCTGAGCCAGAACGCAGCAGCGGCGTGGCCCCGGAGGGCCACACCGCTGGTCTGCGCGTTGAACGGGCCGTCCCACCGCATCTGGGGGGATCCGTGCCACGGCGGGAGGTCGAGGCACGGGTGAGCGGTGTTGGACCCAGCGGAACGCGGCCGCTACTTGCTCAGCGCCGGACCGTTCCCGGGTGTTACGGGGTCGGCGGAGAATTTTTCCCGCTCCGCGACCCACGCGCGAACGCGACGGCGGAGCTCGACCCGCACGTCGAGAGGCGCGTCGCGCAGCTCGTCGGTCACGTAGGCGGCGTCGTCGTCCAGGAGCTCGGGCACCACGACCAGCGCGGCGTCGAGCTCGTGCCGGGCACTCTCGTCGTACCCCTGCCCGGCGAGCGCGAGGAACCTGAGGAACGGCCCCCACAGGTCGTCGGGATGGCGCAGGAGGCTCATCTCCGCCAGGGCGGCCGCGTCGTCCCCCGCGACGAGGGCCTCGAGCCCCAGGAAGACGTGCTGGTAACCGGGGTGGAACGGGTTGAGCCGGTTGGACTCGCGGATCATCTCGACGCCGTCGTCCCAGTCGCCCACTTGGATCAGCAGCACCCCGGACGTGTAGAGCAAGGACGCGTTGACCGGGCTCAGCTCGACGGCGCGCCGGGCGTGGTGGCGGACCTGGGCCGGAACGCCGCGACGCAGGGCCACTCCGGCGAGCACCTGGTGGGCGTGGGCGTTCAGCGGATCGAGCGCGAGAGCGCGGGACGCCAGGGCTTCGGCACGGTCAGTCGACGCCCCTTTGTCATCGGTCCATCCCATGATGGCCAGGTAGCACTGGACCCACCCCGCCATGGCGAGCATCACGACGTCGTCGGGCCGCGTGGTCAGGGCAGCGTCCAGCTCGCGGGCCGCGACCTCGGTGTCGGACCGCGTCCCGGAGGCGGCGAACCGGTAGAACGCCAGGACGGCCGTCGGCCTGCGCGGATCGACGCCCTGGGCGCTCTGTCGTTCGACGTCGCGCGTCACCACGCCGCGCACGTCGCCGACGGTGGCCGCGATGCGTCGTACGACGTCGTCCTGGTCCTCGAAGCCGACCCGACCCCCGCGTTCCCCCTCGAACTTCTCCGACCACACCACGGCGCCCGTCGCCCCGTCGTGGACGCTGATGCACAACCGGAGCAGCGACCCCGACGCCAACAGCTCGCCGTCCAGGACGTACTCGACGTCGAAGGACCGCGCCACCGTGCGGACGTCCACCGTTCCGCTCATGCCCCGCTCGGACGCCACGGGTCCCACCACACGGAGCTGGGGAAACGTGGCGAGGGCACGGACGAGGGAGTCGGAGAGCACCCGAGCCGTCGCATCACCCTCGGCGTCGAGCCGGAGATCGGCGAGAGCGACGATCGCGATGCCCGAGCGGAGCTCGACGTCCAGCGGGGCTCCCGGAGGGCGTCGGCGGTGGGTGAAGGTCGGCGTGTAGCGTCCGCGGGCCAGCCCGATCACCACCTCCTCGTCAGCGCCCGACCCGGCGTAGTAGCGCTCGAGCACCGCCCTCAGCCGCGTCGCCTGGACGCGGGCACCCGAGTCCGTGGCCCCGCTGAAGCTGCCGTCCCGACCCATGGCGTAGCGCGCCACCGTGCGCTCCTTGAGCCGGTCCCCGCGGCCGGCAAGCGTCTCTGTGACGACGTACGAGAGGAAGTCACGGGACCGGCGGGACGGGCGCAGCTCGTCGCTGTCGAGGATCCGCTTGAGGGCGTCGATCACCGCGACCGGGCTCGGGGCATCGCCGACGCCCGCAGCAGGTGCTCCGGCTCCCTCCACCCGTCACACGGTAGGCGACTCACCCACCCCCCGACCAGCCTTGGACAAGGCTTGGACGGGGCTCGGAAGCGGCTTGGACAGACGAGGGCTCGACCGACGTCCTTGCTGCAACGGCGCGGCCGGTCCTACCGTCAGCACACCCGACTGGTGGTCACTCGCGACCGGTCAATCGGACCGTGTCCCTCCGACGTCGCAGGAGCCGCCATGGCACGCACACCGGTGCTGCACACTCTGCGGGTGCGGGTGCTGCCCGAGTCGCAGCGTCGCACCTTGGACGCGCTCGCTGCCGACCTGACACTGCGTTCCGGCGACTCGAGGTCCAAGAAGTCTGCCTTCTGGTCCATGCTGGTCCTGTCGGCGGTGATCGCGGGAGCCGGCGTCCTCGCCGACTCGACCGCGACCGTCATCGGCGCGATGATCATCGCCCCGCTGTCGACTCCGATCATGGGCATCGCGCTCGGCGTGGTCATGGGCCGACGCACCGGATCCGGGTGGTTCGTGCTGGGTGGTGCGGTCATGGTCATGATCGTCGGGGTGCTCTTCGCCGCTGTGCCGGTGGCCGACGTCGACCTCCTCGACAACTCGCAGGTCGCGGGGCGCACCTCCCCCGGCATGCTCGACCTCGTCGCGGCGATCGCGACAGGGCTCGCCGGCGCGGTCGCACTGGCACGACGTGACGTCGCTGCGGTCCTCCCGGGAGTCGCCATCGCCATCTCGCTGGTCCCCCCGCTCGTCGTCACGGGGATCTGCCTCGGCCACGGCGAGCCGGAGCTGGCGCTCGGCGCTGGTCTGCTCTTCGCCTCCAACCTGCTCGCACTGGTGCTGGCCGGTGTCGTCACGTTCGCAGCACTGGGGTACTCCCGGCACGAGCATGCCGCGCGGCGGCCCGCGCGAGGATCACGACTGGTCCTCGGCGCGCTCTTCGTGCTGGTGGCCGTGCCCCTGGCCGGCAACACCGCCCTGGCGGTGGCGATCGCGGCGTGGAGCCATCGCATCGAGACCGTGACGCAAGCCTGGCTCGACGAGTCGCCGGGAGCCCAGGTGACCGACGTGCGCTTCGCGTCGCTGACGGCCTTCGTGAGCATCCGGCACCCCGCACCGCTGCCCACGACGCGGACGCTGATGGACGACCTCGAGGAGGTGCTCCCGCCGGGAGTGACCGTCGTGCTGGACACCACCCGGGGTCGCGAGGTGCGGCTCGGTACGACGGCCGGCGGGGGTGGGTGATCGGGACCATCGGGTGACCGCACCCGATCAGCTGTAACGGTTACGAGGCTCGACAGCGTGGGCAGGACTCCCCGCCGTCACTACCGTCGTGACCACCCCGTCCCCACGCGAAGGAATCGCCATGCGCGTCGCTCCTCGTCCCCTCGTCACCGTCGGCATCGGACTCGGTTACATGGCGATCGTCGCCGTGACCTGGTCCTTCCTCGGATTCGAGTACGACGAGGTGGGGTCCTCGACCAGCACGGTGGTCGAGGGCATCGTCGTGCCCGTCGCCATCGGGGCGGTGTTCCTGGCCGCGGCCACCAGCTACCTCGGGTGGTGGGGGCCGGCGCTCCACGAGGACATGCGTGCACCGAAGTGGCTGTGGGCGGTTCCCGTGTTCATGTTCCTGCCGGGGCTGGGCTTCCTGCTCGGCGGATCCGGCGAGGCCGACCGGTCCGCGGGCTTCCTGCTCGCCCTCGGGATCGGATGTCTCCTCGTCGGGTTCAGCGAGGAGATCCTGACGCGCGGCACCGGTCTGGTCGGTCTTCGGGGCGGATTCGGTGAAGCCCTCTCGTGGTTCTTCAGCTGCCTGCTCTTCGGCCTGATCCATGCCCTCAATGCCTTGTTCGGGCAGTCCGTCGGGTCGACGGTCCAGCAGATCCTCATCGCCTTCCTCGCCGGCTCCGTCTTCTACATCACCCGACGCGTCTCCGGCACCCTGGTGGTCTGCATGCTGCTCCACGCCTGGATCGACTTCACCACCTTCGCCTTCGCAGACGCCGCCGTCGACGCCGAGTCACCCACCGTCGCCCTCGCCGGCGCCCAGTGGATCGCCTTCGTCCTGGCGCTCGTGGGCGTGGCCGTCGTGCTGCGCCGTGCCAGCCGCGCGAGCGGACGTTCGGCCGACTCGCTCTCGGCTGCCTGACACGGGGCTCCGGTCGCGCCGTGCGCCGGTCGTCCTTCGCCCTCGACTGTCAGCCGGCCTCCCAGTAGGGACCCTTGCGGTAGCGGTCACGCTCGATCGTCGTGACCGGGCGCCGGACGGTCCGCCAGACGGTGCGGGGCGAGCCGTCCTCGTCGACCACCGTCCGCGCGACGCGGAAGTTGACGTACGTCGTGGTGTAGGCGTTGCGCGAGTTGCGCTTGTTGCGCCACTGGTAGTTGAAGTTCTTGACGTACTTCCGGGTCAGCTTCTTGCCGCGGATGGTCATCCAGAGCTCGTCGTTGCCGGGGCTCAGGCTGGCCCAGTTGGCGGACCCGGTGACGACCATGTTGGTGTCGGGGACGCCGTTGTAGGTGCCCTGGATCGCGACGTACTTCTGGTGGCTGTAGACGCTGAGGATCAGGTCGTCCTTGCCGTCCTTGTTCAGGTCGTAGTCGTCGTCGGGGTTGAAGTCCAGGCCGGTCGAGCGCAGCGGGATCCGTCCGCGCGGCGTCGGAGCACCCACGACGCGCTTGGTGTGGTAGCCGATCAGGCCGTACATCAGGCGCACCTTGCACCCCTCGATCCACTTCTGCCGGATCGCCGAGGCCAGGTAGTCCCCGCGGTTGCCCCGCATGGTGTGCATCGACACCGCGATGCGGCTCCGCTTCTGCCCACCCGCACCGTCGGGGGTCAGGCACTGGACCTTGCCGAGCAGGTCGAGGACGAGGTCGTTCTTGGGCCCGGACGGCTTGGGCCAGGCCCAGACCGTGTGCTTGTCGACCGAGTCGTCGCACGCGACGCCGTTGGCGGGCGTGCCGCAGAAGAGCTGCGGCGGCTGTCGGGTGTCGTAGTCCGTGCGCATGTCGTTGAACAGCCGGACGAACTGGCGGAACAGCTCGTGGTCGCCGGAGGTGAAGTAGAGGTCGTTCCACTGGTGCTTGTCGGCGTTGAGCATCAGGTTGGCCGACCCCACGGCCAGCACGTCCTTCGACCTGCCGGCCCGTGAGAACGAGTAGAACTTGGTGTGCATGTTGTTGTACTGGTTCTGCTTGCTGCGGCACCCGGCCGTGCACCGGTAGATGAAACTCGAGCGATAGCGCTTGGCCCCGATCTCCTTGCGGACCGCCCGCATCGCCCTCGTGTACTGGTGGTCGTTGAGGATCATCTGCACCTTGACGCCGCGCCGGTGCGCGGCGATGAGCGCCTTCGCGACCGGCATCCGGTCGAAGGAGTAGACCGCGATCCGGATCGTCGAGCCCTTCGGCGTGTGCTTGATCGTGTCGATGACCTTCCGCTCGATGCGGAACCAGCCCTTCTTGCGGCGCGGGTCGTTGAAGAACGGGCCCTGCGGGGCCTTCCAGCGCTTGCGGGCCGATTGCGTCGTCCTGGCGGCGGCCGCCGTCGAGGCAGTCGTCGCGGCCCCGGCCGAGGCAGTCACGCCGGCGGGGGCGGCTGCGGCGGGGACCGCGGCCAGCGGGGTGCCCAGGACCAGGCACAGAGAGAACAGGACCAACAACCTCGGCACGAACTCGCCTTCCCGACCGCCACCGTCGGTGGCGTCGTCACGTTCAGGCCCGGCCCCACGACCCTGCTGTCAGGGGATGGGAAGGGCATGTCGACCGGACCCGCGCAGTCCGCAGGTCCGGTCCCGTCCAAGGGGTGACGATCCCCGACCCGACAAAGTTGTCGGGCCGGGGGGTACAGATGTGGAGACGAGGCTCACATCCGACCGGCCGCCGGTGCGAACGCCTTCGAGTGGTCGCTCCAGACGTCGTCGAAGTGCTCGACGTACGCGTCGTGGACTCGCTCGCGCGGGATCATCACCACCAGCTCGTCGTTGAGGAGGGAGACGTCCGACCAGTTCTCCGAGCCGGTCCACACCGCCCGGGTGGGCGAGCCGTCCCAGGTCCCGTCGACCGACATCCACTTCTCGTGCACGAAGTGCTCCCACCCCGAGTCCTCGAAACCCGTCGTGACGTCGCCGTCGACGTCGAGCGACCCGCTCCGCACGCGGACGCCGGCGCCGACCAGGGTCTCGACCACGTCCGCACCGGCGGCGCTCACCAGCGCCTGGACGCGGCACCCCTGGTCGTGCAGCTCGGCCACCCGCCGGGCCAGGTCGGCGCCGCGCTCCCCGCGCCAGCCGTACATGCTGATCCGGACCACGGTCCGACCGCCCATCCCGCTGCCGGGCAGCGCGCGGCAGTCGACCTTCGCCAGTCGCTGGGCGACGGGGTCGTCGTCAGCGGTGTCCGACGGGCCGGCGGGGACGCTCGTCGTCACGTCGCCGTGGGCGACGCTCACCGCAGGCTGGGAGACCAGGCGATCGGCGGCGAGCTCGCCGAACACCCTGCTGTAGTCGTCGTACAGCGGCCGGCTGCCGGTGAAGGTGACCAGGTCGTTCCAGTGCACGCCGGCTGCGTAGCCGGTGAGGTTGGCGGAGCCCAGCATGACGACCGGCGCGGCGCCCACTCCCCCGGAGAACAGGTAGAGCTTCATGTGCTGGTTGCCGCGGTCGCCGAGCCTGCAGCTGGCGTGGCAGACCGTGACGAAGCTCGGCTCCGTGCTCCTCCCCCGCGACTCACCACGGGCGTGGCAGACGCCGCTGCTCGCGCCCGCGTCCGGCCCGAGCAGGCGCTGCAGACGCCGCACGGGCGCAGCCACGAAGTTGTCGTTCAGCACGACCTGCACCGTGACCTGTCGCTGGGTGCACGCCCGCTCGAGGGCGTCGACGATGTCGGGCCGGTCGAAGCTGTAGGCCGCCATACGGATCATGCCGTGGTCGGGCGTCGCGTCGATCGCCCGTCGGACGTGGTCGGCGATCCGGTCCTGCGCGGCCTCGTCGCCCGTCGGGTCGTTGAAGACGACGTCGGCGACCGGAGCCTCGACCACGCCGGCGACCGCCAGTCGCGCCGCGTCCTCGACGACGTACGACGTCTCCGACGACCCGCCGCCGACCGCAGCGGCCAGCACCGGTGCCGCCACCGCCGTGGCGACGCCCAGCACCGCAGTTCCCACCAGGAGAGAGGTCCGCATCTCGATCACCCGATCCCGTCCGGCGGAAGGACTCCCGCCTCGTGGATCGACCGTCACGCCGAGGACGTTCCGGGGGCCCGGGCCCGGGATCTCGACCGCGACGGGATCCTTCGCCACGCACCCGGGAAGGCCCTCTCCGGGCGCGGGCACCGGCGACCGCACCCGGTGCTCGCGTCCTGTCGGTCCCGGTGGCGACCGGGACCCGCGACCCGGACGCACAGGACCGCGGCACGACCCGAGATCGACCGACTGACCGAGAGTGACTGCGTCGACGGCGAAGGTGGACGACGCCAGTGGGACGACGGGGTGCGGCTGCCCGCGGGGCCGGCTGGACGAGCCCCACGGGCAGTTCCCCGTAGCCCCGATCTGCTGTCCAAGGGCTCCTGCACCCGCCGCGATCGACGCTACGCCGGACCCCCACGGCCCGCCACGCTGTCTAGGCCGCGACGCGGTGGCCGCGTCACATCCGCGGCACCCGTGTCGGCAGCACGTGCGAGCGTGTCAGTCTGGGCCACATGGAGGACGAAGACTTCGACGCGCTCATGGAGCTGGTGGTCCACGGGTTCGAGGTGGCAGGAGTCGTGGTGCTCGTGGTCGGGGCCGTGGCAGCCTTCGTCTCCGCGCTGGTCACGGCGAGACGCACCGGAGCAGCGATGGCCTACGAACGGGTCCGCCGCGGCGTGGGACGCGCGATCCTCCTCGGCCTCGAGCTGCTGATCATCGCGGACATCGTCCTCACGATCACGGTCGACCCCACCCTGGAGAGCGCGCTGGCGCTCGGCCTCATCGTCGTCGTACGCACGTTCCTCAGCTTCTCCCTCGAGGTGGAGCTGGAGGGCACGCTGCCGTGGCGGCGGTCCCGCGAGGCCCCGCGCGCGGACGGCTCGCCCGGCGTATCGTCGTGACCCGACGGGCGTCGGCCAACCCGCTCAGCGACGCCCTTCGGAGGGTGGGGTGACGATGGCACACCGTGGGCCGGTCTGGACCCATCGCGAGCGCTTCGACCCGCACCCGGCCAGCGCCTCCCTGGCACGCTCGTTCGTCGCGGACCGACTCGTGCAGCACGAGCTGCCCCACCTGATCGATCCGGTACGGCTCGTGACCAGCGAGCTCGCCACCAACGCCATCCTCCACGCGCGCACGTCCTTCACGGTCACGCTCGAGCGGGTCGAGGACGTGCTCGTGCTGACGGTCACTGACGACTCCCCCGAGGAACCGGTCCGGAGAGCGACGGCAGTGACGGACTCGACCGGTCGGGGGCTGGAGATCGTCGCTTCGACGAGCCGGGACTGGGGTGTCGATGCGGATCGCCGGTCCCCCAAGGCGGTGTGGGCGTCCTTCGCCGTCGACGAGCACGCGTCGCGCTAGCCGGAGTCACCCGTCGCGGAGGAGGCCACTCCCACCTTCGTGGTGGGACCTTGGGCGCGGACCGCCCGCTCCGCGTCCTGCGGGCGGCGACCTCGTGGCCGGATCGACTGGGAGAACCTCACATGGCATTCGACACACTCATGGTCTTCGCCGGCGTCTACCCCGACCTCGCGTCCGCGGAGGCCGACTACGACCGGGTGAAGGAGCTGCACTCCCAGGAGGGCCTGCTGGATGCCTACGACGCCGCGGTCATCCACCGCCGCGACGACGGCAAGGTGAAGATCACGCGCAAGCACGAGACGCCGACCCGGGTCGGTGGCGTGCTCGGCGGCGGCGCCGGCCTGGCCACCGGGCTCGTCGTCGCGCTCTTCCCGTTCGCGGCGGTCGGCGGCGGCCTTCTCGCGGCGACCTCCGCAGGCGGCGCGATCCTGGGTGCGGTGGCGGGCCATGCGGCCGCCGGCATGAGCAGGAACGACCTGAAGGAGCTCGGCGAGTCCCTCGACAGCGGAGAGGCGGGCCTGGTCGTCGTCGGTGTGATGGACATGGAGGCGAGGATCGAGGAGTCCATGCGCCGCTCGGAGAAGCTCCAGAAGAAGCGCCTCGAGGCAGACGTGGAGGCTCTCGAACGCGACGCGCACGATGCCGTCGGCTCCTAGCGGCAGCGCCGTGGTGAGCTGAGCGAGCCCCGATCGTCGGATGGCCGTGTCCGCGCCACGCGAGGTCTACCGCAGCCTCGACCTGGCCCTCCGCATCGGTGACCTCCTGCTTGCCTCGGGAGGGGGCGCCGCCGACGTCGAGGCCACGATGCTCGCGGTCACGCACGCCTGCGGGTTGAGCGGTGTCGACGCCGACGTCACCTTCACGGAGCTGTCGCTGCAGCAGCGCTCCGGCATCGGGAGGCCGGCCTCGATCCTGGTGCGGCGGGTGAGGCGCCGGCCGGCCGACTACGCCGAGCTGATCGAGGTCGACCGGGTCGTCCGGGACCTCCTGGACGGGACGACCACGCGCGACGAGGCACGCAGACGGATCGCCGACATCGACTCCTCCGACCACCGGCGGGCTCGCTGGCTGGTGACGGTCAGCTGGGGTGCCGTGGGTGGATCGCTGGCGGTCACCCTCGGCGGCGGCGCGGTGGTGAGCTGCCTGGCGTTCGTCGCGGCGTGTGGCATCGACCTCGTCGGGCGTGCCACCCGGGGCCGGGTCCCGCTGTTCTACCAGCAGATCGCCGGCGGGTTCCTCGCGACGCTCGTCGCGGTCGGCGCCGCTGCGACGGAGGTCGACGCCGACCCCTCCCTGATCGTCACCGCGGGCATCATCATCCTGCTTGCGGGCATCGGGCTCATGGGCGCCATGGCCGATGCGCTGACCGGTTACCCACTCACGGCGAGCGCCCGGCTGCTCGACGCCCTGATGGCGACCACCGGCGTGATCGCCGGGGTGGCCGCCGGCTTGACGGTCGCCGAGATCTCCGGCGCCGACCTCGGTCGCGTCGAGCCCGGGGCGACCGGACTGGCCCAGGGGTCGGCCATGACCCTCGGCGCCGGGCTCGCGGCGGCCGCCTACGGCCTGGCGTGCTACGCACCGCTCCGCGCGGCTGCCGCAGCAGCCGCCGTGGGCGCCTGCGGCCAGGCGATCTTCCTGGCGGTCGAGAGGCTCTCGCTGGGGCAGACCTGGGCCGCCGCCGTCGCCGCAGTCGCGATCGGGACGCTCAGCCACGGGATCGCCGGCCCGGTGCGCGTGCCGCCACTGGTCCTCATCGTCCCCGCCGTCGTGCCGCTGCTGCCTGGGCTGTCCATCTATCGCGGGCTGGCGTTGCTCGCCGAGGGTGAGGACGGGGTCCTGGACCTGGCGGCTGCCGGGGCCACGGCCGTCGCGCTCGCAGCCGGCGTCATTCTCGGCCAGTACCTCGCCCAGCCCATCCGGCGGGACGGACTGCTGACCAGTCCCCCGCTTGTCGGTCCGCTGCTCAGGCGCCAGGGCCGACGTACCCGGACCTGACGGAGGCGCGAGATCTCACCCCCGCAGGATGAGGATTGACCCGTCGGGGCGTCCTAAGTTGCCGATGAGACGGGTCCCGTCACGCGACAAGGAGACAGCCATGACCGAATCGACCGGGTCGCACCAGCAGACCGGAGCTCGCGAGGAGCCCGGCGTGGGGGCACAGGGACTGATCCTGTTCGCCGCGGTGATGATGTTCGTCGGCGGCGGCTTCCAGGCCATCATGGGACTGGCGGCCATCTTCGAGAACGAGTTCTACACCGTCACCCCCAACTACGTCCTCGAGTTCGACGTCAGCGCGTGGGGGTGGATCCACCTGGTGCTCGGGCTGGTCGTGGTCTTCGCCGGGTACGGACTGCTCTCCGGTCAGACCTGGGCGCGCGTGGTGGGCATCATCCTTGCTTCCGTGAGTGCCTTGGTGAACTTCGCCTTCATCCCCTACTACCCGTTCTGGTCCCTCGCCATCATCGCCCTGGACGTCTTCGTCATCTGGGCACTGGCCACCCAGGCGCGCGCGTTCAGGCTCTGACGTCGACCGAAGTCCTCGCTCCGAGGGTGTGAGGGCGGTGGGTCACAGCAGACCGAGCTCGGTCGCCCGGTCGATGGCCTGGTCCCGGTTGTCCACACCGAGCTTGCGGTAGATCGCGCGGAGGTGGGTCTTGAGCGTGTTCACGGTGACGTAGAGCTCGTCGGCGATGTCCTGGTTCTTGATCCTCTTCGGCAGGTACGCCAGGACGGTGAGCTCACGCTCGCTCAGTGGGGCGACCAGGCTCTCCTGGGCACGTTCGCGCGGTTCCAGGAGCCGGGTGAGACGGAGCACGGCCGCCCCCGGGAACGTCGACCTGGGGACGGGCTCCCTCCGGAGCATGCGGAGCGCGGCGGGTACTTCGAGGAAGGGCCAGCCCAGCCGCTCCCCCTCGGCCGTCGCAGCCGTCTCATGCAGCACGACCTGGGCTGTCGACTGGTCCCCGGCGAGGTCGAGCGCGACCGCGTGCCTCAGAGCGTGGCCGATCGACGCGCGGAGGTCGTGCGGAGGCGGCTGCCAGCGGTCGAGGGCCTCCCGCGCAGCTGCGAGGTCGTGGTCCGCCAGCGCGACGCAGACGTGAGCCGGAGCCAGCTCGGAGGCACGGCCGAGACGGTTGAGCATCGTGCGTGCGCCGAGGGTGTCACCGGTGCCGATGAGGAGCTGCGCCTCGAGGGTGCGGTCGGCCTGGACGAGGACCGGGGGCGGTACGGCGGACTCGGCAGGCTGCCGCAAGATCGCAAGGGCTCGGTCGGGCCCTTCGGTGACAGCCGTCAGCCGGGCGACCAGGGTGCGTTGCAGGTCACGGTTCACCACGCTGGCCGGGCGTCGCTGGTTCTGGCGGTCGGCCTTCGCCAGGCTGCGAGCGGCTCCGTCGAGGTCCGCCCGGTCCAGGTGGACAAGCGCGAGGGCCAGGTGGGCGTGGATCTGGGAGGCGTGGCCGACCACGCCGATGGCCCGGCCGGTCCGGATGGCGGCGTCGGCGAGCTGGAGCGCTTCGGTGCAGTGCCCGGTCCACGCGCGGACCAGGGCGAGCGAGCCCAAGGTGTAGATCTTCCAGATCGGGTACGCCAGGCCCGGCAGGGTGAGGACGTGCTTGAGGGCCGAGGCGGCCCCGGCCAGGTCACCGAGCAGGAACCGGGCGATGGCAGCGTCGTACTCGGCCATGACCCGGACGGACTCCAGGCCTCCGATGCCCAGGAAGTCGACGACGTCGCCGGCATCGAGTGACGGCAGCAGCTCGAGGACGCTGGCTGCTGTGGCGAGGACGACCTCCGGGGGCAGCCCGCGGAAGACGAGCGTGGTGTGGAGGGCATCGGCCGACGCGCGCTGCCCCGGGGTGAGGTCCGGTCGTTTGAGCAGGCGACGGTGCGTCTCTGCCGCGGCGTCGGACCGGTCGGCCGCGACCTGGGCGGCAAGCAGGTTCACACCCACGGCCGGTGGCGTGTCGAGGAGAGCGCCGTCGATGGTCGTCAGCCACCTCACCAGCGTCGCCGACTCACCGCGCTCGAAGAGCAGGTGCGCGACCGCCGTGACCACGGCGAAGGCCTGCTGGTGCTCCCCTGCACACAGGAGGTGCTCCACCGCGTCCTCGGGGAAGCCGTGGTCCAGGAGCCATCGAGCTGCCCTGCGGTGCGCCTCCGACGCGGCGGACGGGTCCTCGAGCCGGAGCTGGTAGCGCAGGAGGTCGGCGAACAGGTGGTGGTACCGGAACTGATCGCCGGACCGGTCGAGCGAGGTGACGAGCAGCGAGCGCTTGTCGAGGTCGTCGAGCATCGCCCGGGCGTCGTCGCTCCCGGTGACGGCGTTGCACAGGTCGACCGACATCCGGTCGAGGACCGAGGTCCGGAGCAGGAACGCACGCGTCTCCGGGTCCTGCTGGGCGAGAACCTCCTCGAGGAGGTACTCGCCCACGAGCCGGTCGCTGCCGGCGATCGAGTCGACGGCAGCGTCGATGTCGGGCACGTCGCGCAACGAGACGGCGGCGAGCTGGAGGCCCACGGCCCACCCGTCCGTGCGGTCGAGCAGCACGGCGACCTCGCGGTCGGTGAGCTCCCGGTCGGAGACGGCCTCGAGCAGCTGCCGGGCCTCGTGTCGTACGAAGGCGAGGTCGGCGCCGCGGACCTCGACGAGTCGGCCGTCCAGTCGCATCTGACGGAGGGACCACGGCGGATCCCGTCTCGTGGTCACGATGCACCGGGTGGTCCGGGGAAGCCGCGTGACGATTCGGCCCACGTCCGCGACGAGAGCAGCGTTCGTCAGCAGGTGCAGGTCCTCGAGCACGAGAACGGTCTCCTGCGGGAGTGTCGCGAGCTCGCCGAGGACGGCGTCGACGAAGCGTTCGCCGAGTGCGGACCTGCCCATCTCGACCAGGTCGCCGATGCTCGGGTCGACCTGCGGGGCCGGCGCGCGCACTGCCTCGAGGAGCTCCCGGGCGAACACGACCGCGTCGTCGTGGGCGGGGGTGAGCGAGAGTGCTGCTGTGCGGAACTCAGGGCGACACTGACCGAGCCACTGCCGCGCCAGGACCGACTTTCCCGAACCGGCCGAGGCGACGAGGAGGCCCAGGCCTCCGGGCTCGATGCGGTCGAGGGTTCGCTGGAGACCGGGTCGGGGCACGACCACACGCGGAAGCGGCTGTTGGAGTGGGTCCCTCTCCCATCGCACGCCCATGCGGAGACTGTGTCGCTGTTCCGACCTGTGACGCCATGGCCGAAGGTCCCGAGGCCGGGGTCACGAGTCCTCGACGCGGCGGACGTCGATGATCTCGACGCGGAGGTCCCGGAGCCGGTTGAGGACACCGTGGAGAGCCGCCTGGTCGAGCACCTGCCCGACCAGGCGCGAGCGACCGGGACGGTCCGGGCGCACCTCGAAGTCCTCGAGCGCGGTCATCACGAGAGGACCGACGACGCCGTCCACGACGATCTCGTAGCGTGCCATCGCCGATCCCTCCCTCGTGACCGCGGACGCGGGCAGGTCAGCCCGCCCCCGTCCTCGCTCAGATGCCGACGTACTCGTGCATCGTGGTCGGCAGCCCGGCCTCCGTCCATCCGGTCAGACCCCTCCAGCACGGCCACGTCCTTGAAACCACACCTCGCTCCAGTCCAGCGGGACAGCCGTCGACGCCCTTCGGGTTTCTGTGGCAGTCATGGCTCACTTCTCTCGTCGTGGCGCAGAACGGCCGCAGACGGCGGGTGCATCGGCGGATCCTGCAACTACCTCCACCCTCGCGCGGATCGACGTGGCCGTCGTCATCCACTTGGAATGAGGGACATGCAGAACGCCCCGGTCGGCATCCCCATCACGTGGAGAGCCGCCGGGGCGCTGGCTGTCAGCGTCGCCGGTCCCGACGGTCGTCGCGGCGGTCCTCGCGGCGCTCACCTCGACGGCGTACGCCGTGGCTGACGACTGCCGCGGTCCCGACCACCGCGGCGGTCCTGGCCACGGGTCGCGGCCCGATGACTCCTCGTCCTGCCCTGCGTCCGATCGGCATGTCACTCCTCCTCTTCGAGATCTGCTTCGACGGCGGCGATGAGCGCCTGCACCGGGATCCGGCCGCTCGCCACGAGCTGACCCCCGGCGTGGCGGACAGCGGATCCGAAGGGCGCCGCCCAGAGGTTCTCCCAGACCAGCAGGGCAGCGGTGCTGCCCGGCTCGACGGCCTCCGCGACCGACTGCACGTCCTCCTGGCTCAGCAGGTTGGCCATCGCGGTCTCGAGCTCCCGGATCCGACCGATCTCGCTGTCGTCCAGGTCGCTGATCTCGAACGCCTCGAACTCCCCGTCCTCGTCCTTGCGGATCATCAACAGGTCGAGGACGCGGATGATCCCCCGGTCGACGAGGTCCGTCAGCGTCGGTGCGATCGTTCCGTCGAACCGGCTGCCGGGAAACTCCACCACGATCCAGTCCACGGGACCGAGCTCGTCGAGGGTCTCCTCCTCCGTCACGGTCATCTGGTCTGTCATGCCACCACCTCCAGCTCTGCATGCGGGCACCGCCGCGGCGCCGCGTCTCCTCGAGTCTCGGCGGTCGCGCCGGTGCACGCGTCATCCCATGTGGGTGACCCCTGACCGCTCAGAGCAGCCTCGACCCGGCCCGCCGGACGGTGACCAGCACGTAGACGCTGACCAGGAGGACCCAGCCCGGGAAGACCAGGGCGACCCAGAGGCTCAGGCTCGTGATCACCAGCAGGCACAGCGCGATGACGTAGGTGGTGATCACCAGCCAGCGAGGCGCCGTTCCGGACCGGTGCCAGGTGGTGCCCAGCGAGATCATGAAGACGGCAGCCATCCTGAGGGCGTAGACGTTCGTGACCTGGAGCATCACGGCACGGCCGAAGGCCACGATCTCCGGACGGCTGGACCGGCTGGCGTCCCAGTCAGCGGTGGCGACGATGGCGCCCGCCAACGCCATCGAGACGAAGACCATGGCCAGGAAGAGCAGACCACTGCCGAAGTACACCGACGAGAAGAAGCGGTCCTCCAGGTCGCCCAGCCGGTCGCGGACCACACCCACGAACCACAGGAAGGCGATGCCCGCGATCGGCACCAGCGCGAGCGCGATCTTGAGCCGGGTCGCGGCGGCGTCGGACCACTCGGGCTGGTTCAGGGGATCCTCGGGCATCGAGGTGCGGAGCAGGATCATGCTCGCGCTGAACGTGGCCGCGAACACGACACCCGCCAGGCCTGCTGACCGCGGAGTGGTGAGTCTCCCGCGCTGCACCCCCGGCGACTGCCCTACTGCCGGGCCATCGCCGCTCGTAGCTCCCCCTCGGGGTCGGTGATCAGCTCGCCCGAGACATCCACCGTGACCGAGTGCAGGGTGCCGGTGAACCGGAACGGCGGTGAGTAGTCCGGACTCACCGGCGAGCCGGGATTGGCACCACAGGTCAGGGCACCGGGATTGAGCATGAAGGGCGTGGTCACCGGAGCTTCCGCATCGGCCACCAGCGTCCCGTCCACGTAGAGCTGGAGCCGTCCCGGAGCTCCGCGGCCGTGCGCCAGGTCCGGCTGCCCGGTCGGCTCGAACTCGAACCGGAGCTCGTGATTCCCGGGCGCCAGCGGCTCGGGCGACACGACCTCGTGCAGGCTGCGTCCGACGTAGTTGTGGACGTAGTGGAGTCGACCCTCCCGCACGAACAGTGTGTAGCCACCGGCGGCGCTCCCCTGACAGAGCAGGACGCCCTCGGCCCCGTCGACGGGGATCTCGACCGTCGCGGTGATGCTGTGGGGACGGTTGAGGACCCTCGGCGCAGCGTTGAAGGGAACCGACTGGGTGTCGGGCCGGTAGACGTAGCGGTCCCGAGGCACCGCCGCCGACGGCTTCTCGGCGAGGAGTCGGTCGATGCCGCTGCCGTCCACAGGCAGGACGTCGTACTTGCCGGCCTCGGCGTACCACAGGCCGATGAGCGCGATGACCTTGTCGCGGTGCTCGCCGGCAACGTCCCGGGTCTCCGCGAAGTCCTCGGCCACGTGGTAGAGCTCCCAACCGCGGGCGTCGAGCTCGCTGAGCCTGTCGGCCGAGATCGGCTGCCCGAACCCGGCGCCGGCTTCGGCGAACGAGGGGCCGGGCCAGGGACAGACCGCGCGCCAGCCATCGTGGTAGATCGACCGGTGGCCGAGCATCTCGAAGTACTGGGTCCGGTGGTTGCTGGCCGAGTCGGCGTCGTCGAGGGTGTGGGCGAAGCTGATGCCCTGGAGGGGCGACTGGGTGACTCCCCTGATCGTGGCGGGTGGCTCGAGGTCGAGCAGGTCGAGCAGCGTGGGCACCATGTCGATGACGTGCGCGTACTGGTGGCGTACCTCGCCCCTGGCCCTGATCCCCTGTGGCCAGGAGACGATGAACGGATCCGACGTGCCGCCTCGGTAGGTCTCGCGCTTCCACCTCCGGAACGGCGTGTTGCCCGCCCAGGTCCAGCCCCACGGGTAGTGGTTGAAGTGCTTCGGACCGCCGAGCTCGTCGATGAGCGCGAGGCTGTCCTCCAGGGACTCCTGCGCGTTATTGAAGAACTGCGCCTCGTTCGTGGTGCCGGTCGGGCCGCCCTCAGCGCTGGCCCCGTTGTCGGAGACCACCATCACGATCGTGTTGTCGAGCATTCCCTCCTCACGCAGGAAGTCCAGCAGACGACCCAGCTGGTGGTCGGTGTGGCTCAGGAAGCCCGCGAACACCTCCATCATCCGGCTGAACAGCCTCCGCGCCGCCTCGGGCTGGGCGTCCCAGTCCGGGACGTCCGGGTCGTGGCGGGAGAGCTCGGCCCCCGATGGGACGATGCCCAGCTCCTTCTGCCTGGCGAAGACCTGCTCGCGGTAGGCGTCCCACCCGTCGTCGAACTTCCCCGCGTAGCGGTCGGACCACTCCTTGGGTGCGTGGTGGGGTGCGTGGGTGGCCCCGAAGCACAGGTGCAGGTAGAACGGCTTGTCCGGGTCGACCTGCTTCGAGTCCGCGATGAACTGGATGGACCGGTCGACCAGGTCCTCGCTCAGGTGGTAGCCCTCCTCGGGCGTGGCCGGCGGCTCGACCTGGTGGTTGTCGTAGACCAGGTCGGGGTACCACTGGCTGGTGTCGCCGCCGAGGAAGCCGTAGAACCGCTCGAAGCCGCGCGCCAGGGGCCAGCGGTCGTAGGGCCCGGCAGCGGTCTCCTGGTGGCTCGGCGTCAGGTGCCACTTGCCCACCATGAAGGTGTTGTAGCCGTGGCCGAGCAGCATCTCCGAGATCATCCCGTTCTCGAAGGGGATCACGCCGTCATAGCCGGGGAACCCGGTGGCGAACTCGGTGATGCAGGCCATGCCGTTGCTGTGGTGGTTGCGTCCGGTGAGGATGCACGAGCGGCTCGGGGAGCACAGGGCCGTGGTGTGCATGTTGTTGTAGCGCAGGCCGTCGGCGGCGAGCGCGTCGAAGTTGGGGGTCTCGATCGGGCTCCCGTAACAGCCCAGCTGCCCGAAGCCCGTGTCGTCGAGCACCACCGTCAGCACGTTGGGAGCGCCTGGGACGGCACGGGTCGGTCTGGGCCAGGCAGGTGACGACTCGTCGGTCGTGCGGCCTGCGGTGCCCGGGAAGCTGGAAGCCGGGTCGTACTCGTTCAGGGCCATGGCCCACCACCTCTTGGGAAGACGTGAGGACATTGCAGGCGCCGCCACCCACCCGGCGCATCACCCGCACGGGATGAGGGCTGGCGTCGCCGAGTGCGACGACACTGGACCGAGACCGTCGCCACCGTCGGCCGGAAGAGGTGTCGCCGTGGACGTGACCGTGGCCCTCGTCATCGCCGGCTCGATCTTCCTGTGGGGCACGCTGTCGGCGCGTCTGCAGCGCGCGGACCTCACCGCGCCGGTCGTCTTCGTCGCCATCGGTGTGCTGCTGGCCGGCCTGGATCTCGTCGAGTCACCGGAGGGCCCCGAGGGGTTGAAGATCCTGGTCGAGATCACGTTGGTGTGGGTGTTGTTCTCCGACGCCGCCCGCGTCCCGGTGCAGGAGCTCCGCCACGACCTCGGCCCGTACGTCCGGCTGCTCGCCGTGGGGCTGCCGCTGACCATGCTGGCGGGCTGGGGACTCGCGTGGTGGTTCTTCCCGGCCGCCGGCGTGTGGGGCGCGCTGCTCGTCGCCGCGGCGCTCGCGCCGACCGACGCAGCCCTGGGGATCCCGGTCGTGACCAACCCGGTGGTGCCCGCCCGTGTCCGTCGACTGATCACCGTGGAGAGCGGCCTCAACGACGGCATTGCCACGCCGGTCGTGATGCTCGCGATCGCGGCCGTGGCGGCCGAGGAGGAGCTCGCCGGTGCCTCCGGTCTGGGTACGGCGCTGGTGTCGCTGCTCGCCGGCGCGGTCGTCGGCGGAGTGGTGGGCCTGCTCGGTGGCCGCGCGCTCCGATGGGCCCGCGGGCGAGGCTGGGCCGCGGAGGACTTCGCCGGCATCGCGGTCCTGGCACTGGCCCTGATCGCCTACACCGCAGCACTCGCCGGGGACGCCAACGGATTCGTCGCCGCCTTCTGCGGCGGGCTCGCCTTCGGGGCCGCGGCCGGGCCTCGCGGTCCGGCCGAGCTCGTGTTCGTGGAGCAGTCGGCAGGCCTGGTGTCCCTCCTGGTGTGGCTCGCGTTCGGGGCGGTCGCCGGGCCCGTCATGCTCGACCTCGTCACACCGATGATGGTTTTGTACGCCGTGCTCAGCCTCACCGTCATCCGGATGCTCCCGGTCGCCGTGGCGTGCCTGGGAGCGGGTTTCGACCGCAGCACGATCCTCTTCATCGGCTGGTTCGGGCCCCGCGGCCTGGCTTCCCTCGTGTTCGCACTGCTCGCGCTGGAGGAGCTCGGCCCGGAGGTGGACCAGGCAGTTGCCGCGATCGGCGTGGCGGTGCTGCTCAGCGTGGTCGCCCACGGGCTCACCGCCGCCCCCCTGGCCGCACGTTATGGCCGCACCCACTCCCCCGTCTCGAAGTGAAGGTGTCGACCATGACGGAAGGTATTGCGGAAGTCCTCACCTTCGCGATCGGCGTCGCGATCAGCCCGGTGCCGATCATCGCCGTGATCCTGATGCTCTTCTCGGGCCGGGCGAAGGTCAACGGCCCGATGTTCCTGATCGGGTGGGCCGTCGCGCTCGCCGCCGTCTCCGCTGTCGCCTACCTGGCCGGCGACGCCGTGTCCGACACCTCCGACGTCGACGCGATCTCCTGGTCGAAGGTCCTGTTCGGCCTGGTCTTCCTGTTCCTCGCTGCACGCAGCTGGCGCCACCGGCCCGCGCCGGGAGTCGAGCCCGAACGACCCAAGTGGATGGCTGGCATCGACGCGTTCTCGCCGGGAAAGGCACTTGCGCTCGGAGTGCTGCTCGCTGGCGTCAACCCCAAGAACCTTCTCCTGGCGGCGGGCGCCGGCGCGGCGCTGGCAGGGCTCGGGCTGCCGACCTCTGAGGCAGTGGTCGCCCTGGTCGTCTTCGTCGTCGTCGGGAGCCTCACGATCGGAGGTCCCGTCGTCTACTACCTCCTCGGCGGTGAGGCGGCCCGGACGAAGCTCGACTCGGCCAAGGACTGGCTCGCCGTCCACAACGACGCGGTGATGATGGTCCTGTTCCTGGTCTTCGGGGTGAACCTGATCTCCACGGGCATTCCGCCCCTCACGTGAAGGTGCCGCCCCGTGCCGGTCCACCTCCAACGAACGCCGCCCCCGGGTAGGTGCTCCGGAGGGACGCCGCTCCCCCGCTGCAATCCCAGAACTCACCCTTGCAGGCGCGAGTTGGTCGAGTCTCGCCTTGCTCAGCGCTTGTCGGCGGTCTCCCTCTCGGCCGGCTCGTCAACGGATTCGCGCCGGCGCCATGCGACGACGAGGGCGATCAGCACGACGCTCAGCAGCGGTACCCAGGCCGGCACCCGGGCGGCCCACTCGGTGATGTCGCGCTGGGCGGCGTACTCGAGGTCGGTCAGGTCCCCCATGCCCAGCGACCCGGTGAGTCCGGCGGTGCCGTCGTAGCGCAGGAACACCACGCCGACCACGATGAAGAGCACACCTGCGAGCAGCGATGTGGTGTGCAGGCGTACGGCTCCCCACGACAGGGTGCGCCCTCGCAGCCATCGCCGGCGGCCGAGGTCGAATCGGTCCCACAGCGCCGCCAGGACGAACAGCGGCGCGGCCATGCCGAGGGCGTAGACCGCCAGTAGCGTTCCGCCCTGCCACGGGGAGCTCTGCGTCGCCGCCACGGTGAGGATGGCGCCCAGCACGGGACCGGAGCAGAAGCCGGCGAGTCCGTAGACCGCGCCCAGAAGCAGGGTGGACAGCCACCCGTCGTCGCGACGCGACGACACGGCCGCCTGCAGGCGCGCCGCCCCCGGCACGGCAAAGCCCCGACCCACCAGCTGGAGCATGCCCAGGCCGATGATCGTCCATCCCGCGACGGCGATCAGCAGCGGCCGGTGCCCGTAGAACAGCGACGAGGCAGCGCTCGCCCCCGTGCCGAGCGGCACGAGGGTCACCAGCAGGCCGAGGTAGAAGACGGCCGTGCGAGCCAGCAGCGCGCGGCGGTTGGCAAAGGCGTAGGCGAAGAACGACGGCAGCAGCAGCGCGCTGCACGGCGAGAGCAGCGCCAGGATCCCGGCGGCGAAGGCGGCCAGGACTCCGACCTCGCTCATCGACCCGCTTCCTCGGCCGCCTTCTCGATGGTGCGCTCGAAGACCTCGGTGGGTTGTGCCCCGATCACCGGTACACCGTTGATGACGAACGCGGGAGTCCCGGTCACGCCGATGGCCTGGCCCTCGGCGAAGTCGTCCTGCACGGCCCGCTCGGCTTCCGGGGAGTCGAGGTCCTCGCGGAAGCGGTCCACGTCGAGACCGATGTCCTCGGCCACCGAGACGAGGTAGTCCTCGTCGAGGTCGCCGCTGTTGGGCGGCAGCTGGTCGGCGTACATCGCCTCCTCGAACTCCCAGAACCGGTCCTGCGCCGCCGCAGCTCGTCCGCCGCGGGCAGCGACGGTCGACTCCGCGCCGAGGTAGGGGAAGTCGCGCCACTCGATGCGCAGCGTGCCGTCCTCGACGAACTTCTCCACCAGGACGGGCTCGGTGTCGCGGGCGAACTTGCCGCAGAACGGGCACTGGAACTCGGAGTAGGCGACCATCACCACCGGCGCGTCGGGCTCGCCCAGCGCCATCGGGTCGTCGGCATCACGGCGCACCAGCTGCTCCCAGGACTCCGGCGAAGCCGCCGAGGCAGACGCCGGCGCCACGTCGACGGGTGAGTCCTCCTGCTCGTCGCCGCCCTGCAGCAGCACGACGCCGAGGACGAGTGCCGCGATTGCGGCCACGATGAGCGGGAGCAGGGGGGTCTTGCGCTTCTCAGGCACGTGCAGGGTCTCCGGACACGGGGGTGGGACAGGACAGCTCTCCGAGCAGCCGGCTGCGCAGCGCCCAGAGGAGGAGCAGGACGGCAGCGGCCTGCAGGACGGGCTGGAACGGCTCGAACCAGGTCATCGCCCCGGCGCCGCCCAGGGCGAGGAGGACGAGCTTGTTGCACACCGGGCAGCCGACGGCGAAGTAGGTGAGCAGGCCGCCGGCCCAGCCGCCTCGGCGACTCGCAGGTCGGTCCGGCTGGGTAGGAGCGCGCACGTAGGTCGCCACCAGCAGCCCGCCGAGCAGCGAGGACACCAGCAGCGACGGCCAGGCCCACCACGTCGGTGGCACCTCGCGCCCGAAGACAGGGGTGTCGATCAGGTCGGTCGGAACGGCGACGACCAGCGCGAAGGCAGCTGCAGCGGCAAGCGCGACCAGCCAACGCCGGGCGGTCCAGGTGAGCATGACCGCCCACGGAGCGGTCATCACGCGCCCGCCTCGACGGGGAGTCCGGCGGTGCGCCACTCGAGCATCCCGTCCTCCAGACGCCGGGCCTCGACACCGGCCCCTCCCAGGATACGAACGGCGTCGTGCGCCATGACACAGAAGCTGCCGCGGCAGTACGCCACCACCGTCGGCGCCTGTCGCAGCCCCGCGAGCTCGGAGTCGAGCGTGCCCAGCGGTGTGTTACGGGCACCCGGGATGTGGCCCGCGAGGTATTCCTCGGGTGGGCGCACGTCCAGCAGGGTCACCTCCCCCTCCGCGAGCATCCGCTCGAGCTCCTCGCGGGTCACCAGGCCCACCTCGTCCGAACCGGGCAGGTTGAGGTAGGCCTCGAGGGCCTGGCTGACGTCGGCAGAACGTTCGCGAGCGACGGTGCGCATCGCGGCGTACAGGTGCGCGACGTCATCGCCGGCGAGCCGGTAGAACACCTTGGTGCCGTCGCGCCGGGTGCGGACGAGGTTGGCGAGCTTGAGCACCTGCAGGTGCGCCGAGACCGTGCTCATGCCCATGCCCGCGGCACGAGCCAGCCCATCGACCGTCCGCTCACCCTGCGCGAGCAGCTCGACCAGCTCCAGCCGCTTGGGGCTGCCGAAGGCCTTGCCGACCACGGCGAGCTCGTCGAACAGGTGGTGCCTGCGCTCTTCGTTCACCATTCCTCCAAAGATCTTTGGAGAACGGTAGATCTGTTGTTACGGTCGATCCATACCCCCCCGGGTATCAACCGACATCGAGGAGGACCCATGACCCCCACCGTCATTCCGATCGACACCCCCGGCCTGGGCGACCGGACCTACCTGGCCCACGACGGATCCGTCGCCTTCGTCGTCGATCCCCAGCGCGACTTCGACCGCGTCCTGGCCGTCGCTGACGAGGCCGGCGTGACGATCACGCACGTCCTCGAGACCCACATCCACAACGACTACGTGACCGGCGGGCTGGCACTGGCCGAGGCGGTCGGCGCGGCCTACCTGGTCAACGCCGACGACCCGGTGGCCTTCGAGCGCACTCCCGTCCGCGACGGTGACGTCGTCGCCGTCGGGGACCGCATGCGGGTCCGCGTGGTCCACACGCCCGGCCACACCCACACCCACCTGTCCTTCGCGCTCTCCGCCGACGGAGAGCCGGTGGCCGTGTTCACCGGTGGGTCCCTGCTCTACGGCTCCACCGGCCGCCCCGACCTGCTCGGCCCGGACCACACCGACGCCCTGGTCCACGCGCAGTGGCACTCCGCCCAGCGCCTCGCCGAGGAGCTTCCCGACGAGACCGAGGTCTTCCCGACGCACGGCTTCGGCAGCTTCTGCTCAGCCACCCAGTCCGACGCGTCCTCGAGCACGATCGGCGACGAGAAGCGGTCGAACCCGGCCCTGACCAAGGACGAGGCTGCCTACGTCGAGGAGCTGCTCGGGGGGCTCGAGGAGTTCCCCGCCTACTACGGGCAGATGGGCCCGGCCAACTCCGGCGGCCCGCGCGCGGCCGACCTGTCCGACCCGGAGCTCGCCGACCCGGCCGAGCTGCGCCGCCGCATCGACGCCGGGGAGTGGGTGGTCGACCTGCGCACCCGTTCGACCTTCGCCGCTGGTCACCTCACCGGCAGCGTGAACTTCGGCATCGACGGCCAGTTCATCACCTACCTCGGCTGGGTCCTGCCCTACGACGCGACCATCACGCTGCTCGGCGAGACGCCGGAGCAGGTGGCCGAGGCGCAGCGCGAGATGGTCCGGATCGGCATGGACCCGGCCGCGATGGCGACCGGCAAGCCCGAGGACTGGGCAGGAGGCGCACCGCTGGGCACGTTCCCGGTCACCGACTTCGCCGGGCTGGCCGATGAGATCCGTCACCACCCCGACGCCGAGCGCGTGATCCTCGACGTGCGCCGCCCGGCGGAGTTCGACGCCGGCCACATCGCCGGCGCGGTCAACGTCCCCGTCCACGCCGTCCTGGCCCACCTCGAGTCGATCCCGCGGCAGAAGCTGTGGATCCACTGCGCCGGCGGCTACCGCGCCAGCGTGGTCGCCTCCATCCTCGCCGCCCGCGGTCACGACGTGGTCGCCATCGACGACTCGTACGACGAGAGCGCCGGCCACGCCGGGCTCGCCCTCGTCTGAACCCCCAGACACCCACCCCCCCACACACAAGGAGACACCCTTCACATGACCAGCACTGCTACCGAGGTCCGCACGCTCGACGCCCAGACCTTGCAGGAGTCCCTGGCCAGCGCCGAGCCGCCGCGCGTCCTGGACGTGCGGACCCCGGCGGAGTTCGAGAGCGCCCACATCCCGGGCGCCTACAACGTCCCCCTCGACACGTTGCGGGAGCACCGCGCCGAGCTGCGCCGCCACCTCGACGAGCACGTGGTCCTGGTGTGCCGTTCGGGAGCCCGGGCCTCGCAGGCCGAGCAGGCCCTGCGGGAGGCCGGCCTCCAGGGGCTCCGGGTGCTCGACGGCGGCATGGTCAGCTGGCAGCAGACCGGCGCTCCCGTCAACCGGGGCAAGCAGACCTGGGAGCTCGAGCGCCAGGTCCGCCTGGTCGCCGGATCCATCGTCGCCGGTAGCGTCCTCGCAAGCTCCGCCGTGCCCCGCATGAAGTGGGTCGCGGCCGCCATCGGCACCGGCCTCACCGGAGCGGCGCTGACCAACACCTGCGCGATGGGCATGGCGCTGTCCAAGATGCCGTGGAACCGCACCGCGGACTCGTGCGACGTCGACGAGATCGTCGCCGCGCTCGCCGGAGACGACGCGGCATGACCGCCACCTTGGCGGTCATCCTGGTGCTGGCCGTCGTCGTCGGCATCTCGCTGGGGATGCTCGGCGGCGGCGGGTCGATCCTGACCGTGCCGCTCCTGGTGTACGTCGCCGGGCTGGACGCCAAGGTCGCGATCGCGTCGTCGCTGTTCGTCGTCGGCGTGACCTCTCTGGCGGGCATGGTCAGCCATGCCCGCCAGGGGCGGGTGAAGTGGCGCACCGGCCTGATCTTCGGCCTGGCCGGCATGGTCGGCGCCTACTCTGCGGGCCTTGTCGGAGGACACCTGCCCGGCAACGTCCTGCTCATCGCGTTCGCGATCATGATGGTGGCCACCTCGCTGGCGATGCTCCGCGGGCGCAGGAAGGCGCCGGCCCACGCGTCGGCGGACAGTGAGCTGCCCGTCAAGCGGATCGTGCTCGACGGGCTCGTGGTCGGCGTGGCCACCGGCCTGGTCGGAGCTGGCGGCGGGTTCCTCGTCGTACCGGCGCTCGTCCTGCTCGGCGGCCTGCCCATGTCGGTCGCCGTCGGCACCTCGCTGCTCGTCATCGCGATGAAGTCCTTCGCCGGGCTGGCCGGCTACCTGAGTGCTGTGCAGCTGCCGTGGGGACTGGTCCTGGGCGTCACTGCCGCCGCGATCGTCGGCAGCGTCATCGGCGGTCGGCTGGCTGGCAAGGTGCCGGAGACCCAGCTGCGCAAGGCGTTCGGCTGGTTCGTGCTGGTCATGGGCGGCTTCGTCCTGGTCCAGCAGGGCCCGTCCTGGGCCGCCCCTGTGGCGCTCGCGACCGTGGCCACCGCCGGCCTCGCCGCCAGTGTCTGTTGGAACTTCGTGCGGGCTTGCCCCCTCCGCCGCGCCGTCGCGGGTTGACCGTTCAGCTCGTCGGCACCGGCCCGCGGGGGTCGGGGGCTCGCTGCGCGCCGAGCAGGGATCCGCATGGAGCGCGATCCAACGATCGCAGGTGATGCGGGCCAAAGGCGATGCGGCCTGGCTCGCGGCTACACCGGCGTTGGCGAGAAGCTCGAGGCGAGAGGTCAGGCGTATCGGCTCCTACTGCTCGGAGTGAACCTGACGATGACCGATTCATTCTCGCGGTAGTGCCGGCAGATGCCCGCTGTCTGCAGTTCTTCGAGAGCTTCGAGCGGCGCCTCTTCATCTGGGATGTACCACTCGATCGCAGCGGCCTCTGGGCTGCCCTCGTCGTGGGCAATGTCGACAAGCTGGTCAATGATGCTGACTGCTTCGGATGAGAGCTGGGTGTAGGGGTCGGTCGGGTCCATGTCTGCCTCCTTGCTTCGGTTGTGCGTGGCCCCGGCCGCCGTCGGGTCGCCGTCGCCCGGGGCGAGGTGTCGCATGAAGCTCAGCCTCTCAGTCCCGAGCTCACAGGACCATCAGCTATCGGGGCGAACGCTGGATGACGGCCACCCGGTCATCCCGCGCGATCCGAGCTTGGGCGCGTAGTCGTCAGCGCCGTCGGGACCAACGTCGACGCTTCGGTGCCTCCAGTGGTGGCTCCTCGTCGACGGGACTGCCGAATGGCTCGAGCGACCCGTCCCACCCGTTGACGCCCGACTGGATGAGCCCACCTTCAGCGAAGGTGTACCTCCATTCAGCGCCGTCCTCACCGGAGATGAGGACCGTGCCTCGACTCACCCAGTTCGCCAGCTCTGCATAGAACGCCGTGGCCTGCTCGGACCACTTGGGGTCGCCCTCCTCATCGGTGGCGAGCACGAGCCACTCACCTTCGCGGTCGACGGAGGTCGCGGCGAACGGTGCCAGGTCGGCCAGGGACGAGACCTGCCACTCGTCCAGGTCGAACCAGCCGTCCCGCTCTGCCATCGCCAGCGTCAACCCTGCGAAGGCTGCTCCCTCGCGGTCTGACGGAAGCAGCACCCGACCTGTCGTCTCCACGAGGTAGCCCATGGTGGCGAGAGTGTCACAGCGTCGGCCGGCCGCGCCCCGATCTCGCGACCCGCAACGGCACCTGGCACCTGGCACCTGGCACCTGGCACCAAGTCGGCAACATCGAGCGACGGTGGCGCGCAATCCGCACAGACACCGGGTTCGACTGGGTGACGCCACACACCTTCCGCAAGACAGTCGCGACATTGATCGACCGCCTAGTCGACTCGGACACCGCCGCCCGCCTTCTCGGCCACTCCTCGGACGCGATCACCAAGGAGTTCTACATCGAGAAGGACAGAACCACCCCAGACGTGAGTCAGATCTTGCAGTCCTTTGCCGGCGGAACCAGGACGATCGCGTCAGACACTGACGTCGTCGGACCTTCATGACGAGCCAAACATCTGCTCACCGCCATGTCCCCGGCCTCGACTCAACTGGGTCGCCGCGCGGGGGTTTTCGTGCAATAAACGTGCAACAAGCCGACCTGGCTCGAAATGAAAATAGCCCCCGACCCGCGTTTCCGCAGGTCAGGGGCTATTTCTCGGTCGGGCTGACAGGATTTGAACCTGCGACCCCTTGACCCCCAGTCAAGTGCGCTACCAAGCTGCGCCACAGCCCGAGTGCCTCCGGCGCAAGGCCTGCGAAGCGAGGGGAACACTACCGCAGCCCCTCGGCCGTCACGGAATCGGCCCACCGCGGGCACCCAGCAGTAGTCCGAGTGGGCCATTTGTCGCGAAACCCCGTGAGCGACGTCGGCTGCCGCCCGACCATTGGACCCTCGACCCGTGGGGGGTTCCTGATGCCAGCACTGCCGCGCGCACGCCTGCTGGTCGCCGCGACCGCGGCGGCCGTGGGGCTGGGTCTCGTCGCGCCCGCGCACGCGGCGCCGGAGACCATCGTGCGCGAGGAGGCCCGCACCGCCGAGGCGGTCGCCGAGGCGATGGCACTGGCCGAGCAGCTCGCCGAGCGGCAGCAGACCCTCGCCGTGCTCAACCGTCGCGCGGACGCCCGCGACCGTGCGCTCATCGGCTACCGCGCCGTCCTGGCCCGCTACGGCTACGACGGCGACCCCGACACGGTCCGCGCCGTCCTGCCGCTGGCGTCGTACGACCTCTCCGCCGGGTTCGGGCTGACCGGACCGCTGTGGGAGGCCGAGCACGGCGGCCAGGACTTCAGCGCGTACGCCGGTGAGCCGCTGGTCGCGGTCGCCGACGGTGTCGTCACCGAGGCGGCGGACGCCGGTCCCTACGGCCTGCGCACGATCCTGACGCTCGCCGACGGCACCGAGGTCTGGTACTGCCACCAGACCGACGCGACCGTGGTCGTCGGCCAGGAGGTCGCCATCGCGGACGTCATCGGGAGCGTGGGCTCCACGGGCAACTCCACGGGACCGCACCTCCACCTCGAGGTGCGCCCGGGCGCCGGGGACCCCGTCGACCCGATGGACTGGCTGCGGACCCAGGGCCTCGATCCGTGAGCCGAGCCGGGGTCAGCGCTTGCGCTTCTCCCGCGGCTTCTGCTGGATGATGATGGGCGTGCCGACGAAGCCGAACTCCTCGCGCAGGCGCCGCTCGATGAACCGCTCGTAGGCGGCGTCGAGCTTGCCGCTGGTGAAGAGCACGAAGGTCGGCGGGGCCACGGACGGCTGGGTCGCGAAGAGGATCTTGGGCTGCTTGCCGCTGCGCACGGGGTGCGGGTGCTCGGCGACCAGACGCCCCAGGAACGTGTTCAGCGCGCCGGTGCCGATGCGGGTCTCCCAGCCCTCGAGCGCCTTGTCGATCGCAGGCACGAGGCGGTCGACGTGCCAGCCGGTGCGGGCGGTGAAGTTGATCCGCGGTGCCCACTTGAGCTGGACGAGGTCACGCTCGATCTCGCGCTCGAGGTAGTAGCGACGCTCCTCGTCGACGAGGTCCCACTTGTTGAAGGCGATGACCATGGCGCGGCCCGCGTCGCGGATCGTCTGGATGATGCGCATGTCCTGCTCGGAGACGGTCTCGCTGGCGTCGAGCACCAGCACCGCCACCTCGGCGCGGTCGATCGCGGTCGTGGTGCGCAGCGAGGCGTAGTACTCGTGGCCGGACGCCTGGTTGACGCGCTTGCGGATGCCCGCGGTGTCGATGAAGCGCCAGGTGCGGTCGCCCAGCGTGATCAGCTCGTCGACCGGGTCGACGGTGGTGCCGGCGGCGTTGTCGACGACGACGCGGTCCTCCTTGGCCAGCATGTTGAGCAGCGAGGACTTCCCGACGTTGGGCTTGCCGACGATCGCGATGCGGCGCGGACCACCGACCTCCTCGAAGGACTCCTCCGGCGTCTCCGGGAGGGCGGCGAGGATCGCGTCGAGCATGTCGCCGGACCCGCGGCCGTGGAGGGCCGAGACCGCGAAGGGCTCGCCCAGACCGAGGTTCCACAGGCCATAGGCCTCGGCCTCGGTGCGCTGGTCGTCGACCTTGTTGGCGGCCAGCACGACGGGCTTGCCCGACTTGCGCAGGATGCGCACGACGGCCTCGTCGGAGTCGGTGATGCCCACCGTGGCGTCGACGACGAACAGCACGGCGTCGGCCAGCGACACCGCCACCTCCGCCTGGCCGGCGATGCGCTCGGCGAGCCCGCGGGCATCGGGGTCCCAGCCACCGGTGTCGACGACGGTGAAGGCGCGGCCGTTCCAGTTGGCGTCGTAGGAGACGCGGTCGCGGGTCACGCCCGGGCGGTCCTCGACGACGGCCTCGCGGCGCCCGATGATCCGGTTGACGAGGGTGGACTTGCCCACGTTGGGTCGCCCGACCACGGCCAGGACCGGGGTGGGCCCGGTCGGCTCGTCGGTGGACGCGGCGTCGACGCCGGCGTCGTACTCAGTCATGGGTGATCACAGCTCTCTGGATGGCTCGACGAGCCCGGTGTCGGGGTCGTCCTCGGATTGTCCCGCAGGAAGCGGCCCGGGCAAGGATCGGCGCGTGTCGGCGAGCGCGGTGGCCAGCTCGGACAGCAGGTGCCCCCGGAGCAACACCGACGTGGCCGCCACGTGTTCCCGGGTGCGGGGCCAGGCCTGCTGTGTCGTTCGCCACGGCGTCCCGAACACGATGTCGACGCTGTCCCCGCGGGCGGGCAGCGCGTTGCGTCCTCCCCCGGCCGGCCGGGTGCCGAGCATCGTGACGGGCACGACCGGGGCGGCCGTGACGAGCGCGAGGTAGGCGGCGCCGTGGTGGAAGCGGTGCAGCTCACCCGAGCCGCGGGTGCCCTCGGGGAAGATGCCGGCCACTCCCCCGTCGCGGACGACCCGCAGGCACGACCGGATCGCGCCCGGGTCGGCGTGGAAGCGGTCCAGCGGGATCTGCCCCGAGGCGCGCAGGAACCGACCGAGCCGTCCCGCGAACATCTCCTGCTTGGTCAGCGCGTGCACCGGACGCGGCGAGAACACCGCCAGCAGGGGGCCGTCGATGATGCCGATGTGGTTGCTCGCGAGGATGACGCCACCCGTCGCCGGAACTCGGTCGGCGTGGTGCACCGTGACCGGCCAGCACGCCCGGACCAGGCGCGACGCCGGCGGACGCAACAGGCGCAGCAGCCGGGTCGCGGGGTGCTCGTCGGCGCTGGCAGGCAGGTCCGCCCGGGTCACGCTCGGTCTGCCCCGGTGGCCAACGCGACGATCTCGTCGATCACCTCGGCGAGGGTGAGGTGCGTGCTGTCGACGTGGACGGCGCCCTCGGCCATGGTGAGCGGGGCCGTGGCCCGCCCGGAGTCGATGCGGTCGCGCTCGAGGAGGGACTGCTGGGTGCTGGCGACGTCGGTGCCGCCCTGCTCGGCCGTACGACGCTGCGCGCGGGCGTCGGGGTCGGCGCTGAGGTAGACCTTGACCTCGGCCTGTGGCCACACGACGGACCCGATGTCGCGGCCCTCGACGACGATGCCGCCGGCGCCGATGACCGTTCGCTGCAGGTCGAGCAGACGTGCCCGCACCTCGGGCACCGCGCTGACCGGGCTGACCGCGGCGTTGACCTCGTCGCTGCGGATCGCCACCGAGACGTCGGTGCCGTCGACGGTGATGGTCGGGGCCAGCGGGTCGGTGCCGGACTCGATGGCGGGACGTCCGGCTGCCGCCGCGACCGCGGCCTCGTCGCGTACGTCGACGCCCTCGCGCAGCAGCCACCACGTCATCGCCCGGAACATCGCACCGGTGTCGAGGTAGCGCAGGCCCAGCCGGTCGGCCACGCCGCGCGACGTGCTCGACTTCCCCGAGCCCGACGTGCCGTCGACGGCGATGACGAGGGACCCGGGCCGGGAGGTGCTGTCGACGTTGCTCACGGGCGAGAAGGTTACCGGTGGGTCGTCCACCCACGGGATTCGAGAGCCGCGAGCAGCTGCTCCGCGCTGCCGCGCTCGACCACGAGCTCGGTGAGGCCCACCGGGCGTCCCGGGTCGTGGTCGATGTGGACGTCCTCGATGTTGACGCCGATCTCGCCGGCGTCGCCGAAGAGGCGGGCCAGCTCGCCGGGGTGGTCGGGCACCGCGACGAAGACCGAGCGCGTGGGACGCGCCGGACCGCCGTGCTTGCCCGGGATCGCCGCCGTGCCCGCGTTGCCGCGGGTCAGGATCTCCACGAGGTCCGGGCCGGAGTCCGAGGCGACCGCGGTCATGAGGGCGTCGAGGTCGGCGCGGACCTCGGCCAGGAGGTCGAGCACCGCCTCGGAGTTGGCCTCGAGGATCTGCTGCCACAGCGCCGGGTCGCTCGCCGCGACGCGCGTGACGTCCCGGACGCCCTGGCCGGACAGGGCGAGGTGCTCGGCGGGGGCTGCGGCCAGTCGCCCGGCGACGAGCACCGCGGCGAGGTGGGGCAGGTGGGAGATGCGGGCGACCGCCTGGTCGTGCTCCGCAGGCTCCATGACGATCGGCGCGGCGCCGCACTCCAGCACGAGGGTCTCCACGAGGCGTACGGCGTCGGGGCGCGCGTCCGGGTGCGGCGTGACGGCCCAGGGCCTGCCGTCGAAGAGCGCGGCGCTGGCGGCGAGGGGGCCGGAGCGCTCGCTGCCGGCCATCGGGTGCGAGCCGACGTAGCGGGCCAGGTCGTCGGCGCCGACGCGGGCCGCGACCTCCTCGAGGGGAGCGGACTTCACGCTGCCGACGTCGGTCACCACCGCCGACGTGCGCGCCAGGGCGTCGACGATCGCGTCGCCGACGGCAGCGGGCGGCACGGCCACCACGACCAGCTGCGGCCGGTCGCCGGGCCTGGCCGCGCGTCCAGCGCCGAGGCCGTGCGCGGTGCGGACGTTCTCCTGCGAGGTGTCGCGCAGGACGACCTCGACGCCGAGGCGGCTGCACACCAGGGCGATCGACGTACCGATCAGCCCGGCGCCGACGACCTCCACGGGCCCGGTCAGGGCCGGCAGGGCCACCTCGGACCGGGGGTCAGTCATGGCTGGTGGTGCGGGACAGGTCGCGGCGCAGGTTGGCCGCCCCGTGGAGGTAGGCGTGGGTGATCTCAGCTCGGGGCAGGTCGGTCTCGACGTGCGCCATCAGCCGGACCACCCGCGGCATCGATCCCTCGATCTCCAGCTCACGAGCGCAGACCAGCGGGACGTCGGAGAAGCCGAGCTGCCGCGCGGCGTAGGCCGGGAACTCGCTGGTGAGGTCGCTGGTCGCGGTGAAGATGATCGAGATGAAGTCGTCGACCTCGAGATGGTTGGCCTCCATCACGTCGGTCACGAGCTCCGCCACCCGGTCCAGCATGTGCTCGCGGGTGTCCTCCTCGAGCTGGGTCGCCCCACGCACTGCTCTCACTGCCACGCGAGGAGCCTAGCCGCGCCGCGGCTCAGAGCTGCGCGCTGTCCATCAGCTCGCCCAGCTCGGCGACCGTGAGCTCGCGCATCTCGCCGGACCGCAGCCGGGCCAGGCCGACGGGCCCGATCTGCGTCCGGGTGAGCCGGCGCACGGGGTGCCCGACGTGGGCGAGCAGGCGCCGCACGATGCGGTTGCGGCCCTCGTGGATGGTGAGCTCCACGATCGAGCGGTTGCTGCCCTCGCGCCGTGGATCGCCGCCGACCACCCGGGCCTGCGTGACCGTGACCGGGCCGTCCTCGAGGGTGACGCCGGCGAGCAGCTCGCGGATCGTGCGCACGTGCACCTCGCCATCCACCTCGGCGACGTAGGTCTTGTCGACCTCGTGCGAGGGGTGGGCGAGGCGCTGGGCGAAGTCGCCGTCGTTGGTGAGGATGATCAGGCCCTCGGTGTCGGTGTCGAGCCGGCCGACGTGGAAGAGCCGCTCGGGCCGGTCGGCGACGAGGTCGCCGAGGGTGCGTCGACCCTCGGGGTCCGACATCGTCGAGACGACCCCGCGCGGCTTGTTGAGCACGAGGTAGACCTTGTCGCTGATCGGTGGTAGCCGCTTGCCCTCGACCCGGATCACCGCGGTGCGGGGGTCGACCTTGGTGCCGAGCCTGGTGACGACCTCCCCGTCCACCTCGACGAGCCCGTCGAGCATCAGCTCCTCGCACTTGCGGCGGCTGGCGACGCCGGACTGCGCGAGCAGCTTCTGCAGCCTGATCAGGCCGTCCTCGTCGGTGTCCGGGCGGTGGGAGGCGGGCTGGTCGTTGTCGGGTGCGTCGTGCGGCTTCATGAGATCTCGGTCCCGCCGTCGGGCTCGGTGCCCGCGCCGGAGTGGGGCGACGGGTGGTGCACGGGCGCGGGCGGGGGCGGGGTGGAATCGGGGCTGGGATCAGGGCTGGGATCAGGGGCGGGTTCCGGGGTGGCTTCGGCGACAGGCTCGGGCGGGGCGTCCAGCCCGGCGACGCTGGCCAGCTCGTCCTCGAGGTCGTCCATGTCGGGCAGGTAGGGCGCGAGCTCGGGCAGCTCGTCGAGCGAGGTGACGCCGATGCGCTCGAGGAAGTAGGTCGTGGTGCGGTAGAGGTTGGCGCCGCTCTGCTCGTCCTGGCCCGCCTCCTCGACCAGCCCGCGAGTGAGGAGGGTGCGCATCACGCCGTCGACGTTGACCCCGCGGATCGCCGACACGCGAGCGCGCGAGATGGGCTGCTTGTAGGCGACGACCGACAGGGTCTCGAGCGCGGCCTGCGTGAGCCGCGCCTGCTGTCCCTCGAGCACGAACGACTCGACCACCCCGGCGAGCTCCGGGCGCGAGTAGAAGCGCCAGCCTCCGGCCACCGACCGCAGGTCGAAGCCACGGCCCTGCTCGGTGTACTCGGCCGCCAGCGCTTCCAGCGCGGCCTCGACGTCTTCGACCGGGTGTCCCACCACAGAGGCCAGGCGTACGGTGCCGAGCGGCTCGTCGGAGACCATCAGGATCGCCTCGAGCGCGGGGCGCAGCTCGGCGACCGCCACGTCCAGGGTGCTGTCGGGCTGCTCGCTCACTGGTCCTCCTCCGGCTCGTCGAGTGCTGTCGAGGCCATGGGTGCATCATCGTCGCCCGGCGGGGCTCCGTCGAACTCGTCGTGGATGTCCACCTCGCCGTCCTCGGCGCCGGTCCAGCGCACGGTCAGCTCGCCCAGTGGTGTCACCTGGTCGAAGGACACCGCACCCTCGCGGAACAGCTCGAGCAGGGACAGGAAGCGAGCGACGGTGGTGAGCCGGTCCGGCGAGTCGCCGCACAGCGCGCGGAAGGTCATCGTGCCGCTGCGTCGCAGCCGGTCCACGACGAGCTGGGCCTGCTCGCGCACGCTCACCTTGGCGGCGTGGATGTGGTGCAGCGACACCTCGAGGACCGGCTTGGGCTCCATGGCCCTGGCCGCGAGGCGGGCGAACTCGTCGAGCCCGATCCCGATCAGCACGTCGGGCAGCAGCGTCGCGAACCGCTCCTCCAGGCCCACCGCGCGCGGGTGCCGGCGCGACTCCGAGGCCAGCCGCTCTTCCAGGACCGAGGCCACCTGCTTGAACGCGCGGTACTGCATGAGCCGCGCGAAGAGCAGGTCGCGTGCCTCGAGCAGGGCGAGGTCCTCCTCGTCCTCCACGTCGCCCTGGGGCAGCAGCCGGGCCGCCTTGAGGTCGAGCAGCGTCGCGGCCACCACCAGGAACGACGTGGTCTGCTCGAGGTCCCAGGCGTCACCCAGGTTCTTCACGTGGGCGATGAACTCGTCGGTGACCTGGGAGAGCGCGACCTCGGTGATGTCGAGCTTGTGCTTGGCGATGAGGCCGAGCAGCAGGTCGAAGGGGCCCTCGAAGTTGTCCAGGCGTACGGCGAACGCCGGGGCCTCGCTGCCCGGCTCGAGCGTGCCGCCGAGCGAGGGGTCCGGGGCAGCGGGGCGGCCGGTGCTCACTCGTCGAGCAGCCGCTGCACCAGCGCGCTGTCGGCGCCCCGGGCCTCGAGGTCGGCGAGCACGAGCGCCAGCGCCTCCCGGACCAGGCGACCCCGGTCCACGGCGAGACCGTGCTCGCGCCGCATCGTCAGGCGGGCGTGCTCGATGTCGAGCAGCTCGTCGGAGGTGACGTAGACGGTCATCTTCTCGTCGTGCCGCACGCGGCCGCTGGGCTTGCGCGGGCCAGCCGGCTCGCCCTGGTCCTGGTTGGTGTCGGCCACGGCTCGGACCCGTCGCGGGCGCTGCTCCGGTGCAGGCTCCGCGGCGGCGGTGTCGGAGGTGGGTCGGAACAGGTCGTCCGCCGCCGGCATGCTCACTCGGCGGGCCACCGGGTCACCACCTCCTTGGCGAGCTGGCGGTAGGCGTCGGCGCCGGTCGAGGAGGAGGCGTACGACGTGATCGGCTCTCCCGCGACGGTGGCGTCGGAGAACTTCACGGTGCGGCGGATGACCGTGTGGAAGACCTTGTCGCCCCACGCCGAGACCAGGCGCTCCATCACCTCGCGGCTGTGCAGCGTGCGGCCGTCGAACATGGTGCCCAGGACGCCGTCGATCTCGAGCTTGGGGTTGAGCCGCTCGCGGACCTTGTCGATCGTCGTCTTGAGCAGGGCCACGCCCCGCAGCGCGAAGTACTCGCACTCCAGCGGCACGATGACGCCGTCGGAGGCGGTGAGGGCGTTCACGGTCAGCAGGCCCAGCGAGGGCTGGCAGTCGATGAGAATGATGTCGTAGTGCTCGAGGGCCGGGGCGAGCACGCGCTGGAGCGTCTGCTCGCGGGCCACCTCGTGCACGAGCTGCACCTCGGCTGCGGAGAGGTCGATGTTGGAGGGCAGCAGGTCCATGCCCTCGATGCCGGAGGGGACCACGACCTCGTCGAGGGTGGTCTCGCGGTCCATCAGCAGGTTGTAGATGGTGAGGTCCATCTCGTGCGGGTTGAGACCGAGGCCCACCGACAGCGAGCCCTGCGGGTCGAAGTCGACCAGCAGCACCTTGCGCCCGAACTCGGCGAGCGAGGCGCCGAGGTTGATGGTCGTGGTGGTCTTGCCGACCCCGCCCTTCTGGTTGCACATCGAGATCACACGAGCGCCGCCGTGCTCGGTGAGCGGCCGCGGGTCGGGGAACACGGGCATCGGGCGACCCGTCGGACCCAGGGGCCGCTCCTCCTCCAGGGTCGTCGTGGCACGCGTCTCGATCGGGCGCTCGAAGGGGATGGGCTGGGTCACGGTCTGCTCGTCTCGCGGGGTCGGGCCGGGCTGGGAGGTCTGCTGCGGGTGCGGTGGTCGCACGAGGGGCGGCATCTGCGGGGCGCTGCTGCCCGTGTCGTGACCGGGGAAACCGCTCATGTCTTGCTCCTCGTCGCATCTGACGTGCATCGGCCTGGACCCCGATTGGACCATGCCGAGCGCCGCCAACTTTGTCGACACGTCGACAGTCTGCGCACCAGTTGCGGAAGCCGCGCGCGGACTCTACGTGCCCGCTTGCCGGTCCTCGCAGCCGGTCCTCGCAGCCGGTCTCACAGCCGCCGCATCGCCACCGTCGCCAGCACCAGCTCGCCGGCGGAGTCGGTGGCGTCGCAGTCCACCACCGCCTCGATGACCCAGTCGTGGTGGTCCTCGGGGTCGTGGATCGTCTGGCGTACGTCGCGCAGACGGGCTGTGGTGCCCTCCTCGGCGCCGACCGGCTCGCCGGTGCGCTCCTCCCCCACGACGAGCAGGTCGGGTCCGCGGGCGTCGCCGTCGGTCAGGACCCGGTCGTGCTCGGCGTAGTAGTCCTCGATCGCCGCGTCCCACACCGACCGGCCGACGACGACCTGTCGGGGTGGGTCGGTCCGGTCCGCTGCCGCCCGCTCGAGGCGGACCAGCCCGTCGAGGTCGTCGCGCGAGACGGCGTCGACGCGGGCCCACATCGCGTTGCGCAGCATCACCCCGAACGGACGCTCCTGCTTCGAGAGCGGACGCGGCGGGGGCGGCGGCTCGTGGTGCGCCACGGCGGACGACGCGTGGTCGGGGTCCGACAGCGCCTCCCACTCGTCGAGGAGCGAGGAGTCGGTCTGCCGCACGGTCTCCCCCAGCCACTCGATGACGTCCTCGACCTCGGGGGCGCGGTGCGCCTCCGGCACGGTCTGGCGCAGCGTGCGGTAGGCGTCGGTGAGGTAGCGCAGCACCAGCCCCTCGGACCGGGCGAGCTGGTAGCGGCCGACGAAGTCGGTGAACCCCATCCCCTGCTCCCACATCTCGCGCACCACCGACTTGGGGCCGAGCGCGTCGTCGGGGAGCCAGGGGTGCGTCTGCCGGTAGGTCTCGTAGAGGGCCTCCAGGAGCTCGCGCAGCGGCTGCGGCCAGGTGATCTCCTCCAGCAGCGCCATCCGCTCGTCGTACTCGAGGCCGTCGGCCTTCATCTCGCCGATGGCCTCGCCCCGCGCGGCGTGCTGCTGGGCCATGAGGATCTGTCGCGGTGCCTCGAGGACGGCCTCGACGACGGAGATCACGTCCAGCCCGTAGGTCTCGGACTCGGGGTCGAGCACGTCGAACGCGGCGAGCGCGAAGTGGGCGAGCGGCTGGTTGAGGGCGAAGTCGTCGGGCACGTCCACGCTGAGCACGTAGCGCCGCCCGAAGTCGTCGAGCTCCGGCAGGCGGGTCACGATCCCGGTGCGCACCAGCGAGCGCGACAGCCGCAGGGCACGCCGCGCGAGGCGGAGCTGCGCGCGACGCTCCTCGTGGTTGTCGGTGAGGAGGCGACGCATGACCGCGAAGGCGTCCTCCTCCCGGGACACCACGTTGATCAGCATCGCGTTGTCGACCTTCATCCGGCTCGTCAGCCGCTCCGGCACGCCGGCCACCAGCTTGTCGAAGGTCTGCTCGGTCCACACGACCGTGCCCTCCGGGGCCTTCTTGAGCTGTGCCTTCGACTTCTTCTTGCCGGCCGCCACCCGGGCAGCGGACTTGGCCTTCGCCTGCTCGTTCTCGATCACGTGCTCCGGGGCCTGTACGACGACGTAGCCGGCCGTGTCGTAGCCCGCGCGGCCGGCCCGGCCGGCGATCTGCTGGAACTCCCGGGTCCGGAGCACCCGCTGCCGGGTGCCGTCGAACTTGGCCAGGCCGGTGAACAGCACGGTCCGGATCGGCACGTTGATGCCGACCCCCAGGGTGTCGGTGCCGCAGATGACGCGCAGCAGCCCGGCCTGGGCGAGCGTCTCGACGAGCCGGCGGTACTTCGGCAGCATGCCGGCGTGGTGGACGCCGATGCCGTTGCGCACCAGGCGCGACAGCGTCTTGCCGAAGCCCGCACCGAAGCGGAAGGCGCCGATCCTGTCGGCGATCGCGTCCTTGTCGACCTTGGCGGGTGGGCGGCGCAGCAGGTTGGTGGCGTGCTCGACCGCGGCGGCCTGGGTGAAGTGGACGACGTACACCGGGTCCTGGCCGGTGGTGACGAGCTCCTCGAGGGTGTCGTCGAGCGGCTCCATCGACCAGCGGAAGCTCAGCGGCACCGGGCGCTCGGCGTCGTCGACGACGGCGGTGTCGCGGCTGGTGCGTCGCTTCAGGTCCTCCACGAAGAACGACACGTCGCCCAGCGTCGCCGACATCAGCAGGAACTGGGCGTCGACCAGCTCGAGCAGCGGCACCTGCCAGGCCCACCCGCGGTCGTGCTCGGAGTAGAAGTGGAACTCGTCCATCACGACCAGCCCGACGTCGGCCGAGCGCCCCTCGCGGAGCGCGATGTTGGCCAGCACCTCGGCCGTGCAGCAGATGATCGGGGCGTCCGGGTTGACCGCGGCGTCGCCGGTCAGCATCCCGACGTTGTCGGCGCCGAAGACCTCGATGAGCGCGAAGAACTTCTCGCTGACGAGCGCCTTGATCGGCGCAGTGTAGAAGCTGACCTGGTCGCGGGCGAGGGCCGCGACGTGGGCGCCGATCGCGACCAGAGACTTGCCTGACCCGGTCGGCGTCGCCAGGACGACGTGGTTGCCGCCGAGCAGCTCGATGACGGCCTCGTCCTGGTGCGGGTAGAGGTCCAGGCCCTGGTCGGCCACCCAGCCGGTGAAGGCGTCGTAGACCGCGTCCGGGTCGGCGCCCGTCGGGACCCGGGTGTCGAGGCGCACTGGATCCGGCATGGGTCGATCCAACCATCAGGCGGCTGCGCACCGGCAGGCGGCGCGCACCCGGCTCACTCCGGGCTACTCCCGGGCCCGCGGGTGGGCGGTGGCGAAGACCTCGCGCAGGTTGTCGACCGTGACGAGCGTGTAGACCTGCGTGGTGGTGACGGAGGCATGGCCGAGCAGCTCCTGGACGACGCGCACGTCGGCGCCCCCGTCGAGCAGGTGGGTGGCGAACGAGTGCCGCAGCGTGTGCGGCGACACCGACGCCGTGACGCCGGCCCGCTCGGCGGCCTTCACCAGCACCGCCCACGCGCTCTGCCGCGACAGCCGGCCGCCACGGGAGTTGAGGAACATCGCCGGACCACCCGTGCCGGCCCCGACGAGCTCGGGCCGCGCGCGGGTGAGGTAGGCCGCCACAGCGTCGCGGGCGTAGCCGCCGACCGGGACCAGCCGCTCCTTGCCACCCTTGCCGCGCAGCAGCACCGTGCCGTCGACCTGGTCGAGGTCGTCGACGTCGAGCCCGACGGCCTCGGAGATGCGCGCGCCGGTGCCGTAGAGCAGCTCGAGCAGGGCCCGGTCGCGCAGGGCGAGGACGGTGTCGGGAGCGCCCGCAGCCTCGAGGATCGCCTCGACGTCGGACAGCGGCAACGCCTTGGGCAGCCGCTTCGCGGGGGTCGGCGGCTTGACGGCCGCCGCCGGGTCCGCCGCCGCCAGCCCGTCGGCGACCGCGAACTTGTGGAAGCCGCGCACCGCCACCACGGTCCGCGCCGCCGACGTCGCGCTCAACGGCGGGTGGGCCTCGCTCCCCTCACGCAGGCTGACCAGGAACGCAGCCACCGTCGCCTCGGTGACCGCGTCCAGCTCGTCGATGCCCTGCCCGGTCAGGAACTCGTCGTAGCGGGCCAGGTCACGCCGGTAGGAGCTGAGCGTGTTGGTCGCCAGTCCACGCTCGACCGCCAGGTGGTCGAGATAGGTGCGGACCGCGCGGTCCAGCCTCGCCCCGGAGCTCACCCGAGGACGGTGTCGAGGTCCACCGACTCGATGCCGACGGCCTCGCCGACGGGCGCGTTGGTGAGCTGCCCTGCGTGGGTGTTGAGGCCGAGGGCCAGGCTCCGGTCGTCGCGCAGTGCCTGCTGCCAGCCCTTGTCGGCGAGCGCCACGACATAGGGCAGCGTCGCGTTGGTGAGGGCGTACGTCGAGGTGTTGGGCACCGCGCCGGGCATGTTGGCCACGCAGTAGAAGACCGAGTCGTGCACCGCGTAGGTCGGGTCGTCGTGGGTCGTGGCGTGCGAGTCCTCGAAGCAGCCGCCCTGGTCGATCGCGATGTCGACGAGCACCGAGCCCGGCTTCATCCCCGAGACGAGGTCGTTGCTCACCAGCTTGGGCGCCGCGGCACCGGGGATCAGCACGGCGCCGATCACCATGTCGGCCTCCATCACCTGCTGCTCGATGGCGAGCTTGGACGACGCCAGGCCGTGGACGCGGTTGTTGTAGCGCCAGAACGACATCCGCAGCTTGTCGAGGTCGGTGTCGAGCAGCGTCACGTCGGCGCCCATGCCGAGCGCGATGTTGGCGGCGTTCTGGCCCGAGACGCCGGCGCCGATGATGACGACCTTGGCGTTGGCCACCCCACCGACACCACCCATGAGGACACCGCGTCCGCCGTTGGCCTTGAGCAGCGCGTGGGCGCCGACCTGCGGCGCCAGGCAGCCCGCGACCTCCGACATCGGGTAGAGCAGCGGCAGGCCGCCCGAGGGCAGCTGGACCGTCTCGTAGGCGATCGCGGTCACCTGGCGCTGCATCAGCTCCTCGGTGAGCGGCTTGTCGGCAGCGAGGTGCAGGTAGGTGAAGAGGGTCTGGCCCTCCCGCATCCGCGCGTACTCCTCGGCGACGGGCTCCTTGACCTTGAGGACCATCTCGGCCTCGCCCCACACGTCGTCGGCCGTGTCGAGCATCGTGGCGCCCGCGGCGACGTACTCCTCGTCGGGGATCTGCGATCCCTCGCCGGCGCTCTTCTGCACCACGACGTCGTGGCCGTGCTGGACGAGCTCGTGCACGCCGATCGGGGTCAGGGCCACCCGGTACTCGCGGTTCTTGACTTCCTTGGGTACGCCGACCTTCATGCCTTGCTCCTCACGGTTCCCGGCAGCCACCACGGTGTGGCCCGCCCCACAGCGAGGGCAGACTACTCCCCGGACCCCTCCGGGACGTCCAGGGTCCCCCGGCGCTTCAGCACGTCGTACGCCAGCACCGCCTGCGCCAGCGGACCCTGCCGCACCCGGCCCTCCAGGACGGCGTCGAGGAGGTCGGCCATCGGCACCCAGAAGCGCTCCATCTCGGCCTCCTCGTGCTCCATCTCGAAGTCCCCCCGCGGTGCATGGGTCAGCCCGCGGGCCAGGAAGATCTCGTGCACCTCGTCGGTGATCCCCGCGCTCGAGTAGGTGCTCAGCAGCAGCCGCCAGCGCTCGGCGTCGAGCTCGACCTCTTCGCGCAGCTCCCGCTTCGCCGTCTCCACCGGCGGCTCGTCGCCCGCGTCGCGCAGGCCGGCAGGCAGCTCGACGAACTCGCGCCCGCTGGTGTGGCGGTACTGCCGCAGGCACATCACGCGCTCGTCGTCGTCCACCGCCAGGACGATCACCGCCCCCGGGTGCTCCAGGCTGAGCCGGCTGAACTCCTCGGGGTGCCCGGGTCGGGTGATCCGGTCCTCGCGCAGCGCCACCACCCAGTCGTCGCGGTGCAGGTCGTGGCTCGACACCACCGGCCACGTCATCGGCCGGTCGGCGAGCTCGCGCGGTCGATCGGTCCCGGTCGCATCGGTCGCATCGCTCATGCCGCCGACGCTAGTGGACGGCGTGAGTTAGGTTCGCCCCCATGACGTTGTCGACCCTCACCACGCACGAAGCGAAGACCAGGTCGGACCTGCTGGAGGTCCGGCGCTACGACATCGACGTGGACATGACCGGCCTGCTCGAGGGCGAGGAGTGGCGCTCCACCAGCACCATCACCTTCACCTGCTCCGAGCCCGGCGCGACCACCTTCGTCGACGTCGCGATGGACGTGACCCGAGCGACCCTCAACGGCGACGACGTCGACGTGGCCGCCGCGGCCGACGGCCGCCTCCCGCTCCCCGCCCTCGCGGCCGACAACGTGCTCGTCGTCGAGGCGAGCACCACCAACACGGCCACGGGCGAGGGCATCCTCCGCACCGTCGACCCGACCGACAAGCTCGTCTACGTCTGGACCAGCCTCGAGCCCGACGAGGCCCGCCGCGTCTGGGCCTGCTTCGACCAGCCCGACCTCAAGGCGCCCCACCGCTTCGTCGTCACCGCGCCGTCCTCGTGGCTCGTCACCTCCAACGGGGCACCGGAGTCGGTCGTGGACGCCGCGACCGACGACGCGCGGGTCTGGACCTTCCCCGACACGCCGCGCCTGTCGACGTACGTCGTCGTGGTCAACGCGGGGCCGTTCCACGAGGTGCGGCAGCAGCACGACGGCCACGACCTCGGGTTCTACTGCCGTCAGTCGCTCGTGCCGATCCTCGAGCGGGACCTCGAGGAGATGGTCACCCTCACCCGGCAGGGCCTCGCCTTCTTCGGCGAGCGGTTCGGCTACCCGTTCCCGCAGGAGCGCTACGACCAGGTCTTCGTGCCCAACCTCGGCGGCGCGATGGAGAACTGGGGCTGCGTCACCTACGGCGACGGCCAGCTCTTCCGCACTCCCCCGACCCACGCTCAGCGCGCCGTCCGGGCGGAGTTCATCTTCCACGAGATGGCGCACATGTGGTTCGGCGACCTCGTGACGATGCAGTGGTGGGACGACCTGTGGCTCAACGAGGCGTTCGCTTCCTGGGCCGCCAACTGGGGCATGGCCGCCGCGACGGAGTTCACCGACCAGTGGGCCACCTTCCTCGCCGCCTTCAAGCGCACCGCCTACGAGATGGACATGAGCCCGGCGCGCCACCCCATCCGCAGCGAGGTGCCCGACGTCTCGTCGGCGATGTCCAACTTCGACGCGATCACCTACGTCAAGGGCCAGAGCGTCCTGCACCAGCTCGTGGCCTACATCGGCGAGGACGCGTTCGTCGAGGGACTGCGTGACTACTTCAGCCGCTACGCCTTCTCCAACACCCGGCTCGACGACCTGATGGACTGCTACGGGCGGGCCTCCGGACGCGACCTGTCGGCGTGGACCAAGGCCTGGCTCGACGAGGCCGGCACCGACGTCGTCCAGCTCGTCGACGACGAGCTGGTCGTGGAGACGACCGACGGGCAGGAGCCCCGTCCCCACCGGCTCGACGTCGCCGTCTTCGACGCCTCCGGCGACTCGCTGGTGCCGGTCGGCCGCTCCTCCCACGAGGTCACAGGCCCGCGCACGCCGGTCGACCTGCCCGCCGGTGACCTCCGGCTGCTCAACGCCGGCGACTACACGTTCGCCGCCGTCAAGCCCGACCCGACCTCGCTGCGGCTGATGCTCGAGCGTGTCCACCAGCTCGACGACCCGCTCGACCGGGCGCTCGTCGCGGCGACCGCCGGCCAGCTGCTGCTGCTCGGTGACGTCGCGCCCCGCGACGTGTCGGCCGCGCTGACCCGCGCGCTCGCCTCCGAGACCAGCCCGGCGCTCGTCGAGCCCCTGCTCAGCCAGGCGCTGCTGGTCGCCGACCGGTGGGCGCCCGCGAGCGAGGCCCCGGCGCTCCTGGCCGCCCTGGCCGACGCGGTGGTCGGGCTCGTCGACGTCCCTGACGCCCGCCAGGCGGCCCTGCGCACCCTCGCGTCCGCCGCCTCCACCGACGAGCACTGGTCCGTCCTGCAGACGGCCGCCGACGACGCCACCGACCTCGACCTGGCCTGGCGGATGGCCGTGCGCCGCGCCGAGCTCGGCGACTACGACGAGGACGCCGTACGCCGCCTGCTCGAGTCCGATCCCGACCCGGACGCCGGCATGCGGCGACTTGCGGTGCTCGCCGCGCGACCCGACGTCGAGGCCAAGGAAGAGGTCTGGCGGGCGTTCTTCGTCGACTACGCCGTGCCGGCGAGCCGCGAGACGCTCGTGCTCGGCTCGACGTTCTGGCGCCCCGGACAGGCCGAGCTGCTCGCGCCGTTCGCGCACCGCTACCTCGAGGAGCTGCACACGCTGAAGGGCGGGCTGCTCAACCAGGGCCTCACCATCCGGGCGATGTACCCCCTCGGCGCCGGCGACGAGACGTTCCTCGCCGCCGCCGAGGCAGCCGCCGACGACCCCAGCCTGATGGCCTACGCCCGCAACCAGCTCCGGTCGAACTCGTTCGTCCTCGGCCGGATCCTGCAGGCCCGCCGCCTCTGACCGGGCACTTCCTGCCCGTCCTGGCCCCCGACCTCCCCCCTTCCTGCCCGGTCAGGGGGGTGTCAGGCCTCGGTGACGTCGTCCTTGCGTCGGAGTCCCGACTCGTCGAGCGGGAACCGCTCGGACCGCTGGCGCTCGATGGCCGCACCGACGAGCCCGGCGAACAGCGGGTGTGGCCGCGTGGGCCGCGAGCGCAGCTCGGGGTGCGCCTGGGTGGCGACGTAGTAGGGGTGCACGTCGGCGGGGAGCTCGACGAACTCGACCAGACCCAGCTCGGGGTTCACGCCCGAGAAGACCATGCCCGCCCGGGCGAGGGTGTCGCGGTAGGCGTCGTTGAACTCGTAGCGGTGGCGGTGACGCTCCTCGACCGTCGCCGAGCCGTACGTCGCCCGGACGACGCTGCCCTCGAGGAGGTCGGCCTTCTGCAGGCCGAGCCGCATGGTGCCGCCGAGGTCGCCGGCGCCGTCGACGTACTTCTTCTGCTCCTCGATCGTGGAGATGACCGGCTCGACGGTGTCGGGGTCGAACTCCGTCGACCCCGCCTTGGTCAGGCCGGCCACGTTGCGGGCGTACTCGATCACCATGCACTGCAGGCCCAGGCACAGCCCGAGGGTCGGGATGCCGTGCGTGCGGGTGTAGTGCAGCGCACCCAGCTTGCCCTCGATCCCCCGTACGCCGAAGCCGCCGGGCACGAGCACCGCGTCGACGTCGGAGAGGTGCTTGGCCGCACCGGCCTCGGTCTGGCACTCGTCGGAGGCGACCCAGCGGATGTGGACCTTGGCGTCGTGGGCGAAGCCGCCGGCACGCAGCGCCTCGCTGACGGACAGGTAGGCGTCGGGCAGGTCGATGTACTTGCCGACCAGCGCGATCGTGACCTCTTCCGACGGGTGGTGCACGCGGCGGAGCAGGTCGTCCCAGTCGGTCCAGTCGACGTCGCGGAAGGGCAGGTCGAGACGGCGTACGACGTAGGCGTCGAGGCCCTCGCGGTGCAGCACCTTGGGGATGTCGTAGATGGACGGCGCGTCGGCGGCGGTGACGACGGCCTCGTCGTCGACGTCGCACATGAGGGCGATCTTGCGCTTGATGCCGTCGGGGAGCTCACGGTCGGCCCGGCACACGATGGCGTCGGGCTGGATGCCGATCGAGCGCAGGGCGGCGACCGAGTGCTGGGTGGGCTTGGTCTTCAGCTCGCCCGACGGGCCGATGTAGGGCACCAGCGAGACGTGGATGAAGAAGCAGTTGTCGCGTCCGATCTCGTGCCGCGTCTGCCGAGCGGCCTCGAGGAACGGCAGCGACTCGATGTCGCCGACGGTGCCGCCGACCTCGGTGATGACCACGTCGATGTCGGGGCCGCCCATCGCGAGGATCCGGTCCTTGATCTCGTTGGTGATGTGCGGGATCACCTGCACGGTGTCGCCGAGGTAGTCGCCGCGGCGCTCCTTGGCGATCACGGTCGAGTAGACCTGACCGGTCGTCACGTTGGCGATCTGGTTGAGGTCGGTGTCGAGGAACCGCTCGTAGTGACCGATGTCGAGATCGGTCTCCGCACCGTCGTTGGTCACGAAGACCTCACCGTGCTGGAAGGGGTTCATCGTGCCGGGATCCACGTTGAGGTAGGGATCCAGCTTCTGCATCGTGACGCGCAGTCCGCGCGCCTTCAGCAGGTTGCCCAGGCTGGAGGCGGTGAGCCCCTTGCCGAGGGAGGAGGCGACGCCTCCGGTCACGAATACGTGCTTGGTCGGCGTGCGGCTCTTCACGGGCTTCGATCCTACCCGAGGGGAACGGGTCCGTCGGCACCCGACGCACCGAATGCTCCGCCCGGTGTCGTCAGTGAGCGCTGGAGCGTGAGGATCGTCGCCACCCGGCCGGCGGCCGTGTCCACGCCGTCGAGGGTCGCGACGCCCGCCGCGGCAGGGTCGGCGCGCAGTCGGCCGAGCTGGCCGTCGGCACCGTCGGCGGTGGTGCCCGCCACCACGACACCGGCTGCCTGGACGGCCAGCCCTCGGGCGAGCCCGGCGAGGATGGCGTCGGAGCCCTCGTCGCCGGCGTCGGTGCCGAGCACGACCAGCACCAGCGGCGAGCGCTGGGCAACGTCGCCCGGTGCCGCCATCAGGCCCGCGCCGCTGACGGCGTCGACGATGGCGCGTGCCTTGCCGTTGACGTCCTGCCCCTCGGCCTCCTTGCTGGCGACGGCGATGCCGAGCAGCTGCCCGATCCGGTCGTACGTCGACGCGTCGGCGGCGACGTCGCCCTCGGCCTGCTGGGTGAGCAGCTGGCTGCCGAGCGTGTCGACCAGCGACTTCTGGCTCGGGTCGACCAGGTCCTCGGACAGGTCGTAGCGGGCGCTGACCGTGCCGCCGGCGGCCGACACCTGGTCGGTGAGCGCCGCGACGACCTGCTCGTCGGCGCCCGGCACCGTGACCACCGCGACCGACCGCTCGGCGAGTCGGCCGCCGATCGTCGCCGGGCCCAGCGCGGAGACGAAGCTCTCGGTGTAGTCGGCCTGGGCCCCGCCCTCGACGGGATCGGCTCCCTCGTCCTCCGCAGAGGACGTCGCGACGGTCGGTCCGACGTCGGACAGTGGACCGCCACCGAGGACGATCCCGGCGGCGAGCGCCAGGAAGACGGCGACGATGGTGAGCAGGTGGTGGCGCAGGGTGATCACGGGAGGATTCCTCGGACGTTGTCGATCAGGTCGGACGTGGTGCTGGTGATGCCCGGGGACAGGTCGTCGACCCACTGCTGGCCGACCGGTGTCACGCTCACGGCGGCGGCGAGCGCGAGCACCCCGGCTGCAAGGGCGCCGACCAGGTGGCGCGGCCGGACGGCACCGTCGTAGAGCCGCGGCAGCGCTGCCGCGTCGACCAGGTCGGGACCGAGCTTGAGGCGGGTCAGGAAGGTGCTGGCCAGGCCGCTGCGGCGCCGGTCCAGGAACTCGTCGAGCGTGGCGTGCATGCCGACGCCGACGATCAGCGCCGCCTCGTGGGCCGAGGCGAGCAGCAGGGCTGCGTCCTCGGTCGTGGCGGTGGTCTCGAAGCGCAGCGGCCGGATGCCGAGGCGCTCGAAGGGCTCGGTGGCGCTGCGGGGCGCACCGCGCTCGACGAGGACGACGACGTCGCGCGCGCGGCGCAGCACTGCGGCCGTGGGCAGGTCGTCGGAAGCGCCGGTCACCACGACGACGTCGGGGCGGTGCCCGGCACTCGCCAGCGCATCGGCGCCGCGGTCGACACCGACGAGGACCGGACGCTGCTCCCGCACGAAGGGCTTGATGCCGCGCAGCTCCTCCTCCCACCCGTGGGAGCGCACGGCCACCACGACCGGGCGTCCGGCCATCTCGGTCGCGGTGCGCGGCACGCCGTCCCCGTGCAGCAGCAGGTCCTGCTCGCGGCGGAGGAACTCGGTGCTGTTGTGGGTGAAGCTCTCGAGCTGGGCGGACAGGCCCGAGCGGGCGCGGTCCATCTCCGAAGCCACGAGGTCGGGGGTCAGCTCGCGGCCCTCGGCGACCTGCTCGGCCCCCACGTGCACCGCTCCCCCGTCGACCCGCAGCACGGCGCCGTCGCGGACGCGGTCGAAGACCTCGGCGCCGACGCTGTCGACGACCGCGAGACCCGCCTCGACCAGCAGGTCGGGGCCCATGTTGGGGAAGCGGCCCGAGATCATCGGGCTGGCGTTGACCACGGCCACGACGCCGGCGTCGACCAGCGCCTGGGCGGTCGCGCGGTCCATGTCGAGGTGGTCGAGCACGGCGACGTCACCTGCGTGCAGGCGTCCGAGGACGCTGGCCGTACGACGGTGCACGCGGGCGGGACCGTGCACGCCGGGCAGGGCGGGGGCTTGGCGGGAGCGGACTGCGAACTTCATGACCGCGCCATGGTGTCAGCCGCGGGTGGGCCTCTCGGGGAGGCACGCCCGCTCGGGCGCGGCGGTGTCGAGCAGCTCTCGCGCATGGGCACGGGCGCTGTCGGAGTCCTCCACGCCGGCGAGCATGCGCGACAGCTCGCGCTCCCGGTCGTCGTCGGTGAGCGACACGAGCCCGGAGGTCGTCACGGTGCCGTCGCTCGACTTGTGCACGACCACGTGCCGGTCGGCGTAGGCGGCGACCTGGGGCAGGTGGGTCACGACCAGGACCTGGGAGGTGCGGGCGAGGGCGGCCAGCCTGCGTCCGACCTCGATCGCGGCCTTGCCGCCGACGCCGGCGTCGACCTCGTCGAAGACGAACGTCGGCACGGAACCGGTCTCGGCCAGCGACACCTCGAGCGCCAGCATCACGCGGGACAGCTCGCCACCCGACGCGCCCTTGTGGAGCGGACGGGCGTCGGCGCCGGTGTTGGCGGCGAGCAGGAACTCCACGTCGTCGATGCCGTGCACACCGGCGCGCACCCAGCGGCCGTCCACGAGCAGCTGCGGTCCGGCCGGTGCCTCGGGGGTCGGGGTGTCCTGCTGGCTCACAGCGATGGTGACGGTGGCGTGCGGCATCGCCAGTGACGTGAGCTCGTCGCTGACCGCGACGCCGAGCCGGTGCGCCGCTTCCTGCCGCTGGGCGCTGAGGGTGCCGGCAAGCTCGCCGAGCTCGGCGCGGATGCGGTCACGGCGTGACTCCAGCTCGGCGATCTGGCCGTCGGTGTCCTCGAGGTCGAGCAATCGCTTCGCGCCGTCCTCGGCCCAGGCGAGCACCTCGTCGATCGTCTCGCCGTACTTGCGCGTGAGGGCCGTCAGGGACGCCCGGCGCTCGGACACGGCGGCCAGTCGGGCAGGGTCGGTGTCGAGGGAGGCGGCGTAGGACGCGACGTCGCCGGCGACGTCGACCAGGAGGTGGCCGAGCTCGGTGAGCCGGTCGGCCAGCTCCCCCGCGGCGGGGTCGTGCTCGCGCACGCCGTCGAGCGCCTGCCGCGCCGTGCTCGTCGTGGCCAGGGCGTCGGGTGCGCCCTCCTCGCTCGAGAGCGCCTCGCGCGCCGTCTCCGCGGCCGTGCGCAGCGTGTCGGCGAACCCGAGGCGGGTCTCCTCGGCCGCGAGCTCAGCGTCCTCCCCCGGCTGCGGGTCGACGGACTCGACCTCGCCGAGCCCGAACCTCAGCTGGTCGGCCTCTCGTGCGCGCTCCCGGGCGGAGCCGACGACCTCGGCCAGCGTCCGCTCGGTCACGACCAGCTCGGCCCACAGCGCGGCGTACCACGACGCCGTTGCGGCCAGCGGCTCGCCACCGAACCGGTCCAGCGAGGCACGCTGCGCGCCGGCGCGGAGCAGGCGGTGCTGGTCGGACTGGCCGTGCACGGCCACGAGGGGCTCGGCGACGTCGGCCAGCGTGGTCACCGGCACCGACGCGCCACCGACCCAGGCACGCGAGCGGCCCTGGGCCGCGACGTTGCGCGCGAGGACGACCTGGCCGTCCTCCACCTCGCCGCCGGCGTCCTCGACGGCACCACGGAAGCCGTCGAGGTCACGCGCGGTGACGACGCCCTCGACGCGGGCCTGCTTGGCACCCGAGCGCACCGCGCCCGAGTCGGCGCGGCCGCCGAGCAGCAGCCCCAGCGCGGTCACGACCATGGTCTTGCCCGCGCCCGTCTCACCGGTGATCACGGTCAGGCCCGGCCCGAGCTCCAGCGTCGAGGACTCGATGACGCCGAGCTGGCTGATCCGCAGCTCCTCAAGCATCGGTCTCGCCGTTGTCCCGGCGACGGCGCTCGGCGGCGCCGCGCCAACCCTCGACGGGCAGGTCGAACTTCGCGACCAGCCGGTCGGTGAACGGGGCGTGGTGGAGGCGGACGAGCCGCACCGGCCGGGCGCCGCGGCGCACCTCGATGCGGGCACCCGGCGGCAGGTCCACCGTGCGCCGTCCGTCGCACCACAGCACGCCGGAGCCCTCGGTGTTGGACAGCACCTCGACGGCGAGCACCGACGTGGGCGCCACCACCATCGGGCGCGCGAAGAGCGCGTGCGCGCTCAGCGGGACCATGAGGAGGGCCTCGACCTCGGGCCACACCACGGGTCCGCCGGCGCTGAAGTTGTAGGCGGTCGAGCCCGTCGGCGTGGCGCACACGACCCCGTCGCAGCCCCACCGCGACAGCGGCCGCCCGTCGACCTCTACGACGACCTCGAGCATGCGCTCGCGCGCCGCCTTCTCCACGCTGGCCTCGTTGAGCGCGAAGGTCGAGAACCGCACCTCCTTGCCCACGAGCACGCAGACGTCGAGGGTGAGGCGGTCCTCGGCGGTGTAGTCACGCGCGACGATGGCGGCGATGGTGGACTCGACGTCCTCCTGCTCGGCCTCGGCCAGGAACCCGACGTGCCCGAGGTTGACCCCCAGCAGCGGGGTGCTGGTGGCGTGCGTCAGCTCGGCGGCGCGGAGGATCGAGCCGTCGCCGCCGATGACGAGCACCAGCTCGCACCCCTCCCCGGGCAGGTCGTCGGGGTGGGTGGTCTCGACCAGGCCGTCGATGTCCGCCAGACCCAGGTCGGCGGCCTCGTCAGCCAGCAGTCGTACGGCGATCCCGTGGGCGGTCAGGCTCTGGACGCAGGCCCGGGCCACCTCTCGCACCTCTGCCCGGCCGGTGTGGGCGAGCACCAGGACGCGGCGCTGGGGGCTGGGGGTGCTCACGGGTCCACCCTCTCACCCGCCACCCCCAACGACCCGGCACGCTCGACCTCGGCGCGGATCTCGTCCGCTCCGATCGAGGCCGGGCCGCGGCGCAGCAGCAGGAAGAACTCGACGTTGCCCGACGGTCCGGGGAGCGGGCTCACCGTGACGGCCCTCGCTCCCCAGCCGCGCTCGGCGGCGAGGTCGGCGATGGCGGTGACCGCCTCGGCGCGCAGCGCGAGGTCGCGTACGACGCCGCCCTTGCCGACACGTTCCTTGCCCACCTCGAACTGGGGCTTCACCATGAGTGCCAGCTCGCCGTCCTCACGGGTCACCGACAGCAGCGGGTCGAGGACCAGGGCGAGGGAGATGAAGGAGAGGTCGCCCACGACGAGGTCGACCGGCTCACCGACGACGTCGAGGGTGAGCTCACGGATGTTGGTGCGGTCGTGCACCTGCACCCGCTCGTCGCTCTGCAGCGACCAGGCCAGCTGGCCGTAGCCGACGTCCACGGCCACCACCTCGCGCGCGCCGGCCCGCAGCAGGACGTCGGTGAACCCACCGGTGGAGGCGCCGGCGTCCAGGCACCGCTTCCCGTCGATGCTGAGCCCGTGGTCGGCGAACGCCGCCAGCGCCCCGGCCAGCTTGTGCCCGCCCCGGGAGACGTAGTCCACCGAGGTGGGGTCGTCCTTGACCACGATCGCGACGTCGGTGGTCACACCCGTGGCCGGCTTGGTGGCCGGCGCCCCCGAGACCGTCACCCGGCCGGCGGCCACGAGCTCGCTCGCGTGCTCGCGCGAACGGGCCAGGCCACGCCGCACGAGCTCCTGGTCCAGTCGTAGACGTCTGGGGGGCACCGGTCGCCTCAGTCGCCCCGGAGGTCGCCGGGCGCGTCGGGGCGGGCGTCGAGGGCTCGGCGCAGCTGCTCGTGGGCGCGCTCGAACACCACGACGTGCTCGGCCACCGGGGCGTCGGCCAGGGCCGTCACCTCGGCCAGCACACGGTCGACCGCCTCGACGCCGGTCGGCTCGTGGTCGGGCAGCTCGCTCATGGCCGAGACCCTACTCGGCGCCCAGCTGTCGGACCGGTCCGGGCGGCTTCGTGTCGGAGACGTCTGCCGGGCCGCCCGTGTCGTCCAGGTGGCGCCAGCACGCCGTCGCCGCCACGCGCCACCAGTCGGCGTCGCTGCCGGCCCCGGCCACGTCCAGTCGCCCGTCCTCGACGGTCGCGGTCCAGCCGCCCAGCTCGACGTCGCCGCCCGTGACGCTGGGCACCGGGTGTGGCTCGAACAGGCCCGCCAGCGTCGGGGAGACGTACGTCGGCCGCAACGCCGGCTGCGCCGCAGCCAGCTCTTCCAGCCAGGTCACCCCGGTGAGCACCAGCAGTGACGGTGCGTCGATCGCGTGGGCGCCCTCGATGTCGGTGTCGAGGCGGTCGCCGATCATCAATGGCCGGTCACCGCCCACCCGGAGGACGGTCTCCTCCATGAGCGGTCTCTCCGGCTTGCCGGCAACGATCGCGTCGACGCCGGCGAAGCCGGTGATCGTCCGCACCAGCACGCCGTGCCCGGGTGCGAGACCGTAGGGCGTGGGGATCGTCAGGTCCGTGTTGCTGGCCACGTAGGGCAGCCCGTCGCGCACGAGCGTCGCGGCACGCATGATGTCTCGCCAGCGCACGTCCGGCCCGTAGCCGCTCGCGACCGCCACCGCGCCGTCGGGGTCCTCGACGGGAACGAGGCCCGCCTCGAGGAGGGCGACCCTCAGGCCCTCTCCCCCGAGGAGCAGCACCCGTGCGCCCTCTCCGTGCTCCTCGGCCAGCAGGCGTGCCGCGGCCTGCGCCGACGTGACCACGTCGCCCGGCTCGGCGGCAACACCGACCTTGGTCAGCTTGGCCGCCACCTCGTCGGGGGTGCGCGAGGCGTTGTTGGTGACGAAGGCGACATGGCGGCCGGAACCCCGCACCCGGTCGATCACCTCGGCGACACCCTCGATCGCCTCACCCCCGACGTAGACCACGCCGTCGAGGTCGAACATGACCAGGTCGTGGGCCTCCACGAGGGGAGCCGCAGACTCCTCGAGCATGGTCCACCCCTTTCCGGATTGTGACGAGCGTCCCCCTACGATGCTCCGATGGACTCCGCCACCGTCGTGCCTCCGTACGTGGCGAAACCCCTCGAGCTGCTCCCGTTCCGGGCGGTGATGCTGTCCCCGACGCGCGTGGGTGACCCCGCCTCCGCACGAGCACTGGCGCGACCCTATCGCGACGTCGCAGCGCGGTTGATCCAGTGGATCGAGCGCGGCGACGCGACCGCCGACACCGCACCCGCCCTCTACCTCCACGAGTACACCTCGGGAGGCCTCACCGTGCGCGGCCTCGTCGGAGCCCTGCGGATGTCCGAGCGTGCCGACGCCCTGGCCGACCGCGCCGTGTGGCCGCACGAGGCGATCCACCCCGAGCAGGCCGGCGAGCTGGCCGACCGGATGCTGCAGATGGACCTCAATCCCGCGCCCATCCTGCTGGTCCACCACGGTCGACAGGAGCTCCGCGACCTCGTCGACGAGGTCGCCCGCACCGACCCCGACTGGCGCTACCTCGACCGCACCGGCCAACGGCAGCGACTCTGGGCCGTGCGGGACGAGAAGGCGGTGGCCCGGATCGCCGAGCTCGTCGCGGAGAGCCGGTGCCTCCTGGCCGACGGGCACCACAGGTACGCCGCCTACCTGCGGCTCCAGGAGGAGCACCCGGGCACCGCCTGGGACGCCGGCCTCGCGATGCTGGTCGACCAGGACGACACCCCCCTCTTCCTGGGCGCCATCCACCGGACCCTGCCCGACGTCGGCCTCGACGTGCTCGTGCAGGCGACCAGAGCGGCGGGAGCCCAGGTCACCGCCCAGTCCCGGCAGCACGCTCTCGGGGCACTCGACAGCACGCACCTGGTGCTCACGGACGGCGGCACCTGGTACGCCGTCGCCCCGGACCGGCTCGATCGCGAGGCAGCCGTGTCGTGGCTCCATGACCACGTCCTCCCTCGACTGCCGGAGCGGCCCGGGCGCCTCGAGCACCACCACACGGTGGAGGAGGCACTTGCTGCGACCTCACCCGCGGCACCGGCCGTGCTGCTGCCCAGTCCTGACTTCGACCAGGTGCGGGCCCTGGTCGAGTCGGGGGGACTCCTTCCGGAGAAGGCGACCTCCTTTCAGCCCAAACCCAGCATCGGTGTGATCATGCGGCCGGTGAGCGGCGGATGATCCTCGCCGACGACACGACCACCTCGACCCGCGAGCGCGTCGCGCCGCCAGCCTGGTAGAACCGACAACACACCGCGCCGGACACCTCGACCGTGTCCCCGGGACGCCAGCCGGCGATCCGTCGCCGCAGGGCCGGGCTCCACGCTGAGCAGGGAATCGAGTCGACCCTCTGGCCGGAGGTCGAGCTGGCCCGTGCCGACCCCGGGCTGCGCGGTACGGACACGCGGAAGCTCACCAGCACGTCACCGCTCGGCAGGTCGACGACCACGGGGACGCTGGTCATCCGGCCGAGCAGTCGGACGTCGTTGACGCCCGACTCACCGTCCTCGGCGGGTGGTCCAGACCGGGACGGTCCTGCCGGGTCCGCTGGCGCCGGTTTCGACCGTCGCCCCGTCGTGCCTGCCGCAGGTCGCTTCTTCGTTCGTGTCACGTCCGTCGTGGTCACAGTGCACCTCCTGCGACGACTGTGCCCGTTCGGCAGGACACCACGGGCAGGCCGCGCACGACGCCTGTGGACAACACCCTGGTGCGGCCGCCTGTGGACACGTGGTGGTCAGGAACGCACGCGGGTAGGACCCAGGAAATGCAAAAGTGGGGCCACCCGAAGGTGACCCCACTTCCACAATGTTTGTCCGGCGGCGTCCTACTCTCCCACAACCTCTCGGTTGCAGTACCATCGGCGCTGAAAGGCTTAACTTCC
>NZ_CANKYS010000005.1 GCF_947488025.1 uncultured Nocardioides sp. | reverse complement strand
ACCTCTTCAACCAGCTCCTCACCGGCCTCACGGAAGGCGAAGCATCATGAGCGACCGCCCCGACCCTGTGCATAATGTCGATGTCCGGATGTCCCTCCCCGGGGTCTACCCATGCGGGCGCGATGTCGTCGACCTGTCGCTGTTGCGTGTGACACTGCTCCGGTGTCCGAGCCTTCCGACGTCTCCTTGGTTGAGCACTGGCCTCTGTTCGGCCTTCGGCTTCGCTGCGGCAACGTCAGCCTTCGCCCGGTACAGGAGAGAGACCTTCCCCGGCTGGCGACGATGCAGCCGTCGGACTACGAACACGACCCCTCGTCCGAGGCTTTCCCCGGCGAAGACCTGGTTCAGCATCGGCGGCGTCTCGTCTATCAGGGTTACTGGCGGTCCGTCGGAACGTGGTCGCCGTCGTCGTGGCGCCTCGACTTCGCCGTCGAGCACGACGGCACCCTCGTAGGTGTGCAATCGCTGGAGGCTGACGACTTTCTGAGTCTCCGCACGGTCGACTCCGGGTCATGGCTGGTCCGGTCGGCACGGGGGCGCGGTGTCGGCATCGCGATGCGCACAGCGGTCTTGGCGCTCGCTTTCGACCATCTGGAAGCCCGTGCTGCGGTGACCTCGGCCCGTACTGACAACGGTGCTTCACTCGGGGTGTCGCGGCATGTTGGGTATCGCGACAACGGCGTCAGTCTGAACCGCTCAGAGCGGGGTCTGGTCGAACTCGCTCACATGCGGCTGACGGTCGAGGAGTGGCGTACCTCGGGGACCGGTGAGCACGTCACTGTCAGCGGTCTCGGCCCATGCCTGCCTTGGTTTGGGAGGCCGCTCCCCAGGTGACGCGAACATCCGGACTGCCGCTGATGGCACATGGACGGGAGCCAGGCACACGGGCGGGCACCTGCGCCGTTCGTTCATGACGCGTACGTCGCCGTCGTGGTGCAATCGCGCCATGGTCGACGTGATGGCGCTACCTCCAGGGCTGTACCGCGGGATGGTGACCGGAGAGGAGAGCGGCGACTGTCAGTGCCGCATCGAGGTGCGAAGGCTGACCAAGCACGCGATGAGCCTCGACTACGAAGCCATCGGCGTGGCTGGCCTGCAGCATGTGGAGCACACCATCGTGTCGGCATCGGGTTTGCACGTGGCAACGAGCGAGTTCTCGGATGTTGTCGCTTTCCGGAGAGTGGCTGCCGGACACTTCGTAGGTGACGCCGCTGGCTTTGCGATGGAGATCCACGCAGGCTGGGACGGTGACTCACTGACGTGGGCTTGGCACTGGGCTCCTCCGGGCCAGAGCCTTCGCGAGCAGTCGCGCGCGACCGCGCGGCAGGTGTCCTGACGCCGGAGGGCTGTGAGGTGTACCGGCACGCCGCTCACGACGCCGTACGAGGCCAGGTCCACGAGGTGCGGAGGACGTAGGCCAGGACGATCAGCTCGACCACCACGCCGAGGCCGTAGAAGTAGACCCAGGACTCGCCGAGCACGTTGAACGCCGAGACGGGGAGGTAGAGCGCGGCCACGACGAGGTTGAGCGTGCGACTCACACGGGCGGGCAGTGCCATGGAGAGCAGGATCATCAGGCTCGGGATGCCCACCAGCGCGAGCGAGCTGACGGCGAAGGTCTGGCTGATGTCGAACTCGAAGACGACGCCGGCCAGGATGTCGTCGATGGCACCCGGCTTGTAGAGGTGCAGGTAGTCGACGTAGATGTAGAAGAACATGAAGCTGGCCCAGGCTGCGGCGAGCTTCGCCCTGACCGGCGTGCGGGGATCGTGGAGGGCCGGCTTGGCCGTGGTGTCGTACGTGGTCCTGGTCGTGATGCTCATGGTCTCGTCGTCCTTCTCGTCGGGTGGTTGATGCCACGATGGACGAGGGGCGGCCCGGTGCCATCGGCCCGGCGGCAGGGTCTTCCTGGCCTCTGGTACGGGAATGTCTGGCCGATCGGCCGATACGCGAGCAGGGGTCACCGTCACCGGTGGAGCGCAGAGACCTCGATGGGCATCCGGGCCACGACGTGCGCGCCGCGTTCGAGTCGCTCGACCGCATCCCGTTGCGTCGTACGTGCCTGACGCGCGGTTCGATCGGACCGGCCGGAGCGCTGGACCTCGCAGCTCCTGACCCGCTCGGCGCCGAGGCAGGTGTCCCGTCCCATGCGGCCGTTCGCGAAGTCGCCGCGTCCCTGACCGAGGTCCAGGACGTCACGTCCCCGCGTGGCGACGACGGAGTCGCGCCCGCCGCGCATCCAGGCCTCCAGGCTGCGTCCTCCCTGCATGATCACGTCCTCGTTGCGGTGCGTGCCGCGGATCCGCCAGCGTGCGTCCTCGCCCTTGATCCAGAGCACCTCGAGGCCACGCACCCGACCGGCGCGTGCCTTGGTCCGGAGGACTCCGCGGCCCAGGTCCACGGTGATCGTCGAGCCCTTGCCGAAGCCCGCCTTGCGCACGTCGAAGGTCACGAGGTCCCTGGCGCTGCCCCCGTCCACCGACACGCCACGGGAGGCGGGGGTGAGCCGGACGTCGATGTCGTCATGGCCTCGACCGCCGTCGACGTCGACGTCCTCCACGGACTGGGTCCAGAGCTGGTCGTCCCCGTCCTGGCCGCGGAGGACGGCCGGGCCGGTCGCCGGGTGGGCCTCGAGGTGGTCCATGTCCTCCCCGCCGCGCGCCGTACCTCCCGCCTGCCCCAGGGCGATCCAGTCGGTGCCGGGGCCTCCGTCGATGTCGTCGGGGCCGTCGGTGGCCGGGTCGGCGACCGCGTCCGTGAAGTCCGAGAGGAGGGTGTCGGGGCCGCCGGCGCCGTCGATCTGGTCGGCGCCGCCGCGACCCACCAGCACGTCGAGGTACGGCGATCCGATCAGGACGTCCGCCGTGCGTGTGCCCGCGATGCTCTGGGCCTCGGTCACGACGATCTGGTCGGTGCCTGACGGCTCTGCCACGAAGCCCAGCCCGCCGACCGGGGTGAGGTCGGCCCTGATCCCGCCCGGGAAGCCGGCGGCGAGGAGGTCCGAGTAGAGCACGGTGTCCGCGGGGACGGAGAAGTCGTCGCGCGTCAGGGGATCGAGACCGCCGTCGATGAAGTCGTTGCCCACTCCCGGCCAGATGATGTCGCCGCCGGCATCGCTGTCGAGCCCGCCCAGGATGCGGTCGTCGCCGGCGCGCCCGATGAGGGTGTCCGATCCCTCGTCACCGCAGATGACGTCGTTGCCGAGCAACCCCCAGAGCGTGTCGTGGCCCCCCAGCCCGACCATCACGTCGTCGCCGTCGGTCCCCGTCAGTACGTCGTCCCCCGGCGTGCCGAGGTGCGTCGCAGGCCTGCCCTCGCACGTCCCCGCGACGGCACCTGCCGGGACGGCGGGAAGAAGTGGCGCGACCAGCGCGAGGCCGGCGAGGGCCAGGCGAGGCGCCATGCTCCCTCTGGGCGTCCACCTCCACGAACGCGGAGCCATGGCGTGCAGCAGCGTGTTGCTCGACGGCAGATCCGTGTCTCGTCGTGTGTCCATGTCCTCGTCTCCTTGGCCGCGTCCGATGCCCTTCAGGATGAGCGCCTCGCGCGCACCGCACACGGGACCGGAGTCCCGAACGGTCCGGGAAAAGTGGGACGTCGTCGCCGAACCTTTGCCGCTTGCTGTGAGGGCCCGTGGCCCACCGCCTCGGTGGGCCGAGGAACGGGACTAGGGTCGGATCCATGAGCGATGGAGCGCGGTCTTGTCGGTGACCGTGGCTGCCTCGAAGGACCAGCTGGAGCGCGAGAGGTCGAGTCGCTCGGGCCTGATCGTGCTGGTCCTGGCCCTGTGCGGCACGTCGGTGTCGCTCATGCAGACCTTGGTCGTGCCGCTGCTGCCCGACTTCCCGGAGCTGCTGGGCACGACCTCGGACAACGCCTCGTGGCTGGTCACCGTCACGCTGCTGACGAGCGCGGTGGCGACGCCCATCCTGTCCCGCCTGGCTGACATGCACGGCAAGCGCCGGATGGTCGTGGTCTCGCTGGTCGTGCTGCTCGCCGGCTCTCTCCTCGGCGCCGTGAGCGACTCGCTGGCCGGGCTGATCGCCGCACGGGCCCTGCAGGGCTTCGCACCCGCGCTGATCCCGATCGGCATCTCGATGATGCGCGACGAGCTCCCGCCGGAACGGATCGGTGGAGCGGTCGCGCTGATGAGCGCGACGCTCGGCATCGGGGGAGCGGTGGGGCTCCCGCTGTCGGGCGTCATCTACGACGCCTTCGGGTGGCAGGCCGTGTTCTGGGGGAGCGTCGTCATGGCTGCCGTGATGCTGGTCCTCGTCCTGGCCGTGGTCCCAGAGTCCGGAGTGAGGACGCCCGGTCGCTTCGACTGGCCCGGCGCGATCCTGATGTCCCTGGCGCTGACGTCACTCCTCCTGGGCATCTCGAAGGGAGGCACGTGGGGGTGGACGTCGCAGTGGACCCTGCTGTCGTTCACGCTCTCCTTCCTCCTCTTCGCGCTCTGGGCACCGTGGGAGCTGCGGACGGGCGAGCCACTGGTCGACCTGCGTACGTCGACGCGGCGGCCGGTGCTCCTCACCAACATCGCCTCCCTCCTCGCCGGGTTCGCGATGTTCGCCAACCTGCTGGTCGCGACCCAGCAGCTCCAGATCCCGGTCGAGACCGGCGTCGGGTTCGGCCTGGACGTCACCGAGGCCGGACTGGCGATGCTGCCCGGCGGCGTGCTGATGGTCCTCATGGCGCCGGTGTCGGCGTCGATCACGCGGCGCTTCGGCGCTCGGATCACGCTGGTGGCGGGGCTCGTCATCACGGGTTTCGGCTACGTCGTGCGCGTCCTGCTCGACGCCACCCTCGCCCAGCTCGTGGTGGCCGTCTGCATCGTGTCGGTCGGCATCGCGGTGAGCTTCGCGGCCATGCCGGTGCTCATCATGCAGTCGGTGCCGATCAGCGAGACGGCAGCCGCCAACGGGCTCAACACCGTGGTCCGCTCCATCGGAACCTCCACCTGCTCAGCGACCGTTGCGGCGGTCCTCGCCGCCGGCACCGTCGCCGGGAGCCCGTACCCCTCCGAGGCCGCGTTGCACGCCATGAACTGGCTCGCCGCGGGGGCTGCGTTCCTCGCGGCCGCCGTCGGGTTCATGATCCCGGCACGGATCGCGCCCGTCCTCGCCGGCGCTCCCGTCCTGCCCGGGGGTCCTCCGACCGCCGTGCGGGGCGACTCGGTGCGCCGGGCGGACGTCGGTGCGGAGGTCGTCGTACGAGGTCGGGTGCAGCGTGGCGACGGCAAGCCGGCGCGACTGGCGGTGGTCTCGATGCTCGACCGCACGGGACGCCAGGCGGACTGGGCTCGCGCCGACAACGACGGTCGCTGGTCGGTCGTGCTGCCCGGGGCGGGGGAGTACCTCGTCGTCTGTTCCGCGGAGGGCTGGGCGGCGCGGTCCGAGCTCCGCCATCTCTCGGCCGACGCCGTACCCGTGCTGCACCTCGACCAGCGACTCACGGTCGCCGGGGTCATCTCGCGCGACGGATGGCCCATCGACGACGCGCTCGTCGTGCTGACCGACTCGTCCGGTGAGTCCGCGGGCGCGACCCGGACCGACGAGCAGGGGCACTACGAGATCGGACTGCCGCCGCTGGGCCGGTACGTGCTGACCGCCCTCGACCCGCGCACGGGCGCGGCCGAGTCCGAGGACGTGGTCATCAGTGCCCAGCGACGCCGCTTCAACCTGGTGCTGCCCGATCTGCCCGAGCCTCGACCGTCAGAGGACGCCACCTCCTGACTGGGCTCGGCGATCCGGTGGTGTTGCTGAAGGCCGCAGCGGTGGCAGAATCGAATCACTCGACATCTGGGGGACTCATGACAGTCAACGCGACACCCGGCGGCGCACCACCGCAGAGGCGAGCGAGATGACGTACCTCGTCGTCGTTCTCGTCGTGCTGCTCGTCGCCCTGGTCATCGAGAACGCTCGACGCGGGCCCGTGAAGGCCACCAGGACCGGCGGGCAGGCCAACGGCGGTGACGGCGGAGACGGCGGCGGTTAGAGGTGCCGATCGCTCGGCCCGGTCAGGCCTGCAGGTCGGCCCCGAAGACCAGGGCCGGTCCACCGAGCTTGTGGACCTCGCGTCCACGAACGAGCCCGATCTTCGTCGCCACCCGCTGCGACGGCAGGTTGTCCGGGCGGATGATCGCGATCAGGTGCTCGATCCCGGCCGCCCGGGCGGCTTCCCGCACCGCGAGAGCTGCCTCCGTTGCGTAGCCCTGACGTCGCAGGTCGTGACGAACGTGCCAACCCGCTTCGACGAACCACTCGCCCTCCACCTCCTGCATGGTGAGACCGCAGTCACCGACGAAGCGCCCCGCGTGGGTCTCGACGACCCACAACCCGAACCCGTGCTGGTCGTAGTTGCGCCGGTTCCAGGCGATCCACCTCTCCGGGCCGCGCGAGCCGCCGATGTCCAGGGTGGCGATGTCCGACAGGTCGGCCTCCGTCATCTCCCGGAAGCGAAGTCGCGACGTCGGGAGCGGGAGCACGCGGCCACGCTAGCGGCAGGAGCACTCCCGTCGAGCCGGACGTGTCGAGTCAGGGTTGGTAGGGCTTGTCCTCGTGCCGCGGGTCCAACCGGGGGTACCCCGCCTTGGGGTCGACGCCGTCCGGCCGCGGCTCCTCACCGCCGGAGCTCTGCTCCGGAGGTGCCTCCTCCGGGGTCTCGAGGCGGCTCGTGTCCCGAAGACCGTCGGTCCCTACCTGGCCCCTTCCGGTGGGGCCGACGCGTTCGCTGCTGGACCCCATGCCGCCTGCCGCTCCCTCCGGACCGGACGAGTTCGGCGTCGCTCGCCTCTCCTCGGATGCGGGCTTGGCTGTCTGGTCGTCCGGGCTGGTCATGGGCTCGTCCCCTCGGTCGTGGATGGCTGTCATCCCGTTCCCAGGTTGTCGCTCGTGATGCGTCTCGGCTCCCGCCCAGTGATCGGGTGACCGTGCCCCGCCGTCACGCAGGAGTGGTTGCGCACCACGGATCAGCGTCCTTAGCCTGAACTCATGGAGCGCGCGCGGGTGCGATGAACTTCGACCTCGTCACGCTGGCGTCCCCCGAGCAGGTGCTCGAGGCGATGACCGACTTCACCGACCGCAGGCTCGAGATCTGGAAGAAGACGCTGGACCCGAAGGTCTACGAGGTCAGGGAGCAGGGCGACACCTGGGCCGTGGCGAAGGAAGGGTCGCCGCGATCGCCGTACTGGGTCGTCGTCCGCTACGACTGGTCCGACCCCCGCCTGATCCGGTGGACCGAGCTCGAGACCAACCACGGCGACCCCGGCGAGGGCTTCATCCGCATCGCCCCGCACGGAGCGGGCGGCAGCCGGCTCCACGTCGAGTGGGGCACCCATCCCGTACGCCGGCGGGACAAGGTCGCGCTGTTCGTGCTGCACCACACGATGAACGGCGTCATCGCCCGGATGTGGCGCAAGGAGCTCGACCGGTTCGCCCAGGGGTGAGCGTCAACCGGCCGCCGGGACGACGCGGGAAGCGGAGGTCCCTGTCACCGCGGCAGGGGATTGGGCCCGGTCGCGGTCACGACCCGTTGGGGCGACCAGCCGTCGACGTGGTGGAAGCCGTCGTCGAAGGGGCCGGAGTGGGGCTCGACGGAGGCCCGCAACGAGAGCCGGTAGAACTTCGCGTGCGTGAAGTCCTCGAACAGGACGTAGACGGGGTCCGGCGTGCTGTCCGGGCCCTGGAACTGCTGTCCGGTGAGGACGGGCTTGTGGGTCGCGACGAACGAGTCGAACGCGTCGCCGACCACGACGCCGAGGTGCTCCAACCCCATCCGGTAGACGCGCTGGTGCACCGGAGGGATGAGCTCGATGAGCGGCACGAGCTTGCCGTCGAGCACCTCGAGCGGCTCGGCAGGGACGATCAGGGAGATCGGGCGCCCGTTCCAGACGTTCTCCCGGTTGGCGAGCGCGTGGCGCTCGAGCAGGGTGCGCACGTGGACGTACTGGTCCCACTCGGGCACGCGGAACGCGAGGTGGCTGAGCGGGTACGGGCCGATGTCGATGCCGCGGGTGAGCAGCCGGTCGCGCTGCTGCGCGGCGAACGCCCGACAGTCCCCGAGGATGTCGCTCCACGGATCGACCATCGCCGCCTCCTCCGTCCGCCATCGTAGCTGCGCGCGACGGGTCTGGTGGAGTGTCGAGGTCAGCGACGGGGGTCGATCAGCGTGATCCCGGCACCGGTCGCCCGGTCGAAGGTCGGGAGGAGGTCCGCAGCCTCGGCGAGCCCGATGGTGCGCCGGACCAGCCGGTCGGGCCGGAGCCGGCCCTGTGCGACGAGGTCGAGCATGTCGGGGTAGTCGGCCGCGGCCATCCCGTGGCTGCCCAGCACGTCGAGCTCCCACCCGATCACGCGGTCCATCGGCACGCGCGGGTGACCGTCGACCGGCGGCAGCAGCCCGATCTGCACGTGGCGACCGCGGCGCCGGAGGCTGAGGATCGCGTCGGCGCAGGTCTGCTCGCTGCCCACGGCGTCCACGGCGACGTGGCTGCCGCCTCCGGTGAGGTCGGTGACCGCGGCCGGGACGTCCGCGCCGTCGGCGAGCAGCACGTGGTCCGCACCGAGGTCGGCGGCCAGGGCGAGTGCGTCGGGGTTGCGGTCCACCGCGACGACCTGGCAGCCCAGGGCGCGGGCGATCATCACCGCGCTGAGTCCCGCGCCGCCGGCGCCGAGGACGGTCACCCACTCGCCCTCGGTGACGCGCGCGCGTGCGACGAGGGCGCGGTACGCCGTCGCGAATCGGCACCCGAGGCTGGCGGCGGTCGCGAAGTCGAGTGACTCCGGGAGGGCGATCAGGTTGGCGTCCGCGGCGTGCAGGGCGACGTGCTCGGCGAACGATCCCCAGTGGGTGAAACCCGGCTGCTGCTGGTCGGGGCACACCTGGGCGTTCCCGGACCGGCACCACTCGCAGCGACCGCACCCGCAGACGAACGGCACGGTCACCCGGTCGCCGACGGTCCACCGGCCGACCCCGGCGCCGACCTCCACCACCACGCCGGCCAGCTCGTGACCCGGCACGTGCGGGAACGCGATGTCGTCATGCCCCGCCCACGCGTGCCAGTCGCTCCGACACATCCCGGTGGCCATCACCTGCACGACCACGCCGCCGTCGGGGCACGTCGGGTCGGGGACCTCGCGGACCGCAGGACGGCCCCGGACTGCATCGATGACCACGGCACGCACCCCGGCATCCTGTCACCCGGGCGGCTCACCTGCTGGGAGCCACAGCTCACCGAGCGGACGGCCTCCGGCGCGCCCGATCGCAGCCAGGAGCGGTTCGGCCCAGAGGTGCTCGAGGAGCGCGACGGCGGCGACCCCACCCGGCGGCACGGCGTCCGCCAGCGACCAGGTCTCGCCCGCCGGCACGTCGCCGTCGGCCTCACCGCCTCCGCCGAGGACCTGTGCCGCGATGTTCCCGAGGTCGGGGTCGCTGCCGGGCGGCGGATCGAGGATCTCGAAGGTGCCGTCGTCGCCGCGCTCGACGAGCAGGACGTCGACCAGCCGTACGACGCCACGCTCGCGAAGCCGGGTGAGCTCGGCCAGCACCTCGCCCGAGAACGACGGCGCCTCGAACCCGATCACCAGGACCTGGACCGGCCCGCTCACCGTTCGACCCGCTCCCGCAGCTCGTCGAACTCATCCTGTGTGAGCACGCCGGTGTCGAGCAGGTGCTGCAGGGCCTCCACCGGGTCCTGCGCGGGCCGCGCCGGCGGCTGCTCGGCCGGTGGTGGGACGGGTGGCGGGGCCCGCCGCGGCGACGGGTGCGAGGCGGCGTACGCCTGCGCCGGGGTGAAGCGGCCGCCGTAGTAGGGCACGCTGCCTGTCATCCCGGTCATCCGGATCTGTCGCGGCACGAGAACGACCACATGTCGATGATGCCGCACGCGACATCCGTTCCTCCACCGTCGGCGCGACCCCGTCACCCCTGCTGACCGCCCTGCAGGAGGCTGAGCACGGCGCGCGCGGCCGCGTCGGCGGGCCCGACGTCGACGTGCTCCTCCTCGCGCTGCCCCACCTGCACGCGTACGACGTGTCCGCCCGAGCGCGCGGTGAGGCTGAGGAAGTGCCCGCCGAGCACCTCGAGCAGCTGGTCGAGGCGTGGCAGCCACACCGCCTCGTGCTCCTCCACGCCGTCGAGGGCCCACTCGGTCGTGCCGTTGAAGGCCAGGACGCGGCCCGAGGCCACGTCACGCACCTCGACCACCATGTCGCTGACGAGGAAGACCGCCTCGTCGAGGTCGCGTTCGGGCAGCCAGAACAGGTCGCCGTTGCTCGGCGACCAGGCGAGCCCGGCGTCGTGCAGGCGGCGCGCGAGGTCAGGGGAGGTCACCTCGTCAGTGTCGCTCAGCCGCGGTGGCGGAGGCGGTGGCGCGGGCGCGTGAGAAGCAGCAGGGTGTGGTCATGGCGCGGAGAGGAGGCGGTCCGGTGCAGCCGACGGTGGACCTGGCGTACCCGTTCGAGGGCCGCTGGCTGACGCAGAACAGTCCGGGCAGTCGCGTGCCCAGCCACGGCACGACGCTGCTGGCCACGGCGTACGCGATCGACTTCGTCCCGGTGGACGAGGCGGGGCGCACGGCGCCGATCACGCTCGGCTCGCTCCTGCGTCCCGAGCCGCCCGAGCGGTTCCCGGGCTTCGGGCGCCCCGTCCTCGCACCCGTGGAGGGCGCGGTCGTCGCCGTCCACGACGAGGAGCCCGACCACGGCGCGTACCGGGGGCTGCCGTCGGTCCGGTACGCCCTCACCCAGCGCCGGCGGCTGGCAGCGGGCTGGGCGGCGCTGGCGGGCAACCACGTGATGATCGAGACCGGCGACGGCACCGTGGTCGCGGTCTGCCACCTGCTGCGCGGCAGCATCGGTGTGCGGCCCGGACAGAGGCTGCAGGTGGGGGAGGAGCTCGGGCGGTGCGGCAACTCCGGCAACAGCACCGAGCCCCACGTCCACCTCCAGGCCATGGATGGTCCGGACCCCTCGCGGGCGTCCGCGGTGGCCATCACCTTCGACGGCCACCTGCCGCGCAACGGCGAGGTCGTCGACGCTCGAGGGTCCTGACGAGGGTCAGCTCATCCGGCGCAGCAACCCCGCCGGCACGCGCTTGATGACGAACCCCAGCGACACCCACGGCCACGCCGGCACGAGGGCGGACTTCTTCTCCTTCTCCATCGCCTCGACCATGGCGTGCACGCCCTTCTCGGTCGAGGCCATGAGCGGCGTCCTCGCCGAGGTGCCGGACATCTCGGAGACGATGTAGCCCGGGTAGAGCACGGTGACCTTGATCGGCGTGCCGTGCACGTCGGCGCGGAAGCCCTCGGCGAGGTGGGCGACTGCGGCCTTGGTGGCGGCGTACGTCGTGATGTTCTTCGGCATCCCGCGCAGCGCGGAGAAGGAGGAGACCATCACGAGGTGCCCCGCGTCCTGCGCGCGGAAGATCGCGGCGGCGGCCTCGGTCTGCGCGAGCGCGCCGATGAAGTTCGTCTCCGCGGTCTCGCGGTTGGCGTCGAAGCGGCCGGTGCCGAGCGGCTGGCCCTTGCCGAGGCCGGCGTTGACGACGACGCGGTCGAGGCCGCCGAGCTCGTCGCGGAACTCCTCGAAGACGCGGAAGACGGCGTCGTGGTCGGTGACGTCGAGCGCCTTCACCACGACGCGGCGGTCGGGGTGGGCGGTGGTGATCTCGGTGGCGAGCTCGACGAGGCGGTCCGTACGACGTGCGCACAGCGCCAGGTCGTGACCGCGGGCGGCGAGCTGGCGGGCCATCTCGGCGCCGAGGCCGCTGCTGGCGCCGGTGATGAGGGTCGTCGGCATGGGGAGTCTCCTGGGGTGGGGCTAGCGGTAGGTGATGAGCTCGGGGGACAGGTGGTCGGCGGCGTTGAAGGTGACGAGCGTCGTGCCGCGCGAGCCGCACACGAGGGTCGAGGTCCCGGTGTTGATCGAGACCGGGTTGAGCCGCAGCCACAGGTCGGTGCGTGCAGGGTCGGTGTCGGCGAGCAACGACGCAGCCGCCCACGCCACGGGTCCGCCGCTGGTGAGCACGACGGCCGTGCCGCTGCGGGGGAGCGCGTCGGCGAGCCGGGTCAGGGCGACCCCGACGCGGGCGGTGAAGGCGGCGAAGGACTCGTCGTAGGACTCGTCGTGCCGTCCCGACGTCCAGCGCTGCGTCGCCTCCTCGAACCACCGCTGGAACGCGGCCTTCTCCGACTCGCCCTCCACCGTGGTCGGCTGGTCGTGGACGGCCAGCACCTGCAGGTGGTCGAACTCGTTCCAGCCGGGGTCGACGTCGACGGACGCCGACCACCGCGCGCCGTCGAGCACGCCGGCGGCGGTCTGGGCATGGCGCTTCATCTCGCCCGCCACGACGAGGTCGGGCACCACCCCGCGGGCGGCCAGGGCCGCGCCGAGCACCCGCGACTGCTCGTGGCCGGTCGGGGAGAGGTCGTCGTAGTCCGCGGCGCCGAACGAGGCCTGGCCGTGCCGCACCAGCAGGATGCGGCTCACGCGATGAGCCCGTCGAGCCGGCGGCCGATGATCTGAACAGCCGGTCCGAAGAGGGCGTACATCTCGTTGGTCGTCTGCCCGTGGAAGTAGCGGTAGTAGATCTGCTGGGCGATCACCGCCATCCGGAAGAGCCCGAACACCTCGTAGAAGCGCCACTGCTCGAGCGTCACCGACCGGCCGGTGCGCTCGGCGTACGCGGCCACGAACTCGTCGCGGGTCAGCATCCCGGGCAGGTGTGTGGGCACCCGCCGCATCATCTGGAACTCCTCGGTGTCGTCGGCCTGCACCCAGTAGGCCATCGACCCGGCGAGGTCCATCAGCGGGTCGCCCAGGGTGGCCATCTCCCAGTCGAGCACGCCCACGACGCGCGTCACGTCGTCGCTGTCGAGCACGAGGTTGTCGAGCTTGAAGTCGTTGTGGATCACGCAGGTCGCCACGTCGTCGGGCTGGTGGGCGTCGAGCCAGGCCATCACCGCCTCGAGGTCGGGTACGTCGTCGGTGCGGGCGTTGCGGTAGCGCGTCGACCAGCCCTCGACCTGGCGGTGGACGTAGCCCGCGCCCTTGCCGAGGTCGGCCAGCCCGGCCGCCTCGGGGTCGATGCCGTGCAGCTCGGCGAGCACGTCGACGGCGTGGAGGCACAGCTCGCGCGCCTGCTCGGGGGAGAGCGGCACGTCAGCGGGCCACTCGCTGCGCGGGATCACGCCGGGGATGCGGTCCATCGCGTAGAAGTCGCCGCCGATGACGTCGGGGTCGTCGCAGAACGCGACCATCGTCGCCACGTGGTCGAAGACCGGCGCGAGCGCCGACTGGATGGTGTGCTCGCGGCGCATGTCGTGCGCGCCCCTGGCCTTGGTGCCCGCCGGGGCGCGCCGCACGATGAGGTCGCGGCCCGAGGGGTAGCGCAGCAGGTAGGTGAGGTTGGACGCGCCGCCGGTGAACTGCCGGACCTCCGGCTCGCCGTCGAGCCCCTCGGGGGTGGAGGCGTGGGCCCGGAGCCAGACGGCCACCCGCGTGACGTCGAAGGCGTCCTCCTCGCGCACCTCCCGTGCGCCCGGCACGGCGGTCACGAGGCAGCTCCCGGGTCCGCTGCCTGCAGCTTGGCCGCCTGGTCGCGCATCACCGCGTCGTAGGCCGGCCGGTCGGCCCACTTGAGGAAGTAGGCCTGTCGCGCCGCCTCGTCGGGGACGATGACGTCCTCACCGGCGTCGATGCCGGCCAGCACGGCGGCGGCGATGTCCGCGGCGCTGACCTGCGAGCGCTCCACCAGCCCGCCGACCACGCGCCCGACGACCTCGTCGCTGCCCTGCATGGAGTCCATCAGGTTGGTGCGGAAGTAGGAGGGGCAGACCACGCTCGCCCGGATGCCGTACGACGCCAGCTCGTGGCCGCACGTCTCGGTGAACGCCACCACCGCGGCCTTCGTGGCGTTGTAGGAGCCCATGCCGCCCGGGTGGACGAGGCCGGCGAGCGAGGCGACGTTGACCAGGTGCCCGGAGCCCTGCTCCTTGAGAATCGGGACGAACGCCTGGGTGCCGCGGACCAGGCCGAAGAGGTTGATCTCGGTGATCCACTGCCACTCCTCGAGCGTGCAGCGGTCCACCCGTCCACCGCCGGCGACGCCGGCGTTGTTGACCAGCACGTCGAGGCCGCCCCAGCGATCGCGCACGGCGTCGACGGCCGCGGCCCAGTCGTCGTCGGAGGTGATGTCGAGGACGAGGTCGATGCCGCCCTCGACGGAGGAGGTGGCGACGCGGTCGGTGGCGAGCACCTCGTCGCCGCGTGCGCGGAACGCCGCGACCAGCGCCGCGCCGAGGCCGGAGGCAGCACCGGTGACCAGGACGCGCCTCATGCGGTGTGCTTCCCGAGCTCGATCTTGGCGATGACGTTGCGGTGCACCTCGTCCGGGCCGTCGGCCAGGCGCAGCGTCCGCGCCCCCACCCAGGCGGCGGCCAGGGGGAAGTCGTCGGACATGCCGGCGCCACCGTGGAGCTGGATCGCCATGTCGATCACGTCGAGGGCCATGGTGGGCACCTCCACCTTGATCTCGCTCACCGCGGAGTAGGCCTCCCGGCTCATTCCCTGGTCGAGCAGCCACGCGGCGTGCATGACCAGCAGCCGGGAGCGGTTGATCGCGATGCGCGCGTCGGCGATGCGCTCGCGGTTGCCGCCGAGGTTGGCGATCGGCTTGCCGAAGGCGGTGCGCGACACCGCGCGGGCGCACGCCAGCTCGAGGGCGCGCTCGGCGAGCCCGATCGCCCGCATGCAGTGGTGGACCCGGCCGGGACCGAGGCGGCCCTGGGCGATCTCGAACGCGCGCCCCGGGCCGAGCAGGACGTTGGCAGCCGGCACCCGTACGTTGTCGAAGGACACCTCGCCGTGGCCCAGCGGCTCGTCGTAGTAGCCCATCGTGGTCAGCATCCGCTCGACCCGCAGGCCCTCGGCGTCGCGCGGCACGAGCACCATCGTGTGGCGCGAGTGCCGGTCGGCGTCGGGGTCGGAGAGGCCCATGAAGACGAAGATCTTGCAGTCGGGGTTGCCGACGCCGGTCGACCACCACTTGCGGCCGTTGATCACGATCTCGTCGCCGTCGACCTCCGCCGTGGCGGCCATGTTGGTCGCGTCGGAGGACGCGACGGCCGGCTCGGTCATGCAGAAGGCGCTGCGGATCTCGCCCCGGAGCAGCGGTTCGAGCCACTGCTCGCGCTGCTCGTCGGTGCCGTACTTCAGCAGCACCTCCATGTTGCCGGTGTCGGGGGCGTTGGAGTTGAAGACCAGGGGCGCCAGGAACGAGCGGCCCATCGCCTCGGCCACCGGGGCGTAGTCGACGTTGCTGAGGCCCTCGCCGCCGTCGGTGCCGAAGTCGGCGGCGTAGCGCCCGGCGTGCGCGGCGGGGAGGAAGAGGTTCCACAGGCCCTGCGCCCGCGCCTTCGCCTGCAGCTCGCCGATCACGGGGTGGGGCGTCCAGCTGTCGCCGCCGGACTCGCGCAGGCGGGTGATCCGCTGGTGCGCCTCGGCCTCGATCGGCTCGATCTCGTCGGCCACGAACGCGCGCACGCGGTCGCGGAGGTCGGCGGCGCGCGGGGAGAGGGAGAAGTCCATGACGTTGACCTTCGCACACTGTTGAGCAATGCTCAACAGCATGTCCGACGCCGCCGCGACCGCTCCCACCGAGGGCGTACGTCGCCGGCTGAGCGCGGACGAGCGCCGACGCCAGCTCGTCGCCATCGGTCTCGCCAAGATCGTCGAGACGCCGATCCAGGACCTGTCGATGGACGACATCGCCACGGAGGCCGGCATCTCCCGCGGGCTGCTGTTCCACTACTTCCCGACCAAGACCGACTTCTACCTCGCCTGCATCGCCGCGGCCGGTCGGCGCATCCTGCGCACCACCGCGCCCGACGAGGACGCGCCGGGGGAGGAGCAGGTCGAGATGACCACGCGGCTGATGATCGAGCAGATCGAGCGCCGTCGCGGCTTCTACCTCGCGCTCGTCCACGGCCACGGTGTCGCCGACCCGAGGGTCAGCGAGGTGATGGACTCGGTCCGCGACGGCAGCACGGAGCGCGTGATGGTGGCGCTCGACGTGCCGGAGGCCCGGCGCGACGTCGTACGCGCGTGGTGGGCGTACACGGAGGACCGGGCGCTCACCTGGGCGGCAGTACCGCCCGGTGAACGCCCGGTCACGTTGTCACAGCTGGTCGCGGAGTGCGTCGCCGCGCTCCACGCCCTGCTGCGGATCAGCTCCTGATCGTCACCGCTTGACGACGCGACCCTTGACGGCGAACCGCATCCGGTCGTCGAGCGGCGTGCCGCCGCACGCGAGCAGCGTGTCGCGGCCGCACTTGTAGCGGGTCGAGCCGTTGACCAGCGTCACCGAGACGGCGCCGACCTTGCGGCCGCTGAAGGGCACCTTGACGTGTCCGTCGCCGCGGCGGTTGAGCTTGACCATCTTGACCTTGCGCTTGCCGTCGAGGCGGTGGACGACCACCACCGCGGCCGGCGAGGTGCGCTTGACGGGGCCCTTGACCATCACCTTGAGCTTCCACTTCTTGCCGCCGAGGCCCTTGCCGGGGCCGTAGACGTAGGAGGCGGAGGCCAGGTGGTTGACCTTCGTGCCGAAGCGCTTGGCGCGCTTGCGCTTGCTCAGCAGCTTGGCGCCGCGGACCTTGGGACCGGGGTACTCCGCACCCTCCGGGAAGTTGGCGGCCGGGGTGAGGTTGCCGGCGGCGAACTGGGCGTAGTTCTTGTGGAAGCCACCCTTGCGCTTGAGCACCTTCTGCAGCGCGGGGAGGCTGCTCCTGCCGCCGTCCTTCTTGAGGGTGCCGGCCTGCTTCCACGTCTTCAGCACCAGGCCGTTGCCGTAGCGCGAGGTGAGGTACTCCCAGAAGACCCAGTTGCCGTACTGGAAGCCGTTGGTGCGGCTGAAGGCGTCGAGCGGGATGTTGGGGGCGTAGATCTGGCTGACCGGGAGGTACTGGCGGTTGTCGTTGACCGTGGTCGCGATCCGCTCCTCCATCCAGGTGGCCGTGGACTCCATCATCCACGGGTCCTCGGCGTAGTCGTAGGCGTACTGGACGGCGTGGAAGAACTCGTGCCCCGCGGTCACGACGAGGTTGTCGTTGGGGGTGCCGTTGGGGAACTGCGCGGCTGCGAAGTCGTTGTCGAGCACGCAGTAGCCGGAGGCGGTGCGCTTCTTGGCCTTGTCCTCACCGGCGCAGAAGCCGTAGAGGTCGCCGCCGAGGTCCTTGAGGTAGACGTCGAAGAGCGGGCTGCCGCCGCGGGCGCCGTCGCGCACCGGCGCGCGGTAGCCCATGGCGTCGACCATCGTCGTCCACACCGAGTCCATGACCGCGAGGTTGGTCGCCGGCCAGTCCGGCGACGGCGGGGCGTCGGTGCCGGTCGGCACGTAGTGCACGCACAGGCGCGTGTTGCACACCGGCGGCGCCTCGGCCACGGTGTAGCCGAACCCCTGCTCGTCGGTCACGCCGTCGGTGGGGCGGGCGAGGAGGGCATCGGCCTGGCGCCGCTCGGCCCCGCGGAGCTGGGACCGCTTCATCCACAGGTCGCGCAGCACCAGCGTCGCGGACGGGTCGCTCGGCAGGGCGTCGCCGGCGAGGACGCGGCGCGCCGTCGTCAGGCTCTCGGTGGCCGTCGGCTCGGCCTGCTCCTCGAGCAGCGGCAGCGCCGGCTCGGGCGTGAGCTCGAGCAGGTCGGCGGGGTCGAGGACCCCGGCCGCTCCCGGGAAGGAGCCGGGCGCGCCCGGGCGGTCGTTGGCGGCGGCGACGGCCGGGGCGCCGAGCGCCCCGCCCACCAGTGCGATGGCCACGGCGGTGGTGACGAGTCTGCGCATGGTTCCCCTCGTGTAGGTCATGTCCGCACGACCCTAACCCGGCGACCCTGCCGGGCCACGATCACAGATCGGCGATGTGCTCGATGATCGCGGTGGTGGAGATCGCCGGGGTGCGGGCCAGGTAGACGACGTCGCAGACGTCGCCGAGCTCGTCGAACTTGCCGGCCCAGTCGTCGCCCATCACGAGCACGTCGGCGCCGTGCTCGAGGACGTAGTCGCGCTTCTGCTCGAGGCTCTCCTCGACGAAGACGGCGTCGACGACCTTGAGCGCGCCGACGATCGCGAGCCGCTCGCGCTGGCTGAAGATGGGGGCGCGGCCCTTCTTGCGCTCGTTGAGGGCGTCGGCGGAGACGCCGACGACGAGCCGGTCACCCAGCTCGGCGGCGCGCTCGAGGACGCGCAGGTGCCCGACGTGGAAGACGTCGAACGTGCCGAAGGTGATCACGGTGCGAGGCATGCGCGGCATTCTGGCACGCGGGTCGTCACGGGTGGTGGGGGAGGATGCTGCCATGGCCGCCACCTCCGCCACCTCGCCTCAGCGCTCCTCGACGAGCCCGCCACCGAGCCCGCCCCCGATCTCCCTCATCACGCCCGACCCGGGCGCCGACGAGGCCCGTCGCCGCGGCCTGCGCCGGATGCGCACGGTCGCCGTGGGACTGCTGCTGCTCGCGGCCTGCGTGTACGCCGCCACGCTGGGCCGCGACGGCTTCTGGGGCTTCGTCAACGCGGGCGCCGAGGCGTCGATGGTCGGTGCGATCGCGGACTGGTTCGCCGTGACGGCGCTCTTCAAGCACCCGCTCGGGCTGCCCATCCCGCACACCGCGCTCGTGCCGAAGCGCAAGGACGAGCTCGGCAAGGGGCTCGAGGAGTTCGTCGGGGAGAACTTCCTCCAGGAGGACATCATCCGCGAGCGCGTGGCGGCGGCGACGATCTCGGCGCGGGTGGGCGCGTGGCTGGAGGAGCCGGCCCATGCCCGCCGGGTGGTCGACGAGGCGGCCGAGGTGGCCGTGATCGCGCTCGGCAAGGTCCGCGACGACCACATCGCCGACCTGGTCAGCCACGCCCTGGTGCCGCGCTTCCGCGAGGAGCCGATCTCGCCGCTGCTGGGCACGACGCTGATGGAGGTGCTGCGCGACGACCTGCACCACGGGCTGGTCGACCTCGCCGTCGACGAGCTGCACAGCTGGGTGCGCGACAACCCGGAGACCTTCACCCGGGTGCTCGAGGAGCGGGCGCCGTGGTGGGCGCCGCCCAAGCTCAACGACGCGGTCACCTCACGGCTGCACGTGCAGGCCCTGGCGTGGCTCGAGGACATCCGCGACGACCCGCACCACCGCGCCCGCGAGGCGCTCGACTCGATGCTGGGCCAGCTCGCCCACGACCTGCTCAACGACGAGGAGACGGTCCGCCGCACCGAGGCGCTCAAGGAGCGGCTGCTCGAGCACCCGCAGGTCGTGACCACCGCGATCTCGCTGTGGAAGGCGATGCGCTCCGCGCTCCTCAGCTCGATCCGCGACCCGGAGGGTGCCGTCCGGCACCGCCTCCTGGTCGAGCTCAGCACCTTCGCCGAGCGGCTGCGCGACGACGCCGCCCTGCGCGAGCGCCTCGACCGGGTCGCCGCCGACCTCACCGTCTTCGCGGTCGAGCGCTACGGCGCCGAGGTCACCACCGTGATCACCCACACCATCGAGCGCTGGGACGGCAAGGAGGCCGCGCGTCGCATCGAGCTGCACGTCGGCCGTGACCTGCAGTTCATCCGGATCAACGGCACGATCGTCGGCGGCCTGGTCGGCGTGCTCATCCACGCCTTCAGCCTGCTGGTGCACTGACCGCCCGGCGGGTCAGCGCCGGCAGGGCTTCATCACGGGCATGATCCGCGACCGGCTCTGGTGCGCGCGGGCGTACGCGTCGTCGAAGTGCGCGCGGTACTGGTCGTGCAGCCAGCGGTTGCCCACCACGCGGAGCATGACCTCGTCGTTGTAGAGCAGGCCGCCGCACGTCGTGTTGGACGTGCCGGTGAGGACGAGGTCGGTCACCTTGCCGCGGAACTTCGCGTGCACCACCAGCATCTTGTCGTGGGTGAGGACGGTGCGGACCTGACGGTCCGGGATGTCGCCGCTGGGCAGCGACCGCTGCACCCAGTTCTCGACCGTGTCGCGCGAGGTGACGATCCGCACCCGGCAGCCGCGCTCGGAGAGCCGGGCCAGCTGGGCGCGCACGTCGGCGCGCTGGATGACCGCGAACATCGCCGAGACGTCCCGGGCGCCGCGCGTGCAGGAGATGTCCTTGAGCGTGGAGAGCAGCAGGTCGCTGCGGTTGGGATAGACGGCCGCGGTCAACGAGCCGCTCTTCCAGACCTTGCGCCGGTCGTCCCAGCGCTCGCCGTCGACCCTCAGGCTCTCGGCCTCCAGGCGGGAGAAGTAGGCCACGCCGAAGGCGTAGAGCCCGGGGTCGTCGATCTTGATGTACGAGTTGTACTGGCGGTACTGGCGGTCCTCGAGGTTGGCCGAGGACGTCATGAACGACTGCACGCCGCCGATCTCGGTGGCGTAGAACTTCAGGTGCTGCACGTCCTGGCTGTCCGGGTAGGGACCGGGCGCGCGCCACGGCAGGCAGGCGCCCTGGCAGATCGTCACGTTGCGTCGTGCGGGGTCCTGCTCCTCGAGGGTCGAGATGAGGCGGCGCCCGTGCCGGTTGAGGCGCAGGTCGTCATCGCCGACGAGGAACACCGTGGCGCCGCGGCGCTGGGCGGCGAGGAGGGCGTCGGTGGGCTCCTTGATGTCCCAGCGGAACATCGCGACCCGGATCGTGTCGCCGGGGCCGGCGGTGTCGAAGAGGTGGCTCGCCCGGTCGAGCACCGTCGGGTCGCGCGGGACGGCGAGCGGGGAGGTGAAGCACGCCTCGAACCCGGCCTGGGCCTGGCAGCCGGACTTGACGGCCGCCGCGGCCGGACGTGCGTACGCCGGACCGGTGGGCGTGGTGGCGGCCAGCAGGGGCGCCACCAGGCAGAGCGTCGCCGCGGCGAGGAGGAGGCTTCTGATGCTCACGGACACCTACCCTAGAGACATGTCACCCACCAGCGAGCCCGTCGACGTCCCCATCCGCGACGAGTCCATCCGGCTGGGCCAGTTCCTCAAGCTCGCCAACCTCGTCGAGAGCGGCGCGGAGGCCAAGCCCGTCATCGCCGACGGGGCGGTGCAGGTCAACGGAGAGGTCGAGACGCGGCGAGGCCGCCAGCTCGCACCTGGTGACGTGGTCACGCTGGGCGGGCTGGCGGCCCGGGTCGCCACCGGGGAGATCGAGATCGACGTCCCCTGGTGAGTGGGGCGACCGGATGAGGTGAAGACCCCCCGGTTACTTCACCTCACGTGTGAGCACCCGCCACGTGCCGATCGCCAAGGGCAGCAGCACCCAGACGCCGACGCCGGTGCCGAGCTGGGCCCAGTCCTGGCCCGCCATCTCGCCGTCGAACAGCGGACGCGTGACGGAGTCGAGGTCGAGCCACTGCCCGACGTCGGAGAGCGAGCTGAAGACCTGCGTGACGATCGTCCAGGCGGTCGGCAGGACCAGCACGGTGACGATCGCGACCGGCGTGTTGAGGAACAGCAGGCCGAACGCGACGCCCTGCAGGACGTAGATCAGCAGCGCCAGGACGAGCCCGGCACCAGCAGCGACCTCGAGGTCCCACGCGCCGTTGCCGGCCAGGTTGGCGAGCGCGGCGGCGGCGAAGGCGACGGCCATCACGACGAGGCCGAGCGCCAGGGCGCCCAGCGCCTTGGCGAGCACGACCCGACCGCGGCGCGGCTCGAGCGTGAAGGTGACGAGCCCGGTGCGCTGGGTCCACTCGGCCGTGGCGGCCATGATGCCGATGACGGGCAGCAGCATCGCCAGCGGCAACGTCGAGACCTGCAGCAGGTTGCCGAACGACGCGTCCTCCGCGGGGCCCCAGAGGACGAACGCGGCCAGGATGAGGACGGTCAGCGCGGCCATCACGATGACCATCCAGCGTCCGGCTCGGGTGTCCACCATCTTGCGCACCTCGGCCTGCAGGGTGCGCGCGAAGGGCACTCCCGGACGACCGGGGAGGGCGGTGGGCGTGCCGGCGGAGCCGGTGGTGCCGCCGACGGCGGGTGCGGTGCTGGGGGTGGTGGTCGAGCTCATGCTGCGTCTCCTTCACGAGAGGTGGCGGCCGTGAGGCCGAGGAACATCTCCTCCAGGCCCTCCGAGCCGCCGGAGCGCAGCTCGAGGAGGACGACGGACTCGCGGGCGGCGATCTCGCCGACCACGCGCGGCTCGGCCTCGACGACCAGTCCGGAGCCGGTCCGGGTGACGGGTACGTCGGCGGCCTGCAGCAGCTGCGCGAGGCGCCCGTCGTCGGTGGAGGACACCGCGGTGCCGCCGCGGCTGAGGAGCTCCTCCTTGGAGCCCATCGCCACGATCCGGCCGCGGCCGATCATCACGAGGTCGTCGGCGACGATCTGCACCTCGTGGAGCAGGTGGCTCGACAGCAGCACGGTGCCGCCGCCGTCGGCGAAGCGCCGCAGCAGCCCGCGCATCCAGTGGATGCCCTGCGGGTCGAGGCCGTTGGCGGGCTCGTCGAGGACGAGGACCTGCGGCTCGCCGAGCAGCGCGGCGGCGATGCCGAGGCGCTGGCGCATGCCGAGGGAGTAGTTGCGGACCCGGCGTCCGGCCTCCTCGTCGGTCAGGCCGACGAGCGCGAGCGCCTCCTCGACGCGCGCCTTGGTGACGCCGATCGAGACGGCGGCGACGCGCAGCACCTCGCGGCCGGTGCGGCCGGGGTGCTGCGCGGAGGCGTCGAGCATCACGCCGACCTGGCGGCCGGGGTTGTGGAGGTCGCGGTAGGGCTGGCCGAGGATGGTGGCGCGGCCGGACGTGGGCGGCGTGAGGCCGGTCATCATCCGCATCGCGGTGGACTTGCCGGCGCCGTTGGGCCCGAGGAAGCCGACGACGCTGCCGGGGCGGACCTCGAAGGAGATGTCGTCGACGGCGGTGAACCCGCCGTAGCGCTTGGTGAGGTTCTCGACTGTGATCATGGCTCCAGCCTCGTCGCGCTGCCGGTGCCGGGACATCGGGCGGAGGGGTCGGCGGGGTCCGACCTCGGTATCGGCGTCCGCCCCGGGACGACACCTTGGTCGGACGCGGCCGTGTCGACGGTGCGCCTAGGGTCGGTGCCATGGGGGGGACGGGCCGGCTCGCGGCGACCTGGCGCTACGGACTGGCTGCCCTGATCAGCCTCACCGTCTGGGGCATCCCGCTGGTGAGCGCCGCCGAGCGCCCGCCGGAGCCGGTCGTGATGTGGTTCCTGGTGGGCGACCCGCTGCTCGGCCTGCTGTCGTTCGTGCTGATCCGCTGGCGGCACCGCCGGCCCGCGCTCGTCGCTGGCCTGCTGGGGGCGTTCTCGTTCGTCTCTGCGTCGAGCGCCGGCCCGGGCTCGTGGATCATCGGCTCGGTCGCCTCCCACCGACGCTGGCGGCTGCTGGCCGTCGTGGCGCCGCTCAACGTGCTCGCCGGGATCGTGCAGGAGCGCGTGGGCATCACCGAGGACGCCCTGCCCCTGTGGGCGTCCACGGCCTTCGGCTGCCTGGTCGTGGGCATCCTGGTCGCCACCGGCTACGCGATGGGATCCCAGCGTGACCTGGTCGACTCCTATCGCGAGCGCGCCCTGACCGCCGAGCGCGAGCAGCGCGCCCGCGTGGCCCAGGCGCAGGCGGCCGAACGCACGCGCATCGCCCGCGAGATGCACGACGTGCTGGCCCACCGCATCTCGCTGGTGGCGATGCACGCCGGCGCCCTCGGCTACCGCACCGACCTGAGCGAGGAGGAGCGGGGGAGTGCCGCGAAGTCGATCGAGGACAACGCGCACCGGGCCCTCTCCGACCTGCGGGCGGTGCTCGGCGTGCTCCGGGACCCGGCGCAGCCGACCGGCGCCGTCCCCGAGCGGCCCCAGCCCGGCCTCGACGACGTGGCGTCGCTGGTGGCGGAGGAGCAGGCCGGCGGAATGCGCGTACGCCTGTCCAACCGCGTCGAGGACGACGTGCCCGCCGGCACCGGCCGGACGGCGTACCGGATCGTGCAGGAGGCCCTCACCAACGTGCGCAAGCACGCGCCCGGCACCGCGGTGACGGTGGACGTGGCCGGGTCGCCCGACGACGGACTCGTCATCGGGGTGCGCAACGCGGCCCCGGTCGGTCCGGCAGCACCGCCGTCCCTCCCGGCGTCGGGCCTGGGCCTGCTGGGCCTGGCCGAGCGCGCGGCCCTGGCGGGTGGCCGGATCAGTCACGGCACCGACCCGGGAGGCGGCTACGCCGTACGGGCGTGGATACCGTGGACCACGTGACGGGTGCGAGCGACGGGGGCACGGTCCGGCTCGCCGTCGTCGACGACGACCCGATGGTGCGCGCCGCGCTGCGGATGATGCTCGGCGGTGACTCCGGGCTGAGGGTCGTCGCCGAGGCCGCCGACGGCGAGGAGGCCCTGCGCGTGGTGCCGGCGTCCGACGCCGACGTGGTGCTCATGGACATCCGGATGCCGGTGCGCGACGGGCTCAGCGCGACGGAGGAGCTGCTGGCCGCCGACCCCGGCCTCAAGGTGATCGTGCTGACGACCTTCGACACCGACGACATGGTGCTGCGCGCGCTGCGCATCGGTGCGGCGGGCTTCCTGCTGAAGGACACCCCGCCGGCCCGCCTCGTCGAGGCGATCCGCACGGTGGCGGCCGGACAGCCGATGCTGTCACCCAGCGTCACGGCCCAGCTGATCGCCGCCGTCACCCGCGCGGACAGCGACGCCGGCGGGCAGGACCGGGCGCGGTCGGCACGCGCGGCCCTCGACGTCCTCACCGAGCGCGAGCGCGACGTGGCCGACGCGGTCGCGCGCGGGCTGAGCAACGCCGACATCGCGGCCGAGCTCTACATGGGCGTCCCGACGGTGAAGACGCACGTCGGGAGGCTGTTCACCAAGCTGGGCGTCGAGAACCGGGTGCAGGTCGCGATCCTGGTCCACGACGCCCAGGCGCAGTGATCGTCAGCAGGGGTCAGCGGACCTCGAGCAGGTCCACCACGAAGATCAGCGTCTCGCCCGGCTTGATGACACCGCCCGCGCCACGGTCGCCGTAGCCGAGGTGGGGCGGGATGACGAGCCGGCGACGGCCGCCGACCTTCATGCCCTGCACGCCGGTGTCCCAGCCGGAGATGACCTGGCCGATGCCGAGGCGGAACTGCAGCGGCGTGCCCCGGTTGTAGGACGCGTCGAACTCCTCGCCCGAGGAGTGGGCCACGCCGACGTAGTGGACCGAGACGGTGGAGCCGGACGTGGCCTCGGCACCGTCTCCCTCGACGAGGTCGGTGACCTCGAGGTCGGCGGGCACGTCGCCCATGTGGGGGTCGACGTCAGGCTTCTCGCTCACGTGGTTCTCCGATCAGTTGCTGCTGGTTGCAGGTTGTTGCCGGTCAGGTCTGGTGCACGTAGTGGTCGAGCTGGTCGCGCTCGAACTCGAGCTCGCCGATGCGGTTCTTGACCACGTCACCGATGGAGATGATGCCGGTCAGTCGTCCGTCGGCCACCACCGGGACGTGCCGGATGCGGTGCTCGGTCATCGTGTGCATGAGGTCGGTGAGGCCGTCGTCGCCGGCGCACGTGCGCACGTCGACGGTCATGATCGAGCTGACGGGGCTGTCGAGGACCGCGGTGTCCTCGTGCAGGCGGCGTACGACGTCGCGCTCGCTGACGATCCCGGCGACCCGCTCGCCGTCCTCGCTCACCACCAGCGCGCCGACGTTGTGCTCGGCCAGGAGCGCGACCAGCTCGCGCACCGTGGCCCCCGGGTCGATGGTCACGACCGCCTGGCTGGCCTTGCCCCTGATGACGTCCTGGATCTTCATGGTGTCCGCCCTCTCGTCCCGCAGAACTGGTGAGAGCCACCGTAGCCAAGCCGGACTGCGAGGGACAGGCCCGAACGGCTCGCCTCGGTGAGCGGTCTCAGTCCAGCACCGGCGGCGCCTGCCGCGCGCGCAGGCTGCTGACCGATCCGGGCCCGCGCCGCGGCACGTCGGGGTCGGTGCCGTCGTCGTGCGTGGCGCCCAGGAAGGACAGGGCGGCGTCGTGCAGGTGGCCGTTGGAGGCCAGCGCGTTGCCGCCCCAGGGCCCGTCGGTGCCGTCGAGGGAGGTGAACCGGCCGCCGGCCTCGCGGACGATGACATCGAGGGCCGCCATGTCGTAGAGCTCGAGCTCGGGCTCGGCGGCGAGGTCGACCGCGCCCTCGGCGAGCAGCATGTAGGACCAGAAATCGCCGTACGCGCGGGTGCGCCAGCAGCGACGTGACAGCGACACGAAGTCGTCGAGGCGGTCGCGCTCGTCCCACCCGGACAGCGACGAATAGCTCAGCGACGCGTCCTCGAGACGTCGTACGTCGGACACCTCGCACCTGGTGGCCTTCAGCAGGGAGCGGCCCGTCCACGCGCCGTTGCCCGTCGAGGCCCACCACCGGCGCTGCAGCTGCGGCGCTGACACCACGCCGAGCACCACCTCGTCGTCGATGGCGAGCGCGATGAGGGTCGCCCAGACCGGCACGCCGCGCACGTAGTTCTTGGTGCCGTCGATCGGGTCCACGATCCACCGGCGCTGGCTGTGCCCGGTCGTGCCCTGCTCCTCACCGACGACCGCGTCGCGGGAGCGGACCCGCGACAGCGTCCGGCGGATGCCCTCCTCGACGGCCTTGTCGGCGTCGGTCACCGGCGTGAGGTCGGGCTTGCTCATGACGTGCAGGTCGAGCGCCTTGAAGCGGGCCTGGGTCAGCGAGTCCGCGTCGTCGGCCAGGACGTGGGCCAGCCTCAGGTCGTCGGTGTGGTCGTCGGATCGGGCCGAGCCGGTGATGGGCATGTCCACAGGCTATTCCCAGCATCGCGCCCTACATTGCACGCATGGAGCTCAACGGTGTGCCGCTGCACCCCCTCGTCGTGCACGCAGTCGTCGTCCTCGGGCCGCTCGCAGCGCTGACCGGCCTGGTCTACGCGGCCGTCCCGCGGTGGCGCTGGCTGCTGCGGTGGCCCCTCGTCGTGCTCGCCGTGGTCACCGCCGTCACCGCTCTCGTCGCCGTCGCAGCCGGTGAGGACCTGCTGGCAGCACGCCCCGAGCTCGCCCCGATCGTGGAGGACCACGAGGAGGCGGGGGAGATGCTCCGCAACGTGGCGCTGGGCTACGCCGCGGTGTCCGCGCTCGCAGCGTGGGCACTGGGCGGGGTCTCGGCGCTGGCGTCCGGCAGGGGCGCGCGGGAGACGCGCTTCGGCGTCCCGGTCGCGGTGCTGCTGGCGGTCGGCGCGGTCGCGCTGCTCGTGACGGTCTACCTGGCCGGGGACTCGGGCGCCAAGGCCGTCTGGGGCTGACCCGCACTACCAGTCGCTGGACGCCTCCCGGGCTGCCAGCAGCCGGCGGAAGGACTCGACCCGGTCCGGGTCGGCCTCGCCGGCCTCGACCGCCTCGTCGAGCCCGCACTCGGGCTCCTCGCCGCCGTGGGTGCACCCGCGCGGGCACGTCTCCGTCATCTCGTCGAGGTCGGGGAACGCCTCGATGAGGTTCTCCGGCTGCACGTGCGCGAGCCCGAAGGACCGGATGCCGGGGGTGTCGATGATCCAGCCCTCGCCTCGTCCGTCCTCGCCGGGCAGCTCGAGCAGGTAGGCGCTGGTGGAGGTGTGCCTGCCGCGGCCGGTCACCGCGTTGACGATGCCCACCTCGCGGTGCGCGTCGGGGATGAGCGCGTTGACCAGGGTGGACTTGCCCACGCCGCTGTGGCCGACGAGGACGCTGGTGCGTCCGCGCAGCCGGTCGCGGAGCTCGGTGAGGTCGCCCGCACCCTCGCCCTTGAGCTGGGTCACGACCCAGGGCACGCCGAGCGAGCGGTAGGTCGAGAGCAGCGTCTCGGGGTCGGCCAGGTCGGCCTTGGTGAGGCACAGCAGCGGCGACATCCCGGCGTCGTACGCCGCCACGAGGGCGCGGTCGATCAGGCGCGGGCGTGGCTCCGGGTCGGCGAGCGCGGTGACGACGACGAGCTGGTCGGCGTTGGAGACGATGACCCGCTCGACCGGGTCGTCGTCGTCGGCCGTGCGGCGCAGCGTGGTGGTGCGGGGGACCACCTCGACGATCCGGGCCAGCGACCCGTCGTCACCGCTCGTGTCGCCGACGACCCGCACGTGGTCACCGACCACCACGCCCTTGCGGCCGAGGGGCCGCGACTTCATCGCCATCACGCGGTGACCGTCGAGCAGCAGGGTGAACCGGCCACGGTCGACGGTGACGACGCGGGCGTCGACGGCGTCGTCGTAGGACGGCCGGTCCTTGGTGCGCGGGCGGGTGCGGCGGCGCGGCCGCTCGTAGTGCTCGTGGTCGTGCTCGGAGTAGCGCCCGGTCACGGCTGACCGCCGTGCACCGCGCGGCTCCACGCGCCGGCGAAGTCGGGGAACGTCTTCGACGTCGTCGCGACGTCCTCCACGAGCACGTCGTCCACGGCCAGCCCGAGGATCACGCCGGCGTGGGCCATGCGGTGGTCGGCGTAGGTGTGGAACGTGCCGCCGTGCAGCGTCGAGGGCCGGATGGTGAGCCCGTCCTCCCGCTCGGTGACGTCGGACCCCAGTCGCGCGAGCTCGGTGGCCAGGGCGGTGATCCGGTCGGTCTCGTGGCCGCGGATGTGGGCGACCCCACGCAGGTGCGAGGGCGAGTCGGCCAGGGCGCACAGGGCGGCGACGGCCGGAGTCAGCTCACCCACGTCGTGGAGGTCGAGGTCGACCCCGGTCAGGCGCGGGGGGCCGACCACGGTGAGGTCGCCGTCGGCCAGCGTGACCTCGCAGCCCATCAGCGTCAGGATCTCGCGGAGCTCGTCACCGGGTTGCGTGGTGGTGGCGGGCCAGCCGGTGACGGTGACCCGGCCGCCGGTGGCGGCGGCGAGGGCGAGGAAGGGCGCCGCGTTGGAGAGGTCGGGCTCGATGTCGTGGTCGACCGCCCGCACCGGGCCCGGGGCGACCGCCCAGCGGTTGGCGTCGGTGTCGTCCACCTCGACGTCGTGCTGCCGGAGCATCTGCACGGTCATCTCGATGTGGGGGAGCGAGGGCACCGGCTTGCCGACGTGGCGCACGTCGACGCCGCGGTCGTAGCGGGCACCCGCGAGCAGCAGCGCCGAGACGAACTGTGACGACGCGCTCGCGTCGATGGTGACGGTGCCGCCGGGCACGGAGCCCGTCCCGTGCACCGCGAACGGCAGAGCGCCCCGACCCCCGTCGTCGACCTGCACGCCGAGGGCGCCCAGCGCCGTGAGCATCTGGCCGACGGGACGCAGCCGCATGTGGGGGTCGCCGTCGAAGCGCACGGTGCCGGCGGCCAGCCCGACGACGGGCGGCACGAAGCGCATCACCGTGCCGGCGAGTCCGCAGTCGACGTCGGCGTCGCGGTCCCAGGCGGCAGGGGTCACCCGCCAGTCGCCGGCCCCCGGGCCGCCGGTGTCCTCGATGCCGGTGCCGAGCGAGGTGAGCGCGGCGGCCATGAGCAGCGTGTCGCGCGAGCGCAGCGGACGACGTACGACGCTGGGGCCGTCGGCGATCGCGGCCAGGACGAGCGCCCGGTTGGTGAGCGACTTGCTGCCGGGGAGGGAGACGACCCGGTCGAGGGGTTCGGTGGGGCGCGGGGCCGGCCAGAGGTCACTCACCCGCGCACCCTATCGAGGTCAGGTCAGCTGGGCCTTGGCCAGTTTGGCCTCGCGGCGCGCCTGCTTGGCGACGTGCCTGGTCTCGCGGCGCACGTCGGCGGCGGCGCGACGGGCCCGCCAGGCCAGTCCGGGCTTGCCCTCGGTGTCGACCGCGGCGAGGAGGAGGCCGCCGAGGACGGAGGTGTTCTTGTAGAACTGCAGGCGCTGCGCGTTCTTGGCCTGCGGGTCGGTCTCGTTCCAGAAGGCGTGCCCGGCGAGCGTGGTCGGCACGAGGGAGGCCGCCAGCACGCTCGCGCTGAGCCGTGGCGCACGACCGGTGGCCAGCGCGGCGGCGGCGAGGATCTGGGCGCCGGCGTTGATCCGGACCAGGGTGGCCGGGTCGGTCGGGATCGGCACCTGGGGCGCCGCCTTCTGGGCGGCCGGGAGCACCTTGTCGGTCACCTTCTTCGCCTTCACGGCGTGGCCCTCGGTGTTGCGGAGGGCGTTGATGCCGCCGGCGACGAAGATCGTGGCCAGCATGGGACGCGCGAGCAACCGGGTGATCGTCATGCGCCCTTGTCTACACGATGTGCGGGGACGGCGCTCCGTCCGCAGGGGTGCCAGAGGGGTGGGTGGTCGGGCTCGGCGGCCGGATCAGCCGAGGGTCGCGCGCCAGGTGTTGTTGCCGGCGTCGGCGTCGCTTCCGGACGGTGCCAGGGTGGCGGTCACGCTGCCGCCCCGGGGCGCCACCACCTCGACGGCGACGGAGGTGTCGCCGGAGACCTGGCACAGCGCCACGGTCTTGGTCGCGGTGCACCGGCCGTCGGCGGTGCGCACCACCTCCGCCCCGGCGGCCTCGATCCGCAGCTGCCCGGTCGCCCCGCCGAGACCGGCGACCCGCACCACGACGGCGTACGTCGGCCGGGCCCCGCCCACGCTCCCGCTGACCGAGGCGTCGGCGGCCGGCGGCTCGGGGGTCGGCTGGGTGGGGTCCTGCGTCGGGTCCTGCGTGGGGTCCTGCGTTGGGTCCTGCGTGGGGTCCTGGGTCGGGTCCTGGGTCGGGTCCTGGGTCGGGTCCTGCGTCGGGTTCGACGTGGGGTTGGTGGTCGGGTTGTTGGTCGGGTCGGACGTGGGGTTGTTGGTGGGGTTGCTGGTGGGGTTGCTGGTCGGGTCGGACGTCGGACCCTGGCTCGGGGTCTGGCTCGACGTCGGCGCCTGGGTGGGGTCGACGGTGTCCTGCGTCGGGTCGGTGTCCTGGGCGGGGTCGGACCCCGGGGGCGTGTCCGAGCCGGGCACGGAGCCCGGGGTGACGTCCACGTCGCCGGGCGGCAGGACGAGGGCGGGCGGGGTGGAGCGCAGTCGCGGGCTCCCCGGCGACCGGTCTCCGGTCGTGGCGGAGGCGCCGTCCGGGCTGGCCGACGAGCCGTCGAAGCCGGCGGCGCCCTCCGACGTCGCAGCACGCGTCGGTGCCGGTGTGGGTGCGTCGGAGCCACGCATGCCCAGGGCGATCCCACCGGCGACGACGACGGTGCTCACTGCGACGCCGGCGACGGCAGCGACGCCGGCGTTGCCCGTCACGAGGTCGCGGACGCGTCCGAGGAGCGCCCCGACGCCCACCGGGGCCGCGGCTGAGAGCACGGTCGTGCCGAGGTAGGCGGTCGCGGCGCCGCCCAGGAGCAACGGGGCGAGCAGGCCACCGAGGTTGGAGTTGACCTCGGTCAGCTCGAGGTAGATCGCCATGCACGGGCGGCACTCGTCGAGGTGCTCCTCCACCTTGGTGGCGTCGCGGCGCGACGAGGCGCCGCGGACGTAGGCGCCGAGCTGCGCGTGGGTCCACCGACAGGCGTCCTCGTCGAGCTCCGCCGCGTGCTGGGTGAGGAACGCCTGGCGCAGTCCCTCGCGGGCGCGGTAGGCGAGCGCGGAGACCGAGTTGGCGCTCATCCCGAGCATCGGCGCGATGTCGGCGGGCTTGTCGCCCTCCACCTCGGTGTGCCACAGGACGAGCTGCCAGCGCTCGGGGAGGCTGGCGAAGGCACGGGCGGCCGCAGCGCTCTCGAAGCCCTCGACGGCCGTGTCGCGGAACGGCACGCCCGGGTCGAAGGCCTCCATGTCGTCGGTGGTGTGCAGCCGGGACCCGGCCCGGAACCGGTCGACCTGGAGCCGGCGTACGGCGGTCAGCAGGTAGGCACGGAAGGCGAGGTCGGGCCCGCCGCCGCGCTGCAGCACGCCGAGCACCTTCACGAAGGCCTCGGACACGAGGTCCTCGGCGTCGCCCGCGGGGACGAGCTGGCGGGCGAGCCGGCGGGCCGCGTCGACGTGGCGCTCGAAGAGGAGGCCGTAGGCGTCGACGTCGCCACCGCGGACGGCAGAGATCAGCTCAGCGTCGCTGGGCGCCTCGACGCTGATGGCCACGCTCATGACTGCACGCTCATGGTTGGACGCTTCCGGGGACACCACCCGGCGGTCGCCGGGCCTTCCGACTGTATCCCCGGCCGGGGGCCGAGCGGCCGGGAAAGTGAAGAAACGGGATTTTCGCCCGAGTCCGCGTCATGGGCGGCCATGAGCCCCGTCACATCACCAGAGCATGCCCCAAGGCATGGCTGGGGCATGACTGAGGGAACCCGGGAGGGGGTGTGCCGTGAGGATCTTCGCTGTGCGTGGGCGTCGCCTCACGGTCGCCGATCCTGGGGTGAGCGAGCCGGAGCCCACCGTCGAGCGGTCGGGGTTGCCGCACCGGTTCGAGGCTGTCGGCGAAGCGCTCACCTCAGGATCGGACGTCATCGGTGTCTGCGCCGTCGCGGGTCAGGAGCTGGCCCGCGACGGGGCATCGGTGGAGGAGACGCTCGCCGGGCTGCGCGACACCTGGCGCTGCCTCACCGGCGCCGATCCGTCGTACGACGTCGTCACCGCGCTGCTCACCGCGTGGAGCGAGACGACGCTGGGCTACCTCAACCAGCTCTCCTGCGAGGACCCCCTCACCGGGCTGTCCAGCCAGGCGCACCTGCGCAGCCGGCTCTCCGAGCTCTACCGGCTCGGCGGCGGGACCGACGCCGGCATCGGGGGCTTCGCACTGGTCGTGTTCGAGATGCCGTCCGGCGACGACCCGTCCGACGAGCCCGACGACCACTTCACCCGGGCCATGCGCCTGGCGCGCTCGGGCGAGCTCGCGCGCACGGCGTTCGCCCGGGACGAGACGGTGGCCCGGCTCGGGCTCCACCGCGTCGCGATCCTGACCCGGCGAGACGGCCACCTCGGGCGGCGGGTCCGGGTGCTGCGCACGCTCCTCGACGGCGCGGAGCCGGACGCTCCGGTGCGGGTGTGGATCGAGGGGCTCCCGGGCACCGACGTGGTCGCCGGCATGCTGCTCGACGAGCTGGCCCGCGGCTGAGCGACGCTGTCGGCCGACTCCCCTAGGGTGGCGGTATGTGCGGCCGCTACGCCTCGTCCCGGAGCTCGGACGACCTCGTGGAGGAGTTCGAGGTCGTCGAGACCCGGATCGCCGCGCCCCTGGCAGCCGACTACAACGTCGCGCCGACCAAGGAGGTCTACGCCGTCGTCGAGCGACCGCCGTCGCGGGAGTCCGGCCAGGACAGGACAGAGCCGGCCCAGCGCCAGCTCCGCGTCCTCACGTGGGGGCTGGTCCCGTCGTGGGCCAAGGACCCCTCGATCGGCAACCGGATGATCAACGCCCGGATGGAGACCGTCGCGGAGAAGCCGGCCTACCGCAAGGCCTTCGCCGCCCGGCGGGCGCTCCTGCCCGCCGACGGCTACTTCGAGTGGTACCCCACCGCGCGCACCGACGCGAAGGGCAAGCCGGTCAAGCAGCCGTTCTTCATCCGCCCCAAGGACGGCGGGGTGCTCGCGATGGCCGGGCTCTACGAGATCTGGCGTGACCCGACGAGGTCCGAGGACGACCCCGACCGCTTCCGCTGGACCTGCACGGTGCTCACGACCGAGGCCGAGGACTCCCTCGGCCACATCCACGACCGGATGCCGCTGATGGTCGAGCGCGAGCGCTGGCACGAGTGGCTCGACCCGACCACGCCCGGTGACACCTCCCTCCTCGTGCCCGCCGCTCCCGGCCGGCTGGAGGCCTATCCCGTGCCGAGACTGGTGAGCAACGTGCGCAACAACGGACCCGAGCTCGTGGAGCCGCTGCCCCTGGAGGAGGTCGAGTGAAGAAGGCGTCCGTCCGCTCGGTGGACACACCCCACGGCGAGGGCCGCCTGCACACGCGGCGCGCGACGAGCCCGATCGCGACCCTGCTGCTCAGCCACGGTGCCGGTGGCGGCGTGGACGCCCGCGACCTGTGGGCCCTGGCTGACGCGCTGCCCGCCCAGGGCGTCTCGGTCGTCCTGTTCGAGCAGCCGTGGCGGGTGGCGGGCCGCAAGATCGCGACCGCCCCGCCGACCCTCGACACGGCGCTCAGGTGTGCCGCCGACGTGATGCGCGTGCGTACGCCCCTCGTCGTGGGCGGTCGGTCGGCCGGCGCCCGCTCCGCGGCCCGCACCGCGCGCGCGCTCGGCGCCTCGGGCTGCCTGGCCCTGTCCTTCCCGCTCCACGCGCCCGGGAGGACCGAGCCGACCCGGCTGGGCGAGCTGGAGGCCGTCGGGCTGCCGACACTCGTGGTGCAGGGGGAGCGCGACCCGATGGGGCGGCCCGAGGAGTTCCCCGGCGACCTCGACGGGCTCGACCTGGTGGTGATCCCCGGTGGCGACCACGCGCTCAAGGTGCCCGCCCGGGGCGAGGTGACCCAGGACGAGGCGATGGGGATCGTGGTCGAGTCGACCCTCGAGTGGCTCGTGCGTGAGGTCGTCGGGAATCCCCGACGGGCGTGAGGTGTTCAGGTCAGTGTGACTGCACTGACCCTCGATCGACCCACGGCGGTACTGTGGGAGGCGATGACTGAATCGCTCCGGGACGAGATGTCCCCACCTGCAGAGGTCGCCGTCGAGGACGAGACCTCCGACCAGCGCTCCGCGCGCTTCGAGCGTGACGCACTGCCCTACCTCGACCAGCTCTACGGCGCGGCGATGCGGATGACCCGCAACCCGGCCGACGCCGAGGACCTCGTGCAGGAGACGTTCGCCAAGGCCTACAGCGCCTTCCACCAGTTCAAGCCCGGCACCAACCTCAAGGCCTGGCTCTACCGCATCCTCACCAACACCTACATCAACTCCTACCGCAAGAAGCAGCGGCAGCCGCAGCAGTCGATGTCGGAGGACGTCGAGGACTGGCAGCTCGCCCGGGCGGAGTCGCACTCCTCGACCGGCCTCCGGTCGGCGGAGATGGAGGCGCTCGAGCACCTGCCCGACTCGGAGGTGAAGGACGCGCTGCAGCGCCTGCCCGAGGAGTTCCGTCTGGCGGTCTACCTCGCCGACGTCGAGGGGTTCCCCTACAAGGAGATCGCCGAGATCATGGACACCCCGATCGGCACCGTGATGTCGCGGCTGCACCGCGGTCGGCGGCAGCTGCGCGACATGCTGGCGGACTACGTGCGGACCAACGACCTGCTTCCGGCGTCCACCGTGCCCGGTCAGGGAGAGGGGAGCGAGTCGTGAGCAGCCACGAGCACGACATGGAGAGCGGCAACGACGACTGCGTCGACTACATCGAGCGCATCGTCTACTTCATCGACAACGAGCTCGACCAGGCCGACTGCGCCGTCGTCGAGATGCACCTGCGCGAGTGCGGGCCCTGCCTCGAGCGCCACGACCTGCAGAAGGCCGTGAAGCAGCTCGTCGCCCGCTCCTGCTCGGAGTCCGCCCCGGAGTCGCTCCGCGACCGCGTCCGCCTGCAGCTGCGCGAGGTGCGGGTCCAGATCACCGAGGGCAATGCCTGAACGTCGAGCTCGACCCGATTGGCCGCCTCCGGGCGGATTTGAGACACTGCTCCGAGCACCGATTCCAGGAGGACCACCATGGGCAAGACCGGACGCAAGCGCCGCGCTCGCAAGAAGAAGGGCGCGAACCACGGGAAGCGCCCCAACGCCTGACGCGCACCCGCGCCGTCATCTCGTAGAAGTCCCCGCCGCGGCGGGGACTTTTGCATGTCTCGGGGCTTGTACGTTGAGCCGATGAGCGAGAAGACCATGCGCGAGCGGATGCTGGCGGGGGAGCCCTACATCGCGGACGACCCGGTCCTGGCCGAGGAGTCTCAGCGCGCCCAGGGCCTGGCCCACCGGATCAACACGATGGACCCCAACGACGCCGCCGGACGCCGCGCGCTGCTCGAGGAGCTGCTCGGCGGACTCGGCGAGCACAGCGAGGTCCGGCCGCCGCTGCACTGCGACTACGGCTACCAGACCACGATCGGGGCGCGCACCTTCGTCAACTGGGGGGTGACCTTCCTCGACGTCGCCGCGATCACGATCGGCGACGACGTGCAGATCGGCCCGAACGTCCAGCTCCTGACCGCCACCCACCCGCTCGAGCCGCAGCCGCGGCGCGACAAGTGGGAGGCGGCCGAGCCCATCACGATCGGCGACAACGTCTGGCTCGGCGGCGGCGTCATCGTCTGCCCGGGCGTCACCATCGGGGCGGACACGGTCGTGGGCGCCGGATCGGTCGTCACCCGCGACCTGCCGGCCGGGGTCGTCGCCGTCGGCTCGCCGGCCCGGGTGCTCCGCGAGCTCTGACCCTGACCCCGAGACGGGGCCGCGCTCGCAAGACCTAGGCGAAGTAGAGCTCGACGCCGTCCACGATCGCCTCGGCCATCGCTCTGCCCTGTTGCTCGGTCAGCCTGGTCGTGCCGGTGTGGTCGACGAGGAACGCCTGGCCGTGGGGTGTGCGCCAGAGGTGGCGGCCGGGGCCGACGACGCGGGTGGTGAACCCGCCGTGGGTCTTGGTGCGGTGGTGGCGTCGGCGTAGGGGGCCGGAGTTGTGGGGGCCGGTCTGGCCGGGTGGGCCGGTGTCGTCGTAGGGGACGGCGTGGTCGAAGTCGACGCCGTCGCGGGTGGCGGTGCGTGGGGTGAAGGGGAAGTGGTCGCCGCCCGTCTGGACCCAGACGTGGTCCTTGACCACCTCGGGGTGCTCGTAGGCGTCGACGCGACGACGCTGCGCGAGGTCCAGGACCGGGGTGAGGGTGACGTCGGCGTCGCCGAGGACCTCGTGGAGCTGTCGTACGTCGATGGGGCCGACGCCTTCGACCCGGGCGACTCCCCGCCCGGTGTGGAGGGCGTCGTCGGTGAGGTGGACGAAGAGGCGTCCGCGGCCGCGGAGCCTGGCCAGCTTGCGGGCGGGGAGTGAACAGAGCCGGTCCACGGTGTCGGCCATGTGGTCGGGTGCCCACGCGGGCTGCTCGGGCTCACCGGACTCACCGGGCTCCCCGGGCGCACCGGAGTCCGTGCCCGCATCGTCGTTGGTGTGCTCGAGGAGGAGCTTGAGGAGGTCGACGGGTCGGGCGAGCCAGCCCATGGCGAGGGAGCGGAGCTCGTCGTGGTTGTGGTCGTGGCCCATCGTCTCGGCGAGGATGTCGGCGACGCGGTCGACCATGGCGTCGAGCCAGGCGGCGTCGCCGGCGGTGACGCGGGCGATGATGTGGCGGTAGCCGAACTCGTCGGTGCGGGAGAGGCGGACGTAGCGCTCGTGGCGTGACCGTTCGCGTTCGGCGCGGTGGGTCTCGGGGTCGGCCTCGATGACTTTGGCCCGGGCGATCTCGAGGACTGTCGAGGGGGCGTGGCCGCCGATCGCCTTCGCGACGGCGCGGTCGACCTTAGTCACCTGGTCATCCAGCAGTGCGCGAGAGATGACGGCCACCTTGCGCGCCACCCACGGCTCGCAGTCGCCCGCCTCGACCACCGCCCACGTCCGAGGCAGCCTGTGCACGAGGTCGAGGCCGTCGGCGATCAGCGCCCGCGTCGTCGCCGGGTGCGTCTCGCGCGCCATGGCCAGCTCGGGGATGGCGTGGTCGCGGACCGGGGGAGTGCCGTCACCGCCGGGCGTCACCATGGGATCGCGATCATCGCGCGGATCTCCCTGAGTCACGGCCCACTGGATCGCGAGCCGGATCTCCTCCACCTCCGCCAGGCGGCGCGACCGGAGCGCCCCGGCAGCCAGCTCCAGCAGCTCCCTCACCGACACCTCATCGGCCGCCTGCGGCGCCTGGTGCGGGAGGGAGATGGTCATGATTCATTCTATCGAACACATGTTCGATGCGCCACTGGATGGACCAAGGTGTGGAGGAATTTGAACTTGGGCGCGCTTCACAAGCGGCTACTGGACGATTCTGTTAGGACCGACGTCTGGCCAGACTCGGTTCAGGTGATCGGCGGGGAAGTCCTCCATGCGGCTGCCCTCCAACGCGATCTGTGTGGCTCACTATCGGTCTGCAGCCCGCCGGTCACCGTGACGAGGCGTGGCTCAAGAAGGGACTGCCCAGCTCCTAGTAGCAATGCCCACCTCGCGACCTAACCGGATCGAGCACGGGCGGGACCAGCACATGAACCAGACACAGCGCGGTGATCATCGGGGTCGATCCCCACAAGCTGTCGGCCACGATCGAGGTCGTCGACCAGCACGAACAGCTGCTCGGGTCCGGCTCTTCGACACCGGTCACAACCGCAAGACCGACGCGCACGACGCCCATGCGGTCGCTGCTGTTGCCGTGCGCACGAAGAACCTGCGGGTGCTGCAGCTCGACGGCGAGCTTGAAGCGTTGCGGATGCTCACCGACCGCCGCGAGGCATTGACCCGACGGCGGGTCCAGACCGTTGACCGACTGCACGCTCTGCTCGCAGAACTCCTGCCAGGACAGGCGAAACGCGATCTCACCACCGGTCAGGCCAGGGCAATGCTCGCGTCCGTCCGACCGCGTGACATCGCCGGAAAGACCCGCCGTCGGATCGCTGCCGAGGAGCTGACGGAGATGGTCGCGGTCGAGGCCGAGATCAAGAAGTCCACCGCCGAGTTGACGGCCATCGTGCTTGCCCGCGGTTCACGCCTGATGGACCTGCGCGGTGTCGGACCCGTTGTCGCTGCCCGTGTCCTGGCCGACGTCGGCGACGTAACCCGCTCAGTGGCTGCCTGTACACGTGTCGAGGCGACGGCCTCTGCAACGGCAATCATTGAGCCCGCACGCTGGGCGGGTCCTCGGTCGTTTACGTCGGCTAAGGAAGACGGAACGTCGAACTGACATCGCCTTGCACAACGTCGGTCACTCCAGACCAATGGAGCCGGAAGCGCCCGGCTCGGGCGCCGCTGTAGCGCAGGACGACAAGCCCACCCTTACCGTCTAGGACTGATCGAGTTGTCATCCACCGACCCTGCTTGAACCGCTGAAGACGAATCTTGTGATTGCGGTCCGGCGTTATGCCGCCGGTCGCGCGTACCCGGCCGCGGATCTCCCATGCGGTGGCGCCAAGGCGATCAACGCGGGTTTTCTTCAAGTTGCTCCCTGCCTGCACCGCGAATGTATCCGTGGCGACAACGTTTGCGACAACGTTGTAGTCGGGGTCGAAAAATTCGACGTCCGCGCGGACGGTGTGCCTTCCGAATTCGTTGAGGTAGAAGCAGGCGAAAAGTGGGTCAAACTCCTCGTGGGCGAGATTCGATGACACCCAGTCCGAGTCGGCCCACTCGCCGCGCGGACCAGTGACTTCGATGCTTGCTTCCCAACTCGCGATCGGCAAGGAGCTCGAGACGTCGATGGCGCCGGGAACGGAGTAGCAGTTGTCGCTTCTGTACACGAAGTCGTCAACCGTGACGGTTGCCTGGGCAACGTCCACCTGGCGGCCCGACCGAACGTCGTCAGGTGAGCCGGCGTGCTTCGACGTGGCATGCGCTGGCGCCTGAAGCAACATCGCGATGGAGCATCCAAGCAGTACGTAGCCAGTGACGAGGCGTTTGGTCACGATGATGAGGCTCCTTTCACCGTCGGCACCCCAAACAGTTCCTCATACTGATTCAACGCTGAAGCTCTTGGCAACCAGCCTCAATCTCCGAACCGCGCCTCGGCGCTGACAGCGGCGGATTGACGTGCTTAGTCGGACGCGATCGGGGCAACCGGGTAGTCGACTCCGAAGTGGTGAGCGATCGCAGACTTGGTCTCGCAACCCCAGCCGATTCGGCGAGCAATTGGCTCATCCTCGGAGCCGCTGTCGCAGGATCCACTACCGGATCCGCAGTCTCGGTGGAGCGTCAGGATCCGTCGGGCCAGGGGATCGTCGATCGAATTCAGTCGACGCATCGCGTCGACCCAACGCGCCACCGGCGTGGGGCGCTCGTCGATCTCGTGACCGACGTCCATGTGCCAACGCTGGCTGGCTTCCTCGTCGTACTCGTAGCGCGTCATGACGGGACGCTACTTCGACCGGCGACGTGCCCGCTTGCGAATCGCTACACGTAGTCCCCGTTGGCACCTCGCCGCTTCGCGTGACCCGGGTCAGACACCGACAAGCTGCGGATAGACGCATATCTGAGTAAGCACCTTCACTCGCCGCTAGCGTTCGACGGGTGCGCCGGAAGATCTACGAGGTCGTCGAAGAGGTCCTTGCCTTGCCGCGTGCTGAGCGGGCCGTGGTGATGGAGCGGTTGAAGGAGAGCCTCGAACAGCCGGGCGTGCGCGGCGGCATCATCGTGGAGCCGCAAGACCTCGTGGAGCTCGGCGCCAGGTACGTCTTCCCGACGAACCGCCGCTACCAGGGGGAGACCGTGACCCTGACTTCGAAGGCCGGGCCCACGCTGTCCATGAAATGGGGAGCACTCGCCATCGCGGACCCCTGGTTTCCAGAGGACGCGCCTGCAGCCCCCGCAATCGGCATGGGTGCGAATGACTACCCGACGGCGGTCATCGTCATCACGCGCACCCGCGTCGAGACCGGCGCCGCCGAGGCGTTACCGGTGGCCGCCACCGTCGGCGCGGTCGCCGAAGTGGTCGCGTGGCAGCCGCTCGCCGACGATGGCCAGTTCCAGCTCGACTCCGACTCCTCGCTCGGAGCGTTCTACGAGATCACCGACGCGGCCGTCCTCCAGCCGCTCTTCGAGGACGACCTGTACATGCAGGGAATCTTCAATCGGGCGCTTGAAGAGTCGATCGTCTCGATGGAGACCGATGGGCGGACGTTGGCGGCGGCGTTCTTGTGTGGCAAGGAGCAGCACCCGGCATGGGTGGGGTTCGACGCGAACGGTGTCGCGGTCGCCGTGCTTCTCGACTTCGGCCTGCTGTCACACGCGCAGGGTCGAGAGGACGACGTGACTCGCTGACTCCTGGCGCGAGCGTGAGGCGGCGGTCTGGGCCACGGCCCGCCGAGCAAGTACCCGTGACCCTCCGCGGCTGCCTCGTGGCTCCGGGTGCCTCAGGTCAGCCGGGACAGGAACCGCTCGGCGTCCACCACGACCCGGGTGATCTCGCCGGCCGCGAGCACCTTGCCGCTCGTGGTGTCGCGCGCGCTGACCGTGAAGCGGTGCAGACGGCCGTCCTCGTAGGCGCTCGACGCGCTCACCTCGACCTCGGCGCCGACCGGGCTCGCTGCGAGGTGCTCGACCTGCATCCGCGTGCCGACGCTGGTCGACCCGTCCGGCAGCACGGGCTCGAGGCAGGCGCAGGTGGCGGCCTCGAGCCAGGCGAGGAGGCGCGGCGTACCGAGGACGGGGAGCGACCCGCTGCCGACGGCTGCGGCGGTGTCGTCGTCGGTGACGGCGTACGTCAGCGTGGCGGGCTCGAGCTGCGGCATGGGCAGGCCTTCCGGGATTCGGGGGGTCGGTGGGGCAACCTGAGGGACTGGCACACGTCTACCAGACATGAGCGGGAGGGCCACGGGGGTGGGGATCGAGATGGAGCCGTCGGTGGACATCACCGAGCTCTACGCTGCCCACCGGTTGTCACTGGTGCGGCTCGCGGTGCTGCTGGTCGACGACTTCGCCTCGGCGGAGGACGTGGTGCAGGACGCCTTCGCGGCCCTGGCGCGTCGGCCGGACGCGGTGAAGGACCCGTCGAAGGCGTTGGCCTACCTGCGCGTGTCGGTGGTCAACACGGCTCGTTCGGCGTTGCGCAGGCGTCGTACGGCCCGGGCATACTCACCGCCCCACGACCTGTCGCCTCCTTCGCCCGAGGACAGCGCGGTGCTGGCGGAGGAGCACCGGGAGGTCATCGTGGCGTTGCAGCAGCTCGCCCCCCGGCAGCGCGAGGTCCTGGTGCTGCGCTACTGGTCGAACCTGTCCGAGGCCGAGATCGCGCAGACGCTCTCGATCAGCCAGGGGACGGTCAAGTCGACGGCCAGCCGTGCGCTGGTCGCGCTGGAGAAGGTCATGACGTCGGCTGCGGGCTCGGGGAAGGAGGAGCGATGAGTGAGATGGAGGACCGCCTGCGCGCTGCGCTGTCCGCGCGCGCCGACCAGGTGCAGCCCTACCACCTGTCCCCGCTCACCCCAGTGGTCGAGGCACGCCCGCGCTGGCAGTCGCCGTGGGTGCTGCTGGCGACGGCTGCCGTGGTCCTGCTCGTCCTGGGCGCCGTGTTCCAGGGCCTGGCCCGCGAACCGCGCTCCGACGACGTCGCGCCGAGGCCCGACGACCCGCAGCTGACCCTGCCGCCGGACGTCGGACGCGACTGGGAGCCCAACGAGCTCGACCGTGCGCCGCGGCTGGACCTCGACGGTGACGGGGAGAAGGAGGAGGTCACGTTCCGCGGCGAGCCGACCGAGGAGCTCGACGGCCGCTTCCGCCTGGAGACGACGCTCACCAGCACCGGCGAGGAGGCGTACGGCCTCGTCGAGGTCGGGACGACGGTCGCGACCAACGTCCTCGACCCGATCGACGCCGACGGCGACGGCGACCAGGAGCTGGTGCTCTACTACGACGACGCGGAGGCGGTCGGCGGCGGCGGACACCCGCTCGTCGTCGACCTGCGAGACGGGCTGCTCGTCCAGCTGGTCGCCGACCGGCCCGAGCTCCTGGTCCGAGGCCAGGTGCCGGTGCCGGGCAGCACGACCGAGCACTACCGGATGGTGCACGTGCACAACTACTGGTTCGAGGACGGCGCGCTCTGGTCGAGCCGGTCGGTGAACGCCTACGCCGAGGGCAACATGACGTTGGTGCGGCCGGAGACGATGGTCGTCGATGCCTGGCAGTGGACGCTGGACGAGGACGGCGTGCTCCGCCCGGACGACGCGCGGTGCCTGCGCGTTGGCCTGGAGGCGTCGCAGCCCTGCGGTGACGAGACGCAGGACGAGCTGCCCTACGTCACTCCGGTGGCCGAGGAGACCTTCGGGCCGGGGGAGTCGGCCAGGTTTGAGCAGGGCTACCGCTACTCCGCACGCATCGAGGACGGCGACCCTCCGGTGCTCGTCGTCGAGGGCGAGGACGGCCGGACGATCAGCCGCGAGCTGGTGGTCGCCGACCCTCGGGTCTCCATGGTGCAGCCCATGGGGGTCGACGGCGCCTCGCTCTTCGTGACGTCCGCCTCCGACCCGTCGTACGTCGAGGTGCTGGCGCAGGACGGGGACCAGCTGCGTCCGCTCGAGCCCGTCGGGGAGATCGACATGCGCAACGAGGGCGGCGTGAGGACGTGGCTGACGGCGAACGGGGCGCTGGTCACCGCGGTGGCCGGCGAGGACGACTCGTGGCAGACCTGGCAGTGGCAGATGGCAACCCGCACCACGATGGCCGCCCTGCCGACGGGCACGGTGTGCTTCGACGACCCCGAGGACCCCGCGACCGTCCGCCGCTGCTGAGCCCCGGTCAGAACGTCTTGCTGAACGCGAGCAGGTCGACGCCCGGCACCGGGGACCAGTCGCGCGCGGGCTCGCGGGAGTAGCCGAGCCGGACGTAGACCCGGTGGGCGGTCGCCATCGTCGCGAGCGACGACAACGCCATCCCGGCTGCGCCGTCCTCGCGCGCACGCTCCTCGCACAGGCGGGCCAGGGCGGTCCCGGCACCGGTGCCCTGGGCCGCCGGGTCGACCGCGAGCATCCGGAACTCGCCCTCGTCCTGGCGACCGATCTCGCGCCACGGCGAGCCGGGCGGGCAGTAGGTGACGACGCCGACGACGCGCTCCTCGACCACGGCGACCCACACCTCGGCCTGGGCATCGCGCGTCGCGACGTCGTGCAGCCGCTCGCGGTAGTCGTCCTCGGCACCCGTGAGCAGCGGGTCGTACGCCGCCACGCACACGTCGCCGGCGGCCTCGTGCTCGTCGGGGCGGATCCGGCGCAGCTCCACGGCGCTAGATGCCGAACGTGTTGCGCGGGTAGGCCGCCTCCACGTCGGTGATCACGTTGACGAGGTAGGGCACGCCGGCGGCGTAGGCCCGGTCGAGGGCCGGACCGATCTGCTTCGGGTCGGTGACGGTCTCGCCGGCACCGCCGAGCGCCTTCACCACCTCGTCGTACGGCGTGCGCTGGGCGAGGTCGGCGGCGACGTCGTAGCCGTAGAGCATCTGCATCGGGCCCTTCTCCAGGCCCCAGGCGGAGTTGTTGCCCATCACCATCACGACGGGCAGGTCGTGGCGCACCAGCGTGTCGACGTCCATCAGCGAGAAGCCGGCGGCGCCGTCGCCGAGCAGGAGCGTCACCTGCGCCGAGGGACGGGCGATGCGGGCCGCGATCGCCGCGCCGAGCCCGGCGCCGAGGCAACCGTAGGGGCCGGGGTCGAGCCAGCCACCGGGGCGCTTCGGTTCGACGTACTTGCCGGCGAAGGAGACGAAGTCACCACCGTCGCCGATGACGACCGAGTCGTCCGCGAGCCGGGGGACCAGCTCGCCGTAGATCCGGGCGGGGTGGATCGGGTCGGCCTCGGCGGTGAGGAGCTGGGCGTCGCGCTCGGCGGCCACCTTCACCTGGTCGGCGAGCTGGTCGGACCATGCGCTCCAGTCCGGCTTGTCACCCCGCTCGACGGCCGCCTGCAGGCCGTCGAGGACGGTGGTGAGGTCGCCGGCGACCGACGCGGCGAGCTCGGCGTGGCCGGAGACCTGGCCGGGGGAGTCGGCGATGTGGACGACGCGGGCGAACTCGCCCGTCGGGTTCTTGTCGGGACCGCCGAAGGCGCCGTAGCCCAGGCGGAAGTCGAGCGGGGTGCCGACGACGACCACCAGGTCGGCGCCGGACAGGGCGGCGCCGCGGGCCTTGGTGACCAGGGAGCGGTGCCCGCCCGGGATGACGCCTCGACCCATGCCGTTGGTCAGGGTGGGGATGCCGAGGTCCTCGACGAAGCGCAGCGCGGCCGCCTCGGCGTGGTCGGCCCAGACGTCCGTGCCGAGGATCAGCACGGGCCGCTGGGCGCGGGCGAGGAGATCGGCGATCGTCTGGATCGCGTCGCCGTCGGGCTCGATGCGGGTGCCCTCGCCGGAGCCGACGGTGCCCGAGGCCGAGTTGAAGAACTCGTCCATCGGCACGTCGACGAAGACCGGACCCCGGTGGCTCGAGCGGGCCAGGGTGAAGGCCTCGTCCATGCCGGCCGCCACCTCGCCGGCCGTCATGAGGGTCCTGGCGGACTTCGCGACCGGTGCGATGATCGGCGGCTGGTCGAGCTCCTGCAGCGAGCCCGTGCCCCAGCGGTTCTGCGGAGCGCGGCCGCCGACGACGACCATCGGCGAGCCCGCGAACTGGGCCTGCGCGATCGCGCTGATGCCGTTGGTGACGCCCGGCCCAGCGGTGAGGACGGCCAGGCCGGGGACCCGGGTGAGCTTGCCGGTCGCCTCGGCGGCGAACGCCGCGGTCTGCTCGTGGCGTACGTCGAGCAGCCGCACCGGCGGGCCCTGCCCGTCCTGCTGCGTCCTCACCGCGCCGTCGTACATGGGGAAGACGTGGGCACCCGACAGGGTGAACATGGTCTCGACGCCGTGGGCGCGCGCGACGTGGACGGCCAGCTCGCCGCTGTGACCAGTGATCTCGCTCATGCCCTGAGGTTAGTCGGTGGCTACTCGCAGGTAGGGAACGTTCGTCATCCGGAGCGCCTCGATCACGACGAGGAGCAGGTCGGACCGGACGCTCGGGGGCTCCGGGGCGAGCGAGAGCTGCACGAACAGCGCGCGCAGGAACGCCTGTGCGGCGGCGGCCGGTGCGTAGGGGTCGTGGTCGACCGGCGCGGCGAACGGGTTGCCGGCGGCGCCGATGCGGTGCACCCACGGCTCGAGCTCGTCGGTGCCCAGGGTGTTGCGGCGCAGGATCTGCATGGCCGCGACCGCGATCCGGTCGGGCTCGCCCGCCACGAGTGGCTCGTCGGCCGGCTGGGTGAGGAGGCGCTCGGCGAGGACGTCGAGCAGCAGGGCGTGCTCCGGCCCGGCCAGGTGAGGTGACTCGCCGAGGGCACCGATCGCGTCCGCGCCGTGGGCGACCGCGTGGGCCCACCCCTTGCCGGGCACCCACCCCCGGGTGTCGCGCTCGCCGAGGAACCAGGTCGCCAGCCGGTCGCCCCACTCCATGACCTTCCGTCCCGGCACCAGGTGCTGGGCGTTGTCCCGCTCGAGGCAGACCGCCAGGATCAGCGCGCTGAAGCTGCGCCGGAAGACCGTGTCGGTGCCGACCTCGCCGATGCCCACCGACAGGCCCGCTGCCATCCCGTCGCCGAGGCCGGAGAGCAGGTCGTCGTAGACGCCGCGCTCGATCCAGGTCGCGAAGGCCGGGAACGCAGTGCCGTCGCGCACCTCGGGCTCGGTCGAGCCGAGCATCGTGGTGAGCTCGGCGGTGAGGTCGTCGAGCGGGCGGTCCGAGGGGACCTCGAACCCGGCTCTCTGCACCTGGTCCCAGTACCCGAGTGACATGCCGCCCATCCTGCCAGCCGACCCGGACACAGCCCCAGCCCGGTCCGCCACGGGCCCTAGGCTGACCGGGTGCCGTCCCTCCACGAGCTCGTGCGAGCCCACACCGACCTCGTCGAGGACGACGTCGCCTGGCTCCAGCTGCTGATGGCGGACTGGCAGATCCTCGCCGACCTGTCCTTCGCCGACCTCGTGCTCTGGCTGCCCGACCGCGAGGGCAGGGGCTACTGGGCCGGCGGGCAGATGCGCCCCACGACCGGCCCGACGGCGCTGGTCGACGACGTCCTGGGGACCTTCATCCCGACCGGGCGCCGCCGGATGCTCGACGAGGCCTACACGACCGGTCGGCTGGTGCGCGAGGGCGACCCGGAGTGGCGCGACGACGTACCGGTGCGGGTGGAGGTGATCCCCGTGCGGCGGGCCGGACGGGTGATCGCGACGATCGCCCGCAACACGAACCTGCTCGGCGTGCGCACGCCGAGCCGTCTCGAGCTCAGCTACCTCCAGACCGCGGCCGACCTCACGCAGATGATCGCGGGGGGCTACTTCCCGCTCAGCGGTCAGCGCAGCGACCACGCCGACTCACCGCGCGTCGGCGACGGCTTCGTCCGGCTCGATCCTGCCGGTCGGGTCGTGTACGCCAGCCCCAACGGCCTGTCGGCCTACCGGCGGCTCGGCCTGCAGGGAGACCTCGCCGGCCTCGTCCTCACCGACCTCACCCGGGAGCTGGTGCCGGCTCGGTGGCGCCCCGACGAGGAGACCCTGAGCGCCGTGCTGGGCGGGCGTGACGGCCGCGCGACCGAGGTGGGCACCGACGAGGTCACCCTCATCGTGCGCAGCATCCCGCTCCGGCCGCAGGGCGAGCGCAGCGGCGCGCTGCTCCTGGTGCGCGACGTCACCGAGCTGCGCAGCCGCGACCGCGAGCTGGTGACCAAGGACGTCACGATCCGCGAGATCCACCACCGGGTGAAGAACAACCTGCAGACCGTGGCTGCCCTGCTGCGGCTCCAGGCGCGTCGGACGCGCGCCGAGGACGCCAAGGCGGCGCTCGAGGAGGCCGTACGCCGCGTCGGGTCGATCGCGATCGTGCACGAGACGCTCAGCCACGCGGTGGAGGAGACGGTGGACTTCGACGAGATCGCCGACCGGCTGGGATCGATGGTCGTCGACGTCAGCGGCGTCGAGGTGCCGGTGCGGGTCGTCCGCGAGGGTTCCTTCGGCAAGCTGCCCTCGGAGGCGGCCACGCCGCTCGCGATGGTGCTGACCGAGCTGCTGCAGAACGCCGTCGAGCACGGCTACGCCGGCGTCCCCGCCGAGACCTCGGGCCGGGTGGTCGTCACCGCGCGACGCATCGTCGGCCGCCTGCACGTCGTGGTCGAGGACGACGGCCGGGGGCTCCCCGACGACTTCGACCTCGACTCCTCGACCCAGCTGGGACTGTCGATCGTCCGCACGCTCGTGGAGTCGGAGCTCGGCGGCGTGCTCGAGATCGGTCCGGGCAGCCGGGGCACGCGGGTGCAGGCGGACGTGCCGGTCGACTGAGGTCAGGCCGTGCGGATGCGGGCCCGGGCGTTGCGGCGCTTGAGCGCGCGCCGCTCGTCCTCGCTGAGGCCACCCCACACACCGTGGTCCTGGCCGGCCTCGAGGGCCCACGCGAGGCACTGCTCGCGCACCTCGCAGCGGCGGCACACCTGCTTGGCCTCCTCGATCTGGAGGATCGCGGGACCGGTGTTGCCGATGGGGAAGAACAGCTCGGGGTCCTCGTCGAGGCATGCAGAGCGGCTGCGCCAATCCATGGGGTGGGGGATCCCTCTTTCACATCACGTCGGTTGCTGTTTGCGGACGTTCAGCCGGGCCCGGGCGCCTGACAGCGCAGCGACCAGACTGACAACATTTGAACGTTCACACAACCCCCGCTGCTGGTCGTGTCCGTCACAACTACTGTTGGCCGGTGACCGTTACGCCTCCGGTGGATCCCCGTGGCCGAGACCTTACCGTGCCGCCCCCGCTCGCGGTAGCGGCTGCGCTGGTCGCTGTGGAGGCCCTCCTGCTCCTCGTGCTCGCCGTCCTCGAGGTGGCGAACCTCCGCTCGATCCGGCTCACGATGGGGCTCACCACCACGGCGTTCTTCCTCGTGGCTGCGGCGGGACTGGCGTGGTGCGCCTGGTCGCTGTGGAGGGGACGACGCTGGGCCCGGGGCCCGGTCGTGATGGCCCAGCTGATCCAGCTCGGCCTGGCGTGGAACTTCCGCGACGCCCCCACCACGCTCGTGGCGGTCGGGCTCGCGATCGGCGGGCTCGTGGTCATCGCGGGCCTGCTCCACCCGGCGACCACGCAGGTGCTGGAGCAGGACGCCCGGCTCGAGGAGTAGCCGGCCGACCGGTCGGGTCAGTCGGCCTCGAGCGACGTACGCAGCTGGGCGAGCGTGCGCGTCAGCAGGCGGGAGACGTGCATCTGGGAGACGCCGATCTCCTCGGCGATCTGGGACTGCGTCATGTTCTTGAAGAAGCGCAGGAGCAGGATCCGCTTCTCGCGCTCGCCGAGGCCGTCGAGCAGCGGCTTGATCGACTCGCGAACCTCGACGTGCTCGATGTTGGCGTCCTCGACCCCGAGCGTGGCGAGCATCGCCGGGGGCCCGTCGTCGCTGTCGTCCGAGGCGTCGAGCGACAGCGTCGCGTAGGCGTGGGAGGACTCGATGCCCTCCATGATCTCCTCCACCGTGCAGCCGATGACCTCGGCCAGCTCGCGTGGGGTGGGGGAGCGGCCCAGCTTCTGGGTCAGCTCGCCGGTGGCGCCGCCGATCTGCATCCGCAGCTCCTGCAGGCGGCGCGGCACCCGGATCGCCCAGCCCTTGTCGCGGAAGTGGCGCTTGATCTCGCCGATCACCGTCGGCGTCGCGTAGGTCGAGAACTCCACGCCGCGGTCGGTCTCGAAGCGGTCGACGGCCTTGATCAGGCCGATGGTGCCGACCTGCACGAGGTCCTCGAACGGCTCGCCGCGGTTGCGGAAGCGGCGGGCGCAGTGCTCCACCAGCGACAGGTGCAGGTGCACCAGGTCGTCGCGCGCGAGCGCCCGCGCGGCGCTGCTCGCCCCGTCGTCGCGCAGCACGCCGAACAGCTCGGCGCTGCGCGTGCGTACGTGGTCGAGACCGCTGGTCGCGACGTCGTCGTCGACCTCGTGGTCCCGGGCAGCCTCGGCTGCCGTGTCGTCCCCCGTGTCCCCCGTGTCTCGGCTCATGTCAGAGCTCGGCACCTGTCATTCCCGCAGCGACCGCCGACGTCACCGTGAAGCGGACGCGGAAGCGTCCCCTCTCGGCTCCTGCCGACGCGTCCTGCGCCATCGTGTCGAGCACCTGCCAGGCGAAGCTCTCGGTGTCGAGCGGGGGGTCGTCGATCGCCTCGACCTGCAGCTCGACGGTCATCGAACCGGGACCGATCCAGAAGGCCGCGACGAGGTCGGTGCCGGGGTCGGCCTCGGGGATGGCGAGCGCGCTCGCCTCGCCGATGGCGATGCGCAGGTCCTCGATGTCGTCGATGGTGAAGTCGAGCCGGGCGGCGAGGCCCGCCGCCGTGGTCCGGACGATCGTCGCGAAGGCCCCCTCGGCGGGGAGCCGGAGCTCGACGTCGGCGCGAGATGCCCCCGTGTTGTCTGCCATCTGCGTCAATGTCCCGTCCTCGAGGCCGATGCTCCGCACACCCTAGCCGTCACGATCAGTGGAACCACGGACACACCTGGTCGCGCGTGCGGAGCTCGTTCCGGTGGTGGGGCGCGTGCAGCAGCGGGGTCGGTCTGCCCCCGCTCCGTGCCACCCGCACCGGCGACGGCGTACCCGCGGCAGCGTCGACCGAGGCCAGCGGCGCGAGCTCGACCACCACGCCGTACACCCCGTTGCCCTCGTCCTCCAGCTCCACCGGACCGAGCCGGCGGAGCATCTGCAGCGACGCCGGGTTGTCCTGGAGGACCTCGGTGACGATGCGGTCCACGCCCACCGGACGGCTGCGCACGAGCACCTCGAGGAGCGTGGTGGCGACGCCGCGGCCCTGCCACTCGTCTTTGACGGTGACGGCGAGGTCGGCCGCGTCGGTGGCGTCGGCGTAGCGCACCATCCGCGCCAGTGCGACGGGGTCGTAGACGCCGGGACTCGTCTCCGCACACAGCACGAGGGCGATGTGGTCGACGCCGTCGACGTCGTCGACGAGGTGGTCCAGCATGGCGTCGCTGAGGTGCCTGATCGGGGCGAGGAACCGGCGGCGCTGCGACTCGGGGGAGAGCGTCTCGAACTCGGCCATCAGCGCGGCCCGGTCGGTGTGCTCCAGCGGCACGACGAATGCGTCCGTGCCGTCACGCAGCATGACCTGCTCGATCATCGACCCTCCCTCTGCTGGGCGGAGCCTAGCCAGCGAGGAGGGGGCGGACATGCAGAACGCCGCACCGACCCGGAGGTCGGTGCGGCGTGCGCTCAGGCCTTCACTTCGTTCAGGCCTTCTTCGTCTCCCAGAAGATCTCCGCGATCTCGTCGATCTTGGCAAGCAGCTCGTCGGCCTTGCCGGCGTCGAGCTCGCCCTTGGTGCCGGAGGCACCGGCCAGCTTGGTGGCCTCGTTGACCAGCGTGTGCAGCTGGGGGTACTTCTCGAAGTGCGGGGGCTTGAAGTAGTCGGTCCACAGCACCCAGAGGTGGTGCTTGACGAGCTCCGAGCGCTGCTCCTTGATGAGGATCGCGCGGGTGCGGAAGTCGGGGTCGTCGTTGTCGGCGACCTTGGCGATGATGCCCTTGATCGACTCGGCCTCGATGCGCGCCTGGGCGGGGTCGTAGACACCGCAGGGCAGGTCGCAGTGGGCCGAGACCTCGATGGTCGGGGCGAAGAAAGTGCGAAGCATGTGCAACCTCTCGAACGTCGGGGAATTGCTCTCCTGCGACACTACTCCGCGTGGAGAGGCGTCGGCAGCGGGGTCCCGCCCCTCGGGGTGGACGCTCCGGACCCCCGTTCGGGACGGCCGCCGTCCGGGGTCGTTCGATGCTCCCGACGCTGCGCGAGGGCGACCTGCTCCTCGTCCGGTACGGCGCCTCGCCCCGGTCCGGCGACCTCGTCGTCGCCCGGTTCGCCGACGGCACGGTGGCGGTCAAGCGCGCGGTCGAACGACGTCGTACGCGCTCCGGCGCAGCCGGCTGGTGGCTGCTGAGCGACAACCCCGGCGAGGGCGTCGACTCGCGCCACCGCGGACCCGTGCCCGAGGCCGACGTGCTGGCCGTCGTACGCCTGCGGGTGTGGCCTTCCCCACGCATGGGACGCAGGCTCCCGCGGCCCTGACCTGTGCCAGTATCCCGGGCATGGCTTCGCACCCGCACGCCGGCGACCCCGTCTTCGACCTGCACGTCGGCGGCAAGATGGAGATCCACTCGACGGCCGCGCTGACCGGGCCCGACGAGCTGTCCCTCGCCTACACCCCCGGTGTCGCGCGGGTGTGCGAGGCGATCGCGGCCGACCCGTCGCTGACCCAGTACTACACGTGGGTGCCCAACACGGTCGCCGTCATCACCGACGGCACCGCCGTGCTCGGCCTGGGCGACATCGGCCCCGCCGCCGCGATGCCGGTGATGGAGGGCAAGGCCGTGCTGTTCAAGCAGTTCGGCGGGGTCGACGCCGTGCCGATCTGCCTCGACACCACCGACGTCGAGGAGATCATCGAGACCGTCGTGCGCCTCGCGCCGAGCTTCGGGGGGATCAACCTCGAGGACATCTCGGCGCCACGGTGCTTCGAGATCGAGGCCCGGCTCAAGGAGCGCCTCGACATCCCGGTCTTCCACGACGACCAGCACGGCACGGCCGTCGTCGCGCTGGCCGCGTTGACCAACGCGCTGCGCCTGACCGGGCGCGACGCCGCGACCGTCCGAGTGGTGGTGCAGGGCGCCGGTGCCGCCGGGGTGGCGGTGGCGCGCATCCTGCTCGAGGCCGGCATCAAGGACATCGCGGTCCTCGACCGGCAGGGCGTGCTCAACTCGGCGCGGTCCGACCTGACCCCCGTGAAGGCCGCGCTCGCGCGCGACACGGCCGACCACTTCGGGCGCAGCGGCACGCTGGCCGACGTGATGGCCGGTGCCGACGTCTACATCGGCGTCTCGGGCGGACAGGTGCCCGAGGAGATCGTGGCCTCGATGGCCGCCGACGCGATCATCTTCGGCCTGGCCAACCCGACCCCCGAGGTGCACCCCGACCTGGCGCACAAGTACGCCCGGGTCGTCGCCACCGGACGCTCGGACTTCCCCAACCAGATCAACAACGTGCTCGCGTTCCCCGGCATCTTCCGCGGCGCCTTCGACGTCCACGCCACCGCCATCACCGAGGGGATGAAGGTCGCCGCTGCGACCGCCCTCGCCGAGCTCGTCGGCGACGACCTCAGCGAGGACCTGGTCATCCCGTCGCCCTTCGACCCGCGCGTGCCGGGAGCCGTGCGCTCCGCGGTGGCGGACGCCGCCCGGCGCGACGGGGTCGCCCGCCGCTGACCGGCCCGCCGGCCGGGCGTCGTGTCTGGCAGCATCGGGACATGGAGATCGAGGTGGCGGAGACGGACCGCCTGCGCTTCGACGACGGGACCCCGGTGCGGGCGGCCTCGGCGGTCGTGGCCTTCGGTGACGGACACCTCGTGGTCTCGGACGACGCGACCTACGCGGCGTGGTCCCGCCCGGACGGTGGCGTCACCCGGGTCCGCCTCCTCGCGCCCGTGGACGGGCACGAGGAGTTCGACGAGGAGTCCGGCACCAAGCACCTCAAGCCGGACCTCGAGGCGGCGTGCCGGGTGTCGGTGGACGGCGTGGAGGCGGTGCTCCTGATGGGATCCGGGTCGTCCTCGCGACGGATGCGGTGGTGCCTGGTGCGGCTCGGGGACGACGGCGAGCCGGACGTCGTGGTCGCGGACATGACCGGGGTGTACGCGGTGGTCGCAGCCACGTTGGACGTCGAGCCCGACGAGCTGAACCTCGAGGGTGCGTGCGTCGTCGGGGACAGCCTGCGGTGGTTCCACCGCGGACTGCCGTCAGCAGGTCTGCCGTCAGGAAGCGTCGACCTGGACCTGGCGGCAGCCGTGGCGGGCGCGCGTGGCGAGGTGGGCGCAGCCGACCTGAGGGTCTCGCGTCCTCGTCGCTACGACCTCGGGTCCGCGGACGGCGTCGGTCTGGCAATCACTGACGTCGTCCACCTGCCGAACGGTGACCTCGTCGCCAGCGCAGCGGCGGAGGACAGCCCGAACGCCCGCGACGACGGCCCCGTGACGGCGACGGCCCTGGCGCTGCTCCGTGGCGACCTGGTCGCCGCGGTGGTGCGACTGCCCCGCCACCAGGGGAGCGTGCTCAAGGTCGAGGGGCTCACGGTGCTGGAGGCCGAGGCGGGGCTGGTGACCCTCCTCGCCGTCACCGACGTCGACGACCCGGACGCCGCCTCGTGGACGGCTCGCATCCGCGTTCGCCTCTGAGGCGGGCCGACGCGCGACACCGACGCGCTCAGAACCCGATCGACGGCTCCGGCGCGACGGTCGTGCGCATCGCCCGCGCGAGGTCGGCGTACGACCCCGGGCGGTGCTCCTGCACGAGCCCGGCGCGGAGCAGCCCGCCGATCGGGTGGCCGAGGTAGCCGGCGCCGAGGACGGACACGTCGAGGGCGAGGTCGGCCTCGGCGTCGGTGCGCGTGGCCGAGCCGGCACCGGAGGAGGCCGTGAGCCGCCAGCGACCGGCGTTCCAGGGGGCGTAGCGGTCGGACACCTCGACGACGACGTCGCAGTCGGCCTCGTAGGAGCGCAGCGGCCAGGCGGCCTCGACGTCGACGAGGCGGACCCAGGTGCTGTCCCAGGTCTGGAGGCTGCCGGTGCCCCGCGGGCCGCCGATCCAGCCCAGGAGCGGGTCGTCGAGACCGACGTTCTCCAGCTTGGTCGTGCCCATCAGGTCGAGGTCGACGACGCGGCGCGCGAGGGCGAGCCGCGCGGCGGGGTCGCCGCAGAAGGTGCCGACGACCACGGTGCCCGACGGGCGCGCGTTCTCCCACTTGTGCTCCCGCCGCAGGCCGGTGAACCCGACGTCCTGACCGTCGCGGCGGGCGAAGAGGATGCGGCGCCGCTCCTTGTCGCGCAGCTGCTCCGGCGGCTCGTGGGCCATGAGGGCGAAGAAGTCCGGGGAGCCGACGATCGTGCCGGGGAAGTCCGGCGCTGCGGCCAGCTGGCAGGCGCGCATCCGCTCGGTCACGCCGGGGGCGGCCATGTCGAGCAGGTGAGTGGTGGTCGCGGCGGCCTCGGCCTCGAGGTGGGGAGCGGTGAACGTGGTGCCGCGGCCGAGGGCGACCTGGTGAGTGAGGACCGCGGTCCCGTAGCCGAAGCGCCCGTAGATGGCCGCCTCGCTCGCGTGGAGCGCCGAGAGGGCGGTCCCGGCGTCGCGGGTGCGGGCGAGGTGGTCGGACATCATCGCGGCGAGGACGCCGCGGCGCCGCGCGTCGGGGTGCACGCCGACCCAGGTGAGGCCGGCGATCGGCACGACGGAGCCGCCGGGCAGCGACATCTCCATCGGGCGTACGCCGTAGATCCCGCTGTGCAGGTCGTCGGGCCCGTCGGGCAGGTCGACCACGAACCGCTGGTCCGCCGGCAGCCCGAGCCGCAGGTGCTCGGCGTCGGCGTCGGTGACCTCGCCGAACCAGACGAGCTGGTCGGTGGCCAGGTACTTCGCGGGGTCCTCCGAGGGACGTACGTCGATGCTCACGCAGCCAGCCAATCGGTCGTCACCAGGACCCGCAACCGGATAACTCGTCCCGATCGCTAGGGTCGGAGCATGTTCGCCGTCTACGCCGAGTCCTTCTCCTCCGACGACCCGCTCAGCGGCCTGGTGGTGGGGGAGCGGCCCGCCCCCGAGGCGCCGGACGGGTGGACGACGGTGACGGTGAAGGCCGCCAGCCTCAACCACCACGACCTGTGGTCGCTGCGAGGCGTGGGCCTGCGGGAGGAGTCGCTGCCGATGATCCTCGGCTGTGACGCCGCGGGCGTCGACGAGGACGGCAACGAGGTCGTCGTCCACGGCGTCATCAGCGACCCCCGGTGGACCGGTGACGAGGCCGACGACCCGGGCCGGTCGCTGCTCTCCGAGCGCCACCAGGGCACCTTCGCCGACCAGGTGGTCGTGCCGCGTCGCAACCTGGTCCCCAAGCCCGCCTCGCTTTCCTTCGAAGAGGCGGCCTGCCTGCCCACCGCCTGGCTGACGGCCTACCGGATGCTCTTCGTGCAGGGCGGCTGCACGCCGGGCGAGACGGTGCTGGTGCAGGGTGCCGGTGGCGGCGTCGCCACCGCGCTCATCACGCTCGGCCGCGCGGCGGGCCTGACGATCCTCGCCACCAGCCGCGACGAGGCCAAGCGCCAGCGGGCCCGCGAGCTCGGGGCGCACGAGGTGTTCCAGTCGGGCGAGCGCCTGCCGGTCAAGGTCGACGCGGTGATGGAGACCGTCGGCCGCGCCACCTGGACCCACTCGGTCCGCTCGCTGCGGCCCGGCGGCCGCATCGTCATCAGCGGCACGACCTCGGGTCCCAGTGTGGACGACGCGGGCCTGACCCACGTCTTCTTCAAGCAGCTCTCGATCATCGGCTCGACGATGGGCACCCGCAAGGAGCTCGACCTGCTGGTGAAGTTCCTCGACGCGACCGGCGCCCGGCCGCTCGTCGACCGGGCCATCCCGATGGAGCATGCCCGCGAGGGCTTCGCCGCGATGGCGGAGGGCGACGTCTTCGGCAAGATCGTCTTCACCCGATGAGCCGCACGCACGTCCTCACCGGAGCCGGCTCGGGCATCGGGCTCGCCCTGGCGCAACGCCTCACCGAGCGCGGCGACCGACTGGTCCTGATCGCCCGCAGCGACGCGCGCGCGGCCGAGCTGGCCGAGACCTTCCCGCACGCGCAGCTCCTCGTGGCCGACCTCGCCGACCCGGGCACGCTCAACGGCATCGGCCGGCAGGTCGACGGTCCCATCGACTCCGTCGTGCACGTGGCCGGCGTCGTGGAGCTGGCGCCGGTGGAGCGGCTGCGGCTCGCGGAGTGGGAGGAGCAGATCACGGTCAACCTCACCGCGCCCGCGGTGCTGACGCGCGAGCTCCTGCCCCACGTGCGCAGCGCCCTCGGCACCGTCGTCTTCGTCAACTCCTCGGCCGGGTTGAGTGCCGGCGCCGAGTGGTCGGCGTACGCCGCCTCGAAGTTCGGCCTGCGTGCCTTCGCCGACGCGCTGCGGGCCGAGGAGGTCGAGCACGGCGTGCGGGTCAGCACGGTCTACCCCAGCCGCACCGCGACCCCGATGCAGGAGAAGGTGCACGAGCAGGAGGGCCGGACCTACGACGCCTCACGCTGGATCAGCCCGGATACGGTCGTCGACACGATCCTGCACGTCATCGACCTTCCCGCCGACGCCACCATCCCCGACGTGACGGTCCGTCCCGTCGTCCCGCGTCCGGGCACCTGACCCACGACCGGTCAGACCGGCTCGAGCACGAACACCCGGATCCGCCGGCTCTGCCCCACGCGCTGCCGGTAGCGGGCGTAGCCGGGGTAGAACCGGGCAGCGAGCCCGAAGACCTCGTCCGCCTCGGCGGGCGTCGCGGGCCGCGCGACCACCTCCCGCGAGGCGCCGCGGTAGGTGAGGGTCGCTCGCGGGTCGGCCTCGAGGTTGAGGGCCCACGCCGGCGTCGTGGGCTGGCCGAAGTTGGTGCCGAGCAGCGCGAGTCCGCCGGCGTACGGCGTCGCGATCAGGTGGCTCGCCCGGCGCTGTCCGGACCGGCGGCCGGTCGTCGTGACGTCGAGGACCTCGAGGCCGGCGAGCAGGCCCGGGGCGCTGCGGCGCCCCCTCGTGAGGCGACCCACGACGTCGTCGAGGTGCCGCAGCACGTGGGAGAACACCCAGCCGCCCGCGCGGGTGCCGGCGCCCCAGCGGACCACGCGGTGCACGGGGTTGCCCGAGGCGTGCGTGTAGCCGAGGTCCGCGGCCAGGTCGTGCGGCACCTCAGACCCCCTCGTGCCTAGTCGTCGGGGTCGTCGAGACGGGCCAGCCAGGTGGCCAGCCGCTCGATCGGCACCTCGAAGTCGGGGTGCGCGTCGACGAAGGCCTGCAGCTGCTCGGCGAGCCACGCCAGGGTGACCTCCTCGTCACCCCGGCGCCGCTCGAGCTCCTCGATCCCGCGATCGGTGAAGTACACCGCTGCTCCTCCGGCCCCGGCTCAGTAGTCGTGGCCGGCGGCGCGCGGGGACTCGAAGGCCGCGTCGAGCAGCGTCTTCTGCTCCTCGACGTGGCGCTTTACCGTGCCCACCGACGGCGACGCCGACGCAGGACGCGTGATCGGCTCGACGGTGAGGTCGAGCTCCGGCCACACGTTGAGCTGGTAGTGCGGCCACGGGCCCATGTTGCGCGGCTCGTCCTGCACCCAGCGGATCGCCTTGAGGTTCGGGTACTTGGCGATCTCGGCCCTGATCTCCTCGACCGGGTTCGGGTAGAGCCGCTCGATCCGGCCGATGGCGAACGCGTCGCCGTTGTCGCGCTTGGACCGCTCGACCATGAGGTCCCACGTCACCCGGCCCGAGCACATGATGAGGGTCTCCACCTTGTCGCGGTCCGCGGTCTCGTCGCCGATGAACGCCCGGAAGGTGGTGTCGCCGACGAAGTCGGTCGGCTGCGAGGCCGCCTCCTTGCGCTTGAGCATCGACTTGGGGGTGAAGACGATGAGCGGGCGGTGCTCCTCACCCAGGGAGTGGCGACGGAGCAGGTGGAAGTACGACGCCGGCGTCGAGGGCTGCGCGACGACCATGGCGTCCTCGGCACACATCGTCAGGAAGCGCTCGATGCGCGCCGACGAGTGGTCGGGGCCCTGGCCCTCGTAGCCGTGGGGGAGCAGCAGGACGACGCCCGACTGCTGGCGCCACTTCGTCTCACCGGCGGAGATGAACTCGTCGATGACGGTCTGCGCGCCGTTGACGAAGTCACCGAACTGCGCCTCCCACAGCACCAGCGCCTCGGGTCGCGCGACGGAGTAGCCGTACTCGAAGCCGAGGGCGGCGTACTCCGAGAGCAGCGAGTCGTAGACGTGGAACTTCGCCTGGTCCTGGGTGAGGTTGGTCAGCGGCGTCCACTCGTCGGCGTTGACCCGGTCGATGATCGTGGCGAACCGCGAGACGAACGTGCCGCGGCGCGAGTCCTGGCCGGCCAGGCGCACCGGGCGGCCGTCCATCAGCAGGGAGCCGAAGGCGAGGATCTCACCGGTGCCCCAGTCGATCGGACCGTCGGTGATCGCGGCGGAGCGGCGCTGCAGCTGCGGCATCACCTTGGGGTGGACGGTGAAGTTCTCCGGCGGGGTGACGTAGCTGTCCGCGATCCGCTTGAGCACCTCGGGCGTGACGGCCGTGGAGAACTCGCCGGCCGGCTTGTCCGGGTAGTCCGGGACCGTCTTCCACTCGGTGGGCGCCTCCGAGCTCGCCTCGCGCACCTCGGTGAAGACCCGCTCGAGCTGCTGCTGGTAGTCCTTGAGGACCTGCTCGGCCTCGTCGATGGTGATGTCGCCACGACCGATGAGCGACTCGGTGTAGAGCTTGCGCACCGACCGCTTCTGCTCGATGAGGTCGTACATCAGCGGCTGGGTGTAGGACGGGTCGTCGCCCTCGTTGTGACCGCGGCGGCGGTAGCACACGAGGTCGATGACGACGTCCTTGTTGAACGCCTGGCGGTAGTCGAAGGCGAGCCGGGCGACGCGGATGCACGCCTCCGGGTCGTCGCCGTTGACGTGGAAGATCGGCGCCTGCACCATCCGCGCCACGTCGGTGGCGTAGAGGGACGAGCGCGAGGAGCCAGGCGCGGTGGTGAACCCGACCTGGTTGTTGATCACGACGTGCACGGTGCCGCCGGTGCGGTAGCCGCGCAGCTGCGAGAGGTTGAGCGTCTCGGCCACGACGCCCTGGCCGGCGAAGGCGGCGTCGCCGTGCACCAGCAGCGGCAGGACCGGGAACTTCTCGCCCTGGTCGAGGAGGTCCTGCTTGGCGCGGGCGATGCCCTCGAGCACCGGGTTGACCGCCTCGAGGTGCGAGGGGTTGGCGGCGACGGACACCTTGATCTTGTCGCCCGAGCCGGCGAGGAACTCGCCCTCGGCGCCGAGGTGGTACTTCACGTCGCCGGAGCCCTGGACCGTACGCGGGTCGATGTTGCCCTCGAACTCGCGGAAGATCTGGCTGTACTTCTTGCCCACGATGTTGGCGAGCATGTTGAGCCGGCCGCGGTGGGCCATGCCGATGGTGACCTCGTCGAGGCCGGTCTCGGCGGCGGCCTCGCAGATCTCGTCGACGAGCGGGATGGTGGTCTCGCCACCCTCGAGGCTGAAGCGCTTCTGCCCCACGAACTTCGTCTGCAGGAACGTCTCGAAGGCCTCGGCCTGGTTGAGCTTGAGCAGGATCCGGAGCTGCTCCTCCCGGGGCGGCTTCACGTGCGGCTGCTCGACGCGCTCCTGGATCCACTTGCGCTGCTCGGGGTCCATGATGTGCATGTACTCGATGCCGGTGGTGCGGCAGTAGGAGTCGCGCAGGATGCCGAGGATGTTGCGCAGCTTCATGAAGCGCCGGCCCTCGCCGCCGAACGACCCGGTCGCGAACTCGCGGTCGAGGTCCCACAGCGTGAGGCCGTGCGACTCGATCTCCAGGTCGGGGTGGCTGCGCTGGCGGTACTCCAGCGGGTCGGTGTCGGCCATGAGGTGGCCGCGGACCCGGTAGGCGTGGATCAGCTCGAGGATCCGCGCCTGCTTGACGATGTCGTCGTCGTGGGTGGCGACCACGTCGCGGGACCAGCGGATCGGCTCGTAGGGGATCCGCAGCGAGCGGAAGATCTCGTCGAAGAAGCCGTTCTCGCCGAGCAGCAGGCCGTGCACACGCTTGAGGAACTCACCCGACTGCGCACCCTGGATGACGCGGTGGTCGTAGGTCGAGGTCAGCGTCATCGTCTTGCTGATGGCGTTGCGGTTGATCGCCTCGTCGGAGGCGCCCTGCCACTCCGGCGGGTACTCCATCGCGCCGACACCGATGATCGCGCCCTGCCCGGCCATCAGCCGCGGCACCGAGTGGACGGTGCCGATGCCTCCGGGGTTGGTCAGGGACATCGTGGTGCCCTGGAAGTCGGCGACGGTGAGCTTGCCGTCGCGGGCCTTGCGCACCATCTCCTCGTAGGCGGTCCAGAAGGCGGCGAAGTCCATCGCCTCGGCGCCCTTGATGTTGGGCACGAGGAGCTGGCGAGTGCCGTCGGGCTTCTGCATGTCGATCGCGAGGCCGAGGTTGATGTGGGCCGGCGTGATCAGGTTGGGCTTGCCGTCACGGAGCTCGTAGCCGACGTTCATCTCGGGCATCGCGCGCAGCGCCTTCACGAGGGCGTAGCCGATGATGTGGGTGAACGACACCTTGCCGCCGCGGGCGCGGGCGAGGTGGTTGTTGATGACCGTGCGGTTGTCCCACAGCAGCTTGACCGGGACCGAGCGCACCGAGGTGGCCGTCGGGACCGACAGCGACGCGTCCATGTTGGCAGCCGTGCGCGCGGGCGCGCCGCGCAGCACGGTGTAGGTCGGCTCGTCGCTCGCCGGCGTCGGCGCCGCGGGCTTCGGGTCCTTGGCGACCGGGGAGCTGGAGCCCTTGGCCGGCTCGTCGGCGGCAGCCTTGGGACGCGGCGTGGCGGTCGCGGGCTTGGCCTGCTCGGCGGGCTTCGCCGGCGCCTTCGCGGGTGCCTTGGCAGGAGCCTGCGAGGTGGCCGGAGCCGAGGTCTTCGCCGAGGTCTGCGTCTGGGTCTTCTGGGAGGACGGGGCGGGGGAGGCGCTGCCGTTCCCGAAGTAGGACGCCCACTCCGGCCCCACGCTCGCGGGATCCTTGTCGTACTGCTCCTTCATCTCCTCCACGAGCCACTCGTTGGCTCCCAGGTCAGATGATGGTGCAACCGAGGACTGGTTGCCGGACTGCCCGTTCGGGGACTGCGCCACGCTTGTTTCGCCTCTTCCAGATGTGATCGCGCGAGGATTGACCAAGTCGACGACAAGGCTAGTCGCACACGCACGCAAATGCAGGGCCGGGTTCGGCTGGTGAGGCATGGTGTCGACCACACCCCCACGTCGTCCGCTCGATCCGCCTGGAGCTCTCCATGCCCCGCCCCTCACCAGGCCGCGTCCACCACGCCCACCGCGCTCGCCGCGTCGTGGGGCTCGCGCTCGTCCTGCTCGTCCCGTTCGCCTCCGCCTGCCAGTCCACCTCCGAGCCGTCGGCGGCGCCGGAGCGGCTGAGCCGGTCCGACTCGCGGGCGTCCCTGGCCTTTCACCCGGAGTCGACGAAGGTCGGCATCCACCGCGTCCACGGCCGTCTCCCCGTCGCGCGCCGCAAGGCCGTGCGTACGCAGGTCGGGGCCGTCGTCGACCGGTGGTGGGAGGCGGCCTACCTCGGCGGCTCCTATCCCCGCAGCAGCTTCCCCTCCGCGTTCCCCGGCTTCACCGACGCCGCCGAGGATCGCGCGCGCGCGGACAAGGCCCTGCTGACCAACCAGGTCGCCGGTCCGCGCATCGACTCGGTGACCGCCCGCAAGCGCGCGGTCACCCTCGACATCCTCGCCGCCGGCCGCCAGGCGCGAGCAGTGACCGCGCAGTTCGTCCTCACGTTCGACACCACGGGCAGCAGGGCCGGCACCACCACCGTGCGGGGACGGCTCTTCCTCACCCGCAAGCGAGGCGTTTGGCGCGTCTTCGGGTACGACGTCGCGAAGGGAGCCCGGTGATGGGACGGACCATGAGGCTCGCGCGGACGGTCGCCCTCGTGGCGGTGCTGGCCGTCACCGCGTTCGTCGTACCCACCTCGGCGGTCCAGCAGACCGAGGTCAGCCTGGTGCGGATCCGGCACGCCCAGGGCGTCGCCACCGGCGGCGAGGACGTCGTCTGGATCCTCGGCGTGGGCTCGGACGCCCGTCCGGGCCAGGTCATGACCCGGGCGCGGGGTGACGCCCTGCAGCTGGTGGGCATCAACACCCGCACCGGCGCGGCCACCGCGATCGGGGTGCCCCGTGACTCGTGGGTCGCCATCCCCGGCCACGGGCGGGAGAAGATCAACTCCGCGCTCTACTTCGCCGGGCCCCGCGGGATGGCCGGCGCGATGCGCAACCTGGTCGGCATCGAGCCCGACTACGTGGTGGTCACCCGGTTCCCGTTCTTCGAGGACATGGTCGACGACATCGGCGGCATCACCGTCACCAACCCGCGCCGCTTCACCGACCCCAACCTCAAGAAGGAGGGCTTCGCCCGCGGCCGCATCCGTCTCGGCGGCTACGACGCGATGGCGTTCTCGCGGATCCGCTACAACCTGCCGGGCGGGGACTTCGACCGCTCGGCCAACCAGCAGCGCACCCTGCGCGGCATCCACGCCCGCATCCGGGCGCAGGCCGACGTGCCCGGCTTCATCGAGCGCGGCGTCATGACGGTGATGGCGCACACCGACACCAACGCCTCGCCGGGAGAGCTCTTCGAGATCGCCCAGGCCGTCGCCCAGGTCGACCCGCGCAGGATCACCACGTGCGTCGTGCGGGGGCGGATCGGGTTCGTGGGTGCCGCCAGCGTGGTCTTCCCTGACGTGGCGCAGGCGCGGCGCCTGGGGCGCGAGGCCCGGCAGGACGCCACGCTGCGCGGCTGCTGACGGTCAGGAGCCGTAGATCCGTCCCGCGGTGCGCGCCAGGTCGATCACGACGGCGTCGGAGTAGAGCTTGATCCGCAGCCCGATGACCTGGGAGCCGCGGTAGCCGGTGTCGACGAGCTGGCGCTGGATCTCACCGATGCCGTTCGGCAGCTCGACGACCTCACCAGGTGCCGGGACCGCGAGCGGCCGCCCGGCGACGGTGATCGAGCCGACGCCGGTCGACACCGTGGAGCCGACCCGCTTGCCGGCCCTCTGGCGCATCGCCGCCCGTGAGCTGACGTCAGTGATCACCAGCTGCGCCGTGGGGATGGTGACCGTGCGGATGGCCGTGCGCGACCAGCCCTTGGCGACCTTGGCCCGCTTCTTGCCGGCCTTCTTGCCGGCCTTCGCGCGGAACTGGTCGCCGTTGACCTGGTAGGTCACGCCGTCGAGCTGCACCGGCACGGGGACGAGCTGGGTGGCGTGGGGGACCTGGTAGGTCTGCGTCCGTCCGCGGGTGCCCTGGCAGGGGAGCGCCTTGTGCTGGACGTTGCCGAACCGCAGCGCGCCCTGCAGCGCCTGGTAGTCCATCGCGGTGCCGCCGGAGCGGAACACGCCGACGGGGGCCGGGCCGCCCATCCGGACGCGCGCGGTGCCGAGCTCGACGAGCTGGCGGCGCTCGCCGGCCGTGACCTCGATCCGCAGGGCAGAGGCCTGGGACTGGGCGTTGTGGCTGTTGGCCCGACCGTTCTCGTAGCCGAGCGCGATGGTGCCGAGCCCGGGGATGACGATCGGCCCGGTCACGTCGCTGAGCACCTGGAAGACCTGCTGGGCGGTCTGCTGCGTACCGGTGAACACGGTCTCGGTGACCTGGTCCAGCGGAGCGAGGAGCTGCTGGAGCTCGGGCGGCAGCTGCTCGACCACGGTGTTCTCGAGCAGCTCGAGGGAGATGCTGGCGAAGGTGAACCCCTCGTCGTGGCCGTAGCCCCGCGGCGTGTGGAAGGCGTGGGCGGTCGTCCGCAGGCCCTTGATCACCAGGCGGGGCGTGGTCAGCGGCCCGACGGTGCCGCCGACGCTGATGTCGCCGATGGTGTTGGTGCCACGGACGCCGTAGGTCTCGCCGTCGACGTACGTCTCGGTGCGGCTGGTGCTCGCCGAGACGCGGATCAGCGGGTTGTCCGGGACCGACACCGCGCTCTGCTGCTCGACGACCTTGCCGGCCGACCGGGTGCACAGCTGCTGCGCGTGGGCGTCCTTGAGGTCGAGCGCCTCGACGCTGTCGGTCACCAGCTTCACGCCGTAGACGTCGCCGCGGTAGCCGAAGCCGGTGATCTGGTCCGCCTCCGCGACGCGGGCACCGGCCCCCGCCTGCGCCGGTGCGGCACCGGTGGACAGCGCGAGCGCGGCGCCCAGGCCGAGGCTGACGGCGGCGACGAGGCGTCGCTGGGTCTTCTGCATGTCCCCTCCCAGGGTCTGCGGGAGCGACGCCCGACCGTCCGAGTGACCGCCCGGTAGCTCCCTCGCCCGCTCAACGACGGGGAAGCGGATTGGTGACGGCCGTCACCGGGGGAGCGGACGGGCGCCCGCGGAGAGCTCCGTGACAAGCCCCGGGCCGGACCTACCCCGGATCAGGTCCAAGGACCCTGTGACGGGCCCCTGCGTCTCCCGATACTGAGACTCATCACGCGGCGCGCGGTCGCACCAGGCACCGCACGTCTCGGTGTGCAGAACGGGGGATCCGATGGTCCAGGAAGTCTCGACACCCCGCGCCCCGGACGCCGGTCCACCTGCGTCGGAGGTGGTGGAGGAGCGCCCCGCCGGGCCACCGGGCTCGGCCGTCGGCGCCGGACGCGTGCCGCTCGACCGGTTGCTGACCATGGCCACGCTCAGCCCCGCTGAGGCCACCTTCGTGGCGTGTCGTCTGCTGGAGTCCACTGACCGGCCGCGCCCGGTCGACGGGGCACTGCCCCACGACGACGGTTGGGACGACCGTTGGGAGGTGGCCATCACCGCCTCCGGAGGTGTGGAGGCCACGCCCGCCGGGCCGCGTTCCGGGGCCGCCGTCCCCGAGCTGCTCGGACAGCTCGTCCGCAGCGCGCGTCGGCTGCCGGCCCACCCGGCCGCGGGCCAGCTGGTGCTGCTGCGCCGGCTCGAGGAGGCGGCCGCCGAGACCGGAGCCGAACCGGGCGCGCGGGCCGGCAGGCTTCGACGGGCGCTGGTCGAGACCCTCGGCGCAGACGCGTCCGAGCGCCTGGGTCTGCAGCTGGCCCACCTCGTCGACGCGTACGTCCACGTGGCGGCGAGCACCACGGCGCAGCCGCGAGTCGCGGCCGGGGCGGGTGTGGTGCAGCCCGGTCTGGGGTCACCCGCTCTGGGCCTGCCCGGCCTGGACCCCCGCGGTCCGGACTCGCCCGGTCCGCGGCGACCCACGCCCGCGCGGTTCTCCCGGCGCCGACCACGGTCGCGAGGGCCGGCACTGGGCCGTCGCCGCGCACCGGCCCGCCGGGCGGTGCTCGCCGTCCTGCTCCTGGTCGTGGCGGTGGCGGGCAGCGGTTACGTGCTGACCCGTCGCGCCGACGACGCGAGCGCCGGCTCGGGCGGCGGCCCCGCGACCGCTGGCCCGTCGGGGAAGGCGTCCGCCGGCGCGACGCCGGAGTCCGCGCAGCGAGCGTCGTCGCGACCTCGTGCACGTGTCGAGACACTCGCGCCACGGCAGGCCGGTGTCGTCACCGGCGTCGAGCTGCGGCGGGCAGGTGCCTGCACCCCGGGCGCGCTCTGCGCCGTCACCGTGACGACCCGCTTCCGCCCGGCCCCTTCCGCGCAGGCCGTGACCTGGCGGGTGGGCACGGCGACGTCGTGCAACGGCAGCGTGACATGGTCGGCCCCGGTCAGCGTGACCGCGCAGCCCGGGTGGACCAGCGTCTACGCCAGCTCGTCGGTCCCGGTACCCCGGGGGCGCTCGGTGGCGCTGGTCGCCACGACGACGGCACCCGCTCGCGCCCAGTCGCCGCCGGTTCCGGCCACCGAGTCGTCACTGCGCTGCTGACCGGCCATGCTCAGCGTCGAACGGGGAATGCTGGGCGGACGCCGGTCCCGCCCGGGGCCGGTCCGGCCGGCGCGGCTCCCCGTCGCACACCTCCTCGATCCGCTCGCCGTCGGCGCCGTCGCGCTGCTCGCCGTGCTGGGGCTGGCCAACCTCGCAGCGCTCGGTGACCAAGCGGCCGTCCGGCACCAGTTGGCGGTCCTCATGGGCGGGGTGGTGCTGTTCGTCGTCCTGAGCCGGTGGCGTACGGCCGGCCTGCGCTGGCTGGGGTGGGGGTGCTACGCGCTCAGCGTGCTGCTGCTGGTGGCGGTCGACGTCGGCGGCATGTCGGTCAGGGGTGCCCAGCGGTGGATCGCCCTGGGACCGTTGTCCATGCAGCCGTCCGAGCTCGCCAAGCTGGGCCTGCTCCTGGCGCTGGCCCTGGTCCTGGGCAGTGAGCGGTCGTGGCCGCGACGCCTCACGACCGCGCTGCTCGTCGCCGCGCTGCCCATCGGCCTGGTCCTCCTCCAGCCCGACCTCTCGACCGCGCTGCTCCTGAGCGCCGTCACCGGCACCATGCTGGTGCTCGGCCGGGTCCCGTTCAAGGTGCTCGTGCCGTGCCTCGTGGTCGCGGCACTGGCCCTCCCGTACGCCGTGCAGCTGCTCCACCCCTACCAGCAGGAGCGGCTGAACGTCTTCCTGAGCGGGTCGACGGACGCAGACGGGCCCGGGTGGGCGATCCGGCAGATGCACATCGCCCTGGCCTGGGGTGGCCTGACCGGTGGTGGCGACCACCCGCTGCACCGGCTGGTGGGGCTCTACCTGCCGGACCGGCACACCGACCTCGCCTTCGCCAGCCTCGTCGAGCAGTTCGGGATCCTCGCCGGCGCGTCGGTCGTGCTCGCCGCGGCCGTCCTCGTCTGGCGCGTGGTCGGCATCAGCCGCCGCACCCGCAACCGTCCCGCGGGGCTGGCCGCGGCCGGTTTCGCCGCGCTCGTCGGGGTCGAGGTCGCGGTCTCCGTGGCGGGCAACCTCGGCCTGGTCCCGACCGCCGGGGTGCCGTTCCCCCTGCTGAGCTACGGCGGCACGGCGGCCGCCGTGCACATCGCGGCGCTCGGGCTGGTGCTCGCGCTGGGCGCCGACGGGGAGACCCACCGCCTCTGGCTCCGCGGCCGCCCCGACGCGACGCGGCCACGACTGCTGCGCACCGCCGCCGTCGCAGCAACGGGCCTCCTGGTCGCGATGGTGGGGTTCGCCTGGCAGCTGCAGAGCGCGCAGGGCTCCCAGCTGCGCGAGGCAGCGCTCGACCAGATGCTGCGCTGCACCCGCGTGCCCGCGGCACGCGGGGAGATCACCGACCGGCACGGGACCCCACTCGCGCTCGACGTACGACGACACCGGGTGGGCGTGGTGCCGGCCCTGGTGCGGCCCGCCGACGTGCCCACGCTCGCCGCCCTCACGGCACGGCCCGAGACCGGCCTGCGTCGCCAGCTCCACCGGAACCGGGCGAGCCGCGACCTCACCGTCGCGTCCCTGCCGGTGGCGGCCGGTCGACGCGTCCGCGCCGCGGCGCTGCCCGGTGTCTTCGTGGTCCCGGAGGCCCGTCGGCGCTACCCCGCCGCGGACGTGCTCGGCCCGGTGCTCGGCTGGACGGGCGTCGCCACCCCCGTGGAGATGGAGCGCTGGCCCGACCTGGCCCTCGGGGCGATCGCGGGCCGCGCCGGCCTCGAGCAGGTCTACGACCCCGTCCTGCGCGGCACCGACGGGCGCCAGTGCGTGTACGTGACGCCGGCCGGCACGCCCATGGCGATGGGCCCCTACACCCCACCGCGTCGTGGGCAGGCCTTGCGGCTCACCGTCGACCTCGGCCTGCAGCGCGAGCTCACCCGGTCCCTCGAGGCCGTGCTGCGCAGCAGGCCCGGACAACCGCTCGGGGACCTCGGCGGAGCGGTGCTCCTCGATCCCCGCAACGGGCAGGTGCTCGCCACGGCCAGCCGACCGGCGTACGACAACCGGATCTTCGGCCCGCCCGTCGACGGTGCCGCACTGGCGCGGGAGGCGCGCCGGGCGGGGAGCCCGATGCTCGACCACGTCACGCAGGTGGCAGCACCACCCGGGTCGACGTTCAAGCTGGTGGTCGCTGCGGCCAGCATGAGGGACGGGACGGTGCCGCCGGACCGGGTGCTGCCGGGTGGCGCCTCCTGGACGCTGGGCGACCACGCCTTCGGCAACTGGATGTCCCTGCCCGCGCAGGACCTGCCCGACGCGATCTCGTGGTCCAACAACGTGTACTTCTACCAGCTCGCGTGGGCGATGGGCCCCGAGCCGATGATCAGCACGGCGCGGAGCCTGGGCGTCGGCCGGCCGACCGGCATCGACCTGCCCGGGGAGGTCGGCGGCTATCTCGGTACCCCGGCCTCGGTCGCCCGCGACGGCGGGACGTGGTTCCCCGGCTCCACCGTGATCCTCGGCATCGGGCAGGGCTACCTCACGGTGACGCCGCTGCAGGACGCCCTGTGGACCGCGGGCATCGCAACCGGCGCCGTGGTCACGCCGCACCTCGGCTTGGCGTACGGCGAGGGGCGGGACCGGTCGGCGCTCCGGTGGCCGCGGCCGCGCCGGCTGCCGTACGCCGACAGGCTGGGGCCGGTCCGCGAGGGCATGGCGCTGGCCGCGACGTCGGGGACCGCCAGCATCCTGCGGGCCCTGCCGGTCCGGGCCGGCGCCAAGACCGGCTCGGCACAGGACCCGTCCGCGCCCAACGGAGCGCCGGACTCGTGGTTCACCGCAGCCGCCCCGCTCGACCGCCCGCGCGTGGTGGCGACGTCGTTCGTGCGTGGCGGCGGCCACGGGGTCAGCACGTCCGGGGCCGTCGTGCTGCCGGTGCTGAAGTACTTCTTCGCGCACGAGGAGGACATCCTGCGGACGGGACCTCCCGCCCGGCGACCGTGATCAGCCGGCCTCTCCGTGGTCAGCCGGCTTCGAGGAACGCGTCCTCGTAGGCACGGACCACGTCGGGGTCGGCCAGGCAGCGGGCCGCCCCCTCCGCCACACAGGTGAGCGGCCGCTCGGCCATCCGGACGGGGAACCCCAGCGCCGACTCGACCAGCTTGTCGAAGCCGCGCAGCAGGCTGGAGCCGCCGAAGACCACGACCCCCTCGGTGAGGATGTCGTCGGCCGCCTGCGGCGGCAGGTCGTCCAGCACTCCTGCGAGCGCGGTGATGATGGCGTCGGCCGTGGGCTGCAACGCTTCGAGGACCTCGGCGGACTCCATGGTCTTCAGGCGCGGCCGGCCGGTGGCCAGGTCGATGCCCTGCACCACCGTGGAGAGGCCCTCCTCGGCGTCCACGGCGCACTTCAGGGCCTCCGCGGTGAGCTCGCCGACGAGCAGCTGGTGCTCGGCCCGCAGGTAGCGGTAGAGCGTGAGCGTCATCTCGTCGCCCGCGATCCGCGACGACCGGTGCGACAGGACGCCGCCGTAGCAGAACGCCGTGATCTCCGAGGTGCCCCCGCCGATGTCGAGGACCATGTGCGCCCGGGGCTCGAGGGGGTCGAGCCCGCAGCCGACCGCCCCCGCGATCGGCTCGGGGATCAGTGCGGACTTCCGCATCCCGGCCTCGTCGGCCACCTCCAGCAGGGCGCGCCGTTCGAGGGCGGTGGCACCGGCGGGCACCCCGATGACGGCGCGGGCGCCGATGCGCTGCCACGCGGGAATCGCCACCTTGCCCATCAGTGCGGCCATGAACGCCCGTGCGGCCTCGAGGTCGACGATCACCCCGTCGTGGAGCGGCCGCACGGCGGAGAGCCCGACCGGGCAGCGCCCCATCAGGTCGCGGGCCTCCCGTCCGACCAGCAGGGGCCGGACGCGCCGCGTCCTCGCCTCGGAGGTGCGGACCACCATCACCGACGGCTCGTCCAGCAGCACCCCGCGGGTCCGGTGGCACACCACCGTGTTCGCGGTCCCGACGTCGATACCGAAACCACCACTCATCGTGCCCCCTGCGTGAGATCCAGGACCTGGTCCACGCTACGGCTCCGCCTCCGCCGTGACAGGGGTCTTTGGTCCCGGGAGCGAGGGGGACGCGGGCGGGACAACGGCCGGGAAATGAGCAACGGACCTACGTCTGTCGTAGGTCCGTCGTCGCCGATGTCGTGCGACATCACAAGGGCGCCTCCGGCAGGATTCGAACCTGCGGCACCTGGTACCGGAAACCAGTGCTCTATCCCCTGAGCTACGGAGGCCCGCACCGTCCCGGATCGCTCCGGATCTGGTGCGCGGTGAAGACTACCGGTCGCGCGGCGCGGTGGTGAATCGGCCTCAGCGCAGGGCGAGCGACCCCGAGGTGTCGGCCGGGAAGGGCAGGGCCTCGTGCTCGGCGATCCGGGCGTCGAGCTTGGCGGCGACGTCCTCGGGCCAGGGCGCGGTGCGCCGGTCCTCGAGCTCGATGTGGAGGAAGATCTCCTCGACCACGCACGCCACCTGCTGGTGGGTCTCGTCGAGCAGGTAGATGAGCACGTGGGCGGCCCGCTCGGAGCGGCCCAGCAGGCGCACCCGGGCCGACATCGTGTCACCGGTGCGCAGCTCGTTGAGGTAGGTGACGTGGTGCTCGGCGGTGAAGCACGCGTGCCCGTGGGTCAGCGGCCACATCTGCGGGATGCCCACCTCGACGAGCGACTCGTCGAGGCCTTCGCTGGCGATGCCGATGTAGTGGCGGACGTTGAGGTGGCCGTTGATGTCCTCGAAGGGCATCGGCACGGGCTGCTCGACATAGGCCGGGAGCTGGGTCAGCTGGTCGTAGGTGGGGTGCGTCGTCACGCCCCGAACCCTAGGGCAGGACCTGCTGCGGGTCGGTGGGCCACGGCGTGAAACCGGTTCGGTCCCTGCTGCGCGGCGCCGATAGGCTTGCCCGGTGAATCCCGATCAGCTCTCCGAGACCATCGTCGACGTGCTGCAGGCCCTCGTGGCCGACGGCGCGATCACGCTGCCCGACGGCGTACCGACCCAGGTCACGGTGGAGCGACCCCGGCAGAAGGGTCACGGGGACTACGCCACCAACGTCGCGCTCCAGCTCGCCAAGCGTGTGCAGATCGGTGGGCAGGGGACCAACCCGCGCGCCTTCGCCGACCTCGTCGCCGAGCGGCTCCGCGCCGCCGACGGCGTCGCGGAGGTGGAGGTCGCCGGGCCGGGCTTCCTCAACGTCACGGTCGAGGCCGGTGCGCAGGGCCAGGTCGCCGCCGATGTCGTCGCTGCGGGGGAGGCGTACGGCTCCTCCGACGCGTTCGCCGGGGAGAAGATCAACCTCGAGTTCGTCTCGGCCAACCCGACCGGGCCGCTCCACCTCGGCGGGGTGCGCTGGGCGGCGGTGGGTGACGCGCTGGGCCGGATCTTCGAGAAGACAGGCGCCGACGTCACCCGCGAGTACTACTTCAACGACCACGGCGCCCAGATCGATCGCTTCAGCTCCTCGCTGCTGGCCAGCGCCAAGGGCGAGCCCGCGCCCGAGGACGGCTACGGCGGCCAGTACATCCACGACATCGCCGCGGCGGTCGTCGAGCGCCGTCCGGACGTCAAGGAGCTCGACGACGCGCAGGCCCAGGAGGTCTTCCGCGAGGTCGGCGTCGACATGATGTTCGAGGAGATCAAGAAGTCGCTGCACGACTTCGGCGTCGACTTCGACGTCTACTTCCACGAGAAGTCGCTGCACGACTCCGGAGCCGTCGAGCGCGCCATCGAGCGGCTCACCGAGATGGGCAACACCTACGAGGCCGACGGCGCGTTGTGGCTGCGCACGGAGCAGTACGGCGACGACAAGGACCGCGTCATCATCCGGTCGAACGGCACCCCGGCCTACATCTCCGGCGACCTGGGCTACTACCTCGACAAGCGCGAGCGCGGGTTCGACCGCTGCTTCATCATGCTCGGCGCGGACCACCACGGTTACGTCGGCCGGATGAACGCCATGTGCAGCGCCTTCGGCGACGAGCCGGGCAAGAACCTCGAGATCCTCATCGGGCAGATGGTCAACCTGCTCCGGGACGGCGAGCCGATGCGGATGTCCAAGCGCGCCGGCACGGTCGTCACCATCGACGACCTCGTCGACGCGATCGGTGTCGACGCCAGTCGCTACGCGCTGGCTCGCTACCACAGCGACAGCCCCATCGACATCGACCTCGACCTGTGGTCGCGTGCCACCAACGACAACCCGGTCTTCACCGTCCAGTACGCCCACGCACGCGTGTCGAGCCTGATGCGCAACGCAGCCGACCTCGGCGTGAGCGCCGCGTCGCACCCCGAGCTGCTCACGCACGAGAAGGAGGGCGAGCTGCTGCGGGCGCTCGCCGAGTTCCCCCGGGTGGTCAAGGCGGCTGCGGAGCTGCGCGAGCCGCACCGCGTGGCGCGCTACCTCGAGGAGCTGGCCGGCACTTACCACCGGTTCTACGACAGCTGCCGCGTGCTGCCGCGGGGCGACGAGGAGACCTCCGACCTGCACCGGGCGCGGCTGATGCTGGTAGACGCCACCCGGGTGGTCCTCGCCAACGGCCTCGACCTGCTCGGCGTCTCGGCCCCCGAGAGGATGTGATCGGGCGTGCCCACCGCACACCCGTCCGGTTGGGCCCACGCGGACGGCGCGCTGCGTGGTCCGCACTGGCTGCGTGAGCCGAGCGACCCCGACGCCCTCGTCCCGCTCCTCTGGTCGCGGACCGCGACCAAGGCCGACGGAGTCCTGAGCGTCGGCGGCGTACCGCTGCCCGAGCTGGTGCGCGAGCACGGCTCACCGGCGTACGTCCTCGACGAGGCCGACTTCCGCGGCCGGGCCGCCGCCTTCCGCGACGCCTTCTCCGACTACGAGGTCTACTACGCCGGCAAGGCCTTCCTCTGCACCACCGTCGCCCGGTGGCTCGCGGAGGACGGGCTCTCGCTCGACGTCTGCTCGGGCGGCGAGCTGGCAGTCGCCGAGCGCGCCGGCTTCCCGATGGAGCGCATCGGCTTCCACGGCAACAACAAGACCCTCGGCGAGCTCGAGCGCGCGGTCGAGCTCGGCGTGGGCCGGGTCATCGTGGACTCCTTCCACGAGATCGAGCGCCTGACTGCGATCACCGCCGAGCTCGGCCGCTCGATCGGCGTCATGGTGCGGGTCACCGCGGGTGTCGAGGCCCACACGCACGAGTACATCGCCACCGCCCACGAGGACCAGAAGTTCGGCTTCTCGATCGCCAGCGGCGACGCGCTGGATGCCGTACGCCGGGTGCACGACGCCCCGGGGCTGCGCCTGCTGGGGCTGCACTCCCACATCGGCAGCCAGATCTTCGACACCTCCGGCTTCGAGGTGGCGGCCCGCCGCGTGCTCGCGCTGCACGCGCGTGTCGTCGAGGAGGTGGGCGTCGAGTTGCCCGAGATGGACCTCGGCGGCGGCTTCGGCATCGCGTACACGACCCAGGACGACCCGTCCGACCCCGCGCAGCTGGCGACGGAGATCTCGAAGATCGTCGAGCACGAGTGCCGCGGCCTCGGGATCGCCGTCCCGCGCCTGTCCATCGAGCCCGGCCGGGCGATCGTCGGTCCGTCGATGTGCACCGTCTACGAGGTCGGCACGGTCAAGGAGGTCGCCCTGGACGGTGGTGCGCGCCGCACCTACGTCTCCGTCGACGGGGGGATGAGCGACAACATCCGCACCGCCCTCTACGACGCCGACTACTCCGCGACGATCGCCTCCCGCCCCTCGGGCGCCCCGCCCGCGCTGTCCCGCGTGGTCGGCAAGCACTGCGAGGCCGGCGACATCGTCGTCAAGGACGAGTTCCTGCCCGGTGACGTGCGTCCCGGCGACCTCGTCGCGGTGCCCGGCACCGGCGCCTACTGCAGATCCATGGCGTCCAACTACAACCACGCCCTGCGTCCTCCGGTGATCGGAGTTCGGGACGGGAAGACTTTCACCGTGCTGCGACGAGAGACTGTGGCCGACCTGTTGGCGACCGATGTGGGTAACTCATGACTGACAAGCGCACCTTGAAGGTGGCGGTGCTCGGCTGCGGCGCGGTCGGGTCCCAGGTGGTGCGGCTGCTGAGCGAGCAGCACGACGACCTGGCCGCCCGGGTGGGCGTGCCCGTCGAGCTGGTGGGAGTCGCCGTACGACGTCTCGACGCGCCTCGCGACGTCGACGTGCCCGAGGGCCTGCTGACGACCGACGCGCACGGCCTGGTCGCCCGCGACGACGTCGACCTCGTCGTCGAGGTGATCGGCGGCATCGAGCCGGCGCGCACGCTCATCCTGTCCGCGCTCGACAACGGCGCCAGCGTGGTCACGGCCAACAAGGCCTTGCTCGCCGAGGACGGCCCGACCCTGTTCGAGGCCGCGGCGAAGGCCGAGCGCGACCTCTACTACGAGGCGGCCGTCGCCGGGGCGATCCCGATCCTGCGCCCGCTGCGCGAGTCGCTCGCCGGCGACCGGGTCACCCGCGTGCTGGGCATCGTCAACGGCACCACCAACTTCATCCTCGACAAGATGGACACCTCCGGCGCCGGCTTCTCCGAGGCGCTCGAGGAGGCCCAGGAGCTCGGCTACGCCGAGGCCGACCCGACGGCCGACGTCGAGGGCTTCGACGCCGCGGCCAAGGCCGCCATCCTCGCCAGCCTCGCCTTCCACTCGCGGGTCACCGCGGCCGACGTCCACCGCGAGGGCATCTCCGAGGTCACCGCGGCCGACGTCGCCAGCGCCCGCGACATGGACTCCGTGGTCAAGCTGCTCGCGATCTGCGAGCTCCGCCCGGGCCCCGACGGCCAGGAGCAGGTCGCCGCCCGCGTCCACCCGGCGATGATCCCGCGCTCCCACCCGCTGGCCAGCGTCCGCGAGGCCTACAACGCGGTCTTCGTCGAGTCCGAGGCCGCCGGCCAGCTGATGTTCTACGGCCCCGGCGCGGGTGGCGCGCCCACGGCGAGCGCCGTGCTCGGCGACCTGGTCACGGTCGCCCGCAACCGCCTCGCCGAGACCCGCGGCGCCGGCGAGTCGGCCTACGCCGACCGCGCCGTCCTGCCGATGGGGGAGACCCGCACCCGCTACCACGTCGCGATCGACGTGGACGACCGCGCCGGCGTCCTCGCGGCGGTGGCCAACGCCTTCGCCGACCACGACGTGTCGATCCAGACCGTCCGCCAGGAGGGCCGCGGTGCCGACGCCCAGCTCGTGGTCGTCTCCCACGCCGCCCCCGACGCCGCGCTCAGCGCGACCGTCGAGCAGCTGCGCAACATGGACATCGTCCGCGAGGTCACCTCGGTGATGCGGGTCGAGGGAGGCGACGAATGAGTGCCACGACCAGCCGTGCGGCGACCCACCAGTGGCACGGCGTGATCGAGGAGTACCGCGACCTCCTCGACCTGCCCGAGGGCATGCCCGCCGTGACGCTCCGCGAGGGCGGCACCCCGCTCGTGCACTCCGAGTGGCTCTCCGGGCTCACCGGGGGAGACGTCTGGCTCAAGGTCGAGGGCGACAACCCGACCGGCTCCTTCAAGGACCGCGGCATGACCGCCGCGATCTCCCACGCCAAGCACCTCGGCGCCGAGGCGGTCGTGTGCGCCTCGACGGGCAACACGTCCGCGTCGATGGCGGCGTACGCCGCGAAGGCCGGACTCAAGCCCCTCGTGCTCATCCCCGAGGGGAAGATCGCCGCCGGCAAGTTGGCCCAGGCCGTCGTCCACGGAGCCCAGGTCATCATGGTGCGCGGCAACTTCGACGACTGCCTGGCGATGGCCATCGGGTTGTCCAAGGGCTACCCCGTCGAGCTGGTCAACTCGGTCAACCCGGTCCGGCTGCAGGGGCAGAAGACCGCGGCGTTCGAGATCGTCGACTTCCTCGGTGACGCGCCCGACGTCCACCTGCTGCCGGTCGGCAACGCCGGCAACATCGCCGCCTACTGGCTCGGCTACCAGCAGTACGCCGACCTCGGCCGCGCGACGAAGCGGCCGCGGATGCTCGGCTTCCAGGCCGAGGGTGCCGCGCCCCTGGTGACGGGCGAGCCGTTCCCCGACCCGGAGACCAAGGCGACCGCCATCCGGATCGGCAACCCTGCCTCGTGGCACCTCGCCGAGCAGGCGGCCAAGGAGTCCGAGGGCGGTTTCGCAGCCCTCTCCGACGCCCAGATCCTCGCCGCGCAGCTCGAGCTGGCCCGCAACGACGGCGTCTTCGTCGAGCCCGCGTCGGCGGCAGGTGTCGCCGGGCTGCTCGCCGCGCTGGAGTCCGGCCAGGTCTTCACCGGCGCCACGCTGGCGATCACGGTCACCGGCCACGGCCTCAAGGACACCGCCACCGCGCTGGAGTCCTGCGGCGACATCGTCGACACGGTCGTCGACGCCGATGTCGACGCGGCGGCCGCCGCAGCCGGCCTCGGCTGATGACCCAGTTCGTCGACGGCCCCGTGCGGGTCTCCGTCCCGGCGACGTCGGCCAACCTCGGCCCGGGCTTCGACTCCCTCGGCCTGGCGCTGTCGCTGCGCGACGAGCTCGAGGCGGAGGTGCTGCCCGACGGCCTCGTGGTCGAGGTCGACGGCGCGGGCGCCGACGGCGTGCCGCGCGACGAGTCGCACCTGGTCGTGCGGTCGATGCGGGCGGCCTTCGAGCTGATGGGGGAGCAGCCGCCCGGCCTGCGGCTGGGCTGCCGCAACGTCATCCCGCACGCGCGCGGACTCGGCTCGTCGTCCGCCGCGATCGTGGCGGGCGTGGTCCTGGCGCGGGCCCTGGTGGCCGGCGGTCAGCTGCTCGCCTCCGACGAGACGCTCTTCGACCTCGCCGCCGACCTCGAGGGCCATCCCGACAACGTTGCCCCGGCGTTCTACGGCGGTTTCGTGATCTCCGGCCGCGAGGACGGGCACTGGTACGCCGTCCGCGCCGGGGTCGACCCGCGGGTCACCGCCGTGGTGTTCGTCCCGCCGACCGGGGTGGAGACGACCGTCGCCCGCGGCCTGCTGCCGGACGCCGTGCCGCACGCCGACGCCGCCGCCAACTCCGGGCGCGCCGCCCTGCTGGTGGCGGCCCTCAACGGTCAGCCCGAGCACCTCCTCGCCGCGACCCGCGACTGGCTCCACCAGGACCAGCGCGAGCCCGCGATGCCCGAGACGCTGGCGCTCGTACGTCGACTCCGTGCGGACGGCGTGCCCGCAGTCGTCTCCGGTGCCGGACCGACCGTGCTGGCCTTCGGCTCGGCCGACACCTCCAGGCTGCTGGACCGGTGCCCGGACGGCTGGGCCCCGCACCAGCTCTCGCTCGACGTCGAGGGCGCCGTCGTCCTCTGACGCCGCACGTGCGCGACGCGCGTTCCCGGCGATGACCAGCAGCGGGCCGCTGCCCTGCTAACCTGACGGCGCGCCGTTCGGCGTACCAGCCCGTCCCCGTCCTCGCGATGTCGCGAGGTCCGCGTGGACGGTCGACCACCATCCGCCTCGCCGGCCGTTCGCCCGGTCCGGGAGGCGACGCGACGTGCGAAGGATCCACGTGACCGAGACCCCCTCTGCTGCTGCGGAGAACGCTGCCACCAAGCCGGCCAAGAAGTCGGGTGGCCTCAGCTCCATGCTCCTCGCCGACCTGAAGTCGATGGCCGCAGGCCTCGGCATCGCCGGTGCCGGCTCGATGAAGAAGGCCCAGCTCGTCGACGCCATCCGGGCGAACCAGTCGGGCGGCGCCCCGGCCCAGCCCGCCCAGGCCCAGCCGACCCAGGCCGAGCCGGCCCCGGCCGAGGCGGCCCAGGCCGAGCCGGCCCCGCAGACGACCGTGCGCACCCGGACGCGCAAGCAGCGCCAGGCCGAGCAGCAGGCCGAGCGGGGGGAGGGCAAGCCCGACCAGAAGGCCGAGCCGAAGGCGGAGTCGAAGGCCGAGCCGAAGCCGGAGCGGTCCGAGCAGCAGGACCAGAAGAAGTCTGACAAGCAGCAGGGCCAGAAGGACCAGGACCAGAAGCAGGGCCAGAAGCAGTCCAAGCAGAACCAGCAGAACCAGCAGAACCAGCAGAACCAGCAGGGCAAGCAGGACCGGGACCAGGGCCGTCAGGACCGCGACCGCCAGGACCAGGGCCGCCAGGACCGTCAGGACCGGCAGGACCGCGACCGCCAGGACCAGGGCCGCCAGGACCGTCAGGACCGGCAGGACCGCGAGCGCCAGGACCAGAACCGCCAGGACCAGAACCGGCAGGACCAGCACCTCTCGGACGACGACGAGGACGGCGAGGGCGGCAGCCGCCGCAACCGCCGCCGCCGCGGGCGCGACCGGACGACGACGCGTCAGGGTGGCAGCCGCAACGAGCCCGACACCACGATCCTCGAGGACGACGTGCTGGTGCCGGCCGCCGGCATCCTCGACGTGCTCGACAACTGCGCGTTCGTGCGCACGTCGGGCTACCTGCCCGGCCCGGAGGACGTCTACCTGTCGCTGTCGATGGTGCGGAAGTACCACCTCCGTCGCGGCGACGCGGTGGTCGGCCAGGTGCGCCAGCCGCGTGAGGGGGAGCGCCGGGAGAAGTTCAACCCGATGGTCCGCATCGACAGCGTCAACGGCACCGAGGCCGAGGGCGCCAAGGAGCGCCCGCACTTCGCCGATGCGGTGCCGGTCCACCCGCACCAGCGGCTGCGCCTGTCCACCGACGCCGACCTGATCGGGCGGGTCGTCGACGTCGCCGCCCCGGTCGGCAAGGGCCAGCGCGGCCTGGTCCTCGCGCCTCCGCGCACCGGCGCCACCACGCTCCTGCAGTCGATCGCCCAGTCGGTCACGTCGAACAACCCGGAGTGCCACGTCATGGTGGTCCTGGTCGACACCCGCCCCGAGGAGGTCACCGACTACCAGCGCGCCGTCAAGGGCGAGGTCGTCGCCTCGACCTTCGACCGGCAGCCGGCCGACCACACCCTGGTCGCCGAGCTTGCCATCGAGCGGGCCAAGCGGCTGGTCGAGCTCGGCCACGACGTGGTCGTGCTGCTGGACTCGCTCACCCGGCTCGGTCGTGCGTACAACCTGGCCGCCCCGGCCAACGGCCGCGTGCTGGCGGGCCTGGTCGACGCCTCGGCGGTGCACCCGACGAAGGAGTTCTTCGGTGCGGCCCGCACGGTCGAGGACGGCGGCTCGCTGACGATCCTGGCGACCGTGGCGGTCGGCACCGGCTCGGCCACCGACGAGTTCTTCCTCGAGGAGCTCGCGGGCGCCGCCAACCTCGAGCTGGTGCTCAGCGCGGAGCGCGCGGCCAAGGGCATCGTGCCCGCGGTCGACGTGGCGGCCTCGGGCACCCGGCACGAGGAGAAGTTGCTCGCCCCGGCCGAGGGCGCGGTCGTCGGCGACCTGCGCAAGCAGCTCGCCGCCGCCGACTCCCCGCAGGCCGTGACGAAGGTCGTCGGCACCCGCTGATCCGCGGGTTCCCGAGCGGGAATCCACGGATTGGCGCCGTTGTTCACACCGGTGGCACACTTGTGCGCCGGCTCCGGTTCACGTCACTACGCATCCACGCGGGCGACCCGGAGCAATTCGAGAGGACATCATGAAGAAGGACACCCACCCCGAGTACGTCGAGACCCAGGTGACCTGCACCTGCGGCGCGAAGTTCACGACCCGCAGCACCGCGACCTCCGGCTCGATCCACGCCGACGTCTGCTCGCAGTGCCACCCGTTCTACACCGGCAAGCAGAAGATCCTCGACACCGGCGGCCGCGTCGCCCGCTTCGAGGCCCGCTACGCCAAGAAGGCCCCGGCCCAGGCCGAGACGGCCGACACGAAGTAGTCCACGCCAGGCGCCGGTCGCCCGCTCACCGCGGGTGGCCGGCGCCTTGTCGTCTGTCCAGCCGATCCCGAGGAGCCACCGTTGTTCGAAGCCGTCGACGGCATGCGCGAGGAGCACGCCGACCTCGAGCGACGCCTCGCGCTCCCCGAGACCCACGCCGACCAGCGCCTGGCCAAGCGGCTCAACCAGCGCTACGCCGAGCTGACGGCCGTCGTGACGACCTGGCAGGAGTGGCTCCGGCTGGGCGACGACATCGAGGCGGCGCGCGAGCTCGCCTCCGACGACCCCGCCTTCGCGCAGGAGGCCGACGACCTCGCCGTACGTCGGGGAACCGCCGAGGAGCGGCTGCGGCGGCTGCTCGTGCCGCGCGACCCGTCCGACGGCAAGGATGCCCTCCTGGAGATCAAGTCGGGGGAGGGCGGCGAGGAGTCCGCGCTCTTCGCCGGCGACCTGCTGCGGATGTACTCCCGCTACGCCGAGACGCGAGGCTGGAGCGTCGAGCTCCTCGACGCCACCGAGTCCGACCTCGGCGGCTACAAGTCGGTCACCGCGGCCGTGAAGGCCCGCGGGACGGTCGAGCCCGGCCAGGCGCCGTACGCCCTGCTGAAGTTCGAGGGAGGCGTGCACCGCGTCCAGCGGGTGCCGGTCACCGAGTCGCAGGGCCGCGTGCACACGTCGGCGGCGGGTGTCCTGGTGTCGCCCGAGGCGGAGCCGATCGACGTGACCATCGACGACAACGACCTGCGCATCGACGTCTACCGCTCCAGCGGTCCCGGTGGCCAGAGCGTCAACACCACCGACTCGGCCGTGCGGATCACCCACGTGCCCACCGGCATCGTCGCGAGCTGCCAGAACGAGAAGAGCCAGCTGCAGAACAAGGAGTCCGCGATGCGGATCCTGCGCTCGCGGCTGCTGCAGGCCGCCCAGGACGCCGCCGACGCGGAGGCGAGCGACGCGCGGCGCTCGCAGGTGCGCACGGTCGACCGCTCCGAGCGCATCCGCACCTACAACTACCCGGAGAACCGCATCTCCGACCACCGCACCGGCTACAAGTCCTACAACCTCGACCAGGTGCTCGACGGCGACCTGCAGCCGGTGCTCGACTCGTGCGTGGAGACCGACATGGCCGCCCGGCTCGCGGCCCTCGAGTCGTGACCACCCCGGTGAGCGGCGCCCGCGACCTGCGCCGCTCCGCCGCGGCGCGGCTGCGCGAGGCCGGCGTGGCCTCACCCGAGCGTGATGCCGAGCTCCTGCTCGCCCACGTCCTCGACGTCGGGCTCGGCCGGCTGCTGCTGGTCGACGACGTCGACGCCGGCCAGCGCGAGCGGTACGACGCCCTGGTGGCCCGCCGCGCGGCCCGCGAGCCGCTCCAGCACCTGGTCGGCACCGCCGCCTTCCGCCACGTCGAGCTCGCCGTCGGCCCCGGCGTGTTCGTGCCACGCCCCGAGACCGAGCTGCTGGCCGGGTGGGCGATCGAGCAGGCGCAGCTCGTCGCGGCGCTGGTCGAGGGGGAGCGGGCGCCCGTGGTCGTCGACCTGTGCACGGGCTCGGGGGCGATCGCCCGGGCGGTCGCCGACGAGGTCCCGGACGCGGACGTCCACGCGGTCGAGCTCGACGAGCAGGCGTTCGCCTGGGCCGAGCGCAACCTCGCCGGCACCGGCGTCGACCTGCGACCCGGCGACATGGCCACCGCCTTCGACGACCTGGCCGGCGCGGTGGACGTCGTCGTGTGCAACCCGCCCTACATCCCGCTCGAGGCGTGGGAGTCGGTCGCCGTCGAGGCGCGCGACCACGACCCCCACCTCGCGCTCTTCTCCGGCGACGACGGGCTCGACGCGATGCGCGTCCTCGAGCGTCGCGCCGCCCTGCTGCTGCGACCCGGGGGAGTGGTGGGCGCCGAGCACGCCGACGTCCAGGGCGCGGCCGCTCCGGGTGTCTTCGCGGCGTCGGGCCGCTGGCTCGACGTGGCCGACCACCCCGACCTCGCGGGTCGACCGCGCTACCTGACCGCGCGACTGGCACGATGAGCGACGTGGACAGGCTTGCGACCTCGACCGAGGAGGAGCGGGAGGCGGCGGTGAGCGCCGCGGCCGGCGCCGTACGACGGGGAGACCTGGTGGTCATCCCCACCGACACCGTCTACGGCATCGCCGCCGACGCGTTCTCCCACGACGCCGTACGACGCCTCCTGCAGGCCAAGGGTCGCGGTCGCGAGATGCCGCCGCCGGTGCTCGTCTCGGCCGCGACCACCCTCGACGCGCTCGCGGAGAGCGTGCCGCCGTGGGCGCGCACCCTCGTCGAGGAGTTCTGGCCCGGTCCGCTCACGCTCGTGTGCCGGCAGCAGGGCTCGCTCATGTGGGACCTCGGCGAGACCCGCGGCACCGTCGCGGTGCGGATGCCCGACGACGAGGTGGCGCTGGCCGTCCTCGAGCGCACGGGGCCGCTGGCCGTCAGCTCGGCCAACCTCACGGGCCGACCCGCCGCGACCGACGCCGACCAGGCCGAGGAGATGCTCGGCGACGCCGTCGCGGTCATCGTCGACGCCGGGGCGTCCCCGGGCGGCGAGGCCTCGACCATCATCGACGTCACCGTCCCCGAGGGACGGGTGCTGCGGACGGGCGCGCTGTCCCTCGACCAGCTCAACGCTGCGATCGAGGAGCACGGGGTCGTGCTCGAAGACCGGGGCTAGGCCGGATGCGGGAGTACCTCCTCGTCTTCCTGGTCGCCCTCTCGGTGACCTACCTCCTCACGGTCGTCGCGCGGGAGATCGCGCTGCGCACGGGTGCCGTCGCCCCCGTCCGCGACCGCGACGTGCACGCCGAGCCGATCCCCTACCTCGGCGGCCTGGCCATGCTCGGCGGCCTCTACGCCGCCTACCTCGTCGCCCGGCACCTGCCGTTCCTGTCCACGAGCGAGGAGTTCGTCCTCCCCGACGCCGGTGCCGTGCTCCTGGCGGGGGCCCTGGTGTGCGCGGTCGGGGTGATCGACGACATCTTCGACCTCGACGCGCTGACCAAGCTGGGCGGGCAGGTCCTCGCCGCCGGCCTGCTGGTCACCCAGGGGGTGCGCTTCTACTACTTCCCGGCCGCCGACGGCACGCAGTTCTCCCTCGACGACGTTCAGGGTGCGGTGCTGACCCTGGTCGTGGTGATCGGCACGATGAACGCCGTCAACTTCGTCGACGGGCTCGACGGCCTCGCCGCGGGCGTGGTGGGCATCGGTGCGGCGGCGTTCTTCCTCTACTGCTACTTCGCCTCCGCGCAGACCAACCTGACGCTCGCCACGACCGGCGCCCTGCTGAGCGCGGCCCTGGCGGGGGCGTGCGCGGGCTTCCTCCCGCACAACTTCCATCCCGCCCGTCTCTTCATGGGCGACTCCGGCTCGATGCTGATCGGGCTGGTGCTGTCCGCGAGCGCGCTGACCCTGACCGGTCAGTTCGTCGGCATGCCGGAGACGACGGGCAACAGCCTCTTCGTGACCGTGCTGCCGGTGCTGCTGCCGATCTCGCTGCTGATGGTGCCGATCGTCGACCTCGTGCTGGCCGTCGTACGACGCACCCGCGCGGGCCGCTCGCCGATGAGCGCCGACAAGCAGCACCTGCACCACCGCCTCCTCGAGATCGGCCACTCCCAGCGACGTGCGGTGCTGATCATGTGGACGTGGGCCTTCACGATCGCGACCGGAGCCGTCCTGGTCAGCCTGTTCGACGACCCCCTGGTGTGGTGGAGCGTCGGCTCGATGATCGTGCTGAGCGTGGCGCTTACCTTCGTGCTGCCCAAGGTCCACCGCCCGCGCAAGACGGGGCTGGGGGACACCGGGCTCTCCGAGAACGCCGGCCCCGAGGGGCGTGCCGAGGAGCGCACGGACGAGGCCGTCCCGGGCTCCTGAATTGCGGCGGTCCGACGACCTTGTGATAGTTTTCACGAGCAGTCACGCACCGACCGCCGAGACCAGACAGGCCGCCGAAATGACGACCGAGAGCCGCGCGATCACCCGCCGCAGCAGCCTCGTGCCGGGCGTCCGGGTCGTCGTCCGCGCAGCCGCCCTCACGGCGCTCGCCGGCGCTCTCCTCGTGGCCCTCGCCGTCGTCGTGCACGGCGCGGAGGCGGCCGGAGCAGCCGCGGTCGGCGCCGCGCTGGTGGTCGTCGTAGTGTCCTTCGGCACGCTGTCGCTGCACGTCGTCGCGAGCGCGATGCCCACGGCGTCCCTGTTGGTCGCACTCGTCACCTACGCGACCCAGCTCGCGATCGTGCTGCTGGTCTTCCTCGCGATCACGCGCGGCGACGCCTTCTCCAGCGACCAGGCGCGCGGCTGGTTGGCCGCGGGGATGGTGCTCGCCACGCTGGTGTGGACGGCCGCCCACCTCGTGCTGACCGCTCGCGAGCGGGCCCCCTACTTCGACCTCCCGCCCGGGGGTGAGTCATGACTGCCACGACTGCTAAAGTCCGCAGCGCCATGGCCGAGTCCGGTGCCACGACCTCCCAGCCGCCACGCAGCAGCGTTCCCAGCTACCTGGTGGCCGGGGTGCTGTTCTACGGAGCGGTCGGTTGGCTCCTGGACCAGTGGCTGGGCACCCGCTTCCTGGTGGCGGCGGGAGTCCTGCTGGGCGGCGGACTTGGCACGTACATGATGATCGTGCAGCTCCGGCGGCAGACCGCCGCGGAGCAGGCGCAGGTCAGCACCACGAGCAGCACGACGAGCAACAAGACGAGCAACGAGGAGTCGGAGTGAGCATCAGCCAGCCTGTCGCGGCAGAGGGCGGTTCGGGATTCCAGGCCCCCGGCCCCGGGAGCTTCGAGCTGCCCCCGATCTTCGGTGACGTCACGAAGCCGATGCTGCTGCTCGCGCTGTCGGCCGTGCTGATCTTCGGCTTCTTCTACGCCGCCACGCGCAACGCCTCGCTCGTGCCGGGACGCGTGCAGTTCGCCGGCGAGATGATCTACGGCTTCGTGCGCAACAACATGGCTCGCGACAACATCGGCAGCGAGCACTACATGAAGTTCGTGCCCTACCTCTTCACGCTGTTCACCTTCATCCTGGTGAACAACTACTACGGCGTGATCCCGTTCCTGCAGTTCCCGAGCTTCTCGCGCATCGGCTTCATCGTGCCGCTCGCGCTGATGAGCTGGCTCCTCTACATCGGCGCCGGCATCTGGAAGCACGGAGCGCTCGGCTACCTCAAGCACGCCACGATGCCCAGCGGCGTCAAGGGCCCGATCCTGCTGCTGCTCGTGCCGCTGGAGTTCTTCTCCAACATCATCATCCGCCCGTTCACGCTCACGCTGCGTCTGTTCGGCAACATGTTCGCCGGCCACCTGCTGCTGATCCTGTTCGCCACCGGCGGTGCCGCCCTCCTCGCGAGTGGCAACATCCTCTACGGCGCTGTCGGCGTGCTGTCCTTCGGGCTCGGCATCGGCGTCAGCTTCCTGGAGATGCTGGTCATGTTCCTCCAGGCCTACGTCTTCACCCTCCTGAGCTCGATGTACATCGGCGAGGCCCTCGCCGACGAGCACTGATCCGCACCACCCCACAAGTTTCGCCAAACAGCGGCGCGAGAGACGCGTCGCCGACGAAAGGAAAAGCCGTGGAAGGCTCCATCAACCTGGTCGGTCTCGGCCTGTCCGCCATCGGTCCCGGTGTCGGTATCGGCCTGATCTTCGCCGCGTTCATCTCCGGTGTCGCGCGCCAGCCCGAGGCCCAGAGCCGTCTGCAGTCGATCGCCATCCTTGGCTTCGTTCTCGCCGAGGCGCTCTTCATCATCACCGTCGCGCTCGCGTTCGTCCTGCCTCTCTGACGACCACCGCACCCAGCTCTAGACCGTAGGAGTTCGACTCATGGACCACATCGTCCTGGCGGCGGCGGAGGGGGAGACCCACAGTCCGGTTCTGCCGGTCTGGTCAGAGGTCATCCTCGCCCTGATCGTCTTCGCGATCCTCTATGTGCTCATGCGCAAGTTCGTCGTGCCGAGCTTCGAGAAGACGTTCGCCGAGCGCACGCAGGCGATCGAGGGTGGACTCAGTGCGGCCGAGTCCAAGCAGGCCGAGGCCGACGCCAAGCTCGCCGAGCTCGAGAAGCAGCTCGCCGACGCCCGGCACGAGGCCGCGCGCATCCGTGAGGAGGCACGCGAGCAGGGCGCCGGGATCATCGCCGAGATGCGGGAGCAGGCCCAGGCCGAGTCCACCCGCATCGTCGAGCACGGCAAGACGCAGATCGAGGCGGAGCGCCAGCAGGCGGTCACCTCGCTCCGCGCCGAGGTCGGCGCGCTCGCGACCGGCCTGGCCGGTCGCATCGTGGGAGAGAGCCTCGACGACGAGGCTCGCCAGAGCCGCGTGGTCGACCGCTTCCTCTCCGAGCTCGAGACGCAGAACGGCACCACCTCGGGGAGCGTCAACTGATGATGCGAGGAGCGTCCGCGGACGCCTACGCCGCAGCCGCCGAGGCCCTTCCGGCCTCCGGCGACCTGGGCAAGGTGGCTCAGGACCTGTTCGGGATCTCCGACCTGGTCCGTTCCGAGCCGGGCCTGCGACGCGTCGCGACCGACGCGTCGATCCCCGGCGCGGCCAAGGCCGACCTCCTGCGCGGAGTGCTGGCCGGCAAGGTCTCGACAGAGGCGCTCGACGTGGTGACCACCGCGGTCTCCCAGCGCTGGAGCGCGGGGCGCGACCTGCCCGACGCGCTCGAGGAGCTGGGGGTCGTGGCGGCCGTCCGGTCGACCGGCGGCGACGTCGCCCGCCTCGAGGACGAGATCTTCGCGGTGGGTCGGCTCGTCCAGGCCAACCCGGACCTGCGTGACGCGCTGTCCGACCCGGCTCGCAGCCGCGACGACAAGTCGGCCCTCATCAGCGGCCTGCTCGGCGACAAGGTCCTCCCCGCGACCGTGGCCCTCGTGCGGCAGTCGCTGTCGGGGAGCCACCGCACCGTGACGGTGGCCCTTGCCAGCTACCAGAAGGTGGCTGCGGAGGTCCGCGGGCAGGGGGTCGCGACCGTGCGCGTGGCCCAGCCGCTCGGCCAGCCCGAGCGTGACCGGCTGGCCGCCGCCCTTGCGCGCACCTATGGTCGCGAGGTGCACCTCAACGTCATCGTCGACCCGGAGGTCATCGGTGGCATCCGCGTCGAGATCGGCGACGACGTCATCGACGGCACCGTCTCCTCCCGCCTCGACGAGGCCGGGCGCAGGCTCGCCGGCTGACCAGTGACATCCACAAACTTTCGAGCAGACCAGAGAACAGGTGAGATGAAATGACGGAGCTGTCCATCCGTCCGGACGAGATCCGCGACGCTCTTCAGCGCTTCGTGTCGGACTACAAGCCCGAGTCGGCGACCAAGGAAGAGGTCGGCACCGTGGCCGAGGCCGCGGACGGCATCGCCCGTGTCTCCGGCCTGCCGTCGGTGATGGCCAACGAGCTGCTCGAGTTCGAGGACGGCACGCTCGGCCTCGCCCTCAACCTCGACACCCGCGAGGTCGGCGTCGTGGTCCTGGGTGACTTCGACAAGATCGAGGAGGGCCAGACCGTGCGTCGCACGGGCGAGATCCTCTCGGTCCCCGTGGGCGAGGGCTACCTCGGCCGCGTGGTCGACCCGCTCGGCACCCCGATCGACGGCCTCGGCGAGATCGCGTCCGACGAGCGCCGCGCCCTCGAGCTGCAGGCTCCCGGCGTGATGGTGCGCAAGTCCGTGCACGAGCCCCTGGCCACCGGCATCAAGGCCATCGACTCCCTCACGCCGATCGGCCGTGGCCAGCGCCAGCTGATCATCGGTGACCGCGCGACCGGCAAGACCACGATCGCGATCGACACGATCATCAACCAGAAGGCCAACTGGGAGTCCGGTGACCCGGACAAGCAGGTGCGCTGCATCTACGTCGCCATCGGCCAGAAGGGCTCGACCATCGCCTCCGTGCGTGGCGCCCTCGAGGAGGCGGGCGCGCTGGAGTACACCACCATCGTCGCCTCGCCGGCGTCGGACTCCGCGGGCTTCAAGTACCTCGCGCCCTACACCGGCTCGGCCATCGGCCAGCACTGGATGTACGACGGCAAGCACGTCCTGATCGTCTTCGACGACCTGACCAAGCAGGCCGAGGCCTACCGCGCGGTGTCGCTGCTGCTGCGTCGCCCGCCGGGCCGCGAGGCCTACCCCGGCGACGTGTTCTACCTGCACAGCCGGCTCCTCGAGCGTTGCGCGAAGCTGTCCGACGACATGGGCAAGGGCTCGATGACCGGTCTGCCGATCATCGAGACGAAGGCCAACGACGTCTCGGCCTTCATCCCGACCAACGTCATCTCGATCACCGACGGTCAGATCTTCCTCCAGTCCGACCTGTTCGCGGCCAACCAGCGCCCCGCCATCGACGTGGGTGTCTCGGTCTCGCGCGTGGGTGGCTCGGCGATGACCAAGGCCATGAAGGCGGTCACCGGCTCGCTCAAGGTCGACCTGGCGCAGTTCCGCGCCATGGAGGCCTTCGCGATGTTCGCCTCCGACCTCGACGCGGCCTCGCGCCAGCAGCTCGACCGCGGTCAGCGCCTGATGGCCCTGCTCAAGCAGCCGCAGTACTCGCCGTACCCGGTCGAGGAGATGACCGTCTCGCTGTGGACCGGCACGTCGGGTCGCCTCGACAAGGTCCCGACCGACGACGTGCTGCGCTTCGAGAACGAGTTCCTCGACTACCTGCGCCGCAGCCACGAGGGCATCCTCGCCGGCATCCGGGAGTCCCTGAAGTTCGAGGACTCCACCGAGGACCAGCTGGCATCTGCCTACGACTCCTTCCTCGACCAGTTCGAGACCTCCGACGGCCAGAGCATCAAGGCCGGCAAGGAAGAGCACGTCGCCCTCGAGGACGAGGACGTCGAGCAGGAGCAGATCGTCAAGCAGAAGCGGGGCTGACGATGGCTCTCTCGGTACGCGAGTACCGCGCGCGGATCAGGTCGACGGAGTCGATGAAGAAGATCACGCGTGCCATGGAGCTCATCGCGGCGTCCCGCATCATCAAGGCGCAGCAGCGGGCCCAGGCGGCAGCGCCGTACGCCCGCGAGCTCACCCGCGCGGTGTCGGCCGTGGCGACGTTCTCCAACGTCGACCACGCGCTGACGCTGGAGCCGGAGGACCCGAAGAAGGCCGCAGTCCTCATCATCACCTCCGACCGCGGTCTGGCCGGCGCCTACTCCTCGAGCGTGATCAAGGAGGCCGAGCGCCTCGTCGAGAAGCTCAAGGGCGAGGGCAAGGACGTCGACCTCTACACCAGCGGTCGCAAGGGCGAGGCCTACTTCAAGTTCCGCCAGCGCGCGGTGGTCCAGGCCTGGACGGGCTTCTCCGACCAGCCGACCTACGACGTGGCTGCCGAGATCGGCGCGACGCTGATCGAGGCGTTCCTCGCCGAGACCGGCGACGAGGGCCACGCGGTCGACGAGGTCCACGTGGTCTACACGCGGTTCCGCTCGATGCTGAGCCAGGAGCCGACGGCCGTACGCCTGCTGCCGCTGGAGGTCGTCGAGGGCACCGAGGCGCCCGACAAGGCTGACCTGCTGCCGCTCTACGAGTTCGAGCCGTCCCCCTCGGAGGTGCTCGACTCCCTGCTCCCGCGCTACGTCCAGAGCCGGATCTTCTTCGCCCTGCTGCAAGCGGCCGCCTCCGAGCTGGCCGCTCGCCAGAAGGCGATGAAGTCCGCCACGGACAACGCCGACGAGCTCATCAAGAAGTACAAGCGCATCGCCAACCAGGCCCGCCAGGCTGGCATTACCCAAGAGATCAGCGAGATCGTCGGTGGCGTCAACGCCCTTGCCGACGCACAAGCCGGGAGTGAGTGAACATGACTGCCACTGTTGAAGAGACGACCACCCAGGGCGGGGCCGGCGCTGTCGGCCGCATCGCCCGGGTCATCGGCCCCGTCGTGGACATCGAGTTCCCGACCGACTCGATGCCCCCCATCTACAACGCCCTGACCTGCGACTTCCAGCTGAGCGGCGAGACCAAGTCGATCATCCTCGAGGTCGCCCAGCACATCGGTGACGGCATGGTCCGCGCGATCTCGATGAAGCCGACCGACGGCCTCGTCCGCGGTGGCCAGGTCACCGACACCGGCGCGTCGATCACGGTCCCCGTGGGCGACGCGACGCTCGGCAAGGTGTTCAACACCACGGGCGACGTGCTCAACCTCGCCGAGGGCGAGACCTTCGAGCCCGCCGAGCGCTGGGGCATCCACCGCAAGGCCCCGGCCTTCGACCAGCTCGAGTCCAAGACCCAGATGTTCGAGACGGGCATCAAGGTCATCGACCTGCTGACCCCCTACGTGCAGGGCGGCAAGATCGGCCTGTTCGGTGGTGCCGGCGTCGGCAAGACCGTGCTCATCCAGGAGATGATCGCGCGAGTCGCCAAGGACCACGGTGGTGTGTCGGTGTTCGCCGGTGTCGGTGAGCGCACCCGTGAGGGCAACGACCTCATCGTCGAGATGGAGGAGGCCGGCGTCCTCGGCCAGACCGCCCTCGTCTTCGGTCAGATGGACGAGCCGCCGGGCACCCGCCTGCGTGTCGCCCTGTCGGCCCTGACGATGGCGGAGTACTTCCGCGACGTGCAGAAGCAGGACGTGCTGCTCTTCATCGACAACATCTTCCGCTTCACCCAGGCCGGTTCCGAGGTCTCCACGCTGCTCGGCCGCATGCCGTCCGCGGTGGGCTACCAGCCCAACCTGGCCGACGAGATGGGTCAGCTCCAGGAGCGCATCACCTCGACGCGTGGTCACTCGATCACCTCGCTGCAGGCGATCTACGTCCCCGCCGACGACTACACCGACCCGGCTCCGGCCACGACCTTCGCGCACCTCGACGCGACCACCGAGCTGTCGCGAGAGATCGCCTCGCTCGGCATCTACCCGGCCGTGGACCCGCTGACGTCGACCTCGCGGATCCTCGACCCGCAGTACATCGGTGAGGACCACTACCGCTGCGCCGTCCGGATCAAGCAGATCCTCCAGCGCAACAAGGAGCTGCAGGACATCATCGCGATCCTCGGTGTCGACGAGCTCTCCGAGGAGGACAAGATCATCGTGTCCCGGGCCCGCCGCATCCAGCGCTTCCTGTCGCAGAACACCTACGTCGCCAAGCAGTTCACCGGCATCGAGGGTTCGACCGTCCCGGTGGCCGACACCATCGAGGCGTTCAACAAGATCGCTGACGGCGAGTACGACCACGTGGCCGAGCAGGCCTTCTTCATGTGCGGCGGTCTGGACGACGTCGAGCAGAAGTGGGCCGAGATCCAGAAGAGCCTCTGATGGCGGAGTCGTCCGACAAGGTCCTCCAGGTCGAGCTGGTCGCCGCCGACCGGCTCGTCTGGTCGGGCCAGGCCACCATGGTCATCGCCCGCACCACCGAGGGTGACGTCGGCATCCTGCCCAACCACGCGCCGCTGCTGTCCTCGATCATCGAGGGCGTCGTGGACGTGCAGACGGCAGAGGGCGAGACCTGGATCGCGGCCGTCGACGCCGGGTTCCTCTCGGTCGCCGACAACCGCGTCTCGATCCTCGCCGAGCGCGCCGAGATGTCCCACGAGATCGACCTGGAGAAGGCACGCCAGGACCTCGAGCGGGCGAAGGCGTCGGGCGAGAACGACGACGCGGCCCAGGAGGCCGTACGACGCGCCGAGGCCCGGATCCGGGCCGTGGAGCGGGCCTCCTGACGAGGGCTCCGGACCGACCGCTAGGGTGAGCGCACGAACCGCAGGGTTCGTGCGCTCACTGCGTTCGAGGGGTGTGGATGCCGGTCTGGGAATGGGCGCTCGACATCGTCGGGCTGTGCCTGCTCCTCGCCCTGCTCTACGGCGTCGCCCTCATCGTCCGGCGCCGTCTGCTGGCGCGCCACGGCGGCACCTTCGAGCTCAGCTACCGGGTGCGCACCGAGCACCCCGGGCGCGGCTGGCTGCTCGGCATCGGGCGCTACTCCGGGCAGTCGCTGGAGTGGTTCCGCATCTTCTCCCTGTCCCCGCGCCCCAAGCGGGTGTGGGCTCGTGACCTGCTCGACTACGCCGGGCGCCGCTCGCCGGCCGGGGCCGAGGAGCTGTCGCTCTACGACGGTCACGTCGTGGCCTCGTGCCACTACGACGGCGAGCCGCTGGAGATCGCGATGAGCGAGGCGTCCCTCACCGGCTTCCAGTCCTGGCTCGAGGCCGGCCCGCCCGGCACCGACTGGAACAGGCGCTAGCCCGCCGGGCGTGGTGCCGGGCCGTCGAGCCGCCCACCCGCACCCGTTCGAGTCGTTCCGCCCGCACCGAGGAGCAGCACCGTGCCGACCCTGACCGCCGCCCGCAACGCCGTGGGGCTGACGTTCTTCCTCAACGGCCTGGTCTTCGCCAGCTGGGTCTCCCGCATCCCCGAGGTGCGCTCCAGCTTCGACCTCACCAACGGTCAGCTCGGCCTCGTCCTCCTCGCCATCGCGGTGGGTTCGGTGCTGGCGCTGCCGACCACCGGCGCCGCCATCAACGCCCTCGGCACCGTCCGCATCGTGCGGCTGGGGACGGTCGCGGCCACGCTCGGGATGGCCACCGCCGCTCTCGGGCTGGGCCACGTGCTGCCGCTGACCGTCGCCGGTCTCTTCGTCTACGGGCTGGGCATCGGCGTGTGGGACGTGGCGATGAACGTCGAGGGGGCCGAGGTCGAGCGCGGCCTCCGGCGCACGATCATGCCGCGCTTCCACGCCGGCTTCAGCGGCGGCACGGTGGTCGGCGCCCTGGGTGGCGCGCTGCTGATCGAGCTCGACGTGCCCGCCGTCGTCCACCTCGTGGGCGTGGTGGTGCTCGCCATCGTGCTGGTCTGGCGCTCCTCGCCGTCCTTCCTGCCGGTCGCGGAGCGGCACGAGCAGACCGCCTCCTCCGCGGCCCGTGCGTGGCTCGAGCCGCGCACGCTGCTCATCGGCGTGATGGTGCTGGCCCTGGCGATGACCGAGGGCACGGCCAACGACTGGCTCGCCGTCGCGCTGGTCGACGGGCACGACGTCTCGCACGCCGTCGGGGTGGCCGGGTTCGCCGTCTTCGTGCTGGCGATGACCGCGGGCCGCTTTGCCGGCACCGGCCTGATCGACAGGTTCGGGCGCGTGGTCGTGCTGTGGGGCACCATGGTGCTCGCCGGCGCCGGCGTCCTGCTGATCGTCCTCGCCGACCAGCCAGCGCTGGTCGTGGTCGGCATCGTGCTCTGGGGCGTGGGCGCCTCGCTCGGCTTCCCCGTCGGCATGAGTGCCGCCGCCGACGACCCGGTCCGGGCGGCGTCGCGGGTCAGCGTCGTGTCGACCATCGGCTACGCGGCGTTCCTCGCCGGCCCGCCGCTCCTCGGCTTCGTCGGCGACGAGGTCGGCACGCTCAAGGCCCTGCTCGTGGTCGCCGTGCTCCTGATGCCCGCGGCGCTGGTCGTGCCGGCGGCCCGTGAGCAGCGGGTCGGCGAGTCCGAGCGGGTGGCCTAGCAGGCGCGGCGTCGCCGCTTGTCGACGTACATCGCAGCGTCGGCAGCGGCCTCGGTCTCGGCGATCGTGCCCGTCCGGTCGAGCGTGGCGACGCCGACCCCCGCCGAGAGGCCGGCAGCAGCCAGCTCGGTGCGGATCCGGTCGGCGTAGACGGCGACCTGGGAGGCGGTGGTCTGTGGGCACAGGACGGCGAACTCGTCGCCACCCAGCCTGGCCACCACATCGGTCTGTCGCGACGACCCGCGCACCACGCCGGCCGCCCGGCGCAGCATGGCGTCGCCGGCTGCGTGGCCCTGGCCGTCGTTGACCTGCTTGAGGCCGTCGAGGTCGATCATCACGATGCTCGCGTGGTCACCGAGCCGGTGGTGGCGGGCCTCCTCGGTCGACAGCGCGCGGTGCCAGGAGCGCCGGTTGCGCAGCCCGGTCAGCGGGTCGGTCTCCGACTCCAGCAGGGTCTGCTCCAGGCGCCGGGCCAGCGAGACGGTGCGGCCGTCAAGGTTGCGCACCACGCTCAGCAGCTGGCCGAGCAGTTCCAGCAGCGGGGTGAGCTCGGTGAAGGACTCGGGTCGGGCCTCCGGGTCGATGCCGCAGATCGTGCCGAAGAGCGTCTGGTCGCTGTTGTAGACGGGGATCCCGACGTAGCTGGTGACGTCGAGGGCCCGCGCCGCGCTGTTGCCGGAGTAGGCCGGGACGCGGGTGATGTCGGGAGCGACGCTGGGAGCCCCGGTGACCCACATCGCGTGGCACAGGGAGTCCTCCCAGGCAGGCCCGTCGCCCACGTCGAGCCCGAACGCGTTGTCGGGGGTTACGTCGAGGTAGACCTGTCGACCGTCGATCACCCGCGACACGGTCCAGAATCCCATCGGCACGTGGGCCTGCAGGTGGTCGAGGACCAGGCGGGAGGCGTCCTCGAAGCTCGTCATCGTGGCCAGCGCCGGCGGCGGTGCGGGGATGGAGCTCTGCAGGGGCACGTCTCTCCTCGGAGCGTGTGGGCGACGGTCCGGAGCATTGTCGCCTCGAGGCGGTCGTCCGCGCAGGCGCATGCGAGCGAAAGGCGCGCGGGTTCAGTCCTCGAACAGTCCGCGGATGTCGTCGGCGGTGATGCCGGTCGACGTCGCGCCGCCGCCGTCGACCACCTTGGCGAACAGCTCGGCCTTGCGGGCCTTGAGGGCCGTCACCTTCTCCTCGATGGTGTCGGTGGCCACCATGCGGTAGACGAGGACGTGCTTGTCCTGCCCGATCCGGTGCGCGCGGTCCACCGCCTGCGCCTCGGCGGCGGGGTTCCACCACGGGTCGAGCAGGAAGACGTAGTCGGCCTCGGTGAGGGTCAGGCCGGTGCCGCCCGCCTTGAGGCTGATCAGGAACACCGGCGCCTCGCCGCGACGGAAGGCCTCGATGACCTCCTCGCGGTCGCGCGTCGAGCCGTCGAGGTAGACGGTCGCGACGCCCTCCTCGGTGAGCCGGTCGCGCACCCGGCGCAGATAGGAGGTGAACGTGCTGAACACCAGCGAGCGGTGGCCCTCGGCGGTGATCTCGACGAGGTGCTCGGCGAGCAGCTGGGTCTTCGCCGAGCCGACCCGGTCGTGGGCGGGGTCGACGAGCGCGGGGTCGAGGGCGAGCTGCCGCAGGCGGGTGAGCGCACCGAAGATCGCCATCCGGTTGCGGTCGAAGTCGTCCACGAGTCCCAGGATCTTCTGGCGCTCCTTGGCGAGGTGGGTGTCGTAGATCCGGCGGTGCCGCGGCTCGAGCTCGACCTCGAGGACCTGCTCCTGCTTGGGCGGCAGGTCGGCGGCGACGAGGTCCTTGGTGCGCCGGAGCACGAAGGGACGGATGCGGGTGCGGAAGCGCCGGAGCGACGCTTCGTCGCCGTCCTTCTCGACCGGTCCGACCACGACGTCGCGGAAGCGCCGCGAGGTGGGGTAGAGGCCGGGCGCGGTGATCGAGAGCAGCGCCCAGAGCTCCATCAGCCGGTTCTCGAAGGGGGTGCCGGTGACGGCGAGGCGGAAGTCGGAGTCGATCGAGCGGACGGCGGCGTAGGTCTTGCCGAGGTGGTTCTTGACCTGCTGCGCCTCGTCGAGCACCAGTCCGCTCCACCGTCGTGCGGCGAACTGCTCGTGCTCGAGGCGCAGCATGGCGTAGGTGGTGACCACCACGTCGTGGGTCGCGGCGGTCCGCGCCACGTCGTCGGTGCGACGGCGTACGACGCCCACGCGCAGGCCCGGCGCGTGGGTGACCGCCTGCTGGCGCCACGCCGTGACCACGCTCGTCGGAGCGACCACGAGGAAGGGCGCCTCGAGCCCGGAGGACCGTACGTGCTCGACGAGCGCGAGCACCTGCAGCGTCTTCCCGAGGCCCATGTCGTCGGCGAGGATGCCGCCGAGTCCGTGGTCGTGCAGGAAGGCCAGCCACCAGAAGCCGTCGCGCTGGTAGGGGCGGAGCTCGGTGGTCAGGCCCGGCGGCGGGTCGGGGCGCGGCAGGTCGGTGACGGCGCGCAGGGCGGTCGCCCGCTCGACCCACGCCGCAGCCCGCTCGTCGACGACCCCGAGGTCGGCCAGCTCGGCCCACACGGCCACGTCGTGGGAGCCCACGCTGAGGCGGTCGGCCTCCGACTCGCGCAGCTGGGCCGCCAGGGCCACCAGCTCGTGCAGCCGGGCGAACTCGGGCCGGTCGAGCGTGACGTAGAGGCCGCTGGGCAGCACCAGGAACTCCTCCTCGTGCGTGAGCGCCGCCAGCACGTCGGGCAGCGGCACCTGCTCGCCGTCGACGCTCACCCGTACCTCCAGGTCGAGCCAGTCGGTGTGGTCGGGCTGGGCGTCAGCGAGCACGAAGGCGATCTCGGGGTCCTCGGTCGACTCACGGAAGTCGGGAGGCGTGCGCTCGTCGACGTCGAGGTCGGGGAGGGTGCGCAGGTGCGGGAGCTCGTGCAGGGCGAACGCGAGGGCGTCGCCCCCGGACACCGAGTCCGGCACGGTCCCGGTCGTCGCACCGGAAGGGGCGAGCGAGTCGGGCAACGTGGCGAGGACCGAGCGCTCGACCGCGGGGTCTCGCAGGCCGTCGAGCGGGTCGGTCGCGTCGACGTCGCAGCGCCGGTCACCGTAGACCCACTGCCAGCGCAGGGCGGCCGAGGACGACGACTGCCAGGTGACCGTCAGCGAGAGCCGGGGGCGCGGCGGCGCCGGCACCTCCACCGAGCCGTCGGACGACTCGACCACCAGGCTGCGCGCCAGGGGCGCGAGCGCCTCCAGGAAGGCGTCGCGCTCGTCACGCGGGACGACCACGCCCCCGCGGTCGAGGACGAGGTCCATCAGCGCGTCGTGGCACGGCTCCGACAGCTCGGCGAGGACCACGTCGTCGTCCTCGAACAGGGCCACCGAGGTGGCCGGGCGACCGAGGGGGACCACCGCGCCCGCGCGCCAGCGTCGACCCTGCAGTCGCACCGCGACCTCGAGGCGCAGCTCGTCGTCGACCTCGACGAGGTCGGCGACGACCTCCGCCGGCTCCGGGGCGACGCCGACCGACGCGAGCCCGGCGCCGGGGACGAGGGTCACCCCCTGGGAGACCGCATGGCGCAGCGTCGGCACCAGGCGGTCGCCGTAGTCCTCCAGGGCGGAGGGCGCGCCCGCCACGACGTAGGCGTGGCGCGCGACCAGGCCGCGGTGGAGGGCACGCAGGGCGTCGACCTGCGCGGGCACGAAGCGCGAGGTCGCCACCGGCCCGGCGATGTCGCTCCACTCCGCCCCGCTGCGCGCCCACCCCCGTCGCGCCCCGGGCCGCACCGGACGCATCGAGAGCTCGCCGGCCGTCCCCCGGGACCAGCGTGACGCCGGGCGCCTGCTGAGCTCGAGCCCGAGGCGCTGGCCGGTCAGCGTCGAGCGCGCCCGGGCCTCGAGGTCGCCCGTGAGCCGGCCGAGCTGGTGGCGCCAGGCCGAACCGGTGACCGCCGGCGCGGGGGAGCGCAGCGTCAGCGCGACGGCCGCGCCGTGCTTGCACATCCGCGCCACGGGGCACGAGCAGGCGCTGAAGACCCAGTCGGCCGTGTCGTCGACCTCGGCATGGAACTGGACCCGGTAGGGGACCGGGGCGGTGCCCAGGACCGTCGCGGTGGCGGTCAAGGAGCTGTCGGTCTCGTGGACGACCTCGACCTCCTCGACCGCGTCGAGGTAGTGCCGGGCGCGCGTCAGCGTGCCGGGGTCGAAGAACCCGGCGAGGTAGGCGTCGGTGAGCGCGCGGCGGATGTCCATGGCGGGCTCATCGTGTCACCGCGGGCCGACAGCCGGCTGCGGCTCTCCACAGGCCGCCGGCAATGGCGGTCAGCGCTCGCCGCCGGGCACCCACAGCACGTCACCGTTCGCGCGGTTGGCGTGGCGGGCGAGGATGAAGAGCAGGTCGGAGAGGCGGTTGAGGTAGGTGATCGCGAGGACGTTCATGGTGTCCTCGTGCTCGGCCCAGGCCGCCCACCCGGCCCGCTCGGCACGGCGTACGACGGTGCGCGCGACGTGCAGGTGGGCCGCCGCGGTGGTGCCACCGTTGAGGATGAACGACCGCAGCGCGGGCAGGTCCTCGTTGTAGTGGTCGCACCACGCCTCGAGACGGTCGACGTAGTCCTGCTCGATCCGCAGCGGGGGGTACTCCGGGTCCGCGACGACCGGGGTGCAGAAGTCGGCACCCACGTCGAAGAGGTCGTTCTGCACACGGGTGAGGACCGCGACGACGTCGTCGTCGAGGCCGCCGTGGGCCAGCGCGACGCCGATGTGGGCGTTGCCCTCGTCGACGCAGGCGTACGCCTCGAGGCGCGCGTCGGTCTTCGAGGTCTCGCTCATGTCGCCGAGGCGGGTGCGTCCGGCGTCGCCGGTGCGGGTGTAGATGCGCGTCAGGTTGACCATGGGCGGAGCCTAACCGCCGGGACGCGCCGGAAAAGGTGAGGCATCGATGCAACCGAACGGGGTACAACTACGTCAGTAGGAGTGACAGAGGTCACGACCCAGGCGTCGGGGGACGCCGGTGAGGAGCACCGGATGGACATCGTCTCGGACGTCGTCGTGGATGCACACGTGCTCGTCCTGCAGGGGGACTTCGACGTGCGCAGCACGTGGGAGGTCCGCAACGCCATCTACGAGTGCATCGACGTCCTCGACGAGGACGTCGTCATCGACATGACCGGCGTGTCCACGATCGACCTCACGGCCCTGCGCCTCCTCGCGGTCGCCACCCGCCACGCGTGGCTCGCCGGCCACCACCTCACGGTCCGCAACCCCGGCCCGGCCGTGCGCCGGATGGTGCACCTGGCGCGGCTCGCCCACGCGATCGAGGTCGAGCGGGTCGCCGCGACCGCCTGAGGCCGCGCAGACAGCGCGGGGCGCTGAGGCATCCGTCACACGTCCTGCCCGGTGACTGCCGGGTAACCGCCGCCCTACCCTGTCGACCATGACCGAGACTGGTGAGACGGACCGCCCTGTCAAGGATCGGCCCTGGGTGATGCGCACCTACGCCGGCCACTCCACGGCCGAGGCGTCCAACGCGCTCTACCGCACCAACCTGGCCAAGGGGCAGACCGGCCTGAGCGTGGCCTTCGACCTCCCGACGCAGACCGGCTACGACCCCGACAGCCCGCTCAGCCGCGGCGAGGTCGGCAAGGTCGGCGTACCGGTCCCGCACCTGGGCGAGATGCGCAAGCTGTTCCGCGACATCCCGCTCACCGAGATGAACACGTCGATGACGATCAACGCGACGGCCATGTGGCTGCTCGCGATGTACCAGGTGGTCGCCGAGGAGCAGAACCCCGACCTCTCGCCCGACGAGGTCGCCCACCTGCTCGCCGGCACGACGCAGAACGACATCATCAAGGAGTACCTGTCCCGGGGCACCTACGTCTTCGGGCCGGAGCCATCGCTGCGCCTGATCGCCGACATGATCGCCTACACGGTCCACGAGATCCCGAAGTGGAACCCGATCAACATCTGCAGCTACCACCTGCAGGAGGCCGGCGCGACGCCCGTGCAGGAGGTCGCCTACGCGCTGTGCACCGCGATCGCGGTCCTCGACCAGGTGCGGAGCTCGGGCCAGGTCTCCGAGGACGACTTCGAGAAGGTCGTCGGTCGCATCTCCTTCTTCGTCAACGCCGGCGTCCGGTTCGTCGAGGAGACCTGCAAGATGCGGGCCTTCGTGCAGCTGTGGGACGAGATCACCCGGGAGCGCTACGGGGTTCAGGACCCGAAGATGCGCCGCTTCCGCTACGGCGTGCAGGTCAACTCGCTCGGTCTCACCGAGGCGCAGCCGGAGAACAACGTCCAGCGCATCGTGCTCGAGATGCTCGGCGTGACGCTGTCCAAGGACGCCCGCGCCCGGGCCGTCCAGCTGCCCGCGTGGAACGAGGCGCTCGGCCTGCCGAGGCCGTGGGACCAGCAGTGGTCGCTGCGCTTCCAGCAGGTGCTAGCCTTCGAGTCCGACCTGCTCGAGTACGACGACATCTTCGCCGGCAGCCACGTCATCGAGGCCAAGGTCGCCGAGCTCGTCGAGGGCGCCCGGGCCGAGATCGACCGGGTCCAGGGGATGGGCGGGGCGATCGCCGCCGTGGAGTCGGGCTACATGAAGCAGAACCTGGTGTCCGCCCACGCCGCCCGGCGCGCCCGCATCGAGTCCGGCGAGGAGGTCATCGTCGGGGTCAACCGGTTCGAGACCACCGAGCCGTCCCCGCTGACCGCCGACCTCGACGGCGCCATCATGGCCGCCGACCCCGAGGCGGAGAAGTCCGCCCTCGACTCCGTCGCGGCCTGGAAGGCGCAGCGCGACGAGACCGCGGTCGCCGAGGCGCTGGCGGCGCTGGCCGAGGCCGCGCGGACCGACGCCAACCTGATGAAGCCCACGCTGGTCGCGGCCCGGGCCGGCGCGACGACGGGGGAGTGGGCCGGCACGCTGCGCGAGGTCTTCGGCGAGTTCCGGGCGCCCACGGGCGTCAGCGGCGCCGTCGGTGTCGCAGACGCCGGCGCCGAGCTGTCCGCCGTGCGCGAGCGGGTGAGGGCGACCGGCGAGGAGCTGGGCGGTCGGCTGCGGGTGCTGGTCGGCAAGCCAGGACTCGACGGCCACTCCAACGGGGCCGAGCAGGTCGCCGTACGCGCGCGCGACGCCGGCTTCGAGGTGATCTACCAGGGCATCCGGCTCACGCCCGAGCAGATCGTCGCCGCGGCCGTGGCCGAGGACGTCCACCTCGTCGGCCTCTCGATCCTCTCCGGCTCGCACATGGAGCTGGTCCCCGACGTGCTCGACGGGCTCAGGGCCGCAGGCCTCGGCGACGTCCCGGTCATCGTCGGCGGGATCATCCCGAGCTCCGACGCCCGGGCGCTCATCGAGCGCGGGGTGGCCGCGGTCTACACGCCCAAGGACTTCGGACTGACCGAGATCATGGGGGGCTTCGTGGACGTGATCCGTGCTGCCCACGGCTTGGACGAGGACAGGTAAGGCTCGCCTAACTCTCTGATACCCTCCCGGCGTGGGCAAGCACGACAAGAAGGACAAGAAGGCGCGGGCCAAGGACACGACCTCGGTCCGTCTGACGGTGCGCAAGCTCCCCAAGACGGAGTGCTGCGTGGCCAAGAAGCGCTGCCAGCGCTGCCCCCTCCGCATGCTCAAGGAAGGCACCCTTCCGGCCGGCTACACCGTCCACAAGCGCAAGCTGGTGCGGCTCGACGGCAAGAAGGTCACCAAGAAGAAGCTCGCCAAGGCCGCCTGACGCCCTCGGCCGACGCTCGACCCCCGCACCCCACCGAGGAGCCCCCCGTGCCCGCCGCCCGCTTCGTCGAGCAGCTCAACGCCCAGATCGGCAACGAGCTCGCCGCCCACAACCAGTACCTCGCCTGCGCCATCTACTACGACGCGCTGACGATGCCCCGCATGGCGGCCTTCTTCTACGAGCAGGCGCTCGAGGAGCGCGGGCACGCGATGATGATGGTGCAGTACCTCGTCGACACCGACGCCGACGTCGTCATCCCGGCCGTTGACGCACCCACGTCGGTCTTTCCCGACCTCGTGGCACCGGTCGAGCTCGCCCTGGCCCAGGAGCGTCGGGTCACCGACCAGATCAACGGCCTGCTGCGCACCGCGCGTGACGAGGGCGACTTCGCCTCGGAGCAGTTCATGCAGTGGTTCATCAAGGAGCAGGTCGAGGAGGTCGCCACGATGAGCGACCTGCTGGCCGTCGCCAGCCGCAACCGCGACGACATCGAGGACATCGAGGAGTACGTCGCCCGCGAGCACGGCGGCGAGGGCGAGGACCCCACGGCTCCGCGCCAAGCCGGCGCCGGAGGCTGACAGACTGCTCCCATGCGACGCGTGATCGTGGTGGGGGCCGGCGTGATCGGCCTGTCCTGCGCCGTGCGTCTGCTCGAGGCGGGACACCGAGTCGACGTGGTCGGGCGCGACCTGCCGCTGGAGACGACGTCGTCGGTCGCTGCGGCTGTCTGGTCGCCCTACTCCAGGCCGCAGGAGCACGTCGTCAGGTGGGCGCGGGCGGCGTACGACGCCTTCGCGGAGCTGTGCGACGACGAGTCGGCCGGCGTGGTCATGCGCACCGGCACCGAGCTCTTCCGCGAGTCGTCCGGCGACCTGTGGTGGCGCGACGCCCTGCCCCCGGGCGCCGGACCCGACCGCGAGACCAGCCTGCCCGCGGGGTATGCGTCCGGCCTGACGATGCGCACTCCGGTGATCGAGATGCCGGTCTACCTCCGCTGGCTCTCCGCCCGGGTCGAGCAGCTCGGCGGCACCGTCACCCGGATGAACCTGTCCGCGCTGCCCACGGGGGACGCCCTGGTCGTCAACGCCAGCGGCATCGGGGCGCGCCTCCTGGGCGGTGACCACACGGTGTCGCCCGTGCGTGGTCAGGTCGTGCTGGTGGAGCAGGTGGGGATCGACCGCTGGTGGATCGACGCCGAGACCCCGTCGTACGTGGTCCCGCGCGCCCACGACGTCGTGCTGGGCGGGACGGCGGTCGAGGGGGAGTGGAGTCGGACCCCCGACCCGGCGGTGGCCGCGTCGATCCTCGAGCGGGCAGCGCGGATCGAGCCGCGCCTGGCCGGCGCCCGCGTGCTGCGTCACAAGGTCGGGCTGCGGCCCGGTCGCCCGTCGGTGCGCCTCGAGCGGGTCGGCGAGGTCGTCCACTGCTACGGCCACGGCGGCTGCGGTGTGACCGTGAGCTGGGGCTGTGCCGACGACGTGGTGGGCCTGGCCGATGGGTGACCTGCAGTGCGCCGCCCGGATCATCGTGGCCCGGCACGGCGCGGCCGACTACGAGAGCGAGCTGCTCAGCGACGCCGGCGGCTGGCTGAGCTCCCTCGGGCGTGCCCAGTCGCACGAGCTGGGTGAGAGCCTCCGGGGCGAACGCATCGACCGGGTCTGGACGAGCGACATGTCGCGGGCGGTGCAGACGGCGGAGATCGTCGCCGCGCGGCTCGGCGTCGACGTCGTCGTACGCACCGGGCTGCGCGAGTTCGGCGTCGGCGACGCCGCCGGGACCACGGGCGACCCCGACCCCTTCGCGGCGACCTTCGCCGCCTGGCTGGGCGGTGACCTCTCCGCGCGCATCCCCGGGGGCGAGAGCGGGCTCGAGGTGCTCGCGCGGTACCGGGCCGTCCTCGAGGAGGTCGCCGACGCGCACCGCGGCGAGTCCGTGCTGGTCGTCAGCCACGGCGGGGTGATGTGCATGGTGCTGCCGCTGCTGGCGCGCAACCTGGCGCCCGACCACACCCGCGACCTGCCCCTGCCCAACTGCGGCGTGGTCGCGCTGGAGGCCGACGCCGACGGGTGGGTGGCGCGCTCGTGGGCAGGTCAGTCGGTCAGCGGGTGACGCCGAGGGCCCACAGCAGGGCCGCGAGCCCGAGCATCACGACGAGCGCCACGCCCATGCGTACGGCCATCCCCTTCACCCACAGCGACGTGAGCGTCTCGGGCCGGCCGTGCCGGTCGAGCGGCGTCACGTCGACAACGGCTCCGCGGTCGATCGGTCCGTAGACGTGGGGGTAGGTGTCGTCGCCGACGGGCTCGACCCGTACCTCGGCGCCGGTGAGCCGGGCCGGGTCGATGGTGAGCAGCACGAGGTGCTCGCCGGCGCCGCGGTAGTAGCGGTCGAAGACGCCCGGCACCTGGTCACGCCGGCTGGCGTGGATGAAGCCCTCCTCGTCGAGGCTGCGCCCCATGGTCGAGGTGGTGTAGGTCCCGGTCTGGAGCGTCCGCCGCCAGTCCGCGTCCGTGGCGATGTGGAAGATGCGCTCGGGCACCATCAGAAGAGCCGGTGCTCGGCGTCGTCCATCCCGCGGAGGGCGTCGTAGTCGACGAGGGCGCAGGCGATGCCGCGGTCGGTGGCGAGCACGCGGGCCTGGGGCTTGATCTCCTGGGCGGCGTAGATCCCGCGGACCGGCCCCCTCGTGGTGAGCAGCGGGTCGCGGTTGAGGAGCTCGAGGTAGCGGGTGAGCTGCTCGACGCCGTCGATCTCACCGCGCCGCTTGATCTCCACCGCGACCGAGAGGCCGTCGGCGTCGCGGCACATCAGGTCGACCGGGCCGATGGCGGTCATGTACTCCCGGCGCACGAGGGTGAGGCCGTCGGCAAGACTGGCCGGGTGCTCCGCGAGGAGCTCCTGCAGGTGCTTCTCCACGCCGTCCTTCTGCAGCCCCGGGTCGACGCCCAGGTCGTGCGAGGTGTCGTGCAGCACCTCGTCGATGAGGATGCGCAGGGTGTCGTCTGACTTCGTCGCGGTCACCAGCCACTCGGCCTGGCCGTCCTCGGAGACGCCCTCGCGCACGGTGCACGGCGGCGACATCCAGTTGAGCGGCTTGTAGGAGCCGCCGTCGGAGTGGATCAGGACCGACCCGTCCGACTTCAGCATCAGGACGCGGGTGGCGAGCGGCAGGTGGGCCGAGAGCCGTCCGGCGTAGTCCACCTGGCAGCGTGCGACGACGATCCTCACGACGGGCGAATCTACAGTGACCTCGTGACCGACCACGCAGTACGCCCCGCGCGGGCGCGCGACCTCCCTCTGCTCGCGGCCATTGAGGACTCCGGGCTCGCGATGTTCGAGGCGGTCCTGGGAGACCTCGCCGGCGACGCACTGGCCTCCCCGGCGGTGAGCGGGCACGTCCGCGCGGCCGGGCCGGGCTTCCTCCTCGTCGCGGGGGACCCCGCGGTCGGCTTCGCGCACGTCCGCGACCTCGAGTCGCACGCCCACCTGGACCAGGTCTCGGTGCACCCCGACCATGCCCGTCGAGGTGTCGGGGCTGCGCTGCTGGAGGCGGCCGCCCAACGCGCGACGCTCAAGGGGCACGGCTCGCTGACCCTGACGACGTACGCCGACATCGCGTGGAACGCCCCCTTCTACGCCCGTCACGGCTTCGTCGAGTTCGCCGAGGACGACCCCCGCACGGCGTCCCAGCTCGCGATCTCGGAGGAGGAGGAACGGCTCGGGCTCTCGCGACACGGTCGGCGGATCTGGATGCGGCGGGTGCTCCGGCCCCACCGCACCACGGACGAGATCGCCGGCTTCCTGCCCACGATCGACGCGAGCCCGCGCGACGTCGGGACGCTCCGTGCGGTCGTACGCCGACCGGGACCGGGCGGGCGGGAGGTGCTCGACGTCGGTCACCTCGACGTCACCGAGGGGCTGGTGGGTGACACGTGGTCCGAGCGGGGGAGTCGCCGGACGCCGGACGGCTCGCCGCACCCCGACATGCAGCTCAACCTGATGAACCACCGCCTGGTCGAGTTCCTCGCCCAGGACCCCGCGCGCGAGCAGCTCGCGGGCGACCAGATGTTCGTCGACCTCGACCTGTCCCATGCCCACCTGCCGGCGTGGAGCGAGCTGCACATCGGCGGCCCCGACGGCGCGGTCATCGTGGTCACCGACCAGCCGCACAACGGCTGCGGCAAGTTCATCGCCCGCTTCGGGAAGGACGCGCTGGCCTTCGTCAACGGACCCGAGGGAAAGCCCCGCCGGCTGCGCGGGCTCTGTGCCAGGGTCGTGCGCCCCGGTCCGGTCCGACCGGGCGACGAGGTCCGCGTCGTCCGGCCGCCCGCGGCCCCACCGGCGTGACGCTTCCCACATCCGTGATGCCCGGACAGCATGGGAGCATGCGTCCATGACTGAGACACCTGCGTTCACCACGGTCGGCGTGATCGGCCTCGGCACCATGGGCGCCGGCATCGCCGAGGTCTTCGCCCGCAACGGCTACGCGGTCATCGGCGTCGAGGTCAACGAGGCGGCCGTGCAGCGTGGACGCGAGCACCTCGAGCACTCCACCGGGCGCGCGGTGAAGCGCGAGAAGATGACGCAGGAGCAGGCCGACGAGCTGCTCGGCCGGATCACGCTCACCACCGACATGCACGACCTCGCCGACGCCGACCTGGTCGTCGAGGCCGTGGTCGAGTCGCTCGAGGTCAAGAAGTCGATCTTCCGGACGCTGGACGGCATCGTCCGCCCCGACGCCGTGCTGGCGACCAACACCTCCTCGCTCAGCGTCACCGAGATCTCCACCGCCAACGCCCGCCCCGGGCGGGTCGTGGGCGTCCACTTCTTCAACCCGGCGCCCGTGCAGAACCTCGTCGAGATCATCCGCACCGTCGTCACCGAGCCCGACGTGCTCGCCTCGGTCCAGGCGCTCCTGGTCGACCTCGGCAAGAACCCGGTCGTCTGCGGCGACAAGGCCGGCTTCATCGCCAACACGCTCCTGTTCGGCTACCTCAACCACGCGGTCGCGATGTACGAGGGCAGGTACGCCTCCCGCGAGGACATCGACGCCGCCATGCGCTTCGGCTGCGGCTACCCCATGGGCCCGCTCGCACTGCTCGACCTGATCGGCCTCGACACGGCGTACGAGATCCTCGACACGATGTACAAGCAGGGCCGCGACCGGCTGCACGCCCCGGCGCCGATCCTCAAGCAGTACGTCACCGCCGGTCTGCTCGGCCGCAAGTCGGGCCGCGGCTTCTACACCTACGAGGCGCCCGACAGCCCGGTCGTCGTCGCCGACGCCCACACCCCGAGCGCCGAGGACAAGCCGCAGCTGCGCCACGACATCGCGCTGGTGGGCGTCGTGGGCACCGGCACGATGGCGTCGGGGATCGTCGAGGTGTTCGCCAAGGCGGGCTACGACGTGGTCTTCACCGGCCGGGGACAGGACAAGGTGGACGGCGTCGTGGCCGCCATCACGAAGAGCTTCGACAAGCAGATCCAGCGCGGGCGGGCCACCGAGGAGCAGAAGGCCGAGGTCCTCGGTCGCGTGCGCGGCACGACCTCGCTCGACGACCTCAGGGACGTCGACCTCGTCGTCGAGGCGATCGCCGAGGACCTCGCCATCAAGACCACGCTGTTCGAGAACCTCGACGAGATCTGCACGGGTGGTCGAGGTGGCGCCGGCGCCATCCTGGCGACCACCACCTCGTCGCTGCCGATCATCTCGATGGCCAGGGTGACGAAGCGCCCGCAGGACGTCATCGGGATGCACTTCTTCAACCCCGCCGCGATCATGAAGCTGGTCGAGGTCGTCTCCACCGTCGCCACCGACGAGGCCGTCACCGAGACCGTGCTGGCGCTGTGCGAGAAGGTCGGCAAGGTGGCGGTGCGGTGCGGTGACCGCTCCGGCTTCATCGTCAACGCGCTGCTCTTCCCCTACCTCAACGACGCGGTGAAGATGCTCGAGGCGCACTACGCGACCGCCGACGACATCGACACCGCCATGAAGCAGGGCTGCGCCCTCCCGATGGGGCCGTTCGAGCTGCTCGACGTGGTCGGCAACGACGTGTCGCTGGCCATCCAGCGCGAGCTCTACCTCGAGTTCCGCGAGCCGGGGTTCGCCCCGGCACCGCTGCTCGAGCACCTGGTGACCGCCGGCTACCTCGGCCGCAAGGCCGGTCGCGGCTTCCGCGACTACAGCGCGCGGTAGCCCCCGGCTGCCGTCCGCTCGGCTGCTGTCCGCTCGGCTCCCGGGGCGGCCAGCGTCATACGAACCGGCACTCACGGGTGCGGGTTCGTCTGACGCTGGGGTGCCGGGCAGCGCGACGTCATACGGGCCGGAACCGATAGGTGCGGGGTCGTATGACGCTGAGGCGTCGGCCGATTCCGTACGACGACGACGGCGCGGTCGGTCGTACGCGCGGGTCAGTCGAGGCAGAACTCGTTGCCCTCCGGGTCGGCCATCACGAGGTGGCCGGCGGTCATGGGTGGAGCGGGCTCGTGCCGCTCGACCCGGGTCGCGCCGAGGGCGACCAGGCGCTCGCACTCGGCCTCGAGGGCGGCCATCCGCTCCTCGCCCTCGAGCCCCGGCGCCGCGCGTAGGTCGAGGTGGACCCGGTTCTTCGCCGACTTGTCCTCCGGGACCCGCTGGAAGAACAGGCGGGGCCCGTCGCCGTCGGGATCCTGCGCCGCGGACGCGGAGTTCCACTCCGACTCCGGCACACCGACCTCGTGCAGGAAGTCGTGCCACGCGTCGAAGGGGTCCTGGCCCGGCGCGAGCTCGCGCCCGGGCGGGGGTGGGTTGACGTAGCCCATGGCGTCGGCCCAGAAGCGGGACAGCGACTCGGGGTCGTGGGCGTCGAAGGTCACCTGGATGGTTCGGCTCATGGGGTCATCCTGCAGCGGTCCACCGACAGGCGGCCAGCACGCGCAGGACGGGCAGGAAGTGCCCGGTCAGGACGCAGGACGGGCAGGAAGTGCCCGGTCAGCGGTTGTCGACCACGAGCGCGGCGAGCCGGGCGCGGGTGTTGATGTCGAGCTTGCGGTAGATGTGGGTGAGGTGCGCGTCGACGGTGCGCGGTGAGACGTAGAGCTCCTCGGCGATCTGCCGGCTCGTCAGTCCGTGCGCGACCCGCTCGGCGACCTGTCGCTCGGCGGCGGTGAGGGCGTCGAGCACCGAGGGGCGGGCGGAGGCCGTGCGGCTGAGGACGGCCGTGATCAGGCCGACCGCGTCGGCCGAGAGGTCGTCGCCGTCGAGCCACTCCTGGGGCGCGCGGCCGGCCGGCACCACGTCGTAGTCGGCGGAGTAGCCCCAGCGCACCGCCTTGCGCGGCGTGCGCAGCGCGAAGGCCGCCGCGGCCAGCTCGCGTGACTCCGGCAGGTCACGCACCCGGGCGACCCCGGCGAGGCCGTCGAGCACGTCGGCGGCCCGCAGTGGCAGCCGCATCGTGCGGCAGTGGTCGAGGGCGGTGAGGTAGGTGGTGGTGGCCTGGTCGAGGTCGCCGAGGTCGACGAGCGCGCGGCCGAGGAGCAGGCGGGCGTCGACGCCGTCGCGTCCCAGCCGCGCGGAGTCGGCGAGGGCCACCACGTCGGCAGCCAGCCCCGCCGCCCGCCGGGCATCGCCCCGCACCAGGAGGTCCCGCCCGTCCTGCGCGAGCACCGGCAGGCGGACGGCCCACGGCAAGGTCTCGCGGACGACGTCGGTGGCGACCCAGGTCGGGTCGAGGTCGCGCAGGAGGGTCTCCGCGAGCAGCCCGACCCGGTCCTCCGCCAGCTCGCGGGCCTCCACCACCACGGCCCGGGTGGCGGCGACCGCCTCGGCGATGCGCCCCTGCTCGAGCGCGATCCGGGCCAGCAGGGTGCGCAGCGACAGGTCGATCCAGCGCTCGTCCCCGGTCGTGCGGGCGGGCATCGCGGCGGCGGCGGCCTCCGCGGCCTCGGCGAAGCGGCCCTGCGAGGTGTAGACGTCGGCCAGCGTGCGGGTCGCCTGGCGGGTGATCGAGCCGTCGGGGTCGAGGTCGATCGCTCGCCGGGCCTCCGCCTCGGCGCTGGCCAGGTCGCCCGCGTCGAGGTGCATCTCGGCGCGGATGGACGCCGTCTTGGACAGCTGCTCCTCGGGGATCGGTGCGGCGGAGGCGTGCTCGTCGGAGCGCGCGAGGAGCCACAGCCCCTCGTAGGTGCCGCGCATCTCCGAGGCCGCGATGCCGGCGCGTCGCGCGATCTGGGCGCCGATGGCGGCCGGCCCGTCCCCGCTGGCGAGCGCACCCTCGAGGATCTCGACGGCCTCGCGGGCGCGCATCGAGGTGTAGAGCGAGGAGAAGATCCGGTTGGCGACGGAGTAGCCCTCCGCTCGCGTGGCCGGGTCCGCGCACGCGGTCAGCACGGCGTGGCGCATGGCCGGCAGGTCGCTGAGCCACTCGGCGTCGGCGGCTCCGTAGTTGTCGTGCGTCGGTGCGTGGGCCTGCGACCAGGCGAGCAGACCGGCGCGGACCGCTGCCTCGTCCTCGGGCGTGGCGAGGGCGCGGGCGCGACCCCGGATCGGTGACAGCATGTCGAAGTGCCCCTGCGGGTCGAGCTCGAGGAGGCTGCGGCGGACCAGGTTGCCGGCGACGTCGGCTGCTTCGCGGACGGTGACGTCGAGGACCTGGGCGAGCACCCCGAGCCCGACCTGGAAGTCGAGCAGCCCGATGCGCCGCAGGGCGGTGGCGCTGGCCTCGTCGAGGAGGTCGTGGGCGGAGTCGACCGCCTGGTCGAGGCTGACCGCCGACATCGCGTTGCTCAGCCCGACGAGCGCGGACTGCACGGCGACCTGCTCGATGAGCAGCGGCAGCCCACCGGTGGCGCGCAGCAGGCGGCGTACCTCGTGCGCCTGCTCCGCCAGGTCGACCGGCTGCCCGCCGGCGGCGCGGATGCGGCGCAGGAAGATCTCGACGGCGGGGCCCTCGAGCGGAGCGCGGTGGGAGGGCACCGGCAGCGGTCCGACGCGTACGACGGACTCCGCCCGCTGGCCGGCCGTGGTCAGTGCCGTCACCACCACGCGGGCGTCGTTGGTGGCCTCGAGCACGGACTGGAGGACCGGCCCGGCGGCGGTCGTGTCGAGGTCGAGACCGTCGAGCACGAGCAGGCACGCGCGGCCGTCGACCGCCCGGCTGAGGGCGCCCGCCAGCGAGTCCCCGGGTGCGGTCTCCGCGTCGAGGCTCTCGAGGGCCGCGACCAGCACGTCGTCGATCGTGCGCAGGTTGCGCGCATCGACCCACGAGGCGGCCGAAGTCGCGGCGACGTGGCGCACGAGCAGCGTCTTGCCGCTGCCGGGCGGGCCGACGACGGTGACCCACCGGGACTCCTCCAGTGCTTCGTGCAGCGCGCGCTGGACGTCGTCACGACCGAGACAGGGGGACAGCACGCAAGGAATCTATCGCTCCTGCAGCAGGAGTTACGTAGGACTACGGATGCCGGGACCGCACGCTTCGCGGGAGTCTTCTCGTACGCCGAGGGCATCGAGGCCGCGCGAGGGGATGGCCCCGCTGCCCACCGGCCGCTTGTCGGAGCAGGTCGCACATCGTCGGGGGTCGATGGGCGGCCTGCTCTTGCAGGTCCGCAGCCGAGCGCACGACCTTGCTGCCGCTGCGTATTCTGGGGCCATGGAACTCGTGCTCCTGCTGGTCGTCATCGGCGGCCTCGTCGCCGTCGCCGTCGGCGCGGGAAAGACGGGCAAGAAGCGGGAGCTGGCGCGGGCCGACGCCGAGGTCGCACCGGTGAAGAAGCTGGCCGAGGAGGACGTCACCGCCCTCGGCGTGGAGCTGCAGGACCTCGACATCGACCTGGCCGGGCACCCGCTCGACGCGGGCGCCAACGCCGACTACCAGCGCGCCCTCGACGCCTACGAGTCCGCCAAGACGGCCGCCGCCGCGCTCACGCGTCCCGAGGACGTCAAGCACGTCACCGAGATCCTCGAGGACGGTCGCTACGCGATGGCGTGCGTGCGGGCGCGGGTGGCGGGTGAGCCGCTGCCGCAGCGCCGCCCGCCGTGCTTCTTCGACCCCCGGCACGGCCTGTCGGTCGCCGACGTGCCGTGGACCCCGCCGAGCGGCGCTCAGCGCGACGTCCCTGCGTGCGCGCTCGACGTCGAGCGGGTGCGTGCCGGCGCCGAGCCCGACATCCGCAAGGTGATGGTCGGCTCGCGCCGGGTGCCCTACTGGCAGGGCGGCCGGGCCTACCAGCCCTACGCGCAGGGCTACTTCGGGGCCTTCTCGCCGATGGACTGGATGTTCATGGGCATGCTCTTCGGCGGCGGCTTCGACGGTCTCGGCGAGGGCATCGGGGCGATCGGCGAGGGCCTCGGCGACATGTTCGGGGGCATAGGCGACGGCATCGGCGGCATGTTCGACGGCTTCGACGGCTTCGACTTCTGACGCACGTCGCTCCGGGACGGGTCGGTGGCCGCCACCTGACCGGGCTGCGGGAGGATGGTCGGGTGAGCCTGCACCGCACCGAGCTCGGCGAGTCCGGGCCCCGCGTCGTCTTCTGCCACGGACTCTTCGGACAGGGCAAGAACTGGACGCAGGCGGCGAAGGCCCTCAGCACCGACCACCGGGTCATGCTCCTCGACATGCCCAACCACGGGCGCTCGCCCTGGACCGAGTCCTTCGACTTCCTCGAGCTGGCCGACCTGGTCGCTGCCGAGCTCGGCGACGAGCCGGTCGCCCTCGTCGGGCACTCGATGGGCGGCAAGATCGCGATGTGCCTCGCCCTGCGACACCCCGAGCTGGTCGAGCGGCTGGTCGTGGTCGACATCGCCCCGGCGGCCTACGAGAGCGGGCGGGAGTTCGTCGGCTACATCGAGACCATGCGTGGCCTCGACCTGGACTCCCTGGAGAGCCGCGGCGAGGCGGAGGCGGCGCTCGAGGAGGCGGTGCCCAACCGCGTGGTGCGCAGCTTCCTGCTCCAGAACCTCCGCCGCACCGACGACGGCTGGCACTGGCAGGTCAACCTCGACCTGCTCGGCGAGGAGATGGCCGCACTCGTCGGCTGGCCCGGCGAGGAGCTCGGTGACGCGTCGTACGACGGCCCGGTGCTGTGGGTCGGTGGCGCCCGCTCCGACTACATCTCCGACGACTACGCCCCGGAGATGGACCGCCGCTTCCCCCGCAACCGCCGCGTGCTCGTGAAGGACGCCGGCCACTGGGTCCACTCCGAGCAGCCGGAGGTCTTCCTCGAGGTGCTGCGGCGCTTCCTGCCCTGAGTCAGGCGGGCGGCGCTGGTCAGGTGCGCTGGCGCGCCCGGTAGGCCGCGACGGCCTCGCGGTTGCCGCACGTGGTCGAGCAGTAGCGCCGCGACCGGTTGCGCGACAGGTCGAGCACGACGTCGTCGCAGTCGTCGGCCGCGCAGGTGTCGAGGCGCGACATCTCGCCGGACCGGATGACGTCGACCATCGCCATCGCGGTCTCCACCACCACGCGCTCGTCGAGCGGGCGGTCGGGGTCGACGGCGTGGAGGTGCCAGTCCCAGTGGTGGTGGCGCTGCAGCTGGGGGAGCGCCCTGGCGCGCGCGAGCATGTCGTTGACGATGGCCGCCGCCTCGTCGCGCTCGGCGAGCAGCAGCGCACGCAGCGCCGGGCGGAGGCGGCGTACGGACTCGAGCTCGGCGGGGGTCGCGTCGTGCCGTCCGGTGTAGGGCCAGGAGGCGAGGAACGCCGACAGGTCGTCGACCGATCCCAGCGGCTGGCCGGGCTCGTCGGTGGAGTTGACCAGTGCGACGGCTGCCTGCAGCGCCGCGTCCGTGTCATCCGTGAAAAGCATGTTGACACATTACAGGGACCGCGCCTACGGTCATGACCGTGACGGCTTTGACCCATGACACTCGATCGTCGCGGACGGCGGCCGGACTCGTGCTGGCCGTGGCGTCCGCCGTCACCTTCGGCATGTCCGGGGCGCTGGCGCGTGGACTGCTCGACACCGGCTGGAGCGCCGGCGCGGCCGTCACGCTCCGCACCGTGATCGCGGCCCTCGTCCTCCTCGTGCCCGGCCTGCTGGCGCTGCGCGGTCGGATGCACCTGCTGCGCGCCAACGCCGGCCTCGTCACCGTCTACGGCCTCACGGCGGTCGCGGGCGCCCAGCTCTGCTACTTCTACGCGGTCACCTACATGCAGGTCAGCGTGGCGCTGCTGCTGGAGTACACCGCGCCGGTCGCGGTGGTCGTCTGGCTCTGGGTGCGCCACGGACACCGCCCGTCCGGGCTGACGGTGCTGGGGGCAGCGCTGGCCGCGGGTGGGCTGGTGCTCGTGCTCGACGTCGTCTCAGGCGCCGAGCTGAGCACGGTGGGAGTGCTGTGGGCGCTGGGCGCGATGGTCGGTGCGGCGAGCTACTTCATCATCTCCGCCGACGAGGGCAACGGCCTGCCGGGCATCAGCCTGGCTGCCGGCGGTCTCTTCGTGGCGAGCGTCGTGCTCGGGACGGCCGGGGCGGTCGGTGTCCTGCCGTTCCACGCGTCGACCGCGGACGCGGCGTACGACGGCTTCACGCTGCCGTGGTGGGTCACGGTCGTGCTGCTCGGGCTGGCCACCGCCGCCTTCGCCTACGTCACCGGCATCGAGGCCGGACGCCGCCTCGGGAGCCGACTGGCGTCCTTCGTCGCCCTCGGCGAGGTGCTCGCGGCCGTCGTCTGGGCCTGGCTGCTGCTCGGTGAGCTGCCCCGCCCGGTCCAGCTGGCCGGCGGTCTGCTGGTGCTGGCCGGCGTGGTCGTGGTCAAGCTGGGCGAGGGGCGTGCGCCACTCACGGTGGAGCCCCTGCCGGACCCCGAGCCCGAGCGTGACCTGGATCGTGACCTCAGCGGGCGTCCTGCCGCTTGAGGAACACCTCGCGGTGCAGCAGCAGCAGGGCAGCGGCCACCGGCACGGCCAGGAGGGCACCGACGATGCCCATCAACGACCCGCCCACGAGAGCTGCGACGACGGTCACCGATCCCGGGATGTCGACGGACTTCTTCATGATCCGCGGGTAGATGAAGTAGGACTCCACCTGCTGGTAGGCGATGTAGTAGATCAGCGCGATCAGCGCGACGGTCGGGGAGACCGTCAGGGCCAGGAGCGTCATGAGTGCTCCTGACACGAACGCACCCACGACCGGGATGAGGGAGAACAGCCCGACGACGAAGGCGAGCGCGAAGGCGTAGTCACCGAGCCCGACGACGAACGAGAAGATCAGCGTGCTCAGGCCCGCGCAGACCGCGACGAGGAACGCACCGGCGACGTAGGCACCGGTGGACCGGATGATCTTGTCGCCCAGCTCGCTGACCCGCGGCCGCTTCGAGGCGGGCGCGAGGGAGTAGCCGGCGTGCTTGATGCTCGGGAGCGAGGCGAGGAAGTAGATCATCAGCACGACCACGATGAAGCTGTTGGCCACGGCGGAGAGCACCCGGAGGCCGACGCCGAGCGCGCCGCCGAAGACCCTCTCGCCGAAGTCGCCGTTCTGGACGTAGTCGCGCGCCTTGGCGATGACGTCGTAGCGGTCGTCGAGCTTCTGCACCTGCGCGTTGGACTGCAGGTCGTCGAGCCAGCCAGGAGCATTGCGCGTGATGGCGGCGATCTGCTCACTGATCACCGGCGCGATGGCCACGACGAAGAGCGCCAGCACGCTGATCACCACGACGAGCACCAGGAGCACCGAGAGCCCGCGCCGCAGGCCGCGACGCATGAAGAGCTCCACGGTCGGGTTGAGCCCGATCGCGAGGAACATCGACATCACCAGCAGCACCAGGATCGAGGAGATGCTGAGCAGCTGCTCGCTCAGGAAGACCGCGATCAGCGCCCCGAGGGCACCGAAGAAGCCGATGTTGAACGGGGAGTGCCGCAGCAGCAGCGGAGCCGGCGCCGGGTCGGCGGGGACGTAGGGCGCCGGTGTGGCCTCGTCGACGACCAGGTCGGTGGCGTCGTCGATCTTCTCGGCGATGACGGAGGCGGAGCGGGCCGACTCCTCGGCCGCGTCCGCTGCGGCCTCGGCGCGGTCGGCGTCGTCGGTGACCTGGTCGACGACCTCCTCGAGCGCCTGGGGGAGCTCGGCGGGGTCGTCGGCGGCCCGGCGCAGCGCGACCGCCGCGTCGGAGGCTGAGCGTGGGTCGGCCGAGTCTCCGGGAGCGGAGGTGACGCGCTCCCGGAGGCGGTCGCGCCAGCTCAGGACTCGTCCTCGCCGAAGCCGGCGACCACGTCGCGCAGGGCACCGAGCTGGGCGGTGATGGCGTCGCGGCGCTTGGCGGCGCGGTCGACCTCGGCCTGGATGTTGGCCAGCTCGCGCTCGGCCTCGGCCACCCGGGTGGCCCCGATCGAGTCGGCCTGGGTGCGGGCCGAGGCGACGATCTGCTCGGCCTCACGCCGGGCCCGGGTGAGCAGGCCCTCGGACTCGCTCTGCGCCTGCTGGCGGTGGGCGTTGGCCTGGGCCGTCGCCTCGCGCGCCCGCTGCTCGGCGGCGTTCGCACGCGCTTCGGCCTCGGCGACCAGCCGCTGCGTCTCGGCGGTGGCGTTGCTGTGGTGCTCGGCGGCCTCGCGGGTGAGCCGCTCCTTCTCGACGGCGAGGGTGCGCCGCGCCTCCTGGACCTCGCGGTCGGCCGCGGCGCGCGCCTGCTCGGCCTCGCGGGTCGCGGTCACCCGCATCTCGTTGGTCTCCTGCTGGGCGGCGAGCCGGACCTGGTCGGACTCACGGCGGGCGGAGGCGAGGAGGTCCTCGGCCTCGGCCTTGGCGAGGCCGCGCTCGGTCTCGGCGTCGGCGGTCAGCCGCGCACGCATCTCGTCGAGCTCCTTGAGCTGCACCATGCGCATGTCGTCGGCCTCGCGCGCGGCGTCGGCACGGATGCTGTGGGCGTCGCGCTCGGCCTGGGTGCGGATCTCGTCGGCCTCGCGGCGGGCGGCGGTGCGCACGTCGGCCGCCTCGTCCTCGGCCATCTTGAGCATGGAGGTGGCGCGTCCGCCGAGCCCGGCATAGGTCGGGTTGGTGTTCTCCGCGACCTCCTGGCGCAGTCGCTCGAGCTCGGCCTCGAGCTCGATGACCCGCCCCTCGCTGTCGGCGAGGCTCGTGGCCAGGCCGGTCTTCTCGCTCTGGAGCTGGCCGACGCGCTGGTCGACGGCCGCCTTGTCGTAGCCGCCGCGACGCACCACCGGGAGCGGTGCGGCGGCGGTGGCGGGCACCGGCGGACGCGGCGCAGCCGCGGGGACGACCGGCGAGCGTCGGGTCGCCTCGGGCTCGGACGGAGCCGCGGCCCGGGCGGCAGGAGCAGCCGGGGCGGGGGAGGCGGGGGAGGGCGGGGGCGTCGGGCGGGAGGTCTCCGCGGCCGGCCGGGGAGCCGGCTTCGCGGGGCCTGCCTTCGGGTCGGTGCGCGGTTCGTCCTTCGGCGTGACCGGCAGCACCTGGGTCTCCTCCCCGGCGGTCTCGCCCGTGGCAGGGCCGGGGGAGGCCTTGCCGTCGGCGGAATCCGGCTCGTCGAAGATGGACAGGCCCTGGTCGGAAGCCATGGTGAGGCACCTCTCTCACGTCGTACGGACTGCGTCGGTGCCAGTCTCTCCGATGCCCCTCGAAAGACACACCCCGGCTCGCGGGCGACTTCGTACGAGTCGCGCGAACCGGGGTGTGAAAGGTCTCAGGCCGGTCTCGGGGCCGAGACCCCAGGCGGGATCAGACCCCGCGGAACCGGTTGATGGCGCTCTCGTGCTGGGCGCGCATCTCGTGGTCGAGGACGCCGAGACCCTCCTCAGGGGCGAGGCAGAGCACGCCGACCTTGCCCTGATGGGCGTTCTGGTGGACGTCGAGCGAGGCCTGGCCGACCTCCTCGAGCGTGTAGGTCTTCGAGAGGGTCGGGTGGATCTTGCCCTTGGCGATGAGGCGGTTGGCCTCCCACGACTCGCGGTAGTTGGCGAAGTGGCTGGAGATGATGCGCTTGAGGTTCATCCACAGGTAGCGGTTGTCGTACTCGTGCATGTAGCCCGAGGTCGACGCGCAGGTGGTGATGGTGCCGCCCTTGCGGGTGACGAACACGCTCGCGCCGAACGTCTCGCGGCCGGGGTGCTCGAAGACGATGTCGATGTCCTCGCCGCCGGTGAGCTCACGGATGCGGGCGCCGAAGCGCTTCCACTCCTTGGGGTCCTGCGCGGTGCCCTCGTCGTTCCAGAACCTGTAGCCCTCCTCGGAGCGGTTGATGATCAGCTCCGCGCCCATGCTGCGGGCGATCTGGGCCTTCTCCTCGTTGGAGACCACGCACACGGGGGTGGCGCCGCCGTTGAGGGCGTACTGCGTGGCGAAGCCGCCGAGGCCGCCGGACGCACCCCAGATGAGGACGTTGTCGCCCTGCTTCATGTCGCCACCGTTCTTGCTGACCAGCTGGCGGTACGCCGTGCAGTTGACGAGGCCGGGGGAGGCGGCCTCCTCCCAGGTGAGGTGCTCGGGCTTGGGCATCAGCTGGTTGGCCTTGACCATCGCGACGTCGGCAAGACCACCGAAGTTGGTCTCGAAGCCCCAGATGCGCTGCTCGGTGTCGAGCATCGTGTCGTTGTGGCCGTCGGGGCCCTCGAGCTCGACCGAGAGGCAGTGCGCCACGACGCGGTCGCCCGGCTTCCACTTCGTGACGCCGGGGCCGGTCTTGAGCACGACGCCGGACAGGTCGGAGCCGACGACGTGGTACGGCAGGTCGTGGCGCTTGGTCAGCTCGCTGTTGCGGCCGTAGCGCTCGAGGAAGCCGAAGGTGGACACCGGCTCGAAGATCGAGGTCCACACGGTGTTGTAGTTGATCGCGCTGGCCATCACGGCCACGAAGGCCTCGCCGGGGCCGAGCTCGGGCAGCGGGACCTGGTCGACGTGGAGGGACTTGCGGGGGTCCTTCTCCTTCGCCGTCAGGCCCTCGAACATGTCCACCTCGTCCTTCTTCACGAAGGCGGCGCGGTAGGACTCCGGGAGCTCGAGACCGGCGAAGTCCTCCGAGGTCGCGCTGTCGGACTGGATCGCTTCGAGGATGGTGTGCACGGGCTGGCTCCTGGGGCGTCGGGGGCGTCGGGGGCTCGGGTGCGTGAAAGGTACCGACGGGTATATGTCGTGTCACCCGAGTGTGACCTACGCCGCGGCCCCCGGCTCGTTGGATCGATCCAGTCCATTCCGAGGGGGTGCGACCGGGCCCCGAGGCGTGCTCAGGCGCGGTCGCGGAACGCCGCGACGAGCTGCGTCTGGGCAGCCGTCAGGTAGGTGTCGAGACGGTCCGCCGCGCCCTGGCGGTCACCCGCGCCGAGCAGGTCGGCGATGGTGGCGTTCTCCTCGAGGTAGGGCTGGTGGAAGCGCCGGGGCTCGCCCATCTGGTGGAAGAACAGGCGCATCTCGGCGAGCAGCAGGTGCATCTGGGCGTCGAGGCGGGGGCTGCCGGCCAGCGCCACGACGGCCCGGTGGAAGTGCTGGTTGGCCGACGCGACCGCGTCCCAGTCGCCGCGCGCGCCGGCCTCGCGGCCCTCGGTCACGGCGGCAGCCACGGCGGCGACCCGCGCAGGCGTGTGGCCGGTGCCGTGGGCGAGCGCGGCCGGCTCGACGAGGCGGCGTACGCGGTAGACGTCCTCGACGTCGGCGACCTCGGGGGTGGCCACGACCACGCCGCGGTGCGGCTCGCGCACGAGGATGCGCTCGGCGACCAGCTGGCTCAGTGCCTCGCGCAGGGTGTTGCGGGAGACGCCGAGCGCGGCGGCGAGGCGCTCCTCGGGAAGGCGGGTGCCCGAGCGGAGATGGCCTTCGACCACCTGCTCGCGCACCACCCGGGCGGCGCGGTCCGCGGAGGTGCTCATGACCGTGCGCTCCGCCCGGCGCGCCGCGAGGACCTCGTCGAGCACCACGTCGAGGTCGGTGTGTCCGCGGCCCATGGGGCTCGCGGGGTCGGTGGTGCCCATGTGTCACAGCGTAGGGGAGTTGTCAGGTTCGGGGTATTGAAGAATTGTTGAACAATCCTTAGGGTCCCGGTATGACCCAGAACACACCAGGCGAGACCCCCGCCGGATCACCGGCGGCCAGCACCGGCACCAGCGCCGGGACCGGGACCGGGACCGCGGGGGAGTCCGGATTCAACCGGACGGCCGTGATGGGCGCCGTCTTCCTCATGGCGACCAGCGCCATCGGGCCGGGCTTCATCACCCAGACGGCCAACTTCACGATCACCCTGGGCGCGGCCTTCGCCTGCGCGATCGCGATCTCGATCGTCGTCGACATCGCCGTCCAGATGAACGTGTGGCGCGTGATCGGCGTCTCCGGCCTGCGCGCCCACCAGCTCGGCAACGCGGTCGTGCCGGGGGTCGGCTTCCTGCTCGCCGCGCTGGTGTTCGCCGGCGGCGTGGTCTTCAACATCGGCAACATCGCCGGTGCCGGGCTCGGCGCCAACGCCATGCTGGGCGTGGACCCCCGCGTCGGCGGTGCGGCGTCGGCCGCCATCGCGGTGGGGATCTTCCTGAGCCGACGTGCCGGTGTGGCGCTCGACCGGATCGTGGTGCTCCTCGGCCTGCTGATGATCGTGGCCACCCTGGTGATCGCCATCACCACGTCACCGCCGGTCGGGGAGGCGCTGGTCAGTGTCGTCGCGCCGGACACGTTCGACTTCGTGGCGACCACCACCATCATCGGCGGCACCGTCGGCGGCTACATCACCTACGCCGGCGCCCACCGGTTGCTCGACTCCGGGCTGTCCGGTCCCGAGCACGTCCGCGACATCACCCGCAGCTCGGTCGTGTCCATCCTGGTGACCGGCTTGATGCGGATCCTGCTCTTCCTGGCGATCCTGGGCGTCGTCGCGGGCGGCGCGGTGCTCTCGCAGGACGCGGTCGGCGGGCCCGCGGGCTCCGCCTTCAGCGCCGCGGCGGGCGAGGCGGGCCTGCGCGTCTTCGGGGTGATCCTGTGGTCGGCGGCGCTCACGTCGGTCATCGGTGCGGCGTACACGTCCGTGTCGTTCGTGACCACGTCGGCGACGGCCGAGCGCACCCGCAACCTGATAACCGTCGCCTTCATCGCCTTCTGCGCGGTGGTCTACCTGGTCATCGAGCAGGCACCCACCCAGCTGCTGATCTTCGCCGGCACCTTCAACGGGCTGATCCTCCCGATCGGGTTCGGGGTGCTGCTGTGGGTCGCCTGGCGCCGTCGCGACCTGCTCAACGGCTACCGCTACCCGGCGTGGCTGCTGGTCGTCGGCGCGCTCGCCTGGCTGCTGACGCTCTACCTCGGCTACAACGCGCTGCTGATGCTGGGTGACCTGTGAGCGCCCCGCGGATCGACCTCAACAGCGACGTCGGCGAGTCGTTCGGTCGCTGGGAGCTCGGTGACGACGAGCAGGTGCTCCAGGTCGTCACGAGTGCCAACGTGGCCTGCGGCTTCCACGCCGGTGACGCCTCGACGCTGCGGCAGTGCTGCGAGACGGCGGCGCGTCACGGCGTGGTCGTCGGGGCGCAGGTGGGATACCGCGACCTGGCCGGCTTCGGTCGCCGGTTCGTCGACTACCACCCCGTCGAGCTGGCTGACGAGGTGATCTACCAGATCGGTGCGCTCGAGGCGCTCGCCCGGGTCGCCGGGACCCGCGTCGCCTACGTCAAGCCGCACGGGGCGCTCTACAACGCGACCGTGCACCACGACGTGCAGGCGCGGGCGGTCGTGGCAGCCGTGCGGGCCTACGACCCGTCCCTGCCGGTGCTCGGGCTGCCCGGGTCGCGGCTGCTGGCCGTGGCCGAGGAGGCCGGGTTGCGCACGGTCCGCGAGGCGTTCGCCGACCGGGCCTACACCCCGGAGGGCACCCTCGTCGCGCGGTCGGAGCCGGGGTCGGTGCTCACCGACGCCGTGGCGGTCGCCGAGCGGGTCGTGCGCCTGGTCACCGACGGCACGCTGGTCGCGATCGACGGCTCGAGCGTGCGGGTGGAGGCCGACTCGGTGTGCGTCCACGGTGACAGCCCCGGCGCCGTCGCGATGGCCGAGGCCGTCCGCGACGGGCTCGCCGCGGAGGGTGTCGCACTGGGGGCCTTCGCATGACGGGCGGGGTGCGGCTGCTGCCCTACGGTGACCGCGCGCTGCTGGTCGAGCTGGGCTCGACGGGCGAGGCCGTGGCCTACGCCGCCGCCCTGCGCGCCCTCGGCGCGGACGCGGTCGGCGAGATCGTCCCTGCCGCGCGCACGGTCCTCGCCGTCGCGGGCGAGGGCGCTGCGGTCTCCGACCTGCGCCAGGTCCTCGCGGGCGTCTGCCCGGCTGCCGGCAGTGTCGACGCGGACGACACCCCCCTGGTCGAGGTGCCGGTCGTCTACGACGGCGACGACCTCGCCGACGTCGCGGAGCTGACCGGCCTCTCGGTCGAGGAGGTCGTCGCCGCCCACACCGGTCAGACGTGGCAGGTGGCCTTCGGCGGCTTCGCGCCCGGCTTCGGCTACCTGATCGGCGAGGACGACCGCCTGCACGTGCCCCGCCGTGCGGAGTCCAGGACGCGGGTGCCGGCCGGTGCGGTCGGGCTGGCGGGGGAGTACTCCGGGATCTACCCGCGCGCCTCGCCCGGCGGGTGGCAGCTCCTCGGGCGGACCGACGCCACCTTGTGGGACATCGAGCGGGACCCGCCGGCCCTGCTCGCCCCGGGCGTGCGCGTGCGTTTCGTGCAGGTGCCGCGATGACCCGGGCCATGCGCGTGCACGCGACCGGGCCGCTGGCGCTGGTGCAGGACCTCGGGCGCAGCGGGCTGTCCGGCGTCGGCGTCGGTCGCTCGGGCGCGGCCGACCGGGGTGCACTGCGCCAGGCCAACCGTGCGCTCGCCAACCCCGAGCACGCCGCTGCCGTCGAGGCGACGTTCGGCGGCCTGGAGGTGGCGGTGCTCGACGAGGGGGTGTGGTGCTGCGTCACCGGCGCCGCGTGCGCGGTGCAGGTGGACGGGCGCGACGTCGGCTCGCACGCGGTGTTCTTCGCCGAGCCGGGCGCCCGCATCGTGCTGGGCCGACCGGGTGCGGGCCTGCGGTCCTACCTCGGCGTCCGCGGCGGGGTCGCTCCCGGCGAGGTGCTCGGCTCGCGCTCCAGCGACGTCCTCTCCGGTCTCGGCCCGCCGCCGCTCGAGGTCGGCGACGTGCTGCCGGTCGGCGTGCCCGCCGACCGCTTCCCGCACGTCGACTCAGTCACCGCTCCCGACCTCGCCGGGGAGGTGGTGCTGCGCGCCGTGCGCGGCCCCCGCGACGGCTGGGTCGACGACGTCGACGCGCTGGTGGCCACCCCGTGGTCGGTGACCGAGCGCAGCAACCGGGTCGGCATGCGGCTCGGCGGGCACGCCCTGCGTCCGGCCCGCGACCAGGAGCTGCCGAGCGAGGGCGCCTGGCGCGGCGCCGTCCAGGTGCCGCCGAGCGGCGAGCCGGTGCTCTTCCTCGCCGACCACCCGGTCACCGGCGGCTATCCGGTGGTGGCGGTCGTCGTCGACGCCGACGTCGACCGTGCCGCACAGCTGCGCCCCGGGGACCCGGTGCGCTTCCGATGGGTGGAGGCCCCATGACTGCTCGACCGACCGACGACCGTGCCGCGCTCGCCCCGGGCGCGGCACGCCGACTCTTCCGCGACGGCCTGGTGACGCCCACCGCCGGCTGGAGCAAGGGCTGGACCCAGGCCAACCTGATGGTGCTGCCGCGCGACCTCGCGCTCGACTTCCTGGTCTTCGCCCAGCGCAACCCCAAGCCGTGCCCGGTGCTGGACGTCCTCGAGGCGGGCCAGGTCGCGGGCCCGTTGCTCGACGGCGACGTCCGCACCGACCTGCCCGCCTACCGCGTGTACGTCGACGGCGAGCTCGCCGAGGAGACCGCCGACGTGTCGGCGTGGTGGCGCGACGACCTGGTGTCGTTCCTCATCGGCTGCAGCTTCACCTTCGAGTCCGCGCTGGCCGAGGGCGCCGTGCCGGTCCGGCACGTGGAGCAGGGGGTCAACGTCCCGATGTACGTCACCGACCGCCGGTGCCGCGCTGCCGGGGCGATCTCCGGGCCGCTGGTGGTCTCGATGCGCCCGGTCCCGGCCGCGCAGGTCGCCGACGCCGTCCGCATCACCTCGCGCTACCCCGCGGTCCACGGGGCGCCGGTCCACGTGGGGGACCCCGCGGCGCTGGGGATCGGTGACCTGGGCGTGCCCGACTTCGGCGACCCGGTCGACGTACGTCCCGGCGAGGTGCCGGTGTTCTGGGCCTGCGGCGTGACCCCGCAGGCCGCGGTCATGGAGTCGCGACCCCCGCTCGCGATCGCCCACGCCCCCGGCCACATGCTCGTCACCGACGCGCGCGACAGCGACTACCTGGTGCCGTGAGCCCTGGGGCGATCGGAATCAGTGTGCGTGGCGGGCGGGCTCGACGAGCTCGACCAGCACGCCGCCGGCGTCCTTGGGGTGGATGAAGTTGACGCGGCTGTCGGACGTGCCGCGCCTTGGCGCGTCGTAGAGCAGGCGCAGGCCGCGCCCGCGCAGCACCTCGGCCACGTGCTCGACGTCGTCGACGCGGAAGGCGAGCTGCTGGATCCCCTGGCCGTTGCGCTCGAGGAACTTGGCGATGGTCGACTCGGGGGTGAGCGGCGCCAGGAGCTGGATGCACGAGCCGGAGTCACCCACCCCGACCATGGCCTCACGGACCCCTTGCTCCTCGTTGACCTCCTCGTGGAGGACCTCCATGCCGTAGGCCTCGCGGTAGAAGGCCGTCGCCGCGTCGAGGTCGGGCACGGCGATGCCCACGTGGTCGATGGCGGTGAAGAGGTGCCGGACGTCGCTCAGCTCGGGGGTCATGGGGTCATGCTGTACGACGCCGGGCGCCGGGGCGAGGGTGTGTGACGGTCGCCACTCCCGAGGCCCCGGGCCGGCGTCGCTGCAGGCCTACTGGGCCAGGCCGGCGTCGTCGTCGTAGTGGCCGATGACGGCTGCGGCGTCGATGTCACCGATGAAGCCGAGCGGGCTGGCGCACGGGCCGGCGTAGTCGCCGAGGAAGAAGTCGTCACCGTCGGGCATGCCGTAGGAGATGCTCACCGGGGCAGCCACCGGCGCGCCGACCTGGGCGCCGTCGACGTACAACCGCAGCTCCTGGCCGTCGAACGCGCCCCGGACGGTGTGCCACGCGCCGTCCCACAGCGCGGACCCGGCGTCGGCCGACAGGTGGGCCTGCGTCCCGTCGGAGACGTAGAACTGGAGTCCGCCGTCCTCGCCGGTGTAGAGGCCGTAGGACGCTCGGTCGCACTGGAGGGCGCCCTTGGACATCACGTAGCGGAACGCGCCGGGACCGGTGCTGCGCACCCGCGCCAGGACGGTGACGCCGTCCGGCTCGAGCGACGGGGCGTCGGGCATCCGGACGGTCTGGGATCCGGAGAAGCGGAGTGCGGCCCGCTTGAGGAGGAACAGGCGGGGCAGGGAGATCCACTCCGGGTCCTGCGCGTCCGCGCTCGACGTCGAGCCGAGCTGGCCGCGGTTGCCGCTGAAGGAGAGGTCGTTCGCCACCTGTCCGGACCCCTCGTTGAGCAGCCACAGACCGGCCAGGTCGTCGGTACGCGCGCCGGCGGGCGGGGCGGCCAGCGTCACGGCGAGTGCGGCGGCCGTGGCCACGGCCGCGACGGAGGTGGAGGTACGGCGGAACCGGATCATCGGGCACTCCTCGGTGGTGGGGGGTGAAGGCGATTCCCCGAGGACCGCGACTGAGACCAGCCCATCACGGTCAGCCACCCGTAGGGGTGTGCGGCGGGAGGGGCTCCCACATTTTGGTGACTCACGGTCCGAGGGGCCCCTCCCTGTGACGAGCGCCTCACCCGGGCCGGAGGGGACACCCTCCCGGCGGGGGTGGCGCGGTGGGTAGTGTCCGAAGGAGCACGACCCCCGAATCTCGAACCGATCGCTGGAGGCACCGTCATGTCCGACTCGGCCCACTCAATCTCGGTCATCGTCTCGGGGGCTCGCACCCCGATCGGCCGCCTGCTCGGCGGCCTCAAGGACCAGACGGCCGCCGACCTGGGTGGCGTCGCCATCAAGGGCGCCCTCGACAAGGCGGGCGTCGCCGGCGACCAGGTCGACTACGTGATCATGGGCCAGGTCATCCAGGCCGGCGCCGGGCAGAACCCGGCCCGGACCGCCGCGGTGAAGGGTGGCATCCCGATGTCGGTGCCCTCCATCACGATCAACAAGGTGTGCCTCTCCGGCCTCAACGCGATCGCGCTGGCCGACCAGCTCGTGCGGGCCGGGGAGTGCGAGATCGTCGTGGCCGGCGGCATGGAGTCGATGACCCAGGCCCCGCACTTCCTGCCGAAGTCGCGCGAGGGCGTGAAGTTCGGAGACGTGAAGCTGGTCGACTCGATGGCGTACGACGCGCTCTTCGACCAGTTCACCTCGCAGGCGATGGGCCTGCTCACCGAGGAGTGCAACGCGGCCGGTGCCAACCTGACGCGCGAGGAGCAGGACACCTTCGCGGCGTACTCGCACCAGAAGGCCGCGGTCGCCTGGAAGAACGGCGTGTTCGCCGACGAGGTGGTCCCCGTGGAGATCCCGCAGCGCAAGGGCGACCCGGTCGTGGTGAGCGAGGACGAGGGCGTCCGCGGCGACACCACCGTGGAGTCCCTCGGCAAGCTCCGCCCCGCCTTCAGCAAGGACGGCACCGTCACCGCCGGCTCGGCCTCGCAGATCTCCGACGGCGCCGCCGCGGTGGTCGTGATGAGCAAGGCCAAGGCCGAGGAGCTGGGCCTGACGTGGCTCGCCGAGATCGGCGCGCACGGCCAGGTGGCCGGTCCCGACTCGACCCTGCAGCTCCAGCCTGCAGCCGCGACCGCGAAGGCGTGCGAGAAGGAGGGGATCTCGCCCACCGACCTCGACCTGGTCGAGTTCAACGAGGCGTTCGCCGCCGTCGGCATCGCGTCGGCGCGCGAGCTGGGCATCGAGGACGCCAAGGTCAACGTCAACGGTGGTGCCATCGCGCTCGGGCACCCGGTCGGCATGTCCGGCACCCGGGTCGTGCTCACGCTCGCCCTCGAGCTGCAGCGTCGCGGCGGCGGTGTCGGCGCGGCTGCGCTCTGCGGTGGCGGCGGCCAGGGCGACGCCCTGATCGTCCGCGTCCCGTCTGCGTGAGGAACGGGTGACGTCCGGCGTCGCGAGGCGGGGAGCCCACGCGGTCCCCGACCTCGTCGCGCGGGCACGTCAGGGTGACCCGGCTGCCGTCGCCCGGCTGATCAGCCTCGTCGAGGACGCCTCGCCGCTCCTGCGCGAGGTGATGGCGGCTCTCGGTCCCGACGCCGGCCGCGCCCACGTGCTGGGCATCACGGGTGCCCCCGGCGTCGGGAAGTCCACCTCGACCAACGCCCTCGTCGCGGCGATGAGACGCGCGGGCAAGCGCGTCGGCGTGCTGGCGATCGATCCCTCCTCGCCCTTCTCCGGCGGTGCCCTGCTCGGTGACCGGGTGCGCATGGGCGACCACGCCCTCGACCGTGACGTCTACATCCGCTCGATGGGCGCGCGCGGCCACCTCGGCGGCCTGGCGTGGTCGACGCCCCAGGCGGTGCGGGTCCTCGACGCCGCCGGGTGCGACGTGGTCGTGGTGGAGACCGTCGGCGTCGGCCAGAGCGAGGTCGAGGTCGCGGGGCTGGCCGACACCACCTTGGTGCTCCTGGCACCCGGGATGGGTGACGGCATCCAGGCCGCCAAGGCGGGGATCCTCGAGATCGGGGACGTGTACGCCGTCAACAAGGCCGACCGCGAGGGAGCCGACCGCACGCGGCGCGAGCTCCGGACGATGCTCGCGATGGCGGAGCGTCGAGACGGTGCGTGGCGTCCGCCCGTCGTCCAGACGGTGGCCAGCACGGGAGCGGGCATCGAGGACCTGCTGGCGGAGGTCGACCGGCACGCGGCCTGGCTGCGCGAGTCGGGCGAGCTCGCCCGCCGGCGTACGCTCCGGGCCCGCCGCGAGGTCGAGGCGATCGCCCTGGCGGCGCTGCGCGAGCGGTGGGGCCGTGCCGGCTCCGGCGCCGACCTCGACGCGCTCGCCGGGCGGGTGGTCGCGGGCGAGGTGGACCCCTACGCCGCTGCCGACGAGCTGCTCGACGACGAGCGCCGGGCGCCGGGCTAGGCGGGACCCGTCAGGGCCAGGTGGATGTCGTCGGCGAGCCGGCGGGTCCAGGCCTCGAGCACCTGCACGCTCACACCCTGCGCGCTGACGGTGAGCAGGTGGCGCTCACCTGCCGATGGCACGGACGCGATCACGGTGTGGCACATCCCCACCGTGAGCTCGACCGTGTCGACCGCGTGCTCCGGATCCGGTCCGCCGGCGGCACGCGCCGCGAACGCCGCCCTGCTCTGGCGCGCGACCCGGGCGATGTCGTCCTGGGTGAGGCCGTGGACGGCCACCGCGTCGCCGTCCGCCGTGGCGAGCAGCGCCGACGTCGGACCGTCGATGGCCCCGAGCACGTCGACGAGCGACGCCCACAGGGGAGCGACCGGCGAGCCGGGTCCCGGCGACTGCTCGACGAGCTTCTCGCGTCCCCGGCGTGGGACGCGCCCGGGCCGGGAGACGCCCCGCGCGAGCGGGTGGGGGGAGACCAGGTCTGCAGTCAAGGAGACGTCCTTCCGAGCGAGGGAGCTGCCGACCCGAGACGGCGAGGGACTCTGTGGATCCCGCGTTGCTTCCGTGTGGGTGAAATGTAACCTCGCCCGGCGGTCGCTCGAGGTGATTCGCCGATCTTGACCGTGACGCGCACGGGCTAGTCGGTCCGCTCAGCTGATCCGCAGGGTCTGCCCGGTGATGCGGGCGGCGGCGCTGCTCGCGAGGAACAGGGCGGCGTCGGTGACGGCGTCACCCACCCGGGGCTGGGAGCGGACCAAGGTCCCGCCGGCGACCCGGCTGCCGCCGACCGGGGCGCTGGGGGCGAACTGCCGGGGGAGCACGGAACGGCTCTCCTGCAGCACGGAGTTGACGCGGACGCCGAGGCCGGCCCAGTTGCGCCCGGCGCGGGCGGTCGACTCGGCCAGCTCACGCCGGGCGGCCTCCGGCGTGCTGGACAGCTGCAACCAGCTGGTCACGGCACCGGTGTTGACGACGCACCCACCGCCGAGGGCGGGGCTCTGCCCGAGCTTGAGCCGGAGCCGGGTCGTCAGGAACGTCGGTCCCAGCAGCCCCGAGCGGGCGGCGTGGGCGATGAACGCCTGCTCGCCGGGCGGCAGGCCGTAGGGCAGGTGGCAGGAGGCTGCGAGCACGAGGACGTCGATGTGGTTGACCGTGCCGACGAGGTGGTCGATCGACTCCTGCCGGGCGAGGTTGACCGACTCGTAGTCGAAGGCGGAGAGGTCGTTGTCGTAGAGGGAGCGCAGCATCATCGTGCCCGTGACGGTCACCGACGCGCCGGAGGAGGCGAAGGCCGAGGCGATGCTGTGTCCCTCGCCCCGCGTGCCACCGATGACCAGCACCTGGTAGCCGTTGAAGTCGTACGACCCCGCAGTCGTCATGGCGTGGCGCCCTCCCCGTCGAAACCCCGGCATGTTCTACCACGCGGTAGCAGTCCGGCGACAGGTGCCGACGCGCCTCAGGGCACGGGTACGTCGTCGCGCTGGGGTTCCTCGACGAGGCCGAGCCGGGCGCTGCGCACGGCCGCGAAGGTCCACAGCTTGTTGAGCACGAACGCCAGCGGCGTCACCAGGGTGATCACGATCAGCTGGGACCAGTAGAGGCGGTTGCGGAGACCGGAGGAGTCGTCGAAGACGTCACGCGGCAGGCTGAGGGGGGAGCCGGGATGCATGAGGAGCGTGAGGAGGGCCAGACCGATCACCTGGCCGACGAGGCCCACCACCAGGAACGGCCAGTACTCGCGCCACCACCGGGCGGCGAGGTTGCTCTTGAACGTCCACGTGCGGTTGAGCTGGAAGTTCGACAGGTTGGCCACCAGGAAGGCGATCGTCGAGTACACGTGGTACCAGCGCAGGTTGAACCCGGTGGAGCCGAGCGCGACGACCGCCTCGTCGAAGTGCGGTCCGAACCGGCGCAGGACCACCAGGGTCAGCAGGTTGACCAGCACGCCGGATGCGCCCACGATGCCGAAGCGGACGAGGAGGCCGACGTTGCGCCGGTGGCGCGTCATCAGGGCGGCTGCCCGGATTCCCATGCCCCGAGGCTACCGACCCCCTCTCCCCGACGTGGCGCGTCTCCCTAGGATTGAGCCATGACGCAGCAGCCGTTCAGCCGCCCAGGAGCCATCGACCTCTCCGGTCTCGGCCGGCCCGCCGCCCCGGCCGGCGCGCCCGCCCCCGGCCCGGCCGCCCCGGGCGCGCCCGCCGACGCCCGTTCCTACAGCGTGGTCGTGGACGAGCAGGGCTTCCAGGCCCTCCTCGAGCAGTCGACGACCGCTCCGGTGCTCCTCGCCTTCTACTCCCGGACCCGGATGCCGGAGAGCGGGCAGCTCGCCGACGACCTCGCGACCGTGGTGGAGGAGCACGAGGGCCGCTACCTGCTCGGCCTCGTCGACATCGACGCGGTGCCGCAGATCGCCCAGGCGATGCAGATCCCGTCGATCCCGCTGGTCGTCGCCGTGGTCGACGGTCGCCCGATGCCGCTGCTGCAGGACCCGCTCCCCATCGACGAGCTGCGCACCGCCCTCACCCAGGTCGGCCAGCAGCTCACCGCCCAGGGCATCACTGGCCGCCACCAGCCACGGTCCGGGGGAGCTCCCGCGGCCGAGGGCGAGGAGGAGGTCGTCGACCCGCGCTACGCGCCCGCCCAGGACGCGCTCGCCGCAGGTGACGTCGACGCCGCGGTCGCGGAGTACCAGAAGCTGGTCGACGCCAACCCGGCCGACGTGGAGGCAGCCGGTGGGCTCGCCATCGCCAAGGTCATGCAGCGCACGCAGGGCGTCGACCTCAACGCCGCGCGTGCCGCTGCGGCCGACGCCCCCGACGACGTCGACGCCCAGACCATGGTGGCCGACCTCGACATGCTCGGCGGGCACGTCGACGACGCCTTCACCCGGTTGGTCAACCTGGTCGCACGCACCTCCGACAAGGACCGGGAGCAGGCGCGCGACCACCTCCTCGGCCTCTTCGCCGCGGTCGGCAACGACGACCCGCGGGTGCTCGCGGCGCGCCGCAACCTGGCGTCCGCCCTCTTCTGACCGGGGTCAGCGCCGCTTGAGCACCGCGCGGCCGGCCTCCAGCCGCGCCACGGGCACCCGGAACGGGGAGCACGAGACGTAGTCGAGTCCCACGGTGTCGAAGAAGTGGACCGACAGCGGGTCGCCGCCGTGCTCTCCGCACACCCCGACCTTGAGAGCGGGCTTGACCTCGCGGCCCTTCGTGGTCCCCATCTCGACCATGCCACCGACGCCGAGCTGGTCGAGCGACTCGAACGGCGAGACGTCGAAGATGCCGTGCTCGAAGTAGCGGGAGAAGAACGCCGACTCCACGTCGTCGCGCGAGAAGCCCCAGGCCATCTGCGTGAGGTCGTTGGTGCCGAAGGAGAAGAAGTCCGCCGACTTCGCGATCCGGTCGGCCAGGAAGGCCGCACGCGGCAGCTCGATCATCGTCCCGATCGCGATGTCCAGCTTCATGCCGCGGTCCTCCTGGACCTCGGCGATCACCCGGTCGATCTCGGCGCGGACGATCGCCAGCTCACGCACGCTGGCCACGAGCGGCACCATGATCTCGGGGCGGGGTGCACCGTGGACCTGCTGCCGGTCGGCGGCGGCCTCGGCGATGGCCCGTGCCTGCATCCGGAACAGCCCGGGGATCTGGATGCCGAGGCGCACCCCGCGGAGGCCGAGCATCGGGTTCTGCTCGTGCAGCCGCCGGACGTGGGTGAGGAGGGTCGAGGCGCGCTCGTCGACCTCCCCGCGCTCCTCCGCGATCGCCACCTCCACGCTGAGCTCGGTGATGTCGGGCAGGAACTCGTGGAGCGGCGGGTCGAGCAGCCGGATCGTCACCGGCAGCCCGTCCATCGCCTCGAGGATCTCGGTGAAGTCCTGGCGCTGCAGCGGCAACAGCTCGGCGAGCGCGGCCTCCACGCCCTCCTCGTCCTGCGCGACGATGAGCTTCTCGACGAGCTCGCGGCGCTCGCCGAGGAACATGTGCTCGGTCCGGCACAGCCCGATGCCCTGGGCGCCGAAGCGCCGGGCCCGGGCCGCGTCGTCGGGGGTGTCGGCGTTGGTGCGCACGCGGAGCCGGCGGGCACCGTCGGCGTGGGCCATGATGCGGGCGACGGCGTGGGCCAGGTCGGCGTCGAGCTTCTCGCCCTCGAAGTGGCGCACGACCACCGAGTCCGCGACGGGCACGGCGCCGGCGAAGACCTCGCCGGTGGTGCCGTCGATCGAGATCACGTCGCCCTCGCGGACGGTCTCGCCGTCGCGGACGCGGAACTCCTTGGCCCGGGTGTCGACGTCGAGCGACTCGGCGCCGCACACGCACGTACGTCCCATGCCGCGGGCGACGACGGCCGCGTGGGAGGTCTTGCCGCCCCGACTGGTGAGGATGCCGCGGGCGGCGACCATGCCGCGCAGGTCGTCGGGGTTGGTCTCCTTGCGGACCAGGATGACGTCCTCCCCGCGCTCGGCCCACTCCACGGCGGTGTCGGAGTCGAAGACGGCCTTGCCGACGGCAGCACCGGGGGAGGCGTTCATGCCGGTCGCGAGCAGCGAGCGCGCGGCGGACTCGTCGAAGCGCGGGAACATGAGCTGCGCGAGCTGGTCGCCCGTGACACGGAGGACGGCCTCGTCCATCTGGATCAGGCCTTCGTCGACCATGTGGACGGCGATGCGGAACGCCGCCTCGGGCGTGCGCTTGCCGACGCGGGTCTGCAGCATCCACAGCTTGCCGCGCTCGACGGTGAACTCGATGTCGCACATGTCGCGGTAGTGGCGCTCGAGGCGCGTCATGATGTCGAGCAGGTCGTCGTGGGACTTCCGGTCGATCTCGGCCATGTCGGCCAGCGGCACCGTGTTGCGGATGCCGGCGACGACGTCCTCGCCCTGCGCGTTCTGGAGGTAGTCGCCGTACTGGCCCTGTGCACCGCTGGCGGGGTCGCGGGTGAAGGCGACGCCGGAGCCGGAGTCCATGCCGAAGTTGCCGAACACCATCGCCTGCACGTTGACGGCGGTGCCGAGGTCCTCGGGGATCCGCTCCTGGCGGCGGTAGAGGCGGGCACGGTCGGTGTTCCAGGAGTCGAAGACGGCGCAGATGGCGAGGTCCATCTGCTCGCGCGGGTCCTGCGGGAAGTCGCGGCCGGTCTGCTCCTTGATGATCGCCTTGAACGTCTCCACCACGCCGCGCAGGTCGTCGGCGTCGAGGTCGAGGTCGGAGTCGGTGCCCTTGGCCCGCTTGGCCTCGTCGAGGGCCTCGGAGAACAGCTCGGAGTCGACGTGGAGCACCGTGCCGCCGAACATCTGCAGCAGCCGGCGGTAGGAGTCCTGGGCGAACCGGTCGGACTCGCTCCTGGCGGCGAGCCCACCGACCGAGGTGTCGTTGAGGCCGACGTTGAGGACCGTCTCCATCATGCCGGGCATGGAGAACTTGGCGCCCGAGCGCACCGACACCAGCAGCGGGTCGTCGGCGTCGCCGAGCTTCTTGCCCATGGCCTCCTCGAGCGCCGCGAGGTGCTCGGTGACCTCCTCGTCCAGCCCCTCCGGCTCGCCGCCCTCGGCGAGGTAGGCGCGGCAGGTCTCGGTGGAGATCGTGAAGCCCGGCGGGACCGGCAGGCCGAGGTTGGTCATCTCGGCCAGGTTGGCGCCCTTGCCGCCCAGGAGATCCTTCTGGTCCTTGCTGCCCTCTGCGAAGTCGTACACCCAGGTCATGGAGGCATCCTGCCTCAGCGACCGGACTCCGTATACGGCTGATCGCCCTCGACCGCGGCGCGCACCCTCCGAGAGGTGAAGTCGGCGGCCAGCTCCTCGACCTCCTCCAGCGTGCAGAAGCGCACGTCGCGGATCTCGCGCTCCTGCATGACCACCCCGGCCAGCACCTCGGGCCCGTGCGTGCCGCCGTCGAAGACCAGGCACACGGCGTCGTCCCAGCCGCCCCACGCGGGCAACCAGTCGGTGAGCACGAGCGCGCCGGGCTCGATCGCGAGGCCGAGCTCCTCCTCCACCTCGCGCTGGACGGCCACGCGCGGCGACTCCCCGACCTCGACCACGCCGCCGGGCAGGTCCCAGTCGCGCTTGTAGGTCAGCTGGCACAGCAGTACCCGGCCCTCGCGGTCGCGCACGAGCATCTGCGAGATGGCGCGCTTGCGGGGGAGGAAGGAGTTGAGCAGCGACCGGAAGCCGCCCGGCTCCTGCACCGGCGTGTCGGTGACCAGCCGCGCGTAGACCACGCGGTCGGCCTGCTCGCCGTCCTGGCCGAGCTCGCGTCGTACGCCCTCGCGGTGCATGCCCGCCCACGTGGCGGCCCGCTGGGCGCCGGTGTCGGCGGCGTCCACGTGGACCTCGACCCGGCTGTGGTCGACGAGGGCTGCAGCGACCTCGCGCCGCAGCTCATCGGTGCTGACCTCGCCCTCCCACGCCAGGCGGGCGACGCCGTCGCCGGACGTCACGGAGATGGGGCTGGGCACTCCCTCACCCTAGCGAGGCGCTGTCAGCGTCAACCTCGCCACGTGTGCCCGGGCGAGACTCGCCGCCTCGTCCGGGCGGAGCCGCCCGACGCTCACCGCCAGCCCGAGCCCGTCCACCACCACCTGCAGCACCTGCGCGTGGTGCGCGACCGCTGCGGCGGCGAGATCGTCATCGTGCTGCTGCCTCGCGGCCACCACGACGTCGACCTCGCCCCCGGGCGATGTCGCAGAGCGCGGAGGCTCGATGCTGGCATGCAGCACGTCGGGCGGGACGTAGCCGTGGTTCGCGATCACAAAGCGGTGGTGCACTGGTCCGCCGTCCTCGTCCTCGTCATCGATGTCCGCGTCGGACGGCACGGCCGCCGTCGTCGGAGCGGCGATGACGAGCCGCCACCACACCAGCTCCTCGGCGACCTGCTCCGGCACCGATGGGATGAGGGGCAACAGCAGGCGCGCACCGGCGTCGGCACCCGTGGCACGGGTAGCCGGCGTGAGCCGCCGCCTGCGCCGGTAGGCCACCTCGTTGAGGGCGAGGCGACGCAGGTCGGCCTCCGGGTCGAGCAGGCGCCGGATCGTGCTGATCGAGGTGGCCAGCACACGAGCCATCGCATGCCGGCTGAGACGGTCGACGCCGTGGTCGCGCACGAGCGTGAAGCTGGCCAGCTCGAAGCAGGCGAACCGTCCGGCGTAGTCGACGAGCTTGGGCACTCGCCCATTGCAGCAAGCGGGCGCGCGATCCGCGAGCCGTTCTCCACAGGCACGGACCGGGTCGGCTCCCCGCCCGGCGCTCACGCCGTTCCGTCACACGTGGTGTCGTCTCACGACGTCGTGAGCTCCGGGTTGCGGCACAGGGTGCGCCGCAACCGGTGGATCGTCCTCGCGAGAGGCGGTCGGGACCGTGTCACTTCAGGGGACGACGTCGAAGCGCGACGAAGGCCCTGACCCGGCCTGGGTGCTGCCGGCAGGCAGGACACCGGGACGCTGTCAGTCGGCGGCCCGGAACCAGACCGTGGCCAGGGGCGGCACCACGATGTCGGCGTGGGCCGGCTGACCGTGGTGCTCGCCCGCGACCGCGGTGATCGAGCCGAGGTTGCCCACACCGGAGCCGTGGTAGGACTCCGCATCGGTGTTGAGGACCTCGGTCCAGGTGCCGGCCGACGGCAGGCCGAGCCGGTAGCCCTCGTGCGGGTTGCCGGCGAAGTTGGCCACGCACACCAGGTCGGGCTCGCCGGGGGAGCGGCGTACGAACGAGAAGGTGTTGGCGCCCGCGTCGTTGGCGTCGATCCACTGGAAGCCGGCCGGGTCGTTGTCGCGACCCCACAGTGCGGCGGTCTCCGCGTAGGCGCGGTTCATGTCGCGCACCATGGCGTGGACGCCCGCGTGCTCCGGGTGCTCGAGGAGCCACCAGTCGAGCTCGCGGCTCTCGGCCCACTCGGACTCCTGGCCGAACTCGCAGCCCATGAAGAGCAGCTGCTTGCCGGGGTGGGCCCACATGTAGGCGAGGTAGGCGCGCAGGTTGGCCAGCTGCTGCCAGCGGTCACCGGGCATCTTGCGGAGAAGCGAGCCCTTGCCGTGCACGACCTCGTCGTGGCTGATCGGCAGCACGTAGTTCTCCGCGAACGCGTAGACCAGCGAGAACGTCATCTGGCCGTGGTGGTGGCTGCGGTAGAGCGGGTCCTGGGAGACGTAGTTGAGCGAGTCGTGCATCCAGCCCATGTTCCACTTGAAGCCGAAGCCGAGGCCGCCGTCACTGGTGGGGCCGGTGACGCCGGGCCAGGCGGTGGACTCCTCGGCGATCGTCACGATGCCGGGGACTCGCTTGTAGACGGTGGCGTTCATCTCCTGGAGGAACTGGACGGCCTCGAGGTTCTCGCGGCCGCCGTGCTTGTTGGGGGACCACTCGCCGTGCTCGCGGGCGTAGTCGAGGTAGATCATCGACGCGACGCCGTCCACCCGCAGCCCGTCGGCGTGGTACTCCTCGAGCCAGTAGACCGCGTTGGCGTAGAGGAAGTTGCGCACCTCGTTGCGGCCGAAGTTGAAGATGTGGGAGCCCCACTCCTTGTGCCAGCCTCGCTGGGGGTTGGGGTCCTCGTAGAGCGGGGTGCCGTCGAAGCGCGCGAGCGCCCACTCGTCGGTGGCGAAGTGCCCGGGCACCCAGTCGAGGATGACGCCCACACCGGCCTGGTGCAGCCGGTCGATGAGGCGCTTGAGCCCGTCGGGGTCGCCGAAGCGCGAGTCCGGGGCGAAGTAGGAGGTGACGTGGTAGCCCCACGACCCGCCGAACGGGTGCTGCATCACCGGCATCAGCTCGACGTGGGTGAAGCCGAGGTCGGAGACGTACGGCACCAGCGCGTCGGCGATCTCGTCCCACGAGTAGAGCTCGCCGCTGTAGTGCTTGCGCCACGAGGCCAGGTGCACCTCGTAGGTCGACATCGCCTCGTCGACCGGGTTCTTCGAGGCACGAGCCGCGAGCCACGCGTCGTCGTTCCACTCGTGCTGCGAGCGCCACACCTTCGAGGCGGAGCTCGGCGGCTTCTCGGCGTACTGCGCGAGGGGGTCGGCGCGGTCGACCCACTGGCCGTCGGCGCCGCGGATGCGGTACTTGTACTGCGACCCGACACCGGCGTCCGCGACATGGGCGTGCCAGACGCCCGAGCCGTCGAGGCGCGTCATCGGGTGCGCCGAGCCGTCCCAGCCGGCCCACTCGCCGGCGACCTGGACCTCCATGGCGTTGGGGGCCCAGACGCGGAACGACGTGCCGTCCGGTCCGGCCTGTGCGCCGAGCACGGTCCAGAGCTGCTCGTGGCGGCCCTCGCCGATCAGGTGCAGGTCGAGCTCGCCGGGGGCGTGGGTGTCCACGGTCTCGCTCCCGGTGTTGTTCCCGGTGGTGCTCCCGGTGGTGCTCACAGGCTTGCTGACGGGGTTGCTCATGATGTCTCCTCCAGCGCGGCGAGGGGGATGGAGAGCCATCCCGGACGGTTGCGTGCTTCGTAGACCGCCTCGTAGACGACCTTGTCCGCGAGGTAGGCGTCGAGCAGCGCCTCGTTGGCGCCGTCGAGCGCCTCGCCGCGCTTGTCGGTGTAGGCATCGAGGAACGCTGCGCGGTTGCGCGCGGCCCACTCCGAGGCGCGGTAGGCGCGCTGCTCGGCCTCGCCGCCCACGTCGGCGCCACCGGTCATGGCCACCACGCGCGGGGCGTAGTCGAAGGAGCGGATCATGCCCGCCACGTCGCGCCAGACCGAGTCGGGCTTGAGCCGCTCGGCGAGCGGCTTGGCCGGCTCGCCCTCGAAGTCGACGATCTTCCAGCCCCTGACGGTGCGCAGCGTCTGACCGAGGTGCAGGTCGCCGTGGACCTGCTGCACGTCGACGCCGTCGAGCTCGCGCAGCCGGGCGAACGTCTCGCGCAGCCCGGCCTCGTACGGCGCCAGGTCGGGTACGACGTCGAGCGCGGCGACGAGCCGGCCCTCCATCACGCCGGCCAGCTCGCCCAGGGCGCCGGCCTCGCGCCGCTCGACCGGGAAGTGCGCGGCGAGGTCGGCGTGCACCTCGGCCAGCGCGATCCCGAGCCGCGCGGCCTCGCCGGCGAAGTCGCCGCCGACCTCGTCGGCGTGCAGGTCGGCCTCGGCGAAGAGGTTGCGCACGCTGGCCAGGGCCAGGTCCCAGCCGTCGCTCGCCGTGCGGAGGAACTGCTGCAGCATCGCGAGCTGGATCGTCGTGTTGGTGTCGTCGTCGACGAGGTCGAGCCACCCGTAGAGCGCGGCGACGTGCGTCGACCCGGCCTCGGTGAGGACCTGGTGGATCGCGATGTCGGGGTTGACCCCCGGGGTCACCTTGCGGAAGACCTTCATCAGCGCGTCCTCGCCGAAGGCCACCGACGAGTTGGACTGCTCGCCGGAGAAGAGCGTGGAGTGGGCCTCGATGTCGAGGTCGTGCCCCGGCAGCCGGTGGAACATGAGGTCGTCGCGCACGTCGGAGGGCGGCCTGGGCTCGACACCGTGCCGGGCGAACGCCGCCAGCCACAGCGCCATCGCCTGGCGGTCGTGCAGCGCGTCGTAGACGAAGGAGGGGCCGAGCTCGTCGTCCTCCCACTCGCCGATGAGCGCGTGCGCGATCCGCTCCTGCGGCTCGGTGTAGAAGGCGAGCGGCAGCTGGTAGAGGTCGCTCGACCCGTCGGCGTAGGCGACCTCGGCGAGCTCGATGGTGACGTGCAGCCAGTCGGGCGCGTCGGGCAGCCGGCCCACCCGGCGTACGCCGCCGAGCTCCCAGTCGCGCCCCTTGCCGCCGAACCAGCGCGCCTGGTCGATCCAGGCCTTGATCTCGGTGCTGCTCACGGTTCCCCTCCCGTGCTGCTCGGATCCGTCAACCGCAGCCACAGGAAGCCGTAGCCGCCCAGGGTCAGCAGGTAGGGCAGCTCGCCGACGGCGGGGAACGGCACGCCGCCCAGCAGCTCGACGGGGACCATGCCCTCCCACTGCCGCAGGTCGAGCTCGACGGGCTGCGGGAAGCGGGACAGGTTGTTGACGCAGAGGATCACGTCGCGATCCTCGTCGCCGCGGTGCTCGCGGATGTAGGACAGGACGCTCGGGTTGGAGCCGCCGAGGTCCACGAAGTCGCCGAGCCCGAAGGCCGGGTGACGGCGCCGCGCGTGGACCAGCCGTCGCGTCCAGTGCAGCAGCGAGGACGTGTTCTCCAGCTGAGCCTCGACGTTGACCGACTGGTAGCCGTAGACCGGGTCCTGGATCGCCGGCAGGTGGAGCTTGCCGGGCGTGGCGTTGGAGAAGCCCGCGTTGCGGTCGGGCGTCCACTGCATCGGCGTACGCACGCCGTCGCGGTCGCCGAGCCAGATGTTGTCGCCCATCCCGATCTCGTCGCCGTAGTAGAGGACGGGCGAGCCGGGCAGCGACAGCAGGAGCGCGGTGAAGAGCTCCATGCGGTTGACGTCGTTGTCGAGCAGGGGCGCGAGCCGGCGGCGGATGCCGATGTTGGCCTTCATGCGCGGGTCGTGGGCGTACTCCGACCACATGTAGTCGCGGTCCTCGTCGGTCACCATCTCGAGGGTGAGCTCGTCGTGGTTGCGCAGGAAGATGCCCCACTGGCAGCCGTCGGGGATCGCCGGCGTCTGCTCGAGGATCTCCGAGATCGGGAAGCGCGACTCACGGCGCACCGCCATGAAGATGCGGGGCATGACGGGGAAGTGGAAGGCCATGTGGCACTCGGTGCCGATCCACCGGCCGTCCTCGGTCTCCTCCGGGCCGAAGTACTCGACCACGTCGGCGGGCCACTGGTTGGCCTCGCAGAGCAGTACGCGTCCGGGGTAGTGCTCGTCGACGAAGCGGCGGCACTTCTTGAGGAAGTCGTGCGTCTCGGGGAGGTTCTCGCCGTTGGTGCCGGGGCGCTCGTAGAGGTAGGGCACCGCGTCGAGCCGGAAGCCGTCGAGGCCCATGTCGAGCCAGAACGCCATCGCGTCCAGCATCGCGTCGTGGACCTTCGGGTTGTCGAAGTTGAGGTCGGGCTGGTGGTGGAAGAACCGGTGCCAGAAGTACTGCTGGCGCACCGGGTCCCACGTCCAGTTGGACGGCTCGGTGTCGACGAAGATGACCCGGGCCTCCTGGTAGAGCTCGTCGGTGTCGGACCACACGTAGAAGTCGCCGTAGGGGCCGTCGGGGTCGCTGCGGCTGGCCTGGAACCACGGGTGGGCGTCACTGGTGTGGTTCATGACGAAGTCGATGATCACCCGGATGCCGCGCTGGTGGCAGGCGTCGAGGAACTCGTGGAAGTCCTCGACGGTGCCGCACTCGGGGAGGATGTTGTTGTAGTCGGCCACGTCGTAGCCGCCGTCGCGCAGGGGCGAGGTGAAGAACGGCGGGACCCACAGGCAGTCCACGCCCAGCCACTCGAGGTAGTCGAGCTTCTCGATCAGGCCCTTGAAGTCGCCGGTCCCGTCACCGTTGGAGTCCCGGAAAGACCGCACCAGCACCTCGTAGAAGACCGCCGTGCGGAACCACTCGGGTTCCGCGTTGAGCACGGCGGTCGCGCGGGTCGCGTCCGTCGGCATCTGGGCCGACGTGGGGTGCTCGGTCAACGGGTCCTCCTGACGGCGATCACGTGGGCAGGTTCGTAGCCGGGGTCGAGCCGGACGTAGTTGTGGGCGGTCCAGCTCCAGTCCTCACCGGTGATCTCGTCGTGGGCGACGAACGAGTCGTGCCACTCCATGCCGAGCGCCGGCATGTCGAGGTGGACCATGGTCTCGCGCGTGCCGTGCGGGTCGAGGTTGATCACCGAGATGACGACGTCGCTCTGCCCATCAGGGAGGGCCTGCTTCTTCGAGAAGACCAGCACGTGGTCGTCGTCGGCGGAGTGGATGGTCACGTTGCGCAGCAGCTGGAGGGCCGGGTGGTGACGCCGGATCTCGTTGAGCCGGGTCAGGTAGGGCGCCAGCGTCGTGCCCTCGGCGTCCCGCTTCTCCCAGTCGCGGACGCGGATCTGGTACTTCTCGGAGTCGAGGTACTCCTCCGAGCCCGGCTTGACGGCGACGTGCTCGAACAGCTCGTAGCCGGCGTACACGCCCCAGCTGGGCGACCCCGTCGCGGCGAGCGCGGCGCGCACCTTGAACGCCGCCGGGCCGCCGTACTGCAGGTAGGCGTGGAGGATGTCGGGGGTGTTGACGAAGAAGTTGGGCCGCATCAGGTGGTCGGACTCGTGCGCGACCTCGACGAGGTAGTCCTCGATCTCGCGCTTGCCCGTGCGCCAGGTGAAGTAGGTGTAGCTCTGGTGGTAGCCGACCGCACCGAGCCCGTGCATCATCGCCGGCTTGGTGAAGGCCTCGGACAGGAAGAGCACGTCCGGGTCCGTACGCCGTACCTCCGCCAGCAGCCACTCCCAGAAGGCGAGCGGCTTGGTGTGGGGGTTGTCGACGCGGAAGATCCGCACCCCGTGCGACATCCAGAGCTTCACGACCCGCAGCACCTCGCGGCAGATGCCGGCCGGGTCGTTGTCGAAGTTCATCGGGTAGATGTCCTGGTACTTCTTCGGCGGGTTCTCGGCGTAGGCGATGGTCCCGTCCGCACGCGTGGTGAAGAACTGCGGGTGCGTGGTCACCCACGGGTGGTCGGGCGCCGCCTGCAGCGCGAGGTCGAGGGCCACCTCGATGTCGAGCTCACGAGCACGCGCCACGAAGGCGTCGAAGTCCTCGAACGTCCCGAGGTCGGGGTGGATCGCGTCGTGGCCGCCGTCCTTGCTGCCGATCGCCCACGGCGAGCCGGTGTCGTCGGGACCGGGGGTCAGGGTGTTGTTGGGGCCCTTGCGGTTGACCTCGCCGATCGGGTGGATCGGCGGCAGGTAGAGGACGTCGAAGCCCATCTCGGCCACCCGGTCGAGCCGCTTGGTGGCCGTGCGGAAGTTGCCGCTGGTGACCTTGCCGGTCTTCTCGTCGCGCGTCGCGCCCTCCGAGCGCGGGAAGAACTCGTACCAGCTGCCGAAGAGCGCGCGGGTGCGGTCGGCGCGGAACCGGAACGGCCCGGTGACGGTGAGCAGCTCGCGCAGCGGGTGGGCGAGGAGCACGGCCTCGAGCTCGGGGTCCTGGAGGGCGGCCAGGCGCGCAGCGACGGGACGGTCGGTGTCGGTCGCGGCCGAGACCGCACCCGAGACGACGGCGGCCGACCGCTCGTCGAGGGCGTCCTTGCCCGTCCCCGCGGCCACCCGCTCCAGCAGCAGCCGTGCCTCGGTGAACATCAGCTCCACGTCGACCCCGGCGGGGATCTTGATGCCCGCGTCGTGCTCCCAGGTCGCGACGGGGTCCGACCACGAGTGGATCTCGAAGGTCCACTCGCCCTCGACGTCGGGCGTCACGTGGGCGACGTAGCGGTTGGGCGCCTCACCGTCGGGTCGCATCCGCACCGGGTCGCGCGTACGTCCCGCCGGGTCGGTGGCCACCACCTCCGCGGCGAGCTGGTCGTGGCCCTCGCGGAACACCGACGCGCGCACCGGCATCGGCTCGCCGACGGTGGCCTTGGCCGACTGTCGACCCAGGTCGACCACGGGAGAGACATCCATCACGGGTATCCGTCCAACCATGGCCCCACACTTGCGAACCCCGACCCCGCACGCAAGCCGGGACCCCTTCGGTCTCACCCCTTTGGCTCGAAGGTTGGATCGTTCCAAGAAATGGCCTAGCGTGCTGGTCCGTGCGAGCGTTCCGACGATTCACCGTCCGTCCTGTCCTGCCCGAGCCCCTGGGGGCGCTGTCCGTCCTGGCCGGCAACCTGCGCTGGTCCTGGCACCCGCCCACCCAGGACGTGTTCTCATCGATCGACCCCGAGCTGTGGCGCCAGGTCAAGTGCGACCCGGTGCGCTTCCTCGGCGCGGTCGGCCGAGAGCGGCTCGACGAGCTCGTCGAGGACGGCGACTTCCGCAGCCGCCTCGACGCGGCCCACGCCGACCTGCAGCGCTACCTCTCCGAGGACCGCTGGTACGCCCGCAAGGCCGGCGACGACGCGCCCCGCGCCATCGCGTACTTCTCCTCCGAGTTCGGCATCACCTCGGTGCTGCCGCAGTACTCCGGCGGCCTCGGCATCCTGGCCGGCGACCACCTCAAGGCGTCCTCCGACCTCGGCATCCCGCTGGTGGGCGTGGGCCTGTTCTACCGCCACGGCTACTTCAAGCAGGCGCTCGACCGTGACGGCTGGCAGCAGGAGAGCTACCCCGTCCTCGACCCCGACGAGCTGCCGCTGAGCGTGCTGCGCGAGGCCGACGGCACCCGGGCGACGGTCTCGATCGCCCTCCCCGACGGCCCCGACCTGGTCGCCCGGATCCTCGTCGCCCACGTCGGTCGCGTGCCGCTGCTGCTCCTCGACACCGACATCGAGGAGAACAGCGCCCACTACCGAGACGTGACCGACCGGCTCTACGGCGGCAACTCCGAGCACCGGCTGCGCCAGGAGCTGCTCCTCGGCGTCGGCGGCGTACGCGCCCTGCGGGTGTGGTCGCGCATCACCGGCGCCCCGGCGCCGGAGGTGTTCCACGCCAACGAGGGCCACGCCGGCTTCCTCGGCATCGAGCGCATCCGCGAGCTCACCGTCGACGAGGCCGGCCCACGCCTCGACGTCGACACCGCGCTCGAGATCACCCGCGCCGGCACGGTCTTCACCACCCACACGCCGGTGCCCGCAGGCATCGACCGGTTCCCGCGCGAGCTCGTCTCGCAGTACTTCGGCGGCAACTCGCCGACGCCGGGTGTCCCGGTCGACCGGATCCTCGCGCTCGGCGCCGAGGACTACGAGGGCGGCGACGCCGGCGTCTTCAACATGGCGGTCATGGGCTTCCGCCTCGCCCAGCGCGCCAACGGCGTCTCCGAGCTGCACGGACACGTCTCCCGGGGCATGTTCAACGGCCTCTGGCCGGCCTTCGACGAAGCCGAGGTGCCGATCACGTCGATCACCAACGGCGTCCACGGCCCGACCTGGATCGCCCGCGAGGTCATCGAGCTGGCCGCGAGCCGCGGCGCCGACGTCGACAGCGACGACACCGACGCCCTGTGGCCACTCGTCGACCAGATCAGCGACCGCGAGATCTGGGACCTCAAGCGCACGCTGCGCACCCGCTTCGTCGACGACGCCCGCGACCGCATGCGTCGCTCGGCGACCAAGCGGGGCTACGCCGCTGCCGAGACCACCTGGATCGACAGCGCGCTCGACCCCGACGTGCTGACCATCGGCTTCGCACGCCGCGTGCCGACGTACAAGCGGCTCACGCTGATGCTGCGCGACCCGGCCCGTCTCAAGAAGCTGCTGCTCGACCCCGAGCGCCCCATCCAGCTGGTCATCGCCGGCAAGGCGCACCCGGCCGACGAGACCGGCAAGCGGCTCATCCAGGAGATGGTGCGCTTCGCCGACGACCCGGAGGTCCGGCACCGCATCGCGTTCCTGCCCAACTACGACATCGCGATGGCGCAGCCGCTCTATCCCGGCTGCGACGTGTGGCTCAACAACCCGCTGCGCCCCTACGAGGCGTGCGGCACCTCCGGCATGAAGGCCGCGCTCAACGGCGGTCTCAACCTCTCGATCCTCGACGGCTGGTGGGACGAGTGGTACGACGGCAACAACGGCTGGGCGATCCCGTCGGCCGACGGCATCGACGACGCCGACCGGCGTGACGACCTCGAGGCCAATGCGCTCTACGACCTGCTCGAGACCGATGTCGTGCCGCGCTTCTACGAGACCAACGACGAGGGCGTGCCGCCGCGCTGGCTGGAGATGGTCCGCCACACGCTGAAGTCGCTCGGCCCCAAGGTGCTCGCCACCCGCCAGGTGCGCGACTACGTCCGCGAGCTCTACGCCCCCGCCGCGCACACCGCGCGCGCGCTCAACTCCGACTACGCCGGGGCCCGCACCCTGTCGGGCTGGAAGCACGAGGTCCGCGCCGCGTGGCCGGGCGTCCGCGTCGAGCACGTCGACTCCGAGGGCGTCGGCGACCAGGCCGTGGTGGGTGCGACGCTCGCCGTCCGCGCCTGGGTGGCCCTCGGCTCGCTCTCGCCCGACGACGTCGAGGTGCAGGTCGTGCACGGCCGGATCGGCTCCGACGACGTCCTCACCTCGACCTCGGTCACGCCGATGCTGGTGGGGGAGTCCTACGACGGCAACCGCCACCGCTTCGACGCCGCCGTGCCGCTCGCCGTCTCCGGCCCGTTCGGCTACACCGTCCGCGTCGTCCCGCGCAACGAGTCGCTGGCCTCGGTCGCCGAGCTCGGGCTGGTTGCCGAGCCCGCCTGAACTGCCTGACAACTTCAGCGATCCCCGGCCGTCCGGGGATCGCTGAAGATGTCGGCCCGTGCACGGCCTGAGAAGTTCAGGGACCGGCTCGGTGGGCGGTTGTCGGGTGGGCCCGATCCGAGGACGATCGCTCCATGCCCTCGACCGCTCCGCCCGGCATCCTCGAGCCCTTCCTCGCGGCTGCCGACTCCGCTGCCTCGTCGCGGTCCGACGTGGACGCGGAGACCGCCCGCGCGCTGATGGCAGAGGCGGCGGGCATGCTGCACGACGGTCTGGTGCTCGACCACCTCGACGACCACGACCTGCCGCAGGTGGTCGCCGCCCTCGCTGCCGACCTCACGGCCGTGGACCCGGGCGCAGCCGTGCGCGCCCGCGCGGCCGGGGTGGCCGACGACGACCCGGCCCTCCACGACCCCGACGGAGTGCGCGGGACGTACCTCGTGACCGTGCAGGTGCTCGGGCTCTGACGCGACCGCCGACGAGGGCGGCGGTCAGTCGTCGCGCAGTGCGGCGTGCTGGTCGACGTTGCGTACGTCGTCGGGGTCGGGGGCGTGGCCGGTGTCCAGACCCGCGACCGTGTCCTCGGCCCGCACGCCGACGGGCAGGGTCGTGAAGCGCGAGTCGCGTGGGTCGTCCGGTGCTCCCATGACACGGCTGTAGACCCGGGACGGCTGCCTCAGCCGAAGGTCAGCCAGAGCCCGACGGCGGTGGGGACCACGGCCAGCAGCAGCCACGGCGAGAGGATGCGCTTGCCGTGGATGGCGCGACCGACGGCGACGGCCATCGCGGCGAAGATGCCGGCAATGACGTTGAGCCCGACCTTGGACGAGGTGGGGGAGTCGTCCAGCATCACGGCAGCGACGACGAGGCCGACCACCAGGTGCAGGATCGTGGTCACGGCCAGGGTCGACATCACCCAGCGCTGCACGCGGGCGAGGTCACGGGCGTCCTTCTCGGGGTCCGCGACGATCCGCCGTGGGGCGTCGAGGTCGAGCAGGTGGCCGCGACCCTTCTCCGTACGTCGGGCGGGAACGCTGCCGGCCATGCGAGCCTCTCTCGAATCGTTTGCTGTGACAACGATTGCTAGGCTAACGGAATGTCCGCGCCCAGCCGAATCGATGATCCCCTGGCCCTCGAGCGTCAGGTCTGCTTCGCCCTGGCCGTGGCGTCCCGCACGGTCATCTCGGTCTACCGCCCGGTGCTGGAGCCGATGGGACTGACCCACCCGCAGTACCTCGTGATGCTGGCGCTCTGGGGCGAGGAGCCGCTGTCGGTGACCGAGCTCAGCCGGCGGCTCGAGGTCGACCCGGCCACGCTCTCGCGGCTGCTGAGGCGGCTCGAGGCGGCCGACCTGGTGCGGCGCGACCGCAACCCCGCGGACGAGCGCAGCCTCGCCGTGGCGCTGACGTCCCGCGGGCGCGACCTGCGGACGCAGGCCCTCGAGGTGCCGGGCACGATCCTCCGGCGCCTGGGGATGGACCTCGACGAGCTGATGGAGCTCCGCGACCGACTCACCGGGGTCATCGCGGCCGCGAAGACCGCGACCGAGGCGCGACCGGCCTGAGCGCCGGCGTCAGGTCTGGCGCAGCACCAGCACCGAGCGTGCCTGCAGCTCCATCGACGCGCCCGCGACCACCGGTGTCCCGACGGCGATGTCGGTGTTGGTCGACAGCACCACCTCGCCATGGTGGACCCACTGGTTGGCCGGAAGCACCAGCTCGACGTCGTCGACGCCGGAGTTGAGCCAGATCATGAACGACCGGTCGTGCACCTGCTCGCCGCGCGGGCCTGGGGAGCGCAGGGGAGCTCCGTTGAGGAACATCCCGATGGTGCGGATGCTGTCGTCGTTCCAGTCGTGGACGGTCATCTCACGACCGCTCGGGTGCACCCAGACGAGGTCCTTGATGCCGCCCTTGATCGTCGGGCGTCCCTCGAACCAGTGCCGCTGCCGCAGCGCCGGGTGCTCGCGCCGCAGGCGCAGGGCGGTCTTGGTGATCTCGTAGACGTCGAGCCAGGCGTCGTCGGGGCGCCAGTCGATCCAGGACGTCTCGTTGTCCTGGCCGTAGGCGTTGTTGTTGCCGCCCTGGGTGCGGCCGCGCTCGTCGCCCGCCGTGAGCATCGGCACGCCGCTGGAGAAGCACAGCGTCGCCATCAGGTTGGCTGCCTGCCGACGTCGCAGCGCGACGACCTCCGGGTCGTCGGTCTCGCCCTCGACGCCACAGTTCCACGACCGGTTGTTGTCGGTGCCGTCGCGGTTGTCCTCGCCGTTGGCCTCGTTGTGCTTGTCGTTGTACGACACCAGGTCGCGCAGGGTGAAGCCGTCGTGGGCGGTGATGAAGTTGACCGAGGCGTAGGGCGAGCGACCGTCGTCGGCGTACAGGTCGCTCGACCCGGCCAGCCGCGTCGCCACGGTGCGTACGCCGCCGGAGTGACCGCGCCAGAAGTCGCGCACGGTGTCGCGGAACTGGTCGTTCCACTCGACCCACGGCGGCGGGAACTGCCCGACCCGGTAGCCGTCCATCGACGCGTCCCACGGCTCGGCGACGAGCTTCACGTGGCGCAGCACCGGGTCCTGGCCGATCGCGGTGAGCAGGTGCGAGCCCATGTCGACGACCTGGTCGGTGCGGGTCAGCGCGCTCATCAGGTCGAAGCGGAAGCCGTCGACGTGCATCTCGGTGACCCAGTAGCGCAGGGAGTCGAGGATCATCCGCAGGCTCTGGGTGTGGGTGGCGTCGACGGTGTTGCCGCAGCCGGTGACGTCCCAGTAGCGCACGGGCTCGGGCTTCTGGCCCGGCTTCGCGGCGGGCGGCACGACCCGCTGGTAGTAGCCGCGGTCGTCGAGGCCGCGGAAGCTCAGGGTCGGCCCGCGGGGGCCGGCCTCGGCGGTGTGGTTGTAGACCACGTCGAGGATGACCTCGAGCCCGGCGAGGTGGAAGTCCTTGACCATCTGCTTGAACTCGGTGACCTGCTGGCCGCGGTCGCCGGCGGACGAGTACGCGTTGTGCGGGGCGAAGAAGCACAGCGAGTTGTAGCCCCAGTAGTTGGTCAGCCCGCGCTCGGCGAGGGCGGGCTCGGAGAAGAACTGGTGCACGGGCAGCAGCTCGACCGCCGTCACGCCGAGGTCCTTGAGGTAGTCGGTCACCGCCGGCGTCGCCAGGCCGGCGTACGTCCCCCGGAGCTCCTCGGGCACCCGGTCGTGCAGCGCGGTCATGCCCTTGACGTGCATCTCGTAGATCACGGTGTCGCGCCACCGCCGGTGCGGCGAGGTGTCGGGGCCCCACTGGAAGTCGTCGTGCACCACCACGCTGCGCGGGACGTAGGGCGCCGAGTCGAGGTCGCTGCGCGTCGCGGGGTCGTCCATCACGTAGCCGAAGATCGCCTTGTCGACGACGAGGTCTCCCGAGACGGCCTTCCCGTAGGGGTCGAGGAGCAGCTTGGCCGGGTTGAACCGCAGGCCGGCCTCGGGGTCCCACGGTCCGTCGGCGCGGTAGCCGTAGAGCGCGCCGCGGGCGACGCCCGGGACGGCGCCGTGCCAGACGCCCAGCGAGAGCTCGGTGAGCCGGTGCCGGGTCTCGACGCCGGCGTCGTCGAACAGGCAGACCCACATCGCACGCGCCTCGGGGGCGTACACGGCGAAGTTGGTCGACTCCCAGGACCACGTCGCCCCCAGGGGGTGGTTGCGACCGGGCCAGACCGACATGGTCTCGCCGTCGTGCTGCCAGGCAGTGGTCCTCCAGGGGGGTGTCACGCGGGCCATTGTGGTCGCATCGGAGGGGCACGGCACAATGCGGCTCGCACCGCGGCCAACCACGGCAGCGTCCGCGCGCCGTCCCACGTGACAAGGAGCCACCATGGAGTTCGTCTCGATCGACGTGACCGACGGGGTCGCGGTCCTGCGGCTCGACCGCCCGAAGATGAACGCGATCAGCGTCCAGGTGCAGGCCGACCTGCGCGAGGCCGCGGCCGAGCTCACCGAGCGCGACGACGTACGCGCCGTGGTGCTGTGGGGAGGCGAGCGCGTCTTCGCCGCCGGCAACGACGTCAAGGAGATGGCCGACTGGACCTACTCCGACATGGTGAAGGCCTCCACCTCGGTCAGCGCGGCGACGACCGCGATCGCCCGGATCCCCAAGCCCGTCATCGCCGCCGTCAACGGCTACGCCCTGGGCGGCGGCTGCGAGCTGGCGCTGGCGGCTGACCTGCGGTTCGCCGCCGAGGACGCCGTCCTCGGCCAGCCCGAGGTCCTGCTCGGGATCATCCCCGGCGCCGGCGGCACCCAGCGCCTGACCCGCCTGGTCGGCACCGCGAAGGCCAAGGACATCATCTTCACCGGCCGGTTCGTGAAGGCCGACGAGGCGCTGCGCATCGGGATGGTCGACCGGGTCGTCTCCGCGGACCGCGTGCTGGAGGAGGCGACGGCGTACGCCGCCCAGTTCAGCAACGCGGCCGCGCTGGCGATCCGGGCGGCCAAGGAGTGCATCGACCGGGGCAGCGAGGTCGACCTCGACACCGGGCTGGAGATCGAGCGTCAGCAGTTCGCCGGGGTCTTCGCGACCGAGGACCGTACCCGCGGCATCACCTCGTTCGTTGAGAACGGACCGGGCAAGGCAACCTTCGTGGGCCGCTGAGCGGTCCGGGACCGAGAGGAACACCACGTGACGACGAAGATCCGGGCGACGCTCGCCCAGCTGGTGTGGCTCGCGTGCGCGTTCGCCGCACTGCTGCTCGCGGTGGGGGCGCTGCTGATCGCCCTGGACGCCAACAAGTCCAACGAGCTGGTCCAGGCGATCCTCAGGGGCGCCTCGTGGGCCGACCTGGGGATCTTCTCCCGCCGGGACGGCATCAAGCAGTTCACCGGCGAGGGCGCGGAGGTCAAGAACGCACTGTTCAACTGGGGCCTCGCCGCGATCGCCTGGCTCGTGGTCGGGCGGGTCCTCGAACGCATCATCAAGCCCTGACGGGCCAGGGGTGCGGCCGCGTCACTGTGAGCGACCGCACCCGGATCGCCATTCCGGTCGACATTGACCGACCAGTAACCTCATAGCCACATCCGAGTGCACAGGAGGGGCCGCGAGGCCACACCACCATGAACATTGTTGTCTGTGTGAAGTACGTGCCGGACGCGACGGCCGACCGCAAGTTCGAGGACGACAACACCGTCGACCGCGTTGGCGTCGACGGCCTGCTGTCCGAGCTCGATGAGTACGCCGTGGAGCAGGCGCTCCAGTTCCGGGAGAAGCGTGAGGGTGAGGAGATCACCGTCACCGCGCTGACCGTCGGTCCGGAGAAGGCCGTCGACGCGGTGCGCAAGTCGCTGCAGATGGGCGCGGACGCGGGCGTCCACGTGGTCGACGACGCCATCGCCGGCTCCGACTACCTCGGCACCTCCCTGGTCCTGGCCAAGGCCATCGAGAAGATCAAGGCCGACACCGGCGCCGACCTCGTGGTCTGCGGCATGGCGTCCACCGACGCCTCCGGCTCGGTCGTCCCGGCCATGCTGGCCGAGCGCCTCGGCATGCCCCAGGTGACCCTCGCGTCCGTCGTGGAGTCGCAGGGCGACCAGGTCCGCATCAAGCGCGACAACGAGGGCTCGACCGAGGTCATCGGCGCGACGCTGCCGATCGTGCTCTCGGTGACCGACCAGTCGGGCGAGGCCCGCTACCCGTCGTTCAAGGGCATCATGGCGGCGAAGAAGAAGCCGCTCGAGACGTGGTCGCTGACCGACCTCGGCCTCGACGCCGACCAGGTCGGACTGTCCGTGGCCTACACCCAGGTCGAGGACACCACCGCCCGCCCGCCGCGCACCGCCGGCGAGATCGTCACCGACGAGGACGGCTCGGGCGCCGGCGCGCTGGTCGACTTCCTCGCGTCCAAGAAGTTCATCTGAGGAGCTGCCAGAGATGTCTGAGGTTCTTGTTGTCATCGACCACGCCGACGGCGAGGTCAAGAAGCCGACCTACGAGCTGCTGACCATCGCGCGCCGCCTCGGCGAGCCCGCCGCGGTGTTCTTCGGTTCCCCCGATCAGGGCGACGCCGTGGCCGAGAAGGTGAAGAAGTACGGCGCCGCGAAGGTCTACGTGATCGACGACGCCCAGATCAAGGGCTACCTCGTCGCGCCAAAGGCCGAGGCCCTCGAACAGTTGGTGAAGCAGCTGGCCGAGAAGACCAGCCCGGCTGCGGTCCTGCTGCCCTCGACGTTCGAGAACAAGGAGGTCGCTGGTCGCCTGGCGATCAAGCTCGGCTCGGGGCTGATCACCGACGCCGTCGACGTGGCCGAGGGCGGCCTGACCACGCAGTCGGTGTTCGCCGGCAACTACACCGTGCAGGCGAAGGTCACCACCGGCACGCCGATCATCACGGTCAAGCCCAACTCGGCGGCCCCCGAGGAGGCCGAGGGTGCCGCCGCGGTCGAGGCGTTCGCCGCGACCATCAGCGACGTCGCGAAGACCGCCCAGGTCGTGGCCACCCAGCCGCGCCAGTCGACGGGTCGCCCCGAGCTCACCGAGGCCGCGATCGTGGTCTCCGGTGGTCGTGGCACCGGCGGCAACTTCGAGCCCGTCGAGGGCTTCGCCGACTCGCTCGGCGCGGCCGTGGGTGCTTCGCGTGCCGCGGTCGACTCGGGCTGGATGCCGCACGCGTTCCAGGTCGGCCAGACCGGCAAGACGGTCTCGCCGCAGCTCTACGTCGCCAACGGCATCTCGGGTGCGATCCAGCACCGCGCCGGCATGCAGACCTCGAAGACGATCGTCGCGGTCAACAAGGACCCCGAGGCCCCGATCTTCGAGCTCGTCGACTTCGGCGTCGTGGGCGACCTCCACACGGTCCTGCCCGCCGCCACCGAGAAGGTCAAGGAGCGCAAGGGCTGAGCCCTCGCCCCCCTGTACGACGAACGCCCCCGACCGCGCGGTCGGGGGCGTCCGTCGTACGCGGCGCCCACGGTCGAGCGGTCAGGACAGCCGCTGCCGTCGCCAAGGCGATCACCCCGTGATGCGAGACATGGCGCCACCCTGGGCTCGCTCGCCCTACGCTGGCCAGCATGAGCAGCGAGGAGGACGTGCGCGCGGTCGCCGGTCGCGCCCGGGCCGCGAGCCACGACCTGGCTACGGCGACGCGGGCCACCAAGGACGCCGCCCTGCACGCGATGGCCGACGCGCTCCTCACCTCTGCGCCGGAGGTCCTGGCCGCCAACGCCGAGGACGTCGCGCGCGCCGAGTCCGGCGGCACGCCCGCCAACATCGTCGACCGCCTCCGGCTCGACGACTCCCGCCTCGCGGCGATGGCGCAGGGCCTGCGCGACGTCGCCGCCCTGCCCGACCCCGTGGGCGAGGTGCTGCGCGGCAGCACGCTGGCCAACGGGCTCGAGCTGCGCCAGGTGCGGGTGCCGTTCGGGGTGGTCGGGATGATCTACGAGGCCCGTCCCAACGTCACCGCCGACGCCGCCGGGATCTGCCTCAAGGCCGGCAACGCGGTGCTGCTGCGCGGCTCGTCGAGCGCCCGGTCGAGCAACGCCGCGATCGTCACCGCGATGCGCGGCGCGCTGGCGGGCAGCGGCCTCCCGGAGGACGTCGTACAGCTCGTGCCGGGGGAGACCCACGACAGCGTGAAGGCGCTGATGCGGGCCCGCGGACTCGTCGACGTGCTCATCCCGCGCGGTGGAGCGGGCCTGATCCGACGCGTCGTGGAGGAGTCGACCGTGCCCGTCATCGAGACCGGTGTGGGCAACTGCCACGTCTACGTCGACGCCTCGGCCGACCTGGAGCAGGCACTCGCGATCGTGCTCAACTCCAAGACCCACCGCACCAGCGTCTGCAACGCCGCCGAGTCGCTGCTCGTGCACGAGGACGTCGCCGACGAGTTCCTGCCGCTGGCGGTCGAGGCGCTCCAGGACGCCGGCGTGCTGATCCACGGTGACAGCGCCTTCGCGGAGTACGACGACGTGGTGCCGGTGACCGACGAGGACCACGCGGCCGAGTTCCTGGCGCTGGAGATCTCCGCCGCCGTGGTGACCGACGTCGAGGGAGCCATCGCGCACATCCGCCGCTGGTCCTCCGGCCACACCGAGGCGATCCTCGCCCGTGACCAGGCGACCATCCGGCGCTTCGTGGCCGCGGTCGACTCGGCCGCGGTGATGGTCAACGCGTCCACCCGCTTCACCGACGGCGGGGAGTTCGGCTTCGGTGCCGAGATCGGCATCTCCACGCAGAAGCTGCACGCACGTGGCCCGATGGGCCTGCCCGAGATGACCTCGAGCAAGTACGTCGTGGTCGGCGAGGGCCACGTCCGGTGACGCGGCGGCCGTGCCGGTAGGGTGAGCGCCATGCTGAGCACCGTCATCACGCTGGCCGTCGAGGCCGAGAGCGAGCCTGCCGTCCACCCCTACGTCGTGGGTGCCATCGCCCTGGCGCTGCTGCTCGTCCTGCTGCTCGCCGTGGTCTCCTTCGGTGGCGGTCGCGAGCACAGCTGATCCGGTGACCGGTCCCGTGGGGCAGCGCCGCGTCGGGGTGATGGGCGGCACCTTCGACCCCATCCACCACGGCCACCTCGTGGCCGCGTCCGAGGTGCAGGCCTGGTTCGACCTCGACGAGGTCGTCTTCGTGCCCACCGGCGACCCGTGGCAGAAGAGCGACCGGCAGGTCACCACCGCCGAGCACCGCTACCTGATGACCGTGGTCGCGACCGCGGCCAACCCGCGCTTCAACGTCTCCCGGGTGGACATCGACCGCGCGGGCAAGACCTACACGATCGACACGCTGCGCGACCTCAAGGCCGAGATGCCCGACGCGGAGCTGTTCTTCATCACCGGCGCCGACGCCCTCGCCGACATCTTCACCTGGCGCGACGTCGAGGAGCTCTTCGAGCTGGCCAACTTCGTCGGCTGCACGCGGCCCGGCTACGAGATGGACCCGCAGGCGCTCGCCAAGATCCCCGCCGACCGCGTCACCATGGTCGAGATCCCCGCCCTGGCGATCTCCTCCACCGACTGCCGCGACCGCAAGCGGCGCGGCGAGCCCGTCTGGTACCTCGTGCCCGACGGAGTCGTCCAGTACATCGCCAAGCACCACCTCTACACCTCCACCAGCACCCCGACCAGCACCACCACCGGCTCCAGCGCCACCACCAGCAAGGACTCCGCATGACTGCCACCGACCACGCCCTCGAGCTCGTCGCCGTCGCGGCCCAGGCCGCACACGACAAGAAGGCCGACCAGGTCCTGGCCTTCGACGTCAGCGACCAGCTCGCCATCACCGACGCCTTCGTGATCGCCAGTGCCAACAACGAGCGGGCCGTCGGCGCGATCGTCGACGAGGTGGAGGACAAGCTCCGCGAGGTCGGCGCGAAGCCGATCCGTCGCGAGGGCCACAAGGAGGGGCGCTGGGTGCTCCTCGACTACGGCGAGATCGTGGTCCACGTGCAGCACGAGGAGGAGCGGTCCTTCTACGCCCTCGAGCGACTCTGGAGCGACTGCCCGCTCATCCCGCTGACCCTCGCGTGAGGCGCCTGGTCCTGCTCCGCCACGGGCTCACTGACTGGAACGCCGTCGGCCGCTACCAGGGCCACGCGGACGTCACGCTCTCGGAGACCGGGGTCGCGCAGGCGCAGGCCGTCGCGCCCGCGATCGCCGCGATGCGACCGGTGGCCCTGTGGACGTCCGACCTCGCGCGAGCAGCCGCCACGGCCGCGCACGTCGCCGAGGCGTGCGGCCTGCCCGCGCTCGCCGACCCGCGCCTGCGTGAGCGCCGCGTCGGCATCTTCAGCGGGATGACGGCCGACGAGATCCGGACCGCACACCCGGTCGAGGCCGAGGACTTCTTCTCCGGCGGCGCGCCGCTCGACACCGAGAGCGAGCAGGAGGTCGAGGCGCGGATGGTCGCGGCGCTGCGTGACCTCGGGCAGAGCAGCAGTACGCACGGAACGGCCGTCGCGATCTCCCACGGGTGGGCGATCAGGATGGCTGTCACGTCCCTGGTGGGTGCGTCCCCGACGGCACTCCACGGGCTCGACAACTGCGGTTGGGCCGAGCTCGTGCACCGGGGAGGCTCCTGGTCGCTGCTGGCCTGGAACCGGGTCGTCGGTTGAGCGACCGGGCTCGTGAGGTCGACCTCGCCCTCAGCAGGCAGCTGGCGAAGGTGATGGACGACGCCGTCACCGTGCCCGGCACCCGCATCGGGCTCGGCCTGGATGCCGTCATCGGGCTCGTGCCGGGGATCGGCGACTTCGTGGGCAGCGCCCTGTCCGGCGTCATCGTCCGCGACGCCATCCGGGCGCGCGTCCCGATGGCGGTGCTGGCGTGGATGGGCCTCAACCTCGTCGTCGACGCGGTGCTGGGCCTCGTCCCGGGCGTCGGCGACCTCCTCGACGTCGCCCACCGGGCCAACCGCAAGAACCTTCGCCTGCTGCTCCGCGAGGTCGAGCGCCAGCCGCTGCGCGAGCCCCCGAGCACGGCGTACGTCGTCGGCGCGGTCGCGCTGATGGCGGTCCCGGTGCTCGCCGGGCTGGTCGTCGCGGCGCTCGGGTTCTGGCTCCTCTGGCGTTGGTTGACCTGAGCCCGGACCCCGATTTCACCTGCCGGTCAGGTGTCGGCTAATGTTCTGCGCGTTGTCCTTCCGGCTCCACGGAAGGACGATGTTGGGGCTGTGGCGCAGCTGGTAGCGCATCTGCATGGCATGCAGAGGGTCAGGGGTTCGAGTCCCCTCAGCTCCACCAACTCAGGAGTCCGGCGCGAGAGCGCCGGACTCCTGTCGTTTCGGGCGCCGCGTCTCGGGCCGCGGCTGAACTTCCACGCGTACGCGTGGAAATTCGTCTGACTTCTGCGGCCGTGAGCGTGCATGCTCCTGAAGATCCACCTCAGCGCGTGGAAGTTCATCGGCGCGGGTCGGTCCGTACCGGATACGGAGCGAATCGGCGTTCGGACGGACCCGGTGGCACCATGTGCTCATGACCGCGACCGACGTCTCCGCCAGCGCCACCCCGGCCGTCTCCGAGCGCACCGCCGCCCACATCGAGGCGACCGAGCGCTACGCCGCGCACAACTACCACCCGCTGCCCGTGGTGCTCGCCGAGGGCGACGGCGCATGGGTCATCGACGTCGACGGCAAGCGCTACCTCGACTGCCTCGCCGGCTACTCGGCGCTCAACTTCGGCCACTCCAACGAGCGCCTCGTCGCAGTCGCGCGCGAGCAGCTCGGCCGGCTCACGCTGACCAGCCGCGCGTTCTTCAACGACAAGCTGAGCGGCTTCGCCGAGGCGCTGTGCCGGCTGACCGGCAAGGACATGATCCTGCCGATGAACTCCGGTGCCGAGGCCGTCGAGACCGCCATCAAGGTGAGCCGCAAGTGGGGCTACGAGGTCAAGGGCGTGCCCGCCGGTCAGGCCACCATCATCACGATGGAGGGCAACTTCCACGGCCGCACGACCACCATCGTCAGCTTCTCCGACGACGACGTGGCGACCTCGGGCTACGCCCCGTTCACCACCGGCTTCCGCGGCGTGAAGTACGGCGACGTCGAGGCGATCGCCTCCGCCATCGACGAGACCACGGTCGCCGTGCTCTTCGAGCCGATCCAGGGCGAGGGTGGCGTGGTCATGCCGCCCGAGGGCTTCCTGCGCGACCTGCGCGCGTTGTGCACCGAGCGCAACGTGCTGATGGTGGCCGACGAGATCCAGTCCGGCCTGGCCCGCTCCGGCACGACGTTCGCGTGCGACCACGAGGACGTCGTCCCCGACATCTACATCATGGGCAAGGCGCTCGGCGGCGGCATCTACCCCGTCTCCGCCATCGCGGCCGACCACGAGGTCATGGACGTCATCACCCCCGGCTCCCACGGCTCGACCTTCGGCGGCAACCCGCTCGCCGCCGCCATCGGCACCGAGGTCGTCGCGATGCTCGAGGAGGGCACCTTCCAGGCCCGCTCGACCGAGATCGGCGCCCAGCTGCAGGCAGGCTTCGGGTCGCTCGTCGGCCAGGGCCTCTCCGACGTCCGCGTCCGCGGCGCCTGGGCCGGCATCGACATCGACCCGTCCCTGATGTCGGGTCGTCAGATGTCGGAGGCGCTCATGGCCCGCGGCATCCTCGCCAAGGACACCCACGGCTCGACGGTCCGCTTCGCCCCGCCGCTGGTCGCCAGCGACGAGGACATCGCCGGCCTCGTCACCGCCGTCACGGAGATCCTCGCCGCGGCGCGTTCCTGATCCGATGGGCGCGCGCTTCGACCACCTCGTCGTCGCCGTCGCGGACCTCGACGAGGCGGCCGCCCGCTGGCGCGCGGCCGGGCTGCCCGCCGAGCGCGGGGGAGCGCACCCCGTCGGCACGGAGAACGTGCTGGTCCGCGGACCCGGACCGGCGTACGTCGAGCTGATCGCGGCCGGTTCGGACGAGTCCAACCCGTGGCTCGACCGCATCCGGTCGGCGCGCGGCCCGATCTCGTGGGCCGTCGCTGTCGACGACCTCGACGAGGCGCGTACGGCGTTGGAGGCGGCCGGGTTCGAGCCCGACCCGCCCGTACCCGGCTCGCGCCGCACCCCGGCCGGCGACCTGCTCGAGTGGCGCGTGTGCGACGTGGGCCCGGGGCCGTACGACGGCTCGCTCCCGTTCCTGATCGAGTGGACGACGCCGATGGTGGCGGGTCCGGCCGACGGCCCCGTGGTGGCGACCGTGGTCTGGACGCCGACCGACCCCGACCGGGTCGCCGAGATGCTGGTCGCGCTCGGGCTCGACCCCGTCCGGCACGACGAGAGCCTGGGCCTGGTGGTCGACGAGTCGGCGGTCGGCGGCACGGCGCGCTGGTCGATGGTCTGGGACGACGACGGCTCCGTGCCGGCCGTGACGCTCGAGCTCGCGGTGCGGGAGGCGGACGCCGTACCTGCCGTGGTCCTCGACGGGGTCGCGGTCGTCAGGTGGCCGGCGAGGCCCGGCTGAGCCGGGCCGCCACCCGGTCGAGGCCCGCCGCACGAGCTGCCTGCAGGGGAGTGGCCCCCTCGAGCGGGGAGAGGAGCGTCGGGGACGCCCCGTGGTCGAGCAGGAGGAGCGCCACGTCCTCACGACCCTCCTCGAGGGCTGCGACCAGAGCGGTCGACTGCAGCTCGGGATGGACGAAGTCGACGTCCACCCCGGCGTCGAGGTGGTGGCGGACGAGCTCGACGTAGCCGGCGCAGGTCGCGGCGAAGAACGCCTTGTAGTCCCCGTGGGACATCAGGCCCCCCTCACGCGATGGTGAGTCCGCCGTCGACCGGGATCATCTGCCCGGTGACGTAGCCCGCGGCGTCGGAGGCGAGCCACACGGCGGTCGCGGCCAGCTCGCGCGGGTCACCCTTGCGGCCGGCCGGAACGCGGGTCATCACGGTGTCGAGGTAGCCGTCGGGGTAGGTGGCGGTCATCTCCGAGGAGAAGAAGCCCGGCGCGAGCGCGTTGACCCGGATGCCCTTGCGGCCCATCCACTGCTGGGCGAGGTCGCGGGTGAGCCCGCCGAGCCCGGCCTTCGAGGCGGAGTACGCCGCCTGCGGCAGGCCGCCGGTGGTGATGCCGAGGATCGAGGAGATGTTGACGATGCTCGAGCCGGGCTGCATCACGCGGCCGCACGCCTGGGCCATCCAGTAGCAGCCGTTGAGGTTGACGTCGATGACCGAGCGGAACTGCTCGGGCGTCTCGTGGGTGGCGGGCACGGCGGTGCCGACGCCTGCGTTGTTGACGAGCACGTCGACGCGGCCGAACTTCGCCATCGCCTCGTCGACGAGCCGCTGGCACTGGTCGGGGTCGGCGACGTCGGTCGCGACCGCGAGCACCCTGCGTCCGGTCGAGCGGACGGAGTCGGCGACCCGCTCGAGCTTGTCGACCCGACGCGCACCCAGCACCACGTCGGCGCCTGCTTCTGCGAAGCAGTGCGCGAACGCGACACCCAGCCCGCTCGAGGCGCCGGTGACGATGACGACCTTGCCGTCGAGGCGGAAGAGATCCATGACGCTCATGCTCGGACCCTAGGACGTGCCGCTCGTCACCGTCGCGACCGGGGTGGGTGCGCTGCGGGGCAGCTGCCGGACCGAGCGTGAGCAGAGCACCAGCCCGCAGATGACGGCGTACGCGATGCCGGACGCCACGAGCACCGTCTCGTTGCCGAATGCCAGGCCCAGGGGCCCCCAGGCGAGCTGGCCGATCGGCATGGCCACGTACGAGCCGAGCATGTCGTAGGAGTAGGCGCGCGACAGCATCGCGTCGTCGATGTTCTCCTGCATCGCCAGGTTCCACCCCATGCCGAAGACCTCGACCCCCATGCCCCCGACGAAGGCGGCGACGACCAGCAGGGCGAGGGTCGGGTCGAGCCCGAGCATGAGGATCGGCACTGCCATCGCGGAGCACGAGGCCATGCCCCACACGAGGGGACGCTCGAGGCGGAACCGCAGCAGGATCACCGTCATCACCAGCAGACCGGCGGCCTCCGCAGAGAGCACGAAGCCCCAGCCCTGGCGCCCGATCGTGTCCTCGGCGACCACCGGGCCCAGCGTGGAGATCGCGCCGACGTGGATCATGTTGAGGAAGCCGAAGCCGAGCACGACGACCCACAGCCACGTGGTGCGCCGGAAGAAGGTCCACCCCTCGCGGAGCTCGGCGATCGTGCTGTCGGAGGTGCTGGCCTCCCGGGGAGGGATCCGGACCGGCGCCAGGAAGAGCGCGGCGAGCAACCAGGTGAAGGCGTCGACGGCGAGCGCCCACCCGGAGCCGACCGTGACCACCAGGAGCGCGCCGATGGTGGGCCCGAGGACGGTGAGCCCGTTGCGGGTCAGCGACAGCAGCGCGTTGGCCGGCTGGAGCTGCCCGCGAGGCACGAGCTGCGGCACCATCCCGGCCATGGCCGGCATCGACACCGCCGAGACGGCGCCGTGGACGGCGGCCAGCACCAGGATCATCCACAGCTCGGCCCTCCCGGTCAGGACCAGCGCGGCGATGGCGCCCTGCGTCACGGCGGACATCACGTTGGAGACCTGGAGCACGACGGCGCGGGGGAAGCGGTCGGAGATGACGCCGCCCCAGAGCAGCAGCAGGATCATGGGGATGGTGTGCGCGGCCAGCACCTGTCCCACGGCGGAGGCCGAGTCCTCGAGGTCCAGGACCGCGAAGACGAGGGCGACGTTGGCCATCGTCGTGCCGAGGGTGCTGGTGGTGCGGGAGGCGAAGTACCACGCGAAGCTGCGGTTGCGCAGCGGGGAGAGCGCGTCAGCCCAGGTCATCGGCCCGTCTCCTGCCCCGCGTCCTGGCCCGTGTCCCGGCCCGGCACCCAGCGGGCGGCGTCGCCCTCGAGCCCGCCGGTCATCGTGAAGGCGTTGGTCGTGAAGCTGACGTGCACGGTCTCGGGCGTGCCGGCGGACCGGGCCTCGGCGTGGAGCAGGTGGGAGGCCTCGTGCAGCAGGTCGAGGGCGCGACGCCAGGCCTCGACCGGGACCCACGCCTCGAGGTCGCTCGACGAGCCGGAGCCGCGCCCCGCGTCGCGCAACCGGCGCTCGACCTCGAGCCCGTTGGCGCGCGCGTAGGCGATCCGGTCGTCGACCGCGCTCGAGCGGTCCGCGACCTCCCGCGACGCGTCGTACCGGTAGCGCTTGGCGACCCCGCCGCGGATCTTCTCCTCGCTCTCCACCACGAGCTCGCCGACGTCGTGCAGCTGGCGCAGGTGGTAGGACGCGTTCGCGTGCGTGAGGTCGAGCGCCCGGGCGACCTCTGCGGCGCTCATCGCCTCGGCCGTGAGCAGCGACAGGATGCGCAGCCGGACCGGGTGTGCTGTCGCGCGAAGCCGGGCCACCGCCTCGGGATCGGTCTCGTCCACGTCCACCCTCCAAGAGTTCTTGGGGAGCAGCGTGCACGACGGTTGCCGTGACTGTCAAACACTTCTTGGGCGGTCGGTGCGACGTCGCGCCGGCCCGGGGTAGTCCAGTGGGTTGTGGTCGTGTTCGGCGGCGTACGACGACCACTTCCCACTGGACTACCGGGCGCGGCAGCCAGTTCCCACTGGACTACCCCGGCGGGGGCCTGGACGAAAGCCCGCGACCGACCCTGAGGCCACCCTGACTCGACCCCGGAAGGGGATGATTCCGGCCGGTCGGCGTGCTTGGCTTGTCACCAGACGAGGGAGCGGGCACCCGGCCCGCCCGAGGAGTGAGTGAGATGTCCGACCAGTACCCCACCGACCCGCAGGCGGGCGAGCCGACGCAGGCCTACGGCCAGCAGCCGGCGAGCACCTACCGCGCCGCTCCGGCGACGATGTCGCCCCAGGACGAGCGCACCTGGGGCGCGATCAGCCACGCCGGCGCCGTGGTCGCGATGATCTGCTCCGCCGGCTTCCTCGGGTTCCTGGCCTCCATCGCGGTCTACGTCATCTACAAGGACCGCGGGCCCTTCGTCCGCGCGCACGCCGCCAACTCGATCAACGTCCAGATCTCGATGTTCATCTGGCTCGTCGTCGCCGCGGTGCTCTACGTCGTCCTGGGCGTGATCACCCTCGGCATCGGCTTCGTCGTGTTCCTGCCGGTCTTCCTCGTGCCGCCGGTCGTGGCCGGCATCCTGCACGTCGTCTGTGCCGTCAAGGCCTACAACGGCGAGTGGTGGAACCCGCCGCTCACCCCCGCCTTCGTGAAGTGAGCACTGTCAGCTGAGCTCCCGCAGGAGCTCGTCCTGCCAGGCGATCGCTGCCCGGGCCCGGTCCACAGGTCCGGCCCGGGCAGCGGCACCTACCGCTGCTCGGCCGTGCCCCGGGGGCAGGGGATGAGCGTGCGACGCGCGAAGCGCTACCATGGGGGCATGCGGTCGCAGATCCTGCTTCTTCGACAGCCGCGCTGACCTACCGATCAGGCAGTCAACGCGGCACCCCTCCATGCGTGAGGGGTTTTTTCATGTCGGGAGCAAGGACACACAGGAGCGAGAGAGATGAATCCCGAGCAGAGCACCCACGGCGAGACCACCTACGACATCGCGGCCACCGAGACGAAGTGGCAGCGGGTGTGGGAGGAGCTCGACCCGTTCCGGGCCGACGACGACAGCCCGCGCGAGAAGCGCTACGCGCTGACGATGTTCCCCTACCCCAGCGGCGACCTGCACATGGGCCACGCGGAGGTGTTCGCGCTGCACGACGTGGTGGCACGCTACTGGTGGCAGCGCGGCTACGAGGTGCTCAACCCGATGGGCTTCGACTCCTTCGGCCTGCCGGCTGAGAACGCGGCCATCCGCAACGACGAGCACCCCGACACCTACACCCGCGCCAACATCGCCAAGTCGATCGAGTCGTGCAAGAAGTACGCCGCCTCCTTCGACTGGTCGCGCACGTTCAACACGTCCGACCCGGACTACTACCGCTGGACGCAGTGGCTGTTCCTGGAGTTCTTCAAGCGGGGCCTGGCCTACCGCAAGAACAGCGCCGTCAACTGGTGCCCCAACGACCAGACCGTGCTGGCGAACGAGCAGGTCGTGGCGGGTGCCTGCGAGCGGTGCGGGGCGGAGGTGACCAAGAAGGAGCTGACCCAGTGGTACTTCAAGATCACCGACTACGCCCAGGAGCTGCTGGACGGCCTCGACGAGCTGGAGGACACCTGGCCCGACCGGGTGGTCACCGCGCAGCGCAACTGGATCGGCCGCTCCGAGGGTGCGCACGTCGACTTCGCCATCGACGGTCGTGAGGAGCCGGTCACCGTCTACACGACGCGGCCCGACACGCTGTTCGGAGCGACCTTCATGGTGGTGGCCGCCGACGCGTCCCTGGCCGCCGAGCTGGTCACAGACGAGCAGCGACCAGCGCTGGAGGACTACCTGGTCGAGGTCCGCAAGGAGACCGAGATCAACCGGTTGGCCACCGACCGCCCCAAGACCGGCGTCTTCCTGGGCGTCCACGCGACCAACCCGCTGACCGGCACCCGGATCCCGGTGTACGCCGCCGACTACGTGCTGGCCGACTACGGCACCGGCGCCATCATGGCCGTCCCCGGTCAGGACCAGCGCGACTGGGAGTTCGCCGAGGCGTTCGACCTGCCGGTGATCCGCACGGTCCAGCCGCCCGAGGGCTGGGAGGGGGAGGCCTTCACGGGCGACGGTCCGGCGATCAACTCCGCCAACGACGAGATCGACCTGTCGGGGATGGGTGTCGCCGAGGCCAAGACCACGACGATCGCCTACCTGGAGGGCCAGGGCCTGGGTCGCGGCACGGTCAACTTCCGCCTGCGCGACTGGCTGCTGAGCCGCCAGCGCTACTGGGGCGCGCCGATCCCGATCATCCACTGCCCGGTGGACGGCGAGGTCCCGGTGCCCGAGGACCAGCTGCCCGTCAGGCTGCCGATGCTGAAGGGCGCGGACCTGAAGCCGAAGGGCACCTCGCCGCTGGGCGGGGCGAGCGAGTGGGTGAACACCACCTGCCCGACGTGCGGTGGCCCGGCGACCCGCGACACCGACACGATGGACACCTTCGTGGACTCGTCGTGGTACATGTTCCGCTACTGCTCGCCGCACGAGGACACCCGGCCGTTCGACAGCGAGAAGGTCGACGCGTGGATGCCCGCCAACCTCTACGTCGGCGGTGTCGAGCACGCCGTGCTGCACCTGCTCTACGGGCGTTTCTTCACCAAGGTCCTCAACGACATGGGCCTGGTCGGCTTCCGCGAGCCCTGGTCGGCCCAGCTCAACCAGGGCTTCGTGATCAACCAGGGCAAGAAGATGAGCAAGTCGCTGGGCAACGGCGTGAACCTGGGTGAGCAGCTGACCGCCTTCGGTGTCGACGCCGTGCGTCTGACGCTGGTCTTCGCGGGTCCGCCCGAGGACGACATCGACTGGGCCAACATGTCGCCCGACGGGTCGCTGCGCTTCCTGCAGCGCGCCTGGCGGCTGTCCGGGGACGTCACCTCGGCCCCCGGTGCCGACGTGACGACCGGCGACCTGGCGCTGCGGCGTACGACGGCGCGGACCGTGCACGAGGCGGCCACGCTGGTCGAGGCCTATCGCTTCAACGTGATGGTCGCCCGGGTCATGGAGCTGGTCAACGCGACCCGCAAGGCGATCGACTCGGGCGTGGGACCTGCCGACCCGGCGGTGCGCGAGGCCACCGAGGCGGTGGCGATCCTGCTGTCCCTGGTCGCGCCCTACACGGCCGAGGAGATGTGGGAGCGGCTGGGCCACGAGCCCACCGTCGTCCGCGTCGGGTGGCCCGAGGTCGACGAGGCGCTGCTGGTCGAGGACTCCGTCACCGCGGTCGTGCAGGTCAAGGGCAAGGTCCGCGCCCGGCTGGAGGTCGCACCGGACATCTCCGAGGCGGACCTGGAGGCCGCGGCACTGGCCGACGCCGGCGTGCAGCGGGCCATCGACGGCGCGACGGTGCGCAAGGTGATCGTCCGCGCGCCCAAGCTGGTCAACATCGTCGTCTGAGGTGCGTACGACGTTCGGCCCCGCGGCACCAGCCGCGGGGCCGAACGTCAGGTCACGGCCGGTCGAGGCCGAAGGTGTAGCTGCCCGAACCGGAGTAGGACTCCACGCGCCACGAGTAGTAGCCCGAGGTGCCGGTGTAGGTGATCTTCTCCTCCGAGGTGCTGCTCACGCCCTGCGCCACGACCACCCAGGTGGAGCCGTTCCACTTCTCGAGGTAGAGGTCGAAGTCGGTGCCCGAAGGGCCGGAGATGCAGCCCACGTGCGTGCCCGCGGCCGAGCTGTAGTAGTCGCTCGTGCCGGGGTGGTAGGAGACGCCGCCGGAGCCCAGCGAACCGGACTCGGTCTCCGGCATGGTGCTGCAGGTGGTCGGCGTCGGGTCCGGCGGCGGGGTGGTGCCACCGGTGCCGACGAAGAGCAGGCGGTTGGGCGAGCTGGTCCCGGCGTTGGTGACCTTGTTGGGCGTCGCGGCCGCGATCAGCGCGCTGCTGACGGTGGCCGGGGACGCCGACGGGCTGCCCTGCAGGTAGAGCGCCGCCGCGCCGGCGACGTGCGGGGTCGCCATCGACGTACCGCTGATGGTGTTGGTCGCCGAGGTGCCGGTGTGCCAGGCCGAGGTGATGTTGGAGCCGGGGGCGAACATGTCGAGGCACGAGCCGATGTTGCTGAAGCTCGAGCGCGCGTCGGTGCTGGTGGTGGAGCCGATGGTCAGGCCGGCCGCGACGCGGGCGGGCGAGCTGTTGCACGCGTTGGCGCCGGAGTCGTTGCCGGCGGCCAGCGCGTAGGTCACGCCGTCGGCGATCGAGTTGCTCACCGCGGTGTCGACGGCGCTCGAGATGCCGCCGCCGAGGCTCATGTTGGCGACCGCGGGCGAGCCGGCGGTGTGGTTCTGCGTCACCCAGTCGACGCCGGCGATGACGCCGGAGTTGGAGCCGCTGCCGGCGCAGTCGAGGACGCGCACGGCCACGAGGCGTACGCCCTTGGCCACGCCGTAGGTCGAGCCGCCGACGGTGCCGGCGACGTGGGTGCCGTGGCCGTTGCAGTCGGAGGTGCCGCGGCCGTCGTTGATCGCGGTGTAGCCCGAGACCGCGCGGCCGCCGAACTGGGTGTGGGTGGTCAGGATGCCGGTGTCGATGACGTACGCCGTCACGCCCGCGCCGGTGGCGTCGTAGGTGTAGGAGTTGTTCAGCGGGAGGTCGCGCTGGTCGACGCGGTCCAGGCCCCACGTGGCGGGGGACTGGGTCGCGTCGAGCTGCACCGGCTTGTCGGCCTCGATGTAGGCGACGTTCGGGTTCTTGCGCAGGGCGGCGAGCGCCTTGTCGTTGAGCCTGGCGGCGAAGCCGTCGAGCACCGAGGTGTAGGTGTGGCTGATGCTCGCGCCCTGGGCGCGTACGTCGGCCTTGGCGGCGCTGAGGCTCTTGCCGGGCGCCTCCTTGTCGAGCACGACGATGTAGCGGTCGTCGGCGGCGGTGCCGAGGACGGGCGCGAGGCCGTCGTCGGCGATCGAGGCCTGGGGGGCCTCCTGGGGCTTCTCCGTGTCGGCCGCGTGGGTGGCGGCCGGGGTGATGGCGAGGGCGGCACCGGCGAGCGAGGCGATCAGGCCTGCCGCCAGTCGAGGGCGTGCATGGTTCATCGATGGATCCTTCCCGAGACAGATGGACGAGGCCGACCCTGACCGGCCGACGCGGTCCCGGGCAAGGGGCAGGCGTCGCTTAACACTTAACTCACGCCCGGCCGGACCGTCCGACGGGCTCGGCCGCGTGCCCCGGCGTCAGCTGCTCGGCCAGCTCCAGCGGATCCCGGTCGTGCCGGGAGCGGTGTCGGTGTGGACCAGGTGCGCCCGCCGGTCCTCGTCCAGCGCGATCGGCTGCTCGCGCCCCTCGGTGAAGGCGGCCACGCTCGCGGGGAGCGCCCGCCGGTCGAACGCCACCTCGAGCAGGTACTCGCGCATCGGCAGGCGCAGGCGGCGGGTGTACTCGCGCTCGCACGGGCCGGGGGCGGGGGAGATGACGTCGTACTTCACGATCACGGTCTCGCCGCGGCGCAGCGGCCGGAAGAAGAGCAGCTCCGCGCCCACCACGCCCGCCTCGGGGTCGCGCTCCACGCGGCCCAGCGCGCAGCCGCGCAACGGCCGGATCTCGGGCAGGCCGGCGCCCAGGTCGTCCTGCGAGTGCATCACGACGCGGCGGTCGGGTCCGTCGGCGCGCGCCCGCATCGCCTGCCGCACGGTGAGGCGGACCTGCCGGCGGTCGGGGCCGAGGCGCAGGATGTCGTGCACCGAGACGCGTGCCAGATCGGTGTCCCAGCTGGTGTCGAGCCGCCCGAGGACGGCCGAGTGCGGCTCCTCGGGCCACAGGACGTCGAGGCCGCGCACGGCCCGGCGCGGGGTGCGCTCGCGCGTGCTGGGGAGGGTCGCGGTGAGGCTGCCGGAGGGCAGGTCGAGGACGTCCTCGAGGTGCGGCAGGGCCGCCAGCGACGACCGCCGACCGGGCTCGCTGCGGCCGGAGCGCCAGTAGCTCAGCGTCGCTGCGCTGACCGACACCCCGCGCTGGGCGAGGTGCTCGGTGATCCGGTCCAGGCCCAGGCCGCGGGCCTCGATGGCGGTCTGGAGTGCGTCGGCGAAGCGCTCGGGCCGGTCGGGCATCCGGACATCCAACCGGAGGCCACCACGGCCCGCAAGGACGGGGCGGACGCCGAGCAGGAGTCCGTCCGTGCGTCGGGAGTCACTAGGCTTCGGGATGTGTCCGGCACCGTCATCGTCACCGACTCGACCGCGAGCCTGCCCGCCGAGCTGGCGCAGGAGCGCGGCATCCGGGTCGTGCCGCTGCAGGTGGTGATCGGCGCCCGCGTGCTCGACGAGGGGCCTGAAGGCGCCACACCCGACGTGGTCGCCGAGGCACTGCGGGACTTCGTGCCGGTCAGCACCTCACGGCCGGCTCCGGCGTTGTTCGCCGAGCTCTACCGCTCGCTGGCGGCCGAGGGTGCCGAGGAGGTCGTGTCGGTGCACCTCTCGGGCGAGATGAGCGGCACCTTCGAGTCCGCCCAGCTCGCCGCCCTCGAGGTCGACGTCCCCGTGCACGTCGTGGACTCCGGTCAGGTCGGCATCGCGACCGGTTACGCCGCGCTCACGGCAGCCGATGCGCTCGACGCCGGCGGGACGGCGGAGGAGGCCGCCCAGGCGGCGCTCGCCCGCGGCCGGGCAGCCACGTCGCTGTTCTACGTCGACACGCTGGAGTACCTGCGACGGGGCGGGCGCATCGGCGCCGCCGCCGCGATCTTCGGCAGCGCGCTGTCGGTGAAGCCCCTGCTCGAGATCGCCGAGGGCAGGGTCGCACCGCGCGAGCGGGTGCGTACGGCGTCGCGTGCGCTCGCCCGGCTGGCCGAGCTCGCCGTCGAGGCGGCAGGCGACCAGCCGGTCGACGTGTGCGTGTCGCACCTCGCCAACTCCGGTCGCGCCGAGGAGCTCACGGCCGTGCTGACCGACCGGCTCGCCGACGGGCTGGAGGGGCGCGAGGTGATGTGCGGCGAGCTCGGTGCCGTGCTGGGCGCGCACGTCGGCCCGGGCATGGTGGCCGTCTGCGTCGCTCCACGTCCCTGACGACCGCTGTCCACAGATTGCCGGTCGCCCCTGTCGAGCGGGCCCGGGCGTTCCTAGCGTGGAGGCATGCGCCGATCCCAGTCGTCCTCCGAGCACGCCGAGGCGGTGTCGCGGAGGCTGGCGACGCTGAGCGCCGAGCTCGCCGCCGTGCGCGGCGAGCCGACCGACCCGGCTGGCCCGGCCGACCCGGCGTGGGGTCACACGCGGGTCCGGGAGCGTCCCGACGCGGTCCCGGTGCCCGCGGCCGTCCCGATCGTCCCGCCGGTGCCCGGGCGCCACGCCTCGCGCCGGCTGCGGGTCGGCGGGCTGCAGCTCGGGCCTGTGCACGTCGCCGTCGTGGCGGTGCTCGCGGCCCTGGCGGTCGGGCTGGCGGCGTGGTGGGCGGTGCGTGACCAGGCCCGCGCCGTGCCGGTCGCGCCGCCCGCCGGCGAGACCGCAGGCGAGTCAGCCGGATCCAGCGAGCCGCTGGCCCCCGTCGTGTCGTCGGACGTCGTCCCCGGCACGCCGGGCACGTCCGGTGCCTCCGGCTCGGCGTCCGCGGGCGAGGAGCTGGTGGTCGACGTCGCGGGCAAGGTGCGCCGGCCCGGCATCGCGGTGCTGCCGGCCGGGTCGCGGGTCGTCGACGCGCTCGAGGCGGCAGGTGGTGCCCGGCGCGGTGTCGACCTGACCGCGCTCAACCTCGCTCGACCGGTCGTCGACGGGGAGCAGATCCTCGTGGGCGTCGCCCCGGCCGCGGGCGTGGCCGGCACGCTCGCCGCGCCGGGGCCCGAGGGGTCGACGCTGGTCAACCTCAACACCGCCGACCAGGCGGCGCTCGACACCCTGCCCGGCGTCGGGCCGGTGACGGCCGACGCGATCCTCTCCTGGCGCGACACCAACGGTGCGTTCACCTCCGTCGACGAGCTCCTCGAGGTCGACGGCATCGGGGAGGCCACCCTCGCCGACCTCGCACCGCTCGTCACGCTCTGACCGGCGACCGTGCCCGACCTGCGCGCGGTCGCGCTCGGCCTCGGCGCCTGGGTGGGGGCGCTCGTCGTGCTGGTCCTCCCGGGGTGGCCGGCTCTCGGGACGGTCGCCGCGGCGGTCGTGGCCGGCGGGACGGGCGTCGTCCGCCGGTGGTGGTCCCTCGCGTGGCTCGGTCCGCTCGGAGCGTTCGTGGCGGTCGCGGGCGTCGCCGCGCTCCAGCACGCCCTGCTCACGACGTCGCCCCTCGTCGCGCTCGCCGACGACGGTGCGGTCGTGGACCTCGAGCTCGAGCTGACCTCGGACGTGCGGGTCGTCAGCGGGCAGTACGGCGACCTCCAGGTCGTCCGGGCCACCGTGGCCCGCGCGGAGGGGCGCGGACGCGCGTGGTCCCTCGCCGCGCCGGTGGTGGTGATGGCCGACGCCGACTGGCCCCGGCTGCCGCTCGGCACCACGGTGGCGACGACGGCCCGGCTGGTGCCGGGGGACGGCGACGTCGCCGCGCTCGTACGTCCCACCGGGGAGCCGACGGTCGTCGCGGAGCCGGACGTGTGGTGGGACGCAGCCGCAGCCGTACGACGATCGGTGCGCGCTGCTGTCGCCGGCCGCGACGCCGACGCGCGCGAGCTGGTCCCGGCCCTCGTGGTCGGGGACGACGGTGGCCTCGACCCCGACCTCGCCGACGACTTCCGGACCACCGGACTGACCCACCTCCTGGCGGTGAGCGGCACCAACCTGACACTGGTGGTGGGGTTCCTGCTGGTCCTCGGTCGCTGGGCCGGTGTGCGCGGGCCCTGGCTCTACGCCCTGGGCGTGCTCGGGATCGTCGGGTTCGTGCTGACGGCCCGCGCCGAGCCGAGCGTCGTACGCGCTGCCGCGATGGGCTCGGTGGCCCTGGTGGGGATGGGCCGCAACGGCCGGTCACGGGGCGTGCGGGGCCTGGGGGTCGCGGTGCTCGGACTGCTCCTGGTCTGGCCGCGGCTTGCCGTGACGGCGGGGTTCGCGCTGTCCGCCCTGGCGACGGCGGGGATCCTGCTGCTGGCCCCGGTCTGGCGCGACGCCCTGATGAGGTGGACGCCGCGCTGGGTGGCCGAGGCGGTGTCAGTGCCGCTCGCGGCCCAGGTGGCCTGCACGCCAGTGGTGGCAGCACTCTCGGGGCAGGTCAGCCTGGTCGCGGTGGGCGCCAACCTGCTGGCTGCTCCTGCGGTCGCCCCGGCGACCGTGCTCGGGCTGTCCGGCGGCCTGCTGGGCCTCGTGTGGGACCCGCTCGGCGTCGCGGTGGCGGCCCCGGCGGCGTGGTCGGCGGGCTGGATCATCGCGGTGGCCCGCTGGGGCGCGGGCATCCCGACGGCGGCGGTCGACTGGGGCACCGGGCCCGTCGCGCTCGGGCTGCTCACGCTGCTGTGCCTGCTCGCGGTGCCGCTCGGCCCGAGGGTGCTCGGCCGACCGGGCTCGACGCTGGCCTGCACCGGGCTGCTGGTGGTGGTGATGCTGGTCCGGCCGCCGTCACCCGCCTGGCCGCCGGACGGCTGGGTGCTCGCGATGTGCGACGTCGGGCAGGGGGACGCCCTCGTGCTCCGCGCGGGTCCCGCGTCCGCGGTGGTCGTCGACGCCGGCCCCGAGCCGGAAGCCACCGATGCCTGCCTCGACCGGCTCGAGGTCGACTCCGTGCCCCTCCTGGTGCTGACGCACTTCCACGCCGACCACGTGGGCGGGGTGGCCGGCGTGCTCGACGACCGCGACGTGGAGGCCGTCGAGGGCACGGGGCTGCTCGACCCGCCCGACGGCGCGCGGGACGTCGGGCGTGCGGTCGGTCGCGACCCGGCGCCGGCGGCGTACGGACTCACGCGCCGGGTCGGGGAGGTGACGCTCCAGACGGTGTGGCCCCGGCCGGGCGCCGGACCGACCGACCCCGGGGAGAGCGCGCCCAACAATGCCAGCGTCGTCCTCGTCGCCGAGGTCGCCGGGGTACGGGTGCTGCTGACCGGAGACGTCGAGCCGTCGGCCCAGTCGGCGCTGGGGCGCGACCTCGCCGGGCTGCGGGTCGACGTGCTGAAGGTGCCCCACCACGGCAGCCGGCACCAGGACCTCGACTGGCTGACCTCGCTCGGCGCGCGGCTGGCGCTCGTGTCGGTGGGGGAGGGCAACGACTACGGACACCCCGCTCCCGACCTGCTGGCCGCCCTCTCAGCGGCCGGCGCGGGCGTGTGGCGCACCGACGTCGCCGGCGACGTCGTCGTGGTGGTCCGGGACGGCGAGCTCGGTGTCGTCGCCCGCGACTAAGGTGGTCGCACCATGGCTCGCACTCCCTCCGCCGCGCAGGTCCTCGGCCACGTCGTCCTCGTGACGGGCAAGGAGGAATACCTCTCCGCGCGCACCGTCGCCTCGGTCCGCGACGCCGTCCGGGCCCACGACGCGGAGGCCGAGATGGCCGAGTCGGCGGCCTCCGACCTGACCCTGGCCTCCTTGGGCGAGATGTCGGCACCGTCGCTCTTCTCCTCCATCCGGTGCGTCATCGTCCGCGGCCTGGAGGACCTGCCTGACGAGTCCGTCGACGGGCTGCTCGACTACTGCGCGGCCCCGGCCGACGACGTGGCGCTCGTGCTCGTGCACTCGGGTGGGCAGAAGGGCAGCGGCGTGCTGACCAGGCTCCGCAAGCTGTCGCCGGTGACCGAGGTGAAGTCGGAGGAGGTCAGGCCGAGCGAGATGGTCGGCTTCGTGACCTCCGAGGTCGCCTCGCACGGCGCTCGGATCGACTCCGACGCGGCCGCGTTCCTGGTGCAGGCCGTCGGCACCGACCTGCGCTCGCTGGCGGCCGCGGCCGACCAGCTGACCAACGACTTCCACGGCGAGCCGCTCACCGTCGACAAGGTCCAGCGCTACTTCGGCGGCCGCGCCGAGGCCAAGTCGTTCACCGTCGCCGACGCCGCCTTCGCCGGCCGTCGCGCCGCGGCCCTCGAGGAGCTGCGCTGGGCGCTCGACTCCGGGACCTCCCCGGTGCTGGTCACCTCGGCGATGGCGGCGTCCGCGCGCAGCCTCGCGCGCTACCTCGGCGCCCCGCGCGGCGCCCGCGACGGCGACCTCGCCCGCGACCTCGGCGTACCGCCCTGGAAGGTCCGCACCGTCCGCGACCAGTCACGCTCGTGGAGTCCCGAGGGCATCGCCGCCGCGGTCCGGGCCGTCGCGCACGCCGACGCCGACATCAAGGGCCAGGCCCACGACGCGTCCTACACGCTCGAGCGGCTCGTGCTCACCGTCGCGGGGCTGCGCGACGGGCGCTGAGCGGACTCAGGGGACCACCCCCGGAAATGCAGAACACCCGCCACGAGGGGCGGGTGTCGCAGGTGAAGGTCCGCGTCAGAGCGAGGCGGCCTTCTTGGCGATCGACGACTTGCGGTTGGCGGCCTGGTTGGCGTGGATGACGCCCTTGGAGGCGGCCTTGTCGAGGGCCTTCATCGCGTCGCGACCGGCAGCCGTGGCGGCGTCCTTGTCGCCGGCCTCGGACAGCTCGCGGAACCGGCGCACAGCGGTCTTCAGGCGCGACTTCACAGCCTGGTTGCGCTGGCGCGCCTTCTCGTTCTGCTTGTTGCGCTTGATCTGGGACTTGATGTTCGCCACGTGTGGATCCTTGAGTGCTCGACCGGAAGGGCTGGACCGGAATGGGAAAGTCTGGTGCTTGTCGGCTGCCTGGCGACCCCTCCCCGCAAGACGGAGAGGGTCGGGCGCCGGACATGCAGTGAGGAACACTACCGTCACGCCTCGTGAGCGCCCAAATCGCCTGGGCGCCGGGGCGACGTGTCAGCGCCCGCTGCGTCGGGCGACGGCCTCCAGCATCCTGCGCGACTCACGGATGCGGAAATCGTTGAGCGTGGGGAGGTTGAGGTCGACCGCGACCACCGAGCGCACCGCGAGGTGCGCGCCGAAGCCGGCGAGGAAGGCGGTGACGACCTCGTCACCGGCCTCCGCGAGCGTGGGGGACGACGCGGTGGAGGTGTCGAACCACGGGTCGTCGACCCGCTCGAGCCGGGCCAGGACCGGGTCGGCCCACGCGGGTCCCCGCGCCGTGGTGCCCCAGTCGAGGAAGACGATCTCGCCGCCCGGACGGCGCAGCAGGTTGTCGATGCGGATGTCCCAGTGCACGACGTGAGGCATCGGGAGCGCGGCCTGCTCGCGCAGCACCCCGGCCCAGCCCTCGGGGTCGGCGCGCAACCAGTCCGGCACCGGCGTCGAGGGTGGAGCACTGTCGAGCGTGGCGAGGGAGTCCGCCCACTTCCCGAGGACGTGTGCGACGTCGACGAGGTCCACCGACGACGGGACGTCGCGGTGCTGCAGCACATCGGCGAGCCGGTCGACCCCGGTGAGCACGGCCTCGAGCTCCGCGTCGTCGGTGAAGTCGGGGTGGCGCCCCTCGACGTCCTCGATCAGCAGCGCGACCCAGGCTCCGTCGTCGTACGACGCCAGCAGCCGCGCCCACAGCTCGTGCTCGCCGAGGTGGCGGAGCACGCCGATCTCCCGCCGGAACAGGCCGGGCGTGTCGGGGTTGAGCTCGGCGCCGACCGCCTTGACGAAGGCGCGGGTGCCGTCGGCGCAGGTCACCCGCGTCGCACACCCCGGCGACATCCCGCCGACCTGCTCGGCCGTGCCGACGACCGGCGAGCCGAGCCGGTCCTCGACCCAGGCGCGCACCGCGGCGGGGACGGCGTCGTAGGTGAGGCGGACGCCGACCGCGCGCGGGGCGGTCACACCCAGCCCCGCCGCTCGGCCAGCCAGTCCCAGCACACCTCGCCCTGCCAGCGCTGGTGGTCGCGGATGTGCGGCGACGACGGCGGCACCGGCAGCTCGCACTGGGTGAGGAAGTAGCCGACGTAGAGCGCGAGGTTGACGTCGAACGCCTCCGGGTCGACGTCGCGCAGCAGCCGACGCCCGGCGATCACGGCCTCGACGTCGAGTCCCTCGCCCCGCGGCCCGATCAGCGCGGCGAAGGAGTCGAACCACGCGGCTCCGCGCACCGGCCAGTTCCAGTCGCAGACCAGGGCCCGGCCCTCGGGGTCGATGAGGACGTTGTCGGAGCGGACGTCGGTGTGGACCAGGGTGTCCCCGCCGACGACGTCGGCGTAGCGGTGTGCCAGGGCCTCGGCCTCCGCGAGCCGTTCCACGCCGAGGTCCGTACGCCGTTCGCGCAGCGCCGGCCAGCCCTCGAGGAGCGGCGCGAAGTCCTTCGCCGCGGTGTCGAGCTCCAGCCCCGCAGGGGGCGGCGTCACCACGTCGGCGACGACCTCGAGGGAGTCGAGCAGCGCGTCGAGGTCGTCGGCTCGCCACGGTCGGTGCGGCGCGCGGGCGGCGACGTACTCGATGCCGAGGACCACCCAGTCGTCGTCGAGGTGCCACCGCAGGCGCGGGGCGGGGACGTCCGCCGGCAGGGCGGCGAGCTTGCGCGCCTCCTCGCGGTAGGAGTCGGCGAACATCCGCTGCGCCTTGACCGAGGCCGCCTTCACGAAGTGGCGCGACCCGTCCTCGCACACCAGCACGGACGCGAAGCCCGGCGTGAAGCCGCTCGTCTGGGAGATCGCCGAGACGACGGGCGACCCGCACCTGCGCTCGATCCAGGCCCGCAGGTGGGGCGGCAGGAAGGACCACTCGAGCCGGCGGGCGGTCTTCCCGTGCGGGGCGGGGTAGGGGGCGATCGAGGAGGAGCGGGCCATGGCGGCATCCTTCCTCACGCCTGCTGCGCGCCACGACCGGATATCGGGTGGAGGCCCGGGCGGGCGGCCCGCAAGACTGGTGCCATGCCTGAGCTCGTGCTGCCGACCACCACTGTCCGCGAGTCGTTCCTGGAGGCGATGGACGAGTTCGTCGCCGAGGGTGCGGAGTCCACCCAGACGGCCGCGTGGATCGAGCACCACGCGCCCGGATGGAAGGACCCCGAAGCCTTCGCCGCCTTCGCCGCGGCCGTGCGCGCCGACGCCGCCGAGGACACCCCGCGCCCCGAGTGGCACGTGCCGTGCACGACGCTGTGGTGGGTCGACGGCGAGGACTACCTGGGCCGGATCGCGATCCGGCACCGGCTCAACGACTTCCTGCTCGACGTGGGCGGGCACATCGGCTACGACGTGCGCCCGACGCGGCGGCGCGAGGGCCACGCGACCGCGATGCTGCAGCACGCGCTGCCGTGGGCGCGCGGGCTCGGCATCGACCCGGCCCTGGTCACCTGCGACGACGACAACGTCGGCTCGGTCCGGGTCATCGAGGCGGCGGGCGGCGTGCTCGAGGACGTGCGCGGGGTGAAGCGGCGCTACTGGGTGCCGACCGGGTCCTGAGGGTCCTGCTGGGACGCGGGGACCGGCACCGGCGTACGACGGGTGCGGGTGGCCGCGCCCACCCCCACCACCGCGACCACGAGGCCGACGAGCTGGGTGGGCGAGAGCGTCTCGTCGAGCACCAGCCAGGCGAGGACGGCGGTGACCGGCGGGCTCAGGAAGAAGAGGCTGGCCGCCGCGCCCGATCCGCCGCGCAGCACGAGCACGGCCAGCAGCACCAGGCCGACGATCGAGTTCACGACCGCCAGGTACAGCACCGAGACCACCGCCTGGCGGGTGTCGGTGACCGGCCAGACGCCCTCGGTGATCCACCCGAGCGCCAGCAGCGGGGGAGCGGACACGGCGAACTGCACCGCGGCGGACCACAGCAGGTCGGGCTGCGCACCGATCCAGCGCTGGCCGAGGGTGCCGAGGCTGAGGGTGAGCATGCTGAGGCACCCGACGAGCACCGCGACCGGGCCACCGGCGTGGCCGAGGTCCGCCCCGAGCACGAGCAACACCCCCACGACGCCGATCGCGAAGCCGGCGACCTGGAGCGGGGAGACCCGTTCGCCCAGGATCGCCGCCGCCAGCAGGGCGGTCAGGACGGGGCTGAGGGCGTGGAGGAGCGAGGCCAGTGTCGCGCCGAGCCCGAGGTCGAACGCGACGTACATCAGGCCGAACTGGACGGCGTTCATCACGAAGCCGACGGCGGCGACCCGTCGCAGCGTGTCCCGGTCCATCCGGGTGGGCCTCCGCAGCGCCACCGCCAGTCCCGCGGCGAGGAGCGCCGCCAGGACGAACCGCCACCCGAGCACCGAGAAGGGGCCCGCCGCGTCGACAGCGGCGGGTCCGGAGATGTAGCCGGACGACCACACGAGCACGAATGCCGCTGCCGGGACCAGGGGAAGGGTCGTTCCGGTCCGAGAGGTCACCGCTGCACGCTAGCGTCCGGCTGCACCTGCTCCCACGTCGCCGGTTCGGCGGGCCGCGGCCCGCGTGGAAGAATGACCCGACCCCGCCGTCGTACTCCTGAAAGCAGTCCGTGAGCCTCAAGAACGCGCCGCAGCCTGGCTCGACCGACCCGTCGATCATCCGCAACTTCTGCATCATCGCGCACATCGACCACGGCAAGTCGACGCTGGCCGACCGCATGCTGCAGCTCACCGGGGTCGTCGACGAGCGGGCGTCGCGCGCGCAGTACCTCGACCGGATGGACATCGAGCGCGAGCGCGGGATCACCATCAAGTCGCAGGCCGTGCGGATGCCGTGGACCGTCCCCGCCGGCAACGTCGAGGCCGCCGAGCCCGGCACCTACGTGCTCAACATGATCGACACCCCGGGCCACGTCGACTTCACCTACGAGGTGTCCCGCTCGCTCGAGGCGTGCGAGGCGGCGGTCCTGCTGGTCGACGCCGCCCAGGGCATCGAGGCGCAGACGCTGGCCAACCTCTACCTCGCGATGGGCGCCGACCTCCACATCATCCCGGTGCTCAACAAGATCGACCTGCCGAGCGCCAACGTGGAGAAGTACGCCGCCGAGCTCGCCGGGCTGGTCGGCTGCGAGCCCGAGGAGGTGCTGCTCACCAGCGCCAAGACCGGCGTCGGCGTCGAGGCGCTGCTCAACGAGATCGTGAAGCAGACCCCTGCACCGGTGGGCGACGCGGACGCCCCGGCACGCGCCCTGATCTTCGACTCGGTCTACGACACCTACCGCGGCGTGGTCACCTACGTCCGGGTCGTCGACGGCAAGCTCAGCCACCGCGACCGGATCAAGATGATGTCGACCAACGCGGTCCACGAGATGCTCGAGGTCGGCGTGATCAGCCCTGAGCCGGTGAAGGCGCGCGAGATCGGGGTCGGCGAGGTCGGCTACCTGATCACCGGCGTGAAGGACGTGCGCCAGTCGCGCGTCGGTGACACGGTCACCTCGCAGCACCACGGCGCCACCGAGTCGCTCGGCGGCTACAAGCACCCCAACCCGATGGTCTACGCCGGTCTCTACCCGATCGACGGCGACGACTACCCGGGTCTGCGCGACGCGCTGGAGAAGCTGCAGCTCAACGACGCGGCACTGACCTACGAGCCCGAGACCTCCGGTGCGCTGGGCTTCGGCTTCCGCTGCGGCTTCCTCGGCCTGCTGCACATGGAGATCACCCGCGACCGGCTCGAGCGCGAGTTCGACCTCGACCTGATCTCGACCGCGCCCAACGTGGTCTACGAGGTCGCCCTCGACGACGGCACCGAGGTCGAGGTGACCAACCCGAGCGAGTACCCCGACGGCAAGGTCGCCGAGGTCCGCGAGCCCGTCGTGAAGGCCACGATCCTCGCGCCGGCCGACTACATCGGCACGATCATGGAGCTGTGCCAGCTCAAGCGCGGCAGCCTGCAGGGGATGGACTACCTCTCCGAGGACCGCGTCGAGATGCGCTACACGCTGCCGATGGGCGAGATCGTCTTCGACTTCTTCGACCAGCTCAAGTCGCGGACGAAGGGCTACGCCTCCCTCGACTACGAGCGCTCCGGCGAGCAGGCCGCCGACCTGGTCAAGGTCGACATCCTGCTGCAGGGCGAGCCGGTGGACGCCTTCAGCGCGATCATCCACCGCGACGCCGCCTACTCCTACGGCGTGATGATGGCCGGCAAGCTCAAGGACCTGATCCCGCGCCAGCAGTTCGAGGTGCCGATCCAGGCCGCCATCGGCGCCCGCGTGATCGCCCGCGAGACCATCCGCGCGATCCGCAAGGACGTGCTGGCCAAGTGCTACGGCGGTGACATCAGCCGCAAGCGCAAGCTGCTCGAGAAGCAGAAGGCCGGCAAGAAGCGGATGAAGAACATCGGCTCGGTCGAGGTGCCGCCGGAGGCGTTCGTCGCCGCGCTGTCCACCTCGCAGCCGGCGGAGAAGTCCGGCAAGAAGTGACCGGCGCCCGGACGGTCCGTGCCGCCGACGTGCGTCCCCGGCCGTGGGCCAACGGCGGCGGCACGACGCGCGAGCTCGCGGTCGCCGACGACGGCGCGTGGCGGATCAGCCTCGCCGACGTCGACCGCGACGGGCCGTTCTCGACGTTCGCCGGCCGGCAGCGCCTGCTGACCGTCGTCGAAGGTCCGGTGCTGGACCTGCAGGTGGACGGCGACGCGCAGGTCGTCGAGCCGCAGCGGCCGTTCGCCTTCTCGGGCGACGCGTCCACCGTGGCGTCCGTGCCGGAGGGGCCCGTACGCGTGCTGAACGTCGTCGTCGACCCGGCGCGCGTCCGGCCCCACGTCACCGTCCTGGAGCTGGGGCGGTCCTCGACCCTCCCGGTCGCGGCGGACCAGGCGGCGTACGTCGTCTCCGGCGCCCGCGACGGCCTCGAGACCGGCAGCCTCGTCCTGGGCCCCGGCGAGGTCGCCGGCCGGTGCACCGTCGCCGTGGTCACGCTCGATCGGGTCAGCTGACCGGCGGCTGCCAGCGCGGGTCGCGGCCGAGCCGGGCGAGCAGCCGGTCGGTCACCGAGGCGTCGTCGCCGACCTGGACCGCGTCGGCGCACACGCCCTCGGAGTGCAACGCCGGTCCCCAGCCGTCGGCCGTGGCGTGCAGGGCGGCGGCCTCGGCCTCGCTGACGGACCACGCCTGGCCGGTGGCACGCGCGACGTCGGACCCGTGGACGACGAGGTCCCAGCCGTAGAAGTCGGCGATCGTGGCGGCGATCGTCGTCGGGCCGAAGTAGCCGTCGTACTCCCGGGCGGCCACGCCGTCGTCCCCGAGGACCGAGGTGACGTGCGCGCGCTGCGCCCGCCACGCGGCGGCCGGGTCGGAGAGGTCGGGCTCGGGGCCCGCGTCCAGGCCCTGCCGGTCCAGGAAGGCGCGCTGGGTCTCCAGCACGTGGGCGACGACGTCGCGGGCGCTCCAGCCCTCGCACGGCGAGGGCACGTCCCAGTGGCCGCCGGAGCCATCGACGGCGTCGAGGACCTCGGCGAACCGGTCGGCGCGCTGCTGGAAGAGGGAGAGGTGGTGGTCGGTGGTGAGGGTCGTCTGCGTCATGGCTCCACTCTCGCCGCGCGGGTGTCGGTGGGGATTGTGATAATCCGACACATGACCAGCCGGACGGGGGCGGGCGGACCGCAGCCGGTGGACCCGATCGACCGGGCCCACCTGACCGGGGTGAGCCGTCCCTCGCCGCCGATCCACCGCTACGCCCCGAGCAGCCACCTCGTCGACCTGGTCGAGCGCTACTGGGTCCCGGTCTGGTCGTTGACCGAGCCGTCGACGCAGAGCACCCTCCAGCACCCGGTCTGCCTGGTGGTCGTCAGCAACACCTACGCCCGCTTCTACGGCGTCACCCGCGGGCGGTCGAGCGTGACGCTGGAGGGTGACGGCTGGGCGGTCGGCACGATGCTCAGCCCGGCCGCCGGCCGGCTGGTGCTGGGCCGGTCGGTCGCCGAGGTCACCGACACGTGGATCGAGCTGGCCGACCTCCTGCCCGACGGTCGGTCGGGGGGTGCCCTGGTCGACGACGTGCGCGCCGCGATGCAGGACGACCCGCACGACCCCGCCGCCCACCTCGCATCGATCGCACGCATGGAGTCGTGGCTGGCCACCCGCCTGCCCGTGGACGCCTCCGGCCTGCTGGTCAACCGGCTGGTGTCCTGGCTCGCCGAGCACCCGGAGGTCACCCGGGTCGACGAGCTGGCCCGCGAGGCGGGACTGTCCGAGCGCAGCCTGCAGCGGCTGGTGGAGCAGCGCATCGGGCTGAGCCCCAAGTGGCTCCTGCAGCGACGCCGCCTGCACGACGCGGTCGAGGCCCTCAAGGCCGGACGCGGCACGCTGGCGGAGGTGGCCGCCGACCTGGGCTACGCCGACCAGGCCCACTTCACCCACGACTTCCGCACCGTCACCGGGATGACGCCGGGGGACTACCTCAGGGACCAGCCGAGGGACCGGACCGTCAGACCGCCTCGCGGGTGAGCGTCACCTCGGTCACGGTGATGTCGAGCGCGGTCTCGAGCGCGGCCACCGGCTCGTCGAGCTCGGCCCGGCGCGGCCGCCTCGTCCGCGCGAACCACGTCACCTCCAGCGGTCGGCGGCGCGCGGTCCCCGCCGCTCGCCAGAAGCCGGTGATGCGACCGTCGACGAGCAGCGGCGGGAGCAGCATCCCGTTGGACTCGTTCCAGAGCCGCCGGTGGTGCTCGGACGTCACGAAGCGGTCGCGGGCCCGGGAGTCGTAGCCGCACAGCAGCGCGTCGAACTCCGGCAGCAGGCGCACGCCCGGCAGGTCCCGCGGCGCCGGCGCGTCCGGCAGGTCGACGTACGCCCTGCCCTCCGGCCCGGCCTGCTCGACGACGTCCAGCTCGGCGAGCCCGTCCTCGACCGCCGCGAGCGGGATGCCGGCCCACCAGGCGACGTCCTGCCGCGACGAGGGTCCGTGGGCGCGGAGGTGGAGGCGTACGACGTCGGCGATCGTGGCCGGGCCGGTGCGCTCGAAGGTTGCGTAGACCGGCTTGCCCTGCCCCTCCCAGCGGTTGCCCGAGGCCGGACGGCGGACGAGGGCACCGTGGGCGAAGCCGAGGTAGCGGCCCGGGCCGGCGGCGGCGGCCTCCAGCGAGGCGGGCGCGTGGCGGGTCAGCCAGTCGGCGACATGGGCACGCAGCTCGTCGGGCGTGCGCCACTCGCGGGCATGGTCCTCGACGGAGGCCCAGAGACCGGCCATCTGTTCCTCGGTGATGCCCAGCAGGCGTGCCCACCGTCCGTGCTGTCCGACGCGAGTGGCCTCCGCCAGCACGGTGTACGCCTCGGGCGAGGCCGTGTGGACGGTGCCGCGGACCGTGCTGCCGCGGACGATCCCACCGTCCTCGTAGGCGGCGACGATCTCTGCCCGGCTCACGCCCGGGAAGCGAGCGCCGAGCCCGATGAACGCGGAGCGGGCCGTCTGGGTCTGCAGGTCACCGATGGCATGCACCCGCTCCGCCACCGTGCCCGGGGTGTCGGGGAACTGCCGGGCCACGGACGCGGCGGACAGGTCGTCCCACGTCAGCGCCACCGCTCAGCCGCGCATCGGGCCGCCGGGACGGCCGTAGGACCCGGCGACGATCTCGGCCACCACGGAGAGGGCGATCTCGCCCGGCCCCTTGCCGCCGAGGTCGAGGCCGGCCGGCACGTGGAGCCGGGTGGTGTCGACCCCCTCGTCGGTCAGGTCCGCCAGGAGGCCGGCCGATCGCCCGCGGCTGGCCATCATCGCGACGTAGGCCGCGTCCGAGGCCAGCGCGGCCCGCAGCACGGCGGGTGCGTCCGGGGCGTCGTGGTCGCACAGGACCACGGCGTCACCCGGCTGCGGGTCCAGACCGGGCCCGCCGTCGTCGGCCGGCTCGACCACCACGGTGCGCCCGGCCGTCGACGCGATCGCGGCGATCGACCGCGAGATCGGGTTGTCGCTGAGGACCAGGATCCGGCCGTGCCGGACCTCGTCGTCCGACCACGGCTGCTGCCGCGCGGCCTTCTCCGTCATGCCGACCACCCTAGGCTCGCGGCATGCCCGTCACCATCCCTGCGGGGCTGCTCTCCCAGCGGGCGCTCGGCGACGACTGGGGACGCTGGCTCGACCGGCTGCCGAGGCTGACCGCTGACCTGCTCGACGAGTGGGGGCTGCGCGCGACCGGGCCCTCCCTGCACGGCTTCTGCTCGCTGGTGCTGCCGGTCGTCGACGCCGACGGCACGGCCGGTGCGCTGAAGGTCGGCTTCGACGGCGACGACGAGTCGCTCCACGAGGGACTCGCGCTCCAGCACTGGGGCGGGAGGGGCGCCGTACGACTGCAGCGGGCCGACCCGCGCAGGCGGGCGCTGCTGCTGGACTGGCTGCCCGGGCCGGACCTCGGCGACGCCTGGGACGTCGAGGCCTGCGAGACCGTCGGGGCGCTCTACGGCCGGCTCCACGTCCCAGCGATGCCGCAGCTCGCCACCGTGGCGTCGTACGTCGAGCAGTGGCTGCGCGAGCTCGGCGAGCTGGGCCGCGACCTCCCGGTCCCGCGCCGCTACGTCGAGCAGGCCCTCTCGCTCGGGCCCGACCTGCTGGCCGACGAGACGGCGCCCGTGGTCGTGCACGGCGACCTCCACTACGCCAACGTGCTCGCCGACGAGGCGGGGGAGTGGCTGGCCATCGACCCCAAGCCGATGGCCGGCGACCCGCACTACGAGCCGGCGCCGATGCTCTGGAACCGGATGGCGGAGCTCAGCGGTCCGGGGGCGGTCGGCTCGGTGCGCGACGGGTTGCGCCGCCGCTTCCACGCACTCGTCGACGCCGCCGGGCTCGACGAGGCGCGCGCCCGGGACTGGGTGGTGGTCCGGATGGTGCTCAACGCGGGCTGGGCGGTGCAGGACGCGCAGCGCGCCGGCCGCCGCCTGACCGGCGAGGAGCAGGACTGGATCACGCGCTGCATCGCTCTCACCAAGGCCGTGCAGGACTGACGAAAGTCGCAAAGTCGGCCGTCTGGCGGAAGATTCGCCGTGTTTGCTACCGCTGGGTAAACCCAGTGATCTAGGTTACAGCCCAAGTCAGCCCCCGCCCCGACGAATGAGCAGGTACCAGATGCCGACCACCATCGACACGACCTTCCTCGACACCATGCCACCCAACGTCGCCGTCCAGTTCTTCGACCGCGTCACCGCCACCCCCGACGCCGAGGCCTTCCGATTCCCGCGTGGCGAGGCGTGGGAGTCCGTCACCTGGAAGCAGGCCGGCGACAAGGTCGAGGCGCTCGCCGCGGGTCTCATCGCGCTGGGGGTCGAGCCCGAGCAGCGCGTCGGCATCGCGTCGGGCACGCGCTACGAGTGGATCCTCGCCGACCTCGCGATCATGTGTGCGGCCGGTGCGACCACCACCGTCTACCCGACCACCAACGCCGAGGACACGGTCTACATCCTGGGCGACTCCGAGAGCCGCATCGTCTTCGCCGAGGACGACGAGCAGGTCGCCAAGCTCACCGCCCACCGCTCCGAGCTGCCCCACGTGAGCAAGGTCATCACCTTCGAGGGAGCGACCGACGGCGACTGGATCATCTCGCTGGAGGACCTCGCCGCGCTGGGCGCCGAGAGGCTCGCCGAGCAGCCCGACGTGGTGCGTACGACGTCGCAGGCGATCCGCCCCGACCAGCTGGCCACCCTCATCTACACCTCCGGCACCACCGGCCGCCCCAAGGGCGTGCGGCTGCGGCACTCCTCGTGGGTCTACGAGGGCGAGGCCATCCGCGCGCAGGGCATCCTCTCCGAGAGCGACCTCGAGTTCCGCTGGCTGCCGATGGCGCACTCCTTCGGCAAGGTGCTGATGTCGACGCAGATGGCCTGTGGCTTCGCCGCGGCGATCGACGGTCGCGTCGAGAAGATCGTCGACAACCTCGGCGTGGTCAAGCCGACCTTCATGGGCGCCGCACCGCGCATCTTCGAGAAGGCACACGGCCGGATCGTCACCATGCAGGCGGCCGAGGGCGGGGCCAAGGAGAAGATCTTCAAGAAGGCCTTCGACGTCGGCCTCGAGGTCGAGCGCCGCAAGCGCGAGGGCCAGTCCGTGCCGATCGGTCTCAAGGTCCAGCACGGCCTCTTCGACAAGCTGGTCTTCTCGAAGATCCGCGACCGCTTCGGTGGCAACGTCCGCTTCTTCATCTCCGGTGCCGCGGCGCTCAACCGCGACATCGCCGAGTGGTTCGGCGTGGCCGGCATCAAGATCCTCGAGGGCTACGGCCTCACCGAGACCTCGGCGGGCTCCTTCGTCAACCACCCCGACCGCAACAAGTTCGGCACCGTGGGGCCGGTCTTCCCGGGCAGCGAGGTCAAGCTCGGCGACAACGACGAGATCATGATCAAGGGTCCCGGCGTGATGGACGGCTACCACAACCTCCCCGAGGAGACGGCCAAGACGCTGACCTCCGACGGCTGGCTGCACACCGGTGACAAGGGCGCCCTCGACGCGGACGGCCACCTGGTCATCACCGGCCGCATCAAGGAGCTGTTCAAGACCTCCGGCGGCAAGTACATCGCGCCGCCGGCGATCGAGTCGAAGTTCAAGGCCGTCTGCCCCTACGCCAGCCAGTTCATGGTCTTCGGCGACGAGCGCAACTACTGCGTCGCACTGGTCACCCTCGACCCCGACGCGATGGCGGGCTGGGCCGAGGAGAACGGCATGGGCGGCAGGTCCTACACCGAGATCGTGCAGTCCGACGAGGTGCAGAAGATGGTCGGCGACTACGTCGACGAGCTCAACAGCCACCTGAACCGCTGGGAGACCATCAAGAAGTGGAAGCTCCTCGACCACGACCTCACCGTCGAGTCGGGTGAGCTCACCCCCTCGATGAAGGTCAAGCGCAACGTCGTTCAGGAGAACAACCAGGCGCTCATCGACCAGATGTACGCCTAGCCCAGCGAGGCTGCTTCGGGACGGGTGCCGGTGGGAGACCACTGGCACCCGTTCGCACGTCCGGCACGTGGTTGGATACCCGCGTGCCCCCCGCCCAGCCCGACGGCGACGTCGCCCCCGAGGACGGCCTGCTGCCCGACGAGGCGTGGGCGGAGTTCGGCAGCAAGCCGTTCGGCCTCTACGTGCACGTCCCGTTCTGCTCGGTGCGCTGCGGCTACTGCGACTTCAACACCTACACCGCGCAGGAGCTCGGCGACGAGGTCGGCGCGAGCCGCTCGTCGTACGCCGAGGCCGCGATCCGCGAGATCCGCTTCGCGCGCCAGGTCCTGGGCCACCGTGACGTCCCCATCGAGACGATCTTCTTCGGCGGGGGCACCCCCACGCTGCTGAAGCCGGCGGACCTCGGCGCCATCGTCGCCAGCGCCGCGGCCGAGTTCGGGCTGGTCGACGACGTCGAGATCACCACCGAGGCCAACCCCGACAGCGTCGCCGCGTGGGACCTCGAGGAGCTGCGCACCGCCGGCTTCAACCGGATCAGCTTCGGCATGCAGTCCGCCGTCGACCACGTCCTGCGCACCCTCGACCGCACGCACGACCCGATGCGGGTGCCGGCGGCCGTGGAGTGGGCCCGCCAGGCCGGGTTCGACGACGTCAGCCTCGACCTGATCTACGGCACGCCGGGGGAGTCGCTGGCCGACTGGGAGACCTCGGTCGACGTCGCGCTGGCCTGCCGGCCCGACCATGTGTCGGCCTACTCCCTCATCGTGGAGGAGGGCACCGCGATGGGCCGCCAGGTCAGGCGCGGCGAGCTGCCGATGCCCGACGAGGACGACCTGGCCGACAAGTACCACCTCGCCGACGAGAAGCTCTCCGCCGCCGGGATGAGCTGGTACGAGGTGTCCAACTGGGCGACGTCGCCCGACCACTGGTGCCGTCACAACCTGCTCTACTGGACCGGCGGGCACTGGTGGGGCGTGGGCCCCGGCGCGCACTCGCACGTCGGCGGCGTGCGCTGGTGGAACGTCAAGCACCCGGCGGCGTACGCCGAGCGGCTCGCCCGCGGCGTCTCACCGGCGCTGGCCCGCGAGGTGCTCGGCTACCACGACCGGCGCGTCGAGCGGATCCTGCTGGAGATCCGCCTGGTCGAGGGGCTGCCGGTCACCGCCCTCGAGGCGACCGGCCGCTCCCACGTCGCCCGCCTCGTGGCCGACGGCCTCGTCGAGCTCGCCACCGAGCGGCTCGTGCTCACTCAGCGCGGTCGGCTGCTCGCCGACGCGATCGTCCGCGACCTGGTGGACTGACCCGACCAGCGCTCAGGGGGCGGTGGTGAAGTCGATCAGCTCCTCGACCCGGCCGAGGAGGGCGGGCTCGAGGTCGGCGAAGGACGTGACCCGGCCGAGGATGTGCTTCCAGGCCCGGGCGATGTCGGCCTGGTCGCGGTGCGGCCAGCCGAGCTGCTGGCAGGTGCCGGTCTTCCAGTCGATGCCCTTGGGGACGTGGGGCCAGCGGGCGATCCCCAGCCGGTCGGGCTTGACCGCCTGCCAGATGTCGATGAACGGGTGCCCGACGACCAGGACGTGCTTGCCGATGGGGGAGCGGGCGATGCCCTGGGCGATGCGCGCCTCCTTCGACCCGGCGACCAGGTGGTCGACCAGGACGCCGACCCGGCGCTGCGGGCCGGGCTTGAAGTCGCGCAGGTGCTCGGCGAGGTCGTCGACGCCGCCGAGGTACTCGACCACCACGCCCTCGATGCGGAGGTCGTCGCCCCAGACCTTCTCGACGAGCTCGGCGTCGTGCCGGCCCTCGACGAAGATCCGGCTGGCGCGGGCCACGCGGGCGCGCGCGTTGGGCAACGCGACGGACCCGGACGCCGTACGCGTGGGAGCCGCGGGTGCGGCTGCGCGCACCGGGCGGGTGAGGATCACCGGCCTGCCCTCGAGCAGGAAGCCCGGACCGAGGGGGAACGTACGCCGCTTGCCGCGGCGGTCCTCCAGCGTCAGCGTGTCGATGTCACGGTCGACGGCGACGACCTCGCCGCACCAGTCGGTGGTGACCTCCTCGACGACCATCCCGATCTCGGTCGGCACCTCGGTGGCGCGGCCGTTCCTCGGCGCACGCCAGTCGCCGGAGAGGACGTCGGTTCCGTAGCGATCGCGGGTCACCGGTCCACGTTAGGCGTCCGACTCCACGCGGACGCGGTGGCACGCCGTGCGACGCGGATCACACCGACCGGGGCCTGCCGCAGGTCAGCCCCCGGTGATGCCGGCGCCCTCGGCGCCGTCGCCGCTGTCCTCGTCCTGGTCCTCGTCCTGGGTGGCGTCCATCTCGAGCTCCTCGCGGCTCTTGGTCGCCTCGTCGTCCGGGTCGAGCGGCTCGGCCAGCGGGTTGTCCTCACCGGGCTGCAGGTCCTCGGGCAGCTGGTCGTCGGAGATGCCGCCCAGCGTGGCGTCGTCGGGCGAGGCCGTGCCGCCGGAGTGGTCGGAGTCGGCCGGGCTCGTGCCGCTGCCCGCCTTCGGCGTGTCGGTCGACTCGGGATTGTCGGTCTGGGACTCGCTGTTCTCGGTCATGCCCCAGTCCTACTGGGCCGGCCTCTCCTGGACCAGCCCCCGGGGGGTGGGGGAAGCCAGGAAGGAAAGCCGGCAAGGCGCCTAGATCAGGGGCAGCCGCTTCTGGCTGCGGGGCAGGTGCTCGTAGCCCAGCCGGACGGCGCTCTCGAGCAGCTCGGGGTCCCACGGCCACTCGCCGGAGGCGAGGGCCTCGGACTGCGGTACGCCGCGCGAGGCGAGGTCGCGGATGGTCTCGGCGATGACACCGAGCTCGGCACGCTGGTCCTGGACGAACTCCTTGTCGACGACCTTCCCGTGCCCGGGCACGACCACCGTGGTGTCGCTCATCAGGCCGAGGACCAGGTCGAGGGTCAGCGGCCACTCCAGCGGCCACGAGTCGTCGCCGATGGACGGCGGGTCGGACTCCTCGACGAGGTCGCCGCCCACGAGCACGTCGGCGTCCGGCACGCGTACGACGAGGTCGCCGGCCGTGTGCCCGCGGCCGGGGTGGATCAGCTCGACGGCCCGGTCGCCCAGGTCGAGCTGGACCGCGGAGGAGAAGGTGCGGGTGGGCAGGTGGAGCGTGGTGGCGAGGACCTCGTCGCGCCGCGGGTGCTCGGTGTCCGCCTCGTAGCCGGCGAAGGTGTGACGGGCGGACTCCTCCATGTGCTCCGCCGCCCAGTCGGTCGCGTGGACCGGCAGGTCGCCGAACTGCTCGACCATGGTGGCGTTGCCGAAGTGGTGGTCCCAGTGCTCGTGGGTGTTGACCAGCCCGGTCAGCGGACCCGCGCCCAGTCGGCGTACGTCGTCGGCGACCACCCGCGCCTCGGCGGCGGACCCGTGCGTGTCGATCATGAGCAGGCCGTCGGACCCGCCGACCAGGGTGATGTTGACGTGCATCCAGTCGTAGTGCGCCACCCAGACCTGGGGTGCGACCTCGGTGAAGCGGGGGGCGGTGTCGGGCATGTCGGCGAGCCTACGTACTCCTAGTAGAGTTGGCACTCCGATTATCCGAGTGCCAGAAACCGACGTGCAGAGGAGGGCTGACGTGGTCGACGACCGCAAGCTCGACGTGCTGCGCGCGATCGTGGAGGACTACGTCGCGACCGAGGAGCCGGTCGGCTCGAAGGCCCTCGTCGAGCGGCACGGGCTCGGCGTCTCCCCGGCGACGGTCCGCAACGACATGGCGGCGCTGGAGGACGAGGGCTACATCCACCAGCCCCACACCAGTGCCGGACGCGTGCCCACCGACAAGGGCTACCGGCTCTTCGTCGACAAGCTCGCCACGCTCAAGCCGATGAGCGTGGCGGAGCGGCGGGCCATCGCGACGCTGCTCGACGGCGCCGTGGACCTCGACGACGTCGTGCAGCGCTCGGTCCGCCTGCTCAGCCAGCTGACCCGGCAGGTCGCGATCGTCCAGTACCCGACGCTCTCCCGCTCGACGGTCCGCCACATCGAGCTGGTGTCGCTGACCCCGACCCGGGTGATGGTGATCCTGATCCTCAGCACCGGCCGGGTCGAGCAGCGCCTCGTCGAGCTCGACGCCCCGGTGGTCGACACCGACCTCGCCGAGCTGCGCGTCGCGGTCAACCAGACCAGCGCCGGCGTGCAGATCGCCGCCGCGGCCGCTGCCCTCGCCGACCTGCCCGACGGCGTACGCCCCGAGCAGGCCGACTCGGCCCGCGCGATCGTGGGCGTGCTCACCGAGGCGATGTCCGACCACCGCAGCGACGAGCGGGTCGCGGTCGGCGGCACCGCCAACCTGGCCCGCTACGGCGACTTCGACACCGCCGTCCGGCCACTGCTGGAGGCGCTGGAGGAGCACGTCGTGCTGCTCAAGCTGCTGGGGGAGTCGGGGACCGACGCACTCACCGTGCGCATCGGCCACGAAGGCCCCTACTCCGAGCTCGCGGCCACGAGCGTCGTGGCCACCGGCTACGGCCCGCAGGAGTTCCACCTCGGCTCCCTCGGCGTCGTCGGCCCCACCCGCATGGACTACCCCGGATCCATGGCAGCCGTGCGCGCCGTCGCGCGCTACGTCTCCCGGATCCTCGATGAAGGAAACCAGTGACCCAGGACCCCTACGAGATCCTCGGCGTCTCCCGCGACGCCAGCGCAGACGACGTCAAGAAGGCCTACCGCAAGCTCGCGCGGCAGCTCCACCCCGACGTCAACCCCGACCCGGAGACCCAGGAGCGGTTCAAGGACGTCTCGCGCGCCTACGAGGTGCTGAGCGACCCCGGCAAGCGCGCCGCCTACGACCGCGGCGGTGACGCGTTCAGCCAGGGCTTCGGTGGCGCCGGGCAGGGCTTCAGCTTCACCGACATCATGGACGCGTTCTTCGGTGGCGGAGCCGCCGGCGGTGCGCAGACCCGCGGCCCCCGCTCGCGCGCCCGCCGCGGCCAGGACGCGCTCATCCGGCTCGACGTCGAGCTGGCCGAGGCCGCCTTCGGCGTCACCCGCGACCTCAAGGTCGACACGGCGTTGCGCTGCGAGGCGTGCGAGGGGCAGGGCACGGCGCCCGGCACCAAGCCGGTGACCTGCGAGACCTGCCACGGCCAGGGCGAGGTCGCGGTGGTGCAGCGCTCGTTCCTCGGCGAGATCCGCACCCTGCGCCCGTGCGCCGCCTGCCGCGGCTACGGCTCGATCATCCCCGACCCCTGCCGGGAGTGCTCCGGCGACGGCCGGGTGCGCTCGCGTCGGACCCTGACCGTCAAGATCCCCGCCGGCGTCGACCACGGCACCCGCGTCCAGCTCACCGGCCAAGGCGAGGTCGGCCCCGGCGGTGGCCCGGCCGGCGACCTCTACGTCGAGATCCACGTCGAGCCGCACCCGACCTTCACCCGCCACGGCAACGACCTCCACACCACCATCTCGCTGCCGATGTCGGCGGCCGCCCTCGGCACCCAGCTCACGCTGCCGCTGCTCGAGGCCGACCTGCCCGCCTCGTCCGAGGAGTCCTCGGAGACCGTGACGACGTACGACCTCGACATCCGCCCCGGCACGCAGTCGGGCAGCGAACAGGTGGTCCGCGGCTTCGGCGTGCCGAGCCTGCGCGGCGGTCGCGGCGACCTCGTCGTCAGCATCGCCGTCGAGACGCCCACCCGCCTCGACCCGCGGCAGGAGGAGCTGCTGCGCGAGCTCGCGGCGATCCGTGGCGAGGAGCAGCCCGACGGCAACAACGAGGCACCGCACAAGTCGATGTTCGGCCGGCTCCGCGACGCCTTCCAGGGCTGAGCCGGGTGTCGCTCCCGGTCCACCTCGTCGAGTCCCTGGCCGGAGCAGCGCCCGGGTCCGTCGTCGAGGTGACGGGTGACGAGGCGCACCACGCCGTCGCCGTACGACGCCTCCGCGAGGGTGAGCAGGTCGTGCTGACCGACGGCCGGGGCACCTCGGTCACGGGGTCGGTGACCTCGACCGGCAAGCGGGTCTTCTCCGTGACCGTCGCATCCGTCGCGCAGGACCCCAGGCCCGAGCCGGCGATCACGGTGGTGCAGGCCCTGCCCAAGGGCGATCGCGGCGAGCTCGCGGTCGAGGTGCTCACCGAGGTCGGCGTCGACCACATCGTGCCGTGGGCGGCCTCGCGCTCGGTGGCGGTGTGGAAGGGCGAGCGCGCAGCGAAGTCGCACGCGAAGTGGCAGGCCACCGCCCGCGAGGCGGCCAAGCAGTCGCGACGCTCGTGGCTGCCGACCGTCACCCCGCTGGCGTCGACCGCCGACCTCGCGGCGGTCGTCGCGGAGGCCGACCTCGCGCTCGTCCTGCACGAGGACGCCACGCTGCCGCTGGGGGCGCTGGAGGTCCCGGAGGCCGGGCGGATCGTCCTCGTGGTGGGTCCCGAGGGCGGGATCAGCCCTGACGAGCTCGCCGCGCTGACCGACGCCGGCGCCCACGCCGTACGCCTCGGCGCCGAGGTGCTCCGCACGTCCACCGCCGGTGTCGTCGCCGTCGCCGCCGTGCTGGCGCGCACCTCCCGCTGGGCCTGACCCTGCGCGGCTACTGCACCGTGATCGTCTTGGTGTCGATCGCCGGGCCGTTGCCCTCCGCGCCGCCGGAGGGGTCGTCGGTCTCGCACTGCACCACGACCTCGCCGCTCACGCCGTCGAGAGGCAGCTCGACCTCGAACGGGAAGAGCCGGTCCTCCATCCAGCCCTCGGACTGGTAGCCCTCGAGCGCGACCTCCTCGCCGTCCCTGAGCAGCCGGCACGGCCCGCTGGCCTCGAAGGAGTTGGCAACACCGGTCACGGTCACGGTGTCGCCCGAGACCGTGTCGCCCTCGGCGGGGGACGTGATGTTGACCAGGTTGAGCGTGCGCAGCACGGGAGCCGCCTCGAACGGCGTGTCGGTCGGCAGCCCGAAGAGCGGGGCGCTGCCCTCGCGCTGCACCTGCACCGGCACGCGCTCCTGCTGCACGCCCTGGAGCGTGCGGACGAGCTGCTGGACGGCGAGCTTGGCGTCGCGCCTCGTCATCCCGTCCGGCCGGTCGGTGAAGCCATCGGACGGGATCTCCACCAGGAGCACCCCGTCGGTCGCCTGCACCGAGGCGATCTCGACCCCGGGCCAGAGCGTGCGGTAGTCGGGGTCGACGGGCTGCCCGCCGCCGGCGACCAGGCGGGCCGCCTCGGTCAGCGGGTCGCCCTCGACGCGCTGGAACTCGCGGAACAGGACGGGCCGGCCGCCGGGGCCGTCGCCGGCGAAGTAGACGGGGACCGCGGTGCCGGACGCGACCGGCGGCTCCGAGGGCGACTCCGACGGCTCCGACGGTGACTCGGTGGGTGACTCGGCCGGGGACTCGGACGGGGACTCGGGCGGAGAGGCCTCGCCGGAGGGCTGCGTGTCCTCGGTCGCCGTGCCCGTCCCGTCGGAGACCGGCGCCGTGTCGTCACTGCACCCGGCGAGGGCCAGGCTGCTCGCCACGACGACCGCGGCGGCGCCCGCCCAGCGTCGTACGGCGTGGGGCCAAGCCGGTCGAGGGGTGGTGGGGAAGGTCATGCTCATCACGGTAGTGGGACGCGTGGGCGCCGCTTCCGGTCCCACGCCGCGTCGCCAGAGCCTAGGCTTGGCCCATGAGCGAGACGGCGCCCGACTGCATCTTCTGCAAGATCGTCGCCGGCGAGGTCCCGGCCGACGTGCTCGGCCGCAACGACCACGCCGTCTCGATCAAGGACCTCAACCCGCAGGCGCCGTTCCACGCGCTGGTCATCTCGGCGGACCACCACGACAACGCCGCCGCGTCCGCGGCCGCGGACCCGGCCTCCGTCGGCCACCTGGTCTCGCTAGCGGACGAGGTGGCGAAGGCGTCGGGCAACGACGACTACCGGCTCATCGCGAACACCGGCGCGGGCGCCGGGCAGACGGTGTTCCACACCCACCTCCACGTGCTCGGCGGCTCGTCCCGCATGACCGAGACGCTGGTCTGAGCCGATCACCATGACCCGCACCGCCCTTGCCTCCAGGCGCTGAGCACCATGGTGCTGCCGACACCGACCGACGAGATGTGCTTCGGGATGCTGCAGGTCACCCGCCCCTGATCCGGCCTCCGCGCTCTCAGGTGGGCCGCTCGCCGTGCGCTCGGTAGCATGGAGGGGCTCTGCCACCGACCCGGAAGGCCGCCCCCACGGGCATCCATGACTGCCACCAACCAGCCAGGCACCCCAGAGGTTCGACCGACCCACACCGTGGTCGTCCCCAACAGCATCGACATGGTCTCCGTCCTGGGCCCGGGCGACGAGCACCTCCGGTTGATCGAGCGGGCCTTCGACGCCACCGTCCACGTCCGCGGCAACCGCATCACGCTCTCCGGGGAGTCGGCCGAGGTCGCCATGGCAGAGCGCCTCCTCGACGAGGTCGTGAGCCTGGTCCGCACCGGTCAGGGCGTCACGGGCGAGACGGTCGAGCGGATCATGCAGATGCTGCGCACCGAGACGCAGGAGCGGCCGGCCGACGTGCTGAGCCTCAACATCCTGTCCAACCGCGGTCGCACGATCCGGCCCAAGACGCTCAACCAGAAGCGCTACGTCGAGTCGATCGACAAGAGCACGATCACCTTCGGCATCGGCCCCGCCGGCACCGGCAAGACCTACCTGGCCATGGCGAAGGCCGTGCAGGCCCTCCAGGCCAAGGAGGTCAACCGGATCATCCTGAGCCGTCCGGCCGTCGAGGCGGGGGAGCGGCTCGGCTTCCTGCCCGGGACGCTCAGCGAGAAGATCGACCCCTACCTGCGCCCGCTCTACGACGCGCTGCACGACATGGTCGACCCCGACACGATCCCCAAGCTGCTGGCCGCCGGCACGATCGAGGTCGCCCCGCTGGCGTTCCTGCGCGGCCGCTCGCTCAACGACTCCTTCATCATCCTCGACGAGGCGCAGAACACCACGCCGGAGCAGATGAAGATGTTCCTCACCCGCCTCGGCTTCGGCTCGCGCATCGTCGTCACCGGCGACACCAGCCAGGTCGACCTGCCGTCGGGCACCAAGTCGGGCCTCCGCGTCGTGGAGGGCATCCTCGACGGCGTCGACGACATCACGTTCTGCCGGCTCACCGGCACCGACGTCGTGCGCCACCGACTCGTCGGTCGGATCGTGGAGGCCTACGACGTCTTCGACGCCGAGGCCGAGGCCGCCCGCCCGAAGAGCAGCGGCCCCCGGAGCCCGCGATGAGCATCGAGGTCCTCAACGAGTCGGGCCACGAGCTCGACGTACGCCGTCTCTCCCGGCTCGCGCGCTTCGTGATGGAGCAGATGCGCGTCCACCCGCAGGCCGAGCTGTGCATCAAGGCCGTCGACGAGGACACCATCGCCGAGCTCAACGGCCAGTGGATGGAGAAGGACGGCCCCACCGACGTGCTCGCCTTCCCGATGGACGAGCTCCGTCCCGGCAAGGTCAACGAGGAGCCCGAGGAGGGCGTCCTCGGCGACCTCGTGCTGGCCCCGTCGGTCGCCGAGCGGCAGGGTGAGGAGGCCGGGCACGGACGGGAGGCCGAGATCGACCTGCTGACCGTCCACGGCATCCTCCACCTCCTCGGGTACGACCACGCCGAGCCGGAGGAGCACGCGGTGATGTTCGGGCTGCAGGGCGAGCTGCTCGACAAGTGGCGCGCCGACGCCGGTCCCGCCTGACATGACCGCTGACATCTGGCAGCTCGGCTCAGCCGCTCTGCTGGTCGTCCTGGCCGGCCTCTTCTCGGCCGCCGACGCCGCCCTGGGTGGCTTCTCGCGTGCCCGCGCGGAGGAGCTGAAGGCGGAGGGCCGCCCAGGAGCGGCGCGACTGGTGAAGCTGCTCGACGACCCCGCGCGCTACCTCAACACCGCCCTCCTGATGCGCCTGCTGTGCGAGATCAGCGCGATCGTGCTGGTCGCCACGTGGGCGCGCGACGCCTACCAGGGCTCGCCCGTCCCGACGTTCCTGACCACCATCGGCGTGATGCTGGTGGTGTCGTTCGTCGTGATCGGCGTCGCGCCACGCACCATCGGCCGCCAGCACGACGTACGCGTGGCGCTGGCGTCGGCCGGCCCGATCTCCCTCGTCACGACCGTCCTCGGCCCGATCCCCGCGCTGCTCATCCTCCTCGGCAACGCCATCACGCCCGGCAAGGGCTTCAGCGAGGGCCCGTTCTCCACCGAGACCGAGCTGCGCGAGCTCGTCGACATGGCCGAGGCGGGCGCGATCATCGAGTCCGGTGAGCGCCGGATGATCCACTCGGTCTTCGAGCTCGGCGACACGATCACCCGCGAGGTGATGGTCCCGCGCCCCGACGTCGTCTACGTCGAGCGCCACAAGAACCTGCGCCAGACGCTGTCGCTCTTCCTGCGCAGCGGCTACTCCCGGATCCCGGTGATCGACGAGAACCTCGACGACATCGTCGGCATGGCCTACCTCAAGGACATCGTGCGCCGCGACTTCGAGGCCCCCGACGTCGAGTTCACCCAGCGCGTCGACGAGGTGATGCGCCCGGTGCACTACGTCCCCGACTCCAAGCCGGTCGACGCCCTGCTCACCGAGCTGCAGGCCCGACGCCAGCACATCGCGGTGGTGGTCGACGAGTACGGCGGCACCGCCGGGTTGGTGACGATCGAGGACGTCCTGGAGGAGATCGTCGGCGAGATCACCGACGAGTACGACGCCGAGGAGGTCGAGGTCGAGCACCTCGACGGCGGCGCCATCCGGGTGTCCTCGCGCTACCCGGTCGACGACCTCGACGAGCTGGTGGGCTTCGACGTCGAGGACGACGACGTGGACAGCGTCGGCGGGCTGATGGCCAAGCACCTCGGCAAGGTCCCGATCCCCAGCTCCGTCGTGGAGTGCCACGGCCTGCGGCTGGAGGCCGAGCGCGCCACCGGGCGCCGCAACAAGATCGGGACCGTGCTGGTGACGGTGCTCGACCCGGCGTCCGACGAGTCCCACGACGACCCGCTCTAGGGTTCTCGCATGAGCACCCACGACGACGCTGCCGGCCCCAGCGCCGAGGACGCCAAGCTGGTCACCCTGGCCCGCGCGACCCGCGCCCGCGCCCGCGCCGACGAGGGGGCGGCGGTGCGCGACCTCGACGGACGCACCTACGCCGCCGCCAGCGTGCGCCTGGCGCACCTCGACCTGTCCGCGCTCGAGGTGTGCGTGGCCATGGCCGTCTCGTCCGGTTCGGCCGGCCTCGAGGCAGCCGTGGTGCTCACCGACACCGAGCCCGTCCTCGACGCGGTGCACGACTTCGCCGGATCCGGCGTGCCGGTGCACGTCGGCGACCAGCGCGGCACGATCACCCGCTCGACCACGACCTGACGGCGCCACTGGTCCAGTGATGTGCTCGCGCGCGCGGGCCGGGATCGCTAGCGTGGAGGGGTGCGCACGACTGTCGGTCGAGAGCAGCATGCTGTCGGGGAGGCACGGCTCAGGGAGTCCTACGCCGCCCTACCTGCCGACGCCCCCGTGCGGCTGGCCAAGCGCACCAGCAACCTCTTCCGTGGCCGCGCGGCCTCCGCGGCCGGCCTCGACGTCTCCGGGCTGACGGGCGTCATCGAGGTCGACGGCGACGTCGCAGAGGTGCAGGGGATGTGCACCTACGAGCACCTCGTCGAGGTGACGCTCGCGCACGGGCGGATCCCGCTCGTCGTGCCGCAGCTCAGGACGATCACGCTCGGCGGCGCGGTCAGCGGGCTCGGCATCGAGTCGACCAGCTTCCGCAACGGCCTGCCGCACGAGTCCGTGCTCGAGATGGATGTGCTCACCGGGGCCGGCGAGATCGTCACGACCAAACCGGGCGACGACCTCTTCGACGCCTTCCCCAACTCCTACGGCTCGCTCGGCTACGCCACCCGGCTGCGCATCGAGCTCGAGCAGGTGCCGTCGTACGTCGCCCTCCGCCACGTCCGCCTCCCCGACGCCGCCGCGCTCGCCGAGGCCGTCACCCGCGTGGTCGAGGAGCGGTCCTGGTCGGGGGAGCGGGTCGACGCGGTGGACGGCGTCGCCTTCGCGCCCGACGAGCTCTACCTCACGCTGGCCCGCTGGACCGACGAGCCGGGCCCGACCAGCGACTACACCGGGCAGCAGGTCTTCTACCGCTCGCTGCAGCAGCGTGCCACCGACCGGCTCACGATGCACGACTACCTCTGGCGCTGGGACACCGACTGGTTCTGGTGCTCGCGGGCCTTCGGGGCCCAGCACCCCCTCGTCCGGAGGATCTGGCCGCGACGGCTGCGTCGCTCCGACGTCTACTGGAAGCTCGTCGCCCTCGACCGCCGCCTCGGCGTCGCGGACCGGCTCGACCGCCGCGCCGGCCGCCCGCAGGGCGAGCGCGTCGTGCAGGACGTCGAGGTGCCCGTCGAGCGGATGCCGGAGTTCCTGGCCTGGTTCGACCGCGAGGTCGGCATGCGCCCGGTGTGGCTGTGCCCACTGCGGCTGCGCCGCGCGGGGGACGCGCCCGGCGACCGGCGGTGGCCCGGCTACCCGCTCAGCGCCGCGACGACCTACGTCAACGTCGGGTTCTGGGGCATCGTCAACGTCGGCCCGGACGCACCCACGTCGCCGCGCAACCGCGCGATCGAGGCCAAGGTGTCCGAGCTCGGCGGACACAAGAGCCTCTACTCGGAGGCCTTCTACGCGCCCGACGAGTTCGACCGGCTCTACGGCGGCCCCCACCTGGCGCGGGTCAAGGCCGCCCACGACCCCGGCGACCGGCTGACGTCCCTCTACGACAAGGTGGTGCAACGACGATGACCCTCCACACGGACCCCGGCTCCGGCCGCGGCGCGGCAGCACGCCTGACGATCGGCGCCGCGATGGACTCGCTGGTGAGGGGCGGACTGCCGCTGCACTTCTCGGCCTACGACGGCAGCAGCGCAGGCCCTCCCGACGCGCCCGTGGGGATGCAGCTGCACAACGCGCGCGGGCTCGCCTACCTGATGACGGCTCCCGGCGACCTCGGCATGGTGCGCGCCTACGTCCGCGGCGACCTCAGCCTGTCGGGGGTCCACCCCGGCGACCCCTACGACGCCCTCGTGCTGCTGAAGGACCACACGAAGTTCCGCGTGCCGGCGCCGTCCGAGGTGGTGAACATCGCCCGCAGCCTCGGGCTCTCCCACCTGCGCCCACCCGCCCCGCCGCCCCAGGAGCACCTGCCCCGCTGGCGGCGCGCGATGGAGGGACTGCGGCACTCGATGACGCGCGACGCCGAGGTCATCTCCCACCACTACGACGTGTCCAACCGGTTCTACGAGCTGGTGCTCGGGCCGTCGATGGCCTACACCTGTGCGCTCTACGAGGCCCCGGACCTGACGCTCGAGGAGGCCCAGGCCGCGAAGTTCGACCTGGTGTGCCGCAAGCTCGACCTCCGCCCCGGTCAGCGGCTGCTCGACGTCGGCTGCGGCTGGGGCACGATGGTGCGCCACGCCGCCCGGGAGCACGGCGTACGCGCGCTGGGCGTGACGCTGTCGCTCGAGCAGGCCCAGTGGGCCACGGAGGCGATCGAGCGCGAGGGACTCGCCCACCTCGCCGAGGTGCGCCACCTCGACTACCGCGACGTCTCGGAGTCCGGCTTCGACGCCGTCAGCTCGATCGGGCTCACCGAGCACATCGGTGTGCGCAACTACCCCGCCTACTTCCGCCACCTCCGCGACCGGCTCAGGCCGGGCGGTCGCCTGCTCAACCACTCCATCACCCGGCGGCACAACCGGCGCCAGGAGACGGGGCACTTCATCGACCGCTACGTCTTCCCCGACGGGGAGCTCACCGGCTCGGGCACGATCATCGGCGCCGCGCAGGACCAGGACCTCGAGGTGCAGCACAGCGAGAACCTGCGCCTGCACTACGCCGCCACGTTGCGCGACTGGAACCGCAACCTGGTCGAGCACTGGGACGAGTGCGTGGCCGAGGTCGGCGAGGGGACCGCGCGGGTGTGGGGGCTCTACATCGCCGGCTCGCGCGTCGGATTCGAGCGCGACGAGGTCGAGCTGCACCAGGTGCTCGCGACCCGCAACCACGACGACGGCCGTTCCGACTTCCCGATGCGTCCCGACTGGTGAGCCACCGATAGCCTCGACGGGTGAGCACCCGTGCAGCCCAGTTCCAGGCGACCGTGCGTCGCCGCGAACCGCTCTCGGACCACCTCGTCCGCCTCGTGCTCGACGACCTCGACGGCTTCACCTCGACCGGCGTCCCCGACGAGTGGGTCGGCCTCGTCGTGCCCGGCCAGTTCCAGAGCCGTTACTACACCGTGCGGTCCTTCCGGGACGGCGAGCTGACCCTCGACGTCGTGGTCCACGACGTCGGCCTGGTCACCGAGTGGGCGACGCGCGACTGCGTCGGCGACACCGTCACCGTCACCGAGCCCAAGGCGTCCTTCGCGCCGCCGCCCGGGGCGCGCTGGCTCCTGCTGGTCGGCGACCTGACGGCCATGCCGGCGATGGCCCGCATCGCCGAGACCCGCCCCGACCTGACGACGTACGTCATGGCGGAGGTGCCCGACGACCTGACCGGCTACCTGCCGTCCGGCGTCGACGTGACCTGGCTGGCCCCACCCGCGCCCGGGCAGAGCGCGCTGGCCACGGTCGTCGAGGGCATCGAGTGGCCCGAGGGTGAGGGCTACTTCTGGATGGCGGGGGAGTCCGCCCAGATGCGCGCGATCCGCAAGCACCTCATGCGCGAGGTCGGGCTGCCGTCCAGCCACTACGACGTGATGGGCTACTGGCGCGCCACCGCCGCCCGGCAGCCCCGGGCCGTCGACCCCGGACCGGTCTGGCGCGCGGGCAAGGCGGCAGGCAAGACTGACGAGCAGATCTGGGCCGACTACGACGCTGCCAGGGAGACGACCGATGGCTGACCACGACGACGAGCTTGACGACGAGCTCGACGAGGACTTCGACCTCTCCGGAGTCGCGCCGGCGGGCGCCTTCTACGAGGCGCCCGAGGGCTACCGCAGCGGGTTCGCGTCGTTCGTCGGCCGACCGAACGCCGGCAAGTCGACCCTGACCAACGCGCTCGTGGGCCAGAAGATCGTCATCACGTCCTCCAAGCCGCAGACCACCCGCAACGTGGTGCGCGGCATCGTGCACCGCGACGACGCCCAGCTGATCCTGGTCGACACCCCGGGCCTGCACCGCCCGCGCACGCTGCTGGGCGAGCGCCTCAACGACCTGGTGCGGACGACCTGGGCCGAGGTCGACGTCGTCGCCGTCTGCTTCCCGGCCAACGAGAAGATCGGTCCCGGTGACCGGTTCATCGTCACCGAGCTCGGCAAGGTGCGCCGCACGGTGCGCATCGCGGTCGCCACCAAGACCGACCTGGTCACCCCCGAACAGCTGGCGAACCACCTCATGGACATCGCCGCCCTCGGCGAGGAGACCGGCACCGAGTGGGCCGAGATCGTGCCCGTGTCCGCGGTGGCGGGCGACCAGGTCGGCCTGCTCGCCGACCTCCTCGTCGGCCTGCTGCCGGAGGGGCCGCCGCTCTACCCCGACGGCGACCTGACCGACGCGCCGGAGGAGGCGCTCGCTGCTGACCTGATCCGCGAGGCCGCCCTCGAGGGCGTCCGCGACGAGCTGCCGCACTCGATCGCCGTGGTGGTCGAGGAGATGGGACTGCGCGAGGGGCGTCCCGACGACAAGCCCCTGCTCGACATCGTCGCCAACCTCTACGTCGAGCGCGACTCCCAGAAGGGCATCATGATCGGCCACAAGGGCTCGCGCCTGCGTTCGGTCGGCACCGCCGCCCGCAAGCAGATCGAGGCCCTGCTGGGCACGCCGGTCTACCTCGACCTGCAGGTCAAGATCGCCAAGGACTGGCAGCGCGACCCGCGCCAGCTGCGCAAGCTCGGTTTCTGAGGCTCAGAGGCCCAGGCTCCGCGCGGTCGAGCGCACCGCCTCCGCCGACGCCGCCAGCCGGTCCCGCTCGTCCGGGCTGAGGGGCGTGGCGAGCACGCTCTCGACCCCGGACCGGCCGACGACCGACGGCATCGAGAGGCACACCCCGGAGAGCCCGTGCACCCCGTCGAGTCGCGAGGTGACAGGCAGGACGCGGTGCTCGTCGTGGAGGACCGCCTCGAGCATCCGGGACACCGAGAGGCCGATCGCCAGGCTGGTGGCGCCCTTTCCCGCGATGATCTCGTACGCCGCGGTGACCACCCGTTCGTGGATCCGGGCACGGGCGTCGGCATCGAGGCGGCCGACGCCGGGCGCCTCCCAGTCCTCGACCGGCACGCCACCGATCGTGGCGGTGGACCAGAGCGGCACCTCGGAGTCGCCGTGCTCGCCGGCGATGTAGGCGTGGACGTTCTGCACGGCCACGTGGGTGTGCTCGGCGATGAGGAACCGCAGCCGCGAGGAGTCGAGGACCGTGCCGGACCCGAACACGCGGTTGCTGGGCAACCCGGAGAACTCCAGGGCGGCCATGGTCACCACGTCGACCGGGTTGGTCACGACGAGCAGCAGCGCCTCGGGAGCCAGGGTGACGAGCGCCGGCACGAGGTCGCGGCACATCGCGACGTTGGCGGCGGCGAGGTCGAGTCGGCTCTGGCCGGGGTCCTGCTTGGCGCCGGCCGTGATGACGACGACGTCCGCGCCTGCGCAGACGGCGAGGTCGTCGCTGCCGGTGATCTCGGCCATCGGGGTGAACTGCATCCCGTGGTTGAGGTCGAGCACCTCGGCCCGCACCTTCTGGGCGTTGAGGTCGAACAGGGCGAGCTGGCGGCACACGCCACGGATCTGGGCTGCGTAGGCGATGGCCGTTCCCACGGCACCTGCACCGACGATCGCGACCTTCGACATGGACCCACTCTGGCAGGTCGAGGGTCAGGCCGGCACCCAGCAGATCCCGTAGCGCTGCCCGGCCTCCCACTGATCGCGCGTCGGGCTCTCCTGCGACCAGGTGAAGTCGAGCGGGTCGTCGGTGGCGTCCGCGGCGACGTCGCGGCAGACCGGGTCCATCCGTGCCGCGACCGCGTCGCGGGCAGGCAGCCTGCGGCCCGGGATGTCCACGGTCGCCGCCGCCCGCCACGCGTGCTTCGCGCCGCACGTCACCCGCCGGAACCCGGGGGTGCCGGGCGCGGCGGTCGCGCACATCGCGGGGCCGCCCCATCCCTTCGTCCGCCGCGGCAGCCGCAGCAGGGTGCCAGGGGAAGCCACGGCCACGATGTCGCAGCGGAACCAGTCGGCCCCGGCCTCCGCCCGCGCGGGGCTCGGGCTGAACCAGACGGCCCGCACCATGCTGAGCCTCAGCTCGCGGGGCGTACGTCCGAGGTGCTTCGTCAGCCGGGTGGTGCAGGCCCGGCTCATCTGCCGCTGCGCGGCCTGCGAGTCCACCCGACGGGTGAAGCCGGACTTGGTGGTGAGGTCGAGCCGGCCGACGAAGTAGGTCTGGGCCGTGTGGGGTCGGCGGCACGCGACCGGTGCCGTGCGGCCCACCACGGCGACCGCCTGGCGCAGGGACAGGTCGTGGCACTCGCCCACCTCCGGCGTCGGTCCCGGGTCCGGGGGAGCGGTCGCGGCCGGGACGGGCGTCGATGAGGGGGACGTGGTCGGGTCGTCCGCGGGTGCGTCCGGAGCCGAGGTGCAGGCCGACAGCACCGCGGCCGCGGCCACCACGGCGAGGAGCCGCCTCATCCCATCACCAGCGCCGCGAGCGTGCCGCCCAGCTCGTACGCCGCTTCGCGGTCCGCCTCGCCCACGTCGCCCAGCACCTCGAGGACCGGTGCGCTCTGGCGCCAGGCGAGCGCACCGACGATCGACTGGACCGACCGCACCGCGCCGGTGGTGTCGTAGCGCCCGTGGACGTAGAGGCCGAACGGCTTGCGGCCTCCTTCGACGCTCGCGGCCGAGCCGTCGTCGGTGAGCGCGCCCCCGGCCTGGAGGAAGATCGAGTCGAAGAAGTGCTTGAGGGCGCCGCTCATGTAGCCGAAGTTGGCGGGCGTGCCCAGGACGTAGCCGTCCGCGGCCAGCACGTCGTCCGCGTCGGCCTCGAGCGCGGCTCGGACGACCACCTCGACACCCGTGATCGCCTCGTCCGAGGCACCGGCGACGACGGCCTCGGTCAGCGCGGCCACCGACGGCGTCGGCGAGTGGTGGACGATCAACAGGCGCGGCACGGAGCCGAGGCTACTAACCGCTCCGCGAGCGGCGTACCGTCGATGCGTGACGTTCGACGTGGCGGGCGACGCCTACGACCGTTTCATGGGTCGCTACTCGCGGCCCCTGGCCGCGCGCTTCGCCGACTGGCTCGAGGTGGCACCCGGCCAGGAGGCGATCGACGTGGGCTGCGGTCCGGGCGCCCTGACCCGCGTGCTCGTCGAGCGGCTCGGCGCCGGCAGCGTGCGCGCGGTCGACCCCTCGGCGCCCTTCGTCGAGGCGTGCCGCGAGCGCTTCCCCGGCGTCGACGTGCGGCAGGGCGCGGCGGAGTCGCTGCCCTTCGAGGACGCGACCTGCGACGTGGCGGCGGCGTGCCTCGTCGTCCACTTCATGACCGACCCCGTCGCAGGCGTCGGTGAGATGAGGCGGCCCACCCGACCCGGTGGCCGGGTGGGCGCGACCGTGTGGGACCTCGCCGGGTCGCGGGCGCCGATGTGGCCTCTGTGGGAAGCGGTCGCCGAGCTCGAGCCCCAGCACCCGGGCGAGCGGGGGTTTCCGGGTGGCTCACGCACCGGCCTCGTCGAGATCCTCGAGGCCGCCGGCCTCCGTGACGTGGAGTCGGCGGAGGTCGAGGTGACGGTGTCCCACCCCAGCTTCGAGGAGTGGTGGGAGCCCTACCTCCACGGCGTCGGCCCGGCCGGCGACGCGGTCGCCGCGCTGGGACCCGACGGGCGCCGTCGGCTCGAGGAGGTGCTGCGCCGTCGCCTCGGCGACGGGCCGTTCGACCTGTCGGCGGTGGCGTACGCGGCCCGCGGCCGCCCCTGAGGGCGTCTCATCCCGCGGGAGCCCGGGACCAGGTCGTGGGGAACGGGGTTATCGTGGTCTCGTCATGATGCGCAGCCTCCTTCTTCGCTGCCGCAACGAGGCCTAGACCCGGCCCCCTCGTTGCGGAGAGTGGTGCGTGCCGGTCGCCCCTTCTGCAGACCGAGGACACCATGACCAACCTGAGCAACACCGCCAACCAGCAGGGCACGAGCCCGATGCCGTTCGCCCGCTACACCCCGTTCGTGCCCGTGGACGTGCCCGACCGCACCTGGCCGACGAAGAAGGTCGAGAAGGCGCCGCGCTGGCTGTCCACCGACCTGCGCGACGGCAACCAGGCGCTCATCGACCCGATGACCCCGGCCCGCAAGCTCACGATGTTCGAGCTGCTGGTCTCGATGGGCTACAAGGAGATCGAGGTCGGCTTCCCCAGCGCCAGCCAGACCGACTTCGACTTCGTGCGCAAGCTGATCGACGAGGACCGCATCCCCGACGACGTACAGATCTCCGTGCTGACGCAGGCCCGTGAGGACCTCATCGAGCGGACCGTGGACTCGCTGGTCGGGGCTCCCCGCGCGACCGTCCACCTCTACAACGCGACCGCTCCGCTGTTCCAGCGCGTCGTCTTCAACGTCACCCCCGACGAGTGCCGCAACATCGCCGTGCGCGGCACCGAGATGGTGATGAAGTACGCCGAGGAGCGCCTCGGCGGCCTCGTCGGCAGCGGGGACTTCGGCTACCAGTACAGCCCGGAGATCTTCACCCAGTCCGACACCGACTTCGCGCTGAGCGTGTGCGAGGCGGTCTCCGACGTCTGGCAGCCCGAGGCCGGCCGCGAGATCGTCCTCAACCTGCCCGCCACCGTCGAGATGTCGACGCCCAACACCTACGCCGACCAGATCGAGTACTTCGGCCGCGGCCTGACCCGGCGCGAGCACTCCGCGATCAGCCTGCACCCGCACAACGACCGCGGCACCGCCGTCGCCGCCACCGAGCTCGGCCTGATGGCCGGCGCCGACCGGGTGGAGGGCTGCCTGTTCGGCCACGGCGAGCGCACCGGCAACGTCGACCTGGTCACGCTGGGCATGAACCTCTTCAGCCAGGGCATCGACCCGCAGGTCGACTTCTCCGACATCGACGAGGTCCGTCGCACCGTCGAGTACTGCACCAACCTGCCGGTCCACCCGCGCCACCCCTACGCGGGCGACCTCGTCTACACCGCCTTCTCCGGCTCTCACCAGGACGCGATCAAGAAGGGCCTGGAGGACCTCGACAAGAAGGCCGCGGCCCTCGGCGTGCCCGTGGGCGAGCTGCCCTGGGAGGCGCCCTACCTGCCCATCGACCCCAAGGACGTCGGCCGCACCTACGAGGCGGTCATCCGCGTCAACAGCCAGTCCGGCAAGGGCGGTGTGGCCTACGTCCTCAAGTCCGAGCACAAGCTCGACCTGCCGCGTCGCGCGCAGATCGAGTTCAGCCGCGTCGTCCAGCAGCGCACCGACACCGACGGCGGGGAGATCACGCCCGAGGAGATCTGGTCGGTGTTCCGCGCGGAGTACCTCGACCGCGAGGCCCCGCTCAAGCTCAACTCCGTCCACACCTCGAGCGCGGCGGGCGAGAAGGACCGGCTCACCGTCGGGGTGTACGTCGATGGCGAGCGGCGCGAGCTGACCGGTGAGGGCAACGGCCCGATCGCCGCCTTCACCAACGCGCTCAACGAGCTCGTCGAGGCCGAGCAGGCGGCGGGCAACCCGGCCTACGCCTCCCGCGGGGAGGTCCGCGTGCTCGACTACCACGAGCACGCGCTGTCGTCGGGCGGCGACGCGATCGCAGCGGCGTACGTCGAGTGCGCGGTGGGGGAGAAGGTCCTGTGGGGCGTGGGGCTCGACGCCAACATCGTGACCGCGTCGCTCAAGGCGGTCATCAGCGCGGTCAACCGCGGCTGACGGGCAACAGCGCTACATTTCGATCATGCTGGTCAGCGAGCGGATCGGACAGTTCTTCGTCGAGTCCGACGGCGGGCGTGACCGGCTGGAGTACACCGAGTACGGCTCCGGCGACGACTGGGTCGTGCTGCTGCACGGCCTGCTCATGCCGCGCCGGATGCAGCAGCCGCTCGCCCGGGCGATGGCCGCGCAGGGGCTGCACGTGGTCACCCTCGACCTGCTGGGCCACGGCCGCTCCGACCAGCCCGCCGACCCGCTGGTCTACTCGATGACGTCGTTCGGCGAGCAGGTGGTCGCGCTGCTCGACCACCTCGGCGCGGAGCAGGCCGTCATCGGCGGCACGTCGCTCGGGGCCAACGTCTCGCTGGAGGTGGCCGTCATCGCCCCCGAGCGGGTCAAGGGGCTCATCGTGGAGATGCCGGTCCTCAACAACGCGCTGGTCGCCGGGATCCTCGCGTTCGTGCCGATCATGCTGGCCGCGCGCTACGTGCCCGTGACGGCCAACAGCCTGCAGCGGCTCTCCCGCTCGGTGCCCCGCGGGATCGTCCCGTTCTGGGTCGGCATCGGCCTCGACACGGTCGACCACCGGGCCGAGTCCATCGCCTCGGTGCTCCACGGCGTGATCTTCGGGAGGCTCGCCCCCTCGCGCAGCCAGCGGCGCCGGATCCAGGCGCCCGTCTTCCTGGTCGGTCACCCGATCGACCCCATCCACCCGTTCGTCGACGCCGACATGCTGGCCGCCGAGCTGCCCAACGTGCGGCTCGAGCGGGCCACCTCGATCCTCGAGTGGCGCTTCCGGCCGGAGCGCCTGACGGCCGCCGCCGCCGACTTCGCGCTCGACTGCTGGCGCGAGCGTCCGGCGACGTCGACGGTCCGCACCCGGAAACGCTGACGCCGCGGCCGCCCGTTCGAGGCCCGGGCGGGGTCGGTGGGGGAGAATGGTGCCGTGCCCCTCTACCGCGACGAGGCGGTCGTGCTCCGCACCCACAAGCTGGGCGAGGCCGATCGCATCATCACCCTGCTGACCCGTCAGCACGGGCGGGTGCGCGCGGTCGCCAAGGGCGTGCGTCGTACGACGTCGCGCTGGGGCTCGCGGCTCGAGCCGTTCACCCACGTCGACCTCCAGCTCGCCGAGGGTCGCAGCCTCGACGTCATCACGCAGGCCGAGACGCTCGACCCGTTCAACGCGCGGCTGGGTCTCGACTACGACCGCTACACCGCCGGCACGGTGATGCTCGAGACGGCCGAACGCCTCGTCACCGAGGAGAAGGAGCCCGCGGTCCAGCAGTTCCTGCTGCTCGTCGGCGGCCTGCGCGCGATGGCCGGCGCCGAGCACCCGGCCAAGCAGGTCCTCGACTCCTACCTGCTCCGCTCGCTGTCCGTCGCCGGCTACGCGCCGTCCTTCGACCACTGCGTGCAGTGCGGCGTCGAGGGACCACACCGCTTCTTCAACCCGTCGGCCGGCGGCGTCCTGTGCGTCTCCGACAAGCTGCCGGGATCGGCCACCCCCGCCTCGGAGACGGTCCTCCTGCTCGGTGCCCTCCTCGTCGGCGACTGGCCCGTCGTCCACGCCGCCGAGCCGCGTCACCTGCGCGAGGCCAGCAACCTCGTCTCGGCCTACCTCGCCTGGCACCTCGAGCGCGGCCTGCGCTCGATGGCCTACGTCGAGCGGTGAGGCGCGCCGTGGGTGTCGCGGGCCTGGACGCGTCCCTCGCCTGACGGCTGACCTCCCGGTCGCCCGGGCAGGCGGCGCCCCGGACAGGAGCCCCGGTCCGGTCCACGGGACGTGTGGGGCACCGACGGCGGACCTTCGGCACTGGGGCCCACCCGCGGGCGGCGGAAGGATGGAGGCATGGATGAGACGTCCGGCAGCCACTCGCGCCGCGGCGCCGGGGCGGCTGCGGGAGCAGCGTGGCAGCTGGCGGTGGTCTCGCTGGCCGTTCTGACGGTCGGCGCCGGGTTGTTCGGAGCCGCCTGGGCGATCGGGGGAGAGGACGCGGTCTCCGACAACTGGGTCGGCATGTCGGTGGTCGTGGCGCTGTTCGCCGGGCTGACCGGGTCGTTCTTGGCGCTGCTCATGGCTGTGTACGCCGGCCTGCGGCGCCATCGGTGGTCGGAGCTCCTGCTGCCGCTGGTGACGTTCCCGGCCGTCGTCGCCGCTGTCGCCCTCCTCGAGGCGTTCGTCTTCGAGTGAGTCGCCTGCTGTCGTGGTCACCGCCGGCGCGGTCCCGCCTACGCTGGGCACCGTGAAGCGACAGGTGAAGCAGCCGACCCCGCACCCGAGCGGCGCGACCCCGCCGCCGGTGCCGCGCGACCTCGTCCCCGAGCACGTCGCGATCATCATGGACGGCAACGGCAGGTGGGCCAAGGAGCGCGGGCTTCCGCGCACCAAGGGCCACGAGCAGGGCGAGCACACGCTCTTCGACGTGGTCGAGGGCGCGATCGAGATCGGCGTGAAGGCGATCTCGGCCTACGCCTTCTCGACGGAGAACTGGTCGCGCTCACCCGACGAGGTGCGCTTCCTGATGGGCTTCAACCGCGACGTGATCCGCCGCCGCCGCGACGAGATGAACGACCTCGGCGTGCGCGTGCGCTGGGCCGGCCGCGCGCCGCGCCTCTGGAAGTCGGTCATCAAGGAGCTGCAGGTCGCCGAGGAGCTGACCAGGGACAACGACGTCCTCACGCTCACGATGTGTGTCAACTACGGCGGCCGCGCCGAGCTCGCCGACGCCGCCCGGGCGATCGGACGCGAGGTGGCGGCCGGCCGCCTCAACCCGGACAAGATCGACGAGAAGGTCTTCGCCCGCCACCTCTACGTGCCCGAGCTGCCCGACGCCGACCTCGTCTGGCGCACGTCGGGGGAGCAGCGGCTGTCCAACTACATGCTGTGGCAGGCGGCCTACAGCGAGATGGTCTTCACCGACGTGCTGTGGCCCGACGTCGACCGACGGCACCTGTGGTCGGCGATCGAGACGTACGCCAGCCGCGACCGGCGCTACGGCGGCGCGGTCCCCAACCAGACGCCCCAGCAGACCTGAGGTCAGCGGCAGGCCGGGCAGGTCCCGAAGATCTCCAGCGTGTGGCTGATGTCGCCATAGCCGTGCTCGGACGCGATCGCGCTCGTCCACCGCTCGACGGCCGGCCCCTCCACCTCCACGGTCGCCCCGCACGTGCGGCACACGAGGTGGTGGTGGTGCGTGTCGGAGCAGCTGCGCCAGATGGCCTCGCCGTCCTCGTTGCGCAGCATGTCGACCTCACCGGCGTCGGCGAGCGTCGCCAGCGTGCGGTAGACGGTGGCGAGCCCCACCGACTCGCCCTGCTGCGAGATGAGGTCGTGGATCTCCTGCGCGCTTCGGAAGTCGTCGAAGCCCGCGAGCGCGGCCGCGACGGCGCGACGCTGGCGGGTGGGACGGACCGACGGGCGCGAGGTGGGGTCAGTGCTCGTCATAGTGCTCTCCGTGTACGGCGTGCCGGTGGCCGTCGTGGACGTAGTCGACGTGGTCCCCGTGGGGCACTGCTGGGTGGCCGCAGTCCTGGCCGTGGTCGTGCGGGTGGTCGTCGGTGGAGCGGTGCGGGGTCGCGTTGACCTCGGGGAACGGCGCCATCAACCGGCTGCGGCGCCGCAGCCACACCCCGAGCGGCCAGGTGGCGGTGAACATCGCCAGGGCGAGCAGGACGATCGTCGGGCCGGGGGCCACGGACACCCGGAAGGACAGCCAGGCGCTGAGGAAGAGGCCGCCGACGGACGCCGCGCAGCCGACCAGCATCGCTCCGAGCAGGGTGGTGCGGAAGGACCGAGCGACCTGCTGCGAGGTCGCGACCGGGACCACCATCAGCGCCGAGACGAGCAGCAGGCCGACCGTACGCATGGCCACGGTGATGCTGACCGCGGCGAGCACCGCGATCAGGAGGTTGTAGCCGCGCACCCTGAGTCCGGCCACGCGGGCGAAGTCGGGGTCGCTCGCGACGGCGAACAGCTGCGGCGAGAGCCCGAGCGCCACGGTGAGCACCACGACGGCCAGCACGGCCGTCGACCACACGTCGGCCGAGGAGATGCTGTTGAGCGAGCCGAACAGGTAGGCCTGCAGCGTCGCGGCGCCCTGCCCGGCGATGCCCGTGATCAGCACGCCGCCGGCGAGGCCGCCGTAGAAGAGCAGCGCGAGCGCGACGTCGCCGTTGGTGTGACCACGCTCGCGGATGAGCTCCATCAGCACGGCGCCCAGCACCGCGACGACGACCGCCGTCCAGGTGGGGGAGGTGCCGGTCAGCAGGCCGAGGGCGACGCCGGTGACCGCGACGTGGCCGATGCCGTCGCCCAGCAGGGCCAGGCGTCGCTGGACGATGAAGGTGCCGATGGCCGGTGCGGCCAGCCCGGTCAGCAGCGCGGCGATGAGCGCGCGCTGCATGAAGCCGAGGGAGAACAGGTCGATGAAGCTCACTGACTGGACCTCCGCTCCCAGTCGAACGGCGACGCGACGTGCGGGGCGTGGTCGTGCCGGGTCGGGACGTCGTGGTCGTCGTGGTGGTGGGTGTGCGACGCCACCTCCTGCGTGAGGGGCGGACCGTCGTAGGCCACCCGGCCGTCGCGCATCACCACGGTCCGGTCGATCAGCGGCATCATCGGGCCGATCTCGTGGGCGACGAGGACGATCGTCGCACCGCTGGCCTTGAGGCGCCCGAGGGCGTCGGCGAGGGCCTGCTGGTGGGGCAGGTCGACGCCGGCGGTGGGTTCGTCGAGGACGAGCAGGTCGGGCTCGCCCGCGAGCGCGCGCGCGATGAGGACGCGCTGCTGCTGGCCGCCCGACAGCTGCGAGACGCCGTACGACGCCCGGTCGGCGAGGCCGACGACGTCGAGCGCGGCCTCCACCGCCCGCCGGTCCGCGGGACCGCTCGGGCGCAACAGGCGCCGGCGTCCGACCCGCCCCGACGCCACGACCTCGCGCACCGTGGCGGGCACCCCGCCCGAGGCGGTCGACCGCTGGGGGACGAAGCCCAGCCGCCGCCAGTCGGTGAAGTCCTCGATCGGCGTCCCGAAGAGCCGTACGTCCCCGCGGGTGTGGGGAAGGAGCCCGGTGACCGCGCGCACCAGCGTTGACTTGCCCGACCCGTTGGGGCCGAGCAGCGTCACCACCTCGCCCGGGCGCACCGTGAGGTCGACGTCGCGCAGGATCGGCCGTCCGCCGATGGCGACGGAGACCCGGTCGAGGACGACGGGTGGTGCGAGGCGGGGGTCGGGCGAGGTCACGAGCAGCCGTTGGCCTGCTGGAGGGCGGTGAGGTTCTCTCGCATGAGGGAAAGGTAGTCCTCGTCGGCCGTGTCGTCCGACAGCCCTTCGATCGGGTCGAGCACCGCGGTCTCGACGCCGAGGTCGTCGGCGAGGGTCTCGGCCATCTTCGGGCTCACCAGCCGCTCGGAGAAGACGGTGGTCACGCCGTCCTGCGTGATGAGCTCCTGGAGGCGGGCCAGGTCCGCGGCCGTCGCCTCGGAGTCGGGGGACAGGCCGGCGATCGGCTCGAACTGCGGGCCGTAGCGCTCGAGGTAGGCGAAGGCCTGGTGGCTGACGACGGTCGTGTCGCGCTCGCAGGTGGCGAGGCCGTCGGTGTACTCCTGGTCGAGCGCCTCGAGCTCGGTGCGCAGCTCGGCGGCGTTGTCGGCGTAGGCCTGCGCGGCGTCGGGATCGACGTCGCCCAGCTCGGTGGCGACCGCGTCGGCGAAGTCTGCGACCAGGAGCGGGTCGAGCCAGAAGTGCGGGTCGCTGCCGCCGTGGTCGTGCTCCTCCTCGGTCTGGCCCTCGTGCTCCGAGGCGTCGGCGGGCAACAGCTCGACCACGTCGGCGGCGTCGAGCACGCGGGCCTCGGCCGTCTCCGCCCCGGCGTCGACGGCGGGCTGGAAGCCGTGCGTGAGGACGACGAGGTCGGCCTCCTCCAGCGCGGCTGTCTGGGCGATGGTGAGCTCGAGGTCGTGTGGCTCCTGGCCGGGCTGGGTGAGGTTGGTGACCTCCCAGTCGTCGCCCGCCACCCGATCGGTCACCCACGCCAGCGGGTAGAACGCCGCGACGGCCGAGCGACCAGTCCCGGCGGCGTCCTCGGACCCGCCGCAGCCGGCAAGGAGGGCGGCAGAGGCGAGGGCGGCGCCAAGGGCGATCGGTCGGGTGACGGACGACATGAGAACGATTCTCACCGCGGTTGAGAACGATTGTCAAACTCGCTGGGTAGGGTGAGCCCGTGCTCGTCGTGACCCGTCTCCGCGCCCCCGGCCCCCACCCTGAATCCGGGGAGGCGGACGGGGAGGAGCTGCGCCGCGGGCTGCTGCAGGCGCTCGGCATCCTCGCCGCCAAGCCCGGGTACGTCGGGGGAGACGTGGGCCGCAACGTCGACGACCCGACGCTGTGGGTGCTCACCACGCGCTGGCAGAACGTCGGCTCCTACCGACGCGCGCTGGGGTCGTACGAGGGCAAGATGCACATCCAGCCGCTGATGGTCCACGCGCTCGACGAGCCCAGTGCCTACGAGGTGGTCGAGGAGGGGACCGACCTCAACGAGCCCCAGCCCCGATCGCTAGGCTGAGCGCTCGTTCGCGCGAGCCGGCAGCCAGCCGGCCCGACCTGCCCACACCTGAGGACCCGCACCGTGCCCAAGCCCGCTCCGACCGCCCTGGACAACGTCGTCTCCCTCGCCAAGCGCCGAGGTTTCGTCTACCCCAGCGGTGACATCTACGGCGGCACCCGCTCGGCGTGGGACTACGGCCCGCTCGGGGTCGAGCTCAAGGAGAACATCAAGCGCCAGTGGTGGAAGTTCATGGTCACCCGCCGCGACGACGTGGTCGGGCTCGACTCGAGCATCATCCTCCCCACCCGCACGTGGGAGGCCTCGGGCCACCTGAGCACCTTCAGCGACCCGCTCGTCGAGTGCCAGTCGTGCCACAAGCGGTTCCGCGAGGACCACCTGCAGGAGGACCACGCCGCCAAGAAGGGCATCGACGACCCCGACACGGTCGACATCAACGAGTCGGTCGCCTGCCCCAACTGCGGCACGCGCAACGCGTGGACCGAGCCGCGCAACTTCAACATGATGCTCAAGACCTACCTCGGCGTGATCGAGGACGAGTCCGGCCTGCACTACCTCCGGCCCGAGACAGCGCAGGGCATCTTCCTCAACTTCGCCAACGTGGTGACCTCGAGCCGACAGAAGCCGCCCTTCGGCATCGCCCAGATGGGCAAGAGCTTCCGCAACGAGATCACGCCCGGCAACTTCATCTTCCGCACCCGCGAGTTCGAGCAGATGGAGATGGAGTTCTTCGTCAAGCCGGGCGAGGACGAGGAGTGGTTCCGCTACTGGATCGAGGAGCGCACCCGCTGGTACGTCGACCTCGGCATCAACCCCGACAACCTGCGCCACTACGAGCACCCGCAGGAGAAGCTGTCCCACTACTCCAAGGGCACGACCGACATCGAGTACCGCTTCGGGTTCTCCGGCCGTGACTTCGAGGAGCTCGAGGGCGTCGCCAACCGCACCGACTTCGACCTCAAGCAGCACAGCGAGTTCTCCGGCAAGGACCTGTCCTTCTACGACCAGGCCGCCGACGAGCGCTACCTGCCCTACGTCATCGAGCCCGCGGCCGGCCTCACCCGCTCGCTGATGGCGTTCCTCATCGACGCCTACACCGAGGACGAGGCCCCCAACACCAAGGGCGGCGTCGACAAGCGCGTCGTGCTCAAGCTCGACCCGCGCCTCGCGCCCGTCAAGGTCGCGGTGCTGCCGCTGAGCCGCAACGCCGACCTGTCGCCCAAGGCCAAGGCCCTTGCCGCCGAGCTGCGTGAGAACTGGAACGTCGACTTCGACGACTCCGGCGCCATCGGCCGCCGCTACCGCCGCCAGGACGAGATCGGTACGCCGTTCTGCGTCACCGTCGACTTCGAGACCCTCGACGACGACGCGGTCACCGTGCGCGAGCGCGACACGATGCACCAGGAGCGGGTCGGCCTCGACGGCATCAGCGCCTACTTCGCCCAGAAGCTGCTCGGCTGCTGACGCCGCGGCGTGCCACCATGGCGGCATGCTGCGCTCGGTGGTCTTCGCGACCTTCCTCGCGACGGGCCTGGCTGCGGCGCTGGCGGCCTGCGGCGGCGGTGACGCGGAGCCACGTCCGGCGCCACCACGTCCGGCGCCGGCTGCGGCGGAGGAGCCCGACGGGGTGAACGCCACCGAGCCCGGGACGGCCCTGGAGCACGGCGACGAAGCCACGCTCGTGTGGAAGCCCGCCAGCGACCTCACCGGCGCGCTCGACCTGACGGTGGAGACCGTGCAGGAGCGGCGGGCATCCGTCTTCGACGGTTGGGCGCTCGGCGACTCGATGCAGGAAGCCCGTCCCTACTTCGTCAGCGTGGCGGTGACCAACGTCGGTGGGACCGACCTCGCCGGACAGGCCGTCCCGCTCTACCTCCGCGACGACCGGGGGAGACTGGGGGCACCCTGGACCGTGGGTGGCGACTTCACGCCCTGCCAGAGCGGACCGCTGCCGGAGCCGTTCGAGGCCGGAGCGAGCGCGGAGATGTGCCTGGTCTACCTCGCGCCGGACGGTGCTCGCATCGAGGACATGGTCTTCGAGCCCACCGAGGGCTACGACCCCATCACCTGGGCCGGCGACGTGTCGGGTCCGCCCAGGGTCCGCCAGGGCCCCGGACGGTGATTTGGGCCGACTCTCCCGGGGGCTCGACAATGGAGCCATGACCGTCGTGCCCGACTCCCTCACCCTGGGCTCGCTGCGCGTCGACACCCCGGTCGTCCTCGCGCCGATGGCCGGCATCACCAACGCTGCCTACCGCCGCCTCTGCGCCGAGCAGGGCGCGGGCCTCTACGTCTGCGAGATGATCACCAGCCGCGGCCTCGTCGAGGGCGACGAGACCACGAAGAAGATGCTGGTCTTCGACGAGCTGGAGTCGGTGCGCTCCGTGCAGCTCTACGGCACCGACCCCGTCTACATCGGCAAGGCGGTCGAGATCCTCTGCGCCGACCACGGCGTCGCCCACGTCGACCTCAACTTCGGCTGCCCGGTGCCCAAGGTCACGCGCAAGGGCGGCGGGGGAGCCCTCCCGTGGAAGCGGGGGCTCCTCGGCGAGGTTCTCGAGCACGCGGTCGCCGCCGCAGCGCCGTACGACGTCCCGGTGACGATGAAGACCCGCAAGGGCCTCGACGACGACCACCTGACGTACCTCGACGCCGGGCGCATCGCCCAGGAGAGCGGCGTCGCCGCGATCGCCCTGCACGGACGCACGGTCCAGCAGGCCTACTCCGGTGAGGCCGACTGGGACGCCATCGCGGCCCTCGTCGACCACGTCGACATCCCCGTCCTCGGCAACGGCGACATCTGGGAGGCGTCCGACGCCCTGCGCATGGTCGAGCAGACCGGCGCTGCCGGTGTGGTCGTCGGTCGCGGCTGCCTCGGTCGGCCGTGGCTGTTCCGCGACCTGGCCGCGGCCTTCCACGGGGAGGACGTCGCCACGCTGCCGACCCTCGGCGAGGTGAAGGCCATGATGCGCCGCCACGCCGAGCTGCTCTCCGAACACATGGGCGAGGAGCGCGGCTGCAAGGAGTTCCGCAAGCACATCACCTGGTACCTCAAGGGCTTCCCGGCGGGTGGCGAGCTGCGCCACCAGCTGGCCCTCGTCGACTCCCTGGCCTCCCTCGACGAGCTCCTGGCCGGGCTCGACGACGACGCGCCGTTCCCCGAGCGCGAGCTCGGCACCCCGCGCGGGCGGCAGGGCGCCCCGCGCAAGAAGGTCGTGCTCCCCGAGGGGTGGCTCGACGACACCGACGGCCGGGGCGCACACCTGCGCGAGGACGTCGACGAGACCACCGGAGGCTGAGCGGCACGCCGCGCGTCGTCCGCAGGTATCCGTCGTCGGGTGAGCCGGAACACGCCGAAATTTACCGGGGGAGATTGGGACAGGCCGAGAATCCTGTGCTTCACTCGTGGATCGCGTCGACGTGGGCATGAGTTCTTCCCCCGTTTCCGGGCTCGTGGTTCGGCGCAACGTCCCCCGACAGCAACCGCAAAGGATCAGCGCTGTGGCTCAGCATCGCCACAAGCGGGAAGCCCCTGCTACCACCCCCCGTCCGTCTCGGATCCCCCGTTCCGTCCTCGTCTCCGCACCGCTCGCCGTCGTGGCGACGCTGTCCGCGGTGACCATGGGCGTCCTCGCCGCAGAGCCGGCGACCAACGACAACCTGCTGGCCTCGTCCGGCACGTCGCAGCCGGTCACCGGCACGTCCGCCGACAGCACGGTGGACGACACCACGCTGCGCCGCCGCGCGGAGGGCACCACTGTGTCCCGCTCGCAGATCCGCACCGCCGCGAAGGCCGAGTCCGCCGCGCGCAAGGACATCAGCGTGGACAAGAAGGCCCGCCAGCTCGCCAAGAAGCTGGACGACAAGGTCTGGACCACCGACCTGCTCAACCTCTGGGACGGCCCGACCGACAAGGCCGACAAGCTGGGCGTCATCGACGCCCTCAAGCAGGTGTCCGTCACCGGTCGCAAGCAGCGGGGTCGCACCCAGGTCGTCATCGACGGCCAGTCCCGCTGGGTCACCTCCGACTACCTCAGCGCCAAGAAGCCGAAGCCCGAGCCCGAGGCCCAGCCCGAGGTCCAGGCGAAGTCTGCGGGCCCCAGCCTGGGCGGCGCCTGCAGCAACGGCACCTCAGCTGGTGGTGCCGGCGTCAACATCCAGAAGGTGCACGAGGCCGTGTGCGCCAACTGGCCGAGCATCTCCACCTACGGCACTCTCCGTGGCGGTGGCGGTGATCATCCCCTCGGTCGCGCGGTCGACATCATGGTCAGCGGCGCCACCGGCTGGGCCGTCGCGGAGTTCGTTCGCGCCAACGCCGCAGCGCTGGGGGTCAACTACGTGATCCACGCCCAGAACATCTGGTCCGTGCAGCGTTCCGGCGAGGGCTGGCGCGCAATGCCGGACCGCGGCTCGAGCACGGCGAACCACTACGACCACGTGCACGTCTCGGTCTACTGAGCCGGGGACGTCCTCTGCGTCCGCGGCGCTCGCTAGGCTGACCGGCCGATGAGCATCGAGGACCCGTACGACGACTCGGCGCGCGAGCGCATCGTCGCCGAGCCGCCCAAGCGGGTGGAGGCGCCGGTGCGCCTGGCGTTCGAGCGCGACCGGGCGCGCGTCGTCCACGCGGCGGCGTCGCGCCGGCTCGCGGCCAAGACCCAGGTCGTCGGTCCGCAGACCGACGACTTCGTCCGCAACCGCCTCACCCACAGCCTCGAGGTGGCCCAGGTCGCCCGCGACCTGGCCCGTGCCATCGGCACCCACCCCGACATCGCCGAGACCGCGGCGCTCGCGCACGACCTCGGGCACCCGCCGTTCGGCCACAACGGCGAGCGGGTGCTCGCCGGGCTCAGCGTCGACTGCGGCGGCTTCGAGGGCAACGCGCAGACCCTGCGCCTGCTCACCCGGCTCGAGTCGAAGACCTTCGACGCCGAGGGTCGATCGGTCGGGCTCAACCTCACCCGCGCGACCCTCGACGCCTGCACGAAGTACCCCTGGGCGCGCGCAGAGGCCACCGGCCCGCACGGCGTGCACGCCGACGGCACCCCACGGGTGGTCGTGAAGTTCGGCGTCTACGACGACGACCGACCCGTCTTCGACTGGGTGCGGGTCGGGGTCGAGGGGCGCCGGCGCTGCCTCGAGGCCCAGGTCATGGACCTGGCCGACGACGTCGCCTACTCGGTGCACGACGTCGAGGACGGCATCGTCGCCGGACGCCTCGACCTGACCCGGCTCGACCGCGACGCCCTGTGGGAGACCGTGCGCTCCTGGTACCTGCCCGGGATCGACGACGACGCGCTCGACGCGGCGCTGGCCGACCTGCGGGCCGTGGGCAGCTGGCCCCGGTCGTCCTACGACGGCAGCCGGCGCAGCCTCGCCGCGATCAAGAACCTCACCAGCGACCTCATCGGCCGCTTCTGCGGCAGCGTGCAGCAGGCGACGTTCGCCGCGACGGCGGGGGAGCCGCCGGTGCGGCACCGCGCCGACCTCGTCGTACCGGGTGCGACCGAGGTCGAGATCGGGGTGCTCAAGGGGATCGCCGCCCACTACGTCATGCAGGCCGACGACCGGGTTGCCCTGATGGAGCGACAGCGCCAGCTCGTCGCCGAGCTCGTCGAGGGGTTGTGGGCGCGCGGGGTCGACGCCCTGGACCCGGTCTTCGTCGAGGACTGGGAGCGCGCAGGCGACGACGCCGGCCGGCGACGGGTGGTCATCGACCAGGTCGCGTCACTGACCGACGCCAGCGCCGTCGCGCGCCACGCTGCGCTGGCGTGACGACGGGGCCCGGCCCGAAGGCGCGGACCCCGTCGACGAGGCGTGCAGGTGACGACCTACGGCAGGTTGCCCTGGGGGTAGGGGTCGTCCTGCCGCGCCGTGCTGTCGGGGTGCAGCTGCTCCTCGAGGTCGGAGCGGTGGTCACCGTTGCCCGACGGGGTCACCTTGTCGGCAGCCGTGCTGGCGGCCGAGGCCACCTTGTCCTTCACCACCGGGGCCTTGTCCTTGGCGAGGTCGGCGGCCTGGTGCGCCTTCTCCTGGACCCGAGGGTCCTCCTTCACGCGGGTGGCCGCCTTCTTGATCTGTTCGTAGCGCTCCCGTCCGGCACGGGTGCCGAGCACGTAGCCGACACCTCCGGCGACGAGCAGCATGAGCTTCTTCATGGGGTCTCCCTTCCCTGTTCTGGCTTCGGTGCGGATGAACGGTCGGCTCATCCGTTGCCGCGGCGCCGCCACAGCAGCAGCACCACGGCCATCGCGACGAGCGAGCCGGCGGCGGCGAGCACCTCGGTGCGCGGCTTGCCGTCGTCGGTCGTGGCAGCGTCCTTGAGCGAGGCCACCTTCTGCTGGGCCTGCGACTTCACGTCGAGCTTGGCGGCGAGCTGGTCGACCGTGCCGGCCAGCTGCTCGCGCTGTCGGGCGATCTCCGCCTCGAGCTGCTCGGGGGTCTTCGGCTCCCTGGCCACCCCGTCCGGGGCGGTGCCGGGCGTCCGGTCATCCATGGTGGTCTCCCTTCACGGTGGCGAGGTCCTCCTTGAGGCCCTCGATGGCCCGCTCCGGAGCCGGAGGGCCGGCCTCGGCCACCTTGTTCCGGCCGACGAGACCGGCCACGGCAGCGCCGGCGAGCAGGACGAGCGCCACCACGAGGGCGGCCAGCCAGGCATCGACGACGAGCGCGAGGGCGAGGATGGCGGTGGCCACCAGCGATCCGAACGCGAAGAAGGCGAGCAGGCCGGCGACGCTGAACATGCCGACCCCGACTCCTGCGCGCTTGCCCTTCTCGGCGACCTCCGCCTGCGCGAGGCGCATCTCCGAGCGGATCAGCTCGGGGACCTGCTGGGTGAGCTGGTGGACGAGAGCGCCGAGGGTCTGACTCTCTGGCGCGCCGTGCTGAGCAGTCATGTTTCGACCTTCCCAGACCCGCGGGCGGGGCACCAGCGACGTACGCCCCAAGGGGTGGCTGGACCCCAGCACGGGGGGTGGTCGAGGCCGTTGTGGAGACTCCCCGGTGGTCGTGGGAGGGCGCCCGTAGACTCCCCGACGTGGCAGGCCGGATTCGCGACGACGACATCGCCGAGGTGCGCGAGAAGGCGCGGATCGACGACGTGGTGTCGGGCTACGTCACGCTCAAGCGTGCCGGCGGCGGGTCGCTGAAGGGGCTCTGCCCGTTCCACGACGAGAAGACGCCGTCGTTCAACGTCAACCCCGCCCGCCAGTTCTTCCACTGCCTGGCGGGCGAGACACGCGTCGTCACCGACCGCGGTGTCACGGCCATCGCCGATCTGGCCGGCGGGGTGCATCGAGTGCTCGGAGGTGACGGCAGATGGGTCGACGCACCGTTCCGCTCGTACGGCACGCAGCCGCTCCTCAAGCTCACGGTCACGCGCAACCGCCAGGTGAAGGAGATCTTCGCGACCGACGAGCACCGTTGGTTCGTCCGAAGCGGACGCCGACGCACGTCGCGACGCGAAGTGCTGACGAAGGACCTCAAGCCAGGCGATCGTCTTGCCTCGGTCTTCCCGCGGACAACGATCGGCCGCACGCGGCCCTCTCCCTTCGGTATCGCCCACGGGTTCACCTTCGGTGACGGTACGAGGCACGGCACTGGATCACTGGCCCAGCTGTGCCCACCCAAGGACATGGCGATGCTCAAGTGGTTCCCGCAGAGCCACACGGCCATGAAGGACGACAACATGATCGTCCTTGACCTCCCGGCGTTCTTCAAGAAGACGCCGCCCCTGGACGAGTCGACGTCCTACCTCTACGGCTGGCTCGCCGGCTACTTCGCCGCAGACGGCTGCGTGGCGGCAGACGGCACGGTCATCCTCAGCTCCGCGACCCGCGAGAACCTGGAGTTCGTGCGTGACGTCTGCACGCGACTGGGGATCGGGACGTATGGCGTCACGGTTCAAAGCCGCGTGGGCTTCGACGGCCGAGAACCGTCCGACCTGTTTCGCATCCATCTCGTGAACGAGGACCTGCGCGAGAACTTCTTCCTGCTGGACCAGCACCGCGAGCGTTTCGTGTCAGCCGACAAGAACTACGCCCGTCGCGGCTGGGTGGTCAGATCAGTCGAGTCGACGGATCGGGTGGAAGAGGTGTTCTGCGCCGAGGTTCCGGGGACGCACGCGTTCACACTCGAGGACAACATCCTCACCGGAAACTGCTTCGGCTGCGGCGAGGGCGGTGACGTCATCTCCTTCCTGATGAAGGTCGACGGCCTCACCTTCACCGAGGCCGTCGAGCGGCTCGGGGAGAAGTTCGGCGTGCAGCTGCGTCGCGAGGACGGTGACGACGAGCCCGTACGACCGCGGGGTCCGGCCCGTGGCCGACTGATCGAGGCGCACAAGGTCGCCCAGGAGTTCTACGCCGAGCAGCTCAGCGGCCGCGACGCCGTCGTCGCGCGGCAGTTCCTCCACGAGCGTGGCTTCGACCAGGCCGCGGCGGCGACCTTCGGCGTGGGCTTCGCCCCCCGTGACGGCGAGGCGCTGCTGCGCCACCTGCGCGGCCGGCGGATCAGCGACGAGGAGTCGGTCGCCGCGGGCCTCGTCGCCCTCGGTCGCTCCCACTACGACCGCTTCCGCGGTCGGCTGGTGTGGCCGATCCGTGAGGCCAACGGCGACACGATCGGCTTCGGTGCCCGCCGGATCTTCGACGACGACCGCATCGAGGCGAAGTACCTCAACACCTCCGAGACCGCGATCTACAAGAAGAGCCACGTGCTCTACGGCATCGACCTGGCGCGCACCGCGATGAAGGACAGTCAGCAGGCCGTGGTCGTGGAGGGCTACACCGACGTGATGGCCTGCCACCTCGCCGGTGTGAAGACAGCGGTGGCCTCCTGCGGCACGGCCTTCGGCACCGACCACGCGCGGGTGCTGCGTCGCTTCCTCGGCGACCACGGCACGACCAGCGGCGAGGTGATCTTCACCTTCGACGGCGACTCGGCCGGGCAGAAGGCGGCGATGAAGGTGCTCGACAGCGACCAGGTGTTCGCCTCGCAGACCTACGTCGCGGTCGCCCCCGAGGGGATGGACCCGTGCGACCTGCGCCTCAAGGAGGGCGACGAGGCGGTGCGCGAGCTGGTCGCGAGCCGGCAGCCGCTCTACCGCTTCGCCCTCGACAACGTGCTGACCCGCTACGACCTCGACCGGGCCGACGGCCGCGTCGACGCGCTGCGCGACGCCGCCGGGCTGGTGGCGAGCATCCGTGACCGGACGAAGGTCGAGACGTTCTCCCGCGAGCTCGCGCACATGGTGGGGGTCGACCTCGACCAGGTGCGCGCGGAGGTGCGCCGCGCAGCCGACCGGCCCACCCCGGGCCCCAGGGACGAGCGCCGGCCCGCCCGCGGAGCCGAGGCGGCGCAGACGCCCGAGCCGGCTCGTCCGGCCCTGCCGAGCCTGTCCGACCCCCGCTTCCTCATCGAGCGCGAGCTGCTCAAGCTGGTCATCCAGCACCCGGGCGGCGTGGGTCGCACGACGACCCACGTGACGACCGCCGACTTCACCCACCCGACCTTCCAGGGGGTCTGGGAGGCGGTGACGGCGGCCGGCGGGCCGGTCGCCGGGGTCGACGACCAGGGCTGGGCCGCCAAGGTGCGCGGCTCGGCCACCGATCCCGCGGTCGCCGCGGCGGTCACCGAGCTCGCCGTCGAGCCGGTCCGCGGCACGACCGACCCGAACCCGACGTTCGCCGTGGCCTACGTCTACCGCCTCCAGGAGCTCACCACGTCCCGCCGCATCGCCGACGTCAAGGCCCGCCTGCAGCGCACCAACCCCGTCGAGCAGGCGCTCGACTACAACCGGATGTTCGGCGAGCTGGTGGTGCTCGAGCAGCACCGGCGCAAGCTGCGCGAGGGTGCCGTCGGCCAGCCGGGTGGTCAGGCATGAGCACCCGCATGAGCCGCCTCTTCGGCCGCGCGACGATGCCGCGCGTCGACGTACGTCGCGGGGAGCGGGTGCTCGCGAGCGCGACCGCAGCCGACGGCACCGTGCTCGCCGGCACCCGCGACGCCTTCTACGTCGTCCGCGACGGCGAGACCCGGCGGGTCGCGTGGGAGCAGGTGGAGGCCGCCGGCTGGGACCGCGACACCGACACCTTCCAGCTCTCCGAGGTGGGCGCGTGGGGCGAGCAGCGCCCCGTGCACACCGCGATCCTCGACGAGCCCGGCCGGCTGCTCGAGCTCGTGCACGAGCGGGTGACCGCCAGCGTCGTCCTGCAGCGCCACGTGAGCCTGGGCCGCCGGCGCGGTCTGCGGGTGATCGCGCGCCGCGCACCCTCGGGCGCGGGCGGCGTCCAGTGGGTCTACGAGTACGACGAGGGCGTCGACCCCGACGACCCCGAGGTCCGCGCCGCGGCCCGTGATGCCCTCGAGCTGGCGCAGCGCGATGTCGGCCTGCCCTGATTTCACCCGCGGTGTGGAGGCTTGCTAAGGTTTCGCCTCGCTGCACAAGCGATCCCCTGTAGCTCAACTGGCAGAGCATTCGGCTGTTAACCGGAGGGTTGTTGGTTCGAGTCCAACCGGGGGAGCCAGAAGAGGGCCTCTGACCTGGGCAAACGTCCAGGCAGGGGCCCTCTGAGATTTGAATCTGATGACGAAACTGTCCAGAAACAGGCCAGTAACGCTCGCGGCCAAGACCTCGAGAGCGCTCTGCGCGGGGCAGAGTGCACGCCGGGTATCGAGCGCTCCCGTGCGGGGGACTTCGTGGGGCGACCGTCAGGTAGAGGGCCGGAACTTCTCGAGATGGACGGTCAGATCGGGCGCGACCGTGGCCTTGTGAACGTAGAAGTCGCGGGTGATGTCGCTGTCTTCGTGACCGAGCTGGGCCTGGGCAGCGTCGATTCCCACTTCACGGTCGATGAGGGTGGCCACCGACCTGCGGAAGGTGTGGAAGGTGACCCAGTCGTAGGCGGTGTCGTCGACCACCTGGTTCCACATCCGTTCCCAGTTTGAGATCTGCCGCCAGGTTCCGCGGCGGGTCGGGAACACAGCGCCGTGCGGGTTGGCGTGGTTCTCGACCTGGCGCCGTAGCAGGATCCCGACGGCGAACGGTGGTAGGAACAGGGTGCGGTAGCCGGCGCTGGACTTGGTCCACGGTTGCCGGAAGGTGCCCACACCGGTCTCGGTGATGATGGTTCCGGACACGGTAAGTGTGGGATGTGTGGCTGCCAGATCGATCTCGGAGTAGATAAGCGCGCCGATCTCGCCGATGCGACAGCCGGTACCCAGGATGAGGTCGACAGCGTCCATGAGATCGGTGGTCGGCCGTGGGCCCGGTCGCTTGCTGCTGGTCGACTCTGCGACGAGGCTGCGGACGTCCTGGATCTGGTCCATGTCGAGGTACTCGATCTCGCGTCGCGGTTTCGATATACGCGCGACGTCCCGCACCGGGTTCGAGGCCATGACGTCGTGACGGACGGCCACGGCGAACATTCCGTGGAGGACCTTGCGGAGCATGGTGGGGCTGAAGCCAAGGGCGGCTCGATCTTTGACGACGCGGTCAAGGGTGCTCGTCCGGCAATCGCGCAGCCGTCGCTCTCCGATCACGGGCACGATCTGGTTGTTCACCGTGCTGCGGTATGCCTTGAGGGAGTTCGTAGCCACCTGCTGCGCCTCTTTCTCTCGCAGCCAGAAGACAGCGAGTTCAGCCACCGTGGTCAGCGGTGTGAGTTCGTTCTCGCTGGCCTCGGCGCCGTTGAGCTCTTGGAGCTTCCGGATCAGAGCGGTGCGAGCAGCCTGGGCGCTGTCAGCGCGGGCGCGGACGCGTGCCACTCGGCCACTGAAGTACACATAGTTAGCGGAGGCCTCATGGGTGCCGGCGGCGGTCTTGGAGACGCCGATCGTGCCCCAGGTGCCTGGCGGCATCGGCGGGCGCGGCATCAGCCGGCCTCACTCGATGCGGGCTGGTCGATCCCGAACGGGTACTTGCCGATCATGCGGGCCTTCCGGATGGCGCGTTGTGCGGTCGTTCGCTAGAGGGTATGCGTGCTAGGCAGTGCGGGGATCTGTGTGTTGGTCCAGGTAGGTCTCCACCTCGGTGCGTCGGTAGCGAAGAGCTCCGCCGACTTTGATGGCCCGAGGGCCCTGCTTGCGGGTGCGCCACTGGTAGAGCGTGCCTCTGGGAATCCCGAGCCACTCTGAGACCTCTTCGATGGTCAGGAGCGGGTCGTAGCCCGCCGTCGCCATCGACAACGCCGGGGTTTCTACCTGTCGGTCGGCGCTTGTATCGCGGGCTTTGCGAGCGCGTTCTGCCGCTTCACGTGCTTGCTTCTGTGCTGCTGTCGGTCGTGCCATCGTGCATCCACTCCGTTGTCTCGCCGGTGACTGCTTACGGTCACCTAGGGGAAGGAAGGCGCCCGCAGCGATCAACGCAGGAGGAACGGGTCGGAAGTGACCCATGCGCAGCGGTTGTGCGATGCCGCTGGACGGATCGCCCGGCGCCTCCGCGTGGAGTTGGTAGCCGTGGCAAGGTGGTCTCGGACATAGGTTCCTCATCGTGATTGGGCACCGCCGAACCGTTGTAGGGGTGTAAAGGCCGGCTCGAGCAGCGACCGTCGACGCGTGGGCAGCGGGTTCAGGGCCGGGGAAGTTGCCGCGACATCGAGCGATCGGTCGGCGCCGTTGGCGATGGTCAGGTCAGCAGTTGCTGCAGCCGTTGCACTGGCGGATACCGTCGTTGCACTCGCTGTACGCAGGGACTCCCGCACTGGTCGCGGTATCGGTACGTTGCGGCGGGCAAGGATGTCGGCCGGGCTGACCCAGACGACGTCGCCTTCCGGCGGATTAACGACCAAGCCGGCTTCGATGTCGTTGTGGGCGCGGATCGAGAGTGCCCGTGCAGGCCCGGTGAGACCTGCCGTGTTGCCTTTCTCGGCGACAACGTGCGCGAGCTCGGCGCCGGCCCTGATCGCACGGAGGGTCGCAAGGGTGGCTTGGGGGAGTCCTGGCCGGGTGGCGATGACTTCCGGCGCCGCGAGCGTGGTGGTGTTGTGGGTGATCTGGCGGTACGCGGCTCGGACCTCTGCGGCCGCGCGAGCCAAGCGCTCGTCGAGGCGAGCGCCCGGGGGAGCGAGGTCTCCCCAGCGGCCGGCTAGATTGCTCCAGGAGCGGCCTGCGTCGGCGATCGCGGGGACCAGGCGGTCCGAGGGCTCGAGGATGCCGGCGGTGGCGGCCGCGTCGACGAGCACCATGCTGGCGCCGGCGACGAGTCCCTGGGTACGGGTGATGAGCAGGATGTTGGACGGCTCAAGGTCGCGGGCCAGCGCGCGGTGGGACTGGATGTCCCAGTTGGCCAGGGCCTGTGCCAGGCGGCCGGGGTCGTCGACGGGCCGGATCGCCTCGCCCGCGAGTGTCTGGGCGAACCGGTCGGTCAGGTAGCTGCGTGCGGTGTTCTCGCACGCAGACATCCGGTCTACCCAGACCCCGGTGGGTGCGATCGCGTAGGGGGAGTGGTGCTGGGCCAGCTGGACCCGGCGGCCGGAGCCGCGGGCGTCGTTGACGCGGTCGCGGCCGTTGTCGTGCAGGGCGACGTTGACGGCGTGGGCGGTCAGGTAGAGACCGTGCATGACTCTGGTCCGGGCTGCCTCGAGGTCGCGGTGGGCCTCGGTCTGCTCGTGCGGGATCTCGGCGCCGTAGCGGCGGACCAGGGCGGCGGCGTTGAGGAGGGTCTGGGTCATCTGGTCGACGCGGGGGTTGGTCGGGCCCTGACCGGGCCAGGCCTTCCGGCCGGACAGGCTGGACTTGATGGTGGCGGCCTGGGCGGAGAGGCTGGTGATGGGGCGGTCGCGCTCGTCGACGCCCGGTCGCCGGCCAGGGAGGGAGGCCCACAGGTCCTCCGCGGCCGCGACTATCGTCGGCCAGCTCCGCAGGAGCGTGCCGGCGTCATCGCCGTCGACGTCCATGAGCAGCTGGCGCGCCTGGTAGTCGACGTCGAAGAGCATCTCGCCGACGGTGCGTACGTCGCGCGAGGTCATCGGGATCTGGTCGACGTCGAAGAGCTCCTCGTCGATGTCGGCGTACGCCGGGCGCAGGTCAGTAGCCAAGGCCGCGGGCTTCCCGGATGAGGTCGCACAGGTCGACGACCAGCTGCGAGCCGTGGACCAGGTCCGGCTGGTGCAGCGGTAGCGGGCGGGTCAGCTCCTCGGCCTCGGTGAGCAGCTGCAGGGGCGTTCGTTCCTCGAGGTCGGGGAGCGGGTCGACGTCGGGTAGCTCGTAGTCGTCGGGCAGCAGGGCGCTGACCTGGGAGTGGGCGAGGTAGACACCCAGCCCGAGGTCGTGGAGCGGGGAGTCGGGGGCGGCGTCCTCGGCGTCGCTCCACACCTGGGCAGCGGCCTGGTGCAGCAGCTGGGCGATCGAGCCGAGGCGGCCCCAGGTGGCGTCAGCGTTGGGGGTGTCCACGCGTGTTCCTTTCGATTGGAGGTCGGGCTGGCCCATGAACCCACGTCCCGGCCGCGGCCCGCTGCGCCGAGCGGCGGGCTGTGGATAACTCGGGGTGCGGTCGGCACCTGGGCACAAACTGGTCTCGTTCGCCTATGTCGTTCGGTGGTTGCCGGACGATCACCGCGAGCAAAGTCAAGAGATCCGCACTAGGGGCGCAAGATGGAGGAGGGGCGAGATGAGGTTCCCGATGACCGTGCTGAGGGTGGTGACGCTGGGGCCGGCACTGCTGGTGAGCTTCGTCCTCACCGTGGTGGTGTGCGCTCTGCTCCCGCCGCCGCTGGGCCTGGTGGTGTTCATGGCTGCGGGCGGACTGCTGGTCGCGCTGGCGCTGGGGCAGCTGCAGGAGCCTGCGGTCGCGGCGTTGACCAGGTCGCGGCCGGCGACGGAGGGCGAGGTCCGGGTGGTGGCGCTGGTGCTGGTCGAGCTGGGCGGCCGCGGTGTCGACGTCGGCGCGCTGTTCGTGCGCCGGATCCAGCGACCGAGCACCCCGGTGGCGGTGGCGATCGGCCGGCGCAGTGTGGTGGTCAGCCCTGGGCTGGTCGAGGCGACGTACCGCGGCGGTGTGACCGGCGCGGAGGCGGCCGCCGCGCTGGCTCATGCGGTCGGCCGGCGCCAGGCGATCCGGCCGCGTCTGGAGCTGGCCGTGCTGGCGGCGACGACGCCGTGGCGGTTGATGGTGGCGACGTTCCGCGGCGTCGGCCGTGCCTTCGCCTGGCTTCCGTTCATGCGGCTGGCCTGGACGCTGCGCGGCGTCGTGGGGGTTATCTGCGCGGTGCAGTCGGTCGTTGAGGACCGGGCCTGGGCCGGTCTGCTTGGGGGCGCGGTTGTCGCGCTGACCTACCTGGTGCCGGCGGCCGGCCGGCGGATCGAGCTCCACGCGGAGGCCGAGGCCGACCGGTTCGTGCTCTCGCTCGGCCTCGGTCCCGTGCTGGCAGGTCTGCTGCGGCGCTACGGGCACCCGATGACCCTCGAGCGGATGCAGCGCCTGCAAACGGCCGTCGAGCAGCCTCAGCGTCCGCGGCTTCACCTGGTGCATGGCTGAGGCTGTTCTCTGGCGGTGCGGCGGCCGGCGGCGGGTTACTCGTCGTCGGCGAAGCCGGACGTGGAGTGGTGCACGCAGCCGCGGCCGTCGCCCTCGTGCGGCTTGTGGTTCATGCAGGGCAGCGAGCCCAGTTTGTGTGAGCAGTCGACCCAGCGGACGGTCGAGGGTCCGGCTGTCGGCGCGAGTGCGGTAGCCATCGCGGCCTCCTATCGGCGCGGGCCGCGGCGGCGGCTGAGCTGGGGCCGCTGGTAGGCGGCGGTGTCGGTGTGGTCGTGCTGGCGGTCGGACCGGTGGACCTGTGCGATCTCGGCGTCGGGGGAGGGGCCGGTGTCGGCAGCCGCGGCCTGGGCGCATGCTTCCTCGCTGGCCCCGATCTCCTCGGCGCGCTGTCGCGCCTCTTCATCGAGCGCGGCTTCCTCGCGAGGGGCGTCACTCATGTGAACTCCTATGGATCCTGTGGACCGGCACCAGCTGCGCCGGTCCTCCTGGTCACCTATGTGCGGACCGAGGGCCCGGGCGATCACCGCGGCCGAACTGGGTTGAACGCGGGGCCTGGCCGGTGCTCAGGCCGGCTGGGCCAGCAGTGTGGCGGCGAGCATCTGTGCCGTGTGCTCGAGGACGGCCTGGGAACCGGTCGTGTCCGGGCGGTCGCAACACGGATGGGTGTCGTAGCCCTCGTCGACGACGATGCGGTGCAGCTGGCCACCGCAGGCACGTCAGGGCCGGCCGGCGTGGGTGGGGCACTGGTCGACCGCCACGGCGCAGGGCAGACACGGGGCGGGCGGCGGAGGAGTGATCTGGTGGTCGCGGTCCCGGTCGCGACGCTGGCGCAGCACCGTGGCGGTCTGTTGCCACGGCGCATGCTCGAGGTGCGCCGGCGCCGGACGTCCGAGCGCCTGGTCGACCGCCGCTTTGAGCAGCTGCTCACCGCAGCCGAGGATGCGCTCGTCGACGCCGCGGCCGTAGCACCATCGGGCCAGTGTCTTGGCGGCCGTCATCGGCTGCTCATCCATCTCCGGCCGTCCCTTAGCAGGTCCCCCACAGGCCACGGGGGGCCTCCTGGGCATCGTCGGCGGCCGCGGCGTACGAGTCTTCCCGGGCGAGGTCCTGGGCTGCCTCGTAGCGGCGTGCGGCGCCGCGGGCCAGGAGCTCGTGGGCTACGTCGACGTCGTCGTGGTCGACGTAGCGCAGCAACCGGTCGTACCGGTCGCGGTCGGGCTGGCCGCTGTCAGTGACGAGCTGGACGGTGCTGCCGACCGGCGCGAGTTCCTCGAGCAGGTCTGTTGCCTGGTCGGCGTAGCACTCGGCCGGCGTCGGCGGGTGGGCGACTTCGGGGGCGTCGATGCCGAGCAGGCGGACTCGGCCGAGCTCGCGGCCGCCGAGGTCCTCGACGCGCAGGGTGTCCCCGTCGACCACGGCCGTCACCCGGACCTGGGTGGCCTTGCCCTCGGATGGGTCGGGGCCTGCGGGGGTGCCGGGGAGGGCGGCCTTGATCCCGCCGGCGGTGAGCACGGCGATCGCGGCGGCGGCGAGGCCGATGAGGGCCTTCATCGGGCGACCCTCAGCTGGGGACGCTCGCCGGCGCCGGGAACCGCGCGCTCCTGCACGCGGGCGCCGGGGGAGCGGTAGCCGGGCTCGGGGATCTGCTCGACGACCTCTGCCCCGCTCGTGCCGGCGCCGGCCGGCTCCTCGGGGAGCTCGGCGGCGATCTTCGCGGCGAGGTCGCGCAGCGGTGGGGTCTTCTCGATGCGCCGGGTCGCGTGGAGCACGGTCGTGTGGTCGCGGTCGAAGTGACGTGCGATCGTCGGCAGGCTGTGCCCGTGGATGCGGGCCGCGGTCATCGCCACCGCACGGGCGTCCGCTGCCGCCCGGCTGCGGTCGGTGCCGAGGAGGACCTCGGGCGTGGTGCCGAAGGCCTCCGCGGCCGCCACGACGGCATGCTCGACCGGGCCATCGGGCTCGAAGGTCGACGCGGGCTGGTCCTGGTGGAGGCTGACGACGGTGGCCTCGGGGCGGGGGAACCGGGCGGTGTAGCGGTCGTTGACGTGCTCGGTGACCCGGGCTGCGGCGTCGGCCAGCCGGAGGCGTTCGGCGGTGCGGCGTACGGCGTGGATCACCGAGCCGTGGTCCTTGTTGAAGTGTTCGGCGATCGCCGGCAGGGACAGGCCGACCTCGCGGGCGGCGGTCATTGCCACGGCGCGGGCGTCGCTGACCGGGCGGCTGCGCTCGGCGCTCAGGATCGCCTCCGGGGTGGTGCCGAACATCGGGGCTGCGGCGTTGATGGCCAGCTCGCACACCGCTGCCGGGCCGGTTGCCGGTGCCGACGGCAGGGTCTGGTCGACCTGGACGGCGAGGACGGCCACCAGTGACCGGAGCTGGTCGGCGTCCAGCGGCGCGATCAGGTCGGCGACCTGGTCGTGCTGCCCGCGGCCGGCGGCATCGAGGATGAGGCCTGCCAGTTGGCGGCCGCCTTGATCGAGGTCCATGACCGTCCCCTCCTGCCTACCGCGCCGGCGACCCGCCGGCCGGGGCCGCCTGGCGGGGCACCTGGCCGCGTCTCTGTTCGGCCATCCTCCGGCGGGCGTTGTCGGTGATGTCGCTGGCGATGCCGGCCGACTGTCGGGCGTTGGCCGCGGCGTGGTCGACGATGTTCTCGAGCAGGCGCACGTCCTCGTCGGCGCGGCCGAGCTCCTTGCCGGCGGTGGCGATGCTTCGCTCGAGGGTGACCGGCTCCAGCAGCGACGCCGGAGTCACGTGCTGTGTCGCCAGCTGCGCGCTGTCGACGTGCTGGGCGGTCAACCGGGCCATCGGCTTGGCCAGGTCGATCATCTCGCCTACGACTGTGAGGCGTGGCTTCAACTGCGCGACCTCGGTGGCGATCTCGGGATCGGAGGTGTCGGCGTCTTGGAGGAGATCGTGGGCATCGGCGATTACCTGCGATGCATGCTCCAGGTGTCCGGTGAGTTCGTCGGCCAGCTCGGCGTTGTCGCTGCAGCGCCGCTGCAGGCGGCTCATGTGCTCGCCGGCGGCCTCGAGGTAGTAGTCACCGCGGTCGCTGAGGCGGGCCTTGGCCGAGTCGAGCTCGGCGTCATCGAGCACCCGGAGTGCGGAGCTGATTGTGTTGTGCAGCGCGTCGACGACCCGGCGGGCGCGTCCCACGGCCTGCTCGGCCATGAAGACGGCGTCGGCGGCCTGCAGAGCGGTGTCGGTCCTCATGCAGACTCACCGCCTCCCGTGTCGGGGCGGGGGCGTGCTGCTCGATGCGGGCAGGACGTCGCGGAGGCGGTCGAGCGCGGCCAGCGCCTGCTCGAGGTGTTCGCGGGCCTCCTGAACCGGGTCACGGTCGGGTGCGTCGGAAGGGGAATCGGTGGGCGTGCGCACGGGCAGCTCCTTGGTTGACCGGGGTCATCTCTCAGTCACCAAAGGAAGACCGACCCGCTCGAGCGATCACCGAGCGCGAGGAAATCTCGCGGGCCTCAGGCACCCCGGTTCACCGGGGGTCGCTGGAGCACGAGGTCAGGGTTGGTCCCAGGGCATCGACTCCTGCCCGTCGTCGACGCCCTGGCTGATGATGTGCGAGGTGGCGTTGCGAGCGGCGTTCAGGTGCTTGTGGAGGTCGACCGCCAGGCCTCGGGCCTCCTCCAGATGGAGCCGCGCGACGCCGATCGACATGGCGGGGTCGGACTCGTCGGTCATCGCATCCATGCTGAGCACCTGGTCGGCCAGTGCCCGCTCGAGCGTGCTCGACAGTTGCGAGAACGCCTGGGGGAGCGCGGCCGCGAGGTCGGCGAACTCCGCGAGCTCATCCGAGGTCTCGGCCGGGATCTGGTCGCGTTCCCACATCGTGGCGCGGTTGAAGCCGTAGATGTGTTCGCGGGCCGCCGTCGCGTGCCCGCTCGCCTCGACTTCGTCATTGTCGTCCACCAGTGCGCCCCTTCCTGCCGAGTGTCTCGTCGCGTTGAGTCTCGCGGATCTTGACGGCGTACGCGCGGCCGCTGCCTGCGGGCTGTGGATAGGCCGCAGGGGTTCCCTCCGTCGCGTCCAGGCGGGAGACTGACTGGCCATGGACGACCAGGCGGCCTTGATCGCGCGACGCGTGGCCATGGTGGCGGCCGCCTGTTTAAACGCTCCGGCCGACGTCGAGGCCTACCGTCGGCTCGCAGCCGCGGTGGGGGGTGGAACGCCTACAGCGCCCCGCAGCTGGAGAACGTCGACGTCGACGAGCTGCTCGACGACCTGGCGGACGTCGCGCCCGACGCCGCTGGGCGAGGGCGTTGCCGACCTCGAGGCCGTCCTGCGGCGGCAGGCTCGCCGGCAGCTTTAGCGGCGAGCGGGGCCGCGGCCGGGATCGGAGGCCGGCGGCAGTTCACGCCGGCGGCGCCCGGTAGCCAGCTGGCCGGTGCCCTGGTCGGCGTCCGCAGGTTCGCCGGCCAGGGTCTCCCGGATGTAGCGGTCGAAGCCGGGCATGGTGAATCGCACCTCGCCGCGCCCGGCGGGCTCGATGATCCCCTTGTCGATCAGCCGTTCGCGGGGAACGCCCAGGGCCTGCGTGGATCGGCCAAGCTGCTCGGCGATCTCCGCCCTCGTCACCGTGGGCGTGCCGACCTGCCCCATCACGGCCATGATCTGCCGCTCCAGCTCGGTCGCGGCCGCCCACCGGGCGGCGTACATGGAGGTCAGCTGGTCGTCGGCCAGCGGCAGGCCCGCCTGGACCTCGCCGACGTCGAGCACCTCACCGGTTCCCGAGGGCTTGGCCACCTCCCACGTCGCGTGGGCGAGGACCTGCAGCAGGTACGGGAAACCCTGCGCCTCGGCCGCGATCGCCTGCAGCGCGGCGGGTGTCCAGGTCACGCCCAGCTCGGCGGCCGGCCCGGCCACCGCGGCGGCCGCGGCGGCCGGCTCGAGTCGGGGCAGGGTGAGGAACGTGCTGCGCTCCCCGAAAGTGGCTGCGTTGACCAGGACTCCCGGAGTCGAGGGCAGGCCGGCGCCGATGATGGCCAGCGGGTTGTGCTCGCGCCGTCCAGCCAGGTTCTGCATCGCGTTGAGCAGGACGGCGAGGTCATCACGGGCGGCCGCGTGCAGCTCGTCGACGAAGACCACGAGGCCAGCGCCACCACGTGCGCGGACCTGCGAGCTGGTCTCGTGCAGCAGGTCCTCCATCGCCGAGATCTGCGCCCCGCGCGGAGGCGCGTCCGCCCCGGAGCGCTCGGCCGCCGCCGTCGCGCTCACCTTCACCCCGCTCGGCAGCCCGAACTCCAGGGCGATGCTCTCCAGGCGGAGCCTCCAGGAGCCCTTCTCGCCCCGGGGCAGGATGTCCGCGGTCTCGATCGCTTTGCCGACACGGCTCACCAGGTCGGGCAGGAACGGCGCGTTGCGGCGGCAGGCCACCCATGCGGTGATGAATCCGTGGGCCTCGGCGTCGCGCTGGGCCTCGCGCAGCAGGGAGGTCTTGCCGACCCCGCGCGGGCCTAGGAACACCAGGAGCGGGCCGCCCATCTCGCCGTAGGTGCCGATCCGGCTCAGGTAGCCTCTGATCCTGTCCTGCTGTTGTTCCCTCCCGGCCAGGACCCGCGGCAGTTCGCCCGGTGCGTAGGGGTTGGGCAGCATCAGAGGTCTCCCATACATTCTGTTACACAGCGGGCTTGTGTAACGACGTGTATGCCGTCGATCGGGATCAGCGCCCGACGTTGATGCTGCGTGTCCCAGGCGTGCTGGCAGCGCCTGGCGTGCGCGCTCCGAGTCGACGACGGGCGGCATCGTCGGGGCTCTCTCCCGCGGAACCGACCTCGTCGACGCCGCGGCCAGGTCGATCGGCGTGCGGCCGGGTCGTCTCGCTCAGGCATTCGGCTAGGTCCTCGACGTCGGCCTCCAGGACCCGCTCGAGGATGTCGGCGATGCCCCCTGGCGAGCCGTCACACTCGGCCACCAGGGCCTCGGCCAGACGATCGAGGGCGGCGTCTCCGCGGGCGGTGAAGGTGACGACACCGGGGACCGGGTTCTCGGCTGGGGGAGTGCTCATGGTCCACCTCGCTTTCTGGTCACCTAGGTGCGAACGAGGTCGGTAGGCGATCAGCCCGATCTGCGACACGAAGGGAATCCGGCGGCTATCGCGCGGGAGAACTCACGGCCCTGTGTGGGGCTTGCACCGGGTGGCCAGCGGGGGCAAGGCCACCGAGGGTGACACCGAGGCTGGGCGCGATCTCGCGCCCAAGGTCATTCGCCGTGCGGCGAGGAGTGTCCGCGTCGCCAGCGGCGCACTCACTGAGAGACGGTCGGGCTCCGCGGTCCCAGGTCGTCGGTCCGGGGCAGCCCAGCCTGACCGATCCCGCAGGCGATCGGTACCGCTAGTGTTCGTGGGCGATGGCCTCCGGAATCGACCCCAACGCGTTGAGGGCTGCTCGCGAGGAAGCGGGGTTGACTCAGCATGAGTTGGCGCGCTTGGTGGGAGCGGCTGGGGGTGAGCGCATCTCTCGCTGGGAGTTGGGCACGTCATCTCCGCGCCCCGACTTCCTGGTGAGACTCGCCAACGCCCTCGACATCCCGACGCTTCGGCTGATCCAGATCGACGGTGAGGTCCCCGATCTCAGGGCGCTGCGCCTGCAGGCAGGGCTCACCGCGCCGAAGCTCGCGATGGCCGTGAAGGTAGCTGTGCCGACCTACTACGCCTGGGAGCAAGGGCGCTGGGCCAGACTCCCTGCACGTGAGTCGCTTGAAGCGCTCGCCCGCGCTTGCGGGGTGGTCGTCGATGCGGTGGTCGCGGCTTTCCGTGAGTCCCAGCGACAGCGCCAGCGGCGCGGAGACACTTCGGCCTGACGAGTGCGCAACTGCAGCCGGGTTTTGGACGCTATCCACAGGCGAGAAACTGATTCCGGAAGAAGCGGACGATCTGTGGTCCCATGGACTCCGGATCATTCGGAGGCGTTGACGCTAATTCCATCGGGGGAATGAGCTGCGCAACCCTTCCGGTCAGGACTGGGCGATGTCATCTTGGAATCGGTCACCTGTGGAAACCGAGCCGTTCGATAGAAATGCACTAGTGTGCAAGTATCGAGTTGGGCTCGTGGTGATCGCCGAGGGCCCGTCTTGACACGTAGGTGATCGAGACACGAGAGGACTCGGGATCCATGTCGCTGAACACCGCTCAAAGTGCGTCGGGCGAGGCGCCCTCCGCCAGTCGACCTGCGCCCAATCTCAACAACAGTCCACGGCTCAAGCGGCGCCGCAGGCCGTGGGTCTTCGCACTTTGTGCTGCCCTTGTCGCCGCCGGCGCCCTGGGAACCGCGTTCGCGTTCACCTCGGTCAACGACACCCAAGAGGTCCTGGTCGTCAGCCGTGACATCAAGCGCGGCGCGACCATCGAGGCCGGGGACCTCTCGGTGGTGCGGGTGAGCGTCGACCCAGCGCTGACCCCGGTCGCCGGGAGTCAGAAGGGCGAACTCGAGGGCAGCCGCGCCGCCGTCGACCTGTGGGCCGGCACCCTGCTCACCGAGGAGGCCGTCACCGACAGCCTGGTGCCGGGGGATGGGGAGTCCCTGGTGGGCATCAGCCTCACCCCGGCGCAGATGCCGTCCGAGCCGCTCTACTCCGGTGACTCGGTCCGGATCGTCACCACGCCCGGCGACCAGGGCGAGATCACTAACGAGGACCCGGTCACGGTCGAGGCAGTCGTCGTTGGTGTTAGCCGCGTGCAGGAGACCGGCGAGACCGTTGTTGACGTCTCTGTCCCCGAGGGCGATGCCGCTGACCTGGCCGCCCGTGCCGCGACCGGGCGGGTCGCACTGGTCCTGGACGCTCGGGAGCGCTGACCGATGGCGCTGATCGTCCTCGCCTCCGCCAGCGGTGCGCCCGGCGTCTCCACCACGGCGCTCGGGCTCACCCTCAACTGGCACCGACCCGTGCTCCTGGTCGACGCCGACCCGACCGGCTCCTCCTCGGTGTTCGCTGGCTTCTTCCACGGCACCCAGGAGCCGACTGGCGGGCTGATCAACCTCGCCCTCTCCTTGCGCGAGGGAACGCTAGCCGAGGCACTGCCGCGCGAGACGCTGCTGCTGGACCCCGAGGCCCCGGCCGAGCGCTCGGCGTGGTTCCTGCCCGGCATCCGGGCCCACGAGCAGGCACCCAGCCTGCTGCCCCTGTGGGAGCCGCTCACCGAGCAGCTGCGCGCCCTGGGGCGCAACGGCCAGGACGTCATCGTCGACGCCGGACGGCTTGGCCTCGCCGGCTGGCCCCAGCCGCTGATCGCCGCCTCCGACCTGACCCTGCTCGTCACCCGCAGCTCGCTGCCGGCACTGGCCGGCGCCACCAGCTGGGCCAAGACCCTGCGGGCACAGTTCGCCGGGGTCGGTGGCCTGTCTCGGCTCGGGGTCCTCCTCGTCGACGAGGAGCGCCGCTGGCCCGCGATGCCCACCGGCGCCCGAGTCCGGCCCTACAGCGCCCGACACATCGCCAAGGCCCTGCAGATCCCCGTCGTCGCCTCCGTGGAATGGGAGCCCGAGGTGGCCGAGGTCTACTCACACGGCGCCCGCAAGCCCCGCAAGTTCGAGTCCTCCGGGCTGCTGCGCGGCTACCGGGCCAGCGCCGCGGCCATCCAGTCCATCGTCGACGCCAACCAGGCCGCCCTCGCTCCCACGAACGGAGGCCACGCATGACCACCAACGGACACCACCCCGACCCCAACGGCCGCGACCCGCTGCGCGCCGACGAGTGGCTCGAGGCCCGTCACGCCGCGACCCGGGAGCAGACCTCGCCCTTCGCGCGCGGCCGCAGCACCAACGGCACCCCGCCGCCCCCGCCGCCGGTCGTCGAGGACCACGACCCCATCTCCCTGCCGATCTTCGCCGGCGCCTGGACCAACGAGCAGGAACTTCCGGGCCGCGCGCGCTCGGAGTTCAGCCTGCGCCCGCTCGTGGCGCCCGCACCGCAGGAGCACCACCCCAGCCACGGCGCGGACGGCCGGGTCGAGCTGGACTGGGAGCTGATCGCGCAGTACCGCGCCGAGATCTCCTCGCGACTGACCGCCCGGCTCGACAAGGAAGGCGGCCGCGTCACCGACGAGGACCGCGAGCAGATGGGCCTCGACGTCATCGAGGAGCTCATCAAGTCCGAGGCCGAGACGCTGGTCTCCACCGGCCGGCCCCCGTGGACCAAGGACCAGGAGAAGGCGCTCAAGTCCGCCCTCCACGCCGCCCTGTTCGGCCTGGGCCGCCTGCAGCCCCTCGTCGAGCGCGAGGACGTCGAGAACATCATCGTCATCGCCCGCGGCCCAGTCTGCGCGGTGTGGCTGGAGCTGGTCGACGGCACCCTGGTCGAGGCTGACCCGATCGCCGACTCCGAGGACGAGCTGCGCGAGTTCCTCGCCGACCTCGGCGCCCGGCAGAACCGGCCCTTCACCGAGGCCCGCCCGCACCTGGACCTCCGGCTGCCCGGGGGAGCGCGGCTCGCGGCCGGCTCCTGGGTGATGGCCTACACCTCGGTCGTGATCCGCCGCCACGGCATGCGCGAGGTCTCCATGGACGAGATGGTCTACGACCGCAAGGCCTGCACCGCGGTCCTGGCCGACTTCCTCGCCGCCTGCGTGCGCGCCGGCAAGAGCATCGTCGTCTCCGGCGTCCAGGGCTCCGGCAAGACGACCTGGGTCCGCGCCCTGTGCTCGTGCATCCCGCCCTGGGAGATGATCGGCACCTTCGAGACCGAGTTCGAGCTGCACCTGCACGAGCTGGTCGACCGGCACAAGATCGTCCACGCCTGGGAGCACCGGCCCGGATCCGGCGAGGTCGGTATCGACGGCCGCCAGGCCGGTGAGTTCAGCCTCGAGGAGGCCATCCACCACTCATTCCGGTTCAACCTCGCCCGCCAGATCGTCGGCGAGGTCCGCGGCCCGGAGGTCTGGAACATGCTCAAGGCCATGGAGTCCGGCCCGGGCTCGATCAGCACCACCCACGCCCGCAGCGCCGAGCACACTATTGAGAAGCTCGTGTCCTGCGCGATGGAGAAGGGCCCGCAGGTGACCCGCGAGCTCGCGATCAGCAAGCTCGCCGCGGCCATCGACATCGTGGTGTACCTGCGGTCCGAGGTCGTCCCCAACGGCGACGGCACCTTCCGCAAGCAGCGCTGGGTCGAGGAGGTCCTGGTCGTCCAGCCGAGCATCGACGCGGCCCGCGGGTATGCGACCACCCCGATCTTCGCTCCGAACCAGCTCGGCCAGGCCGTCGCCACCGGGAAGCTCGACAACTTCCTCGCCCAGGAGCTCGCCCGCCACGGGTTCGACCTCGAGGCGTACAAGGCCGAGTCCGCGATGAATGAGGGGGCAAACCCGGGGGTGGTGACCTCATGACCGCCTTCCTGCCCGCCGTCTTCGGGGCGCTCATCGTCATCGGCCTGATCGGCATGGTCTACGCGCTGATCCCCGCACCTCCGAAGCCGCCGCCGCGGCCCGCCCGGACCGTCACCCCGTTCGGTCGGGCGGGTGGCTGGTTCAGTCGGCTCAACCCGCGAACCCGGGTGCTGGTCATCGGCGGCGCTGTCGCCGGCCTTCTGGTCGCGCTGCTGACCGGCTGGGTGATCGCGATAGTGCTCGTCCCGGCCGCGATCGTCGGCATCCCGCTGCTGCTCACGCCCCCGCCGGCGGCCGCGAGCGTCGAGAAGCTCGAGGCGCTCGAGGAGTGGACCCGGTCACTGTCCGGCAAGCTGACCGCCGGACAGTCGCTGCGCTCGGCTCTCATCAAGTCGCTTCAGTCGGTGCCGGCGCCCATCGAGCGCGAGGTCGGCCTGATGGTCTCCCGGCTCTGGAACAACACCGCCACCACCGAGGACGTGCTGCGCGCCTTCGCCGAGGACCTCAACGACTCCACCGGCGACGTGGTGGCCAGCCAGCTGATCCTCGCCGCCAGCGGTCGCGGGCAGGCCGGCCTAGCCAAGGCGCTGGACGCCCTCGCCGAGACCGTCGCCGCCGACGTGCGCGCCCGCCGCCAGATCGCCGCCGACCAGGCCAAGCCGCGCACCACCGCCCGCACGGTCACCGTGATCACCCTCGGCGTCCTGGGCATGCTCGCCCTCACCGGCGACTACATCGAGCCGTACGGCAGCCCCCTCGGCCAGGTCATCCTCGCCCTCCTGCTGACCGCCTACGTGGCCACGCTGCTGTGGATGCGCCGGATGGCGGTCGCCAAGCCGCTCCCGCGCTTCCTCGACCTCCGGGCCCGCACCGCGCACCGAGCGGCGCACGGGGAGAAGGAAGGAGCACTCGCATGACCGGCCTCCAGCTCGCGCTCGCCAGCGGCACCCTTCTCGGGCTCGCCGTTGCCCTGCTCGTGTGGCGCCTGGCCCCGTCCGACCCCGACCTCACCGACGCCCTGGACCGGCTCTCGCCCGGCCACGTCGTACCCCGCCGCAGCGCCGGCCCGCTCGACGTCGAGGAGAGCACCGAATCCGGATCGCTCGTCGACCGGATCGGCGTGTGGGCGATCAAGAACCTGCCCGGGGGAGCGTGGGCACACACGCCCCGCAAGGACCTGGCCATCCTTCAGATCAGCGAGACCAGGTTCTACGGCGAGAAGGTCGTCTGGGCGCTGCTCGGCCTGGCCATGCCGCCGCTGTTCGCGGCGTTCTTCGCGCTGATCGGGCTCCCGCTCCCGTTCGCGATCCCCACCTTCGGGTCGCTCGGGCTCGCCGCACTGTTCTGGTTCATGCCCAACTACAACGCCACTGACGACGCCAAGAAGGCCCGCATCGAGTTCAGCCGGGCTCTGGGTGCCTACATCGACATGGTCGCCACCGGAGTCCGTGACGGCTCCAGCGGCCAGCAGGCGCTGCGTTCCGCGGCCGAGGTCGGCGACACGTGGGTGTTCAAGCGGATCGAGAGCGAGCTGCGCCGCGCGCGCTACATGACCCGCGCCCCCTGGGACTCCCTGCACGGGCTCGCCGATGACCTTGGCGTCCCCGAGCTCGACGACCTCGCCGACATCATGCAGCAGTCCGGCCAGGACGGCGCCCAGATCTACAACAACCTCCGCGCCCGCGCCGCCGCACTCCGCTCGGCGATGCTCAGCGCCGAACTCGGCAAGGCCAACGCCGTCTCCGAGCGCATGTACATCCCGGCCAGCCTGCTCGGCATCGTCTTCATGGCGATCCTCGTCACCCCGTCGATGCTCCGATTCGCGACCTAACAGCGACGTCAATCCCGGGACACCCCGAATTCCACCACCCAGAAAGGAACAACCCGATGTTGAAGCTCTTCATCACCCTCCAGGTGACGGCCCTCGCCGTGATCGCCAGCATGGAGGAGCGCATCGTCAAGCACCGACGCGACGAGCGCGGCTCGGTCACGATCGAGCAGGTCATCTGGGCCGGCGCGGTCATCCTCATCGTCGGCATCGTCGTCGCCGCGATCAGGGCGTTCGTGACCAGCGAGGCCGGAAAGATCAAGTAGGTCCGTCCATGTTCTCCAGCTCTCGCCGCCGACGCCGGGACGAGCGCGGCTCAGTGGCCATCCAGATGGTCTTCCTGATGCCCGCGCTCTTCCTGGTGATGTTCCTCGGCGTCCAGGGCGCGCTGTACTACCACGCCCGCGAAGTAGCGCTCGCGGCCGCGCAGGAGGGCGCACGCGAGGCGGGCAGCGAGAACGGCAGCCGTGAGTCCGGAGTGGCGACCGCGAACGGCTTCCTCCAGGACGCCGGCGGATCCGACGTGATGACGTCGACCAGCGTCTCCGGGTCACGGACCACGACAACAGCCACGATCACCGTCACCGGCAAGTCCATGAGCGTGATCCCAGGCTGGCACGTGACCGTCACCCAGAGCGCCAGTGTCCCGGTCGAGAGACTCACCCAATGATGGGGCAGAGCATCTGGGCACGTGCCTTCAACCGCAGCCGGGACGAGCGCGGATCGGTCGCCATTGAGACCGCGATCGGCGTCCCGGCCTTCGGGCTGTTCGTGGCGATGATCATCCTCGGCGGCCGCGTCGAGATCGCCAAGCAGTCCGTGGAAGCAGCCGCGTACGAGGCAGCACGGGCAGTCTCGATTGAGCGAACTCAGAGCGAGGCGATCGCCGCAGGCAGGTCCTCGGCCGCAAGCAGCCTGCACGACCAGGACGTGAACTGCACCAGCACGAACATCACGGTCAACGCTGCGGCGTTCAACGCACCGATCGGGAACACCGCCCAGGTGAACGTCACGGTGACCTGCACGGTCAACCTGTCGGACCTGAGCATCCCCGGCGTACCCGGCACCCGCACGATCACCGCAACCGCGAGCAGCCCCGTCGACGCCTACCGGGAGCGCCGATGATGGGGCACCCGATTCGGCGACAGCGCGACGAGCGAGGCGCCATCAGCGTCTGGTTCGCCACCGCATCAATGGTGATGATCATCCTCGTCGGGATGACCGTCGACCTCGGCGGCAAGGTGCACGCCCAGCAGCAGGCCCGCAGTGCCGCGGCCCAGGCCGCCCGAACCGGCGCCCAGGAGGTCCAGGGCTCGACCGCCATCCGCGGCGAGGAGCTCCGCGTCGACATCAACGCCGCCAAGTCCGCCGCACAGGGCTACCTCAACGCCGCCGGCGTGGAGGGCAGCGTCACCGTCGTCAACGGCGACACCCTGATCGTGCGCACTACCGACACCTACGACAGCAAGTTCCTCGGGATCATCGGGCTGGACTCGATGAGGGTCACCGGGGAGGCGTCTGCACGGCTCGTCCGCGCTCAAGGAGGCATCGAACGATGACTACGCCCACCCTGCGGCAGCGGCTGACCGGGCTCCTCGCCACGGTCGCCGTCCTCGGCATCATCATCGGCCTGCCGGCCCTCTTCCTCGCGATCGGCGCCAACCCGATCCCCGACCAGGCGCCGAGCTGGGAGAGCGTCAAGGACGCACTCCTCGCACCCGACGACGGCACCCTGATCCTGGGCCTGTTCAAGGCGATCGGCTGGGCCGCGTGGGCCTTCATGACTCTCAGCCTGGTGGTGGAGACCATCGCCCGGCTCCGCAGAGTCGAGGCGCCCAAGCTGCCGGGTCTGGGTCGCCCGCAGGCCGCGGCCCACGGACTGATCGGACTCGCTGCCCTGCTGTTCATCGCAGCGCCGATCGCCGCGCAGGCCGCCAACGCCGGCCCGGCCGCCGCGTCCGCGCCGGCGGCGGTGGGCCATGTCCAGGCCGGGACCGTCGATCAGACGCCTGCCCAGCACGGCGTGAAGGTCGAGGCGAAGCAGGAGCGCGCGACGGTCGATCACTCGGTCAAGCCGGGGGAGAGCCTGTGGTCGATCGCGGAGGACCACTTCGGTGACGGCGCGCGCTACAAAGAGATCGCCGAGCTCAACCGCGACCTCCTCGGCTCCCGGCCCAGCTTCCTCGAGCCCGGCTGGGTGCTCAAGCTGCCAGCCCCGGATGGCGGAGCGCCGGCGCACGCCTACACCGTGCAACCCAACGACACACTCAGCGACATCGCCCACGACGAGCTCGGAGACGCCGACCGGTGGCCGGAGATCTACAAGGCCTCCACCGGCATCACCCAGCCCGGCGGCGCCCACCTCGCCGACCCCGACGTGATCGACGTCGGCTGGAAGCTCAACATCCCCGGAGCCCAGACACCTGCCGGCCACGACGACCGGCAGCACCAGCCGCAGCCTCCCGAGGACGGGCCCGAGACCCCCGCCGAACCCAAGGACGAGCAGCAGCCGGTCGACCCGCCGGCCGAGGAGACTCCGCCAGTCCCCGAGATCGAGGTCCCGGAGACCGCCGCGCCCGAGGTCCCGCAGGCCGAGGAGCCGACGGCGCCGGCCGCTGACGTCGACCAGGTCGACGAAGCCGACGACTCGATCCTCGAGGCGCCCTGGGTTCTCGCTGGTCTCACCGGCGGGGGCGTGCTGCTGTCCGGGGCACTGCTGATGGCGCTGCGGTCCCGTCGGCGCTCCGCCTACCGGAACCGGCCGCCGGGTCGAGCGATCGCCGCCCCGCCGCCCGAGCTGGCGCCGGTGGAGATGACCCTGAACGCGACCGGTGCCGCCGCGGCCGCCACCGTGGAGTTCGCCGACGAGGTCCTGCGGCGCCTCGCGGCCGCGGTCGGAGCCCAGGGCACCACGATGCCGCCGCTGGCGGCTGTCGAGCTCGCGCAGGGCAAGCTGACGCTGCACCTGAGCGCCCCGACCGCCGTCCCGGGTCCGTGGGTGGGCAGCCGTGACCAGACCCAATGGCACGTCAGCACGGACACCGCGGTGGAGGACCTCGGCCCCGACACCGGCCACGTCGAGCCGCCCTACCCGCTGCTGGCCACCATCGGCATGAGCGACACCGGCGAGACCTGGCTGCTGAACTGCGAGGAGCTCTCCACGCTCACCATCAGCGGCGACCCCACCTACGGCCGCGACTTCGCCCGCCACCTCGCCGCGCAGCTGGCCGTCAACCCGTGGTCGCGCCGCGTTCAGGTCGACTGCATCGGCGTGGCCGAGGAAACCGTCGCCATGGACGAGCGGATCAGCTACTACCCGACCGGGGCTGCCGGCACGCCCGCGACCGCGGAGATCCTCGCTGCCGCGGTCACCACGGTCGACCGGGCGAAGCGACACGGCACCGACGTGTCCACGGCCCGCACCGGCAGTGTCGACGACGACACCTGGCCCGCGCGGATGCTGCTGCTGGACGCCGCGGCCGGAGACCCCGAGGGCCTTGAGCAGCTGCTGCAGCTGGTCAACGACCACGTCGGCCAGTCCGCGACCTCCATCGTGGTCGCCGGCGAGCGCCCCAACACCCCCGGGGCGGTGCTGCACATGACTAACACCGGCCGCGTCGTCCTCAAGCACGCCGGGCTCAACCTCATCGCTGTCGGCCTCACCAGCGACGAGGCCCGCGGCTGCGCGCTGGTCTACGCCCAGAGCGAGACCCCGGAGTACGTCGACACTCCCGTGGACGAGACCGCCACCGATGGCTGGGAGGCCTACACCGACTCCTCCGGAGCCCTGCGCCGCGAATACACCCTGCCCCGCAACACCCCCGAGGGAGCCGTCGACGAGCCGCTGTCCTCCCTGCTCGAGGGCGAGGACGAGGAGTACATCCGCGAGAGCGCGATCGTGCAGGAGGACCTCGAGGCCCTGGCACCGAAGGTGCCCGCCCACGTCCGCGCCCAGGTCGAGGAGAAGGACCCCACCCTCGACCAAGACATCGCCGACTGGTTGTCGCCCAACTGCGATCGCCCGCGCCTCACCCTGCTCGGCCCGGTCACGGCACGCACTCACGGCAAGGCACTCGCCAAGCGCAAGCCCTACTTCACCGAGCTCCTGGCGTTCCTCGCCCTGCACCGCAAGCACGGCGCCACCCGCGAGCAGATCCGCGAGGCCTTCTCCATCTCCGACGGCAAGGTGCGCGACTACACCAACATCGTCCGCGACTGGCTCGGTTCTAACCCCCGCACCGGCGAGGACCACCTGCCCTACGCGGACAAGGCACCGGCGGCCAAGCTCACCGGGGTCAACGTCTACCAGGTCGACGACGGCCTGCTCGTCGACCTGGACCTGTTCATTCGCCTCCGCAAGCGCGGGCAGAGCCGAGGCGGGGCCGAGGGTGTCGCCGACCTCTGCACTGCGCTGGAGCTCGTCGGGGAGGCCCAGCCGTTCAGCCAGCTGCGCGAGGAAGGGTGGGCATGGCTCGCCAACGAGCCTGACCGCGTCGACCTCATGGCGGGCGGGTGGATCGCCGACGTCGCCCTCATTGTCGTCACCGAGGCGCTCGCGGCCGGCGACCTGATCAAGGCCCGCTCCGCCGCCTACGTCGCCAACCGCGCCGACCCCGATGGCGAGAGCACCCGACTGTGCCTTGCCCACGTCATGAAGGCCGAGGGCGACCAGCTCGAGGCCGACCGGATCCTGCGCGAGGAGATCTGCAGCCGGTCCGACGACGGCGACGCGCCCATGGAATTGTCGGAGCGCACGAAGACCATCATCCGTACACACGGCTGGCTCGCGAGCTGACTCGGGAAGGGAGCACCAGCACATGACAACGTTCGACCAGGAACTCACCGGCCGATACGTCGCGGCTGGCGGCGACCGCCCCGACCTCGACGCCCGCCGTATCGCGCGGGCCGTGTTCGTGCGCGGCACCATCCGCACGCTCTACAACGCCGACAGGAAGTTCGGCATCGACCCCGCCGACAACGGCTCGCTGGCGGGAGCTCGTCGACGCATCCGAAGAACACCTCGAGCACATTGCCAACGACGTCAGCCAACGGTCAGTCACGGCGTCGCCCACCACAGGAGGAGACACCACATGAGGAAGCACCACTCCGCACTCGGGGGAGTGGCCCTCGCCCTCGCCCTCGCCCTGACTCTCACGGGCTGCGGCGGCGACGACAACGAGCCCAAGGTCCAGGACACCCCGAGCCAGTCCCCCTCGCCGACACCCACCAGCACGCCGACTCCGAAGACACCGGAGGAGAAGGCGGCGGACCAGCTGACGAAGTACCTCGACGTGCGCGACCTGGCGTACCGAAAGCGCGACATCAACTTCAAGACCCTCAACCCCGTCGCCACGGGGGACGAGTTCCTGCAGCTGCAGCACGTCGTCGCCAGCATGATGAACGAGAACGTCACGGTCACCGGTCAGTACGGGCACACACTCGCGGAACCACGGAGCCGCGGGGCCTCGATCCTGATCATCGATTGCGAGGACCGCTCGAACGTGACATGGAAGAACGACGGGGCTGTCCGTCAGCCAGATTTCACCAACCCCAACGGCGACCCGCTACGGAACCCTGCGCCGGTCGAGTACACCCTGGTCAAGGACAAGGGTGCGTGGAAGGTCTCTGACTCCGACCTCCTGTGGGACGAGCCATGCTGAGGAGACTATTGGCCTTCATCGTGGCCTTGGCGGGGTCGCTCGTAATCGTGATAGTCACCGCCTCAGCAGCGAGCGCCGACTGCGTGGCGGACCCAGTTACGGGAGAAGTCCACTGCGAGGACGAGGACGACGGCGACGACGGAGGCGACGACGGAGGCTCGTCGACGTGCTCAACCTCGTCCGGCACCGAGATCCCGTGCACTGGCCCAGGCGGTTCGGTGTGGAGCAGCAGCCACCAATGCTGGGTGGGCGATGTCTGGGACCCGGGTGGCGAGGGCGCTCAGCCGCCGCCCGGTCAGACGAACCAGGACGGTGCGTGGCACATCTGCTATTGGCCGCCTCCAGGATCCTCGTGGGATCCCGTCTGGATCCAGAACGGCGAAGTCACCATCGACCCTGTGGTCCTCGCTCAGCGCGCGATCGCCTCGATGGACCTGGATCCCATCCAGATCGGCATCGTCCCCGAATCGGGTCCGAACCGGGTTGGCCTTGTCGGGCTGCCGGTGTGGATGTGGGTCGACAGCCCGACGGACGACACGTTCGGCCCGATCACTGCATCGGCCAGCGAGGGGTCGGTGTCGGTCAGTGCCACCGCCAGCGTCGCCAACATCGTCTGGGACATGGGCGACGGGACCACCGTGACCTGCACAGGCGAGGGCACCCCGTACGCCGACCACTACGGCAAGCAGGACTCGCCGACGTGTGGGCACCGCTACGAGAAGATGTCGACGGACCAGCCCGATGGGGCCTACCAGGTCACCGCCACGAGCCACTGGGTCGTCGAGTGGACCGGCGGCGGGCAGTCCGGAACCATCGAGTTCGACCTGACCACCGACGCGCTTCCTATCCGAATCGGTGAGGCCCAGGTGCTGACCCAGTGAGCGGGCGGTAGTCACTCAGCGACCACAGGAGACAGGTCCCCGTCCTCGGAGCACGACGGGGACCTGTTCTCGTTCTAAGGGCCTCGGATCGAGCCCGGCCGGCGGCGAGTATCCGGCCTGCGCGGGCCACCTTTGCGAAGGGGAAAGCCCCAGGCGTCTCGGGTCACCTGGGGCTTCGGCGCCTAGTAGAGCACGGCCGATCGAGCAACGCAGGACATCCAGAATCTCACGTCGGCCGGGTCGGGGAGAAGCTGCGCCGGCGCCGGACCGGCGCCGCGTCGACTGCCGGCCGGGGCCGCTCGACCGCGCATGAGAGAAGAAGTGTCGAGATGCACAGAAGAGGATCGGCGAACCCCACGCGGGCTACTTTGACAACACCGGGGCCGCGGACGCCCCTCGTCAAAGTGCGCGGATCGCGGCAGTTCCGGATGGCCACAGCGCACGCTATCTGCGGCTGATCCGGTAAACGGTGCCCGGACCTCACGTCACGAGTGAGGTGGGTTCCTCGGCCGCCCGGCACCCTCATCCGGCCGCCGCTTGACCAAAGCGCGGGCAGCACCGCTGCCTCCGCTCGCGCGCTGCACTCCAGCGCGCGACGACCGGGAATGTCGAGCGAGCCAGTGTTGAAAAGCACAGCGGCCGTTTTGGAGAAGCTCGCTGCATCTCGACAAGTGTCGAGATACCGCGAGGTTTGACGGACCGCAGGCGACGCACTTGGCCGAAACCGGCTCTGATGGCGGCCGTGGTCAAAGTTGTCGGTTCGTCAGGTCGGCCAGGTGGCTCAGCGCCGACGGTCCCCATCCGGTGGGGTCGCCGCCGGGAGGGACCAGCGCGAGGGCGTGCCAGAGCACGAGGGCATCCCACCAGCCGGCCTCGACGGGAGTGAGTTGACGTGCGCATTGGTAGCCGGACAGGAACTCCGCGCGGACCTCGCCGGAGACGGGTCCCCAGTTCCGGAAGCGCGTGCTGAGCATGACCGCTGACCGGGCCAGCTCGACGACGCGGTGGTCGAACCCGGCTTCCTCGAAGTCGAGGATCGCGGCGACCTCGGCCCCGGCGTACAGGATATTGGCGGAGCGGAAGTCACCGTGGACAAGCTGCATCGGTAGGCGGTTGGGTGGTGCGCAGACAACCAGCCGGCGCAGGGTGTCGCGAGCTGTCGCGGGTAGGTGCTCGGCGCCGGAGTCGAGCCAGCTGGTGATCCGGGCCGTTAGCGGCTCAGACGGGCGTTCGAGCCCAGCGCCGCGGTCGTTGTCGGGGTATGCCGCCAACGCGTCGTGCAGCTCGGCCAAGACCGCTCCGGCCGCTCGCACCTGGCGCTGATCGGTGGTGTCGAGTAGGTCGCCCCTGATCTCGTGCTGGAGGCCCATCGAGACTCCGTCGACCTCGACCTGGAGGCGCCCATCCGTGGCCGGAACCGGGGCTGATACTGGCAGGCCGCGGTCATCCAGCCAGCGCGTGAGCCGCGCCATTTCCGACAGCTGCTGGAAACGGCGAGGCACGACCGACCACTTCGCGAGCATGCGCCCGGACGGCGTATGAACCCAGGCCAAGGCGTTGTGGTCGCTCATCACGATCCGATCGCAGGACTGGATCCGTACACCCCAGTGCTCGTTCAGCATGGCGGCTACCCAGCGAGTCGCTGACTCGCGATCGCTGAAGCCGAACCTTCCGTCGAGCGCCTCATCGGGGTCGTGCGCCTCCCACAACATCTCCAGCGCCGGGGCGTGCGACTCGACCACGGGTCGTATCCCATCACAGGTGAACGGGGATGGCGGTCGCTCGGGCGCGGGAACCTGCTCGGCTCAATGCGGGGGACGGACCTAGTGTCGAAGTCGAAGTAGTCCGCCGCTCAGCCGTCGCCAGGTTCGTAAAGCAGTTGGGTGAAGGTCGCCTCGACTGAGACCAGCCAGGTGCGGACGAGACCGACGGTGCCGTTGGAGGCGTGCTTGCCGCCCTGAAGGCTCTCAGTGAGGTACGCCACCGATGCGGCGATGGCCTTGGCCTGCGCGGCGATGAGCTTGGTCTCGCCGGCGTGGCGCTCGTGGAGCGCGGCCGCGATGCGGCCGGCACGGGTGGGGTGGCGCTCGCCGTTCTTCTCGTGCACGGAGTTCTTCGGGAGGCGCCCTGCGGCGAAGAGCCGCAGGACGAGGTCGGACGGCGCGAGAGCGCGGAGGGTCCGGTCGATGGCTTCCTGGACGGCGTGCGACGCCATCGAGGTCGCGGCGGGGCCGTCCTGCTCGACTTGTGCCCAGGCGCCGCGGAGCAGGTCAGGGACGTGCGGGTCGAGCGCGCCGAGACGGGAGAACAGCAAGCCGCGCAACGCTTCGGGGCCGTTGAGCCACGGTTCGACGATCTCGGCCTCGAACAGCTCGCCGGCTTCGTCCTCGATGGTGCCGTCTGCGACCAGGAGGTCGGCAGCGGCGATGCCGGCGACGCTCCTGCTGGCCCGGACAGCGAAGGTGAGCTCGTCGAGGTCGGGTGCGACCGACATTCCGGCGAGGAACGACCGGAGCTCGCGGGTCGGGCGGGCGCTGACCGTCGGGGCGAGGACCGAGGCCTTGTTGAGTTCGGCATAGCGGCCTACGACCCGGGCGGTAGCCGTGTTCGCGGCGACGATGTCGCGCAGGAGCGACGCGCCGGTCTCAGGGACGGCCATCGTGCCGATGAGGGAGCGGACGGTCGCCTCGGACAGCAGGGACTGCCGCCAAGAAGCGACCATCTTGTCGCTGCCGATGAGGTCGGCGATGCCGCTGGTGGCGACGAGCTGCTGCATAGCCAGGGAGCGGGTGCGGGCGATCTCGGTGCCGGCGAGCCCGTTGAAGATGCTACGGACGGCCTCGGACTGCCCGAGCGCGGCCTGGAAACCGGAGACGTCGGCCTTCGGGCCGAGGTCCTTGGCGAACGCTGCCAGGGTGGAGGACGCGGTCAGACCGAGATCCGCGGCCCTGAACCCCTTCAGCGACTCCCCCACGGTCGCCGCGAGGGTGCTCCTGGCAATGCCGAGGCCCTCGGTATCAGCCATGAGCTTCCCGATGACCGAGGTGACCGAGTCCGACGCCCTCAGACCGGACGCCAAGGAGAACGCAGCGCGGTCTGCGGTGGACCGTCCGAGTACCTCCGCGAATCCGCTCAGCGCGTTCGTCCGCGCCAAGGCGTTGCTCTCCAAGATGGACTTGTACGCGCTGCCGGCGACGAGCTCGCTCAGCGTCTTGGTCTGCGCAAGCGCACCGCTCGCGAGGATGGACTTGTAGGCACTGCCGGCGTTGAGTTCGCTGATGCGCCTGGTGGTCTCGCCGATCTGCGGTGCAACCGCCTGCTGGACGAGTTCGCCGAGCCGTTCCCGTGAGCCCTCGGTGATGGCCAGGGCACGGGCCGCAGCTGCGGCGACCTCGGCGGCCTCGTCGTCGGTGAGGTCGTCGAGCGTGTCCAGATCGAGCACCGGCGTGCCCCCGTCGGTCGTGTCCTGGGCACTCTCGTCCCCGGGCACGGCTATGCCCGCGTCCTGGTCGTCACTTTCGGCGGTCACGCTGCTCCTCCCTCGTCCCGCCCATTCTCCCAGGCACTCCCGACAAGCCCGAGGACTTCTCCGTCGCGTGCCGAGCCGTCGTCGTCTGGCGGTTCCCGGCCCGACATCGTGCGGGCGAGCTGCCGGTCGGTGGCCCTGCGTTCCGGGCGCGTCGGAGGCACGAAGGGAGGTAGCCGCCTCACGTCGGAAGGCGGGCCTGGACAGTCGTTCACTCAGCCATCGACGACGCGACCGCTGCTGCGGTTGGCGTGGTCGATGTCGAGGATCTGGAAGCGGTCGCGGAAACCGATGCCAGCCTCGCGTCTGACTTGGCCGCCTCCGGGTGGCGTGGTCAGCGGGAAGCGCATCCCAAGCGGCGCGTGAGCGTCGATGTTCTTGGGCCTCGGGCCGCCGACCGGGTAGCCGGGGAACGGTGGCGGCAACTGGTACTCACGGAGGTCGTCGCGGTCTTTGAAGTGCTCCACGGCCGCGACATGAAATAGCGCTCCGTGCGCCATGGCGAGCATGTAGGCCTCGGCGAGCAGTGCCGACGGCTTGAGGCGGAGTTGGGTGATCTCCAGGCCTTGACGGTGCCCATCGACCTTGGGGCCGCGAGCGAGGAGCTCGAGGACGGGCTGGTCGAAGATGTCGATCGCGTCGGGTCCGGTGAGTGCGCTGAGTGGAACCGAGCCGTCCGCGTTAGGGGGTGTCGTCAGGAAAGTGACCCGCATGTCGGACCTGGCCCGGACGGCGAGGCCATGCTTGACCTTGTTGTGACCTGCCTGGAGGTCGATCTCGGCCGGGCTGAGCAGCCGTGCCGCGTAGCCGAGCCACTCGACGAGGACGTTGCAGGCATCGACGATCTCAGGGCTGTCGCGAGCAGTCTCGAGTCTGCCGGGTTCAACCAGCGCGCGGAGCATCCGCTCGCCCGGGTCCGCTTCCTGGGCACTTGCATTCAGGCGCTCGATGACCTCTGCGATCTGTGTCGGTCCCGCGGCGATCTCCGCCCACAGACACCTCACGGCGGCGCCCATCGAAGGGGCAAGACGGGCGCACGCAAGCCGCAAGAGGGCTTCGGCGGCGTGGTGGCGGACCGCGAGCGCGTCGGCGGCCACCTGCGCATGCACGTCAAGGTCCTTGAACGGTCCGTCGGCGGCGGGGCGTTGCAGGTACTGGTTGAACTCGGCGCGGATGCTGCCGGGCTCAGGCTCCGGCAAGGGGACGTCCGACATGGGTGCGCCCTCGTGCCATGTCAGCAGCGAGGCAATGCGCGAGCTGAAGTATTGGAACGGGTCCGAAGCGAGGAACGTGTCATCGAGCTCGCGAGCCTGTTCTTCGGTGAGGTCCTGCCCATCGGGTGGCGGGTACATGATCGAACCGTAGGCCCATCCCTTCTGGGAGGGCTCGCTTCTGTGACGTGGCGCCACAGGTGACAAGCGTGCCGCTCGGGCGAACCCCAATGTCTACCCCTTAGGTAGATCTTGACATTGACAGCGACTTGTCAAAGTTCGCTGCATCTCGACAAGAAGGCCGCGCAAGGGTCGGCTGGGAACTTTTTCATTTTTCGGGGGGACGGGGGCGTCCCCCCGCTCTGACCTGCGCAAACGCAACGACCGTATCCCCGTCGAGCAGGCATCCCCCCTCGAAATCAGGGGTTTGGGGGGACGGATCCGGGGACGCCCGCTCGCGACCTTTCTGCCGTGCACAGCCACGGACGAAAGGAGCGAGCGCGATGAGTGTGGGCGACCAGCTCGGCCTCGACGACAACAGCGAACTGCTCGACCAGGCCCGCCAGAAGTGGCCGGCCTGGGTGGCCGCCGATCCGCGCCTCGGTGTGGTCGACAACTTCGACGACCTCCGCTCCTGGCTACCGACAGTGGACCACGAAACCTCCGACCAGGTCCTCCTCGCGCTGGCCATGCTGGCGGCCCCCGACGGCGGCGACGACATCGCCGCTGCGGCCGCTCTGGCCAAGTGCCTGCTGCCCGGCGCCTGCCGGCTCGCGGGCTGGCTGAGCACCCTCCCGCCACGCGAGGTCTTCCGCGACAGCCAGCCGGTCATGGCCGGCACCTGGTCAGCAGTCGAGCGGGTCGACGAGCTCGTGGCCTCGCAGCTGTGGATCGAGGTCCGCACCTTCAAGTGGCGCCGTACCCGCAAGGTCGCGGCCAACATCTTGATCAACACCCGGGTCGGTGTCCTTTGCGAGGTCGGCGACTTCTTCTACGTGTCCCGCGCCGACCGCACCTGGGCCAACACCACCCTCGTCGAGTCCTTCTCGGCCGGCGACCTGACGAGCGCGGACGGCGGTGCCGGCTACTCGGCCGAGATGCCGACCGAGCGGGTCACCGGCGCACTGTTCCACCGCCCCGAGATCCTCGCCGACGCCGGACCCGAGCAGGAGGAGCCGTCGGCCACCGAGGAGCTCCTGGAGCTACTTGCGTGGGCCTGCGACCACAAGGTCATCAGCCCCGCCGACCGGTACCTGCTGCTGTGCCTGGTCGAGGAGGCCGACCTAGTCGAGACCCGCAGGCTGGCGCGCGGGTACGGCGGCCTGCTCAGCAACGAGGTGTCCAGCCGGGTCGCGCCCCGCATCGGGGTCTCTGAGGCAACCGTCCGTCGCCACGGATCTCGCACCGTGCGCGCCCTCGCCGCGGCCGCCCCGAGGAAGTTCGGTCATGACGAATAAGCCGGGAAGTGATCGCACGCGCCACCCCGCGACACATAGGCGACTGGAGGTGGTGAAGCCCATGACAAACACCCACGACGGCGAGACCCGGACGCCGGAGCAGATCGCCGCGCTGTTCGCTATCGCCGGCCGCGAGATCGAGGCGATCGAGCAGCTGACCGGCTGCGTCGCCCAGCTGCACAAAGTCCAGGCCGCGAAGGCGCAGCTGGCGACCCTGACCCCGGCCGAGGTCCGCGCCGCGCTCGAGTTCCGCCGCGGCACCCTCGGGGAGGCCCAGTGAGCACCCAGAGCCCGAGCCGCCCGCTCGGCGTCGACGAGCTCAAGCGCGCCTGGCACGCACTGAACGCCGGCGAGTTCCGCACCGCTCCCGGCGCCGGCAAGGGCCTCCGCGGCCGCGGCACCGCCGCCGAGGACAACTGGTCACCGGCCGACGGCGAGCACACCATCGCCGTGATCGGATCCGCAGGCTCGGTCGGCGCGAGCACCGTCGCCCTGGCCACCGGCCTCGCGGCAGCCGCCCCGGTCCGAGTCATCGAGTGCTGCTCGGTCACCGCCTCCGGACTCGCCGCGGCGAGCACCGCCGAGCTCGGCCTGCACCCGACGGAGTGGCGTCAGGGCAAGCGCGACCACGTCCTGCTCGAGCGCGCCAGCGAGGTCCTCGCCGGCGTCGAAGAGGTCCCGCTGCCCACCGAGGCACAGAACGAGACCCAGCTGACCATTCTCGACATCGGCTGGGAGGCCGGCCAGCTGCTGGCCACCGACTGCTGGATGGCCGAAGCCGTCCGCGCCGCCGACCAGATCGTCCTGGTCACCACCGCCACCGTCCCCGGGATGCGTCGCGCCGGAGTCGCCATGGACCTGCTGGCCGGCTACTGGCAGCCCGAGCAGATCGTCCTCGCCGTCCGCGGGCCCCGCCGCAAGAAGTGGCCGCGCGGTCTCGAGCACGCCGGCGGCCCCGCCGTCCGCCGCGCCCTGGCCGCGGACCTGTGCGTGGAGATCCCCGAGGACCGCGAGCTCGCGGTCAACGGCCTGGACTCCCGACCCGTCCCGGCCCCCCTGATCTCGGCAGCACGTCAGCTGCTCGAGCCCGCACATCTGCCCACCGACACCAGCGAAAGCGCCTGACCCGCCCGGGGTCAGCAACCCAGAAAGGAAGTCCACCCATGGAGGTCATGACCGCAACCGCAACCACCGTGATGGCTGTCTGCCCGAAGGCGCCCCCGGGTGCTGTCGGCCCCACCAACGAGATCACCAGCTACGTGCTGTGGGGCGTCATCGTCCTGTTCGGTCTCGGCATCATCATCGCGATCGGCGCGATCATCGCCGGCCGAGTGTTCTCCCTGCCGCACGCCTCCAAGGTCGGCGTGATCTCGGTGGTGGTCGTGTTCGCCTGCGCGATCGCCTACCTGGTGCTCCCCGGGATGCTCAACGGGATCCTCGGCAAGGGCTGCATCTGATGCGGCGCGCAGCCACGAAGAAGGCAGAAGGCACCAGCGAGTGGAGCCGGCGCCGGCTGCTCGGCATCCTGGCCGCCGCCGTCGCCGTGGCTGTGCTACTGCTCGGCGGCCTCGCGTACGCGGTCTACCTGGCGATCGCCGGCATCGGTGACGAGGCCAGGGCGAACACCGGCGTGGCCACCGGGGAGACCGAGCGCTCGACGGTGGCCCGCGGTGCCGCGCACCGCGACGACATCGCGGCCGAGCCGATGCTGACCGTGCCCGAGAGCGCCGCCTTCCCGGGCGAGACCACCAGTGCCAAGGCGCCGGAGATCAAGATCCCGACCGGGACCGGCGTCAGCGGACCCGCGTTCGTGATGACCGGGTTCCCGCCCACCCCGGAGGGCGCGATCGGCCAGCTCGCCCAGATCGACCTCGCGGTGCTGCAGTCGATGAGCCTGAGCACCGCCGAGGAGGTCTACAACGCCTGGGCGCTGCCCGGCGGGGTCCGCGCCGAGGACTGGTGGATCACCGCCAGCGTCCGGGCCTTCCTCTCCAGCACCGGCATGGGCGAGGTCAAGGACCCCAGCGCCTCGGTCTCCCTCGAGCCGGCCGCCGCGCTGGTCAAGGGAACCGACGGCCCCGACTGGACGACGGTCTGCGTGCTGATGAAGGTCAGCGCGACCTACAAGTCGGAGGGCCAGATCGCCTTCGCGCACTGCGAGCGCATGCAGTGGGTCGGCGGCCGCTGGATGGTCGCCCCCGGCACCCCGCCGGCACCCGCACCCGCGACCTGGCCCGGCACCCAGCTCGCCCACGAGGCGGGCTGGCTCACCTGGTCCGCCGACGACACCACCGAACCCATCGACCCCGGCGACACGGAAGGGGAGCGCTGACATGCGCAACGAGATGAGCAACCGGATCCACGGCCCGATGGGAGAGCCCCGCACCACCCTGCTGCGTGTGGGCGTGCTGGTGGTGATCGCCGTCCTGGTGGCCACCGCCGTGTGGCTCGGAGCGCGCAGCCGCAGCGACGACAACGGCGGCATCGACGTGACCTCCGGAGACTCCTCGAGCCAGGGCGCGCAGAACATCTCGGTCGAGCAGGTCGCCCCGGAGACCGCTCCCGCGGACGGCGTCGTGATCCCGACCGGCGCAGAGTTGGTCGACGGCCATCCGACCCGGTTCCCGCAGACCGACTTGGGCGCCGTCGCGCTGCAAGTCGAGGTCGCCAAGGCACAGCTCGGATTCGACTACGACCAGGCAGTCAGTGTGGCCGGCCTGTACGCCGACCCCGACGACAAGGCGGTCTTCGAGCAGCGCGCACACGATGCCGTCGCGCTGCGCCGCCAGCAGGCCGGCGTACCGAAGGAAGGCGACGTCCCGCCGCCGGCGTCCTACGCCGTGACGCCGATCGCCTACACCCTTGAGCAGCTCGACACCGGCTACTACGCGGTGAACCTGCTCAGCTACGTCACCCTCACTACCGCCGGCGGCAAGGTCAGCGACGGCCTCTACGCCGGAACCCAGCTGATGCGGTGGACCGAGGTCGACGGCGTCGGGGACTGGCGCCTGGTCCAGGGCAGTGACGAGGACATCAACCACCTGGTCTCCGAGGGCCAACCCAAGGCGGTCGCGCCGGGCACCCCTGAGTACAAGCAGGCCGGCTGGATCCCGATCAACGGAGCACCCCAGTGACCGCCGCCGTCGCCGCCCGGTTGACCCGGCTGGGGATCGCCACGCTGGCGGTCCTCGTCCTCACCACGCTCCTTGGTGCCGCCACCGCGCTGCAGCCGCCCGCCGCGGCGGCCGCAGGGCCGGCCGCCAGCAAGGCAGGAGGCATGGCCACCTCGGCGGCGGTCTCGCCGGTCGCGGCCGCCGGCCAGATGCCAGCCCGCAACGTCAAGATGGGTTGCCCCGGCCCCGACGCGCTGTGCGACCTCGGCGGCGACGCCGCCGACTGCGCCAAGGACCCGATCGACTGCGGCACAGACGCCGCCGGTGAGGTCAAGGACAACGCCGGCAACCTGCTCAACGGCGCCGGGGACGTCCTCGACGGCGCCACCGGGCTGCTCCCGGACGGCTGCGGCATCCTCGACGCGATCTGCGACGGCGGACTCCCCGGGGTCGGCCTCCCCGGGATCCCGGGCCTGCCCGGGATCCCGGGCCTCCCGAACGTGGGGGACCTGTTCGGTGGCGGCATCCCCGGCCTTGGGGACATCCCCAACCCGTTCGAGGCGATCGGGGACGTCATCGCCAAGGCCGCGGCCGACGCCTGGACCGCTGCGATGCTCGCGGTCTGGAACTCTGGCCTGTTCGTGCTGCGCATCGTGCTCACGTTCAGCGAGCTGTTCCTGACACCCGACCTGCGCGCCGACGGACCCGGCAAGGACGTCTACGCCTTCGCCCTCTGGCTCGCGCTCGCCCTGGTGGTCATCTTGGCGACGGTCCAGCTCGGTGCCGCGGCCTTCAAGCGCGACGGGAAGGGCCTTGCGCGGGCGTTCATCGGCGCCGGCCAGTTCGTCGTGGTGTGTGCGTGCTGGTTCGGCTACTGCGTGATGATCGTCGCGGCCTGCGGCGCGATCACCAAGGCGCTGATGAAGTCGCTGCTCAAGGTGCAGACCTGGCCCGACTGGGATCCGCTGGGCGGACTCGGCGTCGACGACATCACGGACGCCGGCGTGGCCACTGCGCTGGCCTTCCTCGGGATCTTCTTGTGGCTGGCCGCGATCGGTCACGTCCTGGTCTACCTGGCCCGCGCCGCGTCGCTGCTGGTGCTGACCGCCACCGGTCCGCTCTCAGCTGCGGGCCTGGTCTCGGACTTCACCCGCTCCTGGTTCTGGAAGTCGCTGCGGTGGTTCCACGCCGCGGCGTTCACCCCGGTGCTGATGGTGATGGTGCTGGGGATTGGCGTGCAGTTCGCCAACGGAGTCGCCGCCCACCTGGCCGACGGCACCGCCAAGGCCTTCGGCACCGCCCTGCCGTCGGTGATGACGATCCTGATCAGCGTCGTGGCACCCCTGGCGCTGTTCAAGCTCCTGGCCTTCGTCGACCCCGGCACCCCCAGCGGGGCATCGTTCCGGCAGGGCATGGCCATCCAGGGCGGCCTCCAGGGCCTGCTCGGCGGCGGCGGTGCCAGCGGTGGCTCGTCGGCCGCGTCGACCACGGACGCCAATGGCCGCTCCTCGGGTGAGCAGAGCGCCGAGGCCTCGACCGGCGACCGGTTCAACAAGTCGACTCAGGGCTTCCTCGGCAGCTTCGGCCCGGTCGGGCAGGCGCTGTCGACCGGCATGGGCTGGATCAACTCCGCCGGCGCCAAGGCCACCTCGCTGATGTCGGACGAGACGAACCAGACCGGTGTCGGGCAGAGCACCTTCGGACCCGACTTCAGCGGCATGGGTGGACGTCAGTCCGGAGGCCAGTCGGGCGGGCAGAGCGGCGGCACGCACCCCGGCTCGCAGAACAGCGGCGACGACGACCAGCCGCTGCCGACCCCGCCGACCCCACCGGCTCCGCCGACACCTCCGACACTGCCCACCGGCGGTGCACCTGGTGGCGGCTCGGGCGGTGGCCAGGGCGGTGCTGGGGGAGCCGGAGCTGCCCCCAAGACCCCGGCCGCCGGCGGTGGGGGAGCGGCCGGCGGGGCAGGTGGTGCCGGCGCGGCTGCCGGCGGGATTCCCCCGGTGGCGGTGTAGCGATGCGCCGCCCACTCCGCCTCGAGCCCCTGACGACACCCAACGACCTCATTGACCCGGAAGGAAGCCGACGATGACCGTCTACGCCGACTACCAGCGCGACCGCATCGGCTGGTTCTTCGGCCTCTCCGGAGGCCAACTGATGTTCCTGGCGGTGGCCAGCCTGCCGGCGTTCTGGGCGATCAGCCGCGGAGCCTGGTTCTCCGCGTTCCTGTTCGCCCTGGTCTGGCTCTTCCTGCTGGCCATCACCGTGGTGCCGGTCCGGGGCCGCTCGGCCACCGGCTGGGTGTTCGCCTCGACGGCGTACGCCGTCGGCGGGCTGCTCGGCTGGACCTCGTTTAAGGCCAAGGCCACCCAGGGCCGGGCCGAGGACCTCGACACCCCCGACCTGCCCGGCGTGCTGCAGGGGATCCAGATCCACGACGGCCCGCCGCATGGCTCGCAGCTGCAGCGCGTCGCGGTCATCCAGGATCACGCGACCAAGACGTGGGCAGTCACCGCCGCGATCGTGCATCCGGGCATCGGCATGAAGGACACCGAGGAGCGCAACCGCTACGGCGAGGCGCTGGCCGGCCTCCTCGACGTCGCCGGCCGCACCGAGAAGGTCGACGAGATTCTCTTCATGGTCCGCACCGTCCCCGAGGACGGCGCCGAACGCGACCTGTGGGTCAGCAAGCACCGCAGGGCCAACGCCCCCGAACTGTCCGAGGTCGTCAACAGCGACCTGGCCCACGGCCTCACCCAGGCGTCGGTGCGCACCGAGACGTTCGTGACCATCGTCGTCCCCGAGACCCGGATCGCCCGGTCGGCCAAGGAGTCCGGCGGCGGCTTCGAGGGACGCTGCCGCGAGCTCTACCTGCTCATGGCCGAGATCGAGGCCCAGCTGCGCGGCCCGCTCGGGATGACCTCGGTCCGCTGGCTCACCTCACCGGAGCTCGCCCTGGCCTGCCGGACCGGGTTCGCTCCCGGCGACCGGGCCGGCATCGTCGAGGCCCTGGCCATGCGCGAGAAGGACCCGGGCGTGAACGCCGACGTCCCCTGGGCGCTGGCTGGCCCCTCGGGCGCCGACGCGACGGTGCGGCACTACAGCCACGACGCCTGGAACTCGGTCAGCGCGACCATCAAGCTGCCCACCCGCGGCGTGGCGATGGGCGCACTCGCGCCGATCCTCACCCCCAGCGAGTCGGGGGAGCGGCGCTCGTTCGTGGTCGCCTACCCGATCGTGTCCCAGTCCAAGGCCGACCGGCAGTCCGGCAACGCCGAGTGGGCCGCCGACCTGGCCGAGGGCATGAACGAGAAGCTCGGCCGCAAGACACGCGCCAAGCAGCGCGACGAAGCCCACAAGGCCCGCGGTCTCGACGCCAAGCTGGCCCGCGGCAACTCGCTCAGCCGCCCCTACGCGGTGTGCACGGTCACCGTCCCCAAGACGCTGCGGATCACCGAGTTCGGCCGACGACTGGACGCTTCGGTCCGCCGCGCTGGGTTCGCGCCGCTGCGCCTCGACCTCGCCCAGGACACCGGGTTCGCCGCCTCGACCATCCCGCTCGGCGCGAGCCTGACCCGGAGCGGAGACGCCTGATGACCACCACCACGCGGCGCAACCGCCGTGGCGGCCGCGACATGGCCGCCCTGCTGTCGGACTTCGGTCACGACCTGCCCACGATCCCCGCCCTCGAGCCGGAGGCCAAGGAGCCCCGGATCTTCAAATACTCCGCCCGCCGCGGCGCCGCCCGTCGTGGCCGCGGCTGGGTGGCCGCGAAAGCCCCGGCACAGGCCTGGCGGATGACCAGCGACCAGGCGCCGGTGTTCTGGCCGTTCGTCTCCGCGCCCGCGCTGCCCCCGACCGGGGCGCAGATGGGCGTCGACCAGCTCTCCGGCGGCTCGTTCTACTGCGACCCGTTCGGCTGGGTGCTGTGCGACCACGTGCCGGCGACCAACCCGAACATCTTCCAGTTCGCCAAACCGGGAAGCGGCAAGTCCGGCACTACCAAGGCGTTCTGCACCCGGATGATGCCCTTCGGCTACCGCACCCTGGTCACGGGCGACGTCAAGGACGAGTACGAGTCCCTGTGCCGCGCGCTCGGTGTCGACCCCTTCGTCATCGCCCCCGGCTTCTGGGCCCGGGTCAACCCGCTGTCCATGGGCCCGCTCGGCGACGGCTGGGAGAAGCTCTCGGCCGAGGAGGCCCAGCGGCGCACCACGATCATCTTCAAGCGCTGGCTTGTCCTGGTCCGCGGCCTGGTCGGGTCCATGAAGATTGACGACGAGCGGCGGGTGCCGTTCGGCCCCGACGAGAGCGACGTCGTCCGCAACGCCCTGGCGATCCTCACCGGCTACGCCGCCGGACACACAGTGCTCCAGGAGACCACCATCCCGCGGCTATGGGACCTGCTGCGCAACCCCACCGAGGAGCTCGTCCGCGCCTGCGAGTACGCGAACACCCGCCAGTTCGTCGACGAGACCCGGCTGCTGCGCAACGCGCTCGGCGAGCTGGTCACCGGCACCCTGGCCGGCCTCTTCGACGACTTCACGAACATCGAGGTCGACTGGCGCGCCCCGATCCAGTCGTTCAGCCTCTCCCGGCTCGACGGCCTGGGCGACGAGGCGGTGGGCATCGCCCTGCTGTGCATGAACTCCTGGGGCCGCGGGCTGCGAGAGATCGCCGAGCCCGGCGACCTGCGCATCGTCGTCCGCGACGAGGTCTGGAAGCAGATGCGTCTGGGAACCGCCGCGGTGGCGAGCTTCGACGCCGACCTGCGGCTCTCCCGCGGCATGGCCGGCAAGGGCGGCGACATCCAGTTCTGCAACCTCCACAAGCCCTCCGACCTGCTCTCGGTCGGCGACGCTGACTCCCAGGCCGCGATGATCGCCAAGGACCTCCTCGAGCTGGCCGACATCAAGATCCTCGGCGCCCAGAAGCCCCGTGTCGCCCGCGAGCTCGACTCCATGCTCGGGCTCGGCCCGATCGCCCAGGACCTCGTCTCCGGATGGGCGATGCAGGACAAGGGTCGCGCGCTGTGGTGCATCGGAGACGCGACCTACAAGGTCCAGACGGTGCTCCACCCGCTGGAGAAGAAGCTCTACTACACCAACGAGGCCATCGAGGCCGCTCTTTAGAAGTTCGCGCGAATTTTGACGGTTCTGCGACGAACCTGAGCATACGCAACGTCCTTGAGCCTGTGCGGACACTCAGGTTCAGAGAAGCCGCGATGGGATCGCGTGTCACGTGCCGGATGGGGAGCCGTCACCGAGAACCTCACCGGACGGGTCATCCGGGACCCTTGAGCAGCGACGAGCGCGCCGTCCCGCGGCTTCACCAGTGGCGGTTCGGCTTGCGGCACAGGTCGCTCTTCACGACGCTGACTGAGCTGGTGGCGACCAGGTCGCGGCCGAGCCGCACCACGGCGAGCCGGGCATCACCCGTTGACCGGTCCTGGGTCAGTGGAGGCTCGGGTGTCAGGTCAGGTCACAGTTTCGGGAGGGTCAGTGCGGGGTCTGCTGCGAGTTGGACCAGCTTCTTGACCCCTGGAAGGTCGGTTGTGGGTGGCGAGCCGGGCGCAGCGTTGTTGCCCCAGGTGGCTGCGGCGTCGATGGCGACAGAGAGTCCGTCGAAGCGTTCGACAATCACAGCGTGCCCGCCGCCGTCCTTGCTGTAGTTCGTGACCCGGGCCTTGCTGACACCGGTCGGAAGGCGTCCCCCGTATGCTGCCCAGCCACTGTGGTTCAGGACGATCTGGGGCTCTACGTCGTGCCCGGGAGAGACGACCTCAAGCTGGATCACTCCAAGCGCTCCATCTTCGGTCCAGCCAATCTTGGTGAACCGCCCCGGCGAGTCCGGAGACTCCGTTCCTTGGGAAGGATGGAGTCATGTCAGGGAGTACGTCGAAGAGGTA